>NZ_CP074436.1:20000-2420000 GCF_016858305.2 Polaribacter sp. Q13
AGTAATGTCATAGCCAAGTGATACTAATAACCCATAGACTTATGTACGCTTCCCGCCGAAAGGCGGGAGCACAGACTCTTTATTTATTACGAAAAAAACGATATTATTTTACCATATGTTAACTTATACAGTTGAAGTTATTCAACTGAAAATTTTAGGGTGGTTATAGCATTGGGGCTCACCTCTTCCCATCTCGAACAGAGAAGTTAAGCCCAATCGCGCCGATGGTACTGCATTTATGTGGGAGAGTAGGTCGCCGCCTTTCTTTAAACCTCTATTCTTACGAATTGAGGTTTTTTTTTGCGATAAACTCAACGGGGTTTGTTGGAATTTTATCATATTTGTTTATTCTAATTATAATATTATAGTTTATTTTCGTTATTCGGAAGCATTTGTACTTCTTGTCAAAATAGTTGAGTATATTCTGATTATGTATAGATCTTGTTCTAGCAATGCTATTAAAGCTTTTAAACTTCGCTTGTTTTACCTTTTCATTCCATTTAGCAAGTCTAATTAAGGCAACAGTTTTATCTTTTGTTTGATTATAAATCCAGGATAAGTTTTGACATAAATTGTATGCCTTTTCTATATCTGAATAATTTTTAAAAAGTATTTCAGCTCTTTCCTGTTGGGTGTTAGTCCACTTGTTACTAGATTTATATAATAGATATTTACTTCTAGCTAATAATTGTTTTAGAGTATCTCCATTTGGTAGTAGTTCAGGAACATATTTTAAGGAGTTATTTCTAGCGTTTTCTATGGCGTCGTTTTCTTTATCTATTGCTTCCCAACGATGTTTAATTCTTATTTCTTGCAAAGCATCTAAAGCTAATTTTTGCACATGAAATCGATCTATAACTAATACTGCTTTTGGAAATGATTTTTTAACGATTAACCGCATGTTTCATGCCATGTCTAAGGTTACTTCAATTACTTTTTTTCTTTGTTTTAAAGCTATTTTATGAAGAATTCTAATAACATCTTCAGCTTTAGTCCCTTTAATCATAGTTATTAAAGCACCTTTCTTTCCATTCGCATTTTTATTAGTCACTATAGTATATAAATCTCCATTAGAAAATGCTGGTTCATCTATGGAAAGATAACTTCCAATATTTTTAGGAAAAAGCAACCATTGTTCAGCATGCGGTTTTTGGTTCCATAGCTTAAAATCACTTAAATAATCTTTGTATCGTCTCTGTAAGTTTCTAGGGCTTACTCCGTAAAAGGTTGCTACAACAGATGTACTTGAAGCATTATTACAGACTGATTTGTTTTAAAAAAGCAGCAAATTCACTAGTAATTCTAGTGCCTTTTGCTACTAATTGCCAATCTCTTATCACTAATTTTTTAGAATTATCATCAATCCAACGCCTTCTAATAACATGTAGAAAAACGTTTTTACCTCGGATTGGAAAATCTTGAATAGTTGCTTCTGGAAAAAAGCCTTTAGAACTTAATTTTAGTCCTATGAATTCATCAGGAATTGTATTTAATTCTGTAAAATGGAAATGTAGTTCTCCTTGTTTTACCTCATGTTTGGTTAATTTAAAATAATCAACAAGAATTTCAGGTAGTAGTAATTTAGCAAGTTCAATTGAAGTATCCAAAATAGAAATAATTTTAAAGTCAAAGTTCTTCTTTTTTAGTTTACTCCACAACTTTTTGTGTTGATCCGAAATGACAAAACTGAACGCAAAAAAAACATTCGGCCATTGGAACTTCTTTATATTTAGATGCTGAAACAAGTTCAGCATGACAAGGTTTAATCCTTTTTAGATATTTTTTATGGGCTTATATAAAATGTGTAGGATTTATTGTTCGAATCGTGGCCCCTTTGTGTTTATATTTAATAAGCACCTTTTTTATTGGATTGTATACATATGTTTTTGAGAGTAATTGTTCTAAATTAGTGCTTTCTACGTTTTATAATTATATTTATGAAAAGACTGTTTTAATAATTCGTTTTGAATTGAGGTTAATTTATATTGGATTTTTATAAATTAAATTACCTATATATTTTCAGAAAGACAAAGTTTGTAGCCTTTTAAACAGCTTTATTTTCTATTTGTGAACGGAACTATTAAACTTTGTGCATGTTATGTTCAATGTTTTATTATAGATGTCCTTATTTTTTTGCGTTAGTGATTGAAACGGCATCCTTTTTTGTTAATGGATGTAATTAATAGTCAATTAAAATAATTATCTTACTTAGGTTATTTTTATATGAAAGAACAAAAAAGATATAGTGTAAAGCACGACCTTTAGGTAACGCCCAAATAATTTTTATTTGAAGATATTAATTGATTACTTTTGCTAAACTTCGGGGATGATTTCTTTCCCACGCTGAATTTTTAGTATTTACTAAAAAGATAAAGGTAGAACAGGAATGGTTATTTTATTATAAACATTTAAAACGAAAAAAAAATGACTGTTTTAGACAAATTAACTTCGAAAGAAGCGATTGAATTAGAGAACAAATATGGAGCACACAACTATCATCCACTTCCAGTGGTTTTAAGTAAGGGTGAAGGTGTTTATGTTTGGGACGTTGAAGGAAAAAAATATTATGATTTTTTATCTGCATATTCTGCTGTAAACCAAGGACATTGTCATCCTAAAATTGTGGATGCAATGGTGAATCAAGCAAAAACCTTGACATTAACCTCACGTGCATTTTATAATGATGTGTTAGGTACATATGAAAAGTTTGCTACCGAATTGTTTGGTTTTGATAAATTATTGCCAATGAATACTGGGGCTGAAGCGGTTGAAACTGCTTTAAAAATAGCTAGAAAATGGGCATATGAGGTAAAAGGAATCAAGGAAAATAAGGCTGAAATAATTGTTTGTGAAAATAATTTTCATGGTAGAACTACTACTATAATCTCTTTTTCTAATGACCCTGTGGCTAGGAAAAATTTTGGTCCTTATACAAAAGGATTTTTAAAAATTGAGTATGATAATTTACAAGAGCTGCAAGAGGCTTTAGAAAGTAGTAATAATATTGCTGCTTTTTTAGTAGAACCGATACAAGGTGAAGCGGGGGTTTATGTTCCTTCTGATGGTTATTTAGCGGCTGCTAAAAAAATGTGTTCAGATTATAATGTGCTTTTTATTGCGGATGAAGTGCAAACAGGTATTGCTAGAACAGGTAAAATGTTGGCTGTAGATCATGAAAATGTAAAACCAGATATTTTAATTTTAGGGAAAGCGTTAAGTGGTGGTGCTTATCCTGTTTCTGCAGTTTTGGCAAATAACAGCATTATGGATGTTATAGGACCAGGAAATCATGGCTCCACATTTGGAGGGAATCCTGTTGCTGCTGCTGTTGCAATAGCAGCTTTAAAAGTGGTTATTGATGAGAAATTGGCAGAAAATGCAGAAGCTTTGGGTCTTATTTTTAGAGACGAATTAACGAAGTTTTGTAAAAATAATCATTTAGTGGAATCTGTGCGAGGAAAAGGTCTGTTAAATGCCATTTTAATTAATGACTCTGAAGATAGTTCTACTGCTTGGGATATTTGCATGAAATTAAAAGAGAATGGTCTTTTGGCTAAACCTACACATGGAAATATTATTCGTTTTGCACCTCCTTTAGTAATGAATGAAGCACAATTAATGGATTGTATCTCTATAATTAAAAATACTATTTCTGAGTTTAAATAGTAAATATATGTTTATTCCTTTTTGAATAATGAATAAATTGATTAATTTTTAGCCACTTAATTACAAAAATACAATTGTGAATTCGTGGCTTCTTTTTTTTGTTTATTTTTGAACTAAAGTAACCTTATAATTTAAATTATGATAAGTAATCCGATTACACAATTAGAGCAATTAACAATAAATAGTACGGCTAAAAATTTTTTAAAGGAAACAGCTAAATGGGCAAAATTCTTATCTATTATAGGTTTTGTTTTAATTGGGTTGATGTTGGTTTTTGCCGTTTTTGCAACTACTATTTTTGATTTGGCAGCTAAGATGCAACCTGATATGCCAGAAAGTTTAGGGTTGGTTATGACAATAACTTATTTGGTATTAGCTATTATTTATTTTTTTCCAGTGTATTATTTATTTAAATTTTCTACGAAAATGAAAAGTGCGTTGGCTACAAAAAATGAGGACACCTTAATGAAAGCTTTTGAGATGTTAAAATCTCATTATAAGTTTATTGGTGTATTTACTGTTATTACTTTATCCTTATATGCTTTAGTTATTGTTCTGGCAGCATTGGGCGCTTTATAGAAATATGGTTTTTAATTTATTCCTTTTTATTAATTCTTCAATGAGATGGTTAAGTAATTGGTTTACTTTTTTTTTAAGGCTATTTTTATACTAGCTTGTTTAATAGTGTTATCTATTTATTTGAATAAAAATAATAATAGATGTTTCTAATTAATATTGAGTAAATTATATTAAAATTTAATTTTTATTAAATTAAATTTATAAAAGCTATAATTTACTTTCTGTTTATTATGAATAATGTAAAGTTGATTTTGTGATTTAATTTTTTTATTACTTTAAAAGTATTATAAAATCAACGATTTTTAGTATTTTTACATCTTGTAAAATCAGATAGAAATGGCAAGATTTGAATTGAAATTACCTAAAATGGGAGAGAGTGTTGCAGAAGCAACGATAACTTCTTGGTTAAAAGAAGTTGGAGATACCATTGAATTAGATGAAGCTGTAGTAGAAATTGCGACAGATAAAGTAGACTCTGAAATACCTTCTGAAGTTGAAGGAACTTTAATAGAAATTTTATTTCAAAAAGATGATGTTGTGGCAGTTGGAGATACAATTGGGGTAATTGAAATAGAGGGAGATGATATAAAAAAGGAACCAACTATTGCTGCAAATGCTGCGAGCGAATCTCATATTGAGGAAGTAGAAAAGACCTTAGAAAAAGCGGTTGAAGTAGTTTCTATTCCTATTTCAAAAACTTCTGATTCTGGAAAGTTTTACTCACCATTGGTTAGAAATATTGCAGAAAAAGAAGGGGTTACTATGAACGAATTAGAATCAATTATGGGTTCTGGTAAAGACGGTAGAGTAACAAAAGAAGATATTCTTACTTATATAGAGAATAGAGGTAACACTGTTAAAGAAGCACCAATTGCAGTGCCGGTGAAAGAAGTAGCATCACCCGTAAAAGCAGAAGCAATAAAACAAGTTACAAGATCTGCTGTTAAAGCAATACCCGTTTCTGTTAATGGAGGAGATGAAATTATAGAAATGAGTAGAATGGGTAAATTGATTGCAAAACACATGGTAGATTCTGTACAGACTTCTGCTCATGTACAATCGTTTATAGAAATTGATGTAACTAATATTGTAAAATGGAGAGATAAAGTAAAAGATGGTTTCTTAAAGAGAGAAGGAGAGAAGCTAACATTTACACCAATATTTATGCAAGCAATTGCAACTACAATTAAAAAATATCCTTTAATTAATATTGCTGTTGATGGTGATAAAATTATTAAAAAGAAAAATATTAATCTAGGTATGGCCGCGGCATTACCTGACGGTAACTTAATTGTTCCGGTAATTAAAAATGCAGACCAGCTGAGTTTAGTTGGTATTACAAAATCTGTAAATGATTTGGCTAGTAGAGCCAGAAATAATGCTTTAAAGCCAGACGAAGTTCAAGACGGAACCTATACCGTTACAAATGTTGGTGGTTTTGGTTCTATTATGGGAACACCAATTATTAATCAACCACAGGTTGCTATTTTAGCTTTAGGAGCCATTAGAAAGGTACCTGCAGTTATAGAAACTCCAGAGGGAGATTTTATTGGAATTAGACAAAAAATGTTTGTATCACATTCTTACGATCATAGAGTTGTAAATGGTGCTTTAGGCGGAATGTTTATTAAAACGTTAAAAGATATCTTAGAATCTTGGGATCTGGATCAAGATTTTTAGAAAAATATTAAAATACAATTAACTAAAAACACTCACAATTTGTGAGTGTTTTTTTATTGCAATATATTATATTCGCTAACTACAAAAAATCATAAACTTAAAAACAAAAAAAAAATGAAAAAATTGTTAGTCTTATTTTTAGTTATTTCAGCAAACTTAAGTGTAGCGCAAGATGCTGTTTTACTTCGATTAAAATACGAAAAAGGAGCAACCTATGACGTTGATATGAATATTTCTCAAGAAATGGGAGCTGTTATGTCTATGGGAATGAATATTAATATGGATATTAAGGTTTTGGATGTAGCTGAAGATACGTATGATAGTGAAATGAAATTTACTAAGATGACGATGGACATGTTACAAGGTGGACAAGCAATGAGTTTTGATTCTACTAAAAGTGATGATGAGTTAGATGAAGCAGGTAAAATGATGAAAGCTCAAATGGGACCGATGTTAACTGCCGTAATTTATGCAAAAGGAAATAATTTAGGTGAAATTATAGAGGTTAAAGTAGAGCCTAATGTTCCTGGAGTAGCAGAAATGGCAAAACAATCTAGTAATGTTGTGTATCCTAAAGAAGCATTAAGTGTAGGAAGTACTTGGACAATGACGAAAGAGGAGAAAGGTATGAAAATGGCTTTTTTATATACAGTTAAATCAATAACAAGTGATATTATAGCAGTAGATTTATCTGGTGATGTAACTGGTGTGGCTACTGGTACAATTTCTGGTAATATGAGTATTGATAAAAATTCAGGAATTCCAATGAACTCTTTAATTAATATGAATATGTCGGTTAACGGACAAGAATTAAAAACGAAAGCAGCTATGACTATGGTTAAGAGATAATTAACCTTTTTTAATTAATGAAAAAAGCTTCAGAATTTATCTGAAGCTTTTTTTGTGTAAAAAATTTATGTAAAAATTACAAAGAACTCGCATTAAAAGTGTCACCTTGGTTTACATCACCAGTGTCAAAACCTTTTTTAAACCAACGCATTCTTTGGGCAGAAGTACCGTGTGTAAAAGAATCTGGGACCACTCTTCCAGTAGAGTTTTTTTGCAGTCTATCATCTCCAATAGCATGTGCTGCGTTTAGTGCTTCCTCTAAATCACCTTGTTCCATCATTTTATTAATTTTTTGAGAGTGATGCGCCCAAACACCTGCGTAAAAATCGGCTTGTAGCTCTAACATTACAGAATATTTATTGTATTCGGTCTGACTAACACGACCTCTCATTTGTTGTACTTTTTTATTTATTCCTGTAATATTCTGAATGTGATGTCCCACTTCGTGTGCAATTACATAAGCCTGTGAAAAATCTCCAGGAGCATTTAGTTTTCTTTCCATTTCTTCAAAAAAACTTAAATCAATATATAGTTTTTCATCACCTGGGCAGTAAAAAGGCCCTGTAGAGCTAGAAGCACTTCCGCAAGCAGAATTTACAGATCCAGAAAATAGAACTAAAGTTGGCTCTCTGTAGTTTGGTATTATTTGATTCCAAATATCTTCTGTATTCGCTAAAATGGTAGCACTAAAATCTGCCAACTCATTTTCTTTTGCGGTTCCTTTGTAGGTAGATGAAGATTGTATTTGATTATTGGTGTTTCCTGTAAGAAAATTTAAAGGATTATTTCCTGTAAAATACATAACACCTAAAACAATAGCTACAATTATTAGTCCTTTTTTAGAAGTAACTAACTTTAAAACTAAAGGAATTAATAGTTTTCCCATTCCTCCGCTTAAAAACCCTCCAGAACTGCTACTAGATGATACGCCTCTTCTATCTTCTACATTAGAACTTTTTCTATTTCCTTTCCACTTCATATTTTTATCTTTAAAAAGATAAATTTACTGTTTATTTTTTAGTTGATACCATTCGGTATAAAAGAAAATACTATTTAGTGCCCCACTTTAAAGGTGTACGTTGCAATTACTTGTTTTTTATATAGAAGATGAACATCATAAAACCCTTTAAATTTAAACTTATACTTAATATGAATTTTTTTGTTGGTTCTTTTAATAGAGATTGGTTTTGTGTAGGGAAAATTTTCAATTTGAATATCAATTTGACTTAAATCGAGTTCATTATTTTCTTGAAGTTGAAAAAAAAATTCTTCATCTTTAGAAATATTATTTTTCATTTCAATTGGGTAAATAGTGATTATCTGAAGCTTAAAGGTCTCTCCATATACCAAAGGTGCGTTTACAAAATTTAGAGTAGAGGAGACGTCATCTTGTAAGAGTTTCCATTTTTCAACTAAAGGATAATGGCTTTTAAGAAACAACTGTGGTTCCGTTAAAAAGTAACCATCATTATAATCTAAAATGAAAGTATTTCTATTCAAATCCGTATAACCACTAGACCAAGTGGCGTCTGCCAAATACCATTTGGTATTCAATTTTATGGCATTCCAAGAATGATTAGGAATTGATAATTCACCAATATTTACCTCTGCACTTCTTCCGTATCCATCAATAATTTTAGCTTCTATATTTGTTAGTGTACATAATTCTCGAATTAAATAGGCGTACCCAGTACAAACTGTCTTTTTATTTTTTAGTAATTTTTTAAAGAGGATTTTATTAAAAGATTTGTTCCATAGATTTAGTTTTATAGAATCATTTTTAAATCGTGTCCTTTTTCTTGTGTTTTTAGAAACCGCAGCATGGTCACCTTTTATATTTTTGGAAACCCACATATAAATTGCTCTAAATTTTTCTGCATCCGTATCTAAATTTTTAGTTAATAGGAGTGCAAGTTTTGGCAAACTCTTTAAATTTTCATTTTTATAGCTATTAGCAATACTGTCTGCATTTGCAAAATTGATATGCTTAAAATCAGATTTTTGAGCGTATGTTTTTAATGATATTAGCACATAAAGGAAAAGGATTTTTTTCATTACTATTTTTTAGAAATTAACCTTTTCCAGAATGAACGTTTGGTTTTATAAACTTCTTTTGTAGCCACTTTACCCATTATTATACAAGAATCTAGTTTCAGTTCTAAGTTATAATTCAGTTTTAGGTTTAATTGTTTTTCCTTAATAACTACGTTTTCGGTTTTGTAGCCTAAATAACTAATAATTAAAATAGCACCTTTTTCTAAAGGTTTCGGAAATGTAAACTCGCCATCAAAATTAGTGGCAACTCCAATTGTTGTTCCTTTTAAAAGGATGCTTACACCCGGTAGAACTCCATCCTCATCGCTAATAATTCCTTTAACAATTTGTTTTTTTACAGGTAATACGGATGTTTCTTTAGTTTGATTACTATTTTTATTTATTTCTATGGGGTTATTTTTCTCTTGAGCTTTTATCTCGCTTATAGAAAACAAAGAAATAAAAGACAATCCTAATCCAGCAAGCGCTCTAAATTGCCATCTATTTTCAGGTATTTCTTTCTCTTGATATGATGTTAATTGTGTTTTGTTAAAAATGCCACAAGTATTAATTTGGGGTTTCTTAAAATAGTGTATAATTTCTTGAGAAGTCATTCTTGTGAAATCAACGACTTCTTTGCTGCAAGAATTACAAAAACCGCCTTTGTTGGTTTTCGTAAAATTCTGGAACTTTTCTGAACAAGGTGTTTTTATTGATAAGTCAAATTGCGTTTTCATGATATGTTTTTTTAATAGTTACATATCAAAGCTATTGAATAGGGAAGGAGTTTAAAAATGATATTGAGTAATCTGGTTTATTTTATAAGTTAAGTACCATTTTGAGTTAGTTTAAATAAATTAATAATTTTAAAATCTAAAACCTATTTTTATTTAATTCTTTTAGATTGTGTCGAAAAAGATAAACCTTGTTGTCCTTTTGTAGAGTTCATAATTCCTTCAAACAAAGGTTCTGGACAGTTTTTTGGAGTCTTCCATTCAAATATAAAATTAGAACCCGTACCACCTTCTGTATCTACTTCGTCTATGATTATTTCTGTAGTTTCTAAAGGACCTAAATAAATAGGTTTCTTAAAATATGTACGTACCAATTTACCATGTGTATCATAATAATTCGCTTTTAAAAGGTAAATAGTATCAGAATCACTAGTGTTTCGTAAACTAACCATTGCTGTTAAACTATGTGTTTTATGTTCTGATACACTATAAATTTGAGAGTAAATAGAAAGATACGATTTACCATATTCTAAAGAATCTTTAGGGTTGATATTCGCATATCTTTTGGTCCAGTTTTTTACATTTATAGAACTTACTTCTTTCTCTTTATTACAGCTTATTGCTAAAAGACCAAGTATTACAAATAGCGTAAATTTTTTCATTTTAATTTTTTAAAATCAGGTTATAATTGTTTTAAAACAAGATTTAACGAATTTACTCGTTTTTATCTTTAAAATCAAAAAACAATTCTGAATTAATAGAACTGTTTTTTATAATTAAGATATTTTTTTTATTTTGTACAGATTATATATATAAATAAATGTTCATCAAAAAATAATCTTATTTGTCTGTTGCAATTCCAAAATAAACCCAAGTTACATTTTCTGAAAATGGATTGCTCATAGAGTGGAATTCTCCTTGTTCAATGGTGATACAATCTCCATGAATTACAATCATTTTTTGATCATTAACAACAAATTCGGCTTTACCAGATTGTATATAAAAAACTTCGTACATCGTATCATGTTTATGAGTTTCTACAGCTTGTCCGGGCTTAAAAGTTGCAGCCCCAAACATCATTAATTGAGGTACAATACCTTTTTCGATAAATACTTTTTTCTTAACATCTTCATCATGGCTTGTGCCTATTTCTGGTAATGTGTTTGTGTTTACTAGTTTCATTGTAAATATTAATTTTGATTAACAAAAATAGTTAAATCACAAAAGAATAAGATTTAATACCAAATGAATTTAATCCGTTATTTTGATGTTTATTTGGTCTAAGATCATTTTAAACTTCATATAAATTAGATGGTATTCTTTTTCTTTTTTTTTAAAGTGCACTATAAAAACCTTCCTGTAAATACAAAGAGGTTTTTATAGTGATAAATTAATCTATTTTATCTTGATGTTCTATTTTATCTTGATTTCCAAAAATGGATTTATCTTCTTCATTTATTGAGTTGGATAATCCAATCATAAATGCGGTAATAATCATTAAAAACTTTTTTTTGAGCCAATATTTTGCACGGTTATATTTTCCTGTATGCGGATTTTCTTTCTGTTTATACATATTAATAATGATAAAGAATGAGACATTAGTTTTATCATTTGTAGCTTTTCAGCGTTTGCAAAGAATAGTGGGTAGTTCTATGCGATATATACATTAGAAATAAAATTACTATTTGTAATTTTATTGATTAAGAAAATATGTTGATTGTTTTGTAAAGCAATTTCTAAATGCAATTGCTTTTGTAATTTTAGGGTAAGTAGAATTCGCTTTTGAAAAGTAAATTTTAGAGAAATATTTTGAAAGAGATAAATTAAAAAGTAGTTATAAGCTATTGTATTCTTATTAAAAGCACCAATTTTGGTGTTTTTATAACTTATTTTTTGTTGTTGATTTATCTTGGAAGACTGATAGTATTCTGAAGAGTTTTCTTGACAATAGATAGTAGATTCTGCAACCGAATGAAGAAATATCAGAAGAAAAACAAAAAGATGTTTCAAGTGCATTTTGAATCTATTTATAAAAATGATTTAAAAAAACCTCTCTGAATACACAGAGAGGTTTATAATTTATCTGTGGCGATTCGCCACTATTTAATCAACGCGTAAGAACGTTTTATAAAATTAGTTAACTCTTCACCATGTAACAAGTTTTGAGATAATTTTGCTAAATCAAAAGCCTGAGATATTAAACCTTTCTGAGCAGCTTCGTCTTTATTATTTAGTATTTCAGAAACTAACGGGCTGTTTGTATTTACCACTAAGTTATACATGTCAGGGAAATTACCCATTCCCATCATTCCACCACCACCAGAAGCTTGCATTTCTTTCATTCTACGCATAAATTCAGGCACTGTAATCATAAATGGAGAAGCAGCAGAATCCATCGCTTCTAATTGAACCGTATATGTTTTAGAATTTACCGCACCTTCAATAATTGGTTTTAAAGTTGCAATTTCTTCCTCAGTTAATTTAGAAATTACGTTATCGTCTTTCTTAATTAAGTTGTCTACGTGATCTGCATCAACTCTAGAGAATTTTACTTTTGCATCACCACCTTCTAATTTCTGCATTAAATGAGAAATAATAGGAGAATCTAATAACAATACTTCATATCCTTTAGCTGTTGCATCTTGAATATAACTGTGTTGTGCTTCTTTGTTTGATGTATATAAAATAACGTGATTTCCTTCTTTATCAGTCTGAGAATCTTTTGTTTTTTCAATTAATTCATCAAACGTAAAATACGTATCTGCAACTGTTGGGTACAATGCAAATTTCTTCGCTTTGTCAAAGAATTTATCTTCAGACAACATTCCGTACTCAATAATTACTTTAATATCATTCCATTTTTTCTCAAAATCTGGTCTGTCTTTTTTGAATATAGAAGATAATTTGTCGGCTACTTTTTTAGTAATGTAACCAGAAATTTTCTTTACAGCTCCGTCTGCTTGTAAACCAGAACGAGAAACGTTTAAAGGAATATCTGGAGAATCAATCACACCTTTTAACATTTGTAAGAAATCAGGAACAATTCCTTCTACATTATCCGTTACAAAAACTTGGTTTTGGTATAATTGAATTTTATCCTTTTGTACATCCATGGATGGAGATAACTTAGGGAAAAATAAAATACCGGTTAAGTTAAAAGGATAATCTACATTTAAATGAATGTGGAATAAAGACTCTTCAAATTGCATTGGATACAATTCTCTGTAGAAGTTTTCATAATCTTCATCACTTAAATCTGCAGGCGCTTTGGTCCAAGCAGGTTCTGTATTGTTGATGATATTATCAACAGTAATTTTTTTATGAGGCTCTGTAGTTTCTTTACCTTCAGCATCTGTTGTAGTTGCAGGTGTAAACTCAGGATCGTTAATTTCTTCTGTTCCAAATTTAATTGGCACTTGGTTAAAACGATTGTATTTGTTTAGTAAACCACCAATTTTACTTTCTTCTAAGAAGTCTAAAGAATCTTCTGCAACGTGTAAAATAATTTCTGTTCCTCTGTCTGTTTTATCGCTTTCTACTAAAGTAAACTCTGGCGAACCATCACAAGTCCAATGTGCAGCAGGTGCATCTTTAAAAGACTTTGTAATTAATTCTACTTTTTCTGCAACCATAAAAGCAGAGTAAAAACCTAGTCCAAAATGACCAATAATTCCTGCTTCGTTGTCTTTATATTTATCTAAAAACTCTTCAGCTCCAGAAAATGCAATTTGGTTGATGTATTTTTCAACCTCATCTGCAGTCATTCCTAAACCTTGATCTTTTATTGTAATAGTCTTAGCATCTTTATCTATACTCACTTCAATTTTAGCATCGCCTAATTCCGTTTTAGCTTCACCAATAGCAATTAAATGCTTTAATTTAGAAGTTGCATCTGTTCCGTTAGAAATCAATTCACGTAAAAATATTTCGTGATCTGAGTATAAGAATTTTTTAATCAGTGGAAAAATATTCTCTACCGATACATTAATATTTCCTTTTGCCATTTTATGTCTATTTTGTTTAATTTATTATTTCTGATAAGTACTATTCAAAAAAAATACCAAAGCGTTTTTTATGACAAGATGACAGAAATATTATTTTATTTGGCAAGTATCTTATTTATTATTAAAAATTAGTATTTTTATGTATTACAAATTTGCAAATAATTAAAAAATCAAAATATAATTATGTATAATTCAAAAATTACTGGACTAGGCTATTATGTTCCCGAAAATGTTGTTACTAATAACGACTTAAAAGAGTTCATGGAAACTTCAGATGAATGGATTGAAGAAAGAACAGGTATAAAAGAACGACGTTGGATAGATCCAAAAACAGGAGATACTACGGCGGTTATGGGAGCTAAAGCGTCTAGAATAGCAATTGAAAGAGCGGGTTTAACAAAAGATGATATCGATTTTATTGTGTTTGCAACTTTAAGTCCAGATATGTATTTTCCTGGAGGTGGCGTGCAAGTGCAAGATATGTTAGACATGCCAACAATTGGAGCTTTAGATGTGCGTAACCAATGTTCTGGGTTTATTTATGCAATGTCTGTTGCAGATCAGTTTGTAAAAACCGGCATGTATAAAAATGTTTTAGTGATTGGTGCAGAATATCATTCTGGTGGATTAGATAGATCTACAAGAGGAAGAAATGTATCTGTAATTTTTGGAGATGGAGCGGGAGCAGCAATACTTTCTAGAAGTGAAGAAGCCGGAAAAGGAATTTTATCTACTCATTTACATTCGGAAGGAAAACATGCAAAAGAATTAATCTTAGAAGGCCCATCTACAAAACATTGGGTGCCAGAAATATTAGAAGCCAATGATCCGAATGATGTTTCTTATTATCCTTATATGAATGGTCAGTTTGTTTTTAAACATGCCATTACTCGTTTTTCCGAAGCGATAGTAGAAGGTTTAGAAGCCAATAAATTAGAGAAAGAAGATATAGATATGTTAATTCCGCATCAAGCTAATTTACGTATTTCACAATTTATTCAACGTAAGTTTAGATTGCCAGATGATAAAATATATAATAATATTCAAAAATATGGAAATACCACTGCAGCTTCTGTAATTATTGCATTAACGGAAGCTTGGGAATTAGGTAAAATAAAAGACAACGATTTAGTAGTTTTGGCCGCTTTTGGTAGCGGATTTACTTGGGGTTCTGTTATTATCCGTTGGTAATTTTTAGAATTTAGAAATCAATATTTTTTAAGTAAAAACAAATGCCAATATAAACTTATATTGGCATTTTTTTTTGTTACATATTATAAAAACACTCTTTAAAAGTAGTTTTTAAACTATTTTTATCAAATAAAAGTACGTTATTTAGATATTTTAGGGTAATCTGTATATCCCTTAGATCCTTGGGTATAAAAAGTATCTTGATTCCATTCGGCCAATTCTAAATTGTTTTCAAAACGTTCTACCAAATCTGGGTTCGAAATAAATGGTTTACCATAAGCTATTAAATCAGCATCTCCATCTTCTAATACTTTATTTCCTTTTTCTTTATCAAACGAAGTGTTAATCATTAAAGTTCCATTATATAAAGGACGGAAATGTTTTGCAATTTCTGTTACTGCAAAAGGAACATTAGAAACATCTGTAAACGGTTCCGAAAGGTGTACATAAGCTAAATTGTAATCGTTTAATTTTTTAATAATGTATTCGAAGGTTGGTATGGTTTCTTCGTCTAAATTGATGCCAAACAGACCGTTTAAAGAAGGATTGAAACGTACGCCAATTTTTTCTTGAGGTATTACTTCTTTCATGGCGTCTAAAACTTCAAAAAAGAAACGCGTTTTGTTTTCAATGCTTCCTCCGTAACTATCTGTTCTTGTGTTAGAACAGTTTGTGAAAAATTGATGAAATAAATAACCATTAGAAGAGTGAATCTCTACACCATCAAAACCTGCTTTTACAGCATTCGCAGCTGCATTTTTAAAATCGTTAACCGTAGTTTTAATATCTTCAATAGTCATTTCTTTTGGGGTAACAGTATCTTTAAAACCTTCTGGTGTAAAAGATTGTGCGTTTGGGTTTATTGCCGATGGAGAAAGAGGTAATTCTCCATTATGAAAATCTGGATGCGATATTCTTCCAACATGCCATAATTGTATAAAGATTTTTCCACCTTTATCATGTACACGTTTGGTTACTTTTTTCCAACCTTGTACCTGCGCGTCAGAATATATTCCTGCTGTATAAATATAACCAACTGCATCTTTAGATACCTGAGATCCTTCTGTTATAATTAAACCTGCAGAAGCACGTTGCTCATAATACAAACCATGCAATTCGTTCGTAGCTACGTTACCTTCGTTATTTGCTCTACTACGCGTCATGGGAGCCATTACGACTCTGTTTTTTAAACTAATATTTCTATTATATGGAGTTAATAACTGTTGCTTGCTCATTTAATGTTGATTTTTATATTGTTAATATAGATACAAAGTTACAAGACTTGTAGGCTAATATTATTGATCTATATTAATTAAGAAAGATTTAACTTTTAGGTTGTCTTCTAACCCGGCTTAAGTTTTCTGGAGAAACACCTAAATAATTTGCAATGTCGTAATTAGGGACTCTATTTTCTATGTTTGGATAAGAAGAACAAAACTCTAAGTAACGCTCTTGTGTGTTTTTTTCTAATGTAGATAAAATTCTTTTTCGCTGCGCGATGACAGCCTTGGTGGTTAAAATTCTAAAATAACGTTCAAAAACAGGAGCTTCATCATAAATCTTTTGAAGATTATTATAGCTAATAGATAATAATTTAGAGTCTTCAATTGCTTCTATGTGTAGTATGGAAGGTATTTGATTGTAAAAAGCATCAAAATCTCCTATCCACCAATTTTCTACTGCAAACTGAATGATGTGTCTATGGCCTTTATCATCAGAATAATAAGCCTTTAAACAACCTTTAACAACAAAATATTCTTGGTTTACAATGGCTCTTGGTAATAATAAAAACTGACCTTTTGGTATAGAAGTTTCAGTTAAAAGCGCATTAAAAAATTCTAAATCAATGGTTGTTGGTGTAATATGATTGTTGATGTGATTTGTTATAGATTGATACATCTTAGAAATATACTAAAATGATTATTTATTTAAAATGAAATAGACTTTTTTTATTTTGATATGAGCGTGTTTTTATAATAAACTCATAAAATAAAATAGTGTTTAGAATGTGATGTATTGTTGTTTTACAATGCTTTTATTGGGCAATTAATACTTCATTCTCTGTTTTTATATTTTTTTCAAAATTAGAAATATTCTCTATAGTTATTTTGGCTATTTGTTCTAATGCTTCTTTGGTTAAAAAACCTTGGTGAGCTGTGATTAATACATTTGGGAAACTTATTAGTCTTAATATTAAATCATCATGAATAATATCTTCAGACAAATCTTTATAGAATAGTTTCTCTTCTTGTTCGTATACATCTATACCTAAATACCCTATTTTATGACTTTTTAAAGCGGTAATAGCATCAGCGCTATCAATTAACGCACCTCTACTGGTGTTAATAAGCATCACACCTTTTTTCATTTTTGAAAACGTTTTTTTATTCATTAGGTGATGCGTTTCTGGTGTAAGTGGGCAATGTAAAGAAATAATATCAGATGTTTTTATCAATTCATCAAAGGGTAAATAATCAACACCTATTTTTATCAATTCTTTGTTTTCATAAAGATCATAAGCAACTACTTTACAACCAAAACCTTGCATTATCTTTGAAAATGCTTCACCAATTCTACCTGTACCAATTACACCAACGGTTTTGTTATGTAGATTAAAACCTATCAGTTTTTCTAAGGAGAAATTACCTTCTCTAATTCTGTTATATGCCTTATGGGTTTTTCTATTTAATGTCATAATTAAAGCAACTGCTTGTTCTGCAACTGCTTCTGGAGAATATGCGGGAACTCTAACAACTGTAATCTTATTTTCTGCAGCTGTTTCTAAATCTATATTATTAAAGCCTGCACAACGCAAAGCAATTAGCTTAATTCCATTTTTTGCAAGTTTTTTTATAGTTTCACTATCTAATTTATCATTTACAAAAACACAAACAGCATTAAATCCTAATGCTAAATTGGTTGTTTTCTTATTTAAAGACTCTTCAAAATAGGTAAAAGAAAGGGCTCCTTTAATGTTGTGTTTTTCTAATGATTCTTTATCGTAAGACTTTGTACTAAAAACAGCTATTTTCATAATAATTTAGTTTGTAATGCTCTATAAAAAGTATAAGTTGGTGTTATATAAAGGTAATTATATTTATAGATTAATAACTAAAAAAAATTATCAACTTTATGTTGGTTTTTACCTTTTGTTAAAGTTGATGTTTTTGTATAAGTGAGCTTAAAACTTAAAATAGTGAAGCTAAATTTTATTTTTTTTTAGTATGGAATGGTTTATAGAAATCTCATTGTTTATATTTGTTATGATTTTAAATTTGTTTAACGTAAATTAACGGAATGAAAAATGTAACATTAGTTCTTGGCGCTTCAACAAATCCTAATAAATATTCTAATATTGCTATTAAAAGGCTCGTAGATAAAGAAATACCTGTTGCTGCTTTAGGAATAAGAAAAGGAACTGTATTAGGGGTTGTAATTGATACTGAAAAAAAAGAGTATAAAAATATAGATACGGTTACTTTGTACCTAAACCCAAAAAATCAAGAAGCGTACTATGATTATATAATTGGATTAAAACCTAGAAGAGTAATTTTTAATCCTGGATCTGAGAATGAGGAGTTTGTAAAACTTTTAGAGAAGAATTCTATAGAGGTAGAAGTTGCTTGTACATTAGTAATGTTAAGTATAGATCAATATTAAAAAGTAAATTATTAATGGCAAAATTTAATAAACTTATTAGCCAAAGCTGTATGTCTTTCGGGTGATACAAAGTCCAGAAATAATTTACACCTCCTTCTTTCATTTTTTCTCAAGAGAAATCAGTACGTGCTGTAAAGTTTTTACTTAGATATTCAAAATTTTAATGAGCTGTATTTGTAATACAGAAGAAGTTAGTGAAGTAAGGATAGTAAAAATCAAGTTCAATTAACTTTTTTATAAGTTCTTCTATTTCTACTTTTGGGCAGGTGTTTAACGTTTCGTTGTATATTGAATTTATTTTAACTGTTCGAAATAATAAATTATTAGTTATACTTTAAACACTTTTCCAGGTTCAGCTAAGTAAGTGTTTTTAAATATTTCTTGTGCTTCCTCTTTAAAAACGTTAATGTCTTTATATCTGCCAGAATAATGACCTATTATTAATTGCTTAGCGTTTGCTTGTTTTGCAATTTCAGCAGCTTGTTTTGTTGTAGCGTGTTTTGTCTTTTTTGCCAAGTCTTCTCTGTCTGCTAAAAAGGTAGCTTCATGGTATAATAAATCGACTTCTTTTATAAGAGGAACAATATCTGGTTTGTAACACGTATCGCTACAAAAAGCAAAACTTAAAGGTTTTTCTGGCGGAATTGTTAATTCTAAATTAGAAACAACTTCTCCAGAAGGCAAAACTACATCTCTACCTGCTTTAATATTTAAATAATCGGCTTTATCAATTTCTGGATATCCACTAATATTTAACATGTTTAGCTTTCTAGATTTCTCTTTTTCTGTAAACAAATATCCGTTTGTATACACTCTATGAGTTAAAGGAATAGTGCGTACGGAAACCTTATCGTCTTCAAAAATAAGTTCACTTTCTTTAGAAGTTAACTCATGAAAAATCATTTTATATTTTGCGTGAGATTGAGAAATTTTTAATTGTAATAAAGTAACTTCTTTTATGCCTTTTGGGCCATAAATATGGAGTTCTTTTTCTCTATTTAAAATTCCGAAAGTAGCTAATAATCCAACCAATCCATAAAAATGATCACCATGTAAATGTGTTATAAAAATATGATTGATTTTAGAAAAACCAACTTTATATTTTCTCATCTGACGCTGAGTACCTTCACCACAATCAATTAAAAAATGGCTATTGTTAATTTCCAAATACTGTGAAGTAGGAAAAGCGTTTATTCTAGGTGTTGCAGAATGACAACCTAATATGGTTAGGGTTATGCTCATCTAATAACAAGTCGTTTAGATATGGTTTTCTTTTTGTCTTGTATGCTATAAATATACATACCATTAGGCAAATCGTTTTTATAAAAAGGAATATTGTTTTTACCCGGTTTTGTTTGAATACTTTTTCTGAAAACAGTTTTTCCTAATACATTTTTGACGGTAAAATAAATAGTCGATTTTGAGTCTGATGAAAAACTAATTTTGGTAGTATTTGTAAAAGGATTTGGAGCAGCAGATAAACCATCAATAGAGTTTTCCTGAGAAAAAACTATAGAAGTACAACTTAAAAATAATATAAAAAGTAGTTTTTTTACCATTTGCTTTTTGTTTAAAATCCTAGTTCCCTTTCCATAGCTTCCATTTCTATTACATCTATTGCTTCTTGCAAAGTAGGAGTAATGTTAAAGTTTTCTGGAAAATCGTCTATATTAATACTAGAATTTACTATTACAAATGATGTGCCATTTTCCTTTTTTTGAGCTGCTATTCTCAAAAATAGTGAAAAATCTTTTATTGAAGCGTTAATGTTGTCTGAAATTTGTATGATAATATGTTCTTTACTCCTTTTTTCTTCTTCAATTAAGAAAGAATTGTAAAATTCGGTAAATGATTTTTCATCACTTAAAATAAGTGTATAGGTGTCTTTTTTGTCTATTTTCATTATTACAGATTTAGTACAGCGATCTTAAACTTCGTTTAGATTCATCTCTTAACTTGTTGTGCTAATAAATAAATAACGGCCATTCTTACGGCAACTCCGTTTTCTACTTGGTTTAATATAATAGATTGATCAGAGTCGGCAACATCACTTGTAATTTCTACACCACGGTTTATAGGTCCTGGGTGCATAATCACAATTTTCTTGCCAAGGTTGTCTAAAATTTCTTGATTAATTCCAAAAAGTTGGGTGTATTCTCTCGTAGAAGGAAAATATTTAATATCCATTCTTTCGTTTTGAACACGTAAAACATTGGCAACATCGCACCATTCTAGAGCTTTTTTTAGATTGGTTTCTACTTTTACTCCTAAACTAGAAATGTATTTAGGAATTAACGTTGTTGGGCCACAAACTCTTACTTCTGCACCTTGTAATTGTAATGCAAAGATGTTAGATAGTGCTACTCTAGAGTGTAAAATATCACCAACAATTACAATTTTTTTACCTTTTACGCTTCCTAATTTTTCTCGAATAGAATAAGAATCCAATAAAGCCTGTGTTGGGTGTTCATGCGTTCCGTCACCTGCGTTTACTATTTTAGCATCTACATGTCTAGATAGAAAAACACCGGCACCAACACTTGCATGTCTCATTACAACAATATCTACTTTCATTGCTAAAATATTGTTTACGGTATCAATGAGAGTTTCTCCTTTTTTTACAGAAGATTGCCCTGCAGAAAAATTAATTACATCTGCAGAAAGTCGTTTTTCTGCCAATTCGAAACTTAGTTTGGTACGCGTACTGTTTTCAAAAAACAAGTTAGCAATGGTAATATCTCTAAGAGAAGGTACTTTTTTTATAGGTCTGTTAATTACCTCTTTAAAATGATCTGCAGTTCTAAAAATAAGATCAATATCAGTTTCTTTTAGATACTTTATTCCTAATAAATGTTCTACACTTAATTCTGACATAATTATTTTGATTCTATGTAAACTGCGTCTTTTTTATGCGTTTCTTTCCAAGTAACCAACACTTTTTCGAGGTTAATAGCGTCTACTTGTCTACCTCTATAATTTGGTTGTATTGGTAAATGCCTACTAAAACGTCTGTCTATTAATACTAATAATTCAATGTTATCTGGTCTTCCATAGGCTTGCATTGCAGTTAATGCAGCTCTAACACTTCTACCAGAATACAAGACATCGTCAATAATTACTACATTTTTACCTTCAATAATAAAGTCCATTTCAGTTGCTGTAGCTGCTAAAGGAGCATCTCTTCTTCTAAAATCGTCTCTGTAAAAGGTAATATCTAATAGTCCTAATTGTAAGTCTTTAACGTTATAAGTTGTTTTTAATAAATCGGCTAATCTATTAGCTAAAAAACTACCTCTTGGTTGTAAACCTATTAATACGGTATTAGAAAAATCGTTATGATTTTCGATTAACTGACAAGCCAATCGATGTAAAATTATTTCAATATCCTTTGAGTTAAGTAAGTTTTTTTTGCTCATAAAGAAAGCTATCAATTTAGCTTGATAGTTATTGAAAATCAAAATTAATGTAAATTAATGTATGTGCAAAATAAAATGAGACTCGAATTGTAATTTTTACAATAGATTTATAAGAAAAGAACTATTTAATAGTAGTTTTAAGTACGTAGAAGTCTTGTTTTTTTAAGTGATTTTTAGTTGATTTTGATGTTAATTAAATTGTTGAAAACAAAAAAACCTAAATACTTTGAATCTTAGGAGTTGTAGTACCTTTAATAAACTAATTCAAATCTCATAGTTATGTCTCTCTTAAAGTTTGAATCGATGCTAAAAACCAACGCAGTTTATTTTTTTGATTTGGTAGAGTTCGAAGAAATAATTGTGCATTATTTAGACGCAGGTAAACATGCTTTGGCTAAAAAAGCAGTAAAACTTGGGCTGCAACAACATCCTGCTTCCGTAGATTTAAAATTACTGCAAGTAGAGATTTATGTTTTTGAGGATGAATTAGATAAAGCTTCTATGTTGTTGAAAATTATTGAGCGCTTAGAGCCTAATAATGATGAAGTTTTTATACAAAAAGCAACCATTAGTTCTAAGCAAGGAAATCATAAAGAAGCCATAGAATTATTAAAAAAAGCCTTAACATTTACAGATGATAAGGTAGATGTGTGGTCTCTTTTAGGAATGGAATATTTGTATTTAGACGACTTTAAAAATGCACGTTTAACCTTTATAAAATGTGTGCATGTAGATTTTGAAGATTATTCTGCGCTGTATAATGTGGTGTATTGTTTTGATATGGAGCAAGAACATGCTGCTGCAATTACCTATTTAAATGCTTATGTAGATATTAATCCATATTGCGAAGTTGCGTGGCATCAATTAGGAAGACAATATTTTATTTTAGAAAAATATAAAGAAGCATTAAATGCTTTTGATTATGCTGTTATAATTGATGAGTCTTTTATTGGAGGTTATTTAGAAAAAGCAAAAACATTAGAACAATTAGGGAGTTATAAAGAAGCTATAGATAATTATCTAATTACTTTAGAATTAGATGACGCAACAGCTTTTGTGTACCTAAGAGTAGGAGAGTGTCATGAAAAATTACTAAATTTTGATAAAGCGATTTCTTTTTATAAAAAGGCGGTTCACGAAGATCCTTTATTAGATAAAGGTTGGATGTTATTAACCAATTTATATTATCTAGAAGAAAACTATCAAAAAGCAGCATATTACATCTCTAAAGCGTTAAAAATAGAAGAAGATAATTCTTTGTATTGGAGACAATATGCAGAAATTAATCTTAAACTTAATTTTTATGAAGAAGCTGTGACTGGTTTCGAAAAATGTTTAGATTTAAATGATGATTCCTTAGAAATATTTATAGGTTTAGCAGATGTATTATCTTTTTTAGGCGAATTTAATGATGCTCTTAATACTTTAATTAAAGCGCAAAAAGTGTATAAAAATGCAGCTGAAATTGCGTATAGATTGTCAGGGTTGTTTTTTATTCTGAATAAAGAAAAATACGGATTTGATCATCTAATAGCAGCTTTAAAAATAGATTACGATTATAATATCGTTTTAAAAGAATTGTACCCAATTGTGTATGATAATAAAAAAGTACAAAAGCTTTTAGTTGATTTTAAAAAAGCGATGGAATAACTTTTTCTGAGACTTAATTTCTAATAAATTTCAAATTTATTTTATCCTATGCAACGGATATAACTATTTGTTGATTTTAGCTTTACCCAATGTTTTTTATTCATTTTTTTTATAAAAAATTTCCAATAAAAAACAGAAAGCAATAATTCCTAAAGCAATAAATACATCAAATTTATTAACGGAATATTGTTGAATAAGTAGGGCTATCATTGCTGTAAAACATAAGATAGCGCCTAAAAGAGGAATACTCTTTTTACTTCCTGTTTCTTCAGATAATTTAAAACCACTATAGTTTACAACGGCAAAAATAAATAGAAAACCAACACTACCAGCAGTTGAAATGCTTTCTAATTTTAAGGTATTTACTAATACTAATGTGGCAATTGCTGTTATAAATAAGCCAATTGGTTGGTTCCATAATTTGTGTGTAAATTCTTTAGGAAGTTCATCATCTTCTGCAATTTCATAATTTACTTCGCTTCCTCCATAAAGTGAAGCATTTATTGCAGAAAAAGTAGAAATTAGTGCTGCAATAGTAATAATTGTAAATCCAGGTTTACCTAACATGGGTTTTGCCGCTTCTGCTAAAACATAATCTTGTGCGGTTGCAATTACATTAAAATCTAACGAGCCAACGGTAATTGCAGCAATAATTATATATAGAAAGATTACAAAAAGAACGGACCAATAATAAGCTCGTGGAATATTTACTTTTGGGTTTTCTATATCAGGAGCAGCATTGGCAATCAATTCAAAACCTTCGTAGGCTACAAAAATTACCATTCCTGCAGTAACTAGTTTAAAAGGAGATTCCCAATAAGCTGGTGATAATTGTTCTAAATGTGTGTTTCCAAACAATCCATAAACACCAAAACCCACAAAAGATAATAAGATTATCAACTTTATAATAACAGCATACGCTTCTATTTTTCCAACAACAGAAATACTATAATAATTAATTGCAGTAGCAATAATTACAATTGCAGAAGCATAAACATGCGTGTCTATAACTTTGTTACTAGTTAATTCAAATAAATTTGGGGCATAAGAACCAAAAGCAGAAGCGTATAAAGCTAACATAATAATATAACTTGCCCAAAGTAAATTATTTATTCCTCCACTAAAAACGCCAACTCCAAAACCTTGGTTTATAAACTTAACAGTTCCACCTCTGTCTGGATATTTTAGAGATAATTTTACGTAGCTATAAGAAGTTATCAAAGCAATAAAACCTGCAATTAAAAAAGAAATGGGAGTGCCTCCTTTTGCCAAGGCGACTGCCAATCCTAGTACTGCGAAAATTCCACCACCAACCATTCCTCCAATTCCAATGGAAATAGCTTCTTTTAAATCTATTTTAGTGCTCATTTTTTTATGTAGATTTTTTTAAAGGTAACCACTTAGAGGTTCTTATCGTTTTATCTTTAATAAAATTTATTCTTTTGTTGCTTTATCAACAACCAACCTTGTATTTCTATTAGCAACTTCCCAAGCTGTATAAAAAACCAAACGAGTTCTTTTTGCTAACAAATCGTATTCAATTTTATCTGGTGTATCAGTGGGTTTGTGGTAATCTTCATGTGTACCGTTAAAATAAAAAATAACAGGTATATTATGTTTTGCAAAGTTGTAATGATCAGATCTGTAATAAAAACGATTTGGGTCATTTTCATCATTATAGGTGTAATCTAAATTAATGTTGGTATATTTTGTATTTGCATTTTCAGAAATTTGATGAAGCTCAGTACTCAATTTATCTGCACCAATTAAATATACATAATTAGAATCTGTTTTGTGTAAATCATCAACTCTACCAATCATATCAATATTTAAATCACAAACAGTATTTGCTAGCGGAAATATTGGGTTTTCTGTATAGTATTTAGAACCTAATAATCCTTTTTCTTCACCTGTAACATGTAAAAACAAAATAGATCTTTTAGGTCCTTTACCTGCTTTTACTGCTGTTTGAAACGCTTTTGCAATTTCTAAAATAGCCATGGAACCAGAACCATCATCATCGGCTCCATTGTAAATTTGTCCATTTTTTATGCCTTCATGGTCTAAATGTGCAGAAATTACAACTATTTCATCGGGCTTTTCGGTTCCTTTTATAAACGCTAAAACATTTTCGGAATCTTTGTATTTACCACGACGTGTATTTTTATTAATCCAATCAGCAGGCACTTTTTGGTAATAATTATCACCTCCTAAACCAGAAGAGATTCCTTTAGCAACATAAAAGTTTTTTAAAAATTCAATTGCTTTTTTCTGTCCAGGTTCTCCCGTATTTCTACCTTCAAACTCATCTGAAGCAAAAATGTATAAATTGGTTTTTAAGTCTTCTGCTGTAATTGTTGCTGCATATTTAGCAGCATAATCAGTGTTTACATCTTCTTTAGAAGTATTTTGACTAGAGCTACATGCTATAAAAAAGAAAAGACCAAATGTGTAAAGGATGTTTTTCATAAATTAGGTTGAATAAAGTTTGTAAGATGTAATATTATAATAAAATGATTTGATTGTCCGTAAAGCAACATAACGCTGTAAATGACCTAATTATAGAACTTTTTTATACTGCGTTAATTTGTAAAATCTACAGGGAAATTTTTCAAAATGCTAAAACTATTTTTGTACTGATGTTTACTTTTTTTACAAGTATTACAAATTACGGATATATGAGTAAAATAAACATCAAACTTAACTTTTGTTAATTACAAATTGTTGTAAGGTTTTGTTAAAGTTAACAAGTTCTTTAGGAAATAAAGTATCAAAAGCATTATTATTAATTAATTCTTTTGGAGTGCCAAAATGAACGGTGTTTTCTGTTAAAAGCATTACTTCATCTGCCAACTGAATAGATAAATTAATTTCGTGAGATGATATAATAACGGTTTTATTGGTGTCTGCAACTAACTTTTTTAACAATGAAAATATTTTAATGGTATGATGCATGTCTAAATGTGCCGTTGGTTCATCTAAAATAATAATTTCGGTGTCTTGCGCTAACGCTCTAGCTATAAGAACCCTTTGTAATTGACCATCGCTTAATTCGTAAAAACGATTGTTTTTTAAATGTTCAATTTCTGTTTGTCGTAATGCTGTATCTACTTTTTCTTTGTCTTTGTCAGAAAGTTTATCAATCCAATTGGTGTAGGGTTGTCTGCCCAATGCAATTAACTCGTAAACGGTTAGTTGGCTCTCAGGCAATCGTTCTGTCAATACCAAGCTTAATTGTGTAGAAAGTTCTTTTTCGCTAAGGTTTTCTAAGTTTTTCTGATGAATAAATACAGCTCCAGAAATAGGCTTCTGAACTTTAGAAAGAGTTCTTAATAAAGTAGATTTTCCGATTCCGTTTTTACCTAAAACCGTTACTAATTTTCCTTTTTCAATTTCTAAATTGATGTTGGAAGCAATAATTTTGGAGTTCTTTTTTTGCTGATAACCTATGGATAGATTTTCAGTTTTAAGGATGATATGTATATTTTTTAGTTTCAAAGTTTCAAAGTTTCAGGGTGGCAGATTTACAAAGTTCAGCTTGTTTGCTTACAGCTTTTTAACGCTGTAACTTTGTGGCTATTTTTAACTTTGCCACTTAATTAAACAAACAATCTCTTTTTTCTAATTAGTAACCAAATAACTATTGGTGCACCAAATAAAGAGGTAATTGCATTTATTGGTAGTGTAAATTCGCTTGTTGGCATTTGTGCAATAGCATCACAAATTAGCAAGACAATTGCACCAATAATAGCAACTGCAGGTAATAATATTTTATGATTAGAACTAGAAAATAACATTCTTGCAATGTGCGGAACAGCTAAACCTACAAAGGCAATTGGTCCGGAAAATGCAGTGATAACACCTGTTAACAAACTAGTAATTAGTAATATAATATTTCTACTTCTCTTTACATTAATTCCTAAACTTTTGGCGTAATTTTCACCTAATAAAAAACTGTTTAGAGGTTTAATAACCGTGATGGTTCCTAAAATACCGATGCAATAAATAATAGCAAAAACACCAATTTCATTCCAAGTTAAATTACCCAAACTACCAAAGCTCCAAAATAAGTATTGCTGAATTTGGGCTGCTTCACTAAAATAAGCCAAAACACTAATAACTGCAGATGTTAATGAACCAAACATCAATCCGATGATTAAAATAGACATGGTGTTTCTTACTCTGTTTGCAGCAATTATTACTGCTGATAAAACTAAAAAAGCGCCCAAACTTGCGGCAATGGGTAAAGACCAATTAGAAACAGAACTTGTTAGAAAAAGTCCTCCAAAAACAGAAGAACCTAAAATTAAAATAGCCACGCCTAAACTTGCACCGGAAGAAATTCCCAACACAAAAGGGCCTGCTAGAGGATTTCTAAATAAAGTTTGCATTAACAAACCGCAAATAGACAAACCAGAACCAACTAAAACGGCTGTTATTGCCTTCGGAATTCTAAAATTAATAATGATAGTTTCCCAACTTTCTTTGGCTATAGTGCCGCCAAAAAGACTATTAAAAATATCCTTAAACGGAATGGAAACAGACCCAAAACTGATGTTCAAAAAAAACAAGACTACCAGTAATACAGATAAAAAAATAAAGTGTCTTGTATATGATTTGTTTTCCATTAATGAATGTCTGGTTCAGTGCGGCTTAAAATTACGCTTTTATAATCAAATTAATTTTTAATGATTTAATAATGTTTGATCAGGTAAATTTAATATTTATATTTTGATAGAAATCTTACTAATTTCTGAATGGCAATTCCCCTATGAGAAATGCTATTTTTTTCTTCAGAAGTCATTTCTGCAAAAGACTTTTTAAATCCGTTTGGTTTAAAAATAGGATCGTAACCAAAACCTTTTTCTCCATGCTTTTCTTTTAAAATTTCACCTTTGCAAATTCCTTCAAAAAGAAAATTTTCATCATTTAAGTTTAAAGCAACTACGGTTCTAAATTGTGCTTTTCTATTGCTAGCAGGTTTTAAATCTACCAACAACTTTTGCATATTGTTTTCAGAATTAGAAGGCTCACCTGCAAAACGAGCAGAATATACTCCAGGTTTTCCATCTAAACTATCTACTTCTAAACCTGTATCATCAGCAAAACAATTAAAACCAAATTTTTTGGTAATATAATCCGCTTTTAATTTAGCGTTTCCTTCTAAAGTGGTTTCTGTTTCGTCTATTTCATCAAAACAGTTAATATCTTTTAAACTCAATAATTGTATGGAGTCTGGTAACATTTCCTGAACTTCACTCAGTTTGTTAAGGTTATTTGTAGCGAATACTAATTTCATATTTTTAGTAGCAAAGTTTTAAAAGTAAGAAACAAAGTTACAAAGTTTTTAAGGTTTAAGTAAGTTGCAAAGTTAAAAATAGTATCAAAGTAACAAAGTGTCAAGATATTCTGATTATGAACGAAATAAAGTTTGAATTTCATTCAATAGATTAAAAATAAAAAGATCTAAATTAACAAGGTGACTATTCATGATGATACGGTTCGTTTTTAAGAATTGTAAAACCTCTGTATAATTGTTCTACAATAAATAAACGAATCATTTGATGCGAAAATGTCATTTTAGATAATGATATTTTTCCGATTGATTTTTTATAAACTGCATCAGAAAAACCATAAGGCCCGCCAATAACCAATACTAGTTGTTTTATACCGGCGTTCATTTTCTTTTGTAAATAGACAGAAAAATCAATAGAACTGTAATGTTTTCCTTTATCATCTAACAAAACTAACTGATCTGTGTTTTGTAGTTTAGATAAAATCAATTCACCTTCTTTTTCTTTTTGTTGAATTTCGCTTAAATTCTTCACATTTTTAATATCCGGAATTATTTCTAACTCAAACTTTATATAATGTTTTAACCTTTTTTGATATTCATCAATTAACAACATTAATTGTTTGTTGTCAGTTTTACCAATGGCAAGTAATTTAATTTTCATTAGAAACAATGTTTTTTATGATAAGAATTTTCTTTAAAAGCACCTATACCAGATTTACTTAAAGTATTGTAGGTTGCCAACCAATCTAATTTTAGTTTAGACCAATCTTCATTTTTAAGTAGTTTTTTTAATAAATTATTGGGTAAATGCCCTCCGCTAATAAAATACTTTCCATCAGGTTTTATAATTAAAAAATTACCACTATAAATAATTTTAAAAAAAGCATTTTTAAAAAGGCCTCTATCTTTTATCCATTTAATATCATTGTATTCTTTCATGTAGCCATAATCATATTTAAAAACATAAAATGTTTCTGCGCCTAATTTATTAAATTTCTCTCTACATTTTTTTTGAGAATTAACCCATTTTTGTCTTCTAAAGTGATATTTTTTAGAATTAAAATCTTTATGCTCTAATGTTTTGTGTGTTTTTGTATGTCTTATAAAACTTTCTTTTATAGCTTTAGTATTAAAAAGAGTGTCTCTGTAACTAATCATTAAAAAAGCATTTTTATGAATTTTTCGATTACTGTTTTTTAATAATAAAGTTCTTACTTGAGAGTAACCAATAGAATCTGTAGTTCCAAATTTAAATTTGTAAACCACTTTATTAATATTTAAAGAATCTGTTTTAAAGTTTAAACATTTTAAAACAACAGAATTACATTTTTTATAGTAAGTTATAGAGTCTATAGACTTCATCTTTTCATCTATATAATTTACAGATTGAGAAAAACCATAAAAAACGCTAAAGAGTAAAGTTAAAAAGAGTATTTTTCTTTTCATTTTCATACAAGATTTCCTCAAAAATACTATATTTTTGAATTGATAAAAATATTATGCAATGATATCTAAAAAACAATTTCAAAACGAATTAGATTTAATTATAAAAAATGCCATAAGAGAAGATATTGGTGATGGAGATCACACCTCACTTTCTTGTATTCCTGCGGATGCACAAGGAAAGGCAAAATTGTTGGTAAAAGAAGACGGAATTATAGCAGGAGTAGAGTTTGCAAAACAAGTTTTTAGCTATGTTGATAAAGATTTACAAGTAGAAACGTTTATAAATGATGGAGAGGATGTGAAATATGGTGATATTGTTTTTCATGTTTCAGGAAAATCTCAATCTATTTTAATGGCAGAACGTTTGGTTTTAAATGCCATGCAAAGAATGAGTGCAATTGCTACCAAAACAGCTTTTTTTGCAAACTTATTGAAAGGAACAAAAACCAAAGTTTTAGATACAAGAAAAACAACTCCGGGAATTAGAGCAATTGAAAAATGGGCTGTTAAGATTGGTGGGGGAGAAAACCACCGTTTTGCATTATATGACATGGTGATGATTAAAGACAATCATATAGATTTTGCGGGTGGAATTACAGCGGCAATTACCAAAACAAAAAAATATTTAGCAGAAAAGAACATCGATATTAAAATTATTGTGGAAGCTAGAAGTTTAGAAGAAATTAAAGAAATTTTATCTAACGAAGGTGTTTACAGAATTCTAATTGACAACTTTAATTATGAAGACACTAAAAAAGCCGTTGCTTTAATTGGTGATACTTGCCTAACAGAATCTTCTGGCGGAATTAATGAAGATACCATTAGAAAATACGCAGAATGTGGTGTAGATTATATTTCTTCTGGTGCATTAACACACTCTGTGTCTAATTTAGATTTGAGTTTAAAAGCTTTTTAAAAATCATTAGAAATGAAAAAATATATAACAATAGCAGCGTCTTTAATGTTGGTGATATCTTGCAACACTAAAGAAGCTAAAAAAGAAAATACCATGGATATTTCTAAAAATCCTTTATTAGTAAAAAGTACACTAGAATACGGAACGCCCGATTTTACCAAAATTAAAGCGAAACATTTTTTACCGGCTATTTTAGAAGGTATGAAAATACAAAACGAGGCAATTGCAAAAATTACAGAGAACACAGCGGCTCCAACTTTTGAAAACACCATTTTAGCTTTAGAAGAAAGTAGCAAAAAATTAGATGATGTAACTGCTGTTTTTTATGGATTGGCAGGTGCTAACACAAACGATACTATTAAAGAAAATCAAAAAGAATTAGCACCAAAATTTTCTAAGCACAGCGATGATATTTTATTGAATACAAAATTGTTTGCAAAAGTAAAAGCTGTTTATGATAACCTTTCTGAAGCTAATTTAGATGCAGAATCTAAACATTTAGTTGGTGAATATTTTAAAAACTTCTCTAAAGCGGGTGCTAATTTATCCGAAGAAAAAAAGGAGCAACTAAAAGAAATAAATTCAGAAATAGCTAGTTTGTCTAACGATTTTGGGAAGAAATTATTAGACGCTAGTAAAAAAGGCGGAATTGTAATTACCGATAAATCGAAATTAAAAGGTTTTTCTGATGAAAAAATAGCTTCTTTAGAAAAAGATGGGAAATATGAAATTCAGTTAATTAATACGACGCAACAACCTTCTTTACAAACGTTAGAAAACAGAGAGGTTAGAAAGGAGTTGTTCGAAAAATCTATTCATAGAGCAGATGCTGGTGAATATGATACAAGTGATCTTGTTTTAAAAATGACGAAATTAAGAGCTAAAAAAGCACAGATTTTAGGTTTTGATAATTATGCAAGTTGGAGTTTACAAGGCACCATGGCTGCAACACCAGATAAAGTTTTTAAGATGTTTAAAAATTTAATTCCAGGTTCATTAGATAAAGCAGCATCTGAAATAAAAGAAATTCAGGCCGAAATTAATAAGGAAGGAAAAGGTTTTAAACTAGCACCATACGATTGGAATCTTTATGCAGAAAAAGTACGTAAATCTAAGTACAATTTAAATGAAGACGAGGTAAAACCTTATTTTGAAATGACCAACGTTTTAGAAAAAGGGGTGTTTTATGCTGCTACAAAATTATACGGAATTACCTTTAAAAAACGTACAGATATACCAACGTATCACCCAGATGTTGTGGTGTATGAATTGTTTGAGGAGGATGGTTCTAAATTAGGATTATTCTTTGGAGATTATTTTGCAAGAGATAGCAAACGTGGTGGTGCGTGGATGAGTAGTTTTGTAAAACAATCTAAATTACGCAATCAGAAACCCGTTATTTATAATGTGTGTAATACTCCAAAACCAGCTGATGGAGAACCAGTTTTAATTAGTTTTGATGAGGTAGAAACTATGTTTCATGAATTTGGACATGCATTACACGGATTTTTTGGGAATCAAAAATATGCATCAATTTCTGGTACAAGTACCGCAAGAGATTTTGTAGAATTTCCTTCTCAGTTTAATGAAAATTGGGCTACGCATCCAGAAATTTTAAATAATTATGCCATACATTACAAAACAGGAAAAGTAATTCCGGCAGCATTATTGCAAAAAATTAAAGATGCTGGTACTTTTAATCAAGGATATTCTATGATAGAAAACTTATGTTCTTCTAGTTTAGATATGAAATGGCATACAATTTCTGCAAATGAGAATATTGAAGATGTTGCTAAGTTTGAAAAGGAAGCTTTAAAAAGTATGAAATTAAATATTGATGAAATTCCACCAAGATATCGTTCAACTTATTTTGCACACATTTTTAGTGGTGGTTACGCAGCAGGTTACTATTCTTATTTATGGACAGAAATGTTGAGTCATGATGCGTACGATTGGTTTAAATATAATGGATTGTTAACTCGTGCAAACGGACAAAAATTCCGTGATCAAGTTTTATCAAAAGGAAATACTATGGATTATGCAGAAATGTATAAAACCTTTGCAGGTAGAGACCCGGAAGCAGCACCAATGTTAGAAGCTAGAGGATTAAAATAGTAGATTAAATGAAATATATTATAAAAGTTGTAGCCGTAGTTTGTATTCTTTTTTTAGCATGTAAAAATAATGCTCCGGTAGATGTTACAGGAGTTTATGTAGGCGAATTTCCTTGTGCAGATTGTGTTGGAATCGATAATAAAATGACTTTGAATACCGATAGTACTTTTGTGTTAGAAAGTGTGTATAAAGGTAAAGGGGAAGGAAATGTTTTTAAAAAAACAGGAAATTATTCTATTGAAAATGGAATAGTGATTTTAGCGTTGGAAACGAGTCCTTTTAAATATGCAATTGGTGATAATTATATTGAATTGTTAGATATTGATGGTCATAAAATTGAAAGCGAGTTAAATTATAAGCTAATAAAACAAGAATAAGTTTAGATGACAGAGACTTATTTTGATAGCGAAGAGTTCACTAAAATTGATTTCACTAAAACGAAAATCAACAAAGGAGAATATGATAATTGCACTTTTTTAGATTGTAATTTCGAAAATGTGCATGCATCAAATATTCAGTTTGTAGAGTGCGAATTTATAGATTGTAATTTTAGCAATGCCATTGTAAAAGATACTGCTTTTAAAGAGGTGAGTTTTATCAATTGTAAAATGATAGGAATTAAATTTAATGAATGTGATGCCTTTTTACTGCAATTTAGTTTTAAAGACTGTCAATTAAGTTTTTCTTCTTTTTATCAATTAAAAATTCCGAAAACAAAATTTATCAATTGTAATTTGCAAGAAGTAGATTTTACAGAAACGGTTTTAATAAGTTCGCTTTTTGATAATTGTGATTTGAAAAGTGCCATTTTTGATAGAACTAATCTTGAAAAGTCAGATTTTAAGACTGCTTTTAATTTTAATATCAATCCAGAAGAAAATAGTTTAAAAGGAGCAAAGTTTAGTAAAGAAAATATTTTGGGTCTTTTGTCTGAATATAAAATTGTAGTTGAGTAAAAAGTTATAAAAAAGAAGAGTCTGACTTTGTTGCTTTGTAACTGCTTTAAACTTTGCAACTCATAAAACATAAGATTAAACAGGTGAAAACATTTAGAGGTATATTAGTTTAGCAAAAGTCTATGAACTTTGTTTCTGAAATTTATAAAGTGTCTAAATCATTTCCAAAAGAAGAAATATTTGGCTTAACTTCTCTATTAAGAAGATCTACAGTATCAATACCTAGTAATGTTTTTGAAGGTAATGGTAGAGAACGACTGAGAGAGTATCTTCGTTTTTTTAATATTGCAATAGCATCGCTTTTTGAGTTTCAAACTCATGTGGAAATTGCTTTTAATTTAGAATAGATCAATAAAGAAAAATTTGATAATTTGTATAAATTATCAAGAGAAATCGAAAGAATGTTATTCAGTTTTATTAGAAGTATAAAATCTCAACGAAAGTAAATTAATTATTGTTTTTATTCATTCAGTTTGTAACTTTGCTACTTATTAACTTAGTGCCTATGGAACTAACTTTAACTTTGTAACTCAAAATAATGAGTAAAGAAATAGAAGATAAACTAGAAAAAATACCAGTTGTAAACCTTCTGGTTAAATTTGGAAAAAGAATAAAAATTCCAGGTTTAGAAGGTATGTCTTTATACGATGTATTAGAAATGTACATTATTGGTATTGTAAGAGGGGCCTTAACAACGAGAGCAGGCGGAATTGCTTTCAGTTTTTTTATGGCTGTTTTTCCTTTTATGCTGTTTATTTTAACACTAATCCCTTATATTCCTATAGAAGGTTTTCAAGAAGGATTATTTTCTTTTATCAAAGAAATTTTACCGCCCCAAACTTTTGATGCTGTAAATGTAGTTATTGGAGATATTATTAACAATCAATACGGAGGCTTGCTTTCTTTTGGTTTTTTATTTTCTATCTTTTTAATGACAAATGGTGTCAATGCTATTTTTGGAGGGTTTGAATACTCATACCATGTAACAGATGTTAGAAATGTTTTTAGATCTTATTTTATCTCATTAGGAGTTTCTTTATTGATGTCGTTTTTTTTAATTGTTATGATTACCATCCTTATCTTATATCAAGTAGCATTATCTAAAATAGATGAAACAGGTTGGTTAGATACCGGAGATTTAGATTTATTTCTAATAGGTAAAAATGCTCTTTTTTTAGTAATGCTTTTCACTATAGTCTCCTTACTTTTTAGATATGGAACAAAGCAAGGGAAAGAAACTAAGTTCTTTTCTGCAGGTGCTCTGTTAACGACAGTAGTTTCATTATTTACCTTTTATTTATTCGGAATTTACGTAGTTAAGTTTGCACAATACAATCAATTATATGGATCTATTGGTACTCTTTTAATCTTGATGCTATTTGTGTGGTTAAACGCAATAATTCTATTATTAGGTTTCGAATTAAATGCTTCTTTACATAGTTTAAGACAAAGAAATAAAACCTTTACAACTCCTAAAAAAATATAATTTTTCACGATATTTGCGCTCGCAAAACAATTATCTATAATCAATTATCAGTGTTCTGATATATTGATAAAAGATAATTGAACATTGAACATTGATAATTGATTTACATGAAACCAAGCATACCAAAAGGAACTAGAGATTTTTCGCCAACAGAAGTAGCAAACAGAACGTATATAATGAATACGATAAAAACTGCTTTTGAAACCTTTGGGTTTCAACCCATAGAAACACCAAGTTTTGAGAACTCATCTACTTTAATGGGGAAATATGGTGAAGAAGGAGATCGATTAATTTTTAAAATATTAAATTCTGGAGACTTTTTAAAGAAAGCAGATGAAACTCTTTTATCAGAAAAAAATAGTTTAAAAGTTACTGCTCAAATATCAGAAAAAGCATTGCGTTACGATTTAACAGTGCCTTTTGCACGTTACGTTGTTCAGCATCAAAATGAAATTACTTTTCCTTTTAAAAGATACCAAGTACAACCCGTTTGGAGAGCAGACAGACCACAAAAAGGTCGTTTTAGAGAGTTTTTTCAGTGCGATGCAGATGTTGTTGGTAGCAAGTCTTTATGGCAAGAAGTAGAGTTTGTGCAATTATATGATACTGTTTTTACCAAATTAGGTTTAGCAGGAACTACGATTAAAATTAACAATAGAAAAATATTATCTGGTATTGCAGAAGTTATTGGTGCTCAAGATAAATTAATCGATTTTACAGTTGCTTTAGATAAGTTAGATAAAATTGGTAAAGAGGGCGTTGTAAAAGAAATGTTGTCTAAAGGAATTACAGAAGAGGCTATTGAAAAGGTGGATCCTTTATTTAGTTTTGATGGTTCTAATTTAGATAAATTGGCTTCTTTAAAAAGTATGTTATCAACTTCGGAAGAAGGATCAAGTGGAGTAGAAGAGTTGCGTTTTGTAATTAATTCTGTTGAAGAATTAGGATTAGAAACAGCAGCTTTAGAAGTTGATGTAACTTTAGCAAGAGGATTAAATTATTACACCGGTGCAATTTATGAAGTTGCTGCTCCAAAAGGTGTAAAAATGGGGTCTATTGGTGGCGGTGGAAGATATGATGACTTAACAGGTATCTTTGGATTAAAAGATGTTTCTGGAGTTGGAATTTCTTTCGGATTAGACAGAATATATTTAGTTTTAGAAGAGTTGGGCTTGTTTAAAACGGTTGATTTGCCTAAACCAAAGGTGATTTTCTTAAATTTTGACGCAACTACAGATATTCTAAAAATGAAAGCTATTAAGGTTTTAAGAGAAAGCAATATAAAAAGTGAGTTTTATCCTGATTTAGGGGAAAGTAATAAGGCACAAAAACGACAATGGAAATATGTTACTAATAGAGAGATAGAGTTTGTGGTTTCTAAGGTAGAAAACGATGTTTTTGTGTTGAAAAATATGAATTCTGGAGAGCAAATAAATAGCTCTTTATCAGAAATGATAATACGATTAAAAGCATAAATTATAATTTTATAATTTTTATTGATTACGAAATTAAAATAATACGTTGCAAACACGTAAATTTGCACTTTAATAAAGAATGAAATGTTTGAATTAAGCAGCAAAATGAATGACGAAAGAATTGAAGAAATAGGTGAGAATCACGTTGGTACATCAGCGAAAACTCCATTAAGAGCAGATGCTTTTGATATTTCTGACGAAGAAAAAATTGAAAGAATCCAAGAAAGTGTAAAAGATATTTTAATCACTTTGGGGATGGATTTAACAGATGATAGTTTACAAGGAACTCCTAAAAGAGTTGCTAAATCTTTTGTAAATGAGTTGTTTATGGGGTTAAATCCTAAAAATATGCCAAAAGCATCAACCTTTGACAATAATTATAATTATGGTGAAATGTTGGTAGAAAAAAACATTGTTGTGTATTCTACTTGCGAGCATCATTTATTACCTATTGTTGGTAGAGCTCATGTTGCATATATTTCGGGTGGTAAGGTAATTGGCCTTTCTAAAATGAATAGAATTGTAGAGTATTTTTCTAAAAGACCACAAGTACAAGAGCGTTTAACCATGCAAATAGTACAAGCAATGCAAGAGGCTTTAGGTGTACAAGATGTAGCTTGTGTTATTGATGCTAAACATTTATGTGTAAACTCTAGAGGGATTAAAGATATTGAAAGCTCTACGGTAACTTCAGAATTTGGAGGTAAGTTTAAAGAAAAAGATACTAAAAGAGAGTTTTTAGAATATTTAAAAATGAATTCTATTTTTGAGTAAAGAGGCTGTTTCTGTGAATGCAGAACTTTAAAATATTAAAAACCGTTTAGATTTATTTCTAAACGGTTTTTTAATTTTAAGATAAACTTATAATATGGATATTTGGCACTGTCTCATAAAGTGTGTAAGTTTTAAAATCTCAGGTTAATTAATTAACCTGAGATTTTTTTATTAATTTTAAATTTTACATATTTATGAAACCAGAAGACATTTTAAACGAAGATTTTTTAAAGCAATTTAAAAGCGGATCAGAACTTACTAATTTTTTAGAACAGCTTCATAAGCGAGGCATAGAAAAAATACTTGAAGGAGAGTTAGATGCTCATTTAGACTATGGAAAGCATCAAAAAAGTAAATCAACTAATCTTCGAAATGGGTATACCAAAAAGAAACTAAAAACAACTTTAGGGGAGACAGAAATAAACGTTCCAAGAGACCGTGAAAGTTCTTTTAACCCAATGATTGTTAAGAAAAGAGAAAGTACCACAGAAGGTATAGAAAACATTATAATTTCCCTTTATGCAAAAGGGATGAGTAATAGCGATATAGAAGAACAAATACGAGAACTCTACGATTTTAATATCTCCACAAGCACTATATCAAGAATTACCGATAGTATCACCAATGATATTATAGCTTGGAAAAATAGACCTTTAGAAGCAACCTATCTTATAGTTTGGATGGATGGAATCGTTTTTAAAGTTAGAGAAAACTCTAAAGTCATCAACAAAACCATTTACATCGCGGTAGGTTTGAGAACTGATGGAAAAAAAGAAGTACTTGGTTTATGGTTAGGTAAAAATGAATCTTCCGCTTTTTGGATGAGTGTTTTAACCGACATTAGAGCTAGAGGAACACAAGATATCTTAATCACAGCAACCGATAATTTAAATGGATTTACAGATACAATTAAAACTGTTTTCCCTAATTCTGTTACTCAAATATGTGTGGTGCATCAGATTAGAAACTCCTGTCGTTACGTTGTTTGGAAAGATAAAAAAGAGTTTACCAGAGACATGAAACAAATCTATACTGCACCGACAAAAGAAGCAGCAAAGGCATCCTTAAAAGATTTTAAAGATAAATGGGATTCTAAATATTCTTATGCGATTAAAAGTTGGGAAAATAACTGGGATGAACTTACCGTTTTCTTTGATTTCCCTATAGAAATAAGAACTATAATTTATACCACAAATCTTATAGAAAATCTCAACGGGAAAATTAGAAAATATACTAAAAACAAACTCTCGTTCCCAACCGATGAAGCTGTCATGAAATCTGTTTTTTTAGCACTGAGAGAAAGTACTAAAAAGTGGACAATGCCAATTAGAAATTGGGGAGTTATACTTAATCAATTTTTAGCTATATTTGAAAACAGGATTAAACTATAAATAATTTAACCCTGAGTTTTTTAACTTACACAGATTTTAGGATAGTGTCGGATATTTATCTATTTATTTTTTTTAAAATAGGTATCTAAGACTGTTTTTCTTCCAATAGTACTCGTAATAATATCTTTATCTAAATCCCAACCTCTTGCAGGAGAATATTCGCGTCCGTACCAAATAATTTGCAAATGTAAGTCGTTCCATAATTCTCTAGGGAATAAACGCTTTGCATCTTTTTCTGTTTGAGCAACACTTTTTCCGTTGCTTAAGTTCCAACGAAACATTAACCTTAAAATATGCGTATCAACCGGAAAAGCGGGGACACCAAAAGCCTGACTCATAACTACACTTGCTGTTTTATGGCCAACTGCAGGCAATTCTTCTAAACCTTCGAAGCTTTGTGGTACTTCTCCATGGTATTTTTCAATCAAAATTTTAGACAAACCGTAAATTCCTTTACTTTTCATTGGCGACAAGCCACAGGGTCGAATAATTTCTTTAATTTCTTCTACCGTCATTTTTACCATATCAAAAGGATTATCCGCTTTAGCGAATAATATAGGCGTAATTTTATTTACTCTTACATCGGTGCACTGTGCAGATAATAAAACAGCAATTAATAAGGTATAAGGGTCTTTATGATCTAAAGGAATTGGTATTTCAGGATATTTTTCTTGAAGTGTATCAATTACAAATTGTACTTTTTCTTGTTTGGTCATTTATTAGAGTTACTAAGTTTACAAGTTACAAAGTTACAAAGTAATATTTAGGTTTTATTTTAAACTTTGTAACTTAGCTACTTTGTACCTTTGTAATTAAAATTTATAAAAATGACATCACTAAAAATAGGAGACAAGGCTCCACAGTTTGAAGCAAAAGACAATGCAGGAAATACCATTAAATTAGCTGATTATGCAGGTAAAAAGTTAGTTTTGTTCTTTTATCCGAAGGCAAGTACACCTGGTTGTACTAATGAAGCGTGTGATTTAAGAGATAATTATCAATCTTTTTTAGCAAAAGGATATGATGTTTTAGGTGTAAGTGCCGATTCTGCTAAAAGACAACAAAATTTTATCAATAAAAACGAATTGCCTTTTCCGCTTTTAGCGGATGAAGATAAAGCCGTAATAGAAGCTTTTAATGTTTGGGGACCCAAAAAATTTATGGGAAAAGAATATGATGGAATTCACAGAACTACTTTTGTAATTGATGAAAACGGAGTGATTGAAGATATCATTCTAAAAGTAAAAACGAAAGCACATGCTGCTCAGATTTTAGTGTAAGAGCTTTAGTTTATAACTATAAAGAGGTCGTTTAAAAAGTAATTGTTTGTCTATCTGAATTTATTTCAGATTCTTATACTTGTTTAATTTTAGTAATTTAAGATACTGAAGCAAGTGAAGTATGACAAAGTTTATAGCTTTTAGACGGCCTCTTTTTTTTATCGATTAAAACTTCATGCCTACTTTAAAGTTTAAAACTCTACCTGTCATATAATTCGGAATGCCGTATTGTGTTTTAGAATACACATCTCTAACCCAAGTATTGGTAATTGAGTTTTGTATGTCAAACATATTAAAAAGCTCTAATCCGGCAGATAATTCTTTAAATTTAGACAACCAACCTGTTGTATATTGTTTGTTTGCATCCACAAAAATATAAGAAAGACCTAAATCGGCACGTTTATAATCTCTTAAACGATTTTGAAAGTCATACACATCTGCATAAGAAGGAGAGCCTCCGGGAACACCTGTATTGTACACCAAGTTTAAATATGCTTTTAAGTTTGGTAGATTAGGAACATAATCTTGAAAAAGAATTCCGAATTTAATACGTTGGTCAGAAGGTCTTGCAATATAACCTTGATTATCAATATTTTCTTCTGTTTTTAAATATCCTAAACTTACCCAACTTTCGCTACCAGGAACAAACTCACCATTTAAGCGAACATCCAATCCAGTTGCATACGCTTTGGTAACATTGTCTGCTCTGTATCGAATTCTAACATTGTCTATAGAATACGCATTTACATCAGATAAATCTTTATAATACAGTTCTGTATTTAGTTTAAAAGGTCTGTCCCACATTTCAAAACTATAATCCATTCCTGTAACTATGTGAATCGATTTCTGCGCTTTTACATCTACATTAATATCACCATTAAAATCTCTTAATTCTCTATAAGAAGGAGGTTGAGAATACCATCCGCCAGAAATACGAAACAACATATCTTTGTCCCAATTAGGTTTGATGGCAAATTGACCTCTAGGACTAATAATGGTCTGATTTGCAGATTTTATTCCATTTCCGGTTACGGACCAACTTTGCGCTCTAATACCTAAATTGTAAAAAATCTCGTGTTCATTCCAAAAAGAACGTTGGTTAAATTGGGCAAAACCAGAAACTCTATTAATTGTTACATTATTATCTTTTCTAATGTTTTGATACGGCGTAATTTCACCTTCAAAAGGTTGATAAGGTTGGTTGTTAGAAGTGTGATTTGGGGGGCTTATAGAAAAACCTAAAGAATCGATCATTTCCCATTCTCTAATACGGTCTCTAATATCTTCTTTCTGATATTTAGCACCAAAACTCCATTGTGTTTCTTCGTTTTTAATGGTTCCTTTCACCTGAATATTGGTAATTACAGCATCTAAATCGTTACGAGCATGGTTTAATTGGGATCCAATACCTTGAGAGAAATCTACTTCCCCAAAATTTTCGGATCCAATATCAGAATCTATTTCACCTAAATTATAAGCAGCTGCAATGTCAAAATGTTCTTCTTCTTGGGTATTGTATCTAGAAGCAGTTGTTGTTAAAGTAAAATTATCATTCACTTTATAATCAGCAGACAAAGCGCCAAACATCGTTAAATACTTGTCTTGTTCTTGTCCGGAGTAAAAAACGATTAACTCAAGGGGATCAGCAACTGTACCAAAACGTGTTTTTCTAGAAAAAGGTTGATAATTATAATTATTCAAGGAAAAATTTCCTAGAAAATTTAATGTAAACTTTTCTGAAAACTCATAAGACAAATACGTTTGTATATCTGTAAATTTTGGTTTAAAGTTAGTTTCAATTTGTTTACTATTTACAAATAAACTATTATCTCTGTATCTAACACCTGTAATGGTGCTAAGTTTTTTATTTAAAAAATTGCCTTCAAAGGTAACACTTGCTCCTAGTAAACTAGCATCTATTGTGGTAGCTGTTTCTGTAGGTTTTTTATACGTAATGTCTAAAACAGACGATAATTTATCGCCATACTTGGCTTGGAAACCACCTGCAGAAAAATTAATATTCTGTACCATATTAGAGTTTATAAAACTTAAGCCTTCTTGTTGCCCAGATCTAATTAAAAAAGGTCTGTAAATTTCAATTCCGTTTACATATACCAAATTTTCATCAAAATTACCACCTCTTACATTGTATTGTGTACTTAACTCGTTGTTGTTACTAACACCAGGTAACGTCATTAAAACGTTTTCTACTCCAGCATTTGGGCCAATTACATTTTTAACCACTGCAACATCAATCTTCTTTATACCTTGTGCATTCCTTACATTGTCTTTAATGATAACTTCTTTTAACTCTTCTGTTTTAGAAGAAAGCACAACCGAATAACGAGATCCATTTCTACTGTTTCCAATATATTTTTTAGTGAAAGTTCTATAAGAAATATGGCTAAAAACTAAGGTAATTTCTTCTTTATATGGAATTCTAATAGAGTAGTTTCCGTTTTTATCTGTGGTGGTACCCACGTTGTTATATTTTATAGAAACTTTTTCTATAGGTTGTTTGTTTTTGTCGTTAACGGTTCCTTTTAGGATTGTTGTTTTTTGAGCAAAAGCAATGACCGGAAGAAAGCATAAAAAGAGTAAGATTTTTTTCACGTAAGTTTAGTTTACTTGTTTCTTAAAGAACGTAGTAGAAAGCGTATTCGTATTTCCAACATTGTCCGAGACTACAATTTTAAAGATATGTTTGCTACCAACCAATTTTTTATCACTAAAATTATAGGTTAAAATCCTTTTTTTATGATTGTATTCCATTAAAATCCATTTTCCATCAAGGGTAGCTCTGTAATCTTTAATACCAGAACCAATATCAGAAATTTTAACTTTGATGGTTTTACTTTTAGAAATCCATTGGTTATTTTTAAAATACAGGATATTTACTTTAGGTTTATGAGTATCTGAAACTAAAGCATATTTGCCCAATGTTTTTGTTGTAGTGTAAAATGTGCTGTCTTTTTTTCTAGTATATTGATACCAAGGATATTTAGGGTTTTCTACATTGGCAATATAAAGCTGTTGTTTTTCTGCTTCAGAATATTTAGAAACGTTAAATGTTAAGGTAAAACTTTTATCTAAAGGAATAGTAGGAGTATGAATTTTTGCAACGCCTTTATCAACTTTAAAATCTAAATACACATCGTCATAAAAGGTGTTTTTAGGAAAAGCAACGGTTACGTTTTTTTGTGTGAATTTATAAAAGTTTTTAGCGATTATTTTATAAGCAGTAGTGTCTTTTGGTTGGGTAAAAATGGCATTACTTTCTTTCCCCGCAATCGAAATTTTTAGAGAGCTGGTGTTTTCTTCATAATCTTTAGCAATAATCTCTACATTATAATTCAATTCGTTTTTAATATTTACTCTTCCGTTATTTATCAATTCTTTGTAGGTAGAAAGTTTATTTGCGCTTTCCTTATAAGTTTTCTGATATTTCTTCGAATATTTTTTATAATGAGGATAATCTATATGTAAGTTGATGTATTTACTTTCTGCAAACGAAAAGGTTTCTACATCATGATGATAATAGCGTTTGCCATTTACAAACATTTCTAAACTATAAATTCCGTTTTTATTGGAGGCTTTATCCAATTGATCAAAAACATTAACACTAAAACCAATAGTACCTGAAGCCGAAATTTTATCAACTTTATACTTCCCTTTTGCGATACTTTTTAAAGAAACAACTGTACTCTTATTTTTATTATTAACTCTAGCGTTTTTGTTAAGAGGATACACTTTTAACGCTAAAAAAGTAGGGGGTTTTGTGTCTACGGGTTTCAAACCAAAAAACAACGGATTAATAATATTTTCTGTTTTAGTGTTTCTAACTTCAAAGTGCAAATGTGGCCCACCAGAACTACCTGTATCACCAGAAAACGCAATGATTTCTCCTTTTTTTACAGGAAATTGATCTTCTTTAAAAAATAAATTACCAGTTTCATAAAGCTCTTTTTTATATTGAACAGACTTTACATATTTTTGAATTTTGTCTGCATATTTACTTAAATGTCCATAGACCGTTGTAAACCCGTTTGGGTGTGTAACATATAATGCTTTTCCATATCCATATTGACTCACTTTTATTCTAGAAACATAACCATCTGCCGGAGCATACACTTTTAAACCTTCTCTTCCCTGGGTTTTAATATCTACGCCAGAATGAAAATGATTACTCCTTAATTCGCCAAATGTACCCGCTAAAACAGTAGGGATACCAAGTGGATTTCTGAAATAGGTTTGAGGGTATTTCTCTTGAGAAAAAGTAAAAAAAGTAGATAAGAATGTGAATAACAATAAAGTTTGTTTCAAAATGTAAATATTTTCTACAAAAATAGTGAAAATCATTTTTTTGTTAAAAGGTTAATCTTTAAACTTTTAATAAAATTAGTTACTATTGATAACTAAAAAGACTTAATACCGCAGCGCTAATGGATACCATAAATAAGACGCTCTCAATTAAATGTTTTAAGTATTTTTTGGATATTAAAAAATCATTTATATAAAAATATTTTTAGTTTGACAAACTCTTTTTAAATAATGAATTTTAGTGTTTTTTAAATGATACCCTTGCTTTTTTGTAATAATTTTATTGAGATAAAGTAGCCCATTTTTATTTTAAGTTACCTCTGTTTGTTAGGTAGTTAGAGAGAAGTCTTGGTTCTTGATTCTAAAAGCGAATCGGTCATCAATCTTTTATTATACACTAATGATTTTTATTCATAATATAATTTTTAAAATCAAACCTTCACGTAATAATTTCTGTCTAAACAAATTGAATTCCATAATGTTAACAGAAGCTTGTGATGTGTTTAGTGAACATTAATGAAAATAAGCAACAAAATGTTGTAAAGTTTAAAACAGAATGTTAACTTTGTAGTTATAGTTTTATTCTTAAAATATAGATGAGTAATACAATAGAAGCAATTCATTTACTGGAAGATAAGCTACAAAGCTTATTGTCAAATTATGAATTTTTAAAGAATGAAAATGAAATTTTGCTTCAAAGTACCAATGAGTTACAACATCAGTTAAAAGAAAGAGAGCAATTATTAGCAGCGAAAAAAAAAGAATATGATTTGCTTAAAATTGCAAAAACTATAGATGGCAGTAGTACAAATACAAGAGATACAAAACTCAAAATAAATACTTTAATTCGAGAAATCGACAAGTGTATTATACAATTACACGAATAAAGTTCATTAAATTGTGGGAAAACTTAAAATTAATGTTGTTATAGCAGGTAGAACCTATCCTTTAAGTGTGAATAACACAAAGGAAGAGGAAGGCATGAGAAAAGCCGCAAGAGCTATTAATAAATTAATTTCTATGTATGAAGAAAATTATGCAGTGAGCGATAAACAAGATGTTTTAGCAATGTGTGCATTACAATTTGCTTCTAAAGCAGAAATAACATCATTAGAAAAAGATTCTACAGATAGAGAAGTAGTAGATAAAATAACAGCGTTGACTAATTTAGTTGATGCTCATTTAAAATAAGTTCTTTAAAATACACATTAACAACACACTGCCTACGTTAGTACATTGTTTATTAAACTCAACACGATTCAATTATGAAGGATGAGTCTTAACTACTAAAGCAAGCCATCTAGAATGGATCCTTGAACAGTTAGTTAGTCCTATAAGTAACCATATTTGGAGTTTAAAAAACCTCACTAATGTAGGCTTTTTTTTATATATTAAATTTAAATTATGGATGGAATGATACTTCCCATTATTGTGGGAGTTTTGATAGGAATTGCAGTTGGATTTTTAATTGCAAAAGCGATGGAAAAAGCAAAAGGCAAAAAGATACTTAGTGGCACTAGAAAAGAAGCCGCTACAATCTTAAAAGAAGCAAAAATAGATGCAGAATCTGTAAAAAAAGAAAAAATACTTCAGGCGAAAGAGAAGTTTATTGAATTAAAATCTGAGCATGAGAAAGTAATTCTTACTAGAGAGAAAAAGATTTCTGATGTAGAGAAGCGTATAAGAGATAGAGAATCTCAAGTTGCTTCTGAAGTAGATAAAAACAAAAGATTAAACAAGTCTTTAGAACATAAAGAAGGTGAGTTTAATAAAAAATTAGACTTTTTAGAAAACAAAGAATCAGAGTTAGAAAAAATGCACAAGCGTCATGTAGACATGCTAGAGCAAATTTCTGGTTTATCGGCAGAAGATGCAAAAAAGGAATTGATAACTTCTTTAAAAGATGAAGCTAAAACAGAAGCAATGGCTTTTGTACAAACTTCTATTGAAGAAGCAAAGTTAACAGCAGAACAAGAGGCTAGAAAAGTGGTTTTAGGAACCATACAAAGAGTAGGTGTAGAGCAAGCAGTAGAAAACTGTGTGTCTGTATTTACTTTAGAGTCAGATGATGTTAAAGGTAGAATTATTGGTAGAGAAGGACGTAATATTAGAGCTTTAGAAGCTGCAACGGGTGTAGAAATTATTGTAGATGATACTCCAGAAGCTATTATTCTTTCTTGTTTTGATCCTGTTCGTAGAGAGATTGCAAGGTTATCTATGCATAAATTAGTAACCGATGGTAGAATTCACCCTGCAAGAATAGAAGAGGTTGTTAAAAAGACAGAAAACCAAATTACCCAAGAAATTATTGAGGTTGGTAAAAGAACTGTAATTGAGTTAGGGATTCACGGATTGCATCCAGAATTGATAAAAACAGTAGGTAGAATGAAATATCGTTCTTCATACGGACAAAATTTATTACAACACTCGCGTGAAGTAGCAAATCTTTGTGGAATTATGGCTGCAGAAATGGGCTTAAATTCTAAAGTTGCAAAACGTGCTGGTTTGTTACATGATATTGGTAAAGTGCCAGATACAGAAAGCGAACTTCCACACGCATTGTTAGGTATGGAATGGGCTGAAAAGTATGGCGAAAAACCAGATGTTTGTAATGCTATTGGTGCTCACCACGATGAAATTGAAATGAAAACCTTAATAGCGCCAATTGTACAAGTTTGTGATGCTATTTCAGGAGCGAGACCAGGAGCAAGACGTCAGGTTTTAGATTCTTACATTCAACGTTTAAAAGATTTAGAAAACATAGCATTTGGTTTTCCAGGTGTTCAAAAAGCGTATGCTATTCAGGCAGGACGTGAATTACGTGTAATGGTAGAGAGTGGTAAAGTAAATGATACCAAAGCTGCTGAATTATCTTTTAGTATTTCTCAGAAAATACAAAACGATATGACGTATCCAGGTCAAGTAAAAGTAACTGTTATTAGAGAAACAAGAGCGGTGAATGTGGCGAAGTAAAAGCCTATCATAATCTTCCGGAAGGGAAGAGACATTTTTGTGTTATCAAGATATTTTTAAAAATCCCTACCATGTTTATGGTAGGGATTTTTGCTTTGAAACATTTCTTCGTAATTATAGGTTTTACTTTCAATCTAATTTCGAATCTTTAATACCAACGGCATTATAGAACCCGATAAACTAAAAATTAATTAACCTTAAGTGTATTCTTAAGGTTTTCTATATGGCCTTATTTCTTAAATTAATGTTAATTTATGATGAAAAGTACCGCTCTAGGTAACACAATCTTATCTTGTTATTTGGTTTTGGTTGCAATATACTAACGTTCGTTTTAGGTTGATTTAACTTAATATATTTTGCTTTGTAACTCAATTACAAAACTAAATCAACTATAAAATGAAACACAAATTTTTAATTTTAATGTCACTTTTTCTGGGGACAATTGCTTTTTCTCAGCAAGTTTTAACAGGGAAAATAATAGATGAAACAGGTATTCCTTTAATGGAAGCAAGTGTTCATATTATAAAAGGTAATAAATGGACTACTTCTAATATTGATGGAGAATTTAAAATAGAATTTAAAGATGAGCATAGTAAAATAAAAGTAGAATTTCTCGGGTACCAAAGCAAAGAGATTGTTATTGGAAACAGAAAAAATATTACCATAACGCTATTACCCGAAGTAAATGCTTTAAGTGAGGTTATTGTTACTGCTTTAGGTATTAAAAGGGCACAAAAGAAAGTAGGGTATGCTACTCAGCGAGTAGATGCTTCTACCATAAAAGAAGTTGTTGCTCCAAATGCAGCAGGTTTAATTACGGGAAAGGTTGCCGGTTTAACGGTTAGTAATCCAACAGGTTTATTTCAAGCTCCTTCATTTACATTAAGAGGGAAATCTCCATTAATTGTCGTGGATGGTATTCCTGTAAGCACAGATTTTTACGATATTTCTCCGGATGATATTGTAGATATTACGGTTTTAAAAGGAACTTCTGCATCTGCCTTATATGGGTATAGAGGAGGGAATGGAGCCATACAAATTACAACTTCTAAAGGTCAGAAATCAGACGGATTAGAAATTACAGTTTCTCATAACACGATGGTGAGTGCAGGTTTTACGGTTTTTCCAGAAACTCAAACAGAATACGGAAATGGTTCTAACGGAAAATATGAGTTTTGGGACGGACAAGATGGTGGTATTTCTGACGGAGATATGATTTGGGGACCAAAATTTGAGCCTGGTGTAAAAATAGCACAATGGAATAGTCCTATTAAAGACAATGTTTCTGGTGATGTTACTCCTTGGTGGGGAGATGTAAGCGGAACAAAATACGATGATAAATCTCGCTATTCTAGAGTGCCAACTGATTGGGAATATCATAACAACTTAAAAGATTTTTTAAGAACAGGAGTTATCAATACCACTTCTTTTTCTGTTGCCAACTCAACAGCAAGAGGTTCTTATAGATTATCGGGTAATTACAAATCTCATACTGGTAGAGTACCAAATACCAATTTAAAAACGGGAGGGTTAACTTTTAATTCAACAACAAAATTATCAGATAAATTAACCTTAGATAGTAAGTTGGCGTATAATAAAGTGTTTTCTCCTAATTATCCAAGACATGGTTACGGTCCTAAAAACCACATGTACACTATTTTAATTTGGATGGGAGATGATGTAAACGGAAAAGAATTAAATGAACACAGATATATTCCTGGTCAAGAAGGATATAGACAAGCAAACTTTAATTACGCTTGGTATAACAATGTATATTTTGCTGCTCATGAGTTAAATCAGCGATATGACTCTAATGTTTTAAACGGGCAATTAAAATTAAATTATCAATTTTCAGATGATTTCAGTATTCAGGCAATGGGATCTTCTGTAATGAAACATCGTTTTGAAAATAGAGAAAGTCCGAAATCTTATTTAAACTACGGAGACCCAAGAGATGGAGATTACAAAACTTGGAATACTAGTTCTGTGGATGTAGATTATAATGTTTTAGCTACCTATAATAAAAAAATTACAGATAAATTTTCTTTAGGTGTCAATGCAGGAGCTTCATCAGAATACCATAAATACCAACAAGAATACAATGCTACAGATGGTATTATAGTGCCAGAATTGTATAGTTTAAACAATACAAAAGGAAATATAAAAGGAGCAACTGAATTTTCTGAAAGATCTGTAAACAGTTTATACGGAATGTTAGAGTTAGATTTTGATAATAAATTATTCTTAACATTTACAGGTAGAACAGACAAACACTCTACATTACCAATAGATAACAACTCATTATTTTATCCATCGGTATCTTTAAGTAGTATGCTTTCGGAATGGTTTAAATTGCCAGAATCTATCAATTACTTAAAAGCATTTGGGTCTTGGGCTCAGGTAAAAAGATCTTTAAGTGCCTATCAAATTAATTCTTATTATGACAACGCAGGTACTTTTAACGGTAGCCCAGAATTATCGTATTCAGGTAGTTTGGTAAACCCAGATATTGAAGGATCTTTAACAACCAATGTAGAATTAGGTTTTAGCGCAGGTTTCTTAAACAATAGAATAGGATTGGATTTTGCGTACTATAATGCCGTTGATGAAAACTCAATTATAGATTTACCAATTTCTTTAGGATCTGGTTTTTCATCAAGAAAAGAAAATGCACACCAATTTACCACCAATGGTTTGGAGGTTTCAGTAAGAGCTACACCAATTAAAAATGCAGATTTTAGATGGGATGTGTTAGCTAACTGGTCTAAAAAAGTACAACGATTAACAAGATTAGATGAAGGCGCAGAGCAGTACAACAGTTTACGATTAAATGATAGAACAGATGCGTATTATGCAACCGTTTGGGAAAAATCTGCAGATGGAGAATTAATCTTAGATGCAAATACAGGGATGCCAACTAAAAATCCGTATCAACAAAATATAGGAAACAAGAATCCTGATTTTAGGTATGGTTTAGAAAATACTTTTAAATACAAAGGATTTTCTTTAAAAGTAGGTATAGATGGTGTTTGGGGAGGTTTAATGAGATCTAAAACTGTAGAAAAAATGTGGTGGGGTGGTAAACATCCAAACTCTACGGAATATAGAGATGTAGAATATGCTCAAGGAATTGGAACCGTGTATGTGCCAACAGGTGTAAATGTAACAGGAGGTTCTGTGCAAAGAGATTTAAGCGGAAATGTTACTTCAGATACTAGAACCTATGCAACACATACTTCTCCAGTGAGTTGGCAAGCTTGGTCGCAAAACTATCCGTATAGAGCGCAGGTAACACAAAAAGAAAGCAAAACTTTTGCTAATGTTTTCGATAGATCTTATCTAAAATTAAGAACGGTAGCTTTAAGTTACGATTTAACAAACGTGCTTAAAGTAAAAGGCATCAAACAAATTAATGCAAGTCTAAATGGTTACAACTTATTCATCTTAAAAAAAGCAGATATTATTGATCCAGACTTTGGTAATGATGATGATTTACAAGATCCTTCTACAAGATATTTAGGTTTAGGTTTAACTTTTAAATTTTAATAAAAATGAACAATTTTAAAATAATATTATTTTTAATGATGGCTGTTGTTATGTCTTCTTGCGAAGATTTAGATATCAATGACAATCCAAATAAAGTAAGTGTAACGCATCCAGATTTATTACTGACTAATATTGCAACTTCTGCTTTTCAAGTGAAAGGAACTGGCGGAATGTATGCTTCTAGAATGCTTGTGCAGACCGATGGTGAAAGTGCTTCGCAGTTTTACAAATGGGACAGAGATAGTTTTGACGCTTATAATAGTTTAAGACAAGTGACTAAAATGATGGAAGAAGCAGACAGAATAGTAGACGATTCTTACAAAGGAATTGGTTACTTTTTTAGAGCATATTATTTTTATGATTTGGCATTAACTTTTGGAGATGTGCCTTATGCAGATGCTTTAAAAGGAGAATCAGATAAATTATATCAACCAAAATATAGTTCACAAGAAGATGTTTTTAGAGGGATTTTAAAAGAGTTAGCAGAGGCAAATTCATTGTTAAATGGTACAGATATCATTACCGGAGATCCTATTTTTAATGGAGATGTTAGTAAGTGGAAAAAGTTAGTCAACTCTTTTCGTTTAAAAGTATTATTAACGCTTTCTAAAAAGGAAGGAAGCTCTTCTTTAAATATTAAAAATGAATTTGCATCTATTTATAATACTGAATCAATCATTGCAACTCCAGAAGAAAGTGCACGTTTAGAATTTGTAGATGTGGTAGATTCTAGATATTCAGAATTCAATTCTAGTGGTTATGGTTCTGGTTTATACATGGCGTCTACTTTTGTAGATATGTTAAAAGAAAGAGAAGATGCACGCTTATTTGCTATTGCAGGTCAAACTAAAAATGCAAAAGAAGCAGGTTTGTCTATTGGTGATTTTACTGCGTACGCAGGAGGAAATCCTATTGCGGCTTATAACGATGTAAATTTAGTAGCTGCGGCAGGTAAAGTATCAAAAGTAAATGAGCGTTATACAAAAGATCCAACGGCAGAAGCACATAATTTGTTAAGTTTTTCTGAAGTTCAGTTTATTTTAGCAGAAGCAGCCGTAAAAGGATGGATTTCTTCTACAAGCGCACTAATTTTTTATGAAAACGGAATCAAAGCAAACTTCCAGTTCTATAATACGTATGCAAAAGGATATGAAGCGTATTATACGCAAGCTGAAGCTGTAAAATATATTGCAGGAACAAAAGTGAACTTTTTAAATGCTAGTACTAATGAAGAAAAATTAGAATTAATTTTAACCCAGAAATATTTAACATCTTTTTTACAAGGAGGTTGGAGAATGTATTTTGATCATTTGAGAACTGGATATCCTGTATTTCCTTTAGGTTTAGGTACAGCTCCAACAAGATGGATGTATCCTTTAGATGAATACAATAACAATTCGACTAACGTAACCGAAGCAATTGCCAGTCAATTTGGAGGTTCTAATGACGGAATTAGAGAAATTACTTGGTGGTTAAAATAATATAAAAACAAACTAAATAAGGTCGTAATTAAATTACGACCTTATTTTAATTTATAATAAAATGAAAAAAAATATACTTATTACATTTTTGATATTGTTTTATGTTCCGATTTTATGGGCTCAAAAAATAGAAATAAAACCTTATTTACAAGACGCAGAACCAACTTCAATCAAAATTATGTGGCAAACAGATTTTGGAGAAGAATCAATTGTGCATTGGGGATTAAGCAAAAACAAATTAAAAAATAAAACAAAAGGAACTTCTTTTGATATTAATTTTTCAGAAAAACGAGTTCATGAAGTTGCTATAACGGGGTTATCAAGATTTACCACCTATTTTTATAAAGTACAAACAGGGAAAGCAGTTTCTGAAGTGTATCAATTTAAAACTCCACCTTTTGCAGGTAGTTCTAAAAAAATAAATTTAGTTGCTATGAGCGATATGCAAAACGACTGGCAACATCCAACAAAGTTTCAAGAAGTGGTAGAAGAAGGTATTTTACCGTATTTTAAAAAGAATTTTGAAGGCGATCTTTCAGACAATTTAGCTATGGTGGTGATTCCTGGAGATTTGGTAGATAGAGGTACTACTTTTAATCAATGGGAAGATCATTTTTTTAAACAATCAGAAAAATTATTTTCTAACGTACCAGTGTACCCAGTTCCTGGGAATCATGAACGTAATTCAGATTATTTCTTTAAATACTTTAGTCTTCCTAAAAATGGAAGTCCGGAATATGCAGAGCACTGGTGGTTTAAAGATTATGCAAATACCAGAATTATTGGGCTAGATTCTAATGACGGTTATCGAGATATAAAACAACAATTAGTGTGGTTAAAAGAGTTGTTAGCTAAAACAGCTAAAAACGATTCGATTGATTTTGTTTTTGCTCAATTACATCATCCTCATAAATCGGAATTATGGATTCCTGGAGAAGAAGATTTTTCTGGTGAAGTAGTAAAATTGTTAGAAGCCTTTAGCAAGGAATCTAACAAACCAAGTTTACATTTTTTCGGACATACGCATGGGTATTCTAGAGGACAATCTAAAGAACATAAACATCTTTGGGTAAATGTTGCATCCGCCGGAGGCGCTATTGATAATTGGGGCGAATTTGAAGGTAGAGATTATGACGAATTTACGGTAACTCAAGACGAATATGGCTTTGTTTTGGCAACCATAGACCCAGATAAAGAAAATCCTTCTTTTACCTTAAAAAGGATAAGTAGAGGTAATAATATCAAATTTAGAAATAACGAGTTAAGAGATAGTATTACTGTTTTTAAGAAAACAATTCAGCCAAATACACCTGTTTTAGCTAATTTTAGTAAAGAAGCAAAACCTACTTATAAAGTAGTTTTAAAGGCAAATTCTTTTAAAAGTGATAAAAAGAAGGCTTTTCATGCAGCCTCTAATTGGCAGGTGTCTACAACAGAAGATTTTGCTAAACCAGTGTACGATTCTTGGAAACAACACGAAAATTGGTATTACAGAGAAAATAGACAAAAAGACGATGATTTAACGGATGAGGTTTTAGATAGAAAGCTAAATAATAACACAACCTATTATGTGCGTGTTCGTTACAGAGATCAATTTTTAAATTGGAGTAATTGGTCTATTATAAAAACATTTAAAACGATTAAATAATGAAAAGATTAAAATTATCAAGTGTTTTTTTACTGTTGATGTTAGCTGCGTGCTCTTCAGAAAAAAAAGAAATCAAAAAAATATTGAAAGACGATTCTAATAAAGTTTTTGTAATTACTTTAGATGGTTTGCGTTGGCAAGAATTATTCTCTGGAGCCGATTCTTTATTGGTAGAAAATAAAGAATATGTTAGTGATACAAAAGGATTGAAAACACAATTTTGGAGAGATTCTGCCACAGAAAGAAGAAAAGTGTTATTTCCTTTTATTTGGAATGAAGTTGCTAAAATGGGACAAATTCATGGAAACCGATGGCAAGGAAGTAAAATGAATGTAACTAACGGAATGCATTTTTCGTACCCTGGTTACAATGAAATTTTAACAGGAAAAGCAGACGATGCAAGAATTGATAGCAATCGTAAAATTCCGAATCCGAACCTTACTATTTTAGAAATAGCAGAAAATACAGAAGCTTACAAAGGTATGGTAGTAGCTTTTGGTAGTTGGGATGTTTTTCCGTTTATAATCAACGAAGAAAGAAGTGGTTTGTATGTAAACGCAGGTTTTAGAGAAGCAATAGGAACTGATTTGTCAGATAAAGAAGTTTTCTTAAATGAGTTGCAAGCAGAAACTCCGAGTCCTTGGGGTGGTGTTCGTTTAGATGTTTTTACACATCATTATGCTTTAGAAACGATTAAAAAGAAGCATCCGAAGTTGGTGTTTATTTCTTACGGAGAAACCGATGATTTTGCACACGATGGAGAATATGATGCGTATTTAAGATCGGCAAATAGAACCGATGCGTTCATCCAAAAACTTTGGAATTATACTCAAAAAGATCTTTTCTATAAAGGAAAAACGACTTTTATAATTACGACAGATCATGGAAGAGGTACAGCGCCTTTAGAAACATGGAAGCATCATGGAGACGCTATTAAAGATTCAGACCAAGTTTGGGTACTTTCTTTTGGAAATGAAATTGAAGCAAAAGGAGAAATTATAACGGAAGAACAGTTGTATACAAATCAAGTGGCGGCTTCTGTAGCCAAACTTTTAGATGTAGAGATACCGACAGATTCAATAGGAAAACCATTTTCTTTTATAAAGTAAGGAGTTGTTTTATCAACTTAAAAAAGGCTGTCTTTAAATTTATTTTTTGTCAATCTGAATTTATTTTAGGCTCCTATGAGGTTTGAATTTCAGTACGTTGAGATGCTGAAACAAGTTCAGTATTACAAGCTTTAAACTTTTTTAGATAGTCTTTTTTATTTTGAATCTATTTCGAAACGCTCATTTCTAGTGATTTTTATTTTTCCTGAAATTGTATCGGGAATCATTTTTTTTAACTTTATCAAAAAGAACACAAAGTATAGCTCACAAATTTGTCATTTCGACGCAAGGAGAAATCTCATAAAGTTGCTCAATTTTGTGTTCGTTTCTTGTGAGACTTCTACTAAAAGGTGATAGTGACACGATTATGGTTTTTACACAATTTTGTCTTTTTTATGCTGAAATTTCGGCAGAGAAATCCCAGAAAGTTACTCCGTATTGTAGATTCAAAAGCATGAGTTCCTTCCCTTCGGGAAGGTTAGGATGGGCTTTACTTTCTAGGATGATAGGTTTCAACAACTTCCTTTAAATAACTTTTATCTAAATGTACATATACTTCTGTGGTAGTAATACTTTCGTGCCCTAACATTTGCTGAATAGCTCTTAAATCTGCGCCGTTTTTTAATAAATGAGTAGCGAAAGAATGACGCAAGGTATGCGGACTAATTTTCTTCTTTAAATCAATTTCTAGAGCTAGATTTTTAAGAATAATAAAAATCATTTGTCTGGTTAGCCCTTTGCCGCGTCGGTTTAAGAAAACAGTATCTTCAAAACCTTTTTGTGGGTTTATATGCGTTCTAATTACTTTTATATATTGCGAAATATACTTTTGTGCATTGTAGTGAATTGGCACAAAACGTTGTTTATTTCCTTTTCCAATAACGCGTACAAAACCTTCTTCAAAAAATAAATCAGAAATTTTTAGGGTGATTAGTTCACTTACACGCAAGCCACAACTATATAAAGTTTCTAAAATAGTTCTATTTCTTTCGCCTTGCGGATGGCTTAAATCGATAGCAGAAATCAATTGGTTAATTTCATCTTCAGACAGTGTATCTGGTAATTTTCTACCAATTTTTGGAGCTTCAATTAAATCTGTTGGATTTGTTTTTCTATAATCTTCAAAAATTAGATAATCAAAGAAACTTCGTAAACCAGATATAATTCTAGCCTGACTTCTAGGATTTACTTTTTTAGCAACATCATAAATAAATTGTTGAATAGTTATTTCATCAATTGAAATAGGAGAGGAGTCAATTTCGTTTTTATCAAGAAAAAGTAGTAGTTTTTCTAAATCTCTAGAATAACTATCAATTGTATTTTGAGATAACCCTCTTTCTATTTTTAAAAATAATTGAAAATCTCTAATTGCATTTTGCCATTTCATGGGATAAAGATATAAAAACTTAGTTATGATTTTTATGATATTTAATAATTACTAAGCCTTTTTTTTTGCCTTAAAATGATTCTTTTTACTTATTTTTGAATTATATAAATTATTTAAAAAAAAGTTATGAAAAAAGTATTATTTATTGCAGTAGTGGCATTATTAGGATTAGGAAATGTAAATGCACAGGATGCTAAATTTGGAGCTGTTGCAGGTTTTCATAATTTAAGTATTAAAGCTAGTGGAGGTGGAGGTTCCATTTCTGTTGATGGTCAAGGTTTTTATGTTGGTTTTTCGGGAGAATTTGTACTTTCTGAAGATTTAAACTTACAAACTGAATTACAATATGCTAGTGCTAGTAAAGATGGAGAGTCTACTGATTTAATAGTTTTACCAATACTGGCAAAGTACTATGTTTCAGAAGAATTTAGTTTACAAGCAGGACCACAATTAGATTTTTTAGTGTCAGAATCAGACGGAGTAAATGTTTTTGGTTTAGGTTTAGCAATTGGAGCAGGATATGATATTAGTGAAAAGCTTTATATTTCTACAAGGTATGCATTTGGCTTAACAAACAGATTAGAAGATGCGCCTTCTGGTGTTTCAATAAAATTTAACACTTTTCAAGCAGGATTAGGGTATAGATTCTAATTTAGAAGATTTAAAGAGTTTAAAAACGGAAGCATTTTTGCTTCCGTTTTTTATTTGTTATATTTTAGCAGTATGAAACTAATTATAATTAACGGACCCAATTTAAACTTACTAGGAAAAAGAGAACCAGAAATTTACGGTTCAGAAACTTTTGAAGATTTCTTTAGAACACTTCAATTAAAATTTAACGAGATAGAATTGTCTTATTTTCAGTCGAATAGTGAGGGAGCCATTATAGATAAATTGCACGAAGTTGGTTTTAGTTTCGATGGTGTTGTTATCAACGCAGGTGCTTACACGCACACTTCTGTTGCTATTGCAGATGCTATTAGTGGTATTACAACTCCGGTTGTTGAGGTACATATTTCTAACGTGCATAAACGAGAAACTTTTAGACATCATTCTTTTTTATCTCCGGTTTGTAAAGGTGTTATTTTAGGTTTTGGGTTAAAAAGCTATGAGTTGGGGATTGAGAGTTTTATAAATTAGAAAAATGATTGAGTTTTCAGTAGTTGTTCCTCTATATAAATGTTCCGAAACTTTAAAAGAACTTTGTTCTAGATTACAAGGTGTTTTTAATAAGTTAGAGAAAAACTATGAAATTATTTTAGTAAATGACGGCAGTCCTGGTAATGACTGGGAAGTAGCAAGTAGTTTGTCTAAAGAAAATAAAAATATAAAATCGATTAACTTAAGTCGTAATTTTGGGCAACATCCAGCTATTTTTTGTGGTTTAGAAAATGCAAAAGGACAATGGGTAATTGTAATGGATGGTGATTTACAAGATGTTCCAGAAGAAATAGAAAAATTATATACTAAAGCTTTAGAAGGCTTTGATATTATTTTGGCGGCAAGAACAGAAAGGGAAGATAAGTTTACTAAAAAATTAAGTTCTTTTCTTTTCTACAAAACACTAAATTATTTCACCGGATCTCAATTATCTCATTCAGTAGGCAATTTCGGACTCTATAAAAAGAATGTAATTCATTCGGTTCTTGGTTTAGGTGATTATATTAAGTTTTTACCAGCGGCTATAAATTGGGTTGGTTATAAATCTGAAGTAGTTGAGGTTAGGCATAGTAAAAGAAAAGAAGGCGTTTCTAGTTATAATTTATACAGCTTGTTAAGTTTAGCCTTTAATAATATTGTTTCTTTTTCTAATAAACCATTAAAAATAGTTATAAAATTTGGGTTTGTTTTAGTCGGTATTTCTTTATTGATGATTTTTTATAATCTTTATTTAAAAATTAGTGGTAAAATAACTGTTGATGGATATTCTTCGATTGTTGTTTCTATGTGGTTTTTATTTGGTTGTATGATATCTATAATTGGTGTTGTTGGGGTTTATTTAGGAAAGGTATTTGATCAAGTAAAAAATAGACCAATCTATATTGTTCAAGAAAAAATAAATATGGAATGATCAAGTTAAATTGGGATTCAGACTTTTTTAAACATGAGGTTTTTAGAATTGATTTTAAAGAAAATAGTGATTTTCAACTTTTAAAAGGGTTGACTTATGTGTTTTCTGAAAATCCGGTAATGGGTTTTTCTGATTCCTTGCAGGATATAAAAATAACTTTTACAAAAGATTTATCTAGTGATGAGTTTATTGATAAAGAAACTTTAAAGGATATTGTAAAATATGATTTTGACTATGTAGATGAAAATTTACTAGATTTAGCACTGCAAAGCGGATCTTATTCTAGGTTTAAGAAAGATGCTAATATTCCTAATTCTAAATTTGAAAAGTTATATGATTTATGGGTGCGAAATTCTGTAAATAAAAAAATAGCAGATGAAATTTTTGTTGTTTTTATTGATGAGACTATTTCAGGTTTTGTAACAGTTAAAAAGAATAAACATATCTGTAAAATAGGGTTAATTGCAGTAAGCCAAAATTTTAGAGGTTTAGGATTAGGAAAAAAATTAATGCAAAGAGTTGATCATTGGGCTTTGGAGAATAAATGTAATTTAGTTGAGGTTGAAACTCAACTAGATAATGAGATTGCAAATAAATTTTATAAATCTTTGGGCTTTTTAGAAAATAAAAGAGAATACATATATCATATATGGAAGTAAAGAAAAACATCCCTTTCAACAAACCTTACCTAACGGGTAATGAAACAAAATATATAGAACAAGCAGTTGCTTCTGGTAAAATTTCAGGAAATGGAATTTTTACACAAAAATGCCAACAATTTTTTGAAGAACGCTATGGTATCAAAAAAACGTTATTGACCACTTCTTGTACAGATGCTTTAGAAATGTGTGCTATTTTGTTGAATATAAAAGAAGGAGATGAGGTTATTATGCCTTCCTATACATTTGTGTCTACAGCCAATGCTTTTGTATTAAGAGGTGCAAAAATTGTGTTCGCAGATTCTAGGTCAGATCAACCAAATATAAATGAAAATAGTTTAGAAGCTTTAATTACACCAAAAACCAAAGCAATTGTAGTGGTGCATTATGCAGGCGTTGCTTGTGATATGGATACCATTATGGCATTAGCTAAAAAATATGGTATTTATGTTGTTGAAGATGCTGCTCAAGCAATTGAATCTTATTATAAAGGAAAAGCATTAGGAAGTATTGGTCATTTGTCGGCATTTTCTTTTCACGAAACAAAAAATGTAATCAGTGGAGAGGGAGGTTTGTTAGGTATTAATGATATACAATTTATAGAAAGAGCAGAAATTATATGGGAAAAAGGAACTAATCGTTCTGCTTTTTTTAGAGGAGAAATAGATAAGTATGGTTGGGTAGATGTAGGGTCTTCTTTTTTACCTTCAGAAATTATAGCTGCATTTTTATGGGCACAATTAGAAAACTTAGAAGACATTCAGAAAAGAAGAAAAGAAATTTGGAATAAATATTTTGAGTTTTTTAATGAGAATGTTAAAGTTTCGTTGCCTTTAGTTCCTGAATATGCAACCAATAATGCACACATGTTTTATGTGCTTTTAGAATCTTTAAAGAAAAGGAACGAATTTATAACCAGTTATAAAAAAAGAGGAATTAATCCTGTTTTTCATTATGTTAGTTTGCATTCTAGCCCTTATTTTAAAGATAAGCACGATGGTAGAAAGCTAGTTAACTGCGATAGATATGCAGATACGTTGGTTAGAATGCCTTTGTTTTATGAATTAGATCAATCTGAAGTTTTTTATGAATAAGAAAAATATTTTATATTTATTTACAAGTTTTAGTATTTTAACTACAGGAGCTTATGCAATCCTAAGGTTGTTTTCAGTTTTTATTTATCCAGGACCTAGAAGGGATGAAGTTTTTTTTATTAAAGCGTTTAATGTTTTTATAGACTCCGGCTTTTCTGAAGCTAATATTTTAGGGAATTCTACTTTCTTTAATTGTATTTCTTTTTTGTTTTATAAACTAGGGCTAGAAAGAATAATGGCAATGAGAATGACTAGTTTGTTCTTTGGTGTATTAAGTGTTTTTTTGCTCTGGTGGTTTGTTAAACAAAATTATAATTATTTGCCTAAATTATATAGAAATGCAATTATAATTACTTCAGTTAATGCAATGGTGTTATTGTCGTTTATTTTTAAAGGTATTAATGATAGTATGCTAACCTTTTTTACATTGTTATTTTTTATATTTTTTTTTAAAATTAAAAAAGATAATAAAAGTATAATTTTATATGCCTCTTTAGGAGGTGTTTTTGCGTTAATGCTATCAACAAGATTGGTAAGTATTTTAATTTTTCCAACATTCATTCTTGTTTTGGCTATTTATTTTTATAAACTGAAGTTGAATTTTAAAAGTTTAATTTTTAAAACCGGATTAATTTTGATCAGTTTTACAGCTGTGTTAATGCTTTTTAATTTTCCATCTATAAAAGAAAAAGGAAAACTTTCATTTATGGAAAAAAAGATAGAACATAAAAACGTATCATGGCCTCAGGTGCAATATTTAACGGCAATTTGGTTAGAACAAGGAAAACTAACGTATGGAAACCATTGTAGTCCAGAAGACGTTATAGATTATGTCTCCAAAAATGGAAGTAACTCATTACCTAACTCAGTGTCTGAAACGATAATGTTTAATATACCAAGAAGTATTAAAACTTCAACTAGAGAAGCTATTTATTTGATAAAACCTTATACAAGAATACTTGGGCTTGTTTTTGTTTTTGGAATGTTATTATTTATCAGAGGTGTTTTTAAGAAAGAAATTACTTTAAGGAAAATTATTAATAATGAAATTGCAATTTTTTTTATTAATTATAATTTAATTATTGTTTTAATTATTTGTTCTTATGTAGAACCTAGGTGGTTTATGCCTGTAATTGTATTAATGCCAGTTTTGTTTTTTTCTTATTTTTATAAGTATGTTAAAAGTAATAGTAAGCTTGAATTTTTGTTTTTTGGAGCACATTTTTTATTCTTAGCTTTAATGAATATGAAGTTTATCGTTAATAATTATAGTTTTATGTTTTAAAATTGATGAATAAATCTGTGCTTTTTTTTATACCAAGGTTTGTTGTAAGAAATAGATAGTAATAATAATAGAATTATTGTTTATAAAAAAAAAGATAGAACATAAGTAGTTGTATAATTTCTTTTTTTAATGAAAAGGAAGAATATTAATAGATATTAAATGTTAAAATCATAAATTAAATTATATTTGTTTATTAAGAAAATTTAATAAATGAACAAAGAAAAGTGGCTTTTAGAAATAACGCCAAAAAACAATTTATTCGATTTAAATTTAAAAGAAGTTTGGGATTATAAAGATTTATTATTTCTTTTTGTAAAAAGAGATGTTATTACATTATATAAACAAACAATTTTAGGGCCTTTATGGTATCTAATTCAACCTTTGTTTACTTCAGTAATTTTTACTTTAGTTTTTAATAATGTAGCCGGAATTCAAACAGGAGGTATTCCTCCATTTCTGTTCAATTTAGCAGGAATAACTACTTGGAATTATTTTAAAGATTGCTTAACCCAAACAGCAGATACTTTTAAGAAAAATGAACAGATTTTTGGAAAAGTATATTTTCCAAGAATTATTATGCCAATGTCTGTAGTTGTTTCCAATTTATTAAAATTTGGTATACAGATATTTATTTTTATACTATTTTATTGTTATTTCTTGTTTACTGGTTATGATATTGAACCAAGCAAATATGTTTTCTTATTTCCTGTATTAGTCTTATTTATGGGGATGTTAGGATTAGGGTTAGGAATGATTATTTCTTCGATGGTCACAAAATATCGTGATCTTACCTTTTTGGTTAGTTTTGGTATTCAGCTATTAATGTATATCTCTCTTGTAGTATTGCCTTTGTCTTTATTTCAAGAAAAAGGTTTTGAATGGGCGGTAAAATACAACCCAATGGCTTATATTATTGAAACAGGTAGATTTATGTTGTTAAATGAAGGTAGTATATCCTTATTTGGAATTGTTTATACTGTTGTGATAACTTTAGTTACATTGTTATTAGGTGTTTTAATTTTTAACAAAACTGAAAAAAGTTTTATCGATACTATTTAATCATGAAATCTAACGAAGTAATTTTAAAAGTAGAAAACCTAAGTAAACAATATCGATTAGGAGTTGTGGGTACTGGTACCATTAGTCATGATTTAAATAGATGGTGGCATAAAATAAGAGGAAAAGAAGATCCTTTTTTAAAAATAGGAGAATCTAATAATAGAGCTACAAAGGCAAAATCTGATTATGTTTGGTCTTTAAAAGATATAAATTTTGAAGTTAAAAAAGGAGATATTTTAGGAATTATAGGAAAAAATGGAGCAGGAAAATCTACGTTACTTAAAATCTTATCTAAAGTAACAGGACCAACAACTGGAGTAATTAAGTCAAATGGAAGAATCGCTTCTTTGTTAGAGGTTGGTACGGGGTTTCATCCAGAAATGACGGGTAAAGAAAATGTTTTTTTAAACGGAGCAATTCTTGGAATGACTAAAAAAGAAATTGCTCTTAAATTAGATGAAATAATTGAATTTTCTGGTTGTGAGCGCTATGTAGATACTCCTGTAAAACGATATTCTAGTGGGATGAAAGTTCGTTTAGCGTTTGCTGTTGCAGCCTTTTTAGAGCCAGATATTTTAATTGTAGATGAGGTTTTAGCTGTTGGTGATGATGAGTTTCAAAAGAAAGCAATTGGTAAGATGCAAGATATTTCTAGCCAAGGAGGAAGAACGGTTTTATTTGTTAGTCATGATATGGCAGCAATAAAAAACCTTTGTACTAGAACTATTTTATTAGAAAATGGAGAAATTTCTTTTGACGGTAGTGTTAAAGATGCTTTAAAGAAATATTTAGCATTAAATAAAGAATCTATTATAAATGAATCTTTAGGTATTTATAATCTAAGAAAACATATCGACAAAAAAGATGAATTCGGAATTTTAGAAGCAAAATTATTTTGTGATGGTAAATTAACAGATACGATATACAGTGGTGCAAAGTTTGAACTTGAAATAACTTATAAGGCAGCCAGAGTTTTTTTAGGAGGCGAATTAGGAATAGGTATTCAGGATAATTTACACAACTCTTTTTTGAGATTAAATAATAAACATCTGGGGAAAAGTATATCTATTAAAGAGGGAGATGGAAAAGGAAGAATTGTTATAGAAGATTTTCCTATTTATATAGATGATACGTTTTCTATTAATCTATACTTTGGAGATTCTAAAGCTTATGAAATTTTGGAAAATGCAATTAACTTTAATGTTAAAACAAGGGATGTTTATGAGTCTAGCAGATTACTTGAGTTAACTCAAAATAAAATTTATCATAAAAAAATTGATATAAATACATTTGATTAATTTATGATTCCTAAAATAATACATTATTGTTGGTTTGGAAATAATGAAAAACCTGGTTTAGTAAAAGATTGTATTGAGTCTTGGAAAACACATTTGCCAGATTATGAAATAAAAGAATGGAATGAAACCAATTCTAAATTAGACTCTAAGTTTGTTAAAAAAGCTTACAAATTAAAAAAATGGGCATTTGTTTCAGATTATGTAAGATTGCAAAAAGTATATGAATATGGTGGTATTTATTTAGATACAGATATGTTACTAGTAAAAAACTTAGATGAACTTTTAAAGAATAAAATGTTTATAGGAATTGAAGATGAATCTACAATTAATGCAGCAATTTTTGGAGCCACTATAAAACATCCATTTGTTTATAAAATTTTAGAAAAGTATAGTAATTTGAAAATTGGAGGTTTTGTTAATTTATTTTCTATTGCCATTCCTAAAATAATAACAGAGATATTTAAAAAAACATATAATTATAATGATCTTTTTTTATCTAAAATAGAAAAAGAGGATATTGTTATTTTTCCTATAGAATATTTTTATGCCTTACCTTCTAATAAGTCATCAGATAAAGTTAATTATAGAAATTACCTAACAAAAAATAGTTATGCTGTACATCTTTGGAATGCGTCTTGGGTAGATTTTAATGAATTTCAGTATATAAGGGCAAGAAAGTATGGTAGAGGTTTTGTTGAATTAGTAAAAAATGTAAATCACGAACAAAATATAAATTATAAATATTTAAGAAAGATATTATCTGCTATAAAAGAATCTGTTTTAAAACCTAAACAATAAATTAATAATGAAAGAAAAAGCAACAATAGGTTTTTTAACCAGTTTAGATCCAAAAGATAAAAGAGCATGGTCTGGCACTCAGTTTAGAATGTTAACAGCTTTGGAAAAAGAATTTGAAGAAGTGGTTGTTTTAGGGCCAATACCAAGACCGCGAATTACTGCAGGAATAATAGCGCGTATCGATAAGTTTACGCAATTAATTTTAAAAAAAAAATACAATAGAGAGCAGAATATTTTAAAGAGTATTTATTACTATACTTTTGTGAAAAAGAAAATAAAAAACGCTAATATAGATCTTATTTTCTCTTCTTCTGCAGGTCCTGAAATTGCTTTTATACAGACAAAAACACCAATTTGTTATTTAGCAGATGCGTCATTTGATCAATTATTGGGATATTATCCAAATTATTCAAAATTTGCTTCGTTTTCTATTAGAGAATCTAGGTTTGTTATGAAAAAGGCAATTAATAACTCTCATAGTTATGTGTTTCCTTCTGAATGGGCAACAGATTTTGCTATTAAAAAATACAATTTAAAAAAAGAAAATGCACACGTAGTAAAATTTGGAGCTAATATGGATTACGTTCCTGATGTAGCTAGAATTTTAAATAAATCCTATGATTCGGAAATTCAGATGCTTTTTTTAGGTAGAGATTGGGAAAGAAAAGGAGGAGATATTGCTTTTGATACCTTAAAAAGACTTGTAGAAAAAGGACTTAATATAAAGCTAACTGTTTGTGGATGTGTTCCTCCTGTTCAGCATGCTAATATGAAGGTCATCCCTTTTTTAAATAAAAATTCAGACAAAGAAATGGCTCAGTTTCATGAGTTACTTTATCAAAGCCATTTGTTATTTGTGCCTACAAGATCTGAGTGTTATGGTATTGTTTTTTGTGAAGCAGCAGCATTTGGAATTCCTGTTATAACCACTGATACAGGAGGAGTAAGTACTATTGTTAAAAATGGCGTTAATGGTTATGCTTTGCCATACAATGCTACCTCATTAGAGTATGCAAATCAAATAGAAAAATTGCTGGCAGACAAAAATAGCATAAAACAGTTGGTTAAAAATTCTTTAGAAAAATTTAAAAAAGAATTAAATTGGAATGTTTGGGGTAAGGAAATGAGAGCAATTATGGCTGAAACCATTAGAAAAAATAAAAAATAGTTTATGAAAATCCTATTTGTATGCCTCCAATATATCCATGCAGCTAGGTGGATCAATCAATTAAAAGATACAGAACATAAAGTTTATGTGTTCGATTGTTTAGATAGACCTATTCATAAAGATTTATTATGGACGAATTATATTACTGGTTGGAGTAAAAGAAAAGTACCTTATTTAAAGGGCGAATTTTTTCTTGAAAAAAAAGTGCCTAGTGTTTTTAATAAAATAGAACCTTATTTAAAAGTTACCGCATCAGAAAAACTAGAAGATTTAATTAAAGAAATAAAACCAGATTTGGTACATTCTTTAGAAATGCAATCGCAAACGTATCCTTTATTAAAAGTTAGAAAAAAACTGAATTTTAAATGGGCTTATTTTTCTTGGGGTAGTGATTTGTATTTATATCAAAACGAGAAAAAACACCAACAAAAGATAAAACAAGTCCTTTTTAATTTGAATTATCTATTTGTTGATAATCAGAGAGATATTTATATAGCAAAAGATTTAGGCTTTAAAAATAAGGTTGCAGGTGTTTTTCCGGGAGGTGGCGGTTATCAATTAGAAAAAATAAATGAAATTGTTGCAGAAACATCCAAAGAAAACTTAATTATTATTAAAGGATATCATCATTGGGCAGGTAGAGCTTTGGTGGTGTTAAAAGCCTTAGAGCTAATAAAAAGTGATTTAATAGATTGTAAAATTTTGGTTTATTCTGCACACGATAATGTTATCAACAAAATTGTAGAAATGAATGCTAATGGATGGAATATAGAATATATCAGTAGAAAAAAAGAAGTAAGTCAAAACGAATTATTAAAGTTATTTGCAAAGGCAAAAATAGCAATTGGTAATAATATTTCAGACGGAATACCAAATACACTTTTAGAAGCGATTATCTTAGGAGCTTTCCCAATCCAATCCAATCCTGGTGGTGCCAGTGAAGATTATATTTCTGATGGTAAAAATGGATTTTTAATTCAGAATCCAGAAGATGCTGTCGAAATTTCTAAATTGATATCTAAAGCTTTAAAAAGTGATGAGTTATTAGAAAAAGCTTTTTTAATGAATCAAGAAATTGCAAAGAAATTAGCATACAAAGAAATTCGAAACCGTGTTTTAGACGCTTATGCTACCATAGAAAATAATATTTAAGATTATAAAATGAGTTCAAAAACAGTATTATTTATTGTAAACAATAGTAAAATAGACTTAAATTCTAGCGGAGGTGCATCTGTATATTTTAGTCATGTAGATTTGTTGCATTCGTTGGGGTATAAAATTATATTATTAGCTACACAATGGAATGATGTAAGTGTTTTTAATACTGATGATTATAATGATGTTAGAGAAAAGTTAGATACTATTATATCTTATTCAGTGGTTAAACAACAACCTAATAAAGGAATAAAGCGTTTAAGTGATGCTATTTTTAATCCGACAAAGTTTGAATATTATTTTATCAATAAAGAAAATAATAACTTTATCGAAAAAACTATTTTAGATTATAAAATCGATTTTATTTGGGCAGAATGGAGATGGAATGCAATTATGGTTGCTGCATTTAATTTAAAAACACCAAGTATTTATAGTCACCATGATTGGGAATATAAGTTGGCGAAATTAAGAACTCCGAATCAGAATTTAAACAAACGTTTTCATACTTTTCAGAAAAAACGAGTTGAAATAAATTTAATAAAAAATGTAGCAGGTGTTGTTTCTGGTTCTTATACAGAAACAAATGAGGTTTTAGAACATCAAAAAAAGGCGCTTTATTTACCAACTACTTATATCAATATAGAATCGGAATTAAAACCCAATAAATCTCCAAGAATTGTACATCTTGGTGGCATGGGAACTACCGCAAATAGAATTGGTTTAGAAAGATTTTTGACTGTATGTTGGGATACAATTAAAACAGCAATACCAACTATAGAACTAGTTATTATAGGGAAGTTAAAAGGAGCATCAGAAAAACTATTGAATTTAATAAATTCTGATAAAGATATTATTTCCTTAGGGTTTGTTAAAGAATTAGACAACGTTCTTTTACCAGGAGACTTTCATATTATTCCATGGGAATTTAATACAGGAACAAGAACAAGAGTCCCTGTCGTTTTTAATCATAAGCAAGTTTTAGTTTCCACAAAAGCGGCGGTAGAATGTTATCCGGAGGTAACCGATAAAAATGCTATTTTATGTGACAATTTAACAGATATGGGTCATAAAATTATAGAATTATATAACGCAAATGATAAGGGGATGAAAATAGCATTGGAAGGAAAACAACTATTTAAAAATCATTTTACAACCGCTTCTCAAAAAGAAAATTTAAGCACATTTTTACAAAAAATCAAATGAAAGAAACATTTATAATTGCAGAAATTGCACAGGCACATGATGGGAGTTTAGGTTTGGCACATTCGTATATAGATGCGGTTGCTAAGACAGGTTGTAATGCTATTAAATTTCAAACACATATTGCAGCTGCAGAAAGTAGTAGTGAAGAACCTTTTCGTGTAAATTTTTCTTATGAGGATAAAACTCGTTATGATTATTGGAAAAGAATGGAATTTACTTTAGAGCAATGGAAAGAGATTAAAGCACATTGTACTAAAGTTGGTTTAGAGTTTATAAGTTCTCCGTTTAGTAATACAGCGGTAGATTTGTTAGAGGAAGTTGGCGTAGAGCGTTATAAAATAGGTTCTGGAGAGGTAAATAATTTCGTTTTGTTAGAAAAGATTATTCAGACAGGGAAACCTATTATTATTTCTTCGGGAATGAGTTCTTATGAAGAGTTGGATAAAACGGTGGCATTTTTAAAAAGTAGAAATGCTAAGTATTCTATTTTACAATGTACAACGGCATACCCAACAGCTCCAAAACAGTTTGGTTTTAATGTACTTAAAGAATTAAAAGATAGGTATGGTGTTTCGGTTGGTTTTTCAGACCATTCATCATCTATAGAAGCAAGTATTGCAGCTGTAGCTCTGGGGGCTGATATTTTAGAGTTTCACGTAGTTTTTAATAAAGAAATGTTTGGGCCAGATGCTAAAGCTTCTTTAAACTTTAAGGAAACAGAACAATTAGTAAAAGCGGTTAGAAATATAAAGGAGGCTTTAAATAATCCAATAGATAAAAACGAAAACTCAAATTTTAATGAGCTGAAACAAATTTTCGAAAAATCTTTAGCTGTTAATAAGAAATTACCGAAAGGACATTTGATAACTTTTTCTGACCTTGAAACCAAAAAACCAAAGGGATTTGGTATTTTAGCAAGTGATTATAAAGAGATAATTGGAAAAGAGTTAAATAAAGATCTTAATCAATGGGATTTTTTAAATTTTAGCGATTTAAAAGAATAATATGTCAAAAAGAAAAATTTGTGTTGTGGTTACGGCAAGACCTTCTTACAGTAGAATTAAAACAGCACTTACGGCTATAAAAAATCATTCTAAGTTAGAATTACAACTAGTTATTGCGGGTTCTGCCTTATTAGGTAGATACGGTAATGCCGTAGATGTGATAGAAAAAGATGGTTTTCATATTAATGAAAAAGTATTTATGGTTTTGGAGGGAGAAAACCCAACAGCTATGGCTAAAACGACTGGTTTAGGCGTTATGGAGCTTGCCAATGTTTTTTATAATTTAAAACCAGATGCAGTAATTACCATTGCAGATCGATTTGAAACTATTGCAACTTCAATTGCGGCTGCTTATCAAAACATCCCTTTAATTCACATACAGGGTGGAGAGGTAACTGGTAATATTGATGAAAAAGTGAGACATGCAAATACAAAGCTAGCAGATATTCATTTGGTAGCTTCAGAAGATGCTAAAAAGCGTGTAATAAAGTTAGGCGAGAATCCTGATTATGTAATAAACACAGGTTGTCCATCTATAGATTTAGCAAAAGAAATTAAAGAAAAGCCTTTGTTAGATTTTAATCCCGTAGAAAAATACGGAGGAGTAGGCACTTCTTTAGAATGGAAAAAAGAAGGATATATTGTTGTAATGCAGCACCCTGTAACTACAGAATATAAAGCAGCAAAAGAAGATGTTTTAAAAACATTGCATGCGGTTGCCGAGTTAGGAATTCCTACTTTTTGGTTTTGGCCAAATGTAGACGCAGGTTCAGACGGAACATCAAGTGGAATTAGACAATTTAGAGAAATAAATAAACCTCAAAATATTCACTTCTTTAAAAATATGGAACCTCATGATTTTTTAAGTTTATTAGTGAACTCTAAATGTTTAATAGGAAATTCTAGTGTAGGTATTAGAGAATGTTCTTATTTAGGTGTGCCAGTTGTTAATCTTGGTAGCCGTCAGAATAGAAGAGAAAGAGGAGACAATGTATTGGATGTAGATTATGATAAAAACATTATAAAAGAGGCGATATTGACCCAAATTAATAATAAAAATATTACATCTTCAACTATTTATGGTGATGGAAATTCGGGTAAAAAAATAGCAGATGTATTGGCAGAAATTCCTTTATTATTTCATAAAACAATTACCTATTAATGAAAATACTAGGATTAATACCCGCAAGAGGAGGATCTAAAGGAGTACCTGGGAAAAATATAAAATTACTTGGCGGAAAACCTTTATTGCAATATACATCAGAAATAGCTTTGGCTTCTAAGTATTTATCTAAAGTAGTTTTAAGTTCTGATGATGATGATATTATTAATGTGGCTAAAGATTTAGGCGTAGAAGTTCCTTTTAAAAGACCTTCTAATTTAGCTGAAGATGCATCGCCAACTTTACCGGTTATAAAGCATGTATTACAGTTTTATAAAGATAAAGGAGAGTATTTTGAGGCCGTTTGTTTATTACAAGTTACAAGTCCTTTTAGAACTCTAGACTTTTTAGATGAAACCATAGAAAAGTTTATAGTTAAAGGTACAGATTCTTTAGTTTCGGTACAAGAAGTTCCGCATGAGTATAATCCGCATTGGACCTTTAAAACAAATGATGAAGGGAATTTGAAAATAGCTACAGGAGAAAAAAATATAATTCCGAGGAGACAAGAATTACCAACAGCATATCATAGAGATGGAAGTGTATATATTACAAAAACCAAGGTTTTAGAAGAACAAAACTCTTTGTACGGAGATAGTGTGGCTTTTATAGTGACCCCAAAAGAAAATTATGTAAATATAGATACTTTAAAAGATTGGAAAAAGGCAGAGAATATGATAAAGAATAAGTCGCTTTAAAATGAAAATAGTAGTTAAAAAAGCAATTAATACGCATGTAACCGTTTCTAATAAAAAGTTTAAATACACTTTTTTTAAACCTAAAAAAGATTTAAAAGGGAGTAGACATTTAAGCTGTAAAACAGATCGTTTTATTATTTTATTAATTTCTTCGGACAATAAAAAAAAGCAATTTAAGAAGTTTATTTCTAATATTATTTTAGGGAAAGGACAAATTTTAAAATCGAATTTATCCAATTTAGACGGAATTTTTCAGGTTTTTGTACATGATAAAAAGGAAAACAAAACACAAGTAGTGTCTGACGCTTTAGGTATTGGTTCTTTTTACTATTTAAAAAAAGATGATAATTCTTTTGTCTTTTTCGAAAACTTTAATAATGCGGAAAAGCTAAATACAACATTAACAATATCGCCTTTAGGCTTATTTTCTCAGCTTACTTTTGGTTATAGAGTAAATCCGTATCCAGAATTATATAAAGAGGTTAAAAAAGTAAAAGCATCAATAAAATATACCATACATAATAATGAAATAATAGAAAATAAGTTTCATTTTTTAGAAAGTAAACCCAATTTAAAAAAAGCGATTAAAGCTTTTACAAAAGAGTCTAATAAGTTCAAAAATGTTACGGTTGGTATTACTGCTGGTAGAGATTGCCTAACAATTTTGAGTACCTTAAAGAAAGAAAAAAATATTGAGCTTTGTAACTTCGGGCATAAAAACTCTGCTGATGTTAAACAAGGTAAAATAATAAGTGAAGAGTTAGGGATTTCGTTTAAAAACTTTAAGAATGTAGATAATTCTAATTTTTTAAAATTGGCTCATAATATTTCTAATATTTCTGGAGGTTTGTGCACTTTGTCTTATGTAGATATGGCTAATTTTGCCTCTAAAATAGCAAGTGAAAGTAATTATCTAATGGGAGAAGCAGGTGCTTGTGTCCGTCTTCTATTAGATCATAATTTGTCGGATAAAGAACAGTTTGATGAATATTTAACGCCAGCTATTTTTGTAAATAAGGTTATAAATACAAATTATAAAGAGTTGTTTTTATCAGAAAGAAATCAACTTTTAGACTTGTTAGAAACTACCTATTATTCAGATAAGAGTAATCCTATTTCTATTAGTTTCTATAGAAATGCAAGAATGCCTGGTAATTTTGGAAATAGACATAAAGCACTTACCGCATTTTCAGATAAAACATCGCCTTTTTTAGCGTATGATTTTATGAAACATAGTTATGACTTAGAAAAAAGTAATTTTTCTGATGATAATTTACATCATCAAATTATTATGAATTCGAATGCAGAATTAGAGAAGTATTTTAAAAATCCATTGAAAAAAACAGCAAATTCTGTTCAAGAATGGAATACTAGATTTAGTGAGTACGTTGGTGCTATTTACATTGAAACTATTGAAGAAAATTTTGAGTATTTAAAAGAATTTTTTGATAAGGAACAACTAATAGATTTATGTAAAGAGCAAATAGAAAAACCAGGAAGAGGAATCTATTTTTTACACAGAGTGATATCGTTATTATTATTTTTAAGAAACTTTAATGATAAAACTGCCGATGTCAATTAGAAAAAAGAAATTATTAATTGTTTTTGTCAATAAGTCGAATTATGACAACTACGAAAATTCTGGCACTTTAAAATTATTAGAGGAGCAGTACGATCTGAAAATTTGGTATGATGGAGAAACCAATTACGCATCAATTCAATTACCCTATTTAGATTTTAATGGAAAAATAGAATATTTAAAATATTTAAAAGAAAAGGCGAGTTTAAAGTATTTTGATAGTATTAAGAAACAAAATACACATACTTTTTATAGAAGATTTAAACGAGTAAAAGGGTTTAAAAATATTTTAAAATTTAAAAGTATTATTTTCTTTTCAAATTTTTTTAAGTCTACTAAAGGGATTTTATTTTTAGAAAAAAGGCTGAATAGTCTTGTAGAAAAAACAAACTTTTTTAAAAAATCTACGGATGTATTAAAAGAAGAAAATCCCGATCTATTATTAATTACACATCAATCTACTAGTGTAACTCTAGGTGTTTCTTTAGCCGCAAAAAAGGCTAATCTACCTATTTTAACATCTATTCATTCTTGGGATAATATTGTAAAAGGAAATAAGCTAGTAGATGCAGATTATTATGTTGTTTGGAGTGATTACATGAAAAATGAATTGGTAGACTACTATCCGAATGTAAAAAAAGAGATTGTTTTTACAACGGGTACTCCTCAATTTCATGATTATAATTCGAATCAAAAATTAATAAATAGAGAAGCCTTTTTTAGTGGATTTAAAATACCAAAGGCAATATTTTACATTTGTTTTTCAGCAAATTTTGAAGCGATTGGTCAAGATGAACCTCAATATTTAGAAGATTTAATTTTAGAAGTGACAGAATACAATACTTCAAGTAAGGAAAATATTCATATTATTTTTAGGCCACATCCAACGGAAGGATCTAATAGATTTGATAATTTATTAAGTGAGAATAGCGATAATGTTACAAAGGTTATACACACAAAAAATACAGAATTTAATGCTTCTCAAGTATTATTTTCTACTATTTATTATACAGATGCTATGATAAATGTTGGTTCTACCATGGGTTTAGATGCAACATTATTAAATAAACCCGCTTTTTATTTAGATTATACGGTTAAAAATAGTTCTCCATTATTTTCTATTGATGAAATTTATAAGTTAGTGCATTTTAAAAGTTTAAAAGAATTTGATAATGCTATTTATCACATTAAAAGTAAAAGTGAGTTTGCCGAAATTTTTAAGATTGTAGCAGAAGATAAAAATGTAGTAATTGTAAAACAAAAAAAATGGGCAAAAACAATTGTGAAGCATCCAACAGAAGGTTTTGCAGTGAATTATATGAATGTATTAAGTAAAGTAATTTAAAATATGCACATAGGTTTTTTACTTCCAGAATATCCGCATAAAAATATAACAACTGCTTGCGCAGGAATTGGTACGTCATCTAAAAATATTATTCTTGGTATTTTAAAAGAGAACCATAAAGTTTCTGTGTTTATTTACGGTCAAGATTGTACGGAAGTTATTAAAGAAGGACCGTTAACGATTCATAAAATCAAAAGAAATCAATTTAAATATTTCGGATTTTATTTATATAGAAAACAACTGAATGCATACATCAATAAAATCGTATCAGAAGACAAAATAGACATACTAGAAGCGGTAGATTGGACAGGTATTACAGCTTTTATGAAGTTTAATGTTCCGCATATCTTAAGATTACATGGTACAGATGCTTTTTTCTGTAACCTTGATAAAAGGCCACAAAGTAAGAAAAATTACTTTTTTGAAAAAGTAGCTTATAAAAATGCTACAGCTGTTATTGGCGTTTCTAATTTTGTTTTAGAACTTTCTAATGAAATATTTAAAGTTGAAAAAAAAGGAACTGTTATTCCTAATGGATTATTTTTTGAAACGATACCAACACATAATGATGTTATTGTAGAAGATGATACTATTTTGTATTTCGGTTCTATTATACGTAAAAAAGGGATTTTAGAATTAGCAACTATTTTTAATAAAGTTATTTTAGAAAGACCAAGTGTAAAACTATCTTTTTTAGGAATTGATGTACCAGATGTACAAACGAAAACTTCTACATTAGGTTTGTTTAAAGATTTATTATCCGCGGAAGCTTTAAGGAATTTTGAATATTTAGGAGTGGTTCCCTATAACGAATTAACAAAAGTAATTGCTAAAACTCAAATTTGTGTATTTCCCTCTTTGGCAGAGTCCTTTGGTATGGTTACTATTGAAGCCATGTATTTAAAAAAGGCAATTGTAAATACAAATTATCCTTGGGCTAAAGAAATTATTAAAAATGAAGAAACGGGACTTTTAGAAGATCCAAAGAATCATGAAGGTTTTGCTAGAAAAATAATGAAACTTTTAGATGATAAAAATTTGTGTAAAAAGATAGGCGAAAAAGCAAATAAAGAAGTTGTCGATAATTTCTCAATAAAAGGAATTACAGAAAAAAATATGGCTTTTTATAAAAAATTGATAGCGGATGAAGTTTAGTTTAATTATTTGCACATACATGCGTCCAGTAGCAATTTTAAAGTTGCTAAAATCTGTAGAGAAACAAGAATTATATCCAGATGAAATTTTAATTATTGACGGGTCAACAAATGATAATACAACTATTGTTTTAGAACAAAATATGTTTAAAAATCTTGCCTATTTTAAAGTTGATGCTGATGATAGAGGTTTAACAAAACAACGTAACTTTGGTATTGATAAAGTATCTGAAGATATAGATGTTGTTTGTTTTTTAGATGATGATATCATTTTAGAAAAACCCTATTTTAAGAATTTAATAAATACATATAAAGAGTATCCAGACGCTGGTGGAGTTGGTGGTTATATTTTGAATGAAGTAAACTGGAGAGTTTTAAATAAGGATGAAAAACCGATTTATGATGAATTTGAAATTGATGGTTATGTTAGGAGTTTAGGAAGTAGGAACGTTTTACGTAAGCGATTAGGCTTATTGTCTGACCAACCACCTTGTATAATGCCAGAGTTTTCAAATGGGTTTTCGGTTGGGAGCTTGCCTCCAAATAATAAAACCTATAAAGCAGAGTATTTTATGGGAGGAGTATCATCTTTTAAAAAGAAAGTGGTAGACACTATAAAGTTTTCAGAATATTTTGAGGGGTATGGTTTGTATGAAGATTTAGAATATTGTTTACGAGTTTCTAAATCTTATCAATTATACGTAAATACTTCTGCAACTTTATATCATTATCATGAGGATGGCGGAAGACCTAACAAGTATGCTTACGGAAAAATGGTGGTTAGAAATGGTTGGTATGTTTGGCGTACAAAATTTAAGAAACCATCTTTTATTGCAAGAGTAAAATGGAATGCGATTGTTTTATTATTAATGACAATTCGTTTTTCTAATTGCATAAGAGGAAATAAGAAAAAGGAAGCACTTACAGAAGCATTAGGAAGAAAAATGGGATGGATTAGTTTAATCTTTAATAAACCTTTTTAAACATGAAGTTTGCAATAATATCTCATACTTTACATAAAAGTAAAGATCAAAAATTATATGCTTACGAACCTTATGTTCGTGAAATGAATCTTTGGTTGCAAAATGTTTCTGAAACAAGAATTGTCGCTCCAATTTCTAAAGAACAAATTTCGGCGATAGAAGTCGCTTACAATACTAACAGTGTTATTTTAAAAGAAATACCCGCTTTTAATGTATTGTCATTAAAAACTAAAATTCTTTCTATATTTAAAATTCCATTTATTATAATTCAAATTATAAAGGCTTGTTTTTGGGCAGATCATATTCATTTACGTTGCCCTGGTAATGTAGGACTATTAGGGTGTTTTGTACAAATTTTATTTCCATCTAAAGCTAAAACGGTGAAGTATGCTGGTAATTGGGACCCTAAAAGTAAACAACCAGTAAGTTATAGATTGCAAAAATGGATTCTTTCTAATACTTTTATAACTAAAAATTGTAAAGTTTTAGTGTATGGAGAATGGAAGAACCAATCAAAAAACATAGTTCCTTTTTTTACAGCATCTTATGTTGATAATGAAATTATAGAAGTTCCCCAAAAAGATTTTTCTTCTAAAATTAATTTTATCTTTGTTGGCTCCTTTACAAAAGGGAAGCAACCGATGTTAAGCGTTAAAGTTGTAGAGAAACTTTTAGCAAATAATATAAACGTAGCGTTAGATATGTATGGTAATGGTTTAGAGTTTAAGAATGTTCAAAGTTATATTGAGCAAAATAATCTTGAAGGAAGTATTACTTTACATGGAAATCGGACTAAAGAAATTGTTAAAGAAGCCTTTCAAAAAGCACATTTTTTAATTTTTATATCTAAATCAGAAGGATGGCCAAAAGTAGTTGCCGAAGCTATGTTTTGGAGTTGTTTACCTATTTCGTCGAAAGTTTCTTGTGTAGAAAACATGTTGGGTTTTGGAGCTAGAGGTACAGTCGTTAAAAGTAATGTTAAAGAAAATGATATTGTAAGTATTATTGAAAATTATATAAAACAAAAAGATTTGTATCAGAAACAAGTTTTAGATGCCAAAAATTGGTCTCAACAATATACTTTAGAAAAATTTTCATCAGAGATTAAAAAATTACTTTTACATGAATAATTTAGGAGTAATACAGGTAATAGATTCTTTAGATGCTGGTGGGGCAGAAGTATTGGCTGTTAATATCGCAAATGGCTTGAGTGCAGAAGGAATTAATTCACATTTATGTGCTACTCGAAAGGAAGGGATTTTAAAAAGTAACTTAAATAAAAATATTGGTTTCTTATTTTTAGAAAAGAAAAATAGTATTGATTTCTCTGCAATTTTCAGGTTTAAGAATTATTTAAAGAGAAATAAGATTGGTATTATTCACGCTCATACTACATCCTACTTTTTTGCCTTTTGTGTGAAATTGGTGTATCCTAAAGTAAAAATAATATGGCATAATCACACCGGAAACTATATAAAGTTAAAAGGATTTAAATTTTTGGTGATTAAATTTACAAGTATTTTTTTTAAAGGAATTATTAATGTGAATGAAGAATTAAATACTTGGGCACTTAAAAAGTTAAAACATAAAAACGCAATAAAATTAGATAATTTTCCGCAATTCATTAATAAAAATAATACAACAAAATTATTTGGAGAAGAAAATAAAAGAATTGTAATTTTAGCTTCTTTAAGAGAGGTTAAGGATCATTTAAATATTTTAAAAGCATTTAATAGTCTACATATTAAATATCCAGATTGGACTTTACATTTTATTGGTAAAGATTTTAATGATGAATATTCTAATAGCTTAAAACTATTTGTTTTAGAAAATAATTTAGAGAAATCTGTCTATTTATATGGAGTTTGCTTAGATATATCGAATATTCTAAATCAAGCTACCATAGCTGTTTTGTCTTCGAAGTCGGAAGGACTTCCCGTTTCTTTATTAGAATATGGATTGGCTAAATTACCCGTTGTAGTAACTAATGTAGGTGAATGTGGTAAAGTTATTGAAAATGATAAATCTGGAATTGTTGTAGATAAAGAAAATAGTTTCGAATTGGCAAATGCGCTAGAAGAGTATATTAATTCAGAAGAAAAGAGAAATACTTTTGCAGCATTACATTATAAAAATGTAGCAGAAAATTATTCTCAAAAAAGCTTTATAAATCAATTAATAAAAATATATACTTCATAATTTGGTTCAGAAAATATTAAATAATAAATTAAAATTTATATGTATTCATATTCTTATAGGGTATTTAGGAACGTTTCCTATGTTTCCGAAAATTTATGGATTATTATGTCTTATTGTTCCTTTGGTAGTTATTGTTTATTCTAATAATAAAAATGAAGAAGCCTTTTTGTTTGCTTCTTATTTGGCAGGAGGAGAAATATTTTTAAGGATGATTCAGGGAACTCTTCTTTACGAAATTGGAAAATATGGTGTAATGCTATTTTTAGTCTTAGGTATTATTTTTGGACCTTTTAAACAGCGGTTTTCTGTACATTATCTGTTTTATATTTTACTTTTATTATTGGGTATTGTTTTTACTCAAGTGCCAGAAGGAGAGTCTTTACGTACAAATATTGTGTTTAATTTAAGTGGTCCGATTGTATTAGGTGTCTGTGCTTTGTACTTTTATTATAGACCCATAAGTAAACAAGACTTAATGGATGCATTATTTTTTATGCTGTTACCATTGTTTTCAATGATTACCTATATGTATTTTAGAACACCAGATTTAAAAGAAATTCTTTTTGGAGGAGCAGCATTAGCTCAAACTTCTGGAGGGTTTGGACCTAATCAAGTTGCTACAGCTGTTGGTCTTGGAATACTTATTATAGCTATTTTTTTATTATTGAAAGAGAAATTAACGGGCTATGTTTATTTAGATGCATTCTTTTTAATATATTTTATATACAGAGGCCTATTAACTTTTTCTAGAGGAGGTATTTTTACAGCCGCAATTTCTTTAGTCTTTTTTGCATTTTTTTATATTATATATACAAAAATGAGTTTGCAGATCATTTTTAAATACGTGCTTATATTTGGATTATTTCTGGTTGCTATTTGGGTTTACACCTCTAATATAACAGGCGGAATGTTAGATAATAGGTACACAGGTAAAAATGCGGCAGGAATACAAAAGAAAGATATTACTACTGGTAGAGTAGATATATTAGCATATCAGTTTACTAATTTTTTTGAACATCCTTTGGGTATTGGAGTTGGTAATGGTAAGTATGAAAGAATGAAATCACAAAAAAGAATGACAGCAGCTTCTCATAATGAGGTAGGAAGATTAGTTGAAGAGCATGGAATTATTGGATTTGTTTTGTTATTATTATTATTAATTGTACCTCTCTTTAATTTTTTTAAAGGCAATAACTTTCAAAAAGCATTTATCATAGCGTTTTATCTGATGTGGTTTTTAACGATTAATCATTCAGCAATGAGAGTTGCTTTGCCAGGTTTTATTTATGCTCTAAGTTTAATCAGAATTACGGATATAGAAAATGATTTAATCGATGAATGATAAGAGAATTCTATACATAGGTAATAATTTATCAAAAAAAACAAAGTATCAGACAACAATGACTTTGCTTTCGTCTTTATTAGAACAGGAAGGTTTTTTCGTAGTAAAATCATCATCTAAAACAAATAAACTAATAAGATTAATAGATATGTGTGTTGCTGTCTTTAAAAATAGAGATGAAACGGCTTACATTTTTATAGACACATATAGTACAACCAATTTTTACTATGCCTTAATTACATCACAGTTGGCACGTATGTTTAATATAAAATATATACCAATCTTGCATGGCGGAAATTTACCTAAAAGATTAAGTTCAAGTCCTAAATTATCAGCATTAATATTCCAAAATTCATATAAAAATGTAGCGCCTTCTAATTATTTAAAAGTAGCATTTGATAATAAAAATTTTAAAACTGAGTTTATTTCTAATATAATTTCTTTAAAAGATTATAAATATATTGATAGAATTAAAATTCAGCCTAAATTATTATGGGTAAGATCATTTAAACATCTTTACAATCCTACATTAGCAATTAAAGTTCTTTTAGAATTAAAAAAAGAATATCCAAATGCAGTTTTATGTATGATTGGACCTTTTTTAGATGATTCTCATCAGAAAACATTAGAATTAATAAAAGAGTATAATTTAGAAAGTTCTGTTGAACTTACAGGAGTTTTAACTAAAGAAGATTGGCATAAGAAATCTAAAGATTACGACATATTTATAAATACCACTAATTTTGATAATACGCCGATAAGTGTTATAGAAGCTATGGCATTAGGTTTAACCATTGTTAGTACCAATGTTGGTGGCATGCCTTATTTAATTGATGATAAAGTTGATGGTTTATTAGTTGAAAAAGAAGATACTCTTCAAATGACCAATGCTATTATGGATGTAGTTAAAGGTAAATATCCTACATTATCTAAAAGAGCAAGAGAAAAAGCAGAAACTTTTGACTGGGAGGTTATAAAATATAAATGGTTTAAAATATTAAAATGATTTATAATAAATTAATTGAAAACATTTTTTTACCTATCGGAGATTTCATTAATAAATCATCATATCTAAAGCAATTAAAATATTGGAGAAAGTTAGATTCATTCTCTGAAACTGAATTAGAAAATCTTCAGAAAAATAATTTAAAAACTATTTTAGAGCATGCTGTAAAAAATGTAGCTAAATATAAAACTATTGAGTTAGAAGGCAGTAATCCTTATTTATGGTTAAATAACTTTCCTATTATAACAAAGAATGATATTAGAAATGATTCTGAAAATTTACTTTCAAAGGAAGTAGATAAAGCTACTTTAATATCTTATTCAAGTAGTGGTTCTTCGGGGGTTCAAAGTACTGTTTATATGAATAAGGAAGAGCAGTCAAATATTAGAGCTATTTTATCACATTGGTGGGAGTGGAGCGGTTATAAAATTGGTAATCGATTAGTACAAACAGGGATGTCTCCTGAAAGAGGTTTTTTAAAATCGATAAAAGATGGTTTGTTTAAAACAAAATACATCACAGCTTTTTCATTAACAGAAGAACAGTTAGCATCCCTTTTTAAAGAAATAAATAATACAAATAATTATTATTTAGCTGGTTATGCATCATCTTTAAATATTATTGCAGAATATGCTTTAAAACATAATTCTAATGTACATTTTAAGTCTGTAATTAGTTTAGGCGATAAAATGTTTAGTCATTATAAAAAAAATATAGAAAAAGCTTTTGCTACAAAAGTATATGATACGTATGGTTGTAATGAAGGTTTTTTAATAGCTAGTGAAAAAGATTTAGAATATAAATACATCATGTCTCCTCATGTGTATTTAGAAATTTTAGATGATGATCATAATCCTGTTCCAGATGGAGAAATAGGTAATGTTGTTGTAACAAGATTAGATGCTTTTTCAATGCCATTAATAAGATATAAAATAGGTGATTTAGCAATTAAGTTACCAAAAGAAAAATATCCAGAAAAAAGATTGTATAATTATCCTTTATTAGAAAAAATAGTAGGTAGAGAAACAGATGTTGTTGTTTTGTTAGATGATAGAAAATTGACAGTGCATTCATTTACTGGTATTTTTGAATATTTTACAGAAATTAAACAATTTCAAGTTATACAAGAAAAAAAAGGAAGAATTATCATTAAATATATAAAATCAGAAAGCTTTCATATTGATGTTTTAGAAAGAGCAACATCAGAAATGCAAAAACATATTCGAGATGCTAATTTTATAATTGAGTATAAAGAAGTCGATTTTATAGCTCCTTCAAAATCAGGGAAACCTCAAATAGTAGAAAGTACTTTAAAAAAATAAATATGAAATTAACAATTATAGCAGGAGCAAGACCAAATTTCATGAAGATTGCGCCTATTATTCATCAAATTATTAAAAGAAAAGAGGAAGGTGTTTCTATAGATTATAGATTAGTGCATACTGGTCAACATTATGATGAAAAGTTAAGTACTATTTTTTTTAAAGAACTAAATATTCCTGCACCAAATGTTAATTTAGAAATTGGTTCTGGTACACAAGCAGAGCAAACGGCGGGTATAATGGTGGCTTTCGAAAAAGAATTATTAGCAAACCCTACAGATGTAGTTTTGGTTGTTGGAGATGTTACTTCTACCATGGCTTGTGCTATAGTTGCTAAAAAACTAATAACAAAAGTGGTACATGTAGAAGGTGGAATTCGTTCTTTTGATTTATCTATGCCAGAAGAAATTAATAGAATGGTTACCGATGCAATTACTGATTACTTTTATGTTACTTCTGAAGTAGCTATAGAAAATTTAAAAAATATAGGTATTACAGAGGATAGAATTGTGTATGTAGGTAATACAATGATAGATACTTTAATCTCTAATTTAGATAAATTAAAAAAACCACCTGTTTTTGATGAATTAAATTTAAGCGATAAAAATTATATGGTTTTAACCATGCATCGACCAGCAAATGTAGATGAAGAGTTTAAATTAAAAGCTTTTTTAGAAGCAATTATAGAAAACTCTAATAATATTCCCATTATATTTCCGACACATCCAAGAACAAAATCCATATTAAATAAATTAGATATAGATCTAAAAAATTTACATTTAATTGATCCGTTAGGTTATTTAGAATTCAATTATTTGGTAAAAAACGCTAAGTGTGTAATTACAGATTCTGGAGGAATTACAGAAGAAACAACCTATTTAAAAATACCTTGTTTAACATTAAGAGATAATACAGAAAGACCTGAAACGATAATAATTGGTACCAATGAATTGGTAGGTACAAATCCTAGTGCAATTAAAAGAGCATTAGAAAGAGTTTTTGCAAATGATTGGAAAAAAGGAGGAATCCCTAAATTTTGGGATGGTAAAACTTCAGAAAGAATTATCAATCATATTATTACAATTTAATGGGGAAAAGTATTGTAATTATTTCAAATTATTATCCACCAGAAATGGGGGCAGCTGCTAATAGAATTAAAAATTTAGCAGAAGGATTGACAGAAAAAGGGAATGATGTTACTATTATTTGTCCTTTGCCTAACTATCCTATTGGGAAAATATTTGAAAAATATAAAAATAAATTTACAGTAAATGAATCTATCGAAGGCATAAAAGTAAAAAGGTTTTGGATATATCCATCTAAATCAGAAAAAGCAATTGTTAGATTGTTTAGTATGTTATCTTTTGCATGGTCTTTTTGGTTTTCTATTTTTAGTTTTATAAGAAAAAAACCAGATTTATTTATCATTCAATCTCCACCTTTATTAGTGGCGCTCTCTGGTTTGCTTTTTAGTAAATTATTAGGATGTAAAAATGTTTTAAATGTTTCGGATATTTGGCCTTTATCAGCCTTAGAATTAGGAGTGATAAAAAAAAGTTTCTTCTATAGTTTTTTAGAAAAAATAGAAAAAGTAAATTATAAATTGGCAGATAAAATAATAGGACAATCTGAAGAAATAATAACGCATATAAAAGCAGTTGTAGACAAAGATTTTTTGGTTTATAGAAATGTTCCTAATATTAAAAAGTATTCCGTGAAGGAGAAAAGTGAGGGTAATTTAAAAATTGTTTATGCGGGTCTGTTAGGATATGCACAAGGCATTTTAAATATTTGTAATGAAATTAATTTTAAAGAAATTGGTGCAGAATTACACATATATGGTGCAGGAATGGAAGAAGAAAAAATTATAGAGTTTGCAGCAAACCCAAATAACAATGTTTTTTTCTATGGTGTAAGAACAGCTAAGGAAATTAAAGAAGAAATTAGAAAATACGATATTGGTTTTGTTCCTTTAAAAAATAAAATATATGGAGCTGTACCTTCCAAAATATTCGAATTAATGCAATTGGGAGTACCTATTCTATATGTGGGTTCTGGAGAAGCAGAAGAAATTTTAGGAAGTTACAAGTCGGGTTTGTATTCTGAACCAGGTGATTTAAAAAGCTTAATTAAAAATATTTCTATTTTTAAAGAAATGAATAATACGGATTATAGTGTATGTTCAAATAATAATAAAAGTGCTCATTTAAATGAGTTTAACTTAGAAAAACAAATGGATAAACTTCAAGATTTTATAAATTAAAAATATTAAATGCTTTTTAACTCAATAGATTTTGCCATTTTTTTACCGATTGTTTTTATACTATATTGGTTTGTCTTTTCTAAAAAAACACAGCAACAAAATTTAGTGCTGTTAATAGCAAGTTATGTCTTTTATGGTTTTTGGGATTGGCGCTTTCTTTTTCTAATCTTTTTTAGTTCTATCATAGATTTTTTAATAGGTAAAAAACTAAATGAAGTTACTAATGTTTCTAAAAGGAAACTTTTTTTAAGTATTAGTATTGTTGTTAATTTAGGACTTCTTGGGTTTTTTAAGTATTACAATTTTTTTCTAGATAGTTTTGCTTCAGCCTTTACTTTCTTCGGAAGTTCAATATCAGAACAAAGGCTTACTATAATTTTACCTGTTGGAATCAGTTTTTATACTTTTCAAACGTTAAGTTATTCTATAGATGTTTACCGTAATAAACTAAAACCGACGAACAACTTTATCGCTTTTTTATCTTTTGTAAGCTTTTTTCCGCAACTAGTAGCAGGTCCAATAGAAAGAGCATCAAATTTATTGCCCCAGTTTTATAATAAAAGAATTTTCTCTTATGATAAAGCTGTTTCTGGAGTACAATTAATCGTTTGGGGATTTTTTAAGAAAATAGTCATTGCAGACAATGCCTCAATTATTGTAAATGGAATTTTTAGTAATTACCAAAATCAATCTTTTGAATCGTTATTAATGGGGGCATTTCTATTTTCATTTCAGATTTATGGAGATTTTTCTGGGTATTCAGATATAGCCATTGGTACTGCCCGACTTTTTAATTTTGATTTAATGGTGAATTTTAAGTTTCCTTATTTGTCAAAAAACATTGGTGATTTTTGGAAACGTTGGCATATATCTCTTTCTACTTGGTTTCGAGATTATTTATATATTCCTTTAGGAGGAAGTAAAGGAACGTTGCTAAAAGCCATAAGAAATGTTGGTATTGTTTTTATTGTAAGTGGGTTTTGGCATGGTGCAAATTGGACTTTTATTTTTTGGGGATTTATTCATGCGGTTTTATATATTCCACTTTTTATTGCTTTAAAAAAGCGAAGTAATAAATCGAAAACGGAGAACAATAGATTTAATTTTTTGAAAATAATAGTTACTTTTATTTTGGTGATGTTTTCTTGGGTTATTTTTAGATCTCTTACTATTACAGATGCTATAAATTACATCACAAGAATTTTTAGTTTATCTAACGGAAGTAAATTTTATGCATCTACTAGCAAGTATTTAATTATTACCGGTATTACGCTTTTTAGTATTCTTTTTTTAATAATTACAGAATTTTATAACGATAAAAAAGGAAGAATTGAAACGTATTTTAAATCTTATTTTTTGGTTTTCTTATGTTTAATAATAGCTTTTTTAGGTGCTATAAAAAATCATGCAGATTTTATCTATTTTCAATTTTAAAGAATGAAAAAATTTTTAATAAAAACATTTTATTATGCTACCTTAGTCTTTGTTTTAGGTAATGTTGTTGCTTTTAGTGCTAACTATTTCTTAAAAAAATCTAGTTTTTATAAAAGTAGTTTTTTAGTGAATGAATTTAATTCTGATAAAAAATTAGATTACTTTGTAGTAGGTTCTAGTAGAGGTTTAACAACCCTTAATACTAATTTAATTGATGAGAAATTAGGCTTAAAAGGTGTTAATTTATCTATGGATGATACTGATTTAAAAACGCAATCATTAATGATTCATCATTTTTTTGAATCGAATTACAAAGCAGATTATTTAGTTTTAGTGCTAGACGCTAATCACTTTAAAAAAACATCATTAGAATTGGGTAATAATGATTATCGTTTTGTGCCTTTTATAGATAGAGATTATGTGAAAAATCATTTTAAGAAATATGAAAAAAGTACTTTAAATATTTTAACAAACTCTAATTATAATCCTTTTTTCGCATATTCTTATTATAATTTAGAGTTATTATTACCTGCTACTTTGAGCATTATTAAACCTAAATTTAGAAATAAATTTGATAAATTCGGTAATTATTCTTATCCATCTTCTGGTCATGAAAATAATAATGCTACTTATAAAATTAAAGAAATTGACTCAGAAATTACCAATCCTATAATTAAAGATATTAAAAATTATTTAGATGAAAATAAATGTAAATTAATTATTTATATAGCTCCTTATCAGTTAGAAAAGTTTACTTTTAATAACAAATTAGAGTATTCTATTATAAATAACTCTTCTGCTTTAGTAAATAAAAATGAATTTTTTTATGACAAAATACATGTAAATAATAAAGGAAGAGAGCAGAGTACATTAATTTTTATAAATAATTTTAAATTACTTATTAATTAGTAATCTTTTTATAAATTTGTTACCTCTCATATAGTATATTAAGAACTCTTTTTCGATTATATATATGTAGTTGAATTAACTTAAAAAAGTTAAACAAAACAGCATCATTTGACAACAAAAACATCATACTTTAATGTATCAGAAAGAAAACTTTTTTTAGGAATAATAGATGTCTTTATTCTTATTTCTAGTCTGTATCTAGCCTCTTTATTTATCAATTTTACTTATATAAAATTTACTAGTAATGCCATTCTTAATTGGTTATTCTTGTTAGTTTTTTATTTCTTAATTTTTGGACAAATTTTTCAGCTGTATGGTTTAAATGTATCAAATAATAAATATTTAACTGTTAGAGCTGCTGTTCTTACTGTGTTTGCAACTACAATATTTTATATTTTCACACCTTATTTTTCACCTGAATTACCACCAAATAGATTACAGATTGTTTATTTTTTCTTACTTTCTTTTATACCTATTTTACTTTGGCGATTTATATATATGTCTTTAATATTTTCTCCTAAGTATTTTAAATCTATTGTTTTTGTAGGTAATTCAGAAAGAATTAAAAAATTATTGACTCAAGTACATAATGATTCTTTTCATGATGTTTTTGCTTATTTATCGGATAAAGAAATTAAAGGAATAAAAGGGTATGTAGATATCACTAAAACAACGATAACTCCAATAATTGCAAATAACGCTATTACAGATGTTATTGTTTCTAAAAAAGATCTTTCTGAAGAGGTAATCAATGGTTTAAACAAAGAACTTGTTGTGTTATTTGAACAAGGAGTAAATATAATTAGTTACGAAACTTTTTATGAAAATGTAAATGCTAGAATTCCTAAAGAATATCTGAATTATAATTTTTATAGACATATTAATTTTAGTAAAAATAATACCAATAACTTTTACCTTTTTGGTTTAAGGTTAGTAGATATACTAATTTCTTTAATAGGTGGATTGGGTTTTTTATGTATTATTCCGTTCATTGTTATTGGAAATTTAATAGCCAATAGAGGCCCTTTGTTTTATACACAAGTAAGAGTTGGGGAAAATGGTAAGATTTTTAAAATTTTTAAGTTGAGGTCTATGATTAAAAATGCAGAAAAAGGTGGTGCTGTTTGGGCTCAAAAAAACGATGTGAGAATTACTGCTTTTGGTAAGTTTTTAAGACGAACTAGATTAGATGAAATGCCTCAGTTTTTTAATATATTAAAAGGAGATATGAGTTTAATTGGTCCCAGACCAGAAAGACCCGAGTTTGTGAAAGATTTAGAAGCTAAGATCCCTTTTTATGCAATTAGACATGTTATAAGACCTGGTTTAACCGGTTGGGCGCAAGTAAATTATCCGTATGCGAATACAATAGAAGAACAAGAAACCAAATTGCGTTACGATTTATATTATATTAAGGAACGCAGTGCTTTTTTAGATTTTAAAATATTTATTATGACGTTTACTACAGTATTATATTTTAAAGGTCAATAATTTTTTTTGATAAATAGAAATATCTCACAAAAAGAAATATTAACAAGGGAATTATAACCACAGGAAAAACCTGAATTTCTGCCACCCAAAGAATAGGAATTATTACTAAAAATAAAAGTAGCATTAACATATATTTTTGCAACCATTTTGGTTGATGTGTTTTTAGTAATACAAAAGCTATAATTATATTAGGTGCAAAAGCCCACAACAAGTTAAAGTTATTTGGAGCGGTAGAGTGCGTAGAGAAAAACCATAGAAAAAATAGGACACAACCAATAAGTCCAGTTGTAAAAAATAAGATAAAATCTAAGGATTTGGTTCTTTTATCACTTTTGAAATCTTTATACGTAATATAAATTCCGAATAGCGCTAAAATGCTAAAGATTAAAAACGGACTAAAAAGAGAACTCTTCGCTTCTTTTTCCTTAAATTTTAAAAGAACAATTTCATTCTTTACCAATTTTTTTGGTTGATTTTTGATAAAAACAGTAGCGTCTTTAAAAGAACTATACACATAGTCTGGTAAGTACATATACTGTTCAAAAGTGGCTTGTTCATCTAATTTTGTGCCTGCAATTAAATTTAAACCAAATGTACCCCAAGAATTCCAAGGAATTTCATGATTTGTTAATTGTCTAAATGTGAGGTTTTTTTCTACGTTGTTGTCATTAAAAACTACTTTATCTTCTAATATAGATTTTGTAATATCTCTTAATTTTGTGGCACAATTATCAAAATAAGGATCGTATTGATAGTTACTGTTTTGGGGTTGGGCATTATTTTCTAAGAATTTAAAATAGGCTTGTTTTTCTGGCTGATTTAAGTTTAATACTTGTTCTTTTAACCAACGTTTGTCTCTTCTATAACTAGCTATAAAGTATTTAAAATCATAGCGAGCTAAGCTATAAATCATATTTCCTTTTGCAAAATTAGTATAAAAATTAGGCTGATTAAAATCAAACATTCCGTAGTTATAAATTAAATCTATTTTTAAAACGGGATCTTTAATTCTAATGGCAGAATGCCCAAAAGCTTCGTATAATTCTTCTCCTGGTCCGGCAGTAACAATACTTACTTCTCCATATTTAGAAAGTTGTAGTTGTGCTTTTAAAGGTGAATAAATGGAAAGTAAAAATATGAAAAGAAAGTACTTTTTGTTCATGAAAATTAAGGTCTAAAAAAACTATAATCAATAGTAATTGAAAAAATATTTGAATATAAGGCGTTACCAACACTACCAATATTGGTTAAAGCATAATCTATTTTTATGCCATTGTATTTAAAACCAACTCCAAAATTGGGTTGCATCGAAAGCGATTTTGAGTTGTCGAATTCTGTGATGTACTGAAAATTACCAACTCCTGCTCTTAAATAAACCAATGCATCATAATCTACTTGAAACCCCATTGCTGGGTCTATACTTACAACATCCGAAGAAAAAATATCATTGGTTTTTGCAAAACGCATATTGGCATTTACTTCGGTTAATAGGTTAAACATGCGTCCTATTTCCCAATTTTTAGCAACCCCTAATTGTAATTTTGGTTTTGTAATTTCGGTTGTTTCTGGTAAATCTTGATTTTGCCCAGGAATAGCATCCTTAATTTTATTGAATTCATCTTCATTTATGGCCCAACTGTTAAAGGTGGTGGTAATGTCTCTTGCCATCAATCCAAATTTCCAAGAATTACGTTCAAACTGTATTCCGGCATCAAAACCAAATCCATAGGAAGAAGCAAAATCACCAATAATTCTTCTTACAATTTTTGCATTCACTCCAAATTTTACATCCTTAAAAAGTAAATTTCTAGCGTATGCAAAATTAAAGGCATAATCTACCGAAGAAAAAAGTTGAATTCTATTATAATCGATATTTCCATCACTGTCAATTAATTCTGTAGTATTTAGAATGTCATCTACACCAAAACGAATTATAGAAACTCCTACGGCACTTTCTTTGTCTATTGGCATAGCAAAACTAAGATGATTGTAATTGGCTATTCCTGCAAAATAAGAAGCGTGCATTAAAGAACCTTGATAGTCTTCTATACCAACCAATCCTGCTGGATTCCAGTAAATAGAATTTACATCATTGGTTGTAGCAACAACACTTTTGCTCATTGCTAAACCAGCAGCATCAACCCCAATAGTTAAAAATTCATTGGAATAATTTCTAAATGCTTGTGCAGATAAAAGTAGTGGTGTAAACAGTATAAAAAATAATATTTTTTGTTTCAAAGGCTTAAAATTATTGGTAACAAATATCTAAAAACATACTAAAATAACAGTAGTTTTTTAAAGATATTGTTTAGGAGATATTAATATGAATGTTTTCTCTTATAAATCTTTCTATTCTTTGCTCTAACCACTTGTTTTTAGCGTTGTAAAAAGAAGAGACAAACCCACAATGTCCTCCAAAATTTGTAGTTTCTAAAAAGAAATTTTTAGAATTATGAGCTTCATCAATAGGAAAACATGTATCAGACAAAAAGGTGTCGTCTTTAGAGTTTATAAGTAATGTTGGTATTTTTATTTTGGATAAATGCGGTTTAGCGCTCGCTTTTTCCCAATAATCTTCCGCACTATCAAAGCCAAATACAGGAACGGTGTATAAGTTTTCTAAATGTTTAAATCGGGTAGCTTTTGCTAATTTATCTTTATCTAATTGAAATTCAGGAAATTTTGCTGCTTTTTCTGAAATTTTAGTCTTCATACTTTTTAAAAAACGCTGTAGATAGATTTTGTTTTTAAGTTTTTCTAATTCAAACTCTCCTGAAGCAATATCAATAGGAACAGAAACGGCAATTCCTCCTTTTACTTTTGATGAAATACGATCAGACTGTTCACCTATATATTTAAGCGTTAAATTACCTCCTAAACTAAAACCAATGAGTATGATATTCTCATAGTCATAATTATCTAAAAGATGATGTACTACAAAATCTACATCTTCTGTTTTTCCGCTGTGATAAGTGCTTAAAAGTAAATTATCATCGCCAGAACAACCTCTTAAATTTAAACAAACGGTATCTAATCCTTTTGTATTTAAGTGATTGGTTGTAGATACGATATATTTAGATTGAGAACTTCCTTCTAAGCCATGAATAAGTAAGACTAAGGTTTTAGATCCCACCAAAGAAAAATCTAGATCCATAAAATCATGGTCCCAAGTAGAAATCCTTTTCCTTTCATAGTTACAAGATTCTTTTGTGAAAACAGATCTGTAAATAGTGTTAAAATGACCACTTTTAAAAGGGAAAGGAGGAGCGAAGTCGGATGTAAATACGGGCATAATTTTATAATTATTACAAATATCTTAAAAAAAATATAGAATAATGAAATCGACCAAATATGATTTCTTATTTTAGCCTATAAATCAAACTTTAAAATGAATTTCAAAAAACACATTCCTAATTTATTAACACTTGGTAACCTTTTTTGTGGAACAATTGCAACAATTTTTGCGGTTGAAGGAGATTTTGTCTTGGCAGGTTTATTTGTGCTTTTGGGAATATTATTTGATTTTTTTGATGGATTTGCAGCTCGGTTATTACACGTTTCTGGGGAGTTAGGAAAACAACTAGATTCTTTGGCAGACATGGTAACAAGTGGAGTTGTACCCGGAATTATTGTGTATAAATTATTAATTGAAAATTCTTCTGGCTTACATGATTTTAACGAACATAACTACCTGCCTTATTTGGGATTAATACTAACTTTAGGAGCTTGTTATAGATTGGCGAAATTTAATATTGACACAAGACAATCGGATTCTTTTATTGGTTTGCCTACTCCTGCAATGAGTTTGTTTATCATTTCTTTACCTTTAATTCAAGAATATTCAACAATTGAAGTAGCTCAAAATTTAATAGGAAATAATTACTTTTTAATAGCTATTACAGTATTGTTAACTTATTTAATGAATGCAGAATTGCCTTTGTTTTCTTTAAAGTTTAAGGAATACTCTATCAAGAATAATTTGGTAAAGTATTTGTTTTTAGTAGTATCTTTATTGATGATTATCTTCTTACAGTATATTTCGATTCCTTTGATAATAATATTCTACGTTGTTTTATCTGTAGTGAGTAATTATAGAAAAAAGGAGTTAATTTAGAAGTAAATATATAGTTATTAACGTAAAACATTTCTTTTCTCTAGCACTTTTATGAGATATAAATATTAAAAATAAATGATTAAAAGAACAATCTTTACTATTATTCTTACAACTTTAATACTCTTCATTTCCTGTAAAGAAAAGGATGCAAAAACTTCGAATACTAAAGAACCAAAACTTGAGAAGCAAATTTTAAAGGATTACAAACCTGCTGATTCTATAGATAAAAAGGTTGCTATTGATTCGGTTTTCAAAATAGATCATTATATCTGTTACACTTTTAATGATGATAAATCTAAAAGAATTTGGATAGGTTTTAGTAAAAATAAGGAAACGGTCAAATTAAAATATGAAGGACAAAAAGAACCTTTAATTCTTAAACATTCTAAGGAAGAATTTATTGAAGGAGGTGCGCATCCAACTATAATTAATTATTATGATGAAATATATAATGGTAAAGTAAACGGAGCATATAAACTTACCCATTCAGGAATTTGGGATTACGTAAAATATATTAGAGGAAAAGATAAAAAGGAATTTAACTTTACAATTGATCATAATTCAAATCCTTATGGCAGTAGCCCTTGTTTTTAACTAATATTAAAAGGAGTGTAAGTTGTTTATTTTCTTGTTAAAAAATCTTCTTCTTTTTCAATTCGAAGTCTTTACCCAAATATACTTTTCTAACCATTTCGTCTGCAGCTAATTCTTCCGGAGTTCCGCTTTTTAAAATGCTTCCTTGGTACATTAAATAGGTTTTATCTGTAATAGCTAATGTTGCTTGTACATCATGATCTGTAATTAAAATACCGATATTTCTGTCTTTTAAATGCGCAACAATACTTTGTATATCTTCAACAGCAATGGGGTCTACACCCGCAAAAGGTTCATCTAGTAAAATAAAATTGGGGTCAGAAGCTAAACAACGCGCAATTTCTGTTCTACGTCTTTCTCCTCCGGATAATAAATCTCCCCTGTTTTTACGAACATGGCCAATATTAAACTCTTCAATAAGTGATTCTAACTTATCTTTTTGTTGTTTTTTAGTTAAATCTGTAAATTGTAAAACAGACATTATATTATCTTCTACAGATAATTTTCTAAAAACAGAAGCTTCTTGTGCAAGATATCCAATCCCTTTTTGGGCACGTTTATACATGGCGTCTTCTGTAATTTCTTCATCATTTAAGAAGATTTTACCCGAATTTGGTTTTATCATTCCAACAATCATATAGAAAGAAGTTGTTTTTCCAGCTCCATTAGGCCCTAAAAGTCCGATAATTTCACCTTGCTGAACTTCTAAAGAAATTCCGGTTACAACTTTTCTACTTCCGTAGATTTTTTCTATATTTTCTGCTCTTAAAATCATATTTTATAAATATGTGTAATTGTTTAATTGTTGAAACGTGTAATTGATTGGTTTGTGTAAAAGTAATAAATTATGTTTTTTAAAATCTTAATAGATTCATAACATTCATTTTTTTTATTGATTACTGCAACTGAAAACTGCTTACTTATTTTCTAGCATTTCCCAATACTCAACGGCTCTTCTTAAATGCGGAATTACTATGGTACCACCAACTAACGTAGCAATAGACATGGTTTCCATCATTTCTTCTTTAGTAACTCCGTTTTTCATGGCAGCTTCTAAATGATATTGTACACAATCATCACATCGTAAAACAGCAGAAGCCACTAAGCCTAAAAGTTCTTTTGTTTTAACGGGTAAATGCCCTTCTTTAAAAGTATTTGTGTCTAAATTATATATTCTTTTAATTACTTTATTATCAGATTCTAGAATTTTATCGTTCATTTTCTGACGATAATCATTAAACTCTTTTACTTTATCGTGCATCTTTTTGCTGTTTTTTTATTACAATTTTTGAAACTCTAATACTCACTTCATATAAAATAAGAATAGGAATCGATACGATTACTTGACTAGCAACATCTGGAGGTGTAATAATTGCTGCTAAAATTAATACAACCACCAAAGCATGTTTTCTATATTTCTTTAAAAACTCTGGCGTTACCAAGCCAATTTTTGTTAAAAAGTAAATTAATACAGGTAACTCAAATAAAATGGATACTCCAAGTAACATATTGGTAACAAGTCCGATATGTGAGTCTAGTGTAAAGTTATTCTGAATTAAATCTGTAATTTGATAGTTATACAAAAAGTGTATAGAAATTGGCGCAATAACATAAAAGCTAAAAGCAATACCACAGAAAAAAAGAAAAGAAGCTGCAAAAATAAATCCTCTAGATTTATTTACTTCATTTTTAGTTAAACCAGGAGATACAAATCGCCAAATTTCCCATAAAAGATATGGAAAAGACAAAATAATACCCAATATAAATGAAGACCAAATAGAGTTCATTAACTGTTGGGTTGGCTTTAAACTAATAAGGTGGTCATTAAATTCAACATTACAAAAGCTACTATCAAAACCAAAATAGGTGAAAAAGTCACAAAATAGTCGATAGGTTATAAAATCTGGTTTTCTGTGGGCTAATAAAAAGTTTTCATAGACTTCTTTTTGAAACACAAATAATACAATAGCAATAATAAATATTGCGGCAGCACTTCTTACCAAGTGCCATCTTAATTCTTCTAAATGACCTAAAAAGGACATTTCTTTTTGTTTTTCTGCCATTAGAAAATCCCTTCTTTAATTAAATCATGTAAATGTACAACTCCAACATATTTGTTTTTATCATCAACAACTAACATTTGGGTAATACTGTTTTTTTCCATAGTATTTAGAGCGTCAATTGCCATGGCGTCTTTATCTATGGTTTTAGGGTTTTTACCCATAATATCTTTTGCTGTAATTTTAGAAATTTCGGTGGTCTTAGAAAGCATTCTTCTAATATCACCATCTGTAATAATTCCAACTAACTTGTCATTATTCATCACAGCTGTAACTCCTAATCTTTTTTCAGAAATTTCAACTATTACCTTTACAATGGTATCTGTTTCATTTACTTTAGGTACTTCATTGTTTTCAACTAAATCAGAAACTCTTAAATATAAACGCTTACCTAAAGCGCCTCCTGGATGATATTTAGCAAAATCTTTACTGGTAAAACCACGCAAATTTAATAAACAAACAGCCAATGCATCACCCAAAACTAATTGAGCAGTTGTACTAGTTGTTGGTGCTAAGTTATTAGGACAGGCTTCTTTTTCTACATAAGCATTTAAGGTAAAATCTGCATGTTCTCCTAAATAGGAATCTACATTACCTGTAATAGCTACTATTTTGTTTCCATAATTTTTTATGAAAGGAACTAGAACCTTAATTTCTGGAGTATTTCCACTTTTAGAAAGACAAATAACAACATCGTCTTTTTGTACGTTTCCTAAATCTCCATGAATGGCATCTGCAGCATGCATAAAAATTGCCGGCGTACCAGTAGAGTTTAAGGTAGCAACTATTTTGGTAGCAATGTTTGCACTTTTACCAATTCCGGTTACAATTACCCTTCCATTCGAATTTAAAATAAATTTAACGGCTTCTTCAAAGTCAGCGTCAATTAAATTTGCTAAATTAGCAATAGCATTACTCTCTGTTAAAATAGTTTCTTTGGCAGTATTTATAATTGTGTTTGTCTTTTTCAAATGTTTGGTGTTTTATCAGAATAAAAAAAAGTTATATCTTTAGATTAAGAAACAAGCAAATTTACTATAAATAATAGTTAGAGCAAATATAATAGTATGTTTGTGAATTGTTTTAAAAGTTAAACGAATATTTAATATAAATGGATTTATATACCCCTCTAAAAAAGTTCTTTGGATTTAATAAATTTAAAGGTCTCCAAGAGCAAGTGATTAAAAGTATTGTTGAAAATAATAACACTTTTGTAATAATGCCAACAGGTGGAGGGAAATCACTTTGTTATCAGCTACCTGCTTTAATGGCAGAAGGAACTGCTATTGTAGTTTCTCCATTAATTGCTTTAATGAAAAATCAAGTAGATGCAATTAGGGGGATTTCTGAACATAATGGTGTGGCGCATGTTTTAAATTCATCTTTGAATAAAACAGAAGTAGCTCAAGTTAAAGAAGATATTGCTAATGGAATTACAAAATTATTGTATGTAGCACCAGAATCTTTAATAAAAGAAGAATATGTTACTTTTTTAAGAACGCAAAAAATTTCTTTTGTAGCTATTGATGAAGCGCATTGTATTTCTGAGTGGGGACACGATTTTAGACCTGAATACAGAAATTTAAAACACATTATTAAAGCCATAGATAATGTGCCTGTTATTTGTTTAACAGCAACAGCAACAGAAAAAGTACAAGAAGATATTTTAAAAACTTTAGGAATTCCGGATGCAAATAGGTTTAAAGCGTCTTTTAATAGACCTAATTTATTTTATGAGGTAAGACCTAAAACAAAAGAAGTAGAAAAAGATATTATTCGTTTTGTGAAACAAAGAATGGGTAAATCTGGAATTATTTACTGCTTAAGCAGGAAAAAAGTTGAAGAAGTTGCTCAGATCTTGCAAGTAAACGGTATTAAAGCTGTTCCGTATCATGCAGGTTTAGATGCAAAAACTAGAGTGAAGCATCAGGATATGTTTCTAATGGAAGACTGTGATGTAGTAGTTGCTACGATTGCTTTTGGAATGGGAATTGACAAACCAGATGTTCGTTTTGTGATACATCATGATATACCTAAAAGTTTAGAAAGTTATTATCAAGAAACCGGACGTGCAGGGCGTGATGATGGAGAAGGATATTGTTTGGCTTTCTATGCATATAAAGATATAGAAAAGTTAGAAAAATTTATGGCGAGTAAGCCAATTGCAGAACAAGAAATTGGGCATGCATTATTACAAGAAGTGGTTGGTTATGCAGAAACGTCTATGAATAGACGTAAATATTTACTGCATTATTTTGGAGAAGAGTTTGATGCTGAAAAAGGTGATGGAGCAGATATGGATGATAACTCTAGAAATCCTAAGAAAAAACACGAAGCCAAAGAAGATGTACAACTTTTATTAAAAGTTATAAAAAATACCTTACAAAAGTATAAATCTAAGGAAATTGTAAATACGATTGTAGGAAAAGAAAATGCCCTATTAACATCACATAAAACACATTTACAACCCTTTTTTGGAAGCGGAAAAGATAAATCTCCTCTTTATTGGATGGCTTTAATTAGACAGGTTTTGGTGGTAAATTATATAAAGAAAGAGATAGAGCAATATGGCGTTGTTAAATTGACAGAAAAAGGAGCGGAATTTATAAAGAAACCTACTTCTTTTATGATGACGGAAGATCATTCTTATAATGAAGAAAATGATAATACGATCATAACAAATGCTAAATCTTCTGGGGGTGTTGCAGATGATAAGTTGGTAAAATTATTAAAAGATTTACGTAAAAGGGTAGCTTCGAAACAAGGAGTACCTCCATTTGCTGTTTTTCAAGATCCATCATTAGATGATATGGCATTGAAATATCCAATTACTTTAGCAGAACTTTCGACAGTTCATGGAGTAGGTGAAGGGAAGGCAAGAAAATTTGGTAAAGATTTTGTGAAACTAATAGCTACTTATGTAGAAGAAAATGATATTCTAAGACCAGATGATTTAATTGTAAAAAGTACCGGTACAAACTCTGGATTAAAGCTTTTTATTATTCAGAATACCGATAAAAAATTACCTTTAGAAGATATCTCTAAATCAAAAGGACTTGAAATGAGTGAGTTGATAAAAGAGATGGAAGTTATTATTTTTTCTGGAACCAAATTAAATATAGATTATGCTTTAGACGATTTGTTAGATGAAGATCAGCAAGAAGAAATTCATGATTATTTTATGGACGCAGAAACAGATAACATACAAGAAGCTCTAGATGAATTTGATGGAGATTATGATGAAGATGAGTTGCGCTTAATGCGAATTAAATTTATAAATGAAGTGGCTAATTAATGGCTATACTAAATTATTATAATCAAAAAACTAAGATAAATTTATCTTAGTTTTTTTTTGAAATTTATTTAAGTGTTTATGAAATATCTTAATTTAATATATAGACTAACGAAAATATTGAAATAAAGATCCACAGTGTAAGTGCCAGTATTATTGGTTTTATTCCTGTAGATTTTAAGTCTTTTATAGAAATACTAGAGCCTACAAGAAATAAAGTTAGTAATAACAATCGTTTTGATATTAAAACAATAAATTTAGTAGTTGGTTCAGGTAAAAGGTGGTAACTATTTATCATAATAGCTACAATAAATAGAAGAATAAAATAGGGTATTTTAATTTTTTCTCCTTTTGTTTTAAAAAGAAACATTGAAAAAATTGATAAAGGAATAATCCACAGTGTTCTAGATAGTTTTACGGTAGTCGCTATGCGCAAAGCTTCTTCTCCGTACTCTAAAGCAGCTCCAACAACAGAACTTGTATCGTGTATTGCAATTGCACACCACAAACCAAATTGCTCTTGTGTTAAGTTTAGAAAATGCCCAACTGCAGGAAATACAAACAATGCAATAGAGTTTAATAAAAATACAATTCCTAAAGCAATACTTATATTTTTACTTTTTGCTTTAATAACAGATGAAATAGCAGCAATTGCACTCCCTCCACAAATTGCAGTTCCAGAGGTAATAAGATGTCCTAACTTTAAATCTATTTTTAAAATCCTCGTTAACAATAAACCAATGGTCACCGTTAATAGAATAGAATAAATAGTTAGCCCAAACCCTGCTTTACTTGTAGCTAAAGTTTCTTTTATAAACATTCCGAAGCCCAATCCCACAACAGAAATTTTTAGTAAATAATGAATAGCTTTGTGGCTATATGTCTGGAATGGATTATTGAAAATTATGGTATATACAAAACCAATTATTAATGCTGTTGGGCTGTTTACAAAACCTAAAAGGGTAATTAGTACTAGAAGAAAGTAAACTGTTTTTGAGATAAAATCTTTCATATCATTGTGTATTATTTGATACAAAAGTAGCAGGTATTAATTACTTTAAAGCAAATTAATTAGCTATATGAGATAACTAAAAGTTATAGCTGTTTCGGGTAAATTTTTTAAAATAATCAAAAGTATTAGAAAGGTATCCAGTTCTATTTACAAAATAGAACCACCTTTCAATACTTAAATCTTTAATGTCTATTATTTTCAGTTTATTACTCATCAAATCGTCAGAAATAGAATGGATAGAGAGTAGGGCGTAATGGTCTGAATTGTATAAATAATTTTTAATGGCTTCCGTACTATTAAAAGACACAACAGAATTAAGTTTTTTAATTTTATGATTTAAAAGGAAGCTATCTATAATTACTTTTGTTCCAGAACCCTTTTCTCTTTCAATCATGGGGATTTTTTGCAGCGTTTCTATATCAATATTCCTTTTTTGAAAAGTATTATTATTTGCATTTGTTACAAGTACAATTTCGTCTTTAATAAATTTCTCAAAATGTAATTTAGGGTTTGATATACTTCCTTCTGTAATTCCAAAATCTATTTCTTCATTTAAAATTAAGGCTTCAATATTTTCAGAATTATTGCTTATGATGTTAAATTTTGTTTGAGGAAATTGCGTTCTAAATTTGGCTATTACTTTAGGAATAATGTAGTTAGACAAGGTGGTGCTTACACCAAAGTTGATAAAATTTGGTAAATCATCTTTTTTATGAAGAAATTTTTCGTCCATTTCTGCATAAATGGCTAATATTTTATTCGTATAAATAAGAAAAGATTTTCCTTCAGTTGTCAATTCAATCGAGTTTCTTTTTCTTATAAATAAGGTGGTTTTAAACTCTTGCTCTAAATTTTTAATGGACTTAGATATGGCAGGCTGAGAAAGATATAATTGCTCAGCAGCTTTTGTAAAACTTAAATGTTTAGCTACAACTTTAAATATATGTAATTTGGTTTTCATTAGTTTGTGTACAATACCTTACTTTTAAATGTACAATAATTTCTACAGTTTTAATCAATATCATTACAACGTAAAAACGGTAAGTAAAACACCTAAAACGATAGCTATAAATTTCTGTAAGTTAAATTTATGGTTTTCAGAGCCTTCAAAAAGGATGATGGTAGAAATATGTAAAAACACCCCAATAATTAAGGCCGTTATTTCTGTAGCATACGTTGTAAAAAAAGTAATTTTATCTCCTAAAAGTAGCCCTAAAGGACTCATTAAAGCAAAAACAATTAAAAAAAGATAGGTTATTTTTTTAGAATATTTCGTCTGAATTAAAAAAGTAGTTAATACAATGGCAATAGGTATTTTATGAACCACAATAGCCCATAATAAGTTATCACCGCTATGATGAATAGGTAAGCCTTCAGAAAAAGAATGGATGCATAAACTAACAAATAACAAGGTTGGGAATTCTTTGTTATCAGAATGAATATGAATATGACCATGTTCTGCTCCCTTAGAAAAAGATTCTAAAACAGACTGAATAATAATTCCAACTAAAATAAAAATACCTATTTTTTTATATTCTGTAGTTTCAGAATAAACTTCTGGTAATAAATGTAAAATAGTAACAGCTAATAAATAGGCGCCACTAAAAGCTAATAATAAGCGCACAATTTTTTTACTTGGTTTTATAATAAAAACTAAGATAGAACCAATAAAAACAGCTACTATTAATAAGATGTAACTCATTTTGCAATAATAATTAATCGATCGGAAGTGTTTCCTTTAAATGTATTTAAATTGTAATCTCCAAAAACGGATGTAATAGTAAAACCAACTTTATTAAAGAAGGTAGTCATTTTAGCAAGATCTAAATATTTTACTTGTTCTGTGTAAGAATGCTCTTCACCATCAGCAAAAAAAGAAATATGCTTTAAGATAAATCCATCTTTAATCTCTCTTTTAATTTTAAAAGTAATATTATCTACAATCTTTGTTTCATTAGTTACTAAATTTAGTTTTACTTTTTCTGCATTTAAAAAATCAAATACAAAAAAACCATTTTTATTTAAACCTTTTTTAATGTTTTCTAGAATTAAAATATCTTCCTTATCATCATCAAAATAGCCAAAACTTGTAAACAGATTAAAAACAGCATCGTAGGTATGATGAAAAGGTTTGCGCATGTCATGCACATTAAATTTTAACGTATCATTTTCGAATTTTTTAGCAGAATTTATACTATTTTCTGCCAAATCACCCCCAGTAACTGTATAGCCCAAAGAATTCAAAAATACAGAATGACGCCCTTTACCGCAAGGTAAATCTAAAATATGCGTTGTTTTTGGCAAGTTTAAAAAAGAGGTAATATTTTTCATAAACAATTGAGCCTCATCATCGTTTCTTTCTTTGTATAATGTGTGATAATAAGGGGTGTTAAACCAATCTGTAAACCAATCTTTCTGTTTCATTTGTCTGTGTAATTTTGCAATACCTTTTTTTATATTATCTTATAATTGTGTTTATAAGTATTGGTTTGTTTTGCTTACTAAGAGTCTGTAAAAGTAACCAAAACTTACGTTCTGTAAAATGAATTTCTTAATTAGTATAAATCCTATTTATAAATAGTATTTTTGCAGTCAATTTTATGGGTATGAACAAAGATTTTAAAATGACGGCAACAACACTTTTCGGTTTAGAAGGTGTGTTGGCAAAAGAGTTGAAAGAACTAGGAGCACAAGATGTTAAAGAAGGTATTAGAATGGTTTCTTTTAGAGGAGACACCGGTTTTATGTACAAAGCAAATATTGCATTAAGAACGGCTGTAAGAATTTTAAAACCGATAAAAGTTTGTAAGATTTACGATGAAGAAGATTTGTATGAGGCAATTCAGAAAATTAAATGGGAAAACTATTTAGAAACTGAAGGTACTTTTGCTATCGGAGCCGTAGTAAATTCTAAGAATTTTACGTCAAACTCACATTATATTTCTTTAAAATCTAAAGATGCTATTGCAGATTATTTTAGACATAAATATAGTAAAAGACCCAATGTAGATTTAGATTACCCAGATTTAAAAGTACATATTCACATACATAAAGAGTGGTTAACCGTTTCTTTAGATTCATCGGGAGATTCTTTACATAAAAGAGGTTATAGAACCGCTACTAATATTGCACCTATAAACGAAGTTTTGGCTGCTGGTATGGTTTTATTATCTGGTTATACTGGCGAAGAAAACTTTATAGACCCAATGTGTGGTTCTGGTACCATTTTAATTGAAGCTGCCATGATTGCTAATCATATTCCGGCAAACATCAACAGAAAATTATTCGCTTTTGAGAATTGGAAAGATTATGATGAAGACTTGTATTTTACCATTCAAGAATCATTATTAAAGAAAATCCGTTCTTCTCATTTTAAAATTATGGGATTTGATAAAGCACCATCTGCAGTACAAAAAGCACAGGCAAATGTAGAAAATGCTAATTTAGATGAGTTTATTGGTGTGCATCACGTTAACTTTTTTAATTCTAAAAAAGAAGTTTTTGGTAACACTACCATATTATTCAATCCGCCATATGGCGAGCGTTTAAATATAGATACCGAAGAATTTTATAAGAAAATAGGAGATACGCTTAAAAACAATTACCCTGGCTCTACAGCTTGGTTAATTACATCGGATACAGACGCTTTAAAATGTGTAGGACTAAGAACTTCTAAAAGAATAGCCCTTAAAAACGGAGATTTAAACTGTAAGTTTGTGAAGTACGATTTGTACGAAGGAACTCGTAAATTTAAAGAACGTAAAGAAGATACTGATACAGAAGTAGAAACAGAAACGGAAGATTAGACTCTTTTTGTTATTGTTAATTTACGAAGCAATCTGTTTATGAAGGAGTAAAGAGGTTATTTAAAAAGACATTTTTTGTCAATCTTTTTTTAGATAACTTCTTTTTTTTGTAGCTATTTCCTGCTTTCCGTTATATCTTTTTGTGAAAAACAAAAAGGATGTCACTTCAATCAGGGCTAGACCTGTTTACTTGCTTTTAGTAATATTAAATGCCTTTCTGATTATAAAAAAAAACTGAATGAATCCCCTTTTTTAAAGACTTTTTTGGTTTTAGCCAATATATTATTACAAGTAATTTTAAATGATTACGGAGAATCAATAAAATTGGATGTTAGGAATTTATAATGATCCTTTTTTAGCAAAAATTAAAATTAGTTTTTAAGGACCACTCATAATACAAGTAGTCCTTAAAAAAAAACTGAAATACTGTTTTATTTAAATTCAATTATTTCTGCAGTCATAGTTGCTGAAATTCTTTTTTTAGTTTCAATTAAATCAACAGATACATTTACAAGAGCTCTACTACCAATTAATTCTACACCAGCAGCTTTTGCTTCTTCTAGCATTTTAGCTTTAGCTCTAGATATAATTCCTTCTTTATTAGTTATGTTTCCCGTCAATATTTTTTCTGTAGCAGTACCAGTAAAACTACCTAAAACATTAAAATTTGAACTTGATAAAATTGTTTGAGTTTGATTTTGTTGTTCATAACCGCCACTATATAAGCTTGTTGTTTTGCAAGATGTTAATGCTGCAGTAATAGCTATTATAATAAAAGTTTTTTTCATTTGATAAATGTTATAAAATTTTACCTACTCCTTTTTTAAGTCCTTTTTCGGCTTATTCAGACATAATTTAATGTGTTTTATTTCCTATATAAGTTTAATATTTTAGATAAATTAACTTAAGGTTTAACTTGCAATTTTAATTTTTAAAGTTACTTTCATTTTTCTAATTAAACTTACGGGTTTCCGTAGGTTTGCTAATTTTTTGGTGTATAAATGTTTTTTTGTGAGGTTGTTATTTTTAATTTAAAGAAATATTATTTATTAAAGTTAAGTGGAAGTAGTCGTTTTTATTTTTTCGAATCAAAGAAATAACATGAAATTTTCTTTTTTTAAAACAATAAAAACCCAAAACAATTAAGTTTTGGGTTTTTTTATAAACTGAAGCAAGTGTTGGTACCTGCTTATTTTTTTCCTTTTTTCTGTTGTGCAGCTTGTTGATCTTGCGCTTGTTTCATAGCAGAATCTATTTTTTGACGGAATTTACTTTTCTTTTTTTCCGGTTTCTTTTTGTTTTCCTCTATCTGAGCATGAATTTTAGCTTCATCAATTACGTAGTGTTTAATTACTAACATAATAGTAATCGTTAACAGGTTAGAAACAAAGTAGTATAAACTTAATCCACTTGCATAACGGTTAAAGAAAACTAACATCATAATAGGAGAGAAGTAAATCATATACTTCATCATTTTCCCCATGTCTGGCATTCCTTCTTGCGTAGGTGCTTGCATGTTTGCTTGCTGACTTTGGTTCATTTTCATGTAAAAGAAAATTGCAACAGAAGCTAGTATAGGAAATAAACTTACGTGATTTCCGTAAACAGGAATCTTAAAAGGTAAGTTATAGATAATATCGTAAGAAGATAAATCTGGTGCCCATAAAAAGCTTTGTTGTCTTAAAGCTAAGTTTGTTGGAAAAAATTTAAACAATGCAAAGAATACAGGCATTTGTAATAGTGCGGGTATACAACCAGATAACATACTAACACCAGCTTTTCGCTGAATAGCCATGGTTTCTTGCTGACGCTTCATTGCGTTTTCTTTACCTGGATATTTATCATTTAAGGCTGTTAATTCTGGTCTAATCACCTTCATTTTTGCACTTGATAAATAAGACTTATATACTAATGGAGACATGATAATTCTAACAACAACGGTCATTAAAATAATAATTAATCCATAGTTAGATAAAAATCCTTTTAAGAAATTAAAAACAGGGTAGAATACGTTTCTGTTTAAGAAGCCAAAAATTCCCCATCCTAAATCTGCTGTTTGATCTAAATCTGTACCTTTAAAAGTTTTTAATAAATTATAATCACTAGGGCCGTAAAACCATTTCATATTATAATTTAATTCTCCGTTCGTTAATTCTAAAGGTGTCTTTAACTCATAACGTTTTGTAAAAATACTATCAATTTCCTCATTTTTAACTAATTCAGTAGAAGTTATAGTTGCATTATTAAAAGGGGTATCCGTTAATAAATTAGACATAAAAAAATGTTGTTTGTAAGAAACCCAGTCAACATCGTTAATAACTTCAGATTTGCCAGCGTTTAAATGATCTACTTCATCTTCTGTTTTATAATAAAGATGAGAATACATGGTGTTTTCTGTGTATAAACTTTGTTCATGTCTGTAACCATCTAAAGACCAATTTAAATTAATTGGGTTAGAAGAGTTAATAACCGAGTTTAAACCTTGAGAACGAACCACAAAATTAACCATGTAATTTTTTGGTTTTATTTCATATCTATATTCAAGAAATTGAGTGTTAGACACTTTTAGCTTCATAGAAACAACAGTGTTTTCTCCATTTTTAGTAATGGTTGGCTCAAAGAATAAATCTTTAGTATTTAAAATTCTACTATCTGTAGTTCCAAAATTAATATTAAAAGAGGCGTTCTTATTCTTTATCATGTATAAAGGCAAGGAATCATAGGTTTTATAATTCTTAATTTCAGCCTCTATAATTTGTCCTCCTTTGTTACTAATAATTAATTTAACCAATTCGTTTTCTAGAACAGAAGTTCCTTCTTTTCCATTAATCGCACTTTGTGCAAATGCGCCTAACTTATCTGTAAAAGCAACTTGTTTTAAAGAGTCATTTTCAAAAACAGGTGTGTTTTCTGTTAAAGTATTAGTTGTATTGTTTGTAGTTTCTACAACTTGCTCTGTATTCGTAGGAGTATCAATTGTTTCATCTGGTTTGTTAGTGTTAATCCAGTATAATAAAATACCTCCTAATAGTACCATTCCAATAAAAGAATTGATATCGAATTTTTTTTGTTCCATGTGTTATTTTAAAATGTCAATTTGTCATTTAATCAAAAATATCTTTTGATTAAAACGCGACAAATGTAGTGAAAAAGAAGCTTTATATCGTTTTTGCTACTTTAAATGTTATACCTACTAATAGTTCAAATAGTATTCCTTTTTTTTACAAATATGATGTTCTCTTTTTAAATAGTAAGATTATATTTTTTTAACACATAGAAGCATAGGTTAAATATCCTATGATGCTATGTGTTAATTTAAAAGTTAGAATTTTAAATCTTAGACTGTTTTAAAGCTGCTTTAATAAAATCTACAAATAAAGGATGCGGTTTTAAAACGGTACTTTTATATTCTGGGTGATATTGAACACCAACAAACCAAGGATGCGAAGGTATTTCTACAACTTCTACCAACCCTGTTTTTGGGTTAAACCCTGTTGCTTTCATTCCGCCAGCTTCAACTTGTTCTAAATAAGCATTGTTAAACTCAAAACGGTGTCTGTGACGTTCGCTTATCAATTCAGTTTTATAGGCTTTAAATATTTTAGAATCTTTTTTCAATTCACAATCCCAAGCCCCCAAACGCATGGTACCTCCTTTTTCGGTAACCCCTTTTTGGCTTTCCATTAAATTAATAATAGGTTCTTTGGTGCTTTTATTCATTTCTGTAGAACTAGCATTCTCTATACCTAATACATTTCTAGCAAATTCAATCACTGCCATTTGCATTCCTAAACAAATTCCGAAGAAAGGAATATTATTTTCTCTTGCATATCTTACTGCTCTAATTTTACCTTCAATACCTCTATCACCAAAACCAGGAGCTACTAAAATACCATTTACACCTTTTAGTTTTTTCTCAGCATTTTTAGGTGTTAAATTTTCAGAATGTACCCAACGTACTTTTACTTTTGTTTCATGCGTAGAACCTGCATGAATAAAAGCTTCTGTAATAGATTTATAAGAATCTTGCAACTCAATATATTTACCAATTAAGGCAATTTCTACTTCGTGTTTTGGGTTTTTATGTTTGGTTAAAAACTCGTTCCAAACTTTTAATTCTGGTTCTCCTTTAGAAGAAAGCTTTAATTTATTTAAAACAACGGTATCTAAACCTTGTTCTAACATTAAATTAGGTACGTCATAAATAGTTTCTGCGTCAATAGACTGAATAACGTCATCTTGCTTAACATTACAAAACAATGCTAGTTTACGTTTAATGTCGTCAGAAATTTCATGTTCTGTTCTACACACTAAAATATCTGGACTTACACCACTTTGCATTAACATTTTTACAGAGTGTTGCGTAGGTTTTGTTTTTAACTCACCAGCAGCAGCTAAATAAGGGACCAATGTTAAATGTATAACAATAGCATTTTCCTCTCCTTTTTCCCAAAGCATTTGTCTTACCGACTCTACATAAGGTAAAGATTCAATATCACCAACTGTTCCACCAATTTCTGTAATTACAATGTCATAATCACCAGTTTCCCCTAAAATTTGGATTCTGCGTTTAATTTCATCGGTAATATGTGGTATAACCTGTACCGTTTTTCCTAAAAAATCACCTCTACGTTCTTTATTAATTACAGATTGATAAATTTTACCTGTAGTTACGTTATTAGATTGACTGGTAGGAATGTTTAAAAAACGCTCATAATGACCTAGATCTAAGTCTGTTTCAGCTCCATCATCTGTAACATAACATTCTCCATGTTCGTACGGATTTAAAGTTCCTGGGTCTATATTAATATAAGGGTCTAGTTTTTGGATAGTTACAGAAAAGCCTCTTTGCTGTAGTAATTTTGCTAATGATGCAGCAATAATTCCTTTTCCAAGCGATGATGTTACGCCTCCTGTTACAAAAACGTATTTAGTATTACTCATGGTATTCTTAGGTTTGCGCAAAAGTACTAACTCTAATATTTATGGCAAATAAAAATTGGTATTTATTTTTATATTTCTTCTATTTAAAATAGTATAAATTGCAATAGTTTTTGAATTGTTTAAAATAAAAAAAAATATTTTGAAAAAAACCTTACTAATATTAAGTCTTTTAATGTTTTCAAGCTGTGCTATTATTTTTCCAAAAGTATTTCAGCGTAAATCAGCAAATTTTACTTTTAATAATTTATGGTTTAATACACAATTAGACCATCATAAAAGTGCTCGCTATTTATTAAATACAACTCAACTGAGCGTTAATGCATTTATTGGTGATGATTATAATGAGCAATTAGTAAATTTTGTCTCCAAGAAATTAGGGAATAATGTGTTTACAAAAGAAAGTTATAAAACCTCTGATGATAAAATAATTATTCCTTTTACGATAGAATACGAACTCACAAAAGAAAATATTGAACTTTTGCAAAAAACAACTGATTTAGATTATATAATCTTATCTAAAATACTGACTCCGGATTTAATAAATAAATCAAATGATCCGCAATATGATTCTTTAAAATACAGATCTAATGTTTTAGGAGGTTCTGTGGTTTTTGTTAAAATTTTTGACATTAAAAATAACAATGTTTTAATAGAAATGAGATGTAAAAGTGTGGTTTATGATGATGAAAACTTTAATTTTGATACAAATAGTTATGAAAATGACTCTAGAATATCCACTTATAAAAGTGAACAACAGTTGATAAAAAAGAGTTTTAAAAGAATTTTTAGAAGAATTGAATAAGTTTTAATTACAAATTGGGTTTATGTATTGGGTATTTTTCTTATTTACATTAGAAACATTACTCTTTTAAAAACTTAACTAATTTAGAGTATTTAGTCAACTTTATTTAAGATTAATTAGATAACAATATTTTTTTAAAGAAAGGTTTCAAAAATAAAAAAGGAAAATTAATTATTTCTTTTATTTAGGATATCAGATTACTGATAAAAGATAACCTTTTTAAAAGAGAATACAGATATAGATTATGTGATTTTAACAAAAAGGTTATATTTAAAAGATCTGAATGATGTTTCTTTTGCTTAGAATAGTAAAGGACGGTTCAATGATTCTAATGCTGATGCGATGTCTTTTGTGAAAATTATTGATTTAATAAATGGAGGTATTTTGTTTTATATGAATTGCAAAGACGAAGTTTTTATTATAGAAAATAAAGATATGCAGACAAGAGCGCTAAGACCACAACCAATTTCAAATTATAAAAACTTTTATAGTTTAGCTGAAAATACAATGAAAAAACCTCTTAAAAAGATAAAGTAATATTTTTTGATTTTTTTTTAAAATAGTGTTTGCCATAAATAAAAACAGTTGTATATTTGCCAACGCTTTAAATGAGTAGAATTTTAAGCAGTAAAATAATAATACAAGACATTTAAAAATACAGATAATGCCAAAAAGAACTTACCAACCGTCAAAGAGAAAGAGAAGAAATAAACATGGTTTCATGGAAAGAATGGCTTCTGCTAATGGTAGAAAGGTTTTAGCTAGAAGAAGAGCTAAAGGAAGAAAGAAAATTTCTGTTTCTACGGAAACTAGACATAAAAAATAAATGATTAACAATTGTTAATATAAGGTGTTACTTTTTTTAAGTAACACCTTTTTTTATACCCAAACACTAACTATTTTTGTAAAACTAAATAACACAACAACTTACAATGCCAAAAAGAAAAGACCTCAAATCAGTTTTAATTATTGGATCTGGACCAATTGTTATTGGACAAGCATGTGAATTTGATTATTCTGGCTCACAATCACTACGTTCTTTAAGAGAAGATGGAATCGAAACTGTTCTAATTAACTCTAATCCTGCAACAATTATGACAGACCCTTCAATGGCTGATCATATTTATTTGTTGCCTTTAACAACAAAATCAATCATTCAAATTTTAAAAGAGCATCCACAAATTGATGCTGTTTTACCAACAATGGGTGGACAAACTGCATTAAATCTTTGTATTGAAGCAGATGATAAAGGCATTTGGGAAGATTTTAATGTGAAATTAATTGGTGTAGACATTGATGCCATTAATATTACTGAAGATAGAGAGCAATTTAGAGAGTTAATGTTAAAGATTGATGTGCCTATGGCGCCTCAAGCAACAGCAACTTCATTTTTAAAAGGTAAAGAAATTGCACAAGAATTTGGCTTTCCTTTAGTAATTCGTTCTTCTTATACCTTGGGTGGGGCAGGAGCTTCTATTGTTTACAAAGCAGAAGATTTTGACCAACTTTTAAGTTTCGGTTTAGAAGCATCACCAATACATGAGGTGATGATTGACAAAGCGATGATGGGCTGGAAAGAATACGAGTTGGAATTATTACGTGATAAAAACGATAATGTTGTCATTATATGTTCTATCGAAAATATGGACCCGATGGGAATTCATACCGGAGATTCTATTACCGTAGCACCGGCAATGACACTTTCTGATAGAACTTTTCAGAAAATGCGTGACATGTCTATTAAAATGATGCGTTCTATTGGAGATTTTGAAGGTGGTTGTAATGTGCAATTTGCAGTTTCACCAGACGAAAAAGAAGATATTATTGCCATTGAAATTAATCCTCGTGTTTCTCGTTCATCCGCTTTAGCGTCTAAAGCAACAGGATATCCTATTGCAAAAGTAGCTACAAAATTAGCCATTGGGTATACATTAGATGAGTTACAAAACGGAATTACAAAATCTACATCGGCTTTATTTGAGCCAACATTAGACTATGTAATTGTAAAAATACCACGTTGGAATTTTGATAAATTCGAAGGTTCAGACAGAACTTTAGGTTTACAAATGAAATCTGTTGGAGAGGTAATGGGGATTGGACGTTCTTTTCAAGAAGCATTACACAAAGCAACGCAGTCTTTAGAAATTAAAAGAAATGGTTTAGGTGCAGATGGAAAGGGATACACAGACTATAACCAAATTATAGAAAAATTAACCTACGCAAGTTGGGATCGTGTTTTTGCAATTTATGATGCAATTGCTATTGGAATTCCATTAACTCAGATTCATGATATCACAAAAATTGACATGTGGTATTTAAAGCAATATGAAGAGTTATTTCAACTTCAAAAAGAAATTTCTACCTATAACATTGATACTTTAGGAAGAGATTTATTACTAGAAGCGAAGCAAAAAGGATACGGAGATAGACAAATAGCGCATATGTTGGATTGTTTAGAAAGTGAAGTATATACTAAAAGAGAAGAATTAAAAGTACAACGTGTTTTTAAATTAGTAGATACTTGTGCTGCAGAATTCAAAGCAAAGACTCCTTATTATTATTCAACTTTTGAAAATGAGATTGAAACTGCAGACGGACAAATTACAATTGCAAACGAAAGTATTGTAACTGATAAAAAGAAAATCATCGTTTTAGGTTCTGGACCAAATAGAATTGGACAAGGAATTGAGTTCGATTACTGTTGTGTACATGGTGTTTTAGCAGCTGCAGAATGTGGTTATGAAACGATTATGATTAATTGTAATCCAGAAACGGTTTCTACAGATTTTGATACGGCAGATAAATTATACTTTGAGCCTGTTTTTTGGGAACATATTTATGATATTATTCGTCATGAAAAACCAGAAGGAGTTATTGTACAATTAGGTGGACAAACTGCTTTAAAGTTAGCCGAAAAGTTAACAAAATATGGAGTTAAAATAATTGGAACTTCTTTTGAAGCATTAGATTTAGCGGAAGATAGAGGACTTTTCTCTGAATTGTTAAAAAGGAATAATATTCCTTATCCAGAATTTGGTATCGCAGAAACAGCAGATGAAGCTTTGGCTTTAGCAGATGAATTAGATTTCCCTATTTTGGTAAGACCTTCTTATGTTTTAGGAGGACAAGGAATGAAAATTGTCATCAACAAAGAAGAACTTGTTAAACATGTAGTTGATTTATTGGGAAGAATGCCTGGTAATAAATTATTGTTAGATCATTATTTAGATGGTGCCATAGAAGCAGAGGCAGATGCCATTTGTGATGCCGATGGTAATGTGTATATTATAGGTATTATGGAACATATAGAACCTTGTGGAATTCATTCTGGAGATTCTAATGCTACGTTACCTGCTTTTAATTTAGGTGAATTTGTGTTGCAACAAATTAAAGACCATACTTTTACAATTGCGAGAGAACTAAAAACGGTAGGTTTGATAAACGTTCAGTTTGCAGTTAAAGATGATATTGTTTATATTATTGAAGCAAACCCAAGAGCCTCTAGAACAGTACCTTTTATAGCAAAAGCATATAAAGAACCATATGTAAATTATGCTACAAAAGTAATGTTAGGAGAAAAGAAAGTAACAGATTTCGATTTTAAACCGCATTTAGATGGTTTTGCAATTAAGCAACCTGTATTTTCTTTTAACAAGTTTCCTAATGTAGACAAAAAATTAGGCCCAGAAATGAAATCAACAGGAGAGAGTATCTTGTTTATAGATAACTTAAAAGATGATGATTTTTATAATTTATACTCTAGACGTAAAATGTATTTGAATAAATAAAATACAAGTATATAACTTCTTAAAAACATCCATTTATGTTGAATTTTTTTCAATAATTTGGATGTTTTTTTGTGTAGTAAACTTTATATTTAACTTATATCTCTGAGTGGATACGTTAATTTTTTCAGAAAATAAATGATTATTATTTAAATGAATGAACATTTATTCATAACTTTGTTGACGCAAATTATTTAAAGCATGGCACGTAAAATTGATGAGGATAAAATAGCAAGAATCAAAGAAGCTACGATGCGTACAATTGTAGAAAAAGGGATAGAATCTACTACTATAGCAATGATTGCTAAAAAAGCAAATGTAAGTGGTGGCTATTTATATAGAACGTATGCCGGAAAACAAGATTTAATAAACGAATTATTTCATGACAAGGTAGATTTTCTTTATAATGAGTTAGAAAATTTATTGGCATTAAACCAAAATAGTATTAAACCATTACTTCAAACATTTATTAAAAATAGAATTAGTTATTTTTTGAAAGAGCCGAATGCTTCGAAGTTTTTTTATCAATTATTACACAATGAAAACTTTTTTGCTTCGGATGAAATTAAACATAAGAGTGCCGATTTAATCATAAAAATTAAAAATATTGGAGTTAAATCTGGAGAAATTTCAGAGGATACCACCGTTTATCAATTGCATTATCACATTTTAGTATATGCGGTAGATTATATCAACTTTACACGAAAAAATATTTTTGGAGAACAAGAAGTAACTATCAATGATGTAGATAAATTAACTAAAAATATTTTAAATATTTTAAAATAAATGAATATCAATATAAAAATTAAATAAATGAAATTGAATAGAATAGGAGTGTTTTTCTCCTTTGTATTATGTTTTATAACAACGTTTACAAACGCACAAGATATTACATTAAGGCAAGCGTATGATTTAATGTTGTCTAAAAACGGAAACGTAAAAGCATCTAACTTTGAAGTAAAGGAGATGGAAGAAGAACACAAAGCTACAAAGGGATTGCGTTTACCAACGGTTAGTGTTTCTGGTACTTATATGCACTTAGATAAAGATATTACTGCAGACTTAAATGAGCAAAAAAATACGGTGGGTGGTTTATTAGGTATAACAGACCCTACTGCAGTTTTAGGTGATTGGGATTTTACTTTGCAAGAAAAAAACTTAGGTTTTGCAACAGCAAATGTATCGATGCCAATTTATGCTGGAGGAAAAATAAATGCAGCCAATAAGGCATCAGAAATAAAATTAGCATTATCAGAAACCAAGCATAAAATAAAAGAAGATGAATTAACTATAAATTTAATAAATTACTTTTTTAAGTTAAAATTAGCGCAAGAAGCTGTACAATTAAGACAAGAAGTGTATAACGTTATTTTGTTGCATAATAACCAAGCAAATAAGTTTTTCGAAAACGGAATTATTCCGGAAGTAGAAACTTTAAACGCTAAGGTAGCCTTGTCTAATGCAAACAGAGAATTGTTAGCTGCTAAAAAAGACGTTGATTTAGCTACAACTGCAGTGCAGAATTTAATAGGAGTAAATTCAATTTCTGGACTTAATAGTGAATTTACGAAACCCACAATTGTAAAACCTTTGCAAGAGTTTACCAATGATATGTTGTCTGATAATGAACAGTTAAAAATCATTGAAAAAAATCATGAGTTAGCAAAAGTAGGCGTTCAAGTAGAAAATAGTGATTATTTTCCGAAAGTGGGAGTTTCTGGAAAATACATTCTTTGGAAAGATAATTTACCTTTAGTAGATACAAAATGGTTTGTAGGTGTTGGTGTAGAGTGGGAGTTGTTTAATGGTTTTCAAAGAGAACATAAAATAAAAGCATCAAAATATAAAATTTCTCAAGTTGAAGAACTTGATAAACAAGCGCGACTAAATTTAACTACGTATACCGAAAAGCTCTACAATACCATGCAAAAAGAACTAGAACAATACGAAAGTTTAAATGCTGATGAAGCATTGGCAAATAGATTAAAATTTATGAGAACACGTGCTTTTGAAGAAGGAACCGGAACTTCTTTAGAAGTTGTGGATGCTACTTTAAAATTATCAGAAATTAAATTACATAAAATAAAAGCCTTATACGAGTACAATGTAGCTTACGGAGAGTTAATGGTACTTACAGGAAAAACAGCAGCGTTCTTAAATCAAAATTAATAGTAAAATGAGAAATCCAAAATTTATAAAGTCATTAATTGGTGTTGTAATTATTTCAATTATAGTACTTACAGGCGTGTGGTTTTTAACGAAACCTAAATCTGTTATTTTACAAGGTAGAATAGAAGCAAAAGAAATTTATTTGTCTTCTAAAATACCTACACGTATTAATTCTTTTGAAGTGAAAGAAGGAGAAAGTGTGAAAAAAGGACAATTATTAGCAACGCTTTTAAGTCCAGAAATTATGGCAAAAGAGCAACAAGCTTTAGCGTTAAGAGATGCTGCAAATGCCCAAAAAAGTAAAGCACAAAACGGAGCAAGATCAGAAGAAATTAGAGCTGCAAAAAGTGTCTATGAAAAAGCAACGGCAGCTGCCAATGTAATGAGTAAAACATACACACGTATGGCAAACTTATTTAAAGACGGTGTGATTTCAGAACAGCAACGAGATGAAATATTTGCAAAAAAAGAAGTTGCCTTAAAAGACCAAGAAGCTGCGTTAAGTATGTATCAAATGGCAAAGAAAGGTGCTAGAAATGAAGATATAGAAGCTGCTTCTGCTTTGGTTAAACAAGCCGATGGTGCTTTAACTGAGTTAGAAGGTTATAAAAATGAACGTAATATTATTGCACCTATAGATGCAGAAGTTCTTAATTTTTTACCAGAAGAAGGAGAATTAATAGGAGCAGGATATCCTGTGGTTCATTTGGTAGATTTGGCTAATAGTTATGCTATTTTAAATATTAAAGAAACCAGTCTTTTCAATTTTAAAAAAGAGGGTGTTTTTGAAGCAACGATTCCTGCTTTAAATAATAAAAAGGTACAATTTAAAACGTATTACGTAGCTGCTTTGGGTGATTATGCAACTTGGAATGCAACAAAAGCAACCGGAGATTTTGATGTGAGAACGTTTGAAATTAAAGCTGCACCACTTACAAAAGAAGTAGCATTAAGACCAGGAATGAGTATTTTAATTGATTATTCTCAATTTAATGAGTAAAATGAAACCCTCTTTACGGATTGCAAAAAGAGAAATAGCGCTGTTATTTAATAGCAAGTCGTCCTTTATGCTTGCCATAATATTGCCTTTTGTTTCTATTTTGTTTTTCAATGCGCTTTTAAGTGAAGGTGTTGCCAGAGATTTACCTGTAGCTATTGTAGATCTAGATCATACGGCAACGTCTAGAAATGTAATTGCGCAATTAGATGCCGCTCCAGAGATTAAAATTGGTTTTTTTCCTTTGAATCAACAAAAGGGAGAAGAATTAATTCGGTTGGGAAAAGCGTATGGTGTTATTACCATTCCTCAGAATTTTGAAGCAGATTTAAAAAGTGGTAAACAAGTAAATATTATCAATCAATATAATAGTAATTTGTTATTGGCTGGAGGATTAGAGTATAAAGCCTTTCGGAAAGTTATTGGTACAATATCGGCAGGTGTAAATATAGAAAAGCAACGTAAAAAAGGAGTTTCAATGCAACAAGCATTGGTAAATTATCAACCTATAAAAGCTAATAATCATGTATTGTCTAATCCGTATACAAATTATTCTTATTATTTAAATACCGGGTTTTTAACAATGTTTTTTCAGTTATTTGTGATGTTAACCACTATTTATTGTTTTGGAGCAGATTTAAAGTTTAGTAAAGGAAATAAGTTGTTAAGCATTGCAAACGGTAGTATGCCTGCTATTATTTTAGGAAAAGTGTTACCTTATACAATTTGGTTTTTGTTGGTAGGTATTGTTACGTTGTTAAGTATGTATGTTTGGCAAGATTTTCCGTTTTCTGGAAGTAAAATAATGGTACTTGTTGGGTTACTTTTATTAATATTAGCCAATCAATCATTCGCTTTGTTTTTTATTTCGGTAGGTAGTAGTTTTAGGGAAGCCTTAACAATTGGTTCTGGTTTTGGTGCAGTAAGTCTATCTTTTTCAGGGATTACATTTCCAATTTTTGGAATGCCAAAAATATTGCAATGGTTAAGTCAGATTTTTCCATTTACACATTTTTTTGAATTATTATTAGACCAATCACAGCGAGGATTTCCAGCATTTTATTCTTTAAAATCAATAATTATCTTAGTTGTTTTATGTATTGTGCCAATTTTTTTAAGTTGGTTTAAATTAAAAAGATTGTTTTTAAAAGGTAGTTTTAAGCATAACATTTAAAATGAAGAATTACTATAAATCATATTATAAAGGAAAAATCTCATTTTGGAATACGTTTAGAACAGAATGGAATTCAATTAAATCGGATAAAGCGGTAGTAAGTACTTTTTTATCTGTAACACTACTTATTTTAGTAGTGTATACGTATATATACTCTAATCAGATAATTAAAGAAGTTCCTGTAGCCATCGTAAACCAAGATGGTACCAAAATGAGTCGAGATTATATTGCTATGTTAGAAGCTACTGAGGGTACAAAAACAATAACCAAATTCACAGATTTAGAAGCAGCTAAGGTAGCTTACTATTCTAGAAAAGTTCAAGGTATTGTTATGATTCCAAAGAATTTTGAAAAGGATATTAGAAGTGGTAAACAAACTACGATTACAACTTTTTCTGATGCTGCAAATATGTTGTTTTACAAACGTGTTTTAGGAGATGTAACTACGGTTAGTGGATATTTTAGTGCAGGAATAGCAATAAAAAAAGAGATGGCGAAAGGTGTATCTTTAGATGAGGCTCAGAAAAATTATACACCAATAAAAGCAATATCTACCAGTTTATTTAATACAAATTCTGGGTATGCAACCTATTTAATACCAATGTTAACGGCGTTGATTATTCAATTGGTATTGTTGATGGGAATTGGACTTTTAAGTGGTTCTAGAAGAGAAACCATAAGTACGCATACAGAATTTCCAAGAATATTACATAAAGGAGGTGTAATAGTTATTTTATTGGCAAAAGCTTGTTTATATACTTTAATTTATTTGGTAATTATTCCAATTCAAGTTGGAATTGTTTATTCTATATTCGGAATTCCAGTACGTTCTTCATTATTTACCATCTATGTATTTATAATTCCGTATATATTTTCTGTAGTATTTTTAGGCATTTCTATCAGTTCCTTTTTTAAAAGAAGAGAAGATTCTATTGTTTTTTTAGTGTTGCTTTCTATTCCGTCATTAATGTTAAGCGGATTGTCTTTTCCTGCGGAAGGATTTACGCCGTTTTTTAAATTTATATCAGAAATAATTCCATCAACACCAGGTATGAATGGCTTTGTAAAATTAACGCAAATGGAAGCTTCCTTTTTAGATGTAGTAAAAGAATGGAATCATTTATGGTTTCTAACAATTATTTATTTTGTGATTGCCGCTATCTCTTTAAAATTAAGAGCAAAAAAAGAGGTAAGGTTAAAAAAGGAATTATAAAATATGGATATTGCTTTTTTTTGATTTGAAATACTTGAAATAACTAAGCTTTTCTTAATCTTTCTCAAATTTCTATTATCTTCGTTTTTCTAAAAAAAGAAACTTAAAATGAGTAGAAATATAAAAGACTATATAGTTATTGGTTTAAAAGGAATGGCTATGGGAGCAGCAGATGTGGTTCCTGGCGTTTCTGGAGGTACAATTGCTTTTATTTCTGGTATTTATGAAGAATTATTAGGTTCTATTAGCAACGTAAATCTGGGTTTATTTAAGACCTTAAAACAAGATGGGGTAAAAGCTGCTTGGACACAACTAAACGGAAACTTTTTAGCTTCGATATTTATAGGGATATTTATAAGTATTATTTCTCTTGCAAAAGTTATTAAATATTTATTAGAGAATGAGCCTATTTTATTATGGTCGTTCTTTTTTGGTTTGGTATTGGCTAGTATTATTTACATAGCAAAACAAATTACAAAATGGAACGTTATTTCTTTTATAGTATTAGTTTTAGGAGCTTTTTTAGCCTATTATATTACAACTTTAAATCCTTTAGTTTCAGAAAATTCTTCTCCTTTATTTATATTTCTTGCAGGAGCAATAGCAATTTGTGCAATGATTTTACCAGGAATTTCAGGTTCTTTTATTTTAGTATTATTAGGTGCATATAAGCCCGTTTTGGATGCTTTAAATAACAAAGATTTTAAAACAATTTTAGTGTTTATGGCAGGTGCAGTTGTTGGTTTATTAACTTTTTCTCGTGTTTTAAAATGGTTGTTTAAACATTATAAAAATATCACATTAGCAGCTTTAACTGGTTTTATAATTGGTTCTTTAAATAAAATTTGGCCTTGGAAAGAAACCTTAACATGGCGTACAAATTCTCATGGAGTAGAAGTACCCTTTAATCAACAAAGTGTAAGTCCTTTTTCTTTTAGTGGAGAAGCAGAATTAACCATGGCAATTGTATTGGCTGTTGTTGGTTTTGTACTTATTTTAGGAATGGAAAGATTAGCAGTGGATAAAAAATAAATGGTAAAAGAAAGAACTTTTTTACAGAAATTAAGCCTCTTTTTTAAAGGGTTGGCTATGGGAGCTGCAAACAAGGTTCCCGGAGTTTCTGGCGGAACTGTTTCTTTTGTGCTTGGTTTTTATGAAGAGTTAATTTATTCGTTTAGAAAGATAAATTTAAAAGCTTTTAAATTACTTTTTAATGGTCGTTTTAAAAGCTTTTACAGCTATGTAAATGGCCCATTTTTGCTATTAATAATGGGCGGGAGTATCTTTAGTTATTTTAGTGTTTCTTTAGTTTTAGATTATTTTTTGGCAAACTTTGAGTTGTATGTTTGGAGTTGGTTTTTTGGAATGATAATAGGTTCTATTTACTATATTGGTAAGGACTTTGGAGATTGGGATTTTAAAAATATACTTTCCTTAATTATTGGAGCTACTATAGGAATAGGAATAAGCTTTTTAACACCAGCAACAGAAAATGACAATCTTTGGTTTGTTTTTGTTTGCGGAATTATAGGGGTTTCTGGTATGACACTTCCTGGGCTTTCTGGGTCTTTTATTTTAATCCTTTTAGGAAATTATGTTTTGTTATTGGTAGATTCTGTAAACGTATTATCTAGTGTAATTGCAAGTTTATTATCAGGAGATTTTAAAGTTTTGTCAGATCCAATTAAAATAAGATATTTAAAGATAATTGGTGTTTTTACAGCAGGTTCTGCTTTCGGTTTGGTTTCTATTAGCCATGTTTTAGGATATGTTTTAAAACGTTGGCATCAAATTGTAAATGCACTTATTATTGGTTTTATTACCGGTTCTTTGGGGATTGTTTGGCCTTGGAAAAAAGTAATTTATTTACAAACAGACGGTAGTTATTTAATTGATAAAAAAGGAAATAAAATAGTAGAAAATTACGAACGATTTGTTCCTGATTTTTCGAATACAGAAACGTGGTTTGCTATGTTTTATATAGCAATAGGTATTTTGTTAATTTTAGCAATAGATTTTTATGGAAGAAAGAAAAAATAAAGTTTTTGGTTTATTAGGAAAAGATATTGAATACTCTTTTTCGCGTGGTTATTTTACAGAAAAGTTTGAAAAACTGGATTTAAAAAAATGTAAGTATGTTAATTTTGACATACCAAAAATAGAAGATTTTCCGTCCTTAATAGAAGAAGGAGGAGATAAACTAAGAGGTATTAATGTTACCATTCCTTATAAGGAAGTTGTAATGAAATACTTAGATAAATTAGATAAAACGGCAAAAGAAATCGGTGCGGTTAATACTATTAAATTTACTAAAAGAGGAAACCTAAAAGGCTATAATTCTGATGTGGTTGGTTTTGAAAAATCGATATTTCCGTTGATAAAAAAACAGCATAAAAGAGCTTTAATTTTAGGTACTGGTGGTGCTTCTAAAGCCATTGCGTATGCTTTAAAAAAGAATGATATTAAATTTAAATTTGTTTCTAGAAACCCAGAAGGTAAAAAAGAAATTTCGTATCAAGATTTAACGGAAACTGTTATGGAAAAGTATCAGATAATTATCAATTCTACACCAGTTGGTACTTCGCCAAATACGGATAGATGTCCAGATATTCCATATCAGTTTATTACAGAAAACCATTTGTTATACGATTTAATTTACAATCCAGAAGTAACTACTTTTTTAGCGAAAGGAAAAGCACAAGGAGCAACTATTAAAAATGGATATGAAATGTTGCAGTTACAAGCAGAAGAATCTTGGAGAATTTGGAATACGTAACAAAAATTGTATGAAAGTATAGGAGTTCTATTTTTGTTGGCAAGTTAGCGCGTTAGGGATTGCATTGGAAATCCTTTTTATGAAGTATGAATAAAAAGATTGTAAAGGAAAGCCCGACCTGCAAGGGAACGCCCAAAAAATAATTAAACGCTATATTTTTATAGTTAGATAGTTTGTAGATTTAGTAAGTTGTCTGTATCTTTATAAGATATATAATAGTGTATTATAGTAGACCTTAAACATTGTAGATATGTTAGAAAATAACGATGAAAACGTTGAAAAGACGGAAAAGAAAATAGTAGAAGTTGTAAATGAAACTTCAAAAGTTGAAGTTGAAGAAATTATAAAGGATACGGATGATACCGTTGTTGCTGTTGAGGAAATAGAGAAATCTATTGCTGTAGATGCTGAAAAAGATACCGAGAAAGAGGAAGAATCTGATGCGGTAGATTACTCTAAATTATCTTTAGAAGATTTAGTTGCAGAACTTAAAAAAACACTTTCTGATAACCCTGTTCAAAAAATTAAAAACCAAGTAGAAGGTATTAAAAGTGCTTTTAACCAACAATTTGGTGCTCTTTTAGCAGAAAAGAAAGCTGCTTTTTTAGAAGAAGGTGGTAATTCTATTGATTTTCAATTTTCTAGCCCTATAAAAGCTGATTATAATACGCTGTTGTCTGATTACAAAAAACAGCGAGATGCTCATTATAACGATTTAGATAAGCAATTGTCTTCTAATTTAGAAAAAAGACTTTCTGTTATTGAGCAATTAAAAGATTTAATTGAAAATGCAGATACAGCAACCATGTATAAAAGTTTTAGAGAGTTGCAAGATTCTTGGAAAACGATTGGTCCTGTTTCTAAAAACCACTACAATGATACTTGGAAAACATTTCATCATCATGTAGAGCGTTTTTACGATTTACTACATTTAAGTAATGATTTTAGAGATTTAGATTTTAAACATAATTTAGAAGAAAAATTAAAAATCATTGATAAAGCAAATGCATTAGCAGAAGAACCAGATATTAATATTGCTTTTAAAGAACTTCAGAATTTACATAAAATTTGGAAAGAAGATATTGGACCTGTTTCTCAAGAAATGAGGGAAGATGTATGGAAAACATTTAGTAAAGCTACTAAAAAAATTCATGATAGAAGACATGATCATTTTAGAGAAATGCGTTCTAAACACCAAGAAATTATAGAAAAGAAATTAGTGGTGGTTGAAAAGCTAAATGCTTATGATACGGCTAATAATAAAACGCATAACGATTGGCAAAAAAGTATTAAAGATATAGAAGAATTAAGACAAGAGTATTTTAATGCTGGTAAGCTTCCGTATTCTAAAAGTGAAGAAGTTTGGCAAAAATTTAAAGCGGCTACAAAGAAATTTAATAGTGCTAAAAATGTGTTTTACAAACATGAAAAAAATGATCAGCAAGAGAATTTAAAGAAGAAAATGGAGTTAATTGAACTTGCAGAATCTTTAAAAGAAAGTGATGATTGGGAATCTTCGACAAATACTTTAAAGAAAATACAAGCAGATTGGAAAAAAATTGGTCATGTACCTCGTAAATTTTCTGATGATATTTGGAAACGTTTTAAAGCAGCTTGTAACCATTATTTTGATAGATATCACGAACAAAAGAACTCTTTAAATAAAGAACAACAAGAAGTTGTAGATGCTAAAAAAGCATTTTTAGAAACAATAAAAGAGTTAAAAGAACCTACGAAAGACGAAATTTTTGAAGTTATAAATAACTGGAGAGAATTAGGTGTATTGCCAAGAAACGCTAGGCATATAGATGGTAAGTTTAATAAATTAATAGATAGAGCTTTAGGAGGTTTAGATTTAGATAAGAATGAAGTTGCAATGTTAAAGTTTACACATGTTGTAGATAGCCTTGCAGCAGATAACGATGTTAGAAAGTTAGATTCTGAGCAAATGTTTGTTAGAAAGAAAATTGATGAAGTTGTTAAAGAAATTCAGCAATTAGAAAACAATTTAGGTTTCTTTTCTAATGCGAAAGCAGATAATCCTTTGGTGTTAAATGTAAGAAATAGAGTAGAGGAGTTTAAGGTAGATTTAGCTCTTTGGAAAGAGAAGTTAAGCTATATTAAGAAATTAGATTACTAATTTAGTTAGACCTTTTTATAAAAACAAAAAACTCGAAGCGAATGGCTTCGAGTTTTTTGTTTATAGGCTGTGCTCCAAAATTGTTTAAGTAAAGTTATTTATTTCGTGTGGTCACTTTAAAGTGATTTCTCCCAAAATTCCGAAGAGATCTGTTTTTGAGTTTTGTAAGGTTTTTTATGTTTTTTAATAACTTTTTCTCAAAAGTTTGTGCTTTTAAGCGTAGAGAGAAATCACACAAAGCTGCTCTACGTTGTGTTCTCTTCTTTATTTGACTTCTCACTCCATTCGAAGTGACAAGTTGGAGTTTTGTTCTTTTTTTTCTAACTAGTTTGTATTCCCTGAAAAGTCTCTCTCGAAAGGGTAAACATAGGGTAAAAGATTCTTTTTAGAATGACAATCTATGTGTGAAAAAAGAATAAGAAAAATTAACTTAGTCTTGATTCTTGTATCTTTTAGCGAAACAGTCTTGAATCATTTTTCTATATAAAACAAAAAACTCGAAGCTTAAAAGCTTCGAGTTTTTTATAAATTATGTGTAGAAATATTAAGAAAAGAATTTTTCCATTTTTAATTTTTCTTCTTCCGCTAAGGCAGCATCAACCAAAATACGACCACTATGCTCATCGATAGTAATTTTCTTTCTATTTGCTATTTCTAATTGGACCTGAGGAGGAATAGTAAAGTAAGAACCTCCAGAAGCTCCACGCTCTATAGCAACAACTGCTAAACCGTTTTTAACTTTAGTTCTAATTCTAGTATAAGCAGAAAATAAGTGTGCATCTAAAGTTTGAGAAAACTCATCAGATTTTTTAGCTAATAATTCTTCTTCATTTTGAGTCTCTTTTAAGATAGCATCTAATTCTGCTTTTTTATGACCTAAATGTTTTTCTTGTTTCGCTAATTTTTCTTTAGTAGCATCAATTACTTCATTTTTCTGAGCAATTTTTGCTTTGTATTCAATAATTCTTTTTTCAGCTAATTGAATTTCTAAATCTTGATATTCAATTTCTTTAGATAAAGAATCGAATTCTCTGTTATTTCTAACTTTCTTTTGCTGCTCATCATACTTTTTCATTAACCCATTAGACTCTTCAATAGCTAATTTTTTGTTGTTAATGTCCGTTTCTAAGTTTGCTGCATCTTGATTTAAGTTAGCAATACGCGTGTTTAATCCGGCAACTTCATCTTCTAAATCTTCAACTTCTAAAGGTAGTTCACCTCTAACGTTTCTAATTTCGTCAATTCTAGAGTCGATTAATTGTAAATCGTATAAAGCTCTTAATTTTTCTTCAACCGAAATTTCTTTCTTCTTTGCCATGTTTATATATAATATATAGGATTTGTACTTTCTTCTGATAAAATGACTGCAAAATTACTAAATTTTTTCGTAAGATAGTCTACCAAAAGGTTTTTTGTAAACTGTTCACTCTCATAATGTCCAATATCTGCCAAAAGAATCTTGTTTTCGGCTTTAAAAAACTCATGATATTTAAAGTCTGCACTCACATATGCATCTGCTCCGGCTCTTTTTGCGTTTGAAATGGCAAAACTACCAGATCCGCCTAAAACAGCTATTTTTTTTATTTTTTTATTGATTAAATTAGAATGACGCACACAATCTGTTTTCATTGTGGCTTTTAAATATAAAAGAAAGTCGGTTTCATCCATCTCCGATGGAAGTTCTCCAATCATTCCCATTCCAGTATTTTGATGCACATTTTCTGTGATAACTAATTCATAAGCAACCTCTTCATACGGATGATTGTCTTGCAATGCTTTTAAAACTGCAGCTTCATATTTACTTTCAAAAACTACAGAAATTTGAGTTTCATTTTCAGTATGATTTTTTCCTTTTTCTCCTAAAGTCTGATTAGAATTTTCATTACCTCTAAAAGTACTTTTTCCAAAAGAACTAAAAGAACTATTATCATAATTACCTATACTTCCAGCGCCAGCTTTAAAAAGAGAATCTCTTAGAGCATCTGCATTTGCAGTAGGAGTGTAGGTAGTTAGTTTTTTGATAATCCCTTTTTTCGGAATTAAAATGCTAGTATTTTCTAAGCCTAAAACTTCACACATTTTTGCTGAAACTCCATTTTTAGAATTATCTAAAGCTGTGTGGGTAGCATAAATGGCAATGTCATTTTTTATTGCTTTTAAAACGACACGTTCTACATACGAATTTCCGTTTAGTTTTTTTAAACCGCCAAAAATAATAGGATGAAAGCTCACAATTAAATTACACTTTTTAGCAATTGCTTCATCTACTGTTTTTTCTAAAGTATCTAAAGTAACTAAAATATTGGTAACTTTTGTTTGATAATTACCAATTAATAACCCAACATTATCAAAATCTTCAGCGTAATTTAAAGGAGCTAATTCTTCTAAATAATTTGTGATGTCTTTTATGGTCATAAATCAATATTGTATGAAAAATCAAAGTTAACATTTTCCTTTCAGCATTCCATAGAAATGAGCTGCTTTTTGGATGCGATTTTCTTTAATTATCATAATTAATTAGGTGATATTGAATTGAAAGTTGTTAAAATGGAATTATTAAATTCCTTGCACAATAATTTTATAAATAATTTGTGTAAATATTTGAAATTGGTGACTTTTTCTTTTTTTAATGCGTTGAACCTGCTTATTTTCGTATCAATGAAATTTCTAAGATTTTTATTATTTCCGTTTGCCATTATTTATGATGTGGTTACAAGCATTCGTAACTTCTTTTTTGAAGTAGGGGTTTTTAAACAAACTTCGTTTAAGATTCCAGTAATTGTTGTTGGTAATTTAAGCGTTGGAGGTACGGGGAAAACACCACAAATAGAATATTTAATTCGCTTATTAAAAGTGTCTTTTAAAACAGCTGTTTTAAGTAGAGGGTATAAACGTAAAACAGAAGGATTTGTGTTGCTAAATAGTACGCATTCTGCAGAAGATGTTGGAGATGAACCTTTACAGTACTTTAAAAAGTTTAGTGCTATTAATGTAGCTGTAGATGCAAACAGGGCTGAAGGAATTATCAGATTAATTAATGAGAATTCTCCTGAGGTTATTTTATTAGATGATGCTTATCAGCATAGAAAAGTAAAAGGTAGTTTTTATATTTTGTTAACTAAATTTGATGATTTATTTACAGATGATTTTTTATTACCAACAGGAAATTTAAGAGAAAGTAGAAGTGGCGCAAAACGAGCAGATGTTATTTTAGTAACAAAATGCCCAATAAACTTATCTGAATCTTCTAAAAATAAAGTAGAAGAGAAGTTAAAGAAATTCCATAAAAAGGTGTTTTTTACAACGATTTCTTATGATGATAAAACGGCAGGATCTGAATCTGTTTTGGTTGATGATTTAAAAAATTACGAGATTTTATTAATTACTGGAATTGCAAATCCAACACCGCTTTTATCTTTTTTAAATGAAAAGAAAGTGAATTTTAAACATTTAAAATTCCCAGATCATCATCATTTTACAGAGCATGAAATAGTTACGATTAAAGAGGAATACGCTGATTTAAAATCTTCTAAAAAACTTATTTTAACTACAGAAAAAGATTATGTTCGTTTAGAAAATAGGGTGGAAGCACTTTCTTTTTTAGGAATACGAACTTCTTTTTTAGAGCAGCAAGAAGAGTTTAATACTATTATAAAAAGTCATATAAAATAAAACCAGCGTTGTTAGGACGCTGGTTTCTTTTTTTGATTTTTGTTAGAAGTATCTTTTTAAGATCCCTCATTTATATGACACGATTCTTTGGGATAAGTCACATTGTAGTTTTTTATAGTTTATAATCTATAAAACAATAAGACCTCAGTTATAAGGAATAGCTGAGGTCTTATTAGTTTATAATAATTTAGTTGTAATTAACGTCTTGTGGTAACTCCCAAAAATTACATTTCCATAGAATGATATACATGTTGTACATCATCATCTTCTTCTAGTTTTTCTAAAAGTTTTTCTACATCAGCTTGCTGCTCTTCGTTTAATTTTGTGGTTGTAGTTGGTATTCTTTCAAAGCCAGAAGATAATATTTCTATATTATTTTCTTCAAAGTAAGTTTGTAATGCTCCAAATTGTTCAAAAGGAGCATAAATAATTACCCCTTCTTCATCATCAAAAACTTCTTCAACTTCAAAATCGATTAACTCTAATTCTAATTCTTCCATATCCATAGTAATGTCTTCCTTTTTTAAGGTAAAATTACACGTATGGTCAAACATAAAAACTACAGAACCAGAAGTTCCTAAATTTCCGTCACATTTATTAAAACAAGCTCTAACATTTGCTACTGTTCTGTTGTTATTGTCTGTTGCTGTTTCTAAAAGTAGTGCAATTCCGTGTGGCGCATAGCCTTCAAAAAGAACTTCTTTATAGTTAGCCGTATCTTTGTCTGTTGCTTTTTTTATAGCACGTTCAACATTTTCTTTTGGCATGTTGGCAGCTTTTGCATTCTGTATCACAGCACGCAAACGAGAGTTTGTTTCAGGGTTTGGTCCACCTTCTTTTACTGCCATCACAATATCTTTACCTATTCTGGTAAAAGTTTTTGCCATTGCCGACCAACGTTTCATTTTTCTTGCTTTCCTGAACTCAAATGCTCTACCCATTTCTAATGATTGTTTTTAAAAATTATAAATACAAATGTAAAAATTAGCTAGTTGATTCACAATTTTTTAAACAAGGATTTTTTAGAAATACTCTTATTTGTAGGTATATTTCTTTATAATTTTAATGTTCAACCTTATATATAAAAATTATGAAAAAAATTACGCAATTAATTTTAACTTTTTGCTTATTTAACTTGCTTGGCTAAGTGAAATTAACGTATTCAGGCGAAGAATATTTTGATGATTTAATAGGTCAGAATAATAAATTTATAAACAAGTTAATTGGTTCTTTTGAAGAATCAGGTTACAGAACAACTTCTTATTATTGTGAAGAAACTGCAAGTGTAAGAGAGTTTGTTTTTATAGGTAACTTCTTCAATTTTAAAGATGGATGATGCTCGTTTTACTTTAAAGAATATTTAACTATTTAATGTTTTAGGAAAAAAAGAGTTTTCATTAACAAAAGATGAAATACATATAGAGTATTTAGTGAATGGAGTTTATCTTCTAAAAATAGAATCAGAAAAAGGTAATATTGCAACCAAAAGGAATTGTAAAAAAATAAAAAGGAAAAGTATTTTATACGGAAAAAAAAGAGCCTTTAAGTACAAATACTTGAAGGCTCTTTTTATAAGATAAGTATATTATCAATTTAAAAGATCATACGTTTCTTTTGCAATTTCTAGTTCTTCATTAGTAGGAATCACTAAAATTTTAACTTTGCCTGTTTGTTTTTGAATTTCTCTAATTTCTTTAGAACGGATATCGTTTTTAGAATCGTCTAAATCAATACCAAAAAAGTCTAAGTTTTCACAAGATAATCTTCGCATAAAGTTAGAGTTTTCTCCAATACCAGCTGTAAAAATAATGGCATCTAAACCATTTAAAGCAGCCGTGTAAGCACCAATAAATTTCTTAATTCTATAACTGGCTAAATTTAAGGCGATTTGGCATTCTTCATTTCCGTTACCTGCTTTTTCTTCTATTTCTCTTAAATCAGAAAAACCAGTTAAACCTAACATTCCAGAATTTTTTTGTAAGATATCATTCACTTCATCTGCTGTTTTATTTAATTTTTTCATTAAAAAGAAAATAACAGAATGATCTATATCTCCAGATCTTGTTCCCATTATTAATCCATTTGTTGGAGAAAAACCCATTGAAGTATCAATGCACTTTCCGTCTTTAACAGCAGCCATACTACAACCGTTGCCTAAATGGATGGTAATTATTTTTGATGATTTTCCGCCTAAATATTCTATTGCTTTTTCTGATACGTATTTATGACTAGTACCATGAAAACCGTAAGCTCTAACTTTGTTTTCTTTTAAATATTTAGTTGGTATTGCGTATTGAAAAGCCTCTTTAGGCATTGTTTGATGAAAAGCAGTATCAAAAACGACCGCTTGTTTTGCAGATGTAAAAATTGTTTCTGCAATTTCTATACCTGTTAAATTTGCAGGGTTGTGCAAAGGAGCTAAGCTAAATAAATCTTTAATATTAGATTTTACTTTTTCATCAACTTCTACAGTACCACTATATCTGCTTCCTCCATGTACAACTCTATGACCAATTGCTTTTATTTCATCAACAGAAGAAATAACACCTATTTCTTTATCTAATAAAGCATCTGCTACTTTCTTTAAACCAATTTTATGGTTTAAAATAGGGGTAACTTCAGAATGTTTTTCACCATCTTTTTCATGTGTAAAAATAGCATCTTGCATACCAATTCTTTCTACTAAACCAACACATTTTACTACTTGTGAAGGCATTTCTATTAATTGGTATTTTAAAGAAGAAGAACCTGCGTTTAAAATTAAAATATTCATATTATCCTTGGTGTGCTTGTATTGCTGTTAATAAAACGGTGTTAAAAATATCTTCTACCGTACAACCTCTACTTAAGTCGTTTACCGGTTTATTTAAACCTTGTAACATTGGCCCAATTGCTAAAGCACCAGTTTCTCTTTGTATTGCTTTGTATGTATTGTTTCCTGTATTTAAGTCTGGAAAAATTAAAACAGATGCTTGTCCTGCTACTTCAGAGTCTGGCATTTTTGTTTTTGCCACAGACATATCTACTGCAGCATCATATTGTATTGGCCCTTCAATTTTTAATTCTGGATGTAGTTTTTTTACAATTTCTGTTGCTTTTCTTACCTTTTCTACTTCTTCTCCTTTTCCAGAGCTTCCAGAAGAATAAGATAACATGGCAATTTTTGCTTCAATTCCAAAAGCTTCTGCTGATTGTGCTGAAGAAATTGCAATTTCTGCTAATTGTTCAGCATTAGGGTTAGGGTTTACAGCACAATCTCCCATAACAGAAACTCTGTCTGATAAACACATAAAAAATACAGAGGATACCACTGATACTCCGGGTTTTGTTTTAATTAATTGTAGTGATGGTTTTATAGTATGCATAGTTGTATGCACTGCACCAGAAACCATACCATCTGCCAAACCATTCATAATCATTAAAGTTCCGTAATAAGAAACATCGCTTACTAAATCTTTAGCAATAGTTTCTGTCATACCTTTATGTTTACGAGCTTTGCACAACGTTTCTACAAAAGCGTCATTATGAATTGAGTCTTCTGGGTTTAGAATGTTTATTTTATCCAAATCTATTTGCAAACCAATTTGATCGCATTTAAACTGAATTGCATTTCTATCTCCTAATAACGTTAAATCTACAATATCTAATAATTGTAAACGAGCTGCAGCAGTAATAATTCTTTCATCATCTCCTTCTGGTAAAACAATATGTTTTTTATAAGCTCTTGCTTTTTGCAATAGATTATATTGAAACATACTAGGTGTTAGTTTAACAGAATGGTATGATGTAAGTGTATTGGTTAAGCCTTCTGCATTTACATACGTATCAAAAGTATCTAAAGATAATAATATCTTTTTGCTATGACTTGCGTAAATTTTCGATTTTACTGCCCCAATCTTATTTGTAATACCAAAAGTACCTCCTTCAACAGAAATAATAGGCACTGTAGATTGTACCCCTTTAATTAATTTGGTAATTGATTCTTCTGGAATTAAAGAACCGGTTAAAATAATACCTGCAATTTTAGGATAATTGGTTGAAGCATTTGCTTGTAAAGCACCTAAAATAATGTCTGCTCTGTCTCCAGGGGTTACCACTAATGCATTTTCTCTTATTCTTGTTAAATAGTTACGGAGTTGCATTGCACCTGTACTGTAACTACCAATGGCGTTATCTAAAAATTGTTCTCCAAATAATACTTTACCTTCTAAAGCTAGTAAAACCTCTCTAACTGTTGGGTAGGCTAAGAAATCTATTCTAGGAATAACATTTATTTGTATATTTTCTGGAAAACTTTTTTCTAATTCTTTTTGAATATAGTCTACTTCATCAACTTCAATTTTGTTGGCAATAATACCAATAACATCAACCTCTTTTCTTACAAAAGATTTATAAGTAAGTTGCATTGTATTTACAAAATCTTTCTTTTTCTTACCATTTCCAGAACCTACTATTAAAGCAGGAATTCCTAAATTTTTGGCAATCATTAAATTTACGTCTAACTCTGTAAAACCACCTTCACCAGAAAAGTCTGTACCTTCTACCAAAACATAGTCGTATTTGGCTTCTAGTTTTTTATATTTTTTAATTACAGTATGAATTACATCATCTGCTTTTCCTTCACTTAAAAGTTCTACAACTTCATTGTGCTTATAGGCATAACAATCTTCGTATTCGATATCTAAGTTGAAAAAATTAATAGCAGTATTGGTATGGTCATCAAGTGTACTGTCTTTAACTTCGTTGATTATAGGTCTAAAATAACCTACTTTAGAAGATTTGGTTAACATCATTCTTAAAAGACCTAATGATACCAAAGATTTACCACTGTCAGATTCTACTGCGGCAATATAAATAGCTTTACTCATTTTTTAATTAATTGTTTTTACAAAAATATAATTTAGAGTGATTATTATTTATGATAATAGTCATTAAAAATTTACTAGAATTACTGGTTATAATGTGTTTTTTTTAATTGTTTGTTGAAAATATTATTTTTCTTGTAAACAGCCATAAATATTATATAAATTTACAAAATGAGAAATTACGTTTAATTTATATTTTAGTTTAATTTATTCTTACTATTATTTCTTAATAGGTCTAAGTCTTTTTTAGATCCTAAGAACAAAACTCTACAAATTATATTTTGTTCAAATATTTTATAAAATAAACATGAAAAACCTATAATCATAGTAAAAGTTAGAATAATATTAATGTTAAAATTATTTTTAAGGAATATATATATTGGTTGATGTAAAAACATTATTATCATTGATTTTCTTCCAATATATTTTAACTTTTTAGAAATAAAATTGATATGTTGTAATTTTTTAGCAATAAAAATAATGAAAAGAATTGAGGCTGTAGATAAAATAAAACTAATAATAGGTATTCCGTAATTTGCAGTTTTCATATCGTACGCAATAGGAGTTTGGTAATAAATAATATATGCGGAAATAATGTTTAATACTAAAATAACTATTAAATTGATTGAGTATTTCTTTAGTTTAAATAAATAGCCTGTGTAAAAAAAAGGAATAGCAGCTAAAACTACATTAGCGTTCCAAGGAAGTTTAAAAACAGAATAAATCTCGGAATTTATATAACTAGTTATATAAAATAAGAACACTATAAGTGCAAGAAGTTTTTTAGAATTTATTTTATGAACTAGTAAATTAAAAACTTGTTGGGTTAAAAAAAGACAAGTTATAAACCAAAATGCAATTAAGCCGTTGTTTAAAAGTTGTCCTCCATAAATTGGTTTTAAAATATATTTGAAAATATTAGTATCAACTGAATATGGGTATTCAAAAGGATATAGGATAACTAAAAAAGTAAAATAAGGAAGTAATAAAGATATTGTTTTTTTTAAAAAATAGTCTTTTATACATTGTGATTTAAATAAATAGCCTGAAATAAAAAAGAAAAGAGGCATGTGTACAAGAAAAATTAAATTTTGACTGTAACCCCCTGTAATATGCCCTAAAACAACAAGAATAATACCTATTCCTTTTACAATATCAATCCAAGAATATTTCATTTTTTAAACCTGTAAAACACCCATATTAAATTGTTTTGTAATAGGAGCGTGGTTTGCAGCTTCGATTCCCATAGAAATCCAAGTTCTTGTGTCTAACGGGTTAATAATACCATCTGTCCAGATTCTTGCAGCTGCATAATATGGAGAGATTTGATTGTCGTAACGCGATTTTATTTTATTAAATAACTCAGTCTCTTTTTCTGGAGTTATTTCTTCGCCACGTTTTTTAAGTGATGCTGTTTCTATTTGTAGTAAAACTTTAGCTGCTGAATTTCCGCTCATTACAGCCAGTTCTGCACTTGGCCATGCAACAATTAGTCTTGGATCATAAGCTTTACCACACATGGCATAATTACCTGCTCCGTAAGAATTACCAATAATAATGGTGAATTTTGGTACTACAGAATTACTCACTGCGTTTACCATTTTGGCACCGTCTTTTATAATACCTCCGTGTTCAGATTTTGAGCCTACCATAAAACCAGTAACGTCTTGTAAGAAAACTAAAGGTATTTTTTTCTGATTACAATTGGCAATAAAACGAGTAGATTTATCTGCCGAATCGTTATAAATAACACCGCCAAATTGCATTTCTCCTTTTTGGGTTTTTACCAATTTACGTTGATTGGCAATAATACCAACTGCCCAACCATTAATTCTTGCATAACCGGTTAAAATGGTTTTTCCGTAGCCTTCTTTGTATTGTTCAAATTCAGAGTTATCTACCAAACGCTTTATGATTTCTAACATATCATATTGCGCGTTTCTTTCCTTCGGAAGGATTCCGAAAATATCATCTTCATTTTCTTTTGGAGGAAAAGCTTCGGTTTTACTAAAACCAGCTTTGTCATAATCACCAATTTTATCAACAATAAATTTTATTTTATCAAGCGCATCTTTATCGTCTTTGGCTTTGTAATCTGTAACACCCGAAATTTCACAATGTGTTGTTGCGCCACCTAAAGTTTCATTGTCTATACTTTCTCCTATGGCAGCTTTAACCAAATAACTTCCAGCAAGAAAAATACTAGCTGTTTTATTTACAATTATTGCTTCATCGCTCATAATTGGTAAGTAAGCTCCACCAGCTACACAGCTGCCCATAACCGCAGAAATTTGTGTAATACCCATGCTACTCATCACCGCGTTATTTCTAAAAATACGTCCGAAATGTTCTTTGTCAGGAAAAATTTCATCCTGCAAAGGCAAATAAACACCAGCAGAATCTACTAAATAAATAATTGGTAATCTGTTTTCTATGGATATTTCTTGTGCTCGTAAATTCTTTTTTCCAGTAATAGGAAACCAAGCTCCTGCTTTTACAGTAGCATCATTTGCAACAACAATACATTGTTTTCCTTTTATGTATCCTATTTTTACCACAACGCCTCCAGAAGGGCAGCCTCCATGTTCTGTATACATATCTTCACCAGCAAAAGCACCAATTTCTATAGATTTAGAATTTTTATCTAATAGGTAGTCAACTCTTTCTCTTGCGGTCATTTTACCTTTTCCGTGTTGTTTGTCAATTCTTTTTTGACCACCACCTAGTTTTACTTTTGCAAATCTTCGTTTTAGGTCTGATGCTAACAATTTATTGTAATCTTCGTTTTTATTGAAGTTGATATCCATAAAAATGTTTATTTTCAATTGCTAAAATAAGAAACTTTTAGATGTAAAAGTTAATAATATTAGCTACTGTAATTTCAATGTCTTTGTATTTATTTTGTTTTTCTAATCGAGATTGTTCAACAACACTATTCTTACAGTTTTTAACAACACAAGTTTCGCAAATACTGCAACTATTTTTTTAGTAAAGGTGTTTTCTTTAAAGAAGTTAAGTTTCTTTTTTAATAATGAAATTGCAATATATTAGGGCTTACATTGGTGATGATCATAAAGTGTTCTTTGTAGGTGATAGAGCTTTAAAAGCACGAGTAACAGACAACACTTCCAATCAGTTTAAATTAAGTTAAACTTCTGAAAAAATAAAAAATGAAATTTTTAAAGTAGCTTATTTCTTTTTCATAAAAAAAACCATCTCAATGAGATGGTTTTTTTTAAAATAAATTCAAATATTTAAACATGAAAACAGTTTACAAAGTTGCTTTCAAATTCCTTTTTCAAGGATTTTGCAAAAATAAAATATTAGATACATATATGATAATAAAATAGTGATTTTTTATTTATTTAACAAAAAAACGATTCTCTATTGAGAATCGTTTAATTTTATTTTTAGAAGAGACTAAATATGTAACTATTTCAGTTAAACTTTTGTCTACTTAAAAATATTATATAGCGTGTTTATGTGCCTTGTAAGAAGAACGTACTAACGCACCACTTTCTACATACATAAAGCCCATTTCTAAACCTAAAGTTTCGTATTTTTTAAACTGATCTGGTGTTATAAAGTTCTTAACAGGTAAGTGTTTTTTAGTAGGTTGTAAGTATTGTCCAATGGTAATAATATCGCAATTTGCTTCACGTATATCTTTCATCGTTTGTATTACCTCTTCTTCCGTTTCTCCTAAACCAAGCATTAAACCTGTTTTAGTTCTCATTCCGTTTTCTTTTAAGTATTTTAAAACACCTAAACTTCTATCGTATTTTGCTTGTATTCTAACATCACGAGTCAACCTTCTAACCGTTTCCATATTATGAGAAACAACTTCTGGGTGTACTTCTATAACTCTGTCTATCTGTTTTGTGTTTCCTTGAAAATCTGGAATTAAAGTTTCTAAAGTAGTATTTGGGTTTGCTCTACGAATTGCTTCTACAGTTTCTGCCCAAATAATAGAACCACCATCTTTTAAATCGTCTCTATCTACAGAAGTAATTACTGCATGCTTTATACTCATTAACTTAATAGAACGTGCTACTTTTTCTGGTTCATCCCATTCTACAGTTTCTGGTCTTCCGGTTTTAACACCACAAAAACCACATGAACGAGTACATATATTTCCTAAAATCATAAATGTAGCAGTTCCTTCTCCCCAACATTCTCCCATGTTTGGGCAGCTTCCACTTGTACAAATGGTATTCAGTTTGTATTTATCTACCAAACTCCTTAATTCAGTATATTTTTTACCAACGGGTAGTTTTACACGTAGCCATTTTGGTTTTTGTTGTTTTTCTGGAAGTATTACGGATTCTATTGCCATTTTATTTCTGAATTGAAGTGCGAATTTACAAAGAAAAAAGTAAAAATGAGTGGTTAATATCCGAAGTAATTATTCTGCTTGCTTAGAATGAATGGGAGGTAATTGTTTTTATTAAAAACCACCCGATATTCCAACTTTAAAATGTTCCCAATTCGTAAAGATCTCTTTTAAAATGAAAAAAGCAATTACAGAAATTACTATAGCTAATCTTAATTTATTTTTTTCTTTTTTAGAAAGCGTAGTGTTTTTTAATTTAGAAGTCATCGCAATTTGTTTCTCTTAAAGGTATAAAATATTTTTTTAAACTCATTAAAAACCAAATACTAACCCTATTAAAAAAGCAATACCAATAATACTTAAAATTCTTAAATAAATTTCTGGTTGATGTTCTTTTGGAGTATGTTTCCCTGTAATTAATTTGAAATTTACAACGGCATAAAAAGGTGCTGTTAAAAAGGATAATATTGTGGCCGTTTTTATAAGAATACACATATCCTCCATAAAGTATTTTAAGATTAAAAATGTACTACAAAACAAGAAGATAATTCAAAACCACATTCTGCTCCAACTCTTGTAAATTGTACTAAATTCGAAACCGAAATTGCTGCTCCTGCAAATAATAATCCTAGTCCTAAAGATTGCAAGAATGATTTTTTCAAAGCTTAAGATTTTCTGATAATCTCTGCTAATAATTTTCTTGCACGTAACAATTTTACTTTTACGTTGTTCATTGGTTCGTTAATTTGCTCAGAAATTTCTTTATAAGATAATTCTTGAAAATAACGCAACTGTATTACTTCTTGGTATTTAGGTTTTAATTGTTTAATATCTCTTAACAATTTTGCTAAATTCTGTTCGGTAATAATTTTGTCTTCAGGTGTAGGGCTTTCATCAACCACTAAATACGCTTTCTCTTCTTGTTCTTTAGAGGTGTCTGCAGCTATCGAAATACTTTTTTTTCGAAGTAAATCAATATGAACATTTTTAGAAATGGCAATTAACCAAGTCTTAAAAACGTATTGTTCATTAAAAGTATTAATTTTATCAAAAGCTTTAGAAAAAGTTTGAATGGTAATATCTTCTGCTTCGTTTTCGCTTTTAGTTCTTTTTAATTGATAATTATAAACATCAGACCAAAAGGTATCTAATAAGTATCTAAATGCAGATTGATTTCCATTTTTAGCTTTAGAGATGTTTATTTGAAGTTTATTATCGTTTATTTCCAATGATTTGGTTTTGACGACAAATTAGTGATAAATATTGAAAATTGAAATATTAGTAGGCCAATTTCTAAAAAAGGTAATAAATAAGTAATTGTTGGTTCTTTTAATTTTTTAGAAGACATGCCTATCACAATAAATTGAACTAAATAATACGTTAAAAATATTGCTAAAATAAGTTGCCATGGATAAAAGAAAAACAAGGTAATTGCTAAAAGATAAAACAATACTTTAGAAACGAAAAATAGCCCTAAAAAGAATTTATGTTGGTTTTTATAATGTTTTGCTGTAGAAATATGTCTTCTTTTTTGTCGAAACCATTCTGTGAAATTCTTTGGAGCAATAGATTCCGTAAAACTTTTTTCAGATATTGAAATAGTTGTATTTTCTTTATTTGCAGCGTCTTGTATAAATAAATCATCATCACCAGATCTTATGTGTATATGATTTATAAATCCTTTTACGCTAAAAAACTCCGATCTGTGATACGCTAAATTTCGGCCAACGCCCATATATGGAGAGCCTAATTTGGCGTAACTAAAATACTGAATGGCTGTTAACAAAGTTTCATACCTAACAAATAAATTTATTAAGGATTTTTCTCTTTTATATTTACCATAACCTAAAACAATGGTTTTTTCTTTATTGAAATTTTTAGCCATTTCAGAAATCCAATGTTTAGACACAGGTTTACAATCGGCATCTGTAAACAATAGATGTTCGTTTTTTGCACCTTTTATTCCTAAAGTTAAAGGATATTTTTTATTTCCCCAAAAAGCCTCAATATTTTCTACATTAATTACTTTAATATTCGAATGTTGTTTTTCAAAAGATTGCATTATTTCTAACGTGTCGTCAGAAGAAGCGTCATTTATTAAAACAATTTCAAAATTAGGATAATCTTGATTTATAATAGAAGGCAAAAAATCTTGTAAATTTTTAGCTTCGTTTTTGGCACAGACAATTACAGAAAAAGGAACATTACTATCCGTTATTTTTTCTTTTTTAGGTTTAAATAAGAAAGAAGAAAAAACAAGGTAGTAAATAATTTGAATTGCTGTAAATGCTACAAAAAAGTAGAAGAGTACAGTTAATATCATTGACTAAAAAGAGGATTAATTATGTTCTGGTTCCGAACAAGTATCAAACTGGTCTGGTGCTTTACCACAAAAACCACAAGGTTCTCCCGTTTTATTTAATACAGGGTTTTGACTTGCACAAGTACCTGCAAATTTACCATCTTTTTTTGCCCAAATTTTAATTGCAATACCAGCAACACCTAGTGCTAATAAACCTATAGTAATAAATAATAATTTCATAATAAAAAATTGTGGAACAAAGATACATATTCTTAAGCTGTCTTAAAAAAACTATAGACAATATTTAAAGTGTGACTTTTTAAAAAATTATGTGTCATAATTTTGAAAATAAATGATTAATTAAATAATATTTATACTATGGAAACAACAACTGAATCTTTAAAAAATTTTTACAACTCAATTTCATCTGGTTTAGGAGACTGGGGACTTCAATTAATAGGAGCTATTGCAGCTTTAGTTATTGGTCTTTGGATTATTAGAATGATAATGAAAGGAATCTCTAAAGCGTTTGAAAAAACAAAATTAGATGAAACTTTGCAGCCTTTTTTATTAACCACTATCGGTTTTATTTTAAAACTTTTATTAATTATTTCTATTGCAGGTATTGTTGGTTTACCAATGGCTTCTTTTGCAGCTTTATTAGCAGGTGTTGGTTTGGCAATTGGTGCAGCATTTAATGGCTCTTTGGGGCATATTGCATCAGGAATAATGCTACTTATCTTTAAGCCTTTTAAAGTAGGAGATTTAATTAAAACAAATGGCGCTTTTGGTTTTGTAAAAGAAATCTCTGTTTTTGTTACTGTTATAGAAACGTTTCAAAATGAAACGGAGATTATACCAAACTCTGCAATTACTTCTAATAAAATTACTAATTTAACTAAAATAGGAAATTTACGTATCGATATGCCGTTTGCAATTAGATATGGTTCAGATATTGCGAAAGCAAAACAAATTGTATTAGATGTTCTTAAGAAAGATACACATGTTTTACAAGAAGGAGCTAGTGCACCAAGAGTTGCCGTTAATAATTTAGGGCAAAATAGTGTTGAATTATTGGCTTTGCCATATGCGAATTGTGAAAACTATTGGGAGGTTTATTGGGATACAAGACAAGAAATTGTAGAAGCACTAGGTAAGGCAGGTTACGAGGCTCCTTTACCACAACGTGTTGTTACCATGACAAAATAAATTAAAAATACATAATAATTAGAAAAGACTGTTTTAAGAAGCAGTCTTTTTTTGTATGTTTACTTTTTGTTAAACTACCTTTTGAACGAAGAAACTTTTATAACTCAATTACAAGCCGGAAAACAAACTGCTTTTAGTCAATTAATAGATGATTATCAGCATAAAGTTTTTGGTACCTGTATTTCTTTTATCCCAAATAAAGAAGATGCAGAAGATGTAGCACAAGAAGTTTTTTTAGAAGTTTTTAAATCAATTGGTAAATTTAAAGGAGATTCTAAGTTATCTACTTGGATTTATAAAATTACAACCAATAAGTGTTTAGAGTTTATCCGAAAAAAGAATACAAAAAAGAGATTTGCTTTTATGCAAACTATTTTAGGAAATGAAATACCATTAGATAAGACGAGTTACTTTACAGAAGTAAATCATCCAGGAATTTTATTAGAGAATCAAGAAAAATCAGCAATTATTTTTAAGGCGATAAATACTTTGCCAGAAGCTCAAAGAGTGGTTTTTACCTTAGCAAAAATTGATGATAAAAGTTATCAAGAAATTGTAGAGATAACAGGTAAAAGCTTATCGTCTGTAGAGTCTTTAATGTTTAGAGCAAAAAAAGGATTACAAGATAAATTAGAGAATTTTTATAAGAATGAAAACTCTTAATTCTTTTAAATTATAGGAATAAATAAAAGTTTTACAATAATTAGTAAATAGCAATAAATCTATTAAAAAAAAATAGAAGGCAGCGCAAGTTTTTATAAATTATTGCATCTAAATAAATAGTAATTGTGTAAAGAATAAGTAAAATGGAAAATAAAAAATATATAAACCAGCAAGTAGAAGATACTTTTAAGTCATTAGATGCTATTGAAAAGGTAGATGTAAATCACTTTTTTAAGCATAAAATATTACAAAAGTTAGATGCAGAAAAAGTAGAAAAACAATCTGTTTTTTCTTGGTTTACACCCCAACTGCAATTGGCTACTTTAAGTGTTGTTTTGTTATTAAATTTAGGTACTATTTTTTATGCTTTTAATAATTCAGATAAAAGTGCCAATTCTAATTCTAGTATTGAAGCTTTTGCAAAAGAGTATTCATTACAATCAGATAGCAGCTCAATTTTAAATTAAAAAATATGAAATCAAAATTACTTCCTATTTTATTATTTTTATTAATACTTTTAAATGGAGTGTTAATCTTTATGTTGGTAAAAAGACCTCATGAAATTCAAAGAAATAATCCGCAAGAAAATTTTTTGACAGATCAATTACAATTTTCTAAAACTCAAAAAGAAGACTTTAAAGCTTTAGATGCAGATCATAGAGATTTTATGATGAGTCTAGAAGATACTATAAAAGATCAAAAAGATGTTTTGTTTAGTTCTTTTAATAAAAAAGACTTTAATATAGATTCATTAACGGTTAAAATAGGGCTTTTAGAAGCTAAAAAGGACGCTGAAGTTTTTTCTTTTTTTAATAAAGTAAGAGTCATTTGTACAACGGAACAAGCAATAAAGTTTGATGAAATAATTAAAGAAGCAATAAGAGGAGGAGACCAAAGACCCCCAAATAATAGAAGAATGCCACCTCCTAGAAATGATGGAAGAATGTTGCCTCATGGAAATGAAGGAATGCCACCTAGAAGATAATATTTTAGAAAGTTATAAAAAAAGAAAATCCAAAGCAATTAAACTTTGGATTTTCTTTTTGTTATTGAATTAGTTTCTAATAGGTTTTATTAAATTCCTTAAGAAGTTCTTTTACAATTTCAGGGTTCTGAGCGGCAATATTTATAGATTCATTCGGGTCATTTTTATGATCGTATAGTTCTATAAATAAAGGTGTATCCTTAGGTTTTCTTCTGTCTTTCCAAACTACAATTCTGTAATCATCAGTTCTCATAGCGTAGCCCATTACAAACTGCTCAAAAGTTTTTCTATTCCATTTATCTCCCATTTGAGCTTTAATTTTATTCTCTATTTTTACAATTAAAGGCTTAAAAAAACTAGTTCTAAAAGGAGGTGTAAATGGTCTTGCTGCCCATTCTCTTAAAGCAGGTGTTGGAAATAAACTAAAAGCAGGTTTTTGAGATTTGCTACTTGGTCTTTTTAAGATTGGCACTAAACTTTTACCTTCTAAATTACTAGGTATTGATAAACCAGCTAAATCACATAGCGTAGGGTATAAATCAATTAACTCAACCAAAGCATTTGCTTTTTGGCCTTTTGTTTTATCAGTTACTCCAGGTGCAGAAATAATAAAAGGTACTCTGGTAGCTATTTCGTAATTAGTTGCTTTACCCCAATATCCCATTTCTCCAAGATTAAACCCATGATCAGACCAAAAAACAATAATGGTGTTTTCATATTCTCCAGAATCTTTTAAGGCTTGAATCATTTTACCTACCTGAGCATCTACATAACTAATACAAGCATAATAACCATGACGTAATTTTTTTTGTAAAGGGATGCTAAAATCTCCAGTTTTAGGCATATCTGCAGAAACACGGACTTCTAAAGATTCAGATAAGCCCATCGCAGCACCATCTTTTGGAGGAGTTACTTGTGTAGCGATTGGTATATCCGCTTCATTATACATATCCCAATATTTTTTTGGAGCAATAAAATCTAAATGAGGTTTTTTAAATCCTAAAGCTAAAAACCATGGTTTGTCATCTTTTTTAACCAGATCTTTTAAGGTTGCAATTGCTGAAAGCGTATTATATCCATCTTCATAAGTTTCATCTGGTACATCTGCATTTTCTGTAACAGGACCTTTTGCTAGCCAATTCTCACGAATCATTTTTTCTCCATACTTAGCGTCTAAAGCTATTTTATTTTTTAAATACATTAATTGACTTTCAGGAAGTGCATAACCACCAGAAGTTTTTGGCACATTTGCATTTACCTTTACTTTTATAGGTTTTCTACTCCAAGACATTTCATCGTCTGTATATTGACCATGAAATACTTTTCCAAGATATACCGTTTCATATCCATTTTCTTTAAAATGTTGAGGTAAAGTTACAATACCAGGTCTGTTGGCTCTAAAATCTTGAAATAAATCGATAACGTTAATCGTTTCTGGACGAGCACCTGTTAGAATACTTGCTCTAGAAGGACCACAAATAGCTTGTTGTACATAGGCTTTATTAAATTGAATACCTTCACTAGCCAACTTGTCTATGTTCGGTGATAAAACAACATTAGAACCATAAGTTCCAAGTTCTGCCTTTAAATCATCAACAGCGATAAATAAGACATTTGGTTGTTTTTTCTTTTGAGCGAATCCCGTAAAGGAAACGAAGACGGATAATAAAAAAATACTTAATAAAAATTTGGTTTTCATCATGGAAATGTTTGAACAATTCATAGTATATATTAAAATAGTAATTAGAGTATAAATTTTAAAAAAAAGGATGGTAAAAACTTCTTTAATATTACCTTAATATATAGGTATTTTACCCTCATTTAATTGGTGTAAAAATTAAGTTATTCACATAAAAAAATATTTTTTTTATGGAATTATAAATACAATATGCATTTATTTCACATACATATAATTTTTATAGTGTTTTTTGATAAAATAAATCAACGTATTTATTTGTATTTAATTGATTTTTAGAGGTTTTTATAATTAGCTATTTATGTTAAATGTTAAAATAAAGTTAACGTGCGCAAGTTTTTAAAAAGAGTGACATCTAAACTTTTATAAACTTAATAAATAGATTTAGGATGAAAAAATCAACAAATAAAATTTTAGCAGTTATAATCGTTTCTTTAGGATTGTCTGCATCCACTTTTGCACAGGCAGGTAATTCTGATGAGCGTCCAAAAGGACCTCCAACTTTTAAGCAACTTCTTAAAGATTTGGATGCAAATGAAGATGGTAAAATTTCTTTAAAAGAAGTTAAAGGGCCTTTAGCAAAAGATTTTAAAAAAATTGATACAGATGAAGATGGTTTTTTATCAGAAAAAGAAATAAAAAATGCACCGAAACCAGAAAGAAAACAAAGACCAAGAAATTAAAAATAAAAATCAATCAATTATGAAAAATTTTAAAACTCAACTGTTCTCATTATTTATTATACTCATTATTTTTTCGTGTACGAGTGATGATGTTGCGGATGTTACAGATGTTGTAGAAGAAGATGATACTGAAGTTGCTATAGTAATAGATGATACAGATTTTGAAGCTACAGATTGGACTAGCGAAACACATAGTAAAGATGTAGATCCTAATCTAGAGGAAGTGTTTGAAGATAATACGGTAAAAAGATTAGATCTTGTAATTACGGAAGAAAGATGGCAAACAATGTTAGATGATATGACAAATCTTTATGGAACATTTGGAGGGACTTCTACAGGTGCTGGAGGACCTGGAGCAGGTGGTCCAGGTGGTGCTACTGCAGGTATAGATGAAGACCCAATTTTTGTACCCGGAGAAGTTTTTTACGAAGGCAAAGAATGGTATCGTGTAGGTTTGCGTTTTAAGGGGAATTCTAGTTTAAAATCTAGCTGGGAAGCAGGTATTTTAAAATTATCATTCAAATTAGATTTTGATGAATTTGAAGATGATTATCCGCAGATAAAAAATCAACGTTTTTACGGAATTAAAAAGCTAAGTCTTAAAAACAATTATAATGATGCTTCTATGTTACGAGAAAAAGTAGCAGCAGATGTGTTTAGAAATGCTGGTTTAGCAGCATCTCACACCGCTTTTTATACGGTTTATGTAGATCATGGAGATGGACCTCAATATTTTGGATTGTACACTTTGGTAGAAGAAGTAGATGGTTCTGTGTTAGACACTCAATTTTCTGATGATAACGGAAATTTATACAAACCAGATGGTGATGCAGCTACTTTTGCAAGCGGTACTTTTGATGAAGATGAATATGTAAAGAAAAATAACGAGGATGAAGCCGATTTCTCTGATGTACAAAGCTTGTTAACTGTTTTACATGATGGAACTAGAACTACAGACCCTGCAGCTTGGAGAGCAAGTTTAGATGCCGTTTTTGATACAGATGTATTCTTAAAATATTTAGCAGTAAATACCGTTATTCAAAATTGGGATACTTATGGTAGAATGACACATAATTACTTCTTATATAATGATCCTGATACTAGTAAATTAACTTGGATTCCTTGGGATAATAATGAAGCTTTAGAAACTGGAAATGGACAAGGTGCTTTGTCTTTAAATTTCTCTGAATTAAATGCTGCACAATGGCCAATTATAGGGTATTTATATCAAGATGATGTTTACAAAGCAAAATATGATGCGTATGTAAAAGAAGTTGTAGAGAATTCATTTGAAGAAAGTACAATGCAAGCATTGTATACAAGCTATGCGGCTTTAGTGGAGGAATATGCAAATGCAGAAGTATCTGGCTATACTTTTTTAAGTAACAGTTCAAGTTTTCAGTCTGCTATTAGTCAATTAAAAAGTCATGTTAGCTCTAGAAAAGCAGCAGTAGAAAGTTATTTAGATTAAATAAAAAAGTATTTGAATTTGGTTAATAATGAAAAGCTTCGTGAGCAATTGCGAGGCTTTTTTATGTTAAATCAACAACCTAGATAAGGATAGCTAGTATGCAGCCAAAACAAATACTTTTCATTTCGAATCAAGCCTCGGTGAATTAAACCTTGGCTATCACACTGCGATTAAAGTTAAAAAACGCAAGTTTTTATCAAATAAGACATCTAAACTTTTATAAAACCATTTAAGATGATAAAAAAATATTTTATTCCAATAATAGCGAGCGTTCTTTTATTAGGATGTAAAAGTAAAGTGACAAATAGTGCACTCATTCATAAAGATGAAACAGAAAGTCATACAGATGTAAAAACAGATTATTTTGATTCCTATGTTTTAAGTAGTCCCATTTATGGAACAGAAACAGTAGTAACCGTAAAAGGAGGTGAACGTAAAATGGTAACAAATGCATTGCCAAATCATAGAACGGGAGCTTTTCCAAGAAAAGGAAATCCGAATACAATTTCTGCTCAAGACAAAGCATACACATTTACTTTAAATCCAAAATATACAGGAAAACCGACTTGGGTTAGAGAGCCAGGTATTGCTTTAAATGGTGTAAAATTTGAACCCGGAACCGCAGAAGTGGTGGTTTGTGAAACAGGTGAGAATTATAGAGTAGAAGCTTTTCAAGACAAGATAGATTTAGGTCTCGATTTTAACCATGCACATGTGCAACCTACAGGAGAATATCATTATCATGGTACTCCAACCTCTGTAATTGAAGAGTTTGATGCAGGAAAAGATTTGGTACACGTTGGTTTTGCACATGATGGATTTCCTATTTATTATTCTAAAAGTAGCGTTTATAAACCAAGTTATAAATTATTAGAGGGCACCCGAGAAGGAGAAGATTGTGTTTATACAAATCCTAAGCAAACCATAAAAATGGATGTGAACGATGATCATGATGGAACTTTTGGTTCTGATTTTGAGTATATCGTGGGTTCAGGAGATTTAGATGAATGTAACGGTATTACAATTGACGGTAAGTACATGTATTTAGTAACAAATGAGTTTCCGTATGTAAGCCGTTGTTTAATGGGAGAAGTAAAACAAGAAGAGCGCCGAGGACCATCTAGAAATGGAAATGAAGACAGAAATGGTGGAGCGCGTAAAAACTTTAATGAGTTGTTAGAAATGATGGATACAGACAAAGACGGTAAATTATCTAAAACCGAAGTAAAAGGTCCGTTAAAACTACAGTTTTCTAAAGTTGATACCAATAAAGACGGCTTTTTAACGAAAGAGGAATTGGGAAATGTTGGGCAAAGACGAGAACAAAGATTACTTAAACACAATTAAAAAAAATAAAACGCAAGTTTTGTTTTAATTAAGCATCTAAATATAAAACACTAAAAAACCATTAAAAAATGAAAAACCAATTTATCAAAACCACAATACTTTTAGCAATACTTTTTACAGGAATAGTTTCTTGTAGCTCAGATGCAGATGATAACCTTACGGAAGAAGTAGAAGAAGTAGTGGAACAAGAAGAAACAACAGGTACATTACATAATGCTTTTGCAGAGTTTGATGTAGACGAAACAACAATTTATCTTTCAGGATCAAATGTAGTAATAGAAACTACAGGTTTACCAAATCACAAAACCCCTTATTGGAGCGAAAGTCACCCATTATATATAGCTCCAACAGTTACAAGTGAAGCTCAAATGACACCAACTAGAATTGATACTTCTAATAGAGATAATTCAAGTACTTTAACGGTCTCTCAAAATGCTAGTTTAGCAAGTGCAACAACAGCAACACAATTAGGTGCAATTGGTATTGCTGTAAGTGGTGCTTATCTTTATAATGATCAAGAAGGAAATGGTGCTTTAGATGCTGCAGCAGGAAGTTTAGATTATTCGGGTGCACATATTGGCCCAACAGATTATCACTATCATTTAGAGCCTTTAGCTTTCTCTGATGACGATGATAAATTAAATGGTATTATTTCTGATGGTTTTTTTATCTATGGAAGAAAATGTAATTCTACAGGAACCTATCCTACAGATTTAGATACTTCTGGCGGTCATACAAGTACAACACAACATACAACAATAGCAGAATATCATTATCATATTATTAACGAATTATATACAACAACAGGAAGATATCTTGTTTTTCCTGGCCCATATAAAGGAACACCTAATGCAATTAGATAAATATATTTTTTTAGTATTTATATGTGTTTTTGGTAGTTGTAATAAACAGACTACCAAAAACATATCTATTACGGATACTATAGAAATTGTAAACGTTCTTATTCCCAAAGAACAAGTAATATTGAATCCTCTAAAAGGACAATGGTTTTACAAAGACCAACCTTTTAATGGCTATGCTATTACTTATAATAAGAATGAAGTTTTATCTGAAAAAACTGGTTTTTTTAATGGAAAAAGGCAAGGGGAAATGTTTAAATATTTTGATGATGGAACTATAAAAATGGAAGCACATTATGTTCAAAATAAATTACATGGTTTAAAGTTGCATTATTTTAAAAATGGTAATATTTATTTAGAATCTAATTATGTCAACGGAAAAAAGCATGGAATTCAAAAAACATGGTTTATAAACGGGCAATTAGCAAAACGGAAAAATTTAACAGACGGAAAAGAAAATGGTTTGCAACAAGCTTGGTTGCAAAACGGAAAAATTTACGTTAATTATGAAGCTAAAAATGGAAGAACTTTTGGCTTACAAAGAGCAAATTTATGTTACCAATTAAAAGATGAAAAAGTTGCAGAAAAGAGTAAGTAGATTTTTTTTATTATTGATTATAGTAATATCAATCAGTTGTAAAAATACAAAGAAAGAAACCGTTTTAAGTAGAGTAGATGCTTTGCCTTATTATAACGGAGCTTCTTTTACTCCAAAATGGATAGATGCTAATAGTGATGAATTAAAATCTTTTCACACCATTCCAGAATTTAGTTTAACAGATCAGGATGGAGAAAATATCACTCAGAAAACATTTGAGAATAAAATTTATGTTGCAGATTTTTTCTTTACTACTTGTCCTGGTATTTGTCCAATGATGACAAAAAACATGACACTTGTACAAGATGCTTTTAAAGATGATACTAGTGTTTTAATGTTATCTCATTCAGTAACTCCTTCTATCGATTCTGTAGCGCAATTAAAAAAATATGCAATAGATAAAAATATTGGTGAGAATTGGCATTTGGTTACAGGTGATAAAAAAGAAATTTACGATTTAGGTAGACAGTCTTATTTTGTTGAAGAAGACTTAGGAGAACCAAAAGGAATCGATGATTTTTTACATACGGAGAACTTTATTCTTATCGATAAGCAAAAACACATTAGAGGTATTTATAACGGTTTAAATAAAAATTCTGTAAAACAATTAATTGCTGATATTAAAACGCTGCAATTAGAGCAGTAATTTTTAAAAAGAGTCTGTCTAAAAAAGATAAGCTTGTCATGCTGAACTCGTTTCATTATCTTAAACTACGGAATTTCAATGTTTATAAGAATCTGAAATAAATAATTCAGATTGACAAAAATGCTACTTTTTAGATGACTTCTTTTTTATGCAATAATATTCACTTCAATTTCTAAAGCGATACCAAACTTTTTAAAGATGGTTTCTTTTATTTTTTCAGCAAGCTGATAAATCTCGTTTCCAGTAGCGTTTCCGTAATTTACTAAAACCAAAGCTTGTTTTTCATGCACACCATAATTACCAAAACGTTTTCCTTTAAAGCCAGCTTGTTCTATTAACCAACCTGCCGGAACTTTAACTTCGGTATCCGATATTTTATAACTAGGAATTGTAGGAAAATTCTTTTGTAGCTCTAAAAATTGAGATTTAGCAATTACAGGGTTTTTAAAAAAACTACCGCTATTTCCTATTTCTTTAGGATCTGGAAGCTTCGATTTTCGAATCGCAATTACAGCCTCAGAAATATCTTTTAAAGTGGGGTTTGTAATATTTTTAGATGTTAATTCAGTATTAATGGCTCCATAAGAATAGTTTAAAAGATGGTTGGTTTTTGTCAAATTAAAACTCACCGAAGTAATAATATATTTTCCTTTTACTTCATTTTTAAAAATAGAATTCCTGTAGCCAAAATTACAGTCCTCATTAGAAAACTGAACCAATTTACCAGTTTCAATATCTAGTGCTTCTACTTTTGTAATAGTGTCTTTTACTTCTACACCATAAGCTCCAATATTCTGAATAGGGCAGGTGCCCACATTGCCTGGAATCAAAGATAAGTTTTCTATTCCGCCATAATTTTCAGAAACGCACCACAATACAAAATCGTGCCAATTTTCGCCAGCATTTACAGTAATATAAGCAGCGTTTTCATCTTCATTATCAATAGAAATTCCTTTAATATCTATATGGACCACTAATTTCTCAATATCCTTAGTTAGCAACATATTGCTTCCTCCAGAGATTAAAAAAAGGTCTTTTTCAACTTTTAAAAGTTGTTGCAATTGATATACAGAATCTATAGAAATAAAACGTTTGGCATTTACCGAAATTCCAAATGTATTATAATTTTTTAGGGATGTGTTTTCTAGAATATTCATTTGTTTTTCTGTAAAGTTCTATCGTTTTTTGTTACTTGCTAATGCTCGTTTTACACGACTAGTATCGCTTTGTTTAACCAATCTTTGCTGGCTCTCGTTAAAAACGAGCGATAGCAGCAAGGTAAAACCTAACAATTAATTATACTAGTTGTTGGTGTTTCTTAATTTTATTCATTCAATAATTTCTCTTCTTTCATTATTTTTTTCGCATTTTCAGTTTCTTTCTTTCCATTCTTCATAGAACCTGGTAACATTATTATACGCTTCTTAATTTTTCTATTTTGGTCTATAAAAAGAACTTCAAACCGAGAGCGAGTTATTCCGAATATTGCTTTTTTAAATTTGATACTCTTAATATCATTTCGTTCAATTATTGATGTTGCTGAATTATTCAGGCTCGTAAATATTCCATAAATAAGAAACAAACCAACTATTGAATAAAATATAGATATAGGAACTTGATTTTTTTGAAAACTATCAAATGCTGAATAGAGTAAGAAGGCAGAAACTCCACCATAAATTATTAAAATTCGAGTTATGTTTTTTCCAACAGCAACTTTTGCAACATTTCCAATTATTCCACCTCTAGTTAGAATAATTTTATCAGGTAAAATATGACAAAATCCCGTTTTAGTTTTAAATACTTTTTCCATTAACTTTCTATCAATTTTCAATATATTTTATAAACTTTATCAAGTTTCCGTTTTGTTTCTCAATAATTTTGAACTGCTTTTTAATTCAGATTTGTTTTTAAAACTCTATTTCTAACTTTTAGTTTTTAATGAACTCCAACTCCGTAAACAACTAATCCTTATATACATTCAATGCTTCTCCTAAAATTTCTACAGATCTAATTAAATCTGTTTTGTTTAAAACGTATGCCATTCTAATTTGGTTTTTTCCTTCACCTTCGGTAGAATAAAAACCACTTGCAGGGGCTACCATAACTGTTTCGTTATTCAAGTTATAGTCTTCTAATAACCATTGTGCAAAATGATCTGAATCTTTAATAGGCAATTCGGCAACACAGTAAAAAGCACCTTTTGGATTGGCTACTTTTATACCTTCAATTTTGTTTAATTCTGTAATTAAAGTATTTCTTCTGCCTACATATTCTTCTTTTACATCATCAAAATATTGTTGAGGTGTATCTAATGCAGCTTCACTGGCAATTAAAGCGTATGTTGGCGGACTTAAACGTGCTTGTGCAAATTTAATAGCTGTTTTTATAAAGTCGTCATTTTTAGAAACAATACAACCAATTCTTGCACCACACATACTGTAACGTTTAGAAACAGAATCTATAATAATAGAATTTTGCTCTAAACCATCTAATGCCATTACAGAAGTATGTTGTAAACCATCGTAAGTAAATTCTCTATACACTTCATCAGCAATTAAAAATAAATCGTGTTTTAAAACAATTTCTTTTAATTTCTGAATTTCTTCTTTAGAGTATAAATATCCAGTAGGATTACCAGGATTACAAATTAAAATTGCTTTTGTTTTCTTGGTGATTAATTTCTCAAAATCTTCAATTTTTGGCAATGCAAAGTTATCTTCTATTTTAGAAATTACCGGAACAACTTTTACTCCAGAAGCAGTAGAAAATCCGTTGTAATTTGCGTAAAAAGGCTCAGGGATAATAATTTCATCACCCGGATCGGTAATACTTCCAATGGTAAAAATTAAGGCTTCAGAACCACCTGTAGTAACAACAATATTGTTTGCGGTTACGTTAACTTGGTGTTTTTTATAATAAGAAACCAATTTGTTTCTGTATTCTTCAGATCCTTCAGAACGCGCGTATGCCAATGTTGTTATATTATTGTTTTTTACGGCATCTAAAGCTACTTGTGGTGTTTTAATATCTGGTTGACCGATATTTAAATGAAATACTTTAACGCCTCTTTTTTTAGCATCTTCCGCAAATGGCACCAATTTTCTAATTGGCGATTCTGGCATTTTTAATCCTTTCTTAGATATTGCAGGCATAAATATTTTTTTTAAAGTTATTCATGCGAATTTCCGAAATATATTTTATTTAGACGACTTTATTAAAAAAAGTTTGAAGGTTTCTATTTTAAAATGGTTTGGATAATATTTAATGTGTTTTATGAACAATAAGCTAGGTAATAATTGTAAAAGGGTAAATTAGAGTACAAAAAAAATCGAATTCCAAATTTAAGAAATACTCTTAAAATTGAAATTCGATTTTCGTTTAGAAAAAAAAGTACAGTTTAAATATCGGTTAAAATACTTTTTTCTTTTTCTAAAGAAATAGCTTTGTTTACAAAACCTTTAATTTTAATCATTTTTCTAGCAGTTTTAGCATTAGAAAAAACAGTAATGGTTTTAGAAAAACCGCCAACTCTTTTAGTGTCGTAAGAAACTTTAATTTCTCCTTTTTGCCCTGGCATTATTGGTTGTTCTGGTTTTTTAGGCACTGTACAACCACAAGAAGACTGAACGTTTTTTATAATTAAAGGTTGATCTCCAATATTTGTAAAGACAAAAACCCTTTCTCCATTAGAACTTTTATCAATTTTACCATAGTCAATAGTTTCTTTTTCAAATTTAAATTCTTGTGCGTTAATTGAAAAAGAAATAAAGAATACTACTAATAATGTTCCGAAAGTTTTCATAATTAAATATTTTATGCTGTAAATTTATGATTAATAATTTGTTTTAAAAAATCAACTACTAATTTTCTCGACAAATTAGAGTTTTGTATTTTTGCAAACTATATATCAAAAACGATACCAAAGTATGACAATTCCATCTAAATATGATGCAAGCCAAGTAGAAGGTAAATGGTACGACTACTGGATGAAAAACAACTATTTTCATTCAACGCCAGACGAAAGAGAACCTTATACAATTGTAATTCCGCCACCAAACGTAACAGGCGTTTTACATATGGGGCACATGTTAAATAATACAATTCAAGATGTATTAATAAGACGTGCGCGTTTATTAGGTAAAAATGCATGTTGGGTTCCTGGTACAGATCATGCATCTATTGCTACAGAAGCAAAAGTGGTTGCCAAGTTAAAAGAACAAGGAATTAGTAAAAGCGATTTAACGCGTGAAGAGTTTTTGCAACACGCTTTTGATTGGAAAGATGAATACGGAGGAATCATTTTAGAACAATTAAAGAAGTTAGGTGCTTCTTGCGATTGGGAAAGAACTGCGTTTACAATGGATCCGGAAATGTCTGAATCTGTAATTAAGGTTTTTGTTGATTTATACAACAAAGGTTTAATTTATAGAGGATACAGAATGGTAAACTGGGATCCAGAAGCTAAAACGACACTTTCTGATGAAGAAGTAATTCACGAAGAAAGACAAGGAAACTTGTATTATTTAGAATATAAAATTGAAGGATCAGAAGATACTTTAACCATTGCTACTACAAGACCAGAAACTATTTTTGGTGATACTGCAATTTGTATCAACCCAAATGATGAACGTTTTACGCATTTAAAAGGGAAGAAAGCAATTGTACCTTTATCTAATAGAGTAGTGCCTATTATAGAAGACGAATATGTAGATTTAGAATTTGGTACAGGTTGTTTAAAAGTGACGCCTGCACACGATGAAAATGATAAGAATTTAGGTGATAAGCACAATTTAGAGGTTATCGATATTTTTAATGAAGATGCTTCTTTAAATTCTTTCGGATTACATTACCAAGGAAAAGATAGGTTTGTAGTAAGAAAAGAAGTTGCTAAAGAATTAGAAGAAAAAGGAATTTTAGTAAAAACTGAAGTTCATGTTCATAAAGTAGGTACCTCAGAAAGAACAAAAGCAGTTATAGAACCTAGATTGTCTGATCAATGGTTTTTAAAGATGAAAGATTTAGCGAAACCTGCTATTGATGCAGTTTTGGGTGAAGATGCTGAGATTAACTTATATCCAAAGAAATTTGAAAACACGTACCGTCATTGGATGGAAAATGTACGTGATTGGAATATTTCTCGTCAGCTTTGGTGGGGACAACAAATTCCAGCGTTTTTCTACGGAGACGGAAAAGAAGATTTTGTAGTTGCTGAGACAAGAGAAAAAGCTTTAGTTTTAGCAAAAGAGAAAACAGGAAATACTTCGCTGTCGGCGTCCGACCTTCGTCAAGATGAAGATGCTTTAGATACGTGGTTTTCTTCTTGGTTGTGGCCAATGTCTGTTTTTGATGGAATTAGAAATCCAGAAAACGAAGAAATTAAATATTATTATCCAACAAACGATTTAGTTACCGGACCTGATATTTTATTTTTCTGGGTAGCAAGAATGATTGTTGCGGGTTACGAATATAAAGGCGAAAAACCTTTTAATAATGTGTATTTAACTGGTTTGGTTAGAGATAAACAAAGACGTAAAATGTCTAAATCTTTAGGGAATTCACCAGATGCTTTAAAATTAATTTCTGATTATGGAGCAGACGGAGTAAGAGTTGGACTTTTATTAAGTTCTGCTGCCGGAAATGATTTAATGTTTGATGAAGATCTTTGTCAGCAAGGAAAAGGATTTGCAAATAAAATTTGGAATGCTTTCCGTTTGATAAAAGGTTGGGAAGTTGATGCAAGTTTACCACAACCAGCAACTTCTAAAATTGGTTTAGAATGGTACGAAGCGAAGTTTCAAAAAACGTTGGCAGAAATAGAAGATCATTTCTCTAAATACCGTTTGTCTGATGCTTTAATGGCAATTTATAAACTAATTAACGATGATTTTTCTTCATGGTTATTAGAAATTGTGAAGCCTGCTTATCAACAACCAATAGATAAAACTACGTTTGATGCTATTATTGAAGTTTTAGAAAATAACTTAAAAGTATTGCATCCATTTATGCCATTTTTATCAGAAGATATTTGGCAATATATTGCAGACAGAACACCAGAAGAAGCATTGATTATTGCAAAATATCCAGTATTAAAAGAGTTTGATACTCAAATTATTGCTGATTTTGAATTTGCAACAGATGTAGTATCAGGTATAAGAACTATCAGAAAAGATAAAAATATTTCTTTTAAAGATGCCATTGAATTATTTGTTATTGATAACGATAAGAGTTCTAAAGAATTTGATGCTGTAGTTCAGAAATTAACAAATACCGAAACTATAAACTATGTTTCAGAAAAAGTAGAAGGTGCTTCATTTAGAGTAAAATCTAATGAATACTTTGTGCCAATTTCTATAGAAAATATAGATGTAGAAGCAGAAATAAAGAAATTAGAAGGAGAGCTTAAAAGAGCAGAAGGTTTCTTATTTGGTATTACAAAGAAGCTATCTAACGAACGTTTTGTATCTAATGCACCAGAAAAAGTGTTGGCTTTAGAACGTAAGAAAGAAGCAGATACTATTGCAAAAATAGAAACCATAAAAAGTAGTTTGAGTTCTCTTAAATAATTTTTATTTTTTTTAATATTATAAGTCCATGAAAATTAAGTTTTTATGGGCTTTTTTTTGTTTTTTATAAAAAAGTTGATTTTTATGGTAGGGTTTTTTAAAACTGAGTTGTTTTATTTATAACAGTATCATTTAATAACAAAATAACCTTTTAAACGGTTATAAAAATTTAAATCAATCTATTATGAGAAAATTTATTATTCCGGTTGTAGCAATATCATTATTGGCAACATCTTGTGTCTCTAAAAAAAAGTATGTTGCGCTAGAAAACCAGTATATTAATACAAAAGGAAATCTTCAAAAAACTACTTTAGAAAAAGAAGCATTAGAAGGAAAATTTGCTAAAATTGAAAATAGAGTAGCGGATTATAATGAAAAAATTAATTCATTAAAAAGTAACAATTCTAGCTTACAAGATGCGAACGATGTAAAGTTAGATATGGTTGGTAAAACCGCTGTAATATCTAACAAGACAAGAGAGAGAATGAGAGAAACTTTAGCAAAAGTAGATCCTGCATTACTTTCTGAGGCAAAAACATTAAAAGATTCTTTAAATCTTGCTATTGCGTATAATTTAAAAAATAAAATTAACTCATCTGATTTAACAGATTCTGATGATTTAAATATTGATATAGATCAAACAGTAGTGATGATTTCTGTTTCTGATAAATTATTATTTAACAACGCTAGTTATAGAGTTAAAAGTGGCGCTTATGGTTTAATTGAAAAATTAGCAGCAGTTATAAAATCTGAACCAAGTATGGATGTTATGATTGAAGGACACACAGATTCTAGAACCATTAACAATGCAGTTGTACAAGACAATTGGGATTTAAGTGTAAAAAGAGCAACGTCTATTGTACGTCTTTTAGAAAGTAAATATAATATTGAGGGGAGTAGATTGATTGCTGCAGGTAGAGGTTCTACAATGCCTTTAGTAGAAAATACTACAAATGCTAATAGAGCAAAAAACAGAAGAACTAGAATTGTAATTTTACCAAATTTAGACAAATTCTTTGCTTTACTTGCAGATGATCAACTTTCTGAATAAGAAAAATTGTATGAAAAAGGAAGAGTTTAGGAAAAGGAAGAGTGTAGTATAAATAGTGAAAAGCTCCTTTAACAAGGAGCTTTTTTTATGTAATAAATAATCATCTTCTGTTCGGTGATAATAAAAAAAAGAGTCCTTTTAGGTTTATAAAACTTAAAGGAGCTTTTATCATTTTATTTTAAGCTAAAATGGAATTAATTGTAGTCAGTTCCTCATCAGAAAAGGTAGTATTTTCAGTAGCCTTTACACTATCTAAAATTTGTTCGGTTTTACTTGCTCCAATAAGTACAGACGTAATTCTATCATCTTTTAAAATCCAAGAAATTGCCATTTGCGCTAAATTCTGATTTCTGCTTTTAGCAACTTCGTTTAAAGCATTTATTTGAGGAAGCATTTCCATCACTTTATCTGTCTTTAAATAGCGTCCGTCTTTCACGGCTCTAGAATCTTTTGGCAATCCGTTAATGTATTTGTCCGTTAACATACCTTGTGCTAATGGAGAAAAACAAATTGCTCCAACACCAGAATTTCCTAATAAATCTATCAAACCATCTTCTATCCAACGGTCAAACAAACTATATCTTGGTTGATGAATTAAACAAGGAGTTCCTAAGTCTTTTAATATTTTAAACGCTTTTTCTGCTTCTTTAGGCTGATAGTTAGAAAGACCAACATACAACGCTTTTCCTTGTCTTACTATTAAATCTAAGGCACCCATTGTTTCTTCTAAAGGTGTATCATAATCGGGTCTGTGGTGATAAAAAATATCCACATAATCCAATTTCATTCTTTGTAAACTTTGGTCTAAACTAGAAATTAAATATTTCTTAGAGCCAAAATTTCCATAAGGACCTTCCCACATATCATAACCTGCTTTTGATGAAATAATCAATTCATCTCTGTACTTTTTAAAATCTTTTTTTAAGATTTTACCAAAAGTTTTTTCTGCAGAACCATAAGGAGGTCCGTAGTTGTTGGCCAAATCAAAATGGGTTATTCCGTTATCAAAAGCACATTTTAATAAATTTCTGGCATTGTCAAAATCGTCATTTTTACCGAAATTATGCCACAAACCTAAAGAAAGTTCCGGTAACAGCAAGCCGCTATTTCCTGTTCTTCTATAGTTCATTTTATTATATCTCTCTGAATCTGCTTTGTATTTTGCCATGATTATTTGTAAATTAATCTCATAGAATAATTATTAATATTTAGACTAATATTCTATTTTCAAAGTAACAAAAAAGCAACGATTTTACAATCATTGCTTTTCATATATTTCCGTTAAATATCTTTTAGAAGTTTGTTTAATTTCTTTGGATCTTCTTTGTTTACTGCCAACTGCAACTAAAAACTGCTTACTAAATTAAACCAACGCTTCTTTTAAAATAGTAATAGGATGTTTTGCAATACGTTTTGTTCCATCATAAATTTGGTGTCTACAACTTGTTCCTGCAGCCACAATTTGTGTGTCTTCTGGTGTATTTCTAATTTTTGGAAATAAGGTGTCTTCACCAACTTGCATAGAAACTTTGTAATGTTCTTTTTCATACCCAAAAGAACCGGCCATTCCGCAACAACCAGAATTGATAATGGTTACTTTATAATTTTCTGGAATATTTAATATTTGAAAACTTGCATGTGTGCTAGACAATGCTTTTTGATGACAATGGCCATGAATTTTTAGAGTCTTAGCTGCAGATGTAAATACAGAAGTATCAATATTACCTTTTTCTAATTCTTTTGCTAAAAATTCTTCGAAGGTTAAAGCATTTTTCGCTATTTTTTCTGCGGATTTTTTATCATCCGCTAAACGAATATACTCGTCTCTAAAACCTAAAATTGCTGAAGGTTCTATTCCTACCAATGGAGTTTCGTCTGTAATAATTTCTTTAAAAGTAGCAACATTATTATTACAAATTGCTTTCGCTTCTTTTAAGAAACCTTTAGAAATATGACTTCTTCCGCTTTCATCATGTTTTACCGTTTTTACTTCGTAGCCTAATTTTTCTAATAAAATTACAGCGTCTTGTCCAATTTCTGCATCGTAAAAATTGGTGAATTCATCATTGAATAAATAAAGAGACTTTTTAGTTTTCTCAGCAGCAATCGAAGTTGCAAAGTGTTTCTTTAACCAACTTTCTAAGGTTTGATTCGCTAATTTAGGAACTGTTCTTTCAACTGCAACACCTAATATTTTTTTTGTTAGTGTAGTGTTTGTGAAAAAGTTAGTTATTGTAGGTAAATAACTTCCTAATTTATTGTACTTGGCATTATTTGCAAATAATTTATTTCTAAAAGAATACCCGTTTGTTTCTTGATATTGATAAAGAAACTCTGCCTTCATGGTAGCAATATCCACATTACTTGGGCATTCTGATGCACACGCTTTACAACTTAAACAAAGATCGAAAACTTGTTTTAATTCTTTATGATTAAATTTATTTGCTTCCGTAGAATTTGTTAAAAACTCACGTAAGGTATTTGCTCTTGCTCTTGTAGTATCTTTTTCGTCTTTAGTAGCTCTGTAACTAGGACACATGGTTCCGCCAGCTTCTACAGGTTTTCTACAATCTCCGGTACCATTACATTTTTCTGCTAATTTTAAAATTCCTTCATTATCAGAGAAATCTTGAATGGTTTTAATTTCTGGTTCAACTCTATCAATTTCATATCTAAGGTTTTCATCCATTGCAAAAGCATCCGTAATTTTTCCTTGATTAAATACGTTGTTTGGATCAAATGCTTTTTTAACCCTTCTTAATAACTGGTAATTTTTATCACCAATCATTAACGGAATAAACTCTGCACGCACAATTCCGTCTCCGTGTTCACCAGAAAAAGAACCTTTATATTTTTTTACCAACTCAGCCGTTTCAGTAGTAATTTTTCTAAATAAAACCACATCTTCCTTTTTCTTGATATTCAAAATAGGGCGTAAATGCAATTCACCAGCGCCAGCATGTGCATAATACACAGCGTTTTGTTGGTATTTGGCCATAATTTGAGTGAATTCCTCAATATAATTAGGCAAATCTTCTAAAGCAACTGCAGTATCTTCTATACAAGCAACCGCTTTTTTATCTCCTACAATATTAGCCAAAGCACCTAAACCTGCTTTACGTAAATAATGTACTTTTGCAATATCTGCTCCGTACACTTTTGGATGATGATATCCGAAATTGTTTTTCTCTAAATCGGCAATTAATTTATCTGCTAAAATTTCGGTTTCTTCAATGGTATTTGAAGAAACTTCTAGCATTAAGATAGCTTCTGGATCACCTTGTAAAAAGAAACGATTTTCGGCTAATTTTCTATTGTTTTTAGAGCAATCTAAAATGGTTTTATCCATTAACTCACAATTATATAAATTGTGATTCATGGCAATTACAGTAGCATTTAAACTTTCGTTTATAGATTTAAAATGCGTACAAACCATAATACTTTGAGAAGGAGGAAGGGGGTCTAATTGCAAGGTAATTGACGTAGAAAAAGCCAAAGTTCCTTCACTTCCTGCTAATAATTTTGCAACATTTATGGTTTTTGAAGTTCCTCCGAATAAATCTGAACTTAATAATTCGTCAATAGCATAACCAGTACATCTTCTGTGAATGGTTTCTTTAGGAAATTCGTTTTTAATTTCTTGCTGATTTTCAACTAATGAAAGCTCATCAAAAAGACTTTTATAAATTTTTCCTTCTTGTGTATTCTCTTTTGTTTTTTTGATGAAATCTGCCGAAGTAATTTCTTTAAAAATTGCGGTGCTACCATCACTTAAAACGGCATCAATTTCTAAAACTTTATCACGAGTTACTCCATATTTTATAGAGGTACTTCCAGAGGAATTATTTCCAACCATTCCGCCCATCATACAACGGTTAGATGTAGATGTATTTGGACCAAAAAACAAACCGAAAGGTTTTAAATATACATTTAAAGAATCTCTTACAATTCCGGGTTGTAATGTTACGGTTTTTGCTTTTTCATCAAAAGAAATAATGTTCGTAAAATGTTTAGAAACATCTACCACAAGACCGTCACCAACACATTGTCCTGCCAAAGAAGTTCCTGCGGTTCTTGGTATTAACGTAATATTGTTTTTAGTTGCAAAGGTAATTAAGGTTTTTAAGTCTTTTTCATCCTTTGGAAAAGCGACCGCTAATGGAATTTTCCTGTAAACAGAAGCATCGGTTGCGTATAAAGTTTTATGTAAATTATCAAAAAGAACATCACCAGAAAGTGAGTTATTTAAATTGTCTAAAGTAGTATTGTCTATCATTATTTACTATTGAAAAGTAAGAATAAGAAACAAATATCCGAATAATAAACTCATTATTTCTATCTCTAAAAACTTCTTTGGTAATTTTTATCGATTCTATAAAAAATGATTTAAAAAACGGCTAATTTTAAAGGATAAAAAAATGGTATATATAATTTTTTGCTATTTCTGTGAATAATTAAAATACTAGGTTTTAAAAAGTATCTTTGCAAAATATTATTTGGTAAACAATTGATTGTAGATTGCTACTAGATTTTAATACGATTTCTAATTTTTAAAAGAATGAGTTGCAAATAGCATTAAGCTGCAATTCTATATAATACACATAAATTAATGAGTTCAGCGTTACAAATAAACAAACCAACACCAATTCACCCAGGTGATGATCTAATAAAATTTGATAGTAATACAGATGTAAGAGAAACGCTTTATGCGATGAGGGAAGGGCAATCTGTTTTAATTACGGAATTTTATAGCAACGGAATGTTGCTTTTAAAAGAGTTGCAAAAACATTTAAAAATTCGTTTGCCAAATAAAACAATTAAAGAGCAACATGCATTTCGTGTAGAATACCATACGCTTTCTAATCAAATTTTATTACAAATTAAAAATCAAAAAGTGGTGGTAGACAAAGCGCCTAAAATTGGTTGGTTTGCTAAAATGTTTGCAAATAAAAATAATTTTTTATTAACGTTTCCAGAAGTTCAAAGATTAAACAGTGCTTGGCAAAAGTATAATAAAGGAATTAAAGTGCCTGTTTTAAGAAACAAAGTACATCCTTATTATGGCGTATATTTTCCTACGCGTTTCGATCAATTAACCTTGTTTGATAATTGGTTAAAACGATACGAAGGACCAAAAAAATCTGCTATAGATGTTGGTATTGGTAGTGGTGTTTTGTCTTTTCAGATGGTGCAACATGGTTTTCAGAAAGTATTTGGTACAGATACAAACCCGAATGCTATTTTTGGTTTAAAAGAATTTATGGGAGAGACCAAATTGTCTCGTAAAATAGAATTAGATCACGGATCTCTTTTTGGTAAATGGGAAAAAGAAACGGAATTAATAGTTTTCAATCCGCCTTGGTTGCCAGCAATTTCTGGAGAAGAAAATATAGACGAAGCTGTTTATTATAATAAAAACTTGTTTCCTAAGTTTTTTGCAGAAGCAAATAATAGGTTGTCTGAAGACGGGGAATTAGTCGTATTATTTTCTAATGCAGCTCAAATAAAGAATCTTACAAAAGAAAATCCGATAGAAAAGGAATTAGCAAAAGGAATTCGTTTTAAACTAGAAAAATGTTTAAAGAAAACCATAAAACCTGTGGTTGATAAAACAAAACGAAACAAAAAAGCAGCTCCTTTAGAAGAAGTGCAGCTTTGGGTTTTGACTAAAGTTTAGTAGATTATTTGTCATTTCGACTTTTCGTAGAAATTACATAACGATGATTACACCAAATTGATCACTTTTAATTTCGGTGAAGAAACATAAGAATATAAGGATAGCAATTAGTTTTGCTATCCTTTTTTTTGTTTGTGTAAAATGTAATTTTGGGTGTAATAAACAAAATGTTCTAGTTATAAAATTTCTGAAAAAGAAATTTTATAACTATTGATTTTTTTTTACAAGTGACTGTGAATCAATTATTTTTTTTTGAAATTATAAAAAACTTCACAAAACTGTTACTTCGACCTTTTGGGAGAAGTCTCATAAAGAGGAGAACGTAAATTGAGCAATATTATGTGATTTCTCCCTTTGGTCCTTTAGATTAGCAAAGTATAATTATTGAGTTTAATTCTTATATTTTAGTCCAATATAGAACTCATGTTTTATAATAAAAAAGAATGGAGTGAACTTTCCTTAAGTCTAGATTTATCAGATCTATATTTCGTATTAGTCTCCATTCTTTTATTTCCGATTACAAAGGACCAAATAGAATTTCAGTTTCGACCTTTTAAAGGTTTTAGTCAACGTAATCATTTTTTACTAACACAAAACAAAATTATGAAAATTAAACAAACTATTGGTATCGACATTAGTAAATTAACCTTTGATGTTCGGATTCACAGTAATCAGTGTTATCAAGCATTTGAGAATAACTTAAAAGGTTTTAAAGCACTTATAAAATGGGTAGAAAAAAACAACTCTATTTCTAAGGAACACACTTTATTTGTTTTGGAACACACAGGTATTTATTCTGAAGAAATCGCATCATTTTTTGATGTAAATAACTTTTATTTCGCATTAATTCCAGGTTTAGAAATAAAGAAATCTCTAGGAATATCAAGAGGAAAAGATGACAAAGTAGATGCTACAAAAATAGCATTATATGGGTATCGATTAAGAGATGAAATTAAACCATATAAACTTCCATCAAAAAACATTCATCAATTAAAACGCCTTTTAACATTAAGAGAAAGGCTAGTGAAACAAAACGCTGGTTATAAAGCAACACTTAAAGAACAGAAAAGAGTTTATACTAGAAAAGAGAATCAACTTCTTTTAGAAACTCAAGAGAAAATGATAAAATATTTTACAAAGCAAATTAAAAGTGTTGAAGCCGAAATGAACAAAATAATTAAGGCTAGTGAACAACTTAAAAAACAATACAAACTAATTGTGAGTATTAAAGGAATTGGTAGTCAAACAGCTTTATTTATGATTGTAACAACCAACGGATTTACAAAGTTTGCTTCTTGGAGAAAGTTTGCTTCTTATTCTGGTATTGCTCCTTTTCCGAATACTTCAGGAACAAGTATAAGAGGGAGAACCAAAGTAAGTAATCTTGCTAATAAAAAAATCAAAAGTCTTTTTGATATGTGTGCAAAATCAGCAATACAATACAATCCAGAAATGAAGCTATTTTATAATCGAAGAGTCGAACAAGGAAAGAATAAAATGAGTACAATTAACATCATTAGAAATAAATTATTATCACGAATTTTTGCAGCTATAAAAAGACAAACTCCTTATGTAAATGTTTTAAAATATGCTGCTTAAAAATTACTAAAATATATTTGGTAGAGTCATAGAATACGAAATGACAAAACTGCAAGTCATCATTTCCGCTTGATATTTTTTTATCAGATGCCTCAATCAGACAGCTTGCGTTACTAAGTTTATTATAGAATTGTCACATCAAGTGATGTTGCTTTTCGCAAAATTGTATCGAGATGTTTTTAAGTTCACGAATGAACTTCTTTTCTAGAAAAAGTAAATAATCCTAAAATAGGACCAATGGCTAATAGCATAAAAATAGCATTAGAATCTGTCATTTCTTTGTAGTTGCTTATTAATTGAATACTTACAATAGTGATTGCAAAACCAATACAATTAACAATGGTCAATGCTGTTCCTTTATTTTTTGACGCTACATTTTGTGCAACTAGAGTAGAAAATAATGGAGAGTCTGTAACAACTACCATTCCCCAGAAAAGTAAAAAGGCAATAAATAGATTTTCATTTGTTAGTTGAAACATCAACGGAGAAATAAGACAACAAATACAAGATAAAAATAAGGCTAAATAAGCAATGTTTTTTGGGCCATATTTTTGTGATAAATAGCCTCCTAAAACACAAGCTAAACTTCCTGTTCCAATAATTATAAAGGATAATAAAGGAATATTAAGTTGGGTGTCTGTATGTGAATTCTCGTAGATTTTTAAAAGAATAGGTACAAAAGTCCAGAAGGTATAGAGTTCCCACATGTGCCCGAAATAACCAAAAGCAGCTTTTCTAAATTTCACATTTTTAAAGATGGAAAAACAAATGGTAATATCTAGCTTTTTTCCGGCAGTTCTATAAGGTCCGTTAGGTACAAAAAGCAACATTAATAATCCGCCAAAAGCGGCTAAAACAGAAATTGATGTAATAATTGTTTTCCAAGAATAGGAATGCATCATGTCTTTTAATAGGTGAGGTAAAGCAGTACCTAAAACCAATGCGCCAACTAAAAAGCCTAAAGATTTACCCAGGCCTTTATCAAAATAATCTGTCGCAATTTTCATACCTACAGGATAAATTCCTGCCAAGAAAAAACCAGTTAGAAATCGCATACCTATTAGCGAGAAAAAAGTTTGATTATCGAAAATAAGTCTCCAATTAAAAAACGCACCTAAAATTGCACAGAAAAAAAACACTTTAGATGGGGGAAATCGGTCTGCAATGGTAAACAAAGCAAAGACTAAAGTCCCCATAATAAAACCAAATTGTACTGCAGATGTTAAATAGCCTAGCGCAATAGTACTTAAGTTAAAACTGATTACTAAATCTGTCATTACACCGTTGCTTGCAAACCATAAAGAAGTGCAACAAAACTGAGAAATAATGATTATTGGAAGAATATGTTTTGAGTGGCTCATATAGAAAAGCGAAAGTACCAAAAAGCAGGTAATAATCAATTAAAAAATGTTTTGCCACTTCATTAGAATTTCTATCTTTGATATTGATGAAAAAAGTAAAAATCATAGAATGTCCGCGTGATGCAATGCAAGGAATAAAAAGCCATTTTATTTCTACAGAAAAAAAAGCATTGTATATTAACTCACTCTTAAAAGTAGGATTTGATACTATTGATTTTGGCAGCTTTGTTTCACCAAAAGCAATTCCGCAAATGCGAGATACTGCAGCTGTTTTGTCTAAATTAGATTTGTCTAGAACGCAAAGTAAATTGTTAGCAATTATAGCCAATGTAAGAGGTGCAAACGATGCTTCTCAGTTTGAAGAAATCGATTATTTAGGATATCCTTTTTCTATTTCAGAAAACTTTCAAATGCGTAATACGCATAAAACAATACAAGAATCTATAGAAACGTTAGATGCCATTTTAAATATTGCAGATAAAACCAATAAAGAAGTAGTGGCGTATTTGTCTATGGGTTTTGGTAATCCGTATGGAGATCCTTGGAATGTGGAGGTTGTAGGAGAGTGGACCGATAAATTGTCTTCTATGGGCGTTAAAATTTTATCACTTTCCGATACTGTAGGGAGTTCAACACCAGAAGTAATCGACTATTTGTTTTCTAATTTAATTCCGCAGTATCCATCTATAGAGTTTGGCGCACATTTACACACCACTCCAGATAAATGGCACGAAAAAGTAGATGCAGCTTTTAAAGCTGGATGCCATCGTTTTGATGGTGCCATTAAAGGTTATGGAGGTTGCCCAATGGCAAAAGATGAGTTGACTGGTAATATGCCAACAGAAAAGTTATTGAGTTATTTTACCACGCATAAAGCAGATACAAATTTAAAACCCATGAGTTTTGAAAGTGCTTATAACAAGGCTTTAGAGACTTTTTAATAAGTAAAGAATAATTACCTTTATAGGTTAACAGTAAGCTAAAAGGCATAATTCCCTAATCAGAATCTGATTTTTTTTTGAATAAAACAACAGACTGAAAATGGAAACACTTAATTAACTTATTACTATTTCTGTAACTCAAAATTAATTCGGATTAATACCATTTATCACTTACATTTTTAATTTCTTCTTTTGCATCGGCTATCATTTGTTCAGATTTGTCTGCATATTGTATCATACCAAATTTATTGATAGCTTCAGCAGGAATCCCAAGAAAATCAAAAGCTGTTATTAAAAAAGGAGTTGCAAAATTAACACTTTTATAAGGTTCCATTCCAAAATCACTTCCACTTGTCATTAATATCAAAGCTTTTGTATTTTTACAGAATCCTTGAACACCAGTTTCTGTATATCCAAAAGTTTTTCCAGCTTGTATGACAGCATCAAACCAAGCTTTAACTGTTGCAGGAATTGAAAAATTGTACATCGGACTCGCCAAAACAACATAATCTGTATCCAATAATTGTTGCATCATTTTATCATTTTTGGCTAAAATTTTCTGTTGTTCATCCGTAAGTGCTACACCACCAAAATTTCTATTTACATAAAGATTCAAATTTTCTTTTAATAATAAATCTGGAGCTTCTTCTGCTAAATCAACAAATGTTATTTCTGTTTTGTTTTGATTGTTTTCTATAAAGAAATCAAGCATTTTTTTTGTATTGGAATTATCTCTTGGAGTATAACTTAAAATTAATGTTTTTTTCATTTTAATATTCTTTGATTATTATGAACAAATTTATGTTAAATTTGCTATATAAAGTATACTACTATACTAAAGTATATCGATATGCTTTGGTATAGTAAAGTATTAAGACGAATCTAAAGATGGATAAAAAAAAGAGTGAAATGAATATATATACTCCAACAGAATGTAAAAAATTTATTCTTCCTGTTCGAGATGTTATAGACATAATTGGAGGAAAATGGAGATTACCAATTATTATAGCGCTATCTTTTAAAGTTCATAGATTTAAAGAATTAGAGCGCCAAATTGAAGGAATAACCCCAAGAATGTTATCCAAGGAATTGAAGGAGTTAGAAATAAATGGATTAATAAACAGAGAGGTATTTAACGCTATGCCTGTCTCTGTTGAATATAGCCTTACGGATTACGGAAAATCATTAGATAAAGTAATTGAAACAATGAGAGATTGGGGATTAACCCATCGAAACAAAATAAGAAATGAATAAAAACGATGCTTATTTTTAATTTAAACGTATCTATAATATGTAAAAATAAATTACTTTCAGAATATTTCTTATTTTATATATTGCATCAAAAAGAATTCAGACATGAAATTATCAAAGCTATTTTTATATTTTTTAGGAATCACAATTTTAGCATCTTGCTCTAAAGATGATGATAAAATAGACTTTACTTTTTTACAGTTAAATGATGTGTACGAAATTGCCCCTATACAAGGAGGAGAATTCGGAGGAATGGAAAGAGTAGAAACGGTACACAAACAATTATTGGAAGAAAATAAAAACACCATGCTTTTTATGGCTGGCGATTTTTTGAATCCGTCTTTATTAGGAACCATTAAAATTGATGGAGAAAGAATTCAAGGGAAACAAATGGTAGAAGTAATGAATGCCATGAACTTCGATTTGGTTGCTTTTGGAAACCATGAGTTTGATGTTTCTAAAGTGGCCCTTCAAAAAAGATTAAACGAAAGTAATTTTCCTTGGATTTCTGCCAACGTAAAATTAAAAACAAAAGAGGCTGCAATTCCTTTTTACAAAGAAGTTAATGGTCATAAAGAGCATGTGGGAGAAACTTTTATCAAAGAATTTTCAGATGAAGATGGTACCAAAATAAAAGTAGGTTTTATAAGTGTTTGTATTCCATCCAATCCAAAGGATTTTGTAGAATATGGAAGTATGTTTGTAAAAGCAAGAGCCTCTTATGCAGCTATAAAAGATTCTGTAGATGTGGTTTTTGGGTTAACGCATGTAGCTTTAGAAGATGACAAAAAAATTGCAAAGATAATTCCAGACCTACCATTAATTATGGGAGGACATGAGCATACCAATAGTAATGATTTTGTTGGAAATGTGCAAATTTCTAAAGCAGATGCCAATGCAAAAACAGTGTATATTCATCGAATTTCTTATGATAAGAAAACAAAGAAAGCGGTGGCTACATCAGAATTAAAAGAAATCAATGCTACCGTTAAACCGGATGAAAAAGTAGCCAAAATTGTATCGAAATGGCAAACAATTTTAACTTCAAAAATTACTGAGATTATAAAAAATCCAGAGGAAGTTATTTTTGAAGCTAAAACACCGTTAGACGGAAGAGATGCTTCAATTAGAAGTACACAAACAAATTTAGGAGAAATCATTACCCAATCTATGTCTTTTGCTTATAATGATAAAGTGGACTGTGCTCTTGTAAATGGCGGTTCTATAAGAATTGATGATGAATTGAGTGGGCATATAACACCTGTAGATATTTTTAGAGTGTTGCCTTATGGTGGAGCAATTTTAAAAGTTAAAATAAAAGGAGGGCTACTAAAAAGAGTGTTAGATTATGGTAATAAAGCAAAAGGTACAGGTGCTTATTTACAGCGTTTTAATGCTGAAAAAATAGGAGAGAAGTGGTTGATTAAAAACGAAGAATTAAACATTAATAAAACCTATAGCGTTGCCTTTTCTGATTATTTATTAAAAGGTTTTGATATTCCTTTTTTATCCAAAGAAAATAAAGAAGTTTTAAATATTTATACGCCTATTGAATCTGAACTTTCTTACGATATTAGAAAGGCAGTAATTTCTTATTTGAAATCATTATAATTATAATACTCATTTATTTAAACTAAATCTAAATAAACTTTGTGTAAGTCAATATGAATTTTATATTTGCAGAAAAATAAGAATCTATTTATATTTAATCTAAATAAAATGAAAAAAGTAATTCTATCATTAGCAATTGTAGCAACATTAATATCTTGTAGTAATAATGATAACGATACCGACAACCCAACAGTTGCTCCTGCTACTTATAGTTTTGAAAGAAACGCTGCTACAACAGTAGATTTTAACGGACAAACGACTAGAATTGAAATGGGAGGTGAGTTTATTACAGCTCTTGTAAATACTACAGAAACGGTTGCTACTTTAAATGGAAAGTTTGGACATTCTGCTGGAGATGCCGATTTTTCAGATGCCGATTTAAACGCTTCTTCAAAAAGCCTTAGAAGTAAAACTGCTGCATCTACAGATTTTTATGCTGCAAATACTACGGAAGCTGCTGTTATTAAAGCGGAGTTTGACGGTTGGATTGCTGCACAAGTAGATGATGTTTTTCCTAATTGGAATACGGATGCTGCTGCAGGTGTTGCAGGGAAAATTCAACAAGCTGGTGGTGGTTCTCTAAGATATGTAAATGAAAAAGGTATTGAGTACAACCAACTAATAGCTAAAAGTTTAATTGGTGGTTTAATGGTAGATCAAATATTAAATAACTATTTAAGTACTGCTGTTTTAGATGCAGGAACAAATAAGGCAGATAATGATGCAGATGTTTTTTTAGATGGTGAAAATTACACTTCTATGGAACATAAATGGGATGAAGCTTTTGGTTATTTATATGGTAACGAAGATAATATTGCTGCACCAACATATGAAGCAGATAAATTTTTAAATGAGTATGTAGGTAAAGTTTTAGAAAACACCAACTTTTCTAGCATAGGTAGAGATATTTACAATGCATTTAAATTAGGAAGAGCTGCTATTTCAGAAAAAGATTACACAACAAGAGATGCACAGATAGTAATTTTAAAAGAAAAAATTTCTACTGTTATTGCAGTAAGAGGGATTCATTATTTACAAAGCGGAAAAGCAAATTTAAGTATAGATAAAGCATCTGCTTTCCATGCACTTTCAGAAGGTTTAGGTTTTGTATATAGTTTACAATTTACTAGAAAACCAAATTCTACAGAAGCTTATTTTACAAAAGCAGAAGTAGATGGCTTTATGACTAAGTTACAAGCTGGTAATGGTTTTTGGGATGTAACAGATGCAACTATAGATGAAGTTTCTACAGCTATTGCAGCAAAATTTAGCTTCACTTTAGCAGAAGCATCATTATAATTGAATTTGAGGTAATTAAATAGGAAAAAGCAATCGTAAATGGTTGCTTTTTCCTATTTTTGTATCTTTATTTAGAATAAATAGAAATAACATGTTTAGAAAAATTTTACTCCTTTTAGTTTCAATTAGTGTAGTTTATAGCTGCTCAACCTCTGAAGAAGGAGAGCCAACAGTAAAAGATAGTTTTGATAGAGCTGCAATGCTCACTAATATTGCAGATAACATTATTATACCAGCGTATAATGATTTTAGTTCTAAAATGTCAGCTTTAAAAACATCAGGAGAAACGTTTACTACCAATCCAAATCAAGCTAATTTAGAAGCATTAAGAACTTCTTGGTTGGCCGCATACAAAACTTGGCAACACGTAGAAATGTTTAATATTGGTAAAGCAGAAGAGCTACAATATTCTTTTTATATGAATATTTACCCATTAACGGTTACAGACGTTGAAACAAACATTTCTAGTGGAGTGTATGATTTAGATAGTGCTAATAACCATGATGCACAAGGTTTCCCTGCGTTAGACTATTTATTGTACGGCGTTGCAGATACAGATGCCGCTATTCTTGCAAAGTTTACTACAGATTCAAATGCTATTGGTTACAAAAAGTACATAACAGATGTTCTAAACCAAATGGATAGCTTAACAGCACAGGTTGTGACAGATTGGGCTACGTTTAGAAGTGAATTTATTGCAAGTGTTTCTAATACCGTTACAAGTGCAGTAAATATGTTGATAAATGATTACATATATTACTATGAAAAAGGCTTAAGAGCGAATAAGATTGGAACTCCAGTTGGTAATTTTTCTCCAACTCCTTTACCAGAAAAAGTAGAAGGTTACTATAGTAAAGTCTACTCTAAGGAATTGGCTTTAGAAGCATTAACAGCTGTAGAAAACCTATTTGAAGGAAAATCGTATAATTCTAATACATCAGGAATTGGTTTTAGTAATTATTTAATTGAATTAGACAGAGCTGATATTTCTACAAGTATTATCAATCAAAATACAGTTGCTAAAGCACAGATTAATACATTAAATGCTAACTTTTACGAGCAAATAAACACTAACGATGTTGCCATGAGAAAGGCGTATGATGAATTGCAAAAAGTGGTAGTTTTATTAAAAGTAGATATGTTGCAAGCTTTTAATATAAGTGTAGATTATGTTGATGCAGACGGAGATTAAAACAGATATAATAAACTAAAATACACCCTGAAAATTTATACATAAATAAGTTTTCAGGTTTTTTTATTTTGATGAAATTTTTAAATTACAATTTTAAAGAACAAACAAATGCAGCTCCTTTAGCTGTTTTTCGTTTGTTTTTTGGTTTAATGATGTTTGCTAGTATTGTTCGGTTTTGGGCAAATGGTTGGATTGAAACGCTGTATATAGAACCAAAATTTCATTTTACGTATTATGGCTTCAATTGGATAAAACCAATTGGTGATTACACCTACTTATTGTTTATTATTTGTGGTTTATCCGCCCTTTTTATAGCGTTTGGTTATAAATATAGATTGGCAATAATTACATTTTTTCTATCTTTTACATATGTAGAATTTATGGATAAAACCACATACTTAAATCATTATTATTTTATTACGGTTCTTAGTTTTGTATTGATTTTTTTACCCGCAAATGCTACTTTTTCTGTTGATAATTTAAGAACTAAAAAGAAATATACAAACATACCCAAATGGCCGATTGATATTATTAAAATCCTTTTAGGCGTTGTATATTTTTATGCTGGTTTGGCAAAACTAAATTCAGATTGGTTGTTTAGAGCAATGCCTTTAAAAATATGGTTGCCATCAAAATATGACCTTCCTTTAATTGGTAATAATTTTATGCAACAAGAATGGTTTCATTTTGCCATGAGTTGGTCTGGTATGTTGTACGATTTAACAATTCCGTTTTTGTTATTGTATAAAAGAACAAGAGTTTTTGCGTTTGTTCTAGTGGTCTTTTTCCATGTTTTTACAAGGGTTTTGTTTCCAATTGGTATGTTTCCTTTTGTAATGATTATTTCTACATTGATATTTTTTGAGGCTGGTTTTCATCAGAAAATAATAAATTTTATAAAAAGATATTTCTTAAATGTCAGTTCGAGTGATTTTGAGGAACGAAAAATTGTATCGAGAACTAGTGTAATTATCGAAAAACATTATCAATTTTCAAAAACCAATAGAAAAATATTAATTCCGTTTTTAAGTGTTTTCTTAATCATTCAATTGCTATTGCCTTTTAGGTCTTTATTGTATCCTGGTGAATTATTTTGGACAGAAGAAGGCTACCGTTTTTCTTGGCGGGTAATGTTAATGGAAAAGGCAGGAATGACAACCTTTAGGGTGGTAGATACAAAAACAGGCCGTTCTTTTATGGTGGATAATAAAGATTTTTTAACCACATTTCAAGAAAAACAAATGAGTTATCAACCTGATTTTATTTTAGAATATGTGCATTATTTAGGCGATCATTTTAAAAGTCAGGGACATAAAAATATTGCTATTTTTGCAGAAAGTTACGTCGCCTTAAACGGACGATTAAGCACAAGGTACATCAACCCAAAGGTAGATTTGTATCAACAAAAAGAAAGCTTTAAACACAAAGATTGGATTATTCCGTTTTCATCAAAAATAAAAATTAAAGGACTTTAAGTATATGAAATTTAGAATCGTTTTTATCATTCTTACCTTATTACAAACGGCAATTTACAGTCAGTACAAAGTATCGGGAACCGTAGTTTCTGATGAAAATAAAGCATTAAAAAATGTAGAAATTTATAATGAATCTGGCGGATTATTAACACAAACAGACGCTTTAGGGAAATTTTCTTTTTCTGTTGATAAAGAAAAAGTTTCTCTTGTATTTTATGTTGATAATTTTAAAGTAGAACGCACCGTTTTAAAGTCTGATGCTTATACAGATGTAAAAATTGTTTTAAACTCGTTTTCAGAACAATTATCAGAAATTGAAATTAAAGCCAGAAAACGTAAGGTTTTTGAGCTAAAAAGATTGAAAGATGTAGAAGGAACTTCCATTTTTGCAGGTAAAAAAACAGAAGTCGTTTTGGTAAATCAATCAGCGGCTGCTTTATCAACAAATAATGCACGTCAGATTTTTAATCAAGTTGCAGGTTTAAATATTTACCAAAATGATGATGCTGGTTTGCAATTAAATATTGGAGGTAGAGGTTTAGATCCTAACAGAACAGCTAATTTTAATACGCGTCAGAATGGGTATGATATTAGCGCAGACGTTTTAGGATATCCAGAAAGTTATTATACGCCAGCAAGTGAAGGTTTAGATGAAATACAAGTAATTCGTGGTGCAGCTTCTTTGCAATACGGAACGCAATTTGGTGGTTTGGTAAATTTTGTAACCAAGAAACCAACCAAAAACCAAGAAATTGTTTTTAGAAATACTGTTGGAAGTAACGGTTTGTACACCAACTTTACCAGTTTGAGTAACACACACGGAAAGTTTAGTTATTACGCGTATGTAAACTATAAAAAAGGAGATGGATTTAGACCGAATTCAGAATTTGAATCTACTAATGTATTTGCGCATTTAGGATATCAAATTAACGATAAAAGCAAGTTGTCGGCAGAAGTTACCGTATTAAAATATTTGGCACAACAAGCAGGTGGTTTAACCGACCAGATGTTTAATGAAGATCCTTTACAGAGCAATAGAGCGCGTAATTGGTTTCAGGTAAAATGGTTTTTATACAGCCTAAAATGGGAACATGCTTTTTCTGATAAAACCAATTTTTCTTTTAATTTCTTTGGTTTAGATGCGTCTAGAGATGCCTTAGGTTTTAGAACAAATAGAGTAAGTCAGGTAGATTCTGGTGAAGAAAGAGATTTGATAAAAGGGACTTTTAAAAACTTTGGTTTTGAGTCTCGCTTGGTGAGTAAGTATACGTTGTTTGATAAGAAATCTACTTTTTTAATTGGTACAAAGTTTTACAAAGCGAACAATACCAATATGCAGGGGCCAGGTTCTGATGGTTCGGATGCAGATTTTAAGATGTATTTAGATGAATATCCAGATTATGCGAGACAATCGGATAGTAAATTCCCCAATTTGAATGTGTCTTTATTTGGTGAAAATATTATATATGTAAATGAGAAATTGTCAATCACACCAGGCTTTAGATTGGAGTATATCAATACAAAAAGAGACGAGATTATTAAAGATATTGTTACAGATGCAGCTGGTAATGTTATCAATGAAAACTTAAGAGATGAAGAAGAAACCAACGAAAGAACATTTGCTTTATTAGGTTTAGGCTCTAGTTATAAGTTGAATAAATCGACAGAGTTTTACGGTAATATTTCTCAGAATTATAGGTCTGTTACTTTCTCTGATATTAGTACTGCAAACCCTGCTTTTGAAATTTCGCCAGATATTTCTGATGAAAATGGTTTTACAATTGATGCAGGTTTCCGTGGAAATTATAAAAACTTCTTTTCTTATGATGCCAATGTTTTTGGGTTGTTTTATAATGATAGAATTAATATTTACACAAGAGATGATGGTAAGGCAGAAAGAGCAAATATTGGTGATGCAAGAATTTTAGGAGTAGAAAGTTTGATCGATTTTAATCTAAAAAAACTATTTACTAACAATTCTAATTATGTATTAAATTATTTTATAAATTCTTCTTTTATAACATCAGAATACACAAAATCGGATATTAATGGAGTAGAAGGGAATGAGGTTGAATTTATACCCAACATCAACATAAAAACAGGTGCCCGTTTTGGTTACAAGGACTTTTTAGCAAGCTTACAGTATTCTTATTTATCGCGTCAGTTTTCTGATGCTACCAATGCTACTGGAGGAAGTATTAGCGGTGTTACTGGAGAAATACCAGCCTATGATATTTTAGACTTTTCTGCTTCTTATAAATTTAAATTTATGAAGCTAGAAACCGGTGTAAATAACCTTTTAGATAATAGTTATTTTACACGTAGAGCAACTGGTTATCCTGGACCTGGAATTATACCATCATCACCAAGAAATTATTATGTTACCTTAGAATTTAAGTTTTAAAACGTAACTTTTATTAAATTTATTGATAAAAAAAATCAACCTATGCTTAAAGTATAGGTTGATTTTTTTTTGAATAGAAATGAGTTGTTTCTTAATAATCTAGAACTATATTAATCACCATCATTATCGGTTGGTAAAACATTTACAGATAAAGTACTCGCAGCATCTACAGAGAAATATTGTAATAAGGTAGCTAAAGAAGTGTGTAACGTTGCTACACTTTTGTCTCCATTAGAAATTGCGGTATACAAGTCTCCGTCAATAGCATCAATATTATTAAAAACGGTATTAAAGCTATTGTCTATTTCTGTAGAAATTTCTGAAGAACCCGCTATTTCATCAACAATATTTGCAAAATTGACACTACTTGTTGCATATGCTTTCTGTACTTCTTCTAAAGAACTTTTAATTAATTTTAAAGAACTTCTACTTCTGTAAGCTTCTAAAATACTTAAATCTGTATTTGGAGATTTCTCTAAACCTGCAGGTTTACCAATTTTAGTAACTCTAATAATATCGATAATATTTATCAATTGATTAAAAGCCAAACAACGTGCATTTTCTACACAAGACAAGTTTTTGTAATTCTTAAAAGTTTCTTTATAACCTTGTTCCCAATAGTTGATTAATAGATTAATTTGTCTTAGGTTTTCTTTGGTTATTGCTAACAAATAATCTACTCTGTACGTATCTTCTTGTAACAGCGTAAGACTGTTTTTTGCACCTTCATCATCAAAAAGTAAATACTCCATTCCTGCTAAACCTTTAGAAACAGTACTACTATTACTAATATAATCAGTATCAAAAGTTGTTTTGTCGGCAATATTATCTTCAATTAAGTTTGTATTTACAGGGAAATTGTATATAATAATATCAAAATAAAGCGATTTTACATCAACAACATTATACACTCTTGTTTTAGAAAATGAACTTGCAGATTTTAACCACTGTTCTTGTAATGCATTAAAATTTTCTTGGGTTGTATTTGTTTTAAATGTTTCAGTTAATTCAATTTGTTTTGAAATTTCTGCTTTAAAATTATTTAAAGTGGGTAGTATGTTTACGCTATAATATTCTTCATGAAAAAGATCTATGGATGATGGTGTTGTATCTGTACTTTCTTTGCTGCATGATGCTAATAAAAGGATTGTAGACAGAAATAATAAAATATTTTTTTTCATAGTTTTATAAAGAATTTAAAAATTTAAGTAGTTGTTCTCGTTTTTCTTTGGATAAATTTTTGAAGTTATTTTTGGCATTTTCAGCTTCTCCACCATGCCATAATACCGCTTCTTCAATATTTCTAGCTCTACCATCATGTAATAAAAAAGTATGATTATTTACTTCTTTTATTAAACCTAAACCCCAAAGTGGTTGCGTTCTCCATTCATTTCCGTTGGCTAAAAAATCGGCTCTATTGTCTGCCAGTTCATCACCCATATCATGTAATAAAAAATCTGAATAAGGTTTAATTGTAATGTTTTCTAACTGCTTTAATAAAGAATAATCATTACCCGTTGTAAAGTTGTTTACGTGGCAGGTAACACAAGCCAAATCTTTAAATAATTGTTTTCCTTCTAAAACATCAGGGGTTTTATAATCTCTTCTTTTGGGGACAGAAATAGCTGCTTGATATACCATTATTCTACTCATTTGAGTATCGGTAACTTCTACAGTTTCACCAACATTATTACCGTTGTTTAATTTACTACAATCTACACCATCAGGACAATTTTCATCAGGAAAAATAGAAGATGTTAATCCCATATCTCCACTAAATGCTCCTGCTATTTGTTGTTCTAAAGTAGGTTGGTTTGCTTTCCATCCAAACTTACCAATGGTAGTTTTATTCTCCTTAACATTCCAAACATAATTTGCTTTACCAGAAATTCCATCTCCATCCAAATCATTAATATCTTGGTTTGCTAAAATACTAGCTTCGCTTAAAGCATCTACAAAGCCCATTCCAATAACTTGCGTACCAACTCTTGCAGATTGCTTTACATTACTAATGCTTCCGTAATTTGTATCTACAATTGTATAGGTTGGTTTTCTTAACTCATACGTTTCTCCGTCTGGATAAGTACCTGTAATGGTTTCGAAACTTACATTAATTGATGCTTCTTTAGCAATACCTAAATTAGAATTATCTTGTAATTGTCCGCCATAATTAGGGAAATCAATTGGTCCATTTATTGGGGAATTACCAGTACTTAAACGGATTAAAAATCCTTGAGAACTTGCATTGTTTTCTAAAATAGGTTTTCCTCTTCCGTCATTTGAGTGGCAGGAAGCACAAGCTCTAGCGTTAAATATTGGACCTAAACCATCTCTAGAAGTTGTGGTTGCAGGTGCAGAAACCCAACTTTGCTCAAACATAGCATTACCAACGCCAAAGAAAGCAGATTCTAAACTGATTAAACCAGGGATACTCGTTCCAAAAGCTTTTTCTGCTGTAAAAGCCTCGATAGATAAATTTGAAACTAAGTTTTCTTCACCTAATTCATATTTAATATCAATGTATTCTTCCTCTGAAAGTTCATTAGAATTACAAGAAAAAAAGATAAATATTAAAATGTAATAAAAATATTTCATTTTGCTTTTATTTATAAAATAGAGAAAACTGAAGACTCTAAAGTCTTCAGTTTTATTAAAAAATTAATATGTTATAATTAGCCTCCAACTGTAATACTAACTCCTAAAGTAGTAGCAGCATCAGAAATTGCATGACTTTGTTCTACCAAAGCTAAAGCCAAATCATTAGCCGGACCACCAGAAGTTAAATTTTCTTCGTTAATAATTTCATCAAAATTCTTACCTAAACCTAATAAATTATTTAATTTAGAAATAGTTGCAGAAGCTTTTGTTTCTAAAGTAGTTCCAAAAGTGGTGTTGTTTTGTTTTACTAATGTTATTAAAGAAGCACCCGAAATTGTAGTACCACTTTCTGTGGTATAGCTACCAATAATAATATTATTAATACCGTGTACATTTGCCCACATATCTTGGTTTGTATTGTCAGAAAAACAAGAATGTTCATTTTCTTGACCTTCATCAATAGCTGCATAAATTCTTTCTTGTGCAACCTCTCCGTTAGAGATAAAACCAATTCCATTTAAGATGTTTTTTAGTGCAACTTCTTCGCTTAAAGCTTCAAAAGTTGTTCTGTAAGTTCCTCCAACTTTCCACGTATTGTTTAAATCATTTAAATCGTTTACCAATAAATCGGTAACAACTTGTAAATAAGTAGCTCTTCTGTCTGCAAAGTCTGCAGTTGTATAATCTGTAAAAGGTCTATCTCCAGAAACAGCATAATTATCTGTAGTGTGGTTGATAGGATCATAATTTAAATCTTGTCCCCAAAGTAAAAACTCAATTGCATGCCAACCAGTAGCAATATCATCAGCATCTATATCTTCATTTTTATTGATAAGATTATCGGCTGTTATAGTAAAAGAAGTATCACCAATTAATCCGTTTTGCACAGTTCCTCCTGTAGTATTAAAAACATAGTCTATAAAACCTTCATCTAAAGGCCATGCATTAATTTGACCTTCGGTAGCTAATAAGCCTTCAGCAGGTGTTAATTTGTCATTATCAATAGCTCCTTTAGCTTCTCGGTAAGCCTCTGTTTGCCCATAAAAATCTCTTGCATACAACCAAGCTGCTCTGGCGTCTGCTAAAGTAATTTCTGAAGGATCTGCAATAAAAGCATTAATTTTTGTTTGCATTGTTACTGCTGTATTATAAGTGTCAGCGTAATTTGCAGAAGCTATTTTTGCATAGTTTTCTATAAAATCTGTTTTAGAAACAGTATCTAAAGGTGTGTCTACATCATCATTATTTGAACATGATACTGTAAAAATGCTTACTAATAAAAGTAAAGCTAATTTTGTAAAATTGAAATTCATTATGTAATAAGTTTATTTAGATTCGTTTTAAATAGATTGCAAATAAAATGACTTTTATCATAGTATACAAGTTTTATTTAGAATAAATAAAAATAACCTCTAGTGTCCGATTAATATTTATTTTACTTTGATAAACCTTTTAAAACAAGTGATTTTACGTGTTTTTTAAGTATACACTAGCTTTTTTGAAATAATTTTATTGAGAAAAGGCAGACTAATTTTAATTGAAGTTACATCTCTGTGTTAAGTAGTTAGAGTCAGGTCTTGGTTCTTGATTCTAAAAGCGAAGCGGTCCTATGTCTTTTATCGGACAATAATGAAAAATAATGTTAAATGTAAACTAATTGTTATTATTAAGAGATACTAAATTAGTGATAGTATAAAATTCATTTATTAATTGTAAATTTGCACGCAATTATACCTTAATTGCAACATGACAGCACACGACAACAAAATTTTAGGAGAAGGATTAACATATGACGACGTTCTTTTAGTCCCTGCCTTTTCCGAAGTACTTCCAAGAGAAGTAAGTATTCAAACAAAATTTACAAGAAACATTACTATTAACGTACCAATTGCATCTGCAGCCATGGATACCGTTACAGAATCTGCTTTAGCAATTGCTATTGCAAGAGAAGGTGGTATTGGTGTTTTACATAAAAACATGACGATTGAGCAACAAGCGAAAGAAGTTAGAAAAGTAAAACGAGCTGAAAGCGGAATGATTTTAGATCCGGTTACGTTGCCTTTAACAGCTGTGGTTTCTGAAGCAAAAGCCAATATGAAAGAACATGGTATTGGAGGAATTCCTATTGTTGATGACAATGGCATCTTAAAAGGAATTGTTACCAATAGAGATTTACGTTTTGAGCACGATAGCCAAAGACCTATTGTAGAAGTAATGACTAGCAAAAATCTAGTAACAGCTTCTGTTGGTACTTCTTTAAGCGATGCAGAAAAAATACTTCAGAATTATAAAATAGAAAAGCTTTTAATTGTTGATGAAAATTATAAATTAAAGGGATTAATTACTTTTAGAGATATTACCAAAGTAACTCAGAAACCAATTGCTAACAAAGATTCTTTTGGTAGATTAAGAGTTGCAGCTGCATTAGGTGTTACTGCAGACGCCGTAGATAGAGCAGAAGCTTTAGTAAATGCTGGTGTAGATGCTGTAATTATAGATACTGCACATGGGCATACTAAAGGTGTGGTAATGGTTTTAAAAGAAGTAAAAGCAAAATTTCCAAATTTAGATGTAGTTGTTGGTAATATTGCAACAGGAGCTGCAGCCAAATATTTAGTAGAAGCAGGCGCCGATGCTGTAAAAGTTGGTATTGGACCAGGTTCTATTTGTACAACCAGAATTGTTGCGGGAGTAGGTTTCCCTCAGTTTTCTGCAGTTTTAGAAGTGGCGGCAGCTATTAAAGGAAGTGGAGTTCCGGTAATTGCAGATGGAGGAATTCGTTATACAGGAGATATTCCAAAAGCATTGGCTGCTGGAGCAGATTCTGTAATGTTAGGTTCTTTATTAGCTGGTACCAAAGAATCTCCAGGAGAAACTATTATTTACGAAGGAAGAAAATTTAAATCTTATAGAGGTATGGGATCTGTAGAAGCGATGAAAAAAGGTTCTAAAGATAGATACTTTCAAGATGTAGAAGATGATATTAAAAAACTAGTTCCAGAAGGTATTGTAGGTCGTGTTCCTTACAAAGGAGAATTATCTGAAAGTATTCACCAATTTATTGGAGGTTTACGTGCAGGAATGGGCTATTGTGGTGCAAAAGATGTGGAAACTTTAAAAGAAACAGGTCGTTTTATAAGAATTACCGCAAGCGGAATTAATGAAAGCCATCCGCATGATGTTGTAATTACGAAAGAATCTCCTAATTATAGTAGAAGATAAACGTATTTTAAAATATTAAAAAACCGAGTAAATTTATTTTACTCGGTTTTTTTTGGCCTTAAAAGTGAAATTTCTGTCAACCTGAATTTATTTTAAATTTTCTTCATATATAATTACAATATAAGGAGATAAGATACTGAAACGAGTTCTGTATGACAAGGTTTAATACTTTTTAGTCAGTAGTTTTTTTGTTTATTTTAAATCAACCTTAGCATTACTCTCTTCTAACAAATGGATGTAATCTTCAATTTCAAATACATTACTGTTAAAACGAGAAGTTCTATGTCTTCCTTCATTTTGTCTAGTAATACTTCTGGCAAACCGTCTTACTTCATCTTTTGTAGTTAATACAATTCCAGGAACAGGCGTACTTTTACCATTATCGTCTTTGGCAACCATTGTAAAATAAGAAGAATTACAATGTTTGGTTTCTCCCGTTCTAATGTTTTCAGAATCTACACGCAAACCAACCACCATAGAGGTTCTTCCTGTAAAATTAATAGAAGCTTTCATGGTTACCAATTCGCCAACTTCTATAGGGTTTAAAAAATCTACTTTATTAACAGAAGCCGTTACACAATAATTTCCAGAATGTTTGGACGCACAAGCAAAAGCAATCTGATCCATCAAATTTAAAATATACCCTCCATGAATTTTACCACTAAAATTAGAGTTAGATGGTTTCATTAACTCCATAATTTTTACTTGTGATTCTTGTATATATTTAAAATGTTTATTCATAATTTAGTTTTGTGATTTAAGTAACAAGCCTTTAATATTTTAAAATTCTTATTTTTTGTTTTTATTTCTGATAGGCGAAAATATCATTTTATTTACTTTATTAAATAAAAAACAGTACTTATTAAAAATTATTAAATATTTTTTAGTTAAGATATATAATTATTACGGATTATTTGTTTTTGTATAGAGAAAATTATGACTATTAGGTCTGTAAACAAAAATTAAATGATCTAAGAAAACTATTCTGAAAAAAAAGATTTATAAAAGTGTAAAAAAGGTGTTATTTTTTTAAGTTGATAAAAACCAATTCTAATTAATAGAACGGGTTTTTTTTGTGCCTATTTTAAAGTAAATTTGTCCGACTTCAAAAAAGAAAAAATGAATTACATTCTATTTGATGGCGATGTTAGAAACGCGCTATTACCTTTTACATATACAAGACCTGTTGCAGATATTAGAATAGGAATTTTAACCATTAGAGAAAAATGGGAAATGCATTTAGGTTTAACCACTACTACAATTACGGAGGAATATTTAGAAGAAAAATATCCGATGGTAGAAATGGAAGAAAATATTTTAATAAATGCTTCTTTTTGTCCGACAGACAGTTTGGTTGAAAAAGTAAAGAATTTATCAAAATACGAAGCTATTTTTAAAGGTGAAGATGTAATTGCCTTTTATACGTCAGATTCTCAAGAAGAAGTGAATTTTGATGAATACACGCAAATAGAATTTGAAGAAGATTTGATACAAGTTAAAAATACTTGGGATATTTTTTCTTTAAATGATAAGGCTATTCAGCAAGATTTCGATTTAATTACAGAAGGAAGAGAATCTGAGCCAATACCAGAAGGAACGAGATGCATCAATAAAGAAAATATTTTTATAGAACAAGGTGCAGAAATTACTTTTGCAACTTTAAATGCTTCTTCCGGACCAATTTATATTGGTAAAGATGCTGTAATTTTAGAAAACAGTGCTGTTAAAGGCCCATTTGCAATGTGTGAACATGCGGTTTTAAAAATGGGTGCCAAGATATATGGAGGAACAACTTTAGGTCCTTATTGCAAAGTAGGAGGAGAAGTAAGCAATGCTGTTTTATTTGGATATTCAAGTAAAGGACACGATGGTTATTTAGGAAATTCTGTTTTAGGAGAATGGTGTAATTTAGGTGCAGATACTAACAATTCTAACTTAAAAAACAACTATGCAGAAGTTAAATTATGGGATTACGAAACGGGGCGTTTTGCAAAAACAGGCTTACAATTTTGTGGTTTAATGATGGGAGATCATTCTAAATGTGGAATTAACACCATGTTTAATACAGGAACTGTAGTAGGAGTCAGTGCAAATCTTTTTGGAAGCGGATTTCCAAGAAATTTTGTTCCGTCTTTTAGTTGGGGAGGAGCATCTGGATATACAGAATATAAAACCAATAAAGTTTTTGAGGTTGCAGAAGTTGTTATGAAACGTAGAGGTCTTGTTTTTGACGAAATTGATAAAAAAATTCTAGAACACGTTTTTGAAGAGACGAAACAATATAGAAATTACTAAAAAAGTTTGCAGTTTTCAGTTACAGTGGGCAGTTAGTAAGTTACTGTAAACTGAGACTGAATACTGACCACTGAATTACTGCCAACTAAATTAATACGCATCCACATCCGTAATAAACCTTATTGGTCTAAAATCTTTAACAGCTTCAAAAGTATCTTTGATCTTTTGAAGTTGTTTTTTTGTTTGTGCTAAATTCTGTTTCGGCGGAATTTTAATGACAATATTCTTAATATATTGATTTCTAATTCTAGAAACAGCTGGAGCTGTAGGGCCTAATACATTTTCTCCAAAAGAAGTATATAGTGCTTTAAACAACCAATTAACACCACTATCTACTTTATTAAAGTCTTTGTGTTTTAAAGTTATTTTTATCAACCTGTAATAAGGCGGATATTTATATTGCCAGCGTTCTTGTAATTGTTCTTTATACATTTCTGCATAATTTGTAGTAGAAACTTGTTGTAATATTTGATGATGCGGATTGTAAGTTTGTATAGCTACATTTCCTTGTTTTTTACTTCTACCAGCGCGTCCAGAAACTTGCACCATCATATCATAAGCGCGTTCATGCGCCCTAAAATCGGGGAAATTAAGCATAGAATCTGCATTTATGATTCCTACTAGCGTAACGTTTTCAAAATCTAAACCTTTAGAAAGCATTTGTGTACCTACAAGAACATCTATTTCTTTGGCTTCGAAAGCGCCAATAATTTTTTGATATCCATATTTTCCACGTGTGGTATCTAAATCCATTCTTCCAATTTTAAAATCGGGAAATAAGGTGGTTAATTCTAATTCTATTTGTTCGGTTCCAAAACCTTTATTGTCTAAAGTATTGCTTCCGCAGGCACCACAATTGTTAGGCATGGATCTTTGATAATTGCAGTAATGGCAGCGTAATTCATGTCTGAATTTATGATAGGTTAAACTCACATCGCAATTTGGACATTGAGGAGAAACACCACATGTTTTACATTCTACAACAGGAGAAAATCCACGTCGGTTTTGAAATAAAATCACCTGTTCTTTTAGGTCTAAAGCTTCCTGAATTAATTGAAGTAATCTGTCAGAAAAATGACCTTTCATTTCTTTTTTGCGCTGCTTTTCTTTTACATCGATCAATTCAATTTTTGGCAATTGCACATTTCCATGACGGCGATTTAATTCAACAAAGCCATATTTTTTTTGTTGCGCATTAAAATAGGTTTCTAAAGAAGGAGTAGCAGAACCTAACAATATTTTTGCCTGATGAATTTTGGCTAAGACAATAGCCGAATCTCGTGCATTGTATCTTGGAGAAGGTTCAAATTGTTTGTAAGAAGTTTCGTGTTCTTCATCCACCACAATTAAACCTAAGTTAGAAAAGGGTAGAAATATAGAAGAACGTGCGCCTAAAACAATGCGTGCTTTTGGTTTGTTTTCTAAAACATTATTCCAAACCTCTACTCGCTCATTCATAGAATATTTAGAATGAAATACAGAAATTTGTTCACCAAAATAAAACTGTAAACGCGTAATTATTTGTGTTGTTAAAGCTATTTCTGGTAACAAGAATAATACTTGTTTTCCTTGGTCTAAAACCTCTTGAATTAATTTTGTATAGACTTCTGTTTTACCAGAACTGGTAATTCCATGTAAAAGTGTAACATCTTTTTCTTTAAAAGTTTCTTTAATTTCAGATAGCGCTTTTTCTTGAAACTCATTCAGCTTTTTTAAATCGTTTGTGTCTCCTTTAAACTGAATTCTATCGGTTTGTATGTGGTAAAACTCAAAGATGTTTTTATCAACTAAAGATTTTAAAATGGAAGCAGAAACACTTGCTTTTTCTTCTAACTCTTTTGCTTTTATAGGTTTTTTAGAAGCTGATAATTGAAAAAATCCTAAAACTGCTTCTCGTTGTTTTTTTGCTCTAGATAACTCTTCTAATAGTTTTCCTAAAGAATCATCCGAAGCATAATCTGGATGTAAGCGAACATATTTTACCAATTTTGGCTTGTATTGTTCGTAAATTTCTTCTTTAATGGTAATTGCCTCTTTTTTGATTAAAGAATTTATAATAGGCATTACTTTTTGTTTTCCTAAAATTGCTACAACTTGATGAATAGTCAATTGAGATTGATGTTGTAAGGCTTCAAAAATTAAAAATTCATCATCTGCTAAAATAGATTCGTCAGAAAATGCTTCATTTTTATTGATAATGGTTTCACTTTCTAACAAAAAGGCAGATGGTAATGCCGCTCTATACACGTCTCCCATAGAACACATATAATAAGTAGAAATCCATTGCCAATGTTTTAGTTGCAATTCATTTACCAAAGGAACTTCATCTAAAATCTGATGAATTTCTTTGGCTTCGTATAAAACAGGTTTAGTTTGATGAATGTTAAAAACTAAAGCAGAATACATTTTAGATTTTCCAAAAGAAACTGCAACACGCATTCCTTTTTTTAAAAAGTTGGCTTCTTCTTCTGTTACAGAATACGTAAACGTTCTCTGAATAGGAATGGGTAATATGACGTCTATAAAATGTAGCAATTAACTCGTTTTTAGGTGTTTTAATGTACTGGATAGAGAAATATATAAACTTTTAGTAAAAGCGTTAAAATCTCATTTTAGTAGCAGTTAAATACAAAATTAATTAAAAAAATGTTTTTTAAATTCATTAGTACTTAAATGACACTAATTATCAAAATTACATAAAATTTGGTACACTTTTTTGATAAATAGTTAAAGTTCTATTTTATAGTTATTAGAATGTGAAATCTTTATTTGTTCTGCTAATATTGTTTGTTTCTAAAGGATAATAAAATAACTTTATAGTCTCTTTTAAACTTGTTTTTAGAATGCTGATTTATGTCAGTAATGGAATCTTAAATAAGTATTAATTTAGATCTTGGTTTTATAAATAAATTAAATTATAATTCAAATAAAATCTTAAATATTAAGAAGGATTTTCAATGAAAAAGCATAAAAAATTATCTGTTTTAGCATCTACAGCTATTTGTGGAAATGATATAAGTTCATCTGTTTTATATGTGTCTGCGCTAGCGATTGCTTTTGCAGGTCAATATGCTTGGGTAACCTTGCTTATTGTATCATTAGTGCTCTTTTTATTCAGGAAAATATACGGAGAAGTGGTGGGAGCATTGCCTTTAAACGGAGGTGCTTATAACGCTTTATTAAACACAACAAGTAAATCTATGGCTTCTTTTGCGGCTACATTAACCTTGTTATCTTATATGGCTACAGCAGTAATTTCTGCCAATGAAGCCATTCATTATCTGCATCATTTAATTCCTTCAATACCTATAATTATAGCCACTATTATATTACTAACTTTTTTTGGAGTACTAACCATAGGTGGAGTTTCGGAATCGGCAAAGGTTGCTATCGGAATTTTCCTTTTTCATTTAGCCTCTTTTGCACTACTAAGTGTTTTTATCATTTTCTTTTTATTAAATAGTGGTTTTGATATTTTTATAGAAAATTGGCATTTACCAACTACTGGAGGGAGTATAACAAATGCTATTTTTCTAGGTTTTGCAGCCTCCATGTTAGGGGTTTCTGGTTTTGAAAGTTCCGCCAATTTTGTAGAGGAACAAGAAAAAGGTGTTTTTCCTAAAACACTAAAAAATATGTGGATTGTAGTTAGTGTGATCAATCCTTTAGCAGCGCTGTTTGCATTGTCTTTATTTGCAATGCCGCTATTACAAAGCGATGCTTATCAAAATACATTATTAATAGAAATGGCTTCTCATGTTGGTGGTAATTGGTTGGCTATTTTAATTGCTATTGATGCCTTTTTAGTATTAAGTGGAGCGGTGCTTACTAGTTTTGTTGGGGTTTCTGGTTTGTTAGAACGTATGGCCTTAGATCGTATTTTACCTCAGTACTTTCTAAAGAAAAACAAAAAAGGTAGTTCATATCGTATTATTATTGTTTTCTTACTTTTAACAATCTCTGTTTTACTTATTACCAACGGAAACGTAAAACTTTTAGCAGGTGTTTATACCATTTCGTTTTTATCTGTAATGGCTCTTTTTGGAATTGGTAATGTTTTATTGAAAGTAAAAAGATCTAGTTTACCTCGTCCGGAAAGGGCTAGTTGGTTTGCTATTGCAGTTGCAATTACTGCTGTTATTTTTGCTTTAGTAGGTAATATTAGTATGGAACCAAAAGATGGTTTACCTAGTAACTTATCCGTGTTTTTAGAGTATTTTATTCCTTCTATTATTTTTATCAGCATTATGCTAAATAGAATTTTATTACTGAAAGTTTTACTAAAAATAATGCATTCGGTTTTCGATCCTTTTAGAAAAGCAGTATTAAATACGGATAGAAAACTACTTTCTGTCATTGATAAAATTAATTCTCAGGAGTTTGTTTTTTTTACCAAAGGAGATAATATTGCAAATTTAAACCAAGTAATGTTATATATATCTAATAATGAACATACAAAAAAGTTAAAGTTGGTGTTTGTTGCAAATAAAGATAATGTAATGCCCAAACAACTTAAGCAAGAAGTAAACTTTTTAGATAGAGAATACCCTGAAATTGCAATTGAATTTATAATTGAAGAAGGTGTTTTCTCTCCAGAATTAATTGCTAGTCTGTCTAAAAAGTGGAAAATTCCTATTAATTTTATGTTTATTGGTTCTCCTGGAGATCGTTTTCCTTATAAAATTGAAGAATTGGGTGGTGTACGTTTAATTATCTAAGCGAATAATAAATGATATTGATAAAAATAGCAGAACGAAAATACGTTTTAGATATTAATAGCTAATATTTTTTTAGAATTTTGTAATGCAAGGAATTACTAAAAAAAACTAATAAAAAGTTAAGAAGAATATTAATAATGAAGACTACTTTTACCGAATGAATTTTGTTCTCAAAAAAATATATAAAACGGCATTTTGGGCAAGCGTTTTAGGATTGTTTGCTTTTATATTTCATTTTGGTTTTGATCAAACTATTTTTGTACAACAACTTATAGATGGGTTTTATTTTATCGTAATTGCATTGGGCTTAATGTCTACTTTTGTACGTTATTTTGAAAGACCTCATCTCTTAAAAAGAAATGTAGCGGTATTTGATTTTCTTTCGGTGGTGTATTCTTTATGCATCTTTTACATGTATTTGTTTGTTGGAGAATCTTTTCAGACAGATTTAGTTTTAGACAACCCAATGTGGCTTGTTTTAGCCGTTATTTTATCATTTATTAGAGAATTTTCTGAACTTAAATTAAATTTAAACAGAATTTATTTAAATCCTGCTCAGTTATTTATTTTAAGTTTTTTAACCATTATTTTTCTAGGCTCATTATTATTGATGATGCCAAAGGCCACTTACAATGGTTTATCTTTTATTGATGCCTTATTTACGTCTGCAAGTGCTGTTTGTGTAACAGGTTTAGCCGTGGTTAATACAGGAACTTATTTTACTATTTTCGGACAATCTATTATTCTTATTCTTATTCAAATAGGTGGTTTGGGAATTTTAACTTTTGCCAGTTATTTTAGTTACTTTTTTAAAGGAGGAAGTACTTATGAAAATCAATTGACATTAACTGAAATGACAAATTCGCAAAGAATTGGAGGGGTTTTTAATACTTTAAAAAACATTATTGTAATTACTGCAACGGTAGAGTTAATTGCTGCCTTGCTTATTTATGTCTCTTTAGGAGATAAATTAGTAACCAATTTTGTAGACAAATTGTTTTTCTCCATATTTCATGCTATTTCTGCTTTTTGTAATGCTGGTTTTTCTACATTAAGTAATAGTATTTATGAAGTTGGTTTTCGTTTTAATTACCCGTTACAATTGGTTATAATTGCAACGTTTTTTATGGGGAGTTTAGGGTTTCCTATTGTTGTAAATCTTTTAAAATATTTAAAACATGTAATTCTAAATTTTTTTAGATTTCAAACATACAGAAAAGCTTATAAACCTTGGGTATTAAAAATTAATAGTCGAATTAATTTAATTACCACCTTTTCTCTTACAGGTATTGCATTTATACTTTTCTTTATTATAGAATATCATAATACGTTAGAAGAACATTCTCTTTTCGGGAAAATGGTAAATGCCTTATTTATAGCAACAACGCCTAGAACAGCCGGTTTTAACTCCGTAGATATGAATGCACTAGCATCTCCAACAATAATGATTACATTTTTATTAATGTGGATTGGGGCTTCACCTGCATCCACCGGAGGTGGTATTAAAACAAGTACTTTTGCCATTGCAATTTTAAATATATTAAGTTTAGCAAAAGGAAAAAATAGGATAGAAGTATACAGAAGAGAAATTGCTGATATTTCTGTTAAAAGAGCATTTGCAACCATTGCGCTTTCCTTATTTGTAATAGGTTCTGGAATTATGCTTATCACCATGTTTAATCCCGAATTAGGGTTATTAAAGATCGCTTTCGAAAGTTTTTCTGCCTATAGTACCGTGGGGTTAAGTTTAGGAATTACGGCTAGCTTTGGTATTGCTAGTAAATTAGTTATAATTGCCATTATGTTTATTGGAAGAGTAAGTATGCTTTCTATAATGGTAGCAGTTTTCAAAAAAATTAAACATAAAAATTATCGCTATCCAAGCGAAGAAATAACAATAAACTAAAATTATGAAGTATATTATTGTAGGATTAGGAAATTTTGGAGCGCCGTTAGCAGAAAAATTAACCACACAAGGAAATGAGGTTATAGGGATAGATAACAATATGGCCAAAGTAGAATTGTATAAAGAAAGAATATCTCATACTATTTGTATGGATTCTACGGATGAATCTACTGTTTCTGGTTTGCCTTTAAGCGATACTGATGTTGTTATTATTGCCTTTGGAGAAGACCAAGGTGCCAATGTAATGACCACGGCATTGTTTAAAAATTTGCAAGTAAAACGATTAATTAGTAGAGCAATTAATCCTTTACATGAAAAAGTTTTAAATGCTATTGGTATAGAAGAAATTGTGCATCCAGAAGAAGAATCTGCAGAGCGATGGGCAAAAAAATTATGTTTAACAAATGTGGTAGATTCTTTTGAGTTAAGTGCAGATTTTAGTATTATAGAAGTAAATATTCCTACAAGATACATTGGTAGCACTATTAGGGAAATTCAGCTACGTAGAAAATATAATATTTTAGCCTTAACCACCATTAAAAAAACAAAAGTAAGAAGTATTGTAGGACGTTCTAGAAATGAAGAACAAGTACAAGGTGTGATTGCTCCAGATACCGTTCTCGATGAAAATGATATTTTAGTAATTTATGGAGCTAATAAAGATTTAAGAAACTTTACAAACGAATAAAAGAATTCTCAAAAAGATTCAATTGATTTTTAAAATTTTAAAATGAACACAAACGTTATTTACATTAAAAACATGGTTTGCCCACGTTGTATAGACGTGGTAAAAGAAATTAGTGAAGATTTAAAAATATCTGTTAAGGATATTCAATTGGGTAAATTAGAAAGTAATTCAGAAATAAATGATACGCTAAAAGCAGTATTGAGTAAGCGATTAAAAGAAAGAGGTTTTGAGTTGTTAGAAGATAAGAATCAAAAAATTATAACTCAAATTAAAGCGCTAATCGTAGCGCAAATTCATCATTCTAAAGAACCTTTAATCATTAATTTTTCTGATTTTATTGCGGATAAATTACAACATGAATACGCTTCACTTAGCAAACTTTTTTCTTCTGTAGAAGGAATTACTATTGAGAAATTTATTTTAAAACAAAAAATAGAGCACGTAAAAGAACTCCTTTTTTACAAAGAATATACACTGTCAGAAATTGCCATTCAAATGAATTATAGCAGTGTGGCACACCTTTCTGCTCAGTTTAAAAAAGAAACAGGAATGTCTCCTTCTCAGTTTAAAAAAATAAAAGATCCCAAGCATCAATCGTTAGACGCTTTTTAAAGTTAAAAATCGACATATCATAATTATATAAATGATTGTAGAAATTGTGTAACATTTTATGCAAATAGTAACTGTAATTTTGTGGTACAATAAATTGATGATAGCATGAAAGAACAATATAAAGTAGCTGGAATGACTTGTGCTTCGTGTGCAATCAGTATAGAATCGTATCTAAAACCACAGAAAGGTATTTTGGAAGTTGCTGTAAACTATCCAAATCAATCGGTAACCATAAAGTACGATGAAAGTACTATTTCACTTGAAACAATTTCTAAAAAAGTAAAGGAAATAGGTTTCAAATTAATTACAGGAAATAGCAAAGACACTAAAAAGGAGTTTGAAATATTAGAGAAGAATAGGTTGAGTTCTCTTAAAAAGAAGTTGATTTTCGCGGCCATATTTTCGATACCAGTTTTTATGATGTCTATGTTTCTTAAAGGGAAAATACCTTATGAAAACTGGATTATGATGGCACTTGCGTTACCAGTTTTATTTTATAGTGGATCAGAATTTTATACGATTGCTTGGAAAAGATTAAAGAAGTTTTCCACAAATATGGATACACTTGTGGCATTAAGTACCGGAATTGCATTTTTATTCAGTGTTTTTAATACGCTGAATCCACAGTATTTTTTAAGCAAAGGACTTACGCCTCATGTGTATTTCGAATCGGCAGTAATTATTATAACCTTAATTTTATTAGGACGTTTTTTTGAAGAGAAAGCAAAAAGCAAAACATCTTCAGCCATTAAAAAATTAATGGGTTTACAACCTAAAAAAGTAACTGCCATTCGAAATGGAGAAGAAAAAGTAATTACATATGATGAAATTTTAAAAGGAGAACTCATTATCTTAAAACCAGGAGATAAAATACCTGTAGACGGAAAAGTAAAAAAAGGAGTTTCTTTTATTGATGAAAGCATGATTTCTGGAGAACCGATTCCTGTTGAAAAAATAAAAGGAAGCAAAGTGTTTGCAGGCACCATCAATCAAAAAGGTTCGTTAAGAATTATTGCCAATAAAATTGGCGATGAAACCTTACTTTCTCAAATTATTAAATTAGTAGAAGAAGCACAATCTAGTAAACCAGCCATTCAAAAAATGGCAGATAAAATTGCAGGAATTTTTGTTCCGGTTGTAATTAGTTTAGCATTAATTACGGCTGTTTTATGGTATTTCTTAGGTCCGGAACCTTCATTAACCTACGCATTATTAACGCCCATTACGGTTTTAATAATTGCTTGTCCGTGTGCGTTAGGCTTGGCAACCCCAACAGCTTTAATGGTAGGTATTGGAAAAGGAGCACAGCAAGGAATTTTAATTAAAGATGCACAAGCGCTAGAAACAGCGTATAAAATTGATACTTTAATTTTAGACAAAACGGGTACTATAACAGAAGGAAAACCAAAAGTAACCGATTTAATTTGGGATACTAAAGTAGCATCTACCGAACTAGAAAAAGTGGTTTTGGCTATAGAAACACAATCAGAACATCCTATTGCAGATGCAATTGTAGCACATTTAAAAGTATTACAGACAGAAACTGTGGGTATTGATTCTTTTTTAAGTATTACAGGTTTAGGAGCGGAAGCAAAGTTTAAGGATGAGCATTATCATATAGGAAATGAAAGTTTAATGCTTCAAAAGGATATTACAATTCCGATTGCTTTAAATACAAAAGCAAACGAATTAAAAGTAGAAGCTAAAACGGTAGTATATGTTGCGCATCAATATAAAGTAGTAGGTGTTATTGCAGTGGCCGATAAAGTAAAAGAAACAACGTTTGCAGCCATTCAAAAATTACAGCAAATGAGTATCGATATTCATATGCTTACTGGTGATAATGAACAAACTGCAAAAGCCATTTCCAACAAAGTTGGGATAAAAAACTATCAAGCCAATGTAATGCCTGCAGACAAAGGTGCTTTTGTTAAAGAGCTACAAGCACAAGGTAAAATTGTAGCGATGGCAGGAGATGGTATAAACGATTCTCATGCTTTGGCGCAAGCAGATGTAGGTATTGCTATGGGAAGCGGAACAGATATTGCCATGGAAAGTGCCGGAATTACTTTAATGCATTCCGATTTAAAACAAATTTCTAAAGCCATTCAATTGTCTAAAGAAACCATGAAAACCATCAAACAGAACTTATTTTGGGCATTTATTTATAACATTATTGCAATACCAATTGCGGCAGGAGCGTTATATCCTATCAATGGTTTTTTATTAAACCCAATGATTGCGGGTGCAGCCATGTCTATGAGTTCCATTTCTGTACTCTCTAACAGTTTAAGATTAAAGAATAAAAAATTAAATTAAAAATAAAAATTATGACAACCGTAAAATACAAAACAAATATTCATTGTGGTAGCTGTATTAAATCTGTAACACCTGTGCTAAACGATCTAGATAACCTAGATTTTTGGAAAGTAGATTTAGAACATGATGATAAAATTTTAGAGGTAAAATTAGATGATGAAGATAAAGATAGCGTTATAAAGGCTGTTAAAAGTGCTGGTTTTGAAATTGAAGAAATTCAATAAAAAAGTAGTTAGTACGTATAGTACGTTTTTCTAAAAATTAAATAGTAATAAAGCTCAAAATACTATAAATTGGTATTTTGAGCTTTTGCCTTTTATAATGTTTATTAGAGAGCAAAAGGTTCGCTTTTTGTAATCGTAATCATCAAATTTAAAAAAAACAAAAAATTAAATATGAATTGGATATTATTAATTATTGCCGGACTTTTTGAAGTCGCTTTTGCTACTTGTTTAGGAAAAGCCAAAGAAAGCACGGGTACAGAAGCTACATTTTGGTATGTAGGTTTTTTAGCCTGTTTGTCTTTAAGTATGGTTTTACTTGTAAAGGCAACGCAAGAATTACCAATTGGAACGGCATACGCAGTTTGGACAGGAGTAGGAGCAATAGGAACCGTACTTGTGGGAATCTTCATTTTTAAAGAACCTGCTACTTTTTGGCGTTTGTTTTTTATTTCGACTTTAATAATTTCTATTGTTGGCTTGAAAGTAGTTTCTAATTAAATGAAATATACCCAATCTTTCTATAGCTTCTTTTTTTGCTATATAACAAAATTTTAGCTAAATGAAGGGTAAAGAGATTGTTACGGTTTACAAAATAATATTTAAAAGGTACACAAATTTTCTGTTGTTCGTTAAAGTTATCAAGCTAGTCTAGCCTTTATTGCAACGGCATCCTTTTTAGAGGTAGGAAAAAAAGATATAGTCTTTCGACTTCACTCAAGATAAATTCCAAGTAGGAAATAGCTTCAAAAACAGGTTTTAATTAATCTTTAAATTGATTAAAGTATTCTGTGGATATAATTTTAGAAGCTGATTTGAAAAATTAAATGTTTTGTATTTTGACTTTTAGTCTTAAAAAACTAACTTCGTTAGAGTATATTAACAATTTGAAACCATAAAATAGGAATTTGTAATTTTACTTTTGCAAATCTTGTTTATTTAAAATATTAAAGTAATCGTTTGAAAAACATTCCAAACATAGCCTTTCAAGGAAAAGATCGTAAAAGCATTTTTGAGCTTTTAAACTTATCAGATTTATTTGAAAGGTTAGATAGCATTGAAGATCATGAACCAAGGCAACCACATAGAATTGCATTTTTTGCCTTGCTAATTGTTACAAAGGGAACTGGCACTCATCAGATAGATTTAAAGGATTATAAGGTTGAAGAAGGTACAGTTCTTAAAATAGCGAAAGGGCAAGTGCATTCTTTTCAAAGAAATGCAACATACCAAGGTTTTTTAATAATTTTTACAGAAGAGTTTCTGATGAATTATTTCTCTAAATCTTCTATTAATTTAATTTCTAATTTATACAATTACCATTTGTCTTCTCCTGTATTTAAAAATAAAATAGACAATGAGATTCTAATACATCAACTGCAATCGGAAATTGCACTAGAGAATAGTTTTGCGCATCGTAATATTATGGCGGCGTTTCTAGATTTGTATTTATTAAAGTTAGAACGTAAATCTCCTGATAATTACATTCCAAAAAACAAGTCGAAACAGTTTTATACTTTTGATCAGTTTAAAAGTTTGGTAGAGAATAATTTTACAAAAACCAGAAATGTAAAAGACTACGCCAATTTATTATTTATTTCTACCAAAACGTTAAATAGTGCCGTAAAAGAATTTACCTTAAACACGGCTAAAAACTTTATTGATGATTATGTTGTCTTAGAAATAAAGCGAGATATGATGAGTACCAACAAAAGCTTAAAAGAAATTGCATTTGATACTGGCTTTGATGAGGTTACTAATTTTACAAAGTTTTTTAAAAAGAAAATGAAGGTAAGTCCGAAAGAATTTAAAAATCAGCAGTTTTTTTAATTCCTATATTTACCATTATTACCTTAAGATTTACCTTTCTCATAAAAGAGTTTTATAGCAACTTTGTATTAAATTTAAAACTCAAAAAAGATGAAAGCAAAATTAATTACTTTATTATGTCTTGCACTATTTACAGTAGGACTTGGTTTTTCACAAAATGAACCAAAAGCAGAAAATAACTTCCAGTTTGGACAAGCTGAGCACCTTTTAGACGGGTATTCTTTTAATTTTCAATATCAAAATGGTGCTGGATTGCACATGGAATTTAAAGATGGAAAAGCAAAGTATCAATGGGTTGCTGGACCAAATAAAGGAAATGGAAACGAGGACATTCCATACAGGTCAACAAAACTTGGAAACGACATGTATTTAGTGAATTGGCACGAAATAGGTTTAAAAGATTATTTAACCATTGTTTTTGATTTTGATAAAATGGTAATGCACAGTTCTATTATAGTTGGTTATCAAAATAAACCAGAAAGAACTTTAAGAACAGTGTTTACAAGTGGTATTATAGATCATTTAAAAAGACCTGAATAAGTTTCAGAATAATAGAAGCAATTACTTCTTATCAATATATCTAATCTGATAAATTCCATTTGGTGTTTATCAGATTTTTTTTGCATTATAGAATTTCGTTTAATTTCTTAGGGGTCATATTTACCATTTTTAAGTATCTTTTGATAAAAACAATTGTATGGAATCTTATCAAATTTGCAGTACTAAATAACTAAACCTATGATAATTGAACAATCGAATAAAATAAACGTGATACTAAATCAATTATTTAATGATTCAAAGAACGATCAATTTAAAATAATGAAAGGTTTGGCAAAAAGTGCTTTTAGATCAATTCAACCTATAGATTTTAAAGATGTTTATTTGTCCATATCAAAAGAACAAGGAACAGAATTAGTAGCACTTATTAAAGAAAACAACTTAAAAAATATTGTTGAATTCGGCACATCTTTCGGGATTTCTACTCTTTTCTTAGCACAAGGAATACTTGAAACGAAGGGTAAAATTATTACAACAGAATTAATTGAATCTAAAGCAAAAAGAGCCACCGATAACTTTAAAAACGCAGGTGTTTTAAACCTTTTAGATGTAAGAATTGGTAATGCAATGGAAACCTTAAAAGGGCATGATGAACCTATAGATTTATTATTTTTAGATGGTTGGAAGGATTTGTATTTACCATTATTCAATATGCTTGCACCTAACTTTCATAAGCAAACAATTATTTATGTTGATAATGCAAATATGGCAGCATCTAAAGCGTTTTTAAAAGTAATTGCTGAAACCGATACATATGAATTAGAATCTAAATTTGGAGGAAAAGTAGTCTTAATATCAATAAAGGAATAACAACACATTTCTCATATTTACCATAGAGAACCCTAGATTTACCTTTTATAATTAAGAGATAATTAGACCTTTGTAAACTATAAAACAAATATTATGAGTCAAGTAGCAATTTGCCCAACATGTGGCAGCAATTCAAAAATAAAAGAAAAAGAAGGAAATACTATTTATACGGCAGTAAAAGATGATGAAGCCTTCAAAAAAATAGGTCAGTTGAAAAAAGCGATGGAGAAATTTAAGCTAAAAGCAGAAACTTTAGAAAAAGAATTAGTTGCTTTAAAAGCAAATCTATAGCACTATGAATATAGAGGAAAATAAAAAGAATGCTATTGCTTTTTACAAAATGGCTTATGAAGGGAATCCTACAAAAGCTGTTGCGTTATATGTAGGTGAAAATTATATTCAACACAACCCAATGGTAGGAGATGGACCGCAAGCTTTTATTGATTATTTTGATAGAATGCAAAAGGAATTTCCGGTTAAAACGATTGAGTTTGTAAGAGCAATATCCGAAGGAGATTTGGTTGCCTTACACACCTATCAAGAATGGCCAGACAACGATAATTATGTGACCATGGATTTTTTTAGGTTTGATAAAAACGGTAAAATAGTAGAACATTGGGACAGCATTCAACAAGTACCAAAAGAAGCTTTGAACAATAATACCATGTACAAATAATGAAAGCAATAAAAAAGAATTACGGTTGGGTAATTGTTGCTATTCTAGCACTATTACCAATGCTTGTAATCATCAATATGTTTGATCTAGATCTGTCTAATGGATTTTCTCTTTCTTTGATAGAAGGCAAAGGCGCTGACGGAAAAACGACTTTAGAAATGTTGTATCATGTTTCTGGTGAGTTTGCCATCCGTTGGATGACGGCCGTATTAACATTAACTCCGGTTTTTATCATTTTTGGTGTAATGAACCTATTTGTCCGTCAGGCAATGGGAATTGCAACAGCTGTTTGGAGTTTTCTGTATTTTATTATTTTTATTTGGGCAGAAGGGTTTTTAGAAACTTTTACACAAGTTAATTATGTAGCCGGTTTTGTGGCAATATTAATATTAATTCCGTTGTTTTTTACTTCTAACAGAAAGTCGATGAAGTACCTAAAATCGAAATGGAAAAAATTACAAAGTTATGCGTATGCGGCTATTTTCTTAAGCTTATTACACGTAGCTATTTTAGACAAAACATGGCTTATTTATGCCATAGTTGTTGGTATCGGTTTTATCATAAGAATTCCTTTTATCAAAAATAAGTTTATTACTAATAGACAAATTAGAAAAAGAGCTAAACTTTAAATAAAATGAAATTAGCAGAAAAATACAAACAAGTAAGATTAAAAACGACCACTTTTTGTAATCATCTAAATATAGAAGATTATGCTATTCAAGTAGTGCTATTTGCCAGCCCCCCAAAATGGCATTTAGCACATACTACTTGGTTTTTTGAAACCTTTATTTTAAAAGAATACGTAGCGGAGTACACCGAATTTAATGCGGATTTCAACTTTCTGTTTAATAGTTATTACAACAATGTTGGTACTAGAATATTACAAGCAAACAGAGGTAATATGTCTCGGCCAAGTACCAATGAAATCTATGAATATCGTGCGTATGTAGATGCCAAAATGATTGCTTTTTTAAAGGATCTTTCTGACGAAAAAATAATAGATTTGGTTACTTTGGGGTTAAACCATGAGGAACAACATCAAGAATTATTAGTAACTGATGTGAAGTATATGTTAGGTCACAATCCTATTTTTCCAGTTTTTAATAGTGAGTACAATCTAGTAAAAGATAAAAATACTACAACAAAAAGCATACAAATAATTGCTGGAATTTACGAAATTGGATACCAAGGAACAGACTTTTGTTACGATAATGAATTGGGCGTTCACAAAGTATATCTAGATGATTTTGAAATTGATAATCATTTGGTAACCAATGGCGATTTTATAGAATTTATGGAATCTGGCGCCTATTCAGATTTTAATCTATGGTTAGATGAAGGTTGGTCTTGGGTGAATAAAAACAAAATTAATTCTCCTTTATATTGGCATAAAATTGATGGAGAATGGCATTCTTACACGCTTGCAGGTATACAAAAAGTAGATACAGCTGCTATTTTGAGTCATATTAATTATTACGAAGCCAATGCTTTTGCAGAATGGAAAGGAATGCGACTACCCACCGAATTTGAATGGGAAATTGCAGCCCAAAAATTAGATTGGGGAAAACGTTGGGAATGGACAAATAGTGCCTACTTGCCTTACCCAAGATTTAAAAAAGAAAATGGAGCGGTTGGAGAATACAATGGAAAATTTATGAGCAATAAAATGGTATTGAGAGGTGCATCGGTAGCAACTTCTCAAGATCATAGCAGACCAACGTATCGTAACTTTTTTAACCCTACCGAAAGGTGGCAATTTACAGGAATTAGATTAGCAAAATAAATATGATTGAAATCGTTAAAAAGAAAGATAAAAAAGGACTTGCAAGCAGTTTAGAGATCAATGAAACCTTTAGAAATGATGTTGAAAAAGGTTTTCTAAGCAATCCAAAAACGCTTTCTTCAAAGTATTTTTATGATAAAAAAGGCGATGCCCTTTTTGTAGAAATAATGAATTTGCCTGAGTATTATTTAACACGTAGCGAATTAGATATATTCAAAAATAAAACGAAAGATTTAATAGATAGTTTTAAAATGCAAGTCGATTCTTATTTTGAATTGATAGAATTAGGCGCTGGAGATGGATTAAAAACAAAAGAACTATTAAAAAGTTTAACTACGCAAAATTACAATTTCGATTATTTTCCTATTGATATTTCTTCGAATGCTTTAGGTCAGTTGAAACAAGATTTAAATACTGAAATACCAAACTTGTCTGTAAAAACACAACAAGGAGATTATTTTGAAGTTTTAGATTCCTTGAAAAAGAGCAAACAGCCAAAAGTTATCTTGTTTTTGGGTTCTAATATTGGGAATATGACCGATGAACAGGCTGCAAAATTTATCTATAAACTAGGCGCAAATTTAAATCCGGGTGATAAATTGTTATTAGGCGTAGATTTGATAAAATCGAAAGAAATTGTGCTTCCGGCTTATGATGACAGCAAAGGAATAACTGCGGCGTTTAATTTGAATTTATTAGATAGAATCAACAATGAATTGGGTGGTGATTTTAACCTTAATCAATTTGAACATCAGCCAGAATATGACGAAAAAGAAGGCATTGCAAAGAGTTATATAGTTAGTACAGAAAATCAAACTGTAACCATTAAATCTATCGGTACATCTTATAGTTTTACCAAAGGAGAAAAAATTCATACGGAAATATCTAGAAAATATAATGATGAATTGATTCAACAAATTATAGCGAATACAGATTTTAGTATCGACACGAAAATTATGGATAGCAAAGCCTATTTTGCAGATTATATTTTAACTAGAAATTAAAAATGAGTAAAACGCAACTTGCCATATTAGGATTAGGAAGCAGATCTACTTTATATTATTTAGAGCAACTAAATAAGGTGTATAATGCAAAAAACGGAGGATTTAGTACTTGTCCGTTTTTTTTATTAAACACAGATTTTGATACCATAAATCCGCTTTTACCAAATACTTCAGTGCAATTAGATGCTGTTTTACAAGGCTATTTAGATCAAATTGAAGCCTTAGACGTTGCAGAATTATTAATTCCGAATATTACATTGCATGAAACGATAGACCGTTTAGAACTTCAGAAAAACATCTTACATCCGTTGCCTTTATCAGTTTTAAAAATAAAAGAAATTGATGCTAAAAAAGTCGTGCTTTTTGGTTCTTTACATTCCATGAAATCCAGTTATATCCGTTCTTATTTAGAATTAAATTCAATTGAAGTCCTGCTTCCAAGTTCAGAAGATATGGTGTTTATAGATGAGGTTAGAAAGCATATTTATAATACTACGGAAACCAAAGAAATCATCAATAAATACCATCAATTGATTAAAAAATACAGCGAAAATTATCCTGTGGTTCTTGGTTGTACAGAATTGTCAATCTTAAAACCTACAGACCAAAGAAATATTATAGATATGGCGGAACTTCAAATAGCAGCAGCGGTAAAAAACATTTTATAAAAGCTAACTTTTACCATTTTTAGTCGAAGATGTATCTATCGATTAATAAGTAACATTCGGATATTTGTAGTCTAAAATAAACCTATTAAAAAGATATTATGAAAATAGCAGTAACATCAGCAAGCGGAAAATTAGGAGCATCGATTGTAAGACACTTAATTAAAGCGATAGGAAAAGAAAATGTAATAGGAATTGCTCGTACACCTGAAAAAGCAGCCTATTTAGATGTAGAAATTAGAAAAGGAGATTATAACAATCGAGAAGATTTTGAAAAGGCATTGCAAGGAGTAGATGCAGTTCTTTTAGTTTCTGGAATGGATGATCCGAAGAAAAGAATTATACAACATAGAAATGTAATTGAAGCAGCTAAAAGCAACGGCGTTCAAAAAATAGTGTACACAAGTATTGTTGGTGCAGAAGAAAACAATGCATTTAGCCCTATTGTGCAAACAAATAGACAAACAGAAAAAGACGTTATCAATTCTGGTTTGGATTGGGTTATTGGAAGAAACGGTATTTACATTGAACCGGATTTAGAATATATTGATACCTATGTGAAAGATGGTGAAATAAGAAATTGTGCAGGTGAAGGTAAATGTATGTATACAAGCAGAGAAGAATTAGGTTTTGCCTACTCAAAAATGCTTTTAGAAGAAAAACACAATGGTAGTACCTACAATTTAGTTGGAGAAGCAATTACTCAAAGTGAATTAGCTGCTTTAATAAACCAGGTTTATGAAACTAATTTAACCTATAATGCTGTTTCTGTTGATGCTTATGCCGCTGAACGAAAAGCAGCATTGGGCGATTTTATAGGAACTGTAATTGCCGGAATTTACGAAGGCATAAAAGAAGGGGCAAATGAGGTTCCTTCAGATTTTGAAAAAGCGACAGGTAGATTGCATCAATCTCCTTTAGAAATGATAAAAACTTTTAAAGGAATGTAGAATAAGATAAAAGTAAGTAATCTGTTGTTATAAAGAAATTGCGAAGTTTACAAAAGAAATAAACTTCGCAATCATATATAGAATTTACATCCGTTTTTATGTTTTTCACTATAGTTAGCAAGTAGGTCTAGCCCTGATTGAAACGGCATCCTTTTTAGAGGTACGAAAAAAAGATATAGTCTTTCGACTTCGCTCAAGATAAATTTCAATCAGGAAAAAGCTTCTAAAAAGAATATTTAATATAAGGCGAATTCAATTTCTTTTTCGGTAACAGTAGGAAACAGTTTTTCAGCTTCTGCTAAATCTAGGATTGTGTCTACTTCGTACCATGGTTTTTCATCGAAAGAAACAGCTTCTAATTGCAATTTTTTCTCATCTACCAATACAGTAAAAACCGTTTCGTAATAAGAGTTTACGCTTCCTGCAGAAATATAGAGATTCAGTTTTTTAGTAATTTCTTGCCAAGATTCTAGTGAAAAACTATAAATATTTACGGTCTTATAACGTGTTTCTGTATATGTTTCTGTGGTGCCTTCTTGAAACTGTATCACCTTATTTTGATTGTTAATAGTTACGGTAGTTCCGTTAAGCCAAGGTTGCATTTTGGCAACGGCAATTCTATCTGGATACATCATATTGGTTAATAAAGAGGTATCTAAAACCAAGTCGCTTTCTATGAGAACAAAAGGTTCTTGGATGCTTTTACGAGCCATCCAAAGTGAATAAATATTATTGGTAGTTTTGTATAACGGACTGTGTACATACTCAATATTTAAACCATCTATTTGGTTGCCCAAAAAGTCTACAATACATTCTTGTTTGTAACCTGTTACAATTACTAGGCGCGTAAAACCTTGTGCTGTTAAATTGGTTACCAAACGCGCTAACATCGATTTTTCACTGACTAAAGTTAAACATTTTGGTGCGTCTTTTGTTATAGGAAAAAGGCGACTTCCCGTTCCGGCGGCAAGTAATAATGCAGTAGTGATTCTGTTTTTATTTGTATGTTTTTCTGAAGTAATGGTCATGTAATATTAATTTGGGGGCAGTATCAAAAAAAAACATAAAAGCATTCTTAAAAGCTTTTATGTTGCCTAAATTTAATGTTCTACTATATTTTTTGTGGATAATTTAAAGAATATTTATAAAGGTTATTAATGTAATAATTGACTTATAAATAAAGAGCTATAAAATCCATTTTCGGCAAATTTACTATGCTAAATTGGAACGAACTATAAAAATTTAACAAATTAAGAAAGAAAATAAAGTTTAGGAAAAGGTATAAAAAAAGCCTCTAATACTGAATGATTTTCAGTGTATTAGAGGCTTGTTTAAAGGGAGATTTATTGGTTTCCTTAAAATTTGTTATTCTTGCATTGCAGAAAATAAAAAAATAAATATTTATTTAAAATTAGAATCGGCAATGCCTTTATTAATCTTTATTTCTGTGATTTTCATTTCTATATTTTGTCCAAAATTATTAGAAGTTTGTGTAAATGGAATTTTAATTCCGTCTACTGTTTTGTAATCAGCGTATTCAGTAATTGAGTTACCTGTTTTTCCTAGCGCTTCGTGCTTGTATTTTAGTCCAGAAGTAACATTGTAATAATTTTTACTAACATCTCCATTTGGACTTGTTATTTTAACAACATACAATTGTTCTCCGTTGGTTACTTGCACTCCTAAAAGTTCCGTTTTATAACCTTTTTGAACATATTCTAATTCTGGAAAAATTACGACTTCTTTTAAAATTACTTGTTTTTGTTTTGTGTCTAGTGGCTGCACTACACCGTTACTCATTGCAGATACTTGGTCTCCGTTTACAACATATTTTACAAAAACTTGATTTGAAGCAGGAATAGAAATTGACATAAAATATTTATTAGAATCCTTTTTCATGGTTTCAATTTTAATTGCTGTTCCCTGAATATTGGTATTCATACTTGTAGCAATATCCTTCACATTCGCCAATTTATTTTGTCCGCCAATAGTTTGAATATAGTTGTTTATTACACTTTTAGCAGTAATTCCTGCAGGAGCATCTAACAGTACGGTTAAAGTGTTATTAGCAGGGTTTAAGTCTGGTACTTCGTGATTAGGATCTATTTCTACCGATATAATTTTAGTAGTAGACTCATAATTATACACATATTCTGGCCCAGTCATCCAAACTTCTACGGGTAATTTTACTGTTTTTGTGGTATTGTTTGCTTCAGTAATTTTTAAGGTTACTGGCATTGCCATTTTATTTTTATTTAAAAGAGTAATGAGTGCCCCGTTTTTAGGATCTCCTTTTACATATTTTACACCTTCTACAGCCTGATCTAGTTTCCAATTGTTCATAAACCAACCTTTCCAAAACCAAGTAAGATCTTCTCCTGCCGCACTATTCATGGTGTTAAAAAAGTCCCATGGAGTAGGATGTTTAAAAGCCCATCTTTTAATGTAGGTTTTAAAAGCATAATCAAAACGATCTTGCCCAAGCACTGTGTTTCTTAATATTTGTAAAGCTGTACTCGGTTTGTAATAGGCTTCTACACCCAAATTACCTTGATTATGAATTACATCTGGCACCGTAAAAACAGGATCTAATTGCTCGTTAAAAAGACGAATTCCCATACTTTGTAAATCTGCGGTATGATAATATTCTCCATTGTTAAATTCTTTGGTATCAACATCGTTAATAAAAGTATTAAAACCTTCATCCATCCAAGCAAATTTACGCTCATTAGAACCTACAACCATTGGAAACCAGTTATGACCAAATTCGTGATTAATTACGCCCCAAAGATTCTCTCCTTTGCTTTTATAATTACAGAATACAATTCCTGGATATTCCATTCCGCCTTCATGAGCGCCAACATTTGTAGCAACAGGATAGGTGTATGAAAACCATTTGTTAGAATACAATTCAATAGAATTTTTTATATATTCAGTAGATCTGCCATAACCATCTATTCCTGAGTTTTCTACAGGATAAAGAGATTGTGCTAAAGCTGTTTTTCCTTTTGGTAAATTAATTTTTGCAGCATCCCAAATAAAGGCATTAGAAGCTGCCCAAGAAATATCTCTACTTTGTTCAATTTTAAAGTGCCATGTTAACATGCCATTTTTATCTGCTTTGTGATGATCTGCCCTGTCTAACATTTGTTTTACAGATTGAATACTCACTGTTTTATCACTTTTTTGTGCTTTTTCTAATTGTTTTTGCTCGTATTGGGTTAATACTTCTTTCGGGTTTTGTAGCAATCCAGAACCTACTACAATCATATCTGCAGGAGCTGTAATTTCATAATCAAAATCTCCATAATCTAGGTAAAATTCACCGGTACCTAAATAGGGTAGGGTATTCCATCCATCTACTTCATCCATTACTTCCATTCTAGGGTACCATTGGGCTAAAGTATAAATCCAACCATTTTTTGTAAGTACTCTTCCCATACGGTCTTTTCCGTGCTCTGGAATATCAAAAGAATAATTGATGGTAATTTCCATATCTTTTCCTTTTGCTTTCAGGGTTTCTGGTAATCGGATTTGTAGACGAGAATCAGAGACTATATAATCTGCTTTCTGCTTACTGCCTCTGTCCATTTTAATAGCCACATTTTTTAATTCGTATCCATTTGTATACGTATGTACGCCGTTACGGTCATTTGCAGGGTATAATGCAGAACCACGAGATTCTTTTTTAAAGGTATTTTGATCTAATTGCAACCAAAGAAATTCTAGATTATAAGGGCTGTTATTAATATATTTAATAGTTACACTACCGTCTATTTTTTGGTGAATTGTATCTAACGTAGCTTTAATTTTATAATTTGCCCTATTTTGCCAATATTCTGATCCTGGGTTTCCTGTAGCACTATGAAAACCATTTACCTGGTCTGTCATAAAAAGAGGACTGAAGGCTTCGTACTTGTTAAAAGTTGATTTTTGTTCTTTGTTTAGTTGCGTATTTTCTTGGGCAACAACATGGTTTGTAAATCCACCAATTAGTAATAAAAAGGCAGAAAAATTCATCAAAAATTTCATAAGTTTATTTTTATTAAAGAATAGTAAACGAAGGTATAAAAAAGTGATTTCCAATTAATTTTTATCGTGTTAATAATATGCGAAAATTAGAAGGACTTTATAGGAAAAAGTAAAATTTAACGCAATAATTTTAATAGAAAAAGCCTTCTTAATACTGAATCTGTTTCAGTATTAAGAAGGCTTTTTCTACTTATTTAAGCTTTTTTAATTAGCCTAACTTCTTAGCATTCTTTACTTTTTGTTTTGTAAGCGCTAATTCTATTACTTCTTTCATTTCTGTTACATAATGAAAAGTCATGCCCTTTAAGTAGCTTTCTTTTATTTCTAAAATGTCTTTTTCATTTTCTTTACACAGAATTATTTCTTTAATATTTGCTCTTTTAGCCGCTAATATTTTTTCTTTAATTCCGCCAACAGGCAACACTTTTCCTCGTAAAGTAATTTCGCCAGTCATGGCTAATTTATTTTTAATTTTACGTTGTGTAAAAGAAGAAACCAAAGAGGTTAACATGGTTATACCTGCACTTGGTCCGTCTTTTGGAGTTGCACCTTCAGGTACGTGAATGTGTACATTGTATTTTTCTAAAACCTCTTGCTTAATACCTAATTCTTCTGCATTTGATTTAATGTATTGTAAAGCAATGGTAGCAGATTCTTTCATTACGGTTCCTAAATTACCTGTAATAGAAAGGTTTCCTTTTCCTTTAGATAAAATAGATTCTATAAATAAAATATCTCCACCTACGCTTGTCCAAGCTAAACCGGTAACTACACCAGCAACATCATTGTTCTCAAATTTATCTCTAAATCTTGGTGTTCCTAAAATATTTTCTATTTTTTCTGATGAAATAGCAATATCATATTCTTCTTCTAAAGCGATAGATTTTGCAGCGAATCGAACTACTTTGGCAATTTTCTTTTCTAAACCACGTACACCAGATTCACGTGTATAACCTTCTACAATTTGCTCTAATTGTTTTTTACCTAACTTTAAATGTGCAGTTGTTAAACCGTGTTCTTTTAATTGTTTTGGTAATAAATGTCTTTTGGCAATTTCTATTTTTTCTTCAATGGTATATCCAGAAACATTTATAATTTCCATTCTATCGCGCAATGCCCAAGGAATTTGACCTAAGTTATTTGCAGTTGCGATAAAAAGTACTTTAGATAAATCATAACCAACTTCTAAATAATTGTCGTAAAAAGATTCATTTTGTTCCGGATCTAAAACTTCTAACATGGCAGAAGAAGGATCTCCTTGATGGCTATTGCTTAGTTTGTCAATTTCATCTAAAACAAAAACGGGATTCGATGTTCCTGCTTTTTTAATATTCTGAATTAATCGCCCTGGCATAGCACCAATATAGGTCTTTCTGTGTCCTCTAATTTCTGCTTCATCACGCAAACCACCTAAAGACATACGGACATATTTACGACCTAATGCCTCTGCAACAGATTTTCCTAAAGAAGTTTTACCAACTCCTGGAGGTCCGTATAAACAGATAATTGGCGATTTCATATCTCCCCTTAACTTTAAAACGGCTAAGTGTTCTATAATTCTTTCTTTTACTTCTTCTAAACCAAAATGGTCTCTATTTAAAACTTTAGTTGCAAATTTTAAGTCGAATTTATCTTCAGAGTAGATGCCCCAAGGTAACTCTAGTAATAATTCTAAATAGCTTCTCTGAACACCATATTCCGCAGCTTGTGGGTTCATTCTTTTTAAGCGATTCAACTCTTTTTCAAAAGTTTCACCAACTTCTTTGCCCCATTTTTTAGTTTTAGCCTGCTTGCGCATTTCTTCTAACTCTTCGTCATTAGAAACACCACCTAATTCATCTTGAATGGTTTTTAACTGCTGATTTAAATAATACTCACGTTGTTGTTGGTCTAAATCTTCACGTGTTTTAGACTGAATATCATTACGTAATTTTAACTTCTGAAGCTCTTTATTTAGGTTTTTTAAAGCTAACAAGGCACGCTCTTTTAGATTATCTTTTTCTAAAATTACTTGTTTTTGAGCTACAGATAAATCCATGTTCGATGAAATAAAATTCACCAAAAACGAATCTGATTTTATGTTTTTAATTGCAAAAGAAGCTTCACTAGGTAACATTGGGTTTTCTTTAATTACCTCTAAAGCTTGTTCTTTAATAGATTCTATAATTGCTTCAAATTCTTTTTCATCATCAACACTTCTGTCTTCAATAGCTTCTTTTACCGTTGCTTTTAAATACGGTTTGTCTTGAACAATAGCATCAATTTCGAAACGTTTTTTACCTTGAATGATAACGGTTGTGTTACCATCTGGCATTTTTAAAACACGTAAAATTTGTGCAACAACACCAGTTGTATGGATGTCTTTTAAAGTTGGTTCTTCTTCGTCTTCATTTCTTTGTGCAACAACACCAATTACTTTATCGCCCTTGTTTGCGTCTTTTATTAATTGAATAGAAGCATCTCTACCGGCTGTAATAGGAATTACAACTCCCGGAAACAATACGGTGTTTCTTAAAGGTAAAATGGCTAAAATTTCTGGAACACTTTCCTTGTTAATAATCTCCTCATCTTCTGGAGTCATTAACGGTATTAATTCAGAATCTTCATTCAACATACTATGTAGCGACATATTGTCTAAATGCATTATTTTTGGTTTGCTCATGTGTTATATCTCTGTCATACTGACATTGATTTTTAAATAGTATAAAATCAATATCAATTTGTTGTTTTTAATTTATTGATAATCAAGAATGTAATAATTAATTTACTTGAAGTCTAATATATAAAAACAATTGTTGTGCCAAGGTTAAAATAGTTGAGATTCAATTTAGTGATAGGACAAATTTTTATTTAAAAAAATACCGTTTCGGGAACTTTGTTTGTATTTGCATAAATAAAATAGTGTGTGCGAGTTATTGCAAAACGACCTTTAAGAGATTTTTGGTTAAAACATTCAGATGCTGAACAGCAACTTACCGCATGGTACAGAGAAACCGAAAGATCTAACTGGGAATCTCTAAATGAATTAAAAAGAGAATACCCAAGTGCTAGTATTTTAAAAGATAATAGCGCAGTATTTAATATAAAAGAAAATAATTATCGGTTAATTATGAAGTTTTAAACAAAAAAAGAAAATTGAGTCTAGAAATGATTAGAGACTTAAACTTGAAATCACATATTCCTACTGAAGTTTTGGAGCAAGATTATTAACCTAAAAAATAGTATAAAGCGTGGTAACAATAATGCCCTTACCATCTTCTAAAGTATAAGTCAATAATTCTTTTTCTTCTTTAATTTTCAAATGAAAAGGAGTTGTTAATAAGTCAATTCCGCTTTGTTTTTTTATTCTTATTCCTTGTCCGGAAATAATATCTTTATTTGGAATAAAACTTCCTGCAGGAATGTGTTCTGTAAGAATTACATATTTATAATTTGCTAGTTTCTGTGTTACTCTTTGTACTTCTGTGTTTGATAAATGTTGTAAAACTTGTCTTAAAATAACACAGTCTGCTTTTGGTAAATCATCAACAGCAATATCTAAACATTCAAACTTTAAATTATCCGTTTTAAAGTTTTCTTGATTATATTTTATCAATTCTGATACAATATCTACAGCCACATAATTATCAGTATATTTTACAAAGTTTTTACCAATGTTAAAATCTCCACATCCCAAATCTAAAACTGTAATTGGATTTTTAAAAGAAGTTAAAAAAGAGCTAATAGTTTCTATATAAGGTGCTATTATTTCTGGTTGATGAGAGCCAGAGCCAGAATAAAACTCAGAATTATTACTTCCCCAGAGATTCATTTTATAAACCTGATCCATAGCATCTTTTGTTGGCCAAGGTTTCTTTGTTTTTTTATCCATAGAAATTTAAAAACATAATTATTTAGAATCAAATGTAACAACAAATATCATAAAAGGAATCTCTGTTAAAAAAAGAGTATTTTTATTTTTGAAAACTGTCACAAATTAAAAACAGTTTTGTCTCTATAATAGAAACGTTTTATTGGAAGCTAATCAACCACATATAACCAACCTTATAAAACGCTGCAAAAAGTCAGATAAAAATGCACAGTTAGATTTGTACAAAGGGTATTACCAAGCCATGTACAATACTGCATATCGTATTTTAAAAGATAATTTTGAAGCGGAAGATATTATGCAAGAAGCGTTTTTAACGGTTTTTACAAAGATGGATAGTTATAAGGGTGAAGTTACTTTTGGAGCGTGGTTAAAAAGAATAGTAATTAATAAAAGTTTAACGCAATTAAAGAAAAATAACAGGTATCAAGAAGTGAAAATGGACGTAATTCTTGATGATGAAGTTGAAGAAGAAACGATTGATTATACAGGTTTAAAAGTAAAAAATGTATTGAGTTGTTTGCAAAGTTTAAAAGAAAACTACCGTTTGGTGTTAACCTTACATTTAATAGAGGGGTATGATTATGAAGAAATTTCTCAGATTTTAGACTACTCGAACGAAAATGTGAGAACAACCGTTTCTAGAGCAAAAAAGAAATTAAAGCAAGTATTACTTGCAGAGAATAGTAAAGCACAAGCGTATGGAAGATAAATTAAATCAATTTTTTTCTGAAAATGAATTCGACTTTCAAGAACCACATGCTGGCCATTTAGAACGTTTTGAACATAAACTAAATAAGACGAAGACCAAGCCTAAAACTTCTTGGAAATGGTTATCCGTAGCTGCATCCGTAGTTTTAATATTTGGGTTTTGGTTGGGCAGCAGTCATCAAAAAAGACAATTAGATTTGGCAGATGTTTCTCCTAAAATGGAAGAAGTACAAAATTATTTTGTTTCGGCCATAAGACAAGAATTAAAGACCGTAGAGAAAAATAGAAGTTTAGAAACGGAAAGGATCATTGAAAATGCGTTAGTCCAATTAGAAAAATTAGAAGTGCAATATGCCGTTTTTATTAAAGATTTAAATAATAATGGCAAGCAAAGAAAAATTATTAGTGCAATGATTAGAAATTATCAACAACGTTTGGATGTTTTAGAGAATACACTAAAACAAATAGAACAGATTAAGAAACCTAATTTACTAAACGATGAAATCTATATATAAAATTACCTTATTGCTTCTTTTAATACCTCTATTGGCCAGTGCTAATAACGGTAAAAAGAGGCATGAAAAAAACAAGGTTATTAAAAAAGTTTTTGCTGTAAATGCGGATGCTAAAGTTGTACTTAATAATAAATATGGTAATTTAAATATTACTACTTGGGATAAAAATAGTGTGGAAATTGAAGTTACTATTACTATACAAGGTGATGATTTAGATGATGTTGAAGATAAACTTACGACTATAGGTGTTGCGTTTAACGCCAATTCTGAATTAGTAGAAGCTAGAACAATAATTGAAAATAAAAAAAGTACTTGGTCTTGGTGGAAGAAGAGTAACGCTATTAATTACAAAATTAATTATGTGGTAAAAATGCCAAAGTCTAATGCGGTAGATTTGAATAATGATTATGGTAATATTTATTTAGATAACTTAGAGGGTAAAGCAGTTATTAGTTGCGATTATGGTAAGATTTCTATTGGAAATTTGTCTTCAAAAGATAATGATATCAGGTTAAATTACGCTACAAGTTCTAGTATTCATTATATGAAAGATGGTGAGGTAAATATTGATTATTCAAAACTAAACATAGAAAATTCAGAGAGCGTTAGAGTGGTTGCCGATTATTCAAATATAAAATTAGAAAAGGCTCTAAGAGTAGATTTTAATTGTGATTATGGTTCTCTTTCTATTGATGAGGTAGAGAGTGTAAAAGGAAATTCTGACTATGTAAGTATGCATTTTGGTACGGTAAAGAAACACTTATTTATAGAAACGGATTATGGATCTTTAACTGTTAAAAACTTAGCTAAAGGTTTCGAAAACGTAGATATTGATGCTGAATATGCTGGGGTAAGAATAGGGGTAGATCCCAATGCTGTTTTCGAATTTGAGATCGATTTACAATATGCCGGTTTTAGTAGGAGTGATGAGAATATAACATTTTATAAAAGTATTTCTAAGGCTACCGAAAAATATTATGAAGGTAAATTTGGAAAAGGAAAAACCAATTCCAAACTTAAAATTAAGTCTCAGTACGGAGGTGTTAATATAAAATAAAGATAAATCAACCAAAAACAAATAAGATGAACAAAAAAATAATTTTAACCAGTTTAATTTTAACAATCACCTTTGCGGTAAATGCACAAAGTTGGTTCGGAAATAGTAGTAGGGTAAAAGGAAACGGAAATGTGGTTACTATAACAAGAACCACTTCTAATTTTAACGGTATTTCTGCCGGTGGATCTTTTGATGTAATTCTTGTAAAAGGAAAAGAAGGTGAAATAACAATACAAGGAGAAGAGAACATAATTCCACTAATAGAAACAGAAGTTTCTGATGATATTTTAAAAATTAAGTATAAGAATAACACCAATATCAGTACCACAAAAAGAGTGGTTGTTACCGTTTCTTATGAGCAAATAGAAAGTGTTGCTTTGGGTGGTTCTGGTAATATATCAAGTGCTTCTTTAATAAAAGAGAACCATTTTAAAGTAAGTATCGGTGGCTCTGGAAGTATTACTATTAAAGTGGATGCAGACAGTGTAAATGCTTCAGTTGGAGGTTCTGGAAATATAAATATAGAAGGGAAGTCTAACGAATTAACATGCTCAATTGCCGGTTCTGGAAGTATTAAGGCTTATGGTTTGCAAACGAATGAAGTATACGCTAATGTTGCCGGTTCTGGAAGTATTAAAACAACGGTAAAGTCTAAAATTAAAGCAAAATTAGTGGGCTCTGGTAGTGTCTATTATAAAGGAAATCCTACAGATGTTAAAAGTAAATCCGTTGGTTCTGGAGATATTATAAATAAAAATTAGCTACCACCAAACTAAAAATATTTTTAAAATCTCGCCATTTTGCTTTTTCATCCAGCAAAGTGGTGAGAATTTTCTTTGATAATATTCCTTAACAATAAGGTGGATTTCTTCAAAATTTAACCAGGCTACATTTTTATGAGGAATCACAATCCAGTCTTTTTTATTTGGGATAAAAAACTTGCAATTTTTAAACTTTTCTAATTCGTTTTTGTTGATGTAAAAACCAGCAATACAATTTGGATTAAATACTGTTAACTGATGTTCTTTATTAGAAAAAGGAACAAATAATTGCCCTTTAAAATAGACTTGTTGTTTTATATCTGATACATTTAAATGGATGGATTTCAAATAATTGTTGCATTCATTAGAGTAGAGAAGAGGCAATTGTTTGTCTTTTAATTTATCTAATTTTTCAACAAGAGAATCTTTTCTATTCGGACCAATAAAATGTTCAATTTCAGATTTACCAACTGAAGCATCATATAAATAGAATTTGTAAATAACTTCTAAATGAATAGGTTTTTTATCTTGTAGAAGAATACAATCCAATTCACCTAAAGTAATTTTTTCTCGTTGAATTTGGATGTTTTCACAAATAATAGAAATCGATTCTTCTTGTTTTAGTTGATAAGAAACAAAACGTTCTATGTATTTTCCTAAACGCAGTTTTTCATTGATGTCTATATCAATTTTTGATGATTTTGGTTCAATTATAAATTGGTGTAAGCCATAAATAGTATTGCCATTCCACAAACAAGGAGTTTGTAAAAAGCCCTCATATCTTTTCTGAATGTCTTTTGTTTTTTGATGTGTCATTATTTCTTCAAATTTACGGTTTTATAATTTCCATTTATAGAATAATTTGTACATTGAAAACCTAAATAATAAGATCAAAATGCAATTCGAAAAATCGAGCTTTCAGTTTTTAAAAGATTTACAAGAAAATAATAATAGAGAATGGTTTACAGAGCACAAACCTACTTTTGTAAAGCATCAAAAAAATCTAAAAGAATTATTTTTAGAAATACAATCGGATTTAGAAAAACATGATGAAATTGATAAAATGAAAATTTATCGTATTTATAGAGATGTTCGTTTTTCTAAAGATAAAACACCTTACAATCCAAGATTTGCTGTTTCTTTCTCTAGATTAGGAAAACAACTACGCGGTGGTTATTTTTTACAAATTAAACCAGGAGAAACTTTATTAGGCGGTGGTTTTTGGCTACCAGAAAAAGATGATTTGTACCGATTAAGAAAAGAAATAGAACAGGATGCATTTGAATTTCGTGAAATTTTAGAAGATAAGAAATTTGTAAAATACTTTGGTGGGAAATTTAGCGGAGATGAATTAAAATCTGCTCCAAGAGGTTTTGATAAAGAACATAAAGACATCGATTTATTACGTAAAAAAGGTTTTGTAGCTACTAGAAATTTTACAGATGCAGAAGTATTAGCGCCTAATTTTTTAGAAGAAGTAGACAAAAGTTTTAAGGCATTACGTCCGTTTTTTAATTTGTTTAGTGATGTTTTAACAACAAATTTAAATGGGGAGAGTATTGTTTAAGAGTTGAGTTTGGGCGAGTTATTTCGCAGAGATTCACAGAGATTCACAGAGATTCGCGGAGGTTTTATTTTTGTTTAAAGTTTAAAGAACGAATGTCATTTCGAAATGAGCCTTTTTAGGCGATTGAGAAATCTCATAGCCTCTATAATTAAGATTCCTCTTCCTGCGTCATTCGGAATAACATCGGTATTCTCTTAACTAATCCGAGTGCTTCAAATTCTTATCAACTTCACGCTTTAAAACCAATATGGTAATAACAGTAGATAAAACATCAGCAATAGGAAAAGACCACCAAATACCACTAAGACCATAATACCTAGGTAAAAAATAAGCTAACGGAATTAAGAAAATTCCTTGTTTTAAAAGTGTTAAAAATAAAGCAGGCAATGCTTTTCCTGCTGCTTGAAAATAAGCGGAACCTATTAATTGCAAGGTAACAACAGGAGTCGCTAAAAATACAATTAGCATTGCATCTGGCGTTTTAGTAAGTAAAGTAGCATCATTGGTGAAAATCCAAATAACCTCTTCTTTAAAAAATAAGATGCAGATAAAGATAATGGTTCCTAAAACAGATCCATATAAAATAGCTTTTTTGATTGTTTCTTTAACTCTTTTATTTTTATTAGCACCAATATTATACCCTGCAACGGGCAAAAAACCTTGAGAAACTCCCATAACAGGAGAAAGAGCAAACATCATTACGCGGTTAATAATTCCAAAAATAGCTATCGATATTTCTCCTCCATATTTAAACAGAGAATAATTTAAAACAATCATTAATATACTTATTGCTCCTTGTCTAACTATAGAAACGCCTCCTAATTCTACAATTTCTCGAACAATATTAAAATCTAATTTAAAGTTTTTAGGAATAATTTTTAATTCACTTTTAGACGATAAAAAAAAGTATAAAATATACGAACCAGAACTCATAAAAGAAATCGTTGTTGCCAAACCTGCTCCCCACATTCCCCAGTTAAAATATTTGATAAATACAATATCTAAAACAATGTTTAATACGGCAGGAACCATCATTGCATACATTGCAAATTTCGGTTTTCCTTCTGCTCTAATGGTTGGGTTTCCCATCATAGCAAAGGCTAAAAATGGTACTCCGTAAATGATAACTCCAAAATATTCAGAGGCAATGGGTAAAATATCCCCTTTGGCACCAAATAAATTTAAAATAGGTACGCTAAAAAAGTTTCCGACAGTAACAAAAACGATTGCTAAAATAACGGTTAATGAAACTTGATTTCCAAAGGTTAAAAAAGCTTTTTCAGAATTGCCTGCACCTAACGCTCTAGAGATTATAGAGCTTCCTCCAATTCCTATTCCCATGCCAATAGAAGAAATTAGAAAAGCAATTGGTAGCACTACCGTAATTGCAGCAATGGCTAAAACACCAATCCATTGTCCCACAAAAATAGTATCGACAATCATATTTAAGGACATTACAAGAATTCCTATGGTAGCCGGAGCTGCTTGTTTAATTAATAATTTACTAATTTTTTGAGTTCCTAAGTCGTTTGCTAATTCTGTCATAATATTTTGCAAATATCGATATAAAGACTAAGTTTTGCATAAATCTACGCATCAATAATTGTTATATATATCATAAAATTTTTATGTTTGCTAAAATTGATAAAAGTGGAAAATGTTTTTACATTAACAATTACCGTTTCACCCGAAGATATAGACAATTTAGAGCATGTAAATAATTTGGTCTATGTAAAATGGATGGATAAAATAGCAACAACACATTGGGCTCATTTAACTAAAGACCACCCGCTACCACAGTATGTTTGGGTAGTAATGAGGCATGAAATAGATTATTTAAAACAAGCTAGTTTAGGAGATGTAATTACCGTAAAAACTTGGGTAGGAGAAACCAAAGGGATTACTTCTGTCCGTTTTATGGAGTTTTATAAAGAGGAAAAACTATTGGTAAAAGCCAAAACAGTTTGGGCAATGTTAGATTCTAAAACTTTTAAACCAGCTAGAATTAGAGAAAATGTTTTAAAAGTATTACAGCCTATATAATGATGTTTATTTAGCGACCAATTAACAAAATTTCCTTTCTTTATTATTAATTGTAGCGTTAATAATGATATACTTTTTTTTAATCCGTGCAAATTCGTGTAATTAGTGTCTATAAAGTATCTTTGCACAAAATTAAGATACAAAATGGCAACTTTTTCTTCCTTAGGAATTACCAAAGATTACATACAAGCAATTAAAGAATTAGGGATTACTACGCCTTCTGAAATTCAAGAAAAAGCGATACCAATTTTATTGGATTCGCCAACAGATTTTATTGGTTTAGCACAAACGGGTACAGGTAAAACGGCTGCTTTTGGTTTGCCAATCTTACATCATATAGATGCAAGTTCAGACAATATTCAAGCATTAATTTTATCGCCAACAAGAGAGTTGGTACAGCAAATAAAAAAGCAATTATTTAAGTTTACAAAGTTTAGTGAAGATAAAATATTTGTGGAAGCTGTTTTTGGTGGAGAAAAAATTGACAGACAAATGAATAATCTTAAGAGAACTACGCATATTGTTGTAGCAACTCCTGGTAGATTAATCGATTTAATAGAAAGAGGAAACATAGATATCAGTCATGTTAAAACAGTTGTTTTAGATGAAGCTGATGAAATGCTAAGTATGGGTTTTAAACAAGATTTAAATAGAATCTTAAAGTTTACTACTGAGGGAGACCGTAAAACATGGTTGTTTTCTGCTACAATGCCAGAAGAAATAAAAAGGATTGTAAAAACCTATATGGATTCTAATGCGCCTAGAGTAGAAATTAATAGAAGCTCTTTGGTAAATGCAAATATTCGTCATCATTTTGCTAAAACTACCATAAAAGAAAAAGCAGCAGATATTGTAACTTTCTTAGAAAAGAGACAAGACCAAAGAGGAATTATTTTCTGCAGAACAAAAGCAGGTGCGCAGAATTTAGCAGCATTTTTAATTGAAGAAGGTTTTTCTACTGCAGCTTTAGAAGGAGATATGCAACAAAAAGAACGCGATAAAGTAATGCGTGCTTTTAAGAAAGAAAATTTACAATATTTAGTTTCTACAGATGTTTCTGCACGTGGAATTGATGTTAGTGGTTTAGAATTTGTAATTCACCATCAATTACCAGAACAATTAGAATACTACACCCACAGAAGTGGTAGAACGGCAAGAGCAGGAAAAACAGGGGTTTCAATCGCTTTTATTTTACCTTCAGAAATTGTGAGAATTCATGAAATTCAGAAAGAATTAAATATTAAGTTTTCTGAAGTAACCGTATAACAAACTCTAAACCGAAGCCTTTTTAGTATAAAAACTTCGGTTTTAATACTAATCATTGTAATAAAATTGATGTAAATGGATTTCATTTATGTTTTAGATATTTTAGGAACCTTTGCTTTTGCAATTAGTGGAGCGTTGGTAGCATCTGATCAAAAGTTCGATTTATTTGGAGTCTTAATTATTGCCTTTGTAACTGCTGTTGGTGGCGGAATGTTACGCGATGTTTTAATAGATGCACATCCTATAAATTGGATTGGAGATTTAAATTATTTATACACTATTTTTATTGCCGTATTTTTAACTTTTCTTTTTAAAAGTAAAATAGCCTATTTAAGTAAAACCATGTTTTTATTTGATACCATTGGTATTAGTGTGTTTACTTTACTAGGTTTAGAGAAAGGACTAGAATTTAATTTACATCCAATTATTGCCTTGATAATGGGAATGATTTCGGCTGTTTTTGGAGGTGTTTTAAGAGATGTTTTAACAAATAAAATTCCGTTAATTTTTGAAAAAGAAATTTATGCTTCTGCTTGTTTAGCGGGTGGAATTACATATTTAATTTTAAATGAATTGAATGTACAAGAAAATATTATTTTTATTATTTCAGCTGCTGTAATTATTGTTATTAGAGGTGTTGCAGTCAAATTTCATTTACAGTTGCCTAAAATTAAAGACGATTTATTTGGAAAAAATTAAGAGATGAAGCCATAGAAATTAAAGGAAAAGAAAAACTAGCTTGTGCAGCAGAATTACTTGCTGCCTTTTTTGAATAAGAAAGAGTTGTCTAAAAGGTAAATATTTTTCTGTTCATACAAAGACGTATTTTTTATCTATTACGTTAAAATGCCATCATCTGCACATTTTTTAGAAAACCAAAATAGAAACACAGAAAATAGAGGAATCATAATTAACATAGTATAATCCATAGAACCATACAATTCTTTTCCAGGGTTCAAAAATGCATTATAAGTTGACTGCAGTAATACAGCGATTAATCCAATAAGGAAAAATGTTTTTGCTAATTTCTTCTTGAAGAATAAAAAAACACAAGCAAATACGGATGAAAATACTGCAATTGCAAAAGCAGCCATTACCCAAGAAGGTGTATTGTATATTAAATCTAATTGTTCTTCAGAATACATTAATTTAAAACGCTCGGTTTGGTATGCTTGATTTAAATAACCATGTACACCCATAGCACTCCAAATGAATCCAATAACAGCTATAATCCAAAAAGCTTTACTTGGTTTGTTTGGGTTCTTTTTCATACCTCCGTTTTAAGTTTTTTATCAATTTACTAAATGTACTAAAAAAGCTTGTATAACGTGAGGGTGCAAGGTTTTATTCTGCGATAGAAATAACAGTTGCTTTAAATAAACTTGCTTTGGTTTTAAAGAAAGTATTTTCTAAATCAATTGCTTTTAGTTTGGCTTCAATCAATTTAACCTCTCTATAATTAACTAAGAAAAGTGAGCTTTCTCCTAAGAAAAACTTACGATCTTCTGCTTTTAACATGGTTCCATAATCGTGAACAATATCCGTTGTTAAACTATTTTGTAAAACATAAGAAGCTAATTCTTGTTGAATAGCATTGACTTTGTTTTTAATAGCAATTTTTGCAACTTCGTTTTCAAATTTTTTGTCTTGAAGCTTAATTTTGGAAAGTTTAAAATCGCCTCTTTCTTTTCTTAGAAATAAAGGAACTTTAAAATTAATTCCTGCTTTATAGTTTTGTGTGTTTAAAGAGTTTATTTGATTTCCGTTTTCCGTTAAAAAATTATATTGAACATCTAATTTGGGAAGTAAATTATTCATTTTTAAATTTCTATCAATACGTAAGCTCTTTATTTTATATGCTAAAGATTTAATTTTAGGGTGGTTATTAATATCAAAATTTGCATTATTAAATAAAGCAATTTTAAAAGTTTTATCTATATTATTAATGGTGTTTATATCAGGAATAATAGTTTCTTGTAATTCTACAGGAGTGTTATCATTCAACCATAAAAAATTAGATAATTCTAAAGAAGATTTTACTAATTTAATTCTAGATTTCTCTAAATTTAGTTTTCTATTTTTTAATGTAATTCCGGCTTCTGTAGTATCTATAGCTGGTTTTTCTCCTTCTAAAAAAGCTATTTTGGTAGCTTTAAAACGAATTTGTGCATTGGTTAAAAACTCTTTATAAACGCTGTTTTGAAGATATGTTTTTAACCAATTAAAATAAGAAAGAGAGGCATTGTATACTATTTCATTCACCAGAATCTGTTGGTCTTCTTTTGCTTGGTTTAAAAAGTATTTAGCTTGTTTTAAAGAAGCCATTCTTGTATTTATTAAAAGACCTTTTAATAAAGAAACAGAAATCCCTGCACTATATAAACCATTTTCAGGAACTGTGTTTTCCGGATTTAAATAATATCCATCATTGTTTTCAAAATTTGCTTTAAACTCAATTCCGTAATACGTTGGTATTTTAAAAGCAGCATTTAATTTATTGTAATACTCTTTTTCTTTAAACTGTTTTTTATTAAAATCTATTTCAATTTTTGGATCAAAAGCACCTCTAGCTTTCAGTAATTTAGCTTCACTTTCATTGATAACAAGATTCGCTTGTTTTACAATTGGATGATAGTTTTTTACATAACCTAAGTATTCCGACAGTGTCATTACAGAAGTTACATTTTCTTGTGCAAAATACCCAGAAGTAAAAAATAAGAAGGATATTAAAATATATTTTTTCATAATAATGTGTCGAATAAACAAATTGATATTATTTTTTCTTAGTATCACTTTTTGTTCCTTTTGGTTGATAATAGTTAGGAGGGAAGCTGTTTAATTGTCTCCAAATTTCAAAATAAATAGGTACATCTTCTAAAAGTGCAATTGTTTTAGCTCCAGAACCAATTCTAATGGCTTCTGGCCAATTATCTGCTGTAGTATCAGGAGCAAGTAAAACTCTATATTTACCATTACTACTAATAAAATTTTCTATAGCAATAACTGTTGCACCATAGGTTCCGTAAGACGCATTAGGCCAACCACTAAATACAATTGCTGGCCAACCATCAAACTGAATACGCATTTTTTCGCCTATATGTAATAAAGGTAAGTCAATTGGTCTTACAAAGGTTTCTACTGCTAAATCGTACTTTTCTGGCATAATACCAACAAGATCTTCTCCTTCTTTAAAAGTACCTCCAATTCCGCCTTTTATAGCTTTATTTATAAAGCCATTTTGTGGTGCCGTAATAAATAATAAACTATTTCTAACACTATAATTACTTCTACTATTTTCTAATTTAGATACTTGTGCTTTGGCATCAAAACCACTTGATTGTGCAGTATACATATCACTTTGTGATTTAGAAATTTTATCGGTATAGGTTGCATTTATTCTAGATAACTCTAGTTTTGCATTTAAAATATTGTTTCTACTTGCCAATAATTTATTTTCTTGTGAAATTAATTTAGCTTGTGTAGCCTGCAGTTTTATTCTTTTTTCCTCAACATCTTTAACTGCCTTTAATCCTTCTTCTTGCAATGTTTTTGTTCTGTTGTATTGTGTTTCTGCAATTGTAATATTGGTCTTAGCGGCTTCAAAATCGATACTATCACTTTTTACCTTTAATTTAGATTGTAATAATTTATTTTTTGTCTGCTCCATTTTTAGTTTCTGTTCTTGTTTAAGAGCATTAACTTGTCTTTTTAAAGCAGCTACTTTACCTTGGTATGCATCTACGGAAGAGGATTTTGCATTAATTTGATCGCTTGTTCTTTCAATTAAACGATTGTCAAAATAATCACTTTTAACTTCAGAAATCCTTAAAATAGTATCTCCTTTTTTTACAAAGTCTCCTTCTGTTACAAACCATTCTTCTATTCTACCAGGAATTTGAGATTGAATTGTTTGTGGTCTTTGGTTTGGTGTTAAAGTGGTTACTAAACCTTGGCCAGTTATATTTTGTGTCCAAGGTAAAAAGAGCGCAATAAAACCTATAATAGCAAACGCCAAAAGAAATTTATTAAAAGCCTTGTAGTATTTTTTTGTAAAAATATTCTTGCCAGATTTAAACGCTGTTAAATCAACAGTTTTGTGTAATTGGTTGTTAGATATATTTAACATCGTTCCTTATTTTATTGATTTAATTTCACCTTTTTCTAACGTAATTGTTTCATTACATTGAATTCTCCAGCTCTTTTTACTACTCGCTACAATTAAAGCCCAAGGTCTTTTTACATCTGTTAAATAGTTAATGATACGAACTGTTTCTTCTAAATTAAATTGATCTAAAGGGTCTTCTAAGATCATTATTTTAGGTTGTTTAATAATGGCTCTTGCTAAAATTAATTTCTTAGCAATGGTATAAGACATTTGTTTTCCTTCGGGATATAAAACAGTTTCTAACCCCTTAGGTTGTTCTTTTAAGAACTGTGTTAAACCAACAATTTCTAAAGCATCATATATAATATCATCTTTAATATTTTTATCACCAAAAACTAAATTGTTTCTAATACTGCCCTCAAATGGTGTTTCGTCTGATAAGGATAAACCTAATTGAGACCGATAATGATTTAGGTGTAGGCTGGTTAATGATAAATTATTGATATAAATATTACCAGCAATTGGCTCTATCACTCCAGAGATTAAACGTAATAAAGTAGACTTACCTGCACCACTTTCTCCCATTACTAAAATTCTACTTTTTGGTTTTAGGGTGAGTGAAATATTTTTAATAATGTGTTTTTCTCTATTTTCTACGCCAAAAGAAACACCATCTAATTCAACCGTTAGGCCTTCTTTAAAGATAGGTCTTTCTCCTTCTTGAGGTTCTAGCTCTTTGTCTACAACTTGGCCAATTTTTTCTATGGATGTTAGTACGTCATAAAAAGACTCTAAACCTATAATTAGTTTTTCTACAGACTGAATTACCAAAAGAATAATGATTTCTGCAGCAACAAATTGTCCAATATTCATTTCCTGATTTAAAACCAAAGCACCACCAATTAGTAATAAACTAGCAGTTACAATTACCTTAAAACCTATCATTTGAATAAACTGTAACATTAATATTTTAAAATGATTTTCTCTTGCATCTAAATATTGACTCACTAAGTCATCATTTTTCTGAAGGGCTAAACTAGTGTTACCAGATAATTTAAAACTAACTACGGTTCTTGCAACTTCTTGTATCCAATGGGCTACTTTGTACTTTTTTTTAGATTCTATTAAACTAGTTTCTAATCCTTTTTGAGCCGTAAATTTAAAAACGATATAAATTAAAAGTAATAACAGAATACCAAATACAATAAAAAAAGAATGGTAAAATGATAACAAAATCAATGCAAAAATAATTTGCAGAAGTGCTGTGGGTACATCAATTAATATTTTAGACAATCCTTTTTGTATGGTTATTGTATCAAAAAAACGGTTGGCTAATTCTGGAGGATAATTATCACGCAGTTCATTCATTTTAATTTTTGGAAAACGAAAACTTAGTTCAAAAGAAGCTCGTGTAAAAATTCTTTGTTGAATGGTTTCTATAATTCTTAATTGCATTAATTGCAATGCCCCAGAAAAAATAACACCAATGGTTACTATAATTACTAACACCACCCAAGAAGTAGAGATTTGAGCACCCTGTATTAAATTTATAATTGCCTGAATACCTAAGGGTAGCGACAAAGCTACAATACCACCAAAGATTGCGTAATAAAATATTTGAAAGATGTCTTTTCTTTCTAGTTCTAATAAACCAACAAATCTTTGCCACGGAGTTAATTGTTTGTTTGCCATATTTATTTGATTGTATTTTTAACTAAATGAATAAAAAAATTATTGGGTGTTTCTCTGGGGTTACTGTTGGTAATTAAAGGAAAATGTTCTTTAAGAAACTGTTGATGTAAATTACCTTCTATTACGGTACTGGCTAAGCTTAATGCAAAAGGGTATTTATTATTAACATCCAATATCATATGGCTAATTCTTGTAATTATTCTCTTGTAAACCTCAAAATATCCTTCTAAATTATCTGTATCTACTTCTTTTGTTAAAAAAGATTTAGAACTTTCATTGATAATAATCTTGTATAAGAGGGTTTCGTTTATATGTAAAAAATTAGTGTCTTCTTTTATAGTTCTTGTAATTACATGTATTGCTTTTTCTAATTTTTCATTATTATTAGAAATACTAAAAGTTTCAAGAACTAATTGATACTCTAGCCATGCCCAATACCAGGAGGATAGATATAAAAGTAGCTTATGTTTACTCTCAAAATATCTATAAATAGAACTCTCATTAGAACCTATTTTAGTACCTAACTTTTTAAAGTTATAAGCTTCAAAACCAATTTCATGAATCAATATAATACTATGCTCTATAATTTTCTTCCCTAAAACCGAAGTTTCTGGGTCTTTGATAAAAATTTTATCGGGTACAGATATTTTTAAGAATGATAATAAATTTTTCATAATAAATTTTACATTGCAAATATAATAGTATTACTATTATAAAAGTATGTTTTACTATTTTTTTATTAGTCAGTAGAAAAACTTTATTAAAATTAGATTCGGTTTTCAATCAATTTGAAAGAAGAAAATAAAGGAGTAACAGGTAATTCTTAGTATATAGTAACTTAATTTTTTTTATGATGATGTTAATTTTAGTGGTATTTGCTTTCTTGTCTTTTTCTATGTTGATGATTTTACTAAATAAATCTTTCTTAAACGTCTAACAATTTTGAAAACTTTTAAATTTGTCGTATCTTTGCGCCACTAAGAAAAAATACACTCCTCTAAATACACTAGTTAGCGTTAGTTTGATTTCGAATTTCCAGTCAGGTATTTTCTCTTTTCAGAAATATTAATTTAAAAAAACTCTTATATTTTTAATGGCAAAATCGCAGCAAACCTTTAGTAAAAGTGAAAAAGAAAAAAAACGTTTAAAAAAACGTTTAGATAAGCAAAAGAAAATGGACGCTAGAAAAGCGAACAAAGATGAAAATGGATCAACAGGTATCCAATTTGCTTATGTAGATCATAATGGAAATTTAACAGATACTCCACCAGATCCAGATTTAAAAGTTGAATATGAATTGGAAGATATTCAGATTTCAGTAACCAAAAAAGAAGATTTACCAGAAGAAGATCCTGTAAGAAAAGGAAAAGTTTCTTTCTTTGATTCTTCTAAAGGTTTTGGTTTTATTATCGACTTAGAAAATAACGAAAAATATTTTACACACGTAAGTGGTTTAATAGATGAAATTGCAGAAAACGACAAAGTTTCTTTCGAATTAGAAAGAGGAATGCGTGGTATGAATGCAGTAAAAGTTAAAAAAGTTTAATACTTTACTAACTTTATAAAAAATGAATCCTTCTGAAAAGAAGGATTTTTTTTTGTAGTATTTTTATAACTGATTAAAAAAATATGTTGATGACGGATAAAATTGATACCTATAATAAAATATCGGAATACAATGACATTAAAATAGAAGAGTTTGATGTTACAAAACGTTACACTAAACCTCATAAGCACAATAAGTATTTAGAAATTGTTTATTTTATAAAAGGGGCAGGTTTTCATCATGTAGATTTAAAGAGTTATAAAATAAAACCAGCAACGGTTTTTGTGATTAAAAGAGATGAAGTGCATCATTGGGAAATAACAACCAAACCAAAAGGGTATGTAATTATTATTAAAGAAGACTTTTTACAAAAAACCTTAGATAAATTTATAAATTATCAGCTTTTAAAATTACAGCATAAGTCCAAAATAAAATTAACTAAAAAAGATATTTCATTAAATGCTCTTTTTAAATCATTGGCTTGGGAAAAGAAGCAAGAAGTTGTAAATAGAGAAGCTATAGAAGGTGGTTTAAAAGCTTTGTTTTCTAAGTTAGTGGCGTATGCTCAAGTAAAAAAAGTAGAAAGTACAGACTTAGTATTACTTTTTACTAATATTTTATCTCATACATTAAAAAACAATGTAAACTTTTATGCCGAGAATTTAAATACTACGTCTCAAAATTTAAATGCAATTTGTAGAAAAGAATATGCTAAGTCTGCTTCAGATATAATTGCAGATCACATTATTAAAGAGGTTAAAAGGCGTTTATTATATACTAATGAGGCAATTAGCGATATTGCCTACAGTTTAGAATTTAAAGACACTTCTCATTTCACCAAATATTTTAAGCGTTATGTGGGTGAGACTCCCAAGCAGTTTAAATTACAAAACAAAACTACTTAGACCGCTAAATTTTCAAATAGACCATTTTAAAACTAAATTCTAAAGTATTTTTGTAAGAAATTATTAAGGATAATATCTAGATGATTTTTTGAATAAAAACCAAATCAATTAAACCTTTTTCATTTATTTAGTCTAACCACTTAATAATTATTTAACCAATATTATAACTTAGAAAAACTCATTTCAATGAATTTAAAAAAATGTACATTTTTATTACTGACGCTTATTATAAGTCAGTTTGCAACCGCTCAATTAACAGGGGAAATTATTGATGCAGAAGACAATTATCCGTTAGAATATGCAACATTAGCTTTGTATCAAACAAATAATAAAACACTTGTAACCGGTGTTGTAACAGATAATAAGGGGAGGTTTTCTATAGGAAATATAAAACCAGGAAATTATTATTTAGAAGCTTCTTTTATTGGCTATAAAGTAAATAAAATTGCTTCTTTTAATCTTAAGAATAGAAGTGAAAAAAAAGATATAGGAACTATTAAATTAGTTTTAGGCTCAGGAAATGAGTTGAATGAAGTCGTTGTAAGATCGGAAAAAGCGGCAGTGGTGCATAAGATTGATAGACAGGTTTTTGATACTAAGAAATACCAAAGTACTGTTGGAGGTAATGCCGTAGATGTGGTTAAAAATTTACCTTCTATCACTGTAGATGGTTTAGGAGATATTAGTGTAAGAGGTAGTAAAGGTTTTACGGTTTTAATCAATGGAAAACCAACGCAAGGTGATGCAAGTTCAATTTTAGCGCAATTACCTGCAAATGCTTTAGAAAGTGTAGAGTTAATTACAGCGCCTTCTGCCAAATATGATCCTGAAGGAAAAGGTGGAATTTTAAATATTATCACTAAAAAAGGAGCCATTAACGGAACTTTTGCACAGATTAATGTTCGTGGCGGATTTCCTTCTATAGAAGAATATGACACTAAAAAAGCAGCTCAAAGATATGGAATAGACGCAACTGTTAATAAAAGAACAGATAATTGGAATATTTCTGTAGGTGCTAGTTACCAAAGAAATGATAAAACGGGTAGAAGAGAAGGAGAAATGTTTATTATAAATACTCCAGAAAATAAAACTACTTTTTTACCTTCGGATGGTGAACGTAGTTTTGATGAGATTACTTACAACGGTCGTTTTAATGTAGATTACACTCCAAATGAAAAAGACACCTATTCTATTGGTCTTTTTGCAGGTAAGCGTACTAAAGAGCGTTTAGCAGATATTGTGTATTTTGATAATCATGCAGTATCTCCAATAGGTACAGATAATCGTCAATATACTTTTACATATTACAATCACAATTTAAGAATTAGAAAAGGAGATTTTGCTTTAGGTAGTTTTGATTATTCACATAAATTTGATAATGCTTCAAAATTATCGGCTTCTATTTTATATGAATATACTTTTTTAGGAGGACCAACAGAAAATGACAATTTAGGAAACCCAGATAATACGATAGTATATCAACAAGAATACAATACCAACGATAATCCATTATACGGAACACGTTTTAATTTAGATTACCAATGGAAACCTTTTTCTTTTGGAACTTTAGAAACAGGATATCAATATAGAGATTTAGACCATACAGGGAAGTTTGTGTATGAAAGAGACGGAGTTCTTGTACCAGAATTTTCTAGTGATGTAAGCTTAAAAAGAACCATTCATTCTGGTTATGCACAGGTAACAGGTTCTAAAAGTAAATGGGATTATAATGCTGGAGTTCGTTTAGAATCTATGGATAGAGTGTATAAAGAGGCTTTAAGGAGTGAAGCAAATGAAAATGTATATGATTATGATTTTGTTAAGTTGTTTCCTTCAGCATCTTTGCAATATAAGATTAATGACAAAACGAATATAAAAACAGCTTATAGTAAAAGAGTAGAAAGAACTACAACTTTTAAAATGAACAGTTTTGCCGAACGTGAGCATTCAGAGGTTTTTGAACAAGGAGATAACACGTTATTGCCAGAATTTATAGATTTAGTAGAATTAGGAATTACTAAAAAATTAGAAAAAGGAAACTCTGTGTATGCAACGGCTTATTTTAGACATGTAGATAATGTTATTAACCGTGTAAATACGTTGGCTTACGAGCAAAGTGGAGCAATAATAGATAGTGTAATTAATAGAGTGTTTTCTAACGTAGGTAAAAGTAATGCAATTGGTTTAGAAATTGGAGCTACTATTAAACCAACAGAAAATTGGACCAACTCGTTTGGTGCCAATGTGTATAATTATGCCATTGATGGTGTTTTAAAATTTAAACACAGAGACGGAATTAATAGACAATATGATGTTGATTCTAAATCTACCATTTATTCTTTTAATTTAAATTCTACCTATAATTTCTGGGAAAATGCTTCTTTACAATTTACCTTTAATTATTTGTCTGATAGAAATACAGCGATGGGAGAAGATTCTCGTTTTTACTCTCCGAATTTAACTTTTAGAAAAAAGTTTATGGATGATAAGTTAACAGCTACTTTACAATGGCAAAATATGGATATGGGCTTGTTAAATACGAATGAGCAGCGTATATCAACATCTGGAAGTAATTTTTATACGAGTACAAACTATAAATATGAAGTAGATATGGTTTCTTTAAATCTATCTTATACTTTTAATGCGGCTAAAAATAAATCTAAATTTATTGAAAGTGAATTTGGTAAGAAAGAATTTTAAAGTGTAGATTATATATATTTTCAGCCCCTTCAGGTTTTTTATATCTGAAGGGGCTTTTTTCTTAAAGTTATTTTATAAAGCTATTAAGTGTTTCAACGTAATTAAAATCAGAATAAAAGATGTTTAGTCTTTATTTTCTTTACGATTTTTTCTACGGATTCTTTCAGTCCTTCTCTTATTCCAAATCTCTTTAATAGCACTCTTTTTTTGATCTCTAACACTTTTAATTTTAAGCCCTTTTAAACTATAGGTTTCTTCTGGTAGTTTATGATAGCTTATTTGGGTAGCAGTAACAGTGTATGTGCCTAGTTTACTGTCTTCATCAAAATATTTTAACAAAAAACCATCAACATAAAAGTCGTTTACAAAACCTAAGCCAATATCATTTGTAGTGATTATTTCTCTTGTAAATGTCTCTTTACTTTTATTATTGATAAGGATAAGATTGTAAACATTCGTATTAAAGTTTAATAGTTTTTCTTGTTCGTTATCTAATTTGTTTAGTGTTTTTTCTAGCGGTCTAAAGTTACTAGCAGAAGCAATTTTAAGATGGACACTTTTATAACAATCATATTTTATCTCTTTATTATAATCAAATAGCACAAAAGTTTCAGCATCAAAAGTGTTTCTAATTGTTTTCTCTATGAGTTTATCTTTATTAAAAATAACAATAATTTCTTTAATTAAATGAGGTGAGTTTTGTTGTCTTATGCTGAGCTTATTGTCGTATTCTACTTTGTAAGTAATAATTACATCATTTAATATATCTGTATGATTTGGATGTCTCCATTGAGATTTTGCAGAAAAAAATGAACAAAAAAAGGAAATTAAGATGTAGGTTTTTTTATTCATATCCAATTGTACTAATAAAATATAAATATAGTAAATTAAAAAGACCTTTCAATTTTTTAAGTTGAAAGGTCTTTTTAATATCTTGGTTCTTGTTTCTAAAAGCGAAGCAATCTCTAATAGTCTTATTTATTATAAAACTCCATACTTTCAATAATCAAATCTTCGGGTACTTTACAGTCAATTTTGTAATCTTGATAATCGTTTAATAACACAAAATTTACTTGTCCGTTTACGTTTTTCTTATCGTGTTTTAGCAATTCCATTATGTCAGAGAAATCTTCTTTCAAAAGATTTACTTTGTTATAAATAGATAAAACAACCTCTTTAACTTCGCTTACTTTTTCAGTAGGAAAACCTAATAATTTAGATGACATAAAACATTCACAAACCATTCCAATAGCAATAGCTTCACCATGAGTTAGGTTTTCTTTGTCTTCAGATTCTAGGTAAAAAGACTCAATTGCATGCCCTAACGTATGACCGAAATTTAAAATTTTACGTAAGCTTTGTTCCTTCGGATCTTGTAATACAACTTCATTTTTTATTTCTATAGAGCGATGTATTAAATCACTTATAACTAAGTTTTTATTGTTTTTTATTTCTTTAAAAAGTTTAAGATCGTATGTAATGCCGTATTTAAGAATTTCTGCGGTTCCAGATTTAATTTCTCTAGCAGAAACGGTTGTTAAATAATCAGTATCTACAATTACCATTTCTGGGTTTGCAAACAATCCAATTTGGTTTTTTAGCACGCCTAAATCAACTCCGGTTTTTCCTCCAACAGAAGCATCAACCATAGATAATAATGTTGTTGGTATGTTTACAAAGGCTATTCCACGTTTAAAACAAGAAGCAACAAAACCTCCTAAATCTGTAATAACACCGCCACCTAAAGTAATCAGTAAACTTTTTCTATCACCACCTAATTCGGTAATTGCATTCCAAACTCCAATACAAGTTTCTATGTTTTTATTGATCTCTCCAGACTCAATTTCTATCACTTCAATGCGTTTGTCTGTTTCTAAATTTCTAATAAATTTAGGATAACAATGCTCCATTGTATTTTCATCTACCAAAATAAAAAGTGTAGAATAGTTGTTTTTTGCAATTAAACTAGAAAGTTCTTTGTATGCTTTGTCCTGAAAATTAACAGGATATGTTACTGCTTGAATCGATTTCATTGGTAAATTATTAAGTGTGCAAATTAAAAATAATTTATTCAATTATTGCCATTCAAATACTATATTTGTTTTACTAAATCGATGTAGTATGAATATTTTTGACAATACCCAAGTTGCCTTTTCTTTAAAGTCAGATTCTCAATTAGAAAGAGCTTATTTTTTGTTTAGAATGATACAGAATGAACCTATGGTAAGAATAGGTTCTGCGGTAACTAATTTTGCATTAAAAGTACATTTACCGGTAGAAGGCTTAATCCGTTCTACTGTTTTCGATCATTTTTGTGGAGGCGTAACTGAAGAAGATTGTATGCCTATTATAGACAATATGTACAACAATGGTAATGTACATAGTGTGTTAGATTATTCAGTAGAAGGGCAAGACCAAGAAGTTAGTTTTGATGGTGCTTTAGAAAAAATATTAAAAATTATTAATTTTTGTGAAGAAAAAGAATCTATTCCCTATGCTGTTTTTAAGCCATCTGGGTTTGGTCGTTTTGAATTGTATCAAAAAATATCCGAAGAAAAAACCTTAACTCAAAAAGAGGAAGAAGAATGGAATAGAGTAGTGGCTCGTTTTCATAAAGTATGTGATGTTGCCTTTAAAAAAGATGTTCCCTTATTAATTGATGCAGAAGAAAGCTGGATGCAAAAAGCTGCAGACGAATTAATAGAAGAGTTAATGGAGATTTATAACAAAGAAAAAGCCATCGTGTTTAATACATTACAAATGTATAAACACGACAGAATGGACTATCTAAAAACATTGCATGCCAAAGCAAAAGAGAAAGGTTTTTATATAGGAATGAAAGTTGTTAGAGGTGCTTATATGGAAAAAGAACGTGAAAGAGCTGAAGAAAAAGGATATCCTTCTCCAATTTGTAAAGACAAACAAGCTACAGATTTAAATTATGATACCTGTATAAAATACATGATGGATCATCCAAAAATGGCTTTATTTGCAGGGACTCATAATGAGGAGAGCTCTTATTTGTTAATGGATTTAGCAAAAAAACACGGCATTAAAGAAAATGACAACCGCCTTTGGTTTGGACAATTATTTGGTATGAGCGATCATATTAGTTACAACTTGGCAAACCAAGGGTATAATGTAGCCAAATATTTGCCTTTTGGTCCTGTTAGAGATGTGATGCCGTATTTAATACGAAGAGCAGAAGAAAACACTTCTGTAGCCGGACAAACAAGTAGAGAGTTAAATCTGTTAAAAACGGAAAGAAAGAGAAGAAAATTATAATGACGAGCGTTGAAGAAATAAAATTATTAATTTATAGAAATAAGTTAAGGCTTGCCCAAGAATTAAGGCAAAGTAAGGAAGCTGTTTTTTTAATAAAAAAAGCTACATATTCTAATTTAACACCGGTAGAAAAAGAGAAAATTAAAATACAGTTATTAGATATTTGTAAAGCAGTGCCTTCATTAGCTGTGTTTTTATTACCAGGTGGGGCTTTGTTATTACCGCTTTTAATAAAATTAATTCCAGATATTTTACCATCGGCATTTCAAGATGATTTGCCAGAAGATAAAAAATAGGCGCTTAAAATTCTTTTAAATTAAAGTGCTTAAAACTTTATTTATCAAAAAATAATACAATACATTTGTAGAGTAAACTTTAGGAGTAGCTATTAAATTAGTTTGAGAAAAATCCTTAGAACCTGATTTGGTTAATACCAACGTAGGAAAAAGTTGCTTAGATTTAGTTATACAAAAACTACCTCTCTACGGTTTACAGTAAATATTTAAAAAATATGATTACTATAAAAGTAAACCAAGAAAATCATCAATTTTCAGACAATTTAGCATTAGAACAATTAATTCGTTTTTTAGAAATAAAAACGAACGGAATTGCTGTTGCTATAAATGGTAGTGTCGTTAAAAAAAGCGATTGGTCTTTACGGTTACTTCAAAATAGTGATGAAGTTTTAATTATTAAATCCACCCAAGGTGGTTAGTAATTAGACTATTAAAAAACAAACTATTTAATTGATCTAACTAAAATTTATGAAGAGCAAAGACACTGCACCAAAACAAGACGGAATTACAAGACATCCGTTTCCTAATTCTACAAAAGTATATGTAGCAGGGAAAATTCATCCACAGATAAAAGTTGCCATGCGAGAAATTGCATTGAGTGATACAACAGATTCTATGACGAAAAAGAAAACGCCAAACGAACCTGTTACCGTCTATGATACTTCTGGTCCATATACAGACCCAAATAAAGAAATCAATATCCATGCAGGGATAGAAAGAATTCGTGAACAATGGATTTTAGAAAGAAGAAATGTAGAGCAATTAGATGCTTTTTCTTCGGAATATTGCAACGAGCGTTTAAACGATAAGAGTTTAGACCACATGCGTTTTGCCTTGTTAAAAAAGCCTTTAAGAGCAAAAAAAGGACAAAATGTTACCCAATTGCACTATGCAAAACAAGGTATGATTACGCCAGAAATGGAATACATCGCTATTCGAGAAAACCAACGAATCGATGAAATGACGGAGATTAGAAAGCAACACAAAGGAGAACACTTTGGCGCTTCTATTCCAGATAAAATTACACCAGAATTTGTACGAAGCGAAGTAGCAAGAGGGCGTGCTGTAATTCCTTCAAATATCAACCACCCAGAAGCAGAACCTATGATTTTAGGGAGAAACTTCTTAGTAAAAATTAACGCAAACATTGGTAATTCTGCCGTAACATCTTCGATAGAAGAAGAAGTAGAAAAAGCAGTTTGGGCGTGTCGTTGGGGTGCAGATAATATTATGGATTTATCTACCGGAGAAAATATTCACGAAACGCGTGAGTGGATTGTTCGTAATTCTCCAGTACCAGTTGGTACGGTACCAATTTACCAAGCTTTAGAAAAAGTAAACGGAGTTGCAGAAGATTTAACGTGGGAGATTTTTAAAGATACTTTAATAGAACAAGCAGAGCAAGGAGTCGATTATTTTACCATTCACGCAGGTGTTTTGTTACGTTACATACCAATGACAGCAAAACGTGTTACCGGAATCGTTTCTCGTGGAGGTTCAATTATGGCAAAATGGTGTTTGGCGCATCATAAAGAGAGTTTTTTATACACTCATTTCGAAGATATTTGCGAAATTTTAAAACAATACGATGTTGCTTTTTCTTTAGGAGACGGTTTGCGTCCGGGATCTGTTGCTGATGCAAATGACGAAGCGCAATTTGCCGAATTGGAAACTTTGGGCGAGTTAACTCAGATTGCTCGTAAGCACGAAGTTCAGTGTTTTATAGAAGGACCAGGTCACGTGCCAATGCACATGATTAAAGAAAATATGGAGAAGCAGATTGATGTTTGCGACGAAGCGCCTTTTTACACGTTAGGGCCTTTAACAACAGACATTGCACCAGGTTACGATCATATTACATCTGGTATCGGAGCCGCTATGATTGGTTGGTTTGGTTGCGCTATGTTGTGTTACGTTACGCCAAAAGAGCACTTAGGTTTACCTAATAAAGAAGACGTTCGTGTTGGTGTGGTTACTTACAAATTGGCAGCCCATGCTGCCGATTTAGCAAAAGGGCATCCAGGTTCTCAGCACCGAGATAACGCATTAAGTATGGCGCGTTTTGAGTTCCGTTGGAATGATCAATTCAATTTAGGATTAGATCCTGAGCGTGCTTTAGAGTACCACGATGAGACGTTGCCTGCAGATGGTGCAAAGGTGGCGCATTTCTGTTCTATGTGCGGACCGAAATTCTGTTCTATGAAAATTTCTCAAGAAGTGAGAGATTTTGCAGCCGAAAATGACATTGTAGACAACGAGGTGATTGCAAAAGGAATGCAAGAAAAATCTAAGGAGTTTAAGGAAAAAGGATCGGAAGTGTATTTATAAAATAATTAGGAAGTTCCCACGCTTAGAAAAAAGCGTGGGCGGGCTTTCCGTTATATCTTTTGCTGAAAAAGCAAAAGGATGCCACTGCAATCCCTAACTCAAAAACCAAAGCAACTGTAATTACGAGAAGGTGAAAGTTATCGTCATTACGAGGAGGTACGACGAAGTAATCTTATCTTTTAATTTCAAAAACTAAAAACACTATGATAATTCTTATCTCACCAGAAAACGATATCCCAAACGAAATAGAGACACTAAACCAATTATTTAAAGAAGGTTTAATGGTGTATCATTTTAGAAAACCTGCTAAAAATTACGAAGAACACGTCGCGTATTTAAATCAGGTAGATAAAGAATTTCACAATAGAATTGTAGTGCATTATCATCATGAGTTGATAAATGAGTTTAATTTAAAAGGAATCCATTTTCAGGAACAAAAAAGAATAGATCATATCGATGATCCGAGTGAGTATTTTAAAAATCTAAACATGTATGGAAAAACAATTAGTTCTTCTTTTCATGAACCCAAAGTTTTAAAAGATTGTTATTTCGAATTTGATTACCATTTATTGAGCCCTGTTTTTTCTTCTATTTCTAAAGAAGGCTATGAAGGCAAAGGTTTTGATGTGAATCATATTAATAAAACCATTATTGGAATGGGCGGAATTAATACAGATACCATAGCACAAACTATACAATTAGGTTTTAAAGGAATTGGAGTTTTAGGAGGCGTTTGGAATGCAGAAAACCCGGTTGAGAGTTTTATCAATATAAAACGTGCTTATCAAGTATGTACAGCAAATTAATACGATTATCATGTTAATTTGAGGTATCAGATAAAAAAATATCAAACGGAAATAATGACGTGCAGTTTTGTCATTTCGACCAAAGGGAGAAATCACATATTATTGCTCAATTTTACGTTCTCCTCTTTATGAGACTTCTCCCAAAAGGTCGAAGTGACAGGTTTGTGGAGCTTTTTTTGTAATTTGAAATAATAATAATAATAATAACTAGTTGATTTGTAATTTTTTTGTATGGAAAAGGTCAATGGTAGCACAGTCGAGAACTACGTAAGTTAAGAGTTATTTAGGTTTGAGGAGTGGGAAAGGTTATTAAGTATAAGATTGCCACGTCCTTTGTTTTCGAAATGACAATTACAATGGATAAAACTCTTGTCAGTTCGAGTGTTTTTATGAAGTGATAAGGAAATAAAAATGTATCGAGAACACGTTTGTAAAACACGAATTTGTTTTCAAAAAGAAGAAAGAATTTAAAAGAAATAAATAAAATTTGAATCAAAAAAACTACATATTAACCATTGCAGGTTTAGATCCTTCGAGTGGAGCGGGAATTACATCAGATATGAAGACATTTGAAGCGCATAATCTATACGGATTATCGGTGTGTACTGCAGTTACGGTTCAGAATGATATTGAGTTTACAGACTGTGTTTGGATAGAGAAAAAAGTGATATTAAGTCAAGTAAAACAACTTTTTAAACGCTTTTATATTCCTGTTGTAAAAATCGGAATCATTAAATCTTGGAAAATTTTGTTAGAAGTTATTCAAGCTTTAAAAAAGTTAAATCCGGAGATTAAAATAGTTTTAGATCCTATTTTAAAAGCAAGTGCGGGTTTTAAATTTCATAGCATACAAGATCTAGAAACTTTTGAAAAAGTATTAGAAAATTGCGATTTTATAACGCCAAATTATGATGAAATAAAAGCATTGTTTCCAGATAAAAGCATAGAACAAACCATAGAGTTTATCGCAGAAAGAACAAATATCTACTTAAAAGGCGGACATAGAACGGACAAAAAAGGTTGGGACGAAGTGTATTACAGTAAAATTGTAAAACTAAATATTCCTCCAATCACCACAAAACCCATTTATGAAAAACACGGAAGTGGTTGTGTTTTATCATCCGCTTTAGCAGCAAATTTAGTGAAAGAGATTCCTTTAGAAGACGCTTGTAGAAATACAAAATTGTACACAGAACAGTTTTTAAGTTCTAACGAGTCCTTATTAGGAACACATAATTATCAACAAAAATGATTAGTAAATTACAATATATATCACAAGGAGAAACGCCCGAAACTCATTTAGAAAACCTACAAAAAGCATGTGTTTCTGGGGCAGATTGGGTGCAATTACGTTTAAAAAATTGTGATGTTGAAACCATTTTAGAAACGGCTCAAAAGGCAAGAGAAATAACAAATAGTTTTAATGCAAAACTAATTATAAACGATCATTACAAAATTGCGAAAGCTGTAAAAGCAGACGGAGTGCATTTAGGTAAAAGTGATGAATGTCCGTTAGTGGTTCGTACCTATTTAGGTGCATCTTTTATAATTGGAGGAACTGCAAATACAGCTGAAGATTGTAACAGTTTACTTGACAAAAAAGTAGATTATATTGGTTTAGGTCCTTATCGATTTACAGAAACCAAAAAGAATTTAAGTCCGGTTTTAGGTGTTTTAGGCTACAGAAAAATAGTAAAAGAATTACAAACGGAAACACCAATAATTGCAATTGGCGGAATTACATTAAAAGATGTCTCCGAAATAATAAACACAGGAATTTACGGAGTTGCAGTTTCTGGAGAAATAACAAAAGAAGTTAGCAGTATTGCTGAATTTCAAGAAATTTTAAATTGAGAAAGAGAGATGTCAACTAGAACAAGGTTTATAGGTTAGGGATTTTATAAGATGAACTAGGTTTAAACTTTGCTCGACGTGATGTCAAATCAAAAAAAACATATAATGAGTCAAAAATTAAAAATAGCAGACAAAGAATTTACCTCTCGTTTATTTACAGGAACAGGGAAATTTAGTTCATCTCAGTTAATGAAAGAAGCAGTATTGGCTTCCGAAAGTGAGTTGATAACAGTGGCTTTAAAAAGGGTAGATGTTGCAAATGAAGAAGATGATATTTTATCTCATTTGAATCATAAACGTATTAATTTGTTGCCAAATACATCTGGAGTAAGAACTGCCAAAGAAGCTGTTTTTGCGGCCGAATTATCTAGGGAAGCTTTAGAAACGAATTGGGTAAAATTAGAAATTCACCCAGATCCAAGATATTTATTACCAGACCCAATAGAAACTTTAAAAGCGGCAGAAGAATTGGTGAAATTAGGTTTTGTGGTGATGCCATATATTCATGCAGACCCAGTTTTATGTAAGCGTTTAGAAGATGTTGGAGTACAATGTGTAATGCCTTTAGGTGCGCCAATTGGAAGTAACAAAGGTTTAAAAACGGTCGATTTTTTAGACATTATAATAGAACAATCTAACGTGCCTGTAATTGTAGATGCTGGTATTGGCGCACCGTCTCACGCAGCGTATGCGATGGAATTAGGCGCAGATGCTGTTTTGGTAAATACGGCAATTGCAGTTTCTCAAAACCCTGTTGCCATGGCAAAAGCATTTAAAATGGCAGTGGAAGCGGGTAGAATAGCATACGAAGCAAAATTGGCTCCAAGAAGTGAAATGGCCATTGCAAGCAGTCCGTTAACTAGTTTTTTAAATTAAAGTATGAGTCATTTTAAAGAACTTTTCGATACCTATAATTGGGATTTTAGCCTAAAAAGTATTTTCGATAAAACAGCTGTTGAGGTAGAACAAGCGTTGGCAAAAGATAAGCTGGATTTAGAAGATTTTAAAGCCTTAATTTCTCCTGCCGCAAAACCATTTTTAGAAGAAATGGCATATAAAAGTCAACTGTTGACTAAAAAACGTTTCGGAAATACGATGCAGATGTATGTGCCAATGTATTTGAGTAACGAATGTCAGAATATTTGTACGTATTGTGGTTTTAGTATGACGAATAAAATTCCGAGACGGACGCTAACAGATGCAGAAATTTTAAAGGAAGTCGCTTTTTTAAAAGCCAAAGGCTACGATCATATTTTGTTGGTAACTGGAGAAGCGAATAAAACGGTAGGAGTAGCATATATTAAGAATGCTATTCAATTAATCCGTTCTCAGTTTTCGAATATTACGATTGAAGTACAGCCTTTAGACCAAGATGAATATGAGTTGTTGGTGGAAAACGGCTTGTATGCGGTTTTGGTGTATCAAGAAACGTATCATAGAGACGAGTACAAGAAACATCATCCGAAGGGAAAAAAATCTAATTTCGATTATCGATTAGATACACCAGATAGATTAGGAAAAGCAGGAATTCATAAGATTGGTTTGGGCGCTTTATTCGGATTAGAAGATTGGCGTGCCGATAGCTTTTTTACCGCTTTGCATTTAAAATATTTACAGAAAACGTATTGGAAGACAAAGTATTCCATTTCTTTTCCCAGATTGCGTCCGCATTCTGGCGGATTAGAGCCAAAAGTAGAAATGACAGATTCGGACTTGGTACAACTTATTTGTGCGTTTCGTTTGTTTGACGAAGACATAGAGTTATCAATGTCTACCAGGGAAAGTGAAGTTTTTAGAAATCATATTGTCAATTTAGGAATTACTTCTATTAGTGCAGAATCTAAAACAAATCCTGGAGGGTATTCGGTAGCACCACAATCTTTAGAACAGTTTGAAATTTCTGATGAAAGAAGTACTGCTGAGGTGGTACAAATGCTAAAAAATCAAGATTTAGAAGTGGTTTGGAAAGATTGGGAACATTTTAGGTAATCAATGATCAATAATCATTTATCAGTGATCAATTATCAATTATGAAATTAATGCTTTAAATTAGATTTATCATGCTAACATCCGAAGAAAAAAAACAATACAATCGACATTTAATTCTAGATAAAATAGGAGAAGAAGGGCAGTTAAAACTAAAACAAGCCAAAGTTTTGGTTATTGGAGCTGGCGGATTAGGTTGCCCTGTTTTACAATATTTAACCGCTGCAGGAGTTGGAACGATTGGTATTATTGATGACGATGTGGTAGATCAAAGTAATTTACAACGTCAGATTTTATATACGATAGATGATATTGGTATTTCAAAATCTAAAACTGCTGCAAAACGATTGTCAAGGTTAAATCCGTTTGTGAAATTTGATGTTTATAATGAGAAATTAACCAGAGAAAATGCCATTTTATTATTCACTAATTATGATATTATTGTAGACGGAAGCGATAATTTTTCGACGCGTTATTTGGTAAATGATGCGGCCGTAATTACAAACAAACCATTAGTTTACGGATCTATATTTAAATTTGAAGGTCAGGTGAGTGTTTTTAACTATCAAGGAAGCGGAACGTATAGATGTTTGTATCCAACGCCACCAAAACTAGATGAATCTCCAAATTGTTCAGAAATTGGCGTTTTAGGCGTTTTACCCGGAATTATAGGAAGTTTACAAGCCAATGAAACGATTAAAATTATTTGCGGAATAGGAGCGGTGCTTGCCAATAAATTATTGATTTATGATTCTTTACAAATGAATCAAACAATTTTAAATTTTGAAAAAGACACTACTTTAGAAATTACTGTTTTAGAAGCTGATTATGATTTTTTCTGCGGAATTGTATCATCAGAAGAAATTACTATAGAAGAACTCGAAAAAAATAAAGAAAAATATAATTTATTAGATGTTCGCGAAACTTGGGAAAGAGAAGGCCATCATATTGGAGGGCAACACATTCCTTTAGACGAGTTGTTGGAACGTCTTGATGAGGTGAATCAGCATAAAGATTTAGTAGTGTACTGTAAGTCTGGAGTGCGAAGTAAGAAGGCAATTAATATTTTATTCAATAATAATTATAAGCCTAAAATATTAAATTTAAAGGGTGGTTGTTTCTAGTTAATTTTTAGTAAAAATTAATTATGAGATACTTTTTTAACTTTGAGATAGTTAAAGTTTTTTATAATGCGTCAATTCTTTAAACTAAAAACACTACTTTTGCACGAAATTTAAGAATACATAAATGCAACCAATTAGAAATATCGCTATTATAGCCCATGTCGATCACGGTAAGACAACGTTAGTAGATAAAATTATAGATCAAGCAAAAATCTTAGACGATCGTAAAGTTCGTACAGATTTATTGTTAGATAGTAACGATTTAGAAAGAGAAAGAGGAATTACTATTCTTTCTAAAAATGTATCGGTACACTACAAAGACACAAAAATTAACGTAATTGATACTCCTGGTCACGCGGATTTTGGTGGTGAAGTAGAGCGTGTATTAAAAATGGCTGATGGTGTTTTATTATTAGTTGATGCTTTTGAAGGGCCAATGCCACAAACTCGTTTTGTATTAGGTAAAGCCTTAGAATTAGGATTAACTCCTATTGTTGTTGTAAATAAAGTAGATAAAGAAAACTGTACTCCTGACATCGTTCATGAAAAAGTTTTCGATTTAATGTTTGCGTTAGAAGCAACAGAAGAGCAATTAGACTTTGCTACTGTTTATGGTTCTGCAAAGAACAACTGGATGAGTACTGATTGGAGAAATGAAACTGATAACATTATTCCTTTATTGGATGCTGTTTTAGAATCTATTCCAGAAACGAAGTACAATGCAGGTACACCACAAATGCAAATTACTTCTTTAGATTTTTCTGCTTTTACAGGTAGAATTGCTATTGGACGTGTTTTTAGAGGTGACTTAGAAGTAGGTAAAGATTACATGTTGTGTAAAGCAGATGGTTCTACTAAAAAAGTAAGAATTAAAGAATTACACGTATTCGAAGGAATGGGTAAACTACAGGTAGAAAAAGTACCTTGTGGAGATATTTGTGCTATTACAGGTATTGAGGGATTTGAAATTGGTGATACAATTGCAGATTTAGAAAACCCAGAAGCATTACCAAGAACAGAAATAGATCAACCTACTATGAGTATGTTGTTTACTATTAACAACTCTCCTTTCTTTGGTAAAGAAGGTAAATATGTAACATCTCGTCACTTAAGAGATCGTTTATTTAAAGAATTAGAAAAAAACCTTGCATTAAAAGTAGAAACTACTGATAGTGAAGATAAATTCAACGTTTTTGGACGTGGAGTTTTACACTTATCTGTATTAATCGAAACAATGCGTAGAGAAGGTTATGAATTACAAGTGGGACGTCCACAAGTAATTATAAAAATGGTAGATGGTAAGAAACATGAACCAATGGAAACATTGTCTATTGATGTACCAGAAGACATGGCTTCTAAAGCTATTAACTTAGTATCTCTTAGAAAAGGAGATATGTTAATAATGGAACCTAAAGGAGATTTGCAACACTTAGAATTTACAATTCCATCTCGTGGATTGATTGGTTTAAGAAATAAAATTTTAACAGCAACTGCAGGTACAGCAATTATTAATCACCGTTTTTCTGAATATGGTCCTTATAAAGGAGATTTTACTGAAGAAGTAAAAGGAGCTATCGTTTCTTCTGCTGCTGGTAAAGCAACTGCATATGCATTAAACCGTTTACAAGATAGAGGTCGTTTCTTTATTGATATCAATCAAGAGATTTATATTGGTCAAGTAATTGGAGAAAACAGTAAATCTGATGATATGGCTGTAAACTTAATTAAAGGAAAGCAATTAACAAACATGCGTAAATCTGGTACAGATGAAGCTATGAAAATTGCACCGAAAGTAGATTTTTCTTTAGAAGAAAATATGGAATACATTAAAGAAGATGAGTATTTAGAAGTTACTCCAGAAAGCTTACGTATGCGTAAGATTGTTTTTAAAGGATAATTTTTATACTGAACTTTTTTTCAGTGTTTTAAATTAATAATATTTTTAGAAAAGCTCAAGTTTAAAACTTGAGCTTTTTTTATCTTTGTTCTATGAGTGAATTTAAAGTTTTTTTTGAAACATTACAACGTAGCCTAACCAATAATGAGTTTGTAAAACTTACATTAAGCAAACCGATGCGAAAAAGTGAAGGCTTGTTAAATGTATATGTGCGTTTATTTAAGGTTGATGGTAATGAGGTTTTTGAATTGAAATATAGACATGCAGAAGAGAATGAGTTTAAACAATTTTCTTTGGATGAACTAACTGTAGAACTAGAAAAACTATTATTAGAAACTTTTAGAACAGGCTGTTTATTTACCTTAAGCGAAGATTTAATAGTACTTGTTTCTAAAAAGAAATTGGTGTCTTATAGAGACAATGCACCGAGTTTTAAAAATAAATTACCAGAAATCCCATTACAATCTTAATTTCTTTTTTAGATAGATTTTAGACTAATTAAAGTTGAATTTTAAATAAAAAGTGAATTTATTATTTTAAAAACTAAATTAAAATTCCATCTTCTTTTACAAGTACAAAGTAGCTAAAGTTTGCATCATTTTAATTATATGTTGTTTTATCAATTACAGTAGTTAAAATTAAAAAATAGTCAATTTTTAGAATATATTTTTATGAAATTATGAAATATTAGTTTTTAGAGTTAATCTATTTATTATGAAATAACTAGATTCATAATTCTATTAAATATTCTACATTAAACAGACTTAATCGTAGTACTATAGTCTACCTTTGTATAAAATTGTTAAACCAATATTTATTCTTGACAGAATAAAGAAATACATCACTTAAAATTATGAATGCAATATTCACAGATGCTAGTTTTCAGAACATAGTAAACGTAGCCAATAAATATGGAATAAGTACAAATGCGGCTAAAGATTTAACATATTGTCTTATGAATAGTAATGGTACTATGGCTCAATTTAATATCGCTGAATTAGGTGGTGGTGGACAATGGATGCAAGGTGGTATGACCATGGTTGGAGATATGTTTAACAATAATCTTAAATATTTGGTAGACGGACTTTGTGTAGATTTATCTAACTTAATTCATCAAGGAGCTATCCAATACAAACCTTTACCTAAGACAGAAAACGGACAAGGTGGTTTTTCTGGAAATTGGTGGGGAGATTTAGGTTTTCCTAATTCTACCGGTAGTCAAAATGATACAAGTTATGCTATTTTTAATAACATACACCGTTTGGCAATTCAGCAAAATGGTAAAGTAACCATTTTTGATACGTTAGATCATAATATTGGTGGAGTAGGACAGCAACAAGGAGGAAATTATTCGGTTTCTTTTACAAGTCAATATGGTAATGTAGATTTAAATGCTTTACCTATTATCTCTGGAGGAAATAAACCACAACAATCAGCGCCAATTCAAAATAATGAAGTACAAAATAATATAATTGAAACGCCAATTGCACCTATTATGGAAGCTCCAATGCAGCCAAATAATAACATGAACAATTCTGCTTTCGAAGAAGATATTTTTGGAAAAATTGAAAAGTTAGCTGGTTTAAAAGACAAAGGAATTCTTTCTGTTGAAGAGTTCGAAAATAAGAAAGCTGATTTATTAAATAGATTGTAATAGAGGCTTAGTTGTTTTTATAACTATAGGATCAAATCCAAAAGTTGTGGGGTTATCTAATTATGCATAAATAATAGTAATTCTAAAAAGGATGAATTCTATGTTTCTATCTCCTATAAATTTTGTTCTAAATGTTTTATATTGCTTTATTCATCTTTTTAAGGTAGAATTCCCACTCCTAGGTAGGCTTCCAAATCTAATTGATGTTTAAATTTTTCTAGTTTTAATAAGAGTAAACCTTCAATATCTTGACAAACTTTAAAATATGTTGAATTCTTAAAGGCTTCTTCTAAACTAGTAAATTCTTCTTTTATTGCAATACAAGATGTTATTCCCATAGGCCAGAAAATAATTAAAATTAGCTAAAGTTAAAATAAAATTGATGTAATCTATAAAATGGTGTGTTGTTTTTTTTTTTTTTTAATGTTGTTACTGAAATAAATACTAGAGTCTGTGGATTCTGATGGTAAAGATGACGTTTTAGGAGGTAAACCAAAGAAATAATACAAAACGTTAATATTATAAAAGGATGTCTATGTATTTACATAACTACATTCAATCAGTATATTTTTACGAAAAAAATAATATTTTGAATATATTGTAATTTTAGATTTAAAATATCTATCCCTAATAAATTATTTTTAAGACAGCACCATAATCAATAACTAGCGCATCAAAAGAATCTTTTAAATCTATGTTGTTAAAATATGCCCATAAAGTTCTCAATACACCCGAATGTGTAACAATAGCAATGCTATCATAGTTTTTAGGAAGGTCTTCTACAAATGATATTGCTCGGTGTTGTAAATCTTGGTAAGACTCACCGTTTAGGGTAGATGCATGTACCCAATCATCGTACCAAGGTTGTATTTCATTATTAGGTATTTCGTCCCATTTTTTAAGTTCCCAAGAACCAAAATTAAGTTCCATTAAACGGTTATCGAATGTAATATCATCAGTAATAACTTGAGCTAATTGTTTGCAACGTTGCAAAGGACTAGAATACACTTTATCAAAACGAGTAGGAATCTGACTCAAAACCTTTTCTGCTTCTAATAAGAAAGTGTCCTTTAAGGGGATATCACTAACCCCATAACAAACCCCTTTTTCTATAAGAGGCGTGGTGTGCCTAATTAAATATATTTCCATAGTATTAGTATACTTAAATAAAATATAATTTCACAAATTTGTTGAATGGATCCTAAGCAATCACCTGTATAACCATTAATCCATTTATTAAAAAACCTAGTTAGCAGTACTCTTACCAAATAAATGGGAATAAGTAATAAAAAGACATAAGGTGATTGAAATAAAAATAACGGAAATAAAGCAAAAACACTTGATAAAATAAATGCCGGACTTGTCCATTTTAAGATATCAGTTGTTATCGATTTTAATTTTGAAGAGTCATCATTTATACGAGCATAGGAATGCGTAATCATTACACTAATGGCTAGAACTCTACTAAGACTATGACCCGAAAGCAAAATAAATAGCATAAAATATGGAGTATTAATTCCGTTTGCTATCGATAAATCTACCAAAGCTACTAATAATTGATATTTCAACAAAAGTGCCATTACTAAAGCGATTGCTCCATAAGCTCCAATAGTACTATCCTTCATAATTAGAAGAATTTTTTCTTTGTTCCATCCTCCTCCAAAACGATCAACAGTATCTGCCAAACCATCTTCATGAAATCCACCTGTTAGTAACAAACCAGTAATCATAGAGATAATTAGAGCAATAGAAACAGGTAAAACAAGTAGTGATAAATTTAATATTAGAGCAGAAAGTCCGCCAACCAATAAGCCTATTAGCGGTAAATATTTGATTGACGCTTTAGAATATTCTTTTTTAAATAGAATGCTTTTAGGAATAGGAATTCTTGTGTAAAACATTAATGCGGTAAAGAATATGTGAATTTCTTTTTTCATTAATTTACTTTGTCATTTACGTTTGCATGATCAAAACTAGATAAATTATTTACAATATTTACAGCAGATTGTACTAAAGGATACGCAATCGCAGCACCTGTACCTTCCCCTAATCTTAAACCTAAATTTAATAAAGGTTTTGCTCTAAAATATTCTAATAATTTTTGATGACCTGATTCTCCCGAAGTATGTGAAAAAATACAATAATCAACCACTTCCGGATTTATTTTTGAAGCCGCTAATAAAGCCGCTGTTATGATAAATCCATCAATTAATACAATCATTTTTAATTCAGCAGCTTGCAATATAGCACCTGTTATCATTGCTATTTCAAAACCACCAAATGTTTGTAAAACTTCTTCTGGTGATGATACCGAACTGTGTTTATTTATAACAGCTCTAAGTACTCTCTTTTTATTTTGAACTCCAACATTCTGTAATCCAGCACCTTTACCAACACAATCTTCAATGGGTATGTTTAAAAAGGTACTCATTAACAAAGATGAAGAACTTGTGTTACCAATACCCATTTCTCCAAAACCAATAATATTAGAACCTTCAGCATGAATATTTGCAACTATTTCAGCTCCTTTCTCAATACACGTATCACATTGCTCTTTTGTCATTGCGGGTCCATGCAAGTAATTTTTTGTGCCTAAAGCTATTTTTTCATGAATAAGTCCTTCACAATTTTCGAAATCATATTTTACACCTGAATCAACAATTTTTAAATCAATATTATGTTGGTCTGTAAACACATTAATTCCTGCTCCACCTTTTATAAAATTATAAACCATTTGCCAAGTAACTTCTTGCGGATTAGGGTTTACAACATTATCTTCTGCAATACCATGATCGGCTGCAAATAACACAATTGTTGGTTTACTTAATCTAGGAGATAACGTTTGTTGGATAGTACCTATTTTTATAGCGATACCCTCTAAATCTGCTAGAGAACCAACGGGTTTTGTTTTTTTATTTATTTTATTGGTTAAAGGAGCTACAATAGCCTGGTCAGGTGATTGAATCTTAAATGTTTTCATTTTATTCTGTTATGTTATCAGATTTTTTATAAATTTCTTTTAATTCTTCAATAGTTTCTTCGGACGGATTTTCCCACATCCCTCTTTGAATCGCTTCCAGCATACGCTCAGACATATCTTTTAAGGCCCAAGGATTGTGTTCTTCTATAAAAGCTTGGTTATCCTCGTCAAACAAATAAGAATCTGTAATTTGTTCGTACATAAAATCTTCTATTAAATTGGTGGTGGCATCATAAGCAAACAAATAATCCATGGTGGCAGCCATTTCAAAAGCACCTTTATACCCATGTTCTTGCATCCCTTGCATCCATTTTGGGTTTACAACCCTAGAGCGAAAAACTTTTAATAATTCTTCTTTTAAAGATTTCACCTTCGGATTATCAGGTCTAGAATGATCTCCAAAATACGTTTCTGGTTGAGATCCTTTTATAGTATTTACGGCTGCCGTCATTCCTCCTTGAAACTGATAATAATCATCAGAATCTAAAATATCATGCTCTCTATTATCTTGATTTTGCATCACCACTTCAATATTAGATAATCGTTTTTTAAACGTTTCATGTGCAGATTTTCCACTATTGTCTTTTCCGTAATACGCATAACCACTCCAATTGATATACGCTTGCGCTAAATCATCTGAAGTTGTCCAGTTTTTTCCATCAATTAAACCTTGTAAACCTGCACCATACGCACCAGGTTTCGAACCGAATACTCGATACAAAGCTCTTTCATTGGCTTGTTTTTCATCTAAACCTTCTTCTTGCCATTGCAGTTTTTCTTCATCAAAACGTTTTTTTATAGGGTTTTGTTCATCGGTTTCATCTAGCGTAGCTACTTTTTCTACAGCGGCATTAAAGAGAGAAATTAAATCAGGAAAAGCATCCCTAAAAAAACCAGAAATACGCAACATTACATCTACTCTAGGTCTTCTCAATTCTAAGGTAGATAGTACTTTAAAATCTTTTACTCTTCGGTTGCTTCCTTGCCAAACGGGTATTACACCAATTAAGGCCAATGCTTGGGCAATATCATCGCCACTGGTTCGCATGGTAGAAGTACCCCAAACTGATAAACCAATAGAAGTAGGGTATTCTCCGTTTTCTTGTAAATAACGATCAATAATATTCTGAGCACTTTTTTGTCCTAATTGGTATGCGGTTTCAGAAGGAACAGTACGTACATCAACAGAATAAAAATTTCGTCCCGTAGGTAAAATATCTAAACGACCTCTTGTAGGAGCGCCAGAACCTCCGGCAGGTATGTATTGCCCGTTTAAACCTTTAATTAAATGGGTGATTTCATTACTTGTTTTTTCTAAAACGGGTACTGTATGTTGTTGTATATAGTTTAATATTTGATTGGTGTATTGTCCAATATTCTCAATTACATCGTTGTTAAATAATTGCGTTACAAGGTTCTTCGCTTTGTTTTCTAATAACTCAACTGCTTGTCCGTAAGTTCTGCAGGAAATTTCAAAAATGTCTTTTTCAAGTTTATCTGAGTAGACAACATTTATAGGATCAAAATCGAGTTGTAAATCTTCAGCCAAACTCTGTGTAATTCCTTTTAAATCGCCTTGTGGCAAACGATGCAAAGCAACAATTAAATCTATTAATTTTTCTTCTCTTGGTAGTTTCCCTAAAATATGTAATCCACCTCTAATTTGCGATTCTTTCAGTTCACATAAATAACCGTCAATCACTTCTAATAAAGCATCAATATCTTTACCATCTTGGTTTAAATCAGATTTAAGATGGGTTTCATTTACCAGCGTTTCAATCTTTGTTTTAATTAAAGAGGCTCTTCTTTTATCAACCAAAGCCGACTCGTAAAACTCATCAATTAACAGTTCTAGTTTTAGTAAATCGCCATAATTCTCTGCGCGTGTCATTGGCGGAATTAAATGGTCTAATATAATTGCTTGGTTTCTTCTTTTAGCTTGTGTTCCTTCTCCTGGATCATTAATAATAAACGGATAAAAATGAGGAATAGCGCCTAAAATAGCCGCAGGAAAACACGTTTCTTTACTCAAAGCCACACTTTTTCCAGGCAACCATTCTAAATTTCCGTGCTTACCAATATGCACTAAAGCATCTGCTTTAAAACTATGTTGCAACCAAATATAATAGGCTAAATAGGCTGGAGGAGGAGGTAAGTCTGGCGAGTGATAACTGGCTTGTAAATCTAAATTATAACCTCTACTTGGCTGAATACTTACCAACACATTATCAGAAATAAAACCCGGAATTAAAAAAGAACCTTCTTTATAGTTTGGCGAATCTTTTGGGTTTCCCCATTGTGCTTCTACTGTATCTTTAAGTGTTTTAGAAAGCTGATTGTAGTACTTATAAAAAATAGCTTCGTCTAATTTAATAGAGTGGCGTTCATTTAAAGTATTTATCGTTTCTAAATCGTTGGTAACAGAATTGGTTAATTTATGTATAAGTTCTTTGGTCGTTTTAGGATAATCGGCCGCAAGGGCATAATTTTCAGCTGCCAATTGTGCTAAAATTTGCAAGGTACTTTGTGGCGTATCTAACCCAACACCATTTGCCAAACGACTATTGTTATTTGGATAATTAGGTAAAACCAATGCAATTTTCTTATCAGCATTTTTTTTATACTGTAAGTTAATCCACGCTTTAGCCATTTGCGCAACAAACTCACAGCCTTCTATATTAGGGACATAAGAAACCACTTCAGAATCTGTTAAAGCATCTTTTTCTACCGATTCCTTAAACGAAATTACTTTCGATATAATTTTTCCATCCACCTCTGGCAACGCAATATTCATGGCAATATCGGTAGGAGGCAAACCAAAACTTCCTTCTAGCCAACTTTCACGATTGCAACTTCCCATAATTGCTTGTATAGCGGGTACATTAAAAACATCGAACAAGCTCTGTGTAGTATCATTAAATCCTTGCACACTAAACCCTGTCGTATTAATAATAACTTGGGGTTTTTCTGTTTGATGCGCTTTTAGTAAATTAAAAATTTGTTGCTGAATATCATGTTCTCGATATCCAGCCGCCATTAATGCAATTGCAGAAATTCCTTGTTGTTCTAAAGCATCAATAATACTATGTATAGGAGCTAAATTATTAGATAAATAATAACTTCTATACCCAAAAATAATAGCTTGTTTTTTTTCTTTATTTTCTGTTGATGAAGTATAAATTCCTTCTTTTGGGTGATATAAAAATAAATCGGGAATGGTTTTTATAGCATCCGGAATTACGGTTGTATCTGTAATTTTGTTACTAATTAATTGCAAAGATGCTTTACAGTTTTCTAAACCACCAGCTTGTATATATTTCCAAATTAAATCGACATCCTTTAACGGAATGTTAGAAGATTGCATCAACTCTAAATCTGGTTTGTTATCACCAGGTAAAAACACCAACTGAATATTGTTTTCTTCGCAACATTCTGTAATTGATTCACAAAGATAATTGTAATAGGCTTTTCCGCCTAAAAGTTTAAGTACTACAATTTTTGCAGCAGAAATAACTTCATCTACATAGGTGTCTATCGTTAATTCTTGCTTAAAATAACTAAGATTTGCAAACCGAAAAGAAGGTGCTTTTTCTACGGAGTTATAAATTAACTTGTAGGCGTTATTCATCATAAATAAATCGGAATCTGCCGAAGACAAAAAAACAATGTCTCCCGGAGATTGATCTATATAAAAAACACCTTCATCGTTAGGATTCCAGCCGCCTGGTATGGTAGAAATTAAATGCACGTTGTTATAATTTTTTTAGATTATTTGTGTATGCTTCGTTAATAAAGAAATCATTTCTTCATTAGGCGTTTTCCAACCTAATTGTTTAAAAGGAGTTCTGTTCAATTTTTGGGTCATTTCTCTAATTACAGAAGCATTAAAAACAGGATAGTCATATTTAAAATAGTTCAATTTCTCTATATTATAGGTAAGAACACCAATGGTTTTTCTGTTATTATTTGTGGAATGAAACGTTACTTCACCAATTTTATCAAGAATATTTTTATAATCAACCGTTATTTTTTCAAATAACAATTGATTATAAAAACTATCCAGAAATAACGCGTCTAACTTGTCAATATCTTTCATTGAAAAACGTGGAATAACGACAGAAAAAAAGGTTTCAGAATTTACAAAAAGTAAACACTTCTTTTTAGCAACATAAAAAACATTTGCATTCCAATTTCCAAGAATATGCTCATCGACTAAATCGCTGTTTTCAATTTTCTTGTTGATAATCTTCTCTAGTTTTTTTGTAGTAAAAATGTGTGTCATCGTTTAATGAGAATGAGCGTGAGAATGTCCGTGATCATGACTATGAGCATGCGTATGCACTTCGTTATTTTTAGTCAATTCTATATTTTTACCAATAACCACTAAACTTGTTTTGCGTGCTTCATTTTCTCCCCAAGGTCTTTCAAAATAATAATCGAAACGACTACCAACACCTTGCAGTACCATGCGCATTGGCTTGTTCGGGATATTTACAAAACCTTTAATTCTATAAATCTCGTTGTCTTCTACAAGCTTTTTTAAATCTTTCACTAAAACTTTAATATCCGCAGTTTCGGTATACTCTAATAAAACTGTTTTAATATCATCGTTGTGGTGGTGGTGGTTTCCAGATTTATGGTGCTCTTCGTGAATAGAATGACGGTTATCTACATCATCCTCTGCAGAAGCTTCCACTCCTAGTAATAAAGCATTATCTAATTCACCATTTATTACCGGAATAATCTTGGTGTTTGGTCTTGCTTTATCGGTAATTATTTTAGTAACTTCATCAAACTTCTCATCATCAATCAAATCTCTTTTGCTTACTAAAACCAAATCTGCACAACCTAATTGATCTAAAAACAACTCTTCAATAGGTGTTTCATGGTCTAAAGAATCATCCGCTAAACGTTGTACTTGCACCCGTTCTCTATCGCAAATTTCTCCGGTTGCAATTCCTACTGCATCTACTACTGTAATTACAGAATCTATAGTAATATGAGGTTTTAAATCTGGCCAATTTACTGCTTTTACCAAAGGTTTTGGCATCGATAAACCAGACGTTTCTATCACAATATGATCAATTTCTTCTTTGCGCTCTAATAATTGTAACATAGAGGGTAAAAATTCTTCTTGTACCGTACAACAAATACATCCGTTTGGTAATTGAATTAAATTACAGCCTTCATCACCACATTCAGATGAAGCTATTAATTGTCCGTCCACATCTACTTCTCCAAATTCATTCACCAAAACAGCAATGCGTTTTCCGTTGGCATTCTTTAGCATATTATGTACTAAGGTCGTTTTTCCTACGCCTAAAAATCCGGTAACAATAGTAATTGGTATTTTTGTATTCATTTTTATATTTTTTTTAGTTTGATAGTTTTCAGGAAGTTATTTTTATGCTTGTACAGTATTGTAAAGTCTCTTCTCTAAAAAGTTACTTTCTTTAAGTTTACCTGTTAAGTATTTTGCTGCCGCTAATACACCTAAATCTATTAATGGCTCAATTAGTACAACTAACATATAAACACTACCAAAACTAGCGATGCTTACTAAGTTTTCTGTTGCAAAACCTTGACCATAAATTGCCCAAAATGTAACCCAACCTACAATACCTGCTTGATAAACTAATGAAAGTTTTAAAACTTGCGCATATTTTAATTGGATGTATGGTGTATCTTTTTTGATAACTTTATCAGCAATATAAGAAAGTGCCATTAATGGAACAAGTAAGGTGGTGATGTTCATTCCATATTGAGGTAAATCAATTTGTGCAAAGAATACTCCTTGAATTAATAAACCAAGTGCGAGCCCAATACTAGCAGGTGCGAGGCCAAAGAGTAAAAATAATGTTGATCCTAAAATAAAGTGAACTTCAGAAACTCCTACTGAATAATGTGGTAATACTTGAAAAAATGTAAATACTAAAGCTGTTGTAGCAATAGATTTGACTAAAAAAGTTAAAGGATTGTTTTTTTTGATGTTGCTAAAAGATGATTTAGCTACTCCGAAAATTGTGACTGCTGCTGTTGCGTATGAAAGTCCAATTTTTGCTGAATCTACGATTCCTGGTTCGATGTGCATAATGATTGTTTTTAAATTAATATTTATTAAATTGTTATTATTCTAAGTTTACTTTAATCTTTTACTACTTTCTTTTTTCTTTTATATAAGAATAAATTCCATTTTTCTTCGGCAACACCATGCTTGTCCATTTCTGCTCTTGCCATGGTAAAAAACAAATCAGATAGCCTATTAACATAACTCATAATGTAATCGTGAACACATTCTGGGTCTTCTTGCATTAAGGTAACCAATTGTCTTTCTCCTCTGCGCATTTGTGTTCTACAAACGTGGCAAAGTGCCGATATTTCATTTCCTCCAGGCAATAAAAAATAGTCTGATGGAGAACTAATATTTGCTTCCATTTTGTCCATCCAAACCTCACAAAAATCTGCGCCATCTTTCGGTTCCGGATTCGGGTTTTCTTTTTTAGAATCAGACGGTCTTGCCAAGTGAGACATCATATTCATCATATCTTTTTGAATGCGATGCAAATTTGGTTGCCATTCGTGTTCGTTACCTAGCTTAGTACGCATTAAACCAATGGTAGAATTTACCTCGTCTAAGGTTCCTATACATTCAATTCTTGCAGAGTTTTTAAATTCTCTTTTCCCTCCAAAAACTCCAGTGGTACCTTTATCTCCTTTTCTTGTGTAAATTTTCATATGTTGTTATTTAGTTCGTTTATTAATTGTAAAAGTTTTTCGGGTGTACCAAAATAGTGATGCACATAAGAACCCATTACTTTATTTTTTTTATAAATTTTGGTAGTTGTATCACCACCTCTTGCATTTGTAATTGTGGCGTTAACAGTACTTTCATGATCATGTATTAAGGTTGAATAATGAAACTCGTGCCCTTTAAAAATATGTTCATTTACTTTAGATGTTCGGTAACCTAAATGCAGTTTTTTATCGGCTATTGAAGATTCAAAATCGAAATAATTCACCATTTTGAAAGCTTCGTTATTTTCTGAAATAATAGCTTTTCCTAAATACATCATTCCGCCACATTCGGCGTAAATTTTACCGTCATTTTGTGCGAATTCTTTAATGCTTTTCAGCATTTCTGTATTGCTAGACAATTCCTTCAAATACATTTCCGGGTATCCGCCTGGGAAATAGATAAAATCACAATCAGGAATTTTCACATCAGTTATTGGGCTAAAAAACACCACTTCTCCTAATGTTTCCATGGCACCAATGTTCTGCGGATATATAAAATTAAAAGCTGCGTCTTTAGCCACTGCAAATTTTATTTTTTTGGATGCTGTTGTTTTTTCTGTTGATAAAATAACACTTGGCTCAATAACTTTAGAAGCTTCTAAAATAGCTTGCCAATCTACTGTTTTGTCTAGTTCGTTTGCAATTTTATCAATAACAATATCAAACTTTTCTATTTCCTGTATATTTAATCCTAAATGTCTCGACGGAATTTCAATGTCCTTTAAGTTAGATAAATACCCAAAACAACGTACATTAATATCATCACAAGCTTCTTTAAGCATATCGTAATGTTTTTCCGATCCTACACGGTTAAAGACAACGCCCATTATTTCTACTTCTTTATCAAAATTTACAAAACCCTGAATAAGTGGTGCAACAGAATAGGCAACAGCTTTGGCATCAATTACTAGTAAAACAGGTGTCTTTAGCTTTTTAGCCATTTCAGCCGTACTACCTTTATCTTTTTTAGCACCATCAAACAAGCCCATTACACCTTCTATGCAATTAATTTTAGCCTCTTTGCCGTAGAAGTTTAAACAGGTGTTTATCTCATCTTGAGACATCATAAATAAATCTAAATTTACCCCCACTTTTTTACAAGCCAATTGATGAAATTTAGGATCTATATAATCTGGACCAACTTTAAAAGGTTGTATCGTAATGTTTTTATTTTTGAATAAACGCAGTAATCCTAAAGTAAGTGTTGTTTTACCTGCATTGCTACTTGGTGCCGAAATGATGAGTTGTTTTGTCAAAATATTAGAGCTTCTTTGTCATTAATGGTTGGTAATTAGCCTGAATACGATTGGCAAAATCGGCAGCAACACCAATTTTCACCATGCCTTTTTCAGCATCAATTACTTGTGTGTTTTGTACGCCTTTACAATACGTTTGAAAAGCCAATACGGTTGCTTCTAAACTGCTTTCGGTGTTTAACTTTCCGTCTGTTATAATATGTAAATTGTGTTTAAAATCAACATCAGCACAAATACCTTTTATTTGTTTAAAACCAGCCGTTAAATTTGTTTTTCCTCCTGTTTTAAGAGACGTTAATGCAATTTCAATATCTTTTAAAACAGCCGTTCTGTGTAAAATATGTTGCGCTTCTCCATCAAACAAAGAAATAATAGAAAACTGTGTATTCTGATTTTTAGATTGTGTTGCAATTTTATCTACAGCTCCTTTTGCGTAAGCAATAATTTGGTTTTTTAACATAGAACCACTAGAATCAATTAAAAAGATATGGTGTTCTTTTAAAAGTGATTTTTTGTGTTTCGTCTTTATTTCAAACTTATCGGTAGCTACATATTGACTTACCGTTTTCTTGGTATCTATGGTAGCGGTATTTCCTTGGTTATAGGAAATGGTTTTGTTGCTGTTTTCAAGTTGATCTGTAAACGTATTTTTTTGTTTTTGAAAATCGTTTTCAGGACTCAAAAACTGAATATTTTCTTCCTTAGAGGTAGTTCCTTCGGATGGAGTTTCTTTGGGGTGCTCGTTTTCCTTTTGATTTGGGTTTTGCTGATTTGGTGGCTGGTGTAAACTTCTGTGGTTTAAAACAAAATCTGCTATTTTATCAACATCTTCTTTAGTAATTTTTGTCGCGTTTTGATACGCTGCAAAAGCCCTTGCCGTTTTCAATAATAAAATGTCTGCACGCAAACCTTCTACTTGGTGTTCTATAGCTAATTGACTACAATATTCTATAATAGCATCGTTTATAAGAACCGTTTTTAAATGCTTTTTAGCGGTTTCAATTTGTGTTGCGATACTTTGGTCTTCATTTTTATATTTAGCAGTAAAATCAGTAGGATTGTCATCAAACAGCAAACGTTGTTTTATTATTTGCTGACGCACTTTTACATTAGTAGTTGTAGAAACATGTACACTTAAACCAAAACGGTCTTTTAGTTGCGGTCTTAAACTTCCTTCTTCAGGATTCATAGAACCAACTAAACAAAATCGACTTTTAAAATAACGAGAAATCCCCTCTCTTTCTAAATAATAATTTCCAGAAGCTGCAGCATCTAACAAAATATCGGTGAGATAATCTTGTAATAAATTTACCTCATCTATATATAAAACACCTTGGTGAGCTTGCGCCATTAACCCAAGATTGATTACTTCTTTTTTGGCATTAATCAACTCTTCTAAATTAATGCTTCCCATAAGTCGGTCTTCAGAAACACCAATAGGCAAATTCACAAAAGGTATTTTTTCTTGATCATTCAATAGATTTGTTAACGATCTAATTAAGGTGGTTTTTCCTGTTCCTTTATCACCAATAGCCAAAACACCACCAATAAGCGGGTCTACCAAGTTTAAAATAAGAGCTAACTTAAAATTATCTTGACCAACAATAGCAGAGAAAGGAAAGTTGGTTTGTTTTTTATGATGCATCATATAGCAGAAACGGTATTATAAGTCCATATTATTCCAATAATAGCAGAAGCAGCACCGGCAATACCATTCATCCATTTAAAAATGGATAAATTTCGTTCTAAAAAACGACTCATTACCGTTATTAAAACATAACTATAAGCACCCATTGCTACAATAATACCCAAAGATTCTACTGCAAGAATAAGAAGAGCATCAGCTATAGTATCACTACTTAAAACGAGCGCCGAGGTTAATGCGCCACCTGTACCAGCTAAACCGTGTAACATGCCAATCCAAAAAGATTTATTCATTGGGTTTACCGCAATTTCTTCACCTTTGGTACCGTGTAAATGTATTGGGTTCGCAAGTTGATGTTCATGGGCTTCAATTTTCTTATGCTCATTTACCATTTCATTAATAGCATGGTTTCTTTTAATAGCAACAATTCCTAACCAAATCATAATAGGACCAACTGCTAGTTCTGCATAAAAAGAAATACTATGTACAAATAAAGTAGCCATACTTTTAAAAAGTAATGCTATACCACCAAAAAGTAATAAGGTTGCCGAATGCCCAAAAGCCCACTGAGAGGCTTTAAAGACCGTTAGAAAATTCACCTTTTTTTTATTGATGGCATTTTCGGTTGCTAATACAGAAACCGCTGTAACATGGTCTGGCTCAAAAGAATGTAAAATTCCCGCCATTAAAGGCCTAATTAAAGAAGTTATTGTCATTATTTAATGTATTTAATAAGTGTTCCGTTTTTATGAATAAGGTAAATATCTAAGGATACCTGTTTCATTTTTGTATGCGTGTGTTTATAGCAATGCGCTAATAATAATTGAAAGAAAGGCGAATTTTGTTCAAACTCGAATAACTCAATTAAACGACCTGCCATATTTAATTCTTTAATTTTATCTCCGTCTTCAAAGCCAATTTGATGCGCTAAATCCACAACAAAATCTTTATTCCAGCTAGACACACAACTGTGTGTATCTGTTATACCACCCGCTAATTTTACCGCTTTACCGAGCATAATACCAATGCTTACTTTTTTAATATTGCATTGATTAATTTTAGTAAGGGTTTCTCCAATCCAATTTCCGTAATGGATAAAAGCATATTCTGGCAAATGATTAAATTTTTCTGATAAAAACTTTTCACTTCTGGCACCTGAGTTTATAACCAATTCTGTTGTTTTGTTGGCAATTGCAACGTCAATACCTTGTTCTATACTTGCTATGTAGGAAGACGAGGAGTAGGGTTTTACAATACCAGTTGTGCCTAGTATAGAAATGCCATTCATAATACCTACACGTTCATTAAGCGTACGTTTTGCTAATTTTTTTCCGTTGGTTACAAAAACGGTCACTGATACACCACATTCTAAATCGTAATCGTGCAATAGTTTCTGAAGTGCACTGGTTATCATTTTTCTAGGAACTGGATTAATTGCAGGTTCTCCAATAGCCAATTCTAAACCTTTAAGTGTTACGGTACCAACGCCTTCTCCGGCAATAAACTGAATGTCTTTTTCTTGTGTTAATTTTAAAATACAACCTATTTCTGCGCCATTTGTTACATCAGGATCATCTCCAGCATCTTTTATTACAGAACATGTAGCTGTATTTTCTGTAAACTCGCAAGAATGAATCTTAATTTCTAATATTTTATCTATAGGTAAATGTACGTTTACAGTGCTGTTTTTCTTCTGATGGATAATCGCCATCAATCCTGCTTTTGCAGCAGCAGTAGCGCAAGTGCCTGTTGTAAACCCTTCTCTTAAAGGGCCTTTTGGTATTTCTCTTAATCCCATAATTGCGAAGTATTGGTTAGCAATGTTGGAGTAGGAGTATTCGTTAAAATACGTTGTAAATCAATTTCATTAAAAACAAGCGTAAAGTAACTAGGTATTTTAGGCTGATTGATGATAATAATTTTTGCGTTTGTTTGTAAAGCAGCTTCAATCTTGGTGCTTAAAAACCCACTGTTACCAGTTTCTTTAGTGAGAATTACATCAATCTGATGGGATTTAATCAGCTCAATTTCTTTTTCTAGATTGTCAGATGGCAATCCTAAAATTAATTGCTTTTCAGGAAAATTACTTTCATGAGCTATGGCTAACGATTCGGGTCTGTTTAGAATTCTAAAATACGTTGTGTTTTCTAACCACCACGGATGCAATTTTTTAATAGATTGTACACCTGTTAACGCTAATAAAGTCTGTTTTTCTTTTAACAACGCAAAAGCAGCTTCATACGAATTCACATATTTTACTAAAGGATGAATGGTTTTAGAAAGTAATTCTCGTCCGAATCTTAGTACAGGGATTTGTAGCTTTTCAGCCACTTTAGCAATGGTTTTATGCAATATTTCTGCAAACGGATGAGAAGCGTTAATAATGGTTTGTATGTTGTTTTCTAGTAAATAACTTTCTAGCTGTTTTTCATCTAATGCTCCGTAACGGTAACTCGCAATTTTAGTCGTTTTAAAGGGAATATTTGTTTTTGTAGAATACACAAAAGGCATGGCCAAACCTTCTAATAAAGTGGCTGCTTTTTTTCCTTCTGTTGTTCCGCCAAAGACTAATATCATGCTATCTGTTTTATCGATAAGTTTTATAAAAATCTCACAGGTTTTTACAACTAATGAGATCTAAATATGAAATGGTTTTATTCTGTTACTACAAATTTCTTATTCGTTCTAAAAATGTGTTTCACATCCGGACTGTATAATTGAGACCTGTTTTTACGAGCGCCAATTGCATGACCAACGATAATTAATACCGTTCTTGTTTTTTTACTGTCTTTTACAATTTTTGCTAGATTTTCTAATTTTCCTTGATAAATTTCTTCGTCTTTCCAAGAGATTCTGTACATCACTGCTACAGGCGTATTAGCGTCAAAATGTTCTAATAATTGTGCTTCTACTTTTTTAGCAATTCCTACACTTAAAAAGATACACATGGTAGCATTTGTAGCAGCAAAAGCAGCAATACTTTCTTTTGGAGGCATTGGTGTTTTACCTTCTCCACGTGTTAAAACAATAGACTGTACTACTTCCGGAATCGTAAATTCAGATTTTAAAACGGCAGCTGCGGCACTAAAAGCTGAAATTCCCGGTACAATAAAGTACTCCATTTCTAACTCATCAAAAATGGTCATTTGCTCTTGGATAGCGCCATACAAAGAAGGATCTCCACATTGTAAACGCACAATAGCATTTCCTTTTTTGTAATGTTCTTGCATTACCGCTATTTGCTCTTCTAAAGTCATCATTGCAGAGTTTCTAACCACAGCACCTGGTTTACACCAATTGGTCATTTCTTCTGGAATTAAACTACCTGCATACAAAACACAATCTGCATTTTCTAAATAGGCTTTTCCTTTTACGGTAATCAGCTCTTCATCTCCAGGTCCTGCACCAATAATTGCAATGGCCGTTCTACGTTCTGCCTTAACATCTAAAGCAATAGAAAAAGTGAATTTCTCACCATTTTCTAAATGAATTTTTTGTTTTTCAATTAGTACATTTTTGCTTCCAGAAAGTAGCATTGCAGTAGATTCTGAAACACCATCAACACCAATTTTAGATTGCACCATTTCACTTGGGTTCGGCACCGTAATGGTGTCTATTTCGTCTGAAGTAAAAGTGCTAAACGGAATGTTGTTTTTTGTACTAAAATCTAAATATGCCTGTTGTTGTGCCTTAATATCTATAGATCCAACGTTTTTAATCGCTGAAAAGTGAATGTTTCTACTTTTCAATTCTTCTTTTAAAGTAGTTTCAAAAAGAACTGAATCTAATTGTTTAGAGCAACCAGAACCAACAGAAAGTACTTTAGGAATAAAGAATACACTAGCAATTGTACTTGTATACACTTTATAACTTACCGCAATAAACAACTCAAATTGTGTGTAATCAATCTCCGTTTCATCATAAAAAACAGTTACAAAATTAGGTACTGTTTTTTCTAAATGTTGTGTCCCTTTATCTTTAATATCTAACAATAGGGCAGTAGGTTTATTATTTACAAACAACGCCATGGTTTTGTTCATGGATAAAGAAGTGACTACTTGCCAATCAAATTGATTTGCTAACGTATCTAACGCCCAAATATTTTGTACATCACTAGACGTAGAGATAATTGGGTTGGCTCCTAAAACGGAAGCAACTTTTAAAGAAAAATCATTTGCGCCACCTTTATGTCCGCTTAAAACAGCTTGTACATTTAGGCCTAAATCATCCACAGAAATTACTGCAGGATCTATATTTTTATCTTGAATATAAGGTGCGATTAATCGCACACAAATACCTAGAGCAGTCACAAAACAAATGCCATCTAATTTTAAGAAATTATCAGTTAAATAGTTTGATATTGAGCTAATAGTTGATACATTTTTATCCGAAGAATTCAAGGTTGTAATTACCAAAGATTTTGGGAATTCTTTCTGAATAATAAGGGCTTTTTCTAACCCTTTTTCGGTAACTGCTATAATGGCTATTTTTTTCATTTATTGTTTTTCTGCGGTGTGAATGCTAATTTTGTTATGTTCGTTTACTTGAATGCTATGTGTAATAATTGTATAATTTAACTTGGTAAGTTCTTCTGTAAAAATGTCGCTACTTTTTTTCTGTACAGCGTTAATAACCAGTCTTAAAAGTGGATTTATTTGAAGTAATAGATGAATCATTTTTTTTAACATTCCTCCGTGTCCTCCAATGAATACAACATCCGGAATTGGGTAGTCTTTTAGGTTGAGGTGAAAGAAATCATCAATTATAATTGTGATACCAGGAGTTGCCAAACGTTCGGTGTTTTGCTGAATAATAGCAGCGCATTCTGTACGTTTTTCAAAAGCTATAATTTTTAAATTTGGATAGTGTTGTTTGGCTTCAATAGCGACAGATCCGGTACAAGAACCAATGTCCCAAAAAACAGTTTTATTTTGCAATTCTAATGCCTGAATTGTACTTAAACGAATAGGCATTTTTGTAATCATATTTGCTCTATTATTTAACGGAATAAAAGCAGTATCGGGTATGCCAAAGTGTTTCTTTTTTGGTGCTATTTGTTTTAATAAAACACAGTTTAAATGTTGATGTGTTTTTAGAGTACAAGACAATAAATCGAGTTGCTCAATATGTTCTGTATCTCCATCCAAAGCCTCTCCAATAGTTATCGAATAATTATCGAAACCATATTGCAACATGCGCTTTGATATTTCTGCGGGTGTTTTTTTGTTATCAGTTAAAACACCAATTAATTCGGTTCTATTGATTAATGCTTCGTCTAAAGCCGACCAATCTCTACCGTGAACCGATATCGATTTTAAGCTGTTATAATTGGTCTGCGTTTTATGACATAATAACTGAATGCTATTAAAATAAGGAACGGAATTTAGTTTAGCATTCGGTACTAATCGTTGTAAGGTATTTCCGAATCCGTAGAAAAAAGGATCACCAGAAGCAAAAACAACAATAGACTTATCAAAAGTGTTGTATTGCTGAATTAAAGCATCCATTTTCCCTGAAATCTCTATCCAAGTATGGTTTTCTGGCAAGTAAGATTTAACCAATTGATAATGACGTTTTCCACCAGAAAAAACAGTAGATTCTTGGATTAACTCTAAAGCATCATCATTTAACTTGGGCGTAGGATGATTGCCTATTCCAATTAAATAAAAATCGATATGTGTCTTTTTTTGCTTCATTTCTTAATAAGAATCCTTAATAACAACATCATTTATATTCTTACGTTTTTCCCATTGTAAACGTTCCAATTCTGGGTTTTCGTAGAATTTATCCACATGTCCTAAACACAAATAACCAATCAGCTGTCTGTCTTTAGGAGCATTTAATATGGTCTTCACCTTATCAGGATTTAAAATACTGACCCAACCTAAACCAACATTTAACGCTCTTGCCATTAACCACATATTTTGTATGGCGCAAACCACGGAATACACGCCCGCTTCTTTCATGGTAGTTTGTCCTAAAACAGGATGCTCACTTGGTTTGTAGAATACCGCAATATTTAGTGGAGATTCTACAATACCTTCCAATTTTAATTGGGTGTACGCATCTGCTTTTTTTCCTTCAAAAAGGGATTTAGCTTTCTCGTTTTCTTCAAAAAAACTATCCTTTATTTTATTTCTGATGTCTAAATCTTTAATCACAACAAACTCCCACGGTTGCGAAAAACCAACAGAAGGTGCGTTTACTCCAGCAAATAGAATTTTATCTAAATCTGCTTGAACAACAGGTTCGTCCGTAAATCGATTCCCTCTTACATCTCTACGAGCAAGAATAATCTGTTCTAACGTTTCTATATTTTCTGAAGTAAATTTGTTCATCTTTTAAGATTTAAAATAGGTGGATGCTTCGAGTAACGTAAAAGCGGCATTTACAATAGCAGCTGCAACATTACTACCACCTCTGTTGCCTTCTATAATTACCCAATCTGTATTTTTAATTTGAGATAACTGTTCTTTTGATTCTAATACATTTACAAAACCAACCGGAACACCAACAACACCAACAGGTTTAAAGGTTTTATTATCTCTTAGTTGATCTACAATTTCAAACAAAGCAGTAGGTGCATTCCCGACAACATATAATGCATTTGGGTGTTTTTCAATTGCTTTTCTAATTCCTGCTTGAGAACGGGTAATATTTGCTGATTTTGCTAATTCTTGTGCCTCTTCATCATTTAACAAACAATGAATTTGGTTGCCGTATTCCTTTATAAAAGCTTTTGTAATTCCTGCTTGTACCATGGTAACATCGGTCACAATTTCTCCACCATTTTTAAGATGTTGATGCCAATTTTCAATCGCTTCTGGCGTTGCCGAATAATGCTTAAAATCTTCTAAAATTCCTGTAGTATGAATAACTCTCGTTATTGCCCATTTATCAGCAATAGCAAAAGGCAAATCTTTAATGTGTTCGGTAACGATTCTAAAGCTTTCTTGCTGAATTTCTTTACCTGTGTGTGGTTTTCTGTTTAAGTATCCTCTAGGAGTCACTAAATAGTCTTTAAAACGATAGGTTTGCGAGTTTCCAATCATCACCAAGCAAAACATATCTACATCATCAGGGTTAAATTCGCCCAGCGTGGTTATTTTAAGTTCTTCTTCTGGTCGTGTTACGTGTCTTATAATGGCAACTGGAGTGGAAGGTGAGCGTTCTGCTAAAAATATTTTTTGCAATCTCCCTAATTGCCAATGTCTCTTTTTACTTTTTGGGTTGTATAAGCTCGTTACAAAATCGCCCATTGCAGCAGCTTTAATTCGTTGCTCAATTTTATTCCATGGTGTCATCAAGTCAGAAAGAGAAATACAACAAAAATCGTGACCTAATGGCGCACCTAATTTACTTCCGGCAGCTAAAAATGCCGAAACCCCTGGTAAAGTTTCTAATTCAATATCAGTATGATTTTCTTTAGAAACCACCTCGTAAACTATCGCCGCCATGGCATAAATACTGGCATCACCAGAACCAATAACCACAACATATTTGTCTTCTTTTGCTTTTTCAATAGCTTTATGTGCCCTTGCTTCTTCCATACCTAATGGCATAGAAATTAGTTCTGCATCTTCTTTAAATAAAGAGGCTCCAAATTGAAAATAATAGTCGTAACCAATAACTACATCTGCTTTTTGTAAAGCATTTTTAACTACGGGTAACATATAATTGATATCTCCAGGACCTAAGCCTGCTACAGTTATTTTCATTTGTTTATTTTTTTAATGATGATAAGAGAAAAATAAGGGGTTTCTCTTTGTGTTGCAATTGCCCAATCGGTTGTTATAAATTGTTGATCGGTGCCTAAGCGTTCTGCATAGGTAATGCTATGTTTTTTGTGATCTATTACGTCGGTAATAATGTCTACAACCGATATAATTTTCATTAATACTACGGTGTCAAAATGCGCAATCGCTTCTTCTAACTCTTCCTGTGTTTGTATACGCGGAATAACAACTACTTTTTCGTTTTGTAAACACAAAGGCATTTTACTTTCTGCTGCTAGATGCAAATAAGAGCTAATACCCGGAATTAAATGAATGGTTAATTGATGTGCTTGTATTTTTTCTAATAGATAAGAAAAAGAACTAAACGTACTAATGTCTCCTTCGCTTACAATGGCGATTGACAATCCTTTTTTATAATCAGCTAGAATTTGCTGAAAGGTGGTTTCGTAAATTTCTTTGGCTTGCGCTCTTTCTAAATCCATCTTTAGATGAAAACCGACTAATTTAGTAGCGTCTAAATCATAATTTTCTAAGATAGAAAGCGAATAACTTACTTTTCTTCCGTCTTTAAATAAAGAACCCGGATAATATATTTTATCAGCTTGTTGTAAGGCTTTTAAACCTTTTAGCGTAATTAAATCAGCATCACCAGGACCTAATGAAACGCCGTAAATTTTACCTGCTATCATATGCCTAACATTTTTTTAATTTTGCTTGCAAAACCGTTTTCTTCTTCATTTGGTTTTTCATCTTCTTCAAATAAAATTCCTTTTACATTAAGATGATGACCAATTTGCTCTTTCCCTTTGTCTTCTTCGAAACCAATGACTTGTTTTCTGTATTTACATAACTGACAATTCATGTTTGCAATTCCGTTTTTAGCTTCGTGCAAACGCTCATCAAAGGCCTGTAAAATCAATTCATCGGCACCAAAAGGATCTGTGTACACATATTCTAAATTAGAACTCGCATCCATATCCGAAACGCTTTTATAAATTCGCTCTAATAAAACACCTGTAAAAAAGAAAAACGGAATTACAATGGTACGTTTAAAACCTAATTTCTCAACCAATTGTAAACCTTCCTCTACATTAGGAAACGCTGTTCCGCTGTATACTGTGGTGGCAAAACCAAAGCCCATTCCGTCCCAAAGCATGCTTGTTAATTTAGCAACATCGCTATTGGCATCTGGGTCTGTAGTTCCTCTACCAACTACTACCAAACAGGTTTCTTTTCTATCTATTTTAGGTAGTTTTTTCTCTGTTTCTTCAATCCTTTTTAACGATAAATCGAGTAAAAAAGAACTTACACCAATATGTTTTCCCATAGAAATGGTTAAATCATCATGATAACCTTGTAAGGTATTTAACTCATACGGAATGTCATTTTTGGCATGGGAACCCGCAAATAAAATAACAGGCAATGCATATATTTTTCGAATACCTTGCGCATACATGCGTTCTACTGCAGCTTCATACGTAGGATGATTAAATTCTAAAAAGCCATAATCTACTTCATATTTATCTTGGTAACGCTCTTTAAGAATGCTCACCAATCGTTTAAACGATTTTACGCCAGCTTCTCTTCTTGTACCGTGTCCGCATAATAAAATTCCTTCTTTCATCTTTTTAATTTATTGGGTTTGCACCTATTAAAAATACTACAGGCATTGGTAGTTTTTGTGTAATGATATCTTTTTCGATGTTTTCTAATGTTGATGTCAATAAAATTTCATTATCTCTAGAAACATTAGAAATAGCATTAATCGGGATGTTTGGATTGTTACAAACGGCTATTAATTTCGGAATGATTTTATCTAAACTTTTAGAGCCCATATAAAGCGCCAAAGTGTTGCCTGCATTTAGCATTTCTGCAATTCCCTTAAGTTGTGTTGTAGAATAATCTGCAGTATGTGCTGTGCAAATTAAAAAAGCATTAGAAAAACCTCTTTCTGTAACAGGTATACTCATTGCGCTTGCTGCTGCTAAAGCTGCTGATATACCTGGAATAACTGTAAAAGGGAGTTGATGTTTCTTTAAAAAACGAACCTCTTCTGCAGCGCGACCGTAAATATATGGATCACCAGATTTTAGACGAATTACTTTGTTCCCCATTTCGCAATGTGTTTTTAGCAATTCGTTTATTTTATGCTGTCGAGCTTGTGGATCTTCTTTATCGCCAAATTTTCTACCTACATAAATACGTGCTGCAGTTGTATTGATATTCATTATTTCTTCTGATATTAAATTATCATGTAAAATAATTTCAGCATTCTGAATGGCTTCAAAAGCTTTTAACGTTAATAAATTTTTATTACCAGGACCTGCGCCCACAATGCTTATTTCTGGCAATTTGTCTTTTGTGAAAATCAATTCTGGATTTGCAAACTGATATTCGTAATTTAAGATTGATTTCGATTTAGAATTGTCAACAATTTTAAAATCTTGGGCAGTGTTTTCTCCAAAAATAGGAGCAGGCAAGTTTAATTGTATGGCAGCGTTTTTATAATATTCCTTTCTTTTAGGATGCACATCTGCACAACCATTTATAATTTCGCCAAAACAATCTTGCTCTAAAATAGCTTCAATTAACCCAATACTATCTTTTAAGTGAATGAGGTTTACCGGAACATTCGGGTTTTTTAATTGCTTTTTGTTGGCAAGAAACCTTCCGGGATGACGTTTTGGACCAATTAATCCTGCCAAACGTAAAATAGTTAGGTTACTTCCAAAATACTGTTTTAATAATTCTTCGGCTTTTATCAACCCAATACCAGATGCTTTTTCTGGAACACATTTTACTGTTTCGTCTATTAGATTATTGGTGTTTTGGTATACAGAAGTAGAACTTACAAAAATTACCTTTACATTTTGGGGTGTGTGCTTTATAATTTGCGCTATCTGAAGCGGGTGTATGGTTTCAATATTATCAATCCGCTTTGGCGGAAAATTGATAATTAACGTAGAGGTTTCATGTATAAAAGACTCCCAATCTCCAATAATTTTATCAGCTTCAATTTTTATTCTATTCGTTTGAAACGAATATTTAGAGAACGATTTTAAACTACTTAGCGAAGTTGTGCAGCCATTAATTGTGTAACCTTTTTTTTGTAGCTGTAATGCCAATGGCAATCCTAACCAACCTAAACCTAATATAGAGATGTTTTTATTCATAGCGATGTTAAATCTTGACTCGTGTTTTGTAATTGAATTTTAGTACAATATTTCCAGGCCAAATTTTCTATAGAATCAAATTTGATGATTCCCAAAACTTCTCCAAATTTATTTTTAAAACGGATACCTGTTTGGTTTACGTTTTTTTGATAAAAATATTCTGTACTAGAAATTTTAGATTGTTGTAATTCTTTATTGTCTTTAGGCACACCAGCAATGGTAAGTGAAATACAATCGGTGGCTGTTTCTAATTCTAGCGTGTAAGTTTTAGCATAGTTTACAGCAGTTATTTCTGTAAACGGAATTGGTTTATCACCAGCCATAGATAGCGTTATTCCTTTTGGGTTTTCAGCGAAATATAAAAATAAGGGGTATAAATATTGGTCAGAACTAAAACCACGGGTAATAAGGCAATCGCCTAATTCGGTATCGTTTTTTAATTCAAACGGTTTTGGTTTAAAAGGAGGTATTTCTTTATCTGATGCATGTTTTTGCCATCCTTTTTTAAACAATAATTCTGTTTCTAACGGACAATCATTATTTATATGTCCTTTAACAATATGAGTAATTTTTTCTGGAGTAAGTTCTTTATACCAAAATTCTCCAGGATGCACAATACAGGTTGGTGCATCTTCACATCTTCCGTTACATCTAGTTTTAATAGTATGCGTATTATTCCAATGTTCATTGTTACGTAAATAAGCTCGAGCTTCTCTTACTACTTTTTCGCTTCCTGCTTTTTGGCAAGAACCTCCGTCGCAAAAGAAAAAAGTATGTGTTGTATTGGCTATGTTTTTTCCCATGTTTTAAAAGAAATATGTTAAACTTATTTTTGCTAATAAAGGTGTTCCTGGTGTAAAATGTATATCATCTACAGGTTCAGGTTCTACTTTTAATTGTGAAGAATCATAAAAAACGGCTTCTGTCCATTCATTGTTAAATAGGTTTTCTACGGACAGTCCTATCTGGTATTTTGAAGTTGAATAATTAACTACTAAATCTGTAATAAAATAATCATCAGCAAATACTGATTCATCTTCAATTAGTGGTCTTTCTCCTAAATAACGATAACGTAATGATGCTTTAATACCGTTTTGAAAACGGAATGTTGCTCCACCGGTAGCACTAAATCTTGGAGCACTCGGAATTTTATTATCGCCTTTTGGAGCGTCTAATAAGGTTCCGTAACTGTAATTTAAATCTGTATCTAACCAAAAGTAAGGTTGTGGTTGGTATCTAAAAGAAGCTTCTCCTCCTAAACGTTCCGAACGTCCTTTGTTTTCAAATTCAAAACCATCAGAAACAAAAACAAATTCAGCATCACTTTTTAAATAAAAACCAGCAAGGTTACCGATTAAGTTTTTTCCTATTTTAAATTCTGTACCTAAATCATAACCAATTGCTTTTGGTAGCGGAGTTATTTCTTTATTTTTTACTGCGGCATTGGCATAATTCGAATGAAAACCAGAACTAGCTTTTGCGTATAATTGAAGTTTTTTAGTAATATCATAAAAGATACTTATTTTAGGACTAAACCTAAAAGAACTTCTACTTCCTTCTGAAACTGTTGGGAATATTTCTTTTAAATTAAAATCATAAAAATCACCTCTAAAACCTGCTAAAACATTTAGTTTAGGTGCAATTTGAATTCTTTCTTTTAAAAATAGACCATAATTAGTTTGTTTAATATCAAACTGATTTACTTGTACTCTAAAAGTTCTACCAATTGTATTACTTAATCCTATTGTATTATTATTGTACTCAACAAACCAACCTAAGGTTGTTGTACTATTTGGTAATTGAAAAGCATCTTTAAATGAAATATTACCTTTATATGCATAAATATCACGACTTTCATATTGGTGAATCATATCTCCATTTACAGGATCGTTTTGAAAAAATGTAAAGTTTGAAAACAGATTGTATTTATTATGAACATAATACAATTGATTTGAAAGTGCTACATCATCAGAAATTTCTGAATCTAATTGTAAATTAACATGCACTCTTTGAGTATCACCACCTTCTGTATCATCAATAGCTCCAAAACGATCTATTAAACCACTTTCTACAGCTCTTAACGGAATTTGTCCGGAAGCATTCCAATCACTACTAAAAGTAGATATAGATGCTTTTAGTTTTTGCTTTTCTGTAAGTTCTACCGTATATTTAGAAAAAGTATTTAATTTTCTAAGATTTTGCTTGCTATCAAAAAAACTGTTATTAAAAGTTCCTTCAATACTAATATAAGCGGTTTCGTAATTTTTGGTTAAAAAATTCTTTTTATCTAAAAGAGAAACCATTGCTAAAGCTCTTACAAAATCATATTGACCATACTCTAATTTTACAAGATTGTCATGTAACATATCTTTAGAGGTAAATTTAGCAGCACCAGAAACCGCAAAATCTCCTATTGAAATCTCGTGCGGACCTTTAAAGTAATCTACCGTTTTAATAGTTTCTGGAATTAAAAAGTGCAAATCGGCATATCCTTGACCATGTGCATGAGAACCTAAGTTGATACCAATATCATCCACCTGAATAGCAAAATCAGTTCCGTGATCATTATCAAAACCTCTAAGGAAAATTTGTTCTGCTTTTCCGCCACCAGCGTGTTGTGCTATAAATAACCCTGGTACAGATTTTAAAAAATCTTGAGAACTACTTATTGGTCTTAATAATAAAGAAATTTTGGATACTTGTTGAACGCCTAAAGCTTCTTCTTTTTTAGAACTGACAACTATTTCTGATAGTTGTGTAGCTTCTCGTTCTAAAGTGATGTTTAAATTGGAGGTAGCTTTTTTTACTGTAATTGTCTTTTGATGATAGCCAAGTAAAAGGAACGTCAATTTGATTGGAAACTTTTTAGGTTTGATAGAGAATTCACCCATTTCGTTGGTGATTCCTAAAATAGTTTCATTGTTTACTTCAATACTTACTTGATAAATTCCACCTTTGGTGTCTTTGTTTATTACCTTTCCAGTAATAATTCCATTTTGTGCGAATACGGACTGTGAATAAAACACATACCATACACTGCATAAAATAATTCTTTTTAACATAAAAAAATTAATTAAGCAGGAAGGGATAGAAAAATATGAGTGTACATAATTCTCTAACTCTTTACCCGAGAGTTACTATTAAAAATTTTTGAAATGGCAGGTCTCCTGACTTAACTTAACATTCATTTACCTTCCCATAGATCTCTACAGTGGTGTTAAAATGATGTCTTTTTTATAAGTTTTACAGTTGCGGGAACAGTTTTGGATTTTAACCAAATTCCCTTTTAATTCCATACCCTAAATTAAGGATATAAGAAACCAATAACAATACAAATATATCGATTATATTTGAATTAAAGTATGTATTTTAGTATCAGTTTGGTTCTTTTTTTAGCAGAATATTTGGGTAAAAAAACGATTTTAAATCCTTTGCTCTTATATTGTTCTAAAAGTGCTTTTTCTAGTTTTAAGCAATAATCAAATTCTTGTAACCTTTGTCCATCTTGGCAGTATATATCAAACCAAGTTGGTGCAAAAAAAATAGTGTTATGGTAAGTCTCTTTATAAGGGAAATTTTTAAGATAACTGGGAATCATTTTGTTTTCTAAAGCTAAGTATGCTTCTAAATCTAATAGCGATCTATCACAAACTAAAGCATCACTAATTAATAATTCTTGACTCGTTACATTGAATACCAAATCGGAGAAACGATTAAGGTTATCCCAAGGCAAACCGTTACTGTTATTTTTTTGTTCCTCTAAAATAACTTTTCTTGCTACTTCATCCATACAAGAAATAGTGTTTTTTAGAAGGTTTATAGTAGTCGTTTTCCCAGTACCTGGAGCTCCTGTAATAATGTATTTTTTTTGAAGTTTAGACATTCTGAAACAGTAATAAAATTGCGATACTTAAAAGACAAAATAAGATACTTACAGCATAATTAATGCGACTAACAGTTTTAATTTCTTCGTGTTTAATTACACGGTTATTACTGCCAATAAAAGGTTTTTTTAGTAATTTTCCGTGATAATAATTAGGTCCTCCAAACTGACAATCTAAAATATAGGCTAAGGCAGCTTCTGGATAACCTGCATTTGGGCTGCTGTGTTTTTTTCCTTCTTTAAAAACAAAAGAAATTCCGCTTAATTTAAATTGAACAACCAACATTAACAGTGCGGTAATTCTAGCCGGAATATAATTGGCAACATCGTCTAATTTTGCAGCAAACTTTCCAAATGATATATAACGATCATTTTTATAACCAATCATGGAATCTAATGTGTTTATCATTTTGTAAGCCATTACCCCAGGAATACCCAAAATTAAAAAGTAAAAAAGAGGTGCAATCACTCCATCACTTAAGTTTTCTGACATGGTTTCTAACGTGGCAATTCTAATTTGTTGTTCGCTTAAGTTATCTGTTTCCCGTCCTACAATCCAAGATAAACGTTTTCGACCGGCTTCTAAACCTTCATTTTTAAGGGTATTAAAAACGGCGTACCCTTCTTTTATCAAGGTTTTGTTAGCAAGACAGTAAAACAACATTAATATTGAAAATAAAAGAGAGAGGATAGGGAAGTTGTACGTATTTAATAAACGAATAATTAGGTAAGGTAATACGAAAGAAATACCAACCAATAAAATAGTTAATAGTGCGCCTTTAAGGACTTTAGAAGCACCTTTGTTTAATTTTTTTTCACCAAAAGAAATACTATTTCCGTAACCAACAATAAGGTGCGGTAATTTTTTAGGATCTCCAAAAATGGCATCTAAAGCAAAGGCAATTATTAAGATGTAAATTGATGTTAAATCCATTTTTTTAAAGCTTCAATTAATATGTTATTAGCTTCTTTACTTTGAGTAGAAAGCCGAATATATTCTCCTTCTAATCCATTAAAGTTTGTAGCGTCTCTTATAAGAATTTGATGTTGTGTACTTAAATATTCTTTAAGTTTTTTTGCTGATGTACGCTGTAATTCAACTAAAAAATAAGAAGTAGTACTATCACAAACTTTTATGCCTTCTATGGCGGTAAGTTGTTCTTTAAAAAAAGCAGTTTCTTCTATTAACTCAGTACAATTAAATTGAAGGTTTTTATAATTGTTAAAAATATATTCTCCTGCTTTTATTGCCAATAAATTTACGCTCCAAGGCATTTTTAAAGCTAAAAGATTGGTAATATTTAAGGGATCTGAAACTACATAACCAAGACGCAAACCCGGAATGGTAAATGTTTTTGTTAAGGAACGGACAACTATTACATTGATGTACTTTTCTGTTAATGAAACAATAGATTCTGTACTGTTAGTAAACTCGATATAAGCTTCATCAATAATAAAAGTAGTATCTGGTTTTTGTTGAAAAAGAAGTTCTAATTCGCTTTTAGAAAAAATAGCTCCCGTAGGATTGTTAGGATTGCAAATAAAAACTAAATCGGCATTGGTTTTATGTATTTCTGATCTAGAAATTAACTCGTATTTTAATTTAAATATTTTACAAGCATCTTCATATTCCGAAAAAGTTGGTGCAACAATTGCTGCCTTTTTATCAGAAAAAAACTGAGCAATGAGATAAAAAGCTTCGGTTGCCCCGTTGGTAAACAAAAACTGATCGTTTTTAAGGTTGAATTTTTTAGCAGCCAATTTATTCAATTCACTTGCAGCAGGAGAAGGGTAACTTTGTATTAAACGAACGTGCTTTGAAACCTCATCAAGCAGCGCTTTAGAGCATCCTTTATAATATACATTAGAACTGAAGTTGTGCTTAATCTCGCCTTCAATTAAATGAAGATCATCGCCGTGGCCATTTAGCATATTTCTGAGCTGTTTTTTACAATCGTTTCCATGTCTAAATTTTCATCGATCCAATCTGCTAATTTATCAAATTGTTGGGCTTTAAATTCCTTGTAGTTTATAGCTGTTGCGTTCGGGAATTTTAATTGCAACAATTCGGTAACTACGTCTTGGTTATCAAAAATACCGTGTAGGTAAGTTCCCCAGCTTTTATCACCATCAAAAAAACCTTCATATTCACCTTCAATAAGGTTTAAATGTTTGTTTTTGGGTACAGTAGTTTCTCCCATGTGGATTTCATAACCTTCACAAGATTCGTTATAATCTTTAAATTGAAAATTACGTTGTATGGTTTGTTTTGTTTTGGAAAGAGTTGTTTCAATATCAAACAAACCTAAACCTTCTTCTGAATTTACATTACTTTCTACAGAAAAAGGATCATTAATAACATTTCCTAACATTTGATATCCACCACAAATTCCGATAATAGGAATGTGCTTATATTGTTCTTTTATAATAGTATCTAAATCTTCTTTTTTTAAAGCAATTAAATCTTCAATCGTATTTTTAGTACCCGGAATGATGATAACATCTGCTTTGTTTAATTCTTCGGCATCTCTTGTAAAATACAGGTTGATGAGTGGTTCTTGCTCTAAGGCCTGAAAATCTGTATAATTAGACATGTAATAAAGTTTTACTACAGCAATATTTAATTTATGGTCTATAGCTGTTCTTGCTCTAAGATTCAACGCAACCGAATCTTCTTCTTCTATAATAATGTCTGTAGCGTATGGTAAAACACCTAAAATGGGAATCCCTGTGAGTTCTTCTAATTTCTTTTTTCCATCAACAAATAAAGAAGGATCACCTCTAAATTTGTTAATAATAATTCCTTTTACCAATGTACGTTCCCAATCTTCTAGCAATGCTATAGTGCCGTATACGCTTCCAAAAACACCACCTTTATCAATATCTGCCACTAAATATACACAAGCATTTGCTGCTGCTGCCATACGCATGTTTACAATATCTCTATGTTTTAAATTGAGTTCGCTAATGCTTCCAGCACCTTCCATTACAATCGGGTTGTGCTTGGTAGCTAATTCTTTAAAAGAATTTTTAGCTTCTTCAAAAAGATGTTTTTTATCATTGCCTAAAAAATATTCTTTAGCGGTTTGGTCACCAATTGGTTTTCCATGTAAAATAACTTGCGATTTATTTACAGAAGATGGTTTTAATAAAATGGGATTCATTTCTACCGTTGGCGGAATTCCGCAGGCCTCTGCTTGTACTGCTTGGGCTCTTCCAATTTCTAGATTATCTGGTGTAGAAAAACTATTTAAAGACATGTTTTGTGCTTTAAAGGGAGCAGGCGTGTATCCTTTTTGTTTCAACCATCTACAAATTCCAGTTGTTATCCAGCTTTTACCAACATCAGAACCTGTACCAACTAACATGATAGGTTGTAACTTTTTCATTCTTTTTTTGTTTCTTATAGAAAACAAAAATATTAAATTATATAGACTTAGTATTACGTTAATGATAAAGTTATTGCAGGAATATGTGTAACTTTTGTTATAGTAATAAGAAATACTACTTACTCGACGGTATTTCTATAAAAACGAGTGTACAAAAAGAAATAATTTGTTTACAATTACTTAAAAAACAAAAATAATGTTCTCTTTTTTTCAAAAACAGAAACAAATTACTAAAGTGTGCATTAAAAATGTATAATATTGAGTAAGTTGCCTACTTAATTAAAATACAAATAAATTGGTTTAAAATGGATATTGTTATTATTGAAGATGAAGATTTAGCAGCAGCATCTTTAGAAAACTTATTATTAAAAAGTACGTATTCTATACATATTAAAAAACGATTAGAAAGCGTAGCGCAATCTATAGCGTGGTTTAAAAATAATACCTGCGATTTAATTTTAAGTGATATTCATTTAGGAGATGGGGAAAGTTTTGAGATTTTTGAAGCTTTAAAAATCAATGTTCCTATAATTTTTACAACGGCATTTGATCAATATGCCATACAATCATTTCAATTTTTTGCTATTGATTATTTATTAAAGCCATACGACAAACATAAATTAAATGCTGCACTAGAAAAGTATAAAAATTACGCGATAACTCCTGCTAAAGATTCTAGTGATTTAGAAAAACTATTAAATCATTTTAAAAAACCTAAAGAGCCTAAAGAAGCACAACAACGGTTTTTAGTTTCTAGAGGCGAAAAATTAATTTCTATAACTGCTGATGAAATTGCCTATTTTATGGCAGAAAACAAGTCTCTTTTTTTATTTACCACAAAAGGGGATAGTTTTTTGTATGATGATACTATCATGAATCTAGATTTAAAGTTATCAAAAAAAGATTTTTTTAAAATAAATAGAAAATACATTGTAAGCCATACAGCTATAAAAACAATTATCAAATACAGTCAGAATAGATTAAAAATAGAATTAGAACCTTCATCTAAACAGAATGATTTTGTTTTAATTAGTTCAAAAAATGTGCGTTCTTTTAAAGAATGGTTAAATAATTAATATGCAAACCTCTATATTTTGGACTCGTTTAAAAAAACATCGGCAATATTTATATATAAGTATGCTGTTGATTGCTGTATTTTTTATTGGTAGTTCGTTAATTACTCCTAAAATCACATCGGTTACAGAAGATTTAATTCAAGATATTATTCAAGGAAATTTAAAATCCAAAGAAAATATTGTCGCTTTTGAATTTAATCAACTGAATAGCTCTTTTAAAAATTCACAAAAGATTCTTCGAAATTCACAAAATAATTCTTTTGAATTTTTAAAGGAAAAATTACTATTCACATCAGATCTAGCCATAGAGAACCATAGTATTTATAATAGTTTCGTTTCAATTGTTTCGTCTAATAAATTACATGAAACTCATTTTTCTAACAAGGAAGATTCTTTATATCAAAAAGAAATAGATACATTTCTAAAAGATATTCATTTTGTAAAAGATGAGGTGGTTATAGATACTATAGTTACAAGGGCGGATAAAGTAATTAATAGGAAAATTTATATTAAAAAGCTACCTAACAATAAAGTTGTTTATACAGGTTACGATGTTGATTTAATTTCATTTTGGAGCTATTTTTCAGAGACTTATAAAGGAGATGGAGGCTATACGGTAGTTACAAATAAAGATGGTATTTGCATGTTGCATCCTGACACAAAGTATATTGGAAAAAAAATAGAATCCTATTTTAGTACAATTTCTATTAAAAAAATTCTAAACAGTTCACTTAAAATTAATGGATATTTCGTTCCAAATAATATCAATTCCCTTAAAGATAAGGCGATTTCTGAATTTTTGGGTTTAGAGGTCTTACGTTATTATGATACTATTAAAATAGGAAATACACCTTTAATAGTAGTGGTTAGTTTTCCTGTGGGTATTCATTTAAAAGAAACTACAAAAAATATACAAGGATATTTTTCGTGGATTAGTTTTTTGGCTTTTACTACATTTATGTTGCTCTTAATAGCTTCTAGATTGCAGTTAAAAAAAGAATATGTAGAGAATTTAAAGGTTGTAGAAGAGAAGGAACAATTAACATATAGCAACGAAAAGTATCAGAAAGAAAATGCAATTCTTCAATTGAATCAACTTAAGAAAAAAATAAATCCACATTTTTTATTCAATAGTTTAAACTCTTTGCATGTTTTAATTGATTTAAATCCAGATTTATCACAACAGTTTGTATTAAAGTTAGCGGATGTTTATAGATACCTTTTAGATGAGAGAGACGGAAATTTAATTTCAGTAAAAAGAGAAATGAGCTTTTTAGAACAATATATTTTTTTACAAGAAATTAGATTTAATAAGAGCTTACATGTAACAATTAAAAATAATTGTGATGATACAATTTTAGTTAAAAAAATACCATTTCTCTCTTTAGAAACGTTGGTAGAAAATGCGATAAAACATAATGAAATAACTAAAATAAATCCGTTGATTATTACAGTTCTTATTGATGAAGATTTTATTACCATTAAAAATAATTACACACCAAGAAAGTGTAAAGCTAAAGATAGTCATCATATTGGATTGACTTATTTAGAGAATACGTATCAATTTTATAATATATCTGCTTTTAAAACAGGGGTAATTGATGACGAATTTGTGTGCATATTGCCATATATTACTCAATAATAGTATTTCACTCCGTTTTTTAATGAGTTCACTCTGTTTTGTTTTTCTAAGTTATTAATAACAAGCAAATTTGATGTTTTAACAATGTCATTTATGAAAATATCCTCTTTAAAAGGCGCTTTATTGGTTCAGTATTTAATTGTTTCTATTTTGATGATTACCAGCTTGTCTAGTTTTTCTCAAGATAAAAAGGATACCTCTGATAAAGAAAATCAAGAAAAAAAAGATTCTATAAAACCTACGGATGCTAAAAAATTGACGTATCAGAAATTTTTAAAAGAAGGAAACGTTAAAAAAGGATTGTTCAATGTATATTCTATAAAAGAAGATTACTATTTTGAAGTTCCAGATTCATTATTATCTAGAGATTTATTAATTGTAAATAAAGTATCTAGTGTTCCTTATGCTCTAAACGGACATGGGTTAAACAAGGGAATGACTTTTGAAACCAAACTTGTTCGGTTTTATAAAGACACTGTTTTAAACAAAGTTTGGGTTAAAACGATAAACCCTAGGGTTCAATCTCCAGAAAATGATGCAATTACTTTATCTGTTAAAGATAATTTTGGAGAATCTATTATAGAAGAGTTTGAAATTGAAACAAAAAATACAGACTCTACTTCTGTATTTATTAAAGTGAATAAAATTTTTAATGGTAAAGAGCAAAGTTTTAGCGATGTACTAACCAATATTGGTTTGGGAGGAAGTGTAAAAACAAACTTATCTATTTTAGAAAGCATTAAATCTTTTCCAGAAAACATTGTTGTAAAATCTTTGTTAACCACTTCTGTTAAAGAAGGCGGAAGTGCAGCATTACCTTTAACAATTGGTATTACTACAAATATTGTTTTATTGCCAACAGATGTAATGAAACCTCGTTTTTCAGACAAACGTATTGGGTATTTTACAAAACCGATGGATTATTTTTCTGATGATCAACAAGAAGTTGAATCTAGAGGAATGATTACAAGATGGAAATTAGAACCTAAAGAAGAAGATATCGAAAAATATAAACGAGGAGAATTGGTGCAACCTAAAAAACAAATTATTTATTATTTAGATCCTGCTACCCCAAAACAATGGCGCCCTTTTATAGAACAAGGTGTGTATGATTGGAATGTGGCTTTTGAAGCTGCTGGATTTAAAAATGTATTAAAAGTAAAGTTTCCATCTAAAGAGGATAAATATTTTGATGCAGATGATGTTCGCTATTCTGTAATTACCTATGCAGCATCAGAAAAACAGAATGCTATGGGACCTTCTATTGTAGATCCTAGAAGTGGAGAAATATTAGAATCAGATATTATTTGGTGGCATAATTTAATGAAAGGTTTACATTCTTGGATTCGTGTGCAAACAGGTCCTATCGATCCAAAAGCAAGACCAAACAAGTTTTCTAACCAACATATGGGAGAAGCAATTCGTTTTGTTTCATCGCACGAAGTTGGCCATACCTTTGGATTAAAACATAACATGGGCGCATCATTTAGCTATCCAGTAGATTCTTTAAGATCTAAAACGTTTACCTCTAAAATGGGAGGAACAGCACCGTCTATTATGGATTATGCACGTTTTAATTATGTAGCGCAACCAGAAGACAATGTTACAGATATTACCCCTAAAATTGGTGTGTATGATACCTATGCAATTGATTGGGGATATAGATGGATGGATGAGACATCTGCTCACCAAGAAATTTCAGTATTAAATCAATGGATTCGCAAACACGAAAATGATCCTTTATATTTTTATGGACCACAACAAGGTGAAGTAATTGACCCTAGGTCTCAAAGTGAAGATTTGGGAGATAATGCTGTAAAAGCAAGTGAGTACGGATTGAAGAATTTAAAGAGAATATTACCAAATATTTTAAATTGGACAGCAGAAGAAGGACAAGGTTATTACAAAGCATCAAAATTGTACAAAGCAGTTATAGATCAATGGGAAACTTATAATGGTCATGTAATGGCAAATATTGGTGGAGTTTATGTAAACAATACCGTTTATGGAGATGGTAAAAATACTTTTGAACCTGTATCTGTTAAAAGACAAAAAGAAGCACTGAATTATATTATAAAAAATGCTGTTTTACCACAAAAATGGTTGTTTATGCCAGAAACTATCAATAAAGTTTTTGCAGTAAGAGATGCGCCAGATGGAGAACGATATTATTCTCCTGTTTCTATGTTACGTATTTATCAAACAAACGTTATTTACGCTTTGATAAAAACAGATAGATTGATGAGAATTACAGAAAATGAAGTTTTAGTGAAAGATAATCAAGAGGTTTTTACAGAAGAGTATGTATTTGATCGTTTATTTGAAGCCATTTTTAAGAAAACTGTAAAGGGAAAATCTTTAGATATGTTTGATCGTATTACACAAAAAAACTATGTAGATGTGTTAACTGTAGATAGAAATAAACTACTAGAGAAAACAAAGAAAAAAACACTTTCAGAAGATTCAGAAAACTTTAAAAATGTACACTTCTCATACTTACCAAGAGTAGCAGATATAGGGACTAATAAAAGAGCTGCATTAGAAAAAGTATTAAAGCTTTTAAAGAAAAAAGAACATAGAGGAGATAGCGCAACTCAGGCACATTATAGTGACTTAATAGCGAGAATTGAATATAATTTAAAAAACTAAATCATGAGAAAATTAATATATCTATTAGTTTTTATACCCAGTTTACTTATTGCGCAGCAAGAAAAAGTAATAAGTGGTAAAGTTATTGACGCTGGCTTTCAAATGCCAATTGTTGGAGCTTCCGTTTATGCATCCTCTGCAATTATAGGGAATGAGACCAATACAAAAGGAGTTATACAAGGCACAATGTTAGGAACTACCACAGATTTTGATGGTGGATTTTCTCTAAAAATAGGAGCAGATATTAAATTTATCTTGGTTTCTTATATCGGATATGAAACTGAAAAAATTGATGTTTCTAATGTAACTACAAATTTATCTGTTGTTTTAAAGGAAACAGCAGAACGTTTAGATGAAGTTGTTTTAACGGGATATCAAAAAATAGAAAAACGTAAAATTACGTCTTCTTATACAAAAGTGGAAATGACAGACATCACTCAAGCAGGTGTTGCTAGTGTAGATCAAATGTTGGTTGGGCAATTATCGGGTGTTTCTATTCAACCTATTAGTGGTGCTCCTGGTGCTCCTTCAAAAATATCTATTAGAGGAGCTGCAACTTTAAATGGTTCTTCAGATCCTTTATGGGTGTTAGACGGAATTCCGTTAGAAGGAAATGATATTCCGCAAGATTTTAGAGATAAAGATAATATCGATAATTTACAATCGTACCCAATTGCAGGATTAAATCCAGAAGATATAGAAAGTATTACCGTTTTAAAAGATGCTTCAGCTACTTCAATTTATGGAGCAAGAGCAGCAAACGGAGTTATTGTGATCACTAGTAAAAATGGAAAAAAAGGAGCAATGCGCATTAATGTAAATGCAAATGTATTTGTAACTCAAAAACCAGATTTTAGTAAGTTAAATTTAATGAATTCTGCTCAAAAAGTAGACTTCGAATTACTTTTGGCAAGTAGATCCGATTTAAAATACCAACAAGATAGAGGAGAAGTAGCCAGAATATTAAACAGCTATGGTGAGTACAATAATTTTAGAGATAATGGTTTTGGTAGTATTTCTAACGATGCTCAAAATGATATCAATAATTTAAAAAACACCAATACTAATTGGGGTGACGAATTGTATGAAATGGCTATAAACCAACAATATGGTGTTAGTCTTTCTGGAGGATCAGAAAATAATGATTACTATTTTTCTACAGGTATTTTCGATGAAAAAGGAACAACGAAAGGTACAGGTCAGAAACGATTTAATATTACGTTAAAAGATAATTTTAATGTAAACAAGAAACTAAAAGTAGGGGTAGCGTTATTTGGAAGTCAAACCACAACATCTTCTTATATTACAGGAGCAGATGCATATACAAACCCTTCTAATTATTCAAGAAATGCCAATCCATATTTAAAAATAAAGGATGCGGATGGCAATTATATGTATGATCCAGATTTGGTAGAAAGATCAGATTTAAATCTAGATTATAACATTTTAGAAGAAAGAGAAAATACGAATTACGAGTTAGTATCAAGCTCATTAAAAGCCATTTTTGATGTTGGTTATAAAGTTAATAAAGACATTCACTTTACAACTCAATTAGGTTTACAATTAGATTTTGATAAAACTGAAAAGTATAGTGCAGAAGACAGTTACTATACCCGTAAATATGAGCAAAGATCTGAATATGCATCATCTACAGGTACTTCTTATTATATGCCTAAAGGTGGAATTATTCAGAATTGGAATGCAGATGTTTTTCAATATAACTGGAAAACAACAGCGAATTACAACACTTCTTTTAATGATGTTCATGAACTAGATGTTATGTTAGGGACGGAATTTAGAAGAAATAAAAGAACACAAATTCATACCAAAGGTTTTGGTTACAACGCAAACACTTTAACTTCTGTTGCTATTACAGATGAGCGTTCATTAACAAATTCGTTGTTTGACCCTTATCAAAAAACATTGAGCGAAAATGCATATGCTTCTTTCTTCGGAACAGCTTCTTATACATACGATAAAAAATATACAGCTTTTACAAGTTTAAGATATGATGGGTCTAACTTGTTTGGGGTAAATCCTAAATATAGATACTTACCTATTTGGTCTTTTGCCGGTTCTTGGAATGTATATAAAGAAGACTTTATGTATAATGTTGATTTTGTAACCGATTTAAAACTAAGAGCATCTTACGGTGTGCAAGGAAATATTGATAAATCTACATCACCTTTTGTAGTTGGAGAATATTATACAGAATCGATTCTTCCGGGAGTTAGCGAGGAAACTATTAGAGCGTTAAACGCACCTAATGGAAATTTAAGATGGGAAAAAACAGTATCCTCAAACGTCGGTTTAGATGTAGGATTATTAAATAATAAAATCTATATCTCAGGAGATTATTATGCTAGAAAAAGTACCGATTTAATAGGTTTAAGATCTGTACCATTAGAAAGTGGTTATAATTTTATCAATACCAATTGGGCTACTGTAAGTAATAAAGGGTTTGAACTTGCTATAAATACAACCAATATAAATACACCTAATTTTAAATGGACAAGTGGTTTAAATATCTCTCACAATAAAAGTATTGTTGATAATATTGAAATTAGAGAAGAAGACTTTAAACCTTCTTTAAAAGGATATAGTGTAAATGCCATTTTTGCAATTAAAACGGCAGGATTAGATAGCAACGGATTACCATTATTTTGGAAAGATGGTAAAAAAGTTTCTGCAGTAGATTTTTACAATTTAGAAGCAGGAACAAATGGAAGTCAATTAACAAGAGAAGAACACAGAAATTTATATTCTTATGTGGGCGATGGAACTCCGAAGTTTAGTGGTGGATTTAGAAATAGTTTTAAATACAAACAATTTGATTTACGTGTATTAACAAACTTTAATATAAAACAAACTGTAAAAGCTGCTCCAAGTTACAACCTTGCTTTAGCACAACCAGGTAATAATTACAATACGGATATTTTAAAAGCAGGAACTGGTAATTATCCAGCATTAATAGGAGCAACTTCTCCTGGTTTCGATACAGATTTGGTGTACACTTGGTTCAATTCTTCAGATGACGGACAGACGTATAATGACTTAGATATTTGGGTAAAAGATATCTCTTATATCCGCGTAAGCAGCATTAAGTTGAGTTATGCAATACCTATCAAAAAGTTAGAAAAGTTAAAAATATCAAGTTTAAACTTTAACCTAGAAGGACGTAATTTATTTGTGATCGGAACAGATTATGATGGCTTTTTTGACCCAGAAACGTATGGTAGTTTGTATGCGCAACCTATTCCTAGAATTATTTCAGCAGGATTTAATCTTTCTTTTTAAAAAATAATTTATGAAAAAAATAATATATAGCATTTTTGTAATTTTAAGTTTTATCTCTTGTGATAAGTACTTAGATATTGAACCAGTAGGGCAGGTAATACCTAAATCTGTAGAAGAATATAGAAGTTTTTTAACTTCAGCATATTCAATAGCCAAAAATCATAAGGTTTTAACAACGTATAGAACCGATGAATTATCTTTAAGTACAGACGCAGCTGGAATAGAGTTTTATAAAGATCTTTTTATTTGGAATGATGCAAACCCAAGTCCTTTAACAACTGTTTTTCCGTATGCTACTTTTTATAATACTATTTTTTACACCAATCATGTTATAAATAGTGAAGCTACTATAGAAGGAAATTTGTCAGAGAAAGAACAATTGGTAGGAGAAGCGTACGCTTTACGTGCAATGCAGTATTTTGAATTGATAAATCTATACGCTAAACCTTACAATAAAGTAACAGCAAATACAGATGCTGGTGTGCCAATTACTACTGAATATGATGCAGAAAAGGAGTATGCTGTAGAATCTGTTGAAGAAGTTTATGCATTAATTTTAAGTGATCTTGCTAAAGCAGAAAGCTTATTAAACATTCAAAAACAAGAGGTAGGATATAATTATAGATTTTCTGTAGTTGCTATAAAAGCATTGAAGTCGCGTGTGTATTTATATCAACAAGAATGGCAAAAAGCAATAGACGCAGCAAATGAAGCACTTGCTATAAATGCTGAAATTCAAAATCTGAATTCTGATACTTCTATAATGCCATCAGAATATAATTCCGTAGAATCTATTTTGGCATTAGAAACCGTTGCTTCTGTAGATTTGGTTAGTAATACAACCATTTCAGATGCTTTAATCAACGCTTATAATCAAACTACAGATTTACGTTTTCCACTTTATTTTAAGCAAAATACAGACGGAAGTTTTAGTTCTAAAAAAGGGGCAGAAACTAAATTTAAAGTTTCTTATAGAACAGCCGAATTAGAGTTAAACATTGCAGAATGTTTAGCAGCGTTAAATGAAGATGTTTTGGCAAAAGAAAAATTAATATCGTTTGCAGAAAATAGGTACACAACCGATGGTTTTAATACTTATAAAGCAAACGTAAATTCATTAAATAGTAACGACCTAAAAATAGAAATATTAGAAGAACGTAGAAGAGAATTTGCTATTGAAGGACAAAGATGGAATGATTTAAGAAGAACTACGCAACCTAAATTAACTAAGATTTTTGACGGAGTAACCTATATATTAGAGGAAAACGATGCTAGATATGTGATTCCTTTTCCTAATGATGCTACTATTAATAACCCTAATTTATAAATAAAAACAGTTGTAACCCTTTGTTATCTTATAGGTTACAATTTTAATAATAAGATAAAAATAACCCAATTAAATATTTAAATTATGAAGAAAATTTTTTCGATCCTTACTGTTTTTTTAACCTTAGCTGTAACTACTGTTTCATGCTCAAGTAACGATGATGCTCCAATAGAATCATCTTTGGCAACTATTACCGATTTTTCAATTGCTATTGATGGTGTAAATGCCGATGATATTGTTTACGACTTAGGAACTGATATTATTGTTACTGTTCCTTTTGGAACAAGTTTAACAGCAGTTACTCCTACAATTACAGTTTCAGAAAATGCAACTGTTTCTCCAGTTTCTGGTGCAGCAATTACTTTTGTAGATGGTGAAGCTAAAACCTTTACGGTAACTGCAGAAGATGAAGTTACTACTAAAAACTATACTGTAACTATAAATGTTCGTGGTGAAATTGGTAGTGGGTCTCAATTAGAAACGTATGTTTATACGGCAGATTACGGCTTTTTTGCTTTAAACACAACAACTACTTATGAGTATGATGATACTTTTGGATTTGTAAATAAAATCTCTGAAGACGAAGGATTTGGAGCTATTGTTTTTACTTTAATTTACGATGATAAAAACCAAGTTATTGAAAAAATTGCAGAAGGTGAAAGTACTGTTTATACATATGAAGAAGGACAAATTGTAAAAGCAGAATACAAAAAAGAAGATGTGTTAGTTTATACTTATATCTATACATATAATGCTTCTGGAAACTTAATTAAAGAAGAAAGAACAAATCATGAAGAAACAGATGCTGTTGTAGATAACATTAACACCTTTGAGTATGATACTAATGGAAATGTAATAAAAACGAACACAGGAACAGCTCAAACAAATCCGTCTGAAGCTACTTATGATACTAAAAACAATCCTTTTAAAGGTATTTATCCTGCAGCGTATGCAGCTATTAATGTTAGTTTTGATGCTGTAAATACAAACAATCCTATTACCCGTGATACTGCAGATGTTACTTATGTATACAATACCGATGATTATCCTTTAGAATCTTCTTATACTAATAGTGAATTTGATTATACATTTAATAAAGCTTTCACTTATTTAGCGAACTAATTAAACCAATTCCTCCTTTTTTATTTATTACGCAAACGCCCTTAATTATAAGGGTGTTTGTTTATATCAAACTTATTTTAAAATGAAAAAATCTTTTTTAATACTCTTTTCTTTTTTGATGTTTGCTTGCGAATTAAACTCTACAAACGAAGAAATAGTACCACCTAATAAAGAAATTCCATTAACAAAATTAGAAAGTATCATTAAGTTATATAATGAGTCTGTCTTTCCGTTATTTAAAAACTATAAGAATGTTGTAGTGCCTACAGATTTTAAGGTTGATAAAGACGATTTAAGTATAAATGCAGGCGCTAGTTTTGGGCATGTAGAAGTAAGCCAAGGTTTGATAAACGTAACAAAAAAACATATTCAACTATTTGCTTTATCACATGAAGTGGCACATATTGTAACAATATCACAAGCAAAAATTTTTGGTTTGCAAGGAAGTATTCCTAAGGGAGCAATAACAAACGATTATAAAAAAGCAGAATATTTAGCAGATTTAATTGCAATTCATTTAATTAAATCAAAACTCAATAAAGAGTTTAGTTTATTAAGTACAGACTTTCCTTTTTTACAAAACTTGTTAGGAAATAGTACTTTTACGCATCCTTCTGGGAGTGATAGAATTAATGATATACAAACGTATTTAGAAAATAGTATATCAACGAATAATGATGAATCTTTTAAAATCAATTTCCTTAGAATATGGAAAATGGAGTAGTTTTTATATGAGTAACTAATACATAAAAAAGTAGTTTGGATTTTACATTTTATCTTCTATAATTAAGCCAAATAAAATCTGTTAACTAATATTTTTAAGTTAGAATATATCTGAATTCTACCATATATAGATTTATCATAAAACCATTTTTTTAATTCAATAATTATAAGGCTAATTTATTTTTGTTTAATTATATAGTAAGCAATAAAAACTTATTAATTAAGGTTGAATTGTATTTTACTTCTTCATCTTACTTGTAAAATTATAACAACTATGTTGCAAAGTGCAACATAAAGAGAAACATTATCTACTTTTAATAGCGTATGAACGTGTAATAGATTTTTTTTAATGGTCTAAATTATACGTTTGTTTCTTTAGAAATTGGAGGGCTATCTTAAAGTGAAATTAGCATCATCTCAATTAATAAACTTAAAAGAGTATAAATAGAAACGTTATGTTCTTATCAAGTGGTAGAGGCATAAAATTTTTCTGGGAATTTTAGAGATGCGACTCAATCTAATGATACAAGTGCAACTCATAATTATATGGCTATAAGTTGTATTATTTATGTAAATAGAGTTAAACATCTCCTATGGTAAAGGAGGTGTTTAACTTTTGTATTGCTCTTGATTTATAATTATGGGTTATTTGTTTTGTGATTTTATCTATACGTTCTGTAGTAATTTTTGGTAATTGATTAATTTCGTACTTTATTAAATCTTATAAAAATGAAAAATCAGTTACTAATTATAAGTCTGTCTATGCTCTTTTTAAGTGCATGTGCTTCCAAGGAAAAATCATCAGAAAATAAAATTCCAGGTTATAATAGTAAAGCTGTTTCAGTAAACTCAATAGCGCCAGATAGAGGACTTGCAGATCCTCATGTACTTATTGTAAATGATACTTTATATGCAATGTGTGGGCATGATCGTGATTGGAATATTGTAGATTTTTGTCATATGGATCGATGGGAGCTTTGGTCTACTGCTAATCTTACGGACTGGAAGCATGAATTGAAAATTTTACCAACTCAGACTTATATAGGTGATGAAGATAATTGTTGGGCAGGTGATTTAGCTACTAAAGATGGTAAATATTACTGGTATTTTTCTAACCGTAATTTTAATACAGGTGTAATGGTTGCTCCATCCATAAAAGGACCTTGGAAAGATGCTTTAGGAAAACCTCTTTTAGACAAAGGTATTGCTAAAACGAAACCATACGATCCAGAAATTTATGAAGAAAACGGAGTTTACCACATTATTTTTGGTGTAAGTCAGTACTACATGGCTACTCTGGGAGATGATATGATTTCTTTAGCAGACAAACCACAAAAAATTATTGTACAGAATGAAGACGGTACTAGAAGGCCAACAGGAGACAAACCGTCAACCTTTAAACGAGGTGATTGGTATTATTTATTTTGGGGAAACAGATATTCCATGTCAAAAAACTTAAAAGGACCTTATATTTATAAAGGTGAGTTTATTGATGGAGGTCATGGAAGTGTATTTGAATGGAAAGGACAATGGTATAGTATTCAAGAAAATCATGAAACCAATGCCTTTTATCGGGGCGTACAGATGAGACCGTTGTATTTTAACGAAGACAATACCGTTTATATTCCTAAAAATAATTTTGAATACCCATTGCCTGGACGTATTTATGACTTTAAACATTCTACACAAGGTTGGAGAAGTGAAAAGGGAACAAGTTTGATAAGAAATGAAGAATCGGCTTATATTTATGGTAAATCAGAAGTAGCTGGAGCCATTGTTGCATCGACTCCATTTATTCATACTCCAATTTATTTATGCAAACAAGTAAAGATTGTTGTTAAAAATGTAAGTGGTTCAAGTTCTATAAAACTAGCATTAAATGGCTATGATGATCCAACTCGTTTTACTAGAGTTGCACCAAAGAAAGTAGATTGGAATAAAGAAGAATGGGTTGAGGTTCCTCTTAAAAAAACTGACGAATGGCAAGAGGTTACCATTCCGTTAACACAATTTAAAACAAGTAAAAAATATCTTCACCAATTGGCAGTACAACCTACACCAAACCAAGCAAATGCAGATTGGGTACTTAAAAGTGTCATTGTTGAATAAATATAGGAATTGTAATATAAAAGGCAGCATATTTTAATTTATTCATTATGATAGTGATGGAAATGTGGTGAATAAAAAAATTATTAAAAGTGAAAAATAGTCTTATGAAAATAACAAAAGCAATAATCTTAGTGTTTTTTTTGGTGATTTCAATTCAAATGAATTCGCAAGTAAAATACAAAGAAGTAATAGGTAAATTATCCATAAGAGAAACAACATATATGATTCGTGTTCCAGAAAATTGGAATGGAACACTACTAAATGATTTAGACTATTTTAATAAAGCCAATAGTGATACTTGTATGGAATTGCTAAATAAAGGCTATGCAATGTCTGGTACAAAAAGACGTAAGGACAGGTCTAAAAATTATGATCCTGCTCATGAAGCACACGATTTTATTTCCATTTTTGATGTTTTTGAAAGTAAATTTGGTAAGCCTAAAAGAATAATTCAGTTAGGTTGTTCTGGTGGTGGAACCGTTACTTTAAGTATGGCAGAAGTACATTCTAGTAGAATAGATGGTGCAATTGCGGCTTGTGCAGCTACAAGTCAATGGATGTCTAATACACACTTAGATGCGTTGTTTGTTTTAAAATCTTTGTTAGCTCCAGAATTACAAATTGTAGATTTTGGAAATTTATCCAAAGAAGAATTAATAAAATTACAAAGAGATTGGGAAACTGTTCTAAAAAAGGCTCAAAAAACTGCCGCAGGAAGAGCTCGTATTGCCTTAGCAATTACAATTGGGCAATGGCCTGCTTGGGGAGGTAGAGGAAAAGCACCTGTTTTGCAACCAGATTCTAAAGATGTTAAAGCGCTACAAGAAAGCATGTTTCATAGTTTAATTGCTTTAATACCTTCTCAAAGAACAAAAGGTACTTCTATGCTTGAAATTTCTGGTGGAGGACAATTAAAATCAAATGTAGGCTTAGATTATAAAGATTTGTTTGAGAATGGAAATAAAGATTACAAAGCAGCCGTTAAAAAATTGTATAAAGAAGCTACTGCAAGTTTGAAATCTGATCTTAAAAAGATTAACAATTTTAAAAGAATTGCACCAGATAAGGTTGCTTTAAAATATTGGAGTGCTCCAGGAAGAACACACGTTGGGCAACCAAAAGTTCCATTATTAAGAATTCATACTATTGGAGACGGTTTGGTGTATCCTGCACTTGCACAAGGTTATGAAGCTTTGGTAAAGCAAAATGGTTATGGAGATTTATTTCGAACGGCTTATGTAAACAGTTGGGGACATTGTTCTTTTAGCAAAGCAGAATGGATTGCCGCTATAGAAACCATGATGCAACGTTTAGATACAGGTAAATGGCCAAACACAAAGCCAGAAGCTATGAATCAGTTAGCAAAAAAAATAGATGCTACTTCAGAGCATCGTTTTATTGAGTTTGAAGGTGTGGAAAAATATAACAGAATTTGGATACCAACTATTTCAGATTATAAAGGAGGAAATAAATAATTAATTAAATTTTTAAGATAAAATAATAATGACAATACATAAAAAAATATACAGTGCAGCAGTCTTTTGTGCCGTTTTAGGAATTTCTTCTTTAAAAGCACAAGTGGTTGTAGAAATAGATCATAAAACCCAACGTTTTATTGGTAATGAAACTGAATTTAAACGGGATAAGTATTTAAATATTCATGGGTATATTAAAGCCAATGATCCTGAGTTGATAAAATTTAGAAATGATTTTAATTTAAATCCTACATACAGAGGAGCCCGTTTATTAGATTCTCCGATAAAGAAACCTAAAAATGGTGTGTTTCCTATCATCAAAAAAAAATATAGTGGAGTTAGAGAGGTTGAAAATCGTATTACGTCAACGGCTCCTAAAGACTTTTTTTACGATAAAAAAGTGGATTATTCTCAAGTAGATATGACAACTTATATGGATGAATTAACCAGTTTTGTAGCTGATTATTATCGTTATCAAGAACCGAATGTACCAAAATATATTGAGCCGTTAAATGAGCCAATGGTGCATGCCGTAGATTTTTATCCTGAAGGAAAACAAAAGAAAAGAAAGTATATCAGTAGTAAAGTTGATGCTATAAATACGCGTGTAATGGAATTACACAGAGAGTTAGGGAAAAAAATTCATGCTACACCAGAATTAGTAAATATGAAAATTATGGGTTATGGTGGCGCTTTTCCAGAGTTTGAAGCTAAAAATTTTGGGGTTTGGAATAAGCGTTATAAGAAATTTATAGACATCGCTGGTACAGAGGTAGATGTGTTTTCTGTTCATTTATATGATGGTTCTGGTATCAACAATAAAACCGGTCGTAGATCTGGTTCTAATGTAGAGGCTATTTTAGATATCATAGAAAATTATAGTTTTATTAAGTTGCACAAAGTAAAACCTATTGCCATTTCAGAATATGGGCGTTTGGTACCAAATCAACCCGGTTTTGGTAAAAAGAAAGGTGTTGTAAATTACAATCCTATTACAAATTCGCAAGCCTTGTTATCGCAAAATAACATGGTGATGAGCTTTATTGAACGAGGAGATGGAATCGAGTTTACCATTCCTTTTACAATGAATAAACAACCAGCAACTTCTATGTATTCTAAGTCTTCTTTGTGGTATAAAGGACTTGATAAGTCTAGTGATTGGGAATATACGCCAAGAGTAAATTTCTTTAAATTATGGAAGGATGTAGCAGGAGATCGTGTTTGTATCAATAGTTCTGAAATAGATATGCAAAGTCAAGCTTTTGTAAACGGAAAGCAATTGCATGTAGTGCTAAATAATATAAAAGATGGACCTCAAACTGTAAAGTTGAATTTTGTTGAAGGACAAAAAATTAAAAATGTAGAAATTAAACGTTTGTCTGTTTATAAAGATAAAGAAGCTGTTTTTGAGGATACAAAACAAAAGGAAGCACCAGAATCTGTAAAACTGAATCAAGGTGAAACTGTAATTATTACGTATAATTTTAAATCGGCCGTAGATTTTAATAAGAAAGCTGTTAGTAAAAAATATTATTCAGACAGTTATTTACAGCCAATTTTGGCTAACAAGTCTGCTGTTTTTAAAATAAAAGACGTTTCAGTAGGGCAAGGTAAAGCGATACTTCGCTTGGGTGTTTCTAGAAATCATTCTAAAACGTTGCTTCCTAAAATAGTTATTAATGGAAAAAGCATCACAATAAAAGGTGATGTTATTAGGGGCTATGATCAAAAAAACAGAAAACAATTTTTTGGTGTTTTAGAAATTCCAATAGAAATGAAAGTTTTAAAAGAAGGAACAAATACGATTGATGTTCAGTTTTCTGACAAAGGTGGTTTTGTTACAACTGCTATTTTGCAAGTACAAAAAATAGAGACTAAATAAGATGTATGCAGACTTATATAGAACCTATATAGGTCTGTAAACTTTCAATCTTATTCAGACCAATTTTCTTTCGAATTCTGTATCTTGATGTATGAACGCTTTGCACGGAGATGTTTAATACTTTAGACATTTCGTGACTGTTGAAATTCAATTTAATCAACGCACAATGTTTCAGTTCAGTAGCAGACAAGTCTGGATGTATTTTACATAAGCTCTCGTAAAAATTTACATTTACTTCTGTAAATCGTTTGTTAAATTCTTCCCACGATTTATCTGAACCTTTAGCATATTTATGCTCTAAAGATTTAAAGGAAGCCAAATCAGAATTCTTAACAATTAGCAGCAATGCATGTATGGCCTCTTCTTTTTCTATCATTTGAAGCGCATGTGCTGTTAATTCCTTGCTTTTAATTCTTAATACAGCTTTGTTTTTTTCTTTATCTAAAGAACTTATTAAAGAAAGTTTTTTAATTCTATTTCTTTGATAATAAAACAAGTACAAGGCTATTACTCCAATTATTACAAAACCAAATATGATTAAGATTCTAAATACTTTTTTGTTGTTTTCTACAATCACCGCTTTTTGAAGGTCAATTAACTTATTACTTTCAGTAATTTCTGTTAGGTATTTATTTTTAATCTCAAACAGCCGCTGATTTTGTTTACTAGTAGTTCCGAATAATTTCTCATAGCTAATTTTAGAAGCTTTCATATGATTTACTGCTTTTAACAAATCACCGTTTATGATGTGTATCTCAGCAATTTTCTGAAGTAAATCAGGTTTTAATTCTAAATGTAAACCCCTTTTTTCAAGTAGTTCTAAGCTCTCATTATAATATTTAAGAGATTCATTGTATTTGTATTGTTCTTTTTTAAGGTCACCAATAAATGATAAGTTGGTCACTAAATAAGTGGCTTCTATTTTTTCTAGGTGATGTTTTGCTCCGAACAATAACTTTTCTGCTTCACCCAAATTTCCTAGTTGTAAATAGCAATAACCTCTGTCTGTCATTACATAAGGTAGTATTTTTGATTTTTTATGAACAGAAACACAGGAATCTAAATACACCAAAGCCTTTTTATACTCTTTTCTAACGCGCCAAAAACCAGCGATATTAAAATAGCAGGACGCTACTTCATTTTTTTTAATTTCTTTGGCAAGCAATAACCGTTTTCCTAAACTTAAAGATTTCTCTAAATTCTCTAAAGCCAATTTATCTTTATTGTAAAGATCATAGAGGATACCCAAACCTCTATAGATTAAGACCAATTGAGGTTGCATTTTCTTTTCTTCAGCAATAACTAAGGCTTCCCATAACTTATCAAAAGCCATATCGTAATTTCCACGAAAACGATCAAAATTGCTTAGTTTTATTCTAAAGGACACTATAGAAAGGGTATCCTTATTTTTAACCGCTAAGTTATAAGAATCGCTAAATTCTTTATAACTTTTACTGTCCGAATAAATCTCAGCGTAAGTCGGTTTTTTATCAGAAATATCTAACTCATATTTTAATAATGAATCATTCTTTTGTCCATAGTTTTTATTTAAAAAAACAAATGAAAACAAAATAAATAAGGCGAATGTATTTATGGATTTTAGTCGCATATTCAAATATAAGAAATCTAGTAGACTTTATTTTTTGAATAGGAAATTAAAAATAGTATAAGACCATAAGTTTTTAGTATACAGTATATTTATTGCCTTAAATTTATTTTGTCTAGTTTTTGACTAGTAATAATTTAGAGCTGAATAGTTTTTGTTATTCAATAAATTGAAAAATAATAATAAAAATAGTGATTTTTACATAAAACAAACTTGAACTTTTGTTTGGAAGAAAGATTCAATAATGAACACTAAAATACTTTCTTAATTAGTGTCGATAAAAATCAATTAATAATCACTTATAATGACAAAATTTTTAAAAGTAAGTACATTTATTTCTATCTGTTTTTTAATGATAGTTAGTTGTACTAAATCACCTGTTAAGGGATCGTTTGGTTTTGACTTAGATTTTCTAAAAACCTATCAAAAAACAGTAACATTAACGGAGAATAATGGGAAAAGTCAGTTGGTTGTGTTGCCCGATTATCAAGGAAGGGTAATGACAAGTACTGCAAACGGACTTGAAGGAATTAGTTATGGATGGACAAATTACGATTTAATTGCTTCGGGTAAGTTTGAAAAACATATCAATGTTTTTGGAGGAGAAGATCGTTTTTGGATTGGTCCAGAAGGAGGTCAATATTCAATTTTCTTTAAAAAAGGAACCTCTTATAGCTTTGAAGACTGGTTTACGCCAAAGGAAATTGATACGGAGGCTTTTTCGTTAGAAAGTCAATCTGATACTTCTGTAGCGTTATCAAAAAAGATGAATTTGGTAAACGCACAAGGAACTATTTTTAATATTGAAGTAAAACGTACGGTATCAATATTTAATAAAAGTGAGATTGAAAAAGATTTAGGAATTGAATTAAGTGAAAATCTTAATTTTGTAGGGTATCAATCTTATAATGAGATTTTTAATAAAGGAACTAAAGCATGGTCAAAAGAAACAGGATTACTTTCTATTTGGATTTTAGGAATGTTTATGCCTTCAGAAAATACAACGGTAATTCTTCCGTATAAAGATTCTTTAGCGTTAAATACGTCGTATTTTGGAACAATTCCTCCAGGAAGATTAACAACAACAGACAAACATGTAATGTTTAAAGGAAATGGTACAGCAAGGTTTAAATTAGGAATACCACCACGTAATGTTACGCCTTATATTGGTAGTTTTGATGCTGATAAACAAACGCTAACTATTGTAAAATATAGTTTTAAAGGAGATACAACTTATGTAAATTCTGTTTGGAGAGATCAAGAAAATCCTTATGGTGGAGATGTTATTAACTCTTATAACGACGGGCCTTTAGAAAATGGTGATCAATTAGGACCATTTTATGAACTAGAAACTTCATCTAGCACAAAAGAATTACAACCAAATGAAGCAATAAAACATATTCATAAAACTTATCACTTTGAAGGTGACTTTGAGACACTTAATAATATTTCTAAAAAATTATTAAATAAAGATTTGAACGAGCTTTAAAATAAAAATAAATTATAAAAAATGAAGAAACTGATTTTAATTTTCACCCTTTTTACCAGCTTATTAAGTGTAGGCCAAAAAACTAATTTTAAGAGTAACCAAGATCAAAAACCAAACATTGTATTTATACTTATTGATGATTTTGGCTGGATGGATGTTGGGTACAACGGAAGTACTTTTTACGAAACACCGAATATTGATGCACTCGCAAAAGATTGGATGCGTTTTGATAATTGTTATACGCCAAGCCCAATGTGTTCTCCTACCAGAACAAGTATTTTAACAGGAAAAAACCCAGCAAGACATGGTATTACACAATGGTTGCCAGGATTGAATAGAGCCTTTACAAAAAAAGGAGAAAAAGCAACTGTTTTTAGTCCAAAACCAAAAGTACAAGGGATTCAAGAGAGTGAAATAACGATAGGAGAAGCATTTCAGGAGGCAGGTTATGAAACTTCATTTATGGGAAAATGGCATATAGGTAGTTTTAAGGAAACAGGCGGACCTAAAAACCATGGTTTCGATTCTGAAACAGCGGTAATTGAGTCTAATAAGTGTACGATGTTTTATCCGTTTTGGGATAATCCACAGTTTTTTCCAAATGCTAAAGAAGGAGATAATTTTACAGATTTGTTAACCGATGCAGCAATTGATTTTGTTTCTGAAAAAAGAGATACACCTTTCTATCTTCATTTATCGCATTTTGCGATGCATGCACCCATTGAAACATCTTATGAATTGCGTACAAAATTTCAGAAAAAAGCAAACAACCTTCCTGAAAATGGTGCATTTTGGAATGATTACGAATTCACACATAAAAAAATAAAAGCAAGACAAGATGACGCTGAATATGCAGGTGAATTATATACGTTAGATAAAAACATCGGGAAGTTGGTAGCTGCTTTAAAAAAAGAAGGATTGTATGAAAATACTATAATTGTATTTACGGGTGATAATGGCGGACGTTCTAGTTTTATGGGCGGACATCCAACGTCTAACGAACCTTTAAAAGGTGGGAAGACCTATGTTTTTGAAGGTGGAATGAGAACGCCTCTTTTAATTCATTGGCCAGGACATTCTAAAGCTGGAATGCAAACAAATGTACCTGTTACAAGCATGGATTTTTATCCAACTTTGTTGGAAATGGCAGGATTACCGCAAAAACCAAAACAACATGTAGATGGTAAAAGTTTTGTGCCTTTATTTAATGGAGGGAAGTTTGAACACAAGGCTATGTATTGGCATTTTCCACATTATCAAGGTGAGGGAAGTTATCCAGCAAGTGCTATTCGTGTTGGGGATTATAAATTGATTAATCATTATCATCATAACAAAAAGCAATTATTTGATGTGATTAAAGATCCTTATGAAAAAACAGATTTAGCAGATAAATATCCTAAAAAAGTTGCTAAAATGTATAAAAAATTGATGAGCTACTTGAAAAAAACAGGAGCTCAAATTCCACAACCAATAGCTGAAAAATAATCAGATGAAAACACAGGTTTATACGAAGAAGAGCATGTGATTTATGATGAAGGTGTTCAATTTATGCTTATTGAATTAATTAAAAAGCATTAATTAAAAAATATTAAATGAAACAAAAAATTCAACTCTTAGTAACTGCACTTATAATATGCACTTCAGCTTTTTCGCAAGAAGTAGGTTTTTTGTTCAAGGATAAAAGTAAAAATGTAGAGGAGCGTGTTACAGATTTAATGCAACGCATGACACTAGAAGAAAAAATAGATTTTACTAGTGGAATGCGTCTTAAAGGGCATGGTCCGGGACAATATGATGGAACCAAGATAAATAATCGTTTAGGTATTCCTGCTTTTAAAATTTATCATGGACCGACTGGAGTTAACGCCGTTCGATATATTAAAAAGGCCGGTACCTATTATTCTACACCTATTAATATGGCGTGTACTTGGAATCCAGAATTAGTTGAAGAAACGCTTAATTCTATGAGTAAGGAATTGAATGCCGCTGGAGGACAATCTAATGCAGGTCCGGGTATGAATATCATTAGAGACTTGCGTTGCGGGAGAAGTTTTGAATATTTCACGGAAGATCCTTTTTTAAACGGACAAATTGCAAAGGCCTATGTTAAAGGGGTGCAATCTGAGGGTAATATTGCTATTTTAAAACACTTTATTTGTAACAATCAGGAACGTGAACGTAATTATATTGATGTAAAAGTTGGGGAGCGAGCACTTCGTGAGATTTATCTCCCAGGCTTTAAAACGGCGGTAAAAGAAGGAGGTGCTTTAGGCATTATGACTGGGTATAATTATGTAAATGGTTTTAAATCTTCTGAAAATAAACACCTTATTAATGATATTCTAAAAAAGGAATGGGGTTTTAAAGGCGTTGTTATGACCGATTGGTCTGGCTCAGGGAAATCTTTTAAAAGAATGATTGATGCAGGTTTGGATTTAGAGATGCCTCGTCCCGAAAAATATATAGTTGCCGATGTGTTAAAAGCAATTAAGGATGGTGAAATTTCAGAAGAACAGATAAATGAACAAGTTCGTAGAATACTTCGTGTGATGTTTATATCAGGTGTTTTTGATAAAACTCCAGAATATCAGTTAGATTTAATTGCTACAGATGAAAATATTGAATTGGCTCGTAGAGTAGCCGAAGAAAGTATGGTTTTATTGAAAAACAAGGATGATTTGTTGCCAATTAACCGAAATGAGGTGAAAAATATTGCTGTTATTGGTCCTAATGGTGAATACGGCAACCATTTTAGAGAAGGTCAAAAAAGCTATCATTTATTGCAAGGAGGAGGAAGTGCACATGTGGAAGCTCCTTACAAAAAAACAAGTACGCCATTTGCAGGTGTAAAAAATAAAGCAGGTAGTAACATCAATGTTTCTTATGAACCTGGTTGCTTGGCAGAACACGGTTTTTCTATTATTAAAAGTGACTTTTTTAAGACAAAGAATAATAAACCAGGTTTAAATGCCGAATATTTTGGGAATAACAATCTCGAAGGTAAAGCAACGAATAAAATAGACCCCGAGATATCTTTCATTTGGCATAAAATACCTGATATTATCGAACAGGGAAATAAATACCAGAGTGGTTCAAAAAAAGGATTTTCGGTAAGGTGGAAAGGAAAAATTATAGCACCTAAAAGTCGGAATTATAGCTTTGAAGTGAAAGCCTTTGGAAAGGCTAAAGTATTTATTGATGGCGTTGAAATCATAAATAAATATAGAGACAGTGGAAACTGGGACAGATACGCTGTTGGCAACACTTATTTAGAAGCTGGAGCGCATAACATCCGTGTTGAATTCCGTAAGTTTAGTCCAAGCAATCAATGTATCTTACTTTGGGATTATGATAACGATGAGTATTTGAAAAGAGCAATTGAACTGGCTAAAAAATCAGACGTAGTTATTATGCCTGTAGGAACTTCGGGTAAACTCGAATCAGAGTCTAAAGATAGAAATGAAAAATTAAATCAGACCGAAAGTTTATCCCTTTCAAGAGCACAAGAAAATCTAATTCGCGAAGTTGCAAAAGTGAATAAGAATGTAGTGGTCGTAACATACACCTCAGGTGTTGTGTGTGAACAGTGGAAAGATGAGGTAAAGGCGATTATTTATGCCGGATTCCCTGGTCAAGAAGCAGGTAATGCCTTGGGTAATATTATTTTTGGTGATGTAAATCCTTCCGGAAAACTTACTGTTTCTATTCCCAAATCAATTTCTCAATACCCAGATGATTTTTATTCGTATGATGATAAAATTACCTATAATGAAGGAATTTATGTAGGATACAGATATTTTGACAAGCACAGACTATCACCTTCATTTTCATTTGGACATGGATTAAGTTACACTCAATTTGAATATAACAACCTTAAAGTTTCTCAATTAGCAAGAGTTGGAGAAGTAAAAATAAAAGTTGCAATCACTAATATTGGAAAAGTTAAAGGAAAAGAAGTTGTTCAACTATACGTAAATGATCCTGTTTGTTCTGTTGATAGACCACAGAAAGAATTAAAAGGTTTTAATAAGGTTGAATTAGAACCAGGAGAAACAAAAGAGCTCGAATTTTTGTTAGATAAAGATGATTTTTCATTCTTTAGGGAAAAAGAAAATCGTTGGGTATTTGAACCGGGAGCATTTAATGTATTAATAGGTTCTTCATCAAAAGACATCAGGAAAACAGAACGTTTTATAATAAATAAATTATGATGAAAGCAATTCTATGTATACTTCTAGTAATTACGATTAATCTTAATGTTCATGCTATAGACAGAATAGCAGACCCTAATAATACGCCACAAATTATTGAATGGTGTAAAGACGGCATCACTACAAAAATCTCGTTTCCAGAAGGAACTTATCTGTTTTCTACACCTATTAGTTTAGAGAATAATAACATGATTTTTGAAGGCGCAGGAGAAAATAAAACCATTCTAAAACTTAACGCCAAAAAGAATTCGCTTGTTGATGCTAAAGGAAGTAACGGGTTTTTTACCAAACTAACTTTTGATGGTGGCATGAATCAAAAGACTTGGGGGAATGCTATTTTTCGATTCAATAAAAGTAAAAACCACAGGTTTGAGGAGGTACATTTTACCAATTCAGTATATAGAGCAATTTGTGCATTTGGGGGCTACGCTACCGATGGTATGGTGGTAAAAAGATGCGAGTTTAGTAATATAGACGACGGAGTAATCCAAATTTTTAACCGTAATACGGCTTCTCGGAATGGAGAGGTAATCGTTAAGGTAGATAAGGTTGTTATCGACAGCTGTATATTCAGATCTGGATATCTGAATGCAATTATTTCAGATAATGGTAACGACCGCAGAAATAGTGGTGATGGAACGGGAACTCGTTATACAGAAAGTACCAGTTTAAGTGGAACTGAGATTACGAATAACCTTTTCGAAAAAACAATGCAATTCCATATAGGAATGGTGCAAACTTCCGATGTAATTATTCGCAACAATACATTTATGGGCATTGCTGATAATACAGGTAGTGGAGGTCAGGCGCTGCATTTTGAGCAATTCTTACGCAATTTCGAGATTTACGATAACACGTTTCATATGTCAAATACCGTGGATCAGGCTTATCAATACATCTATTTCCATGGTACCGAAGGGCATAAACGAGTAACCCAAGAAAGACCAAGTAATACCTACGCCACATGGACCTATGAATATAACGGAAGTAACGAACGACGCGCAAGTACAACTTGTACTAGTACAGGACACATTGATCCAGATTGTAAACGTCAGGTTCATATTTATGGTCCGCGCAATGTTTATATTGCGGGTAACACTTTTAATGCTTCCACAAAAATTTCTAGGTTTATCATTTTTACGGAAGGAGAAAATATACAAATCGGTACAAAAAAGGATGGAACTCTTGCCTTAAACCAATTTATGGGTGGAGATGACAATACTTTGAAAATTACATTCACAGGGAAAGATGAAGGTTGTGGAGATGTGTTAATTCGTGCCAACCAAGGGATACTTGAATCGAATATAGATATTGGCGATGTGTCATACGATTTACCGGCCGTTAGACTTACAAAACCCATAGTTGTTGAAGGCACATTGGGGCTACCAAATTCGCTCATTGTAAATAAACCCTTATTTTACCCAAATCCTGCATCTAAATTTATAAAACTAAACAAGATTTATCACCTTAAAAGTGCAAATATTGTAACCTTTTCTGGGCAGGTAGTTAAACAGTTTTCACAACAAGAAATTAATCAACAAGAACTTGATTTAAGTAATATAATTCCAGGCGTTTACATTCTGAAAATGCAAACGTTTAAGGGAGAAATAGTCGCCGATAAATTAATTATTAAATAAATTTTAAACAGATGAAATATAATATAATAAAAATAATAGCACTAGTGCTTATTGGACTTTTCAGTTCAGTTATGCTTGAGGCTCAAGAAAGAGTAGCCAATCCTAAAAATACTGACGACATTTTAAAATGGGTGAAAGACGGAAAAACAACAAAAATTATCTTTCCCGCTGGAACGTATAAATTTTCAGATCCTATCACTTTAAAAAACGATAACTTAATCCTAGAAGGGAGCGGTATTGGTAAAACTGTACTTAAATTAACTGCTAAGAGAGGAGTGTTTATTGATGCGGTAGGTGATGCTGCCTTTATATCAAACTTAACCATTGATGGCGGAGATAATCAAAAAAGTTTTGGGAGTTGTATCTTCAAATTTAACAAAAGCAAAGCACATCATTTTGAAGAGGTAGAATTTACTAATTCTATTTGGAATGCAATAACTGCCCAACGCGCATATGCAACTGATGGCTTGGTTTTAAAGAATTGTGTTTTTTCTAATATCGATTATTATCCAGTTCAAATTTTTAATAGGAATACTAATTTAAGAGGCGGAGAACTAATTGTAAGCGTGGAAAAAGTAATGATAGACGGCTGTGTTTTTAAAGAAGGCTACGAAAGTGCTATAAATAGCGATAACGGAAATGACAGAGAAGATAGTGGAGATGGAACAGGCAGAAGATATACCGAGAGCACGAGTTTAAACGGAACCATTATTCAGAATTGCATTTTTGAAAAAAGTAGGAAGTTTAACATAGGCATGGTACAAACAGCCGATGTTATTATTAGGAACAACCAATTTATGGGAATCGTAGATAATGCAGGAGGTGGATGTCAGGCAATTCATTTGGAGCAGTGTACACATAATATGGAAATCTATGATAATACATTCCAAATGCCTAACACTGTAAGCAAAAACTATTTATACATACGCATTAGTGGTACTGAAGGACATAAGCGCGCAACGCAGCAACGCCCAAGCGATACCTATAAAAGCTGGACCTATTATGTGCACGGAAGTAACGAGCGTAGAGCAAGTATTGCATGTGCAACGGAAGGAAATATCAATAAAGATTGCAAGCGAGATGTACATGCTTATGGTCCACGTAATATTTATATTGCTGGTAATACCTTTAATGCATCCGAAAAAGTTTCGCAATACCTCTCAATTGGAGAGGGAGAAAATATAAGAATTGGAATCAAAAAGGATGGTACAGTTGCTTTAAACCAATTTCTTGGAGGAACTACTACATCAAAAAAAATAAGTTTCGGTGGGCATGATGAAGGTTGCGGTGATGTGCTCATTAAAGCTGGACAAAACATTACGAAAAAGAATATAGATATTAAAAAGGTACATTTTGACTTGCCTCCGATTAGAATAAAGAAACCAATAATAATAGAAGAATAAATTGATTTTACTGAAATGAAGATAGCCTATTTTTTATTAACGAGCATGCTACTCTTAAGTAGTTGTGGTTCATCAACAAAAGAACAAAAGAATGCCAATTATGGTATTAACTCCAACGCCATAAAGGTAGACGTGATAGCTCCCGAACATGGTATGGCCGATCCACATGCATGGGTTGAAAATGATAGAGTATATGTGATTTGTGGTCATGATGAATCATGGGATGGTAAAGGCTCTTTTCGTATGGATCGTTGGGAAGTATGGTCTTCTGATGATTTAGTAAATTGGAAACATCATAGAAATATTTCCCCAAAGGATACTTATATTGGAGATAGTCCCAATTGTTGGGCAGGTGATGTTTGTGAAAGAGACGGAAAGTATTATTGGTTTTTCTCGAACCGAAACATCAATACAGGCGTAATGGTTGCCGATGAAATTACAGGAGAATACAAAGATTTATTAGGTAAGCCGTTGCTTCCAAAAAATATAATTACAGGGCATCCGTACGATCCCGAAATATTTATTGAAAATAATGTGTACACGATTTGTTTTGGTGCCGGAACCTATTACATGGCAACTTTGGCTAAGGACATGAAATCGCTATCAACCAAGCCTAAAAAAATAATCGTTCAGGATGAAAAAGGGAACAGTCTAAAAGTGGAAGATAAACCTACGCTTTTCAAACGAAACGGTTGGTATTATTTAGTGTATGGAAGCAGGTATTCTATGTCCAAAAATTTATATGGGCCCTATACATTTAAAGGTGCGTTTTTATATGGTGGACATACCAGTTTTTTCGAATGGAAAGACCAATTATACGTGTTACAGGAAAATCATGATATCAGTGCATTTTACCGTGGTGCGAGTTTAAAGCCTGTGTTTTTCAATAAAGATGAAACCATCATTATTCCCGAAGATGATAGTATGTATCCCGCACCCGGAAGACCTTTTGAATTTAAAAATTCTACGATGGGGTGGAAAGCTCTAGAAGGTACTTCACTTTCATTTAAGAATGGTAAGATACAAGGTGAAATTTCAGATAAGAATGCACTTATAGAAAGTGCTCCGTGGCTTTATACCGATACGGGAGAGTGTACTCATTTCACTATTTCAATTAAAAATAAGAGCAATGCTAAGCAATTGAAACTGGCCTTGTATACACGAGATCTTGAGAAAGGTTTTTGGAAGAAGACCGATCCAATTAAATGGGAGCAACAAGAATGGGTAAGTATTCCAATTAGCTCAAACGATAGAGAGTTTAAAGAATATACCATTCAATTATCTCAATTTAAAGAGGTAAAGGAAAAGCTAATGCAAATTGCTATGCAACCTGTTTCTGATACGAATATTGGAACTTGGGAAATTGAAGAAATTCGTGTTAAATAAATGAACATCAAAAATTAGATCTATTATGAAAACTAAATTAACATTGCTTATAGTTGTATCAATATTTTTGGTTCAATGTAAAAGTAAAACATCAAAAACAGTATTAATTCCGAAACAAGCGAATAAGTTTGTTGAGGTGTATCAGCCAGATGGCGATGTGTTTTTTGGACCAGATACAAAAGTACTTAAAGAAGGAAAGTTTTACGAAAGATGGATTCCTAATGATCATACGTTTGTAAAAGCAGAAGATGGTAAATGGCATATTTTTGGAATTACGCATCCGTATACAGATCCTAAATTAGGGAGCATTCATCAAGGCGAATTTGCTTCTTTTCATGCAATATCTTCGGTAACTAATTTTAAAGAAACCTTGTCGGTAGATCATTATTCTGATTTACCTAAAATACTAACTCCAAAAGAACGTCCGGGAGAAATTACAGCAAATCACGCTCCGTATATTATTAAAAAAGACAATTTGTATTATATGGTGTATGGGCATAGCCCGATGCGTTTGGCAACTTCACCAGATTTAAATAATTGGACACCAAAAGGAACTTTTTTCGAAGAGGAAGAAGGAGCAAGAGATCCTAATTTAATTTTGCATGACGGAACTTATTATATGACCTATTGTTCAGAAAAATGCGTGAGAATGAGAACATCAAAAGACTTACTAAATTGGTCTGAAGCCAAAACAATTTTAGTAACGAATGAATTTGATCCTGAATCTCCATCTGTAATATTTCACAATGATACTTTTTATCTTTTTGTATGTGCCTGGGAAAAAGGTTCTTGGGATCGTATTGAATTACTGGGAGCTTACACACATAAAGCGCATGTATTTGCTTCGGATGATTTAATGGATTTTGGAACAGATCAAGAAAAACAAATTACAATATTAAATGCCCATGCTCCAGAAATTTTTCAAGGAGAAGATAAACAATGGTATATTTCGAGTGTGATGTATCCTGGTTATGGTGTAAGTGTAGACAAACTTTTTTGGGAATAATAGACACATCAACAGAAATAATTAAACTTTAAAATTTATAAGTATGAACAAAATATTTTATGCATTTATTGGTCTTAGCTTTATGCTAACATCATGTGGGCAAGACACTTCTAAAAAAACGGTGCAAACTAAAGAAGCAACTACTTTTTTTCCGTTCGATTTACCAGAAGAGAAACCAAATATGCCGTTAAGCGCCGCAATGAACAGAAATTACGATGCGTATATGGGCGTAAGACCAGAAACAAATGAGTTGTTTACGCAATTTAAATATACAAAACTAAAGGGATTTGATTATAATAATGGAGATGGAACTATTTCTCGTCGAGATCCTTCTAAAGTTATTTTTGAAAACGGAAAATACTATATTTGGTATACACATAGAGAAACTCCAACAGCTCCTGTAGGCATACCAAGAGTTGAAGAATCTAATGATACAATTCCTTCTGCAGATTGGGATTTATCGGATATTTTTTATGCAACTTCAAAAGATGGTTTTACTTGGGAAGAACAAGGCGTTGCAGTGCCAAGACCTGCAAAACCTAATATTGGGCATCGCTCTGTAACAACCACCGATATTTTAAAATTTAAAGGGAAGTATTACTTGTATTATCAAGCTTTTTCTGAAGCACCAGGTAAAAGTGGTGGAGATAATTGTCCGGTGGCGGTTTCTTCTTCAGATTCTCCAAACGGACCTTGGACGCCTCATCATAAAGATGTAATTCCGAATGGACCTGCAGGATCTTGGGATCAGTTTTCAATTCATGATCCATACCCAATAGTACATAATGGTAAAATTTATTTGTATTATAAATCCGATTTCGGAAAAAACAAAAAAGAAGGTAAAGGAAATGTAAGAATGCATGGTTTGGCAATTGCAGAGAATCCACTTGGACCTTTTAAAAAGCATGAATTAAATCCGATTATGAATTCTGGACACGAAACAACTTTGTTTCCATTTAAAGAAGGCGTTGCTGCTTTTGCAATTAGAGACGGAAATGAAAGTAATACCATTCAATATGCAAAAGATTGGGTGAATTTTGAGGTTGCTGCTTCGGTAGATTTAATGCCAGATGCTGGTGGGCCTTTTGTGAAAGACGCATTTACAGATACAAAATATGGACAAGGAATTACTTGGGGAATTTCTCACTTTGCAAGACCTCATGGAGATTGGAAAAGAAACCATGTAGTGTTAGTCCGTTTTGATTGTGATTTAAGTCTTGAAGTTAATGATCCCGCTATGAAAAAACATCATAATACACCAAAATTTGAGTATTTATTGAGTCATGGTTTAAATGGTAAACAAAGAGAGCGTATTTCAGCAGAAACAAAATCATTAAAATAATTAAGACTCAGTTATATAGGGGTTTATCGTGTTTTTTTGATGTAAATGTAAAGTTATAGTCTAGTGTTGTTATAAACAGCACTAGGCTTTTTTATGCAGAAAAAACTATATAGTGTAAAGAATAAACTATTTGTTGTCTAGTTCATCAATAGTAATAATTAATTTTAACACTAGAAGTTACTAAATAAATGATGATGAAATTCTCTTTTAACTATTTTTATCTATTGGTGTGTTGCTTACTCATTTCAAACACTATTTGGGCAGGTAAGATAAACCAAAATCCGCCCAATGTAATCCTTATTCTAACAGACGATTTAGGCATTGGAGATTTAGGTTGCGAAGGAAATCCGTGGTTGAAAACACCAAATATTGATGCTTTTTACAATGAATCTGTAAGAATGACAGATTTTCATACAAGTCCGCTTTGTACTCCAACAAGAGCCGCAATTATTACAGGGAAATATCCTATTAATAATGGTGCGTGGGCAACTTTTAAAGGACGCGATGCCTTAACTCAAAACACCAAAACCATGGCAGATGTTTTTAAACAAAATGGTTATAAAACGGCGATGTTTGGTAAATGGCATTTGGGTGATAATTACCCAACAAGACCAACAGATATGGGGTTTGAAACAGCAACGCATCACTTAGCAGGAGGTGTTGGAGAATTATCTGATTATTGGGGGAATAGTTATTTTGACGATGTGTATTATGTAAACAACAAACCCAAGCAATTTGAAGGATATTGTACAGATGTTTGGTTTGAAGAATCAACAAAATTCATCAAAAAAAATAAAGAAAAACCATTCTTTTTGTATCTACCAACAAATGCGCCTCATGATCCTTTAATTGTTGCAGAAAAATATGCAGCACCTTATAAAAAATTAGAAGGAAAAGATATTATTAGCGCCAATTTATATGGTATGATTGCCAATATTGATGAGAATTTCGGGAAGTTTCATCAATTTTTAGAAAATGAAAAGCTGTTAGAAAACACCATTCTTATTTTTATGAGTGATAACGGAACCAGATTTGGATATTCTAAAGATGGCAAGTTAGGTTATAACAAAGGTTATAGAGGAATAAAAGGAAGTAAGCAAGAAGGAGGGCATAGAGTTCCGTTTTTTATTCGTTGGCCTAATGGAAATGTGCAAGGAGGAAAAGACATTAATAGTTTGGCAGAACATGTAGATTTAATTCCGACGTTGGCGGGTTTGTGTAATTTAAAAATCCCGAAAGGAATGAATTTAGACGGACAAGATTTTTCGCCTTTGCTAACTGGAGAAAAAAATAAATTAAAATCGAAAGTTGGTTTTATTCATCATAGGCAAGATTGGAGGCAACCAAAAGATGTGGATCAAACGTGTATTATGAAAAATCAATGGAGATTGATTAATGGTAACGAACTTTATGATATAGAAAAAGACCCAAAACAACGTACTAATCTTGCTGATAAATATCCTAAAATAGTATCAGAATTATTAAAAAAGAATGCTAAGTTTTTAGAGCGTGTAAAAGAAAATCGTGAGTATTATGAACTGCCTTTTAGTGTTGTTGGTAATGAAGCTCAAAAAGAAATTAAATTAACTATTCAGCATGCTATTGGAGAGGATTCAGGAATTTGGAAACCAGAACAAGTTGCTGCAGGAATGAAGAATACCAATAATAAGCATGCTTTAAAAGTAGAAAAAGCAGGCTTGTATCAAATATCTTGCAGACGATGGCCAAAAGAATGTCCAGGGCCAATTTTAGGAATTCCAACGGAAAATCCAAAGAATTTATTCAAGTATGAAACGATATCGCCTGAAAAAGTTAGGATTAGTATTGCAAATCAAATGCTTGAAAAAGACATAAAAGAGGATGAAGCTGAGGTTTTGTTTACTGTGAAGCTTGAAAAGGGAAAAACAATTTTAGAAAACGATTTTATAGAAGGAAAAAGTAAGTATGGTGTGTATTATACTTATGTAAAATATTTAGGAGAATAATAATTAAGTAAATGAAAAAATTAATTCTTTTAGTTTCAGTTTTGATTTTCGCTTGTAAAAGTGAATCAGATTCTCAGTTTTTCGATAAAATTAAAAATACAAAAATAGCATCCGATCAAAATGTAGAATGGAAAAACTTTGGACCAGGAATGTCTGGTTATAATGAAGCGTTTTGGAGTCATCCTACCGACCCAAGCGTTATGTTTTTGGGTCCAGATATGCACGTTGCATACGGAACTTGGGACAACGGTAAATCTTGGAAATCCATTAAAGATTCTGATGGTTTAGGACTTGAAATGAAACGAGTTTTAGACATAGAGTTTTCAATGCAAAATCCAGATTTTGGAATGGCATTAGACTGGAATGGTTGGGTATATGAAACTACAGACAGAGGTCGTTCTTGGCAAAAAAAGAAGGAATTAGGTAAAAGTTATAAAGAAGTTGGTATTGATCCTAATGATTTAAATTCTTTTAAAAAAGGATGGTATTATGAACAAGAAGGAACGCGCCATAGTGAATTGGCAGTAGACCCAACCAATGAAAATATTTGGTATGTAGGTGCTGGAGATTTTTGGAATGTAAAAAATAATGTAAGAACGAGAGCTAATCCATATGGAACTACTTTTAAATATGCTTCTTATGGTTATATATACAAATCTACCGATAAAGGAAAATCTTGGAAAAAGATTTCTAAAGGCCTACCTAAAAATACCGATGTTGGGAGAATTATAGTAGATCCAAATAACAATAACACTGTTGTTATGGCTGCTAACATGGGCTTGTTTCATAGTTTTGATGGTGGTTTGTCTTGGGAGATAGTAGCAAAAGGCTTACCTAATAATATTCCAAGAGATTTAACGTCATATTATAATAAGGACACCAAAGAGTTTGCGTTGTACTTGGTAGAGCAAACAATGTATGAGCCAAAAGGAAAAAGTATTTCAACAAAAGGAGGTGTTTATAAAAGTATTGATAGCGGTAAAAACTGGACAAGTATTACCGGTGATTTAGGTGTTGATTTTAATGAAATAAATGACCAATCGCATAGAAATAACTATTACAAAGCCTTGAGTATTTTTTTAGAAGAAGATTCAAAAAAGTTATATCCAATTATTCCTAAAAATACGTATTCAGCGTTTAATAAAATAGTGGTAAACCCAACAAATAAAGATGAAATTTATTTAGTAGCAAATCAACGTCACGATAGAAGTTTTGGTCCAGGTGATGCTTGGAAAACTGAAAACGGTGGTAAAACTTGGGTTATTTGTGCACGTTCTGGTGAATACTGGTTGAATAACAAGGATGAAAATTATTGGAAAGAAAAAGGAAATCCTATTGGAGCAAATGTTGAATTTTCTCATGTAAGTCGTTCTTATGAAGAAATGAGTGAAACTCGATTTGGAAACAGAGTGTTAGGAATCAATTCGATAGGAGATGTTTTTATTGAAGTTGGTCAACAAACACAACGATCTACAGATGGTGGTGCAACTTGGAAGCAAATAGATGATTTTGAAACATCAAAGGGTAGTGGAAAATGGATTGGTCGTGGAGATAGTAATTTACCAGGAAGATTTATGTTACTTGAAACAGGAATTCCGGAAAGAAGATTGTTATGTAGTGGAGAACACGGTTTATGGCAAACAACAGATTTAGAGGGGTGGCCAGATAAGCAAGCTGTAGCTGTAGAACAGATAGAAGGTCAGGTAAATGATCATAGTGGAAACCACGGAGCACATTCAATTTCTACGGTGGCGGTGCATCCAAAAGAGCCAAATACGATTTACTTTTTAGCTTGGAGACAAGAACATAGAGGTAAATTACGTAAAACAACTGATGGAGGTAAAACGTGGAAAAATATAAGTACCATTTTTGAAGCTGCTAATGCAGAATATCGAAATTTAGCGCCGCAAAATTCATTACTTATAGACCCTGTGAATCCAGATAATATGTATTTCTGTTCAACGACTGTTAAAATAGCAGAAATTAGTGGTTCTCCTGCGGAAAAATTAACAAAAGGAGGTTATGGATTCTATCGTTCTTCTGATGGCGGGTATACTTGGGAACTGAGTAACAATGGTTTTCATAAAGATGCAAGTGTAAGAAGAATTGTTATGGATTTAGATAATCCAGAAACGTTGTATGCAGCTTTAAATGACGATAATGGAGGTTTGTATACATCTACAAATAAAGGAAGTGATTGGGAAAGAGTCACAATTCCTTCAGTAATAAAATCGGTTAATAGTGTTTTTATAGATCGAAATACAAAAGACATTTTAATTAGTACAGGAAGACGAACCGGAACTTATGAAGAAGGTGGTGTTTGGAGAAGTAAAAATGAGGGGAAATCTTGGGAACGGATTTTCAAAGCACCCTATGTTTGGCAGGCAGAAACGTCGCCAGTTAATTCAAAATTAATAGTGATTAGTGTTCCTGGGCAAATTGTAAGTATGGCGCATGAGTTTATGAATCCAGGGATTTATCTCTCTAAAGATGATGGAGAAAACTGGACGAAAATAAATAAAGGTTTAGGAAACCAAGATAAAATGACGGACATAAAACCAGATCCATATAACGAAAATGTTATTTGGAGTGCAGCTTGGGGTTCTGGTTGGTATGTTGCCTATTTAAATGGATCAACGGATGGTTGGTTAAAAGAATAAAATAATGAATATAATAACTTTTAAAAGAAGAAAAATGAAAATTAAATTTACGTTAACGATGTTTTTTGTATTGTGTTTTGTTAGTCTAAAAGCTCAAAATAAAGAAATAGATTTTTCGTTTCAAGACACTAATTTATCATTAGATAAAAGAGTAGAGATTTTGGTGTCTCAAATGACTACCGATGAAAAAATAGATCAACTAAGAAATGGTGCACCCGCAATTGAGAGATTAAAAGTGCCAGATTATGATTGGTGGAATGAAGCTTTACACGGTGTTGCCAGAAACGGAAAAGCAACTATTTTTCCGCAAGGAATTGGTGTAGGAGCAACCTTTGACCCTGAATTGGCAGAAAGAGTGGCATCAGCAATTTCTACAGAAGCAAGAGCAAAATATATTATTTCGCAGAAACATGGAAATCATAGTAAATATGCAGGTTTAACTTTTTGGACGCCCAATGTAAATATTTTTAGAGACCCACGTTGGGGAAGAGGACAAGAAACCTATGGAGAAGATCCTTTTTTAACCTCTAAAATAGGTGTGGCTTTTGTAAAAGGTTTGCAAGGTAACGATCCTAATTACTTAAAAAGTGCAGCTTGTGCTAAACATTATGCAGTACATTCTGGTCCGGAATCTATAAGACATCATTTTAATGCAGAACCTACAAAACAAGATTTATACGAAACGTATTTACCTGCTTTTGAGGCGCTTGTAGTGGAAGGGAAAGTAGAAGGAGTTATGACAGCTTATAATGCTGTTTATGGTGTGCCTGCAGGAGCTAGTAAGTTTTTAATACAAGATATTTTAATTGATGATTGGAATTTTGATGGTTATGTAACTTCAGATTGTGGTGCTGTTAGTGGAATTTCTAATAAGTTGAAATACGTGAAAACAGCAGAAGAAGGTGCTTCTGTAGCGTTAAAAGCAGGAATGAATTTAAACTGTGGAGGTGCTTTTAAAAACTTAAAAAAAGCAGTAAAAAATGGATTAGTTTCTGAAAAGTTAATTCATGAAAGAACCAAACAACTTTTTAAAACACGTTTTAGATTGGGGATGTTTGACAAGGTTGATAACAATCCATATACTAAATTAGGATCCGAAAACATTCATAGTAAAAAGCATATTTCCTTAGCAAGAGAAGCAGCTCAAAAATCGATTGTATTATTAAAGAATACCAATAATACCTTGCCTTTATCCAAAGAAATAAAAGTACCTTACGTTACAGGTCCTTTTGCAAATTCTGCAGATGTATTAATGGGAAGTTATTATGGTGTAAGTCCAGGAATTGTAACTGTTTTAGCAGGAATTACAGATGCCATTTCTTTAAGTTCGTCCTTAAATTATAGAAGTGGAGCATTGCCATTTCATAAAAATATTAATCCGAAGAATTGGGCGCCTAATGTAGCTGCAGAATCGGATGTAACTATTTGTGTGGTAGGTTTGTCTGCAGATAGAGAAGGAGAAGAGGTAGATGCTATTGCCGCTTTAAATGTTGGAGATAAAATAGATTTAAAATTACCAGAAAATCAAATTAACTATGTAAAACAAATTGCAAAGGTTAAAAAAGGTCCTTTGGTTTTGGTAATAGCAAGTGGAAGTCCGGTTTCTTTAGAAGGAATTGAAGAGTATTGCGACGCAATTTTACAAATTTGGTATCCTGGAGAACAAGGAGGAAATGCCGTTGCAGATATTTTATTTGGAGATATTTCGCCTTCAGGACATTTGCCAATTACGTTTCCTAAAAATGTGGAGCAATTGCCATCTTATGAAGATTATTCTATGCAAGGTCGTACGTATAAATACATGACTAAAGAGCCAATGTTTCCTTTCGGTTTTGGATTAACCTATTCTAAAACAACACTTAATAATCTTACTGTAAGTGATAAGAAGTTAAAAAAAGATGAAAAATTAGAAGTAACTGTTGATGTTTCTAACACCGGAAGTTATGATATTGATGAGGTAGTTCAGTTATATGTAAGTCCGATAAACAACAAAGAAAATTTACCTATTACCAGTCTAAAAGCTTTTAAAAGAATAAGTTTAGCAAAAGGAAGTTCTAAAAAAGTGTCTTTTTCTATTGCTGCTGATGATTTAAAAGTAATTAATAAAAAAGGAGAAAAAGTGTGGTATAAAGGCGATTATAAGTTGATTGTTGGAAATTCATCACCAGGAAAATTAAGTGAAAAATTGGGAGCAGCAATACCTCAAGAAGCGATAATTCAATTGAAATAAATACCTCTTTATAGGTAGTAAAACATATCCGAATAATTAGATCTAAAAATAGATTATTCACTTAGATTATTTCTTAAAATACTTTGGAGTAGAAAAAAGCTATTCTAATGAGTAAGAAGTAATTCTTGTTTTTAATAATAGTGCAAAATGACTATTTGTTCCCTGTAAATGATAGTTTGATATAGTAGTAGCATACTTGTTTAAGTACATTGCTGTTAACTTTAAAAAACTAAACAATTATGAGTAAAATTATTTTTAAAACAAGTTTATTTCTTGCCGTTATTTTATTTCAATTAAACCTCTATGCAAAAAGGATAAAATATACAGGAGATAAGGATTATACAGCAATAGTTAATAATGCTATAACCACGAATACCTTAATAGAATTTGATGCAAATAAGGTTTATACTTTTAATGGAAAAATTAACACAAGAGCAGGTGTTAGAATAATTTTTCAAACGAGAGGATCTAACAGTACCGTTAGAGGTGGTGCAACAACTAATGCTACCTTACAATACATAGGTGGTAATACTGGTACATTTATTAACTTATTGGGAAGTGCTACTTTTAATCAAATTATTATAGATGGAGGAGGTAATAAATATGGAGGCAATACACGTAGTTTTATAATTAGTACTAATCAACAACCTAAAACAATATTTACTTTTGTAACGCTTAAAAATTCAGATGGTTCTGGTATTGGTCAAAAAGGAGGGTTATATGCAAATGGTTTAACGATTAAAGACAGTAAATTTTTAAACATAGCAGGTCAAGTAATAAATTTATTTGACAGAAGAAGTATGAAAACTAATAATGTTGTTATTACAAGAATAGATAACCCTATTTTAATAGAACGTTCTACTTTTTCAGGTACATATGGTAGTGCTATATATGTTGATAATGGTAATGATTTTAGAAAAAATATAAAAGAAAGAGAACCACATAATAAAGGTTTTTTAAGAAATGACCAACCTACAGATATGAATCTTATATTAAGGGACAATAAATTTAAACAAGCTGATCGTTGGAATATTTCTTTAAATCAGGCAAGTAATGTTCTAATTGAAGGAAATACGTTTGAAGGGCCTAAGACGACTAATAAGAATAATACAACAATGCATATAGAACAAATTGTTAGAAATATTAGAATTATAGACAATATTTTTAATATTGATAAAGGGCATTCTATTATAGATGTATCTGCAAGAGAAGGTTTAAAAAGACTACAAGATGAAAATTGGCCACTTTTAATTGAAGAACATGGTTCTAGTTCGGTTCCTGTACAAGCACAAGCTAGTAATGCACAGCTTAATGCTGATTTTGATGTTACTGATATTTCTAAAATAAAGAATAAAAGAGGTGTACATGCTTATGGAGCTAGAAATTGGACTATTAAAGGAAATAAATTTAATGCTATAGGTACAGGTATGAAATTTGCCATGGATTTAGTGGATGCAGAAAATGTTAATTTTAAAAATAATACATTTACGGGTAACTTTGAAAATAAAATTATAATAGACAGAGGAGAACAAGGAAATAAAAATATTACGATTAATGGAGTAAATACGTGTGATATAAAATTTAATGGAGGAGAGCCTTGGTTAAAAAAAGGTTTAGCACCTAATGGTACTGTAACCAATGCAGATAGAACAAGTGCTAATATTAAAATAGGAGGAAGTCTTTTAACAACTATTATAAATTGTGCTCAAAAAACTGGAGTAACTTTAGGAAAAGTTACAGTTGAGTCTAAAGTTAATAATTTTAGCTTCTATCCTAACCCTGCTTCTAATAGTATTAATATTACAACAGGTGCAGGTAAACATGCGGCTAAAATCTATGATGTTAATGGTAGAGTTGTTAAAGTATTTAATTTAGAAGAAAATACAACATCTTTAATTTCTCTAAAAAATTTAGATGCTGGTTTTTATATTATGAAAAGTAAAAATCTGTTAAATAATACAACGAATACAAATCGTTTAATTATTAAATAATAGACTTCTTAAACAGCTTATGTTGTTATAAATATTAAAGGCAGTAATTTTATATTGCTGCCTTTTTCTGTATATTATAATTAAGTTTTTAATGTCGGTAAAACTCCTTAAATAAGTGCATAAAAAAAAGTGTATTGAAATTTTTCAATACACTTTTTCTATTTTAAATAATACTAAATATTTTAATTGTCAGCATTAAATTTAGTTTGTATTGATGAAATGTCTAAAGGATCTTTCATGTCTTTTTGAAGTTGAATTAAATCTGTAAATAAGGTGTTTACTTTAGATTTATATGCTGAATTATCCGCTAAATTATTCATTTCTTCAGGGTCATTCTTTAAATCAAAAAGCAATACTTTATCAATTTTAGGATATATAATTAATTTAAAATTATCTTTTCTAATCATTCTTTGTAAATCTACATATCCATTGTAAATGGCATCATAATGGCTTTCTTTTCTTGTACCATCAATAATATCCATAATACTGTTGTAAAAAATATAATCTGGTTTTTTAACGCCTGCAATATCTAAACTTGTAGCCATGGCATCTTGTAAATAAATGTCTTTATCTATTTTTGCTCCTTTTTTAATATTAGGACCAACAATCATAAAAGGAGCTCTAATACTATGGTCAAATTGAGATTGTTTCCCTATTAAACCATGTCTACCAGCAGCTATACCATGGTCTGCAGTAAAAATAATATAGGTGTTATCCATTTTTCCAGTAGCTTTTAATCGGTCTAAAATCTTACCAATTTGCACATCTAAATGTGTAATTAAAGCATAATATTCTCGTATGTGAGTTTTTGTAGCAAATGGAGTTCTTGGAAAAGGAGCTAAGGCTTCATCTCTTAAATTAGGACCACAGCCCATACCATCTTTATAGGTGTATTCTGGCATCCAGCTTTTTGGTAAACTAATTTTGCTTACAGGATATTTATCTAAGAATTCTTTTGGAGCCTGCCTAGGATCATGAGGTGCATTAAAAGCCAAATACATAAAGAATGGATTGTCACTTTTTTCTGCTTTATCAAGAAAACCAATAGCATCATCCTTTAAAACTTCACTCCAATGTTTACCACCTTGCCAATAACCGCCATATTTAGTATTAGAAGAAGTCCAAGTAGTATCATTTTCATTTAATGGTCTATTGTAACCTACAGGCATTATAGTTGCAGGATCAATATCTGTACCTTCTATTTCTTTAAACTTTTTTACCATGGTTGCATGATCCCATGAATCCTTAGGCATACCACCTCTTACGTGTACAACATTTTGAAACACTTTATTAGGTTTCGCGTCTACGTGCCATTTACCAGTCATGTAAGTATCATAACCACCACTTTCCATCAGTTTTCCCCAAGTTTTGTCAATTTCTTTATTTTTTTTCCAATTTAGTCTAAAATCGTTTACGTCCCAAACACTTCTTCCAGATATAAGCATTGCTCTAGAGGCAGCGCAAATAGCACCACTCCAAGATCCCATATTGTAAGCATGCGTAAAAGTGGTTCCTTGTTGCACTAATTTATCAAGATTAGGCGTTTCAATTTCAGAATTACCCAATGCGTTTATTGCAGAGTAAGTCATATCATCAGCAAAAATAAACACAATGTTCGGTTTTGTTTTTACTGTTTTTGTAGCTTTAGAGCATCCCCAAGAAAGAAATAATATTGAAGATAATAGTATTAAAAAAAATCTTTTGTTCAGATTCATAAAAAATAAATTTTAGTGTACAGTTAGAATAGAGAATAAAATTATGGTAAAATATTGTAAATCACAACGTTTAAAATAGTTTGTGTCCTTAATAAGAACATTTGAGATATTAAAAAATTGATTCGTAAAACAAGTAAGAATAGTATTGTACTTTCAGCTTTTCGGCATTGGTTAAAAGACTTTAAGTAAAAGAGAATATACTTGTCGTAAAAAAACAAATTGGAGTGATTTTACATACTTATTTATAAGTTAGCATTACATGTCGTTGTTTGTGATATTGCAATTAGAAAGAAACAGTAGTTTAGGGAAACTACTCCCAAATATTTTTTAAGTCTTCTTGTAAAAACTCTTTCAGTTTGTACCTAAATTTAACAGCGTTTATTACTTCATATTTTTGGCAGAAATTATCAAAAATAAAAATTATCTTGTTCTTACTTCCTTCTTTAGATAAGCTATGCAGTTGATAATACAAAGCTTGTATATTTAGTTCATCAATGGATTTAACATAAGTTGTAACTTGCAATACTGTTTGGAAATTTTCTTTGTAATATTCTTCTTTGCAGTAACATAATAGGGGATCGAGAATATCAAAATTTAAATTAGAACGCTCTTCTAAAAGCCATTCTTTTTTTGCTTCTGGTAAAAATTTTCCTCTTTTAACAACTTCAAAAAATTGTTGGTAATTGTGCAACCTAGAATTTATGAAACCGAGAACCCAATTGTAGTCTAAATAAATATTTTCATTCAATTCAACTTTCCAAAATTTATTTTGATAAACTACATTAATACCCTCGGTAGATTGAAGTATTTTTTTTAATGCATTAAAAGAAACACCTCTATTGTTTGCTGCCTTGGCAGGAGGAAATCCTTCCCATAAAATATCTGTTAATTCGCTTGTGGTAATCCCTTTTTTATTTTTTATAGTTCTAAGTAAAACAAGTAAAAATAATTCTTTTAATTTAGGAGAAAAATCGGCTGCAATATCAACGCCATTGGCATTAATTAAACTGAACTTTCCAAATAAATAAATTGCATTTTTCTTTGGAATATTTTCTACAGAAACTAAAGGTTCTACCTTTTTTTTCTTAGCACGTCTTACATAAATACTTAGAAAAATTAAAGCTATTATTAAGCACGAGCTAATGATTAAAAGTAGGGGAGTCGTTTTATACGTATTAGGCTTTTTCTTTAAGTCTAAAGTATTGTGTGCTAACCATTTTATTTCATCATCATTTAGGGCTCTGTTCCATATTTGTAAGTTATCTATATAACCGTTAAAATAATTATTATTATTTTTAATACCGTATCCCAATAAAAGATTTGAGGTACCAATAAAAGATGGACGATTTGTCGCTTTGCCAACAATAGCGCCATCAATATAAATACTTTGATTTTGTGTATCTAAATTATACTTTACAACTAAACGGTGCCATTTTTCTGGGCTAACAAAGTAGTTTGGTTTACAGTCGTTGGTGTAAAAGCCAAATACTGGTTTTTTAGAAAGAATATTTACATGTAAACCTTTTCTAAAACCTTGTTCATCACTACCTAGTATGCAGTATGTTTTTTGATCTTCTGTAGTTATATATTTAAAGTCGACGGCAATTGTAAAACTAGAGTTTATCAATTTATAATGTGCAACTTCTTGTAGCTTGATGTAGTTTTTGTTTTCAATTTTTAAAACGGTTCCCTTAACTTTATCATTAATAAATACGGGAGTATTTTCAGCTAATTGCTCTTGTTTAATTTCATTGTCTATGGTATTTTCAAATTTGTATACTGCTGTTAAATTTTTAGTGATATCTAATTTTGTAGCATCAAATTTAAAGTTTTTATTAGGTATGATTTCATCAGAAATTTTAACGGAATTAGGTGTGAATTCATATCCTTCTTTTAAAGGTTTTAGTACAAATTCTGTCCCCTTTTCATATGGGAAGTTATAATAACCATCGGTATAAGATTTTATTTTATGTTGCCAGTTTATACCTTTTAAAATGTTGGTTTGGCTTAAAACTGTTCCTTTAATAGAGGGTGTTTCATTTATTAAATTGGTTAAATAAAAGAGTGTGTTTTTATGTTTTATTGATGAGTAAAAAATAAAATTAGGACGTTTTCCTGTAATTTTCCAAGCACGAAGTAAATATTGAATGCTATAAGGGTTTGTACTAATACTATTCCATTGTTTTGGAATATTGTTCTTTGCTATTTTTTTTTCTGTAAAATGTTTAATGGATAAAAATTCGTTTCCTATAACGCTATCTAAATCTGTCTTATCTCCATTATTAAATAGGGCATATTTAGTAATGTGATTAGATGTGTTGTTTATATAATTACTTTTAGAATCTTTATTGAAGATAATCAGTTGTTTTTTCTGCTTAATGATATCTTCTATAGTTGGCCAGCGTTCTCCAACCGGATTATAAAAAGATTTATCAAGTAAATTTGTAGCACTAAGTAGCTTTATTAATTTGTCATCATTGCCAGAGTACTTAATAAATAATGGAAATACTTTTTTTTCTGTTTTATTTATTTGAATAGAGAGTAACTCAAAAAATCTTTTTAAAGGTAAACTACCTTTATCCAGTTTTAATTTTAAGTCAGCTGTATTAGGTTCTTCGATAACATGAATAGACATACCATAATATCCTTTTGATAAATCATCTTGCAGAATAGATATTATACTCTCTTTGTCTGAAAATTCAGCGATAGCAAAACTACGTTCGTTCATATTTTGACTGAAGCTGTTTTGTACAAGAAACAATAAAAAGAAAAGGATTGTTTTTATTTTAGTTGGTAAATATTTTTTTTCTTTTCTAAACATAAAGGTTAAAGCATTCTATATTTTGGTATGGAGTTCAAACTTAAGAAAAACAAATAATAAATCAAGCTGTTTTATCCAGAAATTAGGAAACAAAAAGGTTTAATTACTTTGAGAATAATTTTTTTTAATATTTTTTAATTATTTGTTTTACAGTGTTTTAAGGTTTTTGTTAAGTGGTGTATTAAGTACTGGTTAAGTGTCTGTTAATAGTATTTTAAGGTGCTTTTAATTAGTGACTGTTACATTTACTTTTTTATTAAAGAATTTTAATCGCAGGGCGATGGCCAAGGTTTCAATTCCCCGAGGCTTGCCTCGAGATTTAAAAAAAATGTATCGGAAGCATACCTCGTATCCTTGGGGCGAGGTTGTTGATTTAATAAAACTATAATATAAGGAATGCGAAACTAAATGTATTTAAAAGGAATTAGAATATTTAAGTGCAATGAGGAAATTCAAAAACCGAAATTTAAAAAAATAATTTAAGACATAACATCATGAAAAAATTACTGAAACTAGCTATAATAAGTATGCTATCTTTTAATGTTTTGATACTATTTGCGCAAACTCCACAATATTTTAAAGACCTACAAACCAAAAAACAAATATCAACAACGGCTGTAAATTGGACAAATGTTGGTCCTGGTATGTCTGGGTATAATGAAATATATTATGCACACCCAACTGATCCAAATAGTATGTACATGTCTTTGGATATGGGGAATGCATATTATACACACGACAATGGTTTAAATTGGACAACTATAAAAGATTGGGATACTGACGGAGAGAAAGGACGTACAATGGATGCCGATTTTTCAAGACAAAATCCTGATTTTGGCTTTGCGCTTGATGACACTGGAAAACTAATGGTTACTCATAATCGTGGAACATCATATCAATGGGTGAAATCATGGCCTGGTTCTAAAAAGCATTCATGCATTACTGTCGATCCAAATAATGATAACAATTGGTATGTAGGAGCAGGGCAAATTTGGAGAGTGAAAAAAATGCACAGAAGCAAAGCAAAACTTCATGGTACAATACCATTATCTGGCACTGAATATGGTCATATTTATATATCGAAGAATAAGGGTGCAAGTTGGACCAAAATAACGGATAAATTTAATGCAGATTTGGATGTTGCTAAAATATTTGTAGATCCTACAAATTCTGATGTTGTATATACTTTTACAAACTATGGTTTTTATAAAAGTACCGATGGTGGGTATACTTGGAAGCAGAAAGGAAAAGGATTACCATATAACTTACCTCGTGATGGTGGTATTTTCTTCAATAAAAAAACAAATGAGGTAAGTCTTTATTTAGTAGAGCAAACCAATTTTACCGATAATGGAAAAGGAGGAGTTACTACTTCTGGAGGTGTATTCAAAAGTACCGATGGAGGTGAAAACTGGGTTTCTATTTTGGGAGACTTACCTTTCAATTTAAATAAAATTAATTATTACGATAATACTTTAAGATATTACAAAACATTGGCAAATTGGTTTAGTATTTCTATAAACGAAGCCAAAAAAAGGTTTCCAAACAAGCCTGCATTCACGTATCCTGTTTTTAATAAGTTAGTAATAAGCAAAACGAATTCAAATGAAATTTATTTGAGTTCAAATGTTGGGCACGACAAATCTTTTGGCCCTGATTTGTGGGTAAGTAAAAATGGTGGTAAGCACTGGGAAGTTTGCCTGCGTACTGGAGCATATTGGGTGAATAAGACAGATGAAGAATATTGGAAAAGTAGAAATCAGCCGTTGGGTATGAACGCTAAATTTGCGCATTTGCAGAAAGAAAAGGAAGAAGAAAAGGTTTCTTCTAATGTGCGAATGTTGTTTTCAAAAGTAGATGGAGAAATTATTACAGGTTACGGGCAACAAACACTTCGTTCAACAGATCAAGGAGCTAGTTGGCAACAAATTGATGACGACGAAACAACTCCTGGTTCTGGTGCTTGGGTTGGTAGAGGTGGAAGTAACCTTCCTGGGCATGACATGTTGTTGGAAACGGGAACCTCACAGTACCTTCTTGTTAGTGGAGAGCATGGTTTATGGACAACTACTACAGGCGGAGAAAAAATTAAACCAGATGCAGTAGCCGTAAAACAACTTGAAGGACAAACACAAGGAAATACTAAGAATAATAAACACTCAAGTTCGGTAGCCGCAGTAGCTGTACATCCAAACGATCCCAACACTCTTTATATTCTTTCATTTAGGCAAAGTAACAGAGGTGCATTTCGAAAATCAACAGATGGAGGGAAAACTTGGAAAAATATTAGTCAGCCAGTTTCAGATAGCTCGAAATTAACAAATTCAATTGAGCAAAAAGATATATTGATAGACAAAAAGAACCCAAATAACATCTTTTTTATCGTTCCACTTGAAGACCACGCTCCTTGGGCCAAAGAACTTCGAATGATAAATGGACGAAAGACAAAAAGAGAATTTGAAGTAGGAGTATATAGATCGCAAGATGGAGGTTATAACTGGGAGGTCGTAAATAAAGGTTTACCAAAAGGTGCTAATGTTTTTAGATTAGAAATGGATCCTAAAAATTCGAAAATATTGTATGCTTCAGTGAATAGACCTATGGATAAATCAGCTAAAGGAGGCTTGTTTAAATCTGTAGATAGCGGTAACACTTGGTCTAAGGTGAAGATTCCTTCGGAAATAAAAAGTGTAAACCATTTTAGTATTAATAAAAAAACGGGAGATTGGTATTTAAGTGCAGGTGAAGCTGTTGGAGAAATTGATGCCGGTGGAACTTGGATAAGTAAAAATAAAGGAAAGAAATGGAAGAAGATATTCTTTATGCCTAATGTATTCGAAACATATTCATCTAACGTTGATCCCAATACTATTTTGGTGAATGTACAAATGGGGCGTAAAATTAAAAATATTAATCCGGGAGTTTATTTTTCAAAGGATGGAGGTGCATCTTGGACAAAAGCAAATTACAAACTTGGGCAACCTGCTCGTATTATGACGTTACGTCCAGATATTAAAGATGCCAATGTCTTTTGGTTAGCAACATATGGTAGCGGATTTTACAGAGGGATATATAAACCTCAATAATTAGATTATAGTTCGCATTCATAACTATAAAAAATAAAACATTCATAGAATGTTGTGAAACCTAAGGTTTAATAGTATTTGTGTCCTTAATAAGAACATTTGAGATATTAAAATAATATTTTTTTATGTTTTTTTGAAGAAGCAAAAGGTTCAATAATTAAAATAAGTTTTATGTCGAAAGTATTAATTGTTAAAAAAGTTGTTTTTTTTAGTGTCTTTTTGATGATGTTCTTTGCTCTAAATGCAAACGCACAAGATAAAAAGCAAGTACAATTTAAATCAAAAACTAGTAAAAAGTATGTTGCTCCCGCTCATGTAAAATTTGATGCAAATTCAATTGTATTAAAAACAAGGTTAAGAGAACTAAATAGAGATATCAATAATTTCGGAATTTTATTAGATACAGAAATAACCAACAAAAAATTGTTAACAGGATATAGATACGAACAATTTTACGATTGGGATTTATATTTTGAAAACATTTATATGTCGTACTACGGAATTTCAAAATACAACTTCGACAATTTAGAGGGCTTTTTTGCAGTGCAACATCCAGATGGATTTATTAAAAGATCATTTGGTCCAAAATTATTTGGTGCAGATCATCACTTTAAACCTTTTATTGCCCAAATTATAGTATTGGGATCTCGTCAGACTAAAAATTGGGAATGGGCTAAAAAGTATTATCAAAAAACGCAATTATATTTAAAGCATTGGTTTGAATATGATACAGATAAAAATGGATTGGCATATTGGTCTGGGCAGCAAAAAGGAGCTTGGTCTGGCGCATCAGACCATAGTGGTATGGACAATCAAAATACAAGAACTCTTGGTTTAAGTGAAGGTGTAGATTTAAATTGTTATTTGGTGCGTGAATTGCAAGCGATGGCAGTTATAGCAAAAGAATTAGGGAAACATAAAGATGCTAAAAATTATTTAAAGCATGCTGATAAGTTAAAGAAGTTGATTAACAAATATTTATGGGATGAAGCGTCTGGTTTTTATTACGATAGAAATGAAGAAAATGGAAAAACAACTTTTGTAAAGTCGGTTTCTGGTTTTACACCAATTTGGGCAGGAGTTGCATCAAAAAAACAAGTAAAACGAATGGTTGACGAGCATTTGAAAAACCCAAAAGAATTTTGGTTAGAATATCCTGTTCCTGGTTATGCAAAAACAGAACCAGATTATCGTCAGAATTATCAAGGACAAAAAGGTTGTAACTGGAAAGGTTCTACTTGGATTCCTACTAATTACATGATTTGCCATGGATTAATGGATTATGGGTATGATTCTTTAGCAAAAGAAATTGCGCTAAAAACCTATAATATGGTATTAGGAAATAAAAATACACGTGAATTTTTTAATTCAGAAACCGGTGAAGGACTAGGAATGAATCCATTCTTTGGATGGTCTTCTTTAGCCTATATTTTACCTTTAGAATTAGAATTAAAGTACAATCCTACAAAGTTAAATCAAGAAAAGATACAACCAATTGTTGTGGATAAAATTGGTGTCAATTTTAAATAATTAGGATTTGTTAAGGAATGAATCAATAAAAAATATCATGAGAAATAAGTATAAAACTTTAAAAGCTGCAAGTGGGTTTGGTTTGGCACTTCTAATAGTGACTTTATCACTAATTTCTTGTGAAAAAAAGGTAGAGAAAAAACCAAACATTCTTTTTTGTATTGCAGATGATGCTTCTTTTATTCACACATCTATACAAGGAACAAGTCAACTTAATACACCAAATTTTGATAGGGTTGCAAAACAAGGAGTGCTTTTTAATAACGCTTATAGTAATGTGTCATCTTGCGCTCCATCAAGGGCTGCTATTTTAACAGGAAGAAACCTCTGGGAATTGGAAGAAGGAGGATTGTTATTTGGAGGGTTGCGTAAAAAGTTTCCTACGGTTTCAAATATGTTAAAAGAAACCGGTTACGCTACAGGATATACTGGTAAAGGATATATGCCTGCAAGTTTAAAAGAACCGTATCAAACAGAACCATTGGCGCCGGAGTTAAACAAAATCAGAATGAAAGTTCCTAAATTTATTTCAAATAAGGATTATGCTAGCAATTTTGAAGACTTTCTTGATAAAAAAGAAAAAGACAAACCTTTCTTCTTTTGGTTTGGATCTCACGAAGCACATAGGGCTTATAGTCAGGGAATTGGAGTAAAAAATGGAAAGGATATTTCGAAAATTAAAGTACCCGGTTTTTTACCAGATACAGATTTAGTCCGAAGCGATATTGCAGATTATTATTATGAAATAGAATGGTTTGATACGCATTTAGGACTTATGATTAAAGCATTGGAAGCTTCTGGTGAATTAGAAAACACCATTATTATTGTTACTGCAGACAATGGAATGCCTTTTCCAAGAGCAAAAGCGTCATGCTACGATTATGGAACTCATATGCCATTAGCTATTTATTGGGGTAATAAAATTAAAGGAGGAGCTAACGTTGATGATTTTATCAGTTTTACCGATTTTGCTCCTACATTATTAGAAGCTGTTGGTCTTGATATTCCGAAAGAAATGTCAGGAAAAAGTTTTTTAAATGTTTTACTTGCCAATAAAAGCGGCCAGGTAGATGCTACAAGAAATCGCGTTTTTACAGGCTTAGAACGTCATGCGTATTGCCGTCCCGAAGGATTGGGTTATCCTGTACGTACCATTAGAAAAGAAGATTGGTTATATATGGTAAACTTTGAACCAGACAGATACCCTGGTGGAAATCCCGATTTTTATTCAGTACATCAAGGTTATTATGGAGAGGTTGATGCTGGACCTACACGTTCTTATTTAATTGATAATAAAGAGGATATCGACGTAAAATATTATTTCGATTTACAGTTTGCTAAACGTCAAAAAGTAGAATTATATAATGTAAAAGAAGATCCATATCAATTAAAAAACTTGGCTTCCGAAGAAAAATATACAGATTTATGTGATTCTTTAAAAACAGAACTTTTTGCTTATTTAAAAGAAACGAATGACCCCAGAATGGAAGGGAAAGCTCCTTGGGATAATTATCCGTATTACTTTAAAGGATTGGATAAGAAATATTTATTACCAATAGGGCTGAGAGATATTAACTATAAAACCAAAAAAATCAACAAATGAGAAACTCCAAACTTCTGAAATTCATTTTATTTACACTATTTGTAGCTTTTTATATATCATGTAAATCTGGAATTAGTGAGTCTGCATCGGAATCATTATCCGTATCTGATGAGAACTTTAACAAAGGATGGCTTTTTTCTAAAGGTGATTTTAAAGATGCACAAAATGTCAATTTTGATGATGCGGATTGGAGAAAATTAAATCTACCCCATGATTGGGCCATTGAAGGTCCTTTTGACAACAAATACAACGCAAGAACAGGTGGTTTACCTGTGCATGGAGTTGCTTGGTATAGAAAACATTTTAAGGTTGACAGTCAGTTTAGTGAAAAACAAATTTCTGTTGAGTTTGATGGTGCCATGAATCTTGCTAAAGTTTGGCTGAATGGTGAATATATTGGAGAAAGACCTTATGGTTATATCGGCTTTGAACTTGATCTTACCAAGCATATTAAATTTGGAGAGGATAATGTTATTTCTGTTCAGTTATCACCAGAAGATTTAGCAGCACGTTGGTATTCTGGAGCAGGAATTTACAGAAATGTAAGACTTAAAATGAATGAGAAAATTCATATTCCGCAGTATGGAACGTTTGTTACAACACCAAATGTTACCAAAGAAAACGCTGAAGTAAAAATTGAAACTAAAATTAAAAATTCTTCTACCGTTACAAAAAAGGCGGAACTTAAAACAGTCATTAAAAATAATAGAGGAGTTGTTGTTGCTGAAAATACTACAAAATTATCAGTAGATAAAGGCGCTGAAGTAAAAGAGTTGGTTTCTTTAGAAGTAGAAAACCCTGAATTATGGGATTTAAAATCACCTACTTTATATACCGCAAAAAGTATTGTAACTGTTGATGGACAAATTGTGGATGAATATGAAACTAAATTCGGAATTAGAACTATTAAGTTTGATAAAGACAACGGTTTTTTATTAAACGGAAATCAAGTTGAATTGAATGGTGTGTGTATGCATCATGATCAAGGACCTTTGGGAGCGGCTATAAATTACAGAGCCAAACAGCGTCAAATGCAAATAATGCAAAGTATGGGCGTAAATGCATTAAGAACGAGTCATAATCCACCATCACCAGAAATATTAAGAGTTTGTGATGAGTTGGGAATTGTTGTTATTGTTGAGGCTTTTGACGAATGGAAAATAGGAAAAGTAGAAAACGGTTATCATAAGTTTTTTGATGAATGGCACGAAACCGATTTAAGAGATATGATTAAAAGAGATAGAAATCATCCTTCTGTAATTATGTGGAGTATTGGTAATGAAATTCTAGAACAAAGTAAAAAAGATGGATGGAAACTAACTAAACAGTTAAATGATATTTGTCATGATGAAGATAATACCAGACCAACTACCGTTGGATTTAATTATTTCCCTGCACCGTTTAAGAACAATTTAGCAGAGCAAGTAGATATTGTTGGTATGAATTATTGGCCAGAAGAGTACAAAGCTATTTTAGAGAAAAATCCGGATATGATTGTATATGGTTCAGAAACATCTTCATTAACAAGTAGTAGAGGTGTGTATCATTTGCCAATAGAATTCACTGAAAAACATGAAACCAATCACGTTTCTAGTTATGATGTGATTGTTGGTCCACCTTGGGCATACGCGCCAGATATTGAGTTTGATGCACAAGCTAAAGAACCAAGATCTTTAGGTGAATTTATTTGGACAGGTTTTGATTATTTAGGAGAGCCAACGCCTTATGGAGGAAGAGACAACTCAACCAACGGACATTGGAATGATGATTGGCCATCACGTTCATCTTATTTTGCTCCTGTTGATTTATCAGGATTTCCAAAAGATCGTTTTTATTTATATCAAAGTCAATGGACGACAGAACCAATGGTACATGTTTTACCGCATTGGAATTGGGAAGGTAAAGAAGGTGATATCATTCCGGTATATGCATATACCAATTGTGATGAAGTAGAATTATTTGTAAACGGAAAATCTTTTGGTAAAAAGATTAAAGGAAAAGATTTTACCGAAATACCATCCGAATATCATGGATTTAAAAAAGGAATGTATAAATCTAAATACAGACTTTCATGGAATGTGCCTTATCAACCAGGAGACATCAAAGTAATAGCATATAAAGATGGCAATGAAGTAGCTTCTAAGCAAATTAAAACTGCAGGAACTCCTGCTACCATAGAATTAGTCGCAGATAGAACTGAAATTGATGCAGATGGTAATGACCTTTCTTTTATTACAGTGAAGGTTTTAGATAAAGACGGTAATTTTTGTCCGCTTGCAGATAATTTAATCAACTTTAATATCTCTGGAGAAGGCGTTTTGGCAGCAGTAGGAAATGGAGATCAAACGTCATTAGCCTCTTTTCAAGCAAACAACAGAAAAGCGTTTAATGGAATGTGTTTATTGGTGGTGAAATCGACAGAAAATAGCGGAATTATAAACATTACAGCATCTTCAGATAATTTGGAATATCAAAAAATAGCAATACAAACAAAATAATAATTATACTAAAAGACTCTAAAATAAAAGAATATGAAACAAAAAATAGTATTAGTGCTGTTTGCCATTTTTACAGCAATTAATGTATCAAACGCACAAGAAAATTTTAAACCAGAATGGGAAAGTTTAAAGAAGCACAAACCTTCTCCGGAATGGTTTGCCGATGCAAAATTAGGTGTTTATTTTCATTGGGGAGTGTACAATGTTCCTGCTAATGGAAATGAATGGTACGGGCGTTTTATGTATGATAAAGATCGTAGAAAAAGTTGGGGTAAAGATATTTATGATTACCACACAAAAACCTACGGAAGAGATAAACAATACCACGATTTTATCCCAGAATGGAAAGGGGAAAAATTTAGTGCAAAAGCTTGGGTAGATATGTTTGAGCATTTGGGCGCAAAATTTATTGGAACTATTGCAGAACATCATGATGGTTTTTCGCTTTGGGAAAGTAAAGTAAATGAGTGGAATTCTAAAAACATGGGTCCAAAGATTGATGTTGTAAAAGAAATGGCATTGGAGGTTAAAAAACGCGATTTAAAATTCATGACCACGTTTCATCATGGTTTTCATATGATGTTTTTTCCAAAAAGTGAAAACAGTGGGCTTCGTCCATTAAGTGAGCACAATGCTGTGTACAAAAATAATGAAGTGCCTTCAGATCCAAAATACCGTAAGTTATATGGAACGATGACTTATCAAGAAGAATGTGACATTTGGTTAGGAAAATTAGATGAAGTAATAAATGATTATTGTCCCGATTATATTTGGATGGATTTTGCTCAGGGTTATATAAATGAAAAATACCGTAAACAATTTTTAGCAAATTATTTTAACAAAGCAGCTGAGTTAAATAAAGAAGTGGTTGTAAATACAAAAGGAGATTTTTTTCCAACGGATTTGGCAATTGTGAATTTAGAAAGAGCAACTATGGAAGATATTATGCCAGATGTTTGGGTAACAGATTTTCAGATAGGTAGTTCTTGGGGATACAATAAAGACAAGCGTTCTGCTATTAATCCGCAAAAAGCAATTAGAATTTTAGCTGAAGTTGTAAGTAAAAATGGTGTGATGATTTTAGCTGCAGCGCCAATGGCAGAAGGAATAATTCCTGAAGAACAAGTGGCTGCAATGAATGGAATTGGTAATTGGTTAGGAGCTTATGGCGAAGCAATTTACAAAACGCGTCCGTTTGTAGAATTTGGTCAAGGTCCAACAAAATTGGTAAAAAACCCTAATGATGATTGGAATGCTTACGGAGCAATTAAAGCAGGACTTCAAGATTTAAACGATCAAGATGTTCGATATACAAAAAACGGAAATACGGTGTATGCTATTCAATTAGGATGGCCAGGTGCGAAACAAGAAATTACTTTGGAAACTTTTGCAGGAAAAGCAAAAGATTTAAAAATTAAATCGATAAAAGTTTTAGGAAGTAAAGAACGTATCAAATGGAATAAAACAGCAAAAGGATTGACAGTTACATCACCTAAAAAAATGCCAGAATTTGGTGAAGCTGCCATTGTATATAAAATTACTTTAAAATAAGTATCAGATATAAAATCATAAAGTATAAATCAGAATAGTATGAAAACTCCAATGTTGAATTTTCTTGTTGTAACCGTTGCTTTTTTAAGTTTAAGTAGCTGTGGTGTTGATAAAAGTGAAGTAAAAGAACGTCAAAAACCGAATATCATATTTATCATGGCAGATGATCATACATCGCAAGCTATTGGTGCGTATGGTAGTCGATTGGCAAAACTGAATCCTACACCAACAATTGATAGATTGGCAAAAGAAGGAATTCTTTTTGAAAATGCCTTTTGTACCAATGCTATTTGTACACCATCAAGAGCAAGTATTATTACAGGACAATACAGTCAAGCTAATGGCGTGTTAGATTTAGACGGGAATTTGCCTGCAGACAGACAATATTTGCCTATCGAAATGAATAAATTGGGCTATCAAACGGCGGTGATGGGAAAATGGCATTTAAAAGATGCACCAGAAGCTTTTGGTTATTACAAAGTATTTTACAATCAAGGAGAATACTTTAATCCTGTAATGCGAGAAAAAGGAGCGTTAGATTCTGTTTCTAATTATAAGCTTTATAAAAAAACGGGAACGTTTCCGGGGAAAAGATACGAAGGTCATTCTTCTGATGTTGTAACGGATGCTTCTTTAAATTGGTTAAAAAATATTAGAGATAAAAGCAAGCCATTTATGTTGTTGCATCATTTTAAAGCGCCGCATGATATGTTTGAATTTGCGCCACGTTACAAAGATTATTTAGAAGATGTTACCATTCCAGAACCTGCAAGTTTATGGGATAATCAGAATAATGGTTCTATAGCTACTAAAGGAATTAATGGTTCTTTAATGGATACCATAGGTTCATCCGTCGGAAAAAGAAATGTAATTAGAAACATGGGGCAACATATGGAAATTGATCCAAATCTTTCTGATGATGAATACAAAAGACAAGCGTATCAAGAATATTTAAAAAGGTATTTGCGCTGCGTAAAAGGTGTAGATGATAATGTAAAACGTCTTTTTGATTATTTAGAAAAAGAAGGATTGATGGACAATACTATAATTATGTATACCGGAGATCAAGGTTTTATGCTGGGAGAACATGATTATATCGATAAAAGATGGATGTATGAAGAAGCAATGCGCATGCCGTTTTTGGTGAGATATCCTAAAATGATAAAAGCCGGAACAAGAACTGATGCCATTGTAAATAATACAGATTATGCACCAACCATTATAGAATTGGCAGGAGGTAAAACGCCATCTTATATGCAAGGAAACAGTTTTAGTGAGTTATTAGAAACGGGTAAAGAACCAGAAAATTGGCAGCAATCTACCTATTATCGTTATTGGATGCACATGGCACACAAGCACAACAATCCTGCTCATTTTGGAATTAGAACAAAAAAGTACAAGTTAATATTTTTTTATGGTGAACCATACAGAGATGATTTGGTGCATTGGAAAGGTAAAAAGAAAAGACCATTATTTGCCATGAATACGCCAGCAGCTTGGGAGTTTTATGATTTGGAAAAAGATCCGAAAGAAATGGATAATAAGTACAATGATCCTGCGTATGCAGAAATTATACAGCAATTAAAAAAGGATTTAAAAGAAAAGCGAAAGTCTTTAAATGAAGAGGATGCTAAGTATCCTAATATTCAGAAAGTAATTGAGGACAATTGGGATAAGTAGTTTTGATTAATTCGGATAATTTTAAACGTTAGAAAAGAAATAATGAAAAATAATTTAAAGAGTATTTTATTTTTGATAGTAGGTTTCCTGTTTTTAGGAAATGTTACTGCTCAAAATAAAGATTTTATAATCCATACAGATATAAATACAGGAGGTATCCAAAAGATTATGAATAAGGGTGATAAATACAAAATGAATTGGATTTTCAATTGTGATGGATCCGATTTAGAATGGTTTACACCTGAATATGCATGGGGACTTGGATTTATTACTCTAGAAAAATCAGGAAAGCAAGAAACCTATAAATGGAATTCAGTATCTGATATTTCTGAAAAGAATGGTAAAACAATATTGTCTTATGAATTTACAGATTTCACTTTAAAAATTACACGTTCTTTTAATGCTGATGGGGATTTAATTGAGAATTTCAAAATAGAAAACAACTGCTCGGAGACCTTAAAAGTAGTTGATATGGGAATTTATACCCCTTTTAAAGATTGGTATGCTGGTGGTGCAGAAGTATGTATGACGAGTCGTTGCAATACACATGTTTGGGCTGGTGGATATAATTCTTCTTATGTAAATGCTATTAGAATGGGAACTGAAGCACCTCATTTAGGATTAGTTGTAACGGAAGGAAGTATTCGTCATTATGAATTAATAAACACAAGAGATTTACCAAGAAAAGTAGCAGGTTCTAATTTACGTGGAGGAATTACACTAAAAGTGGAACCAACAACCATTAAACCAGGAGATAATTATGGTTTAACATGGAAAGTGTTTTGGCATAAAGGATATGAAGATTTCTACAAAAAAGCGTTGGAAAGTGGAACTGTAATTGCCGAAGCAGATAAGTATTTTATCCCTGTGGGAGAAACAGCTAAAATGCGTTTTAAATCAAAAAATAAATTAGAAAATGTAAGTTGTAGTGTTGATGGAAAGTCACTTAAATTGAAACAGAATGGGAATTTAATTTCAGTTGAATACAAGGCAAAAAAACCAGGAGACAAAATAGTAACCTTAAACTACAACGGAAAAAAGACGGTCATCAATCTTTTTTATTCGACTCCAACGGAAAAGTTAATGAAAAATAGAGTTGATTTTATCATCGATAAGCAACAAATGGGAGATAAAACGGATGAGAAATTCGGTGCTTATATGGTGTATGACAATGAAGAGAATGAAATTTATCCGAATATTCCTTTTAAAGTAGATCATGATGAAGGCGCAGAACGTTTGGGAATGGGAGTTGCCATTGCGAATTGGTTGCAACAATTTCCGAATTCGAATAAAAAATATAAGAAGTCTCTTGAAGAGTATTATCAATTTGTACGTTACAAATTACAAACAAAAGACTATAAAGTATACTCTACAGTCGCTCATAATAAAAGACATAGAGGATATAATTATCCTTGGGTAGCAGCATTTTATGCAGAATTATACAAGCAGACTAAAAATCCTGTTTACATAATGGATTGTTATCATACCATGCGAAAATGGTATAAAGAATTTGGATATGATTTTTATGCAATCTGTGTGCCTATCAAGAAAAGTATTGATTATTTGCGTGAAGCAGGTTTTAACAAAGAAGCTGAAATTCTGTTGAATGATTATAAAAAAGTAGCAATAGAGTATGACAAAAACGGTATTAATTACCCAAGTCATGAAGTAGTTTTTGAACAGTCTATTGTTTCTCCTGCCGTTAATTTTTACATGGAATTGTACTTAATTACTAAGGATAAACATTATTTAGAAGAAGGAGAAAAACATTTGGAAATCTTAAAAGCTTTTAATGGTCAGCAACCAGATTATCATTTAAATGAAATAGGAATTCGTCATTGGGATGGGTATTGGTTTGGTAAAAGACAATCTTGGGGAGACACAATGCCGCATTATTGGTCTGCACTTACTGGTCGTGCTTATATTTTATACTACGCAGCTACTGGGAATGAAGATTATTTACGTAGAGGGAAAATTTGCTTAGAAAACAATCTGTGTAATATTAGAAATGATGGAACTGGCGCTGCTGCCTACATCTATCCAGAAAAAGTAAATGGCGTTAAAGCGGAATTCTATGATGAGTTTGCCAACGATCAAGATTGGGCCTTGTTCTTCTTTTTGGAGATGAATGAGTTATTGAGTTGGAAAATTTAGTATTACCAAGAACAATAAAAGATTAAATATTAAAAAAAAAACATACAGATGAAATTTAAAATCACATTATTTTTTAGTTTGCTTATAATCGCTTCAAGCAGTTTATTAGCACAAGTTTCCAAAGAAAAATTTAATTTCGATCCAAATAAAACAGAGGAACTTAGAGTAAGGAACGGTTTGCCAAACTTCTTTAAAAAACTAAAAGCAGGCGAAGATGTAAAGATTGGATATATTGGAGGAAGCATCACCAATGGTGGGTTGTGGCGAACTAAATCTATAGAATGGCTTAAAAGTGAGTATCCAAAAGCAAATATTACACAAGTAAATGCTGCAATTGGAGGAACAGGTCCAGAATATGGAGCTTGTAGAATAAACAATCATTTGTTGATACACAATCCAGATATGGTTTTTATTGAATACAGAGTTAATAATGGTGGCGCGTATCAAGGGCGTGCTTTAGAAGGATTGATTCCACAAATTTGAAAAAAGAATCCGAATGCAGAAATCTGTATTGTATATACCATTGCAAAAGGTATGATTGCCGATATTCAAAAAGGAAATCAAACCAATGCAGGTAAATTTATGGAGCCAGTTGCCAATCATTATGGAATTACTTCTATAGAATTTGGATTGGAAGTTGTAAAGTTATTAAATGAAGATAAGCTTGTGTTTCAAAAAGGAGACAGTCCATCAAAAGGTAAAATAGTATTTACAAATGATGGTACACACCCGGTAGAAGCAGGGCATGATATTTATAGAGATGTTTTAGTAAGGTCTTTAAAATCTATTGAAAATTTTGGGACTCCAGGAAAACATATAATCCCTAAACCTTTGGCTGAAAATAATTTTTCCGGAGCTTCTTTAGTGCCAGTTACGAAAGCTAAATTTAGTAAAAATTGGCAAAATGTTGATTTAGGTGATGAAACGATGATCAATGATGATTTAACAGATAAAAATGGTGGTACTAAAACACTGTTTGAGAAAGCGATGAAAACTGAAACCATTGGCGAAACATTTACATTAAAATGGGAAGGATTTTTATTAGGTTTTACTTCAATATTAGAAGCTAAAGGAGCAATAAAAGTAGAAGTAACTACGGATGGTATTTCTAAAATTTTCGATATGAAATCTCGAAATGGAAAAACTCAAACCAAATATACTTTTTTGAAGGAACTAAAAAGAGGAGTGCATACAACCACAGTAAAATTGATAAAATTAGCACCAGGTAAAGTATTTCAAGTAGGTCAGTTTTTGGTGGTTGATCATCAGTAATATCAATGGGTTTTTAGAAAGTATTAGTTGAACTCAAAACGAAAAAGGAATATAACTTTCTCATAATATGAATACTAAAAAATATATAATTTTCTTGTTAATTGGAGTTTTATCAATCTCTTGTAAAGTAAAAAACGAACAGATTGCAGAAGCTTCAAAAGAACAATATCAGGCCAATTGGACTTCTTTAAGAAAGCACCAAACGCCTAATTGGTTCGATGATTTAAAGTTTGGTATTTATTGTCATTGGGGACCTCAAACAGTTGAGGTTATGTATAAAAAAGATGAAATTACTCGGTTGCAAGCTATCGAGAAATGGAAAGGAGATAAGTTTAGTGCTAAAAATTGGGTAGATGTAATGCAGAGAACAGGTGCACAATTTGGTGGTCCTGTAGCTTGGCATGGTAGTGGCATTGTAAATTGGGATAGTGATATTACAAACTGGAATTCTACTAAAAAGGGACCTAAAGTTGATATTTATGGCAGTTTGTCTAAAGAACTTCATAAAAGAGGAATGCCCGTAATTGCAAGTTATCATATAGGTGATTTTTGGAGTAGAATGTGGGGGCAAATAAGTTTAGAAAATAAATCAATTATAGATCCTACACAAGACAATTCTAAATATGCAGTTTCTAATAACGGACGAATTAGCGATGAAATTTTTGATGCGTGGTACGCCAGAATTTCAGAATCTGTAGATAAATATCAACCAGATATGATTTGGTTTGATACCGGTTTTGGAGGTACAGTTCATAAAGTATTAAAAAAGGAAATGGTAAATGGCCGTTTACTTCCAAATGTTTCTAATAAATTGATAAGTGCGCCAGAAACATATCAACAAAAAATGATTAGTTATTTCTTTAACAAGGGGTTAGAGTGGAATAAAGAAGTTGAGGTTATTTATAAAACGCATGATATTCCTGTTGGCATTGGTGTAAGAGATATTGAAGATGGAAATTTATTGGGTTTACAATATGATCCTTGGATGGCAGATGTAAACATGCAACGTCATTTTGATTGGCGCGCTACTTGGTTTTACAATCCTTTAAACAAAGTAAAAGATGCCGGCATGTTGGTTAGATATGTTAGTGGATATGACTAGTAAAAATGGTAGAATGTTATTAAATGTTCCTCCAAAAGCAGACGGTACTTTTGCAGAAGAAGTTAAAAAAGAACTCTTTGAAATTGGAGATTGGTTAAAAATGAATGGAGAAGCAATTTATGGTACCATGCCTTGGGTATTTTATGGTGAAGGCCCAACAGAAGTTACAAATCCGGGTCATCATGGTCAAGGAAAAAATCATGGAGATTTTATTCCAAAATACACTTCGGAAGACATTCGTTTTACACAAAAAGAGAATGTATTGTATGCTATTTGCTTAGACTGGCCAGGAGAAGAATTAAATATTAGAAGTCTAGGAACTTATGGAAAACTATATCCTGGTGATATAAAATCGGTTTCGATGTTAGGTAGTAATGAACAGATTAAATGGAGCCAAAACAAAGAAGGAATGCTTTTAAAATTACCTTCAACACAGCCATGTAAATTTGCAGTGGTTTTTAAAATTGAAAGAAAATAATATGCAGAAATTTAAAATACTAATCGCTTTTTGTTTATTGATAAACATGATGCATGCTCAGACCCAGAAAAAAAACTTCATCATTATTTTTACGGATGATCAAGGTTATGAAGATTTAAGTTGTTTTGGCTCTAAAAATGTCCATACACCTAATATAGATCAAATGGCAGCAGAGGGAATGAAGCTAACAAGTTTTTATGTAGCTTCATCAGTATGTTCTCCTTCAAGAGCGGCTTTATTAACCGGTAGAATGCCAAAACGCGCGGGAGTTCCCAAAGTTTTATTTTCTACTCCAGCCATTTTTAACGGACACGGATTGCCGCCAGAAGAAATTACAATTGCAGAACATTTAAAAGAAAAAAATTATGAAACCGCATTGGTTGGTAAATGGCATTTAGGTCATGAAAAAGAGTATTTACCTTTAAATCAAGGTTTTGATTCTTATTACGGAATTCCATATAGTAATGATATGTCTATTGCGCCTAATATGGAAATTTCTCCGGATGTAGTTTTAAATGATGGCTATACCATTGAACAGTTACATTCTGATGCAAAAAGAGTGGATAAACATTATAGTGAATTAAGAAACAAACCGCCTTTAATGAGAGGGAATAAGGTGATCGAATATCCTGCAGATCAATCAACTTTAACAAAAAGATATACCAAAGAAGCCATATCATTTATCAAAAAAAACAAAGAAAAACCGTTCTTTTTGTATTTCGCACATACGTTTCCACACAGACCAATTTATGTGAGCGATCAATTTAAAAATTCAAGTAACGGTGGTCCTTATTACGATGCTATTAAAGAAATTGATTGGAGTGTTGGTGAAGTTTTAAAAGTATTAAAGGAAAATAAATTAGATAAAAATACAGTGGTTATTTTCTGTTCAGATAATGGGCCTAATAGTTTAGGTTCTGCCAAACCTTTAAAAGGGAAAAAGTTTTCTACTTATGAAGGCGGACAAAGAGTACCAGGAATTATTTGGGCGCCAGGGGAAATTAAAGCAGGATCTGAAAGTGACGAATTAATTTCTTCTTTAGATATTTTTCCTACCATAGCTAAATATGCTGGAATTGAAATGCCCGATAATAGAATTTATGACGGATATGATCAAACGGCATTTTTAAGTGGGAATTCAAAAAAATCGGCAAGAAATGAAATGTATTATTATTCTGCAAATACAACAGTTATTGATGGAGTTCGTGCTGGTGATTGGAAATTTCTATATAAAGGACACAAAGTAAAAAATGCAGGGAAATTAAAAGGCGATGATTTGGTTGATAAACTATACAATGTAAAAAAAGACATTTCAGAAAAAAACAATTTGATTAAAACAAATCCTAAAAAAGCAGAAGAGCTTATTAAACTAATGAAAGCATTTGATGTAAAATTAGAAGAAGATATTCAACAATAAAAAAAAAGAAAATATGAAATATTTTGTAATACTATTTTTAGCATTGTTCCAAACAGCAATACTACAATCTCAAGTAAAAAACGTGATTGTTATTTTTACTGATGATCAAGGTTATGAAGATTTAAGTTGTTACGGATCAAATAAAGTAAAAACGCCTAACATAGATCAAATGGCAGAAGAAGGTTTAAAACTAACCAGTTTTTATGTAGCTTCTTCCGTGTGTTCTCCTTCAAGAGCAGCTTTGTTAACAGGTAGAATGCCTAAACGTGTTGGTATTCCTGGAGTTTTGTTTCCAAAGAAAAATGAAAAAGGATTACCTACAGATGAAATAACTATTGCAGAACTTCTAAAAGAGAAAAATTACGCAACTGGTTTGGTAGGAAAATGGCATTTAGGACATGCTAAAAAATACCTTCCGTTAAACCAAGGTTTCGATTCTTATTACGGAATTCCATATAGCAATAATATGTCTATTGCCTCAGGAATTGACATTTCGCCAAACGTTGTTTTAAATGACGGTTATACATTAGAAATGATGCATGCCGATATTAAAAAAGTAGATAGCGGAGAGAAAAAATACAAAAATGAATTAAAAGAAAAAGCGCCTTTGTTAAGAGGTAATGAGATTGTAGAGTATCCTACAAATCAAACGACTTTAACTGAGAGATATACAAAAGAAGCTGTTTCATTTATCAAAAAAAATAAAGAGAAACCTTTCTTTTTGTATTTCGCACATTCTTTTCCTCATGTGCCAATTTTTGTTGGCGATAAATTTAAAGGAATCAGCGGAAGTACTCCATATTATGATGCTATTGCAGAAATAGATTGGAGTGTTGGTGAAGTTTTTAAAACTTTAAAAGAAAATGGGTTAGATAAAAATACACTTGTTATTTTTACTTCAGATAATGGGCCAAATAGTCATGGTTCTGCAAAACCATTAAAAGGAAGAAAGTTTGAAACCTATGATGGAGGACAAAGAGTACCAGCAATATTTTGGGCTCCAGAAGAGATTAAAGCGGGCATTACAAGTGATGAAGTAGTTTCTTCGTTAGATGTTCTTCCAACTATTGCAAATTTCACCGGTATTTGCATGCCAAAAGATAGGGTTTATGATGGTTATGATCTTTCAAAATTTCTAAAAGGGAAAACGAAAGAATCACCAAGAAAAGAAATGTATTTCTATGGTTCTAATTCTACAAAAATAGATGGAATTCGTCAGGGAGATTGGAAATATTTAATTAAAGGGTACAGAAAAGCAGGTTGGTATAAACCTAAAGGAGATGATCTTAAAATTAAGTTGTTTAATCTGAAAGAAGATATATCAGAATCTGAAAATTTAATTGAAAAAAATCCTGAAAAAGCAAATGAGCTTTTAAATAAAATGAAGGATTATGACGCTGATTTAACAAAAGATATTTCAAAAAAATAAAAACCATTTTTAATTTTAAGACAGATGAAATGTAAAACCAATATTTTAAATTCCTTATTGATATTTTTAGTTTTTGTCCAACTTTCTGCACAAGAAAAACCAAATGTCATCCTTATTATGGCAGATGATGTAAGTTGGAATTGCTTTAGTACTTACGGAGCAGAAGATTATAAAACCCCAAATATTGATGCTTTGGCGGCAAAAGGACTTCAATTTAATCATTGTTATTCTATGCCAATTTGTACACCGTCTCGTGTAAAAATTATGACGGGTCAATACAATTTTAGAAATTATACTCATTTTGGATATTTGAATCCAAAAGATAAAACTTTTGGAAATTTAATGAGAGATAACGGCTATAAAACAGCCATTGCTGGTAAGTGGCAACTAAACGGATTGTACAATAAATTACCGGGAAGTTTAGATAAAACAAGACCATTTAAGGCAGGGTTTGATGAGTCTTGTTTATGGCAAGTAACTACAGAAAAAAAAGGAAAAAATGGAGGAGAACGCTTTTGGAGTCCGCCTTTACTTCAAAACGGGAAATTTCTTAGTATAGAAGATAATCAAGGAAAATACGGTCCAGATATTATGTCTGATTTTGTTTGTGATTTTATAGAAAAGAATAAGGATGCACCTTTCTTTGTGTATTATCCAACGGTGTTGGTGCACAGTCCTTTTGTTCCTACACCAGATACTATTGGTGATGGAGATAGGTCTCAAAATGCAAATCATACGCCGAAAGACAAAAAATTAAAAAAAGCCAATTATGTGGCAATGGTGAGTTATTTGGATAAAATAGTGGGTAAAATAGTTGATAAAGTTGAAGCTGTTGGTCAGTTAGACAACACAATTATATTATTTACTTCGGACAACGGTACAGCTTCTATTACTTCAAAATGGAAAGGAGAAAATGTTGTTGGAGGAAAAGGAAAAACCATAGATATGGGTACACATGTGCCGTTGGTTGCGTATTGGAAAGGACATACGCCAAAGGGTGTTCAAAGTAACGATTTAGTAGATTTTACAGATTTCTATGCAACAATTGCAAGTGCTGCAAAAATTAAACTTGGTAAAGACGATCCTATTGATGGACGTAGCTTTTTACCACAATTAGAAAATAAAAAAGGTAATCCAAGAGATTGGGTGTTTTGGCAATATCAACCCTATTGGGGGAAATTTGAAGGAATTCAGTTTGTTAGAAATCAAACTTATAAATTATATAAAACAGGAGAGTTATATGATATTCCGAATGACTTGCATGAAAAAAACAATTTAAAGTTAGATACAAACAATATTGAGGCTCAGAAAGCTAAAAATAATCTTCAAAAAGTGTTAGATGTAGCACCACCAGCACCATTAGTTGTTGGAGGTAGATATGCTAAAAAGCGAGAAGTGTATCCAGATTGGAAGAATATTGTAAATCCTAATGATTAAAAATAAAATAATGAGAACAAAACAATTCCTTAAAATTTTAGTGCTATTTTGTTTATTCGCAAATACTATTTCAGCACAAAACAAACCCAATATTGTAGTTATTATGGCTGATGATATTGGTGTGGGAGATATTGGTTTTTATCACAAACAACGTACAGGGAAAGAACCAGTAGTGCCAACCCCAAATATTGATAAATTAATAGACCAAGGAATGCGATTTTCTGATGCGCATTCACCGGCTTCGCTTTGTGCTCCTACACGTTTTTCTATGATGACGGGTAATTTTTCATATCGAAATAAAAAAGGACCTTGGGGCGTTTGGGGACCAGATAGAGATGCAGGAATAGAACCAAACTTTACAACAGTAGCGCGTGTCGCAAAAAAAGGAGGATATAATACCGCTTTTTTCGGGAAATGGGGACTTGGTGGCGATTGGGATGCGAAGCCAAAGAGTATTTCTGGTTACGAAAACGTACAAAAAGGAGCTGGTTATTATGGTTTTGATTATTCTGTTGCTTTGCCAGAAGGCATTCAAAATGTTCCGTATGCTTTTTATGAAGATGGAAAATTTATGAAACTTAAAGACGATTCTAAAATTACAAAAATTCCTTTTGAGCAACTAAAATATTCTGACGAGAATAAAAGAAAAGTAGGAGGTAGTGTTGGTGATTCTAATTGGGATCCTACATTAGCTGGACCTGTTTTGGCTAATAAAGCGGTTACTTATATCAACCAACAATCAAATACTAAAAAACCGTTCTTTCTTTATTATTGTAGTCAGGCAGTACATTTGCCACACGCTCCTTCATCAACATTAAATGGAGAAAAAATTGCAGGTGCTACACTAGAAACGCATGGCGACATGATTAAAGAATTGGATGTTCAAGTAGGTATGATGATTGCTGCTTTGAAGAAAAATAATTTATATGATAATACGCTTATAGTATTTACTTCGGATAATGGTGGACTTCCAAATTATAAATATAGTCCGAAATTAGAAAAACTAGGTCATGATTCTAGTGATGGTAAGAATGGATATAAAGGTTCCATTTATGAAGGTGGACATAGAATTCCGTTTGTTGCCGTTTGGTCTGGACATATAAAACCAAAAAGTAAATCGGATATTGTTATGGTTGGTCATGATATGATGCCAACAATAGCAGCAGTTACAAATGTTAGTTTAGAAAAAGAAGTAGTGCTAGACGCTGCAAATTTATTACCAATTCTAACAGGTAAATCCGAAGCTCCTATTCATAAATATTTAATGCATCAAGCTCAAAAAGGGAAAGGTGGTTATTACGCTATTCGCGAAGGAGATTTTAAATTAGTGATGTCTGTAACTAAAAGAGATGTTTTTGATGATTTAAAGGTTGATGGGTTGTATAATCTTAAGGATAATGTTTTAGAAGATCCATCAGGAAATCTTAAGGGAAAAGAAGTGTACAAAGAAAAAATAAGTCAATTGAAAAATAAGTTTTTAGAATTGAGAAAACCAGGTGCAACTACTCTTTATTAAGATAGGTAAACTAATATTCAATACTAATTATTTAGATGGTGCTATTAGATGCAGGTATTTATATGCAACCATTTTTCCTAAAGCAAAATAATAAATAATAAACGTAAAAATTAAAAGTATATGAAACTGAATGTAAAAGTTGTTTCTAAATTAGTAATTGTATCTTTTATGATACTCACAAATATAGTTATTGGGCAAACTAATCATAAAAAACCCAACATTGTTTTAATTATGGCTGATGATATTGGTTTCTCTGATATTGGTGCTTATGGAGCAGAAATAGAAACGCCAAATATAGATAAGCTGGCAAGTGAAGGATTACGATTTACCACATTTTATAATATGGCAAAATGTGCAGCAACAAGATCATCACTCTTAACAGGTTTGTATAGTGGAGGTAACGGAGCGGTTCATTTAGCCAACTTAACAAAACAAGCGGGTTACACCAGTATGATGAGTGGTAAAGAGCATTTTAATAATTGGGTACCTGAGTATTGCAGATCACAAAATGCTTTTGATAAATCGTTACTTTTTTGGGCAACTACAGAGTATTATTTACCTCCATCTGGAGAATTTTCACAGAAATTCCTTTTAAACGGTAAAGAATTAAAACCGAGTGAAATTAAGCATGAAATTTCACCAATGTATAAAACAGATTTTATGACGGATTATGCATTGAATTGGTTAGATGAATCTTTCAAAGAAGAAAAGCCTTTCTTTTTGTATTTACCTTATCATGCCGGACATTATCCATTACAAGCAAGACCTGAGGATATTGAGAAATATAGAGGGAAGTATAAAAAAGGTTGGGATAAATTACGTGAAGAACGATACAAAAAAATGCTTGCCTTGGGCGTTATTTCTAAAGAACATAAGTTAAGTCCGCCAGAGAATAATTTAAACAAAAAAAGAGGTCCTTTTGTAAAGGATTATACCGATTATTACCCTTGGGAAGGTTTATCCGAAGCAAAAAAAGATTCTCTAGATTTAGAAATGTCTGTGTATGCTGCAATGATTGATAGAATGGATCAAAACATAGGTCGTGTTTTAGATAAATTAGAAAAAGAAGGCGCGCTAGAAAATACAATTATTCTTTTTTTAAGTGATAATGGGGCTTGTCCTTTTTATTCTAATAGAGTAAAAGATGTACAACCTGGGCCAGCAAATTCTTATTGGAGTTTGCGTACAACCTGGGCAAACTTAGCGAATACACCTTATAGACAATATAAGCAATCTGGAATGGAAGGCGGCAGTCATACGCCATTTATTGCCTATTGGCCAAAAAATATCAAACCCAATACGTTTACTGATCAACCAGGACATGTGGTGGATATTGCACCTACTTTTTTAGATATTCTAGGTATTGAATACCCAGAAACTATAAATGGTGTTGCTACAAAACCTTTACACGGAAGTTCTTTAATGCCAATTTTTAAAGGAGAACAACGTAAAGAACCCGATTTCTTTATTTCAGGAATTAATGGTTTTAAAATGTTTAGAAGTGGCGATTTTAAGATAGCACAAATGAACAAAGGAGAATGGGCATTGTATAATATTAAAAAAGATCCAACGGAGTTGGTTAATCTGGCAAGTACAAATCCAGAGAAAGTAAAAGAATTGGCTAATTATTACGCAAGAGCGCTTAAAGGAAAGAATTCAATAAAAAAGAATAAAAAATAGAAATCATGTATAAAATAATTAGAAATTTAATCGTTTTAGTAGGTTTTATTAGCCAAGTTTCTATGGCGCAAACCAAAAGACCAAATGTATTATTTGCAATAGCAGATGATATGTCGCACGCTAGTGCTTATGGATATCATTTTTTACAAACACCTAATTTTGATAAAGTAGCCAAAGAAGGATTGCTTTTTAATAATATGTTTACACCAAGTAGTAAATGTTCTCCTTCTAGAGCAGTTGTTGTTACAGGTAGAAATCCATGGCAAATAGAAAATGCAGCTAATTTAACACCTGTTTGGCCAGATAAATTTAAAAGTTTTATTGAAGTGATGGGTGAAAACGGATATACTACCGGTTTTACCGGAAAAGGTTGGGGACCAGGTATGTTTGAAAAAGGTAAAAAAAGAGAACTCACAGGTAAAGCATATAACGAAATCAAAAATAAAAATGTACCTGCTGCAGGTATTAATAAAATAGATTATGCTGAGAATTTTAAGGTTTTTATGGAAAATAAACCGAAGGATACGCCTTTTTTCTTTTGGTATGGTTGTAAAGAACCACATAGAAGTTATGAGTTTAAATCTGGAGTAAATAAAAATGGAAAAAAATTAGCTGATGTAGATTTTTATCCAACTTTTTGGGGAGATTCGGAAGATGTGAAACATGATATTTTAGATTATGCAGTAGAGGTAGAGCACTATGACAATCACTTAGGTAAAATGCTAGATTACTTAGCTAGTATAGGCGAATTAGAGAATACAATTATCATAGTAACTTCAGATAATGGAATGCCATTTCCGAGATATAAAGGGCATCCTTTTGATTTTGCTACAAGAGTTCCTTTTGCTGTAAAATGGCCATCTAAAATAGTAAAACCAGGTAGAGTTGTCAATGACTTTGCAAGTTTTATAGATATTGCGCCAACTATTTTTGAAATTTCAAATATTAAAGAAAAAGGTAGCGGAATGATAAAAATGGAAGGGAAAAGTTTGCTAGATATTTTTAATAATAAAGCGGATAAAAGTAGAGATATTGTAATAACAGGAAGGGAAAGAAATGACCCAAGTAGACCAAATGGTTGGGGATATCCTGTACGTAGTATTCATAATAAAGACTTTGTGTATTCTTATAATTTTCATCCAGAAAGATGGCCAAGTGGTACTCCTGATGCAGATTATAGAGATACAGATACTAGTCCAACTAAAAAATATACTAAAAACTTACCTAAAACGAGTTTGCCTTTTCAGTGGAATTACGGAAAAAGACCTCAGGAGGAATTATACGATTTAAAGAGAGACCCGGAATGTTTACATAATTTGGCATCAAACTCTAAATATGATCAAATTAAAAAGAAGCTTCATAAAGAACTTTTTTGCGAATTAGAAAAACAAAAAGACCCAAGAATGTCAGATAATGGAGATGTCTTTGATTCGTATGAAGGCGAGGCAAGAACTAAAAAATATTTATTATTGGTAGAGTGGTTTAAAACGGGTAAAAAACCAAAAGGAATTAAACCACAGTAAAAAAAACGAAAGATATTATAACGAGCAATCCGTTTTGAAAAATTATAGCATATGAAGTTTAAAATTATAAAATTAGTACTGTTTGTAGGGTTGCTAAGTCAAGTTGTTAACGCACAAACTAAACAACCCAACGTCATATTAATTATGGCAGATGATATGGGCTATTCTGATATCGGTTGTTATGGAGGTGAAGTAAAAACGCCAAATTTAGACGGATTAGCGAAAAACGGAGTACGTTTTAATCAATTTTATAATAACGCAAGATGTTGTCCAACCAGAGCTTCCATTTTAACAGGTCTTTATCCGCATCAAGCAGGTGTTGGCGGAATGGTTGGTAATGGTCATGGAGATTTAAGTGAAAAGGCAGTTACAATTGCTGAGGTTTTAAAATCAAACGGATATGCAACCTATATGACAGGTAAGTGGCATGTTGCAGACTCTTATACAAAAGAGGATATACACAATTGGCCAAAACAGAGAGGTTTTGATAAGTTTTTTGGAACCATACAAGGTGCAGGAAGTTATTTTGATCCCTTTACGATAAGCTATAATAATGAAAGCGTAGATTTAAAAACAACAGATAAGTTTTATTATACAGATGCAATTTCAGATTCTACAGTAACATTTTTAGATCAACATTTTAAAGAAAAAGCGAAGCAACCCTTTTTCTTTTATGTTGCTTATACAGCTCCACATTGGCCATTACATGCTTTAGAAAAGGATATTGAAAAATATGAAGGTGTTTACGATAAAGGATGGGATATTTTAAGAGAAGAGAGATTAAAAAGAATGAAAAAAATGGGAATTGTTCCCAATAACACCAAACTAAGTCCACGTGATCCTCGTGCAAAAGAATGGAGTTCTGTAGAAAATAAGGAATGGGAATTACAACGCATGAAAACTTATGCGGCCCAAGTAGATAATATGGATCAAGGTATTGGTAGAATTATAGATGAACTAAAAAAAGAAGGCGAATTTGAGAATACCTTAATTTTATTTTTATCTGATAATGGTGGGTGTATGGAAACTTTGAATGAAGTTGAAAAATATATTGATTCACGTGAATTGACTGTTACTTTGGATGGTGAAAAAGTTATCCCCAAAAATATTCCAAATCTTATGCCTGGGCCAGCTACAACATATCAAAGCTATGGCCCATCTTGGGCTAATTTAAGCAATACACCTTATCGAAAATATAAAAAATCTGGTCATCAAGGTGGGGTTGCTACTCCATTTATTATGCATTGGCCGAAAGGAATCAAAAATAAAAATGTTTTAAAAAAAGAGATTGCTAGTATTATTGATATCATGCCAACTATTGTAGATGTTACAAATGCAGCATATCCTGTAAATTATCATGGAAATAAAATTCAACCTATGGAAGGGCTAAGTTTGATAACTGTTGTTCATGATAAAAAATTAGACAGAGACGAGTGGTTTGTAGAGCATGGTACCAATAAAGGGTATAGAAAAGGAGATTGGAAAATTGCATATTCAAAAGATGGAGATGGAAAAAAATGGGAACTCTATAATTTAAAGAAAGACCCTACTGAATTGAATGATCTCGCATTGGTACATCCTCAGAAACTAAATACCATGAAAGAGAGATGGTATGAATGGGCTAAACGAGTAAAAGTAGTTCGTAAATAAAATTAAATATTGAAAAAAACTATAATAGAAATGAATAGAATTGAAATTTACTTAGTAACTCTAATTTTGATGGTTGGTTTTACAAATAATACTCAGGCACAAAAGAGCAAAAAACCGAATGTAATTGTTGTTTTAGCTGATGATATAGGGGTTGGTGATATTTCACATTATAGAAAATTACATAGCAATCATATTGTTTTAGAAACGCCACATATTGATAATTTAGCATCGCAAGGAATGATGTTTACGGATGCTCATGCTTCTGCAGCATTGTGCGCAACATCTCGATATTCAATTATGACCGGAAATAGCTGCTACAGAAGCACAGAACCTTGGGGTGTTTGGGGAGGTTATTCTCAATCTGCAATTCAAGATGACCAGCTGACTCTTGGAAGATTAATGCAGAAAGCAAATTACCAAACAGCATTCTTTGGAAAATGGCACTTGGGTACAGGTTTTCCTCAAAAAGATGATCCCAAAACTATATTTGTTCCAAAAAGAGGAAGCAAGGAAGCTCGTGCACCTGTTGATATTAGTAGAATTTTGCGTGGTCCAAAGCAATTCGGTTTCGATTATAGCCTTACTTTACCTGCCGGAATTCAGGGTATGCCTTATGCAATTTACGAAAACCATGATTGGTTACCACTTCGAAAAAACTCAACCATAAAAGTGATTGAGAAGGCATATATGACTAGTATTGGTGTAGACCACTTTAGTAGAGAAGGTTATGGAGATTCAAATTGGAATCCGAGTGAAATAGGACCTCTATTAGCAAATAAAGCTGTAGATTATATTGCAAAAAATGCGAATAAAAAGGATCCGTTTTTTATGTATTACTGTTCTCAAGCAGTTCACACACCACATGCAGCTCCTGTTGAACTTAATGGCGTAAAAATAAAAGGAACAACACCATCTAAACATATTGATATGATCAAAGAGTTAGATGTACAGGTAGGAATGCTTGTTGATGAACTAAAAGCTCAGGGCATTTATGAAAATACGGTTATTATTTTCACATCCGATAACGGAGGGTTACATACTGATGGAGATACTTGGAATGCTCACCATGAACCAAGTGACATCTATAGGGGTGCAAAAAATGATCCTTTTGAAGGTGGACACAGAGTCCCTTTTATAGTTGTTTGGCCAAATGTAGTAGAGAAAAACACGAGTAGCAATAAGCCTATCATTGGATTAGATATTATGGCAACTTTAGCCGGTATCACAAAACAAAAAATAGGTAAAAAGGTTGCTCAAGATTCTCATAATTTGGTTCCAGTATTTAAACAGATAAAAGGAGCTAAAACACATGATTTTTTAATGATACAAGGTGGTGCTAGGAAAGAATATGCAATTAATGATAAAGGTTGGAAGCTAATACTTCAAGTAAATAAAAAAACAAAAGATTATTTGACTGCTAAACCAGTTTCCTTATTTAATCTGAACGATAATATTACTGAAGATGATATGAAAGATTATATAAACAATCCTGCATATCAAGAAAAAGTTCAAGAACTATTAGAAAAGTATAAAAAAACTATTAAGAGTAAGGTTTATTTAGGGAACCATAAATTAAAATAAGTTACAATTATGAGAAAACAAACGATATTTATAACAATGCTTTGTTTATGCACTTTCATACTTCAGGCAGAAGTAAAAGTTGCCAATATTTTTGGAAGCAAAATGGTATTACAGCGTAATCAGAAAAACCCTATTTGGGGAACCGCATCTATCGGAGAAAAAATTAAAATTTCAATTGCAGGACAGACATACAAAACTGTTGCCAATAAAAATGGACAATGGCGTATAAAGCTGAATTCAATGAAAGCAGGTGGTCCATATACAATGATTATCAAAGGAACAAATAAAATCATTTTTAATGATATTCTTGTAGGTGAAGTTTGGATATGCACCGGACAATCTAATATGCAATGGAGTGTAGAGGACTCTAATCATTCTGAGTTAGAACTCTTAGCTGCCGATTATCCTGAAATACGTTTATTTACAATTCCTCTTGTTGCATCTTCTAAACCACAAACAGAAATAAGAGATTCAGTATGGCAGGCTTGTACACCAAAATCATTACCTAAGTTTTCGGCTGCTGGTTATTTCTTTGGAAAAAGATTGCATAAAATTTTAGGAGTTCCTATTGGTTTAATTAATGCTTCCTGGGGAGCTTCTTCCTTAGAAACCTGGATTCCGCGTGATGCGATAGAAGAAAAATACAAACATCCTGAATTCTTAGAAGATTGGGATTGGAGAATGACCCAGTTTACAGATAAGATGTTTAAAGATTATACAAAACAATATATCGCATGGGAAAATGCAGGGAAACCTGGAAAAAAAATGCGTCCACCAAGAGATATTCGAATTGGACAAAATGCACCAGCAAATGCTTATAATGGTGTTATCAATCCTGTAATTGGTTATGGAATAAAAGGTTCTATCTGGTGTCAGGGTGAAGGAAACCTTGGACGTGGTGATCAATACAGCGAACTTTTTCCAATTATGATAAACTCTTGGAGAGAACGCTGGGGGCAAGGGGACTTCCCTTTCTACTGGATTCAAATAGCAAGTATGAAAGAACCAGATTTAGAACCAAAAACGAGTTCATGGGCTGAACTACGCGAAGGAATGTCCAAAACCCTTTCCTTACCCAATACAGGAGAAGTAATATCCATGGATGTGGGAGAAGGAAACTTTATTCACTATCGCAACAAGCAAGAAATGGGTAACCGTTTGTCTCGATTAGCTTTAGATGAAGCATATGGATATGATATAGAAGGTAAAAGCCCACGTTATAAGTCGATGGAGATTAAAGGAAATAAAATAATTATTACGTTTAATAATATAGACCAAGGTTTATATGCTTTTGATACCAATACTATTAAAGGATTTTCTATTGCCGGAGCAGATCAAAAGTTTGTTTGGGCAGAAGCTAAAATAATTGATAAAAATAAAGTAGAAATCTATGCTGATAAAATTCAAAAACCTGTTGCAGTCCGTTATGCTTGGTCAGACATGCCTAACGCTAATCTTTTTGATAAAAATGATTTACCTGTGGCTTGTTTTAGGACAGATGCTTGGCCTATAGCCTCAGAAGGTAAATATTTATCACCAAGAAGATATGAATACAATAACACTAAAAAATAAGAAATAATGTTCAATAAATTCTTTTATTTCATTTTAATGGTCCAATTTTTTACAATTGGAACAGCACAAGTTAAAAAAAAACCTAATGTAATTTTAATTATCACAGATGATCAGGGTTATGGCGATATTGGAGCCCTGGGGAACAGGATTATTAAGACCCCCCACATGGATAAACTCCATGACATTGGAATACGCTTTACCAATTACCATGCAGGTACTACTTGTGCACCTAGTCGTTCTGGTTTAATGAGTGGAGCTGAAGGAAACCGTGCAGGCGTTTGGCACACTATCGGAGGATGCAGTATAATGAGGGAGAAATTCACTATTATGCCACAAATATTCAAGCAAAATGGGTATTCAACAGCGATGTTTGGAAAATGGCATTTGGGGGATTCATATCCATACAAGCCAGAAGATCGTGGTTTTGATGAAACAGTAGTACATGGTGGAGGTGGAGTAGGGCAAACACCAGATTTTTGGGATAACGATTATTTCGATGACACCTATTGGCACAACGGTACTCCTCAAAAATATAAGGGCTATTGCACCGATGTATTTTTCTCTGAGGCCATCGATTTTATTGAAACTAAAAAAGACGAACCATTCTTTGTATACTTGTCAACCAATGCGCCACATGGCCCGTATAACGTTCCCAAAGAATATTATGACCTGTATAAAAAGGATACCGAATTAAATGAATTGCAGAAAGCTTATTTTGGTATGATTACCAATATCGATGATAACATTGGAATTCTTGAGAAAAAGCTAGAAGAACTAGGCATAAAAGACAATACCATTTTAATTTTTACTACGGATAATGGTGCTGCTTACCAAACCGTAAAAGATGGGAAAAGTAAATATGTGTACAATGCAGGAATGAAAGGTTTTAAAGGGTCTGCTTACGAAGGAGGACATAGAGTTCCTTTCTTTATTCATTGGAAGGATGGTAAAATAGAGGGCGGTTATGATGTAAATGAACTCGCTATGAATTTTGATATTTTACCTACATTAATTGGTTTATGTGGATTAAATAATGATCCTAATTCAGGACGAGATGGACGCGACCTTTCTCCTTTAATTAAACAAGAAGTAAAAGACTGGCCAAAACGTTATTGTGTGGTCGATAACAACAGAATTCAACAGCCAGAAAAATGGCGTTCTTCTGCTGTAATGGAGAATGATTGGCGCCTAATTAATGGAAAAAAATTATATAACTTAAGCAGTGATCCGGGTCAAGAAACGGATATCGCAAATAAAAATCCACAAAAAGTAGAAGAAATGCGTGATGCTTACGAGCAATGGTGGGCATATACCTCTCGCGATTTTGGACACTATGAGGCTTACCCAGTTGGAGTACCAAATATTAAGGAAACGACCATTACAGCACACGACTTACACACTTTTGACGAGGTGACTTGGGATCAATCCTACATTAGAGACCCATACAGTAGCAAAAAGCCAGCATTAGGTACCGGTTATTGGATGATTGATGTACAAGAGGAAGGTGAATATGAAATTGAGTTAAGAAGATGGCCACACGAATCTAATTTAGGATTTAGTGCTGCCGTGCCACAATTAGGAGTAGAATCTTCTTGGTATGATATAAAACCAGCAGGTGTAAAACTAGAGGTTGAAAAAGTAATACTAGACATTGAAGGTATTCATATGGAGAGAAAAGTAGATATGCAAAAAAAGGAAGTAAAATTCAAGGCATATTTATCAGAAGGAAGACAGCATCTTGAAGCCAATTTTATAGGAGAAGACCAAAAGAAGTTTGCTGCTTTTTATGTGTACATCAAAAAGTTAAAATAGAAAGAAATGAATAAAATACTATTAGTATCCTTAATTGTAGTTCTCTTTACCGAAACTAAGCTCACTGCCCAAAATAAACCAAATATAGTTGTTATTATGGCAGATGATATTGGTGTGGGAGATATTGGCTTTTATCACAATCAACGAACAGGAAAAAAACCTATTGTACCAACTCCTAATATAGATAAATTAATTGATCAAGGGATGCGATTTTCTGATGCGCACTCACCTTCATCACTTTGTGCACCAACTCGATTTTCTATGTTAACCGGTAATTTTTCATATAGAAATGAAAAAGGACCTTGGGGTGTTTGGGGTCCAGATAGGGATGCCGGAATAGAACCTAAATTTACTACCGTAGCACGTATAGCAAAACAAGGAGGATATAATACTGCCTTTTTTGGGAAATGGGGTCTTGGAGGAGATTGGGATTCTAAACCAAAAACGGTTTCAGGTTATGAAAAAGTTGACAAGGGAGCTGGTTATTATGGTTTTGATTATTCTGTTGCCTTGCCAGAAGGGATACAGAATGTACCTTTTGCTTTTTATAAAAATGGAAAATTCATGAAGCTACAAGAAGATTCAAAAATGACTCGGGTTTCTTATGAACAGCTAAAGCTTAAAAATGAGAAAAAAAGAATAAAAGGAGGTAGTGTGGCAGATTCTAATTGGGAACCTTCAGAAGCAGGACCCATTTTAGTGAATGAAGCTGTAAATTATATTCATAAACAAGCAAACAATAAGAAACCGTTTTATTTGTATTACTGCAGTCAAGCAGTTCATGTTCCGCATGCACCTACCGCTACATTAAATGGACAAAAAATTGCAGGTGCAACTTTAGGAACACACGGAGATATGATTGTAGAGTTAGATGTGCAGGTTGGGATGTTAGTAGCATCTTTAAAAAAGAATGGATTGTATGATAATACGTTGTTTGTGTTTACATCAGATAACGGAGGCTTAAACGAAAATAAGTTACTTGTAGACGCAGGGCATAATTCTAGCAATCAATTTAGAGGTAAAAAAGGAGCTATTTACGAAGGAGGTCACCGTATTCCGTTTGTAGCAGTTTGGCCTGGTAAAATTAAACCGAATAGCCAATCTAATGTTGCTGTTTTTGGGCAGGATATGGTAGCAACTATTGCTTCTGTTGTAGGAGTTTCTGTGGATAGAACTAAAATAATAGATTCAGCCAATCTGCTACCTATTTTTACAAAAGGGAAAAAGAAAGCGCTTCATAAATACTTAATGCATGCTTCGCAAGAAGCTGGAGGTCCATTTTACGCCATACGTGAAGGTAATTGGAAATTAATAATGAAAGGTGAAAGTATGAAGGTTTTAGGAGAGCTTAATCCAATAGAATTGTACAATCTTAAAGATAATGAAACTGAAGATTTTACAAAAAACTTAATTAATAACCCAAAACAAGCTAAGCGAATTGAACAGATGAAAGCAAGCTATTTAGCACTTCGTTCAAATAAGGCTTCTACATTATTTTAGAATTAAAAAAATATCAAATGAAAAAATTACTATTAATAACAGTACTAGCCTTGTATGCTTTTGCAGCAAGTGCTCAAAAAAAACCAAATATAATTTTTATTCTAACGGACGATCAATCCTATGGAATGATGGGGTGTACCGGGAATGAAACAATACAAACACCAAACCTTGATAAATTGGCAGGAGAAAGTGTTCTTTTTACTAATGCACATGTAACTAGTGCTATATGTACGCCTAGTAGAGTTTCTATTTTATTAGGACAATATGAGCGAAAACATAGTGTAAATTTTAATTCAGCTACAGCTGTTTCAGAAGAAGCTTGGGCTGAATCTTACCCTGTATTAATGCGTAAAGCAGGATATTATACAGCTTACATTGGTAAAAACCATTCGCCAATTGGTACCTTAGGTTATGAAAGCGGATTGGCAGAAAAAAGTTATGATTATTGGTACGCTAGTCATGGTGGTGTTTATTTTTATCCGAAGGAAAGACATAAAATATATGAAGATGCTATTGCAGAAACACAAGTTGAAGTTTTAGAAGAAGGTGTAGATCAATTTTTAGATCCTAATGCAAGAAGATTAAAAGGAGCAATTAGCTTTTTAGATAATCGCCCTGCGGATAAGCCATTTTTATTAAACTTAATGTTTAATATACCACATGGAGCAACCACATCTACTATGAAATTAAGAGAAACAGATGATGCTATATACCGCACATTATATCGTGACCTTGATATACCATTACCGGATAACTATATTGCTAAAGCAGATATAAAAACACCTAAATTACCAGCAGAATTGCTACATGCTAGCGACCGCCAAATGGGGTATAATTATGTTGATACGCCTGCTACAGAAAGAGAAAGATATATTCGTCAAATACAGTGTATAACAGGGATAGATCGTTTAGTGGGGAAACTTAGAAAGCAATTAAAAGAGATGAAATTAGATAAAAACACGATTATTATTTTTACTTCAGATCATGGTTTATTTATGGGGGAACAAGGTTTGGGAGGAAAGGCATTGTGTTACGAGAAAACAACTCATGTACCAATGTTTATATACAATCCAAAGCAGAAAAAAGGGTATAAAAGTGATGCTTTGGTACAAACTATAGATATTGCACCAACTTTATTATCTCTAGCTGGCGCACCTATTCCAGAAGCATTTCAGGGGAAAGATCTTTCCGGTTTTATAAATGGAAATACAAAAGAAGTTCGTGATTACGTGTATACAGAAAATTTATGGTCTACTAAATTTGGGAACCCAAGATGTGAAGCTGTTCAAACTAAAGAATGGAAATATATTCGGTATTATCAAAACAATAATATTTCGGCAGCAAAATCTGTAGAATATTCAAAGGAATATAAGGTGTCTCAGCGCATTATGCTATATGAAGTGCACCCAAGTCAATTTGCAGTGTATCGTAATTTTATTGAAGGACCTTTAGAGGGAGAGAAACCGGTGTATGAAGAATTATATCATTTAACAAAAGATCCAAACGAATTACATAACTTAATTAATGAACCTAAGCATACATCAATTCTAAATGAATTAAAAGCTGCTTGGAAAGTTGAAATTAAGAATGCTCGTGGAACAGGGAAACCTAAGGTTCGAATTTATACCAATATAAAATCGCCTGTATAAACATCTTTTAAATTATAAAAAATATAAATTTTTGAACTAAAAAATAAAGGTTAGAGCGTTAGTTAATATGTATTAAAAACAGCATTTTTATGCTGTTTTTAATGTGTATTAGATTCCCTAATTATAGTTAATCAATCAACAAATAAAGTTTTGAAACCAACTATACAGTAATTTTTTTTATTATAATTAATGAAGTTAAAGTAGAATTGGGTTTCATTATTTTACATTGTTTAAAAATTCAATTAAAACGGTGAGGGTGCTGTGGTATTGCATTATGCAACAGATTCAGAAAATATATTGAAGTTCAAGGAACACTAGAAACTTGAAATTCAACTTACGGATACAAAAGATAACACAAAAGTATTCGGTAGTAAATGGAAAAATATAGTAGTGTTGCATCCTAATGCGGGTACGGACTGAATTATAGCATTTACGAGTCTAAAATAAAAGAGTATCCAAAAGCAGTAAAAATTAGAAAAGTATTATAGAAAAAAGTTATTTAAAAGAATAAGAGTTTTCAAAAAATAAGAACCGCTAAAACACCATTTATATGACGTTAAAAATTATTACATTAATTACTGTTTTATTAGTGACACAAATTGGCTTTTCACAAATAAAGGTCTATGATAAACCTAAATCAAATAAAACAATTCAATCGGTTCAATGGGAGGTAAATGATTTGATTTATCATACAAAAAAGTCCATTGAAAAACCATTTTCAAAAAAAGTTTTTGCCATTGTAAAAAGTGAAAAAGAAGAACAAAAAGTGCCGTTGTTTTACAATGGAAATAACGAATGGGTTTTTAGATATTCAAGTTCAACAACCGGAAAAAAAACGTTTGTCATTACTTCTGAAATAAAAGAACTGAATGGAAAAAAGGGGGGATTTAATTTCACGGAGAATAAGAAAAAAGAGCGTCATGGTGGTATTGTAAAAAATAAAGAAGATTTGAGACATTTTTATTATGAAGATGGTTCTCATTATTTTAATCTAGCTTTTGAATGTGATTGGTTGTTTGCTTTGGATTATGGTAACAAAGATATTTCAAAAACCGAACATCTATTGGGTTTGATTAATGAAAATAAATTCAATCAAATTGTAATGAATGTGTATGCTTATGATCCAGATTTAGATTGGGTTAAAGATGAACGACTAAAAGAAAATCCTCAGCATAATTATGGTGCTCGAGAAGATATATTTCCGTTTTTAGGTTCTAACTCTAAACCAGATTATAGTAGTTTAAACGTAAATTTCTTTAAACATTTTGATAAAGTAATTGCTGAAATGCACAATAAAGAAATTGTAAGTCATTTAATGATTTATGTTTGGAACAAGCGTGTAGCATGGCCAAAAGCAGGTTCGGAAGCAGGTAATATGTATTACGATCATGTAATAAAACGTTACCAAGCATTTCCAAATATTATTTGGGATGTTTCAAAAGAAGCAGCTTCAAGTATTGCTATTGCTCAGAATAAAAACATAGTTCAACATCTTGAAGAGCGTATTGTTCGTACTCGAAAATTAGATGCTTTTAATCGATTATTATCTGTTCATGATTATGGTTTTTGTAAAACGCATAAAGAGGATGTCGATTTTATTTCTACGCAAGATTGGAAACTTACAATTCATCAGAGTATGTTAAAAGCATATAACCAATTTCCGAATAAACCTGTATTTAATATTGAACACGGCGGATATGAAGAATCTCCTTATAACGTTTTTCCTGGTGGATATAGCAATGCAGAAATGTGTTTAAAAAGAAATTATTTATGTCTGTTTGCAGGAACGTATACCACTTATTATTGGCAAGGAACCTCTTGGAATGCGATTATTCATAATCCGTTTGAACAGCCAGATGATTTTATAAAACCACACTTTGAATATTTTAAATATATGAGAAAGTTAATGGACAAAGTAGGTTATGAGAATTTTGAACCCGTAACAAAATACAATGTAAGATCTTATAATTTAACAGATATTAAAAATGGAACCATCATGTTGTATATTCCTAAAGAAGTTCATTTTGACGATGTAGAGCGTCAACTTAAAGCAGAATTTAATTATAAAGATGCTACAAAACAATGGTTTAATACACTTACAGGAGAGTTTACCAAAGAAGAAAAATTAGTATTTAAACACAAATACGGATTTTGGGATTATAGACCTTGGAGAAATAAAGCAGATGCCATTCTTATTATAAGTAACTTAAAGAAAATTTAGAAATTGCAGTTTTTTTTGCTAGGTACAAATAGCGAAACGAGTAAAAGTAGAAATTACTTAGAACTAAAAATAAAACAAATGAAAACGAGACTTTTTATACTTATAACTTTAATAAATATTCAGTTTGTTTTATCACAAAAGAACATTGGTGTAGAAACTTGGTCTTTTAATAATTTTACTTTCGAAGAAACTTTAAGTAAAATGGAGACGGTAAATATTAGCACTTTAGAGATGTATCCTAAACAAGTGTTTAGCGCAACAGATAAATCTTTAACGACTTATAAAAAGCCAAAAGAAAAACTAAAAAAGATGCTAAATAAATATATAATCTAGCATTTTTAAAAAAGCACATTAACTAACTATAAAAGCGGAATGAAAGTATTAAAATTTATCTTTTTTGCCTGTATTATAAGTCAATTTACCTCATGTAAAAATAATTCCGAAGGAAAAGTAAAGGAGGACGTTGTACAGGATACGACACTATTTAACAGTTCAGATGCGTCTTTGGTGAATTACGAAATTCCAGAATGGTATAAAGATGCTAAAATAGGCTATTGGGCTACTTGGGGCGTGTATTCTGTACCTGCCTATGCTGGAGATCATGCTGCAGAATGGTATGGCAGATGGATGTATACTGTTGATGACGGTTCTGGAGAAAAAAAAGGAAAAACATTTGATCAAAGAGGTTTAAAAACCGCAGCATTTCATAAAGAAAAATATGGAGATCCAGCTGTTTTTGGTTACAAAGACTTTATTCCGATGTTTAAGGCAGAAAAATGGAATGCCGATGAATGGGCAAATTTATTTGAAGAAGGTGGCGCTAAATTTTTTGTTTTTATGGCGATGCATCATGATAATTTTTGTTTGTGGGATTCAGAGACTCAACCCTACAATTCCGTTAAAATGGGGCCGAAAAGAGATTTTACTGCAGAAATGAAAATTGCAGTGAAGAAAAAAGGGATGCATTTTGGAGTTTCTAACCATTCTGCTTGGAATGGTAGTTTTTTTGAATACAATCACATCAATGGTTTTGATGGTTTAAAGAAAGAAAATCAAGGTTTGTATGGTACCGGAAAAGTTGATTCATTAGCGATAGATCGCTGGTGGAAAACTACTATTGAATTGGCAGATAAATACCAACCAGATTTATACTATTTTGATTGGGGATGGAATTTAAAACCTTTTCAAGAAAAGCATCGAAGAAAATTTTTAACGCATTATTATAACAAAGCTTTAGAATGGGGGAAAGGAAAGTATCCTGCTCCAAATGTTGTTGTAAACTATAAAAACAGAGCAAAGTTACCTGTAGGATCTGCTGTTTTAGATTTAGAACGTGGTGGTATGAAAGAAATAGAGAAAGAATTGTGGCAAAATGATACTTCATTGGGGTTAAAAAGTTGGTCTTATGCAATGGATGAAGAGTACCGTTCTGCAAATCAAGTGGTAGATATGTTGATGGATATTATTAGTAAAAATGGTGTTTTATTACTGAATATTGGTCCCAAAGCAGATGGTAGTATTCCGCATGAAGCTGCTATCCCAATAAAAGAAATAGGAGCATGGTTAAAAATTAATGGTGAAGCAGTTTACGCAACCAGACCATGGGAAATATTTGGAGAAGGACCAACGGTACCTAATGAGAAAATGCACGGAGATCAAGTGGAATATACATCCAAAGACATTCGTTTTACAAAAAGTAAGGATGATAAAAATTTATTTGTTACATTTTTAGGTTGGCCTTCCAATGATGCGATTGTTACTTCTTTAAAATCTGAAATAATTGATTTAACTTCCTTAGAAAAAGTTACCTTGTTGTCAAATAATGAAGCAATTAAATGGAATCAAAAAACAGATGGATTGCATTTTTATTTACCTCAGAAAATTGATAAAAATGATTCTGCATATGCTTTAAAATTAGAGTTTAAGGAAACAGTACCACAGTTTAGAAAATAATGAAATAAATGATATTTATGAACTATAATAGTAATTATTTAAAATTGGGATTTCTTTTCCTATTCGTATTCTTTTTTACAGGAATAAAAGCACAAAATAAAGCAGTAAAAACGCCAAATGTAATTGTTATTCTTGCTGATGATATTGGGTATGCAGATGTAGGATTTCAAGAAAATACTTCACTTGGTATTCAAACTCCAAATTTAGATAAGTTAGCAAAAAAAGGTATCGTTTTTAGTAATGCATATGCCTCTGCTGCTGTTTGCAGTAATTCTAGATTAGGCCTTTCTACAGGTCGTTATCAACAAAGATGGGGAGCTTACTATTATGGTCAGGGAGGATTGCCAAGCAACGAATTTACTATTGCAGAAATGATGCAAGAAGCCGGATACAAAACCATGAAGGTTGGGAAGACTCATTTAAACGGTGGGCCAAAATCAGATCCTATGAAACATGGATTTGATCATTGGTTAGGCTTTAAAAGTCATTCATATGATTATTTCTTGTTGAGTCAAAAAGATGTTGATGCTTACAATAAAAAATCTCCGGGAAGTGCTGCAAAAGCAAAAATGATACCTTTTGGGCCTTTAATTCGCGATAGTAAAACAGTAGAATCGTATGAGAATACAAACACCACAGAAGTGTTTACAAATGAGTCTGTTAAATTTATTGAAAGTGCCAATGAAAAACCTTTTTATCTGCAATTAGAATACAACGCGTTGCATACACCGTTATACAAAGCACCGGAAGCAATGCGCGAAAAGTATGCAATTCCGGCTCGTTCTTTTAATAGAGATGATAAAGTTTGGGAATATCCACATTGGGATCCAATTATTGAACCTGATTACTCTAAATGGTATAGTGAAACCTGTCATTTAGGAATTGCAGATCCTTATGGGCGTAAAATTTATTTAGCACATTTGGAATATATGGATATGATGATTGGTAAAATTGTAAAGGCTTTAAAAAAGAAAGGAATTTTAGATAATACCATTATTGTTTTTTCTTCGGATAATGGCGGGTCAAACCAATCTTATGCAAATAATTTACCAATTAATTCATACAAATATTGTTTGATGGATGGAGGAATTAAAGTTCCTATGTTTATACATTGGCCAAATGGAATCGCTAAAAATAAAAAAGTAGATGCACTTATTACGCATCGCGATTTATATGCGAGTCTTTCTGAATTAACAGGAATAGCTCCTAAAAAGAAGTTAGACGGTAAGAGTCTTTTTCCGTTGTTTAAAGGGGGTGAAAAAGAAATACATAACGAACCTTTATTTTGGGATTCTGGTGATAAAGAAAAAAATTGGGTAGTGCGTTCTAACAATTGGAAATTAGTTTATAGAAACGAATCTAAAAACTATGCTTCTTATGTTTTGGATAAAAAAGGATTGGTTACAGGACTAACTGAAGAGCCTATTCCTGCTGGTTATCAACTTTATGATTTAAATAAAGATCCTTATGAAACACAAAATATAGCAAGTGTAAATACAGCAAAAGTAGCTGAAATGAAAAAGCTATATACCGATTGGCGAGCGCAAATGGGGAAACCAATTAGAGGTAGTAAAGCGAAATAAATGTATTTAATTAAGCATGTTAAAGGGGGGCATTTTAAGATATCGAGCATTTTTCTTTACTGCGTCTTTACACGATATTTCTATAATTCAAATTTACCAAAAAAAGATGCTGAAGCCTGTTTGTTTTAGTTCGGAAAAAAAAATGAACAGTTTTGTTATTTATTAATAATAGATATTATTTTGTTTTAAAATAAATTACTTGTTGCTAGTACTTATTTCTTAGTGGTTTTTATCTTTTTTATGTTAGGTTAAATTTGCTAAATTGTGTTTTTTTAAATGTATAATATATTTCAATGAGTTTAAAGATGATAAAAATACAACCGTATAGAGAAGAAAATGTAGTTTATCATGCAGACACCTGTGCTGCTCTGATTAATGCAGCAGATAGAAAAAAAATAGAATTAAATGCGTTGGGTAGGTATACATATCCTGGTGAACGATTAGGCGATGAAACAATAGGATTAAATAGTGTTGGATGTTGGAATGCAAATGAGTCTCAAGATTGGGGATTAGATTGGCATAGGAATGAAGGGATTGAATTTCATTTTTTAGAATCTGGTTCAATGCCGTATGCTCAAGAGGATAAAGAAATGTTATTAACGCCAAACCATTTAACAATCACACGTCCTTGGGAAGTACATAAAGTTGGGAATCCTACTATTGGAATGGGAAAATTTTATTGGCTAATTATTGATTTAGGAGTAAGAAGACCTCATCAAGAATGGGTTTGGCCTAAATGGATTTCTCTTACAGAAAAGGACCTCTTAAGATTATCAATTATTTTAAGACAGAACGAAAAAATGGCATGGAAAACCGATAAAAAAATTCTGGAATGTTTTAAAAAGATTGAACAAGCTATTAAGACTTTTGATAAAGGGAAAAAGGCTTCTAAATTAAGGGTTTTAATTAACTATTTATTGGTTCTTGTTCTAGAGTTGTTAGATACAGATGATGTGGTTTTAAATGAATCGTTAACAGATAGTTCTAGAAGTGTATCCTCTTTTTTAAAAGAATTAGACAATGATTTGTCGCGAGATTGGACCGTTAAAAGTATGTCTGATTCTGCAGGAGTAGGAGTAACCCGTTTAACACATCATTGCAAACGACTAACGAATTTAACACCCATGAAATATTTATTTATCAGACGGTTAGAAATGGCTAAAAAAATACTTCAAGAAGATAACGGGCTTACTATAAGTGAAATTGCCTATAAATGTGGGTTTTCTAGTAGTCAATATTTTTCTACAATTTTTAAAAAGTATGAAAAATGTACGCCAAAAGAATATCAGCTAGAAAAAAAGTTAGTATCTCTTTAAATAATTTGTGCAATATTTTTCACTGAATTAAAAAACACATAAAGCGAACTTTTATTATGTAATTTACACAATGTTTAAAAATTAACTATAAAAACTACGTAAATCTCAATAAATATGAAGGAAATTAATAAAAGCCGTCTTTTTTTAGCTAGCTGTTTGGCTTTAATTGTTACTGCAATGACATTTGCAATTAGAGTAAGATTAGAAACAGTATTTGGTCCAGAGGGAATTGGATTATCGTTAGAAGATTTAGGATATGCTTTTGCTCCAGCTTTCTTTGGATTTACAATTGCAATGATTATCGGTGGACCTTTAGTAGATTTATTAGGAATTAAAAAAATATTAGGAGTTGCTTTTATAACGCATGCAGTAGGAATTGTATTAACGCTTACAGCGGATAGTATGACCTCTTTATTTATAGCAACTTTATTTGTAGGTATCGGAAACGGAATGGTAGAAGCTGCATTAAACCCTATGATAGCTTCTATGTATACGGATAATAAAACCAAGATGTTAAATAGGTTTCATGTTTGGTTTCCTGGTGGAATTGTAATTGGTGCCTTGTTAGGATGGTTAGTGATGGACGTAATGGGCTTAAGCTGGCAAGTGATGGTGTCTTTATTATTCATTCCGCTTATTGCTTATGGTGTAATGTTTTTAGGACAAAAAATTCCGGTTACAGAACGTGTTCAATTAGGAATTAGTAATAAAAAAATGTTTGCGAGTGTAGCAAATCCATTATTCTTATTCATGGTGTTTTGTATGTTTTTAACAGCATCATCAGAATTAGGAACAACGCAACGTATAGAATCTTTATTAAAAACATCTGTTGAATCTCCTTTATTGGTTTTGGCATTTATCAACGGAATTATGGCTTTGGGTAGATTGTCCGCAGGTAAAATTGTCCACAAATTAAAACCATCCGGAATGTTATTGTATTCTGCAATTTTCACCTTTATTGGTTTGTGGTTGTTAACTATAACAAGTGGCGGAATGATTTTTGTGGCTGCAGCAGTATTTGCGGTTGGAGTTACTTTTTTCTGGCCAACCATGTTAGGTTTTGTGGCAGAATATTTACCACAAACAGGCGCTTTAGGGTTGTCTATTATGGGTGGCGCAGGTATGTTTTCTGTGTCTATCGTGTTGCCAATTATGGGTAGATTAATGGATGGAGCAAGTGGTCCTGGAGAAGCATTACGTACGATGTCTATTTTACCTGCAATTTTAATTATCGCCTTTTTAGGCCTGAATATTTACATGAAAAAAAGAACAAATAAAGTACAAGCATAAATTAGTATGAGAAGAAAATTAAGAATGGGAATGGTTGGCGGAGGCGCCGGATCATTTATTGGAGGAGTACATAGAAAAGCCGCCGCTATTGATGGTATGATTGATTTAGTTTGCGGTGCATTTAGTAGTAGTGCAGAAAAATCAATTGCTTCTGGAAAAGACTTAAACTTAGATGAAAATAGGTGTTATGGTACTTTTGAGGAAATGATTTTGAAGGAAAAAGAGTTGCCAGAAAATATTCGTATGGATTTTGTAGCGATTGTTACTCCGAATCATATGCATTTTTCTCCTGCAAAATTTGCTTTAGAAAACGGATTTCATGTGGTTTGTGATAAGCCTGTAACATTATCCTTAGAAGAAGCTATTGAGTTAGAAACTGTTATTCAGAAAAATGGGAAATTATTTGCATTAACACATAATTATACGGGTAATTCTTTAGTAAAACAGGCAAGAGCTATGATTACCAAAGGAGAATTAGGTGAAATTAGAAAAATTCAAGCGCAATATTTACAAGGTTGGTTGTCTACAGATTTAGAAAGTACGGGACAAAAACAAGCAGCTTGGAGAGTAGATCCTAAAAAATCTGGAATTGGTGGTGCACTTGGAGATATAGGAACGCATGCAGAAAACTTAATTGAATATGTTACCAATCTAAAGATTGATGAAATAGCTGCCGATCTAGGAGTCTTCGGTAAGGGAAGGGTTTTAGACGATGATGCAAATATGTTAATCCGTATGGAAAATGGTGCAAAAGGAAGCATTTCTATTTCTCAAATAGCTTTGGGAGAAGAAAATAACCTTTCTATTAGAGTGTATGGTACCAAAGGGAGTTTGGAATGGCATCAAGAAAATCCGAATGAATTAATTACAAGGTGGTTAGATCAACCAAAGAAAATTTATACACCTAATGGAGCAGGATTGCATGCAGAAGCTTTGGAAGTTAGTAGAATTCCAGCAGGACATCCAGAAGGATATTTAGAAGCGTTTGCAACCATTTATAAAAACTTTGCAACACACGTTTTGGCTGTTAGCAATAATGAGGAAATTGCAAAACCAGATTACCCAGGTATTGAAGATGGAGTTAGAGGTTTAAAATTTATTTATGCTGCTGTAGAAAGTAGTAAAGGGAATTCTATTTGGAAAAAAATATAGTGTAAAATTAAAAATTACAAGATGAAAACAATAAAAGGACCTGCAGTATTCTTAGCTCAATTTGCAGGAAGTGAAGCACCATTTAATTCTTTAGATGGAATGTGTAAATGGGCTTCAGAATTAGGATATAAAGGAATTCAAATTCCTACTTGGGAAACGGGTTTAATAGATATAGAAACGGCAGCTAAAAGTCAGACTTATTGTGATGATTTAAAAGGAAAAGTAAATTCTTACGGATTAGAAATTACAGAACTTTCTACACATCTACAAGGTCAATTAGTAGCTGTAAATCCTGCTTATGATACTATGTTTGATGGTTTTGCGCCGGAGCATGTAAGAGGTAATCCAAAAGCAAGAACAGAATGGGCAGTAGATTTTGTAAAGAAATCTGGCACAGCAAGTGGGAGATTGGGATTAAAATCTCATGCTACTTTTTCTGGAGCGTTGATGTGGCATACGGTTTATCCTTGGCCTCAACGTCCAAACGGATTGGTAGATATGGGCTTTAAAGAATTAGCAAATCGTTGGACACCAATTTTAAATCATTTTGATGAACAAGGAGTAGATGTTTGTTATGAAATTCATCCAGGAGAAGATTTACATGATGGGGTTTCTTTCGAGCAATTTTTAGAAGCAACAGGAAATCATAAAAGAGCAAATATACTGTATGACCCTAGTCATTTTGTATTGCAACAGTTAGATTACTTGGCATTTATAGATATTTATCATGAGCGAATTAAGTCTTTTCATGTAAAAGATGCAGAATTTAATCCAACAGGAAGGCAAGGTGTTTATGGCGGATATACAGATTGGAAAGATCGTGCTGGTCGTTTTAGATCTTTAGGGGATGGTCAAGTAGATTTTAAAGGTATTTTTACGAAATTAACAAAGTACGAATGTGATGTTTGGGCAGTAATGGAGTGGGAGTGTTGTATTAAATCTTCTGAGCAGGGAGCAAGAGAAGGAGCGCCTTTTATTCAAAAACATATTATAGAAGCTGCAGAACGTAGTTTTGATGATTTTGCTGGAGGAGATATCGATGAGAATTATTTAAAAGGAATATTAGGAATTTAAATTTTAGAGTAAATATGAAAAATTACTTACTAGTATTACTTGTAGTCCTAAGTTCGGCTTGTGCGCAAGCTCAAAAGAAAAAGGAACATAATAATCCTAATAAAGATTTTGTTAGAGATGAAAGTATTAGAAAAGCATTGGAATCTAATACCTTTTACGGAACACCTTCACCTACAGATCATCGGGAAACAGAATTTTACGATCCAGTAGCTGTTGTAAACCCTACGGGTCAAAATGGTGTGCCAAGTGATGCTATTGTGTTGTTTGATGGCACAAATTTAGAGGAATGGATAAACCAAAAAGACGGGATTCCATGTACCTGGAAATTAGATGCGGAAGAGAAATCCATGACAGTTGCAAAAGGAGGAATAAAAGCAAACGCAACTATTGTTACCAAGCGTAAATTTGGGGCTGTACAATTACATTTAGAATGGAGATCTCCACCAGCTGTAAAATCCAGAACAGGACAAGCGAGAGGAAATAGTGGTGTTGCTTTAGATGATAAATACGAGGTTCAAATCTTAGATAATAATGACAATGAAACGTATTCAAATGGAATGGTTGGGTCTATATACAAACAAGCTGCTCCGTTAGTAAATGCTTCTGTTGCAACAGGAAAATGGAATAGTTATGATATCATTTACCATCCACCAGTTTTTGAAGGAGATAAAAGAGTTAAAGACGGAACAATGACCGTACTTGAAAATGGTGTTTTAATTCAAGATCATTTTGCTTTACAAGGTGCAGTTGCTTATGTTGGTTGGCCAAGACAAGAAGTGCATGGTAAAGGCGCAATTAGATTACAAGATCATGGAAGTGCTGTGAGTTATAGAAATATCTGGGTAAGAGAATTAAGTAATTAAAGAAGCTTTTTTCTGAAGTAGATGTATGAAAAAAGCGAAGGTAATTTTAAGTTACTTTTGCTTTTTTTTTATTCGGGTTATTCAATTTTTCTGCCTTCTAAATATTTTACTCTTTTATAAGCGTTTTCTTTAAAAAGTCCTTTTTTATCAATTCTAATAATAGACCAAGTGGTATCTACTCTAGAGTTATTATTCGTTTCAACAAAATCATCATCGTAATAAGAAATAGTAATCATATCCATAATGTCTTCGCTAATCCATTTGCCATATTTATCTCCTAACCAACCATCTTTATCACCAGTAAAAGCCAATTCACCTAAGTTAATAATCTCTAAAGAACCTTTTTTTGTAGTTACGCCATAAAGTGTTTTGCAGCAGGTTCCGTTTTCATAAGTAAAAGTGAATAAATTAAAAGCAGGAAATTCTTTGTATTCTTTAAAACAAAATCCGTCATAATTGTTAAGGTCTAGAAGTTCTGAATCTCCGATTGCAATTTTTTGAGAGCTTAAATATTTTGATATAAACTCCTTGTCCATCCTATTTTTTTTAGAACAAAACTGACTGTAAACTTCAACGTCTTTTTTAGCTTTTGAAGTCTTCCTTTCTATAAATTCAAAATCTATGTTAGGTAGTATTATTGTAGTATCTGCATACATTAAATTTGAAGGTTCATTTAAACTTCCCTCTTTTTTAACTTCAGAAAAAGAGAAAAAAAAAGGGATTAATAAAAGTGCTAGGACTGTAATTTTTTTTATCAAAAGGAAGTTTTTTTTATCAAACAAATGTAATTGTTTTTTATATGAAATGAATAGTTCGTTTTTTATCGATAGCTGTACTTTTAAAAAAGATGTTTTTTGTAAGGTTCATGTTTTTAGTTGTTTAGGTATTGGTGAGTGCTTGGGTTAAGAATTAATTAGACGATAAATCGCCTTAATAAAATCATTTGAAGCTATATTTATAAGGATAATTTTAGAAATTTGGCTTGTTCATATAAGAAAACGATTAAGTAAGACCAAATAGTTTGGTATTAACAAGATTATTAATATTTTTGAAGATACTTAAAGTATGCGTTGAAAGTTATTTGAATCAAATTTCGAACAATTAATAAATATAAAAACAAACTAAATGAAGACCCTTAAACATGTAATGATTGCCTTTTTTTCTTTAATGATGTTAGCAAGTTGTGCTAAAAATGAAAAGGAAAAAACAGAAAATAAAACTTCTAAGAAAAAAGTAGTTGCAGTAGAAAAGAAAGTTGACAAGATTAAAAGTTTTGTAATAACCGGTAACGATGTAATGAAGTTTAACAGAACTGAAATTAAAGTAAAATCTGGTCAGAAAGTAAAAATCACTTTAAAACATGTTGGTCAATTGCCTGTAAATGCTATGGGGCATAATTTTGTGATTTTAAAAAAAGGTGTTGACATGGCAGGGTTTGCAGCTAAAGCAATGGCAGCTAAAGATAACCAATACATTCCTGTAGGTTCTAAAGATATAATTGCACATACTAAATTAATTGGTGGTGGAGAAAGCGATAGTGTAGAGTTTGATGCTCCTGAAAAAGGAACATATCAATTTTTATGTAGTTTTCCAGGACACTATGGTATGATGAAAGGTGAGTTTATTGTTGAGTAAAATTTCAATATAATTACCTTATATATAATTCCATTCTGGGGTATTGCAATGTGTTTTCTTAAAAAGGAGAAAAGCATTATCAATACCCTTTTTTATTCTCTATTAAAACAAATTCGTGAGTAATTTCTACAAATTAAAAAGATCTGAAAAAATTATAAATTATATTTTATTTGTGTTATTTGTGTTATTTGTAATTTTCGCAATTATTCAACTAAATGATCCTGATGGAGTTTTATGGTTTTCAATCTATTTTTTTGTTGCCTTAATTTGTTTCATTGCTAATTTTAAGGTGATTCCAAAATTTATTTTAATAACAACAATAGTTGGTTTGCTTTTATATGCTGCATTTCATTTTACACTATTTATAGATTATATACAAACCGAAAATAAAGAAGAAATTTTTGGAGAAATGGTTTATGAAAAGCCTTACCTAGAAGGAACAAGAGAATTTCTAGGTTTATTAATAGCCGCTTGTGGTGTTATTTATCAACTAAAAAAAGTTAATAGACTCTAGCCATAAGGTTCTAATCTTAATTTTTTATCAAATTACAAAACAGCCTTAAATGGTTTGTTTTCTTTCAGTGAATTTCTAAGCACATTAATGAAGTAACATTTTTTTTAGCTTTGTTGGGTGTGTTTTTAATATTAAAACAAATAAACTAATAATGAATAAATTTATTGCGCTATCATTTTTTGTCTTAACATTTTTATATACAAGCATCAGTTTTTCTCAGAATTCAATTTCAGGGAAGGTAAAAGACCTTGCAGGAAAATCAATAGAAAATGTTGTTGTAGCTATAGAGAAATCAAAACTGTTTAGTACAACAGACAGTAAAGGAGAGTTTAAAATTAAAAATATAGCAAACGGAAATTATAAAGTCACTATTTCTCATTTAGGCTATAAATTAATTACTAAAACACTTACTCTTGATAATAAGGATATTACTGTGTCTTTTACTTTAGAGGAAGATTTAATAAACCTTAATGCTATTGTGGTTACTGGTACTTTTGATCCTAGAACTAGTTTAGAATCTAGTACTTCTATAAGTGTTTTAGATACAAAAGCTATTCAGAAAACCTATACACAAGGTACTGCTGGTTTATTACAAAACATACCTGGTACATTTACAGATGCATCAGCAGGAGAAATATTTACCAGAGTTTATACACGTGGTATTTCTGCCTCTGCAGAAGATGATATGGGTTGGTATTATGTGTCATTACAAGAAGATGGTTTGCCAGTAAGTTTGGTACAACACTCTTATTACAGTCCAGATTTGTTTCATCGTGTAGATTTAACAACGCAAAAAGTAGAAGCTATTCGTGGAGGAAGTTCATCAATTACAGCCATGAATGCACCAGGAGGAATTTATAATTTTATTTCTCATGGAATACATCAAGAGTTAACGGGAGACGTACAAGTTTCTACAGGACTGCAAGGAAATAATAATTTTCTTAATAGAATTGATGCTACTATTGGTGGTGCTCTTGGTAATGATTGGTATTTTAATGCAGGTGGACATTACCGTAAAGATGATGGCGCTAGAGATACCGATTTTACGTTTAGTAAAGGAGGTCAGTTTAAGTTTAATGTGATTAAAAAATATGACAAAGGTTCTCTTAAGTTTTATGGAAAATTATTAAACGATAAAACAAACCGTTATACAGGTGTTGCTGCTACTAATTGGGAAAACCCAACAGCAGCATTTGGCCAAGATTTTAGAAACTCATCTTTATTAATGCCGAGTTTTAATGCTAAAATTCCTGATGGACGAAACCTAGAAAATACGATCAATTTTAACCCTTCTCAAGGTGTTCATGCAAAAGATTATGCTTTTGGTGTAGATTTTTCACAAGATTTAGGAAACAATTGGTCTGTTAGAAATAATAGTAAATTTTCTGCTAAAAATGCCAATTGGCAAACTTCCATTAGTAACGCTTTTGTTTCACTTAGCGATCCAACAGCGTATTTTATTAGTGGAGCTCAGTTTCCTATTGGACAAGTAGTTTTTAAAGATGTACAATCTGGTTCTGAATTGGCGCGTGTAAATAACGCAGGTATTTTAGGGGGACAACCTTTTGAATATATTAGTGGATCATTGCCGTATGACGCTATTATGGGAACATCTGCTTGGTATAAAGAAAATAAGGCTAATGAATGGATGAACCAATTAACTATTAGAAAGAAGTTAGAAAATCATGATATTAATACAGGTCTTTCTTTAGGTTTTTCTGATACTTCGCATTTTACACAAGGTAGTTTTGCTTTTGCAACCTATGAACCAAACCCAAGGATATTAGAGGTTACTTTAGAAAACCCTGGAGATCCTGTTTTGGCTTTATCAGATAAAAATGGTGCTAGTAATTATGGAGGTTTGTTTTTTGTGAATTCTAGAGCAAATGTGAGTCAGATTGCTCCTTTTATAAATGATAGATGGAAAGTATCGGAAAAACTGTATTTAGATTTGGGAGTGCGTTATGAAAGCATCAATCATAAAGGAAGTAAAGATAGATATGCACCATTTTCTCAAGATGGTGGAGTAGATGGAGATGCAACAACAGCATACGATAATGGTGTTTTAACCCCAACGGGAGATCAAGATAATTTTAATTTTACGTATAATTATGTATCCTACTCTGGGGGAATCAATTATAAAATAAATGAAAATGCTGCATTGTTTTCTAGATACTCAAAAGGAAATAAAGCACCAGAATTAAACTATTATTTTAATAATTTTGCAAACGTCCCAATCAATCAAAAAGGCGAGGTTCAGAAAATTATTCAAACAGAACTTGGTCTAAAATTAAATGCTAAAAATGCCTCTTTTACGGGTACTGCTTTTTGGAGTACACTTAAAGATGTTGGTATTGCTAATTTTGAGTTTGATGGTGATACAAATAGTACTTTTTATACACCAATTCAGTTTAATACTTCAGAAACTTTTGGTTTTGAATGGGAAAGTGTTTTTACGCCGATAGATTATTTTAGTTTTAGATTTAATGGAGTTTTACAAAGTCCGAAAGCTAAAGATTGGAAAGTGTATGATGCAGCTGGTTCTGTAGATACTAGTGATGATACGATTACAGATTACTCAGGTAAAACATTGGCTTTTAACCCTAAAGTAATGTTTAATTTAAGTGCAGAGTTTGAAAAAGATAAATTTTCGGCATCTTTAAAATGGCAATACATGGGCAAACGTTTTGGAAATGTTTCTAATGCTTTTGAATTGGCGGCTTACAGTGTTTTCGATTTAGGAACAGGTTATCAAATAAACAAAAATCTATCTGCTAACATTTTGGTTACCAATCTTTTTAATTCTGATGGTTTGGCTAACTTTTTTGGAGCAAATAGTTTTGGTGCCAATGCAAATGGAGCAACATCAGATTTTATAGCAGCAAATCCGGATGCTAGTTTTGTAGTATTTCCAATATTAAGAAGAAGAGCAATGTTAAAAATAAATTATCATTTTTAATAATGAATACTGTTCTAAATTTGAACATATGAGTTCCTCTTTCAGGGATGATCATTGTTATTTTTACAAAGTTAAAAAGTAGATAAAAACTAATAATTTATAAGATGAAAAAAAACATATTCTATTGTTTGGTATTTTTACTGATGGTATCCTGCGGAAAAGAGGAGCACAAGTCAGTAGAAAAAAAGGCTAGCACAGAAAAAGACGCAGAAATAAGTTTACCTTTTTCTACTATTGAATTAAATGATCTAGCAGGTTTTAAAGCAACATCAAGCAATTGGAAAATTGTAGGAAATGCTATTGCAGACAGAAACAAGGAAAAAACATTTACAGCTACAGAAGGCGTAGGTATTTTATTAAATACGCCAAATAAGGAAGCTAAAGGAAATATATTTAGCAATTTTGAACATGGAGATATTGAATTAGAACTAGACGTAATGATGCCATTAGGATCTAATTCTGGTATTTATTTTCAAGGACGATATGAAGTTCAATTATTCGATAGTTGGGGAGTAACAGCACCAAAATATAATGATATTGGAGGTATTTATCAACGTTGGAATAAAGAAGCAGCTAAAGGTAAAGAAGGTTATGAAGGGCATGCTCCAATGGTAAATGCATCAAAAGCTCCAGGTTTATGGCAACATTTAAAAGTTATTTTTCATGCACCAAAGTTTAATTCCGAAGGAAAAAAAACAAAGAATGCTTGGTTTGAAGAAGTTCTGTTAAATGGTGTTTTATTACATAAAAATGTAGAAGTTACAGGAGCAACAAGAGGCGGGAAGGCTAAAGAAGTTGCTACTGCTCCGTTTATGATTCAAGGAGATCATGGGGCAGTTGCTTTTAAAAACATAAAATACAAACTTTATGGAAACAAGAAGATTGGTATTAAAGAAACTACGCTAAAAGTGTATGATAATCCTGATAAAAGCAGAGGCTTAAAAAAGTATGAAGAACGTAAATTAATTCAAGAAATTAAGGTAGATTCTATTTCTCCTTTGGTAAGGTTTAAGCCAAACGTGCAGCATACTCTTAACTATACAGGTCAGTTTGATATACCAACAACAGGAGAATATTTATTTGATGTAAATGTGTACGGTACCGCTGTTTTGATAATTGATAATGATACTGTAGTGAACACTGGTGGAATTGGTTCTGGTAAAGTAAAACTTCAAAAAGGAATAGTGAATTATACCTTGTTGTATAACAAACCATATCCTTGGGGATTACAATTCGACCTTTATGTAGAAGGACCAGAAATACAACGTTATTCTGTATTAGAAACAAGTATGGCTGGTATCAACAAAAATAAAACTATTAAACCTATTGTAATTGATGCTACAACCGAGAATCAAATTCAACGTTGCTTTTTGTTTCATAAAGGAACCAAAAGAACTCATGTTATTACTGTTGGTTTCATAGAAAAATTAAATTTTGCTTATGATTTATCTTCCGCTTCTTTGCTACAAGTTTGGGGTGGAGATTTTTTAGAAACTACAGATATGTGGCATTCCAGAGGAAAAGAGCAAGTGGGAAGCCCGCGTGGTTTTATTGTTTCGGCAAATGGAAATATAGATTTTGCAGTTTTAGAAAATGAGAATCAAGATTGGCCATCAGAAATAAATGAAGAAACGAACTTTAAACAAAAAGGATACAAATTAGACAAGAATCAAATTCCTGAGTTTTTATGTAGTATAAATGATGTAGAAATAGCAGATAAAATAATAGCTTCTACCAAAGAAAAAAGAGCTGTAGAAAGAATTATACATATAGATGGAAAAAGTGCAATTTGGCATAAAATAGCGGTAGGAGAATCCATAGAAAAATTGCCAAATAATATATTTATTATCAACAGTGAAAGTTATTATGTAGATTTTTCTGGCAACAATACTTTAGAAACGATTACACGTTCTAAAGGAGGGAAAGAAGAGTTGTTAGTAAAAATACCTGCAGGGAAACAAACTATTAATTACACTATTATCTGGTAATTCTAAATCTAAAAAAAATGAAGACTTTATATAAAATATTAGCTGTTGTAGTGTTGCTATTTGCAAGTCAAGCAGGAATCGCTCAGAAAAAAGGTAAAATTGTAAACAAAGCGCTTGCTCAAAAAGAATTAGACTATTATAAAATAGTAGATGTTCCTATTCCTAAAGACATAGTTTTAGAAGTTGGAGGCTTGGCATTAACCAATGAAGGTAAATTAGGTGTTTCTACTAGAAGAGGTGAAGTTTGGGTGCTTGATAATCCGAAGACTAAAAAACCAACCTATAAATTATTTGCTAAAGGAATGCATGAAATTCTTGGTTTGGCTTATAAAGATAATGGGTTTTACGCTACCCAACGTAGCGAGTTAACAAGATTAGAAGACGAAGATAAAAACGGTGTTGCAGATTATTACAAAACTGTTTTTTCTTGGCCATTATCTGGTAATTATCACGAATATTCTTACGGACCTAAATTTGATAAGAATGGAGATATGATACTCACCTTAAATGCAACTTATATGGGAGATGCTTTAAGTATGGCAAAATGGAGAGGGTGGTTGATAAGAATAACACCAGAAGGAAAAATGACACCATTAGCCGCAGGTTTAAGATCTCCAGCAGGTTTTGATGTGAATGCCAATGGCGATATATTTTATACTGAAAACCAAGGTGAATGGGTTGGTTCTGGACGTATGACACATATTGAAAAAGGAGATTTTGCAGGTGGAAATCCAATGAGTTTACAATGGACAGGGGATAAATTATCTCCACTTTCTATGAAGCCAGAAGATTTAAATCCTGATGAAGGTGTGACACTTTATGAATATGCAAAAATAAAAAAAGAAGTAAAAGCACCTGCAATATGGTTTCCTCATACCATTCAAGGCATTTCTACTTCAGATATTTTGTATGATACAACTAACGGAAAGTTTGGACCTTTTGCAGGTCAAATGTTTGTGGGAGATCAAGGACATAGTAAAGTTGTGCGTGTATTTATGGAAAAAGTAAATGGCGTGTATCAAGGAGCTTCTTTTCTATTTAAAGAAAATTTCTCTTCGGGTGTTTTAAGAATGATTTGGGGCGATGATTCTAATATGTTTGTAGGTATGACAAGTAGAGGATGGTCATCAACAGGAAGAAAATCTTATGGTTTACAGCGTTTAGTTTGGACAGGAAAAACTCCGTTTGAAATAAAAAAAATGAAAGCGTTAAATGATGGTTTTGAATTAGAGTTTACCAAACCAATCAACAAAAAAATGGCGCAAGATTTGTCAAATTACAAAATGTCGACTTTTACGTATGGTTATCATAAAGAATATGGAAGTCCTATTGTAGATGCTCAAAAATCTATGATACATAAAGCAGTTGTTTCTGCCGATGGTTTAAAAGTGAAATTAACCATTCATGGAATGCGATTGGGGTATATTCATCAAATAGAAATTCCGAAGTTAACATCTGCTTCAGGAGAATTATTATTGCATAATACCGGATATTATACTTTAAACGAAGTTCCAGGAGGTGAGTTAAAATCGCCACAAATGCAGATGTCAAAAACATCAAAGAAAACAATAAAACAACCTAAACGCGTTAACACAATGCCGTCTTCTTGGGGAGAACGTGGTGCAGATGAGAAAGTTGTTATTGGTACCATTCCTGGGTTAAAATACGATACTGAAGAGATTACAATCAATAGAAATAGTAATATTGAATTAACTCTGAATAATAATGATGACATGATACACAATGTTGTTATAACCAAACCAGGTAAAGAAACGCCTCTTAAAATAGGGGAATTAGCGCTTAGTTTAGGACTTGAAGGTTCAGATTTAAATTATGTTCCGTTTGATGATAGAATATTATTTCATACAGGAACTGTTGCTCCAGAAAGTAATGAAACTATTTACTTTAAATCTCCTAGCGAACCTGGAGAATATTGGATAGTTTGTACTTTTCCTGGGCATTCTTTTTCTATGAGAGCAAAATTAATTGTGAAGTAGAGAGTTTTTAATTATATAAAAATTTAAAATGCGATTCCAAAAATGGGATCGCATTTTTTTATGGAATAGTAATTTAATCGAAATGAATTAATTTATGAACCCATCTTTTTATTGATAAATAATACAGGTTATAAGAATTATGGAGTAGAGAGTAAAAGTTCTTTTACTCCATTTATGAGTTTAATAAAAAGTTTACTGTACGCTGTACAACCGGAAAAGATAACTTTATCAAGTTATAAAAAAATAAGTTCCTTAGAAGTTTTATTGTTAAGTATAAAAACTATAATTCCCGCTTTTGTATATCATTTTGATAAAGCTTAGCGGGAATCTAATTTTTTAATCTATTGTTTTTCCTAAAACTACTTGAAAAGCTCCTTTTTTTAAGAAAGGTTTGCTGTTTTCTGCTGTTATTTTAGTTTCCCAAGCGTAAATTTTTTGTAAGTTTTTCAATTTAGATAAACTACCTAAACTAACTTCTGTAACTTGTGTATTGTATAGATTTATACTTGTTAATTTAGATAAGGCATTCAATTCAGAAATTCCGATATCTGTAATTGGATTGCTGTTCAATTTCAATTTTAGCAGATTTTTAAACTGATTAATATCTTTTATATTGGCATCACTTAAGTTATTGTCCTGAATAGATAACCATAAAATATGATCTTTAATCCCTACTAGTTTCTTCAGTTTTTCCTCAAGTAAATCTGCATTAGCAACGGTAATTGTATTTGAAGGTAAAACGGCTTCGTATAAATTAGATCCAAACACTAATTCTCTTAGGGTAAAACCTTCGGATAGAAGTTCATTTAAAACTTTTTCATCTATAACACCTAATTTAGGTAGTTCATTTCCATTGTTTCCATCACTAGATAATCCCAACATTGTGGTAGCAATTGCCAATGTTTTTTTAGAAGATTCTATAGCTCCAATTTTAGTTGAAAAACTGGCATTTGCGTTATCAATCCAATAAGTTATAATAGCTGTTTCTTCTTCTGTTAAAGGAGTTTTTCCTTTTGGAGGCATAAAGTCATCATGATGCGGATTTAATAAAACACGACGAATTAATTCTGACTTGGAAGCATCTCCAGCCACCAAAACAGCACCGTTTTTACCACCACCTAAAATAGCAATACTGTCATGCAGCATTAAACCACCTTTCTTTTTATCAGTATTATGACAACTGGTGCATTTGTTTTCTAAAATAGGAGCTACTAAATAGCTATACACAACAGCATCTTCCACTTTAGTTACCGGTTGTAAAGGTTCTTCTTTCTCTTGAAAAGGAGCATATTTTGTTAAATAATCGCTTCCATGGGTAAGATTACCTCCATAATGACCAGTAACACTTAATAAAATAACAAGTAGAGCAAGTGTTGCAATATTAGATTTGACGCTGTTTAGTTTGCTTATTTTTATTTTATCAATTCTAATTAACCACGCCATAAAAGCAATAACTGTGGTAGCAATTCCAAACCAGAAATGAGAATCAATTGCGGCATCATCATAGCCACCACTTAAAGATAACATATATCCTAAAATACAGGCAATTGCAGCAGTTACGGCTCCTGTTAAAAGAGCTAGCGGAATTCCTGCATTAAATACAGAGTCTTTTTTCCATTTACTATAGATTTCTAATAAAAAAGCAAAGAATAAAAATCCAATAGGCATATGTACCACAAGTGGATGAAATCTTCCTAGAAAGATGATAAAGTCTGGTGTTTCAGTCATAAAATAAATGCTAATAAATTATACGCGTTCTAGTTTTAATGGCGGTGTTTTATCTGCTCTCCATTGGCAGATGTACAAGTTTTTATCATTATCTACACACACATCATGACCATGAGAGATAGGTTTGTCTAGTAATTGATATGATTTTTGAAGTTCTCCATTTACATATAATGGAGCAGTAGCTCCTGGGTTAGAAACCACTTTGTCTCCTTCTAAAATCGTTACAAATCCTGTGGGTTGTTTCCAGTCAGTTTTTCCAACTTCTGGTTGAGACCAGCACACTCCAGCATATAAATTGGTGTCATCAAAAACAGGTCTACAAACTTGCATATTTGGCAAGTGAAGTGTTTTTATATATTTTCCATCTAAGGTAAACCACTTAAAACAAGCCTGACTTCTAGAGGTAACAACCACCATTGGGTTTTCTTTATCTCTGTAATCTATGGCAACACCATGGGCGCTTTTAATTTGATAATTTTTATCTGGATTGTCACTTCCTCCCCAATGTCTAATATAACGACCATTATAATCGTATTGAATAATTCTACTCATGCCGTAACCATCAGCAACATAAATATCTCCATTAGGACCTATTGCTGTTTCTGTTGGGCAAAAAGATTCTCCTGGTTTGTAAATTCCAATAGTAAGTGGATGTCCTATATCAAAAACAACGCGACCATCCATAGTTGTTTTTGTAATTCTTCCGTTGTGTTTTGTCCAACCACCTTGTTTGTTTAAAAACCAACCAGAATCTGCTAAAAATAAATATTCATCTCCTCCTTCGTCGGATATTGTTAAACCATGTCCACCAGGATATGCAGTTCCCCAAGAGTCTATAACGTTTCCAGATTTATCAAAAATAATCACATTGTTTTTAGGATGATCTCCAATCATCACCAATCTACCCTTGCTGTCCATTTGCATTTCATGGCAATTCAATAAAGGGGTTTCAATGGAGCTCATTTTAGCCCAATCTCGTATTAATTTATATTGATAATCTCCGTGCCCTAGAATTACATCATTTTTTTTTGATTTTTTTATCATATGAAAACCAAATGTAGGTGCAGCGGTTAACGCAGCAGTTGCTAGTCCAGCTTTTTTAATAAAATCTCTTCTTGTAGACATCTATTTTGTTTTATGTTAATAAATCTTTTACAACATGTCCATGAACATCCGTTAATCTGTAACGTCTTCCTTGGTGTTTAAAAGTTAATTTCTCATGATCTATACCAAATAAATGCATTAACGTTGCATGGAAATCATGCACATGTACAGGATCTTTGGTTACATTATAACTAAAATCGTCTGTTTCTCCGTAAGAGAATCCCGGTTTTACACCTGCACCTGCCATCCACATTGTAAATGCTTTTGGGTGATGATCTCTACCATAATTTGTATCTGTTAATTGACCTTGAGAGTATACTGTTCTTCCAAATTCTCCACCCCAAACAACTAACGTATCATCTAACATACCACGTTGTTTTAAATCTTTTATTAAGGCAGCATTGGCTTGATCTGTTTTTCTGGATTGACTTTTTGTTCCTCCCGGACAATTGTTATGTTGGTCCCATCCTTGATGATACAATTGTACAAATTTAACGCCTTTTTCTAGTAACTTTCTAGCCATTAAGCAATTTGCTGCATACGTACCCGGATCTTTACTGTCTTTACCATACAAATCGAAAATGTGTTCTGGTTCATCAGATAAATCTGTTACTTCTGGCACAGAGGTTTGCATTTTAAAGGCCATTTCGTATTGCGCCATTCTAGCCTGAATCTCTGGATCACCATAAGCATCTTTCTGAATATTGTTTAGATTTCCTAAATAATCTAACATATGTCTTCTATCGTTTCCGTCGTAATTTTCAGGATCACTTAAATATAATACAGGGTCTTTACCAGATCTAAATTGAACCCCTTGATGTTCTGTTGGTAAAAAACCATTTCCCCATAAACTAGCTTTTAGCGGTTGCCCTTTCCCGTTTTTAGAAACCAAGGTGATAAACGTTGGTAGGTTTTCATTGTCAGATCCTAAACCATAACTTAACCAAGAACCGATAGAAGGTCTACCAGGTAATTGATTTCCTGTTTGCATAAAAGTAATTGCCGGCGTATGATTAATTTGATCCGTTTGCATTCCTTTTATAAAGCATAAATCGTCTACAACTTCAGATAAATAGGGCATGGCATCACTAACCCAAGCTCTAGATTCTCCATATTGTTTAAAATTAAAAGTAGAAGGAGCAACGGGTAATGTACTTTGACTACCGCTCATTCCCGTAAGTCTTTGACCGCCAATAATAGATGGAGGTAATTCTTTACCAAACATGTCTACTAATTTAGGTTTATAATCAAATAAATCTAATTGAGAAGGACCTCCACTTTGAAATAAATATATAATACGTTTCGCTTTTGGTAAATGATGAGGTAAACCTAATCTATTTTTATTATAGGTTTCTAAAATCATTTCTTCGGTACTTTTTTTACCGGTAGCCCCAAACATTTTATCTGCACCTAATAATCCACCTAAAGCAATTGCTCCTAAACCTAATGATGTTTTTTTAAGAAAGGCTCTTCTATCAAGCTGTCTTTCTAACTTTTGTAAATCTCTATTGTTAGATGTTAATTTTTTATGATGATCATTACACATAATTTCTTTATTTAGAGTTTAACAATTTATCGTTTTGTAATAGTTGCATCTGCGTTCATAATTGTACTAGCTACAACAGAATTAGCTGCTATTAATGCTTTATTATCAGTTTTAGAAATTTTAAAAGCACCTGCTTGAAGCCAACCTTTGGTTTTTTCAATATTGCTATCAAAATTTTTATATTCTTCCTTTTGTAATGCTGTTAATAGAGTTAATTCTTTGTCAGAAATTTGTCTTCCGGTTAACTTTTTAAATACAGAAGTTATTCCTGTTTTTAAGTTTTCTGCATCTGTAATTTGTTTTCCTAGTACTCTAGAAGCTTCAATATAGGTTGGGTCATTTAAAACAACTAAAGCTTGTAGAGGTGTGTTTGTTTTTTGTCTACGTGTTGTACACAAATCTCTTGTTGGTGCATCAAAAATAGAAATTGTAGGATTTGGTATGGTACGTTTCCAAATAGTGTACATACTTCTTCTGTATAATCCTTCTTCACCATCTTGAACATAGGTGTCTCCATTTACTTTCCATAAACCTTTAGGTTGATAAGGTCTTACGCTTTCTCCACCAATTTTTCGATTTAATAGACCAGAAGCGGCTAATGCGTTATCTCTTAACATTTCTCCAGACAGTCTGTTAGAGGGGCCTCTTGCGAGCCATTTATTTTCGCCATCTTTAGCTAAAAGTTCTTCCGTAATAACAGAACTTTGTTGGTAAGTGTTAGACATCATAATTGTTTTATGAAGTGCTTTTACATCCCAACCAGAATCCATAAATTGAATAGCTAACCAATCTAATAATGCTGGGTGACTTGGCATTTCTCCTTGATTCCCAAAATCTTCAGCCGTTTTTACAAGTCCGGTTCCAAAAAGATTTTGCCAATATCTATTTACGGCAACTCTGGCTGTTAATGGGTTGTTTTTGTCTGTGATCCATTTAGCCAATCCAAGTCTGTTTTTTTTCACACCCTTTGGCATTGGGAATATTTTTTCTGGAACATTTGGAAAAACACTATCTGTTGGATTGTCATAATTTCCTCTACCTAAAATATAGGTTTGTCTATTATGTTTGCTTTCTTTCATAACCATTATCTGTTTGATAGGGTCTATACTATCCACTAGAACTTGCCTGTCTTTTTCTAATTGTTTTAGGGCGTTTGTATATGGTTTTGAATTTGCAGATAAATAATAATTGACAAATTTCTCTTTTTCAGCATCAGATAAATCTTTGCTGCTTTTTTGCTTCATACTTTTTAATGTTTCTGTATTGGCAATTTGTAGTACTTCTAGTTCGCTTAATTCTTTATTAAACACAAGTAAATCATCAACACTAGCACCTTTAATACCTTTTCCTCTCCATACAGCACCAATTCGTAAACCAGGTTCTAAATGCGGGCTTTTGGCCCCATATAATTGCAAACCATGAAAAACAATGTCTTTATATAAATTATCAAATTCTGTTTTAGTTTGTTGTTTTTCTCCATCTACATAAATAGAAACGCCATTAGCTTTACTAGATCCATCATAAGTGAAGGTTAATTGTACCCATTTTTCTTTTGGAACCTCGTTTAAAGTTTCAACAACAATGGCATTATCTGGATATACGTGAGCCAAAAGTGCTTCTAGTTTGTTGTCTTTAATTTTTAAATGATATCCTCTAAAACTATGTAGTTCTGGACTATTCATTTTATGAAAAATTACGCCTTCTTTTAAATCTTTAGGAATAAAAACTTGTATACCAATACTAAAAGGTTGGTTTCTTTGAAAGATTCCAATTTTGTCTAATTCTAACCAAGTGTCACCATTCATAGAAAGTCCAGTTCCATGCGCTCCTTTGGTGTAAATAGCTTTTTCGTTATCAACAAATTGCTGACGCATTCTTATATTGTTCTTTCCGTTACCACCAACTGTATTTACAAGTTTTTTGTTATTGAAGTCAAAAGCAGCAATTAAACTTTTAGGTTTTGCATTAGTAGCTATTTTTTTATAGCCATTACTAGCAATCCATTTAGTTGCTTTAGCAGTTTCTGTTGTACTTATTTTAGCTACTTTTTCTTCGGTATCATCTACTAAGGTTTCTAAATAAGCCAATACTTTTTCTTGTTCTTCTGTAGGCAACATCATTGCTGGTACTGGTGTCGCAAGATCCCAAGGAATTAAACCGGTTTCATCAATATTATTAAAAAAACTATACATTTCGAAATAGTTTTTTTGAGAAATAGGATCGTATTTGTGGTCGTGGCATTTAGCGCATTCAAAAGAAAGGCCCATTAAACCCTGACTTACAGTTGCTGTTCTGTCGGCAACATATTCAGATCTAAACTCCTCATCAATAATACCTCCTTCTAAATTTTGAGGATGTAATCTATTAAAGGTAGTCGCTAGTTTTTGTTCTTTGGTAGCGTTTTCAAACATATCACCTGCAAGCTGCCAAGTAATAAATTTGTCATACGGCATGTTCTCATTAAAAGCATTAATAACCCAATCTCTCCAAGGAGATGTATCTCTGTATTTGTCATTACTATAACCGTGTGTGTCTGCATAACGAGAAAGATCCATCCAGTCTAAAGTTTTATGTTCTCCATAGGCTTTAGAAGCTAAAAGGCGGTCTATTTGTTTTTCGAATGCATTTGGAGATGAATCGTTTATAAAGTTGTTAATTTCTTCTATAGTAGGAGGTAAACCTGTTAAATCTAGAGTTGCTCGTCTTAATAAAATGTCTTTTTCTGCTTTCTTAGAAGGTGAAAATTTTAAGTTTTCTAATTTAGCAATCACAAAATTATCAATAGGACTAGCTACAAAATCAGTATGTTCTACCGTAGGAATTTCCGGTAATTCTGGTTTTAAAAAAGCCCAATGTTCTTTGTATTCTGCTCCTTCTTCAATCCATTTTACAAAAACAGCTTTTTCATAATCACTTAAGGTTAGGTGAGAGCCTGGTTCTGGCATTATTAATTTAGGATCGTCGGTAATAATACGATGAAAAAATTCGCTATTTTTTAAGTTCTTCGGGTCTATAGCAAATTTACCAGGACTTTCAGAAAGTTCTGCATACGCTAATTCTGCTGTATGTAATTGTAGTCCTCCTTTTATATTTCCTTTATCTGGACCGTGACATAAAAAACATTTATCCGATAAAATTGGTTTTACATGTTGATTAAAGTCAACTTTTTTAGGAAGCTTTTTATACTCCTCAGCTACTGAATCCGGTAAACTTGGACCACAAGAACTAAACAGTAGTAGTCCAATAATAAATAAAAATAACCTCATGCCTTTTAGTGAATCTAATATTATAGGTCACAAAACTAGCATTAAAGTAAAAAATTAACTTAATTAAATCAGACTTAAAAATGCTTATTTCCGATATTTGTTCTATATTTCAGGCTTAACATGATAATTGTCTTGTTTTGATTTAATCTTTTTTTGTATGAATAATTTATTACCTTTTCTAAAGTTAAGTATGTTGCATACAGGTGTAGCTAAACTTAATGAAACATGGCGTTTTAGTAATGTGATAAGTCCATTTGTAAGGTTGTTTCTAGTAACTAAAGGAGAAGCAGAGGCATCTTACGGTGGGAAGACTTTTGTGTTAAAACCAGGTTATATGTATTTAATTCCTAGTTTTACTTATAATGATTATCAATGCAAAGATTTTCATGAACAGTATTATACAGGTTTTTTTGAAGAGATAAAATTAGGGATGTCTATTTTTAATACAAAAAAGTGTAAATATGAAGTGAAAGCAAATGTTACGGATTACGACTTTTTTGAAAGGTTACTTGTTTTAAATCCTAATAAAGCTGTTTTAGATAATAACCCTATAACACACATTAATAGTAAGTTATCTAATTATAAAAGTAGTAAAGATGCTTATTTAAATTACGATATTGAAACACAAGGTGTATTGGCAATTTTACTTTCACGATTTGTTGAAAATGCTGCTGTTTTGGATGATAAAGGAGTTTTTAAAGGTGACTTAAATAGGGTTTTAATATATATTGCAAAACATTTAAATGAAGAATTAATGGTGGCTACTTTGGCAGCATATTGCAATTTAAGTCCAGATCATTTTACAAAATCGTTTTATTCAAAATTTAAAGTAAACCCTAATAAATACATTCAGCTAAAAAGAGTAGAAAGGGCGCAGTTTTTATTACTTACTACGAAGGATTCTTTAGAGCAAATAGCGGAGAAAGTGGGCTTGAAAAGTTTGTCTTATTTCTCCAAAAAATTTAAAGAAATAGTAGGTTTAAGTCCTGCGAAATTCAGAAAAGAACAACTTAATTTATAAACTCTTGGCAAATCATTATAAGTCTTTAAAATTAAAATTGATAAATGCAGGTTATGATAAATTAGATCATAATTGGAATTTTGATAACGTTATTAGTCCGTTTACTAGGTTGTATTTAATTACAAGCGGAGAAGCGTTTGTGTATCATCACAATAAAAAATTCCACCTTTTACCTGGCTATTTATATCTTATTCCCAGTTTTGTGTATAGTAGTTATAAATGCGATTTAAAACATGAGCAATATTATGTCAGTTTTTTCGAAGAGTTAGGGAGTGGTTTGTCTATTTACAATTTTGTAAATTTTAATTATGAAGTAAAAGCAACATGTTTAGATGCTATTTGTTTTGAAAGATTGTTGACTATAAACCCCAATAGAGGTTTGATAAATAATGATCCTAAATACTATGATAATCATAGAACAATGGTTGCGTTTGAAAAACGAAATATAGATTTAACTGCAAGTAATTATTTAGAAACGCATGGGATTTTAAAAGTTTTATTATCTAAATTTATTGATGCGAATCAAACTGTAGAAAAATCTAGTAATTCTAATTTAGATAAGGTGTTAAGTTATATTTCTGAAAATTTGAATAACAATTTAAATATAAAATTATTAGCGGAGTATTGCAGTATGAATAAGGATCATTTTTCTAGAAGTTTTAAGAATAAATTCGGAATTAGTCCAAGCAAGTATATTCAAAACATGCGCATAGAAAGAGCGATGTTATTATTAATAACAACGGATTTCTCTTTGAAAGACATTGTTATGAAAATAGGTTATGAAAATTATTCTCATTTTTTAAGAACTTTTAAGGAGCAGGTGGGGAAAACACCTAAAGAATTTAAGAAAGAGCATTTTGTAGTTTGATATTTTTTTAAATAAATTAATACCGATTTTAAATCTTTAGTTTTTAATGTTTTATACTTCTTTAGTTTACTGTTTTTTAAGCAATGTTTAGCGCTTTAGGATGAGGGAATATTTCTGTTAAATAAATAATACTACTTTTGTGTTCTTAAAGAAGAGGTTTTATGAATAATGATAAAGTAGTTGGTAAACCTGCGTATAGTGTACCAAATTTAGAACGAGGCTTGTTAATAATAGAGTTGTTGGCAACTAAGACACGTGGCCTAACTTTGGCCGAAATAATAGAATCATTATCTTTATCAAAATCCAGTGCTTTTCGTATTGTTAGTACCTTAATTTATAAGAATTATTTGCAAAAAAACGAAACGACAAAAAAAATTACTTTATCAAGAAAGATGTTAAGCCTTGGTATTTCTTCTATGAATGAGCAAAGTATTGTAGAGGTATCTATTGATGTGATGCGGGCTTTAAGAGACGAGTTAAAAGAATCTGTAATGTTGGGTGTTATACTTGGTAGCACAGGTACTATTCTAGAGCAAGTCTCATCATCATTCCCTGTAAAACTATTTGTAGAGCCAGGTACACAGTTTAGTTTACATAGCTCAGTCGGAGGAAAGTCTATATTAGCAAATTTACCTAAGGAAGAGTCGAGTGCTATCTTAAAAAATATGTCTTTTACAAAGTTTACTAAAAATACAATTGTTTCTAAAGTAGCTTTTAAAGAGCAATTAAAAGAAGTAAAAGAAATGGGCTATGCTGTTGATAATGGCGAGGATATACAAGGTATTCACTGTTTAGGAGCTCCCGTATTTAATGAGCATGGTTATCCTGTAGCTGCGTTATGGATTACGGCACCGCATGGTAGATTACGGCATGAAGAATTTTATGTTAAGGGAGAAATAATTGTTAAGTACGCTCTAGAAATTTCTACAAAGTTAGGTTACTTGGGTTAAAATTTTATGCCACCATTATTTTATTGAGTTTTATATTAAGTACGGTTGTACTTTATTGGAATCTATTTTTTTTTGAAACTAATTTCATATATGAAATTAGTTTCATGTGTTTTTGTGTGCTTTTTTTTATTACATTTGTTTCAAATAAGATAACTGTTTCTTATTTGAAACAAAAATTATAAGATGAAAGCAACACAATACGAAGGGAATAAAACCTTTAAAGTAATCGAAAAAGAAGTACAGAAACCAGCAAAAGGAGAAGTAAGAATAAAAGTAGCTTATGTTGGTGTTTGTGGAACAGATGTGCATATTTATCATGGAATGATGGATAAGCGAGTAGATATTCCAGTAACAATTGGTCATGAAATGTCTGGAGTAATTGATGCAGTAGGAGAAGGTGTAACAGGTTTTTCTGTTGGTGAAAAAGTTGTTGTTCGTCCGTTAGATGATAGAAAAGTAAAAGCATCAGACAAAGGATTTAATCACATTTGTGAAGAATTAAAATTTATTGGTATTGACAGTGAGGGGGCAATGCAGCAATATTGGAATGTGCCTAGTTTTGTTTTACATAAATTAAAAGAAAATACCGATTTAAAATTAGCCGCTTTAATAGAACCTTTATCTGTGGCAACACATGATGTTCGTTTAAGTGGATTGGTAAAAGGAGAAACTGCTGTTGTTTTAGGTGGTGGTCCTATAGGATTATTAGTTGCTTTAGTGGCTAAAGAAGTGGGGGCACAGGTTATTGTTTCTGAAGTAAACCCTAAACGTATTGAAAAAGCAAAAGCATTAGGTTTTGATGCCGTAAGTCCTATTGATATTGATTTAGTTGAATATGTAAAAGGAAAAACGGAAGGACGTTTAGCAGATGTAGTTTTTGAAGTTGCAGGTGTTCAGCCAACGCTAGATGTAATGACAGAAGTTGCAGGAATTAGAGGAAGAATTTTAATGGTTGCTATTCACGGTGAGAAAAAACCAGTAGACTTATTCAAATTTTTCTGGAAAGAATTAAAATTAATCGGAGCTCGTGTTTACGAAAAAGAAGATTATGAAAAATCTATCCAATTAATTACTGCCAACGAGTTGCCTTTTATCGACATGATAACAGATGTACAGCCGTTAAGTAACATTCAGCAAGTTTTTGAAAACATAGACAATAATCCTGATGGATTAAAAGTCTTAATGGATTGTCAATTATAAATTCTCATTTAGCCATTGGCTTTTAGCTATAGGCTGAAATGTTAGTTCTAGTGATTTTCGAATTATGAAAAAAAACATATAGAGAAAAATAACCACAATATATACTAATGGCTAAAAGCTAATAGCCTTTTAAAAATAAAAAATGAGTATTTTAAATAGTTTCAGTTTAGAAGGAAAAGTAGCAATCGTAACAGGTTGTAAAAGAGGAATAGGAAAAGGAATGGCAATTGCTTTGGCAGAAGCTGGTGCAGATATTATTGGTGTTTCGGCATCTTTAGAATTATCTGGTAGTGCTATCGAAAAAGAAGTGACTGCTTTGGGTAGAAAGTTTACTGCGTATCAGTGTGATTTTTCAGATAGAAAAGCGTTGTATGCTTTTATTAGCGATGTAAAAGCGAATCATCCTCAAATAGATATTTTAGTGAATAATGCAGGAACAATTTTAAGAGCTCCTGCTGCAGAACATTCAGATGAATTATGGGATAAAGTGATTGAAGTAAACCAAAATTCACAGTTTATCTTAACACGTGAATTCGGTAAAGATATGATTGCTCGTGGTTCTGGTAAAGTAATATTTACGGCTTCATTATTAACATACCAAGGTGGAATTACAGTACCAGGTTATGCTGCTAGTAAAGGAGCCATCGGACAAATGATTATGGCATTTGCGAACGAATGGGCTGGTAAAGGAGTAAATGTAAATGGTATTGCACCAGGTTATATTGCGACTGATAATACAGAAGCATTGCGTAACAATCCAGAACGTGCAGATTCTATTTTAGCACGTATTCCTGCAGGTCGTTGGGGTACACCAGAAGATTTTGCTGGGCCAATAGTATTCTTATCATCTAAAGCATCAGATTATATGCACGGATCTATTACACTAGTAGATGGTGGATGGATGGGTAGATAATTCCAGTGTAAATTAACCTTTAAAAATTATTAAAATGTCAGAAATTAAAGAATACCAATTGTTTATTAATGGTGCGTGGGTAACCTCTACATCAGGAGAAACGATCGATATCATAAGCCCATCTACCCAAGAAATTGTAGGAAGGGTTCAAAATGGTACAGCAGCAGAAGCTATTGAAGCATTAGAAGCTGCGGATAAAGCGCAAAAAGAATGGAAAAAATTACCTGCTCGTGAGCGTGCAGATTTGTTATATAAATTAGCTGATGAAATAGATGCTAATACAGATTATTTAGCAGAATTATTAGTTAGTGAGCAAGGAAAATTATTAAAAGTAGCAAAAGGAGAAGTTGCTGTAACAGCTTCTTTTATTAGATATGCTTGCGAAGGAGCAAGAAGAATTGAGGGAGATATTATTCCTTCGGATAATCCTAACGAACAAATCTGGATTCAAAAAGTACCTCGTGGAGTTGTTGTTGCTATTACTGCTTGGAATTTCCCATTGGCATTAGCAGGACGTAAATTAGGTCCGGCTTTAGTTGCAGGAAATACGATTGTAATTAAACCAACGTCAGAAACACCATTATCAACTTTAGAGTTAGGAAACCTTGCCAATAAAGTAGGTATTCCTGCAGGAGTTATTAATATTTTAACAGGACCAGGAAGAGCAATGGGTAACGCTTTAGTAGAAAGCCCTATTTGTAAAATGGTTACTATGACGGGTTCTACACCAGTAGGACAAGCAATTGCAAGAAATGCTGCAGAAAACTTAACTCATGTGCAATTAGAATTAGGAGGAAAAGCACCTTTTATTGTATTTGCAGATGCGGATATAGATGCTGCTGTAGATGCGGCATTGCATTCTCGTTTTGATAACTGTGGACAAGTTTGTACTTGTAATGAACGTATGTATATTCAAGAAGATATTTACGATGTTTTTATGGAGAAATTCATTGCTAAAGTAAAAGCGATAAAAGTAGGAGACCCAATGTTAGAAGAAACCGATATGGGACCAAAAGTAAATGGAAATGAATTAAAAAACATGGAGCATTTAGTAAAGGTAAGTTTAGAAGAAGGAGCAACACTTGCTACTGGAGGTAAAAGACCAAAAGGAGGTGTATTTGACAAAGGGTTTTGGTTTGAACCAACGGTTTTAACAAATGTAACTCAAGACATGACTATTGTTCATGAAGAATCATTCGGACCTATTTTACCTGTATTAAAATTCAAAACTTTTGATGAAGTTATTGGGTATGCAAATGACTGTGAATATGGTTTAGCTGCCATGGTTTTTACCAATGATATGAGTACAATTATGAAATGTAATGATGAACTTGAGTATGGAGAAATCTATGTAAATAGAGGTCATGGAGAGCAACATCAAGGTTTTCATAACGGATATAAAAAATCAGGTTCAGGAGGAGAGGATGGTAAATACGGTTTTGAACAATACATGGAAAAGAAAACTTTCTATATTAGACATAAAGCGTAGTTTTTCTAAAAAAAAAATAGGATCATGAAAATAAACATTTACATCGCTTTTTTAACCGTTTTTTTGGTTGGTTGTCAATCATCAGAAAAGAAAAAAGAAGCTAGTTCAGAAACAAGTAAAAAACCAAATATTGTGGTTATTTATTTAGATGATTTAGGTTACGGAGATTTAAGTTCTTACGGCGCAACTTCATTTAAAACACCAAATATTGATGCGCTTGCAAATGGCGGAATTAAATTTACAAACGCATATGCTTCATCTGCAACATGCACACCAAGTAGGTATGCGTTGTTAACAGGGGTTTATCCTTGGAGAAATAAAGATGCACATATTTTACCAGGAACGGCTCCTTTGGTTATTTCAACTGCTCAAGAAACAATACCTAAAATGCTTAAAAAAGTAGGATATCAAACAGGTATTGTTGGTAAATGGCATTTGGGTTTAGGATCTGGCGTTGTAAATTGGAATGAGCATATTTCACCAGGACCGAATGAAGTAGGTTTTGACGAGTCTTATATTATGGCGGCTACGCAAGATCGTGTGCCAACGGTATATATTAAAGATGGAAATGTAGTTGGTTTAGATCCTAGTGATCCTATTGAAGTAAATTATGATACTAATTTTGAAGGTGAACCAACAGGAAAGGACAATCCAGAATTGTTAAGAATGAAATGGCATCATGGTCATAATAGTAGTATTGTAAACGGTATTCCAAGAATTGGATTTATGAAAGGTGGTGAAGCTGCAAAGTGGACTGATGAAGAAATGGCTGATAACTTTTTAACAAAAGCACAAGCTTATGTAAAGACACATAAGCAAGCACCTTTTTTCTTGTATTATGCTATGCAACAACCACACGTGCCAAGAACTCCGCATCCAAGATTTGTAGGAACTTCTGGTTTAGGACCAAGAGGAGATGTAATTATAGAAGCAGATTGGGCCGTTGGTCAGTTAATGAAAACTTTAAAAGAAGAAGGTCTTTTAGAAAATACAATTGTAATTCTTTCTAGTGATAATGGCCCGGTTTTAAATGATGGTTATTTTGATGATGCAGAAGAAAAATTAGGAAATCATGATCCTAAAGGAGGATTAAGAGGAGGTAAGTATAGCTTGTTTGAAGGCGGTACAAGAGTTCCTTTTATTGTTTCTTATCCAGGAAAAATTCAACCTAAAGTTTCTGATGCATTGGTAAGTCAAATAGATGTGTTAGCTTCTTTAGGGAAGTTAGTTGGAGCATCTGCAGGAACACCAGTAGATAGTGAAAATCACTTAGATGTTTTATTTGGGAAAAGCGAAAAAGGAAGACAAGATTTAATTTTAGAAGCAACTTCTAGAACAGCTTTAAGAAGTGGGGATTGGTTGTTAATTCCGCCATACAAAGGTTTACAAGCTGTAATTGAAGATGTGAAAATAGAAACAGGTAATGCTGATGTTTTTCAGTTGTATAACTTAAAAGAAGATGCAGGTCAGCAAAATAACTTAGCAGACAAACATACTGAAAAGGTGAAAGAATTATTTGCTAAATTTATTGAGATAAGAGGAGAGAATTATAGTAAAACACAGAAATTAGAATTAAAGTAATTTAGAGATGAGCACAAAAATAGCCAATATAAAAACCCAGTTATTTACAGTTCCATTACCAGAGGTAATGTCAGATGCAAAACATGGAGATCATTATCATTTTGAATTGGTAACTGTTACTGTTACTTTAGAAGATGGAAGTGAAGGAACCGGATATACATACACTGGTGGTAAAGGAGGATTTGCCATAAAGGCGATGGTAGAACACGATTTTACAAACGTTTTAATTGGTAAAGACGGAACAGATATTGAATCTATTTACGACTTTTTAGAATGGCATGTACATTATGTTGGTCGTGGAGGAATTGCTTCTTTCGCAATTTCTGCTGTAGATATTGCTCTTTGGGATATCCGTTGTAAAAAAGCGAATAAACCACTTTGGGAAATGGCTGGTGGAGCAGGAAATACTTGTAAAGCATATTGTGGTGGAATCGATTTAATGTTTCCAATAGAAAAACTTTTAGGAAACATGAAAAGTTACCTAGAAAGAGGATTCAATGCTGTTAAGATTAAAATCGGTAGAGAAAATTTACAAGAAGATTTAGACAGAATAAAAGCAGTGAGAGAATATATTGGTCCAGATGTTACTTTTATGGTAGATGCCAATTATTCGATGACGGTAGAAAAAGCTATTAAAGCGATAGAAGGTTTTAAAGAACATAATATTACCTGGTTTGAGGAGCCTATTATTCCGGATAACTACAAAGGATTTGGAGAAATAGTTGACAAAACAGGATTTCCATTAGCTATGGGAGAAAATTTACATACGATTCACGAATTTGAATATGCAATGGACCAAGCTAAATTATCTTTTGTGCAACCAGATGCTTCTAATTGCGGAGGAGTTACAGGTTGGTTGGCAGCTGCAAGATTAGCAGATAAGCATAACATACCAGCATGTTCTCACGGAATGCAAGAATTACACGTAAGTTTAGTTTCTGCGCAACCAAATTCTGGTTGGTTAGAAGTGCATAGTTTTCCTATTGATGAATATACAACAAGACCATTAGTGGTAGAGAATTACAGAGCAGTAGCGCCAGATTACCCAGGAGTTGGAGTTGTTTTTGATTGGGAAAAATTAGCTGAATTCGAAGAAAAATAATTAGTCATTAATTAAAAACACATCTTAAATGAGCGTAGAGATTTCAAAGTTTGGAAAATATAAAAGTGAACCTATCGAAGAATTTACTTTAAAAAATGAGAATGGAGTTGAAGTTAGTATTACAAACTTTGGTGCAACAATAACTAAAATTTTAGTACCCAATAAGAATGGAGATATACAAAATATCGCTTGTGGTTTTGATACTTTAGATGGATATTTTGATAAAAAATATTTAGAAAACTCACCTTATTTTGGAGGAACTATTGGTAGATACTGCTCTCAGATTAAAGATTCGAAATTTAATTTAAATGGTAAAGAATATCAATTAACAAATAACTGTGGAGATAATAATTTACACGGTGGTGCTGTTGGATTTGATAAAAAAGTTTGGCATGGAGAAGCTGAGGGAGATAGTGTAATTATGTCTTTATATAGCCGAGATTTAGAAGAAGGTTTTCCAGGGAATGTAGAAGTTTCTGTCACTTTTACGTTAACAAATGATAATGAATTAAGGATTGATTATAGTGCTACGCCAGATCAAGATACGCCTCTGTCATTAACAAATCATACGTATTTTAATCTGAATGCTTTTTCATCAACGGTAGAAAATCATCACGCAAAAGTTCATACAACAAAAAGACTTGTAATGGATGAAACTGGAGCAGCAACTGGGGAAATAGCAGCAATTTCTGGAGAAGCAGATGATTTATCCGAAGGAAAAATAATTGGAGATGTACACAAAGAATTAGGAGATGGATTCGAACATTTTTATGTATTTGAAGACGCTAATTTTAAATTGAAAGAAGTGGCTCAAATTACTTCAGAAATATCTGGACGATCATTAACAGTATCATCTACAGAACCTTGTATGTTGTTGTATACAGGTAAATATACATCAGATGAAATAAAAAGGGAAAATGGTGAGCAATATGGAAAATATAAAGGTTTTTGTTGTGAAACACACAGATATCAAAATGGCCCAAATATTAAAAATTCGCCAAAATCGATTACAAAATCAGGAGATGAATTTAAAAGTACTACCATCTTTAAATTTGGGTGGTAATACTTTCAATTTGAATAAAAAATATTAACTAAACTTAAACGATTATTTTATGATAACAGGTGTTCTATTTGCTATTCTAGCAGGATTATTATTAGGATTGTATGCATTACCAGAAAAATTTACAAAAGATTTTGAATTTGAAAATACATGGAGTATGTTCTTTGCCATTAATACTTTTGTGGTACCAAATGTTGCTGCATTTCTTTTAATAGATGGTTTTTCTGATGTTTTAGGAGCGATACCAACAGATGTTTTATTAACAATGATTGTTTGTAGTATACTTTGGGGTATTGGAGCAATGATGTGGGGAAAAGCAATTAATTATATTGGTTTATCTTTAGGATTTTCGATTTTTATAGGTACGGTAATATTAGTAGGTTCTCTTTTGCCTTTTATACAAACAGGTTTACCAGAAACAAATATATTTTTAACAATTCTTGGAGGTTTAGCTGTTGTTTTGGTTGGTGTAATGGCCAATGGAAGAGCAGGTATTTTACGTCAAAAAGATGAGCAAAAAAATGCAGAATCCGGAGAAAAGAAAGGTGGTTCTGTAATTACGGGTATTATAATTGCAGTTGTTGGTGGTTTATTAGCTACAGGTTTTAGTTATGCCAATGCAGCTGGAGCGCAAATTATTGATGCAGCTTCTCAAGCACAAGGAAATGAGTCATGGAAAAGTGCCATTGCTGTTATGTATGTAATTTATATGGCCGGTGGTGTTGCTATTGCAATCTATTTTGCACAGCAATTAACAGCTAAAAAATTGTGGGGTAAGTTTAAAACACCTCATTTAGGTAAAAATATTATGCTTACTACCGTAATGGGCGTCTTCAATTTTGCGGCGTCTTCAATATTTGCATATGCTGCTTTTAAATTAGGAGAAACTGGTGGTAGTGTAGGTTATGCTATTTTTAACACGGCCTGCGTTGTAACTGCTATTATAAGTGGTTTAATTACTAAAGAATGGGTAAATGCATCTGGCAAGGCAAAAGGATCTTTATATTTTGGCTTAACTTGTATGGTAGTTGGAATTCTAATAGTGGCTTACAGTAATAGTTTATAAAAAAAATATAATGAAAAAAGCAATTTGTATCTTAGTCTTTTGTCTAAGTTCAATATATGTATTTGCACAACCAAGTACTATAAGTAATCACAATGATAATAGCCAGCAAATAACTAGTTTAGATAGTTATAGATGGAAAATGAAAATGATGCTACCGGGTGAAGGTGTAAAAGCGGGTCTTAATGAATTGCCTCCAGGTGATATTGAAACCTTAGTTTGGAACCCTGCAAAAGTTCCGGGAGATGTGTATACCGATTTATGGAAAGTGGGAGCTATTGAAGATCCTTACTTTGGTAGAAATAGTGTAAAGGCACAATGGGTTATGCAATACGAATGGTGGTACTCCATTCAATTTAAAGTAAATCAAGATTTAACGGATAAAGTTGCTCGTTTAGATTTTCAATCAATAGATCACGAATGTGATATTTGGTTGAATGGTCATTTTATTGGTAGTCATAAAGGCTCGTTTTCTTCTTTTTCTTTTGATGTAAATGAAGCTATTTTAACGAATAAGCATTGGTTGAAAGCAACTAATATGTTGGTGATTAGATTGGCACCACCTCCGCAGGTAAACGCTAAAGTTGCAGGGTTAAAAACACCTTGGTTTGGTGATTATTGGAGAGATTTAATTCCGTTTGGTATAACAGGTTCAATTGATTTGGTTTTTACTGGTAAATCTAGAATATTAGATGTGTATGCAAAACCAAATGTTACAAATGAAAAGAAAGCATCTGTAACTTTTGAAATTGAAGTTGAGAATACGGAAAAAGTAGCAAAAGAAAAGAATATTACAATATCTTTTAAAGGTCAAAACTTTGATGGCAAACAGCAAACCGTTCGTTTTAAGAAGTTATTGCAGCCAGGTAAACAAATAATAAAAAAGGAGATTGAAGTAGAGAATCCTCAACTTTGGTGGCCTTGGGATTTAGGAAAACCGAACTTATATGAAGCAAAAGTTTCTTTAGATGAAGGTAAAATAAATCAAGATTTTAAAGAAATTACGTATGGTTTACGTAAAGTTGAAATGGCTTGGAATCCTGGGTTTTCTAGAGATGAAGTTTCTTTTCCAAGAACAACAATGATTAATGGAAAGAAAATTTTTATTCGTTCTGCTTGTTGGGGAGGACCGCCAGATATTTTTGTAGGTAGAACTTCAGAAGAAAAGTATAGAAAGTTAATAGCATTAGCCAAAGAAGCGAATATGAATAACATTCGTATTTTTGGATGGCATCCACCAGAAATTCCATTGTTTTACAAGTTATGTAATGAGCAAGGAATTACAGTTTGGCAAGATATGATTCCGTTAGGAACAGGGAATATTCCTAATGATCCAGAATTGTTAGAGCGTATTTTTCAAGAAGGAGAAAATGTAGTTAAGAACAGAAGAAACAATCCGTCGTTAATTATGATGGAAGGTGGAGAAGAAATGTTACTAAGAGCAAGTGATCCTGTGTATGCAAGAAAATTCTTGGAAACTTTAGGAGAAAGATACCAAAAGATGGTTGATTTACCATATGTTCCAGACTCTCCTTTAACGAATGATCCTTCGCTAGAAGCAGGTTTTAAACCAAAAGAAGCAGTGCATGCTTTAGGTTATTTTTATGGAATGGGTAAAAAGCCTATGGAAGAATGGTTTAAAAGTCTAGATTATCCGATTGTTCCAGAATTGGCAATTACATCAGTTCCGAATGTAGAAAGTTTAAAGAAATTTATTCCTAAAGATGAATTATGGCCTCCAGGACCAAGTTGGGGACATCATTGGGCTGATTTAGATCGATTAAGAATTCAGAATTTTGATACTTTTGGAGACGAGAAAAAAGGTTCTTTACAAGAATTTGTAGATGCAACTCAAGATGCTCAGGGTATAATTTTTCAATTGTCTATAGAACACTTCAGAAGAAATAAACCGAAAACAAGTGGAATTGCATTATGTCACTTTATTACCTATTGGCCAGATATGAAATGGGGAATTATTGATAGTTATTTGCAACCAAAACGTTCTTTTGAATTTGTAAAAACGGCATATCAACCAGTACTGGTTAATTTGAATTTTGCAAAACGTAGATGGTTGAATTCAGAAACATTTAAAGGTCAGTTTTGGATTGTGAACGATTTATATAAATCATATAAAAATTGTAAAGTTTCCTATTCAATTTTAGATGATGATAAGAAAGTGTTGAAAAAATCTTCTTTTGATGTTAAAAAGATTGAAGAAAATAGTTCGAAACAATTTTTAGAAATTGAAGCAAAGGTTCTTAAAAAGGTGAAAAAGAATTTCTATGTTGATGTTGAACTTACGGATGCAAATGGAGACGTTTTATCTTCAAATAATTATATGTTTTTAATTGGAGACCAAAGAGGTGATGCTGCTAAATTTAAACAAATGGGTGAAGAGATTAGAAATAGAAATAGTGAATATTCTTATGGAAATTATCTAAGGTTTTTTGATCAAATAATAGGAGCAAATAAAAAGGAATACGAGAGTAAAACGGATACGATAAAAACAAGAGGGTTTGAGTAAAAATTATCAATAATAAACTTCTTTTAAACCATTTGTTGTTTTATTCGGAATAAATCGCTTGTATATTTCGTAATGTATTCAATATCTTGCGAGAATAAAACCAACTAACCAATGAATAAACCTTTTTCGAATTCTAATTTTTCATTTTTAATAGCAGTAAGTTTTGCATGTCTTCTAGCTAGTTGTACTGAGACAAAAACAAAAACATATTCAGATATAATTTATAAGAAACCAGCTATTGTTAAAATTCCAGCAGTACAATTTCTTTCTCCAGAAGAAAGTATCAAAACCATGCATTTACCAGAAGGGTATCATATGGAATTGGTTGCAAGCGAACCTATGATAAACGAACCAGTAGTAATGGAATGGGATGCAAACGGAAAGCTTTATGTAGCAGAAATGCTTACTTATATGCAAGATGTAGATGGAACAGATGAAAATAAACCTTGGAGTAGAATTTCGGTTTTAGAAGATCTAGATAATGATGGTAAAATGGATAAAAGCACTGTTTTTATTGATAGTATTATCTTACCTAGAATTATAAAACCGCTAGATGATCGTTTAATTGTTGGTGAAACTTACAATAGAGATATCTGGAGTTATAGAGATACCGATGGAGATAATGTTGCAGATGAAAAAATATTATTATTAAAAAGTCATAAAAGAGATAATGCTAATTTAGAGCATCAATCTGCAAGTATTTTATGGAGTATAGATAACTGGATGTATTTATCTAGAGATGCTATTCGATATAGATTTACCCGTGGTAAAATAGAAACGGATACTTTAAGAGATGCTCCAAATGGTCAATGGGGATTAACGCAAGATGAAGTTGGTCAATTGTATTATTCAAGTGCGGGTGGAGAAAACTCATCTTTAGGTTTTCAGCAACATCCTACCTATGGTAATTTAGAATTAGAAGGGCAAAAACAAGAAGGTTTTGAGGCTGTTTGGCCTATTATAGGAACACCAGATGTGCAAGGTGGACCTAAAAGATTGCGAGAAGATGGTACTTTAAATCATTTTACGGCAAGTTGTGGTCAAGGTGTATTTTTAGGTGATAAACTTCCTCTTTATGGAGATTTATTTATTCCGGAACCAGTTGGTAGATTAATCCGAAGAGCAAAAGTGGAACACATTAACGGAAAAACAGTGTTAAGTAATCCGTATCATGAAACAGAGTTTTTAGCTTCTACAGATGCAAACTTTAGACCTGTAGACACAAAAACAGGACCTGATGGTTGTTTGTATGTTGTAGATATGTATCGTGGTATTATTCAGGAAGGAAATTGGGTTAGAAAAGGAAGTTTTTTACGTCCTGTTGTAGAAAAATTAGGACTTGATAAAAATATTGGAAAAGGTAGAATTTATAGAATTGTTCATGATGAAATTACGCCTTCTAAAAAAGTGAAATTGTTAGATAAATCACCAACAGAATTATTGCCTTTTTTAGATAATGATAATGGTTGGCACAGAATGAATGCTCAGAAGTTAATTATTTTAAAAGGAGATAAAACTATTATTCCTGCTTTGCAGAAAAAAGTGAATAACGGAGCATCTGCTTTGGGTAGAATGCATGCACTTTGGACACTTGAAGGTTTAGATGCTATTGATGAAAATATACTTATTGTAGCCTTAAAAGATGAAGATTCTAGAGTAAAAAGAGCTGCAATAAGAATTAGTGAACCTTTTTTAAGTAAGGGGAATCAAAATATTTTTGATGCTGTATCCGCTTTAAAAACAGATGCAGATGTAGAAGTTCCGTTACAAGTTATTCGTTCATTTGGAACAAATAAAAATGCAAAAACGAAAGCTGTTATTAAAGATATTATTAAAAACAATCCTACAAACGAAGTCGTTTCAATTATTGGTACAGAAACCTTAAAAGATGTACCACCGGTTATTGAGCAATTAAAGAAAAAACATATTTTAAAGAGCAGCCAGGTTAGAAATGCTATTGTTCAAGGATATAAAAACTTTAATACAATTTGTATGGCTTGTCATGGTGTAAATGGTAAGGGAATTGAAGGTGTTGCGCCATCTTTGGTGGGATCTCCTCGTGTTACCGGTAATCCAGAAATAGCAATTAAAATATTATTAGATGGTTTAACGGGGCCTATTGATGGTAAAGAGTATGCGGGTGTTATGGCCGGTATGAAACATCAAGATTCAGAATGGCTTTCTAGTGTTTTAACATATGTTAGAAGTGAATTGAATGATGCGGGTCCAATATTGCGTTGGAAATTTGATAACTTTAAAAAGAAAAAAGAAATTAAGGAAAGAGATACGTATTGGACTATTGAAGAATTGTATAAAAAGAAAAATAATAAAAAATGAAAATAAAAATACTACTAGTTAGTTTTTGCCTAATCATGGTTTCTTGTAATACTAAAGAAAAAATAACTGGACAAAAAGTAAAGGATATGGAAATTACTGATGAACAACAAGATTATTTAGGAATTACTGATAAAGCACATTTAAGTGCAGCATCTAAAAGGGCTTTAAATTGGCCTAAAGAGGCTACAAATGATTGGTATTTTGAATATCAGATTCAAGATTTAAAAGGAGACTTGGCATATGAAGAAGGTGTTGTTAGAAGAGATCCAAGTGGAATTATAAAGCATGATGGAAAATACTATACTTGGTATACAAAAAGTACTGGGCCAACTCAGGGGTTTGTTGGTGATATAGAAAAAGTAAAAGTTTTTCCTTGGGATAGATGTGATATTTGGTACGCAACCTCAAAAGATGGAATTACTTGGAAAGAAGAAGGAGTTGCTGTAAAACGAGGAGAAAAAGGAAGTTATGATGATCGTTCTGTTTTTACTGTAGAAATTATGGAAAATGAAGGGATGTATTATTTATGCTATCAAACTGTAAAATCACCTTACAACAAAAGAGTGAAAAATCAAGTAGGTTTAGCTTGGTCTACATCGCCAAATGGCCCTTGGACAAAAAGTAAAGAACCAATCTTAAGTCCTGCAGATAATGGTGTTTGGATAGGTGATGATTTACAAGACCGTTTTTCTGTTGCTAAAAAAGGAGACTTTGACAGCCATAAAGTACACGATCCTTGTATTATTCCTTTTAAAGGGAAATTTTACTTGTATTATAAAGGAGAACAAATGGGTGAGCAATTTACATTTGGTGGTAGACAAATAAGACACGGGGTTGCTATTGCAGATAATCCTAAAGGGCCTTATGTAAAATCGCTTTACAATCCTATTTCTAATAGTGGACATGAAATCTGTGTTTGGAAATATAATGGAGGTATTGCGTCACTTATTACTACAGATGGGCCAGAGAGAAATACGGTACAATGGTCTCCAGATGGAATTAATTTTGAAGTTAGGGGAGCTGTAAAAGATGCACCACATGCCATTGGGTTAAATAGAACAGCAGATAATGAAAAGGAGCCAACAGAAATTTTAAGATGGGGATTGACTCATGAATATAAAAATTCTGATTATCAATACATAAGAAGGTTTACAACCATTAATAAAAAGCAACATGGTTCTTTTACAGAGGGAGCAAAATAGGAAGTAAAGTAAAATAGTGAATTTAATATCCAAAAAAAGACCGCTATATGTGGTCTTTTTTTGAATAATACGATTAATGTTATAGAATTTGATTATTAAAATTTAAAGAAGAGTAATGATGAAAAAATATTGGATTATAGTATTCGTTTTTGTAATTTCTTGTAAAACCAAAGAAAACAAAGAAATAAAAGAGCCAAAGTATACTGCAAATTGGGAATCTTTAAAGCAACACAAAACTCCTGAATGGTTTTTAGATGCAAAATTCGGAATTTACTGTCATTGGGGCCCTTATTCTGTTCCGGAATATAAGAATGAGTGGTATGCACATTGGATGTATGTAAACAAAGACAATCCGGAGGCTAAAAATGGTGAGGCAAGTGATTTTTATAAACACCATGTAGCAACGTATGGAACATTAGATAAATTTGGATACAAAGATTTTATTCCCATGTTTACTGCAGAAAAATTTGATGCCGCAGAATGGGCAGATTTGTTTCAAAAGGCCGGAGCTAAATTTGCAGGTCCAGTATCTGAACATGCAGATGGTTTTGCCATGTGGGATAGCGATTTAACCAAATGGGATGCTAAAGAAATGGGACCTAAACGAGATGTAATGGGTGAGTTGTCTAAAGAAATTAGAAAACGAGATATGAAATTTATTGCTACTTTCCATAGACAATGGTTATATGGTTGGTTTCCTACTTGGGATGAAACTACAGATGCATCAAACCCTGAATTTGCAGGTTTGTATGGACCAAAAGTAAACAGAGGAGATTTTAAATTTCCTAGTAGAAAGAACCGTAACGGAGATACGTATTACCCATTAGCAGGTAAAGAATTTAATGATCAATGGTTAAATCGTTTAAAAGAGATTGTAGACAAATATGAGCCAGACATGGTTTGGTTTGATAATAAAGTAGACATTATTGCAGAAGATCACCGAAAAGAATTTTTAGAATATTATTACAATCATGCAGATAAAAATAACCAAGAAGTAGTTTCTACCTACAAATTTGAAGATTTTGCTAAAGGATCGGCAGTCTTAGATTTAGAACGAGCAAGAATGAGTGAAAAACAAGATTTTCCTTGGCTTACAGATGACTCTATCGATTGGAACTCATGGTCGCATATTAAAAATCCTAATTATAAATCAACAAATAGATTAATAGATTTTTTAGTAGATGTTGTTAGTAAAAATGGAGCGGTATTGTTAAATATTACGCCTAAAGCAAACGGAGAAATTCCGGAGCCTGTAAAAGAACGTTTATTAGAAATGGGAGAATGGTTAAAAGTAAATGGAGAAGCTATCTATGGTACAAGAACTTTTGATATTTATGGCGAAGGAAGTTCTAAAGTAGTAGAAGGGCATTTAAGTGAACAAAAAAATGCAGACAATACAGCAGATGATATTCGTTTTACAACTAAAGGTGCAACTTTATATGCTATTGTTTTAGATTGGCCAGAAGGAAAAGAATTTACGATTCATTCTTTAAAAAAGGGAAATGGCTTGTTCCCTAAAGAAATAACTTCAATACAATTGTTAGGAGGTAATGGTAAGAATTTAAGTTTTGTAAGAAATGAAAAAGGTCTTACTATTAAGCTTCCTGAAAATAAGAAAGGAAAACATGCTTTTACATTTAAAATTATGTAAAATAATAGTATTTTATTTTAATTTTTTAAGTGGCTACAATGACAATTGTAGCCACTTTTTTTTTTGAAAACCTAAATTTTAAATTAACAATACTTTAAGAATGATTATCATTGCAAACTATACAGTATTAACATTTTTTTATACTAATTTAATAAAAATTATATAACGGTAATAGTTGTGTATTTGTTTAATTCGCTGTTTTACAGTGTTTTGTTGTTGTTTTTATTGTTTTAAAAGAGTCGATATGTTTCCTCATATAGAACATCTGTAGCCTTTAAATGGGTACAATAAATTGATATTTGCTTAGTATAAACCCAAAAATAGAAAAACATGAAAATTAATTTACTTGAAAATAAAGAATTCAAGAAGTTCCGATTTCAATCGGTCATTTTAGTTTTTACATTACTTTTAAGCATTAGCGCAGTGCATGCACAAAAAGTAACCGTAAAAGGAGTCGTATCGGGAAGCGGAGATCCACTGCCAGGAGCAAGTGTTGCCGTTAAAGGTGCAAAAAATGGAACAGTTACAGATTTTGATGGTAATTATGTTCTAAAAGTTAATCCAGGAAAGATTTTAGTTTTTTCATATCTAGGTTTTGCTTCAAAAGAAGTAAAAATAGGTAGCAATAAAAACATAAACGTTTCTTTAGAACCAGACGTAGCTGCTTTAGATGAAATTATTGTAGTTGGTTATGGAACTCAGAAAAAGAAAGAAGTTACTGGTGCTGTAGTTCAAGTAAAAGCAGAGGATTTAGCTAAAACAACAACAGCAGATATTGGTTCAGCTTTACAAGGGCAGATTTCTGGTGTAAATGTTACAGCGAGTTCTGGAGCGCCTGGAGAAGGATCTAATATTTTAATTCGTGGTTTTAGTTCTCTTTTAGACGGACAAAACGGACCTTTGTTTGTAGTAGATGGTATTCCTTTTGATTCTGATCCTGGATTAAGTATTAGTGAAATTGAAAGTGTAGATGTTTTAAAAGATGCAGCTTCTGCTTCTATATATGGTACACGTGGTGCTGGTGGTGTTATCTTAATTACAACAAAAAAAGGTAAAGAAGGGCAAATGAATATTCGTGTAAACACTGAGTATGGTATACAAAACATAACATCTCAGTTTCATACAATGTCTACTGCTCAGATTAGCTATTTTAATCTTACTAAAGCATATATAAATAGTGGTAAAGTAAAAGGAGGAGTAGAGTATGAAATCACTAGAAATAGATCTTACTTAACTAATGATACAGATATTAAACAAGTTTTATTAAATGATAATGCTGCTATTCAGAATCATTCAGTAAACTTATCTGGAGGAAAAGCAGGGTTAACTTATAGCTTAAATATGAATTATTTTGGACAAAAAGGAGTCGTTTACAATTCAAATTTAGATCGTTTTAATATTCGTGCTAATACACAATTTGTTACTGGGAAATGGAAGTTTGTTACAGGAATAAATTTTAGAAGAGATCAAAAATTAGTTCCTTTATCTAATATGGTAAGTAGAATATTTGATTATAAAGTATTTAGACCTCTTATTGATTTAGATGATTCATCATTACCTAATGCTACAGAAGTTGGTACAGATGATCCTGATAATGATTGGAGATTAAATGATGCTAGACAGAATGCGAATAATATTAGAGCTTTTAAAACAGAAGAAAAGCATAATACAAACATTACTACAGGTAATATTCAAGTTGAGTATAACATAACAAAAGCTTTAAAAGCTACAGCTAGATTAGGAGCAACATATTCTAATAGAAAAGAAACTAAGATAGCACCAAGGTTTGACATTTTTAACACAAATGGTGATTTAATTACGAACCCATTGGCGATTACTTCTCATAGAGTAGTGGTAACAGATAATTCTAAATTAACATCAGAAGAATTTCTTAACTATAATAAAAAATTTGGTAAGCATAGTTTAAACTTATTGTTAGGTACCTCTTTTGAGAGATCTACACAAGAAAGATTAAGTTTAGAAGTTAGAAATAATATAAACTCTGCTATTACAGTGATAGATAATTATGAGATAGATTATAATATTGAATCTGGTGGTAGAGACTATACAAGAACATTAATAGGAAACATTGCAAGGGTAAACTATAATTTTGATGGTAAATACCTTATTAGTGCTAGTGGTAGATATGATGGTTCTTCTATGTTTAGTGATGGAAAAAAATGGGGATTCTTTCCTTCTGCTTCTGTAGGTTGGAATATCTCTGATGAGAACTTTTGGGATCCTATGAAAAGTGTGGTAAATTCATTTAAATTTAGAGCAGGTGTTGGTACTACTGGTAATGATAGATTTGCATTATATAGCAATCAATCTGTAGTAGAGCCTGGAGCAAATTATATTTTTGGAACTAAAAATGCGTCTTCAGACTTAGCAAATCCTTCTGGAGAAACCACTGCTTTAGGAACCACTCAATTAGAATATGCGAATGCAGATTTAAGATGGGAAACGAAAGTAGAGACAAATTTTGGTTTTGATTTAGGACTTTTTAAGAACAAGTTAACACTTAGTTCAGACTTTTATAGAAGTGAAATAAAAGATTTATTATATCCAGTTGTAAACTCTCCTTCTTCGGGTGTTTCTGGTAATTATCGTAGTACAGTGTTCAATATAGGAAACATGAGAAACTCAGGTATTGAGTATGCTGCAAATTATAAACATAGAGGTAGAAACTCTGGTTTAAACTGGTCTGTGTCTGGTACATATACTAGTAATGATAATGTGGTAACAAAAACAGCAGATAATAACCCTATTGTTCGTTTAGATAATAGTTATATTTCTACAGGAGGTACAAGAGAATTGGTAAGTGTACTTAAAGAAGGATATGAAGCAGCTGCATTTTTCTTAAGAGAAACAGATGGTGTTATTAAAACACAAGAACAATTAGAAGAATATAAGAAAATTAGTCCAGGTGCACAAATGGGAGAATTTATGTATATTGATCAACTAACTGTAGATACAAATGGTGATGGTATTCCTGATAAAGGTGATGGGGAAATTAATGATGATGATAAAGTGTATTCAGGAAGTGGTACTCCAGACTGGGAGGGAGGATTAAACCTTACTGCAGATTATAAAGGGTTCGATCTTTCTATGCAATGGTATGGTGCTTTCGGAGGAAAAGTAATGAATGGTACTAAAGCATATGCATACCAACGTGGCGTACATAGAGACTTGGTTCATTCTTGGACAGAGGTAAATACAGAAGCAGATATACCTTGGCATAATGGTAACAATAGTACATCTTATAGAGGTGGGTCTAGTTACTTCTTAGAAGATGGAGATTTTGTTAGATTACGTAACGTTGCTATAGGATATTCTTTATCTAAAAAAGCTTTAAAAAGTATAGGTCTTAGTAAATTTAGAATTTATGTACAAGGACAAAACCTTTTAACATTTACCGAATACACAGGTTTCGATCCAGAGGTAGGTGGTAATGGTTTAAGTACTAGGGGTATTGATAGAGGTAGATACCCAGTATCTTCTCAATACAAATTAGGTCTTCAACTTCAATTTTAATTTAAAACGAAAGAGATGAAGATAGTAAAGATAAAAACCATAAAAACAAACTTAAAGATGAAAAATACACTTATAAAGAGAATAGTTCCTCTATTAGGGCTTGTGTTTATATTTCAAGCCTGTTCTAGTGAACTAGATCAAGTAAATCCAAATGCCTTAACAACAAGTAGTTTTTGGAAAAATTCTGCAGATTTAGATGCAGGTTTAAATGCTACGTATGCAGCATTAAGAAATGAGGATATTCAAGGCATACTAACAGAACCTATGCGTACAGATATTGCTACACCTAGAAATTTTAGAAATAATACCACAGGAAACCCTATTTACGATCAAACATTTGATTTAACAACCAATGAAGTGCAAGATAAATGGGATGCTTGTTTTAAAGGTATCTTTAGAGCAAATCAAGTTTTAGATGCTTATGCTAGATTAAAACCGACTTTTAATGGAGAAAAAAGTGTAGCTAATGGTGTTCTTTTAGAAGCGCAAGCAAGAGCTTTAAGAGGATATTTTTATTACGTATTACATAGCTCTTATAATGAAGGTTCTTTACCATTATATAATACGGTACCTAAGGTATTTGATGATTTTCAGAAAACTTTTTCTACTTCAGAAGAAATTAAAGCTTTTTATAGAGAAGATTTAAAGTACGGAATGGAAAATTTACCAGGAACCTACAATTTATGGAGATCAGAAGTTGGTGCTGGAAATTTAGGACGTATTACTGGTGGAGCTTGTGAGGCACTTATAGCTAAAAGTTATATAAATGACAATGATTTTGTAAACGCAGAATTATATTTAAAAAATGTTATCGACAATTATGACTACGCTTTGGTAGATGATTTAGAGAAGTGTTTAACAGGGATTCAGGAGTTTAATTCAGAATCTATATTTGAAGTAAACTACAGTTTAGCGAATCTTTTAGGTTCGGATGAACAAGATTTGTCTCAAAGAGTTACATCTCGTTTGCATAACTCTAATGATCACGTTATGTCATCATGGTTAAACTTAGCATTTAGAGCAGAAAGACCAGATCCTTCAGATCCTGCAAATTACGTAGATAGACCTCAATGGGACCCAGCTACAGGAAAGCAAGTAGTAGATGCAGACGATAACCCAGTTTTTGATGAAAATGTACTAAGAAAATATAGTAAACGTATGGCAAGTACAATATCAATTGTAGATGAACCAGATTCACCTATGTATGGTGTTACTTCAGGAGAATTCGGTAATGATTCAGATGCAAGTCCACATTCTAAATCGAATACTTCTATTTGGAAAAAATTTACAAGTTGGAATGTTCCTAATGGAGGAAAGGGTGAACTAGAAGATACGGAATACAGAGGGAAATCTGAACTTAACATTCCTGTTATTCGTTTGGCAGAAATTTATTTATTGTATGCAGAATGTATGATTGAAAAAGGAAATTTATCTGAAGCTTTATTGTATATCAATAAAATTAGAAAACGTTCTCATTTATATTTATTAGGAAATGAAGCAGAGTTTGCAGGGGAAGCTACTTATTTAAATGATATTGATTTAGATGACAGTAACGGTGAAGAAGCAGTAAATTTAGAAAACTTAATGGACCATTTACGTTTTGTAGAAAAGCCTTTAGAATTATGTTTAGAAGGGCAAAGAACTGTAGATCTAAGAAGATGGGGTGTTTGGAAAGAGCGTTTGGTTTACTTAGCACAATTTGAATATGATTCATGGAATTACAGAAAAAATCTTAATGGGAAACACAATCATAGATATAGAAGTTATATTTTGCCTACAGGTGAGGTGCCAACGTACACACTTATTAAGCCAGGGAAATTAATAAATCAAGGTAATGGATTTTCTAAAGAACCAACATTGAGAGATTGTCTTTTAGCTTCTCAAAATTTCGTTGAAAGTCTAAATGCTTATTATCCTATTCCACAAGATGAGAGAAATGCAAATTTAAATTGGAACAAATAATAAAAGAATAAAATTTATTAAATATGAAAATCATAAAAAATATATTATACGTATTGACGTTGCTATTCTTCTTTATAGGATGTAATAGTCAGGATTATGAATCTCCTGGAGAAGAAGTTTCAGATCTATATATCTTAACATCCGCAGGAGTAAATACAACCAATATGCGAGCTGAGGTAAATAAATTCTTTTCCTTTTTAGATATCTCTCAGGGTACTTTAGATCGTAAGTGGACTATTCCTGAAGGAGCTTTTTTCTTGCAAGGACCAATTCCTAATAATTTACCAAACCACGATGAGTACATTATAAATGCTGGAGACACTGTTTCTACGGATCAAACAGTACATGTAATGTTTAAAAAAGGAGATTCTCTAACGGAGGTAAAGTACTATGGTGTGTTTAAAGATTCTACTGAGTTTGAATTTTATATAGATTACGCAGATGGGCTTCCTGTTCCGGACACAATTAGAACAGAGAGAATGGATGGTAAATGGGTTGCAGAATATACTTATTTAATAGATGTATATGATACTGTTGTAGCTAAACCAGAATTAAGATATTTAGATGAAACTATTTTAGATCATCTAAATACAGCTACTATGACTGTTCAGTATGGTGATAAAATTATTTTAGAAGACCTTAGTGCGCTTTCATTAGATAATAATGCGCGTCCAGAAGCAACTAAATGGAGATTACATACTCTAGAAGAGAATGAAGAAGACCGTACGTATTCTAATACGATTAATTTTGATAGAGAAGGTGATTTTACACAAAGAGTAGTTGATACTTTAACATTTACAAAACTTGGCGAATACCAGTTAGAATTACAATCTACTAGAACTAGAGATGATGATTTAGGTGCAAGCTCAGATACGTATGATATTCCTACAATATTTACGGTAGTTTCTTTAGCAGAAGATTTAATGTTAATTGACGGGGAAGATATTGTTGAGACAGATGATAATCGTATTATGATACCAATTAGTTCTCGTTTAGCAGCTATTGATGAAGATCTTTCAGCAGACTTTACTGTTAAGGTAGATGGAACTGTGATTCCTGTTGAATCTGTGTCTATAACCAATGCGTCTCTTAATGGTAACCCAATAGGTAGAATTGTACTTAGTTTAACAACAGATTTGGTACCAGCAGATGCAAGTAAAACTGTTACAGTATCCTATACTGGAACAACTTTAATGTCTTTAGATGAACGTGTGCTACAAACTTTTACTGATGAACCAATTGAGGTTTATGTACCTTCTCCTGTTCAGCAAAAACAAAATGTTACAAAAGATTTTGATACTGATGAATTATTAGTTTTGTTTAGTCAGAATATGAGTGAGGATAGTATAGATCAAGTTGCTGATATTTCTAAAGGATTTACAGTTACGGTAACCAGTAAATTAGGAGCAGGAGTAGATATTCCTGTTAATATTACCTCTATATCTGTAGATTCTAATAATTCTAAAATATTGAGATTTAAATTAGATGTTGAATTATATAGAGATGATCTTATTACAATTTCTAGTGATGGAACAAGTGATCTAACTTCTGCTGGAGGTGGATTAATAGACGCATTTGGGGCTGTAACAGTTGATTATGATGATAATAACATTCTTGGAGATATTGGGATGTATGAAACAGATTTTGGTGTTGACTGGATAAGACTTAGTACTATAGCAGATGCGAATGCAGAAACAGTAACTCCTTCACTTAGCTCTGCAACAGGTAAAGCAATGCATTTGCAAGTGTTTAACAATAATAATGCAATGATTGAGTCTGTAAATGAATATTCATTAACATCTAATACGGAGTATAGAATTAAGTTTAAGAAATATATTACGGATGATGCTGCTATTACATCTACTAAAACAGGTAATAGTCTCGTTAGAATACAATCTGGAGGTTCTAAAGAAAATTTTGCGTTCAATAGAGATATAACGGATCCATCAAATCTTAATACTTGGTTTGATGAAGAGGTTGTATTTAATACAGGAACCAATGCAATTTATAATAATTTTAAAATAAGACAATTAGCTGCATGGGACAATTGGTCAGATATCTATCTAGATAATTTAGTTATTCAACTAGTAGACGAAAGACCATAAATATTTAAAATAATTTAGATTATTTAGGCTTAAAACCTCCATTTGATTTTCAAATGGAGGTTTTTTACATATTAGTAGCATTAATCTTTACTATGAGGATAAAATAAGAAAAGATAAAATCGTTTCTATAATCAAAAGTGTCGTTATAAAGAACATTTGTTATAAGGATATCTAAACAGTAATTATAAATTTGAATTTCAAGCTAATTAACTTTATAAAAAGTATATATGAACAAGATTTTAATTTCAACAACAAATAAATTATTTTTAGGACTCTTCTTTATCATCAGTTTTATTTCTTGTTCAGAAACAAATACAAAGCCAGAGCACATTAATTTTAATGAAGGTTGGAAATTTATTCAAGAAGATGTACAAGCAGCAATAAATCCCGATTTTAATGATACCACTTGGGAAACCGTAAAAGTACCTCATGACTGGAGTATTAAAGGTCCTTTTTCTAAAGACAACCCGTCTTTTTCTAGAGGAGGTTGGTTGCCAACGGGTAAAAGTACCTATAGAAAAACGTTTGATGTAACTGCAAATAAAAAAGATAGTAAAGTTTTTGTTTATTTTGATGGAGCTTACAGAAATTCTGTAGTTTATATTAATGGAAACAAAGTAGGATACAGACCAATGGGATATATTGGTTTTGAATATGACTTAACTAAGTATATTAATTTTGATAAAAAAAACGTATTAACAGTTACTTTAGATAATTCTGCACAACCAGGTTCTAGATGGTATACAGGAACAGGTATTTATAGAGATGTAACTTTAAAAATTAAACAAAAAACATTTATACCAAATTGGAGTTTGTATGTAACAACTCCTAGTATTTCTAAAGAAAATGCAACTGTAAATGCTGTTTTTACAGTTGAAACAGAATATACAAAAGGACAAGAAGTTGTTGCTAAAACAAGTGTTTTAAAAGACGGAATTGTGGTAGCTTTTTCCGAAGAAAATATAAAATTAGAAGGAAATTCATCCAAAGAAATTAAAGTTGATTTAGATATTGAGAATCCTAAATTATGGTCTCCAGAAACTCCTGATTTATACACAGTACAAGTTGATATTTTCAAAAACGGAACTTTAATAGGACAAGAAAATACTAAAACAGGAATTAGAGATTTAGGTTATGATAAAGACAAAGGCTTTTCTATCAACGGAAAACAAATAAAATTAAAAGGAGTTTGTTTGCATCATGCAGGTGGTCCTTTAGGTTCTGCTATTTATAGAAGAACAATAGAACGTCAGTTAGAGGTTTTAAGAGAAATGGGGTGTAATGCCGTAAGAACATCACACAATCCTTTTTCTACAGAATTTTTAGATATCTGTGATGAAATGGGCTTTTTAGTCATGAATGAAGTTTTTGATGAATGGGAAATTGTAAAAGAACCTGCCACGGTTCAAGATGGAAAAAAAGTACGTATTCCTGTAAAATATTATGCTGATAAATTTAAAGAATGGGCAGATAAAGATTTAACAGATTTTGTTTTAAGAGACAGGAATCATCCATCTGTAGTTATGTGGAGTATTGGTAATGAAATTGATCAAATGAAAACGGATGAAGGAGTGCCAATTGCAAATCGTTTAATTGACATTATTCATAAATTAGATGACAGACCTGTAACAAACGGATTAATTGGGTATGGTTGGGATGCTTGGCCTAGTGAAGCAGCCGCAAAAACGAGTGATATTCGTGGGTACAATTACATCAAAGAAAATGGATTAGATAGAGAAAACGAAATTGCGCCAAATGCAATGGGCGTGGTTACAGAATGTGCCTCTGCGCAATCTTATTATCCAAGAAGTACGTATTTATATGGTGATGAAAAAAAGGCTTTTTGGGATAAATTAAATTACAAATCTAAAGAATCTTACGATTGGGTTGAAACTAGAGAACTTATTGGTTTTAGAGGTGTACAAGCTTGGAAAGATATCAAGAATAGAGACAACATTATGGGACAATTTATTTGGACTGGTTGGGATTATTTAGGGGAAGTAATTCCTTTTGGATGGCCTGCACGCTCATCATCGTTTGCTCCAATTGACTTGTGTGGTTTTCCTAAAGATGGATATTATTTTTATCAATCTCAATGGACAGATAAACCAATGGTGCATATTTTTCCGCATTGGAATTTAGAAGGTATGGAAGGTAAAAAAGTTACAGTGTATGCCTACACGAATGGAGATACTGTAGAATTATTTCAAGACGGAAAATCTTTAGGAAAGAAAACCAACAATTTAAAGGATGTAGAATATCAATCTTGGGATGTTATATATAAACCAGGAGCTTTAAAAGCAATCTCTTATAAAAACGGAAAAGAAATTGCAACTAAAGAAGTAAAAACGGCTGGTAAAGCGGCAAAAATTGAAATTTTTGTAAGAAGAACAAACTTAAAAGCGAATGATAAAGATTTGGCCTATATAGAATGTACTATTCTAGATAAAGATGGAAATGTGGTGCCAAAAGCAGACAATTTAATTCAATTTTCTATTGATGGAGAAGCTACGTTAATTGGTGTTGGAAATGGAGATAATTTTAGTCACGATTCTTTTCAAGCAAAAGAACGAAAGGCATTTAATAGTAAATGTTTGGCTATTATTAAAACTACAAAAACAGCAGGAAATATTCAGTTTACAGCTTCTTCCGAAGGTTTAGAATCTGCGGTTGTATCATTTAACTCAGAAAAATAATTTAGTAATTATACACTGTAATAAGTCAAATTCATATCACTAAAAATACTTGTTTAATGAAAGCTATTTTAAAATTTACGTTTGTTTTGTTTTTATCAAATTCTGTTTTCGGACAATTGGATACGGAATATTTTAAAAAACTTCAAACAGAAAAAGTAATTTCTTCAGATAAGTTAGATTGGAAACAAGTTGGTCCAGGAATGGCTGGTTATTGTGAAGAGTTTTGGTGTCATCCTACGGATGTAAATGTCATGTTTATGTCGCCAGATATGTACAATAGTTACGGTTCTTGGGATAATGGTAAATCTTGGCAAACCATTAAAGATTATGATGGCAATGGTAAAGCAATGCGAAGAATTCAGTCTATTGTTTTTTCGCATCAAGACGCTGATTTTGGGTATGCTATTGATGTAAGAGGCGAGCTTTTTAACACAACAGACAGGGGTAGAACTTGGACTTTTGTAAGAGATATGGGAGGGAAACATGCAGAACTTGCTGTAGATCCTTCAAACGATAATAACTGGTATATTGGTGGAGGAGATTTTTGGAATGTAAAAGCAAACCACAGAAAGCAAAGTGATTTATTAGGCTATGTTTATAAATATTCGGATTATGGTCAGGTATTTAGAAGTACCAATAGAGGGGTTTCTTGGCAAAAGAAAAAAAATGATTTACCAGCTACGTTAGATATTGGAAGAATTATTGTGGATCCTAAGAATTCGGACAATATAATTATGGCAACAAATGCTGGTGTGTATAGAAGTGCCAATAAAGGAGATAATTGGAGTATCAGTGGAGCTGGTTTGCCTAATAATCTACCTCGTGATATGACTTCTTTTTACGATAAAACGACCGGAGAATATATTTTGTATTTGATTGAACAAACTTTTTTTGAAGGCAACGGTACTACTACAAATGCCAAAGGTGGAATTTTTAAAAGTATAGATGGAGGTCAAAATTGGACAAGTATTACAGGTGATTTTAGTTTTGATTTAAGTCAAATAAATAGTTATCAAGCGCAACAAAAATATTGGAAAACTATTGGATATTGGTTTGGTAAAAGTACAAGCGATATTAAAAGCATGTATCCAGATTATCCAACAAATACATTGCCTGTTTTAAACAGGTTGGTGGTAAATCCTTTAAATAAAGATGAAATTTATATTTCTCATAATGTAAAACATGATTACTCTTTTTTACCAGGTGATGTTTGGAAAACAACAAATGGAGGTCAAAATTGGAGTACGACAACAAAAACGGGAAGCTATTGGAATAGTAATAAAGACGCAACCTATTGGGCATCAAAAAATACAACTACAGGTCAAAATACAACATTTGCACATTTGCATGACGAAAAGACGGAGAATGAAGAAACGTTTGGAAATCGATTTTTAGAAATAAATGCAAATGGAGAAGTCTTTATTTGTTTAGATCAACAAACCATGAGATCTAACAATAATGGTACTTCTTGGCATCAAGTTGATGATTATGAAACCGAAATAGGAAGTAAACATTGGGTTGCAAGAGGCGATAGTAATTTACCAGGACGTTTTATGTTATTGGAAACGGGTATAGAAGATAGATATCTTTTTTGTAGTGGAGAACATGGTTTGTGGCAAACAGCAAGTTTAGGCACTTATGAAGATGATAAAGCCTATGCTGTAGAGCAAATTGAAGGTCAGAATAACGATAAAGGAGCACATTCTATTGCTTCTGTAGCAGTTCATCCAAATAACCCGAATATCATATATACACTTCAGTTTAGACAAAATCATAGAGGGTATTTTAGAAAATCTATAGATGCTGGTAAAACTTGGGAGAACGAATCTTTTCCATTGGCTTATGGTGGTAATTTATCTAGTGATAATATATTTCAATATTCGTTAACTATAGATCCAAACGATCCTGCAAATATTTATTTTTGTGTGATGTCTAAACCAATTGCAGAAGTATCTAGCAAGTTACTTCCCGCAGATTTTACAACGCTTGGTGTTATAAAAAGTGCTGATGAAGGAAAAACCTGGTCTACGATGAATAATGGTTTTCCAGAAGGATTTAGTGTTAGAAGATTAAAAATGGACCCAGCCAATTCGTCGGTACTTTATGCGGCTTTAAATGAAGGCCCAACAGGAACTAAAGGAGGTTTGTATAAATCTACAGATAAAGCAAGTAACTGGACTAAAGTTTCAATTCCTACAGAAATAAAATCGGTAAATAACGTTTTTATCGATAGAAATACAAACCATATTTTTATTTCTTGCGGAAGATCTGAAGGAACATTTTCCGAAGGTGGAGTTTGGAGAAGTAAAGATACGGGTACAACTTGGGAGAAAATATTTGACATGCCGTATGTTTGGCAAACGGAAGTTTCTCTAATAAATTCAAACTTAATTACGGTTAATGTACCTCTTCAACACGAAAACAAAGGAGCAACAACCTACAACCCTGGGGCATATTTATCTAGAGATGGTGGTTTAACTTGGCTTAAAATAAATAAAAATTTAGGGCAACCAGATACCATAACAGATTTAAAACCAGATCCTAATGATGAAAATGTCTTTTGGTGTGCTTTAAAAGGAAGTGGTTGGACTAGAGGTGTTTATGATGATTCAGATTCTTCATTAAAAGTAGGAGATATAAACATATTAAATAATCAGAAGAGTTATCCAAACCCGTTTACAGACAGTATTAATTTAGTTTTTAATGATAAGAACAGTGAAACCGTTACAATCAAATTACATACTATTTTAGGTGGATTGGTGTTTTCTAAAACGGAATCTGTTCAGGATAATGAAGTAACTTTAAATACAACTAATCTTGCTAAAGGCATGTATATTTTGTCTGTTAAATCATCAACAAAATCAGAAAACATAAAGGTTTTAAAGAAGTAGATCTTTCATCCTATAGCTAGAAACAAATTAGTAATTTGGGGTATCAATTTAAAAATAGTTTTTTATGCAATCGTCAATAAAATATGTATTCATTTTATTTTTAGTAATCTCTTGTAAGTCAATTAAATTACTTGAAGTCTCGAAAATAAATTATAATGATAAATCCATTGTTTTTGAAGGTAGAATAGGAGAGAATCCGAAAGAAAAAGCGAAAGAAATTTATTGGTCTGGTTCCTCCATTAAGTTGAACTTTAAAGGAACAGCTCTTAAAGTAGTTTTAAATGATGAAAATGGAGTCAATTACTTTAACGTTATTTTAGACGGAAAACCTATTGATGTATTAAAACTAAAGAAAGGATTATCAACCTATACTTTAGCAGAAAATTTAGAAAACAAAGCACATAGTATAGAACTGACAAAGCGTAACGAATGGACTTATGGTACAACGTGGTTTTATGGTTTTGAACTTAACGGAACTGTTTTAGCGCCAGACAATCCAAAGAAATTATTTATAGAATTCTATGGAGATTCTATTACTGTGGGGCATGGAAATGAAGATTATGATTCTGGACAAGATAGAAATGATGGAAATGTAACAAACAATTACAATTCTTATGCAGCAATTACGGCGCGTAATTTAAATGCATCGTATGCTTGTATTGCTAGAAGTGGAATTGGAGTTACCGTTAGTTGGTTTAATATGATTATGCCAGAAATGTATGATCGATTGAACCCTAATGACTCAGAAAGCAAATGGGATTTCTCAAAAAAGCAACCAGATATTGTTGTTGTAAATTTATTTCAAAATGATAGTTGGATTTTAAATAGACCAAAGCATGAAGAATTTAAAAGACGTTTTGGCAACAAAAAACCAACAGAAAAAGAAATTATAGCAGCGTATTCAAACTTTATAAAAAGTATTAGAACTCATTATGCCAATGCTTCTATCGTTTGTTTATTGGGTGATATGGATATTACAAAAGAAAATTCTCCTTGGCCAAATTATGTTACTAAAGCGGTGAATGATTTAGGTGATAAAAAGGTTTATACTTGTTTTGTACCCTATAAACAGACTAAAAAACACCCAAGAGTTAAAGATCATAATGTAATGGCGAATCAATTAATAACCTTTATAAAAAGCAGTATATTAGTTAAGTAGATTGTTTTTAGAAGTTCTTATTCGTTAAAAAATAAAAACCTATACTAATGATACAAAGAAATTTAGCAACATTTTTTTTGTTGATTGTTTTCGCAAATTGTCAGGGGCAGAAATCTGCTGTTTGGGAAGATTTTAAAAAATCAAAAATAAATAATACAGAAGCTATTTTACCAGATTTCTCGTATGTCGGTTATAAATATAGTGAAGAAGCAATACCAAATGTAGCTTTTAAAGTTTTTGATGTAACTAATTTTGGTGCGATTCCTAATGATGAAATATCGGATAAAAATGCCATAAAGAATGCAATAAAAGCGGCATCAGAAAATGGAGAAGGAATTGTTTATTTTCCTAAAGGGACGTATTACATAAATACGAATGAAGATGATGATAGTATCATTTTAATAACCTCTTCAAAGATTGTATTTAGAGGAGAAGATAAGAATACTACAATTTTATTTTTTGAAAACGATTTACCTCCAACAGATTCAAATAAATTATGGTCAGTTCCTAGTGCAATAAAAGTAAAAGCAAAAAGGAGAACTAAAAAATTAACTAGAATTGCTAAAAACTCAATTAAAGGAACTTTTAAAATTGAAGTTGAAGATGCTTCAAAAATTAAAAGTGGAGATTGGATAACAATCGCAGTTTTAAACAACGATAAAGACTTTGTGAAGCAAGATATTTATCCTTTAAAACCAGACCCAAAATGGAATGCAATAATTAAAAAAGGTGTACAAGTTAATGAGCATCATAAGGTTTCTAAAGTACATGGGAATACAATTACGTTAAAAGAACCAATATATTATACCATAGAAGCCAAATACAATTGGACCGTAAGTACGTTTGAAAATCTAAACCACATTGGTTTTGAGAATCTAACGTTTGAGGGAAATTGGCTCAAAAAGTTTGTGCATCATAAATCTCCACAACATGATGGTGGTTGGAGTATTTTAACAATTTCTGAAGTAACAGATTCTTGGTTAAAAGATTGTGTTTTTAAAAACGTGAATAGATGTGCCACATTTTCATCCGCAGCAGCGTCTACGGCCATAAATATTTCTATTGAAGGAAATATTGGTCATAGCGCGGTTCATGCCACAGGTTCAACGGGAATTTTAATTGCAAATTCTAAGGATAAAGCTGGCATGCATCATTCATTTGGAGTAGGCGGTGGGAGTACTTCTAATACAGTTATTTGGAGGTCGGAGTATGCGGCTCATACGTGTTTTGAATCTCATGCTTCACAACCAAGAAATACATTATTTGACAACGTAAAAGGTGGTTTTTTTCAAGGTAGAGCAGGAGGCGCAAGATTGAATCTTCCTAATCATGGTAAAAATTTAGTATTGTGGAATTTTAATGAAATTGATGAAGCAGAAAAAGAGTTTAGATTTATAGCTACAAATAGTTCATATTGGAGAATTGTGCCTCCAATTATAGTTGGTTTTCATGGAAGCGGAACCACTTTTAAAGAAGATGAAGTTCAGGTTTTAGAAAGTTTAGGCACACCTGTAAAACCAGAATCCTTGTTTGAAGAACAATTAAAATTACGTTTAGGTAAATTACCAGATTGGATTATTGATGTAAAGAAGAAGATGTAAGATTAATGAGTGCGTATATGTTTTAATGAATAAAAAAAGACAAACTCTTTTAAAAGTTTGTCTTTTTTATATGGTTTATATTTAAGTAATAATATTACTTCTTTTGCCAATATAGGTTCATTGCTTTTTGTTTTTCTTTACTTATTAAAGCTTTAATTTCAGCTGTAGAAGTCTTTTTAGCTTCTTTAATTTTAGCATTTTCATCTTCTTTAGATAATTTTTCTTTTCTAATGGCTTTAATAGCTTTTACTTTTTTATTATAAGATTTCATTACATTTTGTGTTTCAACTTGCGTTAAGCCAGCATGTTTTATAGCTCCTTCAAAAGTCTTTTTTTGTGCATTGATTGAAATAGTAAGCATTAAAGCGAATACAAATAGTACTAATTTTTTCATTTTTAGGTTGTTTTAATTAATAATTAGATTGTTGTAAATATAGCTTTATTTGTCCCATAACAATAGAACAAATATTCTAATTAGGAATACTATTGTACATTTAATTATAATTTTTGAGGTAGCATTCTTTCTTATCTTTTAATAATAAGAAAGGTTTATTTAGAGTGAGCTCAATGAAAATAATTTAGTAATTAATTATTTACAGAGTTTTAAAATATAAATTATTACTTATACAATATATTTCTCAACGTTTTTACAGTAAATTGTTATTATTAGTACTTTGTTTCTTTATTAAGAACATCTGTGTTTAATGAAGAAAAAAGTATGTAATATTTTTACAAAAGTTAAATAAATAAAATTTACAATATGCTTCGATCAATAATTATTAGTTTTCTATGTGTTTTATCTTTTGTTTTTAAAATGGAAGCTCAAGAATTGCCATTTGGTTTTCCAAATACAGATCGAACTAAAATTAATTTAAATCAAAATTGGAAGTTTCAATTAGGAAATCCAGATGCTAAAAATTATGATGCAGATTTAGATGATTCCAATTGGGAACAAGTTAATGTGCCACATACTTTAAAATTGACGTCTTTAACCTTAGATGGTTTAGAGGATGAAAAAACACAATTAGTATTTCATAGAAATGTGGGCTGGTATAGAAAGGATATTACAGTTGGTAATTCTAATAAGAAAGTCTTTTTAGAATTTGAAGGAGCTCATCAAGTAACCGATTTATGGATAAATGGAAAACATGTAGGACAACATGCTGTTGGTGGGTATACACCATTTCATTTTGATATTACAAACTTTGTAAATAAAGGTTCAAGTAATCAAGTGACACTTTTAGTTGATAATAGAAGAAATGAAATTATTCCTCCAGATCCAGGACCTTTTGATTATGTGAAATTTAGCGGACTTTATAGAGATGTGTATTTAGTAGAAACAAATAATGTGCATGTTACTTTTAATTGGGAAACATTAAATTCAGGAGTAAACATCACAACGCCAACCATAGATCCTGTAAACAAAAATGCTACGATTGATATTAAAACTGCTGTTAAGAATGAAAAAAATACAGTGGTTATTTGCAAATTAGTAACACGAATCATCAATAAAGAAGGTATTGTTGTTTTGCATTTAGAAGATACTTCTAAAATATTGCCAGGTCAAGAATATCAATTTAACCAAATAGGCAGTTTAGAGGATGATGTTCATTTTTGGGGCATAGACAATCCGTATTTATACAGAATAAATAGTGTTGTTAAGATAGATGGAAAAGAAATTGATTATGTAGAAACGAAAATAGGTCTTAGAAAATTTGAACTAGATCCAGTAAGAGGTTTTATTTTAAATAATGAACCTATTGAATTAATTGGAGCAAACAGGCATCAGCAATATCCGTATATAGGAGATGCTGTTCCTAATTCTTTACATTACAAAGACATGTTGCAATTTAAAGAATATGGATTCAATGTTATGAGAACAGCGCATTATCCGCAAGATAATGCGCTATTAGAAGCGTGTGATGAATTAGGAATTTTAGTATATGAAGAAGCGCCAACATGGGTTTCAATTTCTGATAATAACGCTTGGTGGAATAACTTAGAAAGTGCAGCACGTACGATGGTTAGAAATCATAGAAACCATGCTTCTGTAGTTATGTGGGGTGCTGGTGTAAATCATCGTGGGTATGTTCCAAGAGTTCATAATACCATAAAACAAGAAGATCCTACCAGGCTTACTGCATCTCAAGGAGCGCGTTGGACAGGTTGGCAAACTTCTGGTTTAACAGATATTAATGCAAACATGCTTTATGGTGCTTTTATTTGGGACAGATCAGAGCCTATTTTTGCAATGGAAGGTATTCGAGGAGCTGCAGGAGTAGCACCTTATAAAAAGGATCCGTTAATGACAGGGTTGATTTCTTGGACAGCGCATGCTTATTATACTTTTCATCCAACGCATAACAAAGCAAAAAGTAAGATTGATAGAACTAGAAGTGGTATGATGACTATTTTTAGAAACCCTAGACCTAATTTAGAATGGTATAAGTCTGAATTAGTAAAGAAACCATTTATAGATATTGAAGAAGAATGGACAGAAGGTACAAAAAATATTACGGTGTATAGTAATGCTGATGAAGTTGAATTATTATTGAACGGAAAAAAAATAGAAAGATTAAAACCAAGTACCGATACTATTTATGATGGTTTAGAACATGCTCCATTTCATTTTAAAAATTTAGAATACAAACCGGGTAATTTAGTAGCAAGAGGGACTTTTAAAGATGGTAAAACAATTGAAACCTATAAAAGAACAGCAGGAAAGCCGTATGCACTTCAATTAAAATTAGATACTGTTGGACGAGAATTTAAAGCCAACGGATCAGATATATTGTTAGCATATGCAACAGTGGTTGATGAAAATGGTACGGTAGTGCCAGATACCAAACATTTAATTAAGTTTTTAGTTAAGGGAGACGCTTCTGTAATTGGTGATAAAATTGATATAAATGCAAATCCTATGTTTACGGAATACGGTATTGCTCCGGCATTAATTAAGGCAGGAAATACTGTAGGAAGTATTACTGTTACGGCAAAATGTAAAGGTTTAAAATCTGCCAGTAGTTCCGTTGATTTGGTGTCTTTTTCTAACAACGAAATTTTAAATAAGGCAAAACGTATTTATGATTTTAAATGGGAACGTGTAGATTTAGGAGCGTCAGATCAGTTGCTTCAATTTGGATGGAACCCTTGGTACGGTAAAGATGAAGCTGATAATTCTTATAAAATGAAATCATTTAAAGATGCAACAGTAAAAATTGAAAAAGGAACAAAATCTGGGGTAAACAGATGGTTGGGCGAAATGAATGTAATAGGTAAATATGGTTATGCTTATGGAGATGGTGTTATAGCAATAGATAATAAAGGTGTTAATCTTGTTTTTGAAAACTTACCAAAAGGAATTTATAAGTTAAAAACATGGCATCATGCGCCAAGAACTAATTCAGATTTGATGGATCCTAATAAGGATAAATTAAAATCGTTAAACATACATAAATTACCTTATGAAAAAACAATTGTTATTTCATCTGATGCTATGCAAAAGGAGCAGGTAATTAATGTAACTGAAGGGAAAGAAATGCAGTGGGAGTTACCAGGAATGAGTGAATTTACTTTTATTTCCGACGGAAAAAATCCAGTTAGTATTAATTTTAAAGGAAAAGGTAATAAAGGAGTTTGGTTAAATGCTTTTGAACTTAGTGAGTGGACCAAGTTTTAAAGAAGTCTAAATGACATTGATTGACACTATCCTAAAATCTGTGTAAGTTGAAAAACTCAGGGTTAAATTATTTATAGTTTAATCCTGTTTTCAAATATAGCTAAAAATTGATTAAGTATAATTCCCCAATTTCTAATTGGCATTGTCCACTTTTTAGTACTTTCTCTCAGTGCTAAAAAAACAGATTTCATGACAGCTTCATCGGTTGGGAACGAGAGTTTGTTTTTAGTATATTTTCTAATTTTCCCGTTGAGATTTTCTATAAGATTTGTGGTATAAATTATAGTTCTTATTTCTATAGGGAAATCAAAGAAAACGGTAAGTTCATCCCAGTTATTTTCCCAACTTTTAATCGCATAAGAATATTTAGAATCCCATTTATCTTTAAAATCTTTTAAGGATGCCTTTGCAGCTTCTTTTGTAGGTGCAGTATAGATTTGTTTCATGTCTCTGGTAAACTCTTTTTTGTCTTTCCAAACAACGTAACGACAAGAGTTTCTAATCTGATGCACTACACATATTTGAGTAACAGAATTAGGGAAAACAGTTTTAATTGTATCTGTAAATCCGTTTAAATTGTCGGTTGCTGTGATTAAGATATCTTGTGTTCCTCTAGCTCTAATATCTGTTAAAACACTCATCCAAAAAGCAGAAGATTCATTCTTCCCTAACCATAAACCAAGTACTTCTTTTTTACCATCGGTTCTCAAACCTACAGCAATGTAAATGGTTTTGTTGATGACTTTAGAGTTTTCTCTAACTTTAAAAACGATTCCATCCATCCAAACGATAAGATATGTTGCTTCTAAAGGTCTATTCTTCCAAGCTATAATATCATTGGTGATACTATCGGTAATTCTTGATATAGTACTTGTGGAGATGTTAAAATCGTAAAGTTCTCGTATTTGTTCTTCTATATCACTATTGCTCATCCCTTTTGCATAAAGGGAAATTATAATGTTTTCTATACCTTCTGTAGTACTTTCTCTTTTTTTAACAATCATTGGGTTAAAAGAACTTTCACGGTCTCTTGGAACGTTTATTTCTGTCTCCCCTAAAGTTGTTTTTAGTTTCTTTTTGGTATACCCATTTCGAAGATTAGTTGATTTACTTTTTTGATGTCGATCATAATCTAGGTGAGCATCTAATTCTCCCTCAAGGATCTTTTCTATGCCTCGTTTATGAAGCTGTTCTAAAAAATTAGTAAGTTCTGATCCGCTTTTAAATTGCTTTAAAAAATCTTCGTTTAAAATGTCTTCTGGTTTCATAAGTATGTAAAATTTAAAATTAATAAAAAAATCTCAGTTAATTAATTAACCTGAGATTTTAAAACTTACACACTTTATGAGACAGTGCCCATTGATTAAATTATTTTTAGACACTTTTATCTACAGAATGTGTGTAAGATAGAAATTACAGGATTAGATTTTTTATAATTTAATCCTGTTTTCAAAGAAATCTAAAAATTGGTTTAAGTGTTCTAAATAGTTTTGGGACGTTTATGAGACAGTGCCTTTTAAATTAAAACTTTGCTTTTAAAATTAACAGCTTCTAATCTATTTAAAACTACATCTTTAATTCTAGGAATTACATCTTTCATTAAAAATGGAGGATATGCAGCGTTAAGATCTTTGCCCATTTCTTTATATAATTCTTTCATATAAGTACTATGAACAATGGTTCCTACATTCAATTTTGCAACTCCCATTGTAATTGCCTTTTGAATGTCTAAATCAGGGATTCCTGTTCCGCCATGTAATACTAATGGGTTTGGAATAGCTTCGGCTATTTCTAGTAATCTATCAAAATGAATTTTTGGAGTTGTTGGAGTAAAACCGTGTGCGGTACCAATTCCTACAGCCATAATATGTGGGTTTGCTTCTTCTACAATTGCTTTTACATCTGCAACACTTGCTAAGAAATCATCATCAGATTTAATAACAACACCTCTTCCCATTATTTTACCAATTTCAGCTTCTACTAAAACACCTGAAGATTCTGCGTATCTAGTAACTTCTTTGGTCATAGCTATGTTCTCTTTCAAGCTTTTTTGAGAACCATCAATCATTACAGAATCATAACCATCATCAATTGCTTTTTTACACATATCTACAGAAACACTATGATCTAAGTGAAGATAAATAGGTTGTTTTGTGTAAGGTTGTATACCTTCTAACATTTTTTTGCATAAATAACTAGAGTTAAGTTCTACAACCGGAGGATAGGTCATTACCATTACTGGGCAATTTGCTTCTTCTGCAGCTAGAGCAACAGCTTTCATATCGTAAATGTCGTTTACGTTAAACCCGATTAAACATTTTTGTGCAGCTCTATAGTCCTTTTGTAATTGTATTAAATTTTGTTTTTTCATGTTTTATTTTTAATAGTTAAGTTTTTTTTGAATACTTCTACCTGTTGTTCCAGGTATTACAAACTCCAGGTTTTCTATGTTTGCCCAATGATTAAATTCTTTTAGATCTTCTTGTATATGACCTCTTCCAATTATCCAATGGTGATCTAATCCGTTACTTAAGATAGTACCAACAATTGCTGAGGCTTTTTCATTTTTGGGAGATACTTCTCCGTAAGCACCTCTAAATCGCATTGGAGAATCTATAATTTCACCTTCAAAAGAAAGCATACTAGAAGCGTGAGGATATTGATATTTAGCAATTGTGATGTCTCCTTTTTCTAATAAAAACTCTAGCAACATTCCATAAGATTGTTCCTCATCATAATTATCTAAAATACTATGGTTTCTAATTTCAAACTTTGTACCTTTTCTCATCAACCTTGTAGAAGAACCGCCACAATGCCACATTCCTAATTTATTTTCTTTATCATTAAGAATAGACATGTCTGTTAATGTAGGTAATGAATTTCCGTTACTAATTTCATTCATAGTAACCATGGTTATTAAAGCTCCCATATCAGATTCATCTGCAACAGGAATTCCTAAATCTTGTACTAAAGCTCCAGCTCCATCCCCTGCAATTTGATAATTATCAAATAATTCTGGCCAATTTTTTAGTGCAATTCCAATATAATCTCCTTCTCGAGCATAATTTGCAATGGCTAAACTAAAACGAACAGATAAAAACAATTCTCTTTTGCTTACACCTTGGTACTTACAAAGCTTAGAATTAATCAATTTTTGTACAATGGCATCTACATCTTCGTTTTTAAATTGTTCTCCATGTTTCCAAACAGTTTCAATATCGACTCTATCAACAGCCAAACCTAGATGTTTGCTAATAGACATTTCATTTAATTCGCAGTCATAAAAACCAGGAACTCTCATACCTCCAACCATTAAAATGGTGGCATGTTGCATTCTTTTTTTTGCACTTACTACTCTAATAAATTTGTCTAAAATAAGATCTAGTTGTTTAGATTTTGGTCTGTCAAAAACCCAAGAATATTTTACTTCTAGAGAATTTAAGATGTTTAGTAAAAAGTTTTGTCCACATAATCTGTTAGCGGTTAATCTTCCTCCTGTAACTTCATCATGAGACCAACTTAATAAAGGCATTTTGTTTTCTCGTAACCAATTTCCTATAGCTAAAGCCAAATCACCAGCGATGTAAGAAGCCTGGTAAATAATTAAGCCACTCATATCTTCGGTCTTAAAATTATTTAAGGCTTCTAATACAGCTTTTTTAGTTTGAATAGGTTCTTTTAAAGCTAATAATTGATTGTTAGAACCAAATACACTTTTAATTTGTTCTGTAGCTTCTGTATAAGATTCTTTTGCTTTTTTCCAATCGAAATGTAGTTCAAAACCAATTCCAATTAATCCTATTTTTACATCTTTTTTTTCTGGAGCTTTACAAATAAGTTTCTCCATTTCTTCAGCTACCACACCTTTACGTTGTAGTATGTCTAAATTTAAATCTTTAGGTTTTAATACGGGTTTTTCTAAGACATCTGTTGCCATAATTTTATTTTTTTAATAGTATTTGTTCCACTTCTTTAGTACTCGGAAAATAACTTCTCCCTCCAAAATGGGTTGCAATTATAGATGCATAAGCAGAAGCATATTCCAATCGTTTAGCTAAGTTTTTTCCTTTTAACAAAGCCGATGCATAAGCGCCATGAAAAGCATCTCCACAACCAGTAGTATCTACAACTTCAGTAGGAAAAGCAGCTTGATGAATAATTCTTTCATTTTCTAAAGCCCAACTTCCATTAGCACCATCAGTAATTACTAATTGTCCATTGGTTATTAAACTCAATGCATTGATGCATTCTTCTGGTAAGTCTAATTCAGTAATCATTTGAGCTCCTTCTAGTGGCAGAATAATATGACTACCTAAAGAAATCATTTTTTTTAATACAGAAATATCTCCAGCTTCAATATCTAAAACAGAGGGAATGTTATGTTTATTAGCAATTTTTAGAAGTTCTAAATTTCCAACAACATCATAACCATCTACTAATAATAATTTACTGTTTTTAATCCAATCTTCATTAATATCTTTTGGTAGAAGTGGTTTGTAGTTATTTGTTGAGTAATAAACGGTACGATCTCCATTTTTAGTATTTATTTCAACAACAGCAATTGCAGGTTGAAAATCTGGATTGTTAATTAATAACGAGGTGTCAACATTATACCTTTTTAGTTCTTCTCTAGCGATTAAACTTAAAGTATTGTCTGCTTTATATCCTAAAAACGCTGTCTTTAAATTGTTTTGAGCAATAACACAAGCAGCATTTCCTGCAGGAGCACCCCCTTGAATAATTATTTTTGAAACTTCGTGTTTTGATCCTAAATTTACATTTAAAGGAACCTCAGCTAAAATATCTACAACCATCATCCCAGAAACTATTACATCAAATTTCATGTTATTCTCTTTTAAATTATAGAGTAAAATTACGACTGATTTAGATGAGGTATTAAATACATATTTAGTTGTAAAGTGTACTATTTTTCCATATATTTGATGTAATAATTTTTTTATTCGAAAATATATACATATTGAAAGCTGTTTTTGAACCCATTTCTAATACTACTAATCAATCTTTTCATTATCGAGTTTTCGAAAAATTAGAGTTTGGAACTCCTTGGCATTATCATCCTGAATGGGAACTAACATTTATTACTGAAAGCACAGGGATAAGAAGTGTTGGGAATTCTATACAAGCATATCAACCAGGAGAATTAGTCTTATTAGGACCCAATTTACCTCATTGTTGGAAAACAAATAGAAGTACAAAAGAACTTGCTAAATCTACTGTAATTCAATTTAGAAAAGATGTATTAGGAGATGGATGGATGGATAAAGATGAGTTTTCTTTGATAAAAAAAATGTTGATTAGTAGTAACTACGGATTAATATTCAATGAAATTATTGCAAAAGATATTGGTGCAAAAATGATTTCTATGAAAGAAACATCTACAACACTTCGATTAATAGAATTTATAAAATTACTTCATGAATTATCTTTAGAAAAATATGAGGTATTAAGTTTAGGTGCAAGTTTTAATGTCAATTCTTTGGTTTCAGATAGAATTAGAAATATTATCAATTTTGTAGATGAAAATTATCAAAATAAAATAGAAGCTTCGCAATTAGGAGATTTGGTTTTTATGACTCCAGTTTCGTTTTCTAAATTTTTTAAGAGGTCATTTAATAAAACTTTTACTTCTTATTTAAATGAATATAGGGTTAGTAAAGCTTGCGAATTTTTAAAAGAATCTGAAATTTCTGTTGAACAAATAGCTTTTGAAACAGGTTATCCAAACCTTTCTTTTTTTCATAGAAAATTCAAGTTATTTACAAAGCAAACACCTGCCCAATATAGAGCAACATTTTTTAAGTAAAAAAGAATTTATAGGTTTTTAATATAATTTTATGTTTAGTTTTGTATAGTTTTTGTCAAGTCTATAAATGCCTTTAAACTTGTAATTCATTGTTAAATTTGTAAATCTATAAAACCATTCAAATATATACATGAATAAGCATCTAAAAAAAACGAAGAAATTAGATTTTTTATAATTTAATCCTGTTTTCAAAGAAATCTAAAAATTGGTTTAAGTGTTCTAAATAGTTTTGGGTGCGTTTAGAAGAAATATAGTTAGCTACTCTAAAAATATTATTTCTCAATTTCAAATGAACCTTTTAAGCCTTTATCAGAATTGGTACTTATCCAAACATTAAATTTACCTGGTTCAATTATTGGGATAAAATTGTCATTAAGTACTGTTAAATCATTAGTTTTTAATGTGAAATTCACCACTTTCGATTCATTAGGAGCTAGCGTAATCTTGCGGAATCCTTTTAATTCTTTCACGGGTCTGGTTGTAGATCCCACAATATCTTGTACATATAATTGCACAATTTCTGTTCCCTGAACATTACTATTATTTGTAATTTGTGCAGAAATAACAAGCGAATCTTTACGGTTTAATTTTTCTTTGGATACTATCAAATTATCATATTCAAAGTTAGAATAACTTAGTCCAAAGCCAAACGGAAATAAAGGTTTAGACGTTTCATCTCTATAATTAGATTGATGAGGTCTTCCGCTATTTCTCTGATTATAATAGACAGGTATTTGACCTACTGATTTTGGAAAACTAGTTGTCAATTTACCTGACGGATTGCTTTTTCCATAAATTAAATCTGCTAAAGCATTACCTGTTTCAATACCAGGATGCCAACCAATTAATACGGCCTCAGAAGATTCTAAAACTCCTGTTAAATCAAGAGGACGACCATTAAATACTACTGTGATAATTGGTTTTCCTTTTTTCTTTAGTTTATTTAAAAAAGCTTCTTGATTGTTAGGTAATTTAATATTTGTACGTGAATGATTTTCACCAAACAAAGTTGAGCTTTCACCAACACAGGCAATTATAACATCTGTTTTAGAATTTACCTCTTTAGTTATTGTAATGTTGCTATCGGCATTATTTTTTAATCCAGAATAGGGGGTAACTACTTCTTCATTTTTTCCTAAAGATTGCCACCAACCCATAACATTCGTTTCATTGGCAAATAAACCAACAACAGCAATGTTAATCTTCTTGTTTTTTAAGGGTAATATATTTTCTTTATTTTTTAACAATACCATAGATTCACTTGCAATCTGTCTTGCTAATTTTCTTTTTTCTAAAGTAGGATTTGCTTTATCTACATTGGTAAGAGAGGTATAAGGATTTTTAAATAAACCTTTTTTATATTTGACAAATAAGATTCTTCCAACGGCCTCATCAATAATATTTTCCGAAAGATTATTGGCTTTTACTTCCTCAGTAAGTTTTTGATATGTAAGAGTTTTCATTTCCATATCAACTCCGGCATTGATAGCCAAAAGTGCTGCTTCCCTTTTATCAGAAGCAATACCGTGTTTTATCAGTTCTTCTACAGCATCCCAGTCGCTAACAACAAAACCATTAAAGTTCATTTTTTCCTTTAAAGTTTTTCGAATGTATTTTTTGTTTGCTGTGGCAGGCACTCCATTAATATCATTAAAAGCAGACATTACAGTTAAAGCACCAGCATTAACACCAGCTTCAAATGAAGGTAAATAAACTTCATGCATTGTTCTGTCGGATATTTCTGTGTATTGATAGTCTCGACCTCCGGTTGCTGCACCATAACCAACAAAATGCTTTAAACAAGCAATTACTTTGCCTTCGCTTGAAACATCTTTACCCTGAAAACCGTTTACAGCAGCTTTACTAAAAATAGCATTTAGGTAGGTGTCTTCACCATATGATTCTGCAATACGTCCCCAACGAGGATCTCTTGAAACATCTACCATAGGAGCAAAAGCCCAATCAACCCCATTCGCTGCTGCTTCTGATGCTGCTACGGAATTAGCTCTTTCAATTAATTTTGGAGACCATGTGCATGATTGCGCAAGACTTATTGGAAAAATAGTACGAAACCCATGTATAACATCATGTCCAAAGATAATAGGAATTCCTAATCTGGTTTCTTCAATCGCTATTTTCTGAATCTTGTTTCTTTCTTTTACAGTATAAAAATTTTTTCTGCCATTAAGTAAAGATCCAACTTGTCCGTTTTTAATATCATCAGATAATTTATTATCTAATCCTGCTGAAAATCTTTGTGAAAGCTGTCCTACCTTTTCTTCAAGACTCATTAATTTTAATAAACTATCAACTTTAGACATAATTAATTCATCCACTTTAATTTCATTACTTTCTGGAGTGGTATTACAAGCTAATAGAAAAGTTAAAGTGATACTGAAAAAGATAATTTTTAGATTATTCATGCTATTTAATAGAAGTTATTCGTTTTATGCGTATTACAAATAATTCGAATGTTATAATTTAGAAAATTTTGAAGGAAGTTTAGATATCGGTGTTATTTTAATGTTCTTATAATATACTTCTGCAGCTTCAGATTGAATTTGAATTTTACCTCTACTTACAGGAATTGTTTTACCAGCAACATCGTAACGAGCATTTTTTATTCTGTTCACAACATGGCCATTTACTAAATGGATACTTTCGTTGTCTAAACAGTAAATTTCTAAGGTATTCCATGCGCCATTAGGGTTTTCATATAAAGAAGATTTAGTTGATCTTCCAGATTCAAAACCAGTAGCGTATTTTAAAGGAATTTCTTTTCCTTTAGGATTGTATATAAAAAAGGGTTTTCCTTTTTTGTTTAACTTTCTATCAGCAGGTACATCTTCATAGACATCGCCCAAAGCAATAAAATCTCCACAATCTCCTTCTTGTATTTGAAACTCTAAAGAAGCCATCCAAGTGTTCCAAAATGCTCCATGAACTCCTTTAGCATGATATAAAATACCGCTATCTCTTTTGCCTTTTATGCGAGGTTCCCATTTTTTTTCTCCCCATTTAAATTGGGTGGTAAAATGATAATTACCATATTCATTTTTAGAGGTTAACCCTCCGTATATTTTACCACTAATTTTTAAAACGTTTTTGTTATTTTCTTTGATGATAGAAAACACTTTTTTCGGATCATTATTTAAACCCATTGGTTTTCCTTTTGTGACATCTTTAGATTTTTCAAAATTGATATCCACCGAAGGATGAACAGCTCCTATCCAAACATCCCATTTAGACAAGTTTGAATCTAATAAATCTTCGCCATTTTTATCAATAGCAACATTCTTTTCTTTTATAGTCCATAAAATTCCTTCTTTTAAATGTTGTAGAAAATCGGTATTTGTATATGCTTCTTTGGTGTGTCCCATTCCGGTATAAAAAATACGACCACCTTGAAAATGATGATACCAAGAAATAGCATGTTTTGTCCCCATCCTTTTACCTGAATAAGAAGTTTCATCCAATTCTAATAATACATTGACATGTTTTGCAGCAGGTTTTTTAAAATTGTACCATTCATCAAATACTTCAAATGTATCATTGTAATGCGCTATTGCAGCATGGTTACTTTCTTTATTAACTTTTAGCGTAGCTTTTTGTTGTTTTGGATGCGATTTAAATTGTGCTCCAATCATTTGTTCATAAAAAGGCCAATCGTATTCAGTGTCGGTAGCAGCATGAATACCAACAAAACCACCGCCTTCATTTATGTATTTTTCAAAATCTTTTTCTTGTTGATTATTTAAGACATTACCTGTAGTGTTTAAAAAAACAAGTGTTTTATATTTTTTTAAATTCTGATAATTAAATTGTAAAGAATCTTCTGTAGTATCTGTTTTCCATCCATTTTCTTGTCCTAATTTTTTGATGGCTGTAATCCCTTCTGTAATAGATTTGTGTCTGTATCCATTTGTTTTTGAGAAAATTAAAATGGTGTTTTCTGTCTTTTTAGAAAAAGTGTTGTATTGTTTTTTTACTTTACAGCTAATAATTAAACTGAAAAAAAATATTGTAAGTAGTGTAGTTTTTATAATTGGTTTTTTCATTTTTAGTTGTCTTGTTTTGGAATTATTTATAAGATAAAGATAGTAGTTTGTTTAAAGTTTTTTTTTAATGATTAGTTATTCAAATAAACTAATTAAATATAATCTTAAGGAAAACAAAATGTCTTTGTAAAACAACTGATGTTCTTTTTCTGAATTAACTGTTTTATTCCTTCTTGTTTAAATCTAAATAATTCATTTTTTTTGAGAGTGGATAAATTACAATTAATTGATGATGAAAACGGATTAGATAATAGGTGGTGTTAAAAAGATGATTGATGATGTTAAAAGTTAACAATTAGTACGTTATTGCATTTCAAATAAATATTAAAACTAAAATATCTATTATGAAAAACTTTAAAGCTTATGGTATCATTTTTTGTTTGTTTATAATGATTTTCGTAGTTATAACTAGATGTCAAAAAGCAATACCAGAACCACCCATATTTAAAGTTTCTAAAACAAATGAGCCAATAATTATTGATGGAAAAATGGATGAAGCTATTTGGTCTAAAACGGAAAGCAGAACATTTGATTTTACTTATAATGAAGAAAAACCAAGTGATAAACAAAAAACAACACTTAGAATGTTATGGGATGAAAATAACCTATACCTTTTTTATGAATTGGAAGATAAATATTTAAATGCTAGAGAGACAGAAAGAGATGGTGCACCTTATTTTGATGATTGTGCAGAAATCTTTATAATACCAACTCCAGAAAGCTTAGATACACATTTTTGCTTTGAAATTAATCTATACAAAGCGGTTAACGATCTTCTCTTTTTTAATGATTATTATGAGAATACGAATACTGCATTAAAAACTTTTAATCCCGTTAGTAAAGTTGAAGTTGTTTATAATGGTACTGTAAATGATAATTCTGATATTGATAAGGGATGGACTATGGAATTAAAAATCCCGTTAACTACTTTTGGCTTTTTAAGTAAATTTGAGCCCGTACAAGAGGGGAGTAAATGGAGGTTTTTAGCAATCAGACAAGAAAGAAACGAAGCGGAAGGTGAACGCAGAATTACTTCTACTATTTTCCCTATTTATGATATATCAAAAGATGTGCATCAACCAGATAAATTTGGGTTAATGGAGTTTGTTAATTAGTAGTGGTTGTATAAAGTATTATCTGTTTTTATTAAAAAAAAGTAATGTTTTTTCTAGATGCTTTATCCAATAAGACCATTCATGACTTCCTTTTAATTCTTCAAATACATGAGGAATATTTTCTTTTAAAAGTTCCTCATGTAGTAATTTATTAGCCGGAAATAGACTGTCATTAATACCGCAATCAAAACGAATAGTAGGTAAGCTGTTTTTATGATCTTTTAGAATGTCTATTATATTAGGAGTTTTACTTTCTTTTAGATACTCATCTAAAGGATCATCTGTAAAAAGTTGCATTTGTTCTAATTTGGTAATAGAACTATGCCCGGAAATTGCTTTAAATTTCTCAGGAAATCGTCCGCCTAAAGACAAAGCGCCATAACCTCCCATAGACAAACCACCAATACATGTTGATGTAGAATTCTTGGCTTCCGGAATATTTTCTTTAACAGCCGTAATCACATCATTCACAATCCAATGATCAAATTGTTTTTGATGATGAGAAAAATAGGCAGAACCATCTTCCCAAAGTCCGTCTGAAGGCATTGCAATTATAGCGGGTTTTATGGTGCCGTTTTGCATTAATCGTTCTGCCGTTTTATGAGCACCTCCTTTTAGCGCCCAAATCCAAGCACTTCCATAAACGCCATGTAATAAGATATATATTGGTAAATTTTCGAGATTATCCACTTGTGGTACATACAAACAAATATCTCCTCTACCTTTTAAATTAGGCGTTTTTACGGTTAAAAATCTTAGTCCTTGAGATTCGAAATTAGAATCTGAAAGTTCTACAGTTTTAAAGCTTGATGCCATATAAATTTTTAATTTATAATTAATGAATTGTTGGTTCCTTGTAATTTTTTCGATTTAATGGCAACTTTAACAGCTCCTTTTTCTTTCGATTTCACAAAAATAGCAGCTTGTCCGTTAAAGAATTTTCTTTCGGGTTTCGATAAGTTTTGCAAATTGGTTGGATCTCCATTTCCGGATGCTAAAAATGTAGCGGCTCCATCAACTTGTATGTGCATGTTCTCATTGTAATTTACACATAAATTGCCGATTTTATCTAAAACAGAAATTATATAAACACCAACTTCTCCGTTTTTAATGGTTTTTAATTCTGGTTTTATTTCTATATGATGAGGCTCACCAGCAGTTACTCTTATTACTTCAGCAACTTTCTTTCCTTTTTTATTATAAGCCACAATTTTTGCTTCTCCCGGTTCATAAACTACAGCATCCCAAACAATAGCGTAAGCCTTAAATAAATCCCAATTACCACCTCCAGAAGCAGATTTGTCTATAGAATTACTTTCATACCTATGATTTTTTAATGGTTTTTTAGTTTGAATTCCATAACTTTTTCCATTTACAAATAATTCAGCTTTTTCATAAGATGTATAGCAAACTACTGGAATTTCTTTCCCTTTCATTTCAGGTAAAGTCCAATGAGGAAAAAAGTGTAGTACATCTTTATCCTTTTTCCATTGTGTTTGATATAAGTAGAATTTATCTTTTTCTAAACCAATAAAATCTACTGGCGCAAAATAAGAACTTCTAGCTTTTACTTCGTGATAAGGAGAAGGTTCTCCTAAATAATCATAACCCGTCCAAACAAATTCGCCATAAACAGTTGTGTTTTTGTCTTGTGCAGCAAACTCTTTATAAGCAGGATATCCCCAAGAAACATTGGTAGTTTCATAGTTACCAGGATAGCCATCTTTATAGGTATTTGTATTTAAAGAGTTTCCTCTTTTTGTATGAATTGTATCAAAAACTACTGGGAATTTATAGCTGTTTCTAACACTAACGGATCCGCCAGTTTCACTTGCGAAAAACTTTAAATTCGGATATTCTTTTCTAATTAGATTGTAAAGACCAGGTTTATAATTAAAGGCTGCAACATCAACGATTTTTGCCATTCCGCTTTTTAAAGAACCAGAAGCTGAGTTAAAACCGGCAGTTGTAGCTCGCGTTGTATCTAAAGTTTTCACAATTTTATTTAAGTAACCGGTAATGTTATTTGGATCGTGTTTGTATTGTTCCATAATTTCATTACCAATACTCCACATAATTATACTTGGGTGATTTCTATCACGCAAAATCATATCTGTTAAGTCTGTTTTTGCCCATTTGTCAAAATGTTTAGAATACCCATTCATTACTTTACCAATTTGCCATTCGTCAAAAGCTTCATCAATGGCTAAAAGTCCCATTTCATCACAAATATCTAACGCTTCTGGAGCAGGAGGATTGTGAGAAAAACGAATTGCATTTACACCCATTTCTTTCATTTTTCTCATCTGACGGACAAATAATTCCTTATGAAAAGCGGCACCAACAGGACCTAAATCATGATGCATATTAACACCTTTAAATCTTATTTTTTGATCATTCAAATAAAATCCATCTACTTCAAAACGGATACTTCTTATTCCAAAAGGTGTTGTATAGGTATTAACAACTTTGCGACCTTTTAAAATAGATGTTTTAAGTTGATATAAATAAGGTGTATTTAAATTCCAAAGTTTTGGTTTAGAAACTTTAAATTTTTCAGATATTTTAGTATTTTTCTGAATGGTGATCTCTTTTGATTTTCTTTCGATTTGTTTTCCGTCAGGAGAAATGATTTCATTAATCATTGTATAATTTCCACTTCCTAAAATTTCAATATCTACGTGTACCTCAGCATGTCTTTTTGCAATAACAGGAGTCGTTACAAAAGTCCCCCAGGTTTTAACGTGCGTTTTATTAGTTTTAATTATGGATACTTTTCTATACAAACCAGCTCCAGGATACCAACGAGATTGACTATTAAAATTTTCTAATCGAACGGCAATTGTATTGTCTCCGGATTTTAGAAATTTTGTAATATCAAAATGGAAAGAAATATAACCAAAAGGACGCTCACCAACATATTGGCCATTTACATACACTTTTGCGTTGCTCATTGCTCCGTCAAAAAGAATCTGAACTTTTTCTTCTAATTCTGATGCTGTAATGGAATAATTTGTTCTATACCATCCAATGCCAACATAAGGCAATGCACCAGATCTACCAGTTCTGTATCTTGGTTTGGTTTCACCATCTTGTATTACAGTTGTTAATTGCACATCATGCGCAAAATTAAAATCTTGTTGTACTGCCCAATCATGAGGAACTGTTACGTTTTCCCAATCAGCATCATCAAAATCTTTTTGAAAAGCTGCACCATAATCGTAATTGGTGAATTTCCAGTTTTTTAATAATTCGGTTTCTTGAGCAGAAATAAAACTAAAAATGCTACTAAAAACAATAATTAAAATTGATGTTTTTCTATTCATAATAATTGGAATAAATTTAATTTTTATCTTCTAATTTATAAGTTCTGATGTAATCGATATAAGTTGTTCTGTCATCTTTTGATGCACTTGCTACTTTTCCTCCATCTTCCGGGATAGGATTCCAATCATACTTTTCAATGGAAAAATGAAGAAATAATTCTTGGTCAAAATTTACTGGTGGATTTACAGTATAAACGTGTTTCCCGTCTAAATAGAACAACAATTCCGTTGGACTTTTCCACCAACAACCATACGTGTAATACTTATCGGAATTTTTAACATCAGGATAAACAACGGCTTGACTACGAATTGCTTCATTACAATTTGTTTTCCTATGAATGGTATTTGAGTGCATTATTTTATCCCATTTTTTGCCCCATTCTTCAGCTAAAGGAGAAATAGAACCCACAGATTCTGTAATGTCTATTTCATGTTTAAAATCACAAATATTTTTAGACATCAGCCAGAAACCACCACCCATTTCTGTTTTATTCATTTTAAATTTGGCTTCAAAATAATGACCATAAGAGATTGATTTTGATGCTCTAATAATACCTCCATAATAATTATAAACAGAAGGCGTACTGTATTTATAACTTGTAAAAGTTTTATCTAATTTACCAACTTCAATTTCTAATTTTCCTTTATTAAGTGTAATCGAACTTTCTTTAAATAGGGCAGGAGACCTTCCAATCCAACCAAAATCTGGATGTCCTTCAGGATCTGCAATCCATTTCCTTTTATTTAGTTTTTTTCCATTAAATTCATCAGAAAGATTTTTAATAACGGTCCACTTTTTTCCTTCTGGTGCTTTTATTTGCGCACTAAAATTTGTTGTAAAAATTAAAAAACTAATTAATACTAAAGCTTGAATTCTGTATTTCATAAAAATTAAGAATATTATATTAATTAATCAAAAACAATAACTCCTTTTGCATTTTTACCCGCTAACATATCATCAAAAGCCTGTTGTAAATCTTCTAAAGGATATGTTCTGGTAATCATTTCATCTAATAATAAATCGCCTTTATCATATAAATTCACCAATTTTGGGAAATCTATTTGTGGTCTACATTTTCCATATAATGGATTGATGTAAATTTTATCCCATTCAAAAAGATTCATATCTATTGATATAGTTTCTTCAATACCACTAACTTGAACAGCAGTTCCTGCATTTCTAATCATTGCCAATGGCGCAGCGCCTAAAGCAGGAATTGCAGTACACTCAAAAGCGTAATCTGCACCTCTTCCTTCTGTTAATTTCTTTACTTCTTCTGATGCTTGCATCAATCCAACATCATTTTTATCTGCTAAAATAGTATGCGTTGCTCCAAATTGTTTCGCCATTTCTAAACGTTCTGCATTAATATCAATTGCAATTATTTTTGCTGCTCCAGATATTCTAGCACCTTGAATTACGTTTAAACCTACACCTCCAGTTCCTAAAATTACGGCAGAACTTCCCGCAGTAACTTTCGCCGTATTTACAGCAGAACCATAACCTGTCATTACACCACAACTAATAATACTTGCGGATGGCATTGGCATTTCGCTTTTTAATTTTACACAAGCAGATTCTTTTACCAAAGCGTATTCTGCAAGCGTACCAATATTAAAAGAGCGTTCTATTGGTTGGTTATTCCATTTAGACCCTTCTAAATGTGCGTGACCAGGAGTAAATCCGTTTCCTCCAGCGGTTACGGGCGAATTATTTTCACAAATATGTTGATTGCCTTCTTGACACTGAAAGCATTTCATACAAGGAGTTGCCCAATTTAAAATAACTTTATCACCAACTTCAAAATCGGTGACATCTGCACCAATTTCCGCTATAATTCCTGCACCTTCATGACCTAAAATAATTGGTTTTCCCCAAAGTAAAGAATCGTGATCTGTATGACACAAACCGGCTGCTTTAATTTTTACGATAATTTCATCTCCTTTTGGATCTGCTATTGTTATGGTATCAATAATGAATTTTCCATCTCCTGTAGCAATTGCAGATTTAGATTGTATGCTCATAGTTTTATTTTTTATAAAAAAGTAGTTGGTTTCATAGGTATTGAAACATCCACCAATTTTGTTTTGTCTATTTTTTGTTTTCCTTTTATAAATCTTGTTCCTAATACAAAGGCTTTCCCGTTGTTAATGGCATCTACAGCTAATAACTCATCATCTTTAAAATACCAAACAGAAAAACTTGTATTTTCTGTTGCTTCTTTTCTGATTAAAACATCATTGTAGCCGTTAGATAAACCAACCATTTGTAATTTTACATCATATTGATCTGACCAAAACCAAGGAATGGTGTCATAGATAAATTCTTTGCCACAAATTGAAGCTGCTGCAACTTTACTTTGGTCTACTGCATTTTGTACAGATTCTAAACGTAGAAATCTATTATAATGTGGATTGAAATGAAAAGTACAATCGCCAATAGAATAGATGTTTTCATCATTCGTTTTAGCAAACTCATTAACTTTTATTCCTTGTTCAATTTCTAAATCAGCATTTTTAGCAAGCTCTGTATTCACACGGATACCAACACCAACAATAATTATATCTGCTTTAAAAGAAGTATTATCATCACAAAAAACAGTGTTTACGCCATTTTCTGTTTTAATAGAAGTAACATTTTTCTTAGTAAGAATGTCAACATTATTTTGTTGATGTAATTCCATAAAATAATCTGACATAACTGGCGCAGTAACTCTGGCTAAAACACGTTCTTCTCTTTCTAAAACGGTTACATTTGCGCCTATTTTTTTTAAGGAAGCTGCAGTTTCCAAACCAATATAACCACCACCAATAATTACAACCTTTTTTTCTTTGGATGCATCAATTGAACTTTTAATAGCGATGGCATCATCTGCAGTTCTCATCGGAAATAAATTAGTTGCAGATTCTATTCCAGAAATAGGAGGGATAAAAGGTCTTGCACCCGTTGCAATTATTAATTTATCATATTTTTGAGCACCTTCATTTTCAATAGAAATTGTTTTTTTATCTCTATTGATAGCAGTTACTTTTACACCTAATTTTAAAGTGATATTTTCCTTTTGATAACTTTCTATAGGTTTTAAAAGATTACTATTTAAATCGCCATCAATAATATAAGATTTTGATAATGGCGGTCTGTGATACGGTGTATTTGGGTCTGAATCAAATAAAATAATTTCTCCTTGCCAACCTTCTTTTCTTAAATTGAAAGCAAAATTAACACCTGCATGACTTGCACCAATAACAGCACAAACTTTATTTACTGAATCTGACATCAAAACTTATTTTGCAACTTTAAAAACAACACCATCTAATGCTTCACTCACCTGAATTTGGCAAGAAAGTCTGCTGTATTCGTTGGTTAAATCATCAAACTCTAACATATCATTTTCCATTTCTTCTGCTTGTCCTGTTTTTGACACAAATTCAGGTTCTACATGCACATGACACGTTGCGCAAGAGCAAACGCCACCGCAATCTCCATCAATGCCTTTTATGTTATTATTTACTGCCAATTCCATTACAGAACCAGAAGTTCCTTCTACTGTTATTGATTCGTTGTCGCTTGTTATAAATGTTATTTTTGCCATTTCTATTATTTATTAAATTTTACAGTAAGAGCATCAAAACCAACTTTACGGTTGAATTCTCCTAAATTTTCTATATTTTCTTTTGTTTCTAAAACGTTTATCGAGGTTACTTTTTCAGATAAAGTAGCCAATAATATTCTTAATATCTGACGTGCATGCGTTGCGCCTAAACAGTTGTGTGTACCAAATCCAAAACTAACATGCGGATTCACTTTTCTATCCAAAACAACTTCATTAGGGTTTTCAAAAACATTTTCGTCTCTGTTTGCAGCAGCCCAGTTTAAAGAAATTCGAGTATCTGCTTTTACAGCATGTTCGCAAACTTGTACATCTTTAGTTACCACACGTCCCATTTGTGTTAATGGAGAAAAATAACGAATCAATTCTTCTACTGCATTGTTAATCATTGCTGGATTTTCCTTTATTGCTGCTAAAGATTTTGGATGCTCAGAAAAGTAAGCGATAGAGTTGGTTACGGCGTTAATTACGGTATCTCTACCGCCTGCAAAAGTTAATATCAATACCCCTTTTACTTCTTCTTTGGTCATTTTTTTACCATCAACTTCAGTTCGTAGAAGCACAGAATACAAGCTTTCACTTGGGTTTTCTATGGCAAGATTTATTTGTTTATCAATATAATCATATAAAATATTGGCTTTGTCTGCATCTAAATCAGAATCATCGCTTCTAAAAACATGAGTTCCCCAAGAAATCCATAATTCGGCTTCAGCATAAGGAATGTTTAATAATAAGGTTAAGGCTCTAGATTGTAATTTTAAGGCAAAATCGGCAACAACTTCTACTTCATTCGTATTTAAAGATTCTTCAATAATTTCATCAATAATAGTGGTGATTTTTGCAGAATATTCTTCTTGTAAAGGTCTTTTAAACCAAGGATCTAAAATATCTCTAAAAGATTTATGTTTTGGTGGATCTACTTCAAAAGGAATCTGTCTGGTGTCTCTAATAGCTACTTCAGAAGGAATTACAATTCTACCAATTTCATCTCCTCCAGATTGAAAGTTTTGCCATTGGTGTGCACATTTACGTACTTCTTTGTGACGTAAAACCATGGTTACTGGATCATTTTGATCGTCCATTTTACCAATTCCTTCTTTTTGTCTTGCATTTTTAAATGCATCTGGAAATTCGCTTGCTTTCATATATTTAAATTGACATTTTAAAGTTGTCAAAGATTGTTTATTTCTAAAATGAAATATTCCCTTATTTACGCAATAAAGTACCCTATTATGTTGTATTTTGGTAATTGTTGAATATATTTGGAATATAATAGAGACTTATGCAGCCAAAGTTTGAAAAAGTACCTTTAAATAATCAGAAATCCATTATTGCTTTTAGGTATGCGGGAGATCGGTTTGAGGCACCTTGGCATTTTCATCCTCAGCATGAACTTACTTTTATAGAAAAAAGTACTGGAACCAAATTTATTGGAGATTATGTTGGTCCGTTTGAAGCTGGGGAGTTGGTTTTAGTAAGAACAAATGTGCCGCATTGTTGGAAAAATAATTCGGTAAAAAACTCAACATGTTCATCTATAGTGATTCAATGGAATACAGGGATTTATGCAAGAGTACCGGAAATGGAAAATGTTTTTAAAATGCTAAAAGCAGCCTCTAAAGGAATCCTTTTTACAAAAGAAAATGCAAATGAAATGTTTTCACTTTTAAAAGAATTATTGACTTTAGAAGGAACGGAATTGTATTTAAAACTTCAGAATATATTGGTATTGCTATCTAATTTTGAATATCGTGAACTATCAGAAAAAAGGTTTATAGATGATTTGCCTACAGAATATAGTTCTCGCATTAGAAAAGTACACGATTATGTAGAAAGCCATTATCATAAAAAAATACAACTAAAAGAATTAGCAGATTTAGTTAACATGTCTGAACAGTCTTTTTCTCGTTTCTTTAGTAAAATAATGGGAAGACCTTTTTTTACTTTTTTAAATCAATATAAAATAAATATGGCCAAAAGAATGTTAATGGACACCGATTGGTCTGTACGTGAAATTTGTTTTGCTTGTGGCTATGAATCTGTTCCTTTTTTTCATAGACAATTTAAAAAATTTACAAAGAGGACTCCTTCATTTTATAAAAAAGAGCATAGTACATGATAAAACCTTAAAGTAAGATGCTTTAAGTTTTTATCGTATACTTTTAAACTAGAATATTTTTTCTAAAACTGAAATTTCTCAGGTAGTCAATATTTTCTTATTCTTATTTATTTTTTTGTTTTACATATTCACTTGGGATAACACCAAATTGTTTTTTAAAACATTTTGCAAAGTAAGAAGCGGTGTTAAAACCTGTCATGTACATAATTTCTTTTACAGAAAGATCACTTTGTTCAAAAAGTTGTACGGCTCTTTTTAATCTAATACTTCTAATAAATTCACTAGATGAAAGGCCTGTAATCTCTTTAAACTTAGTATATAAGTTGGTTCTGCTATAGCCCATTTCTTTAATTAGCATTTCAACATTAAAATCTGTATTTGTCATGTGTTTTTCTACAACTTCCATTGCTTGTTGTAAAAAGCGTTCATCTACAGAGGTAACCGTAATTTCTTTTGGTTGTAAAGTAATTTCTAGGTTAAACTTACTTCTTAGTTCTTCTCTATAGTTTAAAATATTATTTAGTTTTAAGTCCAGAATTTCTACATCAAAAGGTTTTCTAATATAAGCATCTGCACCTGTTCTTAAACCTATTTTTTCATTTTCTTTAGATAATTTTGCTGTTAATAAAACAACAGGAATATGACTGGTTTCCTTTTTTGTTTTTATTTTATTACAAAATTCAATACCATCCATAACCGGCATCATAATATCAGAAATAATTATTTTCGGAATTATTTTTCCTGCCAATTTTAATCCTTCTTCTCCGTTTTCAGCCGTATAAATTTTATATTTTTTTCCAAGAGCAAGCTTAATAAAGGTTCTAATATCTTCATTATCATCTACAACTAGTAAAACGGGTAAGTCAGATTTTGATTTTTCATTTAACTGTTGATCTTCAATTTCATCATTAATACTAATTGCAAGAGAATCTGATTCTGAAGAACGTAAGTAAAAATCGCTTTCAGAGGTTTCTTTACATGTAATTTCTGGAATATTAAGATACGCTTTTTTCTCTATAGGAAGTCTCACTATAAAATTGGTGCCTTCATTGTGCTTGCTTATTACTCTAATTTCACCTTGGTGAAGTTCTGTAATATCTTTAACAAAAGCCAAACCAATACCCATTCCTTTAGAGTCTTTCTTTTCTTTATTTTTTTCAGAAAAGAAACGTTCAAAAATACTTTCTATTTTAGTTTCATCCATTCCTGTTCCAGAATCTTTTACCTGAATATATACAAACTTAGAAGTCTTAGTAGGGTTTTTAAAAGTTACATTGGTTTTATTATCTCTTGATATATTAATAGTTATTGAGCCATTATCTGGTGTAAATTTAAAAGCATTTGAAAGTAAGTTATTTATTATTTTTTCTAAAGTATCATGGTCAAACCATGATTGTAATTGATTATCAGTAGATTCAATTGTAAAATCTATTAGATTTTTTTGTGCTAAGAACTGAAAAGGTTCACTAACTTCTTTTATAAACTGAACAATATTACTGTTTCTCATAACCAACCTCATTTTACCTTGATTCATTTTTCTGAAATCTAGTAATTGAGAGATAAGTCTAAGTAAGTAATCTGTATTTTTTTGCATTAACTTGTATTGTTCTTTAACAATATCTTTATCAATGTTGTCTCCTTCTTTTTGTAAAAAGTTTAAAGGTCCTTTTATTAAGGTTAAAGGGGTTGTAAACTCATGCGTTATATTTGTAAAGAATTCTAATTTTATTCGTTGTAGTTCATCTGTTTTTTCTTTTTCTACATGTTCTAATTCTAAACTGTGTTTTTTTGATGTACTAATAATAGTATATCTTCTGTATAAAAGTAAAATGCCTATAATTAATAAAAGGTACAAAAAGTAAGCGAACTTTGTTAACCAAAAAGGTGGAGCTATTTTTAAATTTAATTCAAAAGGAGTAGAGTCCCAAAGTTTATCATTGTTAGATGCTTTTACTTTTAATGTGTAATTACCTGGTGAAAGATTTGTATAGGTTGCAAATCTTTTTTTAGAATCTGTATACACCCAATCTTTATTGAAACCTTCTAGTTTATAAGCGAATTCGTTTTTTTCAGGAGCTCCATAATGGAATGCAGCAAACTCAAAAGATAAACTGTTTTCATTATGGTTTAAATCAATTGTAGATTTGTTACATAAAGGATTTTTTAACAGTACTCTACCATTCACTTTTTCGCCAATTTTAATAGGTTTGTTTGCTATTAAAAGGTTGGTGACTACTGTTTCTGCTTCAAAAGTATCGTTCTTAATATCTTTTGGTTCAAAAACATTAAAACCATTTACGCCACCAAATAATAATTGTCCATTTTTACGTTTACACCTTGCAAGTTCTTGAAATTCATCATCCTGTAAACCATCATTCACATCATAATTCATGAAAGTTTCAGAATTTTCATTAAATTTAGAAAGACCTTTGTTGGTAGATATCCAAAGGTCGTGGTCATCATCTTCGAGAATTCCTTTAACAACATTGTTTGGTAAACCGTTTTCTGTTTTATAGGATATAAATTTCACCTTAGTACTATCTGTTGCAGGTACGTATTTGTTGAATCCACCGCCAAAAGTACCAATCCATAAATCTCCTTTTTCACTTTCAAAGAGTTCTAAAATATAGTTATGGCTAATACTATTTATATCATCAGCGTTACTTTTATAGATTGTAAATTTAGGTTTATCTTTTGTTTTTTCTGTTTTAGATAAAACACATAATCCGTCTCCTGTACCAAACCAAATATTTCCTTTTTTATCTTCAAGAATATTTCTAATGAGATGACTAGGAACGCTTAAGGAGTCTTTATAATCAAAAGTTAATACGTCGTTTTTATAGCTTTTGGTTTGTGAGTTGTATAAAGAACGATTTATGCCATTATTATAAGTACCAATCCAAATATTTTTGTCACTATCTTCTAATATGGAAAAAATACTGCCTTTTATTTTGCTGAAATCATTAAATTCTATTTTTTTTATGTTATCGGGGTCTGTAATATCTAATTGTTGAAGATTGGTACCATTAGAGCCTTCTCCTAACAAAAGTATTTTTTTATCTCCTCTTTTTAGTTCATCAATAGTAAAAACATTATTTATTTTTGGAAATTTTATAAAACCATAATAGTTGTTTTTATCGGCTTGTTTTGGTAACATGTTTAGACTACCACCTTCGGTACCAACCCAAAGAGAACCGTTACTATCTTCATAAATTGCTCTTACTTTATCGTAACTTAAACTCTTTGGGTCTGGAGTATTTTTTACATGTTTAAATTGTTTTTTTCCAGGATAAAATTTATTTATTCCTCCTCCGTTTGTACCTACCCAAACAATACCTGTTCTATCTTTAAATAATGATGTTATTGTATTTTTACTGATACCATTTTTTTGACTCGCTTTATACGTAATGATTTTACTAAATTTAGGATTTCTTTGAGTGCCAGAATTATCAAATAGAATTAATCCACTTGCACTTCCTGCCCATAATTGATTATTTACAAACAGAATATGGTTAATGGAATATTTATAGTCTTTTCTCCATATTAAATGTGGTTCATATGAAGGGTTTTTTAAATCTAAGACATAGAGACCACTATTAGCACCAAAAAATAACCTGCCTTTATCCTCTTTAATACTTTTAATGTTATTTAATTTTACTTTTATTTTTTCAAAATGAGAAGTTTTTCCGTTTTCATCTTCAATTAACTTAAATAAACCTTCATCTGTACCAACCCATATATTATTGTTACTATCTTCAAAAATAGTAAGAGATTTCAGTTTTTTTACTTTTACAGAAGTTTCGCTAGAGGCAATTGTAATGTGCTTAAATTTTATGGAACTTAAAGATTCATTTAAATCAAGGAGGTCTAAACCATTATTGTAGGTGCAAATCCATAATCTATTTTTTGAGTCTTTAAAAACATATCTAACGGTATTACTAGCAATACTGTTTATATTGTTTTCGTCATGTTTAAAATGTGTAAACTCTTCTAGAGATCTATTAAAAAAATTAAGTCCGCTGCCCGATGTTCCTATCCATAAGTTATTATTGTCATCACCAGTAATGGTAAAGATTAAGTTACTATTAATACTTTTAGGATTTTGTTGATTAAGATTATAAGTAGTAAAATTATACCCATCATATTTATTAAGGCCGTCATGTGTACCAAACCACATATAGCCTTGTTTATCTTGATAAATAGAATTTACATCATTTTGAGACAAACCATCTTGTGTAGTAATATGTTCAAAATAAATATTGTCTTGAGCTTGCGTTTCTTCTATAAAAAAAACGAAGGTAGCTATGATAAGTAACGTAAATTTAAATCTATTTTTCATGAAAATTTTTAACATATACTTATGTGAATTTAGGAAGTAAAAATCTTAATTATTTATAATAAACAATAAGACAAAATTAGTAAAAAAAAAGACCTAAGCTAAATTAGATTTAAGAAATCTAATTTTAGTTTTTTAAAAAGAAACATGCCTTAAAGACTAATTGTTTGATATATAGTTGTTTTGTTGAGTTGTGTAATGGGGGTGACAGTTCATTTAAATACTAATTAGGTGATATATTCTATTTTTTAGATAGTTTATAGCCTTAAGTTATGCTGTTTTTTCTGAAGTTTACACTCACAAATGTGAAATTTAAATAAATTATTCAAAAAGCGTAATTTATTTAAGTTTATATTTTTTTTAGTAAATAATTTAGTTAACAAAAAAAGAATGGTAAACAAACGGAATTTATTATTATTAGTTGCATTTACTTTGATGTCTTTTGGTATAAAAGCTCAAAAAAGTAAAAAACCAAATGTTATATTTATTTTAACAGATGATCAAGGTTATGGAGATATAGCCGCACATGGAAATAAGGTGATAAAAACACCTCAATTAGACAAATTACATAGAGAAAGTACTCGTTTAACAAATTTTCATACAGGTTCTACTTGTGCCCCAAGTAGGTCTGGTATTATGTCTGGAGTAGATGGTAACAAAGCAGGGGTATGGCATACCGTTGGTGGTTGTAATATTTTAAGAGAAAAATATGTGGCAATGCCAGAAGTATTTAGACAAAATAATTACAAAACAGCCATGTTTGGTAAATGGCATTTAGGTGATGCATATCCATATTTACCTCAAAATAGGGGGTTTGAAGAAGTAGTTTCTCATGGAGGAGGTGGTATTGGTCAAACACCAGATTATTGGCAAAATGATTATTTTGATGACACGTATTTTAGAAACGGAAAACCAGAAAAATTTGAAGGCTATTGTACAGATGTGTTTTTTGATGAAGCAATTGACTATATAGATAAAAATAAAGATAAACCATTTTTTGTGTATCTATCCTTAAATGCGCCTCATGGGCCAATGAACGTTCCGCAGAAATATTATGATATGTATAAAGATGAGCCCAGCATTAGTGAGACTCAAAAAGCATATTATGGTATGATTACCAACATAGATGACAACATAGAAAAATTAGATAAAAAGTTAAAAAAGTTAGGTTTAAAAGACAATACTATTTTAATTTTTATGACTGATAATGGAACTGCAACTGGGTATAGAGTTAATAAAGGAGTTGTACAAGGTTTTAATGCAGGTATGCGAGGAGGAAAGTCTTCTCAATACGATGGTGGTCATAGAGTTCCGCTTTTTATTCGTTGGAAGGATGGAGATATTAAAAAAGGGTTAGATGTAGATAAATTGACAATGAATTATGATTTGTTACCTACTTTAATTGATTTATGTGGATTAGAAAAACCAGCTGAATCTGAATATGATGGTTTAAGTTTAAAACCTTTATTCGAAGAAAATGGATCTACATGGTCTCATAGATATGGTGTTGTAGATACCAATAGACAACAAAAACCAAAAAAATGGTTTAAATCTTCTGTGATGGATGATGAGTGGCGTTTGATTGATGGAAAAGAGTTGTACAATATTTCTGGAGATGTAGGTCAAAAACAGGATATTGCTGCTAAACACCCTACTAAAGTTGCAGAAATGAGACAAGCTTATGAAAGATGGTGGAAACATATTTCTGATGATTTTGCTTATTTTGAAGCTTATAAAATAGGAAAAAAACTAAACGAAGAAACGGTTATAACTGCTCATGATTTACATTCAGATGAACCTCTTGCTTGGAATCAAAGTTATGTAAGAGATCCTTATTCAGGTAAAAAGGCATGTTTAACACAATCGTATTGGTTATTAGATCTTCAAGAAGAAGGAGATTATCAAATAGAAATTTCTAGATGGCCTAAAGAGTCTAACTTATCGTTTGAAGACTCTATAGAACAATTAGGAGAAACAACTCCTTGGTACGTTGTTAAACCAAAAAGTGTCAACTTAAATATAGAAAAAGCAATATTAGATATTGAAGGATTGCATTTAGAAAAAGATGTAGATAGAACTAAGAAGAGTGTGGTTTTTAATGCCCATCTTCATAGTGGAAGACAACATTTTGAGGCTAATTTTCAAGATAATAAAGAGCTTACTTTTTCTGCCTTTTATATGTATGTAAAGAGAATTAAGTAATAAATTAAAATTTTTATAAATGAGTTTAATTAAAATTTTCATAACAACTATTTGTTTTTGTTATTTGTCTAATGGTTTTAGTCAAAATAATAAAAGACCAAATATTGTTTTTTTACTATCAGATGATCAAACAAGCATTGCCACTGGTTGTTATGGAAATACGCATGTGGTAACACCAAATATGGACACTTTGGCAAGTGAAGGAGTCCTTTTTCAAAATCATTATAATACTACCTCTATTTGTATGGCAAGTCGTGCAATTATTATGACGGGTATGTATGAATATAAAACGGGATGCAATTTTATGCATGGACCTTTAAAATCAGAAAAATTTCAGAAATCATATCCTGTACTATTAAAAGAAGCGGGTTATTTTACAGGTTTTGCTGGTAAATTTGGTTTTGCAGTTTCGGATGGTGAAAGTTGGGACGAAAACACGTATGATGTTATTCCTTCGGATGCTTTTGATGTTTGGGGCGGTGGTTTAGGGCAAACGAATTACAAAACAGCTAAAAACCCTAATATTGCAAAATATGCAGAGAAATATCCTCATAGTACGAGAGCTTATGGTGCTTGGGCTCATGATTTTATAAAAACGGCTAAAAAATCTGGAAAACCATTTTGTATGTCTATAAGTTTTAAGGCACCACATTTACCTTTTACACCAGATAAGTATTTTGATTATGTTTATAAGAACAAAAAGTATAAAAAACCAGATAATTATGGTGCTGAAAATGCTACACACTTATCTGCGCAAGCAAAATCTGGCAGACAATATAATGCCTATAATTTTTGGCGAGATTCAGAAGAGTCGTATCAAACAGCTATTACAAAATACAATCAATTAATTCACGGTGTAGATTATTCTTTGGGAATGATTCGTAAATCTTTAGAAGAATTAGGCGTTGCAGAAAACACCATAATTATATTTACAAGTGATAATGGTTATAGTTGTGGAGCTCATAATTTAGCAGGGAAAGTATTGCCTTATGAAGAAGCATCTAAATCGCCATTAATTATTTATGACCCAAGAAAATCTAAAAAAGAAAGCGGTCTTAAAAGAGAAGAGGTAACAGCTAATATAGATTTAGCACCTACCATTTTAAGTTTAGCAGGTGTTTCTGTTCCTAAAAATATGGATGGTAAAAATTTGGAAAAGCTTATTGATAAACCAAAGAAATTTAGAAGAAAATCTATTACGCTTACTAACATGTGGGGTAATGATGAAATTCAAGAAATGACGGTGGTTACAAAAGATTGGAAATACATTTACTGGCAATACTCAGATCATAGAATGTTGCCAACTGAAGAACTGTTTCATATTGGAAAAGATCGATTGGAGATGACCAATTTGGCGAACAATCCAACATATAACAAGCAACTTAAAAAAATGAGAAAATTGTATGATAAACGATACAAACATCTTGTTAAAAACACCATTAAAACAAATGATTACCCAAAATATAAAGTGCTATTTGATAGAAAGGCTAATGCAGTGTCTAAGAAACAATATTTAACTGGTAATTATGAAGAAGTTTTAAAACAACAGGCAATAGAGAAAGCTAAGAAGGCTCATCTTAAAAATTAGAAATATACACTAAATTAATAATAAGAATTATGCAAATTAATAAGTTCCACAAACTTGCTTTTTTGGCTTTAGCACTGCAAGTGTTAGTCCCTACAAATATGCAAGCGCAGAAAAAGAAGAAATTTAAAGAAAATTGGAAATCATTAGAGAAGGTGAATCAAGAACCTGAATGGTTTCAAGATGCAAAATTTGGAATTTATGCACATTGGGGACCAGTTTCTAACGCCTTTGTAGGTGCAGACCCTAAACAACATTATGCAGGTTGGCATGGTATGAAAATGTATACGGATGGTAAAATTGTACCTACAAAAAACGGAAAACCATCGTCTAATTATTTACTTCATAAAAAGAAATACGGAGATCCTAAAGAAAAAGGATATATAGAAATTATTGAAGAATTTAAACCAACTGGTTTTGATGCTAAAGAATGGGCAAGATTATTTAAATTATCAGGAGCAAAGTTTGCGGGGCCTGTTGCTATGCATCATGACAATTTTGCAATGTGGGATGCTAAATCTACGCGTTGGAATTCTATGAATTATGGAGGTATAGATCCATCTGCAGCATTAAAAAAAGAAATTGAAGCAAACGGAATGAAGTTTATGGCTTCTTTTCATCATGCATTTACTTGGCAATATTATGCGCCAGCGCATGCACATGGAAACATCAATCCTAAAGATTATGACTTATATACAAGTCCTCATTCATTAGACTCTAAAACTCCAGACAAACGTTTTTACAAAGAATGGTGGGCAAAATTAAAAGAATATATAGATGTATATCAACCAGATTTAATTTGGTTTGATTGGTGGCTAGAAAATATGACAGAAGAATCTCGTCAAAAATTCTTAGCATATTATTACAATGCAGGACAAAAATGGGGTAAAGATGTAGCTGTAGCTTATAAAGAATCTACTTTTCCGGCTTCTACAGCAATTAAAGATTACGAAAGAGGGCGTCCAAACCAACCTACAAAAGATGTTTGGTTAACAGATACTTCTCCAGGACAATGGTTTTTTAGACCAGGTGCTAAATACAAAACACCAAACGAATTAGTAGATATTTTAATTGATATTGTTGCTAAAAATGGATGCATGTTATTAAATGTTCCTCCAAACCCAGATGGATCTATTCCTAAAGAAATGGCTTATTTATTAGAAGAAATGGGAGCTTGGTTAGATGTAAACGGAGAATCTATTTATGGTACACGTCCTTGGACTGTTTTTGGTGAAGGTCCAACTCGTTTGCCAGAAGGAGGACATAAAGTAGAAAAAATAAAAATTGTTTATAAGAATACAGATATCCGTTATGTAAAAAAAGGAGACAAACTTTTATACGCAACTGTAATGGATGCTCCTAAAGTAGTTACGGTATTAAAAGCTTTAAGTACAGATCTTGGTGCTTTAAATTCTAAAATTGAAAAAATTGAATTATTAGGTAGCAATGAAAAAGTTGAATGGGTACGAGATGAAAGAGGTGTGGTTATTGAAGCTCCAAATAATCTTCCTACTAAATATGCACATGTATATAAAATAACATTAGAAGGCTATAAAGAAAATCAAATTGGTGGAGCGGTAGACGCTCATGTAGACTAAATAAAAAAAAGACTTACTTAAAAAGTAAGTCTTTTTTTTGTATAAATTAATTAAAAAAAATACTTTTAAATGAAATTTAAGTTTCTAATTTTAATCGCTTTACTGCAGTTTTCTTATAGTGTAAAGATAAATGCACAGAAAATTGAAAGACCAAATATTGTATGGATTGTTTCTGAAGATAATTCTAAGCATTATTTAAAATTATATGATAAAACAGGAGCAGCAACTCCTAATATTGAAAAACTAGCGGAAACTGGAGTTGTTTTTAATCACGCTTTTTCAAATACGCCTGTTTGTAGTGCTGCAAGGTCTACATTAATTGCGTCTTCTTACGGACCAAGGTTAGGAACTCATTACCATAGAAAGATGGTAAAAGTACCGATGCCAAACGGTGTAGAAATGTTTCCGGCCTATTTAAAAAAAGCTGGTTATTACACTACAAATAATGCAAAAGAAGATTATAACATTATTACAGGCGCTAATGTTTGGGATGATTCATCTAAAAAAGCAACTTGGAGAGATAGAAAACCCAATCAACCTTTTTATCATGTCTACAATATTGGTACTACGCATGAAGGACAGATGCATTTTACAGAAGAAGATGTAAAAGCTGGTACAAAAACAGATCAATCAAAAGTGTTTGTGCAACCCAATCATCCGCAGACAGCTTTATTTAGATATTCTGTTGCGCGTTATCATGATAGAATACAACAAATGGATGCTCAGGTTGGCGAGGTTATTGACAACTTAAAAAAAGATGGTTTGTTCGAAGATACTTTTATTTTTTACTACGGAGATCACGGAGGTGTTTTACCAGGAAGTAAAGGATATATTAATGAAATGGGCTTACATGTACCTTTAGTGGTTCATATTCCATCTAAATATAAAGATTTGGTTTCTGTAAAGGCAGGTACTAGAAATGATGGTTTTGTAAGTTTTGTTGATTTTGGTGCTACGGTTTTAAACTTAGCAGGAATTAAAACGCCAAAAGGAATAGATGGAAAACCATTTTTAGGAAAGGGAGTTTCAAAAAGAGATTTAGATAAAAGAGATGAAACTTTCAGTTACACAAATCGTATGGATGAAAAATACGATATGGTTAGAGCTGTTAGAAAAGGAAAATACAAGTATGCAAGAAATTACGAGCCGTTTAATTTTGATGGTTTAATGAATAATTATCGCTATAAACAATTAGGATATCAGCAGTGGAAAACATTATACAAAGAAGGGAAATTGAATAAAGACCAATCTAAATTCTTTGAACCAAAACAACCAGAAGAGTTGTATAATGTAGAAATTGATCCTTATGAATTGAATAATTTAGCGACAAAACCAGCATATCAATCTGTATTAAAAAGTTTAAGAAAGAACTTAAACAAACGTGTTTGTGGCATGCCAGATTTGTCTTTTTATCCAGAATTTTATTTGATAAACAATGCATTTAAGAATCCGGTTGCATTTGGACAGAAACATAAAAAGGATATTAAAAAATATATAGAAACGGCTAATTTAATGTTGTTAACTTTTGATAAAGCAAAATCAAAACTTCAGAAAGGGTTACAGTCTAAAGATCCTTGGGTAAGATATTGGAGTGTAATTTCTTGCAGTGCTTTTGGAGATGAAGCGAAAGGATTTACTTCAATTGCAAAAGATATTTCTAAAAAAGATGTAGAGCTAATCAATAGAGTTCGTGCTGCTGAGTTTTTAGGTTTGATAAAAGCCGAAAACCCAACTGAAGTAATGACACAATCTTTGTACGCTTCTAATGATGGAGCAGAAGCATTGTTAATTTTAAATTCTATTGTTTTAATGGAAGATTGCAAAGCGAATTACTCATTTAATATTGATCAATCTAAGCTAAAATCAAAAGTTTTAGAGGAACCACAAGTTTTAAGAAGATTAGAATATTTAAACAAATAATTATGAAAAAATTAAAATTATTTAGCACCATTTTTATTACAATACTATTTTTTTCTTGTCAAAAACAGACCGTTTGGAACGTGAAAGAATTTGGTGCAAAAGATGACAATACAACCATAAATACAAAAGCAATTCAGTCTGCCATAGATGCTTGTGCCAAAGAAGGCGGAGGAATTGTTACTATTGATGGTGGTGTATTTGTTTCTGGAACCATAATTTTAAAAAGTAATGTGAACTTAAATATTACAGAAAACACGGTGCTTATGGCTAGTGTGAATCCGAATGATTTTCCGGCAGTGGAACCATTTATTGATGCAACGGGACAATATAGAGGACAGTGTTTTATTGGTGCTATAGATGAAGAAAATGTTTCTATTACTGGTAAAGGAACCATTAATGGGCAAGGAGAAATGTTTACTCCTAATAACATTAAAAAGACGGTAAAGAAATTGGGGATTACATTGGTAGAACCTGACTTAACGGGGTTAGTTTCAAAAGTAAATAACTATGTAAGTAAAAAAATTCGTGTTTCAAACAGACCTTTCTTAGTAAGAATGGTGCGTTCTAAAAACGTAAAATTAAAAGACATTCATTTACGTCAACCTGCAGCTTGGACTTTGCACCTTTTGCAATGTGATAATTTTGTAGTTGATGGAATAGATATTCACAGTCATGCAAATAGAAACAATGATGCAATTGATATCGACTCAAGTACGCATGGAGTTATTAAAAACTGTACGATTGATTCTGGAGATGATGCTATTTGTTTTAAATCTACCTCACCAGAACCAACAACAGATATAGAGGTTTATGATTGTAAAATTAAAAGTTACTGGGGTGCCATAAAGTTTGGAACAGAATCGATGGGAGATATGAAGAATATTACGGTAAGAGACTGTTTTGTTCATGATACCAGAGGAGGAGGAATCAAAATATTAAGTGCAGATGGAGCAAACGTTGAGAATATTTTAATTGAAAATATTAAAATGGAAAATGTTGAGATGCCTATTTTTATTCGCTTGTGTGAACGCAGATTGGTGTATAGAAATGCTCCAAGAAAACCAGTAGGGTCAATTAATAATGTTGTTATTAGAAATATTACTGCCAAAGTAACGGACAATGATAAATTACGATTAAATCCTGCTACAGGATTTTATTTCTCAGGAACACCAAATCATAAATTAGGGAAAATTTCTATAGAAAATGTAAAAGTAGACTTGCCAGGTGGCGGTACTATAGAAGACGCTAAAAGAGTAGTTCCAGAAAATGAAGAGGAATACCCAGAATTTACAAAATTAGGTGCTACTCCTGCGTACGGTTTGTTTGCAAGACATATAGAAAACTTAGAAACAAAAGATATTTCGTTTACGGTTCGTGGAGAAGATGCAAGAAAAGAAGTAATTAAAATACATGTAAATGAGTAAAGACGCTCTGCGTTAAAAAATTAATAAAATGCTGGTACTTCTTTTTAAGGAGTATCAGCATTTTTATTTTAAGTAGGTTAGAAAAGACTTATTAATTTGCTTAAAAAATGTTATTTTTATCAAAAAAATAATAGAATTTTTAATTGTAAATGAGGTTTGTAGTCGTTTTATTTTTTATAATAATAGCACCCTTAAAATTATTTGGGCAATCGTCATCTACATTGCCTTTTTTTTCTGGTGATTTGCATTCTTTATGTCAGCAAGTTGAGTCTAATTTAAAGCTAAATGAAAGCGACCCTGTAAGAGGTCAAGTAGTAGATTTTGATAATAATATTGAAAATACGTTTTCAATAAAGAATAAAAGTGAATCTGATATATCTGTTAGTTTTTGGTTCTTGCCAAAACAACTAGAAATGCACTCCGGAACACTTATAGCAGAAAATAACGTTTTTTATTTTAGATATTTATCCAATCGTCAAATTCAGTTCAACCATTATTTAAAAAAGAATATCAATACTGTTGGGGTATTGAGTAATGATGTTTGGCAGCACCTTGGTTTTACGTTATCAAAAAAAGGTAATTTAACCATATATTACAACGGAGACCCCGTGTTAAACGATCGTATTTCTCCCGATTGGTGGAAAGGTGAAAAAAGCAATTTATTTTTGGGTAATGATCGCTATGGAGCAAAACCAGAAGGAAGCATTGATCGATTAAAAATATGGAACCGAGTGCTTTCTAAATCAGATTTTAAAGAAGATTATAGAGCCACTTTACTTCAGTCTAATCTTTATCATAAACTTCAAATATACTTACCATTTAAAGGCGATTTTAAAGATCATTCTTCTAAATCTAATATTTTAGAAGAAAATATAGAAGTCAATTTTATAAAAGATTCTGTTAGAGGACTAGTAGCAAATTTTAGTTCAGAATTTTCAGCTTTAAAATTCAAAAATTTAAAGTTTGGCAATCAAATTACCATAGCTGCATGGGTAAATCCCATCAATAGAAAAGAAATTATGGGAATTGCTGGTAATCAAGATTTTTCTTTTAGATACATGTCTAAAGTAAATAGTTTGTGGTTTACGGTTCCTAATATGTTTAAAGTTATTAGCAAACATCCTAAACTAAAACTCAACAAATGGTTTCATTTGGCGATAACGGTTAATTACAATCATCAAATTAATTATTATATTAATGGAGTTCTTGTAGATCGTAAAAAAATTGGTGATAATACAGGGGAAGATTCCGATTTAGTTATTGGTAATAGTCTTTGGGGCAATGCATTTGAAGGACAAATGAGTCAATTTGCTATTTGGAGTAAAGTGCTTTCTAAAGAGGAAATTAAATCGGTATATGAAGATAAATTAGAGGTAGATAAATTACTTTATAAATCTCAAAAAAGTAGTGGTGTTTATATGGTGTTTCCTATTTTAATTGTGCTGATAGTATTATTACTGGTTTGGTTTGTTCTTAGAAAAAAGAAGAAAGAAAAAATTGAAATTATAGGTAAAGTAATTTCAAAAGAATTTCCTGAGAAGAATGCAATATTCTTATTTGATAATTTTAAGGCTTTAGATAAAAACGGAAAGGATATTTCACAAGAATTTACGCCAACTTTAGTTAGATTGTTTAGCTTGATTTTGTTGTTTCCTAGATTTTTAGAAAGAAATATTAATTCAACGGATTTGTCTGATATTTTATGGGAAACAGATACAATTTCACAACAAAAAAATAATAGAGGGACGAACATGCATCGTTTAAGAAAATTATTAAAATCTTTCGATGGAATTTTATTAAATTATAAAGACAGAAAATGGGTTTTTGAAATTTCTGATGCGTTATTTATTGATAGTGTTTTTTATAATACAGCTGCAATACATACGGTTTTAGAATATCCTTTTAAAAATTTACAACTGAATAAGATTTTAAAAACTAAAAATTTTGATAATCTTATATTGCAATTTAACGAGCAGAATTTAGAGAAATTAAAACTGCAATGTCTCTATGATGTAGAACATAAAAATTGGTGGGGATTAAGAAAATCGGCAAGGCTTTGGTTAAGCATAGACCCTTTGTCTGAATCGGCTTTAAAATATAGAATTACTGCATTACAAAAATTAAACGAAAAACAATTGGCGTTAAGTCACTATAAATCTTTTGTAAAGTATTACAAAGAAACTTTAAATGAAGAATTTTCTATTTCTTTTGAAGATTGTAAAATATAATAGGGTTTAGAAGTAAATTAATTCATTTTACCCCTTTTTTTACCCGGTTTTTTTACCTTTTTTTTAATCACTCTAGTGTTTTATTTGTAGCATCTTTAAGTTAAAGGAATTGTAAGTTGAATAAAAGTTGGTTGTAAACAATTTTATTTGCTTATGTTTTTTAGATGTTAAAAAGTAAATAATTAAACGCCAAAGGCAGAAAAAGTAAAATATGAAATCAATAAAAATTATTTTGTGCATTTTATTTGTTACACTACAAATACAAGCTCAAAAGAAAAAACAAAGTAAACCAAATGTATTATTAATTTATACAGATGATCATAGATATACAGGAGTCCATGCTTTAGTAGGGCAAGATGTAAAAACGCCCAATATAGATAAATTGGCTAATGAGGGTCTTATTTTTACAAATACGTATTTAATGGGGTCGTACAATGGTGGTACTTGCATGCCAAGTAGAGCTCAACTACTTACGGGTAGAAGATTGTTTGATTTAAAAGGTATTGGGCGTGTAATTCCAACGGAACAAGTAGCTATTGGTGAAGCTTTTTTAAATGCAGGTTACAATTCACATGTAATTGGTAAATGGCATCAAGACAATAAGTCTTTAGGGAGAATGTTTAACAGTGGTGCTACCATTATGAGTAGGGGTATTTATTTAACCGACCATTACCGTATGCCCTTGTGGGATTGGCGTGCAGATGGAAAATATACCAAAGACAATGCTGTAATTTATATCTATGATAAAAAAGGAAATATTGTAAAAAGAGGTGTTAAAAAAGGAGAAATTAAAGGTCCTATTAATACTGAAAAAGATGGACCACATACTTCTGAAATTTATGCAAACAATGCGATTGATTACATAGAAAAAAATAAAAAAGAAAAACCATTTTTTATGTATTTGGCTTTTCATGCGCCACATGATCCTCGTCAGGCACCTAAAAAATATAAGGACATGTATCCTGAGGAAAAGATGAAATTGACTCCATCTTATATGGAACAACATCCGTTTGATAACGGACACATGACTACCAGAGATGAATCGTTAGCTGCATGGCCAAGAACACCTGCAATTGCTCGTAAAGAATTGTCTGATTATTATGCAATTATTACGCATTTAGATGCTCAAATAGGACGTGTAATTACATCTTTAAAAAAATCGGGTCAATATGAAAATACAATTATTGTATTGTCTGGAGATAGCGGATTGGCCGTTGGTAACCATGGATTAATGGGGAAACAAAATGTGTATGATGAAGATGGAATTCATGTTCCTTTTATTATTTCAGGAAAAATTAAAGGAGAAGGAAGAAGAATAGATGCATTTAGTTATATCCATGATATTTACCCAACTATTTGTGATGTTGCGAATGTAAAAATTCCTGAATCTGTAACCGGTAAAAGTTTGTTACCTGTAATTAATGGCGATAAAAAACAAGTAAGAGATTATACGTATCATGCATATAGACAACATCAAAGAGCGTATAGAAAAGGCGAGTATAAATTAATTGAATTTGTAAGAGCACCAGATATAGATAAACATTCTAAGGTAGAATTTATATCAGGATCTAGAACTACGCTACTTTTTAATTTTAAAAAAGATCCTTGGGAAACTACAAACTTGGCTTTTTTACCTGAGTATAAAGAAACTTTGGATAACATGAGAAAAGAAATGCGAGAAAAATCAATTGAGTTAAATGATTACAAAGAGCGTAATGAGTATCCCGTTGATTTTTGGGATTATTATACAGATTAAAGATAGTATAATGTACTTGTCAAAATTGTCAGGTAACAGATTTTTTAATTAGTTTTTGCTGCTTCCGCCGTAGTTGTTCTTTTGAAAAAAAAATAACTTCGGCGGAAACGTTTCCGAAAGAAATTGATGCATTGGTATCGTTTCCGAAACATTTTTTCTGAATAAAAAATAATCGTTTTAGTAAAATGATTAAATTGTACTTCAGATTGAAAAAGAAGAACAATCAGAGGTCATTTTTATTAGTTCTAATTATCTATTATCATGAAAAAAAATATACAAGTAAGTTCGTTAGTATTTGTTTTCTTATTTGGGATTCAAATAAATTTTGCTCAAAAAAGGAAAAAAGGATTTGTACAAAAGCCAAATGTAATTATCATCAATGTAGATGATATGGGCTACGGCGATTTAGCCAGTTACGGGAATAAATTATGGGATACGCCAAATATAGATCGTTTGGTAAAAACAGGAGTTAGAATGACCGATGGTTATGTAACAGCGCCAGTTTGTGGTCCAAGTCGTCATGGTTTAATATTGGGCATGTATCAACAAAGGTTGGGGTTTCAATGGAATCATGATAGTCGTAAGCTAGGTGATGGATCAAGTCCACAAGTAGTTCCAGATTCTCAAAAGCAAATTAACGAAGCCTTTTCTGCAGCAGGTTATGTTACTGCAATGGCCGGTAAATATCATATGCAAGGGTATCCAAATACTAAGTTTGACCATAATTATTCAATTACTACAACAGGAGCACATTATTTTCCAGATGCAACAGGTAAATATGCAGGTGTAGATGATTTGGATGGAAAAAAATCAAAACCTAAAAAAGGATGGATTCCTAGAATGTGGGGTCCAGAAAGAGAAGGTGATGAGTATTTAACCGATCGTGTTGGTAGACAGTGTATAGAGTTTATGGATGAAAATAAAGAAAAACCATTCTTTTTCTATTTAGCTTTTAATGCGGTACATTCTCCTTTTCATGCAAAAAAATCTCATTTACCAAAGGTGAAGCATATTAAATCTGAAATGATGAAGTTGTATGCCGCAATGTCAATTTCTATTGATGAAAATGTTGGTAAAATATTAGATTATTTAGAGAAAGAAAATTTAAGAGAAAACACAATTGTGGTTTTTTTAAGTGATAACGGTCCTGCAAATGTAGTACACCTTTCTCTTAAAGATTGGTGGCCAAAAGATTCGCCATACCATTTAATGGGGCAACGAGCAGGATTGTCTGGCTATAAAGGTATTTTTAGAGAGGCAGGAATTAGAGTTCCTTATATTATTAGTTGGCCTTCACAATTGCCACAAAATGAAGTATTTGAAAAATCAGTAAGTACTTTAGATATTTACCCAACTTTATGTGCAGCAGCAGATGTTAAAATCCCCAATGAAACTATTATTGACGGCGTTAATTTGTTGCCTTGGTTAAGAGGTGATTATCAGGAAGACCCGCATAAAGCCTTGTTCTGGTATGCCAATAGAATGGGCGCAGTGCGAATAGGAGATTGGAAACTCATGTTAGAAGATAACAAGCCATATCTATTCAATTTGAAAAATGATATTGGAGAAACAACAAATTTGGTAAAGAAAGAACCTTTAAAACTTAAAGAATTATATAATGCATATATAGGTTTTAGAAATGAAATGCCACCAGCTCTTAATCCTGGAGCGAGACCGATTGATATTCCTTCTCCTGATGTGTTAGGAATTCCTATTATTGAAGGGAATTAATAATTGGGTTATTTAAAAAAAACACACAGAATATTTAAGATAATGATGCAGAAAGAAACAATTATGAGAACAAAATATTTACTATTACTATTATGTAGTCTTTCGATGGGGACTTTAATTTCGCAGGAAAAAGTTAATTTTTCTGATATGGATACTAAAAAAAATGATTCAGATAAATCTGTGGTTTGGAAACAATTTGGTCCGGGAGGATCAGGGAATAACTATTTTATTTACTGGCATCCAACAGATCCAAATGTAGTTTTCCAAGGGCCTAATATGGGGAATTCATATGCTTCTTATGATAAAGGAAATACGTATCTGGGAATTATGGATGCTGATGGACCAGGATATAGTTCACGAGGTAGAGGACCTGTAGAAATATATTCTCCTGAGTTTTCACATCAAGATCCTGATTTTGGAATTTGTGCAATGGAAGATGCAAACTTTATTTATTTTACTAACAATAGAGGTAAGGATTGGGTACGAAATGATAAAGTGGCTAAGCAATTTAAAGATAATCATATCAATACTTTTGAAGTAGATCCTAACGATGATACTATTTGGTATGCAGGAACGGGAGATGTAAGAAGTAGTAATAATTACTTTTTCTCACATGAAGCTCCTCACGGATATAGTTCTTCTAAAATAAGTTCTAAATCGTTAAAAAAGAGAGTTGCTTCGATGAAGAAGTACAAGCATGATGCGAGAATTTGGAAGAGTACAGATAAAGGAACTACTTGGTGTGATATTTCTCCGAAAGGAATAAACTCAGCAAATCAAATTACCAAAATATTTGTACACCCAGGTAATTCTAAAGTTGTGTTTGCTGGAACAACTTATGGCTTTTATAAAAGTGAAAACGGAGGAAAAAAATGGAAACTAATTACCGATTCTGGTTTAGATAATAATATTATCCGCTCTATGGATATGCATTACGATGTAAAAACTAAAAAAGTTACTTTGTTTGCTGTTGATTTGGTCAAATTTATTCCAAATGGAAAGAGCATTAAATACAACGGAGGTATATTTAAAAGTAAAGACGAAGGAGATAGTTGGGAAAGAATGAATAACAACATGCCTCTAAAAAAGGATATGTTAAGCAGTAGTCTTATTAAAAAATCATACTACAAATATGCATTAGCTCCTTGGTTTGGAATATCAGAAAAAGAAGCTAGAAAAAAATATCCTGAGTTGCCAGAGCAAATGTTACACTCTGTAAGTATGATTCGTGTAAATCCAAAAAATGTCAATCATATTTTAGTAGTTAATAATTACAAATCACAGTTTACTTTTTATGGAGGAATGCTTTGGAGATCTGATAATGGAGGAGAAAACTGGAATGTAACTTTGCGTAACGGTAAAAACTGGGAAGGGGCTGATAAGAAAAAATGGGAAACTAGAAATAATCCTACTTCTCATAATGTAAGTTGGATTGCACAAAAAGAATGGGAAAAAAGAGATGCCTATGATAGAAAAGCAGGTGCTTGTGTAGAGTTCAATGCCGATGGAACTACGATTATGTATCAGGTAGCAAAAGTTGTTTGTGTATCAAATGATAACGGAGATACATGGCAAGAAAATGACGAACAAAGAACAACTAAAGATGGAGATAACTGGGTTGGTGCTGGTAATAGTAACCTTCCTGGAGAAGAAATAGTACAAGACAAACGCATAAAAGACTCTTTCTATTTATGTTCAGGAGAGAATTCACTTTTAAGAACAACGAACGATGGAGAAAATGTTCGTCCCGGAGCTTTAGCTGTTTATAAAATGAAGATTCCTAATGAGGAAAGTGCCGTAGAATGTTCTACAAGTTCTATGGCTGTCGATCCAAAGGATACAAATATTTTATATACCCTTCACTATAGAGAAGCGTATGCAGGGAAGATGATGACGTCTATTGATCATGGAAAAAATTGGGTTCCTAAAGCAACACTATTTGATCCAAAAGAATTAGGGAATTCAGTTCATATAAGCATTAAAATGAATCACTTAAGAATTGATCCAGACTATCCTAATCGTTTTTATTTGGTGATTGCTAAAGACAGAATAAATGATGATGGTAAGAATTCAGCTGGAACATTTAAAGAATTTGGAGTGTATAGGTCTTTAGATGGTGGAAATAACTTTGAAATTATAAATAAGGGACTGCCTCTGAAAGGAAATGTTCAAAAATTAGAATTAGATCCAAATAATAAAGGAGTTGTTTATGTTGCAGTAAATGGAACAAAACAAAACAAAGGAGGTCTTTTTATGTTGAAAGATGGAAGTGATACTTGGGAAAAGGCTGATTCTCCTAAAGGAATGTATAGTGTAAATGATTTTTACTTTTCTCCCGATAAAACGATGTATGTTTCTGGAGGAACATGGAAAGGTAAAACGAATGAAGGTGGAGTTTGGTCGTCAGATAAAGCAAACAAATGGAAACAAGTTTTTCCATACCGTTTTACAAATAACATAAGAGTAGCAGAGTATGATTCGAGTGTTTTGTTAGTTTCTATTCCTTCACGTAAAGCAAGTGGTATTTTAAATCCAGGAGTTTATAGGTCTTTAAATAAAGGGGTTACGTGGACAAAAATAAATATGGGAAATATTCAATCAGATAGATTGAATGATTTGGAGATAGATTATACTAAAAGAGGTGTTTATTATTGTTCTACGTACGGAGCAGGATATTATAAAGCTGTAGATCCAAAAGAAGTAGCAAAAAAGAAATAGCGTTTACAGAACCCTTATTGTTTTTAGGAATGAAGGGGGTATGAAGAATTCTAAAATAATTTACATGAGAATAGCTAGAATATTTATTGTATTAGCGCTTGTATCACAGGTTTTAAGCTCGCAATCAATTCAGTTAACGAAAACAACGATTGAGCAAGTTATAAAAGAAATGACTGTAGAGGAAAAAGCAGATCTTGTTGTTGGAAATAGAGGAATTCCTCGTTTTGGAATTCCTAAGACTAAAGTTTGTGATGGACCGGCAGGTGTAAAGTCAAAGCCAAACCGCAAGGGAGTAAGAGAGTTTTATACTTCTTGGTTTCCATCTGGAACCAATATAGCATGTTCTTGGAATCTAGAGTTGGCAGAGCAAGTTGGTGCTGCTATGGGGAAAGAAGCTTTTGTTTTAAATGATCGTGATGTATTATTGGCACCAGGTTTAAATATTCATAGAAATCCATTATGTGGAAGGAATTTTGAATACTACTCTGAAGATCCTTTATTGAGTGGAAAATTGGCAGGAGCATCAGTAAGAGGTATTGAAACGGTTGGTATTGGAACTTCTATCAAGCATTTTGCAGCAAATAATCAAGAGACTTTTAGAACAAAAAATGACTCTAGAATGAGTCAAAGAGCTCTAAGAGAAATTTATCTAAAAGGATTTAAAATTGCGATTGACGAATCGAATCCAATGACCGTTATGGCTTCTTATAATGCTTTAAATGGCGAATTAACTCAAGAAAGTAAAGCGTTGTTAATTGATGTGTTGAGAAAAGATTGGGGTTATGAAGGTTTGGTTGTAAGCGATTGGACTAAAAAAAGGAATACTGTTTTACAAATGCAAGCAGGATGTAATTTATTGATGCCAGGGTATAAAGATCAAAGAGCTGAACTTATTGAAGTTGTGAATAGTGGTGAGTTGTCTATGGAAGATTTAGACTATAACGTTAGAAAATTGTTAGAGTTTAAAATGAAAACACCAGCATATAAAAAAATAAAATCTTCTGGAGATTTAGATATTTCAAAGCATGCTCAATTTATACGTGATATTTCAGGAGAATGTATGGTGCTTTTAAAAAACGAAAATAAGGCTTTGCCTTTTTCTAAGAAGATTCATAAAATAGCATTGTTAGGAGCTTCTAGTTACGAATTAGTTGGAGGTGGAAATGGTTCTGGTTTTGTATTTGCAAAACATGTTGTTGAGTTAGATGAGGCTTTGGAAAGTGAAGGCTATGTTTTGAATAAAACATTAGATAACTTATATAAAGAACATTTTGTTGTAGAAAATGAAAGAAGACCGAAGCGTAGTGGAGGAGCGACAAAAAATGGTAGTGGAAAAATAGAGCCGCCAAGAGAATTACAGATTTCAGATAGTAAACTAAAAAAAGAATTAAAGAAAAGTGATGCGGTAGTCATAACAATTTCTAGAACGTCAATAGAAGCGACAGATAGAGGTTTGGCCCTTTATAAATTAAATGAAGAAGAACTTAGGCTGATTAGTTTTACGTCAAAAGTATGTCGTTCAAAAGGGAAAAAAGTAATTGTTGTATTGAATGTTACAGGAGCCGTAGAAACAGCAAATTGGAAACATTTAGCAGATGGTATAATAATGGCTTTTACGCCAGGGCAAGAAGTGGGTTATGCTATTACTGATGTTTTATCTGGGAAATCTAATCCCTCGGGTAAATTGCCAATGACCTTGGCAAATGATTATTCAGATCATCTTTCATCCAAAAATTTTCCGATTATCGATCCCGAGTACTATGTGGCTCCAGTTATTATAGAAGCTGGTGGTACTTCTGAACCAGTTACTACTTCAAAGAAGAAGGTAGAAAGAAATAATAAGAAAATTAAAAATTATCAATACACAAATTATGAAGAAGACATTTGGGTAGGATATCGATATTTTAATACTGCAAATAAAATGGTGTCTTATCCTTTTGGTTTTGGTTTGTCGTATACAACATTTGAATATGGAAATCCAAGTATTAAAAAAGTAGGAGATACTTGGGAAGCCAAAATAGAAATTACAAATACGGGGAATGTAGCAGGTAAAGAAATTGTTCAACTTTATATAAAAGCAGCAGCTGGTGATATAGAAAAACCGAATAAGGAATTGAAAGCATTTGGAAAAACAAAGATATTAGAGCCTGGCGCAAAAGAAATAGTAACAATGAGTTTTGATGCTGAGGATTTAGCCTCTTTTAATGAAAAATCATCTTCTTGGATTACAGACAAAGGAGTTTACACAGCTTATTTCTCTGAGAATATTGAAAAATGTAATCAAAAAATTGATTTCAGAGTTCGTAAGAAGTACAAGAAAAAAGTGAGTAATGTATTGGAGTGTCCAAGCGAATTAAAGATATATACTAAAAGTGATTTTTAGTGTTGTGATTATTTGTATATAAATATTTAAATTAATTATAATGGTTAAGTTTTTTATAAATAGTATACTGCTTTGTGTGGTTTCGTTTTTGGGTAATGCTCAAAATGAAGTGCTTTTTAGTAGTGGTTTTGAAGTTGAAGTAGCCAATGAATGGGATGCACTAAATTCTGGAGGTTTACCTACTTTTGAGCGTAATTCTGTGGCTAAGAATAATGAGGATTATGGATTTCAGATGGTTTTTGATAATCTTTCTCAAAAAGGAAATTTAAATACAACAAAGACGATTAATTGGGAGAACGGTGAGAAATATCAAATCTCGTTTTATTATAAGTCGGTGACTCCAGGAGAAATAACCTCTGTAATTTTTAAAGCTTTAAAAAATGATGGAAGTCGATTGTCTCAGTCTACTATTTCATTGTCAAGTACTGTTTGGAAAAAACATAGTATAGAATTAATTGTAGAGGAAAATGCTTCAGACGGCTTTGTTTTGTTTTCTATTCGTCCTTCCACTAGTGGATTGGGAGAAGTCTATTTTGATGATTTTTTAATAGAAAAAGTAGTCGATTCCTCTGGGTTTTATGAAGATTTAAAAACAAAAAATGTTGCTTCAGATGAAAGTATTGTTTGGCAACAATTTGGGCCGGGGATGAGTGGAAATAATAAGTCGGCTCATTGGCATCCTACAGATCCGAATACCTTATTTATTGGACCTAATATGGGCAATTCTTATCGCAGTACAGATAAAGGTTTGACGTATCAAACGATTTTAAATGAAGATGAAGCAGGTTATAAAACGGGATTAAGAGGACCAGAAGATACAATGTCGGTTGATTTTTCACACCAGTCACCTGATTATGGTTTTTGTACGGGAGAGCGAAATAAAGGAATTTTCCAAACCTTTGATAAAGGAAAAACTTGGCAAAGGCAATTGGCAAGTCAATCTGTGTTTGATGAAGCTTATTTGGCTTGTGTAAAAGTAGACCCTAAGGATGATAATATTTGGTATGTTGGTGCAGGTCAAATGCGTAATATGGGTCAGTTGAGTTTTTCTCAGGCGGAGCCACACGGTACTTATATTGATGCAAACAGTCAGGCTAAAATTTGGAAAAGTATAGATAAAGGAGAAACATGGGTATTAAAAAATAACGGATTGCATGCAAATGCTGAGGTTGAGTCCATTATTGTAGATCCTATTTCTACTAATATTATTTATGTAAGCACTAATTATGGATTTTACAAAAGTATAGATAGCGGTGAAACTTGGATTCAGAAATCAAATGGACTAGATCATGATGTGATGCGTTCATTAGTAATGCATCATGATAAAGATACCGAAGCTGTTACACTATTTCTTTTGGTAAATGTAGAATGGCAAGCCGATGGTAACTCTGTTAAAAATTTATCTGGTGGTGTTTTTAAAAGTGTTGATAATGGAGAAACATGGACAAATATTAACGGAAATTTATCTGTCGACATGAATGTTTTATGTAGCGATTTTCAGGTTAGTAAACAATATTACAGAAATATAGCACACTTTTTTGGGATTACAGAAGAGCAAGCCAATGTAACTTATCCTGTTATTCCTTCAAATATTTTAAACCGATTTAATCAAATAGAAGTGGATCCTAATGATGTCAATAATATTTATTTAGCAAATGAATATTCTAATGCTTCGGAAATTAACATGAAGCCAGGTTCTTTATTTAGAAGTAAAGACGGAGGAAATACTTGGTATGTCACCTTTAGAATTGGTTCTAATTGGAGTACTGGGGACCACATATCATATTGGCAAAATAGAGGGACTCCATTAGGTGTTAATGTTACGTTACAATATTTAAAGGATTGGATAGAACGAGCAACTTATGATCCTAAGGGTTGTAATTTTGTTCGATTCAATGCGGATGGTTCTGTTTTACATACACAATTAGCTAAAATATCTTTAATGTCTTATGACGGAGGAGATACTTGGGTAGATATTGATGATCAAGAAGTAGGAACAGATACAGGTGTATTTGTTGGAGCTGGAAACAGTAATGTACCTGGTCATGGTCTTTATCAGCATTTGGGAGTTCCTAATAAAGTTTTTTGTTCTGCAGGAGAAAATGGTTTATGGATTACTCAAGAGGGGGGAGATGCTATTCGAGAAGGAGCACAAGCAGCAAAACCTATTTACGTAGTGCCTGGCAAGGAGCAATCTGTGAGTTGTTATGCGATTCATCCAACAGATACGAATATTCATTATTCCATGTTTTCTAGACAACACGGAAGAGGAGAGTTGTTTAAATCTATAGACAATGGAGTTTCTTGGGAATCATATGCAGTAGCTATTGAACCTTGGGAAAAGGCAAGTAATGGAGATCAGGCTGTTCATCAACTGAATTTAATGATAGATAAGGAGAATCCTGATAATATGTATTTTAATGTGCCTAGATTAACTAAAGATTTAGAATTTACAGGAAATACAGTTACGGGTTTTGGTGTTCATAAATCTACAGATGGAGGCTTGACTTGGGCAGAAACCAATAACGGTTTGCCAGCATCTTTAGATGTTACGATGATTGCTTTTGATCCAAATGATACACAAACCTTATATGCAACAGTTCAAAAAACAAATGGAGGGTTGTATAAATCTATAGATGGAGGGGTAAATTGGGTTGAGGTTACTTCTGCTTCAACTATAGCTGGAACATATGGTATCAATGATATTCATTTTTCTAACGATGGGAAAGTTTATATTACTTCTGGTCATAGAAATGCAACTGAAGGAGGTTTGTGGGTTAGTAATGATGGTATGTTGACTTGGGAGATGGTTTTTGATTTTCCGTGGGTTAATCGTATTGAAACGGCGCATTGGAATCCGGATGTGATTTTACTATCTACTTTAGCAAACAATACTATAAGCACATTAAATTCTGGTATTTACTTGTCTAAAAACGGAGGCTCAAGTTGGATAAAAGTTAATAAAGGAAGTGGACAGTCAGATAGGGTTAATGATATTGCGATTGACAATTACACTCCAGGGAAATACTATATATCAACACGCGGTAGTGGTTGGTCAGTTGCTGTTGACCCGAATGAAACACAGCCACCTTTAAGTATTAAGAAAGTTCATATAGCAGAAGCGATAAATGTGTATCCAAATCCGGTTAAAGATACTTTTACAATAGCTGGTGTTGATGGAAAAATAAGTTTGGAAATTTATTCATTTGGAGGAAATCGTGTGTTCAATCGTAAAGATACAGAACTTAGACAGTTTGATATTTCTACATTAACAAGTGGATTATATGTGTATAAAATATTTGATTTTTCTAGTCAGAAAGTAAGGGTTGGTAAGTTTATAAAAGAGTGATTTATCTGTGTTGTAATGATTTGTTAAAACAAACCTTTCTTCAGAATTGGCAGGTTGGGAAAAAGGGATATTCTACATATAGTTTTTCTTTGATGATGCTTGTGTTTGCAATGAATGAACACGTAACAGTGTTTAAATTAGAATAATTTATTCTGAAAATATACAGTTTACCTTTTCTATCTATTTCTATGGATATTGTTAGAAAGAGTGTCCTTTAACGCCTTATAATTACTATAAAGAACATATAGCGTACAAACAAGACTATATGTTAATCTGTTAATTATAGGGTTCTACTAAATTTACATAACATTTATATCCTATTTGTTTAGTTGGAGTTGAAATATGAAAATTGATACAAAGGAAGAGTCTGATTCCTATGTTAGAGGGTGAAAAAATACCTAAAGATTGGAGGACAGCTCAGTTTTATAATTATTGGTCCGCTCCATTTCATTATGGGATTAGAACCGATAGATACACATACCTAAAAGTAAAAGACTATCCGGATGAATTGTTTGATCGAAAGAAAGATCCATTGCAATTGCACAATGTTGCAGGGAAATCCAAGTACAAAAAAAAAATTGTAAAATTGAAGGCAGAATTACTGGATAAAATTATTGAAATTGGTGTCAATCCTGAAGAATTACCAGGTATCGGAAAGAACCAATGCAACCAAAATCTAGGGGTAATTAAAAGAAGAAAAAGCATTAATTAAGATGATGAAAAATAATTTAAAAATTATTATTTGCTGTGGATTGCTTTTTTCATTGCAATTACAAAAGGCAGTAGCACAAGACTCAAGACCAAACATTATATTAATATTAGCCGATGATTTAGGTTATTCTGATATTGGATGTTATGGAGGTGAAATTGAAACACCAAATTTAGATAAATTGGCAAATGAAGGAATACGGTTTAGGCATTTTATAAACGGTTCTAAATGTGCGCCATCAAGGGCTTCTTTATTAACAGGCTTGTATCCTATTGAAACAGGTTGCGTTGGCCCACCTGATCAAATGGTAAATGGCGTAACCATCGCAGAAATGCTGAGAAAAGCAGGTTATAAAACATTAATGTCTGGAAAATGGCATGGAAAAGAAAATCCGGCTAAAAGAGGTTTTGATAAATGTTTCGGAAATCTTAAAGGCGCTTTTAATTATTTTAACCCATCTTCAAAGGATAATTATTGGGAGAATTCGGAACAGATAAAAGACTTTAAACCCAATGATGAATTTTATGCAACAGATAATTTTACAGATAGAGCCATTGGTTACTTAGAGGATGTAAAAGATTCTAAAAAACCATTTTTTCTTTATGTTTCTTATAATGCACCACATTATCCGTTACAAGCATGGCCTGAGGATATCGCAAAATACAGAAACAAATACGTAAAAGGTTGGGACAAAATTCGTGATGAACGTTTTAAGCGTCAACGAGAAATGGGGATTGTTCCTAAGCATTGGAAACTATCTGAGCGAGACAATAAAATTCCTGCTTGGGAAGCGTATCAAAATAAAGATATTGCAGATTTAACCATGGCAACCTATGCAGCAATGGTAGATAGAATGGATCAAAATATAGGGAAACTGTTGGCAAAATTAGAAGCTATCGGTAAAAAAGAGAATACCTTGATTGTTTTTCTGTCGGACAATGGAGGTAATGCAGAAGGACATATGTGGGATGGTAAAAATCAAAAGAATAAACCTGGAGAAAAAGATTCTCAAGCAAAATTAGGTATTGAGTGGGCTAATGCTTCCAATACGCCTTTTAAAAGTTACAAACGTTCCACTTTTAATGGTGGTCAGGTAACACCGTTTATTGTGAATTGGCCAAACGGAAATTTAGCAAAAGGAAGTATATCTAATCAAAAAGGAAATATAACAGACTTGATGCCCACTTTTTTAGAACTAGCCAATGCTACATATCCTGAAGGGGATATTTGGACTGTTCCACAAGAAGGAAATTTAAAAACATCTTGGAAAGTTAAGTCGCTTTCTGGTAAGAGTTTAGTTCCTGCAATTAAAGAAGGAAAAGAAGTAAAAAGAGATAATTTTAAAGGTTATTTTCAAGGAAGTAGAATGTTAATAGCTGGAGACTGGAAAATAGTTTCTGATGGTGGTGATGGTGCTATTCTTCATTTATACGATTATCCGTGGGAGTTATATGATTTAAAGAAAGACGGAACGGAAACCAATAATTTAGCAAATCAGTATCCAAAGCTTGTAGATTCATTAGATAGAGTTTACAGGAATTGGATTAACAAAACGGATGCTCTTACTGGATTAAAATCTCATGAGTATTACCAACCTTATTATTCCGCGGAAGCGAAAATAGCAATCGAAAAATTAGAAAAAGATGGTAAGTATGTCAAGCTGATGAAAACCAGAAGAGCCATTGGCTTGTCTATTGTTGAAAAACTAGCATCTAATAAAGTGAAATTAAAAACATTTATGGGAATGGATAAATTGCCAATGTCTTATTTTGCTGTGGTTGGCATTGGTAGAGAAAAGGGAATGTTAATTCCTGAATTGAAAAACTTGTATGATATTTGGGATAAAAAGAGTAAAGCAATCGAAAAGTATTGTAAAAAACTAGGACCAGATTATTTAAAATTATATGAAATACAAGAACGTATTAGGTTAAGAACAACTTCGTTGGAAGTAAACTAAAAACAATAAAATATGAAAATTATAAAAATAATAGTTGCTATATTTTTAATGAGTGTAACTACAATGAGCGCTCAGCAAAAACAACCCAATATTTTATTTATTGCTATTGACGATTTACGTCCGCAATTAAACGCATACGGTTTAAACCATATGATTACGCCTAATTTAGATGCGCTGGCTTCTGAAGGACGATTGTTTGCAAATCATTTTGCACAAGTTCCTACTTGTGGACCGTCAAGAGCAGTAATGTTGACTGGGAAAAATTTAAAATCTAAAGAAGAAATAGGTCATCATATTTTAGGTAAAAAATTAGCAAAAATTAAGAAAAAAAAAGATCCCGAGACTTTTATTCATCATTTAAAACGAAACGGTTACTATACCGTTGGTATGGGTAAAATTAGCCATAGTATAAGTGGGAGTTATAAGAATAAATTAGAATTACCAAATAGTTGGAATGCATTTTTAAAGAATAAAGATGGGTATCAAATGTATGCCAACGGACAAAAAAGAAATAAAAAAACAACGCCTCCTTTTGAGATGTTAGAAGTAGAAGATGAGGCTTATCCAGATGGTAGATTAGCACAGGTAGCTATAAAAGAATTGGAAAAAAGAGCTAAATCTGATAAACCATTTTTTATGGCTGTTGGGTTTTTAAGACCTCATTTACCATTTTCTGCACCAAAAAAATACTGGGATTTATATAAAAGAGAAGAAATTCCATTATCTCCAAATCCAGAAGCTCCAACAGGAGTTGCTAAAGAATTTTTACACCAAAGTGGTGAGTTTTTTGGACAGTATTATTCGCCTGAAAAAGGTGGGGCAGGAGTTCGTATTTCCGATGATTATGCTAGACAGGTAATCCATGGAAACTTTGCATCTGTTTCTTATGTTGATGCACAAGTTGGTAAAGTTTTAGATCGATTGAAGAAATTAAAATTAGATAAAAACACCATTGTTGTTGTTTGGGGAGATCATGGTTGGCATCTGGGAGATCAAACAATTTGGGGCAAGCACAGTACTTTCGAAAATGCTTTGAAAAGTACCATGATCGTGAAAACGCCTAAAATGGAAAAAGCAGGAAAGGAAACAAAAAGTTTGATAGCTGCTGTTGATATTTATCCAACCCTTTGTGATTTAGCAAACATTACAAAACCTGAAAATTTAGATGGTAAAAGTTTTGCATGCATACTTAAAAATCCTAAAAAGTCTACAAGAGAGGCTGTGCTTAGTTATTGGAGAGATCAAATTAGTATGAGAACAGACCGTTATAGATTGGCTGTTTTTAATGATGGTAAGAAACAAGAATTAATGTTGTTTGATCACGATAAAGATCCTAATGAAACCGTTAATATAGCAGCTACAAGTCCTAAGATTATTGCTGATTTATTGCCTTTGCTTATAAAGATGAACAAAGGATATCTTCCTAATTTAAAATAACGATAAGCTAAAACATGACAAAAATGATTCTAAAATACGCAGTAAAACTATTGTTGCTTTGTTTTATTTCTCAAAGCATACATGCACAAAATTACTATGGAAAAACTAAAGAAGTCGCTCTAACTTCTATTAAACCACAGGGCTGGATTAAAGAGTTCTTGCAAAGACAAGCTGATGGATTGTCTGGAAGCCCCTCTGTTTCTGGATATCCTTATAATACAAATATGTGGATGGAAGACATTCACATTCCTGTTGGACATGTTGGAAAAGACCTTTGGCCATACGAACAAACGGCTTATTATTTAGATGGCTCATTACGTTGTGGGTATTTAATTGGTGATAAAAAATTAATTGATTACACTCAAAAAAACATTAACTATACGCTTAATAACGTTGATGAAACAGGAATTTTAGGGCAGCCTAAAGCAGATGATTGGGCAAGAGTAGTGTATTTCCGAGGAATGATGGCTGATTATGATGTCACTCACAACAAAGATATAATTTCTAAAATGTCAAAACATTTTCTTGATAGCCCTCGTTTATTTAATGAAGGTCGTGGATTAATGAGCATAGAGCCCATTTTATGGTTGTATAATAAAACAGGTAATGAAAAATTACTTGAATTAGCAAAAAATAGTATACATAATATTAAAAACACGAGCTTGGGAGGTGAATACAAAATAAATGAAATTGATAACGAACTCTCATCAAAAATGTTAGACAGAATGCTTTCTAACAAAAAACCTGGAGGTCATGGTGTTGGATTTGTTGAACAAGCAAAACTTCCCGCTATTTTATACCTATATACTGGAGAACAAAAATACCTCGATGCAACTATCAATGCTATTAACAAATTAGAAAAGCATCATTTTTTAGTGGATGGAGTACAAAGCTCTGTTGAACATTTGTCGGGGAAATCAATAAATATGGCTCATGAAACCTGCGATATCATAGACCTTTCTTGGAGTCTTGGTTATTTACTCATGGCAACCAATGATGGGCATTGGGGAGATCTTATTGAACGCGCTATTTTTAATGCAGGATTAGGAGCTTTAGACAAAAATTTTAAAGCACATCAATATTATTCAGCCCCAAACCAACCCGTTGCTGCCGAAGAAACCAGCCAGTTTAATATGGATAAAGATTGGGGAGGCATGGCCTTAGGTCGTATGTGTTACCGTACAGGTCATGATACTGAATGTTGTACAGGAAACATCCATCGATTGATGCCTGTTTATGTTGGTAGAATGTGGTTAGAAAATGCGGATAATTCTGGTGTAACTGCGGCACTATATGGAGCTTCAGATTTCACTTTCAAAAAGAATCACGAAGAAATTAAAATTCAACAAAAAACCAACTACCCATTTGATGAAAACATCCGCTTTACGTTTCATATGAATCAAAAAGCCAATTTTTCTTTCGGTATGCGTATTCCTGCTTGGTGTACAAAACCTGAAATTAAAGTGAATGGAAAAACATTGAAAAAATTTGTTATAGAACAAGGCATGGCAAAAATTCAACGTAATTTTTCAAATGGCGACCAAATTGAATTACATCTTCCTATGGAAATGAAATTAACAACTTGGGGTACAGAAAACGAAGGCGTAGCAGTTGAAAGAGGTCCTTTAGTGTATTCATTGAATGTAGAAAATAAAAGCATAAAATTTCCTTTTATTGGAAATCCAAAACTGATTAATTTCCCTAATAAATTAATGTATCCAACATCAGATTGGAACTATGCCTTAAACGTAAAAGATATTAGTGATGCTAAATTCATACAAATAAATGCAGATGAAACTAAGTATCCTTGGGATCTTGAAAATACCCCAGTAAAAATAGAAATACCCGCCAAAAAAGTAATGAATTGGAACATTGAAGGAACGCATCACGCACCGAGTTTTCCTAAAGAATTGACTTTAGACAAACAAGAAAAGGTAATAACTCTCGTTCCTTTAGGTACTACTTATTTAAGAATGACGGTGTTTCCAAAAACAAAATAGTTTAAAATAAAATGGTGAAATTTAAAATAACGGTGTTGAGTTTTTTCTTTTGTACTCTTAGCATGAGTACAAAAGAATACAATATCGAAGTATCCGAATCTATTAACGAAACAATCCATCTAAAGAAAAAAGAAAACAAAAAGAAAGTTCAGCCTCCTAATGTTTTAATTCTCTTTTTAGATGATTTAGATCCTAATTTTGGTTGTTATGGAAATGATTTAGTTAAAACACCAAACATTGATAAATTGGCATCGGAAGGGATGTTGTTTACGCGTTCTTATGCCGCTGCAGCAGTATGTAGTCCTAGTCATACAACGTTATTTACAGGGTGTTATGCTTCTACTATTGGAGCAGCACATCATAGAAGTACTTATATAGATAAATTACCGAAAGGCTATTTTATTTTGACTGAATTGATGAAAGATGCTGGTTATTTTACGGTCAATTTTAAAAGTGATGGAGATCGTATGTATAATAAGATTTATGGAGCTACAGCAAAAACGGATTTAAATTTTGATAGAGGGAAACCCGAAAACAATCAAGAAAGTGGGAAAGAAGTTTTTGAACATTTAAAGATCATCAACCCCAAAAACATAGCAACTTATTTTAAAGGAGGTGTTTGGGATAAAAAAAGTAAAAACCAACCTTTTTTCGCCTATGCTAATATAGAAACTGGCAAAAAACATGGATTTATTCCAGGTAGAAAATGGGCCAAGGAAAACGGAGTTTCAATCGATTCTACCCAAGTTAAAATTCCGCCGCATTACGCAGATACCAAAGAAGTGCGATCCGTTTTAACAGCTAGCATGGATGCAGTTTCTCATGTAGATTTTGAAGTTGGTAAATTTTTAAAAGCTTTAAAAAACGAAGGTTTAGATAAAAATACGTTGGTTATTTTGGCTTCTGATCATGGAGCAACGTTGTCTAGACACAAACAACAATTGTGGACTACAGGAATTAAGATTCCTATGATTATTCGTTGGCCTGGAAAAGTTATAAAGTCTAGTGTAAATTCTGAATTGGCAAGCATTATAGATATTGCTCCAACGTGTTTAACAGCGGCAAAAACAAACGTTCCAACAACGATGGAAGGTTTAAATTTATTAGGAAGCGATTTACAAAAACGGAAATATTTGTTTGCTACCAAAGATGGTATGGACGGAACTTTTGATGCTTCTCGTTCAGTGATTTCAAAGGAATATCAGTTTATTTATCATTATTTTCCAGAAATTCCTTTCAATGGGAATGGGTATGCAAGAAGAACTCTTTCTTTTAAAAGTATGGTTCAACTTCAAAAGGAAAATAAATTGACTGCTCTACAAGAAATTTATTACGCATCAGAAAAAAGAATAGCTATTGAATTGTATGATTTAGAAAGAGATGTTGATCAAATAAAAAACTTAGCAGACGATACGAATTATCAAAAGATAGTTGAAAGCTATAAAAATGTTCTTTCTGATTGGCAAAAGAAAACAGGTGATGAAATTTTGAATGCTAGAAAAATATTAGGAGTAAAGAAAGTTCCTTTAGACACTAAAGTTGATGAAATAATTAATAGAAAAACATCTAAATAACATGGGGAAAAGTAAAAGAAATTTAGGAATTATAGTTTGTTTGTTTTTTACAATCATGCTGCAAGCAAGAGAATTTAATATCTCAAAATATGGAGCTGTTAATGACGGGAAAACCATAAATACGGTAGCGGTGCAAAAAGCCATTGATGACTGTACAAAAAAAGGTGGCGGAACCGTAATGGTAGATGGAGGCGGAATCTATGTCATCGGAACCATTTTTATGAAAAGCAACGTGACTTTACATATTGATAATGGTACTGTTTTACAGGGAAGTAAATATCAAAAAGATTATGCAATAGAAGGCGTGCATAAAGTGATGTATGCAAGAGAAACGACTAAAGACCTTTGTTTAATTTATGCAGAAAATGCGACTTCTTTTGCTATTGAAGGGCATGGAACTATAGATGGAAATGGGCATTTAGAATATTTTCCGAAAAAAAAAGTAAAAGGAAAATTGTCTCAACGTCCAATGTTACTTCGTTTTAAAGATTGTTCTGATATTTCTATGCGAGATATTCATTTGATAAACCCAGCTTCGTGGACTTCTGTTTGGTTGTATTGCAATAACATTACTATTGATGGCATAACGATAATCAGTAGAGCAAATTTTAATGGAGACGGATTAGATTTTGATGGTTGTCAAGATGTACGTGTAAGTAATTCCAGTTTTGATAATAGTGACGATAGTATTTGTTTACAAGCATCACTTCCTAATAAACCATGTAGAAATATTACGGTAACCAATTGTAATTTTACAACCAAATGGGGAGGAATGCGAATTGGACTTTTGTCTAGAGGAAATATAGAATATGTAACCGTGTCTAATTGTACTTTTAAAGATATTCAAGATTCGGGTTTAAAAATTCAACAAATGGAAGGTGGCGAAATGAGTAACATGACCTTTTCTAATTTAGTGATGGAAAATGTACCAAGACCAATTTTTATGACTTTTTGTAAACAAACGGCTAGTGTAGATACTCCAATAGGTACTTACGAGCCGCTAAAAAGAATGCACAATATGAAATTTGATAATATTATTGTTGATAATTCTAAAGGAGATCGTCATTCCGCATTTTTCTTAACTGGAATTCCTGGGCATGAAATAGAAGACATCTCTATTACCAATGTAGATTTTATTGTTTCAGGTGGCGTGTCTGAAGAAGATGCAAAACAAGAAGAAGTAAAAGAATATACGTTAGAAAACATGAAAAGATGGCCAGAGTTCTTTACAGTTGGATCCTTGCCTGTTTTCGGAATTTATGCGCGTCATATGAATGGTTTGAATCTTGAGAATATTTCTATAAGAACAAATAAAAAGGATATGAGAGCTCCCGTTATTTTGGATAACGTTAAAAATGTTACCACTAGAAATATAAAGGTGAATAGAGCATTAATTAAACTGAAGTAAAACATTACAGTTATTGTTAATAAGAAATAAAATAATGATGAAGTTTAAGAAGTTACAAGTTGTTTTTATTGCTGTTTTAGGATTTATTAATATTGGTTTTTCACAAGATAAAAGACCAAATATTCTTGTTATCGTTGCCGATGATCTTGGTTATTCAACTACCAATGTGTACGGGAAAATTAATCAGGTTAAAACGCCTAACATCGATAGAATAGCAAAGGAAGGAGCCAAATTTACAGATGCTTATGTAACGGCAAATGTTTGTGGACCATCGCGTTCTGCCTTGTTAACAGGGCGTTACCAACAACGTTTTGGGATTTATGCCAATTTTGATACCCAACGCGGACCTGGAGTTCCGGCAAGTGAAGTAACCATGGGACGTTATTTTAAAGATGCGGGTTATACAACGGCTGCAATTGGTAAATGGCATATTGGTGTTAAATTACCAGGACAGCATCCTTTAGATAGAGGTTTCGACAAATATTACGGGTTTAACAGTGCTCAGACAGATTATTTTAATTCGCCAATTTTGTTCGATGGAAAAACAAAAGTTAAAAAACATAAATATTTAACGTTTCAATTTACAGACGAAGCAATCGATTTTATAGACAATGCTAAAAAGAAAGATAAAGAAAAACCATTCTTTATGTATTTAGCCTACAATGCTGTTCATGGTCCAAATCAAGCGCCAGAAGATTATATTAAAAAGTTTAGCAAATATTCGAAGGGTATGAGCAAACAAGCTGCCATGGTAAGTGCTTTAGATGATAGTGTTGGCCGTGTCTTAAATTATTTAAAAGCACAAGATTTAGAAGAAAATACATTGGTTTATTTTTTAAGTGATAATGGCGGTTTACCATCTTGGTGGAAAGGAAGTAATGATCCTTGGAGAGGATTTAAACGAGAACAATGGGAAGGAGGAACTCACGTACAATTTATGATGCGTTGGCCAGCCAAAATAAAAGCAGGACAAACTAGAGAAGAATTGGTTTCTTCTTTAGATGTGTTAACGACAAGTTTGGCTGCGGCTGGAATTAAAGAACCAAAAAATGCACATTTAGATGGTGTAAATATTTTACCTGTTTTTAAGAGTGATACAAAGAATGAAGTGAATTCCACTCTTTTTTGGGCAGGTTCTCATTTAGATGTAATTCAGGGTAATAAAGGAAAAAAGATAAAATTACCATATAAACCAGATAATGCGCCACCTACTTGGGCAGTTAGAAGTGGAGATTGGAAATTGGTTCAAATGATGGAGAAAAAAGGGAAACCTTTATTATTTAATTTGAAAAATGACCCAACGGAATCGAAAGATGTTGCTGATGAAAACGAAAATTTAGTTCGTAAATTAACGAAAGAGTTTAATGTTTGGTTTAAAGATATGACTCCGCCAATTGCTTGGGATAATAAGTATTATGAGGAGTTAAAAACGATTAAATAGTTAAGGAGAATTTTTTTAAATTTTAGTGATTTTTAAATAAAAACAGATAATGAAGAAATCAAAAATAATTTTCAATTTAATTGCGGGTTGCCTTATACTAATTGGGCATTCTGCTTTAGCACAAAATAAAAAACCTAATATTATAGTAATTGTAGCTGATGATTTGGGCTATGCTACCACGGGAACTTACGGACAAGATCCAGATCGCATAAAAACACCAAATATTGATAGAATAGCTAAAGAAGGTGCGCAGTTTACCAATGCTTACGTTACTGCATCGGTCTGTGGACCTTCGCGCTCAGGATTGCTTACCGGGCGTTACCAGCAACGTTTTGGTTCTTATGCGAATTTTGATAGCCAAAGAGGACCTGGAGTGCCAGCTTCGGAAAAGGTAATGGGAACTTATTTTAAAAAAGCAGGATATACTACGGCGGCTATTGGAAAATGGCATATTGGTGTGAAGTTGCCAGGGCAGCACCCAATAGATCGCGGATTTGATAAATACTATGGTTTTAATAGTGCTCAAACGGATTATTTTAATTCTCCAATTTTATTTGACGGGAAGAAAAAAGTTAAAAAACACGACTATTTAACGTTTCAGTTTACCAATGAAGCCATCAATTTTATAGAAGATACAAAGGATAAGCCTTTCTTTATGTACTTGGCATACAATGCTGTTCATGGGCCTAATCAAGTTCCAAAAGAATATAGTGATAAGTTTGATACCGGTAAAAAAGGGGATAATAATATGCTGGGAATGTTGGCAGCACTGGATGACAGTATTGGTAAATTATTAGATTATTTAAAAGAAAAGAACTTAGAAGAGAATACGTTAGTTTACTTTTTAAGTGATAACGGTGGTTTGTCTTATTGGTATAAAGGAAATAATGCGCCTTGGAATGGATTTAAACGTGAACAATGGGAAGGTGGTTACCACGTTCAGTATTTAATGCGTTGGCCAAAAATGATTAAAGCAGGACAAGTTCGTAACGAAATGATTTCTTCGTTAGATATTTTGCCAACAAGTTTGGCCGCCGCAGGAATTAAAGCTTCTAAAAAAGACGAATTAGATGGAGTAAATTTGTTGCCTATTTTTAATCAAAAAGAGACAAAAGTTGTGCATCCTTATTTATTTTGGGCAGGCTCTCATGTTCCTGGAGGAGATGCAAGACCTAAAAGTGATTTTCCGTATAAAAAAGACAATGCACCACCTTCTTGGGCGGTAAGAAGTGGGAAATGGAAATTGGTTCAAATGATGGGTCTTGGAGCGCCAATGTTATATGATCTTGATGCAGATCCTACAGAATCTAAAGATTTAATAGCCAATCACCCGAAAATTGTAAGCACTTTTAAAGCAGAATTTCATAAATGGTTTAAAGATATGAAAACCCCAATAGCATGGGATAAAAAGCATTATGAAATGTTAAAAACTATTAAATAATTCAATTAAAATGAAGCGCCAAAAACCTTTTTACTCTAGTATTAAAAAAATACTAATTCTTTTTTTTATAGTGTTTCTTTTTCAAAGTAATTTGTTTGCACAAATTACTTTGTTAGGAGATAATTCACCTCATCAAAATGTAAACGATGGGAATTTTGAATTGGTAAAAGCACATTCTTGGAGGAAAGGTTTACAATCACCAATGTGGACTTGCAGTCACGGTCAAAATAAACACACAGGAGATAGCCAGATGGCCTTGTTTCAAGGCAGAATTTATAGTTCTGTTTCAAAAGGAATTATAGAATCGAAAGTGTTAGACAATATTTCAGCATATAATAAACCTGTTACAGGTGATGTTTTAAATTGGGGTTTTGGAACTGATTCTGAATACGATTGCGGAGCAAAAATTACAATTAGTCTTGTTTTTGGTGATAAAGAAAGAATATTGGCTGAAAATATTGCAATTAAAGGAGGTGATTTAAAAGTGCAAGAATTTAAGGGAACTTATACCATTACTAAGGAAGATGCTGCAAACGGAATGCCTTTTGTAAGAGCTATTTTATATGGGAGTGAAGGGGTTAAAGTTTTTATTAATTATGTAAATATTAGCGTTCAGGCTTCTGAAACAAATGGACCAAAAGTATTAACTGCTAAAGTTGTTTCCGAAGGAATTAATTTAAAATGGTCTGATAGTAAATCCACTGAAAGTGTTTTATACAATGTTTATAGAGGCGAGACAATAGGCAATGCTTATAAAAAATTGGCAAGCAATATAAAGGGGTTTAATTATACCGATTCAAGTTTAATAAACGGTAAGGAATATCATTATTTGGTAACAAGAGTTGGGGATAAAGAATCTTCAAAATCGCCAGTGGCAACCATCACCAAAATGGATAAAGTGGCTCCGGCTTCTGCAACAAATTTAAAGGCGACTGTTTTTGAAACTGAAATTCAACTTAATTGGAAAAAAAGTATTGACAAAGATGCGGCAAGTTATGCTGTGTACAGAGATGATTCCGAAGGAAATAATTTACGTCAGATTGCATACAATATTAAGAAAGATAAGTTTGTAGATTTTACGCCGGTTAAAGATGTAGAAAACACTTATTTTATTTTCACATATGATTTTAGCGGCAATAAAAGCAAGGTATCAAAACCTGTAAAAGCGAAAGTAAAAGCTGTTTTTGGCACGTCGTTTAGCGATTTAATTTTACCAATGCCAATTTCAGATAAATTAAGATCGGATGTTTGGGGAGCTGACGGAGTAATTCCTCGTGATCCAAATAACGGAATTGAAGATCCAGAATGGAGTTATTGGGGAGGAAGACCTGTGAAGGATAAAGATGGTAAATACCATATGAATGTTGCACGTTGGCCTGCAAATGCGACTAAAGGACATTTGGAATGGCCGTCTTCCACCGTTGCGTACGCTGTTTCTGATAATCCGATTGGTCCTTATAAAGTGAAGAGAGATTTAGTGTATGATTTCCACAATGGATTGGGTCATAATCCTGATGTTATTTTATTAAATGATGGTACTTATATGCTATATTCCTTAATAGATTGGGAAGCTACTTTATTCACTTCAAAAACGATGGCTGGACCTTGGAAAAGGTTAGGAACTATGGAAGTAAACCTTGCTAATTCTGATGTTTCGGAAGGAAGAAGTTATGTGTATTCAAGAAATTTATCGGGTGTGCAGTTAAATGATGGTCGTTTTTTATTTGTTTCCAAAGCGGGAAGTATGATTTTAAGTGATGGGGAAAATCCTTTAGGACCTTATCAAATTGTTTCAAAAGAGATTCGACACAATCCAATAATTCCTGAAAAATACCGCAAATCGGGTTATGAAGATCCAGTACTTTGGAAAGATGATGTACAGTTTCATATGATGATCAACGCTTTTTGGGATTATAGAGCAATTTATTTACGTTCACCAGATGGAATTCATTGGAAATTTAACCTTGGAACAGCGTATACGCCACATGATACTTCGTACGAAGATGGTACGCAAACACATTGGTATAAGTTAGAAAGACCTCATGTTTTACAAGATGAATTTGGTAGAGCAACCCATTTATCTTTGGCTGTTATTGATGTTCCTAAAGCTGATGATTTAGCAAAAGATAATCATAATTCAAAAAATATAATTATGCCGTTAGTTTTGCATAAGCGGATTAAAATGCTGAATAAAAAGAAGATAAATAAAGATACTAAAAGCATAAAAATTAGAATTATTTCTGAAGAAGGATTTGATGCTCAGAAGGATATTGATTTAAACTCTTTGCGATATGGTGCAACTGAAGAAGTAGATTTTGGTAAAGGATGTAAAATCTTTAAAACAAAAAAGAAAGGAAAAGACCTTATTGTAATATTTTCTGGTGATGGAAACGGCATTACTAATAAGAATTTTGTAGGTAAATTATTAGGGAAAACTAAAAAAGGAGAATTAATTATTGGGTATTCTAAATTGAAAGCAGATTAATATGAAATATAAAATGGATTTAAAATTAAGGAAAACGTTTGGATTACTATTCTTTTTCTTTTCAGTAACCGTACTTAGCGCAAAGAACATAGAAATATATAACAATATTGCCATTACAGATAATAGCAATTCCAAAGCGGTTATGTATGCTGTAAAAGCGCTTAAAAAAGATTTCAATGTAAAATTTGGAACGACAAAATCATCAAAAGAAGTTATACTTATTGAGTTGAATATTGATAAGAATAGTAAAGATTTTGATAGTTATAAAATTGAAATTTCTGATAAAAAAATCATTTTTAATGGAACGGATGAATTGGGTTTAATTCACGCTATTTATGCTTTTTCAGAAGATTATTTAGGCATAGATCCATTTATCTATTTTACAGATATTGTACCCGAAATGGTGAGTTCTATCAAAATTAAAACTGGAAAAATTTCATCAAAAAAGTATACGTATAAACATCGGGTGTTTTTTGTGAATGATGAAGATTTAATTGTTGGTTTTGAGATGGAAAAACTTGAATATGGTTTCAATCTTGAATTCATGGAGAAATTTTACGAAACCATGTTAAGACTTAAAATGACAGGTGTAATTCCTTCTACACTGGTTTTAGCAGATGAAGTGCATCTTAAATTAGCATCAGACATGGGCTTGTATATTGCACAACATCATGCAGAACCTGTAGGAAGTGTGCCATTATATTGGCCAAAGAATATTCCGTATTCTTGGTCTACACATAAAGAATATTTTGTGAAGTTTTGGAGAGATGCTATTGAAAGACAAAAAGGAAAAAATGTCATTTGGACGTTAAATTTTAGAGGATTATTAGATCGTGCTTTTTGGGACGATGACCCCAGTATGTCTCGTAAAAGTTCTGCGGCTGAGAAAGCAAAAATTGTAAACGAAGTTATTGAAACGCAGTACAACCTTATCAAAGAAATTAGAGGTGAAGAAGATCCTTTAGTGTGTGGTTATTTATGGGGAGAACTGGGCGGAATGTATCGTGATGGACTAATTAATTATCCAAAAAATACCATGATATTGTTTTCAGATCAAGGTTACGGAACATTTCCGGAAGGCACATGGAAATCTGCAGAGAACACAAAATTAGGTAAAGGCGTTTATCAACATGTATCATATCACAATCGTAGAACACATTTGCGTATAAACACCATTCATCCAGATGTTTTACATAGAGAAATGGACAAGGCAATTACGCATGGTTTAACCGATATGATTGTGTTAAACGTTGGTAATTTTAAAGAGAAAATATTTGGAGTGCAGCAAATGGTGAATTATATGAATGATTTTGATTCGTATAAAAATCAACCTAATGGTAATTATTATTTCGATTGGTATGCTAAAGATAAATTCAATACCAGTTCACAGGCAGTTGTACAGAGTTATAAAGACTTTTTTACAAATCAATTTGATTTGGGAGATCCAGAACGAAAGCCAGGAGATGAATGGTACTTCTTTTATGTAGAACGCTTATTAAATATGGCGTATCAAAAAGAAATGGATCCTAGTTTTTTTAAGAAAGAGTTTCCTGGTAAAGGGAAAAAAGCATTTTTAAAGTTGAAAGATTTTAATTCGAAAATGGATTTTGCCTTGGATGCGTATTCAGAAATATATAATTTAGCTGAAGATAAATGGGCCGTTTCGGTGCAACATACTTTAGAAGCTAAAGGAGAATTAAAAGGGAGTAGGTTAAATTTTTATACTATAGATATGGCACTTCCTACAGAAAAAATGTTCAACTTAACTGGGATGGCTGCAGATTTTTCAAAATCATTAAAATACTATTTAAATAAAGAGTATCATAAAAGTCAATTAGCAGCCTATGCAGCTTTAGAGCATGCAAAAAAAGCTGTTGAAATCGAGAAGAGAATAGAGCAAAATGGATCAGGTAAATTCAAAGATTGGTATCGTTGGGATGAAACGGCATTAACGTATCGTATTGAAGAGGTTTTAGAAAATTACATTTTACATGTTAAAGATTTGAAGTTTTTTAACTTAGAATACAAAAACAGGAATTCTAAAACACCTGGTATTCAGTATAAATACCAACCTTTTTTTGATAGCAAATATCAGAAAGAACTCATTTATATGGAAAATGCTGATTAATTGATCAAGATGTTTTAAAATAAAATTGAATAAAATATACAAATTTATGATTAGAAAATATATACTAGTTGCTATTAGCTTTTTTGCGTTATTATCATGTAAATCTAACGAGCAGAATAAACAGAAAGTTGAGGTGATAAAAGATTATAAAAATATCAGTTTTACGCCACTATCGCCAGAGACAGTAGCCAATTTTCAAAATAGTGAGACAACTAAACAAGTTTTGGTAGAGCCAGAGAATTATGTTTGGGGATTAAGTGTGGTAAAATGGGAAGGAAAATACCATGCCTATTATTCTCGTTGGAACAAGAAATATAAGCACAAAGGCTGGATGACCAATTGTGAAATTGCACACGCCGTTTCAGACAATCCAGCAGGCCCATTTAAATTTGTAAATGTTGTTTTACAAGATAGAAAAACGAATGGATGGGATGTAAATAATTCTCACAATCCGTATGCTACTATTGCCGAAGGAAAAATTTGTTTGTATTATATAGCCAATGATATTAAGGCGTTACTTGAAAAAGATAAAATTGAATATCCTGATGAAGATTGGTTTAATAACAACAGAAGTGCCATTAGAGATAGCCAACGTATAGGTGTTGCTGTGGCAGGTAATCCAGCGGGACCTTTTGTAAGATCAAAAAACATTGTAGTTGAACCCGACAATGTAAAGTTTAAAAAAATAGCCGTGAATCCTGCAGTAATTTATAAAGACAATAAGTATTTAATGATTATGAAAGGTGATGATTTAAAACACGAAAAACCTTTTAGAATTCAGTTAGTAGGTAGTTCAGATAAGGCAGAAGGTCCTTTTAATTTTAAAAAGAAACCAGTGTATGCAGAAGCTCAAACAGAAGATGCGTGTATTTGGTTTGACCAAATTCTGAACAAGCATTATATGGTTTGCCATGTAATGGGAAAAAAGGACTTAGCTTTGTTTAGTTCAGAGAATGGTTTTGATTGGCAACAAGATGAAAGAAGTGTTTTTATGAAGAAAGAATTTGTACTTTCGGACGGAACAATTTGGAAACCAAAACGAGTGGAACGACCTTTTGTGTTAACCAATGAAAAAGGGCAGCCCATTATGATTTATGTGGCCGTTTATGATAATAATGTAAATGGGAATATTGCCATTCCTATTGAATATAATAATGTTGATAAATAAAAAAAAATGAAAAAAGTAACAATCCTTTTATCCGCAGCAATTGTACTGCTAATGTCTTGTAATACCAAGCAGAAAGTTGATGAAAAATCTAAAGAACCAGCAAAGAAAAATATCCTATTTATTTTAGCAGATGATTATGGTTATAATGATTTAAGTTATAGAAACGATAGTTTTTATGAAACGCCAAATATTGATCGTATCGCAAAAGAGGGAACCGTTTTTAACAATGGTTATGCTGCATGCCAAGTTTGTAGTCCATCTAGAGCAAGTATTATGAATGGTAAATTTCCTGCACGTCACGGAATTACAGATTGGATTGGTGCACGTGAAGGAGAAAAATGGAGAGAGAAAAAAAGGTTTTCAAAATTAATGCCAGCCAAGTATAAACATAGCTTGTCTCATAAAGATGTTACGTTACCAGAAGCCTTAAAAGCTGCCGGATATGCAACGTTTTTTGCAGGTAAATGGCATTTAGGAGAAAAAGGATCGTGGCCAGAAGATCATGGTTTTGATGTTAATAAAGGTGGTTGGGATGCTGGTGGACCTCGTGGAGGTTATTTTTCTCCATATAAAAATGATAACTTAAAGGATGGAAAAGATGGTGAGAACCTAAGTATGCGTTTGGCAAAAGAAACGGTAAACTTTATGAAAGAGAATAAAGACAACAGATTCTTTGCTTACTTGTCTTTCTATGCAGTACACGGAAAAATTCAAACAACAAAAGATAAATGGGCAAAATATCGTAAGAAAGCTGAGAAAAATGGCATTGCTGAGACTTCTTTTAAAATGAAGAAATTTTTGCCAATGAGAGAAACGCAAGACAATCCTATTTATGCTGGTTTAGTAGAATCTATGGATGATGCAGTTGGAGAAGTTTTAAAAGGATTAGAAGATTTAGGATTGGCCGAAAACACCATTGTTGTTTTTACTTCTGATAACGGAGGCGTTTCTGCAGGAGACTCTAACTCAACTTCCAATTTGCCATTAAGAGGAGGTAAAGGATATCAATATGAAGGAGGAATTAAGGAACCATATTTTATAAAAGTTCCTTGGATAAAAAAGAGAATTAAAGAGAATAATACACCAGTTACTGGTACAGATTTTTATCCTACATTGTTAGATTTGGTTGGATTAAAGTTAAAACCAAAAGAGCATTTAGATGGCGTTAGTTTATTACCGCTGTTAACAGGAGGAACTATCAAAGAGCGTCCGTTAATTTGGCATTATCCACATTATGGAAATCAAGGAGGAGAGCCTTCATCAGTAATTAGAAAAGGTGATTGGAAATTTATTCATTATTATGAAGATGGTAGAGGAGAGTTATTCAATTTAAAAAATGATGAAGCTGAAATACATGAAATTTCAAAAGAAAATCAAGAAATAGCATCGGCATTAAAAACAGAGCTTTTTAATTACTTGAAAGAAGTAGGCGCAAATTATCCAGAGAAAGATCCGACGTATAATGCGGCTTTAGAGGCAGCATATTTACAAAAAATAGCAACTAAAAGGTTAGAAAGTCTAGAGAAACAAAGAATGTCTTATTTATCACCAGATTTTGACCCTAAAAATGATTGGTGGGGAAGTTTTCAAACTATAGACTAATCTAAAAACATTAATTCAGGTGATGAATTTGAAATTAATAAGTTTCAAATTATTTATTTACCTTCATTCTATAAAATTAAAAAAATCTCTAAGACATTTCTTAGAGATTTTTTTGTTACAGAATTCTTGTTTTTAAAAAGGAATAACGTCTAAAAGTTGAATATTAGTGTCGGTTCTGTTAACCCCTTTTACTTTAAAAATAGCTGTAAAGTGATGTTGCTCTTTTAAATAGTTGTTTTCAAATTTTGTAATGCTATCAATATTTGTAAAATAAGCAACAGTTGCACTTACGCCAATATCATGTTGTGAAAAAAATACAAAATGCTCTTTATGTCCTAAGCTTTTGTATTTAGAAACAATGGCATATTCTTCGGATTCTGTTTTAGATTTTAAATCAATAGTTTGGTCTTTTATTTTAGGGTGATTTTTAATCGTTATAAAGTCATTAGAAATATTACAGAACGGATTTCCTTCATTAAAAAAAGGTAAAAATTGATTTTTGTTTTTTGTTGGCCCTACGTAGATTACATTCTTTTCTTTAATTTCTGGAATAGAAGTTTGTGTAGAGAACCTGATGTCAAAATTATGATTATGTTGCTGAAAAAAACTTTGAATTTTCTGAGTAGCTAAAGCGCCCATGCGTGTGCTGTAACTGTATTTAGAAGGTTTGATTAATTTTTTTAATTCTGGGTTTTTATCAATAAAAGCATGAAACTCTTCATTTGTGTTGATATCGAAATCACGGGTCCAACCGTAACCTTTGGTGATTGTTTTTCCTGTAATTCCAAAGTGATCGCCAATAAATAAATTTGTTTGTGAATCGCTTTTAAAAAATTCTTTCCACAGTTCAGGCGGTTTTGGTGTTGTATTACTGATGGTGAAAAAAGCAATTACACCAATTAACAAGACATACGGAATAGTAACTTTCCAATTAATTTTCTGAAATGTTTTTTGTGGCGATTCTGTTTTTGTAAAACTTACTTTGTACTGTCCTTTTTTAATGTGTAATATCCAAGAATCGTCTTTACCTTCTGCGGTATAATAGGTAATTAGTTTTTTTCTTAAATTGTATACGTTTACTCGAACACGAGGGTTGTTTTTATCCGTTACTTCTTTGTTTCCAAAAAAATCAATATCAATAACACCTTCTTTTAAAGTAGTGTTGTTTAAAGTAGCATCATGTAAATATTGAAGTAACGCATTACTAGTAGGAGCATTTTTTAGTGTATTGCTCTTTTTAATTTTAGAAACAATTTCTTGTTTTTGCTCGTTTGTTAGTATTGTTTTTTTTAAACTCATGTAAAATAGGTTTGACCTAATAGCTGTAAACTTTAACCGTTATAGCTACCGTTAAAGTAGCGTTAAAGTTATGAAAATGAAATGATATACTTAGCTTTGAGTAAGTTTTTTTAAAACTTGTATTTGTAGAAGAATCAAAATCAAAAAACATAAATGAAACCATTTTTAAATAAAGACTTTATTTTAGAAACCAACGTAGCTAAAATTTTGTTTCATGAAAGTGCAGAAAAAATGCCGATTATAGATTATCACTGTCATTTAGATCCGAAAGTAATATCAGAAAATAAAAATTTTAGAAACTTAACTCATTTGTGGTTAGATGGCGATCATTATAAATGGAGAGCTATGAGAACAAATGGCGTTTCAGAAAAATATTGCACTGGTGATGCTACCGATTGGGAAAAGTTTGAAAAATGGGCAGAAACGGTTCCGAATACATTGAGAAACCCTTTGTATCATTGGACACATATGGAGTTGAAAATGTATTTTGGTTTTGAAGGTTTGTTAAATAAAGATACCGCAAAAGAGGTTTGGGATTTAGCAAATGAAAAATTGAAAACACCAGCGTTTAAACCACAGGGTTTAATGAGAACGATGAATGTAGAAGTAGTTTGTACTACAGATGATCCAATAGATTCTTTAGAACATCATATACAAATTGCAAAAAGCGATTGCGAAATTAAAGTTTTACCAACTTGGAGACCAGACAATGCAATGGCTATCGAAAATGGTGAGGCCTTTAATGATTATATGGTGAAATTATCTGGTGTTTCGGGGGTTTACATAAACTCTTTTGAAGATTTGATAAAGGCTTTAAATATACGTCATGATTTTTTTAATGAAATTGGTTGTAGATTGTCTGATCATGGAATTGAGGTTTTTTATGCTGAAGATTATGTGATGGCTGATATTAGAACTATTTTCTTTAAAGCTAGATCTGGTATCGAATTAAATTCTGATGAAATAGTAAAGTTTAAATCTGCTATGTTGTATGAATTCGGAATTATGGATCATAAAAAAGGTTGGACGCAACAATTTCATTACGGTGCCATAAGGAATAATAATAGTAGATTATTGTCTAAATTAGGGCCTGATACAGGTTTTGATTCTATTCATGATGCTAATAGTACAGCTGCTATGTCTAAATTTTTAAATACTTTAGACACAGAAGATAAATTGACTAAAACAATTATTTACAATTTGAATCCTTCTCAAAATGAAGTTGTGGCTACTATGATTGGTAATTTTCAGGATGGAACTATTCCGGGTAAGATTCAATTTGGTTCTGGTTGGTGGTTTTTAGATCAAAAAACTGGTATGGAAAATCAACTAAATGCCTTATCTAATTTAGGATTATTAAGTCGTTTTGTTGGAATGTTAACAGATTCTAGAAGTTTTGTATCGTATTCTCGTCATGATTATTTTAGAAGAATTCTATGTAATTTATTGGGGAATGATATTGAAAACGGTTTGATTCCTTACGATAAAGAGTTGTTAAGTAATATGGTAAAAGACATTTGTTATTACAACGCAAAAAATTATTTCAAATTTGATTAAAAAATATATGAAAAAATTAAAAAGGTATTTGCTTGTAGTTGTTTTTTTTACAACGCAATTGGTTGTATCTCAGCATCAAATTTCTACAGATAATGGGGTTAAAACAGAAATTAAATATTTGTCTGGAACTGGAAGTGACAATTTAGTGGAGTGGGATTTTTTCTGTTCAGAAGGAAGAAATAGCGGAAAATGGACAAAAATAGGCGTGCCATCTTGCTGGGAACAAAAAGGATTTGGCGCTTATAATTATGGTTCTGATGACGAAAAAAATAGAGCCAAAGAAATTGGTCTGTATAAACATACTTTTGACGTTTCTAAAGATTGGAAAAACAAAGACATCAACATTGTTTTTGAAGGTGTTATGACGGATGCTGAAGTGAAAATTAATGGAAAATTAGTAGGAGAAACTCATCAAGGTTCTTTTTATGAATTTAAATACAATATTTCTAAACTTTTAAAATACGGAAAAGTTAATCTATTAGAAGTAAAAGTGAGTAAAGTTTCTGCAAACGAGTCTGTAAATCATGCAGAGCGTAATGCTGATTTTTGGATTTTTGGTGGAATTTACAGACCTGTTTATCTGACAGTTGCGCCAAAGGAAAATATAAAACGTTTGGCAATTGATGCAAAAGCAAACGGAGAAATTATCGCAGACTTATTTTTAGATGCTAAAAAAGCACAAGCTGTAAGTCTATCACTTTTGGATATTGAAGGAAATAAAATTCAGGATTTGGTTGTAAAAAGTATTCAAAAAGAAAAATTAAAGTGGACGGTAAAAGTAAAGGCTTCAAATATTCTTACATGGAATCCAGAGCAACCAAATTTATACAGTTTACAGGTTAATTTGTTGGGTAATAAGCAGAAGGTTCTTCATATTATAACTCAAAAAATTGGTTTTAGAACCGTAGAAATTTTAGAAGGAGATGGTATTTATGTAAATGGAGAACGAATTAAATTTAAAGGAGTTAATAGACATTCTTTTCACCCAAGTTCTGGTAGAACCACATCAAAAGCATTGAGTATTAAACATGTGCAAATGATGAAGGATATGAATATGAATGCGGTTCGCATGTCTCATTATCCACCAGATGTTCATTTTTTAGAGGCTTGTGATTCAATTGGACTTTTTGTGATTGATGAAATTTGTACATGGCACAACCCAATGTTAGACACCAAAGTGGCGCGTAAAATTGTAAAAGAAACGGTGGTGAGAGATGTAAATCATCCTTCCGTTTTATTATGGGCAAACGGAAATGAGCAAGGTTGGAACCCGGAAGTAGATGGCGATTATGCCAAATGGGATATTCAGAATAGAGAAGTAATTCATCCTTGGAGTATCTACAAAAAAACAAATACCATTCATTATAGTCATTATCATTCTTTGATAAATGATTCGTATTCCAAAGAAAAAATTTTATTTCCTACAGAGTTTTTACACGGTTTGTATGATGGTGGTCATGGTGCAGGATTAGAAGATTATTGGGAGAAAATGTGGAGTTTACCACAATCTGCAGGTGGTTTTTTATGGGATTTTGCTGATGAAGGCATCGAAAGAACCGATAGAAATAACGAATTAGATTTACAAGGAAACAAAGCAGCAGATGGCATTGTTGGCCCTTATGACGAGAAAGAGGCAAGTTATTTGACTATTAAAGAAATTTGGTCTCCAATTTTTATAGAAGAGAGATTTATTAAGGATGATTTTAACGGGATATTTCGTGTGGAAAATAGATTCCATTATACAAATTTGGATGCTTGTAAAATGACAGCTAAATGGGTGAAGTTTGATGGTCCTAATGGAAATTTAAATCCTTCAGTTATTTCAGGAAGTAACGTTCTATTGCCAAGTTTATCTCCTGGAGTTAAGGATAAATTTTATGTTGATACACCAGAAAATTGGAAAACAGCAGATGCCTTGCATTTAACAGCAGTAAATCCTCAAGGAAAAGAAATTTTTACTTGGACGTATCCTGTAAAAACTCCAAAAGAGGTAAATCTATCAAAAATAGAGTATTCAAATAAAGGAAGTCTGAAAATAGAAACGAAGAATAATCAAATACAAGTTGAGGCAAATGAAATGACGTATTTGTTTTCTGATAAAACCGGTTTGTTAGAACAAGTTAAAAAAGGGAATAAGATAATTCCGTTACATAATGGCCCTATTATTTTAAGTCAGCATGATAAAATTGAAAATGTTACTGTGAAATCATTAGAGAATGCAGTAGAAATTACCGTTGTTTTTGAAGAAAAAAGCAGGTCTCCTTCTTGGTCTACCATTAAAGAAAAACGTTCTGATATTATAAAATGGATGGTGCATTCAAATGGTTTGTTAGACTTAAAAGTAGAATTTAAAGGTTTTAGAAATTTAAAAGATTTTAGAGGCATTACATTTTCATTCCCAGAAAAAGAAGTTGCAGGTATGAAATGGTTAGGAGATGGTCCATACAGAGTTTGGAGAAATAGAATGAAAGGAACCAAATTTCAGGTTTGGGAAAATGATTATAACAATACGGTTACCGGAGAATCTGGCTTTGTATATCCAGAATTTAAAGGGTTTTTCTCAAGTGTTTATTGGACAAAATTAAAAGGAAATAATGACAATGGTTTTACTGTTTTTTGTCATTCGCCACACACATATTTACGAATGTTAACTCCACAAAAACCAAAGGAAGATTCAAAAGGACGCGTTTCTCCAGAGTTTCCTAAAGGTGATATTTCTTTTGTGAAAAATATTCCAGGAATTGGAACCAAGTTTCAAAAACCAGAAAGTATGGGGCCTCATGGAAATCCTGAACATTATTTTGGTAATGATGATGAACCAATAAGTATCGATTTAACGTTTCAGTTTTAAAAACTTATAAAATATTTCAATATGAAAAAAAGTTTCTTTTTTAGAGTTCTATTTCTTTTAATAATCCTTTTTTCTGGAGGATTAATTGCTCAAAATAATGCTGAAAAAAATCAAACGCTAATACAATATTTATCAGGTACTGGTAAAGACGATACTGTTGCTTGGGACTTTTATTGTTCTGATGGAATGAACAGTAAAAAATGGACTAAAATTGGCGTTCCTTCTTGCTGGGAATTACAAGGTTTTGGTAATTACAATTACGGACGTGATTATAAGATTCCAAAAAAGTATAATGATGAATATGGTTTGTACAAGCATACATTTTCTGTTCCTGAAAATTGGAAACAAAAAGAGGTTAAAATTGTATTTGAAGGAGTAATGACAGATTGCGAAGTCAAAATTAATGGAAAGTTGGCAGGCGAAATTCACCAAGGAGCATTTTATGAATTTAAATACGGGATTTCTAAATTGTTGAAATACGGAACAGAAAATTTATTAGAAGTAAAAGTGAATAAAATGTCTGCAAATGAATCTATAAATTATGCAGAACGTCATACAGATTTCTGGGTTTTCGGTGGAATTTATCGTCCTGTCTATTTGGAGGTTTTACCAAAAGAATACATAAATAATGTGGCAATAGATGCGCAAGCAAACGGAGATATTACAGCAGAATTGTTTTTTAATCCGAAGGAAACCAAAACGGTTCAAATGAATTTATTGGATTTAAATGGAGATTTAGTTCAAAAAATTTCAGGTTTTACAACCGAAAAGAAAGAGGGGAAATGGATTTTAAAAGGAAAGGCTGCCAACGTAAAAACATGGAATGCTGAAAAACCGAATTTGTATGAACTGAAAATGAATCTGCTTGATAAAAAAGGAAAAACTATTCATACCATCTCAAAACGAATTGGTTTCCGAACAGTAGAAATTCGTGAAAGCGACGGTATTTATGTGAACGGACAAAAAATTAAGTTTAAAGGTGTAAATCGTCATAGTTTTTATCCCAATTCTGGAAGAACAACTTCTAAGGAATTAAGTATTGAGCATATTAAAATGATGAAGGATATGAATATGAATGCGGTTCGTATGTCTCATTATCCGCCAGATGTTCACTTTTTAGAAGCGTGTGATTCTTTAGGTTTGTTTGTGATTGATGAATTATGTACTTGGCACAATCCTTATTTAGACACCAAGGTTGGAAAAAAGTTAGTGAAAGAAATGATTGTGCGTGATGTAAATCATCCATCCATTTTAATTTGGGCAAACGGAAACGAATCTGGTTGGAATCTAGAATTGGATAAAGAATTTTCTAAATGGGATATTCAAAATCGTGAAGTAATTCATCCTTGGAATTCCTTTAAAAAGATGAATACGATGCATTATCCTGATTATTACAAATTCGCTTTCGATTCACCTGTAAAAGACAAAATTTATTTTCCTACAGAATTTTTACATGGTTTATACGATGGTGGTCATGGTGCAGGTTTGGATGATTATTGGAAACAAATGTGGAATATGCCTTTGGCAGCCGGAGGTTTTTTATGGGATTTTGCAGATGAAGGAGTTGTACGAACCGATAAAGGTGGTATTATCGATTTGGATAATAACCATGCAGCAGATGGAATTGTGGGGCCTTATGGAGAAAAAGAAGGAAGTTATTTCACTATTAAAGAAATTTGGTCGCCAATTTATATTGCAGATCGTTATATAAGAGATGATTTTTCTGGAGTTTTTAATGTAGAAAATCGCTATCATTTTACAAATTTGAATGAATGTTCAATGACAGCAAAATGGGTTCGTTTTAATGGACCAGAAGGTACTACAGATTTTAATATTGTATCAGAAAGTAAGGTTGAATTACCAGAATTAGCACCAGGAGCAAAAGGGAAATTTAATGTTGATAAACCTAAGAATTGGAAATCTGCAGATGCTTTGTTTTTAACAGCTACAGATATTTATGGCATGGAAATATTTACTTGGACCTATCCTGTTAAATCAGCAAATAAAATTAATGAAGACAAACTAAACTTCAATGTAAAAGGTAGTATTAAAACTATTAAATCTGATGCTTTTATTACGGTGATTGCAAGTGAAAATGAGTTTAAATTTTCTGCTGAAAATGGATTGTTGAAGGAAGTAAAGAAAAACGGAAAATTAATTCCGATAAAAGATGGACCAATTCTTTTAGGGAACAAATCAGCTTTAGAAAAAGTGAAAGTAAATGCATCTGATGATAAAGTTGAAATAACAGGATTGTTCAAGGAAAGAAAAAAATATTATGATTGGAAAGAGAATGATGAAATGACGTTGGATTTTTTCAAATGGACAATTTACCCTAATGGTTTACTTGATTTAAAGGTTGAACTCAGGAGTCAGAAAATTGTAGAAGGTTATATGGGAATCACATTTTCATTCCCTGAAGAAGAAGTAAAAGGGATGAAATGGCTTGGTGATGGTCCTTACCGTGTTTGGCGTAATCGTATGAAAGGAACTCAGTTTAGAGTTTGGGAAAATGATTATAATAATACAGTTACCGGAGAATCTGGGTTTGTATATCCTGAGTTTAAAGGATTCTTTTCGAGCTTAAATTGGGTAAAGTTAAAAGGGAAACAAGACAATGGATTTACAGTTTATTGTCATTCTGATTTAACTTTTTTAAGAATGTTAACTCCAGATCAACCTGCAGATCCTAAAAAAGGAGCGATAGTGACTAATTTTCCAAAAGGTGATATTTCTTTTGTAAAAAACATACCAGCAATGGGCACCAAGTTTATGCCAGCTTCTGCATCGGGTCCACAAGGAAGCCCTAAAAATTATTTTGGTAATGTAGATGAACCAATAAAGATAGATTTAACATTCGAATTTTAAAATATTGAAGAAAATGATAAAAAGAGGTCTCTTAATTTTTGCGTCCATTTTAGTATTAGTAGGGTGTGAAACAGAAAATAAAACAGTAAAAGAAGCATCAAAAGAAGAATTTCCTTTTTTTATTCCTGCGGAAAAACCTGATAGACCTTTAAGCGCTGCAGTAGCTCGTAATTACGATGCTTATGATAAAATTCGTCCAGAGCAAAACGAATTGTACACACAGTTTAAATATACAGAGTTAAAGGGGTTTGATTATAACGGCGGAGATGGAACAATTACAAGGCGTGATCCATCTAAAGTAATTTTTGAAAACGGAAAATATTATGTTTGGTATACAGGTAGAAAATCGCCTGTAAGACCCGTGGGAATGGCTCGTGCAAAGGAAGCTACAGATGTAATTCCTTCTGCAGATTGGGATTTGTCTGATATTTGGTACGCTACTTCTGAAGATGGTTTTACGTGGAAAGAAGAAGGAATTGCAGTTCCTCGTCCTCCAAAACCCCAAGCAGGTTGGCGTTCGGTAACTACTACTGATATTTTAAAGTTTAAGGGAAAATATTATTTATATTATCAAGCATTTATGGAGGCAAGCGGTTTAAGAGGAGATTTTTGTCCAGTAGCAGTTTCATACGCTGATTCTCCAGATGGGCCTTGGATTCCTTACGATGAAGTTGTAATTCCAAATGGCCCAGAAGGTTCTTGGGATCAATATTCCATTCATGATCCGTATCCTTTAGTTCATGAGGGTAAAATTTATTTGTATTACAAAGGAGATTTTGATAAAAGAAAAGAATTGAAACCTTCAAAAATAAGAATGCAAGGTTTGGCAATTGCAGAAAATCCTTTAGGTCCTTTTGTAAAACATCCTTTAAATCCGGTGATTAATTCGGGGCATGAAACAACCTTGTTTCCCTTTAAAGAAGGAGTTGCAGCCATTGTGCAACGCGATGGTATGGAGCATAATACTATTCAGTATGCAAAAGATTGGGTAAATTTCGAAATAGCTTCCATTACAGAATTGATGCCAGTTGCAGGCGGACCATTTGTACCAGATGCATTTACGGATACTAAAAATGGACGAGGAATTACTTGGGGGATTTCACATTTTATAAATGCTGATGGAAATTGGAATCATACCATTCTTACACGTTTTGATTGCGATTTAAGTCAAGATATAGATGATCAAAAAATGAAAGGACATCATTATAATTACAGTCCAGAATTTCATTATACACATAAATTAAGTGGAGATCAAAAAAAACGAATTATTAAAGAAACGAATAAACTTAAAGGAAATGAAACGAATTAAATTAAAATATTTTCTATTAATTGGAGCAATTGTAGCGGTAAGTTGCACTGCTACAAAAGAAAGTATTAAAAAAGAAAGTACTGTTATAAAACATTACGAGCCTACTTTTGAGTCATTAAAACAACACGGAGCTGCACCAGAGTGGTTTGCTGATGCAAAGTTAGGAATGTATTTTCATTGGGGACCTTATAGTGTTCCGGCTTTTGGTAGTGCGTGGTATCCTCATAATATGTATAAAGCTAAAGGAGGAGTTCGTAAACATCATGAGGAAACTTACGGAAGTATTTATGAATTTGGATATGAAGATTTTATCCCGATGTTTAAAGCAGAACATTTTGATCCAGATGATTGGGCTGAATTGTTTAAAAACACAGGAGCTAAATTTGCAGGACCTGTAGCAGAACATCATGATGGATTTGCCATGTGGGATAGTGAAGTGAATCCTTGGAATGCAGCAGATATGGGACCTAAAAGAGATATTTTGGGTGATATATTTAAATCGCTAAAGAAACAAGGTTTAAGAACCATTGCTACGTTTCATCATGCTCGAAATGGACAGCGTAATAGGGATAAACCTGAATTATGGGGAGATGCGTACGACAGTCATTATGTATATCAACCATATTTACCAACAGCAACTACAGATCCAAAATTGCGTAAATTATTTGGGAATTTTGAAACCATAGAAGAATTCAATCAATATTGGTTAGATCAAGTAAATGAAGTGGTGGATAAATACAGTCCGGATATTTTATGGTATGATTCCTGGTTGAATTTAATTCCGGAAGAAAAAAGAAATGAAATGGCAGCGCATCATTTTAACAACGGAATTAAGCAACATAAAGAAGTAATGCTAGCGCATAAACAACAAGATTTACCATCAGAATATAGTGTGTTGGATTATGAACAAGGAGGACGTAGAGATTCTTGGCCAACACCTTGGATGACTGATATTACGCTAGGGAAAAGTAAATGGATGTATGTGGAAGGAGAGCCTTACAAAACTGCAGATATGGTGGTGCGTAATATGATAGATGTTTGGAGTAAAAACGGTGTGGTATTGTTAAATGTTTCGCCACGGGCGGATGGAGTTATCAATCAAGAACAAAGAGATGTATTGAAAGAAATTGGAGATTGGATGAAAGTGCATGGTGAAGCGGTGTATGGAACAAGAGCACATAATATTTTTGGATTTGGAAATGCAAAAACAGGAAAAGGACACAATGCAGGACAGTCATCATCTGTAAATTATACGGCCAATGACATTCGTTTTACGGTAGCTAAAGATAAAAAGTCGATGTATATTTTCTTTTTAGGAGTGCCAAAATCAGGAGAACGAATTGAAATGAGATCTTTTGGAGGATATCACAGAAATATTCCACCAGGAAAAATTACAAAAATTACACATATGGGAACCAATGCAGAAACTAAGTTTGAGCTAACTACAGCTTCTTTCTTTTTAACCATTCCGGATGTGAAAATGAATAGTTTGGCCAATGTGTTTAAACTAGATTTAGAGTAAAATTTTTCTTTTTTATGATATCTAAACCACCGCTAAAACGGTGGTTTATTGTTTTTAATTTAAAATATACTTTTATGAATAATATGTTTGTAATGGCTCTTATTGCATGGTTTTAAGTCTTTATTTTATTGAAAAAGAACATTTCATATATAAACATGACTATTTGTGTAGCTTCTGTTTCTGTGTAATAAATACATTTACTTCATCTCAATAAGGAAGTATTCTATAATTTAAATACATTGAATAAAATGAAAAAAGTATCGGTTATTTTATTTTTATTAGTTTCATTTAATTCGTTTTCAAATATTGATAAATCAGATTATGCTAAAAAAATTACGATAGAACAATGGCAAGTACACGACTTTCTATTTAAAGCAACTCCTAATGTTCGTAATCCTTTTATTGTAAATTTTGAAGCCACATTTAAAAATGAAAGTGGAGAACAAATAAATGTTCCTGGTTTTTATAATGGAGGCAATGAATGGGTTGTTCGTTTTTCAACATCTAAAATAGGGAAATGGCAATTTGTAACCCAATCTGCATTAAAAGGTTTGCATAATAAAAATGGTTCTTTTAAAGTAATTCCCACTAAAAATAAAACAGAACATGGAGGCATTATTGTAAAACCAGAGAATCCACAATATTTTTATTACGAAGATGGCGCTCCATACATGCAAATGGCGTATGAGTGCGATTGGTTGTTTGCTTTAGATTTTGAAAATAAAAAAGCAGCACCAAAAACAACTATTTTATTAAATGATTTACAAAATAATAATTTAAATCAGATTGTAACTACCGTATATTCTTTTGGAGCAAAATGGGAACGTGATCCAAAGTTGGCAGCGTATCCAGAATACGACTATAGTAATGATTTGTCTATTTTTCCTTTTTTAGGAACTAATAAGACGCCTGATTTCAGTCTTTTAAATGTTGCTTATTTTCAGCAAATGGATAGAACGATTGACATGATGAAAGAACGTAATATTTCTCTTCATTTAATGATTTATGTATGGAACAAATTGGTAAACTGGCCAGATGCAGAAACGGAAGCGGATAATATGTTTTTTGATTATATTATAAAGCGTTACCAAGCTTTTCCGAATGTAGTTTGGGATGTTGCTAAAGAAGCATATGATAGAAAACGGTGCTCTACAGCCTATATTTTAGAACGTTTAGAGCGCATTAAAAAATTAGATGCTTATAAGCGTTTAAAAACGGTGCACGAATATGATTTTTGTATTAAGAATCCTGATAAAGTAGATATCATTTCGGCACAAAACTGGAGTGCAACTATTTATCACGATATGCTTGGGGTTAAAAAAGCATTTCCGAATAAACCAATTTTTAATATTGAGCATGGAGGTTATACAAAATCAGAATTTGAAGTATTTCCTGGAGATTATGTAGATCCAGAAATTAGTTTGAGAAGAAATTATATGATTAATTTTTCGGGTACGTATAGCACGTATTATTGGCAAGGAACTTCTTGGTATGTCATGATTCACGATATTGAAAATCAGCCTAAAGGTTTTGTAAAACCAAAATATGAGTACTATAAAAACTTTGTAAATTTCTTTAAAAAGTATTCTTTTAATGAGTTTACACCAGACTTAAAAAGTAATAATAGCGGTTACACACTTACAAATAACAAAGGCGTGTTTTTAATGTACCTGCCAAAGTATAATTATCAAGCGTCCATTTTTTACTTATCTCCATTTTTTTCAAAAACAGGTACGTATCAATGGTTTAATACGCTAACGGGAGAGTATAGTGAGGTATTTCAATTTAAAAAAGGCAATTTCAGGAACCCGTGGTACAATAAAGCCGATGCGATTTTAATTCGTACACATTAAAATAAGAAAGAATGAAAAAAATATATGGTAGTATTTTGGTAATTATTTTTTGTTTTCAGTTGGGAGCAGCTCAAAATAAAAAAGTCGAAGATTTAGAAGTTAAAAAAGGAACTTTACTGTTTTCTGATGATTTTGAAAGAACTGAAATTGGCAACAAATGGGAGATAAAAGAAAAATTTATTGGAGCATTTTCTATAGAAAATGGAGTTTTAGTAAGTAAAGAAATAAAAGATGCTGGTCATGGTTCTGTTACTAGAGCACATTTTAAATATGCTGATGTACTAATAGAATTCGAATTTAAGTTTGAAGGAGGAAAAAGATTCAATATAGTGATGGATGACAGTAACTGTAAAGCTGTTCATGCAGGTCATATTTCTAGAGTTTCCTTTTCTAAAATGGGTTTTACCGTGCAAGATGATAAAACTGGTAGTATGAATTTGAAGCTGAGAAATGAAATAAAAGGAGATCCAAAAAAGAAAGCTGAATTCAAAAAAATGTTAGCATCTAAAAAGTCTATCGTAAAACTGAAATTTGAAGAAGGTAAATTTTATCATGCGGTTATAACCAAAAAGAATGCTGTTTTACAATGTGAAATAGATGGTAAAATAGCATCAATCAAATCCGAAGGAATTGCACATCCAACATTAAATAAATTTGGACCAACAATAACTGGTGGAAATATTTTGTTTGATAATTTTAAAATTTGGGAAATAGAGTAAGCAGAAAAATAGTTTTTAAATTAAGATACAATTCTAAGGTTTCTTCTGAAATTTGAAATAATTCTCTAAGAATAAGTTAGAATAGCACATATCTTATGTAAAGAAAGTGATTTGTTTAAGTTGTTTTTTAATCAAATCTTATTTTTACGGAAGGTATAATGAATAAAATATATATTGAATATGACAACATTTAAAAGAATAGCAACTGTATTAATCATGCTTGCATTAAACACTTTGTATGCTCAAAAATCTCCATTCTTCAATAATGGTGAAGACCCAAAGCCGGAAGGAGCAAAATGGAAATTGGTTAAAAACATGTCTGATGACTTTAATGGAAAAAAAGTAAATCAGAAAAAATGGCAAATATCGGGTCAAGGTTGGATTGGAAGAGCTCCTGGATTATTTATGGCAGAAAATATTAAGGTTGCAGATGGTAAACTTCAAATTACAACAACTAAATTGCCTAAAACCATAACCAAAAACGGAAAAGAATTTACACATGGAGGTGGTTACGTAGGATCAAGAAATGGAATGACTTATGGCTATTATGAAAGTAGAATGAAAGCTAACAAGAGTTTTATGTCATCAACATTTTGGTTGATAAATGAAAACAAAGGTGTTACGGGTTGTGACAAACGAACCACAGAATTAGATATTCAAGAATGTGTTGGTCAAATTGTAAATGATGCACAATGGATGAAAAATTTTGATCAAGCAATGAACTCAAATACACATAGTAGAAATATTCCTGAAGGATGTGATTATATAAAAGGAACCAGCAAAGGAGGAGGTCTTATGCAAGGAAAAGTTTATGATGATTTTCATGTTTATGGTGTTTGGTGGAAAAGTAAAGACGAAATATTATTCTATTTAGATGGAAAATTGGTGAAAAAAGTTACACCTCCAGCAGATTTTAATATCCAAATGCATTTAAGAATGGTTGTAGAAACGTATGACTGGAATCCAGTTCCTGCAAATGGAGGAATGGTTGGTTTATCAGAAAAAGATAGAACCACTTCTTATGATTGGGTGCGTTCATGGAAATTAGTAAATTAAATTAGCAATGAAAAACACGTATAACATTTTAATGGTTTGTTTAACAGTCTCAATTCTATTGTCTTGTGCTGATAAAACTTCAGAAAAAGTAGTTGTCAAAAAGGCTTCAGAACAGCAATCTGGTTTTCCGAATGTACTACCTATGGAAAAACCAGATAGAAAAATGAGCGCTGCATTAAATAGATTATACGATGCGTATCCTGCTCCTAAACCGCAAGCCAATGAATTGTTTTCTCAATTTAAATATACACCATTAAAAGGTTTTGATTATCATAATCATGATGGTACAATTAGCAGAAGAGATCCATCAAAAGTAATAAAGCATAATGGTAAATATTATGTATGGTATACGTACAGAAATACACCAACTCCGCCACAAGGAGCTGAAAAATCGACAGATAAAATTCCTTCATCAGATTGGGATTTAGCAGAAATTTGGTATGCAACCAGTAAAGATGGTTTCAATTGGGAAGAACAAGGTGTTGCTATAAAAAGACCAGAAAAACCGATAGTTGGTTGGAGAGCGGTTACTACAACAGATATCTTAAAGTGGAAAGGAAAATACTATTTGTATTACCAAGGTTTTATGGAAGCAAGCGGAAAAAGAGGTGATGATTGTCCGGTGGCAGTTTCTTATGCAGATTCTCCAAATGGACCTTGGACAGCTTATAATAAAATTGTAATTCCAAATGGTGCAAAAGGAGAGTGGGATGAATACTCTATTCACGATCCGTATCCATTAGTTTATAACGGAAAAATTTATTTATATTACAAATCAGATTTTGGCGTAAAACCAAATTGGATAAGAATGCAAGGTTTGGCAACTGCAGATAATCCTTTAGGCCCTTTTACCAAACATCCGTTAAATCCGGTTATTTCATCTGGACACGAAACATCTTTGTTTCCTTTTAAAGACGGAATTGCTGCAATGGTTTATAAAGATGGAAATGAGCATAATACAGTGCAATTTGCAAAAGATGGTGTAAACTTTGAGATTGCTTCAATTACAGAAATGATGCCGTATGCGGCGGCACCTTATGTGCCAGATGCATTTACAGATACAAAAGATGGTAGAGGTATTACTTGGGGATTGGCGCATTTTATAGGTTTGGGTAAAAAAGGACAATTTCACTCAATGTTGGCAAGATTTGACTGTGATTTAAGTCAAGATTTAGATGATCATGAAATGAAAGAGCCAAGAGTAAAATATACACCTGAAGATTACTTTAAACGTAGTTTGAGTAAAAAACAACAAAAAAGAATTGCATCAGAAAACGCTAAATAATTAAAATCAAGATTTATGAAAAAAATATATGTAAGCTTATTTATAGCGCTTTTTACTTCGCTAAACATTCTTGTTGCACAAGAAAAACCAAATGTTTTAATTATTCTGGCTGATGATTTAGGATATGGAGATCTTGGTTTTACAGGATCTAAAGACATTCAAACACCTAATTTAGATAAACTAGCAGATAATGGGGTTATTATGAAAAACGGTTATGTTACGCATCCCTATTGTGGGCCATCAAGAGCAGGTTTAATTACTGGGCGATATCAAGCGCGTTTTGGTTTGGAAATAAATCTTACAAATTCGAAATATGATATGTATAATGGTTTGCCATTAACAGAGCAGACTTTTGCAAACAGATTGCAAAAATCTGGCTATGAAACAGGAGTTATTGGTAAATGGCATTTAGGAGGTTCAGATACATTTCATCCAAATAATCGTGGATTCGATTATTTCTATGGATTTTTATCAGGAGGACATTCTTATTTCCCGAAGAATGTAAAAACGCATATGCCTTTAATCAGCCCAAAGAATAATAAACCTCATTACAGTGCTAATGAAGGTAGTTATTGGCCATTAACAAGAAATGATAAAGCAGGAGAATTTAATGAGTATTTAACATCAGCATTAAGTAAAGATGCTGCAAAATTTGTTAGTAAAAGTGATAAGCCTTTTTGTTTATATTTAGCTTACAATGCACCACATATGCCTTTAGAAGCACCAAAAGAAACTATTGAGAAATACAATTTTATCAAGGATAAAAAACGAAGAACTTATGCTGCAATGGTCGACGAGTTAGATCAAGGAATTGGTGTTGTAGTAGAGGCGCTTAGAAAATCTGGAAAATTAGACAATACTTTAATTTTCTTTTTGTCCGATAACGGAGGACCAAGAAAAAAGGGAGAAACATTTGCTAGTAATGGTAAATTTAAAGAGGGAAAAGGAAGTATGTATGAAGGCGGTTGTCATGTACCTTTTATAGTACATTATCCTAATGGGAATTTTAAAGTTAAAAAGTTTGATGGTTTAGTTTCTGCATTAGATATTGCTGCCACGGCTGTAGCTGTTGGTAATGGAGATACTTCAGGGTATGAATTAGAAGGTAAAAATTTAATTCCTTATTTAAAAGGAAATAAAAAAGGATCTCCACACGAAGCGTTGTTTTGGAGAATGCAAGATGGTCAAGCCTGGGGAGTAAGAACGATGGGGGCTAAGTTTTTAAAACGTAATAAAAAAACAGCGGTACCAGAATTGTTTAATATGGCAATAGATCCTTATGAGGATTATGATATCATCTCTAAATCGCCAAAATTAAGAAAAGAATTAGCAAAACTTTGGAACGATTGGAATAGCGAAAACATAAGTAACATCTATTTGCAAGCTGGTGCATATCAAAAGAAACGTTTAGATATGTATAAAAAACTGTATGAAGATTTGATAAAGAAGTCTAAGAAAGTGGAGCTTTTAAAAATAAAATAAAATTGTAAGATGATAAAAAAGGTGATTCCGATTGTAATAATTTGCTTGTTGTTTTCGTGCAGTGTTAAACAAAAAAAGCAAGACATAGCGGAAAAACAAGAAAAAGTAAACCTCGTTTTATCATTTTTAAATTTGAATTTTGGTATGTTTATTCATTATAATATGGGTACCTATCATGCAGAGCAATGGGCAAAACCAAATCACGATCCAAAATCATTTGCACCAACAAATTTAGATTGCAATCAGTGGGCGAAAGCTGCGAAATCAGCTAAAATGAATTATGCCGTATTTACAACAAAACATCATGATGGATTTTGTTTGTGGAATACTAAAGTGACAGATTATGATATTGCTAGTAGTTCTTATAAAGGTGATATTGTTAAAGAATATGTTGATGCTTTTAGAAAACAAGACATAAAAATCGGACTCTATTTTTCGGTTTGGGATAGACAACATAAAATTGAAAATAAAAATATTACACCTAAAAATATTCAATACACAAAAGATCAACTAACCGAATTACTAACCAATTATGGTGATATAATATGTATTGTTATTGATGGTTGGGGATCTAAATGGGGACATGGACCAAATTTTAATGAGTTGCCTTTTAAAGTTTTGGAAGATCATATTCATTCTATTCAACCTAATTGTTTAGTGATAAATCATAGTTGTAAAACGGATTTAAATGTAACGCAATTGGTGCATTATGAAGCTACGCACGGGCAACATTGTCCGTATGATAATACATTGCCTTCTCAACAAGGCCCCACGTTACAATCTACTTGGTTTTGGGAAAAAGGATATGAAAATCAAGAATTGAAATCCGTAAAATCTGTTGTTGAAGAATTAAATTTTGCAAATACTCATTATGCTAATTATTTATTAAATGCGGCTCCAAATGATGCCGGTTTAATGGATGATAATGTAGTAAATAGATTGAAAGAAATAGGTAAAGCAGTTACTTTTTCTAAACCATTAATGGCATTGCCAAAAGTAGAAAAACCTCATAAAAACGTAACTGTTACTGCTTCTAGTTCTTCTTCTGATGAATTTAAACCAAGCAATGTTATTGATTGTAATTTATTTACACGTTGGCAATTTGCCAAAGAAGACAAAAAACCTTGGATAGAATTAGATTTTGGAAAGCCAGAAACTTTTAACCGAGTTATTTGTGGTGAATTTAGAAAAGGTGTAGAGAAGTTTAAAATTGAAGCTTTTGTAAATGGAGATTGGAAATTACTGGCTGAAGGAAATAAAATAACGAATAATTTTAATGCTTCTTTTGAAGATGTTACTGCTCAAAAATATAGAATGGTAGTTTTAGAAAGTTCTCAATTACCTAAAATTGCGGAGATCACTTTTGTTAAATATTAATATTTAATCATTCTGAGCGATTGCGAAAAAATGAACATAAAATCTAGTTTTTACAAGGTTATTCTTTTCACTAAGAATAACCTTGTAAAAACTCAGACAATACCGTTATTCTAGGAAGGTCCATTTTTTTGCGTAATCTACTGCGAGAAGTATTTATGCCTTCAACGCTAATACCCATTATCTGGGCCATTTCCTTACTTGAAAAACCTAGTTTAATAAAAGCACACATTTTTAAATCTGTAGGCGTTAAAAGAGGGTAATTCGCTTTTAATGATGAGTAAAAGCTATCATTAATTTTTGTAAAATGAGATTGAAACTCTTTCCATTTTCCTTTGGTACTTATGTTCAGTGAGTTTTTAACATCCTTAATAATTTTAATATTATCACCTTTTACATTTAATCGGTTCAATTGTTTTTTTATGTCTTCTTGTAAAGTGTCTCGTTCTAATAATTGCATTGCAGAAGACAATAGCTCTTTATTTTTTAGCCCTAATATTTCTTCTTGTTTTTGAATTTCAAGTTGTTGCTTTTCATTAACAATACGTTGATTCAATAGTTTTAGTTTATTTTTTCGCTTGAAATAAAAGAATCCAATTCCAAATAAACTACTTAAAACAATAATTATTGATAATAATTTTAATCTCCAAAACTCTTTTTCTCCTTGTAGTAATTTAATTTGTTGAGTTTTTAAAAGCTCGTTGTTTTTTGTAAGTTGAAGTTCATATTTGTTTTTGATTTCAAACAATTCTTTGTTTTGAGATTTGTTACTGCTAAATAACTGATCATTCAATTTAGATGCCTGCAACAAGTATTTATAAGCGATTTTATCATTACCTATAAGTTCGTAATTTTCTGAAAGCCTATTTAATATTTGTAGTTTTTTATCCGGTTGGTTTTCAAATTTATCTATAGCAGATAAACTTTTATTATAAAAATAAATAGCAGAATCTTTATCTTTTTCAAGTTCATAATATTGTCCTAACCGTTGGAATAAAAGTGTGTGCTGTTTTTTTAAAGGAAGAGGGTAGAAGTTCTTTAATTTAAATAAGATATTTTTAGCTTTCTTTGGTTCGTTCTTTTTTATGTATATATGCGCTAATTGAATTTCAGAATAATGAAAAGCGGCCTCATTAATGCCACTTTTTTTAAAATTTTCAATACTTTTTAAAGCCAATTGTTCTGCTTTTTCAAAATCGAAGGTAGCTTTTATTTCAATCCAAGCACCAAGGTTGTATATTCTTCCTAATAAGAGCTCTTTATCATCTTCATTTACGTTTTTGTTTTCTATAATTTCAACGGCTTGTAAATAACTTTCTTTGGCTTTTTTATGTTGCTCAAAAACCATGTAAAGTGATATTAATTTACTGAGTGTTCCAATTTTTTGAGATAGATATTTAGGCGATTCCACTAAGGGAAATAACTTCCATATTTCATCGTAACTTTTACTATAGTTCCCTTTTTTAGAATAAAATTGGATTAATTTAAAACGTGTCTCTATCAATTGAAGCGTGTCCTTTTTTTCTTCAAAAGTTGAAAGTGAATTTAAAAGTTTGACTTCGTCAAAACCATTATCTAAACGTTGATTAGAATAGGTAATAAACGTAATTAGTAAAATTGCAAAATGTAAGATTATTTTTAAGTGTCTGTTAGTCATTAAAATACTATTTAATCTGTAAAATACTGATAATCTGATTTTAAAAGTACTAAATATTTAAGAATGCTAAGCGTAAAATGGAATTAAAATAGATATTGCTATGTTTAAGCTATGTTATAATATTGGTTTTTTAAGTGAAATAGTTGAATATTTGTGTACTACTTTATGTTAGTATTTAAATCATGTAACTATGAATTATAAAATGAATCATGTACTTGCTTTTGGGATTTTATTTTTAATTATGGCTTGTGCTACCGTAGAAAAAAAACAAGAGAAACCTTCAAAGCCAAATATCATTTTTTTGTTATCGGATGATCAACGAGATAATACCTTTGGAGCAATGGGGCATCCAATTGTAAAATCACCCAATGTAGATAAGCTGATTAACAATGGAATCCGTTTTTCTAATACGTATGTTGCAGAGCCCATTTGTGCATCTAGTAGAGCATCATTATTTACAGGAACTTATGAACGTGTAAATGGTATTGGATTTACATCAGTATATTCTTTAACTGAAAATCAATGGGAAGAAAGTTATCCAGAATTATTGCGTAAAAACGGATATTATACTGGTTTTATTGGGAAATTTGGAGTTGAGTATTATACGTTTAAAGGCAAAGCTTCAGAAAAATTTGATTATTGGAAAGCACACGATGGTTGGTCTAAATTCTGGCCAAAAGGTTTAGAAAACTGTGCTATTTATGCTGATTCGAAAGAAGATATAATTACTTCTATTATGGGAGAAAGCATTGAAGACTTTTTACAGAAAACACCAGATGATAAACCGTTTTGTTTGTCTGTTAGTTTTTCGGTGCCTCACGGAAGTCAAATTATGTCTATGCATCCAGAAAGTGAGTTGGCAGAAATCTGTTTAGAACCTGCAAATAAGTACGAAAAGTTAAAAGGAACAGAATTTTATGACACTTTGTATAGAGATAACGTTGTGAAAATTCCAGAAGAGACTGCAAAAGATCCGTATCAATTTATACCAGAATTTATGCTAGATCAGCAAAAAGGGCGTGCTACTCAAACTTATATTTACGATTACAATACTGTTTCTTGCAATGAGCATTACATCCGTTATTACCAACAAATTTCTGGAATGGATAAAGTAATTGGAGATATGGTAAAATCTTTGAAGGAAAAAGGATTGGATAAAAATACAGTGATCATTTTTGCAAGCGATCATGGTTTGTTAATGGGAGAATACGGAATGGGAGGAAAAGCGTTGTTGTATGATTTAGCTTCTAAAATCCCTTGTTTTATTTATGATCCTCGTTTGCCAGAAAATAAAAGAGGGCAAGATATTAAGGAATTGGTTTCTAGTTTAGACATTACTTCAACAATTTTAGATTATGCGGGTATTAAATCTCCTGATGTTATGCAAGGAACTAGTTTAACGCCATTGATAAGCGGTACAGATAAAGATTGGCGACAAGAATTATTTTTAGAAAGTTTTTTTACAGGAAGAGACAATCCATTTTGTGAGGGAATTAGAAAAGGAGATTGGAAATACATACGCATGTATCGAGGAGGTTTTTGGGGATATAAAGAAACCGATTTAGACTTTAAAAATAAAAAACCGGGTTATGAACAATTATTTAATTTAAAGGATGATCCTAAAGAGATGAATAATTTAATTAAGAAGTTTGAAGGGAGTGAGTTATTAGCAGAACTAAGAGGTAAAACAGGAAACTATGCCAATGAGATGAATAGTACACGTGTAAATTATAAGGAAACCCACAGTATTGCTTTAAGAAAGAAAAACAAAAAGAAGAAAGTTGAAAAAAATAAAAAATAAGATGATGAATACTATTCAAAATTTAACAAAACAGGTACTATTATTGCTGTTTGTGGTAGTTTCTATGCATACCTTAAAAGCACAAGAACGACCGAATATTATTATGATTATGACGGATGATCAAGGTTGGTTTGATGCCGGTTTTAATGGGAATAAGACTATTAAAACTCCAAATTTGGATAATTTAGCTTCAAAAGGAGTCATTTTTGATCGTTTTTATTCAGCATCCGCAGTATGTTCTCCAACAAGAGCAAGTGTTATGACAGGTAGAAATGCACTAAGAATTGAAATTCCGGTTGCTAATTCTGGACATTTAAAAAAAGAAGAAATAACGATTGCAGAATTAGTAAAAAAAGAAGGATATGCTACAGGGCATTTTGGTAAATGGCATTTAGGAACTTTAACAAAAAATGAATTAGATGCAAATCGTGGTGGGAAAGCGAAGCATTTTAAACATTTTAGCATTCCTACAATGCATGGTTATGATGAATTTTTTAGTACAGAGTCAAAAGTACCAACGTATGATCCATTGATAAAACCAACTGAATTTAAAGAAGGAGAATCATTAATTTATGGTTGGTCTGCCGTTAAAAAAGGAGAGAAGTCAGAAAGTTATAAAACTTCATACTGGGTTGGTGATGAGCAGAAAACAAAACAAAATTTATCGGGAGATGACACCAAACTTATTGTTGATAAGGTAATTCCGTTTATTCATAAATCAGTTGCCAATAAGAAACCTTTTTTCACAACAGTTTGGACACATACACCACATTTACCCGTGGTTACAAGTGATTATTATAAAGCTAAATATGCTGGTTTTACAAATAAAGAAAAGCTTTATTATGGTTGTATCACTGCTTTAGATGATCAGGTAGGAGCCTTGTGGAGCGAATTAGAAAAATTAGGAATTACAGACAATACAATGATTTGGTTTTGTAGTGATAATGGTCCAGAAGAGGAAACTCCCGGGAGTTCTGGAGAGTTTAGAGCGCGTAAAAGAAGTTTGTATGAAGGTGGTTTACGCACACCTGCTTTTGTTGTTTGGGAAGGAAAATTAAAAGGGAATAAACGTGTTGATTTTCCTGCTTCTACAAGTGATTATTTGCCAACAATAATTAATCTATTAGATATTGAGTATCCAGATAACAGACCTTTAGATGGTATAGATATTATGCCTTTCATAAAAAAACCGAAGAAGCAACGTAAAAAACCAATGGGATTTGCATATAAAAAGCGCATTTCTTGGGTTACGAATCAATACAAATTGGTTTCTGAAGATTTAGGTGTAACCTATGAGTTGTATGATTTGTTAAATGACAGATCAGAAAAAAATAATTTAATTAAATCGATGCCAGAACTCGCTGCTAAAATGGAAAAAGAATTAGCTGCTTGGTTTGTATCGGTTAATAATAGTAAAAAAGGAAATGATTATTAAAAGTTTAATTATTAAGTTTATGAAACTAGCAACTTACTGTTTTGTACTAACAATGTTATTTACAAGTTGTACAAAAGCTCAAACAAATACAAAACCAAATATTGTAATTATATATGCTGATGATATGGGGTATGGCGATTTAAATTGTCAGAATCCGAATTCTAAAATTCCTACGCCAAATTTAGATAAATTAGCTTCCGAAGGCATGCGATTTACAGATGCGCATAGTTCTTCTGGAATTTGTTCTCCAAGTAGATTTGCATTGCTAACGGGGCAATATCACTGGAGAAGAACCCATAATATTGTCAATTCTTTTGGAGGTCCAATGTTTAAAGATAGCGATGTAACACTTCCGCAATTATTAAAAACAGCAGGATATGAAACCGCAGCAATAGGGAAGTGGCATTTAGGTTGGAATTGGAATTTTATCAATAAAGAACCGTCTGGAGAGCGCACGTATTGGGGTAAAACTCATAAAACGTATTTAGTTAAAGATATAGATTGGAAAGCACCATTAACTGGCGGACCTTTAGATAGAGGTTTTGATTATTATTTTGGTGATGGAACCATTAATTTTCCGCCTTATGCTTGGGTAGAAAATGATAAGTTTGTGGAGGCTCCCAATGATTTTTTTGAGTTTAATCTGTTTGCAAGAGAAGCAAAAGAAATAGATTGGGATTCTAGACCAGGACCCAAAGTAGCTGGTTGGGATCCTTATCAAGTATTACCAACGTTAACTAAAAAAACAGTTTCTTGGATTCATAATCAGAAAAAAGAGAAACCATTTTTTCTATACTTAGCATTGCCATCTCCACACGCACCAATTATTCCGAATGATGAATTTGATGGAAAATCAGAAGCAGGAGCTTATGGTGATTATATGTTTCAAACAGATTGGATTGCTGGTCAAGTTTTAAAAGCATTAAAAGACAAGGGGTTTGAAGAAAATACCATCGTTATTTTTAGTTCAGATAATGGTCCAGAACAATTTGCTTTTGAAAGAGCAAAGAAATTTGATCATTACAGCATGGGCGATTTTAGAGGTTTGAAAAGAGATTTATGGGAAGGCGGACATCATATTCCGTTTATAATTAAGTGGCCAAATAACGTGGAAGCTGGAGTTGTTTCAGACAAATTAATATCACAAGTAGATATTATGTCTACTATTTTAGATATCACAAAAACCACTATACCAGAAAAAGCAGCCATGGATAGTCAAAGTTTTTTGCCTATTATTTTAGGAGATTCAGAAGAGAAATCAACAAGAACATCCACAATACATAACACACAAAGAAAAAGGTTTGCGGTAAGAAAAGGTAAATGGTTGTTTATAAATTATACTACCGGAGACGTTTCTAAAATGCCGGATTATTATAAAGAATTAAGAGGTTATAAAGATTTTACTACCAAAGGGTTATTGTTTGATTTGGACAAAGATATAGAACAGCGTGATAATTTATATTCAAAATTCCCTGATGTTGTAAAAGAAATGGAATTACTATTAAAGAAAGAATTGAGTAGAGGATATTTAAATTAAATTTTTTGTAATTTTATCAGATTCGTTTCATTTTAAAATATAAATTATAGTATGATTAGTCTGCGCAATATTTTTACCCTGGGGATATTTTTTGTGATGTCTACTTATTCCATCCATGGACAAAAAAAGAAACCTAATATTTTACTAATTTGTATTGATGATTTACGTCCGGAATTGGCCTCATTTGGCGCTTCTTATGTGAAATCTCCTAATATAGATCAACTAGCAAAAGAAGGAAGAGCTTTTCAAAATCATTATGTAAATGCACCAAGTTGTGGTCCGTCTCGTTATACTTTGTTAACGGGTATTTATGGTCCACCGCAGAATAATGCACTATTTCTACGTGCAAAGAAGTTAGAAAATAATCCAAAAAGTGTAATGCCGAGTATGCCAGAATGGTTTAAGAAAAACGGTTATACAACAGTTTCTGTTGGTAAAGTATCTCATCATCCTGGAGGTAGAGGTGGAGCAGATTGGAATGATGATCATGTTATAGAAATGCCAAATGCCTGGGATAAACACCTCATGCCAGTTGCAGAATGGCAGCATCCTAGAGGAGGTATGCATGGTTTAGCAAATGGCGAAATTAGAACTAAATCTGGTAATATGGATGTTTTTCAAACTGTTGAAGGTCCAGACACAATATATCCTGATGGTCATATTACCAACGAAGCGTTGAATCAATTAGATGATTTAACATCAAATAAAAAACCATTTTTCTTGGCTGTAGGTATTATTAAACCCCACTTACCATTTGGAGCACCAAAAAAGTATTATGATTTATATGACGGTGTAAAATTACCAGAATTAAAAAATACAGATAAACCAAAAGGGATTACAACTTGGCATTCATCTGGCGAGTTTATGAAATACAATCGTTGGGGTAAAAACCCGAATGAAGATAAAGAATTTGCGTTAGAAGTTAGAAAACATTATGCTGCATGTGTAAGTTATGCGGATGAACAAGTTGGCAGAATTCTTCAAAAATTAAAAGAAACGGGAGCCGATAAAAATACCGTTATCGTTTTATGGGGAGATCATGGTTGGAATTTAGGAGAACATGCCATTTGGGGCAAACACAATTTATTTGAACAAGGATTGCATTCGCCTTTAATCATATCTTATCCTACTTTAAAAAAGAAAGGAAAAAGTACAAATGCTATTGTAGAAACTGTAGATATTTTTCCAACCTTATGTGATTTAGTGGATGTTGAAATTCCTGCTTTTGCAAAAGGAACTTCCTTAAAAAGATTGTTAAAAAACAATAAAAAATCTGGGCATTTAGCAGTTGCCTATAATGGGAAAGCACAAACACTTAGAACAGATACCTATAGGTTAATAGCGCACAAAAAAGGGAGTTTTGAATTGTACAATCATCTTAAAGATCCTTTAGAAATGAATAACATTGCAGAAAGTAATCCAGAGGTTGTTCAAAAGCTGAATTTATTATTAAAGGAAAAGCTGAAATAACTATTTAACTTATTTATTCTTATAAATATGAGATAAGCGTTTTTATTCCTTTTTAGATTTAATAAATAGGCTTGGTTTCGGTTTAAGTGAAAAAGAAAAACAAAGTTTGATAGAAATAGCTATTTAGACCATATGTTGTGTTTATTATATCAATTTCAATTGTATACCTAATGTTTAGAATTTATTTTTACTAATTAGAAATATGCTGCATAAAATGTTTTTTTTGCAGGTAATAAATTAGTAAAATGACACAATTTTTTAGGATTATTATCTTCATTTGTTTTTTCTCGTTTTTAGAAATTACGCAAGCACAAGTAATTTTTAACAGTGGTTTCGAAAACAGTTTAGCTACTGATTGGGCTGCAAATACTAGCGGTACAGGAATGGATGCTTTTGAAATTACTACAGCTGCTAAACGTACAGGTGCAAATGGTTTTCATATGGATTTTGCGGCTGCTGGTCAAAAAGGAAATCTTTGGACGCCTAAAAATATAGAATGGGAAAACGGCGAAACTTATCGTATTTCATTTTATTATAAAGCAATTGATATTGGTACTAGTAATGAACCTAATGTAAAAGTGTTTCAAAGCGATGGAACTAAATTCGAGCATTTCAATTTCACATTAAATAGTACAACTTGGACTAAATATACTACAGAATTTACTGCAGGAAAAGATGATACTGGAGGCTATGTTTTATTTTCTATAAGACCAAATACAACTGGAGATTTTGGATCATTTTATTTTGATGATTTTTCTATTGAAAAATTAGTGCCGGAAACGGGTTTCTTCGCAGATATAAAAACTAAAGATATTCCGTCTGATCCATCTATTACTTGGACGCAATTTGGTCCGGGAATGAGTGGGAATAACACTTGTTTTTATGTGCACCCTACAGATCCTAATACACATTACACGAGTCCGAATATGGGGAATTCCTACCGTTCAACGGATAAAGGATTTACGTATGAAACCATTATGAATGAAGATGCTGGTTCATATTCTTCTAGTGAAAGAGGGCCTATAGAAATGTTTTCATTAGATTTTTCTAGACAGAACGAAAATTTTGGATTTTCAACAGGAAAAAGAAAAGGAGAGTTATATATTTCTTCTGATAAAGGAAAAAAATGGCAACTTATTACTACAAATGCAACCAAAAATAATTTTTTATCTTGTGTTTCCGTAGATCCTAAAGATGATAATGTTTGGTTTTTAGGAGCAGGAAAAATGCGTGATTATGGGCGTACTTTATATCCGTTATCAAATCCTAAAGGAACACATGTAGATGAAAATGCAAACGGACAACTATGGAAAACTACAGATAAAGGAGTTACTTGGGCTTTATCTAATTCAGGGATAGATTCAAATGCAGAGTTTGAAACTATTTTGGTAGATCCAATAGACTCTAACATTGTGTATGCAGGTACAAATTATGGATTTTATAAAAGTACAGATGGAGGTGTAACTTGGGTGCTAAAATCTAACGGAATAGATCATGATATGATTCGTTCTATGGACATACATCATGATAAAACTACCAATCAAATTACCATTTTTGCCCTAAGTAATATTACGTGGAAGGCTAATGGAAATACGGTAGAAAACGATAAAGGCGGTGTTTTTAAAAGTACCGATAGAGGAGAAACTTGGATAAGTATGAATGGTAATTTAGCAATAGATTTAAATCCTTTTTCTGGTGATGCAAATTTTGTTAAAGATTATTATCAATCTATTACCCACTATTTTGGATTTTCTTCTATAGATGCTGCAAAAACGGCTTACCCTGTTTTACCAACCAATATAACGTCACGTTTTTACATGGTTACGGTAGATCCTAATGATGTAAATAATGTGTATTTGGTAAACAATTATTCTAATGCATCAGAAAACAATTTTAGACCAGGGCAAATTTGGCGAACAACTAACGGTGGTTCAAATTGGTTTGTAACCTTACGAAATGGTAAAAACTGGAATAACGGTAATGATGATGCATATTGGGTTTCTGAAAGAAATAATCCAATGGGAACAAATATTACCATGAAATATAAAAGCGACTGGGTAAATAGAGATAATTATGATCGTAAAGGATGTAATTTTATTAAGTTTAATTCAGATGGTTCGGTATTGTACACTCAAATGGCAAAAATTGGTTTGGTTTCTTATGATAAAGGAGCAACTTGGTTAGATATTGATGATGAAGCAGCAGCAAGCCCAAACAGTTGGGTTGGTGCAGGAAATAGCAATGTTCCTGGGCATGGGTTTTATCAATCAGAGCTTATACCTGACAAGGTTTTTTGCGCCTCAGGAGAAAATAGTTTATGGATTACCAATGATGAAGGAGAAGCAATTAGACCAGGAGCGCAAGGAGCAGAGGTTTTGGACTTAACAGGAGGTGAACATTCTGTGAGTTCTTTTGTGGTGCATCCTACAGATCCAACCATTTGGTTTGCAACGTTTTTTAGGCAGGAAAAAAAGGGACAAGTAATAAAATCTACCGATAGTGGTAAAACATGGGCAAGTATTGGTACGCCAGTGCCTTCACCTTGGCCAGAATTAGGTGGCGGAGATCAATCTGTACATCAATTAAGTTTTATTATAGACAAAGACAATCCTAATAACATGTATTTCTGTGTGCCACGTTCTACTTTAAAATTAGAATGGGTTGGAGATAGTGTTACTGCTTGGGGAGTGCATAAATCTACAGACGGAGGAGCTACTTGGAGTCAAGTAAATAATGGATTACCAAGTTCTTTAGATGTTGCGAGGTTAAAGATGGATCCTACTAATTCTTCTATTTTGTATGCTGCAGTAATTGATAATGGCGGAGGTTTGTATAAGTCGATTGACAAAGGGTTGAATTGGGCAAAAGTAGCCTCTACAAATGCCATTTCTGGTAGTTCTGGTATTAATGATATTCATTTTGATGTAGATGGTAAGGCTTATATAACTGCTGGTTTTAAGAATGAAAATTCTGATGTTGGTGGATTATGGGTAAGTGATGATAACATGCAAACTTGGACTAAAAAGTTCGATTATCCTTGGACAAATCGTGTAGAAGTTGCAAAGTACGATTCAAAAACTATTTTATTATCAACTTTACCAAATTCAAAAGTAGGATATAAAAATTCAGGTACTTTTTTATCTAAAGATGGTGGAGATACTTGGGTGAAAATAAATATTGGAAACGGACAAGCCGATAGAATAAATGATATTGCCATTAATTATACGAAAGTAGGCTATTACTATGCATCCACACGAGGAAGTGGTTGGTATAGAGCAATCGATTCTAATCCGAATACTTTAAGTTTAGGTAAAATTAATAGGAAAGAGAAGATAAAAGTGTATCCAAATCCTGTTTCTGATGAATTATTTATAAACGGAATTGAAGGTGAAAATACTCTTTTAATTTATTCAATGAATGGTAGATTAATACAGACTTTTAAAAATAAAACCGAATTTAATATCTCTCATTTAGCAAAAGGCATGTACATCTATGTGATACGTAATACTGAAGATGGTTCTAAAATGAAATCTGGAAAAATAATTAAAAGATAAAGGATTAAAATTATAATCAGTATTTATTTGATAATTAATATAATCCAAAAAGCAAATGCAATTCAAGTTTTATTTATTGTTATCAAATAAAACTTGTTTTATGCTCATGCTTGTACGTTCTTTTCCATTAACATGAAAAAGTACAATAAATTCATCATTATTCTTTAAATATTTGTTGTTAAAGTTTGTAATAGAATTAGTGTTTGTGAAAAAGTCAATGGCAGCAGTTCCTCCAAAACCATGATTTGAGAAGAAAAATAAGTTAGTAGTATTGTTGTCTCCTTTTAGTTTAGCAACTAAAACATGTTCGTACCTACTTCCATTAGATTGCAATGTTATAATAGTATCAATTCCTTTTTCAATATCTTTATATTCAATACTTCTATCTTCATTGTAAGATGTATTTTGTCCATCAAAATTTTCAATATTTTTAGAAGTACCACTAGGTTTTAGTTTTACCATTTTTATGTGTTTCGATTTTAAATTCAAAAAATCTACAAAAGCATTGTCTCCTCTCAGTGGGCCTAGATATATAGAGTTTTGTTCCTTTAGTTGTAATAGAGATAGATCGTGGAATTTATGAATATTAAACTCCTTTTTATATTTAAAAAAATGTTTAGACAAATCATTTACAGATAAAGCGCTTAAAAAATTCACATAAATATTACGTCCTGGAGAATAATTTTTCATTAAATCTGGATGCTTTTCTACTTCGTTATAAAAATCTTCGGGCGTGTTTATTTCATAATCTCTGTGCCATCCCATTTTATTAAATAGAGTTGGGCCGTAATAGCCAAAAATATCATACAAATAGAGTGTAGTTTCTTTATCGTTTTTAAAAAAGTCGTTCCAAACGGGATCTTTATAGCTTAATTTGATAAAAAAATAACTTCCAATAATTAATAATGTAAAAGATGTTATAGCAACGAGTGCTTTTTGTTTAATTGAATATTTAGGTTTCGGTTTTTCCTTTCTATAAAAAGAAACGCCATATTGTCCAGTTTTAATTTTAATGGAAATCGGATCATTTATACCATCTTCACTAAAATACTTTTTAAGTTTACTTCGTAAATGATATACGTTCACTCGTACAGTAGCCTCACTTTTTTCAGGTACGTATTTTGAGCCAAAAAGTTCGAAGCCAATGTCAGTGGCATTTAAGTCTTTTTTTTCAATGGAAGACTCTATTAGATACTTCAGTAGAATATTACTTGTAGTCGATTTTGAAAATGCCTTACTATTTAATAATGTTTTTAATACCTGAAGTTTTTCTTCTGTTGAAATCATTTCTAATTATTAGAGTTGTAAAGTAGTTAAAAAGATAAACAATAACAAATATGCTTTATTAGAAGTTGTTTTAACCATTAAAACAACCATTAAAAGAGGTTAAAACTATAAAAATGGTTTTTGTTTTTCTATATTTGAGAGGTAAGGTAACGCTTTGTAAACAAAAGAAAAGGCTTACTTGTCTAAGTTAAATTATAAATAATTAAAATAAAGATAAACGAATAATGAAAAAAAGTATTTTAAGCTTATTAGTGTTTTCTGCACTTACACTAACTGTAAATGCACAAAAAACAATAGATTTATTTAATGGTAAAAACCTAAACGGCTGGAAAGCTTTAAATGGGTTTGCGAAGTATGAAGTTGAAGATAATGCCATTGTTGGAACATCAACAAAAGGATCTCCAAGTACTTATTTGTCCACAGAAAAAGAGTACACCAATTTTATTTTGGAATATGATATTAAAATTGATGCAACCTTAAATGGAGGTGTACAAATAAGAAGTCATTTTGATCCTTCTAAAGGAAATAACTCAGTTTATGGCTTACAGGTAGAAGCGGAAACTTCTCCTAGAGGATGGAGTGGAGGTATTTTTGACCAAAGTAGAAATGGTTGGAGATATACTACAGAATATAATCCAGAAGTTAAAACTGCGTGGGATGTAAAAGGTTGGAATACGGTAAAGGTTATTGCAAGCGGTCATAGAATTGCTACTTGGGTAAATGGTGTAAATATTGCCAATTTAATCGAAGAGAATGTTGAAAAAGGATTTGTAGCATTACAAGTTCATGCTGCTGGAGGAAATAAAATAGGCAAGAAAACGAGATGGAAGAATATTAAAATAACTGAAATTTCTGACAATTATAAATTTAAAACTACAGCACCATTAGCTAGTTATTTGAAAAATGATCTTACTAAAGAAGAAAAAGCTAACGATTGGAAACTACTTTGGGATGGTAAAACAACCAAAGGATGGCGAGGAGCTAAACAAGATAAGTTTCCTGCAAAAGGTTGGGGAATTAAAGACGGTATTTTGTCTGTAAAAGCTTCTGGAGGTGCAGAGTCTGAAAACGGAGGAGATATTGTTACAACCAAGCCTTATAAGAATTTTATTTTAGAATTAGATTTTGAATATACGCCTGGAGCAAATAGTGGAATTAAGTATTTTGTAGATACCAATTTAAATAAAGGAAAAGGTTCTGCAATAGGTTGTGAGTTTCAGATTTTGGATGATAAAAAACATCCTGATGCAAAAAAAGGAACAAATGGTAACAGAACTATAGGTTCTTTATATGATCTAATAACAGCGAATGCACAAGAGTATATTCCGTCTTTGTATACCAAAAAATATGTAAATGGAGGTAGTTGGAACAGAGCACGTATTGTTGTGAAAGATGGTTTAGTACAACATTTTTTAAATGGTTGTAAAGTAGTTGAATACAATAGAAATACACAAATGTGGAAAGCACTAGTAGCATATAGTAAATATAAGGATTGGCCAAATTTTGGTGAAGCTAAAGAAGGCCTTATTCTTTTGCAAGATCATGGTGATCAAGTTCATTACAAGAACATCAAAATTAAAGAACTAAATTAATTTCAAAAAAAATATTTAAAATGTCAACACGTAGAAATTTTATAAAAAATACGGCAATGGGAGTTGCAGGTATTACTTTATTAAGTAGTGCCAAAATGTATGGAAATATATTGGGTGCTAATGATAGCGTTAACATTGCAATTTTAGGTTGTGGTGGTAGAGCTCATAGTTTAGCAAAAGCAATTGGACAAAGTGGTAATAGTAAAGTAACGCATATCTGTGATGTAGATAAAACAAGGTTAGATAAGTTTCAAGGATACGTAACAAAAACGAATGGTAATACGCCTCTTAAAGAGTCCGATTTTAGAGTTTTATTAGAGAATAAAGAGATTGATGCTGTAGCAATTGCAACGCCAGAACATTGGCACGCACCAATGGCAATTATGGCAATGCAAGCAGGTAAACACGTGTATGTAGAAAAACCTTGTAGCCATAATCCACATGAAAATGAGTTATTGATTGCTGCACAAAAAAAATACAATAAAGTTTGTCAAATGGGGAATCAGCAGCGCTCTTCTGTAACTTCAGCATTGGCAATGGAAGATATTAAAAATGGTTTAATAGGTAATGCTTATGCAGGAAAAGCAAATTATAGAAATGCACGTAAATCAATTGGTGTAGGTAAAGAAATAGCTGTTCCTTCTTTCTTAGATTGGGATTTATGGCAAGGACCAGCACCAAGAGAGGCATATAGAGATAATGTTCATCCTTATAACTGGCATTGGTTTAAAGCATGGGGAACAGGAGAAATTCATAATAATGGAACTCATGAAATAGATATTTGTAGATGGGCTTTAGGAGTAGATTATCCGAATAGAGTTGTTTCTGCAGGTGGAAGATTGCATTATAAAGGTGATGATTGGGAGTATTATGATACACAAATGGCAAGTTTTGAATTTGAAGGTGGTAAAATGATTACTTGGGATGGTAGAAGCTGTAATGCCTTAAAACCTTCTGGAGGAAGAAGTGCAACGATTTTTGGAACAGAAGGTTCTATAATTTTAGATCGTAGCAAATATGAATTGTACGATTTAAGTGGTAAGAAAATCAAAACATTAAGAGAAAACAGTTTGGGTACTTCTAACGATACTTCAGATACAAGAGGGTTTGATGGTTTAACTGTAAATCATATGAAGAATTTTGCTAATGGAATTATCAAAGGAGAAAAATTAAATGCTCCTATTGCAGATGGTGCCATTTCTACTCAATTATGTCATTTAGGGAATATTGCCCAAGCGTTAGGAGAAAGTTTAAATGTGGATCCTATGACAGGAAGGGTGAAAGGAAATAAAAAAGCGAAAAAGATGTGGAAAAGAGACTATGAAAAAGGTTGGGAACCTAAATTATAGTTGATAATAATAAAAAGTAAAATGGCTTAACTTTAGGGTTAAGCCATTTTTAGTAAAGAATAGTATTGGTAAAACTAAATTCTAGAAATTATGAAATTCAAAATAATGTATACTGTAGCCACTTTTCTTCTTGTATTAGGGATAATGAGTTGTGAAAGTGAAACAAATACACCTTCGAGTAAAGAAGTGAAAGCTATTTCAAAAAAAGTGGCAGATTGGCAAATTGCTACGTTTGAAGATATGGGAAAGTACCGAGCGCTTCCTGTTGAAAAAGAAAGAAAAAAATGGCATAATAGAGAAAAGCATCACGATTTAGATTGGACATGTGCTGCTTTATATGCCGGTATGTTTGAATGGTCTGAAATTACTGGTGATCCAAAATATTCAAAATGGTTATACAATATTGGTGTAAAAAATAATTGGAAACTTTATAAAAGAATGTTTCATGCTGATGATCATGCTGTTGGACAGAACTATTTGAACATGGGGGAGTTGTTTGGGTATGGGAAAATCTTTAAGCCCATGAAAAAACAGTTGGATGCTATTTTATTAAGTGATAAAAGAGATGATTTTCATTGGCATTGGAGTGATGCCTTGTTTATGGCACCACCCGTTTGGACAAAAATGACAGAAGCTACCGGAGATTATAAGTATTTAGAGTTTATGGACCAACAATACCATAAAACCTATGATGCGTTATGGGACAAAGAGCAGCAGTTATTTTTTAGGGATAAAAGCTTTATTGCTAAAAAAGAGAAAAATGGAGAGAAATTATTTTGGTCTAGAGGAAATGGTTGGGTATTTGGTGGCTTGTCTATTATGATTCCAGATTTTCCTGAAAACTGGGAAGGAAAACAATTTTATGTGGATATTTTTCAACAAATGGCACAAACATTAAAAAAGACACAAAGAAAAGATGGAACTTGGTCTTCTGGTTTGTTAGGTGGTGAAAAAGCGTATCCCGTAAAAGAAATTAGCGGTTCTGCATTTTTTGTTTTCGGTTTAGCTTGGGGAATTAACAATGGCTATTTAAATGCTGAAGAATACACGCCAATCATGCTAAAAGGTTGGGAAGCTTTAACAGAATGTGTAACAGATGATGGTTTGGTAGGTTATATTCAACCAATTGGAGCTGCTCCAGGAAATAGTTTTAAAGAGTATACAGAAGTTTATGGTGTTGGGGCCTTTTTAGCTGCAGGAGCAGAGGTGTATAAATATGCGAAAAACATTGAAGATAAAACACCTAAAATAGCATCCGAAGAAAAAACAATCACTTTTATGAAAGATGGTGGTTGGTGCTGGTATCAAGATCCACGAGCGATTATCAATAACGGCAAATTAGTGATTGGTAGTGTTAGTGGCCAAAGTGGAGATGTAAAAGTAAGTGTGTATGATTTAGATAAAAAAGAAGATAAAGGAACCATTGTTTTAGACAAGAATTTTCAGGTTGATGATCATGATACTCCTGCTTTTTATGCAAGACCAGATGGAAGTATTTTGTCAGTTTGGGCAAAACATGCCAGCGAAAATAAACATTATTACAGTATTTCATCACCAGAAAATTATTTAGAATGGGGAGAAAAACAAACATTTACACATGAGTATGAAGGTAGAGGTGGCGTTACATATATGAATTTGCATTATCTAGAAAATGAGAAAACCTTGTATAATTTCTTTAGAGATGGACCATCATTTAACCCTAGTTATATCACTTCTAAAGATCAAGGGAAAACGTGGGGGAATAGAACGCATTTTATAGCGGATGATGTTGCAGGAAGACAAAGACCTTATGCGCGTTACATTCAAAAAGATAAAAATACCGTTGGAATTTCATTTACAGATGGGCATCCAAGAGCGTATGGTAATAGTTTGTATTATGCAGAGTTTAGAGACGGAACTTTTTACAATGTAGATGGTACAAAAATAAAAGTAGCCAACGAAGAGCCATTAAGAACACCAGAAGCAGAAAAAATATATGTAGGTAGTGAAACTAAAGTAAAACCGAAAGGGTTTGAAAGTGTGCCAAATAGTGCGTGGACTTGTGCTATGGGAAAAGATGCTAATAATAATCCTCATATAGGATATACCTTGTATTTGAATAATGAAGATCATCGATTTAGAATTGCATTATGGAACGGTACAAAATGGATTGATAAAGAAATAGCGTATGCAGGTAAATGTTTGTACACAATGGAAAGTAGTTATACAGGTTTAATGGCTTTTGATCCAGAAGATCCTACAAGAGTTTATATTTCTACGGATGTAAATCCATCAACTGGAGAATATATCAATAATATTCATGAAATTTATACAGCAAAAATTGATGTTAATGATGATATATCAACCATAAAATGGGAAGCAATTACTGCAAATTCTGAATATAGAAATATCAGACCTATGGTGGTTTCTAACGAAGGCAAAAAGGTGCTAATTTGGTTATCTGGTCCTTGGAAATCTTTTGTGAATTACAAACCAGATGTAAAAGGAATTATATTATCAGATAATTAAGCTTCTGGCATAAAGTAAATAAATTCTGAAGAAAAGGTACAAATGGTCTAAATACTTAGTTGTTTTAGACCATTTGTTATGGTATTTATAAGAACAGCATCATTAAGAATAAGAACGAATATTTAGTTTTACTTTATTAATAAAAAGTAGATAAAATGAAGTTTAAATTAGTTGTATTTAGTGCTATTTTAATGGGGGTAGCATTTTCATCAGAAGCACAAATCACCAAAAAACCAAATATTATTGTTGTCTTAGCAGACGATGTTGGTGTTGGAGATATTTCTCATTTCAGAAAATTACATAAAGGGAAAATAGTTTTAGAAACGCCTAATATTGATACTTTGGCAAGTGAAGGAATGTATTTTACCCAAGCACATGCACCTGCTGCCTTGTGTGCAACTTCTAGGTATTCTATAATGACCGGTAATAACAATTATAGAAGTCCAAATCCTTGGGGTGTTTGGTCTGGTTATGCCAAGTCTTCAATTTCTAAAGAGCAATTAACTTTGGGGCGTGTTATGCAAAAAGCAAATTATAAAACTGCTTTTTTCGGTAAATGGCATTTAGGAACCGATTTTGCATCAAAAAGTGATCCTAATAAGGTTTTTCAAATGACAAGAAATAAACTGAGTTTAAATGTTGATATCAGAAAAATTAAAGATTTTGGCCCAAATCAAAATGGATTCGATTACAGTGTAACGTTGCCTTCAGGAATTCAGAATGAACCTTATTCAATCTACGAAAATGATGTGTGGTTACCGTTAAAAAAGAATTCAAAAATAGCATTGATAGATTCTGTTTATATGAAATCTATAGGAACTGTATTAGATAAAAAAGTAGGTTTAGGAGATTCTAATTGGTTGCCAAGTAAAATAGGACCAATTTTAGCGAATAAAGCGGTAAAATATATTACTGATAATGCGAAAAAAGAAAAACCATTTTTCATGTATTATTGCTCGCAAGCAGTACATACACCACATATGGCCGCGGCAGAGTTAAATGGTGTTAAAATTGCAGGTACAACACCTTCTAAACACATAGACATGATTAAGGAATTAGACGTGCAAATAGGTATGATGGTTGCTGCGTTAAAAAAACAAGGTGTTTATGATAATACATTAATTATTTTTACTTCGGATAATGGTGGTTTACATGTAGATGGAGAAACTTGGAATGCAAGACATGAACCAAGTGATATTTACAGAGGAGCAAAAAGTGATCCTTATGAAGGAGGGCATAGAGTTCCGTTTATAGCAGTTTGGCCTAATAAAATCAAGGCAAATCAAGTTTCTGAAATTCCTCTTTTAGGGTCCGATATTTTAGCAACCATTGCTGCTGCGGGTAATTACAAAATGGCAAATACGGAAGCGTTAGATTCTTACAATTTATTACCAATTCTTCAAAATAAAGAGAAAATACACCAACGTAATCACATTATGATTCAAGGTGGAACGGGTAAAGAAGTTATCATTATAGAAGATGGTTGGAAGCTAATTATTCAAATTGATAAAAAGGATAAAACCAATGCTAAAAGAACACCAATTGCTTTGTTTGATTTGAATACTAATGAAACAGAAGATGAACGTTTTAATTTTATCAATCATAAAAAATATCAAAAGAAAATTCAGAAATTATTTAAGAGTTATAACCAAACTAGAGATAGTAAAATTATAACCGGATTACATTAAACTTTACTGTTTCTTTTAATAAACAAACACTTAGCTAAATATTATACTTCACAAAAGAACATCTGTTATATGTATTGGCACATATGAAATATAATAGGATGTTCTTTTTTTGTTACTTGTACTCGAAATATTTAACCAATATTAATATAAAATGAAAAATAAATTTACAATAGTTGCAGGTATGTTTTTGATGCTACTTTCGGTTCAAAAAATAAATGCGCAAGATTTAAACTTTAATGATTCTTGGCTCTTTTACAACGATGTTGCAGAAGGAGCAGAAAAGCCAGGTTTTAAGGATGCTGATTGGAGAAAATTAGATTTGCCTCATGATTGGGCAATTGAAGGTCCTTTTGATAAAAAATACAATGCACGTTCTGGAGGATTACCTTTTCATGGAACAGGTTGGTACCGTAAGCACTTTGTAATGCCAAAAGATGCCAAAGGTAAAAAGGTAAGAATAGATTTTGAAGGGGCTATGTATGATGCTCACGTTTGGGTAAATGGAAAATTTGTAGGAAATCGTCCTTACGGTTATATTGGTTTTGAATTTGATATTAGTGATGCATTAAAATATGATGGTTCAGAAAATGTAATTTCTGTAAGATTAGAACCTCAAGATTTATCTTCTAGATGGTATCCTGGTGCCGGAATTTACCGTTCTGTGTGGTTAAAGATAGACAATCAAGTTCATGTAGAACAATGGGGAGCTTATATTACAACACCAACAGTTTCTGAGAAATTAGGTGTTGTACAAAATGAAACTACTATTGAAAATAATAGTAATACAGATGCAAAAGTTCAAGTTAAACAAGAATATTTTTCGGCAGACGGTAAATTAGCGGCTTCAATTGATGATGAAATTGTGGTAAAAGCAAATTCTAAAGAAGTTTCTGGAACTTGGGTAAATGTGAATAATCCTAAAATATGGGATACTGAAAATCCACATTTATACAAAGCGGTTACTACGGTTTCTCAAAACGGAAAAGTGATAGATACGTATAATTCAACTTTCGGATTTAGATCTATTTCATTTACCACAGAAGGTTTCTTTTTAAACGGAAAAAAAGTAAGATTTAATGGTGTTTGTTTACATCATGATAATGGAGCTTTAGGTTCTGCAGTGTATAGAAGAGCAGATGAAAGAAAGTTACAAATTATGAAAGAGATGGGAGTAAATGCTATCCGTACGAGTCATAATCCTCCTTCAAGAGAGTTTTTAGAGTTATGTGACGAATTAGGTTTGCTAGTTTTAGACGAAGCTTTTGATGTTTGGAAAGAAGCAAAAGTAGAAAATGGGTACAATGTTTTCTTTGAAGAATGGGCAGAACGTGATATTAAAGACATGGTAAAAAGAGATCGTAATCATCCATCTATAATGATGTGGAGTACAGGAAACGAAATCCTTGAGCAACACGATAAAAAGAACGGTTGGAAAATAGCAAAAATGCTTCATGAATATTGTAAAGCAATAGATCCTACACGTCCTACAACTTTAGGGATGAACAATTTTGAAGCGCCTTATAAAATGAATTTTGCTGCACAATCGGATATTGCAGGTGTTAATTACAAGCCTACAAAATATGAGTATCTTCATAAAACATACCCACAATTACCTTTGTATGGTTCAGAAACATCTAGTATTACAAGTAGTAGAGGTGTGTACCATTTACCTATGGAGAAATATGAAACTCATGAGTCTTTACATGTAACTAGTTACGATATTATTGGCCCACCATGGGCATATCCACCAGATATTGAGTTTCATTATCAAGAACAAAACCCTAATATTATGGGAGAGTTTATGTGGACAGGTTTTGATTATTTAGGAGAACCAACACCTTACGGTGGAAAAGACAACTCTACAAATGGGTATTGGAACGGACATTGGCCTTCTCATTCTTCTTATTTTGGAGCGGTAGATTTAGCTGGTTTTCCAAAAGATAGATTCTTTTTATATCAAAGTCATTGGACTACAAAACCAATGATTCATTTATTACCTCATTGGAATTGGAAAGGAATGGAAGGAAAGAATATTCCTGTTTATTGCTATACAAACCTAGATGCCGCAGAACTTTTTGTGAACGGGAAATCTATGGGTAAAAAAGTAAAAGGAAAAGATTTAACAGAAATTATTGTTAAGTTTTCTAGATTTGAAGGGGACTCTTTTAAATCTAAATACCGTTTATCTTGGGATGTTCCTTATGAAGCAGGTAATATTAGAGTAGTAGGTTATAAAGACGGAAAACAAGTTTTAGAAGAGCAAATTAATACTGCTGGTAAACCTTACCAAGTTAAATTATCTGTAGACAGAAGAGAAATACAAGCAGATGGTTCTGATTTAGCGTATGTAACTGTTAGAATAGAAGATAAAAACGGAAACTTATGTCCTGATGCTGATAATTTAGTTACTTTTTCTACAAAAGGAGAAGGAGGATTATTAGCGGTAGACAATGGAAATCAGATTAGTTTAGAATCTTTTCAAGCGCCACAAAGAAAAGCATTTAGTGGTATGTGTTTGGCTATTTTAAAATCATCTAAAAAGTCTGGAAAAATAACGTTAACTGCAAAATCTAGACATTTAAAGTCGAATGAAATTACTGTAAATACAAAATAAATTAAAGTAGATTTTTAATTCATAAAAAATGAATAGAAGAAATTTTTTAATTAAAGGGACTGCAGCTTCAGCCGCTTTAGTAACGGGAACATCAATGTTAGCAAATGTAGGTTGTACATTGATAAAAGACAGAAAAATAAACATTGGTGTTATTGGTACTGGTTCTCGTGGTTCTGGTTTAATTCCTTTTTTAAATGAAATAGAAGGGGTAAATGTTTACGCTTGTTGTGATGTATTACCATCACATTTAAAAAAAGGAATTGCAAGAACAGAAGGCAAAGCAAAAGGTTTTACTGATTATAAAGATTTACTAAATGACACCGCGGTTGATGCCGTAATTATTTCAACACCTTTTAGTACACATTCGCAAATAGCAATGGATGCTGTAGATGCTAAGAAGCATGTGTATTGTGAAAAAACTTTGGCTAAAAGCTATCAAGGAATTTATGACTTAGTTGGCAAAGTTAAAAAATCTAAAACCATATTTCAGACGGGTCATCAATATCATAGCTCAAGATTATATACTCATATAGTAAAGTTGATACAAGAAGGTAAGATTGGTAAAATCAATTCTTTTGATTGTCAGTGGTATCGAAAAGGAGATTGGAGAAGAACAGTGCCAAAACCAAGTTTAGAAAAGGCAATTAATTGGAGAATGTATCGTGAATATTCTGGAGGTTTAGTCGCAGAATTATGTTCTCATCAAATTGATTTTGTAAATTGGGTTTTAGATAGTCAACCAAAACAAGTTATGGGGTTTGGTGGAATAGATTATTGGAAAGATGGTAGAGAAACCTTTGATAATGTGCATTTAATGTTTAATTATGCTAATGGTGCAAAAGCTAAATTTTCTTCAATAACAACACCTAATACAAATTCTGGTGGTTATCAAATTAAAGTTTTAGGAGATAAAGGAAGCATTGTAATTGGTACAGATAAAGCTTGGCTCTTATCAGATAAAAAAACAAAGAAAGTAGAAAAAGAAGATGTAGATGGGGTTTCTGGAGCTACACCACAAGCAGGTTATTCTTATAAAGGGGAACCTATAGAAGTAGGTCATAAAAACCCAAGTAAACAAGCTTTACTAGATTTTAGAGATAGTATTTTAAATAATACACAACCAAAATCAGATTTATATACAGGTGCAAAAACAGCTGTTTGTGTACAAATGGCTTTAGATGCTATGTATGATAACAAAATTGTTAATTGGGATAATAAAAATACTTTTTCTTGAAAAAAAAATATTTAGAATTGGTTCAATAAATATTGCACTAGGTTGGGTAGATATATATCCAAGAAGTTTATGAAAGAAAAGGAAAAAGCATAGAGAGTTTAAATTAAAATTTATTAAAAACAAATAAATATCATGAATAAATTATTTTTAAAGAAAGTGTTTATACTCGTTTTCTTTGCAAATATTGCAACGAGTATTTTTGCACAACAAAAACCAAACATTGTTTTTGTTTTAACGGATGATCAATCTTATGGTTTAATGGGGTGTACAGGAAATGAATTTGTACAAACACCAAACATAGATAAACTAGCCGATGAAGGCGTTATGTTTACAAATGCACACATTACAAGTGCAATTTGTACACCTAGTAGAATTTGTATTTTATTAGGTCAGTATGAAAGAAAACATGGTGTAAACTTTAATTCAGGAACATCTGTTTCTGACGAGGCTTGGGAAAAATCGTATCCAATGGTAATGCGTAAAGCAGGTTATTATACCGGTTGGGTTGGTAAAAACCATGCTCCAGTTGGTAAAGGTGGTTATGAAAGTGGCGTAATGGAAAAAAGTTTTGATTACTGGTATGCGGCTCACGGACACTTAGGTTTTTATCCAAAGGATCGTCATAAAATATTTAATGATGCTATTGCCTTTACACAACCGGAAATTATAAATGAAGGTGTAGATGATTTTTTAGACCCAAATGCAAGAAAATTAAAGGGAGCTATAAAATTTTTAGAAACAAGACCAAAAGACAAGCCTTTTTTATTGTCTATAAACTTTAATTTACCACATAGTGCAAGTACCAAAACTATGAAATTAAAGAAAGATGATGATGAGATTTACAAATCTTTATATCGTGATATTAAACTTCCTTTACCAGACAATTACATCGCTAAAAAAGACATTAAAACCCCAAAACTTCCTGCAGATTTATTAAGAGCAGAAGACCGCCAAGAGGGATACAATTATTCTGATAATCCAAAAGATTTTAGAGAGAGATATACCAGACAATTACAAGCAATGACTGGTATTGATAGGTTGGTAGGTAATTTACGTGCCAAGTTAAAAGTACTAAACTTAGATAAGAATACCATCATAATTTTTACCTCAGATCATGGTTTGTTTATGGGAGAACAAGGTTTAGGAGGAAAAGCATTGTGTTATGAAAAAACTACGCATGTGCCAATGATTATTATGGATCCTTCTTTCAAAAGAAAAAATAGAGGTAGAAAAAGTGATGCTCTAGTGCAATCTATTGATCTAGCACCAACAATGCTTACTATGGGAAGTATAGCAATTCCGTCGGAAATGCAAGGAAAAGATATTTCAAATTTATTAGTAGATAAATCAGCTAAGGAGGTTAGAGACTATGTGTATACAGAAAACTTATGGTCTACACAATTTGGAAACCCTGTATGTGAAGCCGTACAAGATAAAGAGTGGAAATACATTCGTTATTATAGAAATAAAAATTTTTCTGCCACTAAAAAAATAAAAGTAGCAAAGGAATTAGGGATACCGGTAAACAAAATGTTGTATGCAGTTCATGATCCTGATATTGCTTTTTATAGAGATTTATCTGATGCTTCTTGGCAAGGTGAAAAACCTGTTTATGAAGAATTATACAATTTAAAAAAGGATCCTGCAGAGTTACACAATTTAGTAAAGAATGGAGAGTACAATGCTAAGTTAGATGCCTTGAGAAAAGTTTGGAAGAAAGAAATTTTAAATGCTCGTGGTACAGGAAAACCAAAAGTGTATAGATATACTAATGATAGCGATCCAACAGGTGGTCATTAATTAGAATTATAATGAAAAATATCTTTTTATTAGTATTGTTAAGTATTCAAACCGCTGTTTTTGCTACAGATTTTAATGTTATAAAATTTGGAGCAAAAGCAGATGGTATCACTAAAGACACAAAAGCGGTGCAAGCTGCCATTGATGCTTGTACAAAAAACGGAGGAGGAAAAGTAATTATTCCTGCTGGTAAAACGGTGTTAGTAGGAACTATTTATTTAAAAGATTTTGTGACGTTGCATATAGAAAATGGCGCAACTTTATTGGGGAGTCCAGATTATGCAGACTATACAACCGATACACATTATAATACCTACAAAAATGAACCTCATATGAATAGATGTATGATTTTTGCTCGCAATGCAAAATCATTTGCTATTGAAGGTTATGGTACAATCGATGGAAATGGTTCTCCAAAAATATTTACTAAAAAAAGTGGAGGTAGACCCATGTTATTACGTTTTTACAAGTGTAATGATATCCGAGTTAACAATATTACATTAAAAGATCCTGCGGCTTGGACTTCGGCCTGGTTATATTGTAATGAAATTGTTGTTGATGGTATTAAAATTATTAGTACAGTAAATAGAAATGGAGACGGATTAGATTTTGATGGATGTACAAACGTAAGAGTTAGTAATTCTTCTTTTGATAATAGTGATGATTCTATTTGTTTACAGGCTTCAAACGCAGCTTATCCTTGTAAAAATATAACCGTTACAAATTGTGTTTTTACCACAAAATGGGGTGGAATGAGAATAGGATTGGCTTCTAGAGGAGATTTTGAGTCGGTTACAGTTTCTAATTGTACTTTTTTTGATATTCTAGATTCGGGCTTAAAAATTCAGATGAATGAAGGTGGAGAAATGAAAAATATGACCTTCTCTAATTTGGTCATGAAAAATGTGCCAAGACCTGTTTTTATGACCTTTTGCCAACAAAGAGCCGGAGTTGATATGCCAGAAGAAATGTTTCCTATGAAAGCAATGCATGGTTTTATTTTTAGTGATATTATTGTTGATAATAGCGAATTGGATAAAAACTCTGCGTTCTTTTTAACAGGTATGCCTAATCATGATATTCAAGATATTCAGCTTAATAATATACAGATGACCGTTTCTGGAGGTGGAACCAAAGAAGATTCAAAAAAGACAATTAAAGAATATACTTTAGAAACATTGGGCAATTGGTGGCCAGAATTTAGTAAAGTTGGTACTTTACCTGCGAGTGGTATTTATGCTAGACATATAGATGGACTCACAGTAAATAATTTTCATGTCAATACAATTTCGAAAGACGAAAGACCAACTATTGTTTTTGATGATGTAAAAAATGGAGATTTTATAAACGCATATTCAAACAGAAAAAAACTATCTAAAAATCAATTTGTAAAAAAATAACTCCATGAAGAATATTCTAACAGGAATAATGATTTTGGCTTGCACGTTTAATTTAATTGCGCAAAACAAAAAGAATACAAAGCCAAATGTATTGGTAATTTATACCGATGACCATAGATACTCTGGGATACACGCTTTAGGCGGAATGCCAGTAAAAACGCCCAATATAGACAAGCTTGCTGCAGACGGAGTTGTGTTTACAAATACCTTTTTAATGGGCTCTTTTTCCGGCGCAACTTGTATGCCAAGTAGAGCTATGTTGCAAACAGGAAAACAATTGTTTAATTTAGATGGCTTAGGAAGAAACGTTCCTACAACAGATACCACAATGGGAGAAGCTTTTAAAAAAGCGGGTTATAAAACACATATTGTTGGTAAATGGCATCAGGATAATGAATCATTAAATCGTTCTTTTGATTCAGGTGATAAAATTATGGGTCGAAGTGCATATTTAACAGATCATTATAGAATGCCTTTTTGGGATTTTGATAAGAAAAGTAACTATACAAGAAAGGAAGCTTATTTATTGCAGTTTGATAAAAATGGAAAAAGATTTAGAAGACCTTTAACTAAACAGGATAAAAGTGGCCCTATTGGTACTGAAGAATTGGCTCCTCATACTTCAGAAGTTTTTGCAGAATGTGCCTCAGAGTATATAAAAAAGAATGCAAAAGGAGATCCGTTTTTTATGTATTTAGCTTTTCATGCTCCGCATGATCCAAGGCAAGCTCCTAAAAAATATTTAGATATGTACGATCCAAAGGATATTCAATTGCCACCTTCTTATATGGCACAACATCCTTTTGATAATGGAGATATGACTTTAAGAGATGAAGCACTTGCTCCTTGGCCAAGAACTCCAGAAGTTGCTCGTAAACAATTGGCAGCATATTATGCGATAATTACACATTTAGATGCGCAAATAGGCAAAGTTATTCAGACTTTAAAAGAAAGTGGTGCTTATGAAAATACTATTATTTTGTTAGCCGGTGATAGTGGATTGGCTGTAGGAAATCATGGTTTAATAGGTAAACAAAATTTATATGATGAAGATGGAATTCATGTACCATTTATCATTTCAGGAAATTTAATTAAGGATAAAGGAAGAAGAATTGATGCTTTAAGTTATATTCATGATATTTTTCCAACAGTTTGTGATATTGCAGGCATAGAAAAACCAACATCTATTGATGGAAAAAGTCTATTACCTGTAATTAAAAATAAAACTACACAAGTAAGAAATTCAACATATCACGCATATAAACAATTTCAAAGAGCCTATAGAAAAGGTGATTATAAGTTAATTGAATATGTAAGAGCGAAAGCGTATCATAAGAAAAAAGGTGAATTTACCGCGGGTTCTAAAGTGACACAATTATTTAATATTAAAAAAGATATTTGGGAAACTACAGATTTATCTTTTCAACCAGAATACAACGATATTCTAACCCAGATGAGAACAGAAATGAAAGCAAAAGGGCAGGAGTTAGGAGATGTAAAAGTTGAGAATGTACCTGGAAGGGAATTCCATTTTTGGGATTTCTATTAAAAGTAATCAGAATATAAAAAACAGAATTAACTTGAAGTATTTATAAATCAGGTTTTTATATTATAGTGAATGTTTAAAAAAAAAGTAGTTGTAATAGTTTTCTTGGTAATTCTTGCTTCATGTCAATCAGACAAAGAAAATAAGACTTTTAAAAATGACAAAATAGAAGTACTTATAAAAAAAATGACCTTAGAAGAGAAGGTGGGGCAAATGACCCAACTTACTTTAAAAAAGTTTTATAAAAAGGGAAAATTAAACAAAGATTTATTAATTAAATATACACAAACAACCCCTATTGGTTCAGTTTTAAATACACCTGGAAGACCTTTGTCTATTTCTGAATGGCATGAATTGATATCAGAGATTCAGGACAATTGTTTGGCAAGTAGAATGAAAATTCCAATGTTGTATGGTATTGATGCAATTCATGGAGCTACATATACCAAGGATGCCGTTTTATTTCCTCATAATATAGGACTGGCTGCAACGCGGAATGTAGAATTGGTAAAAAAGACTGCTGAAATAACAGCAAAAGAAGTACGTGCAAGTGGAATTCGTTGGAATTTTGATCCTGTTTTAGGAGTTGGAAGACAACCTCTTTGGTCTCGGTTTGAAGAAACTTTTGGAGAAGATGTATTGTTGGTAACAGAATTTGGTTCTGGAGCAATCAAAGGGTACGAAGGAGATGATTTAAAATCAATTAATAATGTTTCTTCATGTATGAAACATTTTATTGGTTATAGCGTACCTCAATCTGGTAAGGATAGAACACCTGCTTATATTACCGCACAACAATTAGAGGAGGTTTTTATGCCTTCATTTAAGAAAGCAGTAGCATCAGGTGCTTCTACCGTTATGATTAACTCTGGTTCATTAAACGGAATACCAGTTCATATCAACAAAGAATTAATTACAGATTTATTAAAAAATAAATGGGGTTTTAAAGGATTGGTGGTTACAGATTGGGAGGATATTTTGTATTTGTATAAAGAGCATCATGTTGCTAAAAACAATAAAGAAGCTGTTAAAATGGCTATAAATGCAGGAATTGATATGAGTATGGTTCCTATGAATATGACGTTTTACGACGATTTGATTGCATTGGTAAATCAAGGAGAAGTCTCCATGGAAAGAATTGATGATGCAGTGAGAAGAATCTTAAAAGTAAAAATGGATTTAGGTCTTTTTGACAATCCGTATCCAGAAAAAGAAGCAATTAAGAATTTTGGAAAGAAAGAATACAGAGATATAGCTTTGCAAGCTGCTAGAGAAAGTATGACACTTTTGAAAAATGATAGTTTACAAAACAAGGCCGTTTTACCCTTAAAAAAGAATAGCAAGGTTTTAATTTCTGGTCCTGCTGCAAATTCTTTAGCATCTTTACATGGCAGTTGGTCTTATTCTTGGCAAGGAGATAAAGAGGCTTTATTTCCTGAATCTACTTTAACAATAAAGGAGGCTATTCAGAATAAAATAGGGGCATCGAATGTATCATGCATTTCTTCCAGTAAATTTGAAAAAGTTACAAAGAAAGAATTAAAACTGCTAAGACAGAAAGCAAAGAATGTAGATTTTATAGTTTTGTGTTTGGGAGAAAATAGTTATGCAGAAACGCCTGGAAATATAGATGATTTAACATTATCTAGAGATCAAATAGAATTGGCAAAAGTGGCTATTGAAACGAATAAACCAATTGTTTTAGTGCTTACTGAAGGAAGGCCAAGGATTATTAGCGAGATTGTTTCGGGAATAGATGCTGTTTTATTGGCTTATAGACCATCAAGTCAAGGGGCAAATGCAATTGCAGATATTTTATTTGGAGATTACAATCCTAATGGAGTGTTACCATTTAGTTACCCGAAACATACAGGTAATTTATTAACTTATGATGCACCAATTAGAAATACAGAAACTTTTAACCCACAGTGGGAATTTGGTTATGGATTAAGTTATACCAATTTTAAATCTTCAAACTTAAAATTAAGTACAAAAACTTTAAAAGGTGATGAAAAATTAAAAGTTACCATTGAAGTAATGAATGAAGGAGATTTTGATGGAGAGCTTGCAGTTGACTTATTTGTAAGAGATAAAGTGGCTTCAGTAATTCCTCCTATGAAGAAACTAAGAAAATTTAAGAAAGTTTTTTTGAAAAAAGGAGAGTTGAAATTAGTGGAGTTTGAATTAACCAAAAATGATTTATCTTTTGTAAATTCAGATTTAGAAAGAGTTACAGAAAATGGTAGTTTTGTAATTGAAATATTAGGAGAGAAAGTAAGTTTTGAATATTTAAATAATTGATCATAAAATAAAACCTGTATAAATAATGAAGTATTTAGCCATATCATTTTTAGTGATATTAATGTCTTGTAATAGTAAAAAGACCGTAGAAAAACCAGCATTAGAAGAAAAAGGGTTTCCTTTTTTAATGCCTCATACAAAGCCTGATATCAAGTTAAGTACTGCTATGGAGCGTAATTATGATGCTTATATGGGAGTTCAACCAAAATTTAATGAGTTGTATTCTCAATTTAAATATACAGCATTAAAAGGATTAGATTACAGCAATCATGATGGAACAATAACGCGTAGAGATCCATCTAAAGTAATTTTTGAAAATGGAAAATATTATGTTTGGTATACGTATAGACATACAAAAACACCTCCAAAAGGAGCTGATTTAAGTAGTGAAACAATTCCTTCTGCCGATTGGGATTTATGTGATATTTGGTATGCAACCAGTAAAGATGGTTTTACATGGGAAGAACAAGGAGTTGCGGTTCCTAGACCAGAAAAACCAAATGTAGGTTGGCGTTCGGTGGCTACCTCTGATATTTTAAAATGGAAAGGAAAATACTATTTGTATTATCAAGGTTTTAACGAAGCTAGTGGTAAACGTGGTGATGACTGTCCTGTTGCTGTTTCTTATTCAGATTCTCCAGATGGACCTTGGACAGCGTTCAATAAAGAGGTAATTCCGAATGGAGGAAAAGACCAATGGGATCAATTTTCTATTCATGACCCTTATCCTTTAGTGCATAACGGTAAAATTTATTTGTACTATAAATCAGATTCTGGTAAAAAAGGAGATTTAACAAGGTTACAAGGATTGGCAACTGCCGATGATCCTTTAGGACCTTTTACAAAATACCCTCAAAACCCGGTTATAAATTCAGGTCATGAAACAACGATGTTTCCTTTTAAAGAAGGAATTGCGGCACTTGTTATAAAAGACGGAAACGAGCATTTTACAGTGCAATATGCAAAAGATGGTATCAATTTTAACATCGCTTCCATAACTGAATTAATGCCAATAGCAGGTGGTCCTTTTATTCCAGATGCCTTTACAGATACAAAAGATGGAAGAGGAATTACTTGGGGAATTTCTCATTTTACAGCCGTTAATGGTTGGTCTACAAACCATTCTATTTTAGCACGATTCGATTGTGATTTAAGTTTAGATGTTGATGATCCAAATATGAAAAAATCACAATATTATAGAAAACCAGAATTTTATTTTAAACATGGTTTAAGCGGACAACAAGTAAAAAGAATTAAAAAGGAGAATGAAAAATTAAGTAAGAGTTCTAATTAACTTATAGAAAACAGCTATTTATATTAACAATATTAGTTTAGATAATCCCATAAACAGTTACGTTTATGGGATTTTTGTTTTCCTTTTATTCTACCTTAAAATATAAAATAGGTAGCGTATGATATAGTTTCTAATCACTAATTTCATTCAGGTTTACTCTTATAAATATTAAGATATAGCTATTGTAATTTTTAAAGAATAATAAAAGCACCCAAGATGCAATATTTTATTCATCATAATATTAAAATGAACTATCTAAATAAATCGTTGAATTTTATCTGTATTTAAAGACAATTAAGCATTCATTTATATGTTAGAATAGAATTTAAGAGGTACTCTTTTATAGAGATAGAAATCAAGTTTAAAATAGTTTAAGAGATTTTCGATAGCGTATACTAATAGATATTTATTATAAAAATAATAATACACAAAAAAAGGCTTGCAAATAAATGCAAGCTTTTTAATTTAAACTATAAGAGTTTATTACTCTTTTATAAATTTAGATAATCTTCCAGTATTTGTTTTTAGTAAATAAATACCTTTTGCAAGATTTGAAACATCCAAATTACTGTGTTTGTTGAATGTTTTAACTTGTTTACCCATAACGTTAAAAATAGTTACCGATTTAATTTCATTAGTAGCATTTTCTATTGAAATAAAATCTGTTGTCGGGTTTGGAAATACAGCTATTTTTTTAGCTTCATAATCTTTTACACCGGCAGTAGCTTCTTCAATTGCTTGAATATCTATTGGGTTAAAATTCTTTTTAAAAGATGTTCCATTCTCTAAAACTTGTCCATTGTCCGTGTTTAAAATAAATCTAAATTGGTAATAGTGTTTAGGTGCAGCAGACGGTAAACTAGCAGTAGGAACAATGTTGAATACAGTTTCTTTTTTATCATCCTTTGCGGCAGATGTAACAGATATATCCGTTGGAAACGTAATGGTAGCTGTTAGTGATGCATGTCTTTGAGCAGATAAAGTTTTTATTTCTGCAGAAGAAGCTATAATTTTACTATCATAATCAATATTATTAGTTTCATCCCCAGATTGAATTATCCATAATTGTACAGTTAAACCATCAATTGCTACACTTGAATCATATACAAAAGAAACATTAAAATCAGCTCCTCTTTCAACCGATGGAATTGTAGTGTTAACAGATTCAATTTTTATGTAATCTGCAGGTAAAGGAGCTGTAAATGATTCTACTATTGTTATTTCAGTCTTAGGGTTATGTACAGTTCCGGCTATACCACCTGAAGTAAAGTATTTTAGTACATCACCTACAACAGGTGGTACAGCAGTGGCAGCAGGATTTATTATGACATTAGAAATAACCCATGTTCTAGTTCTAACTTCTCCAACTGTAGTGTCTGTATCAACATTTCCCTCTTGTAGATTTGCTGCTGGTTTAAATACATGTTTATTGTCTGCTGCTGTTTTCATAGGCATATACATTTGTTTGAACTCAGCAGGTTCTGTTACTCCTGTAAAATCAAGAACCGAAGTAATTGTTAATTCAACTTGTGTTAATTCACCAGTGGCAGATTTGTTTAAAAGAAAACCGTTTTCAGATACCACTAATTCATCTGCAGCATTAGATGAGATTGATACAGTATGTGTTTGTCCAAAAGACAAGCTTGCCGTTAAAATAAGAGTTAGTAAAAGTAATTTTTTTATCATTTTTTTTATTTTAAAATTAATAATTTGTTTGATTTTTCTTTCGAAAGATTTTTCAAATTTCAATAAAAAAAACCTTTTAAGAGGTTACAAATGTTCTTTTAAAAGGAACAAATTGTCAGTTTTAAAAAAAAGATTATTTTTTTGCTTTTAATGTATTGAAAATAAGGTAGTTAATAATGTGTTTTTCTGGTTCTTTTATATCTAAGTATACTGTTAGAGGTTCTCCACAATGATTTTCGGCTATAGGATTTAAACTAGCCTAATTATTAAGTTGTTCCTCCTCTAAAAAAGGTTTGTGATAAAGCAAAGGAATTTAGAGATAATACATATTGGAGACAGCATATAGAATACTGCTACATTAATGTAACCTAAAATGGAGTTTTAGAAAAAGTAGTTAAATTAGTAAGTAAATAAAGCAGAAAAAACTATTGAATAGTTTTTTAATTTTGATTAAATTTTAATGGAAGATTCTCGTACATTAAGCCTCCCATTTAAAACAATAGTTTGAGGAACAAATAGCCCTTTATTTTCTATTTGTTCTAGTAAAAGTTTAGCGGCAGTTTGCCCGATGTCATTTGTAGGTTGACTGACAGATGTTAAAGGTGGTGCAATATGTTCTGCCAAACGAGATTCTGTAAAACCTACAAATGCTATATCTTTAGGAATGTTATATCCGTGATCTTTAAAAACTTTCATGGCACCAATAGCACTGGGATCACTTGCTGCAAAAATAGCTGTTGGCACTTCCTTTTTTTCTATTAATTCTAACGCAACTCTAGCTCCTTCTTCCATAGAAAATCCGCAAGAAATTTTTCTACCTAACGGAACTTTATGTTTTCTATGAGCAGCATCAAATCCTTGAGCTCTGTTTTTTGATAAAGTTAAATTTTTAGGACCAGCTAGATGCACGATATCTTTATGGCCTTGAACCAACAGGTGTTCGGTTGCAAAAAATGCCCATTTATAATCGTCAAAAACAACTTTAGACGCCGGTAAATCATCAACCACACGATTAAAGAAAACAATTGGCATATTTGAAGCGATTAGTTCCTTATATTTTTCTATGTTTTCATTTTCGCAGGTTAGAGAAACAATTAAGCCGTCTACCATATTGTCTAACATGGTTTCGACGTTTTTCATTTCGGTTTCTGATGATTCATTCGATTGCATAATTAACACCTGATATCCTTGTGCTAATAAAACTTCTTGAGCACCAATGATTACCTGCGGGAAGAAACTATTCACAAATTCAGGTACTATAATTCCGATATTTAAAGAACGTTGTTGTATTAATTTTCTAGCGATAGGATTTGGACGATAGCCCATTTCTTTAGCCGTTTTTAAAATCAACTCTTTTGTTTCGGTTCTAATGTCATACTTATCATTAAATGCTCTGGAAACAGTAGAAACTGATACATTTAGTTTCTTTGCGACATCTTTTATAGTGATATGTTTCATGTGTCAATAGTACTAAAATTCTGAAACTCTCGCAAATACCGGAAACGTTTCCGTGAATAAATAACGTTTTCGGTATCGTTTCCGGTAATGATTTTTATAAAATCAGTGTAAAAAACTTAAATTTAGACTTAATTGCAGTGTAAATAAATAAAATACAATGGGTACAATTGATATTGCCGTAATTATAGTGTTCACATTATTGGTTTTTATATGTGGAATGAGCTTTTCTAAAGCAGGGAAGAATATGAAATCTTATTTTGCTGCAGGTGGAGCATTGCCTTGGTGGATGAGTGGATTGTCGTTATTTATGAGTTTCTTTTCCGCAGGAACATTTGTTGTTTGGGGTTCTGTAGCTTATAGTAGTGGTTGGGTTGCCGTAACCATACAATGGACTATGTGTATAGCAGGTTTAATTATCGGGTTTTTTATTGCGCCAAAATGGCAAAAAACTAAAGCGATTACAGCTGCGGAGTTTATTACTGATCGACTTGGTAAATCAACCCAAAAAACTTATACTTATTTATTTTTATTCATTTCTATTTTTACAACGGGAGCCTTTTTATATCCGGTTGCTAAAATTGTAGAAGTTTCTACCGGATTTCCTATTGCGACGAGCATTATTATTTTAGGTGTATTGATTCTAATTTATACAGCAGTTGGAGGTTTGTGGGCCGTTATTGTAACAGATGTATTGCAATTTATTGTATTAACTGCAGCTGTTTTAATAGTTGTGCCACTTTCTTTTGATAAAATAGGAGGAATTAATGAGTTTGTATTACAAGCTCCAGAACGTTTTTTTGAATTCACAAATACGGAATATTCTTGGGGATTTATGGTTGCTTTCGGATTGTATAATTTATTCTTTATAGCCGGAAATTGGGCATATATCCAAAGATACACAAGTGTTGCTACTCCTAAAGATGCTAAAAAAGTAGGTTGGTTATTTGGTGGTTTGTATTTAATTAGTCCACTTATTTGGATGGTTCCACCGATGATTTATAAAGTATTAAACCCAGATTTAGGTGCACTTGCAGATGAAGGAGCTTATTTACTAATGTGTAAAGAAGTACTACCGGTTGGTATGCTAGGTTTAATGTTGGGAGGAATGATTTTTGCAACGTCAAGTTCGGTAAACACCACTTTAAATATTTCTGCAGGTGTACTTGCCAATGATATTTATAAACCATTACGTCCAAATTCTACCGATAAACAATTAGTTCGTGTTGGAAAAACAGCAACCATCGCTTTAGGTATTTTAACCATATTAATTGCTTTGGTAGTTCCTTATTTAGGAGGTATTGTAGAGGTAGTTATGAGTTTGGCAGCCTTAACAGGTGGCGCTATGTTTTTGCCTCCATTATGGGCATTGTTTTCAAAAAATCAGACAGGAAAAAGTGTCTTAGCGGTTACTTTTATTTCATTAGCTATCAATGCCTTTTTTAAATTTTTAGCGCCAAGTCTTTTAGATATAAAATTAGACAGAGCTATGGAAATGGGAGTTGGTATGGGAATACCAATTGTATTGCTAGCAGTTATAGAAATTTATCTAAACTCAAGAAAAGCAGAAAACGTACAGTATACCAAGTATTTGGGGACTTTAAAATTGAAACAAGAAGCACCTGAAGAAGACTCTTCTGAAAGCAATAAAAAAGGAACAAAAGTTATTGGAATTGGTGTAGCTGCTACCGGGTTTCTAATTTTAATATTGTCCTTTATTGCGGAGACCGGAGCACTTTTAGTAGGCGGTATGGGAATAGCTGTTTTACTATTGGGATTGTTTATTATAAAAAAATCTCAAGAGTAAACTCAAATTATAAATAAAAAATAAGATTAGCACATGTTAGTTAAAGGATTTAATTCAGAAGTAAGAAATAACAAAACCGTAGAGATTAATTCTGATTTTGTTATAATTGGAGGAGGAACCGCCGGTGTTTGTGCTGCAATTACAGCTGCTAGGAAAGGAACAAAAACAATTCTTATTCAAGATCGTCCTGTTTTGGGAGGAAACGCTTCTTCGGAAGTACGTTTATGGATTTTGGGAGCTACATCTCACATGGGAAACAACAATCGTTGGGCTCGAGAAGGTGGTGTAATGGATGAGATTCTTGTTGAAAATTTATACAGAAACAAAGAAGGAAACGCTGTTATTTTTGATACTATTTTATTAGAAAAAGTATTGAATGAGAAAAATATATCATTGCTTTTAAATACAAGTGTGTATGATGTAACTAAAGTTAATGATACTAAAATTGAATCTGTAAAGGCTTTCAACCCGCAAAACTCAACTGAATATGTAGTAAAAGCTCCTTTGTTTTGTGATGCTTCTGGAGATGGAATTGTTGCATTTAAAGCAGGTGCAGCTTTTAGAATGGGAGCAGAAACAAAAGAAGAATTTGGAGAATTATTCGCTCCAGACACCTCTTATGGTGAATTATTAGGGCATTCGATGTATTTCTACAGTAAAAACACAGATAAACCTGTAAAATATATAGCACCAGAATTTGCATTAAAAGATATTACCGCAATTCCAAGATATAAAGCCATTGGTAAAGATGATAAAGGATGTCGTTTTTGGTGGTTTGAATATGGAGGAGAAGGAGATACTATTCACGATACAGAAGAAATTAAATATGAACTTTGGAAAGTGATTTATGGAGTTTGGGATTATATCAAAAATTCTGGTACGTTTGAAGATGTAGATAATATGACTTTAGAATGGGTTGGAACCGTTCCTGGTAAACGAGAAAGCAGACGCTTTGAAGGTTTATATATGATGAAACAACAAGATGTAATTGAGCAACGCAAATTTGATGATGCGATTGCATTTGGTGGTTGGGCAATAGATTTGCATCCTGCAGAAGGTGTTTATAGTGAGCTTTCTGGGTGTACCCAGTGGCATTCTAAAGGTGTTTACGATATTCCGTATCGTTCTTTTGTGAGTAAGGATATTGATAATTTATTTTTAGCAGGTAGAATTATTAGTGCAACGCACGTGGCTTTTGGTTCCACAAGAGTTATGGCAACTACTGGTTTTTGTGCGCAAGCGGTGGGAATGGCAGCTTCTATTTGTAAAGAAAAGAATTTAAAACCTGCAGAAATTTTAGAAAATGGAGTGATTAAAACACTTCAAAACGAATTGAATAAAATAGGACAAAGTATCCCGAATGTTCCAATTCAGAAAACAACAAACGTTATTAATGAGGCAACTATTAAAGCGTCTTCAAGTTTATCTCTTTCAGAAATTCCTTTCAATGGAGATTGGTTTCCTTTAGGTATTTCAGCAGCACAATTATTGCCTTTAAATGCTAATGAAAAATATAGTTTTAAAGTTTTGGTTAAGGCTGATGAAAGCACAACGATTACTATTGAATTAAGAACATCAGAAAAAAGAGATAATTATTGTCCGGAAGTAATTTTGGAAACGCAGACTTTTAATTTAGAAAAAGGAGAACAATATATTGATGTTCAGTTTTCTAAAACAATTTCTGAGAATCAATATGGTTTTGTTACTTTTTTATCAAATGAAAAAGTAAGTTTAAAAACAAGTAACAACAGATATACAGGTGTTTTATCGGTATTTAACGGCGTAAACAAAGCAGTTTCTAATAACGGAAAACAAACACCTCCAGAAAATATTGGTGTAGATACGTTTGAATTTTGGACGCCTCATCGTAGACCAGAAGGAAAAAATATTGCAATGCAAATTTCACCTTCAATTGACGTTTTTAATGCAGAAAATATAGGGAATGGATTTGTTCGACCAAACAACGTAGTAAATGCTTGGGTTGCAGAGTTGAATGATAAAAAACCAACCTTAAAAATTGAATGGGAATCAGAAAAAGAGCTTTCAGAAATTAGATTGTTTTTAGATCCAGATTACGATCATCCGTTAGAATCTACCTTAATGGGACATCCAGAAGATGTTGCTCCTTTTTGTCTTCGTAATTATGTGATTAAAGATTTAAATGGAAACATTTTAGCTGAAAAAGCAGGGAATTATCAAACCATAAATACTTGGAAATTTGATTCAAAAGTAAAAACAAAAGGAATTATTATTGAAGTTGAGCATCCGTCAGAGAATGTTCCTGCATCAATATTTGAAGTAATATGTAGTTAATTATGAAATATCTTTTTTCGTTAATTTTTGCACTTTTATTAGTGAGTTGTAAAACTCAAACTGTTTCTGAGAATAATTCAGAGATAGATAGCTTTTCATTAAATGGAGAGTGGAAGTTCAATACTTTTTTGGGTGATGGTTCTAATTATTTAAATGTTCAGCCGAAAAAAACAGATATTGTAATTGATAATAGTCAGACGGCATTAGTAGAAACTCAGGGAAAATGGAAAATAAAAACATATAAAGGTACCGATAGAGAAACCAAGCCTTGGGGAGCAAATTATTTAAGTTATGATTTCAAAAAAGACAATGATCCAGCTTTTGTGAAGTTTACTACTAAAGTTCCTCAATCTGGCTATTATGAACATTTTATCTATTACCCAGTGGGAACTCAAATGTCCGCTTTGGTAGAAGTAACCCACGCGGATGGTTCATATACGAAAGATTTTATTCTAAAAACAAGACCGAGTGTATGGGTTAGTTTAGGAATATTTAAAATTGATATTCAAAAAGAACATGCTATAAAATTTCATTCCAATCGTCAAGGAAAATATGATGTAGATGCTATTATGCTTCGACCTGTAGATGCCAATGAGTATCTTAAATCAGAGAAAGAAAAAAAAGCCTTAGTTAAAATAGATTATGACGATTCAAATTGGGATAATTTAAAAGTTCCTGGTCACTTCGGAATGATTAATAAGTATAGTAATTACTCAGGAAAAGCTTGGTATCGTACCGAGGTTAAATTACCTAAAACTTGGAAAAAAGCGAGCGATGAAAGAATTAGAATTCAGTTTGAAGGTGTGTATCACGTCGCTAGAGTATTTTTTAATGGAGAGTATGTAGGGCGCCACCAAGGAGGTTTTACACCTTTTGAATTTGATATTACCGATAAAGTAAATTTTTCAGATAAAAATATTTTGGTTGTTGAAGCTGATAATAATTATTTGGTTGGTGCAACTTGGAATTGGGGTGGAATTATTAGAGATGTGCATTTAGTGAAAAATAAAGATGTACGTGTAAAATACCAATATATACACGCAGAACCTAATTTAAAAACGGGTACTGCGAGTTATGAAATTAAGGTGCGAGTAGAAAATAATTCAGCAGAAAAAAGAGTTTTAAAAGTAGCTGCAGTAGTTAAAAAAGGGAAACCTTTAAATAACACGGTTGCTAATATTACTGTTGAACCAAATAGTATTAAAGAATTTGAATTGAAAGGACAATTAAGTGCTAATGATGTGAAATTATGGCATTTTGATTCACCTGAATTATATAACTTAAAAACTTCAATAGCAGAAAACGGAAAAGTTTTAGATACAAAAATAGATCGCTTTGGAATACGGAAATTTGAAGCAACTGCAACTCAAATGTTATTAAACGGAGAACCAGTTCGTTTGGTAGGTTTCAATAGAGTAAGTGATCATAGATATTGGGGATCATCAGAACCACAAGAACTCATTAATTTAGATGTCGATTTAATGAAAACGGCAGGAGCTAATTTTACCCGGATTATGCACGGTACCCAAAACAAAAAGTTATTGGATAGATGTGATGAAAAGGGAATTTTAATCTTTGAAGAGGTGAATGTAAGAAGCTTAAAAATGCCTGAAATTTATGAAGATAATTTTGCCAAGCCAAAGCAATGGATGAAAGAAATGATTGAAAGAGATGCAAATCACGCTAGTGTTGTTGGTTGGAGTGTTGGTAATGAACTTTCAGATCATTTTGACTATGTGAAAATGATGTATAATTACACGAAGAAATTGGATCCAAATCGTTTAGCGTTGCACGTTAGTAATAGAGGATATCGCAAAGGAGAAACACCTGCTAACAATCCGCTAGAATATGGAGATATGATTTTTCAAAATATCTATCAGAAAACTCCAGGAAATGTTATGGATACTTTACACAAACGTTGGCCTAATAAAGCAATGTTCTTTTCAGAATTTGGTGTAGAACGTTTTACAACTGCAGCTTTAGATAATGATATTACAAAACTTGGGGCTTGGTATGATAATATGAGAAAACAACGTCCCTATACTACCGGAGCATCCATATGGACTTATAATGATTATAAAAGTGGTTATTCAAGTACCTTGGCTGATGAAAATAGAGCTTGGGGAATGGTAAACGCTTGGAGAACAAAAAGAAGAGCTTTTTATACACACCAAAAAGAGAATAGCCCAATTACTGAGTTGGATATTGAAAACCTGGATTTGAATAAACAAAGCGCAACCATTTCTTTTAACGTTAGAGAAGCGGATGATTTTCCAAGTTTTACAATGAGAGATTATACGTTACAGTATGTTTTCAAAAATAAAGAAGGAGAAGATTTATTTATCGAAAAAATGAATTTACCCGTTTTAAAACCTAGTTTTGGGAAATGGAGTGGAAATATTTCTTGGGATAAATTAAGTGAATCACCGTTTGAACTTACGGTTTCATTACTTTCTACAAATGGATATTCAAGAGGGGAAATGAAAATTTATTTTGAAGTGCCTTCTCAAGCAATTATAGATGAAGTAAAAACTTCAAATAATAAAATTAGAGTGCATTTTACAAAGAAAAGAGATGCTTTTGAATATTATCTAAAATACGCTATTAATGGCGTAGAAAAAGAGAGTTACAAAACAATTGCAAATTATATCGATTTAGATAGTTTACCTATTCAAAAAGACATTAAAATACAGTTAATTGCTCGAAATGGAAAAGGAGATAGCAAAGCATCAGATGTTGTGAAAGTGAAGACTGAAGGAAAAATTTTAGCGCCTATAGTTTGGGATAGCTTTATTGCTGATAACAAATTAATTGTTGGTTATTCTGGAACATTTGAAGACCTATTTTATACCATTAGATATGGTGTTTCAAAGGATAATTTGAGTAAAAATAATACTACAAACGCTAGGGGAATTATGACGATTGATCTTGAGAATGATAAAACAATTTATTTTCAAATTCAAAGGGAAATAAAAGGAGAGAAAAGTAATTGGTCGAATATTATAAAGGTTGAAAAATAAATGAAAAGTACTCTTAAATATGTAGTTTTATTAATGTGTTTATGGCAAATATCTTGTTCACAAACACCACAACATTCTGAAAATAATTCAGAAGAAAACAACTTATTATTAAGTGGTGACTGGAAATTCAATACCATTTATGGTATGGGGTCTAATCCTTTAAATATTTACGAACAACCAACGGATATTATCATTGATAATGATGATAAAGAAAGGGTTGAGATAAAAGGGAAATGGTCTGTAAAAAGAGAAGGAGACAGAGGTTCTGTTTTTTATGGAAAGGATTATATAGCGCACAGATTCAAAAATAATGAAGCAGCAGATAATTATGTGCGTTATAGACCATCTCTGGAAAAAACGGGTTATTATGAGGCTATAGTGAAGTTTCCTTTTGGAATGCATATAACTGCTCAAGTAAATGTTAATCATTCAGAAGGAAAGACTTTAAACTACTTTAATCAACGAAGTAATTGTGGCCAATGGATGAGTTTAGGGATATTTAAAATGAATGCTTCAGAAGATAATTATATTGAAGTTACTGCAATAACAGCAAAAGAAGTTGCCGCAGATGTTGTTATGTTTAGACCAATTGCTGAAGAGAATTATTTGAAAGCAAAACAGCAACCAAGTCAAGTTTATTTACCAGATTATAACGATTCTCAATGGAATAATTTAAAAGTTCCTGGTCATTGGGGCATGCTAAATTCATATTCAAATTACAATGGTTTAGCGTGGTATAGAAAAGAGTTTAAACTTCCTGAAGGTTGGAATGAAAATTCAAGTAAAAAATACAGATTAAAATTCGATGGCGTTTATCATTTAGCAAAAGTATATTTAAACGGAGAATTTATTGGTGAACATCAAGGTGGTTTTACACCTTTTGAGTTTGAAGTTGCTGAACATCTAAACTATGGTGACTCTAACATTTTAGCGGTAGAAGTTAATAACAATTTTATGGTGGGTGCCACATGGAATTGGGGTGGGATTATTAGAGATGTTCATTTAGTAAAAAATAACGAAGTTAGAATTAACAACCAATACATACACGCAACTCCAGATTTAAAGAAAGGAACAGCCACGTTAAAATTAAAGGTGAAGGTTGAAAATAATTCAGATGAAATTAAGAGCGTTGAAATTAATTCTGAAATATATAAAAACGGAAAATTAATTGCTTTAAATAAATTAGTTAAAGTACCAGCACATAAAACATCAGAAGTTATTTTAAAAGGAGTTTTAGAAGCTAAAGATGTTGAGTTATGGCATTTCGACCATCCTGAATTGTATCGTTTAGAAACGACCATTTCAGAAAATAATAGTGTAATCGATACTAAAACCAATGATTTTGGAATTAGAAAAGTTGAAATTACAGATTCTAAACTGTTACTAAACGGAGAACCTGTTCGTTTAGGTGGATTTAACCGTGTAAGTGAACACCGATTTTGGGGGTCATCGGAACCTTTAGAGTTATTAGAAAAAGATGTTGATTTAATGAAAGAAGCGGGAGCTAATTTTATGAGAATTATGCACGGAACTCAAAATGAAAAATTAATTGAGTTGTGCGATAAAAAAGGAATTCTAATTTTTGAAGAAGTAAATGTACGTGATTTAACCAATCCAGAATTTACACCTCCTCATTACCCGTTAGCCAAACATTGGATAAAAGGAATGGTAGAACGCGATTGGAATCATCCAAGTATTATTGGTTGGAGCGTTGGTAACGAACTTTCTGATCATTATGATTATGCAAAGCTAACAATGGATTTTGTTCGTGAAATAGATCCAAATAGGTTGGTTACTTGTGTGAGTAATTCAGGTTGGAGAAAAACAGCAAATAGAGAAAATGACCCTAATACTGAGGTTGATATTATTATGCATAATATGTATCGATTTCAAGGAAAACCTCAAGATATTATAGACAAACTAAGAAGTGAATGGCCAAAGAAACCAATTTTTATTTCAGAATACGGATTTGATCCTTATCCAACTACATCATTAGATGGAGATCAACAAATATTTACTGATTGGAATGAAAACTGGCGAGGTAAAAATGAATTTGTAATCGGTGGTTCATTATGGACATTTAACGATTATAGAAGTAGTTATGCAGGAACATCTCAAGAGGAAAATAGAGTTTGGGGATTGATAAACGTTTGGAGACAAAAAAGAAGAATGTTTGATCGAGTAGCAAAAGAGTTTAGTCCAATAAAAGATATTCAGGTTAAAGGTTTAGATTTTTCTAAAAAGAAAGCTGAAGTAATCATTCCAATTAGAGGACTTGATGATTATCCAAGTTATAGTTTAAACGGTTATAAATTAGAATGGGAATTTAGAAATGCGGATGGGACAATAATTCAAGAAAATTCTCAAAAATTACCAAGTATACATCCTGCTGATAAAATTTGGAAAGGAGAAATTACTTGGGAGCAACTTCCAAAGGAATTATTGGATTTACGAATTCGTTTGGTAAACCCAATAGGATATGTTCGATATGAAAAAGTTTTGTCGTTTTCTGCGCCAACATCACCAGTAATTACAAATGCAATTCTAGGAGACACATCCGTAAGAATTTTGTTTAAAAAAGTAGCAGGAGCTAAAGAATATGTTGTCCGTTATAAAAATGATTCTGGTGAAACTGTAGATTCATTTAAAACAATTTCTAATGCAATTGAAATAGAAGGTTTAACGAATAATAAGGAATACAATTTTAGCGTAATTGCTATAAATGATAAAGGTGAAAGTAAATTGCCTAATTCAATTAAAGTAAAACCGAACGGAAAACTATTAGCACCAAAAATTTGGAAATCATTTATAAGAGATAACAAAGTTGTTATTGGTTATACAAGCGAATTTGGAGATGAATTCTACAATGTGAAATATGGAACTTCAAAAGAGAATTTGAATAAAGAGTTTAGAACAAATGTAAGAGGAATGATGACGATTGAAATTGAAAATGAAGAAGTGATTTATTTTCAGGTTCAAAGAGAAAATAACAATCAAAAAAGTAACTGGTCTAATATAGTAAAGGCAGTAAAATAATGAAAAGTTAGTGTTGAAAATTAATGAAATAACTAGTTTTAAATATGAGTAAATCAATAAAAACGGGAATTTTGTCTTTTGGTATGTCTGGGAGTTTATTTCATGCCCCATTTTTAAACTTGCATCAGGGATTTGATTTAGTTGGTGTTGTTGAGCGAAATACAAAAAAAGCACAATCAATTTATCCGAATATAAAAAGTTTTGACTCGGTAGATGAAATTTTAAATGATTCAGAAATAGAGCTACTTGTAATAAATACACCAAGTCCAACTCATTTTGAATTTGCTTTAAAAGCAATTCAAGCTAAAAAACACATATTAGTAGAAAAACCATTTACAGTTACATCAGCAGAGGCAAAGAAACTTTATGCAGAAGCAGAAAAACACAATTGTTTGCTAATGCCTTTTCAAAATAGAAGATACGATAGCGATTTTTTATCAGTAAAACAGGTAATTGAATCTGGTAAGTTAGGAGATTTAGTAGAAGTTCATTTCCGTTATGATCGCTATAATTATAATATTTCAAACAATAGAGTTAAGGAATCTAATACTCCGGGAAATGGATTGTTATATAATTTAGGTCCACATGTAATTGATGCTGCAATCGCATTATTTGGTTTACCCATTAAATGGTCAAAAGTAAAGAAAGGTAATAGGCCTAATACTCAAATTGATGATTATGCACATGTGCATTTAGAATATGTAAATGGTTTACAGGTTTTTGCAACTATGAGTTTGTTAGTGGCTGATGCACAAAAATCGTTTGTATTACACGGTACAAAAGGTTCTTATATTAAAGACCGTTGTGATACTCAGGAAATGCATTTACAATCTGGAATATTACCAAATAACCCATTATATGGTATTGAATTACCTAATCAGGAAGGAATTTTAACTACTGTTGAAGATGGTATCAAAAAACAAGAAAAAATAATATCAGAAAAAGCTTCATACTTGTCCGTATTTGAGGATGTATATCAAACCATTTATAACAAAAAAGAATACCCTATTACAAGGGCACAAATAATTAGGCAAATAGAAATTTTAGAAAACTAATAAAACTTAAAAATGTTGAATTCTAAACTAATAGTATTTTTTATATCTCTGTTAATTTCTAATATAGTGTTGGCTCAAACTCCAGTACAATTGCCAGAAAATACAGGTGATCAATATGAAATTTATAGAGATAATAGTGTTTCTGATGAGTTCAATGATAAAATATTAGACTCAGAAAAATGGGGAAGACGTAATACAGGAGGGGCATCTATTCAAGGTCACGAAAATGATGCTTCTTTAGTGATAATGGAAAAAGAAAAAAAGAATGGTAAAACCACTAAGTACGTTTCTATTAAAGCCACAAAAGAAAATGGTTCTCCAAAAACGGCAGGTTTAGTAAGTCAAGCTGCTGGTTTTTACGGTTTTTATACCGTTAAATTTAGGTTTAGAGGATTTGATACAGATGATGTTAAAGAAAAAGGTTCTGTTTGGCATCCTTCAGTTTGGTCTGCTACTGGGAATTATACAAATGAAAAGAAACGATCTTCGATAAAAAATAGTGCTTTTTGGACAGAAATAGACCTTATGGAATGGGAAAATGGACCAAATGGTTGGAGTAGTGATGCACCAGCAAGATTTAGAGATAGTAAAGGTGTTAAAAGAAAAGTGATTACTAAAGGAAAAGGTGCAGAAAAAGCAATTATGACTAAAGGTCCTTTTCAAACTTATGATCCTGTTTGGCAAACTTTAGGTTTGGAATATACTCCGGAGTATATAAAACTTTGGCAATGGAAAAATGATGAATGGGTTCATATGGGCAAAAGGGTAGTGAAGTTTGTTGATGAAGATGAAACAAATCCAGAAAGTAAATATACCATTAACACTATTGGGAAAAATGCAAGGAACCCTGCCTTTTGGTATTTAGGAAATATAGTTGCAGGCTATGTGTTAGAGAAAGTTGAAAAAGGAATAAACAAGCATACCATAAATGATTTATCTGTAGATTTTGATTTCTTTAGATATTATCGTCATAAAAGTTTAGAAAATACCGATTGGGATTGGGAAAATGGCCTAAAAAATGGTGGAGGAGAAGTTCAAAAGGATTTTTCTGAAATTGAAACTGTAAAAAATTAAAGAATTGAAAAAATGAAACAAGCTCTCTATATAGTATCATTGATTTTAATGCTTGTTATATCTTCTTGAAAAATAAAGTAAAATGAAAATAAATATATTAAAATATAGTGTGCTAGTTCTGTTTTGTTTGTCTGCTTTTAAAAGTATTGGCCAAAACAATTCAAACAAAAACATCATTCTAATTATTACGGATGATCATGCGTATCAAGCAATCAGTGCTTATAATGATCGGTTTGCTAAAATTGCTCCAACTCCGAACATTGATAAATTGGCAAATGAGGGAGTTCGTTTTGATAGAAGTTATGTTGGGAATTCTATTTGTGCACCGTCAAGAGCAACCATGTTAACGGGTAAGCACAGTCATTTAAATGGAATTACAACATTGAAAGAAAAGTTTGATGGAAGTCAGCCAACCATTGCTAATATTCTACAAAAAAACGGCTATGAAACTTCTTATTTTGGAAAATGGCATTTAAAAAATAAACCCGTTGGTTTTTCAAATTGGGATGTGTTAATTGGACAAGGAGATTATTACAATTCAGATTTTAAAACGGAAGAAGGAATTACTAGAAGTAAAGGTTACGTAACGGATGTAATTACTGATAAAGCAATTAATTGGTTAGATAATCAACGTGAAAAAGAGAAACCTTTTATGATGATTGTTGGTCATAAAGCACCACATGCAAATTGGTTGCCACCGGTTAAATATTTAACTTCTTTTGAGGATGTTGAAATTCCAGAACCAAAAAATTTGTTTGATATACATAGTTCTAATGGTTTAGGAACCAAAGAAACTGATATGACTATTGAAGAAATGCCAATGGGTTGGTATTGTCAACTTTGGACAGAGAAGAAAGAACAACCAAACAGGTATGAAGATTTAGGAGGATCTTTATGGAAACGAGCTTATGGTAGATTATCTATAGAAGAAAAAGCAAGTTTTGATAAAGTATTTAATGCTGAAAATGAATCTTTTACAAAAGCGAACCTTAAAGGAAAAGAATTAATTCGTTGGAAATATCAACGAATTATGAAAAACTATTTAGGCTGTATAAAATCTGTTGATGACAATGTTGGTCGAATTACAGATTATGTAAAAAAGGCTGGTTTAGAGGATAACACCTTAATTATTTATGCATCAGATCAAGGGTTGTTTTTAGGTGAACACGGTTGGTATGATAAGCGTATGATGTATGAGGAAGCTTTTAGAACTCCATTAATTGCGTATTGTCCTTCAATTAGAACAAAAGGAGTTGTGAGTAAACAATTGGTTCAGAATATAGATTATGCACCAACTATGTTGGATTTTGCAGGAATAGAAATTCCTTCGGAAATGCAAGGAGAGAGTTTAATGCCAATTATAAAAAATAAGAAAGCTAAAAACTGGAGAAAAAGCTTGTTCTACCAATATTACGATTATCCTGGAGGACACGATATTCAAAAACATCAAGGAGTAGTAACTAAAAGATATAAATTGATTTATTTTTATGAAATTAATGAATATGAATTTTACGATTTGAAGAAAGATCCTTCCGAAATGAAAAATGAATATTCTAATTCAAAATATAAAAAAGCAATATCAGAATTAAAAAAAGAATTAATAAAACTTCGTAAAACATACAAAGTTCCAACAATAGAATCATAATGTATAATTTAAATAATAACAGAATGAAATATTTAGCAACGTTAGCAATCGCATTATTAGTCTTCGTTTCTTGCGGAGAGAAACCTAAAAAAACGATAGAAAAAGAGACAACCCAAAAAGAAGTAGATTTAAAAATTGAATTTGGAAAAGTAGCTCAAAAATCAGTTTTTAGTGGAGGAGATGAAATAAGTATTTGGGGAGGTTCAGTAGTAAAAGGAGAAGATAATTTATATCATATGTTTTATTCTCGTTGGCCAAAAAATATCGGTTGGGAGTGGGTTAATTATTCTGAAGTTGCACATGCAGTTTCAAAAGATCCATTAGGGCCTTACAAACATGTAGATATAGCATTAAAAGAACGAGGAGAAGGTTTTTGGGATGGTTCTGCAACTCATAATCCAACGGTTCATAAAATGAATGGAAAGTATTACATCTATTATATGGGGAATTTTGGGGATAAAAAAATTGTAAGTGTTCCTGGAAAAGCTAAAATTAATTGGATGCATCGTAATAATCAACGTATTGGAGTTGCTGTAGCTGATAATCCAAACGGACCTTGGAAAAGATTTGACAAACCAGTATTGGATATCACTTATAATAATGATGATGCATCGGATGCTTTAATGACCTCTAATCCTTCTGTTTGTCAAATGACGGATGGTAAAGTTTTGTTGATTTATAAAGCTGTGGGTAAAAAATTCCCAATGCCAAATGGTGGTCCAGTTGTGCACATGGTTGCAATTGCAGAAAGTCCGACAGGACCTTTTGTTAAACAGAAAAAATTGGCTTTTGAAATTAAAGGAGAACGTTTTCCTGCAGAAGATCCATATATCTGGTACCAAGACGGAAAATACAGAGCGATTGTAAAAAGAATCAAACATGAAAAGCAAGCGAATGGTAAAGAGAAAAGAATGTTCTCATTAGTACAATACGATTCTAAAGATGGATTAGATTGGAAACCGTCAAAATATCATGAAATTTCAGAAAGAATCGTTACTTGGGAAAACGGTAGAGTACAACAATTTAAACATCTAGAACGTCCTCAGGTAATTGTTGAAAACGGAGAAGCGATAGCTTTAACGTGTGCTGCAGATACAATTGTAAATAAAGTGAGAAATTCTTTTAATATTCAAATCCCATTAAAAATAACTAAAGAAAATGCTAAAAAATAAAATATCTACACTGCTTTTTTGTGCGCTAACTTCTATTGTTTTCGCTCAAAAAAAACCGAATATCGTTTGGATTAATTCTGATGATTTAGGTATAGAATTAGGATGCTACGGAAACAAGGATGTAAAAACACCTCATATAGATCGTTTGGCAGAAGAAGGAACAATGTTTATCAATTCTTATGCAAACGCACCTATTTGTTCCATAAGTCGTTCGTCTATGATTACAGGGGTTTATGCTCCTACCGTAAACTCTCATGATCATAGAACTATAAATATGACTGAATTGCCTGCCGGAATTATTCCTGTTACAGAAATATTTAAAAAAGCAGGTTACTATGTTACTAATGGTAGCTCTGAGTACAATTTAAAGAAAAGAGGAAAGGAAGATTATAACTTTAAAACCAAAGTTAAATATGATGGTTTTGATTGGTCTGGTCGTAAAAAAGGACAACCGTTCTTTGCCCAAATTCAGATTAGGGACCCACACAGAAAGTTTGTTGATAATAGCCAAAATATTGTAGACCCAAGTAAAGTTACTTTACCAGAATGTTATCCTGATTATCCGATACTGCGTGCAGATTGGGCTGCTTATTTAGCAAGTGTACAACATGCTGATGACCAAGTTGGACAATTTATGGACAGACTTAGAGCAGAAGGAGAATTAGAAAATACTGTTGTTTTCTTTTTTGGAGACAATGGTAGACCTCATTTAAGAGACAAGCAATTTTTATATGAAGGTGGTTTAAAAGTACCAATTATTGTACGTTACCCTAAATCGGTAAAAGCCAATGCTGTAAATAAAAATTTAGCAAGTTTAATTGATGTTACGGTATCGTCTTTAGATATGGCAGGAATTGAAGTGCCTGAATACATGCACGGAAAAGTTATTGTTGGTAAAAATGCCGTAAAAAGAAAATATGTATATGGATTTAGACAAAGAGCTGGTGATGCTGTAGAAAACATGAGAAGTATTACTGATGGTAAATTCAAATTAATATGGAACAGAACTCCAGATAGACCTTGGATGCAATTAACAAGTTATAAAAAGTTAGAATATCCTGCTTTTGCATTGTACCAAGTTTTAGACAGACAAGGCAAGTTAGAATATCCTTATAATTTATTTATGAGAATTACCAAGCCTGTCATTGAATTGTACGATTTAAAGAAAGACCCGATGGAATTTAATAATTTGGCGGATACTAAAAAATATCAAAAAATTAAAGACGAATTATTTAACAACCTAAAAACGAACATGGTTGTTTGGGAAAAAAACATGATTTCAGAGGATGCAGCTACCATCAACAGAGCTAAAGAAGGTTCTAAAAAATATTATAAAAATTCTTTAAAAAAGAATAAACCAGGGTTAAGTCCAGATGCTAGTTATGAAGAAATTTTAAAAGATTGGGAAGTTCGTCTTTTAGATAAAAAAAACTATTACCACATAAAGAAGTAATATGAGAAAATATGTTAAGCATGTTTTATTTACATCATTTTTACTAGTAGTAATAAGTGTGTGTGGTCAGAAAAAAAATACTGCAACAGTTGCGTTTCCATACACGGTTTCCGAAGAAACTGGAAAAAGGGAAATGAGCGAGGCTATGAAACGTAGTTTTGAAAATTATGAAGGTATTCATCCTGCAGAGAATGAACTGTATTCACAGTTTAAGTACACACAATTAAAAGGGTTTAATTATAACGGACACAATGGAACGATTTCGCGTCGTGACCCTTCAAAGATTATTTATGAAAATGGAAAATATTATGTTTGGTATACATATAGAAATACAATAGTTCCTCCCATTGGTTCAAAAAGAGCAGATGAAAGTACAGAAACCATTCCCTCAACAGATTGGGATTTGTGTGAAATTTGGTATGCAACAAGTGAAGACGGATTTACTTGGGAAGAAAAAGGAGTTGCGATTCCTCGTCCTCCAAAACCAGAAGTTGGTTGGCGTTCAGTTTCAACTACCGATATTTTAAAATGGAAAGGTAAATATTATTTGTATTATCAAGGGTTTATGGAAGCTAGTGGTAAAAGTGGAGATCATTGTCCGGTTGCAATGTCTTATTCAGATAGTCCAAACGGCCCTTGGACTGCCGTAAAAGGAGCTGTAATTGAAAATGGGGCAGAAGGAGAATGGGATCAATATGCAATTCACGATCCTTATCCATTAATTCATGATGGAAAAGTATATATTTATTACAAATCTGCTTTTAATAGACCAGGAAATGTTTGGGTAGCAGGAGGCTTGGCTATTGCCGATAATCCTATGGGACCTTTTAAAAAACATCCTTTAAACCCTGTTTTAAATTCAGGACATGAAGTTGCTTTATTTCCCTTTAAGGAAGGTGTTGCAGCTTTTGTAATTAAAGATGGAAATGAGCATAGTACGATTCAATATGCAAAAGATTGGGTAAATTTTAAAATTGCTGCCGTAAGTGAGCTGTTTCCATATGCACCTGGTCCTTATGTTCCGGATGCTTTTACAGATACTAAAGATGGTAGAGGTATTACTTGGGGATTGAGTCATTTTATCAATGCTAGCGGAAGCTCAAAGACTGCGCATTCAATTTTAGCAAGATTTGATTGTGATTTGAGTAGAGATATCAATGATAAAGAAATGAAACATACTAGAAATAATTTTAGACCAGAGATTTATTTTTCAAAAGGATTATCTAGAAAGCAAAAAGAAAGAATTTTAAAGAATAACAAATAGTTATGAAGCATTTCGTTTTTACGTTAATTATTGGTGGTTTACTAAATTTTACAATTTCTTGTAAGGGGCAAAAAGAATCTACAGATTTTAAAATTGAATTGGGAGAAGTTGCTTTAAAATCAAAATTTGTGAGCGATACCATGAGTATTTGGGGAGGCTCTATTGTTAAGGGTGATGACGGATTGTATCATATGTTTTATTCTCGATGGAAAAAAGAATTGGGTTGGGCTTGGGTAACACATTCCGAAATAGCGCACTCTGTTTCTGAAAGCCTTTTTGGGACTTTCAAATTTAAAGACGTAGCATTACCAATTAGAGGTGCTGAGTTCTGGGATGGTTTGTGTACGCACAATCCCACGATACACAAATATGACAATAAATATTATCTGTATTATATGGGGAATACAGGAGATGGCGTAGTTACAGGAGAACCTGGAAAAATAAAGCTAAATGTATCTCATAGAAATGGTCAACGTATTGGTGTTGCCGTTGCAGATAATCCAAGTGGACCATGGGAAAGACTAGATACACCTATTATAGATGTAACTAATGATGACAATGCTTTAGATGCCTTAATGACAAGTAATCCATCAATAACTCAAAAACCAGATGGCACTTACCTAATGGTTTATAAAGCGGTGGGTAAAAAGAAACCAGGAAAGTTTGGAGGACCTGTTGTGCATTGTGTTGCAACCTCTAAAAGTCCTACGGGGCCGTTTGTGAAATATAATAAACCTGTGTTTTTAGCAAAAGGGTATGATTTTCCTGCAGAAGACCCTTTTATTTGGTATCAAGATGGAAAATTTAGAGCAATTTTAAAAGATATGCATGGTGCATTTACAGATGCTGGTCAGGCTTTAGTATTGTTTGAATCAGTAGATGGTTTTGATTGGACTTTGTCTAAAAACGCACTGGTTTCAACATTACAAATAAAATGGGAAGATGGAACAGTTCAAAAAGTAGATCATCTAGAACGACCTCAGATTTATATTGAAAACGGTAAACCTATAGCATTGGTGTGTGCGTCTGATATAAAAGATGAAAATGGAGTTCTACACTCATTTAACGTACAAATTCCTATAAAAGTAACAAAAGAAGAACGTAAATAATATGAAAACGCTTTATTATCTTTTAATCCTATTTTTTATCCTTTCATCTTGTCAAAATTCACAAGAAAAAAATACTGAAACTAAGATTTCATTGAATGGAACATGGCAGTTCTTAGCTTCAAACGAGGTGAATGAAAGTGATGTGTTTAAAGAACAGAGTATTCAGTTGGATACGATTAAGGTTCCTGGGAATTGGGATACTCGTAAGCGTTATTCAGAATATGTAGGTAAAGGATATTACCAAAAGCAATTTGAAATACCTAAAAATTGGAACGGAAAGCAAATACGCTTAAAATTTAATGCAGTTTATGAAACAGCTAAAGTTTGGTTAAACGGCAATTTGTTAGGAGTGCATGTTGGCGGTTATACTCCGTTTGATTTTAATATTACAGATAAAATAGATTTTAATAAATCCAATTCTATTGTTGTAATGGCAGACAATACCTATAAACGAGGTGCTTGGTGGGCTTGGGGAGGAATTAGTAGAGATGTAACTTTATATGCAAATGAAGAGGTAAGAATTGTTTATCAACATATAACTTCTGTGCCAAACTTTGAAACAAAAAAAGTAGATTTTACCATTAAGTATAAATTAGAAAATAGTAGTAAAAAGGATATTTTAACAAAGATATATGCTAGTATTGATGGTATATATGCTGATTCTTTAGCAATTAGTGTTAAGGAAAATTCGACAACTATTTCCGAAGTTAAATTTCAAAAGGAACTTTCTAAAGTAAAACTTTGGGGTTTTAATTCTCCTAACTTGTATCAATTAAATAGCGCTCTAAAGATATTTGGAAATGAGGTTGATTTGGCTCAGGATAAATTTGGCGTTCGCAAATTTGAAGTTCGTGGTGAGCAATTTTATTTAAATAATATAGCGGTTAGAATGAATGGTGTAAATAGAGTACACGACCATCCGGATTATGGAAATACAGAGCCAGACCATTTGGTTAAAAGTGATTTGTTGGATATAAAATCTTTAGGTTGTAATTTTTCAAGATTGATGCATGCACCGCTTTCAAAAAACATCTTGAAGTTTTGTGATAGTATTGGATTTTTATTGGTTGAAGAAATTCCTGTTTGGGGAGATAATGATCCACAATCTTATCCTAATAACCCACAAACAAAACAATGGTTAAAAGAAATGATTGAAAGAGATTATAATCACCCAAGTATTGTAGGGTGGAGTGTTGGTAACGAATTACACGACACAAATTCATCTTGGAAAGAAAAGGTTTTATCAGAAGGACAATATGGTTATGTCAATTCAATGTTAGATTATATTGACGAATTAGATACTTCAAGATTAAAAACATATGCATCTTTAAGTGCATACAGAGGAGGTACTCTTGAAAACGAACCATTTGATAAGATAGATTTTATATCCATAAATAGTTATGGTGATGCTGTTGAGCATGCACAAACTACACATGAGAAATTTCCAGGGAAACCAATTTTTATTTCAGAAATTGGAAAAGGTCAAATTGGGCCTGCTCCAGAAGCTAAATTAAGTGATGAACTTGTGGGATATATAAAAGGACTTAAAGATTTACCTTACGTAACAGGATTGTCAATTTGGAGTTATAACGATTATAGAAGTAATTATAAAGGAACTCCAGAATCAGGTTTTAGAGAATGGGGTATTGTTGATGAGCGACGAAATAAAAAGAAAGCTTATTATCAATTGAAAGAAGTTTATAAAGCGTGGCAAGAATAAAAAAGGATATTCAATTATGGCACGTTTTGATTGCGATTTAAGTTTAGATTACCACGAACCATTGTTAAAGAAAACAGGTGTTTGGCACAATCCAGAAGTTTATTTTAAACAAGGAATGGGAAGCATTGGTAAAAATCCAGAAGGGAGGTAATTAAGTTCTTTAACTAGAAAAAAGTCATTTTAATCGTAACAATATGAGGGTTTTAAATACTAAAATAGTGCGATTCCTTTAACGAATGCCTTTTTGGTGAAAGGTTTAAAGAAAAAGGGTTTGCCTAAAGATGCTACTAATGAAGAAATACTAAAAGACTGGGAAAGAGTGATTTTTAACTAATAAAGTTCATTTGTTATCCTTTTCGGATCATTTATGTGGTTGTTTCTTCGTTGTCTGCTTAAACCTTTTATTAAATTACATTGTCTAATTAATGATAAATAAAAACATTAAATTTATGAAAAAATTAGTACAAGCTTTAGTATTGTTCCTTTTTGTGTTTAATTTAAATGCTCAAAAAAATAAACCAAATATTCTTTGGATTATGACAGATGATCAAAGAAAAGATTCGAATGCCTATTTTAATGAAATAACGACTGGTACAAAAGAAAGCCCACTTGGGTATGTAGAATCGCCAAGTTTAGATAAGTTGGCTAAAGAAGGAGTTGTTTATCCAAATATGCATTGTCAATCTCCTGGTTGTGCACCTTCAAGAGCGGGAATAATTATGGGGAAATATTCTTTTAGATCGGGAGTTTATGGTTTTGAATATTTTCATAACAATCCAGATTTCTTTTCTCAATTATTACCAGATGCGATGGTAGATCAAGGATATCAAACAGTTTTGTTTGGTAAAACAGGTGTTCGATTAAAAGGATACAAGTCTAAAAAGCCTAAAGAAGAAATGGGCTATTATCAACAATATGTAGATTACGGACAAGATTTAAGACGTACAGGAAATACAGATTGGGATAATACTTCTGTTTGGGGAAAAGTTAACGGAAAAGGACAAAAAGTAGATTCTAGAGTTAATTTTTATTATCCTGATGGTACGCATAAATCTTTTTCGAGGTATGAAACCATTTCCGATGCAGAGAAAAAAGTAAAAGCAGAAGTAGAAAAAGAGTTAGATATTTTATATGCGTATACTAGAAGTACAGAAGATTTGATTATTGGTGGGGTAAATTCTATGCCAGCAGGAAAAACATTAGACGGAAACATACTAACGGAGTTTGTGAGTTATTTAAAGAATGAAAATAAAGGCTATAAAATTTTAAATGGTAGAAATTTTCAAGGAGTTGATTCTAGTAAACCAGTTTTTGCAAATTTAAGTTTCCATTTTCCGCATACGCCAGTAATGCCTCCAAAAGAATTTAGAGATCGTTTTAAGGATAAGGTGTATGAAATTCCTGAATTCGATAAAAAGGAACTAAAAAAACTTCCGAAGCAATTACAAGACTACTATAAGAAAACCAAAATTGACGGTTTAAAATACGAAGAAAAGCAACAAGCCATTAGAGATTATTATGCGTTTTGTGCTTATGGCGATGATTTAATTGGAAAAGCGGTTGAAGAATTTAAAGCATATAGTAAAAAACATAAACAAGAATATGTAATTGTCTATGTCTGCGGAGACCATGGATGGCAATTAGGAGAACAAGGTGTAGAAGGAAAGTTTTCTCCTTGGGATTTATCAACACATACAACTGCAATTGTGGTTGCTTCTGATAAAAAAACATTTCCGGCAGGCAAAGTATATGATGGTTTTACAGAATATGTAGACATCATGCCTACAATACTTGCTGCAGGTGGAGCAGATTTATCAGAAAAGAAATTCGACTTTTTAGATGGTTATGATATGGGAGCTGTTTTAAGTGATAAAAAATTAAAACGAGATTATATTATTGGTGAAATAAATCATGTTGTTGGGCCAAGAGCCTATATCAAAACAAAAGATTTTACTTTTTCTATGCAAACCAGACCTCATAGAGGTAAAGCGAGTAAAAAATATCCGCCAAATGTAAATATCAAATGGGGAATAGATGCGCCTAGAGAAGAAGTGCAAATGGCTTTGTATGATTTACGAGTGGATAGCAAAGAAAGAAATAATGTTGCCAACGATAAAGAGTATGTTGCATTGGCAGATTGGTTTCGTAAAAAATTAGGGAATATTGTTTTGGGTGATGGTAGAGTAGAATGCGATTGGACAAAAGGAAATGACTTTAATATAAGCAATTTTGCTAAAGGAGCTGATGATAAAAGAATTGATATTCCAAATAAAATAATTCCAAAAAAATAATTAGATATGAAATTTAAAGCGATAACATCAATACTATTTTTTACAATTTTCACGAGCGCAGTTTTTGCTCAAAAAGACAAACGACCTAATATTTTAATCATACTTTCTGATGATCAAGGTTGGGGAGATGTTGGTTTTAACGGAGGAAAAGACATTCCAACTAAAAACTTAGATAAATTGGCTAACGAGGGAGTTATTTTTAGTCAAGGTTATTCGTCACACCCATATTGTAGTCCGAGTAGAGCGGGTTTAATGTCGGGAAGATATCAACAAAGATTTGGACACGAAAACAATCCTGAAAACACTAAACAAGGAGAAGATACCGTAATTGGTTTGCCTGTTAATGAGTTGATGATTTCAGAATTGCTTCAAAAAAACAATTATGAAACTTGTGCTATCGGAAAATGGCATTTAGGAAATGCTAAGAAGTTTTTACCAAATAATAGAGGGTTTGACGATTGGTTTGGTTTTAGCGGTGGTGGTTTTAATTACTGGGGAAAAACAAATCCAAAGAATAGAGAACTTGGAGTAATGAGAGATGGAAAATTGGTTCCAGAAGATCAATTAACATATCTAACAGATGATTTTTCTAATGAAGCCGTAAAATATATCGATGGATATTCGAAAAGCGAAAAACCATTTTTTATGTATTTAGCATATAATGCGCCTCATGGACCTATTCAAGCCACAAAGGAATATACTGATATGGTAAAACATATAGAGTTTGGTGATAGAGCGGCTTATGCTGCTATGGTTGCAGGTATGGATGTTGGTATTGGTAAGGTTATTGCTAAACTAAAGGAAACTGGAGAGTATGAAAATACGTTAATATTTTTCTACAGTGATAATGGAGGACATTCTAACGGAGCAAGTAGTGCTCCTTATCGTGGACATAAAGGAATGATGTTTGAAGGTGGAATTCGTGAACCGTTTGTAATCTCTTGGCCTAAAAAAATAAAAGGGAATAGAGTGTATGACAAACCAATTATTGCCTTGGATATTTTTCCTACAATTTTAGCCGCAGCAGGAATTGAAAAACCAGCAACTAAAGAATTAGACGGAGTAGATTTACTACCAATTTTAACAAAAAAGAACAAGTCTTTAAAAGAAAGAACTTTGTATTGGCGTTATGCTGGTGGCGAAGGATATGCTGTTAGAGATAAAAATTATAAATTAATTTATTCGTATTATAAAAAAGATATTTTTCTGTTTGATATGGAAAAAGACGAATTAGAAAATAATAATTTGGCAAGTCAATTTCCGGATGTCGTAAACAGATTAAAAGCTAAATATGAAATCTGGTCTAAAGACAATATTGCTCCTTTATGGGAAGATGCACATTTACAGAACTGTGATAAACAAGAAGCAATAAGACAAGCTTTTATAGACAAGGCTATTTCTGGTGATAAAAATAAAAAGAATTTAAAACATTAGAAATGAAAAATATTGTAACAAGTTTGTTTTTTGCGGCTACTTTATTAGCAGCTGCACAACAGAAACAAAAGCCAAACATTATTGTTATTTTGGCTGACGATATTAGTGCAAGAGAAATGCCTATTTACAAATCAGATACATGGAGTCCACCGACTGGAGGAGACACGCAAGATGTAAAATACAGAGCAAACACACCTGTTTTAGATAGAATTGCAGAAGAAGGTTTATACATAAAAACTGCTTGGGCCGCTGTCGTTTGTTCTCCAAGTAGAGCAATGATGATGACAGGTCGTTATGCACATTTGCACAAATGGTGGGGGAATAAAACCACAGGAAAATATAGTGATGAAAACGGAAAAGTAGGAACTTATCCTTTTTACGAAAGTTCTCCCTTAAATATTGGTGTAATTGCCAAAAAAGGAGGTTATACTTCTATTTGGGCAGGGAAAACGCAAATGCGTAATCCTAATTTAGACAAATATGGATTTGATGAAGGAGTATTTACTCCAGGAGAATCTAGTATGGAAGGAGAAAATCCTTACACAGATTTTAAAATTGAATTGAAAAAAATAGATGGGAAGAAACAAATAATCAATAATGATACAGGAGAAGAATCTACAACCTATGCACAATCTGGTTGGTATTGGAAACCTCACGTAATGTTAATGAACAATCCAACATCTAAAAAAGAATTTGAATGGTGGCCAAACACTAAAGAATCTAAAAAAGAATACGGTTTAAACACGTATGGTCCAGATGTAGAATTAGAGTTTATTTTTGATTTTATGGAACGTAAAACCAAAGAAAAGAAGCCGTTTTTTGTGTACCATACCACGCATTTAGGTCACGATGGATTTGATTTTTATCACCCAGAAACAAAAACTAAATGGCCTGGAACTCCAAAAATTGAATGGAAAAACGGTAAATACGTAAGGACTCAACCAAATGTTACCGGAGATAAAGGTGTTTACAATACACATAATACGGTAACAGAACCGGGAATTCACAATCATATCAATTACTTAGATTATCAAATGTCTTTGTATTTACAGAAGTTAAAAGACTTGAAAATTGATAAAAATACCATTGTTATTTTTTGTGCTGATAACGGAACAAGTGGTTATGGTAAAAATAGTGCCGAGTCTCAAAAAGGAACACATGTTCCATTTATAGTATATGCTCCGGGTTTAAATTTAACCAAAAAAGGAGAACAAGATGTGTTGGTTAACTTAGCAGATGTATTGCCAACAATTGCTGAAATTGGAGGTGTTACGATTCCTGAAGATTATGAAATTAATGGCGTTAGTTTGCTACCTTTTTTAACAACCAATAAAAAAGAACATAGAGAATGGATTTATGGTTACAAAGACGGACAACAAATTATTAGAAGTAAAAACGTGTTAAAGGACGGATTTGATAAATGGTATGATGTAAGTAGTACACCATCAGATTTAATTTTCTATCCTGTGATTAAAGATTGGAGTGCTGTTTCTAAGGATTTAAAGAATGAAAAAGCAGTATTAGAAAAAGTATTACCACAATTCAACACATTTAAAACTGCTAGACACGGACCGTTAACAGAGAAGCAAAAGCTACAAGTTGAAAAACAGGAAGCACAAAAAATAGCACAGAAAAAAGCGTTAAAAGCAAAAAATAAAGCGAAGAACAAAGGCAAAAAAAATAAAGGAAAAAAGAAACATTTAAACGAATAAATATATAAAATCATCAAAAAGAATCTGTAATTAATATTGCAGATTTTTTTAAGTTTAAACCCCTCGGAAACGTTTCCGAAGATAAAATTAAAATCATGAAGAAAATAACCTTATTATTTTTTCTAGCTACTTTATCAGTATTAGCTCAGAAAACGAAGAAGCCTAATATTATATTAGTATTAGCAGATGATATTAGCGCACGAGAGTTTCCTATTTATAAGTCTGACACGTGGAGTTCTGTAAAGGGAAATAAAGATTCTAAAGACCCTAAAATAAGAGCAAAAACGCCAGTTTTAGATAAATTAGCAAAAGAAGGAATGTACGTAAAAACAGCTTGGGCTTCTGTGGTTTGTTCTCCGAGTAGAGCCATGTTAATGACGGGTAGATATCCGCATTTACACAAATGGTGGGGAAATAGTACAATAGGCCAATATACAGATGAAGATGGAAACTTAGGAGCCTATCCTTTATTTGCAAGTTCTCCGTTAACTATTGGTATAATTGCTAAAAAAGGAGGGTATGCTACCATGTGGTCTGGTAAAACTCAAATGAGAAACAAAAATTTACAAAATTTTGGTTTTGATGAAGGGGTGTTTACTCCAGGCGAAGCGGCAATTACAGAAATTGGAGAAAATCCATATTCAAACTTTAGGCTAGAACAGAAGAAAGAAAATGGTAAAAAGGAATTGATAAATCTAGATACAGGAAAACCATTAGACTTTTCATATTATCCATCTTCTAGTTGGTACTGGAAACCAGGTGTAATGTTAATGAATCACCCTTCTTCTAAACAACAATTTGAATGGTGGCCAAATACCAAAGAATCTAAAAAAGAATACGGAGTAAATACTTATGGACCAGATGTTGAGTTAGATTTTATTTTCGACTTTATGGAAAGGAAAGTAAAAGAGGATAAACCCTTTTTTGTGTATCACACTACGCATTTAGGTCATGCTTCTATGAATTATTTAAATCCAAAGCAACATGAATATAAATGGATAGAAACTCCAAAAATCACCTATAAAGACGGAAAATACACAAGAGAAGAGCCTAATATTACAGGAGAAAAAGGAGTCTACGATACGCATAATTCGTTATCAGCAAGTGGAATTCATTCACATGTAAACTATTTAGATTATCAAATGTCTTTGTATTTAGAAAAGTTAAAAGAGTTAAATATTGATGACAATACTTTAATAATCTTTTGTGCAGATAATGGCTCTAGTAAATACGGTAAAAACAGTCCAGATTCTCAAAAAGGAACACACGTTCCATTTATGGTGTACGGTCCTGGATTTGATTTTACCAAAAAAGGAGAACAAGATGTTTTAATGAATTTATCGGATATATTACCAACAATTGCAGAAATAGCCGGTGTTAAAATTCCGGAAGATTATGAAATTAATGGAGTAAGTATGATGCCTTTTTTAACAACAGAAAAGAAAACGCATAGAGACTGGGTGTATGGTTACAAAGACAATATGCAATTAATAAGAGGAACAAATGTTTTAAAAGATGGTATGGATAAATGGTATGATGTAAGAGAATATCCATCAGATTTAATCAGTTTTCCTGAAATTAATGACTGGGAAAAAGCTGACAAAGAATTAGTGAAAGAACGCGATTATTTAAATGAAATTTTACCAAGATTTAACAAGTTTGATGAAGCACAAAATGGACCACTTTCTGAAGCTCATAAAAAGAAAATAGCTAAGGATATAGCTAGAAAAGCAGCTCAAAAATTAGCTAAGAAAGCAGCAAAATCTGGAAAGAATAAAAATAAAAAATCTTCTAAAAAAAATAAGAAAGATTAACAGCATAATATCATTTTAGAACCATCTATTTAAATATCATTTTTAAAATTCAATCTTTATTGGAGTTTGAAAATGATATTTTTTTATATAACGAATCTTAAACAGCGTAATGTTTATGCACTAGGTAGTAAATATTAGAACATTTGTTTTACAGATTAAATCATATGTTTGGTTGTATTCGTTTTAAAAACGATTACTTTGTTAATGCTTTTAATAGCGGTTTTAAGTTTCGTGAATAAAAGTTAAAAAAGAATTTGAAATAAATAAATAAATCATAATATGTCCTTTAATAAAATAACCTATGCCGTTTTGGTTTTAAGTTTTTTTTCATGTAAAAATGTAAAAAGTCAACAACCGGAAGCGGAAAAACAAAGACCGAATATTATTTATATCATGGCAGATGATCATACATCGCAAGCTTTTGGTATTTATAATAGTCGCTTATCAAAATTAAACCCTACACCAACTTTAGATAAAATAGCGAATGAAGGTATTATTTTCGACAACTGTTTTGTAAACAATTCTATTTGTACACCTAGTAGAGCAGCCATTTTATCTGGACAACACAGTCAAGCAAATGGAGTTTTAGACTTGGAGGGAGCATTGCCTAAAGACCATCAATATTTACCAATAGAGATGAAAAAGTTAGGGTACCAAACAGCAATGATTGGTAAATATCATTTAAAAGATGAACCAAATTTTGATTATTACAATGTGTTTACAAAACACGGTCAACAAGGTTCTTATTTCGATCCATATTTAACCGAAACAGGAATGCATTTTGCTGAAGAAAAGGATCCTGCGTATGAAGGTAAACAATATAAAGGTTACAGTTCTGATATTGTTACAAATATTAGTTTAGACTGGTTAAAAAACAAAAGAGATAAAACCAAACCATTTATTTTGTTTCATCAATACAAAGCACCTCATGATGATTTTGAATATGCACCTAGGTATAAAGATTATTTAGCAGATACTTTTATTCCTGAACCAGCAAGTCTGTATGATAATGGTAATAATGGTTCTATTGCTACAAGAGGTAAAAACGATTCTTTAATTCATGTAATTGGTTCTTCTGTTTCTAAAAGAAATACAATTAGAAATATGGGGATGAGAATTTGGAGTAAACAATATACTAAACATAACAACCCAGATTTTGATATTCATCAAGCTGATAAGCTAACAGGAGATGCTTATACAAGTGCTACGTATCAAGAATACATAAAAAGATATTTAAGATGTGTAAAAGGAGTGGATGATAATGTTGCTCGTTTAATAAAATACTTAAAAGAAGAAGGTTTGTATGATAATACAATTATAGTGTATACTGGAGACCAGGGTTTTATGTTGGGGGAACATGATTATATTGATAAAAGATGGATGTATGAAGAGTCTTTTAGAATGCCGTTTTTTGTTAGATATCCAGAGAAAATAAAAGCAGGTATGAGAACAGATGCAATTATCAACAACACAGATTTTGCACCTACTTTAATTGAAATGGCAGGCGGTACTCCACCAGAAAAAATGCAAGGTCATAGTTTTAAACATATTTTAGAAACAGGGCAAGAACCAGAAGGTTGGCAACAATCTACGTACTACAGATATTGGATGCACATGGCACATGCACATGCAAATCCTGCTCATTTTGGTATTAGAACAAAACAATACAAATTAATATTTTTCTATGGAAGATATTGGGTAGATACAGACAAGCCAGGAGCCGTATGGAATAAAAAAAGTTGGGGAAATCGTTTTACGATGCATACGCCAGCTGCTTGGGAATTTTATGATTTAACAAAAGATCCTAAAGAGATGAATAATACGTATTCAGATCCTGCTAACAAAGAAATTATTGCCAATTTAAAAGAGCAATTAATTGCAAAACGTAAAGAGTTGAATGAAGAAGATGGAGAGAAATTTCCACACATTCAAAAAGTGATTGATGCACATTGGAATGATTAAAATCATTAAAAATAATAGATAAACATAGTGACAAATCATTAATGATTATTCGTGTTTTATGGAGGGCAGTCGCTTAGGTTTCTTAAAGTTTTATTTTTTATACTTTGGCGTAAAAGAGTATGATTAGCATTTTAAGAATGTTGTTAATTATAAGGATGTTCCTAAAATAAAAAGGAATAGCTTATAAGAAATAGAAGCCTTAAGGAAAAAATAATTTAGAATAAATATTTATGATATTAAAACAAGTCTAATAGTAGTATAACTATTAGGCTTGTTTTATGTTAAGAAGTAAGATTTATTTTAACATAACCAAAAAAAATAAACATTTAACTATTTGTTATACAAATTAAAACATACGGACAAAGGAATTAATTAAAAATACACCTAATTTGTATTAGAATTAAAAATTATTTTTAACCAACAAAAAGTCAGATGAAAAAAAGAGTATCAACTTTAATTTTACTATCTATTTTGGCTCTTGTTTCTTGTAAGAAGGAAGAGAAAAAAGTAGTTGAAAAAAAACAAGAAAGCGTAAAAGTTTTCGAGCCAAATTGGGAATCCATAAAAAAACATTATAAAGACCCAGCGTGGTTTAATAATAAAAAGTTTGGTATTTTTATTCATTGGGGAGCTTATTCTGTTCCTGCTTTTGGTTCTGAATGGTATCCTAGAAATATGTATATGGATTCAGCTCAGTTTACAGCGCAGTTAAAACATCAGAAAGATGGCCCTTCAAAAGAGTTTTTACATCATCAAAAGAACTTTGGAGATCAGAAAAAATTTGGATATAAAGACTTTATTCCAATGTTTAAAGCTGAAAAATTTAATGCTGAAGAATGGATAGATTTATTTAAAAAAGCGGGTGCTAAATATGTGGTTCCTGTGGCAGATCATCATGATGGTTTTGCTATGTATAAATCGAATACCACTCGTTGGAACTCTGTTAATATGGGACCAAAACGAGATGTTTTAGGAGAATTAATGAAAGCAGGTCGTGCTAAAGGAATGATTATGGGAGCTTCTTCTCATTATGCTTTTAACTGGTCTTTCTATAATAAAAAAGATAAATTTGATACTACAGATCCTGCGTATGCAGATTTATACTCTCCAAAAGGAAAAAATTTAAGAGAACCGGTTTCTGCAGAATTTAAAGAAATGTGGTGGAAAAGAACGAAAGATTTAATAGATAATTATCAACCAGATATTCTTTGGTTCGATTTTATGTTAGATACTCCAGATTTTAGAGAATACCGTCCAAAATTAGCGGCATACTACTATAATAAAGGAATAGAATGGGGTAAAGAAGTAGTTTTACAAGATAAAAACTTTTACGAAGAAGCTTTTCCTGCTGGTACTGTAATTTACGATTTAGAAAGAGGTAAATTACCAGGAATAAGAAAATTGCCTTGGCAAACAGATACTTCTATTGGTACAAATTCTTGGTCTTATGTAACGAATTGGAAGTCAAAAACAACAAATTCTTTGATAGATGATTTAATTGATATAGTTTCTAAAAATGGAAATTTACTTCTAAATGTTGGTCCAAAATCAGATGGAACAATTCCGGATGACCAAAAAGATATTTTATTAGAAATGGGTGCTTGGTTAGATATGAATGGTGACGCTATATACGATACCAAATATTGGAGAACTTTTGGAGAAGGACCTACAGAAGTTAAAAAAGGACATCATTCAGAAGGGAAAAACAAGGCTTTTACTGGTCAAGATATTCGTTTTACTCAAAAGGATGGAAAGGTCTATGCAATTTTAATGGCTTGGCCCAAGAATGGAAAAGTACTTATAAAATCTATTACGAATGATGATAAAGTGAAATCTGTAAAAATGTTAGGTACAGATGCTAAGATAAAATGGTCGCAAAATAACAATGGTTTAGAGGTAGTAATGCCTAAGAAAAAACCTTGTGACTATGCATTTGTTTTAGAACTTAGTTTATAAAGATAATTAGTAAATTTGATTTGATTTGTTTTGTAAGAGTACACCTTTTTAAGGTGTACTCTTTTTTTATTCTAAATTATTGAGAGAAAATAAGTTGTTCTTGTAAATTAGTAATGTCTGTAGTTTTATTTTTTTGAAGTTTCTCTAATAATCAAGTCAATATCCAATACCGTTTTAGATGGTTCTGTTGTTTTATTAGGATTTTTTAATTTGTCTAATAAAATTTCAGCTGCAAGTTGTCCAATTGTATTACTGTGTTGTTCTATACTAGAAATTGTTGGCGTAACTAAAGATGTAAACAATTCATTACTAAAGCCAACTAAGGCAATATCTTGTGGAATAGCGATGTTATTTTCTTTTAATACTTGTAATGCTCCTAGAGCAGCAAAATCACCTGCCGCATATACTGCGTCTGGTTTTTTATCTAATTTTAGAAATTGAGTCATAGCTTGTCGTCCATCTTCAATTTTTAAAGTACTTTCAATTATTAAATTATTTTCTATGGGTAGATTGTATTTTTTTAAGGCGTCTAAATACCCCTCTAATCGTTGGTTATAAATCCGCGTGTGTTTGTATCCACCTATATGTGCAATACGGCGGCAACCTTGTTTATAAAGGTGATCAATCACTTTAAAACTACTTTGATAATCATCAATACCAATATAATCGGCTTCTAATCTTTCATCACTTCTATCAAACATCACTAAAGGGATTCCTGTAGAAATTATTTTGTTATAATAGGTTAAATCTACAGTATCACTAGCCATAGAAGCTATTATGCCGCAAACTTGCGTATCGATTAAAGCATCAATATTTCGGCATTCTTTTTCAAAAGATTCGTTAGATTGGGTCATTATTATATTGTACCCTTCTTTATTTAAAACATCTTCTAGTTTTTCTACAACAGAAGAGAAGAAGTTACTTTTAGCTCTTGGAATAATTACTCCAATTAAATTACTCCGGCCTTTTCGTAAGGCACTAGCTAATAAATTAGGTTGGTAGTTTAGTTCTCTCGCTTTTTCTTTTACCGCTTTTTTAGTGGCGTCGCTAATTCTAGGATGATTATTTAGCGCTTTGGAAACCCCGGATGGCGTTAAATTTAATGCCTCAGCTATATCTTTTAATGTTATTTTCTTTTTTTTATCCAAAAAAAATGTATAAGTTTGTTCAATCGATTGAACAAATATAGTTTTTAATTAAAAATATATCGATATGAAAGGAAAGAAAGTTATAAAACTTTTTTTTTAACGAACTGTTCAATCGATTGAACAATAAAATTATTGATAGATATGAAATACATCGTTTGTGAAAAGCCAGGAGAATTCCTTTTAAAAGAAAAAGAAGCTCCAATAAGAAAAGAAGGAGAAGCATTATTACAGATTAACAAAGTAGGAATTTGTGGTACGGATTTACATGCATATGCAGGTAACCAAGCATTTTTTACATATCCAAGAATTTTAGGACACGAATTGGCGTCTGTGGTTTTAGAAATAGGCGAAAATGAAAGCGGAATTAAAGCTGGAGACAAAGTAGTTGTAATGCCTTATATAAGTTGTGGAACTTGTATTGCGTGTAGAAATGGTAAAACTAATTGTTGTACCAATATTTCTGTATTAGGTGTTCATGGAGATGGAGGAATGCAAGAGCAAATTACGGTTCCTGCTAATATTTTAATAAAAGCTAATCACCTTTCAGATAATGAAATGGCTATTGTAGAACCTTTGGCAATTGGTGCACATGCAGTTAGAAGAGCAGCCATTCAAAAAGGAGAAATTGTTGCCGTAGTAGGAGCAGGACCAATTGGAATTGGAATTATGAAATTAGCTCAAATAGCAGGTGCAAAAGTAATTGCTATAGACATGAATGAAGAACGTTTGCAATATGCTAAAGAAAAAATTGGTGTAGATTATATTGTAAAAGCAGGAGAAAATGCTGTTGAAGAAATTTCTAAAATTACAAACGGAGATTTATGTACTGCAGTTTTTGATGCTTCAGGAAATAAATACGCTATAGAAGCATGTCCGAATTATATGTCTCACGGTGGACGTTTTGTTTTGGTAGGATTGTCTAAAGGAGAATTAACGTATACGCATCCAAAGATACATGCAAAAGAAATGACTTTAATGTGCAGTAGAAATGCAACTACAGAAGATTTTGAACATGTTATTAATGTGTTAGATCAATTTCCTACGGATTCATTTATTACGCATTCTGTTCCTTTTACAGAAATGATTCAGAATTTTGATAGTTGGTTAGATCCAAAAACAGGAGTTATAAAAGCAACAGTAAGTTTTAATTCAGAAAAATAAATGTCTAAGAATTACGTACAAATAGATCCTAAGGATAATATTATAGTTGCCATAACTCCTTTAGAAAAAGGAATGGTAACAGATGTTGCTGGAAAAAAAGTTGTTTTAAAAGAAAACATCAAACAGAAACATAAATATGCATTAAACGATTTTAATGTTGACGATGAAATTTATATGTATGGTGTGTTAATTGGTAAAGCAATGAAACCTATTTTAGAAGGCTGCGCCATTACCATAGAGAATGTAAAGCATGCATCAGCAGAATATAATGATGCAAAAGAAAAATTTACTTGGACTGCTCCAGATGCATCAAACTTTAAGGACAGAACTTTTAACGGATTTCATAGAGAAGACGGAAAAGTAGGAACAGCTAATTATTGGTTGGTAATTCCTTTAACTTTTTGTGAAAACAGAAATGTTGATGTACTAGAAGGTGCGCTTACTGAGAAATTAGGGTATGAAACCAAGAAGGATTTTGCTGTAGATACAGATGCTTTAATCAAACAATATAAAGCAGGAGCTTCTAATGACGAAATTTTTAATACACCTATCATTACTACAAAAGAAGAATTGTCTAAAAATAGATTGTTTCCGAATGTAGATGGAATTAAGTTTTTAAAACACGATGGTGGTTGTGGCGGAATTCGTCAAGATTCTGAAACTTTATGCAAATTATTAGCCGGTTATATTACCAACCCTAATGTTGCAGGTGCTACTATTTTTAGTTTGGGTTGCCAAAATGCACAAATTAGCATGTTACAAGATGCTATTGATGCAATTGCACCAAACAATACAAAACCTGTTCATTATCTAGAACAACAACAAAGTGCTAGTGAAAGACATTTAATAGAAGAAGCGGTTAAACATACTTTTTTAGGTTTGGTTGATGCGAATAAATTAGTCCGTAAACCAGCTCCATTAAGCAAACTTGTTTTAGGTTTAGAATGTGGTGGTTCAGACGGATTTTCAGGAATCTCTGCAAATCCTGCTTTAGGATATGCTTCTGATTTATTGGTTGCATTGGGCGGAAGTCCTGTGTTATCAGAATTCCCGGAATTGAATGGAGTTGAGCAAGAAATGATTACAAGATGTAATACGGAAAAGGATTCTAAAAAATTCTATGATTTAATGAGAGCGTATTCAGCATCTGCTGTCGCTGTTGGATCTGGTTTTGAAAATAATCCATCACCAGGAAACATTAAAGATGGTTTAATTACCGATGCAATGAAATCTGCAGGAGCCGCTAAAAAAGGAGGGACCTCGCCAGTTGTAGAAGTATTAGATTATACAGAACAAGTTACAAAACCTGGTTTAAACTTATTATGTACACCAGGAAACGACGTAGAATCTACTACTGGTTTAGTTGGTTCTGGTTGTAATGTGGTTGTTTTTACCACAGGATTGGGAACTCCAACCGGAAACCCAGTTGCACCGGTTTTAAAAATGTCTAGTAATACCAATTTATACGAACGTATGAATGATATTATTGATATTAACGCAGGAACTGTAATTACCGGAGAAGACTCTATTGAGTCTATGGGTGAAAAAATTCTAGATCATATTATTAGAGTGGCAAGTGGAATTACACCATCGAAAGCAGTTTTACACGGAAATAACGATTTTATTCCTTGGAAAAGAGGCGTTTCATTATAAAATGGCTTTTTGCTATTGGCCTTTAGCCATTGGCAAAAAACATAAAAAAACAAAAATTTAGACCAACAAGGTTATATACTGAAATAAATTCAGCACAAGAACCTTGTTGGTTACTTAGCAAAATCACAATTACCAAATGAACAATTTAAGCAGAAGTACCGTAAAAGCAAATACTTATACAGAACGAATAATACAATTTGGAGAAGGTAATTTTTTAAGAGCCTTTGCAAATTGGATGATTCATGAAATGAATAAACAAGCTAATTTTGATGCTGGTGTTGTTGCGATTCAGCCAATTAATCAAGGTTTAATTAAAATGTTAAACGATCAAGATGGATTGTACACGTTATATTTAAACGGAATTAAAAACGGAAAAGCAATTAGTGAACATCAAATTATCGATTGTATTCAAAGAGGAATCAATCCGTATGAAAACCCTTCAGATTATTTAGCGGTTGCAGAAAATCCTGATTTAAGATTCATGATTTCAAATACCACAGAAGCTGGTATTGCGTATAATGCAGATGATAAATTAGACGATGCTCCACAAAGTAGTTTTCCAGGGAAATTAACAGCCTTATTATACAAGAGATTCCAAACTTTTGGAGGTGCATCAGACAAAGGATTGATTTTAATTCCTTGTGAATTGATTAATGACAACGGAGCAAACCTAAAAAAAATAATTTTACAATATGCAGATGATTGGGCTTTAGGCGCTGAGTTTGTTGAGTGGATAAATGAAGATAATATTTTCTGTAATACATTAGTTGATAGAATTGTACCAGGATATCCAAGAGATAAAATGGATGCAATTACGGCGGAATTAGGGTACAAAGATAATTTGGTTGTAGAAGGAGAGCAATTCCACTTGTGGGTAATTGAAGCACCAGCAGCTGTAAAAGAAGAAATTCCAGCAGAAATGTGCGGATTAAATGTTGTTTTTACAGACAATCAAGAACCATACAGAACACGTAAAGTAAGAATCTTAAACGGAGCGCATACAAGTTTAGTGCCTGTTGGATATTTATACGGAATAGATAAAGTACGCGAATCTTTAGAAGATGAAGTTGTAGGTAAATTTTTAAAGGACGCCATCTTTGAAGAAATTTGTCCGACACTAGATTTATCAAAAGAAGAATTAGATCAATTTTCTAATGATGTTTTAGACCGTTTTAGAAACCCTTATTTAGAGCATGCTTTAATGAGTATTTCTTTAAACTCAACTTCTAAATATAAGACAAGAGTATTGCCTTCAGTTTTAGAATACATCAAAAGAAAAAATAAAAATCCAGAACATTTATTATTCTCTTTAGCGGCATTAATTGCTTTTTATAAAGGGGAAAGAGGTACAGAAACGTACGAAGTAAAAGATGATCAATCTGCTTTAGATTTCTTTGCAACACAATGGGCAACAGGAAATCCTGCATCAATTGTAAAAGCAACTTTAGCAAATACAGATTTCTGGGGAACAGATTTAACTCAGTATGACGGTTTAGAAGCAATTTTGACAAAGAACTTAGAAGGTATTATTAAAAACGGAATGAAAGCAACATTAGATGCTTTTGTAAAATAGTTTTAAGCAGTATGACAATAGATTCACATCAACATTTTTGGAAATATGAAGCTGTAAAACACAGTTGGATAGACGATGAAATGTCTGTTATTCGTAGAGATTTTTTACCTTCAGATTTATCTAAAGTATACAAAGAAAACGGTATTGATGGTTGTGTTGCTGTTCAGGCAGACCAAACTTTAGAAGAAACCAATTTTTTAATCGACTTAGCGGCAGAAAACAGCTTTATAAAAGGAATTGTTGGTTGGGTAGATTTACGTGCAGAAAACATAGAAGAAGTTCTAGAAAAATACAGTAAAAACACTATTGTAAAAGGTTTTAGGCATGTTGTTCAAGGAGAAGCGGATCATAATTTTTTATTACGTCCAAACTTTTTAAGAGGAATTACAGCCTTAGAAAAATACAATTTTACGTACGATATTTTGGTGTTTCCTCATCAATTAGGCGCTGTTTTAGAATTTGTACAACGTTTTCCAAATCAGAAATTTGTGATAGATCATATTGCAAAACCATATATAAAAGATGGTTTTTTTGACGGATGGGCTTTACAAATGAAAGAAATAGCAACGTATAAAAATGTGCTTTGCAAAGTATCAGGAATGATTACAGAAGCAGATTACAACACATGGACAGAGGCACAATTAAACCCTTATTTAGAGGTGGTTTTTAATGCGTTTGGTACTAATAGAACCATGTTTGGTTCTGATTGGCCAGTTTGTTTGGTGGCAGGTAATTACACAGAAGTAAAAAATATAGTAACAAATTATATAAGCAAATTTTCTGAAGCTGAACAAAAAGCTATTATGGGAGAAAATGCTATTGATTTTTACAACATAAAATAACACAAAATGGATTTAGGATTAAAAGGAAAAGTTGTTGTTATCACGGGAGCAGCAGGAATTAAAGGAAGTATTGGGGAAACAATTTTACAACATTTAGCTGCAGAAGGAGCAATACCAGCCATTATAGATAGAAATGATAGAGGTTTTGGATATGCAGAAGAATTACAAGCAAAAGGAATTGATGCTATTTTTTGTAAAACGGATGTAACAAACCCAGATCAGATAGAAAGCGCTATTAAAACAATTACAGAAAAATATGGTAAAATTGATGCTGTAATTAATAATGTTGGTGTTAATGATGGTGTTGGTTTAGACGCTTCTTACGAAGATTTTATGTGGTCTTTAAAATTGAACATGGTGAGTTACTTTTTAGTAGTAAAACATGCTTTGCCATTTTTAAAAACATCCAAAGGAAATATTTTAAACATTGGTTCTAAAGTAGGATTAACAGGTCAGGGAGGAACTTCTGGTTATGCTGCTTCTAAAGGAGGAGTTTTAGGTTTAACAAGAGAATGGGCTGTAGATTTAATCAAATATAGAATTCGTTCTAATGCAATTATTATAGCAGAAAGTTGGACGCCTGCTTATGAGGCTTGGATTAAAACTTTAGAAAACGGAGAAGAAAAACTAAAATCTATTGTAAAGAAAATTCCATTAGAAAATAGAATGACAACTCCCGCAGAAATTGCAGATCAATGTTTGTTTACAATCTCAGAAAAATCATCACATACAACAGGTCAGTTTATAGCTGTTGATGGAGGTTATGTAAACTTAGATCGATCTTTATTATCAGAATAGAACATTTGTTATACAATATAAGACAATATGGACCTAGAGTTTGTATTGTCTTTTTTAATTTGCACCTATAAATTAACAACTAAACACTTTATTACATTATTATGGATAACAAAAATATACCTGTAGTAGCCAAGTCGGTTATAGTACCATTTATTTTGATTACTTCGCTTTTCGCTTTATGGGGATTTGCAAATGATATAACAAACCCAATGGTTAGAGCTTTTCAAAAAGTATTAGAGCTTTCTAATGTTGAAGCTTCTTATGTGCAACTTGCTTTTTATGGTGGATATGGTTGTATGGCTATTCCTGCTGCTTTATTTGTCAATAGATTTTCATATAAAAAAGGTATTTTGGTAGGTTTAGCACTATACTCTATAGGTGCTCTATTATTTTTTCCTGCTGCGCAATATGAAAGTTATGCATTCTTTTTAGCTTCATATTATATTTTAACTTTTGGATTGGCTTTTTTAGAAACTACTTCAAACCCATATATTTTATCAATGGGAGCAGAGGAAACAGCTACAAGACGTTTAAATTTTGCTCAAATGTTTAATCCAATGGGATCTATTGGAGGATTACTTATTGCTCAGAATTTTGTTTTAAATGCATTAAAATCTGATGATACTACTGCAGACGGAACTCCTATTTTTGATACATTATCAGAATCTGCTAAAACAGTTATTAAAACTTCTGATTTAGAAGTAATACGTAACCCTTATGTAATTTTAGGATTTGTTGTTTTGGCTTTTTTTATTATGATTTCTATATTAAAGATGCCAGAAAACAAAGACCAAGAAGTTACTGTTAACTTCTTTGATTCTGTTAAAAGATTATGGAAACAACCTAAATTTTCTTTTGGTGTAATTGCTCAAGTTTTTTATGTTGGAGCACAAATTATGTGTTGGACTTATGTATACCAATATGCAGAAACTTTAGGAATAGACAGTAAATCTGCCGTTTGGTTTGGATTAGCTGGTTATATAGTCTTTTTATTAGGAAGAATGATTGGTACTGCATTAATGAAAGATATTGATTCTGGTAAATTATTAATGTATTTTGCTATTGGAGCTTCGGTTACTACTGTTGGTGCAATTATCTTACCAGGAACATCCGGTATTTATTCTCTAATTGCAACTTCTGTATTTATGTCTATCATGTTCCCTACTATTTATGGGATTGCTTTAGAAGGCCAAGGTCAAGATACTAAATTTGGAGCGGCCTTTTTAGTAATGGCAATTGTAGGTGGGGCTTTATTAACACCTCTTCAAGGAAGATTACTAGATTTAGGTGGTTCTGGATATGAAGATGTTTCCTACTTAGGACTAACTGAAATGCGTTTTTCATTTTTAATAACACTTGTTTGTTTTGTTGTTATTGGCGTTTATGGAAGATTGGTATATTCAAAGTATAATAAACAAGCTTAATTAAAAAAAAATGAGTGTAAAAAGATATTGTTATTCTTGCGATTTAAAAGACGATTCTAAATTAATTGCTGAATATAAGGCATATCATGCAGCAGGAAATGCATGGCCAGAAATTACAAAAAGTATTAAAGATGCTGGTATTGTAGATATGCAAATCTATTTAACAGGTAACAGAATGTTTATGATCATGGAAGTTGATGAAACTTTTGATCCTGTTAAAAAGGCAGAAATGGATGCTAATAATCCTAAAGTACAAGAATGGGAAAACTTAATGTGGGATTATCAACAAGAGTTACCATGGGCAAAAGATGGCGAAAAATGGATTGAACTTGAAAAGGTCTTTCAATTATAATAAATAATATATTTATTGTCAATAAAAGCAGTTGTTTAGAATTATACTCTAAACAACTGCTTTTTTTTTACGACGAGTTTTATTCAGAAATATATTAAACTTAACTATTGGTTGGCTGTCGTTTTTTTATGACGATTCTTCTTTTCGTGATTCGTGATTTTGAACAGGATGATGTAATTTACTTTTTTCCAGTTGAGTTTGTTCAATATTAGAGAAGTATAAAAATTTGTTTGAGTCTCCAGATTATTATAAACAAACATTCACCTCAAGTTTAATGTGATAAAGTTTTTTGTATTGATAATAAAAGAGATGTTTTAAGTAGATGGCATTAAACTCCCTGTTATTTTTAAAAAGATGCTAAATTAACCTTTATGTATGTTAAATTATCACAAACTCTTCTTTGTTTTTTTTTATATAAATATATAATTTATTGATTTTTAGTATTTTGCGTTTTTTGTTGCTTTTTGTAAATAAGACATATGTTTTAGTCTGTAGCCCATATGTGTAACTAATATGTTAAGTGTTTCTTTAATTTTGGAGCATTGTACATGTTAATAAACAATGCTAATGTGTTAATTAACAAGTACAACTGTAAATCAATTATTAATTAACAAAAAACAAAAAACAAAATGTTTAAAAAATTACTTTTTTCAGGGATATTCCTAATGGGGGTGTCTCTAACGGCACAAACTAGTTTGGCTGATATGGAAGACAATGGTGGTGATTTAGAAGATGCTATACCCACTGTTTCTTGGACAGGAGATCCAAACGCACCAGTATCAACTAAAGTTGCCAACCCAAATCAGTCAGGCATTAATACCACGGCAAATGTTGTGCAATTTGTAAAAAACTTCTGGCTCAGGTGCAGGAAATGCCATGCAATTGTCTTATAATAATTCAACAGCAACTACAGGTTTTAATCTTAATAATTTTAGACATTTAAAATTTATGGTTTACTCGGCTACTGCAAAAACTATTAATTTAGATTTAGAAACTGCGATTAATGTATCGAACGTACGATTAGCAAAAAGTTATGCATTACCCGCAGCAACTTGGACTCAGGTTACTTTTGATTTTACAGGAAATAATGCAAGCGCTACCTTAAGTAACCCTAATGGTTGGAATTCAATTATTAGAGTACGTGTAGATAATGGAACTAATGGAGATGGATCTACTTATTATTTTGATGAATTCACTATGGAACCTGCAACTTATGAAACAGTAGCAGATGGAGATTGGGGTACTGGAGCAAATTGGTCTCCTGCCAATGCACCTAAACAAATAGGCGACGATATAGACGTTAAGCACAATATGACATATACAGGTAACTTATCCCTCAAAAAAGTACTAGTTCGTAATAATAAATCATTAGATATAACGGGAGATTTAACCGTAGCAGAGCAATCAAGTTTATGGGGAGGTTCTTCTTTAAAGGTTTCTGGAACTTCTACTGGTAATTGGGCTTATTTTAGACCTATAGAGTTACCTGGAGCAGCTGGAGATTTAGAAGGTTGGCATTTGGTATCTTCTCCGGTTTCTGGAGAACAATATAATGATGCTTGGATATCAGCTTTTAATATTGCTTCAAGTACAACAGTTGCAACTAGAAGAGGTATTGGTACTTATAACCAAACCACTGCCGAAGGTAGTTTTACTTATGTCGTAGATGGCGTTGCAGATACAGATTTTACTGAAGGTAAAGGGTATATTATGAAAACTGATGGTACGCAAGTTGTTCAATTTATTGGAGGTATAAGAACTACTAATATTACAGATATAGCATTAACTGTTGATGGAACAAATGGTTATAATTTACTTGGAAATCCTTTTTCTTCTTATGTTTCTTTATCAGATTTAATGATGGCAAATGATGATGGAGGAAATGATTTATTAACAGAATCTACAATTTGGATATGGAATGCAACTTCGAAAATGTATGAGCCAAAAACTGGGGCTTATCAAATTGCTCCTGGTCAGGGATTCTTCGTGGAAGCAACTGCAGCTGCAAGTACTTTTACAGTTAATACTTCTATGCTAAGTGCACAAACTACAGATACTTTTCAGAAATCAGCAAATACTGAAATACAATTAAATATTTCTGATGGAGATTTAACAAGATATGCAAAAGTAAATTACTCCTCAGATGCTACTACAGAATTTGATAATGGTAAGGATGCCAAATTATTTGGTGGTATTGCTCAGCCTTTTGCTGTGTATACAAACTTATTAACGAACAATAATGGTAAAAAATATCAAATACAAGCTATACCAAATTCAGATTATGAATCTATGGTTGTTCCTGTAGGTGTAAATGCAGAGGCTGGCAAAGAAATTACTTTTACGGCAGAAGCTTTAAACTTACCTGATGGTATTAACGTAATTTTAGAAGATAGAGAGGCAAATACATTTACTATTTTAGATGAAGAAGACGCTTCTTATAAAGTTACTTTAACGGAAGCTATAGATGGAGTTGGAAGGTTTTATTTACATACAACAGAACAACAAGCTTTAAGTACGGCTAATTTTAATGTTGATAATATTAGTGTTTATAAATCGAATGCGTCTACTTTAAAAATTGTTGGTTTACAACAAGGGAATGCAACAATTAGTTTGTATAATATTCTTGGTAAGCAAGTGTTAAGAAATTCATTTACTACTAATGGAGTGCAAAATATTAATTTACCAAAATTAGCAAAAGGAGTATATGTAGTTAAAATTGAGTCTGCTGCAGGTAAATTAAACAAGAAAATTATTTTAGAATAACCAACTTATAAAAGCGATACAATGAAAAAAAATATAACTAATACACAAGAAGAGATTTCTCGTAAAGACGCTCTTAAAAAGATTGGAAATTACGGAAAGTATGCTGCTCTTACGGCTTTAGGAACTTATCTAATTTTAAATCCACAGAAAGCACAAGCAGCTTCTCCAGAAGCTCCTGGAACAGGGTTTTAACATCATAATTTATTTTATTAAAAAGCGTTGTAAATTATTTTACAACGCTTTTTTTTTGATAAAACCTTAGTGTTTCAATCTGGTATTTTTGGTTATTATAATTTTTTTGCAACACTTTCGTTTCTGTAAATTTTTATGAGTATATTGTCTTTTAAAAAATATGCGGGAACGTGTTACGAGAAATTTTATAATAATGAGATTCCTTTTCAAAACTCATTTTTAAAGACAGATTATCTTTGAAAAGTATTTCATACTATAATTTTCAAATCTATATAGGTTTATTCTAGTTAAGAAAGTAGAAATGGATGTTAATAATCCAAAAGTAAAAGAATGAGAAAACCTAATTTGGGAATATCAACAAGAACTACCATGGGCAAAAGATGGCGAAAAATGGATTGCTTTAGAGCAAGTTTTTCAACTTTAAAAAAAGACGTATATATTTTACCAGTTTTAGTGTTTTTATTAGCAAGTTGTACCTCGAATACGAATAAAACAGCAAAATACACAAAAATAGATAGACGCGTAAATGCATTACCATTAAAAGTTAAATCACCCAATAATAACAAAACTACTGATCAAAAAGTAATTTTAGGTCGATTGCTTTTTTTTGATCCAGTATTGTCTGGAAATAAAGATGTAGCTTGTGCTACTTGTCATCATCCTTCAAGTGGTTTTGCAGAATTTAGAGATGTTTCTATTGGTGTAAATGGAGCTGGTTTTGGAGCTACACGTACTTTTAATACTCCTAATAAAATTCCTTTTGTAAAGCGAAATGCACATACTATTTTAAACACCGCATTTAACGGAATAGATTCTTTAAACAATTATAACCCAGAAAAAGCGCCTATGTTTTGGGATATGCGTGCCAATAGTTTAGAAGAACAAGCCATAGAACCCATAAAAACGATGGAAGAAATGAGAGGATTACAATTTTCGGAAACAGAAATTTTAGTAGAAGTTGTAGAGAGATTAAATGGAATTCCAGAATATAAAACTTTATTTAAAAATGTTTTTAATGTAGAACATTCAATTACTATTGAAAATATAGGAAAAGCCATTGCTGCTTATGAAAGAACATTGATTACTAATAATTCTCGTTTCGATAAATATATGCGAGGTAATGACACTATTATGTCATTATCAGAAAAAGAAGGTTTTAAATTATTTAAAAAAGTAGGCTGTATAAATTGTCATAGCGGTCCTATGTTTTCTGATTTTAAAACACATGTTTTAAGTGTGCCAGAAAATGATAAAATTACTTTTATAGATGATGGTTTTGAAAAACAATTTGGTTTTAGAACACCAACACTTAGAAATTTAAGATTTACAAAACCTTATATGCATAACGGTACTTTGCCAACCTTAGAAAAAGTATTAGAATTTTATGAAGATTTAAGACTCAATAAATCTAGAAACTCTAATGTGGCACAAGATAATATAGATAGTTTAGCCCAAGGTTTATCAATTAAAATGAAAGATTTTAGTCTTATTATTTCATTTTTAAATACATTAAATGATGATAGTTTTGATAAAACCATTCCCGATAACGTGCCAAGTAAATTAAGGGTAGGAGGTGAAATTAATTAATAAATTCTTTTTAGTTAATGAGAGGAACTTGTAACTTCTTTATTTTATGATGTATGCAGAAATTATAGGTTGATTAGGTGTTTTATTTATTACTGAGTTTAGAAAATTTAGATGCTAAAAAACAGCACTGTCTCATAAAGTGTATATGTTATAAAATCTATAAAGCACTTTTATAGACCCAATAATTATTTTCTTTAACAAAAAAGGAATTTTCATGTATTACATTTAAAGATCCATTTTCGTAAAAAAAAGCTTTAAACTCGACCGTGTTTTCTGTGGATTTTAAAACATCTAATTTTACCCATTCTACAGATTTTGTCCAAGCTAATATTTCTTTTTTTTCAGAATTTGATGGTCTTTTTTTACTATGATGACTTTTTAGTAAATAGTCAATATTAGCCATCACAAATGCACTATACCTAGAACGCATTAATTCTTCTGGAGTAGTTACACTTTTAATATTAATGTGGGCTTTCTGACAACAATCAGCATATAATTTTGAAGGATTACAAGGACATTTCATTTTTTGCTTAATAATATGATTTAAAAATAACGAACTGATAATTAGTATTTTAATTATCAGTACAATAGGTGATATTTACGTATTCTATTGGGGTTGTGGCTGTTTTATTAAAGTAGTACACATTTCTATTCTTTTAGCTATAGTTAAGTGAATAAATGTACAAATATTTATTAAGTTGACTCTAGTTATTCTAATCTTACTCTTGGTAGTTTCTTATATTTTATTAAGAATCTTCAAAACCTATTCCGCTCCCGACATCGACTAAGCTGCACCTCGCTATTTTTTTTAGAAACTCTATAAAATTAATAAATTTCTTTTTAGATAGGTGACTTATTAAGACTGGTTTAATTAAAATATTTAACTTTATATGGTTTCGGAATTATCAATTAAATACTTTGATTGAAAAACTGTGAGATTATATGAACTTTAAACTTTATTAGATAATCACTTTACTAATTACTGTGATAAAACGAATATAAAAGCATCGGTTTTTATATATCTAAATTACTTTAGAAATAGTTTTGTTTAACTAAATATAGAATATGTTAAACATTTTGTATCTTTACAAAAAAATAAAGATGTTCGGAATATTTAAAAAGAAATCAGCAAAGGAAAAATTACAGAATAAATATGAGAAATTGTTAAAAGAAGCGCATTCGTTATCTACTGTAGATAGAAAAAAGAGCGATGGTAAAATAGTTGAAGCAGAAGAAATCATGAAGCAACTTGAAAAATTAAATGTTTAGATTTCTTTAAGAATGATGAAAGAAGATAAAAAACCAGATAATGTAGTTTTTAATACAGAAACGCAAAAATATGATGCTTCGCTAAAGCCATACGCAACTTCTGTTAGTGCTCCGGTAATAACAACTTCTGATAGTATAGCTTGGAAAAACAGAAGCATTAATAAGGTGAATCATAAAATGAAATCGAAGTATTTAGAACTAAAAGCTGAATATGAAAATATGATGAAGGAGTATGAGTATAATAAAATGATTTTTGATGCAGAATTTATTTTTGAACCTATTCTTGGAGAAATATATCATTTGTACAAAAGAGATAACGAAAAAACTTTTTTATCAATTATAGCCCCCGAAGAATGTCGTTTTAATTCTTTAGGAAGTTTTTATTTAAATGCCGATCAAATTTGGCAAAAGGTATAATATGAAATTAGATACAAAACAATTTACAGAAAGGGAGTTAGACCGTATTATAGAAATGGCTTGGGAAGATAGAACTCCTTTTGAAGCGATTGAATTTCAATTTGGATTACCAGAAAAGCAAGTGATATTGGTAATGCGAGGCAATTTAAAAGAATCTAGTTTTAAGCGTTGGCGTAAACGAGTGCATAGTGGTGTTAGTCAAAAACACTTAAAAAAACGCAATCCAGATATTACACGTTTTAAATGTTCTCGTCAAAAAGCAATTTCGGGGAATAGAATAAGTAAACGTTAATAAGAAGTTGATAGCAAAGTCTTTAATTCCTATATTTTTTAAGGCTAAAAATAATATCTAAAAAACTCGTGTTTTATATCGAGTTAATTTACTTAAATATCTATTGAAAAAACAACTTATAAATATTGTTTGGTTAAAACGAGATATTCGTTCACAAGATCACGAAGCTTTGCATAAAGCTGAGCAATCTGGTATTCCGTACAAAATAATTTATGTGTTTGAACCTTCAATTATTGAATACCCAGATACCAGTCCAAGACATTTAAAGTTTATCTATAATTCTATTCAATCCTTAAATAATAGTCTAAAACCTTTTAACAGAAACGTAAGTGTATTTTATGTAGAAGCGCTGGAGGTGTATCATTATTTGAATGAAGAATTTAATGTACAAAATGTTTTTAGCTATCAAGAAAGTGGAATTCAAATTACTTGGCAACGAGATAAAATAATGAATTCATTTTTCAAGAAAAATAAAATAGTTTGGCAAGAGTTTCAACGTGACGGTATTTTACGAGGTATTAAAAATAGAGATAATTGGAATAAGCAATGGCATATAACCATGCATGCTACTGTAATTCAAAATACCTATTCAATCTCTAAAGAAGCAACGCTGAAACATCCTTTTTTGTTACCTGAAACATTGGAAACAACATGGAAAGAATATCCAAAACAATTTCAACCCGCAGGAGAGCAAAATGCTTGGCGTTATTTAAAATCATTTGCAGCAGAAAGAGGCAAAAATTACCAAAATCATATTTCAAAACCTACAGAAAGTAGAGTAGGATGTAGCAGATTGTCACCATATTTAGCTTGGGGAAACATTACAATAAAGCAAGCTTTTCAGTTTGTAGGTACACATCCTAATGGAACAAAAAACGATAAAGCATTTTCTGCAATGTTAACACGTTTACATTGGCATTGTCATTTTATTCAAAAATTTGAGGTAGAATGCAGGTATGAAACGGCTTGTATTAACCAAGGGTATGAGTTATTAGTACATCAAAAAAATGAAACATTTATTAAAGCGTGGAAAACAGGTACGACTGGTTTTCCATTAATTGATGCTTGTATGCGTGCCGTTGAACAAACAGGTTGGATTAATTTTAGAATGAGAGCAATGGTCGTTTCATTTTTAACATTGAATTTAGATCAAGATTGGCGAGATGGAGTGTACCATTTGGCACGACAGTTTTTAGATTACGACCCAGGTATTCATTATCCGCAGTTTCAAATGCAAGCTGGTACTACAGGTATTAATACAGTACGTTTATATAATCCTGTAAAAAATTCTGAAGAACACGATCCAGAAGGTGTTTTTATAAAAAAATGGATTCCAGAATTAGCAAATGTTCCAATAGCATATATTCACGAACCTTGGAAAATGACCAGTATGGAGCAAACTTTTTGCGAAGTTGTTATTGGTGAAGATTACCCGTTGCCAATTGTAGATTTACAAGAAAGTGCCAGATTAGCAAGAGATAAAATTTGGGGACATAAAAAGCATCCTGCTGTGCAAAAAGAAAAGAATAGAATTTTAAATATGCACGTAAATAGAAAATGATGATTTACAATAAAGAAGATATAGAAGGATTTGACCGTGTAACTAAATTAAAAATTATTAATTCGGTAACCGGCATAAAACCAGCAAACCTTATAGGTACCATAAATAATAAAGGGCAAAGTAATTTAGCTATTATTAGTTCTATAGTTCATTTAGGTAGTAGCCCAGCATTGTTAGGTTTTGTTACAAGACCACAAACAGCAGAAGTAGGGCATACGTATGCTAATATCCAAGAAAACGAAGTATATACGATTAATCATATTCATCAAGGTTTTATAAAGAACGCCCATTATACCTCAGGAAAGTTTGATGCAGATATTTCAGAATTTAAGCGCTGTAATCTTACCGAAGAATATATTAAAGATTTTAAGGCGCCTTTTGTAAAAGAAAGTAATTTTAAAATAGGGATGTGTTTTGTAGAAGCTATTGATATAAAACATAACGGAACGAAGTTAGTTATAGGAGAAATAGAACAGCTTATTTTTCCAGATGATGCTATCGTGGATGGTGATATTGATTTAGAAGCTACGGAAAGCATCGGTATTTCTGGTTTAAATAGTTATTATTCCTTAAAAAAGGTAGCGAAGCATCCGTATGTACGAATAGATGAAGTGCCTGAGTTTTAAGAATGAAGAAAGAGCATCTACCCGAAAAAATATGTGTGGTTTGTAAGCGACCATTTACGTGGCGCAAAAAATGGGATAAGAATTGGGAAACGGTAAAATATTGCAGCGAACGCTGTAGAAGAAATAAATGAAAACAATCAACTTAATATTTCCACATCAATTATTTGAAGAATCACCAATTTTTCAAATAGATTCCCCTGTCTATTTAGTAGAAGAATATTTGTTTTTTAGGCAGTATTCTTTTCATAAACAGAAAATAGCTTTCCATAGAGCTACTATGAAACGGTATGCTGATTTTCTTCAGAAAGAAAAAAATGTTGATGTTCATTATATTGAGGCAATAACAGAAATTTCCGATATTAGAGCATTGATTCCTGCTTTGAAGCAAAAAGGAATTGAACATATTAATTATATAGATCCTACGGATAATTGGCTTCAGAAAAGAATAGAAAAAGGATGTTTAGAACAAAATATTAGCACTACAGTTTATAACTCGCCTTTGTTTTTAAATTCGAAAGAAGAATTACAAGTTTTCTTTAGAAAGGATAAAAAGAAATATCATCAAACCACTTTTTATACGGAGCAACGTAAAAAAAGAAATATTCTTTTAGAACCTGATGGGAAACCAACAGGAGGAAAGTGGACTTTTGATGCTGAGAATAGAAAAAAATACCCTTCAAAAAAAACACCTCCATCAATTCAGTTTCCTGATGTTGATGGATATTTTAAAGAGGCGCAAGAATATGTTAATATTAATTTTTCAAAGAATTTAGGAAGTTTGACGGATTATGCTTTATATCCAACAAGTTTTAAAACGAGTAAAGACTGGTTAATTCAATTTTTTGAACAACGTTTTATGGAATTTGGAATGTATGAAGATGCTATCGTTTCTGAAAATTCAATATTAAACCATAGTGTGTTAACTCCAATGCTTAATGTTGGTTTAATAACGCCTAAATATATAATTGATACTTGTTTGGTGTATGCTGAAGAAAATAACGTTCCTATTAATTCTACAGAAGGATTTGTAAGACAAATTATTGGTTGGCGAGAGTTTATAAGAGGTATTTACGAATTGAGAGGAAGTGAAGAACGCACTACTAATTTTTGGAAATTCACGAAGAAGATTCCAAAATCGTTTTATGACGGAACGACAGGTATTGCACCAATTGATCAGACGATAAAAAAAGTATTAAAAACAGGATATTGTAATCATATAGAACGTTTAATGGTTTTAGGTAATTTTATGATGTTGTGTGAATTTGATCCAGATGAAGTATATAAGTGGTTTATGGAATTATTTATAGATGCTTACGATTGGGTTATGGTAACTAATATTTATGGAATGAGTCAGTTTGCAGATGGTGGTTTAATGGCTACGAAACCTTATATTAGTGGTAGTAATTATCTAATGAAAATGAGCAACTATAAAAAGGGAGATTGGCAAGCCACTTGGGATGGTCTTTTTTGGCGATTTATGGATACACATCGTGATTTCTTTTTGTCGAATCCAAGATTAGGAATGTTGGTTAGAATGTTTGATAAAATGCCTGATGAAAAGAAAGAAAATCATATAAAAAACGGAGAAGTATATTTATTAAAGCTTTAAAACAAAAGATATGGAATCGTTAGTTGTTTTTAATTTAGAAAAGAACAGTCCAGATAATTGGAAAATTATTAATGATGCTGTTATGGGAGGGAAGTCCTTAGGTAGTTTCTATTTTAATGAAAAAGGAAATTGTGTTTTTGAAGGAAATGTATCCTTAGAAAATAACGGAGGTTTTTCTTTGTTGAGGTATCGTTTTGCTAAAATTGTACCTAAAGAATATTCTAAAGTTATTATCAGAGTTAAAGGAGACGGAAAACAATATCAATTTAGAATAAGAAGTAAGGTAACTGATGATCATGTTTATATTACTTATTTTGAAACGTCTAATGAATGGGAGGATATTGAAATATTATTATCAGATATGTATCCTACATTTAGAGGTAATAAATTACAAAAGCCAAATTATGCTAAAGAAAGTCTTGAAGAAATAGCTTTTTTAATTGGAAATAAAAGAGCAGAAGGTTTTAAATTAGAGATAGACAGTATTATTCTAACTTAAATAAGTTTTAAAATCTCAGGTTAACAAATTAACGATACTATCCTAAAATAGGTGTAAGTTGAAAAAATAGTATTGTAATTTGTTTGTATATCTTTAATTTCAATCTCTTCTAATACTGAAAACTCTTTTTTCAGTGCACGTTTTGATAGAATACCTTCATTCTGTTCTAAAAATCGAACAAGTATTGCAACTGTTTTATCAGGCATTTCAAAATGATTATCTAAGTATTTTTTAAATTCATCATACTTTTGCCGATAACTAACATCTTCAGGTATAATTCTTACTAAAGTGTCTTCTACACAATCGTATAAAAATTCTGCTAGTTTTGTAGCGTCAAAATAACGATAAAAATCAATGGTATTATTTGTAACTTTAATGTTATGATTTTCCGTTTCTTTCCATGTTATTTAATCTAATAATGGATGTGAATAAGATTCTAAAACATCTTTGTAATCATTAATATGTTCTAGAATTGAAGCAGAAACAGGGAAAATAACTCCTTGCTGTGTAAATTTCTTTTTCGCTAAAATGTGATGTATTATATAGCGGTGTAAACGACCATTACCGTCTATAAAAGGGTGTATGAATACAAAACCAAATGATATGGTTGCGGCGGCTAAAACGGCATCATAACTATCGTCTTGTAATAGTGTGTTTGTTTCTATTACTCCATTTAATAACTTAGGAATATCTTGTTCTTTTGCAGAAATATGATCCGGAATAGGTTCTCCTGAACTTCTATCATGTGCTCCCACAAAACGACCTTCTTTCCTTAGACCCATTTCTATAAATCTACTGTTTTCTATAACTATTTGCTGTAAGCGTTCAAGTTCGGTAATACTTAATGATTTACCACCTGCTTGACCAATTGCTTTACCCCATCGCATAGCTCTATTATTACCAGGATTTTCACCCTCTATGGTAAAAGATGCTTTAGAGTCTTTTAATAATAATAATAATAATAAAGCGCGTATGCTATTTAGAATTGTATTATTTTTATTTTGTAATAAGAGAACCCTTTGTGATTTGGATGATTTGGATGATTTTGAGGTTGTTAGTTTTTCTTCAGAATGTTGAATTAATTAAATAATTATTAGTCTCTCTTGCGTTTATTTATGATTAAATAATACATCTAATTTGAATTTTAAACTCAATTATTTTTATTGAATTTGCTTATGATAATTAGATTTAAACTCTTTCGGAGATATTTTATGTTTTCTTTTAAAAACTCTATTAAAATTAGAAAGTGAGTTAAATCCAGCTAAATAACAGATTTCATTAATAGACATATTAGTTTCTGTTAGTAATTTAGTAACAACACCTAACCTATATTCTTGAAGGTATTGTGTAAAACTCTGACCAGTTCTTTTTTTAAAATAATGACTAAAAGCAGACTCAGACATACTAACTATTTCTGCTATTTTGGTTAACTTAATTTCTTCTTGATAATGATTTTGTATATGGTCCATTACTAAAGAGATTCTTCTACTTTCTCTTTTTTGATTGTAATTAGCACTTGGTGGACTACTTAATAATTTAATGTCTTTAGAAATTGATAATGTGTGTAGCATTTCTAAAAAAGTTAGAAAGGATTTAAAGGTGTTATTGTTTTCTAAAGAAAATAACAAATTACTAATTTGATCTTTTGTTGGGTTAGAGAACGAAAGACCTAACTTAGATAATTCTAAAAGCTTCTTTATATCTTTAGATACAGAATAACTCATTATTTTTGAATGCAAGAAATGTTCTTGAAATTGAATGGTTATTACACTTGCATTACTAATAGTTTTACAAGATTTCCAAAAATGTTTTAGTTCAGGTCCTAATAAAACTAAATCAACTCCTTCTATTTCTTCAACGGAATCACCAACTGTTCTTTTTCCTTTAAAATTGGTAATTAAATTGATTTCATATTCATTATGAAAATGAAGAGGATAATCAAATAATGCATTCTCATGTCTTAAAATAACAAAAGGATCATCAGTTTTTATAGGTGTTATTTCTTTAATTGATTTCATTTATAAAAATATTTTTTTTATAATAAATATCTACAAATTTAAGAATAATAAATTATTCGGCAGTTATTTAATTTATTGATAATAAAAATAGTCTTATTTAATGAATAATTGATTTATAATTCAAAAAACGCATAGTATTAAACATAATTTGGTCATTTTAAATCATAAATCTTGTATAATTTTGAACCATAATTAAATTTATAAAAATTAAACTCAATGAATAAAAAAAATCGAATATGGCTTTTCTCTGCTATTTTGACGGTTTTATGTTTTACAAACATAAGCGCTCAAATTAGTATTGATGGTGTTATTACAGATGGAAGTGGTATGACATTACCTGGTGCATCTGTAGTTGAAATTGGAACAAGTAATGGGACTACTACAGATTTTGATGGTAAATTTAAAATTACTGTTAAAAATGAAGAATCTCATATAGAGATAACTTATATAGGTTATGATAATGTTGTAACTAAAATAGGAGTTAAAAGAACATTTAACATTATTTTAAAAGAAAACATAGCAGCTTTAGATGAAATTGTAGTTGTTGGTTATGGTTCTGTTAAAAAAAGTGATTTAACAGGTTCTGTATCAAGTGTAAAAATGAAGGCGTTAGAATCAATCCCTGCAAATTCTGTTGATGGGTTGTTACAAGGTAGAGTTGCCGGGTTACAAGTGGTAACAGCTTCTCAAGAACCTGGAGCTGGTGCTACTATACGTATTAGAGGAGGAAGTTCTTTTAGTGGAAGTAATGATCCACTTGTTGTTGTTGATGGATTTCCTATTGGTGGAGCCGGAGATATAAAGCAAATTAACCCAGCTGATATTGCTTCTGTAGAGGTTTTAAAAGATGCTTCTGCATCTGCTATTTATGGTTCTAGAGGAGCTAATGGTGTAATAATGATTACTACCAAGAGAGCTAAGTCTGGTAAAGCATCAGTAGAAATTAACCATCAAACTTCAGTAAAGAGTTTTACTTCAAACTTAATTAACTGGAAAGATCCTTTGTTAATGGCAGAGTTAAGTAATGAACGTAGTATAAATGACGGTATGGTTCCTAACTATACGGGGAGAACTATTGCCGGTGTATATTATCCATCATTATCAGAAATCGCAAGCGGTGCTTGGCCACACAATACAGATTGGGGAGATGTTGTTTTTAGGGATGCTCCGACATCTACAAATACAACTGTTTCAGTTAGAGGGGCAAATGATACTACGTCGTTTAATATAAGTGGTAATTTTTTGAAGGAACAAGGGGTTTATATTGAAGATGATTATCAAAAACAAATTATTAATTTAGGTGTATCTCATAAATTTAGTGATTGGCTTAAAATTAATACCTCTAATATTATTTCAAAAAATAAAAGAGATAGTAATAGCGGACTAGCATATTATAGAAATCCACTTTGGCCAGTATATGATGATAATGGTGATTATTTTAGAACTTCATCTCAAGATTTTGATCATCCGTTAGCTTATACAGAAAATGTTTTAAATACATCTAAAGGATTAGATATCATTTCATCTTATTTATTTGATTTTACATTAAACGAACATTTAAGTGTTAAAACGCAGCTTAACTATAAATTTGGTTCTACAATAGGCGATAGGTATTTACCAAGTGCATATACTTTAGAAGGTAATTATTATGATGGTGTGGCTTACATTACTAATTGGGAAAGTGAAGATATTTTATCAGAAACTTTTGTAACCTATAACAATACTTTTAAAGATTTACATAAATTAAATGTAATGGTAGGTCAGTCATACCAAACAACTGTAAGTCGTTCATCAGAACTTAAAGCTAAAGGTTTTATAAATGAAACATTAGGTAATGAAAATATGAGTGCTGGAGATCCAGAAGCCAATGAAATATCTAATGGTAAATCAGAAACGAAGTTACTTTCTTACTACGGACGTATAAATTATACCTATAATAATAAGTATTTATTTACAGGAACTATGCGTGCAGATGGTTCTTCTAAATTTGGGGAAAATAATAAATGGGCATATTTTCCTTCAGGAGCTATAAGCTGGAAAGCTCATAAAGAAAAATTTATAAGTGATTTAGATGTTTTTAATGAACTAAAAGCACGTTTAAGTTATGGTATTTCTGGTAATCAAGGTATTGCTCCTTATCAAACTTTAAGTAGATACGGTATAGAAAATTATTATGATGATGGTCAGTTTAAAACAACTATTGGTCCAGGATATATAAGTGGGCAATATGGTCCAGATTATCGTTATAATTACTGGTCTGGTATCCCTAATAAAGATTTAAAGTGGGAATCTACAGCGCAGTTAAACTTTGGGTTAGATATGGCTTTCTTAAACAACAGACTTAAGACCACAGTAGATTTTTATAGAAAGAAAACAACAGATTTATTACGTCAAAAATTCTTACCGCTATCATCTAGTTATAGTAGAATTTGGGTAAATGATGGCGAAATTCTTAATAAAGGAATAGAAGTTTCTATTAGTGGAGACATTATTAATAAGGATGACTTTACGATGTCTACCAACTTAATGCTTTCTATTAATCGAAATGAAGTTACAAGTTTGGGAGATGGAGTTTCTATGGGGTTATTAAAAGATCCTAACACCGGAATGGATTACGAATTTCAAGGTTCTGGTTTTGATACTTTTGGAATGGCAACTTCTAATATTTATGGAGTAGGTAAACCTTTAAATGTATTCTATGGTTATAAAACCGATGGTATTATTCAAAATTTAGAAGAAGGGCTTACATCTGGGCTTACTGGGAATATGGCACTACCTGGTGAGTTTAAATATGTAGACATTAATAATGATGGAGTTATAGATGAGGGGGATAGAACGATTATAGGAGATCCAAATCCAGATTTTAATGCAAGCTTAGGTCTTAATTTTAATTATAAAGGTTTCGATTTATCTATGTTCTTTAACGGAGTTTTTGGAAACGATATTTTTTATCCAGGAAAACTAGATCAGGCTAATATTATGCCCTTAAGATGGACACAAGATAACCCAAACAATAGTTTTCCAAAATTAAGATCAGTTAGAAACTTATTGTTAAGTGATTGGTTTGTAGAGGATGGGTCTTTTGTAAGATTACAAAACCTAACAGTTGGTTACACTTTAGATTCTGATAAAATATCATTTCTATCTAAAGCACGACTTTATATAAATGCAACCAATTTGTACACATTTACTTCAAAAGACTTTAATGGGTACGATCCAGAAGTGGGTTTAGATGGAGTGTATTGGGGTGGTTATCCACGTACAAAAAGTGTTACCCTTGGTTTAAATTTAACTTTTTAATCTAGAAAATCATGAAAAAAAGATTTATATATATAGTAAGTATTATAGTATTGGGTTTTTACTCTTGCGATTTAACGGAAGAACCATATGGTTTTTATTCTGATGATAATTTTTATAAAACTGTAGAAGATGCAGATGCTGCACTTCTATATGCTTATAGAGCATTTAATTACCTTGGGTATAATAGAGGTATGATTGATATTGGTGATTTGTCAACAGAAATTATGTCTGTAAAGGCAGGAGAAGGAAATGGTGTTCAAGAATTAGATCAATGGAAATCTACTAAAAGTAATGGTACATTGTCCGATTTCTTTCAATATTGTTACATCGCTATCAATAGAGCTAATGGGGTTATTGAAAACGTCGTAGATCAAGACTTTAATCAAGCCGATAAAGAACGAATTTTAGGAGAAGCATATACTATTAGAGCTTGGAGTTACTTTAGCTTGGTACGTGTTTTTGGTAAAGTGCCAATGCAAAAGCAATTGGTAAGTACAGAGGCTCAAACTACACCTGCGTTGGCTAAAGATTTAGATGAGGTTTACAATTTTATTCTAGAAGATTTAAATACAGCAGAGTCTTTTCTTTCTATGGATAGAAAAGTTGGGCATTTCGATAAAGTAGCAAGTTGGGCTATTTTAGCTAAAGTATATTTAAATATAGCATCTGGTAAAGATAACAACGCAGCCGGATATCGTGATATGGTTGTAGATGCAAATGAAATGTATACTCAATCAGCAAAATGGTCGGCAAAAGTATTAAATGAGCAAGCAGAATTTAGTTTAGATACTTCAATTGGAAATATTTATGATGTAGAAAAAGCAGATGGTCCAGAGCATATTTGGCTTATCAGTATGGATAGAACGGGCGATAATACAGAAGAATTTGGTTCTTTTATGTTAATGTGGATGCCTTGGGGACCAGGGGCTTCGTATTATGTGAAAAATGCAAAAGGAGTAATGGAACCAACTCAAAATGGTTGGGAAGTGTATCATATAGAAACGGCATTTAGAGATTCTTTTGGAAGTACAGATAAGCGTGAAACAGATTTAATCGGTAATGAAATATTTGATGTAGATGGTAATAGCATTGGAAGTGTTGCCGACGGAAATATTATTGCGCCTTTTAGTACTAAATATTTAGACCCTAAATTTAATGGAAACCGAACTAGTACCAGACCTTTAATGATTCGTTTTTCTGATATCGCATTAACATATGCAGAAGCTGTAGGGCCAACTGCAGATGGAGAAATGTGGTTAAATAAAATTCGTTCTCGTGCAGGTATAGATCCTGTTACTACAGGAATGAGTATTACTGATTTTAGAAAAACAGTATTACAAGAAAGAAAGTGGGAGTTAGCATTTGAAGGCCATCATTTATTTGATCTAAGAAGAACAGCAACTGTGCTTTCTAATATCTCAGAAGCTCAAAGCTCTGGTTTAACAGAAGATGAAGCTGCATTTTATCCTATTCCATTAAGAGAATTAGATTTAAATCCAAATGCAAAGTAATTATTAATACTTAAAAGATATAAAGATGAAAAAAATAATATATAGCATCTTCTTAATAACCTTAGTATCTGTCTTTTCTTCATGTGAAAAAGATTTGATGGAAGAGGTTAATGAAGGAAACTGGAATAGTGAACGTAATATTATAGATTTTGGTTTAAAACAACAGATTGGTTTAGCACGTATAGAACGATCTGGAAACCAGGCGACCATCAATATTACAATTAATGCAAGCAATCTAGATTTAGCAGCAGTAGATATTACAGATATGGTTTTATCTTATGACGCTCAAGCAAATGTTACTCGTGGAGATAAATTAAACTTTGATAATCCTGAGAATAAATCAACAGTGATGGTAACTTCAAAAAAAGGAGAAACTTTAGAGTGGACTATTTTTATAGAACCTTTTATTAATGAATTAGAAGGGAGTTGGGCAATATCTAGTTATTCTATAAAGTGGGATGATGGTAATGGATGGGGAAATGCAGGAGAATCTGAACTATCAGACTTATTAACAGAGTCTTCTTCAGGTCTTGATGATATTATAACTATTGGTGCAGTGAAAGGAGCAAATGATGAAGGACTGGTATATGGAGATTATGAGCGTACTATGGGAGAAGATGGTTTAGCTGCTTCTTATATTTATGCAAGAACAAGTGAAGATTGGGCTGTTAGGTTTAACCAATTGCCTATAGGATCTGGAGAGTGGATTTTAAACAAAGACAACTCTGTTACTTTTGTTGTAAATAAAAAATCTTACACTACTAAAACATTCGATAAAATTGATGAAACCATTCTAAAATTATCGTTAGACCCAGGAGTAAAAGAACTAGGCAGAACTAATTGGGATGATTATTATGGAGATAATACTAATAAATTTGTAGCCGCTACAGATTTGTGGTACACACTAACAAAACAATAATAAATAAGAAAAGGAATGTTAGATATACAAGAGGTCTTAATGTATTTTCTCTTGTAAATTTATGTTCTTTTTAAATTTTTAATTCAATGATGTGTTAGTTAAAGCCACTATTGTATAACAGTAAATAAAATATAAATAACTATGAATAAATTTATAATAAATTTTTTATTAATCTTTATTTCTTCGGGTTTTGTAGCGTGTTCAGAAAATAATACTGAATTACCAAAACCATCAGGAGATTTAATTATAAAAAATGAAACAACAGTTTCAACCAATTTTATTGGTAATGGAGCACAATGGGGTGGTTTCGATATAATAGAAAGTTGGACAGGCAAAGATGATTTTACGGATGCAGATTGGGCTAAGCTTAAAGAACGAATAGATTTTATGCATCCTCCATTCATCAGAATTATGATTAGTGCAGGATGGAATTATCTAGACGATGGAAATATATATAACCCAGCAAAAGCTAATAAAGCATTTCATAGAATGATGCAATATTGTACAGATAACCAAATAACAGTAATGTTTGGTGAGTGGGGACATGTTTTCTTAAATGGCGATAAAAATCAAATTGATTATAAATGGATGGATTATACCGTAGATTATCTAGATTATTTAATTAAAGAGAAAGGATATACCTGTATTAAATATTACAATATGATTAATGAACCTAATGGAGATTGGTCTACAACTAAAGGAGATTATAACCTATGGAAAACCGTTACTTCAGAATTCCTTACAAGAATGGAAACAGCAGGAGTAGATCAGTTAGTTAAGTTAGCAGGTCCAGATTTAGCTGTTTTTGGTGATGCAAATGATACCGATTGGGTAGCAAAAGCAGAAAGTGATTTTGGCAATCAAATGGCACTGTATGATATTCATTCTTACGCAACAAAAAGTTTTGTAAATGGTAATAATTATTTAAGTGTTCTTAAAGCTTATAAAAATGCAATTCCTGCAGGTAAACAAATAGTAGTTGGAGAAATCGGGCTAAAATATTATGACAGTGATATAGAGTTGCAGAAAGAAAATGAAAGAAGAATAGCGGCAGATCCATATGCTTCTAAAGATAGTAATATGTTTGTGTACGATGGCTTTTATGGGGTTGATGTGAGCGATGCTATTGTACAGACTATGATGGCAGGGTTTTCTGGTGCTCTAATTTGGGATATGGATGATGCAATGTATAATGAGACAGGTTCAAAAAGTGGTGTAGATTCTAACAAATTGAAGAGATGGGGATTTTGGAATATTTTGGGTGAAGAGGCTTTCGATAGCAGTTCAGACGAAGAAATAAGACCATTTTTCTATCCTGTATCACTGCTTTGTAGATACTTTCCTCAAGGATCTGATATTATAGAAATAGAGCTTCCAAACAAAAAAGGGCTAAAGGCAATTGCAGCAAGAAAAGGAGATCAATATACAGTTGCTATTGTAAATTCAAACTATGTAAGTTATACTAACCTATCTCTTTTTGCGGATAAAAATTTTGTTTTTGATAATGTTTCTAAATATCAATATACTTCTAAGTTTGATGGAGGTTTTGTAGGTGAAACAGATACAAAAGGATTTCCTGTTCCAAATGAAAATAATGTTTTAGTAGCGTTAGATGGAACTTACAAAATGGATATTCCTGGTCAGTCAGTTACCATTTTTACAAATATGATTTAATAAATTTAAATACAATACTTATAAGTATTGGTAGTTGTTTTTTTGTTATAAATATAAAAGGAGAGGTGTTTTTTATACCTATTTAAAATATTAGTTTAAAATTAGAGAAGAATAGAATGAATATTATTGAAAAAAATAAAACAGGATTATTACGTCTAAAAAAGCACGAAAAAAATCCTATTTTTAGTCCAAATCCAGATAATTACTGGGAAAACATAGTAGTTTGTAACCCTGGAGTTTGGTATGAAAACGGAAAATTTTCTATGTTATATAGGGCGGCCGGAGATGATAAAGAACATTTTATTAGATTCGGATTAGCAGAGAGTACAGATGGTGTTAATTTTACAAGAGTTTCGGATAAACCTGTATTTTCACCAAGTATAGATGGTCCAGATATGGGAGGTGTAGAAGATCCTAGGATAGCAAAGTTTGGAGATGAATTTTACGTTACTTATGCGTATAGACCATTTCCTCCAGGACAATATTGGAAATTTGCACATGATGTAATTTTATTACCAGAATCAGGAGAAGATACACCGTTGGTTTATAAAAATAATGTAGCAAATTCTGGTTTAGCTATCTCAAAAGATTTGAAAACTTTTAAACGATTAGGTCGTATTACAACAGCTAATTTAGATGATAGAGATGTTATTCTTTTTCCAGAGAAAATCAATGGAAAATTTGCCATGCTGCACAGACCAAAAGAATGGATTGGCAAAAAATATGGTACGGAAAAACCAGCAATTTGGATTCGTTTTACAGATGATTTAATGGTTTGGGAAGAAGAAAGTACTCTTTTAATTTCTGGTATAAACGGCACTTGGGAAGAAAAAGTAGGCGGTAGTACTCCGCCTTTAAAAACAAAAGAGGGTTGGTTAGTAATTTATCACGGAGTAGAAAATGGAGGTTTAGGGTATTATAGAGCAGGAGCAGCTTTATTAGATTTAGATGATCCAACAAAAGTAATTGGGCGTTTAAAAAACTGGATTATGGAACCAGAACATGACTATGAAATAGAAGGATATTACAAAGGATGTGTTTTTCCAACAGGTAATGTAATTATAGAGGATACATTACACGTGTATTATGGTGCAGCTGATAAATATATTGGTTTAGCAACATGTAGTGTAAATGAATTATTACAAGCATTAAAAGCATCTAATGATTAAAAAAGTGATTGTATTTTTATTATTGATAACATCCACTTTTTTATTAAGTGGGTGTTCTTCTAAAATAAAACCTAAAACTGCAGATATTACAGTAACATTTAATAAAAAAAACACTGTAAATACACCTTTTATAGGTCATGGTGTGCAATGGTCAGCTTATCCACATGCTGATTCTAAAGACGCAGAATGGGGTTTTTTAATGACTGATGAAAAGTGGAATGAACTTTATAAACGTATAGATTTTGTAAAACCACATATTATTAGAGTCATGGATGTTTCTACATGGCGTTATTACAAAGGTCTAGATAAAAAAGGGGAACCTATTTTAGATTTTAATACACAAGAAATAAAAAGTCTTTATAAGCTTTTAGATTATTGTCAAAAAAGAAAGATTAAGGTTCTTTTTGGAGAATGGGGAGCACCAGGTTTATGGAATTTAGATGAATCTATTCCAGAAATAGAAAGAGCAGACGATCCACGTTGGACGAATATGATTGTTAAATATTTAGAACATTTAATAATCGAAAAAGGCTATACCTGTATTCAATATTATAATTTGGTAAATGAACCAAACGGATATTGGGCATCAACCGATGGCGATTGGGAGCAATGGAAAGCTGGATATATTCAGTTAGACAAAGCTTTAAAAACAGCTGGTTTAGATAAATATGTATCACTTTCCGGGCCAGATGCTGTAACACAATGGGATCATCCAAAACATCCGAAAAAAGCACACGATTGGGTATATTCTACCGTAAACGAGCTTGATACTATTACAGGTTTATATGATTTTCATATTTATGCAGATCAAGATTTAATTAGAACTGGAAATTTTATTCCGTATTTAGAACCCTTTACTTCAGAAATAAATAAAACGAATAAACCTTTGATTTTAGGGGAATTAGGAATGAAATATAGTGGCGATTTAAAAGAAGAAAATACACGTCGAGGAAAAGCAGATCCGTTTGCAGGGCCAGATGACTCTTCTATGTTTGTATATGACTATTTTTACGGAGTAGATATGGCAGATGCAGCAATTCAAAGTATGTTGGCAGGTGTTGGTGGTGCTATTGCTTGGGATTTAGATGATGCTATGCATACCGTAGGTGATTTAGGTGAAAAAAATCAATTAAAAAAATGGGGGATGTGGAATATTTTAACCGAAGAATTTGGGGATTTGGAGGTGGATAAAAAACCACGTCCCTGGTCGTATTCTTGGACATTACTTTGCAATTTGTTTCCGCCAGAATCTAAAATTTACAAGCCAGCTTATTCCGTTGTAAATGATAGTATTCGTGCAGTTGCATCAACATATAAAAATACATTTAGTGCTGCAATTGTAAATCAGTCTAAAAACTCAAAAATAATTAGTTTGTCTTCAGAAATGTTTTCAAAAGATAAAATACTTTATTTGTATGAATATTCAGAACACAATAGACCTGTTAATTCTGATGGTTTTCCAATAATTACAAAGAGCATAAATTTAGATTTACAAGAAGATATTATTGTTGAGGTTAAAGGCAATAGTGTGGTGTTTCTAAGTACAATTTTAATTAAATAACCCTTTTAAAAAGAAATTATCAAAATATATTATGGAATATAATTTAGGAATTATAGATATAACAGTACTAGTTGTGTACTTTATATTTATTGTATGGTTTGGACTTAAATCTTCTAAAAAAGGAAGTGATTCTACAAGCGATTATTTTCTTGCAGGTCGAAATATGACGTGGCCAGTTATTGGTTTTTCTTTATTCGCTGCAAGTATTTCTAGCACAACTTTAATTGGTAAAAGTGGTGATGCTTATTCTACAGGAATTGCCGTTTTTAACTACGATTTAATTTCGGTATTGGTTATGGTGTTTTTTGCAATGTTTTTCTTACCATTTTATATAAAATCTGGAATTTTTACGATTCCTGAGTTTTTAGAAAAAAGATTTGATAAACGTTCTCGGTATTATTTTTCATTTATAACCTTAATGGGGTCAACGTTTTTAGATGCTGCAGGTGCTTTGTATGCAGCTTCCTTGTTAATGAAGTTGGTTTTTCCAGAGATGTCTATCATGGAGTTATCCGTTATATTTGCTGTCGTTGTTGCAGCTTATACAATTCCAGGTGGTTTATCTGCGGCCATAAAAGTCGATTTAATTCAAGGGATATTATTATTGGTAGGAACTTTTATTTTAACATTTTTAGCCATGAATAATGGTGGATTAGATTATTTAAAGAACCTACTTTTAGAAGGAGATTCTATGATGAAATTAATCCGTCCTATGGATGATTCGTCCGTACCTTGGTTGGGTATGATAGTCGGTATTCCCATATTAGGATTTTATTTCTGGGGAAATAATCAAGTATTGGTGCAGCGTGTACTTACGGCAAAATCGATAGATCATGGTAGAAAAGGGATTCTTTTAGTTGGTTTTTTAACAGTGTCATTAATCTTCATTATTATATTTCCCGCGGTTATAGGTAAGCACTTATTTCCAGATTTACCTAAAAACGATATGGTGTATCCTAAATTGGTTATAGAATTGATGCCAACAGGATTATTAGGTCTTATGTTAGCTGCAATGGTAGCCGCATTAACGTCTACTTTAAGTGCATTATTAAATTCTGTAGCAACATTATTTACAATGGATTTTTACACGAAATTTAAAAAAGAACCATCTCAAAAAGAACAAGTATATGTTGGTAAAATTGTATCTGTAGTTGTTTTAATTTTAGCAGTATTATGGGTGCCTTTTGTATCTAAATTTGATTCTTTATTAAAATATTATCAAGAAATGCTAACCTATATTGCACCTCCAGTTGTAGCAGTATTCTTTTTAGGAGTCTTTTGGAGACGTATTAATAGACATGGTGCTTTTTGGGGATTAATGGGAGGTGCTTTAGCAGCTATTACCACAATTGTAGCTAAAGTAGCATTCGATTATGAACTTTTAGGAGATATTCATTTTTTACTTAAAGTACCATTTTATTTTATGTTTAGTGCCGTAATTATCATTGTAGTAAGTTTATTTACCAAACCAGATGATCCTTCTCAAATAGATGAATTAATTTGGACCAAAAAGATTTACCAAGAAGAATCTAAGGAACTTATTGGCGTTCCTTTTTATAAAAACTTTAGAGTTTGGTCTTTAATATTGATAGGTTTCTGTTTTTTGGTATTGTATATGTATCAATAGTATTATCGAAATAATTTTAACACTGAGCTAACCTTATTTTTGAATTTTTTATTTAAGAGGTTAGCTCATTTTTTTAGCTACGTGTTTTTTTTTTTTTAGAAATTATTAAAATTTCATAAAACAATAAGTTTTCAACATTATGTAGTTATAATATTTTAATAGAGGTAATTATATTTGAAGTGAAGTAATATTTATTAATTAAAATAGAATGATGTTTTATAAAAGTTATAGGTATTTAATACTGATAATAGCAACGTGTTTTTTTACATCTTGTGATAATTCTCCTAATTTTATTTCAAAAGAAATAAAAACTAACTGGCAATTTAAAGCAGTAAAAGACACACTTTGGTTAAAAGCGAGTATACCAAGTTCTATTCACACAAACTTAATTGCGAATAAAATTATAGAAGATCCATTTTATCGATTAAATGAGCATGATCTACAATGGATTGACAAAAAAGATTGGGAATATAAAACTGTTTTTACTGTTGATGAAACTCTTTTTGATAAAGAAAAAATAGCATTCAATTTTAAAGGATTAGATACTTATGCAAATATTTATTTAAACGATTCACTTATTTTAAAGACCGATAATATGTTTGTTGGTTATAAAGTGAATGCCAAAAAATATTTAAAAATTGGCAAAAATAGTTTGAATATTATTTTTGATTCACCAATAAAAATAGGTTTACTAAAAAGAGAAGCATTAGGCTATCAATTGCCGAATGCTGTAAATGACCAATCAGAAAATGGAGGATTAGGTAAAAAACAAGTAGCGGTTTTTAGTAGAAAAGCAGGCTATCATTTTGGTTGGGATTGGGGACCAAGATTGGTTACTTCTGGTATTTGGCAAGAGATTCAATTAAATGCATGGAACACCGCAACTATAAATGATGTGTATGTGCTACAACAAAATTTATCTAAAGAAAGTGCACAGTTAAATACTAAAATAGAAATTGAGACTACAAGAGCTATAACTACTCAAATTTATATTAAGATCGATGAAAAGCAATATTTAGAAAAGGAAATTGAACTTAAAAAAGGAGTCAATAAAATTGAAATTCCTATAAAAATTAATAACCCAGAATTTTGGTGGACGAATGGTTTAGGGAATCAAAAACTTTATAAAATAGATGTTCAACTAAAAGAAGGAACTAAATTATTAGCTTCTAATTCTCATAAAATAGGATTAAAAACATTAAAAGTAATTCAACAAAAAGACAGTGTTGGAGAAAGTTTTTACTTTAAATTAAATGGACATGCCGTTTTTATGAAAGGTGCTAATTATATTCCTCAAGATGTTTTTTTAGACAGAGTTACCACAAAGGATTACGAAAAAGTTATAAAAAATATGGTTGATGCCAATTATAATATGATTCGTGTTTGGGGTGGAGGTATTTATGAGAATGATATTTTTTATGACTTATGTGATAAAAACGGAATCTTAGTTTGGCAAGACTTTATGTTTGCTTGTGCAATGTATCCTGGAGATACATCTTTTTTAGAAAACGTAAAAAAAGAAGCAAAATACAATGTTAAAAGGTTAAGAAGTCATACAAGTATTGCACTGTGGTGTGGTAATAATGAAAATTTTGTGGCATGGAAAAATTGGGGTTGGATAGATCAAATAAAGAATAGTCAAGGACAAGAAACTGTAGATGTTATTTGGAAAGGATATCAAGATGTATTTCACAAAATCTTACCAGAAGTAGTTGCTGAATTAGATAGTGATACTTTTTATTGGGCTTCTTCACCAACATCTGCAAAAGGAGAAGATGCAACGTTAACTTCTGGAGATTATCATTATTGGAGAGTTTGGGGAAATCAGGAATCTATTTTAACGTATAACGAAGCAATTCCCCGTTTTATGTCGGAATATGGTTTTCAATCTTTTCCAGATTTTCAATCGGTAGAAAAATATACAGAAGAACAAGATTGGAGTATTTATTCTGAGGTAATGCAATCTCATCAACGTTCAAATATAGGTAACAAGAACATAGAAATGTATATGGAATCTTGGTATAAAAAACCGAAAGATTTTAAATCATTTTTGTACGTAAGTCAGTTATTACAAAGCAAAGCGATGCAAATTGCTATTGAGGCTCATAGAAGAAATATGCCTTATTGTATGGGGAGTTTATATTGGCAAATTAACGATTGTTGGCCAGTTGCTTCTTGGTCTACAATAGATTATTATGGGAATTGGAAAGCAGCACATTACCATGTAAAAGACCTGTATAAACCCATAAAAACAATGTTTTTTAAGAATGATAAAAAACTTGAAGTACATATTGTTTCAGATAAATTAAAAGATAAGAACGCTGTATTAAGAATAAAATTATTCAATTTTAAAGGTGAAATTTTAGATCAAGTTGAAAAAAACATTACTATAAAATCAAATACAAGTGCTATTTATTTTGATGTAAATAAAACTGGTTTTACCAACCTAAATAATAATAGTAATAACACTTTTTTAGTTGCAGAATTGGTTGCTGAAAATGATGTTGTTTTTGATGAAACCATCTTCTATTTAGAAAAACCAAATCAATTAGAATTATCGAAACCTACAATAAAGTATTCGGTTTTAGGGAGTAATAAAAATGGAGTGGAAATAGAAATTTCTACAAACACGTTAGTAAAAAACATCAACTTAAAAAGTAGTGTAAAAGGTCATTTTTCTAATAATTATTTTGATGTTTTACCGAATAAAAGATACTACATAAAGTTTGATTCTGAAACAGAAATCAACATAGAACAGTTTACAAAAGAATTAAAAATCACATCACTTTTTGATACTTATTAAAAGAATAATATGAAAGCATATCCAATTAAATTTGAGCCCATTTTAAAAGAAAGAATTTGGGGAGGAGAAAAATTAATAAACATATTTAAAAAGAAATCAGATAAACTAAATATTGGTGAAAGTTGGGAGATTTCTGATGTAGAAGGAGATGTTTCTGTGGTATCAAATGGACTTTTAAAAGGACAAACATTAAAAGATTTAATAATCAATTTTAAGGAAGAATTTTTAGGGTATAAGGTCTATGAAAGGTTTGGTGATAACTTTCCTGTTTTAATAAAATTTATTGATGCAAAAACGCCATTATCAATTCAGGTTCATCCTAATAACGAGTTGGCTAAAGAGCGTCATAATTCGTTTGGAAAAAACGAAATGTGGTATGTTATGGATGTTGATAAAGATGCCGAATTAATAGTTGGTTTTAATCAAAAGGTAGACGAAGAAAAGTATGTTAAGGCTCTGAATAATGGAAAGGTTTTAGATATTTTAAATTCAGAAAAAACAGAAAAAGGAGATACTTTTTACATTCCTACAGGTAGAGTTCATGCAATTGGCGCAGGTATTGTGTTGGCCGAAATTCAGCAAACATCAGACGTAACCTACAGAATTTATGATTATGAAAGAACTGATGCAGCAGGAAATCAAAGAGAATTACACACTGAGTTAGCTTTAGATGCTATTGATTATAATTTGTACAATAATTACAAAACAACTTATCAATTAAAAGAAAACCAGTCGTCAGAATTGGTCCATTCTCCATATTTTAAAACAGATATTATTCAATTAACAAATCAATTAGAAAAAAACTATGAAAAATTAGATTCATTTGTAATTTATATGTGTGTAGAAGGTTCTTTTACTCTTGAGTGTAATAATGAATTAATGATGGTAAATAAAGGTGAAACTGTTTTGTTACCGGCTTCAATTAAGGCCGTAAAATTAAATTCTGAACAAGCAACCCTATTAGAGGTTTATCTATAAAAATATTTTCATAATAAAACCTCTGAATAAGGTATTAACATGGTTTATTACAGCTGCAATTGCTGGTTTTTTATTTGGTTTTGATACCGTAGTAATTTCTGGAGCAGATAAACATTGTAGCATTATGGGGTTCTTCAACTATTGTTTGTATTTTTTATGATGCCAGAAACAAAAGGAATGAAATTAGAAGAATTAACTAAAAAATTAATGAATAGATAATGAATAACAGGGTAAAGTTTTGTGTATTACTTGTTTTAATAAGTTTTTTTGGTTGTAATACAACACCAGAAAACATCGTTAAAATATATTCAGATCAAATAATTTCTTCCAATTTTATTGGTAATGGAGTACAATGGTCTGCATATCCTCATGCCGATTCAGAAAATGCAGAATGGGGTAATCTAATGACTGCAGAAAAATGGGACATGAATTTTAAAAGATTAGACTTTATGAAACCTAAACTGTTTAGAGTAATGGACCAGGCTAATTGGCGGTATTTAGTTGGCTTTGATAAAGAGGACAATCCTATTTTAAGTTTTGATAATCCAGAAGTTAAGGCAGTAGAAAAAATACTAGATTATGCACAGCAGAATAATATTTCTGTCCTTTTTGGAGAATGGGGAACTCCATACAAGGTTCATGACAAAAAGGAGGGGTTTTCGGATAAGTTTACAGGAGCAAATGATCCAAAATGGATTAACTGTATTGTTGAATATTTAGATTATTTAATAATAGAAAAAGGATACACATGTATTAAATATTACAATTTAATAAATGAACCAAATGGAGATTGGGCATCCACAAAAGGAGATTTTAATGAATGGAAAGAAGGTGTTGTATTACTTTCTAAAGCGATAAAAGAAAAAGGATTAGATACATTTATTACTGTTGCCGGACCAGATGCTGTACATCGTTATAATAATCCTAATTCTACTTATTCGGGTATTGGCTGGATAGAGCAATCTGCAAAACAATTAACTGAAGAGATAGGTATTTATGAGGTGCATGACTATGCAAAACCATCAATGGTTAAAAGTGGCGAATTTCAGGTTTTTAATGAGAAAGCAGCTAAAATCCCTAAAGCGTTAAACAAGCAAATTATTTTTGGAGAAATAGGGTTGGGGAAAAGCAATGCTACAAATCAAGAAAGAGCAAAAAACGATCCGTTTGCAAGTAAAGATAGTCAGATGATGGTGTATGATTATAGTTATGGCATTTATATGGCAGATGCTGCAATACAAATTATGAATGCTGGTTATTCTGGTGCAGCAGCTTGGGCTTTGGATGATGCAATGCATACTTTAGATGATATTGGGAATAAAAATGAATTGAAAAGATGGGGAATGTGGAATAGTTTAGGAACCGAAATTTGTAACAATCCAGAAGACGAAAATATAAGGCCTTGGTTTTATTCTTGGTCTTTATTATGTCGTTATTTTCCTACAGGAAGCTCAATAATAAAAACGGATGAAACAAAAATAGCAGGAATCCGTTTAACTGCGGCTACTTATAAAGATGATATTACCGTTGCACTTATAAATAATTCAGACATTCCTAATAAAATAACATTAGATCTTTCAACTTCGAAAACACTACGCAAGTATGTTTATACAGCTCAAGATAGAAAAACTGATAAAAATAATTTTCCTGTTCCGGTTGCAACAAATATAATCTGTAAAGATTTTTTAAATATAGAATTACCAGCAAATAGCTTTTTATTACTTACAACCATAAAATATTAATTAAGATGAAAACAAATAGACTCGTAGTATTAACACTTCTTTTTTTAAGTATGAATTTATTTTCACAAGACCCTAATTTTCATATTTATTTGGCCTTTGGTCAATCTAATATGGAAGGTTCAGCAGAAATTGAAGCTCAAGATAAAATTGGTGATGAACGTTTTAAAGTATTACAATCTTTAGACTGCTCTAATTTAGGATTTACAAAAAATGAATGGAGAGTGGCAACACCGCCATTAACACAATGTTATACAGGCCTTTCTCCTGCAGATTATTTTGGAAAAACGATGATTAAATATTTACCTAAAAAGGTAAAGGTTGGTATTATAAATGTAGCTGTTGGAGGTAGTGATATTAGATTGTTTGATAAAGAAAATTATAAAAAGTATACAAAGACCTATCCTGAAGATTGGTTTCAAAAGAAGATTGAAGATTATGGAGGAAATCCATATGAGCATTTTATTAAATTAGCTAAAAAAGCTCAGAAAGATGGTGTTATAAAAGGGATTATTTTACATCAAGGAGAATCAAATCAAGATGATAAAAATTGGCCAGAATATGTAAAAAAAGTGTATTATAATATGTTAGCAGACCTGTCTTTAGATGCAAATAAAGTTCCTTTAATAGCGTCGGAACTGGTAGATAAAGAACAAAATGGAGTTTGTGCAAGTATGAATCCAATTATAAATACATTACCAAACGTTATCTCTACAGCGCATGTAGTTTCATCAAAAGGATGTAAACCAAGAAAAGATCATACTCATTTTAATTCTGCAGGAGTTAGAGAGCTAGGAAAACGATATGCTTTAAAAATGCTTTCTATAAAAGGATATAAGGTTAAGGATTACAATCCGAATAAAGATTTAAAATCAGTTGAAATATTACCAAATAATAAAGTAGTATTTAGAATTTACGCTCCAAATGCAACTACGGTTAAATTATATTCTGATGATAAATGGGATTATGTAGCCTTTAAAAAAGATAATAATGGAGTTTGGGAAGGATTTTGGAATGATGCAAAACCAGGAGTTTATAGTTATAAGTTTATTGTTGATGGAGTAGAAGTACAGGACAGTAAAGCGGTGTCTATAACTGATAATATTCCTGTTATAAAAATAGCTTCGGATAAAGATTTCTTTTACAAAAGAAATACGATTTCTCATGGAGCAATTACAATTCAAAATTATTATTCAAAAACACTTCAAAAAAACAGAAGATTAAGAGTTTGGTCTCCTCCAGGTTATGAAAAATCAAAAAAGAAGTTGCCTGTTTTATATTTAATTCATGGCGGTGGTGGTTCAGAAACCTCTTGGTCTAATATTGGTGCTGTTGGCGATATTTTAGACAATCTTTTTTCTGAAGGTAAAATTAAACCAATGTTGGTTGTTATGCCAAATGGAACTATAGAAACAGCAGAAATTTTAGATAGAGTTCCGCTTTTTGCAAAAGATTTAATGAATGATATTATTCCTTTTATAGAGAAAACATATAAAGTAAAAACCAAACAGAATGATAGAGCTATTATGGGCCTTTCTATGGGCGGTTTAGAAACACTTGAAGCTGTTACCTTTCATCCTAATAAATTTGGTTATGTAGGTGTTTTAAGTTCTGGTTGGTGGTTAAGTGATTCTTGGAAAGAAAAAAGAGGAATTGTAGATAATTCAGAAAATAGATTAAAGCAATTAAATTTAATAGCTCCTAATTTTAATAAATCTGTTAAGATGTTACATTTTACACAAGGAGGTTCAGAAGATATTGCTTTTGAGAATGGAAATGAAACCTTAAAACTATTTAAAAAGGCTAAAATTAATTTTACATATAGTGAAATGTCAGGCGGACATACTTGGATGGTTTGGCGTAAAAATTTAAGAGATTTAGCTCCAAAGTTATTTAAATAGTATTTTAAAAACTCCTTTAGCTTTCTTTGTTCGACTTTCTCATTCTAAAGTCGAACAAAGGAAGCTAAAGGAAAACAAATCTATTTACCTAATACAATATGTAATAATCTCTTTATTTAAAGGGTTTAAGGTGTGTGGGGCGGAGTAGTGGTGTAGTATTTTGTCTTCTTTTGATTGATTTAGTCAAGTAAAAGAAGATGACTTTTTTATCTAGAGTTGTTCCGTTTTATAAAAAAATAGTATTGTAATTTGTTTGTATATCTTTAATTTCAATCTCTTCTAATACTGAAAACTCTTTTTTCAGTGCACGTTTTGATAGAATACCTTTATTCTGTTCTAAAAATCGAACAAGTATTGCAACTGTTTTATCAGGCATTTCAAAATGATTATCTAGGTATTTTTTAAATTCATCATACTTTTGAAGATAACTAACTTCTTCTGGTATAATTCTTACTAAGGTGTCTTCTACACAATCGTATAAAAATTCTGCTTGTTTTGTAGCGTCAAAATAACGATAAAAATCAATGGTATTATTTGTAACTTTAATGTTATGATTTTCCGTTTCTTTCCATGTTATGTAATCTAATAATGTATGTGAATATGATTCTAAAACGATTTTGTAATCATTAATATGTTCTAAAATTGAAGCAGAAACAGGAAAAATAACTCCTTGCTGCGTAAATTTCTTTTTAGCTAAAATATGATGCATTATATAGCGATGTAAACGACCATTGCCATCTATAAAAGGGTGTATGAATACAAAACCAAATGATATGGTTGCAGCTGCTAAAACGGCATCGTAACTATCGTCTTGTAATAGGATATTTGTATCCATTACTCCTTTTAATAACTTGGGAATATCTTGTTCTTTTGCAGAAATATGATTCGGAATAGGTTCTCCTGAACTTCTATCATGTTCTCCCACAAAACCACCTTCTTTCCTTAGACCCATTTCTATAAATCTACTGTTTTCTATAACTATTTGTTGTAAGCGTTCAAGTTCGGTAATACTTAATGATTTACCACCTGCTTGACCAATTGCTTTACCCCATCGCATAGCTCTATTATTACCAGGATTTTCACCCTCTATGGTAAAAGATGCTTTAGAGTCTTTTAATAATAAAAAAGAAGAAGCGCGTTGCAATATGTCTTTATGTATGCTATTTAGAATTGTGTTTTTTCGGCTAGATAAATTAGCATTAATATAGTTTTCTAACTTTTGAGTTTTAAAAATTAATGGACAAAAATCTACAGTTCCTGGTAGGTTGTTAATAATTTTATGCCTTGCAGATTCTTCTCCTTTTATTGTGTATTGGATATTAGAGTCAAGTAGTTGAATGTATTTACGTTTTTTTAAATCTATTGCTACATCAATTTTTTTTTGTTGAAGCCATTCGTATATAAACCAAATCTTTCGACTATATTGACCAGATGGTTCTATATGTAGAATTTCTTTTATTTGATCTTTTGTAATTACTTTAAATAACGCTTTAAATAATAGTAAATTAATACCTTCATATTTAATAGCAAATACCAGTTGTTTGTACAATGTCTCTTCTGGTTGATATGAGGTCGGAAATACTTTCCAATAGGTATTATTATACTTTTTACTTTTTTGGGTTATTAGCGATAGTGTATTTGGAAAGGGTATTGGTAATTTTAAACTTTCTATTATAGCACCATAACCCACTATTTTTCCTCTTTCAGGTGTGTTTCTTCCTTGAAAAAATGAAGTTTCATTTAATGGTATTATTATTTCCATACTATAAAGTTATTTAAATTATAATCAAAGATAATTAAAAAACATGCGCAAATTAAAAATAATGCGCGCATAGGTGTTTGTTTTAAAAATAATGCGCGCAAAGTTCTAGGAGTAAAAAGATGCGCAATCTAAAAAAAATGTGCGCAAAATTTAATTCTACAGAAAAACGAGCGCCTTTATAAATTAAAATTTGGGTATTATAGTAAATACGGCTTAGAAAAGATAAGAAATGTACAGATCCCTTTTTTAATGCTAAAGTTTCAATATAAGAACCAATCTGCCGCAAAAAAAATCTCTTATCTAATGCAATTCTTGATAAAAAAAATCGAATATTTTATCCAAAACTCAAACAAAATACTACCAAAAGAAACTAAAAGCAAACAAATCTATTTCCCAATACAAAAATTCCCAAAAATATGCCCAAGGATATCCTTATCAACATCATACTCACCAGTAATATTACCTAAATGACGCAAACACTCTCTAATATCGATAGAAAACAAATCAGTTCCAATTTCTAGGTCAATACCTTCTTGTACAGAAGAAATAGCGATTAAAGCGTTGTTTAGCGCTTCAAAATGACGCGAATTGGTTACAATCGTTTCGTTGTTACTCAAAGCACCAATATTAACCAAAGAAGTCAATTCGTTTTTGAGTTCTTCAATTCCGGTTTTGTTTTTAGCAGAAAGTAGAATTAAATTCTCGATTTCAGATTGTAAAATAGACGAATCAGAACAAGATAAGGTATCAACTTTGTTGGCAATCACTAATAAGCGCTTGTTAGGGAAGCGAGTTTTTATAGTTTCTATTTCATCTAAAAATTCGTCACTAGAGTAGGAGTACTTATTAGAATCGATTAAGAAAATGATCAACTGAGCATTCTCTGCTTTTTCGTACGCTTTTTTAATCCCGATACTCTCTACAATGTCTTCCGTTTCTCTAATTCCGGCAGTATCAATAAAACGGAAAGCAACACCATCAATAATCATTTCGTCTTCAATAGCATCACGAGTTGTACCAGCAATATCAGAAACAATGGCTTTTTCTTCGTTTAAAAGTGTGTTTAATAAAGTAGATTTCCCCACATTTGGTTCTCCGATAATAGCAACCGGAATTCCGTTTTTCATCGCATTTCCAAAAGAAAAGCTATCAATTAAACGCTTTAGAACAAAAGTAATTTTTGCAACCAGTTCTTTAAACTTCGTTCTGTCTGCAAACTCTACGTCTTCACCAGAAAAATCGAGTTCTAACTCAATTAAAGCAGCAAAATCTAGTAATTGCACACGTAAATCTTTCAATTCATTGGTAATTCCACCACGCATTTGCTGAATCGCCATTTGGTGACTTGCAGCCGAATTAGAAGCAATAACATCGGCAACAGCTTCGGCTTGACTTAAATCCATCTTGCCATTTAAAAAAGCACGCATGGTAAACTCACCATTATCAGCCATTCTGCAACCATTTTGTAAAAATAACTGAATAATTTCTTGCTGAATAAAGCTAGAACCATGACAAGAAATTTCAACTACATTTTCTCCAGTATACGAATTCGGATTCTTAAAAATAGATACTAAAACTTCATCAATAAGGATATCATTTTGTACAATATGCCCTAAATGAATGGTGTGCGTTTTCTGATTTTTTAAAGTTTTTCCTTTTTTAATCGATTTAAAAAAAGCATCAACTATAGTTATAGCATTTTCACCAGAAAGTCTAATTACAGAAATAGCGCCAACACCAGCAGGAGTTGCCAAAGCAATAATAGTATCGTTATTAATCATGTTGCAAAAATACGTAAAGATTTTTACAGAAAAATAAAAGCTGAACACAAATTGTATTCAGCTTTTTAAGCAATAGGGAAGGGGGTATACTAAAAGTTCTTAAGAAACTTCTTTGTCCGCAACTTTATGAATATCTAAGCTTTGGTTTGGTAAAATCTCCAAAGTTCTCATAGGGAATGGTATACTAATGTTTTCTTTATCAAACGCTTGTTTAATTTTTATAATAGCATCACTCTTAGCTTTTAATTTTTCTAGTGCATTTTTAGAATCTACCCAAAATCTGCATAAAAAATTAATAGAACTGTCTCCAAACTCGGTATAATAGAACTCCACATTTTTATTTAATTCATTTTGATTAAAATTAGTAGAAATAACCTCTTTTGTTAAAGATTCTACCTTTTCTAAATCGGCACCATATTCTACACCACATGTAATAGATATTCTCATTTTAGTAGTTAAAGAATAATTTTTAAAAGGGTTTTCTAAAATGGTTTTATTGGGTATGACCACCATATTATTATCAGCCTCTCTAATTACAAAGTAATTTAAATTAATATCTATTACTTGGCCAGAAAAACCGTTAGTTTCTATCCAATTACCAATATTTAGATTTTCTCTAAAAGATAAAACAACTCCAGAAATGGTGTTAGACAAAGTACCTTGCAAGGCCAAACCAATTACAATACCAGATACACCAGCTGCAGAAATAATAGCCTTTAAAGTATCATCAAACTTTAAAATTGTCATTGCCAAATATAAACCGGTTAAGAATATAAAGGCAGAGGCAACTCTAGAAACTAAGTTTCTTACCGATTCTTGTTTAATTTTTTTACCTAAATTCTTAGTAATAAAAGTATTGATAGCTCTCGATGCAAAATAAGCTATAAATATTACCACCAAAGCAATGGCTATATTGGGTATGTTTTTTATAAAAATGTCTTTCCAGATTTCTAGTTTGTTTGTTATTTTATCCATGTTTTGTTTTAAAGTTTAATATTGATTATTTTATCTGTTTATTAAAAATAATCACTATTTCACAAAACTACTATCTAACACATCGCTAGTGTTTTTAGACCATGCATTTAACATCCAAGAAGATTTTTCTAACTCTCTAATATAAGCTCCTATTAAATCTACAGTACCTTCGTCTTCAGCTATATTTGCTTTTTCTATAACTCTAGAAAGCTGATTTAAAATAATATCCTGGTCGTTTTTTAAAATGTCTACCATTTCTACGTCTGTTAATAACGGACTCGATTCTTTAATGTTAGAAACCTCTATATAATCAGATAATTTACTAATTGGGTGGTATTTTAAGGTTACTATTCTTTCTGCAATATCATCAATTTTAATTTTGGTATCATTATACATGTCTTCAAACTGATTGTGTAATTCGAAAAAGTTTTTACCTAAAACATTCCAATGAAAATTTCTTAATTTCTGATAATACACTTGGTAATCTGCCAAAAGCACATTTAATTCTGTTACAACTGGTAATACTCGGTCTTTGTCAATATTTAAGTAATTCATAATTTTATATGTTTTTAAGTTCCATACAAAACTACAAGCAATGCTCAATTAGTCTTTGCTCAAATGGAGTATATCTTAACTCAAATACTTATTTAACAAAAAATTAATAATTAAAAAGCGGTAACATAATTGGTTAATTATCGTCTAATGAATACCAACTAAAACTTTAATTATAAAAATGAAAGAAGACAAACAATTATTAGTTCTAACACATTTAAGTCAATTATTAGATTTTGTAACCGTCATAGGCGGCTTTGTCGTTCCGTTAATTTTATGGTTGACAAAAAAGGATGAAATTTTTGGAATGGACGCACACGGAAAAGCAATTCTAAATTTTAGAATTTCTATGTTTATCTATATTTTAATTTGTATCCCTTTAATTTTTCTTTTTGGATTAGGAATTTTAGGGTTCATTGTAATCGGAATTTTCTATTTAATTTTCCCAATTATAAACGCCATAAAAGCAAGTAATAACGAACCAATTAATTACCCGTTTAGTATCACTTTTATAAAATAGAAAAAGAAGAAAGTAGTGTGTTAAAATCGTCTTTTTTTAGGGCGATTTTTTTTTTGTAATATAAGTGTAAGTAAGTTGGGCGTTCCCTAAAAAGGGCAGGCTTTCCACTATATCTTTTTGCGAAAAACAAAAAGGATGTCGTTGCAATCCTTAACGCATAAAAATATAGACTATAAGAAAAATTGATAGTTTATTTTTAGATAAGTATTTTTAGTTTTATTTACTTATAATTCAATTAGTTGTGTATTTTATATAAACCTTTAGTTTAATCTATTTTTTTTGGTTAGTTGTGGTGTTATAAAATGTTAATTTCATTTTTAAGTACAATTAAAACCATCTAAATAACTTTTTAATTACCAAAAAAGAAGCTCCTGTTTTATTTAAATTTTTATAATATGAGAAGATTATATGTTCTTTATAATGTCTTCATATTCGTAAAAGAAGAGTTCAAATTTAGGCATGGTTTCCATGTAAAATTCAAAACAATCTCTCCAAGAATTTTTATTATACACACTAAATTTACCTTCGAAAGGAACATAGATTCTATGAATTATTTTACCACTTTCTAGTTCATATGCATCATTAAAAATTACTTCAGGTAACTCAGTTTCTAGCAATGTTTTTAAAGACAACATTTGGTCGTAATAGAGTAAATTTACCAACTCATCTGGGTTTTCAATATCTATACAAACCATTGCTTGTTTTCTTTCGGCAACAAATTTAAAAGAGAAACCCTTAATTTTAGTATTGTACAATAACCATTTTCTAGGAAAAGATTTCCCAAAACTAGTCCAAAAATCTTTTCGTAAAAGCGCTGCTTCTTCTTTAGAGAACATTCGTTATTTTTTATTCGGTGTAAATATGTGAACCTTTTCTGTGCTAAAACCAGTAGAAAACCAGGTTCTATAATGTAAAAGATCTGTATTAAAATTGGTAGAAAGTAGATTGCCTATTTCTTCTAATTTAGTATAGTTAAAATCAGTATTCGTTTTATCAATACTTAAAACTAAACCAAAATTATGGTCTTTTGGTACGCTGTCATCCCATTCATTTAAGGTGCCTATCTTAAATGGCCTACTAACATTGTAATCAATTCCGTTAAAACTTAGTTCTGCAGATGCTCTTTCATCCTCAGTAATAAATGTCATTTGAGGTAATGATAAAACCGAACTTAATTGCTCACAAAATTCTTTTAAACTTAAATCTACAAAAGTAGAAAAGTGTTCAATTTTAGAAATATTATCTATATCCATTTTTAGAGTTTATCCGTGTATTTTGGCCGTATTACCACGTTCTTTCATCAATTCGGCTTCAAAAGCTAATAAGGCATTCCATTTTTCATTAACAATCTCTTTGTCTTGGTACTGACGTGCAAATTGTAAAAAAGTAGTATAATGTCCTGCTTCAGAAATCATTAAATTATTGTAAAATTTAGACAATTCTTCATCTTCCATGTTTTCAGAAAATACTTTAAAACGCTCGCAACTTCTAGCTTCAATTAAGGCAGCAACTAACAAACGCTGAATTAAAGCATCTGTTCTGTCTCCTGTCTTTTTAAAGAATTTTTGTAATCGGATCGCATAATCATTCTTTTGCTCACGCCCTAAAACCATTCCGCGTTTTACCATTAACAAATGCACCATTTTAAAGTGCTGCATTTCTTCAATAGCAATATTGCTCATTTCTTTTACCAACTCTGTTTCTTCAGAATAATTAATGATAATAGATACAGCGTTAGAAGCCGCTTTTTGCTCTAAAAAGGCATGATCTGTAAGTATTTGTTGTAAATTATCTTTAGCAATTTCTGCCCAAGAAGTTTCGGTTTCGAATTGTAATCCTAACATAATTATTTATATTGTTTTTTGTAATCCCATACCAAAATAAGCCAAAGCTTTAATTTCTTTAACACTTGCCAAACGTTCGTTTCCAAATATTAAAATTCCGTTTTTGGTAGCAGAAATATGATATTGTTTATTGCTTTCAAAAAACAAAATTAATTCATCTGTAAAAAATGCTCTAATTTTTTCTTCATTTTTTCCTGCTAAATAAAAACGTTTGCTAAAATCTGGATGATTTTTTACATCAATATCTTTGTAACCTGCAAATTCTAAGAGATATTCAAAAATACCTTCTTTATCTAGTGTAAAATGAGGAACCGGATGTAATGGATGAATATGTAACATAGTTGCTTTTATCATTTGCTTTGCAAACATAGCTCCTTCGGTAAAATGGACGTCAAAAATAGTACAATCTTCATTAGAAAGTACGTTAGAGACTTTATCTATATTACGAGTCTTAAAATAACCAAAAGTGGGTAGTTCTTCCATTTCTAGGGCAGAATTTGCATAATATTTCCAATGCATTTCTTCACTAATATTCTGAATCGATTTTTGTCTTTTAGTTAAAACACGTTTTTTAGGAAGTGCTTTTGTAGGTAAAGATTTACGTAATGCAAATGGATGTTCACTTCCAGATTTAGAATCGTCTAAACCTATTACCTCAAAATGCCCACCTTTTCTATGAAAAGACGCAGCATAATTACTCATGTTTTCCATTACAGAATGATCTACAAACTCACATAAAGAAAAATCTATAATAGCTTCTTCGGTTTCTGGTATTTGGTCTAACTTGGTTTTTAGCTTTGTATAGTTTAAAAAACTAGAAAAATTCTTAACACTTACATAGTATTTATCCTCTTCTTCAAACATTAAAATATTTGGTTTTAAAACGTTTTTTATAAATAATAAGATATTTTTATTTATAACAACATGAATGATAAATGTAATTAAAATACCTACAATAATACCTGTAATTAAACTGGTTAAAATAGTTGTAAATAAGGTAACTAGAAAAATAATTAATTGCTCGGAACCGATACTAAATACTTTCTTAATGTTTTCTGGTGATGCTAATTTATATCCTGTATAGACTAAAATAGCAGCCAAAGCTGGTAATGGAATTTTACGCAATTCTGTGGCAAATAACAAAATAAAAGCAACCAAAAAAGCCGCATGAAAAAAGTTTGCAGATCTATTGGTTCCTTTATTATTAACGTTTACAGAACTTCTTGCTATTACCGTTACTACATTTAATCCGCCTAAAAAACCGCTAATAACGGTGGCTAATCCTAAAGCACGAATGTCTTTATTTACATTAGAACGTCTTTTTAAAGGATCTAATTTATCAACAGCTTTAATACTTAGTAAACTTTCTATACTTGCAATTAATGTAATTGCTATTACAGCACTTATAAAGTTGGCATGATAAATTTTACCAAAATCGGGAAAAGCAAAATTTGATAAAATGTCATTAGGCAATGCAATTAATAGGCTTTTATGAATGGGATAATCAGACGCAGAAACCAAATCATAATAATAATACATACCTACACTTAATACTACAATCCACATAGGTGCAGGAATCAATTTTAAATATCGATTTCTTATTTTTCCATAAAATATCATAATCAATAAACTTCCTATTCCTACCATTCCTGCATAAAACATGCTAGAATTATCTGTTTTTATTAAATTTAAGAGGCCTTCCGGAATTTGATATAAGAGTTGTACAATGCTTCCTTTGGCGTCTAAATTACCAAACATTACATGAATTTGCTTTGCAAATATTCCGATACCAATAGCAGCCAACATACCCTGTATGGCAGAGGCAGGAAAGAAATCTCCTAAAGATCCCATTCTTAGAAAACCAAGAATAATCATAATAACTCCAGAGAGAACTACGGCGGCTAATGTATATAAAAAACCTTGGTGCATGTCTCCTTCACCCAAAGTGGTAATTGCACCCAAAATAACAACCACTAAACCATTTCCAGGTCCTGTAATGGTTACGTTAGATCCTCCAATTATAGATACAACAATACCACCTATTACGGCAGCAATAACACCAGAAATAGGTGGCGCTCCAGAAGCTAAAGCTAAACCTAAACCTAATGGAAGTGCAATTAAGGAAACTACAAAACCAGAAAAAAGGTTTTGAGGTACATCATTTATAAACGTTTTAAAAGTATTTTTTTTCGGCATCTATTTAACAATTAAAACATCGGTTGGTAATTGAGATAAAATATACTCAAGATCATGAGGGAATATTCTATCGAAAAACCCAACTTTATTGGGTGCATTCATAATTAACAAATCGGCTCTTTTTACTTTAGCGTAATGCCCAATGGAATAGCCTCTTTTTCCAAAAATACTCTGAGTTTTTATGTTGATATCAGTACAATTTATATCTTTTAAAATGGTTTTTACGCGTTGTTCTTCTCTTGTTTTTAATCGTTCTTTAGTTATCGTTGCTTTTCTTAAAGTTTTATCATCACTCACTTTTACGTGTAATTCATTCTGACTAACTTCTTCTACAATGGTAATTTTAGTACATTTTAGTCGCTTGGCAACTACAAAAGCGGTTTTAATAGTTTCTTCTGTTCTTTCATCTTTTAGCCCATTTACTACAATATGTTTGCAGGGAACTCTAATTAAAGAAGGTTTAATAAGTAATAAAACAGAACAAGGTGCCTTTCTAGTAATTTTTCTGGCAATAGATCCTACATAATATTTTAATAAATTTTCTTTTTGAAGTGCTCCTAAAATAAGTAAGTTAATGTTTTCTGTAGCACAAGTTTCAAGAATTACATCTACAGGATTCCCTTCTTTCCAAATAGCTTTAAACGAGTTCTTTAAAGGATCGGCTGCTGCTAAAAGAGCGGTTAGATCTACTTTTTTTTGACGAGATTTTGGTCCAACATGCACGCCAACTAATTCAGCATCAAATAGATTAGCCAGTCTTACGGCTTCAAATATATTTGCTTTTAAATTTGGAGAAAATGCAATACCAATTAAGATTTTGTGAATATTTTGCAAAAAATAGGTTTAAAAGTTAACTTTTTGGCACAATATAGTAAACTTTAAAAGAAAGAAAAAAACTATATTTTTTATTTTTATCATGCCTAAACATTCTTAAATTTACATTTAAATGAATTTTTAATAAATGATAGAATTAGCAGGTATAATTATTTTAGGAATATTATCACAATGGGTAGCATGGAAATTTAAAATTCCTGCAATTTTACCTTTAATTTTAATTGGTTTGCTAGTAGGGCCAATTGCAGCTGAATTTTTAAGTAGCGACGGTACAAAATGGATAGAGCCAATTTGGAACGGCGAAAAAGGACTTTTCCCTGGAGAAAGTTTGTATTACTTTGTGTCTTTAGCTATTAGTATTATTCTTTTTGAAGGTGGTTTAACTTTAAAAAGAAGTGAAATAAAAAATGTGGGTCCTGTTATTACCAAACTAATTACGTTGGGGTCTGCAATTACTTTTTTTGGAGCAGGTATTGTGGCGCATTATGTTTTTAATTTAGGTTGGGAACTTTCTTTTCTATTTTCTGGTTTAATCATCGTTACTGGTCCTACTGTAATAACTCCTATTTTAAGAAACATACCTCTAAAAAAAGACATTTCTACGGTTTTAAAATGGGAAGGAATTTTAATAGATCCAATTGGTGCGCTGGTTGCCGTATTGGTTTTCGAGTTTATTAGTGTAGATGGTGGAAGTGGTTTTACAAAAACGGCCTTAATGGAGTTTGGTAAAATATTACTTTTTGGAACCACTTTTGGGTTTACGTTTGCACACGCATTAGCTTTTTCTATTAATAAAAAAATGATTCCTCATTATTTACTAAACGTAGTTTCTTTATCTGCCGTTTTGTTGGTCTTCGTTTTATCAGAATTGTTTGCTCATGAATCTGGTTTATTAGCAGTGGTAGTAATGGGAATGGTTTTAGGAAATGGAAAGTTGGCCAATTTAAAAGAACTCCTTTATTTTAAAGAATCTTTAAGTATTTTATTAATTTCAATCTTATTTATTTTATTATCTGCCAATATAAATATAGAAGATTTACTCTTGTTATATACTTGGAAAACTGCAGCGCTTTTTGCTATTGTAGTTTTTGTAATTAGACCTTTAGCTGTTTTTACAAGTACCAGAAAATCTAAATTAAAATTCAACGAAAAGCTATTTATAAGTTGGGTTGGGCCTCGTGGAATTGTTGCCGCAGGTATTGCTTCATTATTTGGAAGCAAGTTAATTAAACAAGGAGTAGAAGGAGCGGAGTATATTACGCCTTTGGTTTTTATGATTGTTTTAGGAACCGTTTTATTTAATGCAACCACGGCAAGATTATTTGCAAAAATGGTAGGTGTTTTTCTAAAAAGTTCTGATGCTATTTTAATAGTAGGTGCTTCGAGTCCGGCTAGATTAATTGCTAAATATTTAACCGACAATGAAAAAAGAGTTATTTTGATAGATTCTAACAAAAACTTTATTCAAAAATCTTTAAAAGCAGGTTTAGAAGCTTTTGAAATAGATATTTATAACCAAGACTTAACCGATAATATTGAATTAAATGACGTAGGTTATTTAATAGCAATGACCGGAAGTGAAGCCGTTAATAAGTTTGCAGTAGACAGTTTTTCTGAAAATTTTGGAGAAAAAGGGGCGTATAGGCTAGCAACTTCAGAAGAGATTTTAAGAAAAAATATAAGCATAGATGAACAACGAGGTTTCTTTACTCCTAAAGACGATTATATAAATTTAAGTGAAGCGTTTAGAGACAATCCTAAAATTTATGAAGTTGAAATAGAAACAGAAGCAGATTACAATACAATGACAACCAAATTGTTTAATGAATTAAAATCGGTGCTTTTATTTGTAAAGAAAGATGATAAATTATACCTAATGTCAGAATTTGAAAAAGAACAGTTGGCAAAAGACAATTGTACATTAATCTATTTAGGTAAAAATGTAGAAGTTATTAAGCCAAATAAGTAGACTCAATTTCTTTCGCATTCTTAATAATAGCAGCAGGATACTTATATAACTCTAGAATTTTAATTGCATTCCGAGTTTTTAATTTTCCTGCTTTTAGTTGATGATCAAAAAAGAGGTTATTATGCTCTATTTGTTCACTAAAGTGATATAAATCGTAATTTTCTTTTACTAATAAATCTGTTAATTCAATATCGTGTGTAGAAACTAAAACGGTATGTTGCTTTTTATTTAAATAAGATAAAATAGCTTTTCCACCAGAAATTCTTTCGATGGTATTGGTTCCTTTAAAAATTTCATCCAGTACAAATAAACAAGGGTTTTCGTCTTTGGATGCATCAATTAATTCCTTAACGGTAAGTACTTCTTGTAAATAATAACTGGTGTTGTCTAGCAAATCATCGGTAATTCTAATAGAAGAATATATTTTGTAAAAAGGAGCGGTATAAGAATCTGCAAAACAAAGATGAAGCGTTTGTGCTAAAATACTATTAATGGCAACAGTTCTTATAAAAGTAGTTTTACCAGACATATTAGACCCGGTTAAAAGCATGCTTTTTTGTGATAAAAACACATCATTGGGAATACAATTTTCAATTAAAGGATGTTTAAGGTTGGTAACCTTTAATTCATTATCATTATTAAAAGTAGGCGTACATATTTTTAAACCTCCAGATTTTAAAGAAGCGGTAGAAATAGCAGCATCAATTTCGCCGATAAAAACAAATAAGCTTTCTATGCTTTTTCTTTCCTTACTAATAGCGTCTAAGAAACTATAAAACACTAAATACTCTACATTAAATAGTATTTTTATCATTTCTGCTAAAAACCAAAAAAAGAATAAATATTCATCTGTAACATTCTTTTCAAAAGCAATAAATTCGGTTTTTAGTTGAATAGATTTTATGCTTTCAATAAAAGAAATGTCTTTAAAATGAGCCACTATTTTAGGGTTTTTTGCCAATTTATTGCTCACTTTTAATGCGCTAGATAATTGCGTTACACCATTTAAATAATAGGCAACGTTGTACTTATTTTTATAATGAAAAAATAGGTTTGCAGAAAAAACAGGCACCAATAAAAGACTAAATATTGGATAGAAAAATAAAAGTATAATTGATAAAATTGCAGTAATTGTTAAACCTCTAACAATCCATAAGTATTTTGGTTTTTCTAATGGTTTGTCATTGATCAATTCTTCTAAATAATAAGAATCATTATTGTTTAATTTAGACAATTCTAACTGACAAGAAACACTTAAATCTTTGTCTTTTTGAAACAAAGTAGTTAATTCATCAAATTTTAATAGGTCTTTAAGAGTACCAATGGTTCTTAATTTAAAATATAAATATTGCTGACCAATTTTAGAAGAAGTTCGGTCTACAAACTTAAAAATGTCATCAATATCAAAATCTATTTTACTTTTTTCTGATAAAATATGATATGCTTTTTCTTTATGAGCATTGTTCTCAAAATATTTTCCAATGACAAAAAAGTTAAAGTATTCGTCCTTTTTTAGATTTCCCCAATTTTTATAAAGTAATGCGCTCCGTTTTTTTAAACGCTTTTTTTTATTGAAGTTGCTAACTATAAACCAGAGAATAAAAATAACAGCAATACATAAAAAATAATTCATGGTTTATAGAGATTATTACATTTATAAGTAGCTATTATTGCACTAATGTTACATATCTAACTCAAAAGTTTGACGTAATTTATCTATAAGAGGGTTTATTTCTCTCATTTTCTTATACTTTTCTTGAGGTGTGTAAGCAAACTTTTTTTCTACAGCTTCATTAAGATTCACAAGAATATCAATTCCGTAATTGTTTAATCTTTCTCTTAAAAAGTTTAATAAATTAGGTCTTCCTTTTCTAAATTGATCTTCCATTAATTTATTAGGCACAGAAAAAGAAATTTTATAGTTTTCACCTAATTGAGGAGTGTCTGTACCCACAATAGAAGCCATGCTTCGTTCTCCTTTTTTTATCAATAAGGCAACATACTCTTTCCAAAGATTTTGCAATGCTTCTTGGGTAAAAAAGTCTTTCGGGTGATTGTCAAAGTTTTCTTCTTCAACCGCTTTTTTTACAACCTTTTTCTCATGAATACTTTTTAAAGATAAAGAAGAAGCACGCCTACCAACAGATTTTAAAATAGGTTTTATCCTAGGTTTTGGCGTTTCAACTTTTACGGGTTGCACAATAATAGGTTTTTTTTCAACCGGTTTTGCAATTTCTTTTACAGCCGGCGAAAGTGCTTGGAAAAAAGTAGCAGGAATTATGTAGTTAGCTGACTTTTTTTTTTCTCCATCAAAAGTGATAGAGGCAATTTGCATAATGGTTAATTCTACCAGCAGTCGCTGATTTTTACTGGCTCTATAATTCAAATCACACTGATTTGCTTTCTCTATAGATTGCATTAAAAACGGAATACTTGCTTTGGTGGCTTGCTCTAAATATTTCTTTTTTGCTGCATCACCCACTTCTAACAACTCTAAAGTAGCTTTGTCTTTGGCAACTAATAAATCTCTAAAATGACTTGCCAATCCGTTTATAAAATGATGTCCTTCAAAACCTTTCCCTAAGATTACATTAAATGCATTTAATACTTGCGGTATTTTATTTGCTAGCATTAAATCTGTCATATTAAAATACGTTTCGTAATCTAATACATTTAAGTTTTCGGTAACCGCTTCACGCGTTAAATTGGTTCCAGAAAAACTAACAACTCTATCAAAAATAGACAAAGCATCACGCATTGCGCCATCCGCTTTTTGAGCGATAATATGCAAAGCATCATCTTCTGCGGTAATATTTTCTTTTTCGCAAATTACTTTTAGGTAATTTTTAGCGTCTAAAACACCAATTCTTTTGAAATCGAAAATTTGACAACGAGATAAAATCGTCGGAATAATTTTATGTTTTTCTGTAGTTGCTAAAATAAAAATAGCATGTGCAGGTGGTTCTTCTAACGTCTTTAAAAAAGCATTAAAAGCTGCCTGAGATAACATGTGTACCTCATCTATAATATATACTTTGTATTTTCCGGTTTGTGGCGGAATACGAACTTGGTCTGTTAAACTTCTAATATCATCTACAGAATTGTTAGAAGCAGCATCCAATTCAAAAATATTGAAAGCAAAATCTTCGTCTGCAGAAACTTCCGCATCTTGTTGATTGATATTTTTAGCCAATATTCTAGCACAAGAAGTTTTACCAACTCCACGAGGACCTGTAAACAACAAGGCTTGGGCTAAATGGTTGTTTTTTATAGCCTTTTCTAACGTGTTTGTAATGGCTTGTTGCCCAACAACATCCGCAAAAACTTGTGGACGATATTTACGCGCAGAAACTATAAAATGCTCCATGTATATTAGGTTGTATAAAGTTAAAGTCTTTTTAAGTGTTTCTAAAATCTACATAGAATTTTATTAAAAGCAGCAAATTTTTTGCTTCACTTAACAAGACGGGTTTAATTTGTGACTAATTATTGAACAAAAATAGGGGTATCAGGTATTTTTTACAAGATATTTTCTTAATAAAAAGCTAAAGTTGTAAACAACGTGTAAATTTTGTACCTTTAAATCGACTACTTAAGTAATTTAAAAATAATTTTGATTCCCCTCAAATGGGATTGAATGTTTCCAAGGAAATCCTAAAGATATAACCCCTTGGAATTTTTTTAATTAAAAGTTCGGAAAATTGTACTTAAAATAGACCAACTGTTTTAGTGCAATTTTCTTTTTAACCCTAATACTTAATGTAAAATGAATATCTTAAAGTCTATTACCGTTGTAAGTTTTTCTCTATTATTAATCTCTTGTTTTGGTTTTACTGATAAAAAACAAACGCAATCGGAAACAAAAGCAACCTATGTTGCCAATGAAAATACCAAAGTGGCTTATTTTGCAAGTGGCTGTTTTTGGTGTGTAGAAGCTGTTTTTGAAAGTGTAAGTGGAGTAGAAGAAGCGGTTTCTGGGTATGCTGGCGGACATACTTTAAACCCAACTTATAAAAGTATTGGAACCGGAAAAACAGGGCATGCAGAAACAGTTGCTGTGTATTACAACCCAAAAATAGTTTCTTTTGAAACCCTAGTAACCGTGTTTTTTGGTTCTCAAGATCCAACAACAGAAAATGGGCAATATCCAGATTACGGCACACAATACAGATCTATTGCTTTTTATAAAACCGATGCAGAAAAGGCTATTATAGAAAAAATGATTGCAAAATTAAATGCAGAAGTATACCAAGGTAAAATTGCAACCGAAGTTACCAAACTTAATAAGTTTTATGAAGCCGAAGAGTATCACCAAGATTTTGAACGTAGAAACCCAAATCAAGGGTATGTGAAAGCAGTTTCTGTGCCTAGATTGAATAAGTTTAAAAAGAGGTTTCCGGAGTTGTTGAAGAAATAAAATATTTCTAAAAGCTAAAAGTGGCTTTCTAAAAGAGACTAAAGTAAGAATCTGAAAATAAATTCAGATTAAAAAAATCTCGATCTAATAATAGGAGGTATGCTTCCGAAATAAATATTTTATATTTCTAGGCAAGTCTCTGTGAATTATACTCTTGACTATCGATCTGTGATTAAACTCGGTATAAGGTATTTACGTCTGTATGCGAAAACGTTTTACCATAAATGTCTAAAAGCGTTTCTTGTGTGTAGCTTAATTTGTTATCTATAACGGTAAATGTTCTTTTAAAAGATAAAGTTTTTGCTTTTTTTAGCATAAAAGGAGATTGTACAATTCCCCATTTGGTATCATTTTCTAAGACAGCAACACTTAATTTTAATTCGTTGTTTACTTCCGTAGCTTCTCCTCCTGCAAGCACAGAAACACCTCTTGTAATAGAAAAAGAATTCATAATGGTATGTTCGTTTTTATCCCAAATCCAATAACCAGTTTCACTGTGAGATACTTTGTTATTTGCTTTTTCTCTCACAATTTGATGGTATCTAACCGAAACCAATTCTTGTTCTTCTGCATTCTCAATTTCTAAATCTACAGGTTCTATGGTTAAAACCTCGTAATACGGGTTATTTTCATCTTCGTCTGGTTTCGGAGCAAGATCTATACCTTCTGCACCTTTCCAAACACCAATTAATTTTACCAAAGGATTTTCTATAACTGCACTCATTTTATATTGTTTTTTTTCTGTTGAAACTTGATAACAAATTTCGGTTTTTAACTTGTAAAATTCTCCTTTTTTATGGAAGGATTTTGGTGAATGTTATCATGGTTTTTATTATTCTTTTTTATATTTCTCTCCTTTTTCCCAAGCATCTGCTATACCTTTATAATTTGGGAATTCTTTGGGTAAATCATTAGTCCAATTTTCGATGAATTTAGGGTTATTACTATTAGGTCTTGGATTGGCATTATTCATTCTTGCCTGCACAGGAGTTCTAACTGCGTCCCCCATAATTACAACATGCTGTTGCGGTAAAATTGGTAATTGTTGTAAAATATCCTCATTAGCAGCAGAAACTAATTGTCTAACATATTTTTGGTCTTCTGGATTTTGCAGTCTGTGAATAATAAAAGAGTTACATTGTGATAATACTGTTTTTGATAATTCTGAAGGTCGTTGACTAGAAACAAGTAAGGAAATACCATATTTTCTACCTTCTCTTGCAATTCGTTCAAATACTTTTTTAGCTATTGATTCTCTTTCACCACGATTTTTTTCAGGAATATAATTTTGTGCTTCTTCAAGAGCAATAACCATTGGTAATTTACCTCGATCACTTTCAGGCAAACGAGAAGTAAAGTCCAAAATAAGCCTTCCAATTAAACCTGTAATCGTTTCTAAAACCTCAAAAGGTAATAAAGACATATCAATTATAGTTATCTGACTAGATTTGGCTTCTTGTAACTTTTCTATACCAGTTTTTCCTAAGTTAGATTTGTAGTATTCAGTAAATAAATCTGTGTCTGCAGTGTTATATACTTTACAGAAATCACCTAAAATAAATGAGATGAATTTTGCTAATGCACTTGTAATTTCTTCTGTTTCATTTAAAAGTAGTGGTTTTGAAATTCTTTCATCACTTAAGTATGATTGCAATCTCAACCTAAGAGTTGAAACGAATTCTCTTAATCTATTGCCGGAATTTTCTTGTTCACTAATTGCTTCATCAAAAAAACTTTCTAGTAAATCATGAAAATTGAAATAAATAGGTAAATCAATATTACGTTCTTTAGTTACTTCAACCTTTCTAGCTGAAGAATAATATAAAGAGAGTTCAGTTTTTAAGATTTTTGCACTTTCTGTTAAAACAGCAGCGCTAATATTACCTTTTAGATAATCATTTTTTGTTTTAGTTATTTTTGGTTTCTCTTTCATCAGATTTCTAAGTGAATCCAATATTTTAGTTTTATCAAAATCGATATCTAATTCAACCAACTCTTTACCAAAATCTTCTAAACCTTCATAAATCGTATTAATTATTTTAAAATCATTGGTAACACATTCGTTAATAATTATTTCTAATTTTGATATATAGGCTTGTGGTATTAGTTTTTGACTAATTGAAACCGTTTGGTTTTTTGCTAACCCTAACGCATGTTTCAAAACAGGAGCTTGTGTACCTGAAGTCGGTTCAAAGAGGTAATCAAAATCAGCAAAATTCATAAACCAAAAAGGAACTTTCATTCCATCTTTATCAATATGAAATGGATTAACTAATTCCAGGTTCTTATATGGGGTTTGTTTTGTTCCTTGAAAAGCTTGTTTATATTCTCCGTTTGTGTCAAATATTATGATGTGAGCATTTTTTAATTGTTTTCCGTTGTAATTAAAATCAAACATGCTTTGAATTATAGAAGCAAACGTGCAAGATTTTCCTGAACCTGTATTTCCCAATATTGCAGCATGTTTACCAAAAAACTTATCAGGATTAATTTTTATTTTATAATCTGAAAACGAAGGAGAAGTACCAATAGGTAAGTAATAGTCATCATCAAAATTGATTTCTTTTGAGTCTTCCTTTTTCTTTTGGTCAAAAATATTATCTAGGTCTTGACTTGTTACATACCAAACAGGATTATCAAGAATAGGATAATTGTAAACTCCTTGAATATATTTTCCACTATTTTCAATTGTTCCAATCATTGTTGCTACCAAATATCTTGCGGATTTTGTTAAGAATATAGCCTCCTTATTTTTTCCGATTTCAGTTTCATCTATAGATTTAACACTTGTAACCATAGCTACAATTTTATCAGAGCCAATTGGAATAATTACATAAGAATTAATTCTAGCAACTTCAAAGATATCTTCATAACCACTTTTATAAAGACTTTTTAAATCATCATCAAGACGAATATAAGCTCTAAAACTATCAACAGAAATTACTTTTCCAATACTTCTTTCACTCATTATTCTTTGTCTTTAGTTGGTTCAACTTTAGAAGTATTTGTTCTCAACAATTCATTTAATGTATTTGCAACTTTTTCGTTATTGTCAATATTATTGAAATTTGGCATTAATGTATCTGAAAAAGTTAAGAAGTCTCCAAAAAATTCACCTTCTAATATGATTATTCTTGGGTCATTAAGATCTTTTAATTTTTTGATATATTCATTTTGTGTACCTTGAAAATCTACTACAATAAGAGTGAAGGTTGGGTTTGATAAAGCCTGATAAATAATATCATTGAAATGGTCGTCACCAAAGGAGTAGCCAACTGTAAGTAAAACCGATTGAGATTGAGTTATAGTTGAGGCAAACTGTCTAAAAAGTTCTGAGTAAGGCAAGTCAAGAGTATATGATTTTTTAACAGCAGAAGGATAGATTATTATTTCCCCTTTTTTCTTTAGGGAATCTATTAATTCTAAAGGTTTTTCTTCAATTCCATAAAGATTATTAGCATCTCTATATTCTGAATTAACCCAAGATAATGATCCATGCAATTTATAATATTTTACTACTTTTTCTATTCTTTGTATTTTTCCAGAAGTAGTAGATCCTGGATAAAAAATGTCATATTCAAATGTTTCTGGCTTAAAGTATCTTTTATGAAATCCAGAAAAACCATCGATATAATGAACACCAAGCTTATCAAAAGCATATTCAAAAGCTAAATCATAGTTTGCAGTAAAGATATTTGCTCGTCTTAGATTTAATGGTCTTTGCAATAAAGCCTTAAGAAACATTTCATGATAGTAGTATTTATTTTTTAATGCATTTTTAAATGACTTTTTCTTATCTCTTTTAATTATTTTTCTAAGTTCAGATGTGGGTATTTTTCTTTTGTCAACATCACAAACTAAAAATAACCCCTCTTTTATAGCGGTAATTAGTTCTGAAATTTTATCTGTTCTAATCTGACTTTTATCTAAAGAAAGTACAAAATCTTTAGCTATTAAATAATTCAAAACCTTTTCATATTCAATAGCTATTTCATTAGATTCTAAATCACGTACTATATCAGATTCTATTTTAAATTTCCATTTTCTTTTATCTTCAAAAGTTTGAGTTCCAGAAATTAGATTATCTTTTCCTTCTTTTAAAAAATCAGCTTGTAGTTCTTTAATAACAGAAAGTAGACATTCATATGTATCATCAATTAAATCAAACTCTTCTTTAATATAATTTTCTACTTCTATTGGGAAATTACGAATAGCTACTGCACCTAAATGAATTGAAGTACCTGAACCAAAAAGAAAACTAACATTATCTAGCTCAAGATAATTTTTGAGCATTAATTTAATTTTGTCAATAATTATCCCTTTATCTAAATCTTCTTCTATCCAATCGGATAATTTATCTGTGTTTCCAAAGAAAATTTTATTATTTGTTGGTTCAAAATGTGTCATTCAATTTTATTTTTATTTAGCAATTATTTTTTATAGGATACAATAAAAAATAGTCAGAACTATGTTAGACCTATTTTAAAGAGTAGTTTTAATTAAATATCTAACTTTATCATTCGTGTTTCAAACCTTAAATTTCCAATAAAAAAACCAATAAAGTTTACGGTTTCCCGCAATGTTATCAACTATATGTTTTTATATATTAACATCATCAAAATTTGTCATTTCTATCTATAGAATAAATCCTATAAAGTAACTTCTATTATAGTTTATTTAATCGTTAAAAATACCTGTCTAAAACAAAAAGAAGCCTCACATTTCTGTAAGGCTTCTTATAATATATTCTTAGAAGTAAAGTCTATTCTTTGGCTGCAGGTATTGCAACGCCTAAGTTTTTTAAGACCAATTCTGTAATGTCAAATTTATTATCTATGTAAGCAAATTCGTTACCAGTAATAGTTAAAACCTGTGTGTATCCATTGGCTTTAGACACAGTAGCAATAGCTTCACTTAATTTTGTGTACAATGGTCGCATTAACTCATTTTGCTTTAATTGCATTAGCTTGTTTCCATTTTGTTGATATTTTTTAATATCATCTTCCATGGTAGTCAATTCTTTAATATCTGCTTGTTTTGCTAATTCACCCAATGTTTTTTCATTATTTTTAAAAGCTTCTACTTTTGCTTGATAACTTTTTACTTTAATGCTAAAAGAAGAATCTAATTTTGCTCCGTAATTTTGAGATCTTTCGGATACAATTTTGGTTTCTGGCATTAGACTAATAATGTATTCGCTATCCACGGTTCCTACTTTAGATTGTGCAATAGAAATGGTGCTTAATAGTGCAATAGCAATAAATATAATTTTTGATTTCATGTATTTTTATTTTTGTGTAACAAAGATATAAAAGCGATTGAATTACAAAAGTTTTTACAGTTTTGAAATGTTAATTTTATCAGAAACTTTGGCAATAATAGTATTTATGTCCGTTTGATAATCAAACCATAAGGTGTTTTCATCCCTTTTAAACCAAGTACCTTGTCGCTTTGCAAATCTTCTAGTGTTTTTCTTAATTTCGGAAATAGCAAACTCTTTGGTAAAATCGCCATCAAAATAAGAGAACAATTCTCTATAACCAACGGTTTGCAGTGCGTTTAAATTTTTATGTTGGTATAATGCTTTAGCTTCTTCTAACAAGCCATTTTCCATCATAATATCTACACGCATATTTATACGATTATAAATAATTTCTCTATCGGCATCTAATCCTATTTTTATAGACGTAAAATTTCTAGGAGCTTTGGGTTTGTTTTTAAAAGTAGAGTAGGGAATGCCAGAACCAATACAAACCTCTAAGGCTCTCATCACCCGTTTAGGGTTTTGTAATTCAATAACATTATAGGTTTCTGGGTCTAATTCTTTTAACTGTTCTTGCAAAACTGTTACACCTTCTTTTTCTAATTTTAGCGTTAAATCTTCTCTTATTTTAGGGTCTACTTCCGGAAAATAATCCAATCCTTTTAAAACAGCATCTACATACAAACCAGAGCCACCTACCATAATCTGAATTGGGTTTTCTTTAAAAAGATCGTCTAATTTTGCAAGGGTATCTCTTTCAAAAGAGCCCACATTATAATCTTCAAAAATACTTCTGTTTTGTATAAAATGGTGTTTTGCTGCTGCCAATTCATCTGCATCTGGCACAGCGGTTCCAATAGTCATTTCTTTGTAAAACTGTCTAGAATCACAAGAAATAATAGCACTCTTAAAATGATTTGCCAATTGAATGCTTAAAGCGGTTTTACCAATTGCAGTTGGACCAACAATGGTAATTAAAAAATTATTAGAAGTCATTTAGTTTAATTTACTACCACAATTATAACAAAATTCTGCGCCATCTTTATGGTTTCCTTTTGTACAATTAGGGCAAACTTGCGTGTTTGTTTGTACGTTATTATCTGTAGTTTTAGCCATTTCTGCACTTACAATTCCTGTAGGAATGGCAATAATACCATAACCTAATATCATAACAATGCTTGCAATAAACTGACCAAAAGGAGTGTGAGGTGCAATGTCTCCGTAACCAACAGTGGTTAGTGTAACAATTGCCCAATAGACACTTCTAGGTATGCTTGTAAATCCATTTTCTGCACCTTCTACCATATACATTACAGTACCTAAAATAACACAAAGTATGACAACAAAAAATAAGAAAACAGAAATTTTTGCTTTGCTCATTTTTAAGGCAATTAATAGTTTATTAGAAGCGCCAATATATCTTGCAAGTTTTAATATTCTAAAAATTCTTAACAAACGCAAAGCTCTTAAAGCTGCCAAATGATGAGAACCTATAAAGAATAAGGACAGATATTTGGGTATGGTAGAAAGTAAATCTATAATACCGTAAAAGCTAAATATATATTTTAAAGGCCTTTTTATAGAAATAATTCTTAGGATATATTCAATAGAAAAAAGGATGGTAATAATCCATTCAGAAATATTTAAATAGACATGATACTTGGCATCAAAGCTTTCTACACTTTCTAGCATTACCAAAAGAATACTCGTTAGAATAGCAATTAATAAGACAACATCAAATAATTTACCTGCTTTGGTGTCTGCTTCATAAATAATTTCATGAAGACGATGTTTCCAAGAAGTATTTTTATAGTTATTCTTCAATTTTTATATAAATTTCTTTTACTGTATAGTTTTTCACAGGCCTTTACGTCCTTTTGTTGAAATTGATAATTAATAGCTCTAAATTCATAAAATGTATCTGTGGCGAATCTAAAGAAGTATATTTAAAAATAAAGCTTTATAAATACTTAAAAAAGAGAAACATTGATTCTACAAATACGATTGGATTAAGAAAAAGTAATAGAATACAAATAGTTGCCTTGTTTTATAATTTACGATTTAGAAGTATTTGAATTACAATCTAATAATTTTCTGAACTTTATTTTTATTCATATAGTTCTTAATAATATTTTTTGCTTGAATTTTATCTTCAATAGGTGTTAAAACCGTTTTTAAAATATCTAACTTGGTTTCTTGATTGCTTAAATTTGTATATCCAAAACCAAAAACCTCATTGTTTTCTATTAATATAATGGCATTTTCTTCTATTTCTCTTCCCTTTTCAATGATAATAAAGTCTTCATTATTAAAGTCTTGAGTAATAAATTTTGGTTTCTTTTTAAAGTTAAATTTAGGTGATAAAACTTCTAATTCTATGGCATATTTTAGGCGTGTGAAAAGTTCATTCCCTGTTTTGTCAAAAGAGATAGATTGTGCTCTTTCTTGAATTTTAACAGCTCTTCTTGTTACTTTTAAAAAAAGGTTATTTACTTCTGCTTTTATATTTTTCCCTTTTCCTATAAAGATAACTTTCCCTTCTTTATCATGAATGTAAAAAATACCTTGTATGGTTGGAATTTCTTCTATTAATTTTCGTAATTTTTGTTTCTGATCTCTTCTATCAAAATATTTTATAGAACTTTGTATAATGGTTTTACTAGTATCTTTTGCTAGCAATAATTTAAATAATTGTACTGTTGCCAAAGCGTCTCCAGAAGCTCTGTGTCTATCTGTAATAGGTATTCCTAAAGACTTTGTAAGTTTGCCTAAGCTATAAGAGGGTTGGCCTAAAATTAATTGCTGACTTAATTCTACCGTACATAAGGTGTTTCTATTAAAATCATATCCCAATCTATCAAATTCTGTACTTAAAATTCTATAATCGAAAGTGGTATTATGAGCTACTAAAATACAATCTGAAGTAATTTCTATAATTCTTTTGGCAACTTCATAGAATTTGGGAGCGTTTCTGAGCATTTTATTATTAATACCCGTAAGTTTTACCACAAATTCTTGAATTGGTTTCTCTGGGTTTACGAGGCTAATAAACTGGTCTACTGTAGTATGTCCGTCAAATTTATAAATAGCAATTTCTGTGATGCCTTCTTCATTAAATTTTCCTCCGGTGGTTTCAATATCTAAAATTGCGTACAAAGTCTTTTTCTTTAAGGATAAAATTAAGCATTATAATTTCTTTGACCAAATATAGCGCTACCAACTCTTACCATATTGCTTCCGTTTTCTATAGCAAGCATATAATCTCCGCTCATTCCCATAGATAAAGTTTCTAGTGTACAGTTTTCAGTTGTAGTTTTCAATTTGTGTGCGTCGAAGAAGGTTTTTAGTGAAGAGAATTCTTCTTTCAACTGTAGCTTATTGTCTGTAAACGTGGCCATTCCCATAAAACCAGTAATTTTTATATTCTTTAATTCAGCGAATGCTTCTGATGCTAAAATGGTATCAATTTCATTAAAAGAAAAACCAAATTTAGTTTCTTCTTTGGCTATTTTTACTTGTAATAAACAGTTGATAACTTTATCATGTTTTTTTGCTTGCTTGTTGATTTCCTTTAAAGTAGAAAATTTATCAACACCATGAATTAAATTTACAAAAGGAGCCATGTACTTTACCTTATTACTTTGTAAATGACCAATCATGTGCCATTGAATGTCTTTGGGTAAAGCATCATATTTGTCTACCATTTCCTGAATTTTGTTCTCTCCAAAAATACGCTGACCAGCATCATATGCTGCTTGTAAGTCTTCTATAGGTTTGGTTTTAGAAACGGCAACCAGGGTTACATTTTCTGGAAGGGTTTGTTTTACTTTTAATAGGTTTTCTTTAATCATGTTTAAGTTTGTTATTACACAGAGATTCGCAAAGTTTCACAGAGAAACACAGAGTTTAATTTTTTAAAACAGTTCTTTACAAATGTTTTAAGAAAAATATTTTACAGACTATTTCTTTGCGCTCTTAGCGATAAAACTTTGCGAACTTTGCGTTTCTATATTAAAGTAAAGATCACGGTTTTTTTACCTATTATCTTTTACCTTTATTCTAATTTTTTAACAAAGCAATAATCTGATTTGCTAATTCTACGCCAATTCTGTCTTGTGCTTCTTTAGTGGCCGCACCAATATGTGGAGTTAAAGAAATTTCTGGATTCATTAATAATTGTACTGCCGGTGTTGGTTCTGTTTCAAAAACATCTAAACCTGCAAATTGTACTTTACCACTTTCTATAGCCTTTACTAAGTCTACTTCATGTAAAACGCCACCTCTTGCTGTGTTTATAATACCTACACCATCTTTCATTTTTTCAATTTCTGATGCAGAAATAATATAATCTTCTTGTTCTGGTGTGTGTAAAGTAATAAAGTCTGACTCTTTTAAAAGTTCTTCTTTATCTACTGTATCAATAATAATAGTAGTTTTTTGTCCGTTAAAAAACTCTAAAGTTATCGGAGCGCTTGTTACTTCATCATCTGTAGCTAAAACGTTCATTCCTATTCCGATAGCAATTTTAGCAACTTCTTGTCCGATACGTCCAAAACCGATAATACCAATGGTTTTTCCTCTTAATTCAATTCCTTCAGAATACGCTTTTTTCAATTCCTTAAAACGAGAATCTCCTTCTAAAGGCATTTCTCGGTTAGAAGAATGTAAAAAACGAGCCATACCAAAAAGATGTGCAAAAACCAATTCTGCCACAGAACTAGAAGAAGCTTCTGGCGTATTAATTACTTGTAAACCGTTGTCTTCTGCATATTCTACATCAATATTATCTAAGCCAACACCACCACGACCAATTAATTTTAAACTAGGGCAAGCTTCTATTAATTCTTGTCTAACTTGTGTTGCACTTCTTACTAAAATTGCATCAATATTGTTTTCATTGATATAATTTTCTAACTGATTTTGTGCTACTTTTATGTCTAGTACTTCAAATCCTCCTTTTTCTAAAGCAGCTATTCCGCTTTTAGAAATTCCATCGTTTGCTAATATTTTCATTCTAATTTCTTGTTGAATCGTGTATTTGTTTAACTGTTTAATTATTACTCAACAGTGAGAGTTCCTTCCCTTTGGGAAGGTTAGGATGGGCTCAGGCTTTTCATTACATCTACCAAAACTTGCACGCTATATAAAGGCAATGCATTGTACATACTAGCTCTATAGCCACCAACACTTCTATGACCATTTATACCGCTAATACCAGCTTCTTTACATAAGGTATCAAATTTTTCTTTTAAAGAATCATCTGTTAAAGTAAAAGTAGCATTCATGGTACTTCTATCTTCTTTAGCTACTATTCCTTTAAATAAAGGGTTTCTGTCTATTTCTGCATATAAAAGAGCCGCCTTTTTATTGTTTACTTCTTCAATAAAAGGAATTCCGCCTAAATCTTTTAACCATTGTAAAGTTAACATAGAAACATAGATTGCAAATACAGAAGGTGTATTAAACATACTATCTTTATCAATATGAATTTGATAGTTTAACATAGAAGGAATATGTCTTTCTACTTTACCTAAAATATCTTCTTTAATAATAACTAAAGTTGTACCTGCTGGACCCATATTTTTCTGAGCACCTGCATAAATAAGATCAAATTTTTCAAAATCTAACTGACGAGAAAAAATATCTGAACTCATATCACAAACCAAAGAAACATTCGTTTCCGGAAAAGCTTTCATCTGCGTACCTGCCACTGTATTGTTACTTGTACAGTGAAAATAATCTGCATCTGCTGGAATGGTATATCCTTTAGGAATATAGTTGTAACCTTTGTCTTTAGAAGATGCAACTTCTACAACTTCTCCAAAAGCTTTTGCTTCCTTTTGAGCTTTATCTGCCCAAGTACCAGTGTTTAAATAAGCTGCTTTTTTATCTAATAAATTGTAAGCAACCATTAAAAACTCTAAACTAGCACCACCTTGTAAAAACAATGCTTGGTAGCCTTTATTTTCTAATCCTAACAACTCTAAAGCTAAAGAACGTGCCTTTTCAATTACTTCTACAAAAGGCTTACTTCTGTGAGAAATTTCTATTAATGATAAATTATCATCATTAAAATTTAAGATTGCTTCTGATGCTTTTTGCAACACTTCTTGCGGTAAAATACAAGGACCTGCACTAAAATTATGTTTTTTCACTTGAATAAAATTAAGTTTAACTACTTTTATTATAATAATTTAAGTCAGCAAATAAGCCAACGTTAATTTGTTTTTAAAATCCTTTTGTGAGGATTATATTTTTGATAAAAATTCTAAGGTATTTACACCATCTGCATAATCTGTTAACTCTGGATGTTGTGTTTGCCCAAAAGCAACTTCATTTTCTATAAAGTTTTTGGCAACAATACATTGTATCTTCTCTTTATCTTGATGTAATTTTATTTTTAAATCTGTTTCATTGTCATAATATTCATAGAATATTGTGGCAATAGGAGAGGCGTAGCTTTCATCTTCTTTAATCATTAGAAAACCGTTTTCTAATAAATCAAACAAGCTCATTAGGTATACCGCTTTGTTATAATCGTAATTATTAGCATATTTTGCGTTTTCAATCATATCTTTTTTAGCATACATTCCATTAAAAAAGGTATCAAAATTATAGCCTTTTGGGACATACAATTTAGAAACAGATCTACAACCTAATCCAAAATATTGAAAAATATCATCAGATAATTTTATAAAATCATCTTCCGTTTCTTTTCCGGTGATAACCGCCACCGAATTTCTACTTTTTCTGATAATATTTGGCTTATTTTTGAAATAATATTCAAAATAACGGGCCGTATTATCGCTTCCGGTAGCGATAACAGCATCAAAATCTGTCAACTTTTCTTCCGTAAAAGTGATTTTTCCCTTAAAAGTAGGTTCTACATACTCTAAATACTTTGCTAAAAAGGGTAATAAGTGTTTATCACTAGAAGATTGCTTTACCAATACCGAATGACCAGATATTAATACGGATAAAAAATCATGAAAACCTACCAAAGGTATGTTTCCTGCCATTACAATCGCTACTTTTTTAGATGATTTATTATTTAAATCAAAACTTTCGGTAAACTTATTTAAGTTATTTTCTGTTAGTGATTTATGTAAGCTATTTAAAGAGAACAAAAGGTTGTCTTTAGTAAACCAAGAATTCTTTTCTTGGGCTAATTTTATCTGATGTAAAAAGCCATCAAAAAAGATTTCATTATGTTCAATATTATCGATTTTTTTTATTTTATCGATAGAAAACTGCCCTAAAAAGGCGCCTAATTTTGCGAAAGCAATAATTCTGTTTTGAATACTATCCATTTATTTTGGTTGTCTATTATTTTGGCTTTATTTTTGCAATTGCAAAGGTACAAAAACAGAACAAAAATTATGGCAATTATAATAACAGATGAATGTATAAATTGTGGGGCATGTGAACCAGAATGTCCTAACACTGCAATTTACGAGGGAGCAGACGATTGGAAATATTCTGACGGAACCGATTTAAAAGGAAATGCAGTTTTACCGAATGGTAAGTCTGTAAATGCCGATGAAGATCAAGAACCAGTTTCAGATGAAATTTATTTCATCGTTCCAGATAAGTGTACAGAGTGTAAAGGTTTTCATGATGAGCCACAATGTGCTGCAGTATGTCCTGTAGATTGTTGTGTGCCAGATGACGACGTTGTAGAAACAGAAGAAGAGTTGTTAGCAAAACAACAATTTTTGCATAACGACTAAATAAAATATTTTAGAATATTATAAAAGCCCCAAATTATTAGATTTGGGGCTTTTTTGTTTAGTTATACTGTGCTAAGTATTGATGAATTAAAGTTTTATCTTTCCAATTAGAAGCGTCATAAGCTTCTGAAGTCATAAAAAGAGTTCTTTTTTTATAGGCTTCTTTAATTTCTTCTTTGGTTTTCTTTTTAAAACTATCAGAATCAAAATTTCTAATATTATTTACATAGGTTTCCCTGTCTTCCTTTACATTTATTTCTACTTTTATATTAAATTTCACCTTGTTTCTTTCATCAGCATTTTCTATAAATTTTATAGGTCTATCTATGTAGGCGTAATTTGTTTTAGATTCTTTTATGTAAGAACTGTATATTTTTTCGTCTTTATCTTTTTCATAAAAAATGGTTACATTATGTTCGTTTTCAGAGAATTTAATTCCTAATAAAAACTTTAAATTTAAATGTTGTCCGCGTTTTCCATCCGCATAGGTATATTTTATTTTTTTGATAAAAAAATCAGTTGGATCAATATACATTTTACCAGAATATTTAGATTTTGATTTGTTTGGCGTAAATGAAACTACATAATATTTTTTAGTTCCTAATATTTCATTTTCTTCTAATTGATGTTCGTAATATTTCTGATCAAGAAAATTCTTTTCGGTAGAAGCATTAAAAAATACACTTGTATATTTTAAATTTCTAAGCGGATAACTTTGATTGTAATCACTAAAAGTATTGTCTTTTGCTATTGAATCTGCAACTCTAGTTGTTTCTGCCATAGACAAAGAGTCTTCCAGCTTAAAAAGTCCAGATTTTACTTTATAGGTATTTTTAGAATTTAATTGTTTTAAAACTATATTTTGTAGTCTTTGAGTAATATTTTCTAAGGTTACTCCATTACCTATATCTAATTTTTTAAAACCCTGAATAGCTTCTACCTTATAAGAATCTACCTCTTTTTTACGTTCTTCAGAATAGAATTTTTTATTTAGAACAGTTGCTTTAAATTCAGTACCAAAAGCAGGGTTTTTTTCTTGAAGATTATCAGCAAATTGCATTAATTCTTTTTCTGCTAATTTTCTTTTTTTTCTACTTAAAAGTGAACTAGCATTTAATTCGAACTCTAGCTTTTTAAAGTCTAAATTTTGATTCTCGATAGCATAAACATCTTGTTTTACGGGTGATGAAAGGTAATTCTCTTTCATGTTAGTAGCTGTTTTAATCAATAAACTATCCAAAGTAACTTTGGTAAGGTTTAGTTGAAATTCATCTAGTTGGTTTACGTCTTCTAGTAAGTTTATAATGTAATGATTGTTTATTAATTGCTTTTTTGTAATGATTTTAGATTGATATCCTAAACAAGAAACAGTAAGTGTTTTTACTTTACTTAAATTTAAGGTGTATGTACCCGTTTCATCCGAAGTTGTTCCTGATTTTAGGTCTGTTAAAAGAGCTGCTTTTTCAATGGAATTTGAATTATTTTGGTTGATGACTTTACCAGAAATTGTTTGTGAATTGATTACTATAATATTCAAAAATAGTAATGTAGCATAAAGTAGTTTTTTTATCATAAATGGTTGATTTTTTTATAAATGTACCGTTATTCTTTATTTATAAATAAAAATCATTTTAAGTTTAACAAAGTATTATATTTGCATTCTTAAAACTTTAAGAGAGTTTATTAATTTTAAGTTAAAAACTTTCTTTTGAAGCAAAATTTATTTAGATGAAAGCCGGAATTGTAGGATTACCAAACGTAGGAAAATCAACTTTATTTAACTGTTTATCAAACGCAAAAGCGCAAAGTGCAAACTTTCCTTTTTGTACTATTGAACCAAATTTAGGAGTTGTAAACGTACCAGATGCACGTTTAAAAAAATTAGAAGAATTAGTTGTTCCAGAAAGAGTTCAAACCGCTACTGTAGAGATTGTAGATATTGCTGGTTTGGTAAAAGGAGCAAGTAAAGGTGAAGGTTTAGGAAATCAGTTTTTAGCAAATATTAGAGAAACAGACGCTATTTTACATGTAGTACGTTGTTTTGATAACGACAATATTATTCATGTTGATAATTCTATAGATCCTGTAAGAGATAAAGAAACGATTGATATTGAATTGCAATTAAAAGATTTAGAAGCAGTAGAAAAACGTTTAGAACGTGTAAAAAGAACTGCTAAGACAGGTAATAAAGAAGCGCAAGCAGAATTAGTTGTTTTACTTAAAATTGAAGAAACTTTATTAAAAGGACTTTCTGTAAGAACTTTAGAGTTTACAGAAAAAGAAATGGAGTTTGTACAGCCGTTACAATTTATTACTTTAAAACCAGTATTATATGTTTGTAATGTAGATGAAGGTGCTGCTGTTTCTGGAAATGAGTATGTAGAAAAAATAAAAGAAGCTGTAAAGGACGAAAATGCAGAAGTTATTGTTTTAGCAGTAGGTACAGAAGCAGATATTACAGAGTTAGACGATTACGAAGAAAGACAAATGTTTTTAGCAGATATGGGCTTAGAAGAAGCTGGTGTTGCTAGATTGGTGCGTTCTGCATATAAATTATTAAACTTACAAACCTATTTTACAGCAGGTGTAAAAGAAGTTAGAGCTTGGACAATTCCTATTGGTTCTACTGCGCCACAAGCTGCAGGAGTTATTCATACAGATTTTGAAAAAGGTTTTATTAGAGCAGAAACAATTGCTTATGAAGATTTTGTAGCGTATGGTTCTGAAGCAAAAGTAAAAGAAGCTGGTAAAATGAAAGTAGAAGGTAAAGAGTACATTGTTAAAGATGGTGATATCATGCACTTTAGATTTAATGTGTAATAAATTCTAAATCTAATTTTAGAATTATTTTTATAAAATTTAAAAAAATCCCAATGAGAAATTATTGGGATTTTTCTATGATATCACATATCTATTTTTAAAAGAATACTTTAAGAAATGTTTTTATCTGATTCATTTTATGAAAATAAATTATTGATAAACAATAAGAAGACTAAAATTTATTGATTAAAAAGAAATAGATTGTTATCTCTTTTTATAAAGTGCTTAATTCACTAATTATAGGACTAATAATTGTTGTTTACGTATAATTATGACGTTATTAAAACATATAAAGCAACACTTCTTTATAAGGAATCTACTATATTTAAGTGTTGCCAATTTTGGTAATAACAATTGTTATTAATAAGATTTATCTATGTGGTTACATGTTAGTTGTAATTTGGTTTTTGATATAGAAACACCAACCCCTTTTATTGTAAGGTTGCGTCCACGTAGTGGTGCAGAACAATGGATTGAGCGGGATGAATTTAAAATATCTCCTAATGTAAATATTATTGAATTTACGGACGATTTTGGTAACTTATGTCAGCGTTTGGTAGCTCCAATAGGTAAGTTTTCAATTTATACGAGTTCAGATGTAAAAACCTCTGAATTTGTAGATGTAAATTTTGATGCACCTTTTGTAGAAATACATCAGCTACCTAATGATGTGCTTTGTTATTTGTTGCCAAGTAGATACTGTGAGTCTGACCGTTTTAATGATTTGGCAAATACTATTACTGCAAATAAACCGGTTGGTTATAAACAAGTATTTGCTATAGAAGAATGGCTGCGAAATAATATCAGTTATATTCCGGGTAGTAGTGATTATCCTATTTCTGCTACAGAAGTGTATCAAAAACGATCTGGAGTTTGTAGAGATTTAGCACATTTAGGCATAGCTTTATGTAGAAGTTTAAGCATTCCTGCTCGTATGGTGGTTGGTTATTTATATAAATTAGAGCCTATGGATATGCACGCCTGGTTTGAAGCTTATATAGGAGGACGATGGTATACTTTTGATGCTACCCAAACTGGTAAAAAAGGAGGGTATGTAACTATAGGTTATGGTCTTGACGCTGTTGATGTTGCTATTTTTAACCAATTCGGACCCGTTGCGCATTCACTAGTACAACGCATTAATGTATTGCAAATTAAAAATTAAGTTATTTTAATATTCCTGTAAAAATAGCAACATAATACAAGCCTGTCAATATAAAAACCACACCAGCAACAGTACGCATTACTTTTTCAATTTTAGTTATTTTATTGTAAAACACACCCACTTTTCCTGCTGTAAAAGCTAATAAATAGGTGAAAAGAATAACAGGTAATCCGGTACCTAATGCAAAAATTATAGGTAAATACAAGCCGTCTGCAGATGCAATGGTCATCGGAATTAACATTCCGAAAAATAAAGCGCCACTATACGGACAAAATGCTAACGCAAAAACGACTCCAATTAAAAAGGAACCTAATAAGCCTTTGTCTTTAAATTTATCGGATAGTTTTTCTTGAAAATTAGATTTTCCTAAAAAATTAAGTTTGATAATATTTAGCATAATCAAACCAATGATAATTAATAAAGGGCCTAAAAATTTTTCTCCATTCTGATTTAAAAAACGAGCAATATGAAATTTACTCGCACCGAAGTACAATATCAACCCAATGGTAGTATAGCTAAAACTACGACCTAAAGAATATAACAATCCACTTAAAAAAACTTTCCGTTTACTAGAAATGTTTTTAGAGATAAATGCAGTTGCCGTTATGTTGGTAGCCAAAGGACACGGACTAATGGCAGTCATTAGTCCGAGTATGAAGGCTGATAAAATAGGGAAATTGTAATGCTCTAAAAGAGATTGTAAAAAATCCATTTATAGGATTTTTAATTCCGTGTCTATTTTAGCTTTTAATTCTTTAGAAAAGACATCTTGGTCGTTTCCATTCATAAAAGCAAAATCAGTTAAATCTATTTTTGTTTCCTTTCCGTTTTTTATCACATTTAAAATTAATGCAGTTCCAGCAGCTTCAAATTTTTCAGCAACTTTTTCATTTTCTTTTTCGTCAACATTAATTACTTGAAATGTAATTTTATTTTCTTCTAATTCTCTTGAAAAATAGGTATTTAAAGTATATTTAGTGTTTTTTTCAATTGCATTACAAGTCATACAACGGTGCGTAGAGTGGAAGTCCATAACTTCTATTTTAGAAATAGCTTGATCTAAAGATTGCTCATTCTTCTTTTTTTCTCCGCTGCAAGCGGTTAGTATTAAAACGATGGTTAATACTGCAAAAATTTTGATTCTTTTCATGTGAAATTGATTTAAAGTTTATTTTTTTCTAAACACTTTTCTTCTATTAATTCAAACTCTAAGGTGCTATGTGTAATATTATGTTCCTTTAATTCCTCTTTTATGTCTGATTTAATTCTTGGAATATCATTTAAGTCTTCTACTACAATATGAGAGGTTAGTGCATTTTCATTGGTGCTCATGCTCCAGATATGAATATGATGCACACCTGCAACACCAGCTACCTCTTTTATATGTGAAGTAATTTCATGGGTGTTTATTTCTGATGGAACACCATCCATCATAGCTATAATACTATCTTTAAAAAGACTCCAGGTACTACCTAGAATAACTAAAGCAACAAGAATTGCGGCAATTCCATCTACTAAATTCCAACCAGTATATTTTATAATTAATCCAGATATTACCACACCTAAAGAAACTAATGCATCTGCCATTAAATGCCAATAAGCTGCTTTAATATTTAAATCGTCTTTCTTTTTATTACGAAATAAAAGAGCTGATGAAAAATTAATGACAATTCCTATGGCAGCCACAATCATCACTATATTTCCGTTAATGTTATGCGGATTTAGAATATGACGAACTCCTTCCCAAGCAATGGCTCCAATAGCAAAAGCTAATAATATAGAATTGATAAAAGAGGCCAATACAGAACCTTTTTTTAATCCGTATGTAAATACGGAATTGGGTTTAAAACGAAGTAACCGAAAGGCTAGAAAAGCCAATAGCAATCCAGAAATATCACCAATATTATGTACCGCATCAGAAAGTAAAGCGGTAGAACCAATTTTCCAACCATAAAACAATTCTATGACTACGTATGCAGCATTTAAAGCAATACCTATTAGAAAAGAGCGGTTAATATCTTTAGAGTTTAAAGTTGGAGGTGCGTGGTTGTGTGAATGTGCCATAAGAATTCTTATAAAATTATATTAAATAAATATCCCGAGATGATGATACAGAGTGTTACCACTCCAAAAAATATTCCAATTAGTTTTAAGGTCATTACTTTTTTTAAAAGCATTGCTTCTGGTAAAGACAAGCCCACAACGCCCATCATAAAAGCGATTGCAGTTCCTAACGGAATTCCTTTAGCCACTAAAACTTGCGCTACTGGTAATATTCCGGAGGCATTAGAATACATGGGTACTGCTAAAATGGTAGCAATGGGCACTGCAAATAAATTGTCTTTTGCCATGTACTGTTCAAAAAAGCCTTCAGGAATATAACCATGCATTAATCCGCCAATGGCGATACCAACAAGTACATACGGAATAATACCTTTTAGAATATTTATTACTTCGTCCCAAATGATTGGTAATCGTTGTTTTAAGGTTTGTTTCTCTGCAATAAAAACGTCTTGTTCTCTTTGTGCATTGGCTAAAACTTCTTTTACCCAAGGTGTTAAATAAGTTTCTAATTTTAATTTTTGAAGAATAATACCAGAAATAGTTCCTAATAAAATACCACTAATTACATAAATTAAAGTGATTTTAACTCCAAATAAACCAATGAAAAGTCCGATGGCGACTTCGTTAACTAGGGGAGAAGTAATTAAAAAAGCAAAAGTAACTCCTAACGGAATTCCGCCTTTTACAAAACCAATAAATAAAGGAACTGATGAGCAAGAACAAAAAGGAGTTACAACTCCAAATAAACTTGCCATTAGGTATTCTAAACCATATAATTTATTTCTAGAAAGGTAATTTTTTACTTTGTCTATCGGAAAATAACTATTTACAATTCCCATTAAAAAGATAATAACAAATAGTAAAATTAAAATTTTAGTGGTGTCGTAAATAAAGAAATTTAAAGCTTCTGCTAAATGTTGTCCTTTGTTTAAATTTAAAACATCATAGACAAACCAATCTGCTAAATATTGAATCCAATCAAACATTTTCGATTGTTTTAATAGTTCCAGAAATGTTACAAGATAATTTTATGGTGTTGTAAATGGTACCAAATTTTTCTATGTTCTTTTTTAATAAACCTATATTAAGTTTTTTATCGTTGCTGTAGATGGTTAAATTGTATATAATATTGTCCATCTTTGGTGGATTTTCAAGACGAGAGGCATTTACTTCAAGGGTAGCTTTTGAGTAGGTGAATTTCATCATACTCGAAAAACGTTCTACATTTTTTAACATGCAAGCAGCAAATGAACCTAAGAATAGTTCTGCCGGATTCGGTGAAATTTCAGCAGTTTTACGAGTTGTGCCAAAATTAATATTAGATTCTTTTATATGAATAACAGCATCTTCATTGGAAAGTGAAGAGGCTTTAATTTGATAATTCATGACATGAAAATTGATTACTTTAAAAGTTCCAATACTTCCTCTTTAGAAGGAATTCTCCCTTTTATGGCAATTACATTGTCTATAACCAAAGCAGGCGTACTCATAACGTTAAACTCCATAATTTTCATAATATCCTCAACCTTTTCAATAGTTGCATCTATGTTGTTTTCTGAAACTACTTCTTGAACAACTGCTGTCATAGATTTACACTTTGGACAACCAGTTCCTAAAACTTTAATTACTTTACTCATAATGTTTTTTTTTATCGCCAATAGGTGATATGATTATTGAAAAAATATCAATCAAAAAATTGTTGAAACAATGATTTTGCAAGGTTCCAGTTTTTTTGATTTATACAATATTTAATTTTGGGTGGTTTTAATTCACCTTGAATTAAGCCTGCATTTTTTAACTCTTTTAAATGTTGAGAAATAGTTGATTGCGCCAAAGGAAATACTTCTACTAAATCGCCAGTAAAACAGCAAGATTGATTTTCTAAATGCTTTAAAATGGCAATTCGAGTAGGGTGTGCCAAAGCTTTTGCAAATTTAGCTAATGCTTCAGTGTTTTCTTTGTACGCTATGGGTTCTATATTTCTTTTCATATTGACTATCGCAAATGTACGATGGGTTTTTTAGGTTATATGTGACAAATGTCACATATAACCTATTTTTTGTAAATTATTTTTTGTTTCTATTCATAAAAGTTTAATTTTTTAAAATATCCATTTACAGGAAAGTACATGATTTAAAATAGGCATTAAAGTATAAAAAAGGATATTTTTGGCATAACTATTGAAAAATAGAAAACAAACTATTTATTATGCAAAAACAATTACTATTTATTTTATCGTTCTTAATTTTTATTTCTTGCAGTAGTGTTAAAAGTACACAAGAAGCTATTAATAATGGAAATTATGATGGAGCTATAAATATAGCTTTAGAAAACTTAAAGAAAAATAAGACTAAAAAAGGAAATCAGCCTTATGTTATTATGTTAGAACAAGCTTTTGTAAAAGCAAATTCTAAAGATTTAGCAAAAATTAATTTTTTAAAGAAAGATAATAATCCAGAAAGTCTAGAAACAATTTTCGGACTTTATGCGAATTTAAAAAATAGACAAGAAAACATAAAACCCTTATTACCTATAGCAATTTTGGAAGAAGGTAGAGATGCTGATTTTAAATTTGTTAATTATGATAATGAAATTATAGCAACAAAAAATCAATTATCGGATCATTTATATGAAAAAGCAAAAGTACTTTTTAATAGCAATGCTAAATTAGATTATAGAACTGCTTATTCTGAATTAGAATATTTAGAAAAAATAAATCCTAATTACAAAGATGTGCGTAATTTAATGGAAATTGCACATCAAAACGGATTAGATTTTGTGATTGTTTCTATGAAAAATGAAACCGAAAAGATCATTCCTAAGAAGTTAGAAGAAGATTTATTAAACTTTGATACGTATGGTTTAAATGATTTTTGGACTGTTTATCATGGAAGAAAAAGCAGACAAATAACTTATGATTTTAGTTTAGAGTTAAATCTTAGAAATATAACAGTTTCTCCGGAACAGGTTAAGGAAAAAGAAATTATCAAAGAAAGTCAAGTTAAAGATGGTTTAAAATTTCTTTTAGACGAAAAGGGAAAGAATGTTTTAGATAGTGAAGGTAATAACGTTGAGGTTGATAAAATGGTAAATATTCGTTGTTATTTATATCAATTTACGCAATTAAAAACTGCAAAAGTTGTTGGGCAAGTAAAATATGTAGATTTAATTTCTCGTCAAGTAATAGAAACGTATCCTATAGAAAGCGAGTTTATTTTTGAACACATTTATGCCAATTATAAAGGTGATAAAAGAGCTTTAGATAAATCTTATTTAGATTTAGTGGTCTTAAAAGTAGTACCTTTTCCTTCCAATGAGCAAATGGTGTATGACACCGGAGAAGATTTAAAAGAAAGACTAAAATATATTATTACTAGTAATAACTTTAGAAATTAAAAAAAGCCTCACAAATTATTGTGAGGCTTTTTATATTAAAAAAGAAAATTTATTTCTTAATATAGTTTTCTGGAATAGCAAAGTCTTTTCTAAAACCTTCCACAAAGTGAATGTTGGTTATTTTTGCACTTCCAATTTTTTTAGATAAACCATTATCTAAAGTCCATTCATAATACCCCCAATTTGAGGCAAACGGAATACCATCAATTAATTTATAATCTTCGTATTTAATGGCGTGAGGATCTGCTTCTGCAGCTGCTTTTGTTTTACCAGAAGTAACAATGTATGCAACATGCTCTAAAAGATGTGTCTTTTTATTAGTATATACAATATACCAATCATCTGGTGCATCACCAATATTTGCTTCGAAAGTTAACTTTGCCGTATCAAAATTTTGGGTAGCTTCTTTTGTTTTAAAATCGTTATTCCATTTGGTTCCTTGGTCACTAAGTTTATAAGGGTATAAGAAAAAGTAGCTCCAAGTATATGCATGAAAACGAACCCCAGGATTGTCTTTTAAACTAGGTGAAACAAAAATATTTTCTTTGTTTACATAAATTTCATCACCATTTTTATAGGTAATTTTAGCAATGTCTGAAGTGGTTGAAACAGTAACTGTTGCATCAAAAATTTCATTTCCGCCAAATTCAATTACAGCATCAAATTGAACAGCTTCTTTTGTTAAAAAAGTGTCCTTTTCATGAGCTATTTCTATTTTTTGAGCAAATGTTTTCTCTACGGGTTTCTCTTCAATTTGTTTTTTTACTTCTGGCGCTTTTTTACAGCTTACAACAAGCAATAAACTTGCAAATACTGTAATAATTGTTTTTTTCATGTGATGGGTTTAAATAAGTATTAATTGATTCTAATTTGATGTAATCGATTAAAAAATAGAAACCTTACATTTTTTTTGAAAGAAAATTAAATAACTATTCGAGAACTTAATTTTTATTCTTTGGCTCCATATTTTTTTGCAGTTTCTATCCAAAGTTCTGCAATGCCTTTTGTGTCTGCACCTAAACCTCTAGATAAATGTAATGCCACTCCCATAATTAAAACACAAGCTTTATGTACTTGCTCAAGTGTTTGTAAATTCCCAAAAGATTCTTGGGCTTTTAGTAGTAATAAATCGTTGTGTTTCTGAGCAAATTCAATAGGATTTTCTATAGGATCTGTTATTTCGGGAATCATTAAAGAATCTATCCAATTTTCACCTATTCTTTCAGCTAAGAGTTCTGGAAGTTCGTTGCCCATTTCACTCCATACCGCCAATGTTTTTGTATCGCCAGAGGCGGATAAACCACTTTCTAATAACAATTCAAAAGCAATGTCTGCAATATTTTGCATCACGGTTAAATAAGCGTCTTGTGCCTTTTCAAAAGGAGCTGCTCCTTGACCTTTTAAATAATCACCAACACTCATTTTTGGTAAATCTAACACTTCTGCACAGTCTGTTAAACAAGGAAATTGTTTTCCTTCATAAATATAATCTGCTTTGTCAAATTGTATTTGTCTTCCTAAAGGGTATAATCTACAAGCTAAAGGACGACCTTGGTGTACACTGCACCCAAAATTATCTACATATTGGCTACACGCTAATTGTCCTTTTTTATCAGGTTTACCATTAAAAGTTAATCTTATACCACCAAAATCTGTATATAAATCTCTAAATTCTTTCGGACTGATTTTTTTCTCTTTACTAAAAGATAACAATTCCCAAGGGTTTAACATAACAGCTTTTCCAAAACAACAGCTACCAGATCTAGAGCAGGTGAGTGGTAATATACTTTTAGAACTTAGTTTGGTTGTTTGCATTGTATAGGAATTGTTTGTAATAATTGAATTATATGCGGATTATAACTGCGCTATAATGCAGCTGTAATTACGTTGTTATTGTATTGTTTTTTTATGCCAAATAAAAATTGACAAAGTATGGTTGGGTGATTTTATCTAAAATATTAAAAGAATTTAATATTCCATAAGCGTTTTAAACTTACTATTTAAATTGTAAATATTTAAATTATCGTCAAACGTAACCTGAACAGCTAAAAGCTTTGCTTCTAGTTCAAAAATTTTAGTATCAATTTTATTTTTATCTCCAATTTCTTTACTTTTTTCTAAGACTTTTTTTAAGGCGGATTGATAGGTGGTAAAGATGGAAATATATTCTTTACTTAAAGATTCAATTTCATCTCTTATAAATTTAGCTTGATTTAATGCATAGTTAGGAAATATCAAGTTTTTATTTGTTAAGTGATTATTATAATCCAATGGTTTAGCATTAATTATTTTATCTACTCGTTGTTGCACAATACTCTTTGTGTAATATTTATTAATTACGTTTGTTAACGATAATTTCTTGTCTTTTTCAGAAATTTCGTTCGGATTTAATGTGTTAGAACGTTCTGTAGTATATTGTGTTAAAAGTAAAACCAAACCTTCTTTTCTAATGTCTAAATTATTAAGGTTTTGTTCAAATTCTGTTTGCGACCTTGCCAAACCTTCATAATGTTCTAAGTAAACTTTTAAAGATTTTTTTAATTCAACAACGTCATCAATAGAAACATCGTTACCATTAAGTGCATTTGCCATGACTAAATTTACCACAGACTTTATAGAACTAACTACAGGAATAGCACTTGTTATTTTTTCAGCTAACGGAGAGTTGATTATGTTATTTACAAAAAGTAGAAATTTCTTTTTTTTAACTCCATTAATTTTTCTGTTCCCTTTTATGATTTCTTGCTCTATAATTTTTGTGATTTCAATAGACAAAGAAAAACCTAAGTCTGAATTTTCAGGATTATTTAAACTAGAAATTTGAGTTAGATAATCACTCGTTGCATCCAATTGTTTAATAGCGTTTAAACTAGCGTTTGATGCAAAAACAAACTCGGTTGTATTTATTATTTTTTTTCTTCGTTGCTCTAATTGATTTTTAAGACCAAAAAGTTCTGCATCAGAAAACTTTTGTATGATTTGGTTATTAGACCTCATTAATTCTTCAAAGTTTTTAACTTTAAAAACTATAGTGTCTAGTTTTTCTTTGGTTTTTAAAAGCTCGAAATAATTTTTATAAAGTACGTTTAAGGAGTCTCTTTTTGTTTGTCCGGTTACAATTGAAGTAGAAATAATGACAATAATTATTAGTAGTTTTTTCATAAGATATATAATGATTGGTCTTAAATACTTTAAAACGTAAACCTGAATAAAAGATATGTATTTATAATTATTATTTGAAGGTAGCTAAATTAGTTTTTTTGAATTAATAAATCAATAAGAAAAAAAAGGTTTTTAAGTTTGATAAAAATATGATGATAACTTTAAATAATTACGTTTAAAATGAATCCTAAAAAAGTAACCCCAATCGAGTTTGATTGAGGTTTTTAAAGTCTTTAAGGTAATTTTTAATGAAACTATTTTTATGGATTTGTAGACCATAAAGCAGCGCCTTTTAACATTGCTCTTCTTGGTAATTTTAAACCAGCAACAATTAATTCTGCAAAATCTTCTGGTTGTAAAACGCTATCTTTAGAGTTTTCGTTCACCATACCTAATTCTATCGTCATTTCAGATTCTATAGTACTTGGCGTAAGTGTACACACTCTAATATTGTTTTTACGTACTTCTTTCATTAAAGATTCCGACATACCAATAACTGCAAATTTAGAAGCAGAATAAGCAGAAATATTCGGATTTCCGTTTAAACCTGCGGTTGACGAAACATTAAAAATATCACCTTCATTTTTAGCTATTAAATGTGGTAAAACCTCTTTGGTAACATGGTACATTCCTAATACGTTGGTTTGTATAATTTGAGTCCATTCACTTACTTCCATATCATTAAATGAACCGATTGAAGCAATACCTGCATTATTCACTAAAATATCTACAGTGCCTAAGGTGTCTATAATATTTTTAATACTACTTTTCACTTCCTCATAATTGCCTACATCAAAGACTGAATAGATTGCTTTAACGCCAAAAGCTTCTAATTCGGCAACCGTTTCTTTTAATACTTTTTCATTTCTACCTGTAATAGCAATATCAATACCTTCTTTAGCAAATGCGAGCGCAGTTGCTTTTCCTAATCCTCTTCCACCACCAGTAATAATGGCTTTTTTATTCTTTAAATTGTTCATTATTTTCTGAGGTATTATTTAATTGAAGTCCAATAATCTGTTACCAAAACATCTGCTATTATGGGACCAATCTTACTAACCAAATCTAAATGTGCTTTATGAAATAAGTAAACTTCTCTTCCGTGTTCATTCTTAAAAGTGATGGTAAAAGTATGTGTAAATCCTTTGCTAGCTCCTTCTTCACTATCATTTATTCCCCATTCGATTGCTGCAATTTCTGGGATTTCATTTTTTAAATTTAGAAATGCTTTTTCTGCTTCAACAATTTGTTGCGCTCTAGCATCTGCTTTATATTTTAGATTTACAATGTGCCTTAAAACCTTTCCTTTTCTATCAATTTTAGGAGAAATCTTATAAGATACTACCTTATTAAAATCGAATCGGTTAGAACCTGCAATTAGAAAATTATCACCGCCTATATTATGAGATTTTAAGCCATAATAGATTGTAAAACCAGTTTCTAAATAATTTATCGGACTTAATATTCCTTCTTCGTTTAATTTTAATAACTGAATACTAGCATCGTCTCTTGTACCAACAGCTAATACTGCTTCGTTATTGTCTGTTGAAACAACTTCAATTCTTGTTTGTCCTTGTAGTTTTGTGGTTTCATCATCTTTTAAAACAAAATGCGGAACTAAAGCTCCTTTTTTATCAACTTTAAAAACACTAACACCATCGCCATGGTAAATAAAATCTTTCTTTTTAATAAATTTTGGTGCATATCCATAATATTTATGATGTCTGTGCCCTACAACCACATATTTATTTTCACCTAAAGTAACTCCAGTAACAGGGTATGCACCGGTTAAATATCTATCGGTATTATTATCACTAATATTGTTTACATTTTTAAATTTTCCACTTTCGTAAACTCTAAAACTACTTACACCATTATCTTGAAATCCGCCAGTATATAAAAAGGTTCTTCCTTTAACAACATGTGTAAACATTCCAATAATTCCATCTGTGTGAATCTTTTCATCATCTTTCATAGATTGCACATGGGTAAGTTTTCCGTCATTTTCTATTTTAAAAGAACTTAAACCAGGATCTTCTTCTAAACCACCAACAAAAAGGTAAGATGCTTTTTTCATGTGAATTACTTGCAATGTAATAGCAGTACCAAGGTGCATTTTATCAGTGTCTTCAATTAAAGAAACGCGTTCTAATGAGCCATTGTCTAGAATTTTAAAAGACTCAATCACATTTCCGTGCTTGTTTGCAACAAATAAAAAGTCAGTACCATTAATATTATCAGCAACCATACCCCTTGCAGGTCCTTTTTTTAGGTGTAATTCGTGGTTGCTAATTGGTGTAAGTACTCCTTCTTTATCTAAACTGTATACATCAACACTTCCGGCACCTCCGGCAAAAACATAGGGCGTACCATTTTTTTGATAACTAGTAACAGAAACCGTGTTTTTTCCAGAAATATTTTTGAAGTCTTTTCTGTAAAGCATTAAATCATCAGCAACTTGAGCGAAACCAATTTGTGATAAAAATATAAGCGTAATTAATATATAATTTTTTATGATTTTCATAATTTTAGTTTTATTTGTTATTGATAAATTATTCTATAATTGATGCTGCTCCTGCAATAGCAATAGCTCTGTCTTGTTCTATGGTTCCTCCACTAACACCAATGGCACCAATAATTTTACCCTCTTTATTTTTGATAGGAACTCCACCCGGAAACGTCATTAAGCCACCGTTAGAATGTTCTATATTGTAAATAATTCCTCCAGGTTGCGTTAATTCTCCTAATTTACCTGTATCGATGTTAAAATAACGAGCTGTTTTTGCTTTTTTGATGGCTACATCAATACTCCCTAAAAAAGATTCATCCATTCGTATAAATGCTTTTAGATTAGCGCCAGCATCAACCACAGCAATATTAACTAACACATTAGAATCTTCGGCACTTTTCTTTGCTGCTAATAGGGTTTGAAACGCTTCATCGTGCGAAATGTCATTTGTTATTTGGGCTTGAACTGAATTTGATATTACAATAAATACGATTGCAATAAGATAAAATTTTACTGGTTTTAAAAACTTCATAAGTCTATTTATAATTAGTTTCACAAAAATTATAAATTGTAATGATAAAATAGTTGAACAAGTTCAACTTCCCATAAAATTATGTATTCTTTTTTATTTTACTTAAAAATTCATGTGTTATTCCTAAGTAACTAGCAACTTGTTTGTCTGTAAGTTTGGTAACAATGTTTGGATACGTGGTTGTAAAATGTAAGTAGCGTTCTTTGGCCGTTTGAGAGTTGTTTCTAATTAAACGACGTTGCCACGCAACAATGGCTTTTTGAGACATGATTCTAAATAATTTCTCTACAACGGGCACGGATTCATACAGCGAAAGTTTATCTTCTATGTTAATTAATAAGACTTTACTGTCTTCTAAAGCTTGCATATTTAAATCTGATGGTTTTTGATTTAGAAAGCTATCAATATCCATTAACCACCAATCTTTAGCTGCAAAGTATAAGGTGTTTTCGTTGCCTTTTTTATCAATTGTAAAAACTCTAAAACAACCTTCTAATACAAAACCTTCAAACTTACAAACGCTACCTTGAGTTAATAAAAACTCTTTTTTCTGAATTGTCTTTGGTTTAAAAAAATGGCAGATACTTTCTAAATCCGAATTAGAAATTTGAATATTTTTCTGTAAGTTCTTTTTAAGTAAATCGTAGATCATTAAATTTAATACTTCTAGATGAGCAATAATACGACTTCTATTTTAATCACAAAATAATAGTAATTGTAACTAATCGTAAATTACTATTCTGGTTAAAATTGATACAAAAAATGAGTGGTTTTAATTCACTTTGATCCTTTCCCATAATTCTGATAACAACTTTTTAACGTCTCGTTTTTCCTTAGGTTCTTCTATGAAAAACGGAATTCCGTTTACGTCAATTTCAATTTTGTACTTAAAAACAAAATTCTCTGCATTTGGTTTCATACTTAAAGCACCGAAACGTAAATCATTAAAATATAGAATATCATCTTTTTTGTTGATTGTATACCAACCTTTAGAAATGGTAATCATCCGTTGTACTTTAGGTTGAAGAACCAAATCACCTAACAGCTCATGATTTTTTGGATAGCTAGAAAAAACAATCGGGTTTTTATCAAAAAAAGAAGAATGTCCAATTAAATACTCATTTTCTGTTTCTACATTGGCAGTCCATAAAATGGTGTTTAAAGGTGTTGGTTTTGTTTCAATTTCTTTATACTGAATGTTCTGTGCAGCCAATTCTTGGGTAAATGTTTGATAAGAAACTCCTTTTAAAACCAATGTAAGTACTAAATAAGAACTACTGATAATAAGCCCTATATTGTTGTAAAACCTTCTTTTCTTAGACTCTTTTTTTTGTCGCATTGCTAAAACTAAAAAGACTAAAAAAGGTACAGTATATAAAGGATCTACCACAAAAACATTTTTAAAAGCCAATCGAATATCTAAAGGCCAAAAAAGTTGCGTTCCCCAAGTGGTTTGTGCGTCTAAAATAGGGTGCGTTATAAACGCCCAAAAGAATAGCCAAGACCAATCTTTAACATTTTTATATTTTTCATATCGCGTGACGATAAAAGCAAAAATAGGAGCAAAGAGCACCGAGAAAAAGATAGAATGTGTAAAGCCTCTATGCATTTCTAAAGCGGTTACTTTATCAGCAAAAAAATTAGCAAAAATATCTAAATCAGGAATTGTACCAGCAATGGCACCGTATAACATGGCTTTATTACCAATTTTTCTTCCTAAAACAGCTTCTCCAACTGCAGCTCCTAAAACTATCTGTGTTAATGAATCCAACTTTTATTGTGATTATAATTAGTAACTTTTTCTAAATTTCTTTTCTACCGAATAATTAATTAAGTTCATGAAATTTTCATGAACTCCCAATGTATTTTCTAATTTTAACTGCTGAATAAGTTTTAAAATTTGGTCAGTTTTAAATTGTAAATCCGGAATAGAAATATAATTTTCAAAAATATCTCCTATGGTTTTGTAATACAGTGTTTCAAAAGAATTTAAGTTTTTAGGTTTTTCTGTAACATATTCATAAGAATTTACTTCAAAAGACTCTAAAACATCGCCTACATATTCTTTATGTAATATCTGTGTTGGGTTTACAATATTCAATTCTTTTATCTGCGGATTTAAAAAAGCATATAAAATAACTTTCGAAACAAAATCTACAGGTACAATATTTAAACCACTTTTTTTGTCAATCCAAATCCTAAAAGCTTCTTTAGATTTGGAGGCATACTTTGCTAAAAAGATAGCCCAAGAATAGAAAACATCATATTTAGGCGTTTCATAAAAGGGTTTATCAATTAAACGACCACAAATAATACTTGGTCTTAAAATCTGAGAAGCTATATTTTTAGATGCACACATTTCCTTTACAAAACGTTCGCTTTCATATTTAGATTGTTCATACGGATTTCTAAAATCGGTCACCGTATAGTTTTCAATTGCATCGTTTACTTTTTCATTCTGGATACCAAAAGAATAGGCAGTACTGATGTATAAAAAACGGGTTACACGCTCTGGTAACTGCTCTAAAAGTTGTTTAGTTACCAAGTAATTTTGAGAATGTACTGTCTTTTTAGAATCACTTGTGCTAGATAAGTTTGTAGAACCAGCACAATGTATCACCGTATCAAAATTATAGTTTTCTAAAACTTCTTTACTAATGGTTCCTAAATCATGAGGAATTATAGTGATTTTTTCTAGACAAGCTTCAAGCGTAAAATCATTTAAAAACGCAGGGCGAGAGGCATCTTGTAAAACAGCCAACAAACGTTGTTCTGCTGTTTTGTCATTAGCTCTAATTATAACAAAAAGATGATTTACCGTTTTTTCTACAATGGCTTTATGCAGCCATTCAAAAAGAATATGACTCCCAACAATTCCGGTTCCTCCAGTTAATAAACAATTCATATTTTTTTGATGAAATTTTAATAGATGATTAAATAAAAAATAGTTGTCTTAAAATAAATATAGACAACTATTTGTCCGCTTTAGCGAAGTTAGAACTTAAATTGACTATAAAGTTCTGGACTGCGCTCGAACGGACATATATTCTTATAGTAGAATTCTAAAATGCTTTTATCCTTTGTAAAAAGGTAATTTTACAATCGTTGCAGGTATCGCTTTTTTACGAACCTGTATATGAATTTGTGATCCTGCTTTCGACAAAATTCTTGGTACATATCCCATTCCAATTCCTTTATTTAAACAAGGACTCATGGTACCAGATGTAACTACTCCAATTACGTTTCCGTTTCCGTCTACAATATCGTAACCATGTCTAGGAATACCTCTTTCATTAAATTCAAAAGCAACCAATTTTCTTTCTGGTTTGTGTTCTTTTTCTTTAGCTAAAGCTTCTGCGTTTACAAAGTCTTTTGTGAATTTAGTAATCCAGCTTAAACCTGCTTCAATAGGCGATGTGGTGTCGTCAATATCATTTCCATACAAACAATACCCCATTTCTAAACGCAAAGTATCTCTTGCCGCTAAACCAATTGGCTTAATTCCGAAATCTGCTCCAGCTTCAAAAACTTTATTCCAAATTTGTTCCGCTTCTTCATTTTTACAGTAAATTTCAAATCCGCCCGAACCGGTATATCCCGTTGCAGAAATAATTACATTCTCTATACCTGCAAAATCGCCTACTTTAAATTTATAAAAAGGAATAGCAGCTAAATCTAAAGAAGTTAAAGATTGCATAGCTTCTACAGCTTTAGGTCCTTGAATGGCAAGCAAAGAATAACCTTCAGATAAGTTTTTTAAATCCGCATTAAATTCCTCATTATATTTAGAAATCCAATTCCAATCCTTTTCAATATTAGAAGCATTTACAACTAATAAATATTGGTTTTCTTTAATTTTATAACAAATTAAATCATCTACAATTCCGTTTTCTTCATTAGGGAAACAGCTGTATTGCGCATCACCAATTGCTAGTTTAGAAGCATCATTAGAAGTAACTTTTTGTATTAAAGCCAAAGCATTTTCACCTTCAACCAAAAATTCACCCATGTGGCTCACATCAAAAACACCAACAGAATTTCTAACTGTTAAATGTTCTGCCGTAACTCCTTCATATTGTACAGGCATGTTGTAACCAGCAAAAGGAACCATTTTAGCACCTAAAGCAACGTGAATATTATTTAACGCAATATTTTTCATGTATAGATTTCTTATAATTTCAGCTAAATTATTGAAAAATCAGGAATAAACAATTGCTAATAATTGTTATTATTTTTGAACTAAAAAAAATAATAGCATTACATTTGATTTTATTCTAATTTTTTTGAGAAATAATGAGCACAGAACAACCAAATAATCCGTTACACGGTATAAAATTAGCCACCATGTTAGAACAATTGTTTAAAGAATATGGTTGGGAAGAATTAGGTGATACCTTAAATATAAATGCCTTTAAAAACAATCCTACCTATAAATCGAGTTTAAAATTTTTAAGAACAACACCTTGGGCAAGAGAAAAAGTAGAGCAGTTTTATTTAAAAAATATGATTGATTAATTTTTTTTGAAGCTATTTCCTGCTTTCCGCACTCGCTTTTTTTATTCAGAAAAAGAATAAAAAAGAGCTCAAACAATTGCTGCAATCAGGGCTAACCTTGTTTGCTAAATTTTAGTGTTTATTTAATTACTTTAAACCTCAATAAAGTAGTAAATATAAGTGTTTTTACACAGTTTGTTATTTTAACCTTTTGGGAGAAACCTCATAAAGATGCTCCGTTTTGCGGTTTCACTGTTATTAGATTTCTCATTAGTTTATCTAGAGCGAAGTCGAAAGGCTGAAAAGCTCATTTCAAAATGACAGGAGTTAGAAAATAAAGGATAAACAAGTTATAAAAATTTAAATTTGACTAATTAGTTTTATTCTAAGTATTACTTGGAGATTCAAAATGTCATTCCGAATGAGGTACGAAGAGGAATCTAGAAGCATTATTAGATTTCTCATTAGTTTATCTAGAGCGAAGTCGAAAGGCAAAAAAGCTCATTTCAAAATGACAAGGGAAGAACAAAAGTAGAGATAGAGAATAAAGGAGATAACTTAACCTTTCAATAATTCTATTAGTTTTTCTGTTCCTACGCTAGCAATTTCCTTAATAATGGTTAAATTATTAAACCGACCTTTAGAAACTGCTGGTTTTGGATCTATAAAATAAATTGGGGTATTCGATTTTACATAATCTACTAAACCCGCCGCCGGATATACTTGCATAGAAGTACCAATAATTACCAAAATATCTGCTTTTTTAGTGATTTCTATGGCTATATCTAGCATCGGTACCATTTCTCCGAACCAAACAATATGAGGCCTTAATTGGCTTTTTTTAGGACATAAATCACCTAAGTTTAAATCTTTTTTCCAGTCTAAAACAATCTTTTCGTCAGTAGAACTTCTCACTTTTAAAAGTTCACCATGTAAATGTGTTACGTTTTTACTGCCTGCACGCTCGTGTAAATCATCTACATTTTGAGTAATAATTTCAACATTAAAATCTTTTTCTAGTTCAACTAAATTTAAATGACCTTTATTTGGCGCAACCTTTAACAACTGTTTTCTTCTCTCGTTGTAAAAGTTTAAAACCAATTTAGGATTTGCAGCAAAACCTTCTGGAGATGCTACTTCCATAACATTATGACCTTCCCATAAACCATCGGCATCCCTAAATGTTTGTATGCCACTTTCTGCAGAAATTCCTGCTCCAGTTAAAACAACTAAATTCTTCATAACAATGTAGGTTTTTGTATTTTTATAAAATCTACAATGAAGATAAAAATAATAATTCTAAGTTTGTACTTATGATTGATGAAAAACTATTAAATTATTTTGAAACCTATTTAACGGATAAAAGGAAAAATCTTTTTAAGAAGGTTTTAGAAGATAGGACGCGTCATTTTACGGTAGTTTTAGAAGATATTTTTCAACCTCATAATGCAAGTGCGGTTGTTAGAACTGCAGATATTTTTGGAGTACAAGACGTACATGCAATAGAAAACAAATACACCAATAAAGTATCTAGACATGTAGCAAAAGGTTCTCAGAAATGGATTACTTCTAAACGATATAAAAAAGACGGAGACAATACTAAAGTTTGTTTAGATCATTTGCGTGAACAAGGCTATCAAATTATAGCAACAACACCACATAATGATTCTTGTTTACTACAAGATTTTGATGTTACTAAAAAATCTGCATTTGTGTTTGGAGTGGAGGCAGAGGGCGTTTCCGACTATGTAAAAGAACAAGCAGACGGATTTTTAAAAATACCAATGGTTGGTTTTACAGAAAGTTTAAATATTTCTGTTGCTGCAGCTATTATTTTACAAGACGTAACCACAAAATTGAGAAATTCTTCTGTTGATTGGCAATTATCTAAAGAAGAAAAGGACGTTTTGTATTTTAATTGGGTTCGAAAAACCATTAAAAATGTAGATAAAATTGAAAGATATTATTTAGAAAAATTAAAAACTGAATAAAAAAGATGCCATTCCTACTATAATAGAAATGACATCTTTTAATAAATATAGATATTTATTATCAATTTATAGATATTAAAAATAAGTTTACTCCACAATAACCTGCTCAATGGTAGCAGAAGAGTCGCAACGTTTTACCAATAAACTTACTTTTTCTAAGTCTTTTTTACCTGTGATATAATATTCTGCACAGGGTTTTTGTCTTGGTTTGCTTTTTCCAAAATCAACATCACCAGTATATAAAATGGTATTTATTTTTAAAGTATCAATATTAAATTTATGCATGGCATTTTTAGCATCATCAGAAAATAAACGCTCTTTAATTCTGATAGATTTTAATGTTCTTGCATCCATTCCATAATCAAATGTAGCTTGTTTCTTTTGCCAGAAAAAATATACAGCAACACAACCTAACGATAAACCTACTAAATAATAACCTATTCTTTTAATGAGCATTGTAAAATTTTGAAATGCAAATTTAAGTTTTTAAATCAGATTTAAGCAAAATAACTTATTTTCTTATTAAAGAAAGGTGCGATCTAAAAATAGCAGGATTTCCATCTTCGTTTGTATATTTTAGTACATACCAATAATCTGTACTAGGCATTTTTTTACCATTATTATTTTCACCGTTCCATCCGCCACTTAAACCATTTTTTGGTTTTATCGTTTTTATATGAATACCAAATCGATCAAAAATATCTATTGTCGCGGAAGCATCAGCTTGTAAATCTGTTATATTCCAATTTCCTTTTGTAGGATTAAAATAACTTGGATTATTTAAGGCAGTAAACTCAATTATAACATCATTACAAAAACTTGGGTCGTTTTTTACAGTAACTATATGTGTTCCTGGGCTAATATCACTAAATGTATTATCCGTTTGATATTCTCCGTTATCTAAAGAGTATGTATAATTACCGATACCTTGTTCAATAATAGTATTGATTTCTATAGCATAAAAGGCAGAAAAATTACTAGACAATACGTTAACTTCAAATTCTGGAGTCGTCGCTTTTTCTACAATCACTTCTGTTGGGTTGTAATCGCAATCAGTATTGCTAATAGGGCTTATTTTTGTAGCCTCAACTGTGTAGGTTCCTGTTTCTGTAATGTTCCAGTTGGCAGTAGATACCGAGTTTAGTAAGGTGCCTTCTAAATACCATTTTATATCGTATACATTTGGGTCTAGAGCAGTTTCTAATATCGATTCCTTGATGATATTTCCATCGTCATCAACACAAATTGTACCTCCATTTATATCTAAAGTTAATCCATTATAAATTGTTACTGTAAAACTGCCATCTGCATAACAATCAGGGTTCTCAGCAGGGTATGCACGAACATAAATAGTGTAAGTTACGTCTTCTGTAGTTTCGTTTGTAATAGTATAATCAGAAGAATCTATAAGGTCTGTTCTATTTATATCTCTATAATATTCTAATATAATATCTGGGTTTGTTATGGTAGTAAGTGAAAAAGACCCACATTGATCTATATTTGTTAATACTCCTAAATCTTCTAAATTAGGTTCTTCTGATATCTGAACATAAAAAGAACTTATATTTTGGCAAGGTTCAAATCTAGAGTTATCACTTATGATGTAAATGGTTTGTGATTCAGTAATTATATCTCCTGCATTTAGAGGTTCTGTTTTGTCTTCATTTTTATAGTAATTACCTGCTTTTGTTAATGAAGGTAAAGTATAAGATTCACAAGCTTTTATTACGTCATCAAATTTATCTACAGCACTGCCTAATATACTTACTTTAAAACTTTTTTCATTGCTACAAGTTGCTATTTCTGGGTCTTCTTTATAAACATATATAGTTTGTTCTTCATTTTCAGTGAAATCTCCAGCAAATAATTCTGTTCCAGTTCCGTTTGGTCCACCTGTTTCTGTAAAATACCTTCCATTAAAACTTAGCACTGGTAACTCGAAAGGGCCACATTCTTGAATATCAGGGAAATCTGGTATTGTTGGAATAGGTTTAATTATTACATCAAAGCTTGTTTCTGCGTCGCAAAATTCGTTTGTATTGTAAATATAAATTGTTTGTGAGCTGTTAATAACGTCGTTTTCAAATAGCTCATCACCTAAACCACCAGACATGGTATAATATTTTCCAATATTTAATGCAGGCAATTTAGGTAAATCATCCTCACACCTTACAATATTATCTAAAGTATCTATTGGTGGAAGTGGATTAATAGTGACAGAAATTTCATAACCAGTACAATTTGGAGTGGTAGTTATTTCATCTGCATAATAATATATATTTTTTGATTCAGTAATTTCTGTTCCGGCTGGTATTATATTTTCTTCGTCAAATACATTTGTTTTATAATATTTTCCAATAGGTTTATTGGGTATGATATAGCTACCGCATTCTGTAACATCTTCAAATTCTTTAGGATCTATAATTGTAATAAATACTCTATTAGGTAAAAGTCCACCAGACGCACAACCCGTAACTTCGTTTTTATTATAAATAAATAGACGAATTGAAGATGTTATTAGGTCACCTGGTAGATATCTAGAACCAGAGCCTTTATATCCTGTATAATAAGCACCTCCGCTTGGTAATGGATCTAAGGTATAAGAATTACAAGTAATTATGTCTTTTATTGTATCTATACCTGGTAATGGATGAATAATTAAGTCGAATTTCTTTTCAGTACAAGTCACTCCATTTAATTTAGAATAAAAATAAATAGTTGTGTTTTCTTCTGTTAAAATTGTATCAGTTGGTATTAATTCTCCAGTTCCATTTGGGCCATTTACGTCTGTATAAAATTGACCAAATTTAGTAGCAGGAACTTTAAATTCTCCACAATATTCTCGTTCTATATTATAATTTTCAGAAAACAATACTTCAAAACTAGTTTGATTGCGGCATTCTGAAGTAGTATCCTTGCTGTAAATATATATTGTGCTTTCAGTTGTAATATTATTTCCAGCTGCTAATTTTGTTCCGCCTCCTAAAGTTTCTGTATAATACTCTCCATTAGTTAGTACTGGTAATTCATATTCATTACAAACATAAGCATCTGGTAATGTATCTACCTTTGGTTTGGGAGTGATTTCTACATTAAAGCTAACTACATCGAAACAGGTATTATCTTTACTTGCTAATCTTGCCCAAAGCGTAAATGTGCTATTTGTTACTGGGTAATTTGTTGGGTTTGGAATAGAAGGGGTATTATTATTAGCGGCGCTTAATGATTCAAAATAATTAAGAGTATAATTAGAAAGGCTTGCCCCGTTTAAGATTTGACTTTGTACATTATAAGGAATATTAATAGTAGTAACTTCTTCACAAAGTTTAATATCAACTGGTTTGGTTGCTGTAATTGTTGTAATTTCAATATTACTATTTAGCTGGCAACTAACATCAGATAAAGATGTAATTGTTAGTGAATAGGTGTCTGGACTATTCACTGTTAGTGTTGTTCCGTTTTCGCCAGAAAGGAGCACGTTATTTTTTTTCCATTCAAACTTAAATCCATCAGTTATAGGAAAACCAGAATCGATAACTACATTTTCTCCGGAGCAGAGTGATTTATCAGCAATTAAATCTAAAGAATTATTAAAACTTCCTGTTTCTATAAACACTGCAGAATCAAGATCTGAGTTACCATAATCTCCAATTACAAATTTTATTTGATATTTAGTATTAGGAATTACGGTTGCAGAGGCTTTTAGTTTTGTGGTAAAACCTCGCATATTTATCGAAGAATTATCACTATTATCTCCATAATACGTGCTAAATAAATTAGCATTTTTTGAAGAGCATAAACCATTTAATAGTCCATCTCTTATGTTTTTTACAGAAACACTTTCATTATCGGTAATAGTTGCAATGTTTGCACTAACACCTGTTTCTAAATTGGTTAGAATAATTGCGAAAATATCTCCGCTTTCACATTGATACTCGCTATATTCATTAGAAGCAAATATGTAATTGAAACTAAATTCTTTACCTACTGGGGTGAAATTAAACTCTAAAAAACCAACATCGGTTATGTCTTTTGTTCCACCTTCATTATTACTATAAGTTTGTAAATTAGCATCTCCATTAGTAGAATTCTCGCTACTTAAATTTGTGTTAGTAAATGTACCTTCAGTCTGTTTTGCAATACCAGATCTTATAATTATCCCTTCAGATATTGGAAAACTACCACCATTATTAGTAAATGAAGCAACAGATTGATTGGAAGAACTATTAAAACTAGATTTTGAGATACAAGAATTATCTATAAGTTGGTTAGCCAGTTCTTCTGCCGTTTTGGTATCATCTACACTTACTGTTTGAGAAAATAAAGAAGATGTAATTATAAGTGCAGCAACAAAAACGATAGATTTTAAAAATCTATTTAGGTTACTTGTTTTAAATGTGAAATGTTTCATATAGAAAATATTTATAAGACAAAAATATTGCTGTTAGAAAAGCTTTTAAATAATCAACAAATTAATATCTCTAAAAGGTAAATCAAACCAATCTGCAACCGTTTTATTTGTAAGAATTCCATGATAGAAATACATTCCGTTTCGCAAACTTTTATCATAACGTGCAGCATTTTCAAAACCGCCTTCTTCGGCTATATTTAATAAATAAGGTGTAAAAATATTACTAATAGACAAAGAAGCTGTTCTTGCATAACGAGCAGGAATATTAGGTACGCAGTAATGTACAACACCATGTTTTATAAAAGTAGGCGTTTTATGTGTAGTAACATTTGAGGTTTCGAAACAACCACCTCTATCTATACTAACATCTATAATAACAGCACCTTCTTTCATGGTTTCTACCATTTCTTCTGTGGCACAAATTGGTGATCTATTTTTACCTCGAATGGCTCCAATTGCTACATCTGCACGCATTAAAGCCTTGGCAACCGATTTTGGCTGTAATGTAGATGTATAAATAGGAGCATTTATAGAATCTTGTAATTTACGTAACTTACTAATAGAATTATCAAAAACTTTAACGCGTGCACCTAAACCAATAGCTGTTTTAGCAGCATATTCACCTACGGTTCCTGCACCAAAAATAACAACACTAGAAGGCGGAACACCACCAATATTACCTAATAACAAACCGTTTCCTTTGTTAATTCCGCTCATTAATTCTGCGGCAATTAATACAGAAGCAGTACCTGCTATTTCACTTAAAGATTTTACTATAGGGTACGTATTATGGTCGTCTTTTATATAATCGAAAGCAACGGCTGTAATTCGTTTTTTAGCTAAACATTCAAAGTATTTTTTATTTTGAGTTTTTAACTGTAAAGAAGAAATTAGAATCGTTTGTGGATTCATATATTCAATTTCGCTTTCTGTTGGTGGCGCAACTTTTAAAACAATATTGCATTTAAAAGCTTCTTCTACATCGTAAGAAATTTTAGCACCGGCTTCAGAATATTCTCTGTCTGCATAATTTGCATGATCTCCTGCACCTGTTTCTATAACAACTCTATGTCCGTGAGCACATAATGCAGAAACGGCATCTGGTGTTAAACAAACACGTTTTTCGCCCAAATAGGTTTCTTTTGGTAAACCAATAAAAAGTTCTCCTTTTTGCCTTTTAATTTCTAACATTTCTTCTTGCGGAAGTAATTCTTCTTTACTGAAAGGAGAAAATGAACTCATAGTTTAGTTATTTTAGTTGAATATTTCTTTGTGCATCATTTAAAATAGATAAATGAATTTGAACAGCATCTAAAGGTAGCAAATTTTCTATATTTTCTGGCCATTCTACCAAACACCAGTCATTATTATCAAAATATTCTTCGATTCCCATATCTAAAGCCTCTTCTTCGTCTTCAATTCTGTAAAAATCGAAATGAAAAACTTTTTCATTTTTAGAGGTATGATACTCATTTACCAATGAAAAAGTAGGAGAGGAGATGCTGTCTAAAACATCTAATTGTTTACATATTTCTTTTATAAGTGTGGTTTTACCAACGCCCATTTGTCCGTAAAACAATAGTGTTTTGTTTTCTACGGATGCAATAAGTTCTGCTGCCACTTCAGATAGATTTTCTAAAGAATAGTTTTTGTTCATAATTACAAAAATATAAAAACTATTTAGTAAACAGTTACAGTTTACGCTCAATAATATAAAGTAAATGATGCTTAGAACCTAATAATATATTTGTAATGCTGAATTTGATGAAAACAAAAAGTCCGACAAGTAGTTAAACCTTGTCGGACTTTTTATAATTAATTGCTGCTAGCAAACAAGTTTAGCCCTGATTGAGCGGTCTGTTTGAGCTCTTTTTTGCTTTTTCTGCAAAAAAAGCGAGTAGTGAAAGCAGGAAATAGCTTCTACTAATTTATAATATAGAAAACATCCTTTTTTTACACTTTTATTGTAACGGATTATTGCTTACTAAAATACTGTAAACTAATTTATTTAGGACTGTAAACAGCACATGGAATAATCATTTCTTCTAAAGAAACGCCTCCATGTTGATAGGTGTTTTTATAGTATTTTACAAAGTGATTAAAGTTGTTTGGGTACGCAAAAAACAAATCTTCTTTTGCAAAAATAAATGAACTATTCATGGCTACTGTTGGCAAAAATATGTCTTTTGGATTTCTAACGGCATACACGTCTTTATCTTCATAGGTTAGGCTTTTACCTGTTTTGTAGCGTAAATTGGCACTAATATTTTTATCGCCAATAACTTTGGTTGGGTTTTTACAATTGATGGTTCCGTGGTCTGTGGTAATTATTAATTTCTGACCTAATTGTTGCGCTTTTTGAATAATTTCGAACAAAGGTGAGTTTTTAAACCAACTTAAAGTTAAACTTCTGTATGCCTTATCGTCTCCTGCTAATTCTTTAATTACTTCCATTTCTGTTTTAGAATGAGACAACATATCTACAAAATTATACACCACAGCGGTTAAATCATTTTGTTTTGTACCGTTGTAATTATCGGCTAAATCTTTACCGTTTTTAAGATTGGTAATTTTATAATATTCGTGTTTAATATCTATGCCTAAACGTTTTATTTGTGCGGTTAAAAAGTCATTTTCATATAAATTCATTCCGCCTTCATCAATATCATTTTTCCAAAAATTTGGATAACGTTTTTCCATTTCAGAAGGCATTAAACCAGAAAACATGGCGTTTCTAGCATATTGTGTTGCGGTTGGTAAAATGGAGAAATAGGAATACTCTTGGTCTTTTTTATAAAAATTATTAATTAATGGTTCTAAAATTCTGTATTGATCATAACGTAAATTATCTATTATAACCCATAAAACGCCTTGTTTTTTACTTAATTCTGGCACCACATAGTTTTTAAATAAGGTATGAGAAAAAGTAGGTTTATCATGTGCGGTTAAATAGTCTTCGTAATTTTTTTTGATGAATTTAAAAAACTGACTATTGGCTTCTTGTTTTTGGCTTTCTAAAATACCTAACATTCCTGGATCGCTAATGTTTTCTAGTTCTAGCTCCCAATGAACTAGTTTTTTGTAAAGATCAATCCATTCTTCATAAGAATTTACCATGGCTAAATCCATAGATATTTTTCTAAATTCTTGTTGATAACTAGATGTTGTTTTTTCTGAGACTAAACGAGAATGATCTAAGTTCTTTTTTAAACTTAATAAAATTTGATTTGGGTTTACGGGTTTTATTAAATAATCTGCAATTTTAGAGCCAATTGCTTCTTCCATTATATATTCTTCTTCGCTCTTTGTAATCATTACCACAGGCAAATTTGCTTGTTTTTGTTTAATTTCTGCAAGGGTATCTAAGCCTGTTAAACCAGGCATATTTTCATCTAAAAAAACGATATCGAATTTTTGTTCTCCTACTAAATCTATAGCATCTGCACCATTTGTACAAGTAGTTACTTCGTAATTTTTACGTTCTAAAAAAAGAATGTGAGGTTTTAATAATTCTATTTCATCATCAACCCATAAAATTTGTATACTGCTCATATTTTCGTTTATAATTTTAACATTTAACGATAAAAGTAACTAAAAGTTGTACTTTTTGGTTTTTAAAAATGATAAAATATTGCCAAAAAAAAGAATCTAATTCTTAAATGTATCAAAGTTTATAGCAAAGTTTACAAAGCCCTTTTGTTTGCATAGAAAGGTCTATGCTATCTTATATATTAATTATGTTTATTTTTTAAGTGTAAATTCATTTTATAATACAAAAAAGAATAGTAGTTAATTGCATCTAATAATATTATGTACTTTTGTTTAAGTTGATAAAAAACACTCATTTGAAGAATAAAAAACATAATAAATTAAAGATTCTGAATGATCCTATTTACGGATTTATTCAAATACCAAATACTTTAATTTTTGATTTAATAGAACATCCTTATTTTCAGCGATTAAGAAGAATAGCTCAAATGGGTTTTTCTAATTTAGTATATCCAGGAGCAAATCATACTCGTTTTCATCATGCAATAGGTTGTATGCATTTAATGCAAAAAGCGGTAAGAGTTTTGCGTTTTAAGGAAATAGAAATTTCCAAGGAAGAAGAAAATGGACTTTATGTTGCAATTTTATTGCACGATATTGGTCATGGAGCTTTTTCACATGCTTTAGAACATAGCATTGTAAATGGAATTTCGCATGAAGAAATTTCTTTAAAATTCATGAAAAAGTTAAATAAAGAATTTGATGGAAAATTAGATTTAGCCATAGAAATATTTGAAGGCAAGTATCATAGAAAATTTTTGTGTAAACTTATTTCTAGTCAATTAGATATAGATCGATTAGATTATTTAAAGCGCGATAGCTTTTATACAGGTGTTACAGAAGGTAATATTTCTTCTGATCGGTTAATTGCTATGATGAATGTACAAGATGATGAGCTAGTTATTGAAGGAAAAGGTATTTATTCTGTAGAAAATTTTTTAATAGCTAGAAGATTAATGTATTGGCAAGTATACTTGCATAAAACAGGTTTAGTAGCAGAAAATATGCTGGTAAATGTTTTAAAAAGAGCCAAAGAATTAGCAGAAAAAGGAGTCGCATTATTTGCAAGTACTTCTTTACATTATTTCTTGTATAAAAAAATATCTCAAGAAAACTTTACAGATGAAACTTTAGAAATGTTTTCTAAATTAGATGATTATGATGTGATGTCTGCCATAAAAGAATGGACAAATCATAGTGATAAAATTTTATCCTTATTATCTAATATGATTGTTGATAGAAAATTGTTGCGTATAGAAATTCAGCAAAAAGAATTTGAAGCGGAAGAATTAAATAAAAAAATAAATAATGTTTCTAATAAATTAGAACTTTCAGAAAACGAAGCAAAATATTTTGTTTTCACTAAAAAGATCAAAAACCAAGCATATCAGCAAGAAAAACCTATTTTTATTCTGAATAAAAAGGGAAAACTAACAGATATTGCAAAAGCATCTGACCAATTAAATTTGCAAGCGTTAACAAATCCGGTGATAAAACACTTTATTTGCTATCCAAAATAAAATGAGATTAGCCAAATCACTATAAATTTTATATTTTTGCGTCTAATGAAATTTACAGCACAACAAATAGCAGATATTTTAGAAGGTAACATCGTTGGTAATTCTAATGTAGAAGTTTCTAAATTATCTAAGATAGAAGAAGGAGAAAAAGGTTCGTTAACCTTTTTGTCTAATCCAAAATATAAGTCCTTTTTATATACTACACATGCATCTGTAGTTATTGTTAACAGTACTTTTGTTCCAGAAAAAGAAGTAAAATCTACACTAATAAAAGTAGAAAATGCCTATGAAGCTTTCTCTAAAATATTAGCGTTTTATAATGAGGTAAAAAATAATAAAACGGGTAGGGAAGTACCACATTTTATTTCTGATTCGGCAAAAATAGGTGTTAATGAATATATTGGTGCATTCTCATATATAGGAGAAAACGTAATTTTGGGAGAAAATGTAAAAATTTATCCAAACGCTTACATTGGCGACAATACAATTATAGGAGATAACTGTGTTATCTTTTCGGGAGTGAAAATTTATTCTGAAACGGTAATAGGAAATAATTGTAAAATTCATTCCGGAACTATAATAGGTGGAGATGGATTTGGTTTTGCACCAGATAAATATGGAGTATATACAGCAATACCTCAAATTGGTAATGTTATTATAAAGGATAATGTAGATATTGGTTCTGCTTGTACAATAGACAGAGCAACAATGGGATCTACCATTATAAATAAAGGTGTTAAATTAGACAACCAAATACAGGTTGCTCATAACGTAGAAATTGGAGAAAACACCGTAATTGCTGCTCAAACAGGTATTGCAGGATCAACAAAAATTGGTAAAAATTGTATGATTGGTGGGCAAGTAGGTTTTGTTGGCCATATAGTTATTGGTGATAATGTAAAGATTTTAGCCCAAGCAGGTATTTCTAAAAGCTTAAAAGATAATGAAATGGTAAACGGATCGCCTGCATTTAAAATACAAGATTTTAATAAAAGTTCGGTTTATTTTAGAAATTTACCTAAAATAGCATCGAAAATTAACAATATAGAAAAAGAGTTGAAGACTCAAAAACCAAACATAAATGAGTAAGAAGCAAAAAACAATTCAAAAAGAAGTAAGTTTATCAGGTGTTGGTATTCATACAGGTAATACCGTAAACATGACAATTAAACCTGCTCCTATAAATCATGGTTTTGCTTTTAGCAGAATAGATTTAGAAGGATCCCCAATTATAGAGGCAAAGGCAGAATACGTTATCAATACACAAAGAGGAACAAACTTAGAAAAAAATGGTGTTCAAATTCAGACTTCAGAGCACGTTTTAGCTGCTGCAGTTGGTTTAGATTTAGACAACCTTTTAATTGAATTAGATTCTTCTGAACCTCCAATTATGGATGGTTCTTCTAAATATTTTGTAGAAGCTTTAGAAAAAGCAGGTATACAAGAACAAGAAGCAGAAATTGAAGAATATGTAGTAAAAGAAATTATTTCTTTTAAAGATGATGTTACAGGCAGCGAAATTATTTTAATGCCTTCAGATGAGTACCAGGTTACAGCTATGGTAGATTTTGGTACTAAAATATTAGGGACTCAAAATGCAAATTTAGAAAAGATTTCTGATTTTAAAGAAAAAATTGCTGCAGCAAGAACGTTTAGTTTTTTGCATGAAATTGAAATGCTTTTAGAACACGATCTTATTAAAGGTGGAGATTTAAATAATGCAATTGTGTATGTAGATAAACAATTATCTACAGAAACGATGGCGAAATTAAAAAAAGCTTTCAATAAAGATAATATTGCTGTTAAACCTAACGGAATTTTAGACAATCTTACTTTACATTGGGCTAATGAAGCTGCTAGACATAAATTATTAGATGTTATTGGAGATTTAGCTTTGGTTGGTATTAGAATTAAAGGAAAGGTTATTGCAAATAAACCAGGACATTTAGTGAATACCACGTTTGCAAAGAAATTAGCAAAGATTATTAAGCAAGAAAAAAGAAATAATGTTCCTCAATACGATTTGAATTTACCGCCATTAATGGATATTTATCAGATTATGGACGTTTTACCTCATAGACCACCATTTTTATTGATAGATAGAATTCTAGAACTTTCTGATAAACATGTGGTAGGAATGAAAAATGTAACCATGAACGAAAACTTTTTCGTTGGTCATTTTCCAGGTTCACCAGTAATGCCAGGAGTGTTACAAATTGAAGCAATGGCACAATGTGGTGGTGTTTTAGTTTTAAACACAGTTCCAGACCCAGAAAATTATCTAACTTATTTTATGAAGATGGATAATGTTAAATTTAAACAAAAGGTGTTGCCAGGAGATACACTTACCTTTAAATGTGAATTAATTACACCAATTAGAAGAGGTATTTGCCATATGCAAGCCTATGCGTATGCGAACGGAAAGATAGTAGCAGAAGCAGAATTAATGGCTCAAATTGCAAGAAAAAAATAAGTTATGAATCAACCATTAGCGTATGTACATCCGCAAGCAAAAATAGCAAGAAACGTAGTAATAGAACCGTTTACAACCATTCATAATAATGTAACCATAGGTTCCGGAACTTGGATTGGTTCTAACGTAACCATTATGGAAGGTGCTAAAATTGGTGAAAATTGTAGGATTTTTCCGGGATCAGTTATTTCTGCAATTCCTCAAGATTTAAAGTTTAACGATGAAGAAACTACAGTAGAAATAGGGAATAATGTTACCATAAGAGAATGCGTTACTATAAACAGAGGTACATCAGATAGAATGAAAACCAAAATTGGTAACAATTGTTTAATAATGGCCTATTGCCATGTTGCACATGATACTTTTGTTGGCGATAATTGTATTTTTTCTAATAACACAACCCTAGCTGGTCATGTAACTATTGGAGACAATGTAGTTTTGGCAGGTATGGTTGCAGTACATCAATTTGCTTCTATAGGTAACCACGCATTTGTTACAGGAGGTTCTTTGGTAAGAAAAGATGTTCCTCCATTTGTTAAAGCCGCTAGAGAGCCACTTGCTTATGTAGGTATTAACTCAGTAGGTTTACGTAGAAGAGGTTTTTCAACTGAAAAAATAAGAGAAATTCAGAATATATATAGAATTTTATTTCAAAGAAATTATAATAATTCCCAAGCGATTGATATTATTGAAGCAGAAATGGAAGCAACTCCAGAACGCGATGAAATTATTCAATTTATAAAAGATTCGCATAGAGGAATTATGAAAGGATACTCTAAAGCTAACTAATTTTTTATATTAAAATTAGAGAGTAATTACAGAAAATTATAAGTATAACTAACAATAATTGCTTTTAACAAATACCAAAAGCATACAGCAAAAATATGGCAACAACATCAGATATTAGAAACGGATTGTGTATTAAATATAACAACGATATATACAAAATTATAGAATTTTTACATGTTAAACCAGGTAAAGGACCTGCATTTGTTAGAACAAAATTAAAAAGTGTTACCAACGGTAAAGTAGTAGATAATACTTTTCCTGCAGGAAGAAAAATTGACGATGTACGTGTAGAAACTCATAAATTTCAGTTTTTATATCATGATGGTGAATTTTATCACTTTATGAATGAAGCAGATTATACTCAAATTCGTTTGTTAGAAGCGGCTTTAGATAATCCTGGATTAATGAAAGAAGGAGAAATTGTAACAATTATCATCAATTCTGAAGATAACATGCCACTTTCTGTAGATTTACCAGCAAGTGTAATTTTAGAAGTAACACACGCAGAGCCTGGAGTTAAAGGAAATACTGCTACCAATGCAACTAAACCTGCTACGGTAGAAACAGGAGCGTCTGTAAACGTCCCTTTGTTTATTAATGAAGGAGATAAAATTAAGATAGAAACTACCAAAGGAACATATCAAGAACGTATTAAAGAGTAAGAATTAGTGGGCAGTATTCAGTAGCAGTTTGCAGTGCTTACTCAATACTGAAACTGTGACTGATTACTGCTACTGAAAACTGAAACATGAAATTCAAAAAACCACATACGCTTCAGCAAATAGCAAAACTGATAAACACAGATTTTATTGGTGATGAAAATTTTGAGATTTTAGGAATCAATGAGATTCATGTTGTAGAAAAAGGAGATATTGTTTTTGTAGATCATCCTAAATACTATGACAAAGCATTAAACTCTGCAGCAACTACTATTTTAATCAACAAAAAAGTAGATTGCCCAGTAGGAAAAGCTTTATTAATTTCAGAGGATCCTTTTCGTGATTTTAATAAAATAACAAAGCATTTTAATCCATTTATAACTGCTAAAGTTAGTATTTCTGAATCGGCTATTATTGGAGAGAATACAATTATTCAACCAAATGTATTTATAGGAAACAATGTTACTGTTGGTGAAAATTGTGTAATTCATCCAAATGTAACTATTTATGATAATTCAGTAATAGGTAATAATGTTACCATTCATGCGAATACGGTTTTAGGAGCGGATGCATTTTATTATAAAAACAGACCAGAAGGATTTGATAAATTAATTTCTGGAGGAAGAGTAGTTTTAGAAGATAATGTAGATTTAGGAGCATCTTGTACTATTGATAAAGGCGTTTCTGGTGATACAACTATTGGAAAAGGTACCAAAATTGACAACCAAGTTCATGTTGGGCATGATACCAAAATTGGTAAAAAATGTTTAATAGCTTCGCAAACGGGTATTGCTGGTTGTGTAATTATAGAAGATGAAGTTACTATTTGGGGGCAGGTTGGTACCAATAGCGGAATTACTATAGGTAAAGGAGCTATAATTCTGGGACAAACAGGTGTTACTAAATCTGTTGCAGGAGGAAAAAGTTATTTTGGTACTCCAGTTTCAGAATCAAGAGAAAAATTAAAAGAAATGGCAGAAATAAAACGTTTTTTAAAAGATAGAAAGAACTCATAAATTTTTAGATAAACTCTCTAAAAACTTTTAAGAGTATCTTATTCTTTAAAAAGGCTATCTAAACATATAATTATTACTTTTTTATTGATAATAATTTGTTTGAATACTTTTTTAGAAACAATCAATAAACTATTTTTGTGTAACAATATAAAAAAAATCAAACCAATGAGTGTTTTAGTAAATAAAAATTCAAAAATTATTGTTCAAGGTTTTACAGGTAGTGAAGGTACTTTTCACGCTGGTCAAATGATTGATTATGGAACGAATGTTGTTGGAGGGGTAACTCCAGGAAAAGGAGGTCAAGTACATTTAGGAAAACCTGTTTTTAATACCGTTAAAGAATCTGTAGATAAGGTTGGGGCAGACACTTCTATTATTTTTGTACCACCAGCTTTTGCTGCGGATGCAATTATGGAATCTGCAGACGCAGGAATAAAAGTTATCATTTGTATTACAGAAGGAATTCCTACTGCAGACATGGTAAAAGTAAAAGCTTATATTGATAGTAGAGACTGTCGATTGGTTGGACCTAACTGTCCGGGTGTAATTACACCAGATGAAGCTAAAGTTGGTATTATGCCAGGTTTTATCTTTAAAAAGGGTAGAGTAGGTATCGTTTCTAAATCTGGAACTTTAACGTATGAAGCAGCAGACCAAGTTGTAAAACAAGGTTACGGAATTACTACAGCTATTGGTATTGGTGGAGATCCAATTATTGGAACTACAACAAAAGAAGCAGTTGAGATGTTAATGAATGATCCAGAAACAGAAGCAATTGTTATGATTGGTGAAATTGGAGGGAATTTGGAAGCTGAAGCGGCACAATGGATTAAAGCTGATGGAAACAGAAAGCCGGTTGTTGGTTTTATAGCAGGTCAAACTGCACCAGCAGGAAGAACAATGGGGCACGCAGGTGCAATTGTTGGTGGAGCTGATGATACAGCACAAGCAAAAATGAAAATTTTAGCAGAAAACGGAATTCACGTAGTGAGCTCTCCAGCTAAAATTGGTGAAATGATTGCAAAAGTCTTAAATTAAATCGATTTCCATTAAGAAACTGTTAAAGTTTTACAATAAAATAGCATAAACTCCGTTGAATTCGTAAATTCAACGGAGTTTTTTATTTCAACCAAAATTAATATTTATGAAAGAACTAAAATTGTTATGCATTAGCTTTTTGTTAGTTACAGCAGTAAGTTGTACTACTAGCAAAAAGAAAGAAAAGAATTATGAGGTAACTTCGCAAAAAGATTCCAACGGGTTATCTTATGAAACAGTACAGAATGACCCAACAGGTTTACGCTTGTATACTTTAGAAAATGGGTTAAAAGTGTATTTAAGTCAGAATTCTGATGAACCCAAAATTCAAACTTACATTGCCGTAAGAGCTGGTTCTAATTACGACCCAAAAGAATCTACAGGTTTGGCACATTATTTAGAACACATGGTGTTTAAAGGAACTCATAAAATAGGAACTGTAAATTGGGAAAAAGAAAAAGTATTTTTAGATAAAATTTCTGACTTATATGAACAGCATAGAGCAGAAAAAGATGCAGACAAAAAATTGGCATTGTATAAAGAAATTGATAAAGTTTCTTTAGAAGCGTCTAATTATTCTATTGCCAATGAATATGATAAAATGACGGCATCTTTAGGGGCTACAGGTACAAATGCATATACATGGTTTGAGCAAACGGTATATACAAATAAAATTCCTGCAAATGAATTAGATAAATGGGTAGATTTAGAAGCAGAACGTTTTAGCACTTTGGTCTTACGTCTGTTTCATACGGAATTAGAAGCAGTTTTTGAAGAGTTTAATAGAGGTCAGGATAATGATTTCAGAAAACGTTATGCTGCCATGTTAGATGGTTTATTTCCAAATCATCCTTACGGACAACAAACAACTATTGGTAAGGCAGATCATTTAAAAAATCCTTCTATGGTAGATATCCATAATTATTTTAACAAATATTATGTGCCTAATAACATGGCAGTAATCTTAGTGGGAGATTTTGAATTTGAACCTACCATTAAAAAAGTAAATGCTGCTTTTGGTAAATTCAAGAGAAAAGAATTAACACATCCAACTTTGCCTAAAGAAGAAAAAATTACAGCTCCAATTGTAAATGAAGTCTTTGGTCCAACGTCTGAATCTATTTCTATCGCTTTTAGATCTGAAGGAATAAATACAGAAGAAGAAAAAATGGTAACCCTTTGTGATATGATTATGGCAAACGGTAATGCTGGTATTATCGATTTAAATTTAAATCAGAAACAATTGGTGCAAAGAGCAAGTTGTTCGCCAACTTTTTTAAATGATTATGGGTATCATTCTTTTACAGGATCACCAAAAACGGGTCAAACGTTAGATGAAGTTAAAGAATTGTTATTAGCTCAAATAGAAAAATTAAAAAATGGCGAGTTTGAAGATTGGATGATTGAAGCTGTTGTAAATGACTTAAAATTAAGCCAAACAAAACAGTATGAAGACAATTCAGCTTTAGCGGACACCTATGTAAATGCATTTATTTATCAACAAGATTGGTCTAAAAGAGTTCAGTTTTTAGACGATTTAAAGAAAATATCAAAAGAGCAATTAGTGGCTTTTGCTAAGAATTTTTATCAAGATAATTATGTAGTTACTTACAAAAGAAAAGGAGAGGACAAGAATATTGTAAAAGTAGCAAATCCGGGAATTACACCTGTACATTTAAATAGAGATAAAAGTTCTGAATTTATTACAGCTTTCAATAAGATAGAATCGAAACCTTTACAGCCTAAATATGTAGATTATAAGACAGCAATTAAAGAAACGAAGACCGAAAACGGAATTAAAGTTTCTTATGTTTTAAATGATAAAAATGATTTATTCGATATGAATATCATTTTTGATATGGGAAGTGATAATGATAAAAAATTATCTTTAGCTGCTGGTTATTTAGAATATATTGGAACTGATAAATATACCAATGAAGAACTTAAAAAAGAGTTCTATAAATTGGGAATATCTTATTATGTTAGCACTGCAAGCGATAAAACGTATGTTGGTTTAAGCGGATTAAAAGAAAATTTAGATGAAGGTTTAAAGTTGTTAGAACATCTTTGGGATAACGCTAAAGCAGATAAAGAAGCATATGATAAATATGTAGAAAAAATCTACAAAGGGCGTCAGGACGGAAAAACACAAAAAGGAAATATTCTTTGGAACGGTTTGATGAACTACGGTAAATATGGTGAGGATTCTCCTTTAAGAGACATCATGCAAATAGATGAATTAAAAGCTATTGATCCTGAAGAATTAGTTGCGCTTATTAAGGATATGAAAAATTATAAGCAACGTATTTTTTATTATGGTAAAGATGTAGATACTGCTGTGGCATCACTTAATATCAATCATAAAGTATATGGAGAGTTAAAAGAATATCCAGTGGCAAAAGTATATAAAGAAACCGAAACTGGTGACAATGTATTCTTTACAGATTATGATATGGTACAAACGGAACTAATGTTTTTGGCAAAAGGAGAGCCTTTTAAACCAGAAAATATGGCAGCTTCAACGTTGTTTAATACGTATTTTGGAAGTGGTTTATCATCAATTGTATTTCAGGAGATTAGAGAATCTAAATCTTTAGCATATTCTGCTTTTGCTTCTTATCAAGGAGCTTCTAAAAAAGATTCTCCTAATTATGTAATGGCTTATGTTGGTACGCAAGCTAACAAATTAGAGCAGGCTGTAGATGCAATGATGGAATTAATGAATGATATGCCTGAAGCCGAAAAACAATTTAATGCAGCTAAAGAAGCTACTTTAAAGAAATTAGCAGCGCAAAGAATTACAAAATCTAATATTTTTTGGTCTTATGAAAGACTTAAAAAATTAGGAATTGATAATGACAATAGAGAGGCAATGTACAATACTATTAAAGGAATGACCATGGAAGATTTAAAGACATTCTTTAATAAAAATATTAAAGGAGAATCTTATAATGTGATGGTTATTGGTAATAAGAAAGATTTAGATGTAAAATCTTTACAAAAACTGGGTAAAATAAAAGAATTAGATATTGATTATTTATTTAATTATGTAGACAAAAAGGAAGTAAAGCAATAGTAATTATTACTTTTAAATAGTAAAACTCGTAAAGCAAAATTTGTTTTACGAGTTTTTTATTTTTAGTATCTTTGCGCCTGTAAAAACAACTAAATAATATGAAATTATTAGAAAATAAATCTGCAATTATTACAGGTGCTACAAGAGGTATTGGTCGTGGAATTGCTATTGAATTTGCTAAACAAGGTGCAAATGTAGCTTTTACTTACAGTTCTTCTGTTGATGCAGCAATTGCTTTAGAAGAAGAGTTAAAAGCTTTTGGAGTTTCAGCAAAAGGATACCAATCTAACGCAGCAGACTTTGATGCTGCTCAAGAATTGGCAAAAGAAGTTTTAAAAGAATTTGGAGCTATAGATATTTTAGTAAATAATGCAGGTATAACAAAAGATAATTTGTTAATGCGTATTTCTGAAGACGATTTTGATAAAGTTATAGAAGTAAATTTAAAATCTGTTTTTAATTTAACCAAAGCGGTTATTCGTCCGATGATGAAACAACGAAAAGGATCTATTATAAATATGAGTTCTGTTGTTGGTATTAAAGGAAATGCTGGTCAAACTAATTATGCTGCTTCAAAAGCTGGTATTGTTGGTTTTTCTAAATCGGTGGCTTTAGAGTTAGGTTCTAGAAATATTAGAAGTAACGTAGTTGCTCCTGGTTTTATAGAAACAGAAATGACAGAAAAATTAGATGAAGCAACTGTACAAAGTTGGAGAGACGGAATTCCTTTAAAAAGAGGAGGGCAGCCAATAGACATTGCAAACGCATGTGTGTTTTTAGCTTCTGATATGAGTGCTTATATTACAGGTCAAACTTTATCTGTAGATGGAGGTATGAACTAAAGTGTACACTTTATAATATTCTAAAAAAGCTTCAATATAAAATATTGAAGCTTTTTTTACGTTTCTAAATATGTTCTATTAGAGTTGTTTTTATACTTAACGAGATGTTCTTATATTTATAATTATCAGCTCAAATTATTGTAGAGTCTTCAGGTAAATAATAACATCTAACATAGATGAAAAGATGTTATTTGCTATCGTAAACCTAGGGTCATTTTTATCTTCGGGTATTACTATAGTGTTCATAGAAGCAGCTTTGGCAGCGATTAAACCTGTAACGCTATCTTCTAAAATCAAGCAATTTTCCGTATTCACTTTCAGTAATTTTGCTACTTTCAGATAAATAGCTGGATGTGGTTTTCCGTATTCTTCAGTATCTGCACTGCAAACAACATTAAAATAATGAGCTATATTCAGTCTGTTAAAAACTGCGTTAATAATAGGTTTGCTAGAGGATGTTGCTAAGGCAATATTAAAGTTGTTTTTTGTTAAATAATCTAACAACTCGAATAAGCCATTTTTAGCTTTTCCTTTTTTAGTAATTAATTGAACTACAGCGGTAATAATTTCTTGTTCTAATAATTTAGGATTTACAGTTAATTGGTGTAATTGACACCAGGTTAAGGAAACATCATCTATCCTTTTGCCCATGGTGTTTTTAATACAGTCTTCTATGGAAACGGTAACATTATAACTGGCTAAAATTTCTATTTGTGCTTGTCTCCAAAAAGGTTCTGAGTCTATGATAACTCCATCCATATCAAAAATAAAAGTATTTATCTTCATTAAATGTTGATTAAAAAATTATTATTGATCATTTTATCATAAATGTTTTTACTAAACATATAGAGTTGTGCTGGTCTTTTAGAAATACCAACTTGCTTTTCGTCCAAAGCAATAATATATTTCTTATTGATTACTTTTCTTCTAAAATTTCTGTTGTCTATCTCTATCCCTAAAATGGATTGATATACATCTTGTACCTCGTTTATGGTGAATTTTTCAGGTAAAAGCTCAAAAATAATGGGTTCATGTAAACATTTTGTTTTTAAGTCTTCATGAGCTTCTTGTATAATTTTTTTGTGATCAAAACCTAAACTAGGTAAGTCTGAAAATGGAAACCACTTTGCTTCATATTTGTTATGGATAACATCAATATCTTCCGTTTTTAATAAAAAGTAATAAGCAATTGTAATGGTTCTAAAATTGAAATCTTCATTTTTTATCCATAGAATATCTTTTTCATTCATCAGCCTATTAGGGTCTCCAAAAGCTTTAAATTGTTTTTTATATAGATTTGTTAACCCTGTTAATTCTTTTAAAACTCTAGAGGCAGATTCATCTAAAGTTTCATTTTCATATACATGATATCCCGTTAATACGTAATCATCTACCAAAACTTCATTACTAGATTTGGCTTTTAAATATCGTTTAATTAATAAAACATTTAATGATTTTGTATTGGTGTCATAGCCAAAAATTACGCAGTCTACCGATAAATTTGGAATTTTTTTAATTTTCATAAGATATTATAAGTTGTAAATTTAGTTAATTTTTTCGGATTTACCAATAAACGTTTTATTGACGTTAAAGAGTTTGTTTTGTGAAATTAATTGATAAAAATATAAATTAAGTGTCATTTGTAAATACTATTTCTAAATCCATTAATTCTAATTTCGGTGTAAGTTAAATCAATATACCATAGTTTTTAGCTAAATTAGAGTATATTTTTTGACTTTTATTAGGAAGTGTAAAATAATTTTATTTACATTTGCATAGTAAACGTCATTATGACGTTTAAAAGCGAAAACGATTTCACATTAAATTAGAAATAATGACACTACCAATTAAACATGTATCATTAAGATATTTAGCATCAACTAGAAATGATATCATAATTAAGCATAGAAAAGTGAGAAGCATAACATTAGCTGTTTGTGTGTTTTTGCTATTAGGGACTCATATTGTATCTGCTCAAGATACGGATGTAAAAAAAGATGATTATAAAGCTTTTTTAATAAGCGCACATCTTAAAAATATGCATTTGTGGCATGGTTCTGTTGTTACTCCTGGACCAATGATCGCTACTAGTCTAGAATTTAATTCTAGAGATTCTAAATTTACTTTAGGTGTTTGGGGCGGAACCAGTTTTGGAACTTCTACAGATGTTATTAATAAAAATACGGGTAAAAACGTAGCTGCACATTATCAGGAGTTTTCATTATATACGAAATATCGTTTTTCAGACACATTTTTTATTGAAGCGGTTTCGCATAATAATTATACAGGTGTAGAAGAAAGAGGAGATGTTTTGCATTATTGGAGTTATGATAAAACACAAGGTTATAATTTTGTTGATGTTAATTTTGGCTACAATATTACACCTAGTACATTATTGTATTTCGCAACTATTATAAACGGTGGAGCAGGAGATTATGAGGTGCAAACGGATGGTTCTTTAAAAAATTCTTGGACTCATTATTTTGAGGTAAGTAGTAAAGTTTGGGAAAAAGAGGATGCTAGCTTATCTTTATTTGCTGGTGGCGCTTGGTCTTTTGTTACAGATAAAACATTTTATACAGAAAATGCAGGTAACCTTATTAATGTAGGTGCAACCTATAATAAAAACGTAAAATTAGGAACTTATAATTTACCAATAGGAGTAACAGCAATGTGGAATCCCGAACAGGAAAAAACAGTACTTCAACTAGATATAACTTTATTTTAAGATTTTCATAATTACAAATAGTAAAACTTACCATGCAATGCATTGTATAAAAAATTAATAAAATTAACTTTAAAAAACATCACATGGAAACATCCAACCAATTTCAGCAGTTCGAAAACTTAGAAGCAGAACAGTTACCAATTGCCAAAAACAAACTCCATAATTGGACACATTTTGCAGGTCTCTATGCTGCAGAGCATGTGGCCGCCACAGAGTTTGTAATTGGTGCTACTTTTGTTGCTTTAGGAGCAACTACTAAAGATATTATTTTAGGTTTATTAATTGGTAATATATTGGCTGTTTTAAGTTGGACGTTAATTACATCTCCAATTGCTGTAGATACTAGATTAAGTTTATACACGTATCTTAATAAAATAGCAGGAGATTCTATGACAAAACTCTATAATTGGGCAAACGTTGTTATTTTTACGGTAATTTCTGCGGCGATGATTACTGTTTCTTCCACTGCAGTTCGGTTTGCTTTTGATATTCCGGCGCAACTAGATTGGTACCCAACAAATCTTTGGTTTGTTTTAATTGTTTTACTTGTTGGTATTGTAGTGGTTGCTATTGCTATATATGGTTTTACTGCAGTATCTAAATTTTCTGCAATTTGTGCGCCTTGGTTATTTGTGATGTTTATTAGTGGTGCATTTATACTTTTACCAGCACTTTCATTAGATGTTTTAGGTAGAACATTGCCAAGTGGATGGACGGAACTTATAAATTTAGGAGATCAATCTATTTGGACAGGAGTTAATAGTGATGGAGAACCAGGAATTGGATTACTTGAAGTTATCGGTTTTGCTTGGGCAGCGAATTCAATTACTCACTTTGGTCTTATTGATATGGCTTTATTTCGTTTTGCTAAAAAGAAATCTTACGGATTAACAACAAGTACAGGAATGATGTTTGGTCATTTTGTAGCTTGGATTTCTGCAGGAATAATGGGGGCAGGAGCCGCTGTTATTATTGGTAAATCTATTGTAGAATTAGATCCGGGAGATGTTGCTTATTATGCGTTAGGTTGGTCTGGTTTTGTAATTGTAATTGTAGCAGGTTGGACAACCGCTGTTGCCAATCTTTACAGAGCAGGGTTAGCAGCACAAGCAATTTTTACTAAAACTTCAAGAAAAAAGACAACCATTATAGTTGGTGTCGTAACCATGGTAGTAGCTTGTTTTCCGTTTGTGTTTTCTCAAATGCTTCCATTATTAACCTATGCAGGTTTATTAGTTGTACCAGTTGGTAGTATTGTTTTTGCAGAGCATCAAATTTTTCCTAAAATTGGATATACGCGTTATTGGTCTCATTATCGTCAATTAACTTTTAGTACTCCTGCTATTGCTTCTTGGGCTTTAGGTTTAGTGTTCGGGTTTGGATTAAATGCGTTAAATATAATGTCTTTCTATTATTTATTTATACCAACTTGGATTTTTACAATTCTTATTTACACCTTTTTAGCAGGACGTTATGGTGCAAAAAATAAATATCCAGAAGAAGAAGAAAAAGAAAGAGTAAGAAATATCAACATTAAAAAATTTCAAGAACAAAAAGCAGAGAAAGAAGTAGTAGCGGTAAAAGACACAAGTCTTCTTACAAAAGTGTTAAAAATAGTTTCAATGCTTACGTTGCTTATTACGCTAGTATTAGCTTGTATTGTTTTATTTGGGAGTGAAACAGAAAATATATATATACAAAATAGAGAACTTTTTTACACCTATGCGTTTGTGTGTACTATCATTTATTTTATAACATCAATTTGGGCACTTAAAAGAGGTAATTCTTTAAATAAATAAAAAAAATCATGAAAAATATAATTAAATTAAATCAACAGAATTTAGCTAAAATTAGTACTAAAATAACTTCACCTTCTTATGATAGAAGCAAGGTTAAAACAGGTATTGTACATGTTGGAATTGGAGGATTTCATAGATCTCACGAAGCGTTTTATACAGACCAATTATTACAAAATAATTCACAATCCGATTGGGGTATTTGTGGGGTTGCATTGTTAGACTTTGATACCAAAATTTACAACATATTAAAAGAGCAAAACGGTTTATATACGTTGGTTATAAAAGAATTAGATGGTTCGTTAACAAAACAAATTATCGGTTCTATGGTAGAAGTTTTATTTGCGCCAGAGAGTCCTATAAAAGTCATTGAAAAAATGGCGAGTCCAGATGTTAAAATCATCAGTTTAACCATAACAGAAGGAGGTTATAATTATAATGAAGCAACGGGTGAATTCAATTTTGAAAACCCTTTAATTCAACATGATTTAGAAACTCCAAGTGCTCCTAAAACTATTTTTGGATATTTAACACAAGCATTAAAAATGCGTAAAGAAAAAGGTTTGAAAGGAATTACCATTCAATCTTGTGATAATATTCAAGGAAATGGACACATGGCAGAAAAAATGTTGTTGAGTTATGTAAAAGTAGCAGCACCAAATTTAGTTTCTTGGATTGATGAAAACGTATCGTTTCCGAATGCGATGGTAGATAGAATTACTCCTGCAACATCTGCATTAGATATCGAAAAATTAAAAGAAACTTCAGGGATTGATGATGGTTGGCCAGTAGTTTGCGAACCTTTTAAACAATGGGTGATAGAAGATAATTTTGTAGCGGGTAGACCTGCTTGGGAAACCGTTGGAGCACAGTTTGTAAAAGATGTTGTTCCGTATGAAAAAATGAAATTAAGTTTGCTTAATGCAGGTCATTCTGTATTAGGTATTTTAGGTGCTTTATACGGTTATTCTACCATAGATGAAGCGGCAAATGATGCAAATATCAGTTCTTTTTTAAGAATATATATGGGGAATGAAGTAACTCCAACTTTAGGACATTTAGAAGGTGTAAACCTTAAAAATTATAAGTTTTCATTAATCCAAAGATTTGGGAATATTTATATAAAGGATCAAATTGAAAGAATTTGTTCTGAGAGTTCTGCTAAAATTCCAATTTTTATTTTACCTACAGTTTATAATCAATTAGAAAATAATAGAACCGTAAATCATGCTGCTTTTATCATTGCTGCTTTTGCTATTTATAGTGTTGGTGTAAATGAAAATGGAGCGCAATTAATAATTAAAGATGCTATGGAAACAGTGTTAACCGAAAAAGCAATTTTAGCTAGAAATAATCCAGCAGCTTTTTTAGAAATAGAATCAATATTTGGACAACTTAAAAACTCTAAAACATTTTTAGATGCTTATACAGATGCGTATCAAAATATTGTTAAGAATGGGATAGAGAAGTCTGTGAAAGATATTAATAGTACTATTTTAAATGAAATTTAAATGGCAAATATAACATGTTTTGGCGAGGTGCTTTGGGATGTGTTTCCAACGCATAAAAAAATAGGAGGAGCTCCTTTAAACGTTGCTGTAAGATTACAATCTTTAGATAATAATGTATACATAATCTCTAGGGTTGGAGCAGATGATAATGGTCTAAAAATTAAAGAGTTTATTGAGGTAAATAATGTGAATAAAATAGCATTACAAATAGATGAAGAACTAAAAACAGGAAAAGTAAAAGTAGTATTGGATGGCAAAGGTTGTGCATCTTATGATATTATGTTTCCTAGGGCTTGGGACCAAATAGAATTAACAGAAGGTGCAAAGAAAATAGTGAAAGTTTCAGATGCTTTTGTATATGGTAGTTTAGTGGCTAGAAATGAAGTTTCAAGAAATACATTATATGAACTTTTAAAAATAGCAAAATATAAAATTTTTGATGTGAATTTAAGAGCTCCTTATTATAACATAGAAAGTTTAAGTTATTTAATGAAAGAAGCTAGTTTTATTAAATTTAATGATGATGAAATTTTTGAAATAGCAGAGACCTTGGGTTACAAAAATGAATCGTTAGAAGAAACCATTAAAACTATAGCAGAGATTACCAATACAAAATCTATTTGTGTTACAAAAGGTGGAGCAGGAGCAATACTGTATTATAATGATGTATTCTTTTATAATGATGGCTATAAAGTAGAAGTTATAGATACTGTGGGTGCAGGAGATTCTTTTTTAGCTTCTTTAATAAATAAATTGTTAAAAGAGGTTGCTCCACAAGATGCATTAGATTTTGCAAGTGCTGTAGGTGCTATTGTTGCCAGTAGTGAAGGAGCAAATCCGGAAATTAAAGAAAGCGATATTTTAGATTTTATGGAACAAAAAACTGTGTAAAATTTAATGATACATTAATATATTGAAAAAGTTTCGTAATTTATTACGAAGCTTTTTTTTTAGTTTAAGAATATAAGATTAAAAATACACCCAATAGAATACCAAATAAAGGAACCAACTTTTTACGCTTATTTTTTTCCTTAAATAGCAATCCACCAACGACCACTGCAATTATAATCTGACTTCTTTTTATGGCTGATAATAGCATAATTAAAGCATCAGGGTCTTGTAGTGCCTTAAAATAAAAGTAATCTGCTGTTTGTAATAAGATTCCGACAGCAGGTATAGACCATCTAAATTTAAAAGCTTTTCTTTTATCAGCATACGGAAACCATGTAATAGATAAAATGATTAACAATATTAGAATGGTGTAAAAACAAAACCAAAATTGTAATGTTTGCGGGTTTAAAGTTAAAGTCTGAATTAGAAATTTATCATACAAACCACTAGAAGCACCTAAAAAGGTAGCTGCGATAATCGCGAAAATCCATTTATTCCTTTTAAAATTGATACCCTCTTTTTTTCCTATTTTAGAATATAATAAGACAGATAGAATAATAAGGAAGAAACCAATCCATTGTAAGAAGTTTGGTTTTTCTTGATAAATAAAAATAGCACCTATAAAAGTAAAAAATGGTCCTGCAGATCTAATAGGAGTAACAATAGTAATTGGTAAATGCTTTAATGCTTGGTAAGCTAAAACCCAGGAAGCGGCCATAATCATCGATTTTATAAAAATGAACCCATGGGTACTCCAAGAAATACTTGTAATGTAGAAACCTATTTTTTGCATGTATTCAGGATTCCACAGAGAACCTAAGTAGAAGGGAAGTATCAATAAAAACCCAGCCGAAATAGTACCTAGTAATACCGGAAATACTTCATTGCCTTGTACGGCATGTTTTTTACATAAATTGTGTAACCCTAAAAATAACGCCGCTAAAAGTCCTAAGTACATCCACATAATGCGCGCGAAGATACTAGAAAGCAAAAAATAGGAGATTGTAAATAGTTACTATTTTTTTTAAAATAAAATTATTAGTTTATTTAGGAGTTACTTGGTTGATAAACAGCTTTATATTTTTATTTTGGTTTGGACATAATTTTTGTTTACATTTTTAAATACACTTTTTATTACTTTTTTAGGATAAATATCCATACCTTTTCTAGGTGTTTCTGTAAATAGTCTAAAAATAAACGGTTCTATTGAATGTCGTTATTAAAATTATATGGATACAGATTTTAATATTTATTAAAAAATAACAGGAAAAAAACATTTAAACAATTACTTAATTGAAAATATGATAATGTTTTTTTGCGATTATTGTAATTAATTAAAAGGAATAAAATTATTATTGTAATAATCATAACATATTTCAAAAAAGTTTACTTTTTTCATAAAAGTAATTTATATTTACTAAAAAAAATTATAAGATTTGAAGGAAACTACAACATTGCCGCTATTTTCAACTTACGAATTAGATTCTAGATTTTATGATGAGCTCTTTAAGGGTAATAATGAAATAAGGGAGGTTTATAAAACTTTATATAATTTATTTGGTTCATACTCTGTAACCGAATTCGATCGCTTAAACAAACAAGCTAAAGATTCGTTTTTTAATCTTGGAATAACATTTCAAGTGTATGGAGAAAAAGAGGTGAAAGAAAAGATTTTTCCTTTTGATTTATTTCCAAGAATTATCAATAATAAAGAATGGACTACTATAGAAAAAGGAGTATTGCAACGAAGTAAAGCTTTAAATCTTTTTCTTTGGGATGTTTATCATGATCAAAAAATTATAAATCAAGGTATAGTTCCCAGAGATTTAATTGAATCTTCTGTAAACTTTTTACCTCAAATGATAGGATTAGATCCACCTGGTGGAATTTACAATCATATTTCTGGTACAGATTTAATTAAACATTCTGATGGAGATTATTATGTTTTAGAAGATAATATTAGATGCCCTTCTGGTGTAAGTTATGTTATTGGTAATAGAAATGCTGTAAAACATTCGTTGTTTGGTGTTTTTAATCAATATAATGCACATACGGTAGTAGATTATGGCGCCAAATTATTAGAAACTATGGAGTCTGTAAAGCCACCAGGAGTAGATGCTCCGGTTTGCGTTATTATAACTCCGGGTGTATATAACTCTGCCTATTACGAGCATTCTTTCTTAGCAAAACAAATGGGAGTCGGTTTAGTAGAAGGAAGAGATTTATTTGTAGAAAATGGTTTTGTGTATATGAGAACCATATACGGACCCGAAAAAGTAGATGTAATTTACAGAAGAATAGATGATTTATTTATAGATCCATTAGTGTTTAAAAAGGATTCTATGCTTGGGGTACCTGGTTTGTTTTCTGTGTATCTAAAAGGAAATGTAACTTTAGTAAATGCCCCCGGAACAGGTGTGGCAGATGATAAGGCGGTATATACGTATATGCCAGAAATTATTAAATACTATTTAGATGAAGAGCCTATTTTAAACAACGTACACACGTATCATTGTAGTAGAAAAGAGGAGTTAAAGTATGTATTAGAAAACATTGATAAACTGGTTGTAAAACCTGTAGATGAATCTGGAGGTTATGGTATTTCTATTGGTAGTAAGCTAACTAAAGAAGAAATAGAAACTGTTAAGAAAACCATTTTGGCAGAACCTAGAAAATATATTGCTCAACCGATAATGTCATTATCTACACACCCAACATATATAGATGAAAATGAATCATTTGAGTCTAGACATGTAGATTTAAGAACTTTTACTTTGTTAGGAAAAGATACCGATTTTGTCTTAAAAGGAGGGTTGACTAGGGTAGCGCTTAAAAAAGGAAATTTAGTTGTAAATTCATCTCAAGGTGGCGGATCAAAAGACACTTGGGTTTTAAAAAAATAAAAAAATATGTTAGCAAGAGTAGCCAATAACCTTTTTTGGATGGGAAGATATATTGAACGTTCAGAACACCTAGCACGGTTTTTAAGTGTCAATTATTTTTCTTCATTAGACGCACCAGATGAATTATCGCAATCTAGACAGTTTGTATTAAGATCTGCCATGTATATGTCTGCAAATGAAATTATAGATGCAGATATTACGTTAGAAGAAGAAGGTGTTTTGTTTAATGTTGGTCTAAATTTAGAACAACCTTATTCTATTATTAACACGTTTATTAATGCACATGAAAATGCAAGAAGTTCTAGAGATTTAATTTCTACAGAATTATTTGAAGGGATCAATAGAATTAATCATAATCTAAAAGACTATCCAATAGAGAAATTTGTAAAAAGTGGTTTGTATGAGTTTACTACCATGGTTACACAATCTACTGCAGAGGTTAGGAGTAAAATTAAAGGAACACTTTTGCACGACGAGGTCTACGCAATTATTATGTTAGGTGTTAATTTAGAAAGAGCTATACAGGTGTCTAGAATAATAAATTCTAAATTAAGTGATGCAGCTGCGGCTAAAGTAATTTATGGTGATGATTCTGATGGTAGTTACCAATGGTCTACGCTCTTGAAATGTGTATCTACTTATGATATGATGCGTCGTTTTTATAAAAAAACACCTTCTAGAAAATCGTCTTTAGAGTTTATTATTTTAAATGAAGAATGTCCAAGATCTATAAAAAATTGTTTAACTCAAATTTATAAATACATTTGTATAATTTCTAAAAATAGAGAAATCAAGAATGATTCTGCAGCATTTTTAATTGGAAAAATGAAATCTGATTTTGAGTATAAATTAATTACTGACATTGAAGATGATATGGAAGTCTTTATTGCAGACTTAATAGAAAAATTAGTTTTAATTGCAGAAAAACTTGAAGATAATTATTTTGATATTTCAGATAGCATTGCAGCAATAGAGGAAGTAGTTAAGGAAAAACCTAAAACTAAATTACAAAAGCAAAAACAATAAATTTAGATATAATTATTTAATTCAAATAGAAAGACCTTAAAGAATTTAAATTCTTTAAGGTCTTTCTATTTGGTATTATGTTCTTCTGAGCAAACAAAGTTTTTTACATCAATTGAATATTAAAATAACTTTGAAAGGATTAAGATTGAGTTTGAGACTGAGACTGAGATTGAGTTAAATTTGTTTTAGCTGGTCTTAAATCTACAGAAACATCCATTGTATTTTTACCAGTACTGTAAATAACTCCTTTTAAAGGAGGAACATCGTAGTAATCTCTACCATGAGCAACCACAATATGTTGGTTTTTTGGTATTTGATTGTTGGTAGGGTCAAAATCTACCCACCCTAAAGTTGGTATAAAGACAGAAAACCAAGCATGTGAAGCATCTGTACCAATCAACTTTTCTTTTCCTTCTGGGGCTAAAGTTTCTATGTATCCACTTACATATCTTGCAGGTAATCCCATAGATCTTACACAAGCAATAGCAATTTGAGCAAAATCTTGACAAACCCCTTTTTTCTCTTTCATTACCTCTTTTAAAGGTGTTGCAATGTTTGTAAAACCAGAAACAAAATCGAAATCTGTAAAAATACGTTCCATTAATTCATATGAAGCGTCATACAAAGATCTTTCTGGCTTAAAAGAAACCAAAGCGTATTCTTTAATTACAGCACTCATATCAAAAATTAAGGGAGAACCTAAAACAAATTGTCTTGCTTCAATGATGTCTGGTTGTATTCCTTTTAATAATTTTAAAGCTTCCTCAATAGTAACTTTTTTTCCTTCAATTAAATTTTCACCCTCTATTTGCAAGTTATAGTCTCTAGAAACTTTACTACGCGCAATTACAATTAATTCATCATGATTTTGCTGAATAGAAAAACGAGTAACTGTGTTTCCAAAGAAATCGAGTCTTTCTGAAATATCTGTAGGTGTAGGTGTTATTTCTAATGAATATTCTAAAACCGTTTGTCCTTTAAAAGTTTTAGGTTTTAAAGTGGTTAAATTATGACAAAAAGAAGCTCCATTTTCATAACTATATTTTGTTTTATGCCAAAGATCAAAAATCATATTAATTAGAAATTTTTCTATCTACCAACTGTTTCTGTTGCTGAGAATGGTTAAAGTAAGTGTCTGAAACGGACAAAGAAGTTAAGTGTAATAAATCGCTTAAATCTGATAATAAAGTATCTAAATTCTTACGCATATTAGACTCTTTATCTATCTCTAATATTTTTTCTAGTGATAGGCTTTGAATCTTATTAAATACAGTGTCAATATTTTTTTGACAATTAGTCATTTCTAAATTTGTATCTCCTTTGGGTAATCTATCAATATCTTTTTTAATTCTTTGTATTTGATACATTAAAGACCTAGAATATTCTTTATCTAAAAGTAATAATTTTAATACGTTTTCTATACTTAAATAAGACTTGTAGCTATATCTGTAAATATTTAAACTTTCATGACTGTTTAAAAGAGATTCTAAAATTTCATATTCTAAGTCCTCATTATAATTAACAATAATTAAAGACCTAAATTTTTCTATGGTCATAGATGCTTGTTCTATTTGCAAACCAATAAAGTAGAGTAGTAGTCCTTGTCTTACTAAAATACTTTCTTCTGATAATGCCATAAAAGCTATTAATCTGGTTATAATTTTATCAAAGAATTTTGATAATGTAGTAACCGAATAATTCTCTTCTTCTTTTAGTTTTGTTAATTGTTTTTGAATACCATCAAAAACACGCCACATATCTTTAGACCACAGATTTCTTAAAGAATAATAAGAATTGTTAAAACTTTGCATAGACTGAGCAAACCCTCCAATTCTTTGATTATCTATAGTAAGTGCTTTAATTTCTTTTATTGGATTTTTTAGGGCTTCTTCTTCATTTTCTCCAGTAAAACCAGGAAAGGTAGAAGTTATATTTGTGATTGATTGAAATAATATTTTTAAACTTTCTGACTCCGATTTTCTATCGTCATGGTATTGTACGTGGGTCATTTGGTTTAGAACCATACGTAAATACCTAGCTGTAAATAAAGTCCTTCCTAAATACCTACCAGACCAATATAGGTTTTCGGCGGTATTACTTGGTACATCATTTATGCTTTCTGCCTGATTAGAAAAACTTTTGTTCCAGGAATAGTTTTGTAAGTAATTTTGTTTTTTATCACTTACAATCCAAAAATCTTTACTAGTTCCTCCTCGTTGGTTAGAAACAAATAATTCTTCTCGTTCAGTTGCAACTCTAACCAAACCACCTGGCATTACGCTGTAACCATTATCTTTTGCAATAGAAAAAGTTCTACACAAAATTTTACGAGGTTCTAATTTGTCTTCCACAAAATTAGGTGCTGTAGAAAAAGATATTTTTTCTTGTGCCACAAATCTATTTGGGTTTTCTAAAATCTCTTCTTTTAACGCTTTGAGTTCATCTTTACTTAAAAATTCGCAGAAATAAATATGTTCTCTATGAGATCTGTCTATTCTTTTAACCACATAAGAAGCTAAATCTTCTAAAACATGTTTTCTTTCTTTTTCTTGACCGCACCACCAAGAAGCTATTTGAGGTAGAATTAATTTTTCATTCAAGAAAAACTTACAAATATTTTCCATAAATGGGATAAGTGCAGGATTCTCTAAAACACCACTTCCAATAGGGTTTACAATAGCAACATTTTGTAAACGTACCACTTCTAATAAACCAGCAACCCCTAAATAAGAATCTTCTCTTAATTCTAGAGGATCCATAAAACTGTCATCTACACGTCTTAGAATAACATCTACTTGTTTTAAACCTTTTAAAGATTTTAACCAAACTTTTCCATGTCTTACCACTAAATCATTTCCTTTTACTAAAGGATGACCTAAAAATGAAGATAAAAAAGAATGCTCAAAATAAGTTTCATTATGAGGCCCTGGCGTTAAGATAACCACCATTGGGTTTTCTTTGTTAGAGGGCGTTACATTTAATAATAACTTATTAAAATCATTAAAAAAAGTAGAGGGTTGCCTTACATTTATATTATCAAATACTTCTGGGATAATTTTACTTGTAGAAAATCTATTTTCTAAAGCATATCCCATACCAGAAGGCGCTTGTGTTCTGTCATTTACAACCCACATTCTACCATCTTTTCCTCTAGCCAAATCAACTGCATGTACATGCAGTCGTTTAGCAGTTTTATAGTCTATTTGATCACAAGAACGTAAAAATCCTCGGTGTGCATAAATTACTTCTGGCGGTATAATACCGTTTTTAAGCAATTCGCGTTTCCCATATAAATCTTTTAAAATAAGATTTAAAATTTCAGATCTTTGTTGAATTCCTTTCTCAACTTCACTCCATTCATTTTGATGAATAATAAAGGGAACAACGTTTAAATTCCAAGGTCTATTTAATCCTTTAGGATCATTATATACATTGTAGGTAACGCCATTTTCTGCTAATAGCCAATCTATATCAGCTTGTTTAGAAGCTAATTTTTTGGGTCCAATTTTTTGTAAATTGGCTAATAAAACTTTCCAATCTGATTTGTCTTCCATCTTAGAAATTAATAATTCATCATATTTACTTTTATTTAAAAAATAATCATTTAAAATTGACTTCTCAATTGTTTTTTCAACTATCATCATAATTCACACTACATATAAAAACTCCTTACTTTACTTTTTTCTTAAATCTAAAGTATAAGGAAATTCAAAATTTACAGGAAGCTCTTTAAACTTAAATCGTTTAGAGCTACTGTTTGGTTCTACACTTCTATCTGGCGTTTCTGTATTAGGATTGATACTTTCAATAGGATCTATTTCCCCTTGTGTATGTCCAAATTCCCAGAAACGGTTAATTCTTCTCGATTCTGCTTCATAACTATTTACCGGATATTCATCATAAGATCTACCTCCTGGATGCGCAACAAAATAAGTACAACCTCCAATAGAACGCTTGTTCCAAGTATCTACAATATCAAATACCAACGGTGTATCTACGGGAATTGTTGGGTGTAAAGCAGAAAACGGATCCCAAGCTTTATAACGCACACCTGCTACATATTCTCCATGTACACCAGTACTATTTAATTGTACTTTAACACCGTTACAACTTAATACAAAACGGTCTTCATTAAAATGAGAAACTTTAACTTGTAATCTTTCTAAAGAAGAGTCTACATATCTAGCAGTTCCTCCACCAGTCATTTCTTCACCTAAAACATTCCAAGGCTCAATACCTGCTCTTAATTCTAAATGAATGTTATTAATGTCTACCATCCCATGAAGTGGGAATCTAAACTCGAAAAATGGATCGAACCAATCTTCTTTAAAATCGTAACCAGCTTTATTTAATTGATCTACGATGTCTTTAATATCTTCTCTAACATAATGCTCTATTAAAAACTTGTCATGTAATTCTGTTCCCCAACGAACTAAATTGTGCTCGTAAGGTTTTTTCCAGAACCAAGCTACTAAAGTTCTTACTAATAACATTTGTACCAAACTCATTTTTGGGTGAGGAGGCATATCAAAACCACGTAATTCTAAAATACCTAATCTTCCTGTAGAAGAATCTGGAGAATACAATTTATCAATACAAAATTCTGCTCTGTGTGTATTTCCTGTTAAATCGGTTAATAAATGTCTAAACAATCTATCTGTTAACCAAAAAGGTACTTCACCATCCTTCGGAATTTGATTAAAGGCAATTTCTAATTCGTATAAATTATCTAAACGGGCTTCATCTATTCTTGGCGCCTGACTTGTAGGTCCTACAAAAGAACCAGAAAACAAGTACGTTAAACCTGGGTGATGTTGCCAGAAAGTTAATAAACTACGTAACAAACTTGGTTTACGTAATAAAGGACTATCTGCCGGACTTGTACCTCCTAAAGTTACATGGTTTCCACCACCAGTTCCGGTGTGTTTTCCATCTAACATAAACTTCTCAGTTCCTAATCTTGCTTTTTTAGCTTCATCATAGAAAGTAAAAGTGTTTTTACATAAGTCTTTCCAATTGGTAACCGGATGCACATTTACTTCAATAACTGCAGGGTCTGGTGTTATTTTTAGAGATTCTAATCTGTTATCATGTGGTGGTTCGTAACCTTCCATTATAACAGGTACATTTAACTCTCTTGCCGTAAGTTCTATAGAGGCTATTAAATCTAAAAACATTTCTGCCGTTTCTAAAGGAGGTAGAAATAAATATAATTTTTGGTCTCTAATTTCTGCACAAAGTGCGGTACGAACAAAATAATTAGGTCGATTTAATTCTAATCCATAATATAAAAATTCTTGATATCTTTTCTTAACAATATTTTTAAAACTTGGTAAGCGTTTCTTTTTAGAAAACAAGTCTGGTTCATGAATAGGAAAAATCTCATGTTCTGGTTTTTCCATTAACGAATCTAAAGGCAACCTTAATCCCATAGGGGAGTTCCCTGGAGTTAAAAAGATGTGTTGTCTTCTAAAAGTCCAAGCGCTACTAAACCACTTGTCTTCCGTTTTATTTAAAGGTAGTAAATGACCAACAGGTGTTGATGCGCCTTTTTCATAAATTTCATGTAATTTTTTACGCGCTAAAGAACCGTCTTTATCCTTTGCAGGATCTATATCTATCGGTAAATTACCTTGTTCCCATAAATGATAAAATGGGTCTTCGTAACTAGGAAGAATATGTTCTGTAGAAACACGTAAATACTTAGAAAGTGTTTCTAAAAATAATTTATCAGAATTTTCTGGAACAATAGGATTATCAGCATAGCTGGATAAAAACTTTTTATTGTACCAAATAGGTCTACCATCTTTACGCCAGCAAATTTCTATTTGCCATCTTGGTAAAGGTTCTCCAGGATACCATTTTCCTTGTGCATGATGTAAAACAGCTCCGTTACCAAATTTGTCATACAAACCTTTGGTTAAATCACCTGCTAGTTTTCTTTTATTTGGTCCATCTGCCGTAGTATTCCACTCCGGAGATTCTAAATCATCAATAGAAATAAAGGTAGGTTCTCCACCCATTGTTAAACGAACATCTCCTTTTTCGAGTTGTTTTTCTACTTTATTCCCAAGTTTGTAAACAGCGTCCCATTGTTCTTCTGTGTACGGTTTAGTAACTCTTGGCGATTCTAGAATTCTAGTAACTTTGTTTTCAAAGAAGAATTCTGTTTCACATTTATCAGTCATTCCAGAAACGGGTGCTGCACTTTCAAAAGAAGGTGTACACGCTAACGGAATATGACCTTCACTAGCTAAAAGACCAGAAGTGGCATCAAAACCAATCCACCCAGCACCAGGTAAATATACTTCTGCCCAAGCATGTAGATCTGTAAAATCTTCTTCAGGACCAGAAGGACCGTCTAAAGATTTTTCATCGGATTTTAATTGAACTAAATACCCAGAAACAAAACGAGCTCCAAAACCTAAATGACGCAATGTTTGTACAAATAACCAAGCATAATCTCTACAAGACCCGTTTTTCTGATTCAAAGTTTCTTCACAAGTTTGAACACCAGGATCCATTCTTATGTTATAATTTAAAAACTCATATATTTTCTGATTGATATCAATTAAAAAATAAATGGTTTTTCTTGGCGTATAATCTATGGTTTTTATAAATTCTTCTAATAACTTGCCTTTATCTGTAATTTCTAAATAAGGTTGTAATTCTTTTTTTACAGTGTCTGTATACACAAAAGGATATTCTTCTGCATATTCTTCTATAAAGAAATCGAAAGGGTTTATCGTTTTAAGATCTGCTATAATTTCAACATCAATAGACATCTCATCCGTTTTTTCAGGAAAAACCAAACGCGCTACATAATTTCCAAAAGGATCTTGTTGCCAATTAAAAAATTGTTCTTCTGGCGTAATTTTAATAGAATAAGATTCTATAGGAGTTCTTGAGTGTGGTGCAGGTCTTAACCTAAAAATATGAGGAGATAATGATACTTTTCTATCATATTTATAAGTTGTCTTGTGAGAAATTACGATTTTTAATGCCATATATACATTTATGTTATGAGTGCAAATTACTGATTAACCTATCTAAATAAAGCTAAAAAAAACGCCGACAAATTTAAGTATTTATTATTCTAAATAACTTAAATTTTATAACAAAAAAAGGATTTAAAATAACATCATTCTTAAATAATGATTTTATTTTAAATTTCGTTTTCTTTAGTTTTTAATTTTTATAAATTTAGTAATAAAACTACAGATTACCTTCGTTAATTAAGATATAATATTGGATTTTATTGATATTATAATAATACTTTCATATAAATAATATTAAAATGATAATTTTATTAAATAAAGCTAAAAAGTAGATTTAAAATAAATTGCAGTTGTTTTTTTAAAAATCATTATTTTAAAACTAAAAACTTTTAATGATAGCATGTAAATTGTACACTATTGTAAGTACATAATTCAGAATTACTTTCAATGTAATAAGATTATAAAGTATAAATATCAAACTCTTTCTTCATTTTAATCACCTAATAATAATTTTCTACCTCTTATAAATAATTTAAGTAAAATACTAATGTTATTTTCTCAATTTTTAAAAAAATTATAGGATTGATATTATTATTCTTAGTAATTCTTGCAGATAAATTATTTAACAAAATCATTGAATTTACAAGTATTTATTTAAAAAAAAAGTTTAGAATTTCGTAAAAGTCTATGAACATGACATCTATCATATATTAAAAACGATATGTATGCTAAATTTGGTACAAATTAAATATCGAATTTATGAATATTTCACATATAGAGCATTTAGGTATTGCTGTAGAAAATTTAGAGGAATCAATAAAATATTACGAAGAAGTTTTAGGATTGAAGTGTTATTCTATTGAAGAGGTTGTCGATCAAAAAGTGAAGACAGCCTTTTTTTTGGTAGGTGGTACAAAAATAGAACTACTAGAAAGTACTTCTCCAGATGGACCTATTGGTAAGTTTATTGAAAAAAAGGGACAAGGTATTCATCATATTGCTTTTGCAGTACCAAATGCTACAGAGGCATTAAAAACAGCAGAAGAACGCGGTGTAAGACTTGTTGATAAAGTTTCTAGGAAAGGTGCTGAAGGACTAAATATAGGTTTCTTGCATCCAAAATCTACATTAGGAGTACTTACAGAACTTTGTTCTAAAGAATAATTTACAGCTAAAATATACACATTAAAATGGCAAACCAAGATAAAATTAATGAGCTCATAGAGAAAAGAGCAAAAGCAAAATTAGGTGGAGGAGAGAAACGTATCGATTCTCAACACGCCAAAGGTAAATTAACAGCGCGTGAGCGTATCGATATTCTTTTAGACGAAGATAGTTTTGAAGAGTTTGATATGTTTGTAACCCATAGAACAAAATCTTTTGGATTGGATAAACAAATTTATCTTTCTGATGGTGTGGTTACAGGTCATGGTACAATAGACGGAAGAATTGTTTATGTGTTCGCACAAGATTTTACCGTATTTGGAGGTTCGTTATCTGAAACTTATGCATTAAAGATATGTAAGGTGATGGATATGGCAATGAAAATTGGAGTTCCCGTAATTGGATTAAATGATTCTGGTGGAGCACGTATACAAGAAGGAGTAAGATCTTTAGCGGGTTATGCTGAGATTTTTCAAAGAAATATTATGGCTTCTGGTGTAATTCCTCAAATTTCTTCAATTTTAGGACCTTGTGCTGGTGGTGCTGTGTATTCTCCGGCATTAACAGATTTTACAATTATGACGGAAGAAACAAGTTATATGTTTGTTACCGGACCAAAAGTAGTACAGACTGTAACAGGTGAGGTAGTAACGGCAGAAGAATTAGGTGGAGCAAAAATTCACTCAACTAGATCTGGTGTATCTCACTTCTTAGCAGCAAATGATGAGGAAAACTTATTATTAGTTCGTAAATTATTAAGTTACTTACCTTCAAACAATTTAGAAGAAGCGCCAATACTTGCTTGTAATGACCCTATTGATAGATTAGAAGATGCCTTAAATGAAATCATTCCAGAAAACCCAAATCAACCTTATGATATTGTAGATGTAATTTCAATACTTGCAGATAACGGAGAGTTTACAGAAGTTCATCGAAATTATGCCAGAAATATTTGTGTAGGTTTTGCTAGGTTTAATGGTCGTCCTGTTGGTATTGTAGCCAATCAACCAAAATTTTATGCAGGTGTTTTAGACATTGATGCTTCAAGAAAAGCGGCTCGTTTTGTTCGTTTTTGTGATGCTTTCAATATTGCAATTGTAACATTGGTTGATGTACCAGGTTTCTTACCAGGAACAGGTCAAGAATACGGAGGAATTATTTTACACGGAGCAAAATTATTATTCGCTTACGGAGAAGCAACTGTGCCTAAAGTAACGATTACTTTACGTAAATCTTATGGTGGTGCGCATGATGTAATGAGTTGTAAACAATTACGAGGAGATGTAAATTATGCATGGCCAACTGCAGAAATTGCCGTAATGGGAGCTAAGGGAGCTGTAGAAGTTTTAGAGGGATCTAATATTAGAAAAATTGAAGATGCCGAAGAAAAACTAGAGTACATTCAGAAAAAAGAGGATGAATACACAGAAAAGTTTGCAAATCCATACATGGCCGCAAAATACGGGTTTATTGATGATGTAATTGAGCCAAGAAACACTCGTTTCAGAATTATTAGAGCTTTAGAATTGCTTCAAAATAAAAAAGATGTAAACCCTCCTAAAAAACACTCAAACATTCCATTATAATGACATACTTACTATTAAATACAGAGACTATAAGTGAAGGATACGTTATCTTATTTACTGGATTGTTCATCGTTTTTAGTGCGTTAGTTTTGCTCGCGTTGGTTTTTAATTATGGTTTACCCGTAATGCTTTATGTATATAAAATAATTACAAAAGGAAAGGACAAAAAAGTTAGTGAAATTAAGGTAAAAGGAGATAAAGACTTTACTGGAGAAATATCTGCGGTGATAGGAGCAGCGGTGCACATGTACACAAGTGAACAGCATGACCATGAAAGCGCAATTTTAACAATTAAACAAGTTAAAAAATCATATTCACCTTGGAGTTCTAAAATTTACGGAATTCAAAATAGATTATAACAAATGAAAAGCTATAAATTTAAAGTAAACGAAAACGGTTATACCGTTAATATAAAATCGCATGAAGACAATATTATTAACTTAGAAGTTAATGGTACTTTATACGAAGTGAAAATGCAACAGGAGATTAAAAAAACAAAAACTCCTACGTTGGTTCGTGCAGCCTCAAAACAACCAGCGGCACCTTTACAAGTAAATCCAAAATCTGCTAAAACAAGAATTGTAGCTCCTATTCCGGGAGTTGTATTATCTATTGATGTAAAAGTGGGTGATACACTTAAAGTAGGTGATAGAATGCTTGTTTTAGAAGCTATGAAAATGGAAAATAGTATTGTCTGTGAAAAAGCAGGTACCATTACAGCTATAAAAATTAGCGTTGGCCAACAAGTGTTGCATGATGAATTAATGATAGAACTAGAATAAAACACGAAACATGAAAAAAGTAATTTTAATATTTTGTGTTTTATCATTATTGATCTTTATTAGACCAGTATTAGGATTTAGCACAAATTCAAGTGCAAACGATACCTTAAATAGTTCCACTGTTACTACAACGCAAGTAGATGCGGCACCACAACATGAGGGTGTTTTTGATGGAGCTTTTAGAGGAATCAAAAAGTTTTATGGTTATACAGGGTTTGCAAATGCAACTTCTGGAAATATAATAATGATAATCATCGGAATTATATTTATCTACTTAGGTATTAAATTTGATTATGAGCCCTTACTGCTGATACCCATAGGTGCAGGAGTTATTATAGGAAATATTCCTTTTGTAGCCGGAAATCAAACGGGTATTTACGAAACAGGATCTGTATTAAACTTTCTATATTTCGGGGTGGTAAAAGGTATTTACCCGCCGTTAATATTCTTAGGAATTGGAGCAATGACGGATTTCTCTTCTTTAATTGCAAACCCAAAGCTAATGCTATTAGGTGCAGCCGCACAAATTGGTGTTTTTGCTACCTTTATGGGAGCTTTGTATTTAGGTTTTAACCTTCCAGAAGCAGGTGCAATAGGAATTATTGGTGGAGCCGATGGACCAACAGCTATTTTTCTTTCATCAAAATTAGCAAATGGAGTTAATGTATTAGCAGATGGTACAACAGTGAAAAATCTAATTGGTCCAATTGCTATTGCTGCCTATTCTTATATGGCTTTGGTTCCTGTAATTCAACCTCCTTTAATGAGAATGTTAATCTCTAAAGAGGATAGAAAAATTAAAATGAAACCACCAAGAGCGGTAACTCAAAAAGAAAAAATGATTTTTCCTGTGGTAGCTTTAATTTTAACCACGTTTATATCTCCAAGTGCATTACCATTATTAGGAATGTTATTTTTTGGTAATTTGTTAAAAGAATCTGGAAGAACAGAAAGATTAGCAGATACTGCAAGAACTAAATTAATTGATATTGTAACTATTTTATTAGGGGTTACTGTAGGGGCTTCAACTCAGGCAGATATTTTTATCACTAAAGATTCCTTATTAATATTTGGTTTAGGAGCCATATCGTTTGTGATAGCAACTTGTGGAGGTTTATTATTTGCGAAGTTTATGAATAGATTCTTAAAAGAAGGTAATAAAATAAACCCTTTAATTGGTGCCGCAGGTGTATCAGCTGTTCCAGATAGTGCACGTGTTGTGCATACAGAAGGTCTAAAATCTGATCCAAGTAACTACTTGTTAATGCACGCCATGGCACCTAATGTTGCAGGTGTTATAGGGTCTGCTATTGCTGCAGGTATTATTTTAAGTTTCTTAGGATAAATTACGGTTCTTATAAATATGTAAATGAACAAATACAACAATTTTTAAATTTTGATAAAATGAAAATACCAAATAAAATGTCAGCTCAAGAAGCTGTTAAACTAATAAAATCTGGAGATAGAGTTTTAATACAAGGAGGTTCTGCAACCCCACAAGCATTAATAAATGCTATGGTTGCTAGAGCTCCAGAATTAAGAAGTGTTGAAATTGTACATTTACATACAGAAGGAGCATGTGGATATATTGCTCCAGAATTAAGAGAAAGTTTTCATACCAATGCTTTTTTTATTGGAGGGAACGTTAGAAAAATGGTTGGAAATACAGTAGATTATATTCCTGTTTTTTTAAGTGAAATACCAAGTTTATTCCGTGAGGGATATATGGATTTAGATGTGGTACTTGTAAACGTGTCACCTCCAGATAAACACGGTTTTTGCTCATTAGGAGTTTCTGTTGATATTGTTATTTCTGGTTTAGAACATGGAAAAAAAGTAATTGCTCAAATTAATCCTCGTATGCCTCGTACTTTTGGTGATGCACAGATACATTTGAAACATTTTGATGCTTGTGTTGAAATTTCAGAAGAAATATACGAAATGAAATTTGTTGAACCCAACGATATTGAAAAAGCGATTGGTAAAAATATTGCTGCAATTATTGATGATGGAGCCACACTTCAAATGGGAATTGGAGGTATTCCTAATGCAGTTTTAACATTTTTACATAACCATAAAAATTTAGGAATACATACAGAAATGTTTTCTGAAGGTATTGTAGATTTAGTAAAAAATGGGGTTGTAAATGGTTCTAAAAAGAAAACAAATCCTTATAAAATAGTTTCAGGGTTTGCAATGGGTACGCGTCGTTTATATGATTTTATGGATGACAATCCAGAAATTGAAATGAATGATATTGCTTATGTAAATGACACGTCTGTTATTCGTCAAAACCCAAAAGTAACAGCAATTAATTCTGCTATAGAAGTAGATTTAACTGGTCAAATTTGTGCAGATTCTATAGGTCAAAGAATGTTTTCTGGTGTTGGTGGTCAAATGGACTTTATGCGTGGAGCGGCATTATCAGAAGGCGGAAAACCAATTTGTGCAATTACTTCTACAACTTCTAAAGGTGTTTCTAAAATAACACCAACGTTAAAAGTGGGAGCAGGTGTAGTAACTACTCGTGCACATGCTAGATTTGTAGCAACAGAGTTTGGTATTGCAGAACTATTTGGTAGAAACTTAAAACAACGTGCTCAAGCATTAAGAGATATTGCACATCCAGACCATAGAGAAGAATTAGATAAAGCTATTTTTGAAAGATTTGGAAGTAGTTTAATGATAAAATAATTTTTTGAGTTTAGAGTTCTTAAATTTTGTAATTTTAAGAACTTTAAATTCTTATATTAAATAAATTCATATATAATGAGTGATAAAAATAAAAAACTCTTTTCTGAATTCCCTTCGGTTTCTACCGAGCAGTGGATGGAAAGAGTTACAGTAGATTTAAAAGGGGCTGATTTTGATAGAAAACTAGTATGGAAAAATCTTACAGGAATCAATTTTCAACCTTGCTATAATCTTGAAAATTCAATTACACAGCTAAAAAACACAGGAGAAAACTCACAATCTTTAGTAAACTATAGAAGTATAGCGGCTTGTTGTGGGAAATCTGGAAATGATTTAGCCTTAAAAGCTATTGAAGAAGGTATTAATGGTATCCTTTTTCAGATGATAACAACTGTACCTGTAGAAGAACTTTTAAAGGATATAGATTTAGACAAAATTACAGTTTCGTTTAAATTATTTAATAATGTTATTCCTTTTACAAAGGATTTAGTTGCTTTTGCAAAAGGTAAAAACTTAAAAGGATATATTGATACAAACCTAATTTCTGGTTACGTAACAACAGGTGCTTTTAACGAAGACCTTGTGGACGTTACTGCAGAGTTAGTAAAATTAACCGAAGAATTTCCTAACTTTAAAGCAATCACTATTTCTGGAACAGAATATTTAGACTCTGGTGCAAATCAAGTGCAAGAAATTGCATATACTTTAAGTTCTTTGGTTTTCTTAACAGAAAAATTAAAAGAAAAAGGAATTGCTGTTCAAGATGTTTTCAACAATCTAAATTTCAATTTAGCAATTGGATTAGAGTATTTTGTGGAGATTGGTAAATTTAGAGCATTCAATAATTTATTAGCGGAAGTTGCTGCTAAATATCAACTTGCAGATTTTTCGAATACGATTACTGCAAAAACATCTATTTGGAGCAAATCTGTTACAGATGCAGAAACTAATTTATTGCGCTGTACTACAGAAGCAATGGCTGCAATATTAGGGAATGTAGATGGTGTTTTAATTGATGCTTACGATAAAGAATTTAAAAGTGCTTCTGATTTTTCAAGTAGAATAGCCGGAAACATAACCACAATTTTAAAAGAAGAATCTTACTTTGGTAAAGTTTCAAATCCGGTGGATGGTTCTTATTATATTGAAGAAGTAAGTTCTAAAATTGCAGAAAAAGCATTAGAGTTATTTAAGGCTATTGAAGCTGATGGTGGTTTCTATGCTAATTTTGAAAACGAAACGATTCAACAACAAATTGCCGAAATTCGTCTTAAAAAATTAAAACTGATTAGCCAGCGTAGAACTCCAATGGTAGGTATTAACAAATACCCTAACCTCATGGAAAAAGTGGATGCGAAATTACTATCTGAAAGTGCTGTAGACAATCCTAAAGTATTAACTCCAAGAAGGGCTTCTTTAGAAATTGAGGCAATGCGTAGAGTTACAGAAGAATTAGTGGCAAGCACTAATGTAAGACCAATTGTACAGTTAGCTAGTTATGGAAATTTAACAATGCGTAAAGCGAGAGCTGCTTTTGCTTACGATTTTATTGGTGTTAGTGGTTTTGATGTGCATCAAGAAGAAAGTTTTGAAAATGCAGAAGTTGCTGCTAAAGAAAGTGCAAAATCAGGGGCACATGTAGTTGTTATTTGTAGTTCAGATCAAGATTATGATGAAACAGCAATAGACTTTATAAAAGCATTTAGAGCTATAAATACTGATAAAGTATTACTATTAGCAGGTGCACCTAAAAATATGGACGAACTAACTGAATTAGGTTTAGATGGTGTTGTTAATATGAGAACAGATGTTCTTGTTTCACTGTCAGCAATTCAGAAAAAAGTTCAAAAAACCTTAAAATCTTAAGAAGTATGAAACCAGATTTTTCAGATATAAAATTAAATTCAGCTGTTAAGCAAACAGTTGCAACTTCAGAGAATCAAGATGTTTGGAATACTCCTGAAGGAATCCCAGTAAAAAAACAATTTACAAAAGAAGATATTGCAGAGGCAGAACATTTAGGCTTTGCTGCTGGTGTGCCTCCTTTTTTAAGAGGTCCATATAGTGCCATGTATGCCATGCGTCCTTGGACGATTCGTCAATATGCAGGTTTTTCTACAGCAGAAGAATCAAACGCATTTTACAGAAGAAATTTAGCTGCGGGTCAAAAAGGACTTTCAGTTGCGTTTGATTTAGCCACACACCGTGGTTACGATTCAGATCATCCTCGTGTAACGGGAGATGTTGGTAAAGCAGGTGTTGCCATAGATTCTATTTTAGATATGGAGATTTTGTTCGATCAAATTCCGTTAGATAAAATGTCTGTTTCTATGACAATGAATGGTGCAGTATTGCCAATTATGGCTTTTTATATTGCAGCCGCAAGAAAACAGGGTGTTTCTTTAGATAAACTTTCTGGAACTATTCAGAATGATATTTTAAAAGAATTTATGGTGCGTAATACATACATTTATCCACCGTTACCTTCTATGAAGATTATTGGTGATATCTTTGATTACACCACGAAGAATATGCCGAAGTTTAACTCAATTTCTATTTCTGGTTACCACATGCAAGAAGCGGGTGCAACTGCAGATATTGAATTAGCGTATACTTTAGCCGATGGAATGGAATACATTAGAACCGGATTAAAATCTGGTTTAAAAATTGATGAATTTGCGCCTCGTTTATCTTTCTTCTGGGCAGTAGGAATGAATCATTTTATGGAGATTGCTAAAATGCGTGCAGCTCGTATGTTATGGGCAAAAATTATAAAATCATTCAATCCAACAAATCCAAAATCGATGGCTTTGCGTACGCACAGTCAAACTTCTGGATGGAGTTTAAGTGAGCAAGATCCTTTCAATAACGTATCTCGTACTTGCATAGAAGCAATGGCGGCAACGTTAGGAGGAACGCAATCTTTGCATACAAATGCATTAGATGAGGCAATAGCTTTACCGACTGATTTCTCTGCTAGAATTGCACGTAACACGCAAATTTTTATTCAAGATGAAACACAGATGACAAAATCTGTTGATCCTTGGGCAGGTTCTTATTATGTTGAGTATTTAACGCAAGAAATTGCGAAGAAAGCTTGGAAATTAATTGAAGAGGTTGAAGAACTCGGTGGTATGGCAAAGGCTATTGAAACCGGAGTTCCAAAATTACGTATTGAGGAAGCTTCTGCTCGTAAACAAGCACGTTTAGATTCTGGACAGGATATTTTAGTAGGAGTAAACAAATTTAAAACGAAAGAAAAAACAAACATTGAAATCTTAGATGTTGACAATACAGTTGTAAGAGATTCTCAAATTGCTCGTTTAAATAAAATGAAAGCCGAACGTAATTCTGATTTGGTTGCTGCTAATTTAAAAGCGTTAGAAGATTGTGCAGGAACAGGAAAAGGGAATTTATTAGAATTGGCAGTTATTGCTGCGGAAAATTTTGCTACATTGGGTGAAATTTCTGATGCTTTAGAGGTTCATTTTGGAAGACATAAAGCGGATACTAAATTAATAAGTGGTGTGTACGGTAAAGAAGTAAATAACGATAGTACGTTTGCAAAAGCGCAAAAAATGACTGATAAATTTGCAGAAATAGAAGGTCGTAGACCAAGAGTTATGATTGCAAAAATGGGTCAAGATGGGCATGATAGAGGCGCAAAAGTTGTGGCTTCTAGTTTTGCAGATTTAGGTTTTGATGTAGATATGGGAGGTTTATTTCAAACTCCAGAAGAAGTAGCAAAACAAGCTGTTGAAAACGATGTGCATTTTGTAGGTGCCTCTAGTTTAGCGGCTGGTCATAAAACTTTAATTCCTCAATTAATTGGTGAATTAGAAAAATTAGGAAGACCAGATATTATGGTTTTTGCAGGAGGAGTAATACCTGCTCAAGATTATGATTATTTATTAGAAAGAAAAGTAGCAGCCATTTTTGGTCCTGGTACTGTAATTTCTGAATCTGCAATTACAATAATGGAAAAATATTTAGAGCAAGAATAAGTTTTAAATTATGAATATCTAAAAGCCCGAACATTTTTAATGTTCGGGCTTTTTATTTAGTTTTTTTATCTTAAATTTATAATGATTTGATAAATCATCAATTGAATAAACTATCTCCATGAAAAATATTCCGGAAATAAGCTTTTGGAAAAACAAAGTGTTACAAATTAAAGAATTTCAATTTTTTAATTTGGAAGAGTTAATTACGGATGATTTAAAACCTAAAGATCATAGTCCTTATTTGCCACATCGATTAAATTTTTATGCCATTCTAATAATTACCGATGGTGAAGTTAATCATATTGTCGATTTTAAAGTTCATTCTCTTAAAAAGGATGATGTAATGGTTCTTTCAAAAGGACAGACACATGCTTTTGATGAATTTTCTGTATACAAAGGTTATTTGGTTGTTTTTTCTGAAGCTTTTATGCATAAATATATGGCGCAGTCAACCATAGCTCAAATTAACCATTTGTATAATTATTTTTTAGTACAAGAGAAAATTAATAATCCAGACCGAAATCAAATTTTACTTAGAGTACTCCAAAATGAGTTGAAAAGTAATTCATCCTCATTGCCAAATATTATAGCTTCTATATTAAGTGTCTACCTACTTAAGTTAAATGAAGAAAATACCCGTTTAGCAGCAATTTCAGTAGATAATAAATATTTAGATTACTTTAATAATTTTAGACTTTTAGTTGAAAAGAACTTTTCTAAAACAAGAGATGCCAAAGTGTATGCTTCAGATATAGCTATTTCCTATAAACATTTAAATGAGGTCTGTAAAGGTGTTGTAAATACCACAGCAAAGGCATTTATTGATAATTATGTAATTCTGGAAGCGAAGAGATTGTTAGTTTCTACATCACTATCCGTAAAAGAAATAGCCTTTATTTTAGGTTTTGATGAACCAACCAACTTCCTTAAATATTTTAAAAAACATATTAAATTAACACCTGTGGAATTCCGGAAAACTTTAGCTTAGGTTATATATTTACCATTACTTCTCTTTTATTAACCTTTATTATATTTTGTATTCACTGCACTTTTGCAGTGTAATATTTTAAATGTAGTAATAATGAAACAAATAACAATTTTAGGCGCAACTGGTATATTGGGAAAGAACCTATTAAAAAAAGCGGTTAATGATGGGATTAAGGTGAAGGTGTTAGTCCGCAACAAAGAAAAACTAAAAGATTTTGATCATGCAATTGAAGTCATTGAAGGGAATTATTTCGATACAAATAAACTACAAAATGCATTGGAAGGATCTGATGTTATACTTTCAACTATTGGACCACCTATAAATGGTAAACTTACAACTGACGATGAAGAAAATTACATAAACTCTTTGAAGTACATTATCAAACAAATGCAAGATAATAAACAGACTCGTTTTATAAGTATTTCTGGAGCAGGAGTAAAAATCCCAAACGAAAATTTACCACTAACACGCAAACTTTTGCGGGTAATGATAAAGTCGAAATCTAAATCACTCATCTGCATTAAAGATAGAGAACTAGAATTGCTTGTGCAGAGCAATTTAGATTGGACAAATATTCGCCCGCCTATGATTAAAGAAAAAGTAGAAGGTAAGTTTGTTGCCGATGAAACTAAATTTATTGGGATGGCTGTTGATGTAAATCAATTATCCGAGTTTATGTTAACTGAAATTACAAATAGAGAATGGATTAAAAAGGCTCCAGTAGTTGGTACAAAATAAGCCTTATAAAAAAAAGACAAAATAAACGAATAAAGAATGTCAAAAAAAATAAATAGGAACTTAACAGAGGGTAATATTGGTAAGCAATTGTTCAATTTAACTTGGCCAATGACTCTTGGAATGTTAGGTATGGTTATATTCACAATAATAGACACTTACTTTATAGGACTTCTAGGAGTGCAACAATTAGCGGCAATAAGTTTTGCTTTTCCAGTAATAATGTTTCTAAATGGGCTTTCTATGGGAGTCGGAATTGGAACAAGCTCATTAATTTCACGTAATATCATTACAGCAAATCGAGAAAAAGTAAAAGTAATGGCCAGTAGAGCAATTTTATTAGGTATTACTATTGTTATTTTTTTCGTAATTGTTGGTTTAAATACCATTGAACCCATATTTAAAGCTTTAGGGGCAGGACCAGAAATTATGCCTTACATTGTTGATTATATGACCATTTGGTTTTTAGGTGTTCCGTTTGTTACAATACCTATGATTGGTAATAATATTGTGAGAGCTACTGGAGATACACGTTTACCAGGGTTGTTAATGATTACTTCAGGGGTGGTAAATGGTATATTAGATCCTTTACTTATTTTTGGTTACGGACCATTTCCAGAAATGGGAATTGAAGGAGCAGCATTATCAACCGTAATTTCTAGAAGTATAAGTTTGATATTTATACTTATTGTTTTAATTAAAAGAGAAAATTTGTTAACCTTTCATTTAGGTGAATTTAAGGATATTAAAGCTACTTGGAAAGCATTAATTTATGTGGCAATTCCAGCCTCTATAAGTTTACTTATTACACCAATTTCAATTGGTTTTATAACAAAAATTATTTCAAGTTATGGCAAAGAAGCAGTTGCAGCATTTGGTGTTGCTTCTAGAGTTGAAATGTTTGCGCTTATGGTTATTATGTCACTTGGTTCTGTGTTAATTATTTTTGTTGGTCAAAACATAAGTAAACATAAATTTCAAAGAATTTTTACATCTCTCAATTACTCCATGATATTTTCTTTAATTTGGGGAGGTGTCGTTTTTGGTCTTTTACTACTTTTTGGAAGTAGTATTGCTTCCGTTTTTACAGATAATGTAGAAGTTATTGAAATTACTGAAAAATACTTTTATATAATTGGCGCAAGTTATGGATTGCAGGGTGTGGTTATCTTAAGTACTTCAAGTTATAATGGCATTAATAAACCCTATCCGTCAGCGGTTTTTTCTTTAATTAGAATGGTCGTTTTGTATGCGCCATTAGCTTGGGTAGGAGCAAAAATGTTTGGAATTAACGGTGTGTTTTGGGCTGGATTTATTGCAAATATTATAGTTGGTATAATCTCGTATTATCATTTAAATTTAACAGTTAAAAAGATAAGTGTGAGTTAATTTAATTGTGAAATTTATACTTTTTTTCTTTAAATATAGTTGTCTTTATTTATAAAAACATCATAAAAAGGCTATCTAAAAACCTCATTTTAGATAGCCTTTTTTATCAATTCATAAAAAGATATACTCCCTAACTTTTTATAATGAAATTTAAGCGAGGTTATACATTTACCATAGCGTCTCTTTTATTAACCTTTCCATTGGTTTGTTTTCATTGCACCTTTGTAGTATCATATTTCAAAAGTTAAAAAATAAATATTTTAATTTAAAAAACATAAAAATGAAAACAAGTAAAAATGTAAAATCAATTGTAATGTTAACTGTTCTTTTAACTGGTGTTGGAACAAATTATGCACAAGAAAATTATTCAGTAGTAAAAAGAGTAGATAATTTTAACCAACCTACAACATTTTATCCTACAAAAGCAACACCTGTAAATGGTGCTATTAGCGAGAAGGTTGTGACTTCGGCAAAAAGAGTTTTGAATAAAGAAAAGCCCTTCTTAAAAAAGGGTGTAGTAACAACTGTAGGTGAAGCAGATTTTAGCGCATGGCAAATGACAAGTGATGAAGGTGGTAATCCTCAGAGTGCACCAAATCCATTAACATATTTTACGGCTGGCGCAGCTTCAGACTTATTAACCCAAGTTGAAAGAAGTATACAGATAATGGGCTTAGACGTAGAAGATGTAAAAGTAGAAACAGAATTCTTTTTTAGATGGAGTGATATTATGACTGATAAATGGTCGGGATATACTGACAAAGTAGTCACCAATATTATTATAAAAAGTGACGAACCAATAGAAAAAATTAAAGAGCTAAAGAAAATGTCTATTAGAGCCTGGTCTATTGGAGAATCATTGGCTAACAAGACAGCTATTGACGCAGCTTTTATTATTAATGGCGATGATTGGGACGGAAAAGCAGCTAAGCCAGGACAAATTTCTTCGCCAGTTTCTGTAGATAATGGTCGTACTATTACAAATACAACTCCAGCGTTACAATTACAAACAATAAAAGTAACAGAAGATCTTGATATGGATATGAATAATTTTCCAAAAGAAATGCGTTTTTCTGAAGTTGGTATTGCAGAATCTGCACACGATGCAGAGCGCCCATATTTACATAGATTAAGAGCAAAATCGTTAACTGCACACTACGAAACATGGGAACTATATGCTGATGATAGCCGCGGTTACAAAGGTGTAAATGCAGCACCTACTTCAAGAGAGTATTTTACGTTAGGAACCTCATTTTGTTTAATGAGTCAATTGACTCCGAATATGATGTACTTCCAGAAAAAAGGCGTTAAAATTGATGATTTTGCTGTTGAGCATCAGTTTAATTACCGAGAAAACAATTTTATGACACCAACTATGTCCGGAGAGATGACTGATGTAGTAACTCGAATCTTGGTTAAAAGTGATGCTGATGAAAATTTGGCAAATCAGTTTGCAGCGCAAGCACTACGTTGTTGCTTTGCAGGGGAGGGGATTGTGCAAAAAACAGAGATGGAAACAGGTATTTATTTGAATGGGAAAATTGTAAAATAACAGTTTTCGAAAATAAGCTGTTTATTTATTCATATTGAAAATCCCAATACTGTAAAAGTATTGGGGTTTTACAGTCCAAATCATCCAAATTTGAATATATAGAAATTTGGTACAATAGAAAACGATTACATTCTTCTTTGGATTATAAAATTCCAATTGAAATGGAACAAGAATTTAATAACTTAAAATATGTAGCATAGGTCTTAGAAAAGTTGTCCTACTTTTTTATTGTAAGCTCAAACACATTATATTTCGCATCAAGAACAGATTTGAAAAACAAAAAAGAGTTAGCTGTTCTTCAGAATATTTTTAAAAGGAAGATGAAACAATTTGAGTTACTAAAAAACAAAACCGAGCTAATGGCTCGGTTTTGTTTTAATTTCTAATTTTCAACAACCTTAGTTATTACAAAAGGTTTTTTACCTCCAGGAGGAATAATTTTTATCGACTGATGTTCTATTTTTCCTTTTAACGTTTTTAGCTTCAGTTTAACTGGTTTTCCGTATTCTGGCGGAATAGGGATTTTAATTGACTGTGTTTTTTTATTACCCACTTTGTAGGTGCTTATTTTAACACCCTGCATTGAAGCCTCCAATACAGCATTCTTCGATGTAGATTTAAATGACAATTCAGCATCCCAAGTGTTAACATATACACCTGGATCAATAAATAAAATTTCATAACTTATATATTTAGATGAAGCATCTTCAAGCTGATTTGTTTTCACATCTTCTAAAGCACCTTTTTCATATAAGTAATCCCATTTTTTTGGTTCGATTTTCATCCTCAGCATTGAAATAACCACTCTTTTGTCCCACTCGGATTTTTGGAATTACACCTTCCGCAACTTCAATGGTTTTACTACCTACAATTTTTTCGCTCGACTGTCCGATCATTATTTCGAAATCACCCGCTTCCACTTTAAACGCTTTCAAGCTTGTATCGTAATGAGAAAATGCTTCATAAGGCAACTTAATTGTAACCGTTTTACTCTCTCCTGACTTAATATGAATACGTTTAAAGCCTTTTAATGCTTTCTTTGGAACTATATGGCTAGCTTCTTTATCACGCACATATACTTGCACTATTTCATCACCGTCTCTATCTCCAATATTGGCAACTTTAGCTGTAACAAGTACATCACCCATTGCTTCCAAACGATTTTTATCTAATTTAATATCCTGAATTTCAAATTGAGTGTAACTTAAACCATATCCGAATGGATACAAATAATCAATATTTGAATACATATACGTACGTGCAACTTCTGGACCATAATCATCTCTCCAAGTTGAAACGTTGTAATCGTGAAAATTTGGTAATTGATTTTCTGATTTTACCCAGCTAGCACTTAGTTTACCTCCGGGATTTATGTCGCCAAATAAAATATTAGCTAACGCTGTTCCTTGCTCTTGACCATTTGGCCATGCACAAATTATTCCTGGTATATTTTTTTGCTCCCAACCAATAGAAGTTGAACCACTAGGTACTAAAACAAGAATGACATTTTTATTTACAGCTTGAACCGCTTTAATAAGCTGGTGCTGTTTACCTGGCAGATTTAGTGAAAGACGGTCAAGAGTTTCAGTTGCCGTACTTTCATCGTTACCAACTATTAGAATTACAGTTTCTGATTTCTTGGCTAAAGCAACTGCTTCGGCTATTTTTTCTTCGTCAGTAATATCTCCTGTAATGGAGCAACCTTCTGCAAATTTAACTTCACCATTCGCACTTTTTTGAATACCTTCTAATGGTGTTATTTTACTTTTTGGATTTCCTGAATAAATTCCCAACCAACATCGGTTTGCAAAAGGACCAATTACAGCTAGTTTCTCAATATTTTTCTTCAGAGGTAGTACATCATCATTTTTTAAAAGCACTATAGACTGTTCTGCAGCTTTAAGAGCCAATTTCTTATGCGTTTCAGATTCAAGAACGCTTTGAGGTATTTTAGAATATGGGTTGAGCTTAGGATCGTCAAAATCACCAGTCATAAATCGAAGTCTTAATAATCTGTTTACCGAAACATCTAATTCACTCTCGGTTAATAAGCCTTGCTCAATAGCTGGTTTAAGCGCTTGAACAAAAGGTGCCGATTTGGTTTTATGTCTAAAACACTCTTGATCTGTTCCTGATTTAATAGCCAAAGCAGCTGCTTCTTCCTGAGTATTCACAAATCGAAGTCGTTTTTCTACTCCCTCAACAGCAGCCCAGTCAGCAATTACATATCCTTTAAATCCCCATTCATCGCGTAATACGTCGTTTACCAACCAATTGTTTGCTGAACATGGCACTCCGTTTAACCCATTAAGCCCAGTCATAATACCAGCTGCTTCTTCGTCTACAATACAGGTATTGTAGGCAGGAAAATAATATTCGTACAAATCTTTTTGACGAACAAGTGAATGACTGAATTCTCTTCGAAAGTCAACATTATTGGCTACAAAATGTTTAACAGTTGTTACTGTTTTTAGGTAGTTTGGATCGTTTCCCTGCATTCCACGAACATACATACGTGCAATTTCCGACATCAAAAAAGGATCTTCACTATAGCATTCTTCATTTCTTCCCCATCTTGGGTCTCTAGCCATATTCACTGTAGGCGAAAACATCATTACTTCTTTTTGCCCACTATTTTTTAAAGCACGTGCTTCATTGGAAATAGCTGTAGCCACGTCAAACATCAAATCTGGATTCCAGGTAGAACCCATAGCTATATTCTGAGGGAATTGGGTGGCGTTCCATGCTTTTAATCCATGAAGAGCTTCTCCATACCACATATATTCAGGAATTCCCAATCGTTCAATAGCAGGTATCGCTGAACCACAATAGCTGATTTTTTCTTCCAATGTCATTTTCGATAATAAATCGTCAACACGGACATTTATGCTTTCATTGGGGTCTTTCCAAGTTTGAGCATTGGTGATATTCCCTATAATTAGGAATATCAATATTAAATAACTTGTGATGTTTCTCATTTTTGTATTAATTTTAATTGTTTCATAAAACTTTACTTTGCATTTAAATTCTAATTATTTGACTCTATTTTGGCTTCCTCAAAACTCATGTCTTTATAAAGAATAATCTTATCAATTTGAAGAAGTTCTGAACGACCAGATAGTTGTAAAGTGTAAAAACCTGCTTTTTCAAATTTAACAGTCATCCATGATTGATTACGGTCTAGATCTAATTGACCATTCATTACAAAATCAATTTTACCTTGCCCCTTAAACTTTTGAAAGCCTTTAACTGGCTCATTTTCAACTTGAATTGCGTCAGGGAAATTAATCCATGCATTATTTGATTTCTCTCCTTCAGCAGAATAAGGTTGTCTCATAAACCATTTCACAGTATAGGTTCCTGGTTCTTTAACCTCGAAATTTGATTCACAGGTGTTTTTATCCACTACGTCTTGATAACTATTGGCTCCAGTATATTCAATATATCTTCCTCCGCTAGCCTTATCATCATTCCTAAAAGCCCATTCTCCGTGTAAGTCAAAGTGCTCTGCTTCAATAGAGATAAAGTTACCTTCTATCTTTTTTTCAATTGCTTTTTCAATACAATGAAATTTAAGTTCTGTCCATCTTCCTCTAGAGAACGCAAATGCATTATCTTCTGGAATTTTTCCGTTAGAATGTGAATTGAATTCAACCTGAATATCACTTACTCCTTCAAGTTTAATATTTTTGAACGTATATGTTTGCTTTTTATAATCTATTTCGGTTTTAGTATTTTGTGTTTCACCTATAATTTTACTATTAACTTTTAATCTATAACTAGATTCTCCATCAATTTCGGAAAGAGAAGTTAATGTAATATCATACACCCCTTTTGGTGCTGTTAATTGAACTTTACTAGCCGCATAAACCCCTTTATAATGAACTGCATCAATTGCCATTGCTTTACGGTGTTCATCTTTGTATGAAGGAGAAAATCCTGGAATTGTAATTATTGGAAAATCCTGTATCGCATTTAAGGTAAATATTGAGTTTGCATCCAATGTTTTTTCAATTGCAATTTCTTGAACCGAATTGGGAATACCATCACCAATAAAATTTTCAAACTTCTCTGGACTGCCGTTTTCATTACCAGTTATAAGCCAGTATAGCAATCCACAATCTGATATATCTGCTTTTCCTGTGTCATGTGCCTGTACACGTGTATATAACCAGTTAATGCTTTCATCTTTATGGTCACGCATCCAATACCAAGGAGAAAAATCTTTACCAGAACACCATAACACCTCAGGTTGATCTCAAGCGTTCTGATCTTTTATTTTATGATATTGAATTCGATTTCCACAAAGTTTTTGGATATCACCCCAGGTATGGTGCCAATCTCTTCGTTTGTGATTTTCATTAAATCCGCTATGTGAAACCAACTTAACATATTTTAAGTTTTCTAATCCTCCCAACTCAATTGCTCTTTCTACCGCTTGATAAACAAATTCTGAAAGTCCCGCATGTAAGAAATATAATGGATCATTAGCCGTTGATTTGACCATTTCTTTTGCTAAGCTGTTTTTAGCTTCTTCTAATTGTGTAGTTACATCGTAAAAATTATCCGCATCAAAATGCCAACGAATTATTCCACCATCACAACTTAATTTATTCTGGTTTTTACCATCGGGACCGGCAGGTGCTTCAATAAAGTTATTGTAGGAATAATGAACCAATTTATCTTGCATTTCTAATTTAGCTAGAATGGCAAGAATTGCAGCGTTTGCCCCCCAATCGTCAGGGTCACCAATTGCCCATTTGTGCGCATAATCTGGTGCGCTATTTCCGTCGGCACTTACAGCAATACGGTTGTTATTGTAATCCCATCCTTGAGAAAAGCTTTTGATAAAAGTTAATTGCATACAAATAGCAATTATGAATACTGTTTTTGATTTCATTAATACTTATTTTATTTCACTCAATTTATTGATAATAATTAATTTTAAAACTCATTCTTCTGTACACAAACTTAGTTAATGTTATTCCCTCATAATAAAAGATAATAACTTTTTTTGTTACAAAACAGTGGTTGCAACGGTGATTTTACTGTAAAAATAAAAAGCGTATTTGGTTTATATACAAGGTGTTACGAGGTACTGTGATAATTTTATAATTAAAATTTACTTTATTAGAAAATCATTGTATTTTTGTATTGTATGATGAATGAAAACGAAAAAAAAGTTATTCAAGAGGGATTAAAACGTATTTGTTCTCACGAACTATTTATGAATTCGACCATTCATACCAACTTGTTAAATTACCTTGTTGAAAAAGCACTTAAAAAAGAAGATTTAAATGAGGTAACAATTGGTAGTGACCTTTATGGTATTGATTATTCAGAAAACAAGAATAATAGTACGGTACGATCGTATATATATATATATATATATATATATATATATATATATAAGCTAAGAAAGAAATTAGCAAATTACTATATTGACCAAGGCCAGAATGAATCCATAATATTCGAAATAATTAAAGGGCAATACAACTTAAGTTTTTTGTCGGTAAATGAATATTCTAAGTCAAAAGCTAGTAAGGAACCGACTGTTGCAATTCCTATTAAATACCTAAAGTTACTTTTAGGAATTATTCTTATTGCATTTATTACTTTTTTTGTAACGAGAGCTATTATTACAAAACCAAATTTTATTTGGGAAAACTACTTTGAAAAGAATGCTCAAAATCTCCTTGTAATTTCTGACCAGTTTATAGTTTTTGAAAAATTATCTGATGATAACTTTTATGGGATTTCATATCCTGAAATCAATAATTATAATAACTTAATTGAATATGCTAAAGAACATCCGGACAAAGAATTAGGCCCCACAGATTATACACTAATGTCAAAAATGGCACCTTATGCGGTTAAATCTCTTAGTAAATGGTTTATTTCTAATGATAACGACTTTCAACTTGAATTGGAAAGTAAACTCAAATATGAAGATGTTAAGAATCATAATATTCTATTTGTAGGACAATACAAAACCATGAATTTGTCAAAATCGTTATTTCTTAAAGACAGTAAGGTATTTACGACTTTTAAAGATGGGTTTAAATTTAAAAAGGATAGCATTGAAGAAGTCTTTATAACTCAATATAGCGATAATCATAATGTGGAATTTGCTATGGTTTCTTACACTTCTATAAGTTCAGAGAAAAGTGCTTTGTATTTTGTGTCGAATAATGATATTGGTGTACTTGCTACAGTGAGAAATTTTACTGATAAAAATTGGCTCAAAGATTTTGAAAAAGAGTTTAAAGGAGAACCGACACATTTTAACGCTTTGTTTGAAGTAAGTGGATTGCAAAGAAATGATATGAGTTGTAAGTTGGTAGCCTTAGAAGTTCTAAAATAAAATTTTTGGCAGACCTTTTCTAAAGAAATATGCAATCTTAGGATTTGAATACTATTGCCGTATTTTTATAGTTGAATGGCTTATCCAATTGCATAGTTTTATTACTGCTGTATTAGAATCACTTTTATTAATGTTTATGAGCTCTGGATTTCCATTGTTATGAATGGCTTTTATTAAAAACCGTTGAGAGGATATGCGTTGTCTTCTTTTGGTTAACAAGAAAAGTATTGGGAATTTCTATTTAATTAAAACTTCAATTAAATCCTTTGATATAGTTGTCGATAGATTTTTGGAGACAATTGCTTATGTTTTTTAAATTGTCTGTAAAAAAAAGACAAATTATTAAAGCCAGATTCATATGCTATTTGAGAAACCGACAAATCAGTTTCTACAAACATTTTACTAGCAATAGCAATTCTATATTCACTAACATAGCTAGAATATGTTTTGTCGAAAGTTTTTTTAAAAAACCGACAAAATGCTTCCTTACTTAATGACAACTTATTTGATATATCGGTTAAAGAAGGTTCATTTTCATAGTTATCTTTTATATAATTGTTAATTACATTTACTCTAGTACTCTCTTTTAATGAAAGATCTTTACCAAAACTAGGTCCAGCTAACAGTTCAATAGAGGCGCTTGTAGCCAAGACATTTAATATATTCAAAAAAGTTATAAAACGTTTAAAAGGATTTTGATTATAAATGGAACTAAATGAATTCTCAAGAGAAAGTGCTGTTTTTTTATCAAAAGAGATTCCATAACTCGATTTTAAAAGCATTTTTTTGATGCTTGTAAATTCTGGTTTATCAAACCAATTACTAAATAATGAATCATCCCATTGTATAACCACACACTTCACTTTTTCATTTTTAGCATCGATAGTTTTCCAAGAATGTGGTAAATTTTTTCCCACCAAAACTAAATCTCCTCTTTCAAATTGATGCATAGAATCACCAACATATCTAATTCCTGTGCTTTGAATCATATATGTTAATTCATATTGTGGATGAAAATGCCATTCGGCCTTAAATTCCTGTTCGTCAAATAACTTAATTTTAAAAGAATTATTTGGAGAAGTGGTAACTTGTTTTAATAACGGTTTCATAACTTAAATATACAATAAAATGCAAATTATTGACTAAATTTTAATTTTTTATATTCATTTAATCAATATAGTACATGATTAGTGAGGTATGCTATATGAAATCAACAAACATTTTTAGGATATTTGCTGTAATAAATTCGCAACACAAAAATGAAAGATTTACAAATAAGAGACGTAAAAATTTTTAAAGCATCAACACCTTTAAAAAAAACTATTTCAGATGCAACGCATACGTTAACTGAAATTTCCTTTATAGTATTAAGAATTCAATTAGAAAACGGAGTAATAGGAGAATCCTATTTGTTATCATTTCAATATTCGCCAAATGCCATTGCAGGTGCATTAAAAGATGCAATACCACATATTATTGGTCATAAGGTCAATGAAATGGGTATTGTTTATAATAAATTAGAAAATTTAGGGGAGTATTTTGGTAACCAAGGTATCAATCGTTGGGCACAAGCTGCTGTAAATATTGCCATGTGGGATGCTTGGGGAAAAACATTGAATCAACCTATTCATCAAATTCTAGGAGTTTGTAAAGAAAAAGTATCTATCTACGGAAGTGGTGGTTGGATTTCTTACTCTATTGACGAATTGATTGAAGAAGTTACGGGTTACGCTGACCGCGGATTTAAAGCCGTAAAAATAAAAGTTGGTTCTCCTAAAGTAAGTACAGATGTAGAGCGTTTACGTTTAGTGCGTGAAGCAGTTGGCGACAAAGTAGATATTATGATGGATGCTAACCAAGGTATGGATTTGCCATCTGCTATGAAATTAGCTCGTGCGGCAAAAGAATTAAATATCAACTGGTTTGAAGAGCCTGTAAATCATCAAAATTTTCAAGCTTTTGAAATATTGAAAAACCAAGCAGGAATTTCTTTAGCCATGGGAGAGCGTGAATTTGATACGTTAGCGCTTAAAGAATTAATAACCAGAAATGCTTTAGATATTTGGCAACCAGATATTTTAAGAATTGGTGGAGTAGAAAAATGGAGAGAAAGTGCTGCTTTAGCTGGTAGTTTCAATCTTCCTGTTTTACCTCATTATTACAAAGATTACGATGTACCTTTATTGTGTACAATTCCTAATGGAGTTGGTGCAGAATCTTTTGACTGGGTAGATCCGTTAATAGACAATCCGATGATTATTCAGGATGGTTTTGCGAAACCACACGAATTACCAGGTTGGGGTTTTAATTTTATAGATGATACATTAACCGAAATCAAATTTTAATGAGTTTAGAAGTTTTTTCTTTAAAAGGACAGCGTGCACTAGTAACTGGTGGAGGCACAGGAATTGGTTTGGGAATCTCTAAAGCAATCATAGAAGCAGGAGGGAAAGTGATCATTACAGGACGTAGAGAAGCCGTTTTGCAAGAAGCAGTAAAAACTTTAGGTAAAAATGCATCTTACAGAGTCAATGATATTACTGATAGAGCTAGTATTCCAACTTTAGTTGAATCAATAGAAACTGAAGAAGGTGCTATTGATATTTTAGTAAATAACGCAGGAATTCATCATAAAGCTTGGGCACAAGAGACTTCTGACGAAGATTTTGAACGCATCATTCAAACAAACCTTATTAGTGTATTTTCATTAACGCGTGAGTGCGCAAAATATATGCTAAAACGTAAAAAAGGTTCTATCATAATGATTGGCTCTATGGCTGGATTATTTGGTATAGATCGTGTAATTGCGTATAGCGTCTCAAAAACAGCATTAACAGGTTTGGTTAATAGTTTGACTACAGAATATGCCAAAGATAATGTTCGTGTAAATGCTATTGCTCCAGGTTGGATTACTTCTAATATGTTTTTAAACGCCATTAATAAAGACGAAGCTCGCAAGCAGCAAATTACAAATCGTATTGCTATGGATCATTTTGGAACCACTGAAGATATTGGGAATTCAGCTGTGTTTTTAAGTTCTAAAGCTGCAAAATATATCACAGGTGTTATTTTACCTGTTGATGGAGGAGCAACCATTAATTTCTAATCCTAATAGTGTGATATTTTATCTCACGCAACTGAAAAAATAAAAATATGAAACCAACATATATAAAAGGAGATCATTCTAAAAGTCCTGCTTTTAATGATAAAAGTAGATTAGTTTATGGAACTTCCGGATTGGGTGGTGTTTGGGGAAAAGTAGATCAAAGAGATTCTATAGATGCACTTTTATATGCTTTCGAAAACGGAATTTCTGCTTTAGATACTGCGCCTTCTTATGCAAATGCTGAATATTATTTAGGAATGGCTTTAAGAGAATGGAAAGGAGAAACACCATTTGTAAGCACAAAAATTGGACGTTTAAAAGGAAAAGATGCTTTTGAAACAAAACTAGATTACAGTGTTGATGGAATGAAACGAAGTCTGGGCAATAGTTTAGAAACTTTAGGTTTAGATAAAATAGATTTGTTGTTTTTACATGAACCTCAGTTAGTTCCTTTAGACAAAATAGAGGAGGTTATAAATACCTTACACAATTTTAAATCGGAAGGTTTAGTTGGGGCAATAGGCGTTGGAGGAAATCCTTCCGAAGATTTTAAACCTTACATCATCAAAGAAAACTTTGATGTCGTTTCTGGATTTTTACATATGGATGCTTGTAATTTATCAGCTTTTAATGGGGAAATTCAATCTTACAAAAAAGAAGGAATTGCTTATTATGCCGCTTCTGCTTTACACTTTTCTTTATTAGGAAATCGTTTTGAAAAATACAAAACAGAAGGTGTAGATGGTGAATGGATTACAGAACTAGATTTAGCAAATGCAATTAGAGTAAAAATAGTTGCAGATAAATACGATATGTCTTTAGCGACCTTATCTCAACGTTATTTGTTCTCTATTGAAGAAGCAGATAGAGTAGTAATGGGGGCAAGAACTCCTGCTCAAATTAAAGCTACAATTGATGATTGGAACGCAGGGAAATTATCCGAAGAAATTTTTAATGAAGTTACAGCTTCAATTTTAACAAAATAAACAATGAAAGTAATTAGATTAAAGGAACCCGGAATTTGGGAGCGTTTAGATGTAGAGAAACCAAGCGATGCATTATCTCCAGGAAATGCACTCTTAAAAGTAAATAAAATAGGTGTTTGTGGTACAGATTTACACGCCTTTAAAGGGAAACAACCCTTTTTTAGTTACCCTAAAATTTTAGGGCACGAATTGGCTGTTGAGGTTGTAGCCATCGCTAATGATGTAACCAATGTTTCAGTTGGTGATAAATGTTCTGTAGAACCTTATTACAATGATATTATTGGACAAGCCGTGCGTAGAGGTAAAACCAATTGTGGATAAAATTTACAAGTTTTAGGTGTACATGTAGATGGCGGAATGCAAGAATATTTTGTGTATCCTACTAAATTTTTACATGCAACAAATTCTTTAACAGACGATCAATTGGCAATGATTGAGCCTTTGGCTATTGGATGTCATGCTGTAGATAGAGCAGATATTAAAGAAAACGATATTGTTTTGGTAATTGGAGCAGGTCCAATTGGCTTAGGTACTATACAATTTGCGCAGTTAAAAGGTGCAAGAGTTATTGCTATGGATATTGACGATGCTAAATTGGCAAAATGTAAAGAAATCACAAAAGTAAAAGATACCATTAACGCGTTAGGTGATGTTGAAGAACAATTAGCAACACTATTAAACGGCGATTTGCCAACTATAATTTTAGATGCTACGGGAAGTCCACAATCTATGATGAATACCTTTAAATATGCAGCAGCAGGAGGGACCATAGTATTTATCGGACTTTTTATGGTGATGTTGTTTTTCACGATCCATCTTTTCATAAAAAAGAATTAACACTTAAAGCGAGTAGAGCCGCTATGGGTGAAGATTTTGGAAGAATTATTAGATTAATTGAAGCTGGTAAAATTGATGCTACGTCATTTATTACACATCGTATAAACTTTGACGATATTCCAACAGAATTTGAAAAATTATATACCCACAAAGATTTAATAAAAGCCATTATCGAATTTTAATCAACTAAACTAATTATTTAATGTCATCAACAAAAGGAAGTAATTCAAAGTTTTTAGTGCCACTAATTATTGTAATGGCCTTAATGTTTTTTTGGAATTTAAGTAGAAACATTAACGATGTTTTAATTCCACATCTTAAAAGAGCTTGTCAACTAACCGACTTTGAATCTTCATTAGTACAATCTGCTTTTTTTGGTGCTTACTTTATTGTTGCATTACCAGCAGGTTGGTACATTCAGAAAAAAGGATACAGAAATGGAATTATTACAGGATTGCTAATTGCTGCATTAGGAGCTTTTTTATTCTATCCAGCAGCAGAAACACGTGTGTATCCATTTTTTTTATTAGCTCTATTTGTTATGGCAGCAGGATTTGCTGTTTTAGAAGTTACAGCTTCTCCATATATTACTAAATTAGGAACTCCGGAAGGCGCGTCTAGTCGTTTAAGTATGGCAGCCGCAATTGGTTCTGTAGGTGCAACTATTGCACCTGTTTTAGCAGCCACGTTGTTTTTGCATGAAGTAGATATACCACAAGAAACCATAGATACTTTTTCACCTAGCCAATTAGAAACCTTTTTAACAGGAGAGGCCGATTTGGTAAAACCACCTTATCTAATACTGGGAGCTATTTTGATAATAATAGCCATAATCGTAGTTTTTACAAAATTACCAGCCATAGAAGAAGAACAAGGAGGTGCTAAAAAGCCATTAATTGATATCTTAAAATTTAAACATACACTTTATGGGGTTGGTGCAGAATTCTTTTATGTTGGTGCAGAAGTAGGTATTGTTAGTTTCATTATTAGATATGCTAAGTGGTTTAATATTCCAGAACTTACCGAGCAAAAATCGGCACAATATATCACTGCTTTTATGGCTTTAGTGCTTATAGGAAGATTATTAGGTGTTTACATCTTGAAAAAATTCAAACCACAACATGTATTGGCTTTTTGTAGTATCAGTGCTTTTGCAATGGTCACTATAGCAATTATTACGAATGGTTATTTCTCATTAGCGTGTTTATCTATTGTTGGATTTTTTACCTCAATTATTTATCCAATTATCTTCAGTTTAAGTATGAAAGATTTAAAGGAATATACCAAAACAGGTTCTTAGGTATTTTTATTAGGAATTGTTGGTGGAGCTATTGTACCGCCGTTAATGGGATATATTTCAGATACAGTTGGAATTAAATATTCATTTATTGTTCCGTTAATTTGTTATGTGTATCTATTGTTTTTTGCAATGAAAGGTTATAAAGTAAACATAAAAGCATAGTTAAAATGAGTGTCAATCTATTTAAACGATTTACCTATTTTTTTACATCTGATAGTACTATACTTTCAGATGAATTTAAACCTGAAATCTTTAAACAACTTAAAAGTTCAGAAGGCATTAAAGAATTGAATGTATATCAAAAAGACAATAACTATTTTATGGTTGCTGATGTTGATGTATCATTCAATTCAGAAAAAATAGTTGATACTTTAACGTTACTTATAAATTCTGAAGATTTCAATTCAATACTTCCGATACATAACGAAGCTTTAGAACGTATTTATAAATTAGACCAAAAAGCAATTTACAGTGCTGTTGAAGGGCAGCTAAAGGATGATATAGGAGAAAAAAAACGTTTTGTCTGGACACTATTATTGGAGCCAGATTTAATAGAAGAATATAAAAGCGTACACGGTATAAATATGGCATGGCCAGAAATAACGGCTAACATGAAAACTGTTGGCGTTAAGGATATGGAAATTTATATACACGGAGAACAGGTGATGTTAATTATGGATTCCATTCCCGATTTCGATTTAGATGAAGTGGGACCAAAATGGCAAAAGTTACCTCGTGAAGAAGAATGGCAAGCATATGTAGCTAAATTTCAAAAAACAGACACTGAAAGTGCTATTCAAGAGAAATGGCAGGATATGAAAAATATTTCATCGAACTAAAAAACTAAATAATGCAGAAAATAATATATCTATTAGCGGTAGTTCTTTTGATGGGTTGCCAACAAAAGAAAAAAGAAGTAGAAACTGAAACACAGCAACCTTCAGAACAAAAAATAACTTACGAAGAAAACTGGGAAAGCTTACAACAATATAAAATCCCACAATGGATGAAGGACTCTAAATTCGGAATTTTTATTCACTGGGGACCTAATTCTGTTGCAGAAAAATATACAGATTGGTATCCACGTTGGATGTATTCAGATAAAGGTGTGGCAAATCCGCAAACGGGTATCGCCAATAATGGAAAACCACATCCTGCGGTTGCATATCACAAAGAGAAATTTGGAGACCAAAAAGATTTTGGCTATAAAGATTTTATTCCAATGTGGACTATGGAAAACTTTGATCCAAAAGCATGGGTAGATTTATTCAAAAAATCAGGTGCAAAATATGTCATTCCGGTGGCAGAACATCATGATGGTTTTGCTTTATATAAATCGAGCATTACACCTTGGAATGCCGCAGATATGGGACCAAAAAGAGATGTACTTAAAGATCTTACCGATGAACTTAAAAAGCAAGGGGTAATTTATGGGGTAAGCTCGCATTTAGCTTTTAATTATAATTATTACAACCAACAACCTTATTTCGATAATTCTAACCCTAAATATTCAGATTTATATGCACCTGCACATAAAATGGGAGACTCTGTAAGTGATGATTGGTTAGCAAAAACATGGTGGCCTAGAACAAAAGAAATTATAGACAATTACGATCCTGATATTTTATGGTTTGACTTTTATTTAGACAGACCTGAATTTGTACCATATCATAAAAAACTTGCTGCTTATTACTATAATTCTGGTTTAAAAAGAGATAAACAAGTAGTCTTACAAACTAAAAATTATAAGATGGAGTCTTATAAGTCAGGAACACATATGCTTGATTTGGAAAGAAGCAAAATGGATGATATCAAAAAGGAATATTGGCAAACCGATACTTCTATTGGTAAAAATTCATGGTATTATGCAACGAATTGGATTCCAAAATCTGCTAATGATTTAATTGCTGATTTAGTAGATATTGTTAGTAAAAACGGCTGTTTATTATTGAATATAGGCCCAAGAAAAGACGGTGTTATTCCAGATGATCAAAAGAAAACATTGTTAGATATTGGTGCTTGGTTAGAAATAAATGGAGAAGCTATTCACGGGTCTAAATATTATGATATTTATGGAGAAGGGCCAACTAAAACAGCTACGGGTCATCTTTCAGAAGGTAAAAACAAAGGATTTACTCAAGAAGATATTCGTTTTACAACTAATAATAATGCATTGTATGCGGCAGTATTAAAAACACCAACAAAAGATATTCATATTAAGTATTTAACGGATGCTAAAATTGATATTAAGTCTATTGAACTTTTAGGAGCTGATGCTAAAATTGAATTTGAACAATCTGCAGAAGGAACGACCATCAAATTACCAAAAGGAGTTGATTTAAATTACGCTTGGGTATTTAAAATTATGAAATAAGCCGAATGAAACTCAATATTTGTATATGCATACTAGTTGCACTTGTTTTCTCTTCATGTGCAAAACAAGAGCAACTTCGTTCTACGGATGACTTCAATTTTAATTGGAAATTTGTTAAAGGAGAACAGGGGAATGCAGAACAGATTACTTTCAATGATGATTCATGGGAAAGCATTAGACTACCTCACGATTGGAGTATTCTTGCTGGCTACAAAAAAGAAAATACGGCTGCTAGTTCAGGATTTGTAGAAGGCGGTATTGGCTGGTATAGAAAAGCATTCAATGTACCTAAATCAGATGAAGGTAAAGTTATTTGGATAGAATTCGATGGAGTATACAACAACTCAGAGGTTTGGATTAATGGACAAAAGTTAGGATATAGACCTAATGGCTATAGCAGTTTTTCTTATGATTTAACAAAATACATCAAATACGGTGAAGAAAATATAGTTGCTGTTAAAGTTAATCATTCAGCCTATGCCGATTCGCGTTGGTATACAGGTTCGGGTATTTATCGTGATGTAAGGCTCGTAAAAACAGCAAAGGTACATGTGCCGCTTTGGGGAGTGAAAATCACAACTCCTAAAGTAAGTGCCGAAGAAGCTATAGTACATATAGAAACAAAAATAAAAGGTTCTGAAAATAATGTAGAAATTGATATTTCAATACTAGACCAAAATAAAAACATTGTTACTTCACTAACTGCAAGTCAATTAAATGATAAAAAAATAGTAATTCATGACTTAACAATCAAAAACCCTAAACTTTGGGGTACAGAAACACCAAATTTATACTCGGCAGTTATCTCCATAAAGCACAATGGTAAGGCTGTAGATCAGGTAGAACAACGTTTTGGTATCCGGAAATTTCGTTTTGATTCCAATAAAGGTTTTTTTATTAATGAAAAACATCTAAAAATAAAAGGTGCAAATATTCACCATGATGTAGGTGCAGTGGGAGCCGCTGCCACAAAATCCTCTTGGGAATATAGAATTTCAAAATTAAAATCTATCGGAGTTAATGCAATTCGAATGGCGCATAACCCACATTCGCCTTTACTTATGGAGGTTTGTGATGAAATGGGAATGTTAGTAATGAACGAGTTTTTTGATGAATGGCAAAATGCTAAAGATAAAAACATCAATTGTTTAGGAGGTATTGTTGCAGGCCATGATATTTCAAAAGGTTATAGTGATGTGTTTTTAGAATGGGCAGAAAGAGACTTGAAAGATTTAATACGTCGCGATTTTAATCATCCATCCGTAATTATGTGGAGTATTGGAAACGAAATTGAATGGACTTTTCCAGCCTATTCAGAAACGTATGATGAAATAGAAGGTAAGGATGTAGTACAATATGTGCATGTACCAACTTTTGATACAAAAAAAATAAAACCAGTTTTAGAAAGAATTACTGGAGGAGTTGATTCTCTGGTTATTGTTGCTAACCTATTGTCTAAATGGGTAAAAGAAGAAGACACCACCAGACCTGTAACCTGCGGAAGTGTAAGGCCTAATATCTCTTTTGCTAGTGGCTATGCCGATGCTGTTGATGTTATTGGCTTTAATTACAGGCCTCATAATTATGATGCTGCACATGAAGCTTTTCCTGAAAAACCTATCCTAGGTTCAGAAAATTGGGTGGCCTATTCAGAATGGAAAGCGGTGAATGATAGAGATTTTATCGCTGGAATTTTTGTTTGGACAGGGTTTGCTTATATAGGTGAAGCAGGTCTATGGCCTAGGAAAGGGCTAAATATTTCGTTGTTTGATTTTGCAGGTTTTAAAAACCCGCGTGGACATTTTTTTGAGTGTTTATGGAAAACAGATCCTAAAATCTATATGGTTACCACGCCTGCAAGTGAATCTGAGTATTCATATACAGAGAAAGATGGATGGAAATTTGATATGCAATATTCAGCACCACCTGTCTGGAAAAAATTAAGACTATGGGAATGGTATAAGGTGAATGAACATTGGAATTATAATGCAGGAGAAAAGATTGTTGTTCAAACGTATACCAATTGTGAAGAGGCAGAACTTTTCTTAAATGGTAAAAGTTTAGGCAAACAAGCCTTAGCAGATGTTTCAGAAAATGATAATATTCTAAAATGGTTAGTTCCTCATCAAAAAGGAGAATTAAAAGTTATAGGATATAATAATGGTAAAGTTGCCGATGAATATATTTTGGCATCAACAGGGAAACTAACTAGAATAGAACTTGAAAGTGATAAAACAACACTTAATGCAGATAGCTATGATGTTGCTCATATTGTTGTGAAACTCTTTGATAAAGCAGGGAAGGAGCTTAAAGACTTAAACACAGAAGTAGTATTTGATGTAACAGGAAATGCGGATTTAATTGCTGTCGATAATGGTTCTGAAATGAATGTAGCCCCACATAACACGAATAAAGTAATTACACATAATGGTAAAGCTCTAGCAATTATAAGATCTACCAATAAAAGAGGAACTGCAACAATAACAGCTTCTATACAAGATATTGAAAGTAACAAAATTCAAATAGCAATTCAATAAAAAAATATTGATGAATCTACTTTAGATTGTCGATTACAATTTAATAACGATTAAAATACAAGTAAAATGAAGTTTATAAAAGTTATTGTAATATTATGTTTCAGCATTAGTGTTTTTGCTCAGAAAAAACAACCAAATATTATTTTCATCATGTCTGATGATCATGCTACCAATGCTATTGGGGCATACGGCGGAAGGCTTTCAGGTTTAGATTTAATACCAAATATCGATAATTTAGCAAATCAAGGTATTCGATTTGATAATGCATTTTGTAATAATTCTATTTGTACACCAAGTAGAGCCTCAATAATTACAGGTCAATATCCACAGACAAATGGTGTTCTCGACTTAGATGACAAATTAGATACAGACAAACAATATCTTCCTATTGAACTAAAAAAATTAGGTTATAGTACAGCTGTTTTTGGTAAATGGCACTTAAAAACGGAGCCTGTAAATTTTGATTATTACAAAGTATTACCAAGCCAAGGAAAGTATTTTAACCCTTCATTTTTGGAAAAAGGGAAAGGCGAATGGCCAAACAATGAAGTAAAAAGCGAAGGACACTCTAGTGACGTTATTACTGATTTGGTAATCGATTATCTAAAAGATCGCGATACAACAAAGCCATTTTTTATAATGCATCACTTTAAAGCACCGCATGCGTATTTTGAATATGCACCTCGATACGAAGACTTTTTGGCAAATACTGAAATCCCTGAACCTTCTAGTTTATATTATCAACCAAACTGGGGCTCTGAAGGAACACGAGGAGCTAACGATTCGCTTCGAAGTTATATTGGCGCCTCTATTTCCGATAGAAATAAGTACAGAAATTACAATCACGAATTTCATAAAGACTCGTTACAAGGACAAGAATCTGCTCATGTGGCGTATCAAAATTATATGAAAATGTATTTGCGTTGTGTAAAAGGTGTTGACGACAATATTGGCCGTTTAGTAGATTACTTAAAAGCAGAAGGACTTTGGGAAAATACCGTTATTATTTATACTGGAGATCAAGGGATGATGTTGGGGGAACATGATTTACAAGATAAACGTTGGATGTATGAAGAATCTATGCGCATGCCATATATTATGCACTACCCAAAAATGATAAAACCAAAACGTGTTTCTGACCTTTTAATAAACAATACAGATTTTGCGCCAACTATGATTGAATTGGCAGGAGGGAAAACACCTGATTACATGCAAGGGAAAAGTTTCATTAATACCCTTCAAGAAAAAGAGGAAGAAGATTGGAGAACTACAACCTATTATAGATATTGGATGCATATTATTCACCACTATGTTCCTGCTCACTTTGGAGTAAGATCTAATGATTATAAGCTTATTTTCTATTATGGAAAACATTATTTGCCTGAATCTGAATTTTCGAAACACTATTGGGCAAAAAGTTATGTTGGTGTTGATAAAGAAACTCCACATACTTGGGAGTTTTATGACCTTAAAAATGATCCTGAAGAATTGCACAACCGCTACAATGATCCTAAGTACAAAGAAATTATTGCTAAACTTAAGGAAGAATTAAAAGAGCAAAGAATTGAATTAAATGAAACCGATAAGGATTACCCAGAGATTCAGGCTATTGTGAATAAGCATTGGAATGATTAAAATACAATAAAGAAAAAAGACTATCTATTTATTAATACAACTATTTTAGTATTGTTATAGGTTTAGTTTAGATATCTCCCAAGGGAGCTTTATATTATTAAAACATAGCTAAGTTAAGTTTATGTTACTTTTTAAGTTAAGTATGTATAATTCGAAATAGGTTCGCTAATTTTAATTATCAGTTTGGATAAATTCAAAAGAAATTTAGCCGTTATTTTAGTATTGAAACTCCTATTCAAGAATCAACAATAACTAATTTGGAAGACAGATATTAGAGAAAGAATAACTAAAAAATAATTGTGTCAATCTGAGCGTTTTCGAGAATTATAAATGTATTAGATTTAATACGCTTTCCAAATAGTTTTGGCGGAGGCACAAACTCTATTACTCCCTTCAATTTTTATAGTATGTGCAAAAGAATTCTTTGTTTCCAGTTCTTTTGTTAAAGATAAAACGGTATCTCCATATTGGGCTTCAGTAATAAAACGACCATCAATTTCATGTAAAAAGTAATTATCTGTAATATCCTCCGGAATCGATTCAATAACCCATTGTAAATATCTGATATTATTTACGTGTTTATTCATATCCGTATCGTACCGATTCACTCTAAAGTGATTCGTATAATCAGCAAAATCTAAGGGCTCAATTTTTTTCTTGATATCAGTATAAATTGCTTCTTTATTAAAGTAAGACCACTTTTCTTTAATTTCATTAAAAATAGGAATTGGTCTTCTTTTTTCAATATCAAAAAACACCCACAAACCTTTAGCGCGACCTATGATGTTATGGTGTTCATCAAAAATAATATTTTCTCGATAGCCTTTAATAGAAGAGTAGCTTGATAACCAGGTTCTAATGGTGATTTTTTCTTTGTAACTAGGATAGCGATCCATTTGTAATTTACCGGAAACTAAAATCCAACCAACATTTTTATCTAAAAGATCAAATAAATTATATCCTATAGAATGAGTATGATCTGCAGCAGTTTCTTCTAACAAAGCCAGCATTATTGTTGGTGTTGCCGACCCTAATTTATTCATTTCAAAATACCTTAGTTCAAATTGTCTGTCAAAATAATTATCAAATATCATTTTACAATTTTTAAAGGTTCATGAATTTTTAGCTATTTTTAAAAGAGTTTTTAAATTCTTCTATAATTTGTTGCGCTGCTTTTACCGGAGAAATTTTAGCAGTAACAATATCTTTTTCTAATGTAGAGAGTTCACTTTTAATATTTTTAGAACCATAAAATAAATGTTTCAATTCTTCATTAATATTGTTATACATCCATTTTATTTGTTGATGGTTTCTGTTTTTTATGAAATACCCATTCTCATCAACTAACTTTTTAAAGTTTAAAACTTCATCCCAAACATTGTCTATTCCAGTCCCTTTTATCGCAGAAGCGGTACTTACCACAGGACTCCAACCAGAATCGGCTAGAGGAAAAATATGTAAGGCATTTTGATATTGACGTTTTGCTATTCTACTCATGGTTATATTATCGCCATCTGCTTTATTAATGACCACCATATCTGCCATTTCCATGATTCCTTTTTTAATTCCTTGCAACTCATCACCGGCACCAGCAAGCATTAAAAGTAAAAAGAAATCAGTCATGCCGTGTACAGCAGTTTCAGACTGACCAACACCAACGGTTTCAATTAAAATAACATCGTAACCAGCGGCTTCACAAAGCAACATAGTTTCACCCGTTTTATTAGAAACACCACCTAGAGTATCGCCAGAGGCGGAAGGTCTTATGTAGGCTTCTTCTAAATGGGCTAAATCTTCCATTCTAGTTTTATCACCCAAAATACTTCCTCTAGAACGCTGACTACTTGGATCTATAGATAATATGGCAACTTTATGACCAAGCTTTACCAAATGCAATCCGAAAACTTCTATAAAAGTACTTTTACCAACACCCGGAACTCCTGTAATACCAATACGAATAGATTTACCCGAATTTGGTAATATTTGTTGCACAATTTCTTTTGCTAATATTTTATCGCCTTCTAAATTACTTTCAATAATAGTAATTGCTCTAGATAGAATTACTCTATCACCTTTTAAAACTCCGTCTATGTAGGCTTGTGCAGGTAATCTTTTTTTTGGTTTGTAATTTTTCATTTTAGAGATAGAAAACTAAATTAATATTGGGGATTTTATTACTAACAAAGATACTAATAATGAAAAAAACACCACTAATGAAAGGGTGTTTTTAAATCGTATTTTCTAATTTAAATGGATTCTAGAAACCTAAAATAATTTTAATCTTAATACAAGATAAATATTTTTAATTTCTGTAAAATAATATTTTACAAATCAATTAATTTTTAATCTTAATAGCTTTTAATTTAATAAGTCCTAAAAAGTTTAAAACTTTTATAATTAGATACGTCATATCAACTTCATGCCATTTTACACCAAAGTTTGGGCTGCTAGCATGTTTATGATGATTGTTATGATAACCTTCTCCCATCATTAAAAAATCGAAATGAAAAAGATTCTTACTTGTATTTTTCATTTTGAAGTTTACATAACCGTAAATATGTCCGAACCAGTTGATAATTACACCATGAATTGGTGCCATTAAAAAAGCGATTGGTAATAACAACCATTGCCACCAAGCAGTTACAAAAAAGACAAAGAATAAAATGTAAAAAGTTATCCATAGTAAACGAGAAAAACGAGAACCAGCAAAAGAATCAAAAGATTTCCATTGTGGTACGTTTTTAGTAAAACGGTCATCAATAGCAATGCGTTGCTCGTTAATATCTTGATAAATAGTTTTTGTTTTCCACATCATTGCAAACATATTTGCATCGTAAGAAGGAGAGTGTGGATCTTTTTCTGTATCTGTATATGCATGATGCATTCTGTGCATAATTCCGTATCCATACGCACTTAAATAACTAGAACCTTGAAAAACCCAAGTTAAAATAAAGGTGATTTTTTCCATGGTTTTAGACATGGTAAAAACTTGATGTGCTGCATAACGATGTAAAAAGAAAGATTGAAAAAACAAACCTCCATACCAAAGCACTATAATAAAAATAACTACTGCCATACTTATATTTTTCACAAAGATAGTGAGCAATTATAAGTGAAACAATGAACCTAAATCAATAAAACAAGATGAACCTTTTTGATAAAAAGAACATTTTAAAAGTGTATTAAAATGTGTTGATATTATTAAATTCGTTTTCTAATTCGGCTTAAGGCTTGCGCTGTTACACCAATGTATGAACTGACATATTTTAAAGGAATTTCTTTTAAAATTTCTGGACGATCTTTAAATAATTTAAGGTAGCGTTCTTCTGCAGTTAGGTTTAGAAGGTTTTGTTCTCTACTCGATTTAATTAAAAAAAGACGTTCTGCCGTTAACCTTCCAATTAGATTACCTATTTGTGTTTTTCTATAAATTTCTTGTAAATCTGTGTACGATACACTTAAAATAGTGGTTTCTGTAAGCGCTTGTAATTCATAAGCAGAAGGTTTTCTGGTTAAAAAAGAATCGTACGCACTTATAAATTGATTTTTAAAGCTAAAACCAAAGGTAATTTCTTTCTCAGGATTTTCTTTCGGGATATATAAACGCACCACACCAGATTCTATAAAAGAAATGTGATTCTCTGTTTCATTTAATTTTAAGAAAACAGTTTTCTTTTTAATAACACGAGGTTGCAATTTAGACGTAAAAAAGTCCCAGTCTTCTTGAGATATGGAGGCTATTTGTTCTAAGTATGCTTTTATTTGTTTCAAAAGGTTTTCCTATAAATTTAGAATACAAATATACGGATTCAAAAAGCCGATTTTAAGCTTATTTTGGACTATTCTAATCATTTTATTTTCAATGAAAATATTTTAAATTCACGAGCCATAATTTCTTTAATTAACAAAAACGATATTGCTACCTTTGCAAAAAATATATTTAATGTCAAAAACCTTTTCATCTTTAGGAATTCATAAAGAATTAGAAGCACGTTTAGCAAAATTAGAAATTACAGTTCCTACTGCGGTTCAAGAAAAAACCATTCCTTTTATCTTACATAAAAAGAAAGATATGGTGGTTTTGGCAAAAACAGGAACAGGAAAAACAGCTGCTTTTGGTTTGCCTTTATTGCAAAAAATTAAGGCTGACGAAACACATATTCAAGTTTTAATTTTAGCACCTACAAGAGAATTAGGTCATCAGATATATGACAATTTACTTTCTTTTTCTTCGGAAGAACAAAAGGAAAAAATAATATCTATTTGCGGTGGAATCCCAATAAAACCACAGATTGAAGCGATTAAAAAGAATCCTAGTATTGTAGTTGCAACTCCAGGACGTTTGGTAGATTTAATGAAACGTGAAGCGATTGATATTACAAAAATTAACTATTTTGTTTTAGATGAAGCGGATGAAATGGTAAGCGCTTTAAAGGAAGAAGTAGATACTATCATAAAAGAAATTCCGAATGTTAGAAGAACTTTGTTGTTTACCGCAACGATGCCAGGAACCATCAAGCAATTGATACAAAACTATATGTCTAAACACGTAGAACATATAGAAACGGATATGGATTCTGTTGGACATAAAGGAATCGATCATCAATATGTAGTGGTAGAACCCATCGAAAAATTGAATGTTTTAATGCATTTTTTATCGACTAAAGAAGGAGAACGCGGAATTATTTTTTGTAAAACAAAAGCTGCCGTTAATAAATTAGCCAAAAATTTAGCAATCAATAAATTTTCATCAGGTGCTTTACACGGGAGTTTAACCCAAGGGATTCGTGATCGCGTAATGGGACAATTTAGAGAAGGAAATATCGATATTTTGGTAGCAACAGATTTGGCTGCTCGTGGTATTGATGTAAAAGAAATATCTTACGTAGTAAATTACCATTTACCAGACAGATATGATACGTATGTGCATAGAAGTGGACGTACTGCTAGGGCAGGAGCAACCGGACTTTCTTTAAGTGTGATACAACCAGAAGAATTAGAAGAAATTCCTGAATTTGAAGAAGATTTAGGTTTGACTTTTAAAGAATATAAAAAAGCAGATGCACAAAGTATAGAAGACAATAATACCATTCTGTGGGCTAAAAAAGTATTTAAGACAAAACCAAATCGTGCTATTTCAGAAGATTTAAAAGCAGAGATTAAAACAATTTTTCATCATTTAACCAAAGAAGAATTGGTTGATAAAGTTTTATCGAATTATTTAGCACAGACAGCTAGTGCAAAGACAAAACCAGAGGTAATTAAAAAGAAGAAAAAGAAATAAACATTACTATTTTACCAAATATAAACATAGAAAACATAGACTATGTGAGCTATGTATTTATTAGGTGATTTTTGTAAATAGGTAAGTTATATAAACTGTCAATGGTAGTTATAAAAATTTAAGTTATACCAAATGAATTTTAAAATGATTGATCATAAATTTAAATTATTTTTTCTTAATAAGAGATAGAAAATCTAATCATAGCCTTAGCTACGATTCTATTTTATATTGAATTAGTAAGGAAAAAGAAATGAATTTAATCAGTCATTTTGATGTTTATTTGGTATTAGTCTTAATTTTATTCAACCAGACATCATTAAAAAAGTAAATGATACGATTTACTAAAAAAAAGAAATAAGTATGGCAAATAACATTAAAAGTCAACAAGATATATTAGCAAAATTGCAGATTTCTGAGTTAAATCAGATGCAAAAAGAAGCGATTGCTACCATTAACAAAAACGATAATGTAATATTACTTTCTCCAACAGGAACAGGAAAAACATTGGCTTTTTCTTTACCTTTATTAGAGTTTTTAGATCCAAATTTAGAAGAAGTACAAGCTTTAATTTTAGTCCCTTCTAGAGAATTAGCAATTCAAATAGAACAGGTAATTCGTTCTATGGGTTCTGGTTTTAAAGTAAATGCGGTGTATGGTGGTAGACCGATGTCTAAAGATAAGATAGAATTAAAACATATTCCTGCAATTTTAATAGGAACACCAGGTAGAATATCCGATCATTTTGCAAACGATCGTTTTTCTAAAGAGTATATTAAAACTCTAATTTTAGATGAATTTGATAAATCTTTAGAGGTCGGTTTTGAATATGAAATGCGTAATATTATCAATCAATTATCTTTAAATAAACGCATATTAACTTCTGCAACACAAGGAGTTGATATTCCTGACTTTGTAGGTTTAAGTAAACCAAATACAATTAATTATTTAAAAGCGGTAACATCTAAATTACAAGTAAGAACAGTAGTTTCTCCGGCTAAAAATAAACTAAATACCTTATTACATTTACTAAATCATTTAGGAAATAAGCAAGGTATCGTTTTTTGTAATTTAAAAGATTCTATAAATAATGTAAGTACATTTTTAGAGAGTAAGAATATAAAACATGGCTGTTTTAGTGGAGGGATGGAACAAAAGGATAGAGAACGTTCTTTAATTAAATTTAGAAACGGAACCAATCAATTGTTAATAGCTACAGATTTAGCTGCAAGAGGTATCGATGTACCAGAAATGAGTTTTATAATTCATTATGAATTACCACAAGCAGTTGAAGAGTTTACACACAGAAATGGACGTACAGCAAGAGTTTCTGCAGAAGGAACTGCATTTGTTTTAAAATGGAAAGACGAACGTTTACCAGATTTCATTAAAAATGCTGATGTACAAGATATTTCTAAACAAGCAGAAAGAAGTCCTATTTTTTGGGAAACTTTATTTATATCTGGAGGTAGAAAAGATAAAATTTCTAAAGGAGATATTGCTGGTTTGTTTATAAAACAAGGAAAATTAAGCAAAGATCAATTAGGTGCAATAGAGTTGAAACAAGATTGTGCTTTTGTGGCAGTTCCATCAACATTAACAGAAGAATTGATAGAGAAACTAAACAACTCTCGTTTAAAAAAGAAAAAAGTACGTATTTACGAAGTGTAAGAATATGAGTAATAAAGAATTAAATACAGAGGTAAGTTCGTGTATCAATACCCTTCAAAAGTTATTGGAAGACACGAATCAACTTTTTGAATTGCCAGAGGAGCAAAGAGTCGCACTTTTTAAAGTTGCTGGCGAATTGTCTCGTCCTAATCGTGATGAATTTCAGCGCAGACGTAAAGACGCTAAAAAAGCGGCAAAACGTAAAATGATTGAAAGCGATAAACACGCTAGAAAATCTACTGGAATTCGTTCTGCAAGAGAAGCTGCATTATTTGTAGCGCCAAAATTATTAGGGGCAGCAGAATTAAATGAAGATACGCCAGAATTAGAATCGCCTAGAAATTGTTATGTATGTAAAAAGGTTTTTACCAAGTTGCATCATTTTTACGATACGATGTGTACAGAATGTGGCGATTTAAATTACGCAAAACGTTTTCAAACAACAGATTTAAAAGGTCAAGTAGCTGTAATTACAGGTTCTCGATTAAAAATCGGATATCACATTACCTTAATGTGTTTACGTTCTGGAGCAACCGTTGTGGCAACAACTCGTTTTCCTGCAGATTCAGCGATTCGTTTTGCTAAAGAAGAAGATTATAAAGATTGGAGTCATCGTTTGCATATTCACGGCTTAGATTTAAGACACATACCAAGTGTAGAGATTTTCTGTAATTATATAGAACAAAAATACGATCGATTAGATATTTTAATTAATAATGCAGCGCAAACTGTAAGACGTCCGTCTGGTTTTTATCACCATTTAATGGAAAACGAAAAGAAACCGATAGATCAATTACCAAAGTTAGCACAAAGGTTATTACAGGATCATGAAGGTTGTTTAGAAGAATTGTCTAGCTTAAGTGTATCTACTGCTAAAACCGATAAAAATAATGTGTTGCCAGTTACTTGGCACGGACCAGAACCAGGAATAGGCTTAAGAAACTCTGCTGAATTATCTCAAATTCCGTATAGTTTTGATAATTCATTACAAACGGCAGAAGTTTTTCCGGAAGGCGAATTAGATGCAGATTTACAACAAGTAGATTTAAGAAAAACCAACAGTTGGCGTTTAAAATTAGGAGAAATAGAAACTACAGAAATGGTGGAAGTACAGTTGGTAAATGCTGTGGCTCCGTTTGTATTGTGTAATCGTTTGTCTAATTTAATGATGAAAGAAAATACGGGTAAAAAACACATTATCAATGTAACTGCGATGGAAGGGAAGTTCCATCGATTTAAAAAGGTCGACAGACATCCGCATACAAATATGGCAAAAGCGGCCTTAAATATGTTAACGCATACTTCTGCATCTACATTTGCCAAGAAAGGTATTTATATGAACGCAGTTGATACAGGTTGGGTTACAGATGAAGATCCTGCAGAATTATCTAAGCATAAAGTAGAAACGCACGATTTTCAGCCACCATTAGATATTGTAGATGGTGCCGCAAGAGTTATGGATCCTTTAATTGACGGAATTAATACAGGAAAACATTGGTCGGGTAAATTCTTAAAAGATTATTTTCCAATAGATTGGTAGCATTTTAAAGTACCTTATTTTAAGGTAAGAATAAAATTTTAAAAGGAATACTAATGGTCTAAAATCATAAGTATTCCTTTTTTTATAGTTCATTTTGTTCGTTTTTTTTGTTCATATGAAACAAAATCAGTAACTTAGAAAAGTTACTTTCTTGTAACATTATTTATGAACCACTTAAAACTTATAATTATGTTAGCATTTAGAACTGAAATTAGAAATTCACCAAAAGAACAAACCTTAAAAATATATTTAAGTGATACTTCGTTTGATGTTGGATTAAAAAATTTGTTAGAAAATATCAACGGAGTGCGTATTGTTGAAGTTCAAGAAAGTATCAGTAGAAATAGAGTAGAAGAAAATGTAACAATTTACAGGAAAGAAAAACATTCCATTAATACTATAAAAGATAAGGTAGATACTTTCTTAGGAATTTATTTTGAGAAGATAATAGTGTAAGTATTGCTTTTAAAGACTGTATTTTATAGATAGGTTTTGTTGAGTAAAATGATAAATAAAATAAAAAATAAAAAAGAATTCAATTATAAGGTTGTATATCAGAAAAATGGAACCATCTTTGCAATATAATTAGTATTATAAATTTAACAACATTATTATGAGTAAAGGTACAGTAAAGTTTTTCAACGAAACAAAAGGATTTGGTTTTATTACTGAAGAAGGAGTAAGCAAAGATCATTTTGTACACGTTTCTGGTTTAATTGATGAAATTAGAGAAGGTGACGAAGTTGAATTCGACTTACAAGAAGGAAACAAAGGTTTAAACGCAGTTAACGTAAAAGTTATCTAAGAAATATACTTAAAGTTTTATAAAAGCCCATCAATTAATTGATGGGCTTTTTTTTGTTACAATTCTTTAGAAAAAACTATTCTAAGATTACCTTAGACTATAAAAGAATTAAAAAAGGTTGTCTTTAAAGAATTATATCTTGCCACATTCTTGTTTCAGTATTTGAACTTACCGAAAATCTATCTTTATAAGAATCTGAAATAAATTCAGATTGACAAAATTCTTCTTTTTTAGACAACCTTTTTTATAATGTTATTTAGTTTTGTATTTATTAGTGTAACGTTTCCAAAGTTTTGTTTGATGTGTTTCTAAGCTAATTTTTCTTCCTTGTATAAAAGCATCCGTTAGAATGTTACCTCTCATATCTAAAGCATCACCTTTAGAAACAAATAGTGTAGCATCTTTACCAACTTCTAAGGTACCTACTAAATCATCAATTCCTAATATTTTAGCATTATTAGAAGTAATCATTTTTAAGGCTTCTTCCTTATCAATCCCATAAGCAGCATAGGTTCCTGCATAAAAAGGTAAATTTCTAGTATTCATACGTTCCATTTGTCCTTCCATACCTAAACCTACTGTAATACCTTTATCAATTAAAATCTTAGCATTTCTATACGGCAAGTCGTAATCATCATCTTCAGCATCTGGAACTCTATGAGCTCTTTCTATAACAACCGGAATCTTGTTTTGAAGCAATAAATTGGCTACATTTTCTACACCTTTTGCATGCACTAATACCATGTTTTTAATTCCTAATTTTTTAAAAGATTGAATGGCATCTGTAATTTCTTTTTCACCATTTACATGTATAAAAATCTTTTGACTACCGTTAAATAGTCCTTTTGTAGCTCTAAAAGGAAGGTTTTCTATAGAAGAGTTACTATTTAAATAATTTTTAGCATCTAAAAAGAAAGTAGAAATCTTAGCAATTTTTTCTGCATATTTATCATCTTCCTTTAAAGCAGGATCTTCGCCCATCCAATAACGACCCCGAGTTAAACTAGAAGGCCAATTAATATGAACGGCATCATCTTTTTTAAGAACAGCGTCTTCCCAGTTCCAGGCATCAAATTGCACAATAGATGAAGTTCCTGAAATGGTGCCACCACGAGGAGTTATTTGTCCCATAAAAACACCATTTGGCCTCATAGATTCTGTTACCTTACTCTCTGCATTATAGGCAATTAAACTTCTAATATGTGGTAGCATAGAACCTACTTCGTCTTCATCATCTGTAGCTCTTACAGCATCTATTTCTACCAAACCTAAAGAGGAATTAGCGGCAATAAACCCCGGATAAATATGTTTTCCGGTTGCATTTATAATGGTACCCATTCTTGCAATTCGCATCATTGCAGAACCTACAAAAGCAATTTTTCCATTTTCGAACATGATTAGTGAATTTTCAATTACTTTTCCATTTCCTAAATGTGCGGTTGCTCCTTCAATAGAAAAAGCAGTGGTTTGCTTTGGTGCAGGTGTTTGTTGTGCGGTAATGTTTCCTAAACAGCATAAGAAACACATCAAACTAAATATATATTGTTTTTTCATTTTGTCTATTTTTTAAATGATTATAGGGTATCGCAATGAAAGTTCTGATTGCTTTTTTTCTTAGGTATCACAGTTTTTCCACCTTTCATTTTTTCTGAAAGCATCATTTTTAATAATTTACTTTTCTCTTCTTTTATAGATTTTCTTTTCTCTACATCTTTTTCAATATCAAAATAAATTACTCCGTCTATAATTGTTTTTTCCGCTTTCGCGTAAATAGATAAAGGATTAGCACTCCAAACAACCACATCTCCATCTTTACCTATTTTAATAGATCCTGTTCTGTTGTCTAAATGCAATAATTTTGCAGGATTAATGGTTACCATTTTCCAAGCTTCTAATTCAGACATTCCACCATATTTAATTGTTTTTGCAGCTTCTTGATTCAATCTTCTAGACATTTCTCTGTCATCAGAATTAATTGCAACGGTAATTCCTTGGTTGTGCATAATAGCCGCATTATAAGGTATGGCATCTAAAACTTCATATTTATACGCCCACCAATCAGAAAAAGTAGAAGCACCAACACCGTGTTCCTTCATTTTATCGGCAACTTTATAACCCTCTAAAATATGTGTGAAAGTGTTGATGTTAAAATTGAATTTCTCTGCAACTTTCATCAACATATTAATTTCTGATTGCACATAAGAATGACAAGAAATAAAACGTTCTTTATTAAGAATTTCGGCTAAAGTTTCCATTTCTATATCTTTTCGATACGGTTTTCCGCTTTTCTTTAAAGCATCATATTCTTTTGCTCTTTGAAAATAATCTATAAAAACTTGTTCTGTTCCCATTCTAGTTTGCGGAAATCGGATAGTATTACTTTCTCCCCAATTAGATTGTTTTACATTTTCTCCTAACGCAAATTTTATAAATTTAGGAGAATTTTTATAAATTAGTCCTTCAACATTTTCTCCCCATTTTAGTTTGATAATTGCAGAGCGCCCACCAATTGGATTTGCAGAACCATGTAAAATCTGAATAGAGGTAACGCCACCTGCTAAATTTCTATAAATATTAATGTCATTAGGATTTACAACATCTTCTATAGAAACTTCTGCAGTAGAATTATGACCAGCTTCGTTTACAGCAGATGTAGCAATGTGTGAATGTTCATCTATAATACCTGCGGTTACGTATTTACCGGTTCCATCAATTGTTTTTGCGGCTCTAGACTTTAAGTTTTTACCAATTTCAGCAATCTTTCCTTCTTTAATTAAAATATCTGTATTTTCTAAAATCCCATCGTTTTCAGAAGTCCAAACGGTGGCATTTTTGATTAAGATCGTTTCTTGTTTTGGTAAGCTAAAATTACCAAAACCTATATTCGGATAACTAATGGGTAAAATAGTTAAATCCTCTTTCTTTTTCTTAGGCTCTTTCTTTTTAGCTTCTTTTTTAAATGTTTTTGATGCCGACCAACCAGATTCATTCCCAGCCTCATCATAAGCAGTTCCCTGCATTACATTAGATGCATTAATAATTTGACCAATCAACCTTGTGTAACCTTCATCGTTAATTGTTAGGTGAATCCGTCCGTCTTTAAAAGAAAAGGTAGCTTTTAATTTTTCATCTCCTTTTTTTACAACACCTGTTTGTTTTGCTCCCTTACCTGTAATGATAAGTGAATAATATTTGCCATTAACGCTTATAGTATAATCACCTGTAATATCTTTGATATCCATATCATTCACAACATTTTTATCACCTTGAACCCAGTTTTCATAAATGGTTGTTTTGCTATCGAAAATAGCACCAGAAGTTATAATAAAGTTAGCATAACTTCCTTTATTTAAATTACCAATAGTTGTTTTACCTAATAATTTTGCAGGAATCGTAGTTAAAGCTTCTAATGCTTTTTCTTCGTTTAAACCATATTTAATAGCTTTCTGTAAGTTTTTTAGAAAGTCGTCTGTCTTTTTTAATTTGTGTGTAGTTAGTGCAAAATTAATTCCGTTTTTAGCTAATACACTTAAGTTTGTTGGTTGCTGATTCCATTTACGCAAATCACCCAGAGCAATTTGTTTTGCAATTAAGGGATTGCTAACATCATAGGCATCCTGAAAATTAATAGGAATTATTAAACTAGCATTTGTGTTTTTAATTTCATCAATTCTTTCATATTCATCTCCGCCACCTAAAATGGTGTATTGAATATTAAACTCGTCACCAATTTTATCTGCTCTTAAAAGATCTAGCCAACTGCCAGCTTCAAAAATTTGCAGTAAACTTTTATTTGCATTTAAAGCCTCTAAAGATTGGTCTTTATTTTTAGCATTTCCATCTGCATACCATTTTGCATCTAAATACATTTGACGCAATAAAGCCATAGCACCCATTTTAGAAGTAGGGTAGGCTTGTTTAGATAAAGTACTTTTACTAAATGATAAATATTGAGCTGACGAATTTTCTAAAATTCTATACGCATCAGAGGAGTTAGGGTTTAAAGCAACCAACATTCCGTTTCCTCGCACAATTCCGTCTTGTAAATGTGTATTTACAACTCCAAAACCAGCTTTTAAATAATCAGTAGCTTTTTTGTCATCGAATTTAAAAGAATTTTCAGCTTTGGTTTCTGGTCTAATATGATCGTTCCAATAAAAACCTTTTCTGGTGGCATCATATTGTGGTTTTTCGTTTCTTCTGCTAGAAGGACTCTTTTTTGGCTTTTCAATTCCAAAACTGGCATACATATCTATAAATGAAGGATAGATTATTTTTCCTTCTAAATCGATAATTTCAGTTCCTTTTGGTATGGATACAGATTTACCTACAGATAAAACTTTACCCTCTTTTATAAGTAAAATTCCTTTTGTTATAATTTTCTGAGGAGTAACATAAATAGTAGCATTTTTAAAAGCGACCGTTTTGTTAAATGTTGATTTTACACCTGTATTTGTAGGGAAATATTCTTGCGAGTGCATAGAAAAAGCTACAAATAAGGAGAAAAATAAGAGTAATTTTCTCATATAAGTTAGGTTGTATAAAGTGAATTAAGTTTCTAAAATAATTAGAACCATTTTGTAAAATGTTAAAAGAAGTTATTTTAACATAATTTTAAGAGTTTTATAATTGATTACTACGATCAAAATAACTGATAAATAAATCGACCACATAATTATAAGACTGCACACCTTTGTCTTGTTTATTTGCTTTTAAATAGGCATTGTATCCTTTTTTAACTAGTGGTTCAAACGGATTTTTATATTGTTGCCAAAAAACATAACTCGCATTAAAATCTTTAGAAACTCCTTTGTGAACGCTTTTCCAAAGTTCTTGTGATAAAGAATTATCTCGTTTTCTTAATTCGGAAATGCAATACCCAAAAGCCATTCTATAACTAGCGTATTTAAAATAAAGATCATCATTATAATTTGCCGCTAAAAAACCGACAAAATTCGCCTCATTTTCGGCTGCAAAACCAATTTGATGCGCCATTTCATGACAGGTTGTAGTTGGGTAACTAGTTTTTGGAAGTCTGTCGTTTACTTGTGCTTCTCCCGTTAACGGGTTTAAATATCCTGCAGTTCCATTATAGGATTGTAACAAACTCATTAAAGAACTTTTTACAGATTTATGTTGATATTTTAATTGCGAAAAATCTTTAGATAAATTTTCATAACCAGAAACGGCCATTGTGTACATTTCTTTTTGAGAATAGGGGTTTTCTACCTTTAAGGTATCGTTTTTGGTGATTTCTAATTGATATTCATTTAGCTTTTCAATAACATGTGCTGTTACTTTTTGAAGTTGTTCTGTGCTGTATTTGTTTTGTTGATAATTTAAGTTTTTAGCCAAAGGTTCTCGGTAATAATTCAATCCCCAAAAGAGATAAAAACAAAAATAGATGACAGATAAAACAGCTGTAAAGTGAATAATCTTGGAAATAAAGTTTTTAAATCTGGCTTTTATCAATCTAACTATAAAACGAATAAAAATAAAGAGTCCGAAAGCCAATAATACATCACCAACAGAAAATGGAATCCAGCCTAAAATAATCCTAAAAAATGATGAAATAGGAGGGTAGATTCCGTTAGAATAGTATTTTTCTATAAATGCAGCATTTTCTGCAGCCAATTGAATTGATATTATTTGAATTGGAAGTAGAATTGTAAGTATTAAATGTTTTTTATTAATTTTCAAGGATACTATTTTGGCTTAAATAAGCGTTTATATATATTCAAAAAAGAGGGTATTCTTGTTTTGAAACTTTCAACTTGTTGGTAAAAATAACATTTCATTTTGGAAGTTGACTGGTTATTAACAAGATAATAACAATTTTGTTTACAATAAATGTTCACAAATTAAAGCAAAGTTTAACAGACCAATTTCAACCTAAAAAAGTACATTTGTAGCCATGGAAAAAACGACTCCTGTTACGGGTAAAAAGATAGATAAATCAAGATTAGTACAACTTGAGAAAGGGAAAATTCCGCCGCAGGCAGTAGAGTTAGAAGAAGCTGTACTTGGCGCAATGATGATTGATAAAAAAGGTATTGACGATGTTATAGACATTTTAAGTGCCGATGCTTTTTACGATCAGAAACACCAAGATATATACGCAACTATTTACGAATTGTTTCAAAACTCTGAACCAATTGACCTTTTAACAGTATCTAACTTGTTAAAAAAGAATGGAAAACTAGAATTTGTTGGTGGTGATTTCTTTTTAATTCGTTTAACTCAAAAGGTGGCTTCTTCTGCCCACATTGAGTTTCATGCTAGAATTATTCTTCAAAAATTTATTCAACGTAGATTAATTTCCATTTCTAGTGAAATTATAGAAAATGCCTACGATGAAAGTACGGATGTTTTCGATTTATTAGATGATGCAGAGGCAAAACTTTTTGAAGTTACCCAAGGGAATTTAAAAAAGAGTTCTGAAGATGCAGGTTCTTTAGTAAAGCAAGCTTTGGCTAAAATTCAAGAAATTGGAAACCAAGAAGGAATGTCTGGTTTGGCAACTGGTTTTACCAAATTAGACGCCTTAACTTCTGGATGGCAACCATCCGATTTAGTGATTATTGCTGCACGTCCTGGTATGGGAAAAACGGCATTTGTAATTTCTATGGCAAAAAACATGGCTATTGATTTTGGTCATGGTGTTGCCGTATTCTCGTTAGAGATGTCTTCTGTTCAGTTGATTACGCGTATGATTTCTTCGGAAACAGGCTTAACATCAGAAAAATTAAGAAAAGGAAACTTAGAACCACACGAATGGGAACAGTTAAACGTAAAAGTTAAGAAATTATCTGATGCACCTATTTTTATTGATGATACACCGTCTCTTTCTGTATTTGATTTACGTGCAAAAGCACGAAGATTGGTATCTCAACACGGAGTTAGAATTATTGTAATTGATTATTTACAATTGATGACTGCCGGTGGAAAATCTAATGGAAATCGTGAACAAGAAATCTCTATGATTTCTAGAAACTTAAAGGCTTTAGCAAAAGAATTAGAAGTACCAGTAATTGCACTTTCTCAGTTATCTCGTGCGGTAGAAACGCGTGGAGGATCTAAAAGACCTTTATTGTCTGATTTACGTGAATCTGGAGCAATTGAGCAAGATGCCGATATTGTATCGTTTATTTTCCGTCCAGAATACTACGGAATGACAGAGTGGGATGATGATGATCATTCACCATGTGAGGGACAAGGAGAATTTATTGTTGCAAAACACAGAAATGGTGGATTGGAAAATATCCGTTTAAAATTTACGGGACATTTAGCAAAATTCTCAGATTTAGAAGAAGGATTTAGTAGTGAATTCCAATCGTCTATGAATGCAGATTTCCCTGAAGATCCTTTTGCAGGACAAGGAGGAGTGGACCCGAAAGATGCTTTTGGAAGTGATGATGTTCCTTTTTAAAACATAAAGAATTTATAATATTATAAAAATACACAATTACTTTAAAGCAATTGTGTATTTTAGTTTTTAGAAACGAAACAAATCTTAACTAAACATACTCTATTCCTTCTTTTTAACTCAAAGTAGACATCATTTATTTATATTTATTTTTAGATTTAAATTTACTTTTTATTTTCGTAACTTTGAAAAGCAAATAATTATTTATGAATATTCAAGCAAGAAAATTAAGTTTAATAGAATATTTAGTTTCTCTAAAAGATGAAAATCTGTTTGAGAAGATAGAAGAATCTGTTTTAGAATTGAAAGGTTCTAAATTATCAATATTTACTGAAGAAGAACTAATTTTGAGAGCAGAAGAAGCTAATTTAGATTATAATAAAGGAAACTATTCTACTCAAGAAGACTTAGAAAAGGAAAGTAAAAATTGGTAGAATGGAAATAATTTGGTCTGATTTTGCTAAAATAATATTGAAAGAGATTCATTATTATTACAAAAAGAAAGCGAATAAAATAATTGCTGATAATATAAAAAAAGATATTTTTTCTACAACAAAACAGTTAGTAAATTTTCCTAATTCTGGAACCGAAGAAAACGCCTTAAAAGTTTTAAATCAAAACCATAAATATCTCATTAGTGGAAATTTTAAAATTATTTATAGACCTATAAAAGAAGGCATATTAATTACTGATGTTTTTGATACAAGGCAAAACCCTGAAAAAATTAATAACGCAAATAGATAGTTTTTTTGAAAACATCCCTAACAATCTTAATATTTCTCTTAATCTCAAACTCAATTTGGGCATCATTCATTTATGTGCCTATGAGTCATGATAATCAGAAAAACCACTTAAAAGCCTACGGAATTGTTTATTTTTCTTTAGAAGCCAGTTTAAAATCGAAATGGTTATTAAATTATGATGGAGGTGCTTTTTTAATAGAAAATAATAAGATTGTAGAAAATGAATGTAAAATACGTGGAGTTTCTTATCAAATAATTTCGGATGCAAAAGCGCAATTGATATTGCAAGAAATTTCATCACCATCTTCTAATCAAGATGCGGTAACTTTAGAAAAAGCGCCAAAAATAGCGGTGTATTCTCCAAAAGATAAAATGCCTTGGGATGATGCTGTAACCATGGTTTTAACGTATGCTGAAATTCCGTTTGATGTTATTTATGACAAAGAAGTATTGGCAGACAAACTACTATTATATGAATGGTTGCATTTACATCACGAAGACTTTACGGGACAATATGGGAAGTTTTATGGAGCATTTAGAACAGCACCTTGGTACGTAGAAGGAAAGTTTAGAGCAGAAAAACAGGCAAAAGAACTAGGTTTCTCTAAGGTTTCGGAAGAAAAATTAGCGGTTGCAAAAAAGATAAGGGATTACGTAATTGGTGGCGGTTTTATGTTTGCCATGTGCTCTGCAACGGATAGTTTTGATATTGCATTATCCGCAGAAGGTGTAGATATTGCTGAGGCTATGTTTGATGGAGATGCATCTGAATTAAATTATCAATCGAAAATAAACTACAATAAAACTTTTGCTTTTAAAGATTATCAGTTAATTAAAAACCCAACAACTTATGAGTTTTCTACCATAGATATGACGAGTAAGCGTAAAATTCCAAAAACATCAGATTATTTTTCTTTAGGTGAATTTTCAGCAAAATGGGATCCTGTGCCTACCATGTTAACCCAAAATCATACGACTTTAGTAAAAGGGTTTATGGGGCAAACAACTTCATTCGACAGAAATACAATAAAAACAAATGTGTTGGTTTTAGGTGAAAACAAAGTAAATAGAGAAGCACGTTATATTCATGGAACCAAAGGAAAAGGAATGTTTACTTTTTATGGAGGTCATGATCCTGAAGATTATACCCACAGAGTCGGCGATCCTAAAACCGAATTAGATTTGCATCCAACATCACCAGGTTATCGTTTAATTTTGAATAATGTATTGTTTCCTGCGGCAAAGAAAAAGAAGCAAAAAACATAAATTTTTGGTATTTAGAATTCACTTTTTGTAGAAATTTTATTTTAATTGTTCATAAAGCTGATTTTTGCTTATAAATAATCTTGTAAGTTGCTATTAAAAAAATTACTTTTGTCCAAATTAAAATAAAAAAATGCCAACAACACAACAATTACAAGATTTTACGCAACAAGTTCGTAGAGATATATTACGTATGGTTCATAAAGTAAATTCTGGTCACCCAGGAGGATCTTTAGGATGTGCAGAATTTATTACTTGTCTTTATCAAGAAGTAATGGATTATTCTACAGATTTTACAATGGACGGAAAGAATGAAGATTTATTTTTCCTATCAAACGGACATATTTCTCCAGTTTTTTATAGTGTTTTGGCACATAGTGGATTTTTCCCTGTAGAAGAATTAGCTACTTTTAGATTGTTAAACTCTCGTTTACAAGGACACCCTACTACGCATGAAGGTTTGCCTGGGGTAAGAATTGCTTCTGGTTCTTTAGGTCAAGGAATGTCTAATGGTTTAGGTGCTGCACAAGCTAAAAAATTAAACGGAGACGATAAAATAGTGTATACTCTACATGGTGATGGTGAATTGCAAGAAGGGCAGAACTGGGAAGCAATTATGTATGCATCAGCAAAAAAAGTGGATAACATTATTGCAACAATCGATTTAAACGGTAAACAAATTGACGGTTCTACAGACGAAGTTTTACCAATGGGAAGCATCAGAGCAAAATTTGAAGCTTTTGGTTGGGATGTTTTAGATGTTGAAAAAGGAAATGATATTGAGGCTATTTTAGCAGGTTTAGCGGAAGCGAAAGCGTTAACAGGAAAAGGAAAACCAGTTTGTATTTTATTGCATACAGAAATGGGGAATGGAGTAGATTTTATGATGCACACACATGCATGGCATGGTAAAGCACCAAGTGATGAGCAGTTAGAAAATGCTTTGGCTCAAAACCCAGCTACTTTAGGAGATTACTAGAAACTTGAATTGTTAACTTCAATTTTTAAAATATTTAAAAAGGCTTTTCAATTTTATTGAAAAGCTTTTTTTTATGCTTTTATTTAGATTTTGACTGTAAGAATACCTTTATCTTTACAACTAACAAGTTGATGTTAAATCGATCTTTTAATTTTATGAATCATAAAATATTTGAATAAATAATGAAAATAGGAATTGTTTGTTATCCAACATTTGGAGGAAGTGGAGTAGTAGCTACAGAATTAGGAATGGCTTTGGCAGATAAAGGTCATGAGGTGCATTTTATTACGTATAACCAGCCGGTTCGATTAGATTTTATTTCGCATAATTTACATTTTCATCAAGTCCTTTTAGAAGAATACCCTTTATTTCAATACCAACCTTATGAGTTGGCTTTGTCTAGTAAAATGGTAGAAGTTGTAGAAAAATTTGAGCTAGAAGTACTGCATGTGCATTATGCAATTCCGCATGCCTATGCTGCATACATGGCTAAACAAATGTTAAAAGAAAAAGGGATTCCTGTAAAAGTGGTTACCACATTGCATGGTACAGATATTACTTTAGTGGGTAGTCATCCAACTTATAAAACAGCCGTAGAATTTAGTATTAATAATTCTGATGTTGTTACTGCAGTTTCTAACGATTTAAAGAAAACATCAAACAGGCTTTTTAATATTAAAAAAGACATTAAAGTAATTTATAATTTTATTGATGTAGAAAAGTATGATAAATCACATCAACAAAAATGCAATAGAATTGCGATAGCGAAACCTCATGAACGTATTTTAACGCATATTAGTAATTTTAGACCTGTAAAAAGAGTAGAAGATGTTATCAAGGTTTTTTATGAAGTGCATAAAGAAATTCCGTCTAAATTATTATTAGTTGGTGAAGGGCCAGAAAGAGTAAATGCGGAAAATTTAGTAAATAAATTAAAAATTTCTGATGATGTTATGTTTTTAGGAAACAGTTCTGAAGTTACTAAAATCTTATGTTACTCAGATATTTTCTTATTACCCTCTCAAACAGAGAGTTTTGGTTTAGCTGCATTGGAAGCAATGGCGGCAAAAACACCTGTAATTTCTACAAACACAGGAGGTTTACCCGAAGTAAATATACATGGAGTAACTGGGTATTTAAGTGAGTTAGGAGATGTAAAAGATATGGCAAAAAATGCCATTTCTATATTAAAAGATGATAAAACGTTAGAAACTTTTAAAAATAATGCCAGAGAACATACTAAAAGATTTTCACTAGAAAATATTTTACCTGTTTATGAAGAAATATATAAGTCTTGTTATAAAAGCAAGATTTTATAAAATGTAAAAGAGGTTATCTAAAAAAGAAGTTTTTTGTCAATCTGAATTTATTTCAGTTTAACAAGATTTTACTCTTTTTAGATAACCTTTTTTTATGTTAAATATTTAGAAGGATCTTATTTTCCAAAAAGACCACCCAATAAACTTCCAATTCCTCCAGAACTTTTATTGTCACCTCCTAAAAACATTCCAGCAACATCATCTACAACACTTCCATCACCGTCTGCATCTAATATTTTTTCTAAGAAATTTTGCTCATTAGCAGTATCATTACCACCTAACATTCCGCCTAATAAACTACCTAATCCAGAAGAATCTGATACGTTATTTTGTTTAGATTGTTTACCTAAAACACCCATTAATAATGGAGCCGCTACTTTTAAAATATTAGCAACAGAGCCTGCGTCTAAACCAGCTTTTTGACCAATAACTTGCTCTACACCTTGTTGTTTACTTCCTAAAACATGACTTAAAATTCCGGCACCATCTTGTTTTACGCTTTCATCTACACCACCGTTAAATAAACCACCCAAATTGTCTAAAATACTACCATCATGTTTGCCTGATAAAGCCCCCATTAAGCCTGCAGCTCCTTCTGGAGTAGCAGCATTTCTTTCCATAGCTTTCATTAAAACTGGCAAAGCCATTGTTAATACACTACCTGTTTTGCTAGCGTCATTTCCTGTAGAACCAGAAACACCAGAAATAATTTGTTTTCCTAAATCACTATTTAATAAGTCTAAAATACCTGCCATCTTTATGTTTTTAATAATTAATATGAATGTTTTCTAATTTTATGACACAATATACGAATAAAGTCACGCATTTTTTTAATATTTTATTTATCTTTCAAAATCTTAATTTTTAAACTATTTAATGAAAAAACTAGCATTACACTGGAAAATTTTAATAGGTATGGTTCTTGGAATCCTCTTTGGTTTTATAATGAATTCTGTGGATGGAGGTAAAGGTTTTGTAACTGATTGGATAAAACCTTTTGGTACCATTTTTATCAATTTATTAAAATTAATTGCGGTACCATTAATTTTGGCTTCTTTAATTAAAGGAATTTCTGATTTAAAAGACATTTCTAAGATTAAAAAGATGGGTTTTAGAACCATGGTTATTTATATGTTAACCACCTTAGTTGCTATTATTATTGGTTTAGGTATTGTAAATGTGGTAAAACCTGGAGCAGGAATGTCTGCTGATACCATAGAAAAAATTAAGATTAAATATGAGACTTCTACAGATCTTGTAGACAAATTAACAAAAGCGACAGCACAACATGATGCGGGGCCATTACAATCTTTAGTAGATATTTTTCCGAGTAATATTTTTACTTCATTAGGAAATGCAAGTATGCTTCAAATTATCTTTTTTGCAATATTTGTGGGTATCTCTTTGTTATTAATTCCTGAGAAAAAAGCGAAACCTTTAATGGATTTCTTTGATTCATTAAATGAAGTGGTTATGAAAATGGTAGATTTAATTATGCTTTTTGCACCGTATGCTGTATTTGCGTTATTAACAAATGTTATGATTGCTTTTGATGATACAGAAATACTTTTAAAACTTTTAGTATATGCTCTTTGTGTGGTTGCTGGTTTATTATTAATGATTGGGTTCTACTTAATTTTGATAAGTGTTTACACAAAAAAATCACCAATTTGGTTTTTAAAACAAATAAGTCCTGCGCAAATATTAGCTTTTTCAACGAGTTCTAGTGCAGCAACTTTACCCGTTACCATGGAAAGAGTAGAAGAGCATTTAGGGGTAGATTCTGAAGTAGCTGGTTTTGTTTTACCTGTTGGTGCCACTATAAATATGGATGGCACAAGTTTGTATCAAGCCATTGCTGCCGTATTTATTATGCAAGTTATTTGGCCAGAAGGACTCACTTTTTCAAATCAGGTGGTAATTGTAGCTACTGCTTTATTAGCCTCCATTGGTTCTGCAGCAGTACCAAGTGCAGGTATGGTAATGTTGGTTATTGTATTAGAATCTATTGGTTTTCCTGCTGAATTATTACCTATTGGATTAGCACTAATTTTTGCTGTAGACAGACCCTTAGATATGTGTAGAACTGTTGTAAATGTTACAGGTGATGCTACGGTTTCTGTATTAGTAGCAAAATCTTTAGGTAAATTACATGATCCTAAACCAAAGGAATGGGATGATAATTATGAAGACGTAAAGTAGTTTTATTATTTTATTTTAACCAAACAAATTGTTAGACTGAACTTTTAGAAGTCTTTTAAATGATGTCATTAAAAATAACAAAACCCATAGTTTCTGTAGATTGGTTACAAGCTAATTTAGATCATAAAAATCTAATTATTTTTGATTGTACCATCCCAAAAGTAACAGAAAAATCTAGTACCTCTAATTCTGATGAAAAATATCAGATTAAAGGCGCTTTGTTTTTTGATATTAAATATACTTTTTCTGAGGTAACTTCACCATTTCCGAATACAATGCTTGACTCCAAATTATTTGAAGAAAGAGCACAAAAGTTGGGTGTAAATAATGAGAGTATTATTGTTTGTTATGACGATTTAGGTATTTATTCATCACCTAGAGTTTGGTGGATGTTTCAATTAATGGGTTTTGCAAATGTTGCCGTATTAGATGGAGGTTTTCCAAAATGGAATGAAAATAATTATCTTGTTGAAAAACAGAAAAAGAACACACGTTTAAAAGGTGATTTTAAGGTGAATTATCAACCAGAAAAAATTAAATTTACAGAGGATATTTTGAATGCAATTAAAAATGAAACTTTGTTAATTACCGATGCACGTTCTAAAGGTCGTTTTAATTGTACGGAACCAGAACCAAGAAGCGACGCAAAAGGAGGACATATTCCTAATTCGGTAAGTTTGCCTTTTAGTGAGATCATAGAAAATGGAACATTCAAATCTGAAGCAGCATTAAAAGTAATCTTTAATCAAATAAATCCAGAAGATAAAGCTTTTATTTTTTCTTGTGGAACAGGTATAACAGCTGCTGTATTGGCTTTAGGTGCAGAAATATCAGGGTTTAAAAATTACGCTGTTTATGATGGCTCATGGACAGAATGGGGAAGTACAGAAAATTTACCAATAGAAATTTAAAAAAATAGATTATGAACATCAATTGGACAAAAGAAGAGTTTCAGACCTACGTATTATTGTATGCCGCACAGAGCAATTATATAGAAACGGAATCTGAAAGTAGCTATATTTTATCGAAAGTAAATGAAGCTATATTTAATAGAATTCATACAGAAATTGTGCACGATAATGATTATCAGGCTATGGAAAAAATTAAAAGTTATTTAGCTGATAATAAGTACACAACTGAAGATAAAGAAAATCTTTTAAAAGATATAAAAAATGTCTTTTTTGCTGATGGTTCTGTAGATATTTTAGAACGAAATGTTTTTATCTTTTTGAAAAAAATTATTGAATAGCCTAAAGCGGATATTTAATAAGATTCATTAGTACTTACTTTTTTTCTTAATTATTTTTCATATAATTTTTAACCCAATCTTTTATGGCATTACCATGAATGTTTTTGGCAATCACGATGCCTTTATTGTTTAAAATAAAGTTTGCGGGTATAGTGCTAATTCTTATTTGTTTTAAAAATAGCGCATTGTCACCTTGCAATTCAGATGTATGCAACCAAATATTTGCCCCATCACGGTTTATAGCAGCTTTCCATGTAGCTTCATCAGACTCTAAACCATAAGCAATAATTTGCAAACCTTGTTTATGATATTCCTTATAAATAGGAAGTAAAAATTCTCGATTTTCTTTTCTGCAAGGAGCGCACCACGAAGCCCATAAATCTATAATAGTAAGTTTATTTCCTAAAACTTTCTCTATATTAAGAGTGTCTTTCGTTATCATTGGCAATTTTATGTTTGGAAATTTATCTCCCAATAAAACAGGTAATTTAGAAGACTCGCTTTGCTCGCATAGTTGTTTTACCCAAGGGTGATTTGGTGCTTTTTCTTTCCACTTATTACATTGATTTACTAAAAACTCCGGAACACGTTCGTAATTATAGACTGGACTTACCCATCGTAAAGCTAAGAGTGCAGGCATAAGAAGTTCCGTGCTATCTGCAAAGTTTATTAATTCTTGCTGATATTGTAAAATAGCATGTTCTTTTTGTAATAACTGATCTCCTTTGTGCACATCCCAATTTTTATCTTTTAAATAGGTTTGGTAGGCTTTCTGGTTGATATCTCTTAATTCTAAGAAAGTCTTATTAATTTTAGAAGGATTTTCAATGGAAAAACTTTTTTGAAATTCATCTATTTTTGCGGTAATTCTAATCGTGTTTCCAGATTGCCATAGAATTGGCATATAATTAGATTTAGCCGTATTTTCAGTTTGTAAATAAGTAGGATATTTATCGGGTAGTTGTAAGGCTAATTCTAACAAAATAGGCTCTTTACTTTTTGGAAAATGGTAAAATTTAAAACTACCATCAGAATTTACAACAGCAGAATCTATGACTTTTCCGAAATAAGATGCCGCTACTTCTTTTAAATTCTCAGGTTGAATAAGATATATCTTTAGATCTTTTTTTAGAATACCTTCAATTTTACCAGATATAGGTGCTGGTGATTGGCACGCTATTAAAATTAAAATGAGTAAGATAAAACTAATATATTTTTTTAAAAGACTAGCTTTCATTTTTTTTAAATTAAAATCAAAGTTACTAATGAACTGTCTTTTTATTACTGATTTATATCAGAAATTGTAAAAGTGTTTTTAACATCTATCCTTCCTTTATAGTTGCTATATATGCATAATTTATCGCTTAAAAATTTTTAGTCTATTTTCTGTTTGTCCAGAGATTATTAAATCTTTTTCTTCAGGTAAAAGTAAAGAATAACTGGCATCAATGTATATTACTGCAACAGAAGGCCCCACAATCGGGCTCTCTTTTCCTGGAGTTCCATTATCAATTTTATGATTAGAATCTTCGGGGATATATACAAAATTAGGTTCTTTATATAGTGGTTTTAAATTAGAAGGAATAAAAGAATAATTTTTATAAGATAGGGTGGCAGTATCATCCGTAGAAACCATACTAATATTGGTGAATTTTGAAGTAGAAGCAAAGCTACCTTTTGCTCTTCTTTTAGAATCACTACCTACAAAACCTTCTTTTATAAAGAGCGTCCAGCTACTTCCTTCAGATTTAGCCATATCCACTAAAATCCTTCCGTTAAGAACTGAATGAGGTTGCAATAAAACAGCTGCTTTTCCGTGAATACTTGCTACATTTTTAATAACAATATTATCTAAACCTAAATCATATTGTCTACCCGTATGTGCTTCTATTCTGCAAGTCATTCCTCCTTGACTCGATAAATTCTTTAGTAATATATTCTTACCAACATTGGTTTGTACCAATCCGTAACCTATAGAACCTTTTGTTAAAGAGACATTTGCAATAGTAACATTTTCTGCTATTTGAGCCGTTTCTCCATCCTCATTTATATCTACTGGGTTAAAAGCAATGGCAGCACCTAAGGTATAATCATCTACGATAGAAAAATTTTCTATCAATGCATTTTTTACGTAGCCCAAAGAAATTGCTCTGCAAAAAGTGTTTCCCCAAGTTTCATAAAACTTTTCTACAATTAATTTCGGACGAGTAGTAGGAGATCCTAAACCTATAATCGTAACATTTTCTAAAGGTTTGCCAACTTCTTTACCGCTTAAAGAAAAGAAATATCTCCAACCATTTTTAGCATTTTTACCTTCGTTTTGTTTTTCCAAACGAATTTCTGTTCCGCTTTCTATAGTAATATGCACATTCGATTTTAATAAGACATCTCTAAAAGCATATTTACCCGTTTTAATAGTAATATTTCCTCCGCCTTTACTCGTTAATTCATCAATTATTTTTTCTAATTCTTCTGTATCACTTTTACCGTCAATATGAACAAAAGTTATATTACGATCTGACGGTAAATTGATGAAATCACTTCCTGTATAACCCGCATTATCCTGAAAATAAGGTTTAGAGTTATATACAGAAATATCCGTTACATCACCTGTATTAATAACTGTAGTTGGTGTTTCTTCTACCGGAATTTCTATAGGATTTTCTTTTTGAACTTCTTCAATAGCTTCCGTCTTTTCACAAGAAATTAAAAATAGAGATATTATAAAAAAGGAGCATAGTTTGTTCATGAAATGTATCTTTTAAGTTTACATTCAAATTTAGTGTTACAAAATAATTTTTAGTAACAGTTATTATTCTTTCATTGATATAAAATTACCTTAACCAAACAAAAAAACCTCACAAAATGTGAGGTTTCAATATTCTATATAAAATTATTTAATTACTGTTTTTACATCAATAATTGAATATGCTTTATTATTTAGCAGGTAATATTTTACCAACACATTCTCCAAAACCAATACGAACTTTATTATTTTTACAATGAGCTCGCATAATTACCGTATCGTTATCATTAATAAATTTACGTTCTGTACCATCTTTTAATGTAATAGGATTTTCTCCTTTCCAAGTTAATTCTAACATAGAACCATAACTATCTTTTGTTGGGCCAGAAATAGCACCAGATCCCATTAAATCTCCAGATTCTACCGGACATCCATTAACGGTATGATGCGCTAATTGTTGTGCCATTGTCCAATAGGTATACTTAAAATTAGAGTTAGAAATAATCGTTTCTTCACCATTTTCTGGTTTAATTCCCACCTGTAAATGAATATCGTAACTTCCTTTTTCTTTTTGTTCTAAATAAGCTAAAGGTTTTTCTGTATTATTAGTGTTTTCTACTCTAAAAGGTTCTAATGCATCTAAAGTTACAATCCAAGGAGAAATTGTTGAAGCAAAGTTTTTTCCTAAAAATGGCCCAAAAGGTACTTTTTCCCATGCTTGAATATCTTTTGCAGACCAATCGTTTAATTGTACCAAACCAAAAATATACTCTTCGGTTTCTTTAATAGGAATACGATCACCTAAAACATTTGCATCCGTAGTTATAAATGCCATTTCTAATTCGAAATCTAATAATTCCGTTGGTCCAAAATTAGGAATAGTACTTCCTTCATCTGGTTTTGTTTGTCCATATGGCCTTCTTATTTTTGTTCCAGAAGGAACGATAGAAGAACTTCTAGAATGATAACCAACTGGCATTTGAGTCCAATTTGCAGATAAAGTATTGTCTGTATTATCCGATAACGAAGCTATATTTGTAGCATGCATTTTGCTTGTAGAAAAATCTGTAAAATCACCAACAGCAACTGGTAATAACATTTCTACTTCGTCCATTCTAAAAATAATTTTATCTTTATGGTTGGCATTATCTCTTAAAATACCATTGGTAACATCAAAAACTTCAGAAATTCTATTTCTAACCAATCGCCATGTTTTACGACCATCTGCAATAAAATCATTTAAGTTATCTTGAAGAAAAATATCATCCGTTAACGGAATTCCTTTAAAGTAACCCAATTGATGAAAAGCCCCTAAATCTATCGCAAAATCACCTATTCTACTACCAATCGTTATAATATCATCTCTAGTGATAAAAACACCAAAAGGGATGTTCTGAATGGGAAAGTCTGAATTTTTATCTACCTTTAACCAGGATTTTCTATTTGGATTATTTGCTGATATGATCATTATAATGAGATTTATTTTTCACCAAACCTACATATTTTTTTTTCATTTAAGAATAAAAAAACAATGAAAAACACATTTTTAACAGTACTTTTTTCTTAATAAGATAATTATAGCAAAAAATGATAAATTATAGTTAAAACATGTTTTTTACAAATATGATTTTATTATTTTTGGTGCTTCTTTTAAAACAACAACAACAATGCAATTAGACAACCAAATTTTTGACCTTATTCAGGAAGAAAAAGAAAGACAGTTAAATGGATTAGAATTAATCGCTTCAGAAAACTTTGTAAGTGATGATGTTATGAGAGCTCAAGGTTCTATTTTAACCAATAAATACGCTGAAGGATATCCTGGTAAAAGATATTATGGAGGTTGTGAAGTAGTAGATGTTATTGAGCAAATTGCTATAGACAGAGCTAAAGAATTATTTGGTGCAGAATATGTAAACGTACAACCACACTCTGGTTCTCAGGCAAATACAGCTGTTTATGCTGCTTGTTTAAAACCAGGAGACACTGTTTTAGGTTTCGATTTATCTCATGGTGGACATTTAACACACGGTTCTCCTGTAAATTTTTCTGGTAAATTATACAATCCTGTTTTTTACGGAGTTGTAAAAGAAACAGGAATTATAGATTACAATCATTTAGCGGCACAAGCTAAAGAACATAAACCTAAATTAATTATTGCTGGTGCTTCTGCGTATTCTAGAGATATCGATTTTAAGAAATTTAGAGAAGTTGCAGACAGTGTAGGTGCTGTTTTAATGGCAGATATTTCTCACCCTGCGGGTTTAATTGCTAAAGGAATTTTAAATGATCCAATTCCTCATTGTCATATTGTTACTACTACAACGCATAAAACGTTACGTGGACCAAGAGGTGGAATGATTATGATTGGTAAAGATTTTGACAATCCTTTTGGAGAAACTTTAAAAAATGGAAATCTTAAAAAGATGTCTACTTTAATTAATTCTTCTGTTTTCCCTGGAAACCAAGGTGGACCTTTAGAGCATGTTATTGCTGCTAAAGCGGTAGCTTTTGGAGAGGCTTTAACAGATGAGTTTTTAGAATACCAATTACAAGTAAAAGCAAATGCTGCAGAAATGGCAAAAGAATTTGTTGCTAAAGGATATGATATTATCTCTGGCGGAACAGATAACCACTGTATGCTAATAGATTTACGTAATAAAAATATTTCTGGTAAAGATGCAGAAATTGCATTAGGAAAAGCAGATATTACGGTAAACAAAAACATGGTTCCTTTTGATGATAAAAGCCCGTTTATAACTTCAGGAATCCGTATTGGAACTGCTGCAATTACTACGCGTGGTTTAGAAGAAGATGATATGAAAGCTGTTGTTAACTTTATTGATGAAGCTATTATAAATGCTGCAAATGAAGATGCTTTACATAAAATTGGTGCACGTGTTGCTCACATGATGAGTGCAAGAAGATTATTTGTAATGTAACCACACAGTGGTTTTAAATATTCACTCTTGTGAATAAATATGAGACTAAAAAAGCATCAAGTTAATTCTTGATGCTTTTTTAGTTTTAAGACACTATCCTAAAATCTGTGTAAGTTGAAAAACTCAGGGTTAAATTATTTATAGTTTAATCCTGTTTTCAAATATAGCTAAAAATTGATTAAGTATAATTCCCCAATTTCTAATTGGCATTGTCCACTTTTTAGTACTTTCTCTCAGTGCTAAAAAAACAGATTTCATGACAGCTTCATCGGTTGGGAACGAGAGTTTGTTTTTAGTATATTTTCTAATTTTCCCGTTGAGATTTTCTATAAGATTTGTGGTATAAATTATAGTTCTTATTTCTATAGGGAAATCAAAGAAAACGGTAAGTTCATCCCAGTTATTTTCCCAACTTTTAATCGCATAAGAATATTTAGAATCCCATTTATCTTTAAAATCTTTTAAGGATGCCTTTGCAGCTTCTTTTGTAGGTGCAGTATAGATTTGTTTCATGTCTCTGGTAAACTCTTTTTTGTCTTTCCAAACAACGTAACGACAAGAGTTTCTAATCTGATGCACTACACATATTTGAGTAACAGAATTAGGGAAAACAGTTTTAATTGTATCTGTAAATCCGTTTAAATTGTCGGTTGCTGTGATTAAGATATCTTGTGTTCCTCTAGCTCTAATATCTGTTAAAACACTCATCCAAAAAGCAGAAGATTCATTCTTCCCTAACCATAAACCAAGTACTTCTTTTTTACCATCGGTTCTCAAACCTACAGCAATGTAAATGGTTTTGTTGATGACTTTAGAGTTTTCTCTAACTTTAAAAACGATTCCATCCATCCAAACGATAAGATATGTTGCTTCTAAAGGTCTATTCTTCCAAGCTATAATATCATTGGTGATACTATCGGTAATTCTTGATATAGTACTTGTGGAGATGTTAAAATCGTAAAGTTCTCGTATTTGTTCTTCTATATCACTATTGCTCATCCCTTTTGCATAAAGGGAAATTATAATGTTTTCTATACCTTCTGTAGTACTTTCTCTTTTTTTAACAATCATTGGGTTAAAAGAACTTTCACGGTCTCTTGGAACGTTTATTTCTGTCTCCCCTAAAGTTGTTTTTAGTTTCTTTTTGGTATACCCATTTCGAAGATTAGTTGATTTACTTTTTTGATGTCGATCATAATCTAGGTGAGCATCTAATTCTCCCTCAAGGATCTTTTCTATGCCTCGTTTATGAAGCTGTTCTAAAAAATTAGTAAGTTCTGATCCGCTTTTAAATTGCTTTAAAAAATCTTCGTTTAAAATGTCTTCTGGTTTCATAAGTATGTAAAATTTAAAATTAATAAAAAAATCTCAGTTAATTAATTAACCTGAGATTTTAAAACTTACACACTTTATGAGACAGTGCCAGTTTTAAATATATAACGAAAGTTGTTTACCAACTTTTTACTTCTTTTTCGATGGCCTCACGAGTTTCGCCATATTTTTCTTGAATTTCTCCAATTAGTTTATCAAAAGATCCTTCTGCTTCCGTACTCTCATCATTGGTAATACGACCAAATTTTTCTTTAAATTCTCCTTTTATTTGTTTCCAATTTCCTTTTGCTGTATCCGAGTTCATATTCATTTCATTTATGTACTTCAATAGTACTGGTTAATAATAGTGTAAATTTAGAAAGATTTATAATTGCTTATGAATGCTATCTATAAAAATTTTGACTCATTAGATAAAAGTTATTTTTTTTCTGAACTTTTAATTTTTCCAGCAATTTCATCTACATTATCAGTCGCACTCTGTATTTGGTTTTTTAATTTATCGTTCTCTTTTTTCTTATCAATCTTAGCAACGATACTATCTTTATTGCTTTCTGAATCTTTTTCATCTGTTTTTACGGTTCCTTTTAAAGGATGTAAATCTCTTTCATGCTTTATAACTGACATATTTTTTAGTTTTTAAGATTAATAATTACATCAAAATTAAAAAAACAGATAATTTCAGTTTAACTACATTCAGTTAAATTATAACGCATTTGCTATTCATCTAGCTCATTAGCGCGTTTAATAATATTCTCTGGAATTGATTTTTTAGCTTTTGCACCCATTTTTTTTAATTTTTCTACTGAAGTAATTAAGTTTCCTCTTCCTTCAAAAAGCTTGTTCATCGCATTTGAATATTCATTTTTACTATCGTCTATTCGTTTTCCTATTCCTATTAAATCACCTAATAAACCATTAAACTTATCATATAAAGCACCTGCTTGTCTTGCAATTTCTAAGGCATTTCTTTGTTGTTTTTCATTATTCCACATAGAATCTATGGTTCTTAAAGTAGCCAAAAGAGTAGTAGGAGTTACAATAACAATATTTTTTTCAAATGCTTTATTGTATAAGTGATTATCTGCATTAATGGCCACGGCAAAAGCAGGTTCTATAGGAATAAAAAGAAGTACAAAATCTGGAGATTCAATTTTATAAATATCTTCATATTTTTTTTCTGATAATTGATTTACATGTCTATGAAGTGATGCTATATGTTCTTTTAAAAACTGAGCTTTTAAAGTTTCATTTTCTTCATTTACAAATTGCTCATAAGCCGTTAAAGAAACTTTAGAATCGACAATCATTTTCTTATTATCTGGCAAATGAATCACCACATCTGGTAGTATTCTTTTACCATCTTCATTGGTAAAGCTTTGCTGCACGTAATACTCTCTATCTTTCTCTAATCCAGACTTTTCTAAAACTCTTTCTAATACTAGTTCCCCCCAATTTCCTTGTGTTTTATTATCGCCTTTTAAGGCTTTTGTTAAGTTAATAGTTTCTTTACTCATTTGTTGATTAAGCTCTTTTAAACCTAAAATTTGCTGACGTAAAGCGGCATGATAATCGATACTTTCTTTGTGAGTTTTATCTACTTTGTCTTCAAAAACTTTTATTTTTTCTTGCAGTGGGTTTAAAATTATTTTTAAGTTTTCTTGATTCTGTTGGGTGAATTTGTTCGATTTTTCTTCTAATATTTTATTCGCCAATACTTCAAAATTATTGGTAAATTTTTCTTGTAGTTTTTCAACTTCAATTTTGTTGTTTTCTAGCTTTTCTATAACGTTTTTAAACTCTGTCTCTAAACGTGTTTTATCAGAAATTAAGTTTTCTTTTTCTTTTTGAATGTATCTTAATTCACCTTGTAAATCATCAATAGTAATTTCTGTATTTCTAAGAGTCTCATTTAGTTTAGAAACTTCAAACTCTAAAGTCGATTTTTCTTTTTGGGCGTCACTTTTCTCTTTTTCTGAATTTAATTTGGTTAAAATCTTACCTATAAAAAAACCTATAAGGCTAAAAATAAGTGCAATTAAGAAGTATATTGTCAATTCGTTCATCATATCAATTTAAGTTCATAAATTTATCGTTTTAAATGACAATAATAAAATACATTGAAAGCATTTTTTAAAATAGCGACTATATATTTATGAAAACAATAGCAAGGTTTATATTATTTACCATTTTAGGGTGGAAACTAGAAAACGATTTTCCTAAATCGCCTAAAAAATACGTTGTCATTGCTGCGCCACATACTAGTTGGTTAGATTTTCCAATAGCAATTTTATCTAGAATGTCTTCTGGAACGATGGTTCATTTTATTGGGAAAGCATCACTTTTTAAAGGCCCGTTTGGTTTTTTCTTTAAAGTTTTAGGAGGCACACCTGTAGACAGAACCAAAAGTACAAATATGGTGGATGCCGTTATTGATGTATTTAATAGTAAAGAAGAGTTTAGATTAGGGATATCTCCAGAAGGAACTAGAAAAAAAGTAGATAAATGGAAAACAGGATTCTATTATATAGCAAAAGGAGCAGCCGTTCCTATTGTTATGGCTACTTTAGACTTTAAAAATAAGAAGATAAAAATTTCTGAACCTTATTATACAACAGATAGTAAAGAGGCTGATTTTAAAGTGTTTCACTCCTTTTTTAAAGGAGTAAAAGGGAAAAATCCTGAATTATTTTAATTATTTTGGTTGATAATATAAAAAAGATTACATTTGCTTGTAATTTATAATTTCTAATAGAGATTAGGGGCTTTATTATTAAGAAATATTTTACAATAATAGTATCATGCTATGATATGGAGTCTTCAGGATACTGAAGACTCCTTTTTTTTTTAGGCAAACTTTACAGAAACTTTTTCTGCTATTCCTACAACCACCTCAGTAGCTTTTATCATAGATTCTACAGGTACATACTCATATCTTCCATGAAAATTATGACCACCAGCAAAAATATTCGGACAAGGCAATCCTTTGTAAGATAGTTGACTACCGTCTGTTCCTCCACGAATAGCTTTAATTAAAGGCGTGATTTTCAAATCTTTCATTACTTCTTCTGCAATATCTACAATATGCATTACCGGAGTAATTTTTTCTTTCATATTAAAGTATTGATCTTTAAGAGTTACTTCAATTAAATCTTGATTGTATTTTGTGTTAAAATCTAATGCAATTTTTTGCATTAAACTTTTTCTCTTTTCAAATAAGTCTAAATCGTGATCTCTTACAATATATTCTAAAACAGTTTTTTCTACATTTCCATTGATATCATGTAAATGGAAAAAACCTTCATAACCTTCTGTTCTTTGAGGAACCTCATTAGTTGGAAGTGCTGTAATATATTCATTAGCAATTAGCATAGAATTTATCATTTTACCCTTAGCGTATCCTGGATGTACAATTTTACCAGTAATGGTTACTATTGCACCTGCTGCATTAAAATTCTCATATTCTAATTCTCCAATCTGACTTCCATCCATAGTATATGCCCATTCTGCCCCAAATTTATCAACATCAAACATGTGAGCTCCTTTACCAACTTCTTCATCAGGAGTAAAGCAAATTCTAATTTTACCATGTTTAATTTCTGGATGCTGAATTAGATATTCCATAGCAGTTACAATTTCTGTAACACCAGCTTTATCATCTGCACCTAAAAGGGTAGTACCATCAGTTGTTATAATTGTCTGACCTTTATATTGTAATAAATCATCAAAATAATCTGGAGATAACACTATGTTTTCTTCAGCATTTAAAATAATATTGTTTCCTTGATAATTTTCTACAATTTGAGGTTTTACATTTTTACCAGAAAAATCTGGACTTGTATCAATATGTGCAACAAAACCAATGGTTGGTACTTCATAATCTAGATTACTTGGCAACGTTGCCATAATGTAACAATTGGCATCTAAATCTACCTCTTTCATACCAATTTGTTTTAGTTCTTCTACTAATACATTGGCTAAATCCCATTGTTTTTCTGTACTAGGAAAAGCAGGATTGTTAGGGTCTGATTCTGTATCTATAGTTACATATTTTATAAATCGGTCTATAATGTGTTGTTTTTCAATCATTTTATTGAATGTATTTAATTTTTTCGATAAGTGTAAACGCCTTGCATAATCTGTTATTTACTAAAGAACCTCCGTAAACTTCTGCTTTTGCAAGTATAAAATTCTGTTCGTTTATTTTGATAAATAAATGGCAAACTTGGTATTCAAATTTTCCTTTTTTTCCTTTTGAAACAGTATAGTAAGAAGGTTTTTCTAGAAAAGTAGTCTCTTCAGATTTTATTTTGATAAGACGCTTCGATAAATTTTCTTGCTCTTGTTCCAGTTTAAAAGACGTATCAAAATTAATACTTTTATTGATAAATGTAACATCTAAAAGCAAAGATTCTGTTAATTGTTTTATAGTATCTGCAGTATAAATAGAAGATTGTAAATCATCATAATATAAATTTGTTTTCCATATTTTTGGTATTTCAATGGAAAACAAGTTTTTAACGTCTTTTACTTCTTCTAAATTTTTAAAACTGTAAGGTTTACAATTAAAATTTTTACGTATTTCAGATGGATGCGAACAAGAAATAAATAGGTGTAAAGCGATTATAATTAAAAGAAAATTCTTCATAAAATATATAGAGGTTTTAAAGTGATCTTTTTCAGGTTCACTTTATTTAAGTATTGGTGCTAAAACGGTCAACACATTTTTAGCCAATATTTGATGTCCTTCTTTTGTTGGGTGAATACCATCTTTTTGATTTAAAGCTGAAATTCCACCTACATTTTCTAATAAAAAAGGAACTAAATGCAAATCGTTCTTTTTTGCCAAATCAGGAAACATATTTTTAAACTCGGTAGTGTAATCTTGTCCCATATTCGGTGGAATTTGCATTCCTACTAACACAATAATGGTATCCGGATATTTTGTTTTAACGGCATCTATAATATCTTGTAGATTTTCTTTAGACTGCTTTAACGGTACACCTCTTAAACCATCATTTGCACCCAATTCTAAAATAAAAATGGTTGGTTTTTGATTCAGTACCCAATCAATTCTATTTTTACCGCCCGATGTAGTTTCTCCGCTTACTCCAGAATTTACAATGTTATAACCCAGATGTAAAGAGTCTATTTTATGTTGAATAATTCCAGGAAAAGCATCGTTAACATCCTCTAAGCCAAAACCAGCTGTTAAACTATCTCCAAAGAATACAATTGTTTTTACTTCCTCTTTGTTAGTTTTAGTAACCTCAGTTTTAGAAGTGGTTGTTTCTGTATTTGTTGCCTTTTTAGAAATATCCTGTTTACAAGAAATAAAAAATATCAGTAAAGAGATACAACAAAATTTTAAGAAAACCTTTTGAGTAATATTGTTATTATGTTTAAGCAATTGAGTATTTTTCAACATCAGAATTTTTTAGTAAAAAATTAAATAAAAGTAATGTCAAATATATTAAAGATTAATGATTTAGAGAAAACTTATACGAGTGGTTCTAAAAAATTAACAGTAATTAGTAATATCTCTTTTGAAGTAGAAAAAGGAAGTGTTTTTTCTATTGTAGGTCCTTCTGGAAGTGGAAAAACAACTTTATTAGGTTTGTGTGCCGGTTTAGACTATCCGACTGCTGGTGCTATTGAATTGTGCGGAACCCCTTTACAAGATTTAAATGAAGATGAACGTGCAGCATTACGTAACAAAGAAGTAGGATTTATCTTTCAGAATTTTCAATTATTACCCACTTTAACTGCTTTAGAAAATGTGATTGTTCCTTTGGAATTACAAGGCGAAAAAAATGCAGCAAAATTTGGAACGGCATTATTAGAGAAAGTAGGTTTGGCAGATCGCTTACACCATTATCCATCGCAATTATCTGGAGGAGAACAGCAACGAGTAGCATTGGCACGTGCTTTTTCTAACAGACCTTCTATTTTATTTGCAGATGAACCAACAGGGAATTTAGATGAAGAAACTGGAGAAAAGGTCATTCAATTATTGTTTGAATTAAACAAAGAAGCAGGCACCACTTTAGTCATTATTACACACGATTTAGATTTAGCCAATAGAACACAGCAAATTCTACGATTAAAAGGAGGTAAGATTATTTCTAACGAAAAAACGAACAGAATTTAATGAGCAATATGCATCCTAAAATCAATTTTCAATGGCTATTAAAAATGGCTTGGAGAGACGGAAAAGCAAGTCTTTCTAGGTTAATGCTTTTTATGGCGTCTATTATATTGGGTATTGCGGCAGTGGTTTCCATTCAATTGTTTAGTGATAATTTAAAACAAAATATAAAACAACAGTCGAAAGCCTTAATGGGCGCCGATTTTATTATAGATAGCAAACAAAAACCTTCTAAAAAAGTACAAGCCATAATAGATTCTTTAGGAGCAAAAGCGTCTGAAGTCAACTTTGTTTCTATGGCTGCTTTTCCTAAGAATGAGGGTACAAAATTAGTAAAAGTTCGGGCTATGGAAGGTGATTTTCCGTTTTACGGAGATTTATCAACCGAACCTACAGATGCTGGTACAAAATATCAAGAATTAGGAGGCGCTTTGGTAGATGCAACGCTACTGTTGCAATATAATATAAATCCAGGAGATTCTATAAAACTAGGAAAAATAACTTTGCCTATTATTGGTGCTTTAAAAGCGATTCCTGGTAGTACAGCAATTTCTTCTTCTATAGCACCAACCGTTTTAATTCCGTTTCGTTTTTTAGAAAAAACTGAATTATTACAATTAGGAAGTAGAAAAGAGTATCAGTACTTTTTTGAAGATCCAACAATAGATTTGTCCATTTTAGAGAACAAAATAGATCCAATTCTTAAAAAAGAAAATGCAGATTTAGACACCCATAAAAGTACTAGCCAACGCTTAGGAAAACGGTATGATAATGTGAGTCGGTTTTTAAATTTAGTAGCTTTTATAGCACTTTTATTGGGCTGTATTGGTATTGCTAGTTCTGTACATATTTATATCAAAGAAAAACTAAAAAATGTAGCAGTTTTAAAATGTTTAGGCGCTTCTAGAAAACAAACATTTTTAATTTATTTGATACAAATTATTGCTATTGGATTGATTGGAGGTATTATTGGAGCTGCTATTGGCATTGGTTTACAATATGCTTTTCCGTATATTTTACAAGATTTTTTACCCTTTGATGTAGCCATTACTATTTCTTTACAACCCATAATATTGGGAGTTACCTTAGGCGTTTTAATGTCTGTTTTATTTGCATTATTACCCTTATTAGGTACTTGGTATGTATCTCCATTAGAAGTTTTAAGAGGTTCTGAAGATAATTTACAAAAGCCTAAAAAAGCACAAATTGCAGTGGTATTGGCAATTATAACATTTATCTTTTTATTCTCTTTTTGGATGCTAAAAGATGCTGTAAACGGATTGATTTTTACCGCAGGAATTTTTATCACATTTGCAATTATGGCTGGTGTTGCTAATCTTTTCATCAAATTGATTAAAAAATTCTTCCCAAGTTCTTGGGGATATACAAAGCGTCAAAGTTTATTGAATTTGTTTAGACCTAATAACCAGACAATGGTGCTGGTTTTAGCTATTGGATTGGGAACTTTCTTAATAAGCACGTTGTATTTCACCAAAGATATTTTACTAGTAAAAACGTCTATTGAGAGCAAAAAAAGTGATGCCAATATCATTTTAATGGACGTTCAAAATCAGCAAGAAACAGCAATATTAGAAACTTTTAAAAGTAAAGGATTAGAAGTAATTGATAACATACCAATTATTACCATGCGTATGCAAAGCATTCATGGTAAAACAGTAAATGAGATTCGTAAAGACACAACAGTTTCCATGAAAAAATGGATTTTAAATAGAGAATTTAGAGTTACATACAGAGAAGCACTGGCAGAAACAGAAGAGATTGTAGAAGGGGAGTGGACAGGAAAAACAACGAATGGAACACCTGTTCTAATTTCTATTGCAGATAATCTTGCCAAAGATGCCAACTTAAAAGTTGGAGATGCTGTAACTTTTAATATTCAAGGTGTGTTGATGGAAACAGTAATTGGAAGCATCAGAAAAGTAGATTGGAGTAGCATGAAAGTCAATTTTATGATTTTATTTCCAACGGGAGTTCTAGAAAACGCACCTCAATTTAACGTAATGACCACACATGTCCCAAATAAAGAAGGTTCTGCGGAATTACAAAGAACATTGGTAAAAGAATTTCCGAATGTTACTATTTTAGATTTACGTCAGGTTTTTACGCTAGTAGAAGATATTTTAGGTAAAATATCTTGGATTATTAATTTTATGGCATTTTTTAGCATTTTAACGGGTATTATTGTTTTGATAGGTTCGGTTAGAAATAGCAAATATCAACGAATTAAAGAAAGTGTATTGTTAAGAACTTTAGGAGCAAAAAGCAAACAAATTCTACAAATAACCGCTTTAGAATATGTCTATTTAGGTGTTTTAGGAAGTTTAACGGGTATTTTATTGTCTTTAATAGGAAGTCAATTATTAGCTACTTTTATATTTAAAGAACCTTTTATACCATCTGCAATTCCGTTTTTAGTTTTTCTACCAGGAATTACATTTTTAGTAGTATTGATTGGTTTGAGTAATTTAAAATCAGTTTTAAGAAGTCCACCATTGGAGGTTTTGAGGAAAGAAAATTAAGAATCTTTAGTATGTTTACCCAAGTAAAATAAATTATAATGAGTATGAAATTGAGTTTTTTAAATAGACTAAAATCATTTTTAAAATGATTAAAAAAATATTACTATTTAGTCTTTTTTTAGGCTGTTTTTCCACATCAATAAGGAGTGTAAGTCAAAATATTTTAGAAACTACAGTTCATGTAATACAAGTTGAAGACGCTTCATCTATAGATCTTTCATTCCAAGAAACTGTTGAAGAGCCTGAAACTATTTACCCAATTTTTAAAGCACCAGTTTATAATAGCAATCAGCAAAATTATTCTATTAAAGAAGTTCCTAGTCCAAGAGGTCAAGGAATTATTGGGTATGTATCCGATCCAAATGATTTGATAGATGCTTCTTCCGAAAACCGAATAAATAAATTGTTATTTGATTTAGAACAAAAATCGTCTGTAGAAGTTGCAGTGGTGATGCTTCCAGGTATAGGCCAAGAAATTACTAAACAATTTGCAGTAGATCTTTTTAAATTATGGGGTATTGGTAAAGCAGATGCAGACAACGGATTGCTAATTTTAACAGTAATGGACCAACGTAGAACAGAGTTTGAAGTTGGTTATGGTTTAGAACCAATTTTAACGGATGCTCTTTGTTATCGCATTGGTGTAAACGAAATTGTACCTAATTTTAAAAAAGGAAATTATGGTAAAGGCATTATTAATGCTGTGGTTAGAATACAAGATATTTTAGATAATCCGGCAGTTATTCAAGAGGTTTATGGCAGTAGTATTGTTCATCAACAAGACCATAGTTACAAATGGTATCATTATTTATTATTGGTGTATACTATTATTTGCGTGTTCATGCTGTTTTGGTATGAAGGTGTATTATATCAAACTCAAATATCTAAAGACGATTTTTACGACAAGTATAATCGATTGGACGAATTAAAATTAGGATGTCTTATCGTTTTGTTACCATTTCCTTTATTTTTTATTTCAAAAAAGGTAAAAAAACGTCTGCAAGAATATCGAACAGCTCCTCGATATAGTAAAGTAAATGGTAAGCTGTTAACGCTTAAAGATGAATGGAGAGAAAATAAATTTTTGGAAGCTGCTCAAATTTTAGAAGAAAATCTCAAATCAATACGCTACGATGTTTGGGTAACTGATGACGAAAGTGATATTTTAATTTTAGAATATGAAGGGGTTAATAGCCGAAAATACAGTGATTGTGTAAAATGTGGTTATAAAACCTTCGGAAAAAAATCATCGAAATTAACAAAGTCCGCCACTTATGCCTCTGAAGGAGAAAGAATTGATTATTATGAATGTAGAAATTGTAATTATCAAGATGAAAAGAAAATAATTCTTGCTAAAAAAGTGAGAAGCACTTCATCATCGTCATCATCATCATCATCATCATCATATTCAGGATCTTCTTCTTCAAGTTCGTCATCAAGCTTTGGTGGAGGTAGTTCTGGTGGTGGTGGAGCAGGTGTTAGCTGGTAATCATTTACATCATAAAAAGGGTGCAAATATTTCGATTATTTTTATCTTGCATGGTTTTAAATAAAATTTATGAAACACTTATCTTTTATATTATTTTTTTGTACCCTAAATTCTTTTTCTCAAGTAGGAATTAACACAACAACACTAGATCCTTCGGCTATTTTGGATGTTACAAGTATTGATAAAGGAGTATTAGTACCAAGAATCAACTTAACATCAACATTAGATATTACTACAATTACATCTCCATTAACAAGTTTGCTAATTTTTAACACCGCTACTGTGGCAGACGTAACGCAGGTTACTATTATTGGAATGGAACAGAATGGTCAAAATTATCAACGTCAAAAACAGTTGATAATGCTTGGAGCATTTTAGGTAATACAGGAACAGATGATACCGTGAATTTTATTGGTACAACAGATAACCAAGATTTGGTTTTTAAACAAAACAATATACAGGCAGGTGTGCTAAATTCTAATAATACTTCATTTGGTGTTAATAGCTTACCACTTAGTGCAACAGGTACGGATAATGTTACTATTGGTGTAAACGCTATGTCTTCTAATGTAACCGGAAGAGAAAATATAGCTATAGGACAAAACGCTTTAAGGGATAATCTAGATGGAACAAGTGATACAGCAGTAGGTTTTAATACACTTATTGCAAATACTGCAGGTTCTAACACAGCAATTGGTTCTAGTGCTTTAGTTAATAATACTTCTGGCTCAGGTAATACAGGAGTTGGTTCGTTAACCTTAAATCACAATACTACAGGAGGAAATAATACAGCAATAGGTATACAGTAGCTTACCAAAAACACAACAGGAGCTAATAATACTGCTAATGGTTATTATGCACTGTTAGATAACACAACAGGAACTCACAACACAGCTAGTGGGTCTGAATCTTTAACTTTTAATACTAGTGGTGATTACAATACTGCTATTGGTACTAATGCACTTTATTCTAATAAGACTGCAAATGAAAATACTGCAGTGGGAGCAAATGTGGCGCCAATGGTTAAAGCAATACAAGAACAATCTACAGAAATTGAGCTATTAAAATCTGAAAATAAAGCATTAAAAATAAAACAACAAGAAATGGAAACCGCATTAAATGAAATTAAAACCTTGTTGTTACAAAAGAAATAAGCTAGTTTTTCTTTAAGGTATTATTGCTTGTACTTAATAACTAAAAGGAAAAAATAATAAATTACTTTATAAATTACATTTTGTTAGCTGATAAAATGGAATTTGTAGTTTACAAACTATTAAGCACGAATATTAGAAGAACAACTCGCACGTTTTAATAACATATACTCACCGTTATTTTTAAACTCACGTAAAGAAGTTCCTGCATAACGTTTAAAAGTTTTAGATAAATGACTTACGTCTGTAAAACCTAATTCGTCTGCAATTTGTGTAAGTGTAAAATCAGAATTTAAAAGTCGAATTTCAACTAATTTCAATTTTGCCTTAATAATGTATTCGCGTAATGGCATATTGACTTGTTTTTTAAAAAACTCGCTTACATAAGTTGCAGACATCATAAAAACAGCCGCTAAATTTTCAACCTTAAGTAATTCGGTTTTATCAATATTTTCATTAATATAGATTAGCATTTTTGTTATTCTGTCGTCGGATGTGTTTTTAGGAAATTCAAAATAATTACTTTTCTTAATATTACGTATTAAGATTTCCAAAACACTTGTCATAAGACTAGTTACAAGATTGATTGAGTCATTTCCATAACTTCTAGATTCTTGTAATATCATATTAATTAAGCTTTCTAAATGATTTCTATCAATATCATTTTTTATAATATCTCCCGGTAATTGGTTGTAGTTAGATAGTATATAAGACGCTTCTTTAAACCATTCATTTCTATCAATATTTATTCTATTACCATTTTTAAAAAACGAATCTGTAAACTTTAAAAACACAAATTTGGTAGGTTTTTCAATAGTAAAAGAATGACATTTTAAAGGAGGTAATAAAAACATACTGTTCTTTTCGTAGGCATAATCATTGTAATTTATACACTGCGTTCCTTCGCCATTTTTTATTAAAACCAATTCAAAAAAGTTGTTTTTAACAGGGCGTTGTTTCCAATCTGTTAATTCTATTTCTTGTATTTCAAATGGTTTATAGGCTTCTAATACTTGCATTTTGGTCTGTTTTAATAAAACTTTAAGGCGAATTTAGGTAAAAAAGACTTGCTAAGCTTTAATTTTGTCTTTCAAACCTTTAAAAGTACATAATTATCCATTTTTCGTACCTTAAAAAAGTGTAACTGTATTATTATTTTTGAACATTCTTAGAACGACGAAAAAGTGCAATAGGTTTAAAAGTGAATTAAAGACTTTAAAAGGGATTGTAAAACCAAACATAAATCCACAAAATGAAAACAACAGACTTATTTATTAAAGCATTAGAAAATGAAGGTGTAGAGTACATTTTTGGACTTCCGGGTGAAGAAAATTTAGATTTTTTAGAATCTTTAAGACAATCAAAAAAAATAAAATTTGTTTTAACAAGGCACGAGCAAGGAGCTGGTTTTATGGCTGCAACTTATGGACGACTTACAGGTAAACCAGGTGTTTGTTTATCTACATTAGGTCCTGGCGCTACAAATTTAGTGACGCCAACTGCATATGCACAATTGGGTGCAATGCCTATGGTTGTTATTACGGGTCAAAAACCAATTAAAACAAGTAAGCAAGGGAAGTTTCAAATTATTGATGTTGTAGAAATGATGCGACCATTAACCAAGTTTACAAAACAAGTAACCCATGGCGCACATATTCCCTCTATGGTTCGCGAAGCTTTTAGGCTTGCGCAAGAAGAAAGACCAGGTGCGGTACATATAGAATTACCAGAAGATATTGCCAAAGAAGAAGTAGACAATCCTACTATTTTTGATGTTGTAGATTCTAAAATCCCGAATGTGAATTCAGAGGTAGTTAATCAGGCAGTTTCTTTAATTAAAGAAGCCAAACAACCTTTAATTTTAATAGGAGCAGGAGCAAATAGAAAACGAGCAAGTGTAGCATTAACCAAATTTGTTGATACTATTGGTATTCCTTTTTTTAATACGCAAATGGGAAAAGGAATTATTAATGAAGAAAACCTGCTATACCTTGGTACTGCCGCTTTATCAGCGAACGATTTTTTACATGAAGCTATTAATAAAGCAGATTTAATTATAAACGTAGGGCATGACACCATAGAAAAACCACCATTTTTTATGCATCCTTCGGATAAACGAAAAGTAATTCATGTTAACTTTTTTCCTGCTGAAATTGATGAAGTTTACTTTCCGCATTTAAACGTTATTGGCGATATAGCGTATAGCATTGAATCTTTTACAGAGCAATTAAAATCGAATGCAAATAGTTGGGATACAGATTGCTTTATGAGTATTAAAGAAAATGTATCGTCTCATTTAGCTAAATATGAGAACGATGATCGTTTTCCTATTTTACCACAACGTATGGTTAAAATAACACGAGATATTTTACCAAAAGATGGAGTTGTTACGTTGGATAATGGCGTTTATAAAATATGGTTTGCAAGAAATTATCCTGCTTATCAACAAAATAGTTTATTGTTAGACAATGCTTTGGCAACTATGGGAGCTGGTTTATCGTCAGCAATAATGGTAAAAGAATTGTTTCCAAATAAAAAAGTAATCTCTGTAAATGGTGATGGTGGTTTTATGATGAATTCGCAAGAACTCGAAACTGCAACGCGTTTACAATTAGATTTGGTAGTTATTATCCTTAGAGATGACGCTTATGGAATGATAGAATGGAAACAAGAAGGCGACGGATTTACAAAATATGGTCTAGATTATGGGAATCCAGATTTTGTAAAATATGCCGAAAGTTATGGCGCAAAAGGATATAGACCAACCTCTGTAGACGATTTTAAAAACATATTACAAACAGCATTAAATGCTAAAGGAATTCAAGTTATAGAACTTCCTGTAGATTACTCTTTAAATCATAAAATATTAAATGTTCTGTTAAAAGAATATTCAGAAAACACTAAAAAATAAAATTATGGATACTACAATAATTATAAATCCTGCAACAGATGAAAAAGTTGCTGAGTACAATAGAATATCAGTAGAAACAGCAAAAGATAAAATTGCAACTGCTAATAATGCTTTCCAAATTTGGAAAAAAGAACCAATGGTTAACCGTGCTAAATTAATGCACAAATTAGCAGATGTTTTAGATAAAAGTAAAGAGGAGTACGCGCAATTAGCTACGAGAGAAATGGGTAAAACCATTGGTCAGTCTAGAAAGGAAATTGAAAAATGTGCTTGGATTTGTCGTTACTATGCTGATAATACCAAAGATTTATTAGCCAATGAAACCGTTAAAACGGAAGCATCAAAAAGTTACGTTACGTTTCAACCAATTGGGGTTGTTTTGGCTGTTATGCCATGGAACTTCCCATTTTATCAAGTCATTCGTTTTGCTGCACCAGCTTTAATGGCTGGAAATACGGGGGTTTTAAAGCACGCTTCTAATGTTCAGGGTTGTGCATTCGCAATTGAAGATGCTTTTAGAAAAGCAGGTTTCCCAGAAGGTGCTTTTACAAATTTAAACCTAAGCGCTAAATATGTAAAAGATGTTATAGAAGATAAACATATTGTGGCTGTTACACTAACAGGAAGCGATCCTGCTGGTCGTTCTGTAGCTTCCATTGCTGGTCAGAATTTAAAGAAAAGCGTTATGGAGTTAGGCGGAAGTGATGCTTATGTTATTTTAGATGATGCTGATATTGATAAAGCTACAGATTTAGCTACTTTAGGGCGTTTACAAAATAACGGTCAAACTTGTATTGCCGCAAAACGTTTTGTGGTGTTGGAAGCTATTTATGATGAATTCTTAGCGTCTTATATAAAGAAAATGAAAGCTGCAAAAATGGGAGAACCTACAGACGAAACTTCTTATTACGGACCAATGGCAAGAAAAGATCTTAGAGATGAATTGCACGAGCAGGTTCAAAAAACAATAGCTCAAGGAGGTAAATTAGTTTTGGGAGGTGTTATTCCAGATAGAATAGGTGCTTATTATCCTGCTACTATTTTAGCAGATTTAAAACCAGGAATGGAAGGTTTTGACAACGAATTATTCGGACCTGTTGCTTCTGTAATTAAAGCAAAAGATGAACAAGAGGCAATAGCATTAGCTAATAATTCTCAATTCGGATTAGGTTCAGGAGTGATTACGAGTAATCCTGAAAGAGGAGAAAAAGTGGCTTTACAATTAGAAGCTGGAAGTAGTTTTGTAAATAAATTAGTGGCATCCGACCCAAGATTACCTTTTGGAGGAATAAAAAATAGTGGTTACGGTAGAGAGCTTTCTGGCTACGGAATTAGAGAATTTGTAAACACAAAATCTATTTGGATTGATTAAAGTTATAATATTTTAAATATGAAAAAAATAAAAATAGGAAATACAGATTTAGAAGTATCTCGTATTAATTTTGGTGGAAATGTTTTTGGTTGGACATTAGATGAAAAACAATCTTTTAAAATTCTAGATACTTTTGTAGGAGCTGGATTCAATTTTATAGATACTGCCGATACTTATAGTTGGTGGGTAAATGGAGTTGGAGGACAATCTGAAGCAATTATTGGTAAATGGATGAAAGCTCGTGGTAACAGAGACCAAATGGTTATTGCTACTAAAGTAGGATCTGAAACAAAGGAACATCCGAATGATATTAGTAGAAAACACATTTTAAAATCGGTTGATGAATCTTTAAAACGTCTTAAAACAGATTATATAGATTTATATTATACACATTTTGATGATCATTTAACACCTGTAGAAGAAACGTTATCTGCTTATGACGAAGTTATAAAAGCAGGTAAAGTTAGGCATATTGCTGCTTCTAATTTATCACCAGAACGCTTGTTAGAGTCTTTTAAAGTTTCAGAAGAAAATAATTTACCTAAATATATTGCTTTACAACCGCATTATAATTTAGTTGAGCGCGAAAATTATGAAACTCAATATGCTAATATTGTTGAGGAATATGGTTTAAGTGTAATGACTTATTATTCTTTAGCAAGTGGTTTTTTAACGGGTAAATACCGTTCTGAAGATGATTTAAAGAAAAGTGTACGAGGTGAAGGTGTAAGACAATATTTAAATGCAAAAGGTTTAGGTATAATTAAAGCTTTAGACACTATATCTGAAAAACACAATAGTAAACCTGCAACGGTATCTTTGGCTTGGTTACTAACAAAACCAAATATTGCGGCTCCAATTGTTAGTGCTACAAGTGAGCATCAACTACAAACGTTGTTTGATGCACCAAAACTAAATTTAGATTCAGAAGATTTAGAACTTTTAGAAACTGCTAGTAAATAAGTTTCTAAATTTAAAATATCTACAGAGAAAAAAAGTAAGGGTTAGAATTTATATTCTAATCCTTATTTTTGTTTTAAACAAATCACTATAAATGCTCAAATACATTCAAAAACATTCCATTTTATCTATTTCGGTAGGTATTATTTTTCTATGCACTTTAGTTGTGTTTTTTGCAACGGAAGCGAGTTATAATGCTATTGAAAGTGCCTCATTATGGGTTCGTAATTATTTTGGTTACTTCTATTTGTACTTAGGTTTTGGTTGTGTTGTAGCATTGTTATTGGTTGCATTTTCTAAATATGGAAACATAAAATTAGGGAAAGCATCTTCTAAACCAGAATACTCACTTTGGTCTTGGATTGCGATGTTGTATAGCGCAGGCATGGGCTCTGGAATTCTACTTAGAGCAGTACAAGAGCCTGTTTTTATGCAACAAAATCCGCCTTTTGCATCTGGATTATCCAATGAAATTGTAGCATTAGAATTCACGTTTTATCAATGGGGAATTACTGCTTGGGCATTTTACGGATTATTTGCAGTTATTGTTGGTTATGCATTACACGTCAACAAAAAGAAAGTTAGAATTAGTGCTACCATAGAAGATCGTATTAAAAGCAAACCGATAAGAGCTAGTGTAGATATTATTACCATTATCACTACTGTTTTTGGTTTAATTGCGGCTATTGGTTTGGGTACGACTCAAATTAATGGTGGATTAAATCACGTTTTTAGTGCAGATTTTGGACTAATAACAACTATAATTTTGTGTGTTTTTATTTCTACAATAGCGTGTTATTCTGCTTGGCAAGGCGTTAATAAAGGGATTAAAATATTTTCTAAACTAAACATTATTGTCACTTTGGTGATATTGTTATTCGTTTTTTTTACCAGCGATATGCAAAGCATTGTGGTTTCTTTTTTTACTGCTTTGTATCAATACATTATCGACTTTATACCAATGAGTTTGGCAATTGGAGACTATAATCCAGGATTAGAGTTTTTAACAGGTTGGACCTTCTATTATTGGGCATTTTGGTTGGCTTGGGCACCTTTTACAGGTATATTTATTGCGCGTATTTCTAAAGGAAGAACCATAAGACAGTTGTTGTTAGGCGTTTTAATTATTCCAAGTTTAGGAACCTTCTTTTGGTTTTCGGTTTTTGGATCTTCAGCTTTTCATTTAATTGAAGCTTGGGGCACTTACGATAACCAATTCGGGAATGTATTCTCATCTATTTTTGTTTTTTTTGAACACTATCCGTTCGCAACATTTTTAAATATAACCTCTATATTTTTATTAATCAGTTTTTTAATAACTTCTGTCGATTCTGCTGTGTTTGTGCTAAGTATGTTTACGGATAAAGGGTCCAAAAATCCAAATAAAACGCATCGTGTCATCTGGTCTGTTTTTATCTTATTAGCGACTATTGCTTTAATTCTTTTAGGTAATATTAAGGCAAATGTAAATGTTTTAGAAGCTGTGCAACGCTTGTTAATTATTACGTCGTTGCCATTTTCATTTTTTATCATCATTATGTTTGGCTTTTTTGTAAAAGATCTTAGAAAAAACCGACTAAAAGTTAATAATAAAGAATAGAGTAATTATGGAATCATTCAATCAAATAGATTTGTTTTCGACTAACGAGGTCCATAAAACGGAATTTAATTTACCTGGTGCTGCTGTTACTTTATTTGAGAATTTCTTTTCAATAGAAGAAAGCGATAGATTGTATAATAGTCTTTTAAAAAACACCAATTGGGAGCAAGACCAAATGACTATTTACGGTAAACAAGTAGATTTACCAAGATTAACCGCTTGGTATGGAGCCACAAGCGAAAATGCTTCCTATGCAGAAAACGACAGTAAAATGCAACCTTGGAATGCCGATTTATTGTTTATCAAAAATCGCATAGAGCAGGAGGTAGACATTAAATTTACTCGCTGTTTACTTAATTATTATAGAGATGGAAAAGATAGCGTAGATTGGCATCAGGATTATGAAGCAAATCAACGTAAAAACACGGTTATCGGCTCCGTTACTTTTGGAGAAACGAGACCTTTTCAATTGAAGCACGCAACTCGTATAGATTTAAATCGGTTAGATATTCCTTTAAAACACGGTAGTTTGTTGCTAATGCAAGGTGCTACTCAAGACAATTGGAAGCATAAAATTCCTAAGACTACAAAAAAAATTAGACCACGAATAAATCTAACCTTTAGATGGGTTGGATAAAACCAGAAATGGTATTAATCAAGGTTTAACTTAAATATAAGGTACGCTTTATTGTTTTAAAAGAGTGTTTATTGTCATTTTTATGAAAAATTTAAGAATTAGCCTCTAATTCACCTTTAATTATACCAATATTCCCTTTTTTTATACATCAATTCAGGTTAGTTTTCTATTTATTTTTGTACTATCATTTATGACCGTTATTGTGAGGTTTTAATACTATACTTACTTTTGTCACTATAAAAATGATAGTTAAATAAAAAACATATAAAAATGAATTTACAAGAAACATTAAACTGGAGATATACTACTAAAGAATTTGATACGACCAAAAAAATATCTGAAGAAGATATGGCACAGGTTAAAAACTTATTAAGAATGAGTCCTTCAAGTATAAACCTGCAACCTTGGCATTTTATCGTTGCTGAAACTACAGAAGGTAAAGCACGTATGACAAAAGGAACACAAGGCTTTTTTCATTTTAATGAACCAAAAATAACGAACGCATCAGCGGTAGTATTGTTTTGTTCAAAAACTAGTGAAGGTGCAGATGATACTTTTTTTAAACACCTTTTAGAAGTACAGGATAAAGACGGAAGGTTTCCTAATGAAGACATAAAGAATGGAATGTCCGGGGGAATGAACGCTTTTGCTGATATTCATAAATTTGATTTAAAGGATTATCAACATTGGATGGAAAAGCAGGTATACCTTAACATTGGTAACTTTTTATTAGGAGTTGCTAGTTTAGGAATCGATGCAACACCAATGGAAGGGATTAATGTAAAAGCTTTAGATGAAGAATTTGGATTAAGAGCAAAAGGATTTACATCTTTAGTAGCTGTTTCTTTAGGATATAGAGCCGAATCTGATTTTAATTCTACTGACAAAACTCCAAAATCTAGATTAGTAGAAGGCGAAATTATCACTGTAATATAATTTTAATTCAGATGAAAGCAATAGGATATAAAGAGAATTTACCAATAGACAATGTAAATTCTTTACAAGACATAGAGATAGAGACTCCAAAAGCAACAGGAAGAGATGTTTTGGTTGAAATTAAAGCCATTTCAGTAAATCCTGCAGATTACAAAGTACGTGCAAATATGCCTGTACAAGGTGACGATTGGAAAATTATTGGTTGGGATGCTACCGGAATTGTAAAGGAAGTTGGTGAAGATGTTACTCTTTTTAATGTTGGTGATGAAGTTTGGTATGCTGGCGATTTTACGCGTCAGGGTAGTTATGCACAATTTCAAGTGGTAGATGAACGTATTGTCGGTAAAAAACCAACAAGTTTATCGTATGCTGAAGCTGCTGCCTTACCATTAACATCTCTTACTGCTTACGAAATGTTGTTTGATAGGTTAGAGGTTTCTAAGGACGATGCCAATAAATCTATTTTGGTTATTGGTGCTGCTGGTGGTGTGGGGTCTATTTTAGTACAATTAGCTAAAAAGCTAACAAAACTTAACATTATTGCTACTGCTTCTCGCGAAGAAACTACCGATTGGTTAAAAGAATTGGGTGCAGATACGGTTATCAACCACAGAAATAAATTGAGCGAAGAGTTTGAAAAATATAGCCTTCCTGCGCCAGAATATGTGGTGAGTTTAAATGCTACTGAACAACATGTAGATGAAATTGTAAAACTGATTAAACCACAAGGGAAATTCGGTTTTATTGATGATCCAAAAGTAATGAATGTGATGCCTTTTAAAGGGAAAGCAGTATCCACGCACATCGAGTTAATGTTTACGCGTGCTATGTTTCAAACAGAAGATATGATTGAGCAACACAACATTTTAAACAACGTTTCTCAATTAATAGACAACGGAACAATTAGAACCACTTTAGGTGAAAACTTCGGAACTATAAATGCTGAAAATTTGCGTAAAGCACACGCTTTTTTAGAAACAGGTAAAGCAAAAGGTAAAATAGTTTTAGAGGGATTTTAGACTGAATAAAACAAATAATAACGTTTCGTCACTTCGAGTGAATTTTGAGGCACGAAAAAATTAGTATCGAGAAGACTCATAGTTTAGAAAGTTCTCGATACAAAATTCTAAAAAGAATTTCACTCGAACTGACAATCTAGATTATTAAAAAATCATCATAAGCGTACGTCACTTCGAGTGAATTTTGAGTTATTGAAAATCAAAATATATTTTGATTGAAGATATAAGAAATTTGTATCGAGAAGCACATCAATAAGAATGGTTCTCGATACAAAATTCTGAAAAAGAATTTCACTCAAACTGACGATTTATATAAAAACATAAAATGAATTTCAAATCAATTATAGCAGCAGTAGCTGTAACCGCATTATTTGCGAACAATACTGCAAATGCGCAAGTAAATACTATAGATTCTGTAGCAACATCAAAAGTGCAACATTTCAATTTTGATGATATGGCATCGGAAACTATCGGAAAAGGAATCAAAAGGAAGTGGTTTCATGGTGAAAAAGGACAAATGACTATTTTCAATTTAGAGAAAGACGCACATATTCCTTGGCACAAACACCCAAACGAACAGATCACCTACATCATGTCTGGTAAAGTAAAAATCAAGACTATTATTGATGGTAAAGAAACATTTGTAGAAGTTGGAGCAGGAGAAGTAATTGTTTTCCCTGAAAATGTACCACACGAATTTTGGGCTTTAGAAGAAACGGTAGATTTAGATGTACACGTTCCTGTACGTCAAGATTGGTTGTCTAAAGAGTTACCAGACTATTTAAAGAAAACTAAAAAATAGAGATCATATTTCAGCAAATTGGTTGGCTTTTCAATCCAAATTTAACTGAGAAGAGAACGTTAAATTAGGCAGTAAAGCCATCTAAATGCTATAATTTTGTTAGCATAAAAACAAACAAATCATGAGTAAAATAACGGTTGTGGCTAAAATTGTAGCCAAAGAAGAAAATAGAGAATTGGTTAAAACCGAATTACTAAAACTAGTTGCCAGTAGTGTTAAAGAAGCGGGTTGTATCAACTACAACTGCCTTCAAGACAATGACGACTCCAATACATTTACAATGTATGAGAACTGGAAAGATGCAGAGGCACTTACTTTACACGCTGCAACGCCTCATTACGTAGCGTTCCAAACTGGGGCCAAAGATGCTATTGCGGAATTTACAGTGAATAAAATGACTATGCTTGCCTAAATAATACAAGATTTAATTTTAAAAAGGAGCTTTTGCGACCAATGTGATTACATGGTCCAAAAGCTCTTTTTTTGTTAGGTGAAATTTGATGATATTAGTTTTTTTTTGGAGCTATTTCCAGCTATCCGTTCCCGCTTTTTTAACCTTGCCAAAAAAGGCAAGATTAAAAAGAGCTCCACTTCTATCTGGGCTAGGGATTTTGAGATACCAAGAATATTTTTTAACATATGTTTGTTTTGCTCTGATATACGTAATAATTTTCATTGTTTTATCTTACATTAGCATAATAAATAAAGTATCATAGTAGTGATACATATAAACGAGTTGGCGGTAATTTGAGCATACCAAACATCAAAGAAAGAAATGAAAGAATATTTAAAATCATTTAATTTATTTACCGACATAGAGATTAATGATTTCTTGAATTTATCTCAAACTATTTTATTAAAAAAAGGCGATTTATATATTAATAATAATGAAATTTGCGACTCTATAGCTTTTGTTAAAAGTGGAATTTTTCGTTCTTATTATTTTTCAAATAATGACGATGAAATCACATATTGTTTCACTTTTCCTAATAAATTATTAATGGCTTATTCTTCATTTATTTCACAAAAAAAATCTGAAGAAAACATTCAAGCTCTGACAGATGCTGAAATAATTTCAATACCAAAAGCAACTTTAGAAAATTTAGCCAAATCAAATAGTAATTGGTTGCATTTTTTGAAAATTATTGCCGAAAAGGAATATGTTGAATTAGAAAAATGGATATTTAATCATCAAAAAGATAAGTCTCAACAACGCTATTTAGATTTAATTACAACGCAACCTACATATATCAAAGAGATTCCACTACACTATATAGCTTCTTACCTAGGCGTTACACAACGTCACCTAAGTCGAATAAGGGCTAATATTACGTATTAGACAAATGTCCTCTTCATAAACCTTTAGTGCTTCATAAATTTGCATATAATTTAAAAACAGATATTATATGAAAACAATAATTTTAATTGGAGCAAACGGAAAAATGGGACAAGCTGCTCTTACGGGGCTAGGAAAACACAAAATCATAACTGCTGGACGTTCTGCTGATAGCTATGACTTTCAAGTAGATATTACAAGCGAAGCATCATTAAGGAAATTATACGAAGATGTTGGTCATTTTGATGCTGTTGTAAACACTGTTGGTGTTTGTGAATATGCAAATTTTACTGAAATGACCGAAGAACAATGGATGAGTACCATTTTAAGTAAAATGATGGGACAAATAAACATTGTACGTATTGGTCAAGAATATATTGCAGATAAGGGGTCATTTACTTTAATAACAGGAATTTTAAATACGAAGCCTATACCTTTTGCAATTGCTGATGCTACTACTAGTGGAGCTATTGATACATTTGTTAAATGTGTTGCTTTTGAAATGCCAAGAGGAATCCGAGTAAACTCAATAAACCCAACTGTTTTAGAAGAGGCTTGGGATGTTTATGGTGAAATGATGCCTGGTTTTGAACCAGTTCCTGGTAGATTAGTTGGTAAAGCTTTTGAACGTTCGGTTGATGGGTTTATTACTGGTCAAGTGCTTTTTGTTGATGCTTATTAAAAACCACTATCAACAATAGTACCCCTTATAATTAATGATAAATAAATAATAAATGATGAAAAAAATATGGATGAACATGCTATTTGTAATTGCAATACTGAGTAGTTGTAATAGCAAACCAACAACAAGTAATAAAAATACCCCTGAAATTTCTAAAGGGGAAGAGTGTAATATAAAAGTATCGGGAATTGAGTTTACCAAATCGATTAACAATGCAAAAGCGACAACCTCTATTGAAGGAGATAAATTAACACTTAAAAGTAATGCTAAATGTGATAATTTTAATGATCCAGATGGAAAACTGTCTAACAATTCAGCTCCAGTTTTACTAACAAAAATAGACAATACGAAACCTTTTACATTCACCTCTAAAGTTACTCCAACATTTATAGACACCTATGATGCAGGTACTATGTATATATATTTAAATCCTAAATTATGGTTTAAATTTGCTTTTGAGTTAGATGAACGAAAAAAAGCTCGTATTGTAACTGTTAGAACCATCGAAACGTCGGACGATAATAATCACGATGTGATTGATACTACAAGTGCTTATATGAAAATTTCTTCGGACGTAAAGACAATTGGTTTTTATTATTCACTAGATAACAAAAAATGGCAGCTTGTTAGACTCTTTAAAAACGATTATCCGGCTGAATTGTGGGCAGGATTCGGCGCTCAATCTCCTATTGGTAAAGGAACCAGTGTGATATTTGAAGAATCTTCTTTGTTACAAAGTAGTATTGCTGATTTTAGAATGGGTATTTGAGACAACTATATATAAAATAAATGTTGATACTGAAAAACGCATTTGGACTTATGAATCTATAATGAATTACAAACTTAAGCCGTATATAATTTATTGCTAAGTCCTCACAAACTTTCGAAAGTTTGTGAGGACTTTTTATTTAGTTATTATTTACTAAATTAGTTGTTTAAAACACAAAACAACCATATAAAAACACGTTGTGGTTAATACAAACAACGACAGCGAAATGATATTATTTCCATTCAAAAAAATGGTAATGAAATCACGACAAGAAATTGTAGTTTTTGAAGGGGATTATTTTAAAGCACTTATTGAAAAATTACGAGTACAAATTCCCGAGTTCGACATTAATAGTTCAGATAATGAAATTTTATTAACTAGAAACGACAGCGATTTTGTAGCCTTTATAAACCTGTTAAACGAGCGCATAAAACGGATAGACCCAAAAATTATTATAACGCTAACTAATTCTGGCGTGCAGTTTCATAAAGAATACACACATTACAAAGTCAATAAATACTTACGAAAACCAATTATACAATGTCCAATTTGTATGTCTTCTATATGGAGCATATTTACCTTTTGGATACCGATACTTTATTGGTTTGGTTTTAGCTGGCCAATTGTATATTTAGGAATTGCAAATACGTGTATACTAGCCTGTGTAAATAGGTTGGTATTTTCTAGCAGCCAACAATAATTTAACGTTAATTATAAAAGCTATTGTATTTTTACGATAGCTTTTTTTGCTTAAAATGTATTAATGAAAGAAAAAATTATAATTATAGGAGGTGGGTTAAGCGGATTAACGTTAGCTTATTTATTATAAAAAAGAGGAATAGAATCAAAAATTTTAGAAGCATCTTCAAGAGTAGATGGAAGAATTCAAACCATAAAAGGAGCATTAGAAACACCTTTAGAGTTGGGAGCAACTTGGTTTTCGGATATGCACCAGAATTTATTGTCGCTTATAGATGAATTGGGCTTAGAAAAATACCCACAGTATTCAAAAGGGACTTCGTTATTTCAAACCAAATCATTTAAACCACCGCAACAGTTTTTTGTTCCCGAATCTGAAAACCCTTCCTATCGTTTAAAAAGCGGAACACAAAAACTTATCAATACATTAGCTCAAAAATTACCTTCTAAAAATATACGTCTGAATACAAAAGTTGTTGGTATTACTGAATTTAATAGTGATCTAATAGTTCTAACTTCCAATGGAGAAAAACTTTATGCAGATAAAGTTATACTCTGTTTACCACCACAATTAGTAGGTTTAAAAATGAAGTTTTCACCAGAATTACCTGATTCTATTTCTGAACTATTGCCAAGTGTTCAAACTTGGATGGCAGGTGCTATAAAATTTGTGTTAGAACATGAAGAACCTTTTTGGAGAAATAAAGGGTTTTCTGGAATGTTGTATAGCCACTCAGGAATTGTTACAGAAATGTACGATCATACGAATTTTGAACAAAACAAATTTGGCTTTACAGGCTTTTTAAATGGAGGAGCTGTATCTTATCTTCAAGAAGTAAGAAAGGAATTTGTATTATGTGAAAATCAAATGATACAAAGACCACATCAAAACAATGGACATTCATCATTACAAGATAGTTATATGAATGGAAAATTATTGTTTTCAGGAACAGAAACAGCTACAGAATTTGGAGGATATATGGAAGGTGCGGTTATTTCTGCTTTAAAAATAGCAGAAAAGTTATCATCTAATTAAGTCATAAACAGAATGAATAAAACAATATTTGAAATAACCAAAATGGATTGTCCTTCAGAGGAAAATCTAATCCGTATGAAATTAGACGGAATTGCAAGCATTGCAAATTTAGACTTTGATATTCCAAATCGAAAATTAACCGTTTTTCATAACGGAGAAATGGACCAAATCGAAAAGTCTATTAGCGAACTGAATTTAGGAGGAAAAAAAATAGCAACTGAACAAACCAATCAAACGGAATTTAAAGAAAATGCAAATCAGAAAAAGCGACTTTGGTCTGTATTGATTATCAATTTCGTCTTTTTTATTATCGAAATGACAACAGGAATTTTCTCAAAATCAATGGGACTTGTAGCGGATAGTTTAGATATGCTTGCCGACAGTTTTGTTTACGGAATTAGTTTGTTTGCGGTTGGCGGAACTGTAATTAAGAAAAAACGGATTGCAAAACTTGCAGGATATTTTCAAATTACACTTGCTGTTATTGGTTTTGTAGAAGTTTTAAGAAGGTTTTTTGGAGACGAGAACCTACCCAATTTTTCGACTATGATTATTGTTTCTATTTTTGCCCTTATCGCAAACGGAATTTGTCTTTATATTTTGCAAAAATCAAAAAGTAAAGAAGAAGCCCATATGAAAGAGAGTATGATTTTCACCTCCAATGATGTGATTATTAATTTGGGCGTTATAATAGCTGGAGTTCTCGTTAACTGTTTGCACTCTAGTAAACCCGATTTAATTATTGGTACAATTGTTTTTATTTTGGTAGTTCAAGGAGCCATTAGAATTTTGAAATTGAGCAAGTAAACGGATTTTATAACACTTGCTATATCAATAATTAGGTTGCAACCATTTATTCTTCAAAAATAAACTCACCTTTTGTTTCTGCTGCGTGTAAACCCCATTCTACAATTAGGTTTAAGATAGGGGTAAGGGTTTCACCAAATTCGGTAAGCTTGTATTCTACTTTTAAAGGTGGTTTTTTAGTGAACACTTTTCTACTTACGATGCCATCCGCTTCTAATTGCTTCAATTGTAAACTTAAAGTACGCTCAGTAATTCCCGGAATTTCCTTTCGCAATTCGTTATAGCGTTTTTTATCACCAATTAAATGAGTAAGAATTACACTTTTCCATTTTCCGCCTATAAGTTCCATTGCTGCACTGGTTGGGCAAAACGATATTTTATCGTTGATCTTAATCTTTGGCTTTTTTTCAAACAGTTCTTTTCTGTCCATAATGATATATATTTATGAAAGCAGCATACGAATATGTACGCTCTTTTTAATAGATTCTTTTGCAAATTTAATGGACTTTAATTTAGTATGCAACTATATTTTGTATAGTAAAAAAAATAATACTTAAAATATTGATTTATAATTAACTATAAAATTATTTTATACTATACTTCTTGACCGTTATTGCAAGACAATAATACTATACATATTTTTGTCACTATAAAAATGATAGTATAACGAATCAACATATAAATATAACAAAAATGAATTTAACTGAAATTTTAAACAACCGCTATTCCGTAAAAGAATTTGATGCTACTAAAAAGATCTCAGATGCAGATTTTAAACAAGTAAAAGATTTATTACGTTTAAGTCCATCTAGTGTAAACTTACAACCTTGGCATTTTTTAATTGCAGATACTGCAGAAGGGAAAGCTCGTATTGCAAAAGGAACACAAGGATTTTTTCATTTTAATACACCTAAGGTTTTAGATGCCTCTCACGTAATTGTTATTGCTGCTCGTACAAATGCAGATGATGTTTATATGACTAGCATTTTAGAGCAAGAAGATAAAGACGGTCGTTTTGCTGCACAAGAATTTAAAGACCAAATGCACGGTGGACGTATGTTGTTTGCAGATATTCATAAATACGACCTTAAAGATTTACCACATTGGATGGAAAAACAAGTCTATTTAAATATGGGGTCTCTTTTATTAGGAGTTGCTGCTTTAGGTATAGACGCTTGCCCAATGGAAGGTGTAGATGTTAAAGCTTTAGATGAAGAATTCGGCTTACGTGAAAAAGGATATACGGCTTTAGCAGTTGTATCTTTAGGTTATAGAAAAGACACCGATTTCAATGCGAAGCTTCCAAAATCTAGATTTTCAGAAGAAACCATAATTACCAAATTATAAAATAAACGAGAACACTATAAAAAAGCATATTATGAAAAGCACCATAGTAAAATTTACAGCAAAACCAGAACACGCAACTAGTTTTGCAGCAACCTTAAAAGAAGCACAAGCAGCAACGCAAAAAGAAGCTGGAAATAAAGAAATTAAAGTATTTGTATCTAAATCAGATGCCAATGTATTTTTTGTTTACGAACGTTGGGTAGACAAAGCAGCAATAACATCTCACGATAACGAGCCGCACACAAAGAAGTTAATGAAAGCAGGGCAAACTGCATTAGCAGGTGCTCCAGATTTTTATTTATTAGGGGATACAAACCCGTTACCAGACCATTCTAAATCTGCAAACGCAGAAGATGAAGTATTTATCATTTTCTTCATTTTTAAGTTGAAAACAGAATTTAGAGCACAACTTTTAAATCAGTTTGAAGATCACATTACACATACCAGAAAAGAGGAAGAAGGAAACATTCTTTTTGACTTATATACAGTAGACGACCAAGAAGATACATTGGCTGTTTATGAGCATTGGAGAAAAGAATCTGATGTTTGGGACATTCACTTTCACCAACCTTACGCAGAAAAAACAGGTAAATTAATGGAAGAAGCTGTTGTTGGAGATTTAAAACAGTATATGAATTTTGTAACTGAAATTTAAAAATTTTTTAAAATGAAAAATATAATTACAGCACTAGTTTACGGAATTATCGTTGCAGTTGGTATTCAGGAAATTTCTGCTCAAGAACCTAGTATGAGAACTTTTAATGAAAACACAAAAGCAGTACAATTAGATAAGGGTATGATGCAAATTTTTGATTACGGTCAAACTAAAGTTCACGTTTACGAAACCAAAGGTTTTTTTAATACACACGCTTTTTTTATTGAAAAAAACGGAAAAGGAGTATTGATTGAAACACCACCAATGAAAGATAATTACAAGGAACTTGTAAATTATATTGTTGGTTTAGGTTACACAAATATTGATGTGATGGTTTCTTATCATTTAATAGGAAAGCACTTTTTTGATACGGATAAACTAAAATTTAACCATATATATTCTAATCAAGAATCTTTAGATTATATGACGAATTCTGGTAATGAATCGCTCTCAAAATTAGCAGAAGTTTCAGGTGAAGACCTTGATGAAACAACTATTGTACCAACTGATTTATTAAAGGCAGGAGCTCAAAATATTTCAGGAATTCCTTTTATTATTACACCTACTGGTTTTGGGTTTGATGTAGAAATACCAGAAATAAAGGCAGTTCACTTACATATGGTTGGTCATGATAATCATACCATGATTTTCAATACTGAATTTATAGATACGGTAATTAACGAGCTTTCCGCTTTTCAAGAAAAAGGATATACCACCTATTTTTCTTCACACAGTGCACCTGAAACTTCTGGAGACGTAACGATTAAAATCAACTATCTTAAAGAAATGAAAATACTACTAGCTACATCTAAAAACAGCGAAGAATTCATTCAGAAAATGGATAAAGCCTATCCAAATTTTGGATGGAGAAATTACTTATTAGGAAGTGCGAAAATGTTATTTCCAAATAAATAATCAATAAAAAACATACCAAAATGAAAGCAATATTATTAGAAAAAGCAGGAGGACCAGAAAACCTTCATTTAGCAGAAGTTAAAAAACCGAGTATAAAAGAGAACGAAGTATTAGTTGCTGTTAAAGCAATTTCGTTAAACCCAGCAGACGTAAAACCAAAGTACGCAGACGAGATGTTGAGTATGATGTACGGTAAAGAACGACCAATAATTTTAGGTTGGGATTTGGCAGGTACCGTTACGGAAATAGGATCAGAAGTTACTAATCTAAAAATAGGAGACAAAGTATTTGGGATGGTAAATTTTCCCGGTGTTGGTAATACGTATGCTGAGTTTGTTGCTGCGCCAGAAGCACATTTAGCTATCATGGCCTAATACTATTTCTTTTGTAGATGCTGCAGCAACTACGTTAGCGGCATTAACTGCCCTACAAATTTTATCAGGAAAAATTAATAAAGGTGATAAGGTTTTAATTCAAGCTGGTTCTGGTGGTGTTGGTCATTTTGCTATTCAAATTGCTAAAAGCTTCGGAGCGTATGTAATTACTACTGCTTCCGCAAAAAACAAAGATTTTGTATTGTCTATTGGTGCAGATGAAGCTATTGATTATCACTCACAAAAATTTGAAGAAGTTTTATCAGATATCGACTTTGTTTTAGACACACAAGGAGGTAAAGTTTTAGAAAATTCAGTAAAGGTTCTAAAAAATGGAGGAACCGTAATTACAACTGTTGCACCAGATGTATCTGAAGAAGTGAAAGCTTTAGCTGAAAAGGAAAACAAAACAATTGCTAACATTTTAGTGCATTCTAGTGCCGAAGATATGTACACCTTAAAAGGGATGTTAGAAAGCGGAGCTATTAAACCAAATATCTATAAAACTTTTGCATTTGAGGCTATGGCAGACGCACACAGAGAAGTTGAAAAAGGAAGAACAGTAGGTAAAGTGATTGTTACTTTATAAAATTAATATTATAAAAAATATTAAAGCTGTTTGTGAATATTACGAGTAATTTTTTTTAATTATACCAAATGAATTTAATCAATCATTTTGATGTTTATTTGTTATTATCATTCCAAAATTAATAAACGAAACCATTATCGCTAACCTTTTAGCTATAATGGTTTTTTTGAAAATACGCCCCGTGTAGATATGGACAGATCCTGCAGAACGCGTAACTAAAAAAACCAAACAATTAAATATACCTTTAATCATACTAAAAATTGGTTAAACTTTTTTATTGAATGATCAAATTATAGAAAATCAAGATTGGTGAAATAAAATGTTTTTTATTGACTATTACCAAGCTTCTACAACTAAAGCAGGACTCTCAACGGAATGTGGATCTTTATTAAAATTACCATAGAAATTAGAATGTTTAAAACCAGCCTTCTCTAATAAAAGAGCCATGTCTTTTTTTAATAATGGTAATAATTCAATACTATTTTCTATTATTTGTTGGGTAGTTTTTACTGTCAATCGTGTATTAAAATCAATTTTATTTTGAGGTTTTCGATACCTATAAGAACGTTCAAAAATGATTTCATCATTTTCTATTCGTGGTAATTCCTTAATATTTTTGGCAATAATTCTATCATAATTCACTATTTGTAGTAATAATTTTCCGTCAAAAGTGAGTGCTGTTTTTGCTTGTTCCAAAAAATCATTTATTTCAATTATTGAATTCAAATGAACTAAGGTATTTCCAAAGCAAATAATACCATTGATAGAATTTTTATCAATTGAAGTATCTAATTCAAGCATACTTAGTTGCTCAAATTGAATTGTATCAGAATTACTTTTCTTATTCTTAAGCGCTGTTTGTATCATTTCTGCATCCATATCAACACCAAGTACACTTTTATAGTATTTTATCAACTCAAAAGAAAGCGTTCCAATACCACAACCAACATCTAGTATTTTAGCATTATTTTCAGGTATTTTAGAGGTGATAAAATTAATTTGTGCTTCATTAATTTTAAAAATATGATGATAATACGGTGCTATTTGCTGATAAAAACTCATGATACTTATTTTGTAACCAAATATAGTTGTTCTAAAGTATTCAAAGTGCTTAATCTGTGAAGAATAAAAGCATCTTAATAACAGGAACAAATGAAGTCTCGGGCTTGAAACATTAAAGATTCTGGCTAAACAGAACAACACTTAAACAGTAATTGCATTTTTTAAGTAAGGATTCGTATTTAAAAACGAATCCTTATTTTTGCTTAAAATCAAGATTTAATGCTAAAATACATTCAAAAACACGTTATTTTATCTATTTCGGTAGGTATCATTTTTTTATGCACTTTAGTCGTATTTTTTGCCACCGAAGAAAGTTATAACGTAATTGAAAATACTTCTTTATGGGTTCGGAATTATTTTGGATACTTTTATTTATATCTAGGTTTTGGCTGTGTTGTGGCGCTTTTATTGATTTCATTTTCTAAATATGGAAGGATAAAATTGGGCAAACCAAACGCAGAGCCAGAATACTCACTTTGGTCTTGGATTGCCATGTTGTATAGTGCCGGAATGGGATCTGGAATTTTATTAAGAGCAGTACAAGAGCCTGTTTTTATGCAACAAAATCCGCCTTTTACTTCTAGTTTGCCCAATGAAATTGTTGCATTAGAATTTACATTTTATCAATGGGGAATTACCGCTTGGGCATTTTACGGATTATTTGCTGTTATTGTTGGGTATGCGCTTCATGTAAATAAAAAGAAAGTAAGAATTAGTGCTACCATAGAAGATCGAATTAAAAGTAAACCAATAAAAGGTGGCGTAGATATCATTACCATTATCACCACTATTTTTGGTTTAATTGCCGCTATTGGTTTAGGAACAACGCAGATTAACGGTGGGCTAAGTCATGTTTTTGATGCTGATTTCGGTATTACATCAACCATTCTATTATGCGTATTTATCTCAACAATTGCGTGTTATTCTGCTTGGAAAGGTGTGAATAAAGGAATCAAAATATTCTCGAATTTAAACATTATTGTCACTTTAATCATTTTGTTATTTGTCTTTTTTACGAGTGATGTAAAACGTATATTAAGTTCTTTTTTTACTGCTTTGTATCAATATATCATCGATTTTATACCGATGAGTTTGGCCATTGGTAATTACAATCCTGGTTTAGATTTTTTAACAGATTGGACTTTCTATTATTGGGCATTTTGGTTGGCTTGGGCACCTTTTACCGGTATTTTTATAGCACGTATTTCTAAAGGTAGAACCATAAGGCAACTACTTTTGGGTGTTTTAATTATTCCGAGTTTAGGAACCTTCTTTTGGTTTGCTTTTTTTGGATCTTCTGCATTTCATTTCATAGAAACTTGAGGAGTGTACAACAACCAATTTGGAAATGTATTTTCATCCATTTTTGTATTTTTTGAGCAGTATCCATTCGCTACATTTTTAAATATTACTTCTATTTTTCTATTAATCAGTTTTCTAATTACATCTGTAGATTCAGCCGTTTTTGTATTAAGTATGTTTACAGATAATGGCTCTAAAAACCCAAGTAAAACCCATCGTGTAATCTGGTCTGTTTTTATTTTACTGGCAACCATTGCTTTAATTCTTTTAGGTAATATTAAAGCCAGTGTAAATGTTTTAGAAGCGGTGCAACGTTTGTTAATTATTACTTCGTTACCGTTTTCGTTTTTCATAATCATAATGTTTGGCTTTTTTGTAAAAGTCCTTAGAAACAACCGATTAAAAACAAAAAAAATAGAGGAAGACTAAAACGGAAGCCTTCAATAAAACAGATTTTTTTTCAAAATTTTAAATTAAGCTATTATATCATTAAAACTTACAAGTGGTTTTAAATTCTTTAGAATAAGAAGAGAAAGCACACGAGAGCCTACTTTATAGATTCCTTTCTTTTAGTAGCTGTAATTTATATTCTCTTAATGTGGAAAAGTATCTTTAAATAAAAAGTCGATTTTACAATTGCAGCCACATATTACAAACTAAAAGATTGGTTCAAACCACAAAATAACGAGAGAAAAACACGTATTACACTGATTAACAATCTCGTAATTTCACATAATTAGCAGCGCACAATAGCCGGAAAGCACTATAGACAAAGGCCTTTATATCTAAACTCTATGACGACTTAATATACTATTGAAAAATATAATTGAAAAAAAATAAAATATTTTTAGGACATTTATTAAAACTTTGTATATTCGCAGACCTTTAGAAAAATAAGTGGTTTTTTATCACTAAAGCTGATGTATAGTAGCTAATTTATAATCAGTAAGTTGGAGATTTCGAGTCCTTTTTTAGACTCAATAGAACAACATATTATTAGAGGTATTTAGCTTATTCATTGAAATAATAAATAAAGGGGAGATACTCAAGCGGCCAACGAGGACGGACTGTAACTCCGTTGACTACGTCTTCGCAGGTTCGAATCCTGCTCTCCCCACAATTTATTTTTTTCAACGCTAAAATGAATTAAACTGCTTCTTAATTCAGATTCCATAAACTTAAACTCTTTTTCACCAATTCTAGGTTATAATTTTAAAAGTATTCAATTTATAAAACTATTCATTTTTGTTTTTAAAACCTTTGTGATATATACAAGTTCATGGTAAACTTAACAATACAAAATTATAAATAGTTATTTTGTACATATTAAAAGCTGGCAAGTGCAAAAGCTTACGAGGTTATATAGTTTATCATTCCGAAATGAGCCTTTTTAGCCGAATGAGGAATCTCATTTTAACTTCAAAATTGTTATAAACACATGCTATGATTCAATAAATTCTCCCTTCTCTTGAGCAACAGTAATTCCCCAATCAGTAATCATTTTAAGAATAGGTATTAAACCTTTTCCAAATTTTGTAAGCGCATATTCTACTTTTAAAGGAGGTTTTGTATAAAACGCCTTTCTAGAAATTATACCATCTGCTTCTAATTGCTTTAGTTGCAAACTTAATGTGCGCTCTGTAATACCAGGTATTTCTTTTCGTAATTAGTTATACCGTTTTTTGACACCTATTAAATGGGTAAGTATCACATTTTTCCATTTTCCGCCAATCAATTCCATAGCGGCACTTGTTGGACAAAAGGATATTTTATCGTTAACCTTAATTTTTGTTTTTTTTCAAACAGTTATTTTTTGTCCATTTCTATATAAATTTATAAAGTAACATACAAATACGTTATTCTTTTGTTGCTTACATAGAGTGCAATCTAATTAGCTTTAATTTAGTATGCAACTATATTTTTTATAGTTATTTTTTTATTTTTAAAAAACTTTAAATCAGTTAGTTAATAATTTATTTCATACTATACTTTACGACCGTTATTGCACAATACTTACACTATATATACCTTTGTCACTATAAAAATGATAGTATAACGAATCAACATATAAATATAACAAAAATGAATTTAACTGAAATTTTAAACAACCGCTATTCCGTAAAAGAATTTGATGCTACTAAAAAGATCTCAGATGCAGATTTTAAACAAGTAAAAGATTTATTACGTTTAAGTCCATCTAGTGTAAACTTACAACCTTGGCATTTTTTAATTGCAGATACTGCAGAAGGGAAAGCTCGTATTGCAAAAGGAACACAAGGATTTTTTCATTTTAATACACCTAAGGTTTTAGATGCCTCTCACGTAATTGTTATTGCTGCTCGTACAAATGCAGATGATGTTTATATGACTAGTATTTTAGAGCAAGAAGATAAAGATGGTCGTTTTGCTGCACAAGAATTTAAAGACCAAATGCACGGTGGACGTATGTTGTTTGCAGATATTCATAAATACGACCTTAAAGATTTACCACATTGGATGGAAAAACAAGTCTACTTAAATATGGGGTCTCTTTTATTAGGTGCTGCAGCTTTAGGCATAGACGCTTGCCCAATGGAAGGTGTAGATGTAAAAGCTTTAGATGAAGAATTCGGCTTACGCGAAAAAGGATATACGGCTTTAGCAGTTGTGTCTTTAGGTTATAGAAAAGACACCGATTTCAATGCTAAACTTCCAAAATCTAGATTTTCAGAAGAAACCATAATTACCAAATTATAAAATAAACGAGAACACTATAAAAAATCATATTATGAAAAGCACCATAGTAAAATTTACAGCAAAACCAGAACACGCAACTAGTTTTGCAGCAACCTTAAAAGAAGCACAAGCAGCAACGCAAAAAGAAGCTGGCAATAAAGAAATTAAAGTATTTGTATCTAAATCAGATGCCAATGTATTTTTTGTTTACGAACGTTGGGCAGATAAAGCAGCAATAACTTCTCACGATAATGAGCCACACACAAAAAAGTTAATGGAAGTAGGGCAAACAGCATTAGCAAGTGCGCCAGATTTTTATTTCTTAGGTGATACCAACCCGTTACCAGAAAGAACTAAATCTACAAACCCAGAAGACGAAGTATTTATTATTTTCTTCATTTTTAAATTGAAAGATGGTTATAAAGCACAACTTTTAAATCAGTTTGAAGACCACATTACACATACCAGAAAAGAGGAAAAAGGAAACATTCTTTTTGATCTATACACAGTAGACGACCAAGAAGACACATTGGCTGTATATGAACATTGGAGAAAAGAATCTGATGTGTGGGACATTCACTTTCACCAACCGTACGCAGAAAAAACAGGTAAACTTATGGAAGAAGCTGTAATTGGTGATTTAAAGCAATATATGAATTTCGTTAAAGAAATTTAATACTCATTAACCTTCAACTAAAAACTACTATTATGAAAAAACTAATACTACTATTTTCGTTGGCGCTTTTAGCAAGCTGCGGAAATGAGACTAAAAAAGAAGCAATGTCAACTTCGGAAGAAGCGCACGGACATTCACATTCTCAGGATACGGACAAACACGGTTTGGCGCCTCATACCGAAAATACCATTCACCAATATGCACCAACGGTTGCCTTATTAAATAGTATTTATGAAGGTAATATTACGCCACAACAAATGGTACAGCAAGGTAATATTGGTATTGGAACCGTAAATCATTTGGCTGGAGAGCTGGTTGCTGTAGACGGAGTGGTCTATACGATTGATGCCGAAGGCGGAATCGCAGAAGCACCAGACGATTTAGAATCACCAAATATGACGATGATAAACTTTCAACCGAAACAAACCGTAACTGTTGAAAATATTGAGTCTTATGAAGATTTAACTAGAGAGCTTCAAAAATATTCAACCTCTAAAAATAGTTTTTACGCGTATAGAATTAAAGGTGAATTTAAGCACTTAAAAATGGCTTCTGCCCATAAAGTAGAGAATGAAGATGTGTCTTTATTTGAATATTTAGATACACGTGTAATGTATACTAGAGACAACATTAAGGGGACTTTGGTAGGTTTATTTACACCAGATTATCTAGGAAACATCGTTATTCCAGGAATGCATTTTCACTTTTTATCAGACGATATAAAATTGGGCGGACATTTAGAGGATATCAAATTTGATAAGCTTTCTATTGAAATTCAAGAAGTAAATCAAGTGAATTTACAACTTCCAGAAACTGAAAAATTCAGGAATAAAGATTTAAAACAAGGTGCAGCACCAAAGGCTACAGCTAAACAAAACGGAAAATAATAATATTATGAAAAAGCACATAATATTAGTTTTAGCATTGTTTTTTTCTTTTACAACTATTGCGCAAAACACAAAAGAAGACAACTATAAAACAGGTGTAAAAATTGTAAACGAGGTAAATGGCGATGGCGCTTCAAAAGGTTTGGAAGCCGCTTTTAAAAGCGTGTCTCCAGATATGGCAGATTATATTATTCGTTATGGTTTTGGAGAAATTTATAGCAGACCGGGTTTAGATTTTAAGACAAAAGAATTACTAATAATAGCTAGTCTTACTACACAAGCCAATGCAAAATCGCAATTAAAGTCGCATATGAAGGCTGCACTTAACCTTGGTGTAACTCCAAATGAGATTTCTGAAACGATGATTTTGTTGAGTCTCTATACTGGTTTTCCGGCTGCAAACAATGGAATCTTTGCTTTGAAAGAAGTTTTAGATGAAACCAATTATTTGGCGACTACAAAAGTTAATTCTTCTAATGAATTAATTAAAAACTGGGAATTAGAGGGTTTTGCTATGCCAGAGTCTATAGTAGCTTCTCCAACTGAAGATTGGTTGTATGTTTCTAACGTAAATCAGAATGAAAAAGGATATATAAGCCGAATTACAAAGGATGGTAAAGTAGATAATTATAAATGGGTTACAGGGTTAAACAACCCTGCTGGTATAGCTTTATACCAAGACAATTTGTTTGTAGGTGATGGTAAGGAACTTCATATAATTGATGTAAAAAAAGGTAAGCTGATAAATAGCTTTACATCAACAGATGTGGTTTCATTAAATGATGTTGTAGTTTCTAAAACTGGACAGGTTTTTATCTCTGATATTGCGGGCGGAAAAATTTTCACTTTAGAAAATAACAAACTAGTAGTTTGGTTTCAAACACCAGAAATTAAACATCCAAACGGAATTTTCATCCAAGATGATAATTTAATTATTGCTGATTTTGGTGCAGAATTATCATTAGAGTTAACTCCAGATAAGTATGGTAGTTTATATAAAGTCAACCTAAAAGACAAAACAGCTGCGATGATTAAAAGTGCGTATCAATTAGGTGCTTTAGATGGTTTAGCAGCAGTTAAAGATGGATTTTTAGTTACAGGTGGTACGGTTAGCGATTTGTTTTTTATTAACGATAATGCCAAAAAGTTAATTGGAACTTTTCCAAAAGGTTTAGCAGATATAAGTATTCTAGGCAATACACTATACGCTCCAATTCTCTTTAGTAATAAAATTGAAGCTTTTTCAGTTCCGAATAATTTGGTTTCTAGCGAGACTATTGATGATAACTGGCATCGAATTAAAACAAAAGAGGAGTATTTAAAATTAGCTGCCGATAATTTTTACGGTGATAAAGAAGGTACATCTGTAGCTTCTCACGACGGACAAATATTTGGAGTCTTTGGCGGAAAAACACTAACGGGAACTTGGGATTGGAAAGATACTTTCTTTACGCGTACAAGTAAAATTGGCGATTTGGATTTGGGTTATGACGAAATTGTAATCGAAGTAAATGCTGCACAGATGCGATTGACCTTAAAACAAGGTAAAGGGATGACTGTGGTTTACGATAAAAAATAATATTCGGCTTGTTAATTAAATCATAAAATATTGATATTAAATAAATTACGGACACAATACACCATTAAAGGTACATTATTTACCATTACTAAACTACAAGACATTTATAGATTTGTAGTGTCATTAAAATTAACAAATAACTAAAATTAAAATTATGAAAAAAGTACAACTAACAGTAGTCTTAATTGGTGCTATCTTATTAGCATCTTGTTCTGATAATTCTGGGGAATTAAAAAAATTAAATGAAAACATTACAAATTTGGAATCTAAAATAGAAGTTCAAAATCAGGAGCAAGCGACTTTAGAGGCAAACAAAAAAGTAGTAACAGATTTTTATCAAGACCTCTTCGGAAACCAGAATTATCAAAACATAGATAAATATGTTGGTCCAGTTTACATTCAGCACAACCCTAATGTTGCAGATGGTAGAGAAGCGCTTAAAGAAATGTTACCTATTTGGTTAAAAGATGCTCCTAAATTTAAACTCAACTTCAATCTTATTGTTGCAGAAAAAGACCTAGTTTTTGTACAAGTAATTACAAATAAAGAAGGTGATAGAACCTCTACAATGGATGTTTTTAGAATTACAGACGGTAAAATTTCTGAACATTGGGATGCGTTTAACACCTTCAATAAAGGAGATAAATCTGCGAACGATAATCCTTTATTTTAATCAAATTCATCAAATATAATTTTTTTAAAAACACACATTATGAAAGCAATAGTATTAGAAAAAGCAGGAGGACCAGAAAACCTTCATTTAGCAGAAGTAGAAAAGCCAAGCATAAAAGAAAACGAAGTGTTAGTTGCTGTTAAAGCAATTTCATTAAACCCTGCAGATGTAAAGCCAAAGTACGCTGACAAAATGTTGGATTCAATGTACGGTAAAAATCGTCCAGTTATTTTAGGATGGGATATTGCAGGAACAGTAACTGAGGCTGGTACAGCCGTTACCGATTTTAAAGTAGGTGATACTGTTTTTGGGATGGTAAACTTTCCTGGAGCAGGTAAAGCATACGCAGAATTTGTTGCAGCTCCAGAAGCTCATTTAGCACTTATGCCAAGCAACGTTTCTTTTGAAGAAGCTGCTGCGACCACTTTGGCTGCTTTAACGGCATTACAAATTTTAGAAGGAAAAATAAATAAAGGCGATAAAGTTTTAATACAAGCAGGTTCTGGTGGTGTTGGTCATTTTGCAATTCAAATAGCAAAGAGTTTTGGTGCGTATGTTATTGCAACTGCATCAGCTAAAAACAAAGATTTCATACTGTCTATTGGTGCAGATGAAGCTATAGATTATCACACACAAAAATTTGAAGAAATCTTATCTGATATCGACTTTGTATTAGATACTCAAGGTGGTCAAGTATTAGTGAACTCCACTAAGGTTTTAAAAGATGGAGGAACAGTAATTACCACTTTTGGTATGGATATGCCCGAGGAAGCTAAAGCTATAGCAGAGAAAGAAAACAAAACGGTTTCTAATATTTTAGTGCATTCTAGCGCTAAAGATATGAACACCTTAAAAGGAATGTTAGAAAGTGGTGCTATTAAACCAAACATCTATAAAACGTTTGCTTTTGAAGATATGGCAGACGCACATAGAGAAGTAGAAAAAGGAAGAACAGTAGGTAAAGTGATTGTTACTCTTTAGAATTAATCAATAATTTAAAATCAAGTAAGATGATAAAAGTTATAGGTCAATTTGAAGTAAAACCAGCATTCCGTTCTCAATTTAAAGAGGCTTTAATGACTGTAAAAAAGGGAAGTGCTACAGAACCAGGATGTTTGGGAATTCGCTTGTTTGAAGATAAGCAAAACCCTAATATGTTTTTTGGATATGAATTGTTTACAGGAGAAGAGGCTGTGGCATTTCATCGTTCTCAACCCTACGAACTAAAACTAGCAGAATTAGCAAATGAAGCACTTGTAAATCCACCTAAAGCTTATGTTTTGATTGGTGAAGTTTCCGAAGAAAAAGGAGTTGAAGAGTTTAGAAGTACTGCAAATTCAGCAGAACTACGTGTTATTGCTTTGTTTGATATTAAAGCTGATGAAAACATAAAACTGATCGCACAATACGAGAAGCAAATTCCGAATGTGCGAGCACAAGATGATTGTGTTTCTTTCAATGCATATACGGTTTTAGAAAATCCAAATCAGTTAGTGGTTATTGAGGAATGGAAAACGCAAGAATTTGCACAGAAATTTTCTACAACAGATTCACTTTCTATGGAAACAGGTAAAGTGTTATCAGAAACATTAGAACGTCCTATTCCAGAATATTTACATCAAGTAAACGAGATATGAAAAATTCAATTTACACAATAGTAGTACTGCTAGTCATTGTATTAGCAGGATGTAAGGACCAAGAAGTGCCAAAAGATTCAACAGATAAAGAAAGTGAGGAGCTAATTACTAACGATTTTTCTGTAGCTATAAAATGGGAATTAGACGGGTTTAAAATGCCGGAATCTGTGTATGCCTCACCAAATCATAAATGGTTGTATGTTTCTAACACCAATGGTGCAGCACCTGGTTTTATAAGTCGCGTTTCTAAAGATGGAGTAATTGACAACCTTAATTGGACTACCGGATTAACAGCTCCTACAGGTTCTGATATTTATAAAAACACCTTGTATGTTGCCGACCAAAAGCAAGTGCATCTTATAAATCTAGATAACGGAAGTATCATAAAAAGTTACACAGACAACGAAGCTGGTTCACTAAATGATTTAGCAATAAACCAGAAAACAGGACAAGTTTTTATTTCTGATGTTCCTGGCGGTAAAATTTACACCATCGAGAATGACAAATTAGTGGTGTGGTTACAGTCGGATAAAATTCCGTTTCCGAATGGTGTTTTTGTAGAAAACAACACGTTGGTTGTTGCTAATTACGGATTAGAAAATGGAGAAGGATTAATACGAAAAGAATGGAAACCTGAAGATTTTGGTTCATTATATAACATTGATATCACTTCTAAAAAGGTAACGTTAATTACTTCTTCAAATAAAAAAGGAGTGTTTGATGGTGTTACATCTTTTAACGGTGTTTTACTTGCCAGCAGTAACCCAACAGGACAATTATTTACGTTTGATGGTGATAAAAGCTATTTAATTGATGCGTCTTCCAAAGGAATTGCAGACATTAATACGGATGGTAAAATCATTTATGCACCTTATATTTTCGATAATAAATTGATTGCCTACCAGCCCGTTTCTTGGGATAGAATTACTACTAAAGAAGGTTATATAGAAAAAGGAGCCGACAATTATTATGGTGATGAAGGCGGAACTTCTATTGCGACTAGCGATGGAATTATTAAAGGGAATTTTGGTGGACAAGAATTGAAAGGGACTTGGAATTGGGAAGGTGAATATTTCTGTAGAACAAGTACTCTAGGAACGATGGATTTAGGTTCAGACTGTATTCAGATTGATGTTACAGATACTAAAATGCGTTTAATTTTAAATAAAGGAACAGGGATGTCTGTGGTTTATGATAAAAAGAAAGACCCAGAAATTACCATTTTATCAACTTTTAAAATAAAATCGGACAAGATTGATTTGTTTAAAAAGGAAATGCTAGAGAATCAAGAGGTGGTGCGTAAAGAGGCTGGAACTTTAGAGATGAAGTTGTTTCAAGATAAAAACAATCCAGAAATTTTTTTGGTCTTCGGAATAAATGAAGGAGAAAAGACTTTAGAATCTCATACGGAAGCAGTAGACAAAAGAGGAATTGCAGATCGCGTAAAATCGGCTTTAATTGAAGCGCCTAAAACATTGTTTTTAAATAACGAAAAACCGTTGCCAACTAATGATTTTAGTCAAATTAAAGTGGACAATAATGAAGTGCTATTGTTTTTCATTTTTGAAATTAAAGAAGGCTATAAAGAAGAGTTTGTGAAACAATTAATAAAGCACACAGAACTTACCAGACAAGAAGAAGGCAACATCCGTTTTGATTTTTACAGCATTAAAGGAAAAGAAAATTCTTTTGCATTGCAACAACGTTGGAAAAATGATGAAGCTGGTGTTACCCACAGAAAACAATCGTATACACAGGTTACAGATAAATTAATGAAAGAGGCTATTATAGCATCTTCGCAGCAAGAATTTTTTGTGAATCAGATTGAAAAATAGAAAAAATTAATTAAGAAAACATACCAAAAATGAAAACACAAGAAGAATTACCTAATTACACCAAAAAAATATTTGTTGGTGGCGGATGGAAAGATGGAAAAGGACCAGTAATAAAAGATATAAATCCTTGGAATCAAGAGGAGTTATTCTCTTTAAACGGTGCTACGGAAGATGATGTAAATGAAGCTTTTGAAACAGCTGCAATTGCACAAAAAAAATGGGCTGCAGTATTACCTCCAGAAAAGAGCAGAATGATGCAGAAACTAGCTACGGTTGTTAGAAATCGTAAGCAAGAGTTTGCAGAATGGGCACGAAAAGAAGTCGGTGCAACCTTAGCTAAAGGTTATTTTGAAGCCGAATTAGTAGCTAGTGTTTTTGAAAGTGCTGTGCATTTACCATTATTAGTTGAAGGTAAAATTTTACCGAGAGATATTGAAGGAAAAGAATCCATTGCAGTTAGAAAACCATTAGGCGTAATTGGTTTAATTTCACCTTGGAATTTCCCTGGACAATTAACTGCGCGTACTTTAGGACCTGCCTTAGCAGTAGGTAATGCAGTGGTTTTAAAACCAGCATCAACTTCTATAGTTACTGGAGGATTAATTTTTGCTTCGTTTTTAGAAGAAGCAGGTTTCCCAAAAGGGTTATTAAGTGTGTTACCTGGTGGCGGAAGCACTATTGGGACAGCAATTACAAAGCATCCAATTTCAAAATTAATTTCTTTTACAGGTTCAACTCCCGTTGGTCGTCAAGTAGGAATAAATGCGTTGAGTGCTGATATCATTAAAAATATCGAATTAGAATTGGGTGGTAACAGTCCGTTTGTAGTATTGGAAGATGCAGATATTGATCAAGCTGTTGAGGCTGCTGCTTGGGGTAAATTTATGAATCAAGGTCAGATTTGTATGGCTATAAACAGAATAATCGTAGAAGATAAAGTCTATGACGAATTCACAGAGAAGTTTATCGCCAAAGTAAAAACCTTAAAACGTTTAGATATGAATGATCCTGACACATTTGTAGGACCAATCATAGATCAAGCACAATTTGACACCGTTAAAAACTTAATAGACGAATCTAAAGCACAGGGTTATAAAATGGCTTTAGGAGGTGAAGCAGATGGCTTACATATGCCTCCACACGTTTTTGTAGATACAGATGAAAACTGTCCGTTATTCAAACACGAGATTTTTGGACCAGCAGTTTCTATTACACGTGCTAAAGATATGGAAGACGCATTGCGTTTAGCCAATGCTACAGATTTTGGTTTGTCTAGTTCTGTATTTACACAAGACGAAGCAAAAGGAATGGCGTTTGCACAAGGTATTGAAGCTGGTATGACACATATTAATGATCAACCTGTAAATGATAGTGCTTATGCACCATTCGGTGGTGTTAAAAATTCTGGTTTAGGTCGTTTTAATGGTCAATGGGGTGTAAAATCGTTTACTGTTGCACATTGGATTACCATTCAAAAAACACCAAGAAAATACCCGTTTAAAGCTTCTGATTTTCAATAGAATTTTTATTCGTTTAATTTTTAATGCTGAGATTAATATTTATTATTCTCAGCATTTCTTGTATTATAAAGCGAAAAAAACTCATCTGTTTTAAAGTAGATAGCACAAATAAAACAACTATGTAGCAGCAAGTTCAGAACCATTAATCCCTTTTTTTAAATAATAGTATTGTAGCTTCTTTTTATGAGATGCCTATTGTAATTGTATGAATCAATTTAGTTTAAAGACCGGAAATCACTCGGATTTAATTGTGTTTTCTTTTTAAAAAGAGTGCTAAAATACTGAGGATATTCAAAACCTAAATCATAAGCTATTTCGCTAACGCTCTTGTTTGAATTTAAAAGTGTGTTTTTAGCTTTTGATATTATAACCTCATGTATATGGCTTTGTGCACTTCTGCCAGTTTCCTTTTTTAGTAATTCCGTTAAATATTTTGGTGACATATTTAAAGCTTCAGCTAAATATTGAACAGAAGGTACTCCATCTGCTTTCAACTGTTCAGAATTGCAATACGAGGTTAGTAGTTTTTCAAACTCACTCACTTTATCTGTATTAAAAACAGAACGTGTAAAAAACTGACGGTCATAATAACGCGTAGCATAACTTAAAATCAATTCTATAGTAGAAACAATTACATTTTGACTGTGTCTATCTATATTTTGAGAATATTCGGATTCAATTTTATCAACCAATATTTTTATTTCGTTGCGTTCTTTTTCAGAAAGATGTAGAGCTTCATGAAGGTTGTATGAAAAGAATTCGTATGACTTCATTTTAGATGAAAGCGAAGAATGGCGAATTAAATCAGGATGGAAAAATAACATCCAACCCTGATTATTTTCACTCATTTCTTCATCTCCAGGAGAAATAACTTGACCAGGCTCAATAAACATCATTGTACCACTTTCAAAATCAAACTTGTTTCTGCCATAGCTAAACCCTTTCAAATCAATATCTTTTACAGCAATAGAGTATAAGTTGATTATAAAGTTTTCATTATTAAAACGCTTCTTAATTTTAGGATCGTTTAAATGTATTACAGATACTAATGGGTGATTTGGTGAGTCTACATTAAAAATAGCATTCACTTCACTAATGGTATCAATAGTTATAAAGTCTGGTTTCATTTGTTATTAGATATAATTTGCTATCATTTTTTCGGTTTCTAATCGTAGTCGTTTTTGTGCTTGCTCATCCATAATAGGTTTCCAAACTTTTCCGACTTTTTTATTACTAACGTATTCCGAATTAAGTTTTTTAGCTTCTTCGTCAAATAGCAACCATAGATAAACATCTTTTGCTTTTTCCGGAGTAATACCCATAAATATCGGAAGAATTTTTGTCAACACGTTCATTGGGAAAGGCATTTTTTTTCCTTTTATTAATCCAGATGTTACAAAACCTGGATGAATTGTATTGACTCTCACATTTGTATTCTGTAATTGTTTTGCTAAATCAAACGTATGAGAAATCATTAAATGTTTGGAATGTTCGTAAACAAAAGGACCCTCAAAACCTTTTTTATCAAAATTAAAATCGTCCCAATTAATAGCTCTTTTATGACCACTAGACCCTGTGTTAATTATTTGCGCATCTCCTTTTTCTGCAGCCGTACTTATTACTATTGGACTCAGATATTTGTTAAGAAGGTAAGTAGATAAATAATTAGTGGCTAATGTCTTCTCAAAACCTTCAGAGGTTATTTCTTTATCGTAATAATAAGCACCTGCATTATTGATCAAGTAATCTATTTGGTCAAAATCAGTAATAATCTCTTTTGCTATCTTTTTAGTTTGCGCTAAAGATGATAAGTCCGCTTGATAAATGTGTATCTGATTAGCAGTAGCGTTAGGTAGCTTTGTTAAGGCAGTTAACTTCTCTTTATTCCTTCCTATGATTCCAATTTTATAGTCGCCTTTTTTTATTAACGCTTCAACAAGTGCTTTTCCTATGCCATTTGTAGCACCAGATATAATAATGTTTTCCATTTTTGATTGCCTTTAATTAAATTCCAAAGTTTTCTTTCAACATAGTTATCATCTCACCATCAGATAGTTTTGCTCTTGCTTCTAACATTTGTTCTGCATCATTACCTGCAGGAAATCTAAGTTGATTTGTAGTATCATGGATCGCTATGTCTATTACTTCAGCAACCGTGTTTGGTGCGCTTCCAGGGAAAGTATCATTTGTTTCTTCGCCTTTATAGGTTTTCATTATTTTATCTACAACAACTTTATAGTCGCTAATGTTCTCGTCATTAAAAGCTGCAGATTTACTAAAGTTTGATGTAATAACACCTGGTTCAATAATTTTTACATTAATACCCAATGGTTCAAGTTCGTACTGTAACGCTTCAGAAATGCCTTCTACGGCATATTTTGTCGCTCCATAAACGCTACCTAGAGGTAATGCAACACGACCACCCATTGATGATATGTTTACAATAGTTCCTGATTTTTGTTTACGCATAATAGGTAAAACTGTTTGCGTCGTTTCAAGCAGTCCAATAACGTTTACATTGTATTGTTCACGAATGGTTGCAATAGGAGTTGCTTCTAGAGTCCCTAACATACCATAACCTGCATTATTTAGTAAAACGTCTATAGTTTGAAACTTTTTAACAGCTGCCATTACAGCGGATTTAATAGAACTACTGTCCGTAACATCTAATCGCGTCACCAAAACATTTTGTAAATCTGCTAAATCTTTTCCGCTTTCTGTATTCCGCATTGTTGCCACTACATTCCACCCTTTTTGCTGAAAATGAATTGCTGTTGCTTTTCCTATTCCGCTACTTGCTCCTGTAATAAAAATTGTTTTGTTCATCACTTTAATTTTTTAATGATTATTAATGATGCAAAATTATAAAGGAGAGCAGGAGTAGAGGTATATCAATTTCCGATTCTTGTATACTAATTTCTGATTTAATTTTTATTGGAATATAAATAATGCAAAACGGTAAGTATATAAAGGGCTTGCGGTTTGGCCACGAAAGTGGAATATTATTTTATAATTCAAGAAAATTATTTTCAGAAAAATATCCTTGTGCGTTTACACGAAAAGCACAAACAAATAATACGAGTAATGGCCTTTTTAGGCGATTGAGGAATCTCATTTTAACTTCAAAATTGTTATAAACCCATGCTATGATTCAATAAATTCTCCCTTCTCTTGAGCAACAGTAATTCCCCAATCAGTAATCATTTTAAGAATAGGTATTAAACCTTTTCCAAATTTTGTAAGCGCATATTCTACTTTTAAAGGAGGTTTTGTATAAAATGCCTTTCTAGAAATTATACCATCGGCTTCTAATTGTTTTAACTGCATACTTAATGTACGTTCATTAAGCAACGGAATTTCTTTTCGTAATTCGTTATATCGTTTTTTACTAGAAATGAGATGAAATAATATGACACTTTTCCATTTTCCTCCTATTAATTCCATTGCCGTACTTGTAGGACAGGAAAAAATTTTGTCATTCAATTTAATTTGGGGTTTTCTTAAGAATAATACTTCTCTATCTAATTCCCCATTTAATTTGTACAATGATTTTTCGCTATTATTTTCCATTTTTCTTCAATTATGCAGCAAATATATTAAAACTTTACTTTTTACAGTAACATAACTTTATTTAGTATTTATTTTTAAATTTAACTTACTGATATTCAGGTTTTAATAATAAAAATACAGTAATTTTAGTACTAACCTTTTTGTCCGTTATTGCTTAGTTTTAACAATAGACTTAATTTTGTGCCATTAAAAATAGAAACTTATGAAAGCAATAACAATAGCACAAGCAGGAGGCGTAGAAAACTTGATTTTAACGACCGTTGAAAAACCTGTTTTAAAGGAAAACGAAGTATTAGTTGAAACAAAAGCAATTAGCATTAATCCTGTAGATTTTAAAATAAGAAGTGCAGAACCAGGATTGAATATGATGTATGGAGAACAACGTCCTGCTATTTTAGGATGGGATATTTCTGGTACAGTATCGCAAATTGGTAATAAAGTAACAAATTTTAAAGTAGGAGATAACGTTTTTGGCATGGTTAATTTCCCAGGAAACGGAGCTGCTTATGCAGAATTTGTTGCTTCTCCAGAAGATCATTTAGCAAAAATGCCTAAAAATATTTCTTTTGAAGATGCTGCTGCAGCAACTTTAGCTGCTTTAACAGCTTTACAAGTTTTAGAAACAAGAATAAAAAAGGACGATCGTATTTTAATTCATGCTGGTTCTGGTGGTGTTGGTCATTTTGCTATTCAAATTGCTAAAGCTATGGGCGCTTATGTGATTACAACATCTTCCGCTAAAAACAAAGAATTAGTAATGGGATTTGGAGCAGATGAACATATAGATTATACCACACAAAAAATTGAAGAAGTTGTGTCAGATTTAGATTTTGTTTTTGATATGTTTAACGGAGATATTCTATTAAAATCTATAGGTTTAGTTAAATCAGGAGGTACCATCATGTCGTTACCAACACCAGATTTTTCAGATGAAATTACAACCTTAGCCAAAGAACGAAATGTTAATGTTACCAATCTATTGGTACAATCTAGTTCAGATGAAATTACAACCTTAGCCAAAGAACGAAATGTTAATGTTACCAATCTATTGGTACAATCTAGTGCTAAAGACATGCATACTTTAAGTAAAATGTTAGAAGATGGTACGCTTACATCTCATGTATCCGAAACTTTTTCTTTTGAAGATCTTAATAAAGCACATAAACACTTAGAAAGTGGAAGAACTGTAGGAAAAGTAATTGTTAAATTATAATAAAAAATAAAATGGACATCATAAACGCATTAAAAAACCGCTATTCAGTAAAAAAGTTTGACCCTTCAAAAACAATCTCAGAAGAAGATTTCGAAAAAGTAAAAACCCTATTACGTTTCAGCCCATCGAGCACCAACCTGCAACCTTGGCACTTTACAATAGCACATACAAAAGAAGGAAAAGAACGTATTGCAAAAGGAACCGAAGGTTTTTATCATTTTAATACACCTAAAGTAATGGATGCTTCTCATGTAATTGTGTTTTCCGCAAGATTAGATGCAGATGCAGACTACATGACTAAGGTATTAAATCAAGAAGACAAGGATGGACGCTATGCCAAAGAAGAATTTAAAATAGGAGTAAAAGCAGGTAGAAAACTATTTGCAGATCTTCATAGATACGACCTTAAAGACTTACCACATTGGCTAGACAAACAGGTGTATTTAAATATGGGTGTATTGCTACTTGGCGTTGCTGCTTTAGGTATTGATGCTGTGCCAATGGAAGGTGTAGATGTTAAAGCATTAGATAAAGAATTCGGATTAAGAGAAAAAGGATACATGCCATTAGCAGTGGTTTCTTTAGGGTATAAGGCTGATGATGATTTTAATGCAAAAGTTCCTAAATCTCGTTTACCAGAAGAAGATATTATAACATTCGTATAATTAAGTTTATACATTATAAAAGTTTTAAAAATGAAAAATATAGTTATTGCATTAATTAGTTTAGTGGTCGTTTTCAGCTGTACTAAAAAAGATGAAACCATTACACAAATGGTAAAATTTACCGTAAAACCAGCATACGTACAAGAGTTTAGAAAAGCACAAGTTAACAGTTTAAATAACTCTTTAAAGGAAGAAGGGAATTTAGAAATGAAACTATACGGAGACGATAATAATCCAACTGTATTTTATGTGTTTTCTAAATGGAAAAATGAAGAAGTATACGAATTACATAAAGGTTTGCCGCATAGTAAAGAATTAGCGCCTTTATTTAAAAATGCGTTGCAAGTTGCACCAGATATTTTACGATTTAAAGATACAAAACCGGCTCATATAGATTCAAAACCTTTAATTTCTACAGGTAACGAGCAAGCAATCTTTATTTCTTTTAAAGTAAAAGAGGGCTATAGTGATCGTATTATAGCACAATTTGAAAAACATGCTGCAAATTCTCGAAAAGAAGCAGGAAATGTATTTTTTGATTTCTATAAAGTTGTTGGACAAAAGAATGCATTTTATGCATATGAGAATTGGAAAAATTCGCCTGAAGTTCTAGAGAATCATGGGGGGCAAGCTTATGTAAAAGAAACCATGGCATTGTTAAATGAAGCTGTTGATGGTAAATTAGAAGCAGGTATTGCAATGGCAACAGAATATGATGAAAACACTTTGAATGAAAGCTATACTTTAGAAAAACTATGGGAAGTAGAAAATGTAGTTATGCCTGAATCTATGTTGTCTATTCCGAATCATGATTTTATTTATGTTTCTGTCATCAATACGTATCAAAAAGAAGGTTTTATCAGTAGATATACTAAAGATGGAAAACTAGATACAGAAAAGTGGGCAACCGGAATCAATATTCCAACAGGAATGGCTTTTTACAATGGAAATATTTATGTTGTAGATCAATCTCAAGTTCATGTTATAGATCTGAAAACTGGAAAAATGGTGAAAACAATTCCTTCTGAAGCTAAAACATTAAATGATATTACAATTGGTAAAGATGGTGTTGGTTATGTGTCTGATATAGCAACAGGACGTATCTTTAAATTGAAAGATGACAAAATAGCACTTTGGTTACATTCAGATCAATTTCCGGTACCTAATGGTGTTTTAATAGATGGTAATCATTTAATTGTAGGAAGTATAGGTGCTGAAATGTCGCCAAATTTAACACCAGCACAATACGGCTCTTTATTTAAAATTAATTTAGTTGATAAATCTGTTGAAGTTATAAAACCCGCTGAAAAAATGGGTGCTTTAGATGGTGTTGTTAAATTTAAAAACGGAATTATAGCGAGTGACCCAATGCACGGAAAAATATTTTATGTAACCAATTATAAAAAAGAATTAATTTGTGATTTTGCGGGTAGTAATGCAGACATAGGGATTGATGCTAAGGCAGAAGTTTTATATATACCTTCTTTATTTCACAATAAAATTGGAGCTTATAAAATAGTGAAAAAGAAATAATCAATTTAAAAAATGTATCATGAGTAAATTATCAATTAAAAATCATTTATATCTTTTGATAATGAGTTTTTTAACATGGGGATTTTTTGTGTTAGTTGGATTGCCAGATTATTACCAAAGTTGGAGTTACGAAGCAAGAGTACTTATTGTAATTTTAGTTTCAGTACTTTACGTACCCTTAACTCCTTTTTTGCTAAAAAAAATGTTTCCAAATAAAGAGTATTTTAAAAACTCACTTTGGTTGGCTTTTTATTTAACAGTTCCTCTATTTACTTATGATGCAATTTTTATTGGAATAATAGGAGGAGAAGGCTTAAAGTTTATTCCTAAATATTGGATTTTAACGTTCTTTTATTTTTCATTCTGGTTACAATTTCCATTAATAGCTTTGCTTATGGAAAAAAACTTGGAAGAAGAAAACAAACCTTCAAAATTTAAATAATGATGATAAAAAACCCACTAATTTTTAATAAAGAGATTACCAATAAAAAACAAAGACCTTTTTTAGTAGATAAAGAAGAGTATCCTTTTAAAAGTAATTGGTATGAGAAAGACGGTACTTCTATGCATTATATTGATGAAGGAGAAGGCATACCTATTGTATTAGCACACGGAAACCCAGAATAGTCATTTATATACAGAAATATTATAAAAGAGTTATCTGGAGAAGCAAGGTTAATAGCGTATGATTTACCAGGTTTTGGATTTTCAGATACGCCTAAAGATTTTGATTATACGCCACAAGAACATGCGAAATGGGTGAAATCTTTGGTACTTGATCATTTAAAACTTGAAAAGTTTATTTTGGTTGTGCAAGATTGGGGCGGACCAACGGCATTGCATCTTGCTACAAATAACCCAAATTGTATTTTAGGAACCGTTATTTCTAATACTTGGGCATGGAAAGCGAATGCTGAATCAGAAAAATTTTCTAATTTCTTTAAAACGGAAGAAGCGAAAAGGCTTATTTATGAAGAAAATTATTTTGTTAGAACATTGCTTTTAAAGAGTATGAATAAAAAGTCTGGAAATAACCAAGCGATTATTGATGCCTACGAAATGGCATTACCAACACCAGAATCAAGAAAAGGAACATTGATTTTTCCACAACATATTACACTTTCAGAATCTTGGTTTCTGGAAATAGAAGAAAAATTACATCTTTTAGCAAATAAACCTGTTGAGTTGATATTTGGCGAGAAAAATAGAACTTTAGGAAACCCAGAATCTATTGCTAAATGGCGTTCTTATTATCCAAATGCAAACGTACAATTATTACCAAATGCAGATCATTTTACACAGGAAGAAAATCCTGAAAGTTTTGTATTTGCGTTGAGACGAATATTAAAAGAGCTTAAAGAAAATAAAAATTCTATATAAATAATACTAAAAAAACGAGATAAAATGAAATACGAAATTACAATGTTTTCCGATTTTCAATGCCCATATTGCTACATTGCAAAAGGAACTATTGATGGCCTGAAAAAAGAATATGATATTGAAATTAACTTTAGAGGTTATGAAATTCATTCAGACATACCGGAAAACGGTATTCCTTCAAAAGATTATTTCCCAAATGCTAAACAGAAAAATGTTCAGCTACAAGAATTTGGACGTCAATTCGGCTATGAATTTGCAGATATAACGGCTATGCCTAATTCAAACAAAGCATTACAAGTTGCAGAGTATGCTAAAGAGGTTAACAAATCTGATGCCTTTAATACACTCATGTACGAAGCGTTCTTTTTTAAAGACATAAACATAAGTTTGGTTCCCGAAATAAAGAAAATGGCATTATCAGTAGGTATTTCAGAAGCAGAAGTCGATCAGGTTTTTGCTAATAATAAGTATAAAAAAATATTAGAAGCCAATAAAATATTCTGTGCCGATAATAATATCTCTAGTGTCCCAACTTTTATTATTAATAATAAAATTATAGTGGTTGGAGCTCAAAGTGCTGAAAATTTTAGAAAAGTCTTTGAAGAATTAAAAATATAAAAGAACAGTAACCAAAACACATTCAGTAGTTATTGATACTATTGATAAAAATAGATTGCCTTCAACACAAATTATAGATATGATGTTGTTTTTTGATGAAGGCATCTATTAAAGCTAAGGACGTCTTATAACTACAATGATGTGTAAATAGCCGTTTTTACGGCTATTTATTTTAAAAGGAAGTTTTTAACTATGAATCTGAATTATAAAAAGCAGAGAAATAGCAGAATGTTTTATTCTTGAAAAAAATACAGCAAAATTTATATTGATAGAATGACTGGAGAATTTTTATCCATAAGTTAACATTGCATAAAAAAAGGTTCTCGATACAATTTCGATGAAAAATCGAAATCACTCGAACTGACAATGTGGTTTCTGACTAACAACACGGTTTCTGAAAATCGCGTATTTAAAAAATATTCGCACTTAATACCAAATACGATATTCTTCGATATTTAAATAAACACGTGTTGTCGAATACTAAAACTCATGTTTATAGAATGTTCAGAATCTTCTGTGATATTTTACATCATAAAGCATAAATCACTATATTGCACCAATAGTATGATTATTTAAATTAAGGTTATGGCAACAATTAGAAAGACAGTTACTTTTACAGAACAACAAGACCACTGGATAAAAGCTCAAATTGAAGCTGGAGAATTTACCAACGACAGCGAGTATTTAAGAAATTTAGTGCGACAAGATCAAGCTCAAAACAGTGATTTTATTTCATTAAAAATTAAACTTCAACAAGGTTTAGACAGCGGTGTTAGTACTAAATCGTTACCTGAAATTATGAAAGAAGTTGAAGCCAGAATGAAACAAGATGGCAGACTATAAACTTTCTATCAAAGCGGAATTCGATTTGACTGTAATGTATGAATTCGGCATATCAAAGTTTGGTCTTTCACAAGCACAAAATTATTTCTTATCAATGCACGAAACTTTTAAAGTGCTTTCTATAAATAATGATTTGGGGCGAGATGCATCAGAATATATTAGAGAAATAAATATTTTTTTTGAAACCAACTATCCTCGAGGCAGAGCCATAGAGGTATTTCGCTGGTTTCATTTTGATTGTAGAATCAAAAACCAAAAAATCTGTATTTTAGATTCCCGCCTTCACGGGAATGACAGTTTCAACGGAAACCTCGAGGCAGAGCCTAGAGGAATTCTTTTCGATTAAAAAGATTTAGGTATAAATCACATACTATATTCTATCTAATCACAACAGAAGGTATTTTAATAATCCGTGTTTTGAGTCAGCGAATGGATTATGAGTTTAATTTGTCTTTAGATTAATATTGTTATAACTTATAGCAATTTTATCCCGTTCTTCAACGGAACAGGCGCCATGTCATATTATGAAATAATATGTTTCATACTATTCTGCGTGTCGCCTGTCCCGCATTTTTATTGCGGGGTTACTTTGCTTTACTCATGCCATTTTATTTATAATATTCGTAAATTCAATTTCTTACTTTAATTAAAATTGAAGAAGCGTATCTCTTTTGTTTTCCATCCCAAAATCTCTTTTAAATTCATTTGCCAATTCCATCAAAAAATGTAATTTTAAACAAAAAAGAATTGCACCTATTTATGAATCTTATTTCATAGAAAACTACACACATAAATGTCAGAAGACCAACAACAATTGCATCAAGTATTATGGAACATTGCCAACGATTTAAGAGGTAATATGGATGCAGATGATTTTAGAGATTATATACTAGGCTTTATATTTTACAAGTATTTAAGTAAAAAAATGTCTTTACACGCCAATGTTATTTTAAAACCAGACGGTTTAGAATATCATGAAGTTATAGGGCACGAAGCAGAAGAAATCTTATTACAAGAAATAAAATTAGATGCACTAGATGCTTTAGGTTATTATTTAAAACCAACCGAACTATTTAGCGAATTAGCCAAAAGAGGAAACTCGGGCGGTGTACATAAATTTATTTTAGAAGATTTACAAAAAGTACTCACCAATATAGAGCAGAGTACCATGGGGAGTGAATCTGAGGACGATTTTGGCAATCTGTTTGAAGATTTAGATTTAACAAGTAGTAAATTAGGTAAAACCGAAGAAGCCAAAAACGAACTCATTGTAAAAGTATTAACGCATTTAGAAGGGATTGATTTCGATTTAGAAAACAATGAAAACGATTTGTTAGGTGATGCCTATGAATATTTAATTGGTCAGTTTGCCTCTGGAGCAGGAAAAAAGGCAGGCGAGTTTTACACACCACAACAAGTATCTAAAATATTAGCAAAAATTGTTACTACAGATAAGGAGCGTTTAAAATCTGTATACGACCCAACGTGTGGCTCTGGTTCTTTATTATTAAGAGTTGCCAAAGAAGTTAAAGAAGTAGGTAGTTTTTACGGACAAGAAAGCAACCCAACTACGTATAACTTGTGCAGAATGAATATGATTATGCATGATGTACATTATAAAAAGTTTGATATTTATAATGATGATACACTTGTAAACCCAAGCCCAAAGCATATAGATGAACGTTTTGAAGCAATTGTAGCCAATCCGCCATTTTCTGCCAATTGGAATCCAGATAGTATTATTAGTGATGACCGTTTTTCTCCTTACGGAAAAATGGCGCCTAAAAGTAAAGCAGATTTTGCCTTTGTACAACACATGATTCATCAATTAGATGAAAACGGAACCATGGCGTGCGTTTTACCGCATGGTGTTTTGTTTAGAGGTGCCGCAGAAGGACATATTAGAAAGTATTTAATTGAAGATAAAAACCAATTAGATGCCGTTATTGGTTTGCCGTCTAACATTTTTTTTGGAACAAATATTCCAACGTGTATTTTGGTTTTAAAAAAGAACCGCGCTTCGACTCCGCTCATCGAACAAAATATCTTATTTATTGATGCCAGCAATCATTTTGAAAAAGTAAAAACGCAAAATGTACTTACTGATGCACATTTACAAGAAATTATAGACACCTATAGAAGCAGAGAAACCAAAGACAAATACAGTTATGTTGCTACTTTAGACGAAGTTAAAGAAAACGACTATAATTTAAACATACCACGTTATGTAGATACGTTTGAAGAAGAAGAAGCAATAGACCTTTTAAGTGTTTCTACGGACTTAAAAAGTTTAGAAATAGACATTGCCAAAACAGATGCAACAATAGCGGATTTCTGCAAAGAGTTAAATATTGAAACTCCGTTCTAACGTCATTGCGAACGAAATGTATTCAATCCAATCGTCATTGCGAGCGTAACGCAGTGGAGCGCGGCAATCTGTCAATTAAACTATCGAAACTAAATGAGTAACCAACATATAAATAACCAAGAGATTGCCACGGCAAAAAAGCCTCGCAATGACGTGCGTGTACCTAAACTACGTTTTAAAGAGTTTGTTGATGATTGGGAGAATGATGAATTTGGAGAATTAGTAAGAAGACCAAAGTCAAAATACAACCCAGTAAAAGAAACTTTAAACTTACCTTGTATTGAATTAGAATGTTTAAGTCAAGAAACAGGAACTTTATTAAAATACTTTAATTCAAAAGAACAAAAAAGTATTAAAAATAGATTTAAAAAAGGAGAAATTTTATTTGGTAAACTTAGACCATATTTAAAAAAATATTTAAAAGCTCCTTTTGATGGCGTTTGTTCTTCTGAAATTTGGGTTTTAGAAGGAATTAAAATCAATAATGAGTATTTATATCAATTAATACAAACTCATAAATATAATTTAGAAGTTAATATTACTTCTGGTTCTAAAATGCCAAGAGCTGAATGGGAATATATTTCGAGTGTTAAATTTAAATACCCAAATCTCCATGAACAAAAAAAAATAACCCCATTTTTAACTGCTGTAGATGATAAAATCCAACAATTAACCCAAAAGAAAACACTTTTAGATCTGTACAAAAATGGGGTAATGCAACAAATTTTCAGTCAGCAATTGCGTTTTAAAGCTGATGATGGTAGTGAGTTTTCAGATTGGGAAATTCATGAAATTGGAGATTTTATTAAAGACCGAAAAATTACTGCAACTTTAGAAGCTCCACTTTACAGTTTAACAATTGAGCATGGTGTTGTACCAAAATCAAAAAGATACGAAAGAAGTTTTTTGGTTAAAGGAAAAGAGAATGCTTATAAATTAATGCATCCAAATGATTTTGCCTTAAATCCAATGAATCTAAGATTTGGTGCTTTAGCAAGGTTTAAAGGTGTAGATAATGTTGCTGTTTCTAAATATTATGATATTTTTTACTGTAATGATGAATGTAATAAAGATTTTTTAGAATATTATTTAACTAGCTATAATATGATTCAATATTATAATAAAATGGCAACAGGTACTTTAGAAGAGAAAAAGAGAGTACATTATCTTGATTTTATTCACTTTAAGAAACTTTTTCCATCCCTAGAAGAACAACAAAAAATAGCCGCTTATTTAAGTACTATTGATACAAAAATAGAAAACGTACAAACACAAATAGCAAAAACACAAACGTTTAAAAAAGGGTTGTTGCAACAGATGTTTGTTTAAGGTGTCATTCCGAAATGAGCTTTTTTTAAGCGATTGAGGAATCTAAAAAATTAAAAATATGAATAAAACTTTTAATATTTATTGTGATGAGAGTTGTCATTTAGAAAATGATCATAAACAATTTATGGTATTAGGTTCTGTTAGTTCTGCATACAACCAAGTAAAAAGACATACAGAAAGAATAAAAAACTTAAAAGACAAACATAAATTTAATGCAGAAATTAAATGGTCTAAAGTATCTAATTCTAAATTACAGTTTTATAAAGAATTGGTAGATTATTTTTTTGATACTGATATCCGGTTTAGAGCCATAGTAGTTGATAAAGAAAAGGTAAATAACCAAGCACATGGGCAAGATTTTGATACTTTTTATTATAAAATGTATTATTCTTTACTGAATCATAATAAAAATAGCTTGTATAATTACAATGTTTATTTAGACATAAAAGACGATTTAAGCGCCTATAAAGTAGAAAAGCTAAAAGAAATTTTAAATACAAAATATGGTGTATTTAGAAATGTACAAAACATACGTTCTCATGAAAGTATTTTAATGCAATTGGCAGATTTTATTATGGGAGCTATTTCTTATAATTTAAATAATACAGATAAAAAAGTAACTGCTAAAAATCAGATTATAGAACGTATTAAAACACATTCAGAACAACATTTAAAAGCTTCTTCTAATTGGGCAGAATCTAAGTTAAACCTATTTTTTATAGAATTAAGATAAGCAGATGCCATTAAATCAAATAAAAAAATACAATAGCCTTTTAGATATTGCTGGTTTATCAATTAGAGAAAGAGAAATCTCTTTAAAAGCTGTTTTTAAAAGAGACGTAGCAGATAATACAAGTTTTAAATTTAGAGCAAAACAAATACAACCAACACCAAAAGAAGGACAATTAAATTTAGATATTTTATATGCACATTTAACTACAGTAGTTACAGATAAAAAAACAAGAAAAAGAGAGTATGATATTCATCGTTCTAAACGTTTGCATTGGTTAAAACATCATTTAGAAGAAAAGCAAAAAGAAGGCATGCTTGTTTTTAGTGCTAAAGATAAAGATGGTATTAGAACCTATATATATGATGCAACAGAATATTATGTAATTGTGTTAGAACCTTTAAGAAAAGTAGACGCTTATTATTTACTTTCAGCATATCATTTAAGAGGTAGAGATAAAGAAAAAATTGCAAAAAAATATAAAAGAAGGCGTTTACCAGACTTATATTAATGCAAAAAACGCAGAGCATCAAGGCTTGCGTTTTTCGATTTCCTTCTTCCAACTGGAAAGATGAACTCGGTGCAAATATACGATATTATTTAATTGTAAAGCAAATTTTATATCATACAGTATATTTTAGAGTAAAATATATTATGGAGTGTTGTAAAAAAAAAGAAAATGAAAAAAATATCTGAAGCACAATTAGAAAATCAACTAATTAAACAATTAGTTGGTTTAGGCTATACAAATGTTTCTGTTTTAAACGGAGATGCTTTGGTATCTAATCTTAAAACACAATTAGAAACGTTTAATAATTGTACGTTTTCAGATAAAGAGTTTGACAAGGTTTTAAACCATTTAGAAAAAGGAAATGTTTTTGAAAAAGCAAAGACTTTAAGAGGTCGTTTTCAATTTGAAAACGATAGAGGAGAAGCCACTTATATTCGTTTCTTTAATAATGAAGATACTTCTAAAAATCTGTATCAAGTAACCAATCAAATTACCCAAGAAGGCACATATAAAAACAGATACGATGTTACATTGTTGGTTAATGGTTTGCCATTAATACAAATAGAATTAAAAAGGCGTGGTTTAGAAATTAAAGAAGCTTTTAATCAAATTAATAGGTATCAAAAACACTCTTTTTGGTCTAATCATGGCTTATTTCAGTATGTACAATTATTTATAATTAGTAATGGTGTAAACACAAAATACCTGGCAAATAATGAGTTGCAATCTGTAAAACAAACCTTTTTCTGGTCTGATGTAGATAATAAGAATATTAAAGATTTAACCCCTTTTACAACTGCTTTTTTAAATACAAAGCATTTAGGGTTAATGATTGCAAAGTACATTGTAAGAAACCAAACACATAAAATTTTAATGGTGTTAAGACCGTATCAATTTTATGCAGTAGAAAAACTAGTTATACAAGTAGAAAACAATACAGATAACGCATATATATGGCATACAACGGGTTCTGGTAAAACATTAACCTCTTTTAAAGCAAGTCAGATTATTATGGATTTGCCTACAGTAGACAAAGTGCTTTTTGTAGTAGACAGAAAAGATTTAGACTATCAAACCATGAAAGAATTTAACTCTTTTAAAAAAGATAGTGTAGATGTTACCAAAAACACCAATAGCTTAGTAAAACAACTCGCAAGCGATTCTAAATTAGTATTAACAACTATTCAGAAGTTAAACAATGCTATTTCTAAAGAACAGTATAAGAAGAAATTAGAAACGTTAAAAAATAAGCGAGTAGTCATTATTTTTGATGAATGCCATAGAAGTCAGTTTGGAGAAACGCACAAACTTATTACCGATTATTTTACAAATTCACAATTATTTGGTTTTACAGGAACACCCATTTTTGCAGACAATGCCTCTAAAAACGATTTAGGAAAAAGAACCACCAAAGACTTATTTGGAAAATGTTTGCACAAATATGTAATCACGGATGCCATTGGAGATGGTAATGTTTTAAAATTTGGAATAGAATATATTGGTCGTTATAAAAAGAAAAGCAACACATTACTAGATATTGATGTAGAAGATATTGATAAAACAGAAGTTTTTAAAGATGAAAAACGCTTAGAAAAAATTGCTGATTATATTATTAGATACCACAGTACAAAAACAGATAACAAACATTTTTCTGCATTGTTTGCAGTAAGTAATATTAAAAGTTTAATTAAATATTACGATATTTTTAAGGCTAAAAAACAAGCTGGTGAACATAATTTAAGAATAGCAACTATTTTTTCTTATGGAGCAAATGAAGCTAATGAAGATGCACAAGATAATTTACCCGATAATGAATTTGATGTTGCTGCAGAAAGTGAATTAAGTTATAAATCTAGCCATTCTAGAGATAAATTAGACGAATACATTGTAGATTATAACCAAATGTACAACACTAGTTTTTCTACAAAAGATGGTGTACAATTCGAAAACTATTTTAAAGACATTAGCAAACGATTAAAAGAACGAGAAAAGAAAAATTTTAATGATGCTAAAGACCGTTTAGACATTGTTATTGTTGTAAATATGATGCTTACTGGTTTTGATGCTAAAAAAGTAAATACCTTGTATGTAGACAAGAATTTACAACAACACGGTTTAATACAAGCCTTTTCAAGAACTAATAGAATATTAGGAGAAAAGAAATCGCAAGGTAATATTGTATGCTTTAGAAACTTAAAAAAGGCTACAGATGAAGCAATTACATTGTTTTCTAATAAAAACCCTATAGAAACAATTTTTACACCTAATTACGAAGATATTGCAAAGAAATTTGACGAAAATTTAAAAGCATTACTAGAAATTACACCAACGCACCAAAGTGTAGATGATTTAGTAGGAGAGGAGCAACAATTTCAATTTGTACAAGCGTTTAGACGTGTTTTAAGAGCAAAAAACGTGTTAGAATCTTATGTAGATTTCGACTGGGAAAATTTAGGAATTGATGAGCAAACATTTGAAAACTATAAAAGCGAATATTTAGATATTAAAGATTTTGTAGATGAACAAAGAAGGACGCATAAAACATCAATTTTAAATGATGTAGATTTTGAGTTAGAATTAATTCATAGAGACGAAATAAATATCGTTTATATTTTACAGTTACTTTCTAAAATAAAAGTAAAAGATAAAACAGAAGCAGCAAAACAGAAAAAAGCAATCATCGATTTATTAGGTGGTGATGTTAAATTAAGGAGTAAAAAAGAACTCATAGAAAAATTTATAGAGGAAAATTTACCACATATTGATGATGTAGATAAAATTAAAGATGAATTTGAAAAATATTGGCATCAAGAAAAAGTATTGGCTTTATCTAAAATTTGTGAAGAAGAAAATTTAGACCAACAACAATTCAATTCTTTAATTGAAAGTTATATTTATAACGGACAAGAACCCATTAGACAAGACATTTTTAAATGTTTGGATAATAGACCAAGTATTTTAAAAGCGCGTGAAATTGGTGAAAGAATCATTGTAAAGATGAAGAAATACATCAATATTTTTATTGATGGTATGGTTGGTTAACTAAACGAGTAGTCGATTTTTTATTTTTTTGTATTTAACATAATAAAATTAATACTAGACTTAAAAATAAATTATAAAAACTGATAAATAGTAGCATGTTTTTTTCTTAAAAAAAATACAGCAATATTTATATTGACACAATTACTGCGGAGTTTCTATTTATAAGTAACATTGTATAAAAATAGGTTCTCGATACAATTTCGATGAAAAATCGAAATCACTCGAACTGACATTGTGGTTTCTGACTAATAATACGGTTCCAGAGAATCGCGTATTTAAAAAATATTCGTACATAATACCAAATACGAGATTCTACGGTATTTAAATAAACACGTGTTGGAGAATTATAAAATTCATCAAAGCGAATGTTTATAATTTCAGAAAGATTAGTAATTCATAAACCGTAATTTCTTTTAACATAATATCTGCCGATATAAACCTAAAGGTGTTATATCTGATATTATGTGTAAATAGCCGTAAAAACGGCTATACAGAAATGACTATATAAATGTTCTATAATGTATTGCGTTATGTACACTTTGCTTTGGTAAAAAGCGATTTATATATACAAACAGTTACTTCATTTTTTTCTTTCTAAAAGCTTCTTAAAAAATGTAATGGAATACGCTTTACCCGAAACGACGATAGGAGTGAAGTAGTAATGTGTATGGAATGGTTCTTAAAATTCAATTATTTATGTTTTAATAAATTAGGATTTTCTTTTTCCTCTATTCCACCATATATAAAATCCTGTTATAGGCATACTCGTACCAAAAAGACCAATTATAAAAGCTAAAATTTGAGTTGGTAAACCACCAACACTTCCCATATGTATATCTAAACTCGAATCTAAAATATCTTGATTTTTTTCAAATTTAGCCATAACAGGTTTTGTAAGTTGTTCACCTGTATATCTATCTATAATTTGATTATCGCCATAAAGATGTAGAAAACGATCATCTGTATCTAAAAGAATAGCTTGTGATGTTATAGAATCTGTTTCTAAAGCCATTAAAGTTAATTTATATCCTTTGGGTGAAGTCTCTTCAAATTTGTTGTACATATATTGAAGACTTTTAAAATCTTGCTCTTCTTTAAAATCTGTTGAAGGAGGTGTTTCATTAACTAATTCTGGGTAGCCACCAAAAACTGTTAACACTGGTTTCTTAATAAAATCAAAAGACATAACTAATCCAGTTGTTACGCTAATTAATAGAATCCAACAAGCATAAAAACCATAAATTCTATGAAAATCGTAATTCATTCTTTTTTTTGATGCGGGATATTTTGGTTTAAATGCCGATTTAGCCTGATTTTTATTTTTTGGCCACCAAAGAATAAGCCCTAATATAATTTCAATTAGAAAAATAATAGAAGCAACTCTAATAATCCATAAACCTGTAGTACCTAAAAGTAATTGCGAATGAAAATGAGCTAAAAAGAAAAACACATTTATAGAACGCATATCTTCTCCAATAATTTGTCCTGTATATGGATTTATAAACGTGATCTTTAAAATAGGAGAGGAGGCTCCTTTTTCTAAAACACCACTAATTACATCAAAAGATCGAGTAGGCTCATTGTAAGTATTTATCCAAAAATAATGTTCATCAGGATGTACAGCTTTAAAATTAGATACTAAAGTATCTACATCAAGCCTTTTGTCTTCAACTTTTACATTTAAAAATTCTGAATTATAGGAATGCATAATTTCTTCTGCAAACACAAAAAGTGAACCCGACAAGCATAATAAACATATTATTATTCCTGAGGATAATCCCAGCCATAAATGTAACTTCCTGAATATTTTTTTTTGAATCATTTTGTTGAAAATACTTTTTAAAATAAAACACCAAGAAGATTCGTTAAAACCTACTTGGTGTTTATATAGAATTATAGTTTTAAAAACTGTGTAGGACTTCCACCTATTATAGTTATTTCTTTTGTTGATGTTTTAGTAGCTGTGTCATAAGAATAAAAATATGCATTTTCTACATCGTCATTTTCAACAATAAGATAAGGTTTGTCATCAATTAAAGATGGTCCAGAAACACTTTTCCAATATCCAACAGGAATATCACTTATTTTAGTAGCTTCTTTTGTAGTTAAATCTATTTCGTATGAATAATAATCTAAATTTGCTACGCCTTCAAAAGAACTACTAATAGCGCTTCCAAACATTTTTATATACATTTTATCATTAACAACAGCTCCTCCAATACCAAAATTTTCACCATTGCTAAAATCTCTTAACGCATTAATATCCCATGAAGTATCAAAATCTGTTTCGCCATCTTTAATTCTTAAAACTCTAAAATTAGGCCCTTCAGCATCTGTAAAATTACCAAAAAGACCTCCTAAGTATAGATTATTATTTTCATCAAAATTAATATAGTTGGTGTTTTTAAAACCATAACCTAATACTATAAAATCATCCCAAACAATAATTTTATCTAAGGTATCGGTTGTGGTATCAATAATAGCTACATACGTTTTGTCTACAACATCATAACCACTTTCATCAGAAAAGAAAACTTGAGTATAAATTTTGCCATCTCTTTCTACTAAAAATCCTCCAAAGCTAGTTGTTGCAACATCTGTTAATTCACTTTTAATAGCATCAATTTCAGTAGCACAATCAATTTCTCCAGTGCGTTCCATTGTTTCTGGATTGAAAATTTGCAATGCTGTTTGGCTTACATCACTATTAGAATAATATCCTTTTGTACTAGATGTTATTTCAAACATGTTACCTTTTGCAAAATTACCGTTTGTAGTGATAAATCCATCAGCAAAAAAAGTGTTGTCATCTGATAACGAAAATTTTTGAATTCCTGGATCTCCTGCCGAATTTGTTGAATTATAAATAGCTCCATCATAACTAATACCAGGTGTTGTTATTGCCGTTAATTGTGTCCCATTTGTTATTGTTGCTACATCAATTTCTCCAGTAGGTAATTCATTAAAAGGAACTAAAAGTCCGCTTCCTGTTGAACTATCTGTAACAATAAACATGGCATAAGTTGCATTATCAGTTGCTGTGTTACTATCATCGTCGCTACTACAAGAGGTTATTAATCCTATTGCTAAAGCAATTACTATGTGTTTTAATTTATTCATCATTTTATGTTTATTAATTATAATTTATAGGTTATTTTTAATCTAAAAGATCTTAATGGTTTTTGTACTCTAAATTCATCATATAATTTAGAGTTGATACTATTTGTGATTTCTGTATTTATGCTAATTGGTAATTTTTGATGTTTAATTGTAAAGCCAACATCAACTTGATGTTGTTCTGGTATAATTAAATCGGTAAAACGGATGTCTCTTTCAAACAATACTGGTTCTAATTCTTTTGATGTAGCAGTTAATAAATACTGTTCTGTAAAATTGTAATTAGCATATATATCAAGTGATAATGGTGATTTGAAAATTGTTTTATAACTTTTTAAAACATTTAAGTTTGTAAATAAATAAGGTGTGTTTGGTGTTCTAGAATCTTCAAGAGCAGATCCATTTGTATCAACTCTACGCATGTCTTGATAAGTGATAGACAATGAGGTATTAAAATTGTTTTTAAATTGTGATTTTAAAGACATTTCAATTCCTTTTGTTATTTGTGTATCGGTATTTTCATTTTGAGTGAATACAAAACCAATAGGTAGTTTTCTTATAAAATTTTCAGTATCTCTATAAAAAGTATTAACATCAATAAAAATATTTTTTGCTGAATTTAAATTGGTGTAAAATCCAATATTTAGATTTTTACTTTTTTCAGGGATTAAGTCTGGATTACTTAAATTAAAAAGATTATCGCCAAAATATTCTTCTGCTTCTGGTATTCTAACTGTATTTTCAAAAGAAACTCTAACAAAAGCATCATTATTAAATTTATATTTTACGGAATTTCCCCAACCAAAAGAGTTATTTATTTTTTGTACAGTAACTATATCTCCAAAAAGATTAGCCGATTCGGTATCTAAATAAAAATGTTTAAACGTAAATTCGTTAGTAATTTTATTATTTAGAAACTTAGAGCTTATACCTATTCCTGAAGCTAATTTTTTATAGTAAGAAGGCATTGTTATCGGTTGAATTCCTGAGCTAATATTGGTTTCTTGATACGGATCTGTACCTACTTGATTTTTGCTGTTGAATGTAGAACTGAACTTTATATTTAATTTATTATTAATTTTATATAATCCATACAATCTACTTACAAAATTATCTTGATTTACATCACTATCAGTTTTTCTATCATCGGTTTCTCCTCCAGAAAAATTATCTGAAGTAATAACTTCTCCAAGCCAATTATACTTGTTATTAGAAACGTCTTTTCTTTGATTGTTTTTTTTACTAAAAGCGGTAAAAAAATTAAGTTCAAGATTCTCTGTAATGTTTTTTTCATAGGTTAAACTTGCTATTGTATTTGATTCTTTAAATGTAGCTTCACCAATAGATACGTTTATACTATTTCCTGTTTGAATCTCTTTATTAAAATTAAAATAAGCTATTTCAACATTTAAAAAGTCGGCGAATTTTGTATTGTGTACACCAAAATTACTTTGAATAAAAGAAGTACTAATACCATCATGAAACCTTTTAACGCTTTGATTTGTAAAGTTTTGAGTTTCTGAATTTAAAACAGGAGCTGTAAATTTGTAATTATTATCAGAAATAATAACATAACTTTTTAAACCGATATGGAATTTTGTTTTGGGAATTATATAATTTGCATTTACATTAAATAAATGTGTATTAAAAGAACCAACTTCATAGGAAGTAGTTAAAAAATTATGGTCTGGTTTTTTTGTAACAATATTAATAGCTCCACCTAAAGCATCTGCACCTAATTCTATAGGTAATACACCTTTAAAAATTTCAATATCAGAAATTAAATCACTCGGAATGATTCCAATTTGAAAAGCTCTTCCTAAATAATCTGAAGGTATTCCATTTTTAAAAAAGCGAATAGCATCACCTTGTAAACCGTTAATATTAACTAATACAGGACTTCCTACACCAGAATTTTGTCTAACTTTTACTCCAGATGTTTGATTGATAATTGTAGTTAGGGGAGTTGCACGTTCAGAAATTTTGTTTACATCAATTATTTCTACCTTAATTGGTTTTTCTTTTTTTTGTTGTAGAAAAGATTTTGCTTTAATAATAACTTCTTCTAAATTTTCTTTATATAATGTTATTATAAGAGAGATTTCTTTATTTTTTTTAAGTAAAATAGTAACCGTTTGCTTTTTATATCCTAAGCTTGATATTATTAAGTTATAATTACCTGGTAAAATTTTAGTTATTTCAAAATAACCTTTTTCATTACTAGATACACCATTTATAGTCCCTTCTAAGTACACATTTACATCTGTTAAATATGCTCCTGTTTCATCTTTTATATATCCATGAATAGCATTTTGACCAAAACATATACTACTTAAAAAAAAGAAGAAAACTATAAAACAATATTTTGTAAACATCTGTTAATTATTTAGACTGATTCTAAAGAATGGCAAAAATATTGTATATTTGAACCCGATATTTACGCAAATAGAATTATTAAAGACGCATTTACGTAAAATTTAAAGCCAAAAAATATATGATTAATGATCTCTACTTTTAAATTTAAAAATCATAAAGAAAAAACCGTAATTAAAGAACGTTATAAAGAGTTAGATAACAGTTCTATTAATGAAATTAAAGAGTCTTTTAATACTAGTTTCTCGAAGTCAAATAATAAAGAAATTAGGTTAAATGGGATTATAATATTTATAAAATATGATGATATAATAAATCCACCAGTAATTATGGATGTCTCTCATAATTTTCCATACTTAAAACTTCATTTTGAAATAGAAGGCGATTTAAAATATGTACCTAATGATGAAAGTGGTATTCCTATTACTATAGAAGATGGTAATTATAATTTTTTTTATTTACCTAAAGCTAATGGAACAATTACATTAAAATCAAGAATAAGAAAAGAAGTAAGTATTCTTGTAACCGAAAAATATCTAAAAAAAACGTTTAAACGATATTTCGAAAATAATGAGTCATCCTTAAGAAACTCATTAGAAAATAAAGTTCCTTATAAAATGTTTTCTAAAAGCAAAGTTATACCTTCCGATTTATTACTTATAATTAGCAATGTTGTTTCTTGTTCTTATCAAAAAGATATTAAACAAGTATATCTAGAATCAAAAATAAAAGAAATATTTAGTTATTTGTTTTCTGAAATGGATACTGAAATCAATAAAAAATCTGAACATAAACTAAGTGATTTTGAGTATAATCAAATTATAAAATCCGAGAAAATTCTTAATAAAAACATTCACAAATCATTTAAAATAAATGACTTATCTATATTGACTGGCATTAATGAACATAAATTAAAAAGAGATTTCAAGTTAGTTTTTAAAAGTCCTGTTTTTACTTATTTAACGAATCTTAGAATGGAGAAAGCAAAAACAATGTTACTTAAAAATAACATTGATATCTCTGATGTTGCTGTTGCTGTCGGTTATAAAAATCCTCAACATTTTACTGTCGCTTTTAAAAAGAAATTTAATTATTTACCCAGTGAATTAAAGAAGAATCAATTAAATAGTAATAGGTAATAGTGTGTGCAATGAGGTCAAGTGATTTTTAATTTTAATATAAATGTTTCGACCTAAATATAATTTTGGTCAAACAATAGGAGAGTGGAACGTAATACTTTAGGGTGTTAACAATAAATGCAATTGACAATCAGAAAGCTAAAACATTTTCAAAGTGAAATTAATAGTAAGATTCTATTCTAAAATATAGAGAAACGAACCGTAATTGTTTCCAAAATTATTTCTAAGTCTTGATTTTTTTGTTTCTTTTTTCATCTAGGAAAAAAATAAAGAAAGATTAATCGTAACAATGTTTATTATCCATTTAACATAATAATTAGAAGTACTAATCAAAAGAATATTAATAATAGTTCCTAATAGAATAAGTGCAAAGAATTTTATTTTTTTAAAATTTATGCTCTTGTGGAAAGCTGACGAAAATGTTATTGGAAAAAAATTACAACGGGAACTTTATTGAACAACCAAATTTTGAAGATTTCTAAAAATTAGCTTTTGTGCGGCGGTAAGCGTTGGAAAATTGTGTTTAAAAATAAAAGCTTTTTTCAGCTTTAAGTTTTAAAAAACAATCGAGTATTTTTGGCCAGCCTCAATTTTACATAACGGCTAATTATAGCTACAAATTGTTATAGTTCAAATGTCTGTTAGAATAACGTATTTAAAAAATGTTGTTGAATAATACTAAATAAGAGATTCTACGGAATTATAATTAACACTTGTTGCCGAATGTTAAAACACCCCCAAACGAATGTTTATTGTATGTTCAGAGCTTTCTGGGATATTTAACATAATAGAGAATTATAATACAAATTGTTAGCAGGATTTTAAATCTACGAGAATCTCATATTTAAAATTTTAATGCCCCAAATAGAATGTTCTTGGGATATTTAACATAATATTCAATTATAACTTACAAATGGCTAAACAACAGTAAAAATGAATATGTCATAATTTGTACTATAATGTTCTGCGTTATGTAACTTGAGCTTAGGTTAAAAGCGAAAGTTGTTTCTACAGTTTCTTAAAAAAATTTATTCTAAAAGTTTCTTATACAATGCTAATGGAACACTTTTTATGCGACGACGTAGGAGGGAAGCGTAATGTGTGAGCAATGGCAATTATACTAAATCACTAATTTCTTTTTAAAATACTAATTATTGTTAAAATTAAAACAAGTTTCAGTATCTTATTATAGTCTTTTATTATTATTCTCAAAAAATATTCTATTTATTTTTTTATTACTAATCAATTGATTAGTTTTGTGCAATAATTTAGTTTATGCCTAGAGTAAAACAATATAATGAAGCAGAAGTAATAGAAAGTGCTATGGGCGTATTCTGGCAGAATGGCTATAAAAGTACTTCTTTACGAATGTTATCCAAAGAAATGGGTATCAATCAATTTTCTATAAATGCTAGTTTTGGTAATAAACAAAATCTGTTTTTAGAAAGTTTAAAATTGTACAGAACTAAGCTACAGCAATTATTAAAAACCTTTGAAGAGAATTCTAATGGTATTGAGAGTATTAAGAACTTCTTTTATGCATTTGCAGAATTTTCAAACCAAAATGAGTACAAAAGAGGCTGTTTAATGATCAATACAATGTCTGAATTTGGTCTTGAGGTAGATAAAGAAGTTGGTGCTCTTATTTCAAATTACGCAGAACAGTTAAAGGCTTTATTTAAGAAGAATCTTGAATTCAATACTACAAAAGATAACGACACTATAAAAAGACAAGTAAATTACCTTGATTTGGCTATTGGTGGTTTAGGCTTAGCAACAAAAGTAAAAGACAATGCTGTCATAGAAGATTATATAGAAATTACATTTAAAAATTTATAACATTTTTTTTACCTTAAAACTAATCGATTGATTAGAAATAAATAATAGAACACATGAAAACAAAGAACAACTTAGGAAAAACAGTACTACTCACGTTAACAATTGTATTATTAATGGGAAACAATATGCAAGCACAAGAAAAGGAAGTATATAATAAGGATATTACCAACAAGAAAGAAAGACCATTTATAGTGGATAAGGGCGAGTATCCTTTTAAAAGTAATTGGTTTGAAAAAGATGGCGTTTCTATGCATTATATAGATGAAGGAGAAGGAATTCCAATTGTTTTAACTCACGGTAACCCAGATTGGTCTTTTTTAAATAGAAATATTATTAAAGAGCTTTCAGGTGAAGCAAGAGTAATAGCGTACGATTTACCTGGATTTGGTTTTTCTGAAACACCAGAAAACTATGGTTTTACACCACAAGAGCATGTAGAATGGATTAGCGCACTTCTTTTTGAGCATTTAAAGTTAGAGAAGTTTATTATTGTTGTTCAAGATTGGGGTGGACCTACAGGGCTATCCGTAGCTACAAGCAACCCAGATAAAGTTTTAGGAGTAGTTATCAGTAATACTTGGGCTTGGAAAGCAGAAGGAAAATTAGAAGGTTTCTCTATGTATATGAGAACACCAGAAATGGAAGCAAAGGTTATCGATAACAATTATTTTGCAACCACATTAATGCAAAGCTCTATTAATAAAAAATCGAGTAGTACTAAAGCAATTACAGATGCTTATGAAATGCCGTTCCCAACCAAAGAATCTAGAAAAGGAACAGCAATATTCCCGCAGCAAATTACATTAGCAGCAGATTGGTTAATAGATTTAGAAGGCAAGCTGAATACGCTACAAGATAAACCTGTTGAATTTATTTTTGGTTTAAAAGATGATACAGTTGCTTCACAAGACATTCAAGATAAATGGCGTTCTATTTTCCCTAAAGCACCAGTACAATTGTTACCAGAAGCTGGTCACTTTACACAAGAAGACAGTCCTGAGAGTTTTGTGTTTTCATTGAGAAGAATTCTAAAAAATATAGAATAGATTAAATGGCTGCTTCTACTGATTATTTAGACTTTATTCTTGACCAATTATCAAATTGGAAAACGATCATCACAAAAAGAATGTTCGGTTGTGTCGGTCTTTATGCAGATGGTTTAATGTTTGGTATTATAGCAAAAGAAACTATTTTCTTTAAAGTTGACGAAACGAATAAGGAGCAATATTTAAATGCAGGTTCAGAAACTTTAACCCTTTTTAAAAATAAAAGTACAGTAGCTTCTTTTTATGAAGTTCCTATCGAAATTTTGGAAGACTCTGACCAATTTGTTGTTTGGGCTGAAGCGTCTTTAGATATTCAAAAAAGAAAAAAATCAGAATAATGAAAGTAATTATAACAGGATCTACTGGTATGGTAGGTCAAGGCGTTTTAATCGAGTGCCTAGAATCTCCAAGTATAGAAGAAGTATTGGTGATAAACCGAAACTCTTTGCAAATGCAGCATCCTAAATTGAAAGAAGTTATCCATAAAGATTTCTTCGATTTTAATTCAATTAAGGAAGAATTAAAAGGGTATGATGCTTGTTTTCATTGCATGGGCATTTCTTCTGTAGGGATGAAAGAGGAAGAATATCATCGTTTTACATATGGAATAACGGAAGCATTGGCTAAAACGCTTTATGCTAGTAATCCACAAATGGTATTCAATTATGTTTCTGGTGAAGGCACCGATAGTACCGAAAAAGGAAAACTGATGTGGGCTCGAGTGAAAGGAAAAACCGAGAATATGATTTTGAATATGGGCTTTAAAGATGCTTATATGTTTCGACTTCAAGTAATTCTTCCTTTGAAAGGGGTAAAATCCAAAACTGCTTGGGTAAATGCATTCTATTTTATCGCTCGTCCGTTTTTTGGACTTTTAGAAAAAAAGAAAAATAACACCACAAGTGTTAACGTTGGTCTGGCTATGATTAATAGCGTTCTTTTTGGAACCGACAACAAACTTTTAGAAAATGAACAGGTTAATGAATTAGCAAAAAAGTAATAAAATAAAATTAAAAAATCAAGCAGTATGTTTAAAAAATTAGTCCTTATTACAGGTATTCTTAATTTTCCAATTGGTCTTGGAATGTTCTATCAGGCGCTGTCAAATACCACAGCTGACACTTTTATTACGGGGGCTGTAACAGGTTCTTTTATCCTTTTTGCTGGAGCAGCACTTGTTTGGGCTTCAAATGATATTCAAAATAGAGCGTCTATTATTGTTTGGAATGGTTTAGTTCGACTTATAGGGTTTTCGTTGGTGCAATATGCTTCCGCAAATTTTGAGGGTGTCGCTCCAGAGATGGTGGCCATCTCATTTATGGACTTAGTTTTGGCAATTGTTTATATCGTTGGTAGTGTAAAAATTTCTGGAATACCATTTTCAAAATTAATAGTAGGAAAAATAAATTAATTCAAAAATTAGCATACAATGAAAAATAATATAGAAGGTAAAGTAGTAGTAATTACAGGAGGAAGTAGTGGATTAGGAGAAGCTACAGCACGTTATTTAGCAGAAAAAGGAGCCAAAATAGTTATAGGTGCTCGTAGACTAAATAAATTAGAAGTAATAGCAGATGAAATTAGAAAAAGCGGAGGAGCAATTGAAGTACTAAAAACAGATGTTACCAAAGCTAATGATGTAAAAGCATTGGTTAAAAAGGCAATTGATAGTTTTGGTAAAATTGATGTAATGATAAATAATGCCGGCATTATGCCATTAGCACCATTAGCAGCACTTAAAGTTGACGAATGGGACAGCATGATTGACGTAAATATCAAAGGAGTATTATACGGAATTGCAGCTGCATTACCAGAATTTCAGAAACAAAAATCAGGTCATTTTATAAATCTTGCTTCCGTAGCCGGATTAAATGTGAGCCCAGGTGGAGCCGTATATAGTGGGACTAAATTTGCCGTAAGAGCTATTAGTGAAGGCTTACGAAAAGAAGTAGGTAAGGACATTAGAACCACCATACTTACACCAGGTCTTATAGATTCTGAATTGCAATTAGGAAGCTCAGACGAGGCTACTTCTCAGTTTGTTCAACAAGTATATAAAGATGCTATTCCTGCAATTTCTATTGCTAAAGCAGTGGCTTATGCTATTGAGCAACCAGATGATGTCGATATTAATGAATTAGTAATTCGTCCTACGGTACAGGAATTTTAATGATATAAAATCTATTATGAAAAAAACCTTAGTTATAGGAGCAAGTGGGCAAATAGGAAAAATGCTTGTTGAAAAATTGCTCAAAGAAGAAAATCCTGTAGTTGCCTTGGTTCGTAATGAACAGAAGGGGCAAGCACTTGAAAAACTAGGAGCAGAAATTGTAGTTGGAGACCTTGAAAATGATTTTGAACACGCTTTTAAAGATTGTGACAAAGTTGTATTTAGTGCTGGTTCTGGCGGTAATACAGGTTACGATAAAACACTTTTAATAGATTTATGGGCAGCAAAAAAAGCTGTTGATTATTCTTTAAAAAATAATATACAGCATTTTATTATGGTAAGTGGTCTGGGTGCTGGTGATCCTAACGAGTTTGTATCTGACTTAAAACCATATTTAGTAGCGAAGTATTTTGCCGATTATTATTTATTAGAAAGTGGTTTAGCGTATACGATTTTACAACCTGGTAGTTTAATCAATGAAAAAGGAACGGGTTTAATTAGAACTACAAGATCTGAAAATTTTAAAGAGCTAGTCATTCCAAGAGAAGATGTAGCTCATGTAATTTCGTATTGTCTAGAAAATAACTCTACAAAAGGCAAAACAGTTGAGTTATTTAGCGGAAAAGAATCTATTCGTGAATCTTTAAATTAATGAACCAATAATTCGTCCAACAGTACAAGATTTTTAGAATAGAAATGAAAAACTATCTTCAAGAAATAGAAATAATCACTTCTAAAGCAGGTGATACAGTTCCTTTACAAAGGAAAGCTTTTAATGCGGGCTTTAGTTTTAGCCTTTTAACTTTTGGTGAACAACTAGATATATGGGATTTTATCTGGAAAAACACTCAAGATTACAGAACAGAAATGTTTTGTTTGTATTTCTTGGAGGAGCATATTAAAAATAAAGAAGATATACTTACCTCTTGGTCAACGATTAAATTATGGCAAGACAAAATTAATCGTTGGGAAACAAGTGATAGTATTTCAAAAATATACGCTCAATTGGTTGAATATGATGCAGAACTAATTATGCCAACGTATAAAAAATGGAATACATCTAAAAACCCATGGCATAGAAGACAAAGCATAGTAGGTTTACTTTATTATAGCGCACATAGAAAACACTATTTACCTTTTCAAGTACTTATAGATTTGGTAGCACCTTTAATTTCTGACAAAGCTTATTATGTAGAGAAAGGAGTAGGTTGGACACTTAGAGAAATAGGACATATTTACCCAAAAGAGCAGGAAGCATTTCTATTTAAAAATGCAACTAAAATTTGTGCTTATGGATATAGTGCAGGTACAGAAAAATGGGATAAAGCAAAACGAGAAAAACTGAAGCAAGTTAGAAAAGCAGGAAGAGTTTTAAACCGCAAAAGTTCAAATTAAAAATTTAAAAAGTAAAAAAATATGACAAACAAAAAACAAATATCAGCAGCGTTTCCTTTTGAGTCTAAATTTCAAGAAGTATTAGATTCTAAAATGCATTATGTAGATGAAGGAGATAAAAATTCAAAAGAGACTTTTTTACTCATACACGGTAATCCTACATCAAGTTATTTATGGCGAAACATCATTCCGCATGTAAGTCCGTTAGGTCGTGTAGTTGTTCCAGATCTTATTGGAATGGGCAAATCTGACAAGCCAGATATAGACTACACATTAAAAGATCACATTGCTTATTTAGATGCATTTGTTGAAAAGTTAGGGCTAAAAAACGTCATTCTAGTAATACAAGATTGGGGTTCTGGTTTAGGTTTCAATTATGCCAATCAGCATAGAGGAAATGTAAAAGGAATAGTGTTTTTTGAAGCTATGGTTCAAGTTTCTTATTGGAAAAATACGACTAAAGAGACCGAAGCACTATTCAAAAAATTCCGTGACCCTGTAGAAGGACATGAAATGATTGTTAAAAACAACTTCTTTATTGAAGCTATGCTACCTATGATGGCAGGCAGAGAATTAACTAAAGAAGAAATGGACCATTACCGAGCTCCTTATATGGAAGAAAAGAGTCGTAAACCACTGTTTATGTGGCCAGGTCAAATTTCGTTTGATGGTGTTCCAAAATTCAGCACTGACATTGTTAATTCATATAATGAATATCATAAAAATTCAGACGTTCCTAAGTTGCTCTTTTATGCAGAACCAGGACTAATAATTAATCGAAAATTAGGTGAGCATATAGCTGAAACTTGGAAAAATGTTACTGCAGTAGATTTAGGTGAAGGAAAGCATTATCTACAAGAATCACATCCACACGAAATTGGAGAAGGTATTGTAGATTGGTATAAAAAAACATTAAATAAATAAAAAGATAAAAATGAAAACCGATTTTAATTTTAAACAGTTTGCTATAATCACACTAATAACCAGTATTTGGATAAATATTTCAGAAGTTTTACGTGCTGTTTTATTAGTATTCCCTAGAATGCAATCCTTTTTTGAGGGTAAAATGGTTATAGGGCAAATGGAACTTGAAAATATGGTTGTCTGGACCTTATGGGATACGCTGTTAACTATTATATTGGTTTTCATTTTTTGGCTTTGTGCTAAAGCTTTTGGCAACACTACTAAGGCTATTTTTATAAGTGCAACTGTAACAGCTTGGGCAACTATTGGCATATTTTGGATAGCAACTGTTAATACAGGTTTAGGAGAATGGTCTACAGGCTTTTTGGCTATACTATTTGCTTGGATTGGTCTCTTGATTGGTGCATTTATAGCCTCTAAGCTATATAAGACAGAACGTTGGGTTAGTAAGTAAAGTTTTATTTTGCTTATTTATTCTGAATTTTATCTAAAAAGGAGAATTCTAATAATGACCTTGGCCTCATAAAATTTTGGTAAAACAATAAGGTGAAGTGAGCGTAAATATTTTAGGCTATACGAATGCAATTATCCAGTGGATGATTGTATTTGGATACAACACTTTACTAAATGTTAGTTAAATAGTCTAAAATATAGCGAATGAGCCGTTAATTGTTTCCAAAATCATATATTATTTTAAAGAATTGATTCAGTATCAATTTTTAAAATACATTCCTTAATTATAGTTTTGTTTCAAGACAAAAGATAATGAAAGAAGAAAAAAAAGATTAATTGAAAGATTAAATATAACAAGTGCATAGAATTTTATTTTTCTTAAAATTTATGCTGTTGTGGCAATCCACGAGAATCGCGTGAAATTTTTTATAACGTACATTTTATAGAATACGCGGTTTTTAAAAAGAGCAAAAAGGTTAGCTTTTATTTTGGCGTTGGCAAGCGTTGGATAATTGTGTGTAAAATAAATTGCCAGAGCAATTTGATTTTATAAAACAATCGAGCGCTTGGTAGCGGCTATTTTACATAACGGCTAATTATAGATACAAATGTTTTTTAAACGCTGCGAAGCAAACCGCTTAATCGTTTAATGACCCAAGTTCTAATTATTCTAATGAAAACGAATGCTTCTGGGATATTTTACATAATACTACATTATAGCTATCAAATGGATAAACCACTCTTATTAACTAAACAATACATTTGTACTATAATTTATATTATGTTAAATAGGTTTTTTGTAAAGAAAAAAGAACATCCTACTTTATAAAATAAAAGACTAAAACGCTATTCCAACCAATTTAAGAAAAACGCCATCATTTCCTCTTTCAATTCATAATGCATTTTAATATACGTGCGCATATCCTTCATTAAAGGTCTATGTTCACTTCTATACCTTGCATCAACATCCTCACAGAAATTCAATTTATTTAAAATAGCCATTTTATTCTTACAACGATGCTTTAATTTGGCTATGGCATCTTTCTCTAACAGAATTCGATTTTGAAATTGCTCTATTTGTATAGCAGCATTTTTGTTATACTTTCTTGCAGCAATTTCTTCCAATTGTTCTTCAAACGTATCCATTTCATTAAAATGAAAACGCAATTCTCTCCTCCAGGTTTCTAAGTTAAATTTTAAATCACTTAAGTGTGATATTTTTGTTTGCATACAGTATTATTTTTAAAATTAAATAATTCTTATCACAAATACTTTACAGCATCAGCAAGAATAAGGATCTAAATTCTTAAAAGTGAAATCTTTTAAAGAATTCGATAAAATTAAAAAATTAGCAGCAGTCAAAACATGATTTTTGTTAGGTTTAACTATCATTTACATATTCTGCGTATAGAAATTATAATCCTTTAAAACAATATCTATAAACTCTTTATCACTTTTATGTACAGATTTAATACCCGTAACTTCTAGTACCTTAGATCGTAGTTTAATGAGTGTTTTGTAATCGTTAAATTTAAGTGCATTTTGAAACGTACTTTTAATAATACGGGCATCATTGTCAGATAATTTTATCACATTCGGATACGTTGGTATGTACGTATTTGAAATGTCTTCTAAAATAGTTTCAGAAAACTTTACATTATCCTTTAGGTAAATAACAACAGTATTGGCTATGATATCTCCAAAACGTTGTTGGTTTTTGGTGAATAATATCAAAAAGAAACCAATCATTTTTCCGAAGAAAAATAGCAGCATTAATAAAACAACTTCACCATCTAACCCTAAAGACGCCACATAAACAAATAATAAGGTAAAAAGGTTAAAATCTACGACTCTTAAAAACCATCGGATTACAAAATCGGTTGTAGAGGGTTTAAAACCCTCAATATTGATTACTTTTAAATGCAATAGTTTTTTACCCACTGTTTGTCCGCCTAACAAAATCTCTGTATACAAAGAATAAAAAGTAACGGGTAAAAAAATCATAATATCGATGGCACGTAAAGACCAAGAATCTCCTTCTACCGCGGTTTCAAACATTTTAAAGTCTAACATTTTAATAGCAAAATAGATATAAGCAAATTTTAAAATGTTATCTATACCAAACGCAAAGAGCCTTTGCCCCACATTTGCAAGGGTAAAATTGATGTTGACATTTTGTGCTGTTTTTATTTGGAGTCTTTTCATGCAATGGTTAAATTCGCTCTGAATGAGAGAGGTCGCTTTTATAAAGCAAAATAAAGAAAAATGGCTCGAATTTGAACTAGGTTTTTCAAATAAAGAGAAAAAAAGTCCGGATGACATAGCTAACCTGCATATTCAGATCATGAATGATTTGGTATATGCACAAACGTATTACCCAAAAAGTAAGGTTACAGAGTATTTAAATAAGTTGGCAAAATCTAGCTTTGATAAGGTATACCACTCAAAAAGGCGTAATAGAAATGTGTTTTTATATTTCTTTTTTGATAAAGTACCACTACTCGCCTACCAATACAGAAAACTCATTTACTTATCGTTTATCGTCTTTTTTGCCTGTTTTTTCATCGGATTATTATCTACATTGAATGATGCTTCTTTTGCACGACAAATTTTGGGTGATAGTTATGTAGAAAAAACCTTAGAAAACATAGAAAGTGGCGATGCCATGGCCATCTATAAAGGCGGAAGCAATTGGGGAACTTTTATTGGTATATACGATAACAACCAACGTGTAGGTTTAAATATGTTTTTATCTGGCCTGTTTTTAGGAATTGGCACTGGGTTTTATGTAGTTTATAATGCCATTATGGTGGCGGTTTTTCAGGCTTTCTTTTATCAGAATAATAGTTTGTTTGATAGTTTAAAAGGAATCTGGATTCATGGAACTTACGAAATTTTCGGAATGATTATAGAAGCTGCTGCTGGTTATATTATTGGCGCAAGCATCTTGTTTCCGGGCGCTTACAAACGTTTCGAATCTTTTAAAATTGGGGTAAAAGCGGCGTTTTATATTTTTATAAGCACCATTCCGTTTACCTTAGCCGCAGCATTTTTAGAAGGGTATATTACACGATATTCTAATATAATGCCTACTATTCTATGTTTTGCTATTATTGGCTTTAGCCTTATTTCTATAAGTTATTATTATTTGGTTTTTCCTTTTAAAGTAGCCAATAAATACAATTTACGTTAATGAGAAAAAGCCTAATCTTTTTATTGTTTTTTTATATAACTGTGGGGTTCTCTCAGGTAAAAAATGACAGTCTTGTTTCTTTAGAAAAAGAGACTATTCATTATAATAAATCTATAGAATATGCTGAAAAAAGAGCATTTACAGAAGATTTAAAAGAAAAGTATAACGATAAAGAGTTTCAATATACAGAAGAGGATATTAAAGAGGAAGAAGAAAAAAAACATACTTCTCCCGCAAGTGCCGCTATTATTGGTGCAATCATATATTTTATCAGTAATATATTCCCTTTTATTTTAGGGGCTATTATCATTTTTATTATTCTGAAAACCGTTTTAGGCGCAGATTCTAATTTTTGGAACTTTAAAAAATCTAAAAAGAAAGTTGCCGAAAAGTTAATTTATGAAGACGAAGATATTCATGAAACAGATATCGAAGGCTTGCTGCAAAAAGCGATTCATTCTAAAGAATACAGATTGGCAATTCGCTATTATTATTTGTCGGTTTTAAAAATATTATCGAGCAAGAAACTCATTGATTATCATAAAGATAAAACAAACTCAGAATACCTTTTTGAAATTGAAGATACCACTACAAGAACTGATTTTTCGTACTTGTCATATGTATATTCTTATGTTTGGTATGGAGATTTCCCTATAGACGAAACCAATTTTAAATTGGCAGAAAACAAGTATCAATCTTTTAAAAAGACTTTAAAATAATGGTACTTCAGCATATAAAAAAATACGCTCCGCTCCTGCTCTTGTTAGCATTCATAAGCTGTAATAAAACAGACTGGAACGAAAACTTTAAAGAGAAAGAGAAAAGTCCGTTTGGCAATTATATAGCATATCATGAGGTAGAAAACCTTTTTAAAGACCAAGAAGTTACCTTACTCAAAGAAAATATTTATGATTATTTAGAATTCAATGCAGATTTTGACAGCTTAAAAAAACACAATTACGTTTGTATAAAGCACAGTGGATATAAATATACAAATAACGGTACTACAGCGCTTTTAGACTTTGTATCTAAAGGAAATAATGTCTTTTTAGCTTTCAATAGTTTTAAAGACACTTTAAAATCTTCTTTAAAATTCACCACCAATAATTTAGATGATAAAGTATTTTCTGTAAAGGATTTAAAGAAGTTAAAAGGAACTTTTGAGTTAAATAACAACAATTTTTCTAAAACTTCTTTTTCTTTTGATAGAAATATTAGAAGAAACTACTTTTTACAATACGATGAAAATACAACCAGTGTTTTAGGAACTTTTGAGGTTGATGGAGAAAAAGTACCTAACTTTATTAAAATCCATCACGGAAAAGGCGCTTTCTATTTACACATTCAACCAATTGCATTCACTAATTATTACTTGTTAAATAATAACGAAGAATATATGGCAAATGTATTTTCATATTTGCCAAATGCAGACGTTATTTGGGATACACATATAAAATCTAGCAAACATGCAGATAAAAAAGAAGACAACTCTAATGTGTTTAAATTCTTTTTAGAACACCCTACATTAACGTGGTTTTTATTTGTTTCCTTAATGGGGTTATTACTGTTTATGCTTTTTAATGCAAGAAGAAAACAACGTGCAATTCCTATTATAGAACCTTTAAAAAACTCGACAGTAGAATTTACACAAACCATTGCCAATTTGTATTTAAAAGAACAAGATCATAAGAATTTAGTTGATAAAAAAATAGCTTACTTTTTAGAGAAAGTAAGGTCTAAATACCTTTTAGATACTAGTAATTTAAATACTGATTTTATTGAAAAACTAGCCGCTAAATCTGGAAATGATTTGCAAAGAACAAAGTATTTAGTGAATTCAATTATTACTTTAAATAAAAAGACAGAATGTCTTGAAGAAGAATTAGTTGTATTGCATAAAATGATAGAAAATTTCTTAAATAACTAAGATATGGAAATACCAAATAACGAAGAACCACAAGAGAACATCTCTTTTGAAAATAGAATCGATTTATCTGAATTACAAGAGAGTGTTTTTAAGATAAAACAACAATTAAAAAAAGTAATTGTCGGTCAAAAAGACATGATGGATTTATTGATTGTTGCACTGCTTGCAGACGGTCATGTTTTAATTGAAGGTGTACCTGGAGTTGCCAAAACCATTACCGCAAAATTGTTAGCAAGAACCATTGATGTTGGTTTTAGTAGAATTCAGTTTACACCAGATTTAATGCCTTCGGATATTTTAGGAACTTCTGTTTTTAATGTGAAAACATCTGAATTTGAGTTTAAAAAAGGCCCTATTTTCTCTAGCATGATTCTAATCGATGAAATAAACAGAGCACCTGCCAAAACACAAGCTGCTTTGTTTGAAGTGATGGAAGAAAAACAAATTACTATAGACGGTCAAACCTTTAAACTACAAGAGCCTTTTGTGGTTTTAGCAACGCAAAACCCTATAGAACAAGAAGGAACCTATCGTTTACCAGAAGCGCAATTAGACCGTTTTTTATTCAAAATTAACGTCGATTACCCGAATGCTGATGAGGAATTACAAATTCTTTTAAAGGAACAAGCGTTAGAAAACACCACAAAAGCGAGTAAAATAGAAACCGTTATTACTGGAGCAAAAATAGTTGAGTTTAGAAATTTAGTCAATCAGATTAAAATTGAAGAGAATTTACTAAAGTACATTGCCAATATTGTGGTGAATACACGCTCTAACTCCTTTTTATATTTAGGAGCGTCGCCAAGAGCAAGTATTGCTATTTTAGGTGCTTCTAAAGCATTTGCAGCCATTGAAGGAAGAGATTTCGTAACACCAGAAGACATTAAGAGAGCTACCATCCCTGTATTACAACACAGAGTCATTGTAACGCCAGAAAGAGAAATGGAAGGTTTAACAAGTAAACAAATTATAGAGCAAATTATTGAAGCAGTGGAAATTCCAAGGTAAAAATATGCCTTTAGCCTTTAGCGTTTCGCTAAAAGCTAAAAGCCAACAAGCTAATAGCAAACAACATTGAAACATTTTTACAACACTTTATTCTTAAACAACCGATTTTTCTACCTTTTAGGTGGAATTGCCGCCCTTTTTGTGGTTGGATTTTTCATTCCTCTCTTTTTTGTAGTAGCTAAAATGTTGCTTTTTATTTTAGTGGTACTGGTATTGGTAGATATTTTTATTTTATACAACACCAAGAACGCAATTACAGTAAACAGGTATTTACCAGAACGCTTATCGAATGGCGATGAAAATAAAATATCGATGCAATTGCAGAGTTTTTACGGATTTAGAACACATCTTTCTATCATAGAAGAAATTCCGTTTCAGTTTCAAAAAAGAGATTTTATCTTCAATATTATTTTATCAAAAAAAGAAGAAAAAACAATTCACTACGATTTAACTCCAACTGAACGAGGTGTTTATTTATTTGGAAATATTAATGTATACGCAAGTTCACCTTTGCAATTAGCAACTAAAAAACACGTTTTAGGAGAAGAAAAAGAGCTCAAATGTTATCCTTCGTTTTTAAAGTTGCGTGAATTCGATTTTAGAGCTTTTAACAATGATGCGGTTTCTTATGGGACAAAGAAAGTACGTAGAATCGGTCATTCTTTAGAGTTTGAGCAGATTAAAGAATATGTTTCGGGTGATGATATTCGGTCTTTAAACTGGAAAGCCACTGCAAAGAGAAATCAGTTAATGATCAATCAGTATGTAGAAGAAAAATCGCAACCTGTATATTCTATTATTGATAAAGGTCGTGCTATGCAGATGCATTTCAATAATTTAAGTCTGTTAGATTATGCTATTAATTCTACGTTGGCCATTAGCAATGTTATTTTAAGAAAGCAAGACAAAGCAGGTATGTTGTCTTTTTCAACAAAGTTGGAAGATTGGGTAGTTGCAGAGAAAAGGAACTCTCAAATGAGTTTAATTTCAGAAGCTTTACACAACATAAAAACAGATTTCTCAGAATCGGATTTTAGTACGTTATATGCCGTTGTTAAAAGAAAAATTACACAAAGAAGCTTGTTAATTCTTTATACAAATTTCGAAACTATGGATGGTTTAAAGAGACAACTCCCTTATTTAAGAGCGTTGGCAAAAAACCATTTGGTGCTAGTTATCTTTTTTGAAAACACTGATTTAGAAGCATTAACAACCTCAAAATCAGAAGATGTTTTAGACGTCTATGACAGTATTATTGCTGAAAAATTTATGTACGAAAAGAAAAACATTGTAAAAGAACTTAAAAAGTATGGTATACAATCTGTTTTAACAAAGCCAAAAAACTTAACGGGAGATACAATAAACAAGTATTTAGAGTTAAAATCGAGAGGTCTTTTTTAAATAATAACTTACATTTGCAGCTTTAATAAAAAACAAAAATAAATTATATGAATTGGTATTTAAAAGTAGTAAAAGAACATTACGCAGATTTTAACGGTAGAGCAAGAAGAGAAGAATTTTGGATGTTTACACTATTTAATGCAATAATTTCTATTGTAATAACTTTTGTGTTTGCTGGAATTGGTATCGCTTTAGAGTCGCCTTTATTAGGGGGATTAAGTTATATTTATACTTTGGCCGTTTTAGTACCAAGTTTAGCTGTTCTTGTAAGAAGATTACATGATACAGGAAAAAGTGGTTGGTTCTTTTTAATTGCACTAATACCTTTAATTGGCTCTATTTGGTTATTGGTAATATTGTGTACAGATAGTGTTTCTGGTGCAAATAAATGGGGTGAAAACCCAAAAGGAATTGGAAATAATTCTACAATAAATGAAATTGGGAGAGAATAAATAGAAAATTTATTCAATTACAATATAGGTTGTCTAAAAAGTGTTTTTTTGTCAATCTGAATTTATTTCAGATTCTTTGGAAGATGAAACTTCAGTAAGTAAAGATGCTGAAACAAGTTCAGCATGACAAGTAATATTACTTCTTAGACAACTTCTTTTTTTACATTGCTTTAATAAATACAAGCTTAAAAAAATTAAATAAAGACATTTTCTATACGTGAAAATCAGACAAAAATCAGAATCGGAATTTATTATTGTAATGGCTTCATTAATGTCGTTAGTTGCTTTTGCAATAGACGCTTTGTTGCCGGCTGTTGCAGATATTAGCAAGACCATTCATATTGCAGATCCAAAAAACAATCAGCTATTTATTACCATGATTTTTTTAGGTATTGGTTTTGGGCAACTTGTTTCCGGGCCATTATCTGATAGTTTTGGTAGAAAACCTGTTATTTATATCGGTTTTACAGTTTTTGTATTCGCTAGTTTTATTTGTCTTTTTGCTACAGATTTAGATACTATGATTGTAGGTCGACTTTTACAAGGAGTTGGTTTGTCTGCACCTAGAACTATAAGCATCGCCATGGTTAGGGACCGTTTTAACGGTAACTATATGGCAAGAGTGATGTCTTTTATCACCGTTATTTTTCTATTAATACCTGTTATAGCACCTGCTTTAGGTAAGTTACTACTAGATGCTTACGGTTGGAAATCTATTTTTTATAGTCAGTTAGTTGTAGGAGTTTTTATTATGCTTTGGGTTTGGAAACGACAACCAGAAACTTTAAAAATAGAAAAAAGAAAGAAATTTAGGTTAGCACTTTTTGTAGATGGTCTTAAAGAATTTATAAAGTATAAATACGCGGTAATTTTTACCATATTTTCTGGTTTTATAACGGGTTCTTTTATGGTGTATCTAAGCGCTAGTCAACATATTTTTGTAGAACAATATAATTTAGAAGAAGAATTTCCTTTTATTTTTGCTGGTTTGGCTATAAGTATTGGTTTGGCTACTTTTTTAAACGGAAAACTAGTTGTAAAAATAGGAATGTTTAAATTAGTTTTCTTTTTCACAGCCATGTTTACAATAGTTTCACTACTATATATTGTCTTTTTCTGGGGAGATTCAAATCCTAGTATTTATATTTTATTGCTCTTTTTTGGATTGCAATTTTTTTCAATTGGTTTTCTATTTGGTAACACCAGAGCATTAGCTATGGAACCAATTGGTCATATTGCTGGAGTTGGAGCCGCAATAAATGGTTTTGTTTCTACAATTATGGCAGTGCCAATTGCCACTTATATTGGCAGCTACATTACCACTACTGCTTTACCTCTATTCATTGGTTTTTTTGTTTGCGGTGCTATTTCTTTACTTTTAATTACACTTCTAAAATTTAGAAAAAACTAATACGAATAGATTCCGCTTTCGCGGGATGAATAACTACAATTAAAAAGAAACACTTAAAAATAATTCTTTTCAATATATAAATTGAGCAAATAATAGTATTTTGCGAGGTTATTAGGTGTTACATCAATTTATAAATATGTTTTATGCGTAAACTAGTTATTTTTTTAAGTTTAGTTTTCATTACACTTACTTCTTGTAAGACCGATGTTAAAAAAGAAGTAATTAAAAGTGGTTTTTCCGTAAATGGGACTTTATCTACCACAAATTCTTCTCTCGTTTATTTACTTAACGATCTAAATGTAAAAATAGATTCTTCTAAAATTAACAAGAACTCTTTTACCTTTAACGGTTTTGTAGATTCTGCAAAAGACTATAAAATACAAGTACAAAATCAAACTAAAAAACACCCAATAATTATAGAGAATAGTAAGTATTCCGTTTTTGTAGACAAAAACGACATTACCATTATAGGAGGTTTATTAAACACGAAACAACAGAAATTTAATTCCTTAAAAAAAGAGCTAAGCTTCAAAAAATTAGCTTTATTAGACTCTTTTATGGTTAAAAAAATAACCTCTAAAGATTTTCGAAAATCTATTGAAGAAATAAATTCTGAACTTAAAATCTTAAATTCTGATTATATTATTGCCAACGCAAATAACCTTCTATCATCTACGCTCTTTTTAACACCTCAAAACTTTGATTTAGAAGAGCTTAAAAGCATTGTAAGTAATACTGAAGTTGCAAAATCAACCATTTTAAAAACTCTTTTAGATAAAGAAATTACCAGGCAACAACAAATTTTTGATGCTGAATTGGCTGAAAAAAATAAAATAGTAGCTGCTAAAAAAGTATACAGAAAACCAGCTATTATGTTTTCTGGTGATGGCTTAAACAGAGAGTTAATTTCCTTAGAATCCATTATAAAAGGCAATAAAATAGTGTTAATAGATTTTTGGGCAAGTTGGTGCGGACCTTGTAGAATGGTAACGCCTAGAGTTAGAGAAATCTATAACAAGTACAAAAACAAAGGTTTTACAATTCTTACGGTTTCTGAAGATAAAAACAGGGAAACTTGGAAATCTGGTATTGAACAAGACAATATGTTAAGCTGGCATCATATTTTTGATGATTATGGCCGAATTTCTTCTATGTATGGTATTAAATCAATTCCTTATATGGTTTTAATAGATGGAAACGGTCGTATTATTAAAGAAAAGATATCTGTTTCTGAATTAGAGTATCAACTTCAAAAATTATTATAATTTTTTTTTATGGAAATCCCTGTAATTTACCAAGATGAGTATATTATTTGTGTTGCAAAGCCCAATAACGTACTCGTACATCACGCGCATCATTCTAGAAATGTTGCTGATGAGCAGTCTCTTTTACAACTGCTAGACGAACAAATAGGTGGAAAATTTTACCCGATTCATCGCTTAGACAGAAAAACATCTGGCATTATTTTACTAGCTAAGGAAACGAAGTATGTTTCTAAGTTTCAAGATTTGTTTACGGCTAACGAAATTCAGAAAACCTACTATGGAGTTGTCCGTGGTTTTTCTCCGGAAACAAAAGTTATTGATTCTCCTGTAAAAGGTAGAGATGCAAACGTACATAAAGAAGCCTTAACACACTTAAAAACGTTAGAACAAGTTACACTAGACATCCCTGTAAAACCATACGATTCTTCTCGTTATAGTTTGGTAGAACTATCTCCAAAAACTGGAAGAATGCATCAATTACGTGTGCATTCTAACAAAATAAGTCACCCTTTAATTGGTGACACAAAATATGGTGATAAAAACCATGATGTAATGTTTGAAGAAAATTTTGGTTGGAAAAACATGTTTTTACATGCTGGAAAATTAGAATTTAAACATCCTTTTACAGAAGAAGAGTTAATCTTAAAAGCTTCTTTTCCCGAAGATTGGATAGCCTTATTTAAAGCTTTTTCTTGGAAAAACCCACATGAGTAGATAAATTGTTTCGCAGAGATTCACAAAGTAAAAATACAGAGAGTCAATGTTTTTTTTTTAATATTCTTTTAGAGAATCTTTGATTTTGTCATTCTTACACAGATAGGAACCTATGCTTCATTTTTGTAGGCTGTTCTTTTATTAATTATTACAAAAAGTTTGCAAACAATCTTAGCCCTGATTGCAGCAATTGTTTGAGCTCTTTTTTATTCTTTTTCTGAATAAAAAAAGCGAGTGCGGAAAGCAGGAAATGGCTTCAAAAAAGATAAAATATTATTGATCTATTGACTGCGCGTTAAAACTAACAAGTTCACCATCCTCAAAAATTGGCGTAATTTCTATGGGATTGCAACAGACTTCGCAATCTTCTATATACGTTTGTTGATGCACACTGCTGTCTAAAATCATTGAGATTTCTTCCCAACAATGTGGACATTGAAAAAAGTGCTCTAACTCCACTACTCTATAACCTTTAACAATAATTTTCCGTTTTTCTCTCCCGTAAATAATCTATTATACGTTTCTTGAAAATTCTCAATGCCTTCGTAAATATCTTCTCGCGACTTTAGCTTACCTTCTTGCATCCAAATTGCCATCTGACTTGCTGCTTTACCAAAATCTTTAGCATAATCCATAACAACCATTCCTTTCATTGTAGAACGCGTAACCAATAAAGATAGGTAATTACTTGGGCCAGTAACTTTTGCTTTGTTGTTGTACTGTGAAATTGCTCCGCAAAGCACCACAGTTGCGTTCATGCGTAACTTACTTAAAGCTGCGTCTAAAATTTTACCACCAACATTGTCAAAATAAACATCCACTCCTCTAGGGCATTTCTGCTTTAATGCGGTGTAAATATTTTCTGTTTTATAATCTATAGCAGCATCAAAACCCAACTCATCTATAATATAATCGCATTTTTCTTTTCCACCTGCAATACCAATGACTCTGCACCCCTTAATTTTTGCAATCTGACCAACAATACTACCAACAGCACCTGCAGCGCCTGAAACCAATACAATATCTCCTTCTTTTATCTTTGCTACTTCTAAAATTCCGAAATAAGCAGTCATTCCAGGCATACCCAAAGTACCGAGAAAAGTTGGCATTGGAGCCACTTTTTCATCTACTTTAAAGCAACCTTTTCCATCTGAAACAATATATTGCTGCACGCCACCCCAACCAGAAACACAGTCGCCTATTTGAAAATTAGGATTGTTTTTGTTTTTAATTACCTTACCAATAGAACCTGCCCGCATAACACTATCTATAGCAACAGGCGGAATATAAGATTTGGTATCATTCATCCAACCACGCATTGCAGGATCTAAAGAAATGTAATGTTGCTGTATTAAAATTTCTCCTTCTTCTAGCTCAGGAACTGGGTTTTCCTCGAATTGCCAAGTGTTTTTATCTGGAGTTCCTTTTGGACGATTTTTTAAGGTGATTTGTTTATTGTTCATTAGTAGTCGTTTAAGTTCTAAAAATAGTATTTTTTAATAATTCAACAAATATAGAAATGTTAAAATTTTAAGGTCTACTAATAATTTGTGTTAGAATACCAAATAAATAAAAGTGGCAGATTCGGATTGTTTATTGCGGAAATAAATAAAGTCCTTGTAGCCTTGTGAAAACGCAAGATACATCTCTTAAAAGTCTAAATAGCCATCACTCCATTCTTCTATGACCACGTACCCTAAAAGTTTTAAATTCCAGCAAAATTATTATCTCTTGAACTTTTCTCCAATTCACTTTTTATATAAACCTCTAAAATATTATGACATCAATAATGTTATTGATAAAAATACAGAATCCATAAAAAAATCCTTATCATATTATTGATAAGGATTTTATATAGTATAAAAAAAAGAAGCTTACAATTGTTGAAAAATTTCGTGCATCATTCTCTTTTTATCATTGATGCTTTCTTCTAAAGCAATCATTGTTTCTGTTCTATTTACTCCAGGAACATCGTCTATTCTATAAATAATATCCTTTGCATCATTAGTACCTTTAGCTCTAACTTTACAGAAAATATTGTATTTGCCAGCAGTAACATACGCTACTGTTACATTGGGTATCTTTCTTAAATCTTCAATAACATTCTGAGTCATAGATGTTTTTTCTAGATATATACCTACATGTGCTATAAAAGAATAGCCCATTTTTTCATAATTTAAGGTAAGTGTAGACCCTTGAATAATACCTTCGTCTTCCATTTTTTTAACACGTACGTGAATTGTACCTGCAGACACTAATAACTGTTTAGCAATATCTGTAAAAGGGGTTCTTGCGTTTTCAATTAACACATCTAATATTTGATGATCAATTTCGTCTAATATAAATTTTTTCATTTTTTACGTATTATTCAAATTACTATGCAAATTTATGAATTTAATTTAATTTAACTAGCACAAAACTGACAAATACTTAAACAATTTTATCTTCGAAAACGATTTCGGAGTGCCCAATCTTGAATTTTAAACTATTTTCATCTACTTTGTTTAATTTTGAAACAAATTTCCCGTCTATAATTTTATCTACATATTGATAAGCAATATCATTTTTAGAGTCTGCATATCGATGAATGATATCATAGAAAATTTTATCGTTATTCGGAATATTAAAATAATCTTCATACGCTATAAAGGTTGCAGAATTAGCAATGTGATGCAATCCTTGTAATATAGAAAAGAATGTATATTTTCTTGTTTCCTCCCTGTCATAATCATCAGGATAATGTCCTGATTCTATTAAAATAGTATTATGTCCTAGCTTCTGAAAGTTATCTCCCGTTGCTGTTGGGTAAAACTCATCTGTATATCTACCAACAAAATTAGGAATCACGTTTTGCAGCATCGTATTCATACTTACTATAACATCCATTGTTGCTATTCTACCTTCTGTAAGACCTCTCGTAATTTCTTCGGATGGTGCTAAAAAAGAAATCGTTGCTGGGTTTTTAGTACCTTCTACACTAAAAATAGTTCTTTGGTCATGTAAATTGAAGCAAAACTGAGGATTGAATTGCTCTAAAACACTGCGTAAAAGCTTACTTTCTTTTGCTTTTCTATTAACAGCATCTCTATTTAAATCTACTTCGTTTGCATTCACTCTTGTATAAGCTTGTGCGCCATCAGGATTTAACATTGGTATAAAAACCAAGGTACATTCTTCTAATATTTTAGTAAAAATACTTTCTGACGAATTTAAAATACAATTAAAAAGGTCGAATAATGCTCTTGTACCTGTACTTTCATTTCCGTGCATTTGAGACCATAATAATATTTTCTTGGCACCATTTCCAATTTTTAATTGATGAATAGGTCTGTTTTCTTCGGAAGAACCAATTTGAGAAACTTCAAACTTAGAAACATATTTAGAAAATAGATTCTCAATGTCTTTATAGGTAATCCATTTTCCATGCAGAGTACTTTCTTTTTGCTGGGCGTAAATATTTTCTAAAAAATTGATTGGTAAAGTATTCATATTCGATGATGTATTTTTTTTCAAAAATAAAGAATTTTTGAAACCTAACGATCATTTATAATTAATCATCTTAATATTAAAAAAGTGATTTTTAATTTAATAAATCACTCTTTTTTAAAGGTGTTTTATTTGAATAATTTTCTCCTATACTCTTATTTACAATTGTTACTAATTTACAAGTTACAATTGTAAATCAACAAAATGTTACAATTGTAAAGTGTGGTTTGGGTTACAAATGTTACTGTTGTAAATTGTAACCTGTAAACTAGTGAATGGTTGTCACAGCTCACTTAAACCTTATAAGAGTTCTTTATGCTTTATTTTTAATTTACTTAATTTAAGTTAATTACATAACTCACTTAAAGTTTTAGTTTAACCATATATTCTGTCTTGTAATTATTTACAATGTTATACTTTGTTACTACTCTTAGATTGTATACATTTGTATAAAGCAATACTTTTACAATGGTAAACATATCTGAATTTACTACTCGATTAAAAAAGGTGATGGAATTTCATCAATTATCTGCCTCTATGTTTGCAGATAAAATAGGTGTACAACGTTCTAGTATTTCTCATATACTCTCTGGAAGAAACAAACCTAGTTTAGATTTTATTCTAAAAGTAACAACAGAATTTAATGACGTAGACATGTATTGGTTGTTAAATGGAAAAGGTAGTTTTCCTAAAAATGTAGAAACTAAAACTGAAACAAGATCAACTTCTGCCGGTACTCCAACTTTACTTAATGACACTTCTTCTTCTGAAGCAGTCGGAAAAAAAATACAACGTATTGTCGTTTTTTATTCTGATGGAACTTTTGAAGAATATCAGAAATAATTAGAAATTAGAAACAAAAAAATATCTGTAGATTTTAATATGCAAATAAAGTTCTCGACTGCGCTCGAACGGACATCCCTGTAATTTGTCGAAAATTTAAGTGATAAATTAAATTAACAGAAAAACATTAAATAACATCTTAAATAGTATAATTTAGTATTTATGAATACAATTGATATTAGAACTGTAAATGTTGTTCAATATTTACAGCCCTTACGAGAAGGTGGTTCTTTACCTGCAATCGTAAAAGCAGATGATGGTTTTTTATATGTGCTTAAGTTTAGAGGTGCAGGTCAAGGTAAAAAAGCATTGATCTCAGAATTTATTGGAGGAGAACTCGCAAGAGCAATTGGCTTACATGTACCCGAGTTGGTTTTTATGAATCTAGACGACTCTTTTAGCAAAACCGAACCCGATGAGGAAATTCAGGATTTATTAAAATTTAGCGTCGGTTTAAATTTAGGACTCCATTTTTTATCTAGCGCCATTACCTACGACCCTTTGGTTTCTAAGGTAGATGCAATCACAGCTTCTAAAGTGGTTATTTTAGATAGTTTGATTAGTAATATTGATAGAACTGCTAAAAACACCAATCTACTAAACTGGAATAATGAACTTTGGATTATTGATAATGGAGCTAGTTTCTATTTTCATCATAATTGGGAAACTTGGGAAAATCACTTAACAAGAACTTTCCCTTTAATAAAAGACCATGTACTTTTGCCTAAAGCGACTCATTTACAAGAAGCTTCCTCAGAAATAAAAGAACGAATCAATGCAGATGTAATCAAAGAAATTATTGCGAACATTCCGGAAGACTGGTTATTGAATGAAGGAGATGTTTTAAATCCAAACGAAATAAGAGCTGCATATACTCAATTTTTAAATGCAAAACTTTCTATGATTGACGAATTAGTTAAAGAAGCCGAAAATGCAAGATAAAGTTACCTTTGAATACGCTATTATTAGATTGGTGCCAAAAGTAGAACGTGAAGAATTCTTTAATGTAGGTGTAATTTTATTCTCTAAACGTAAAAAGTTTTTAGATATCAAATATCATATCAATGCAGACAAGCTAAAAGCAATGGCGCCAGAATTAGAACTAGAAACTCTTAATAACTATTTAAATGCATGGAAATTAATTTGCGACGGAAAATCTGCTGGTGGTAAAATAGGAGCATTTGAAATATCAGATCGATTTAGATGGTTGGCAGCTTGCAGAAGCACTATAATACAGAGTTCTAAAACGCATCCGGGTTTGTGCGAAAATCCGGCAACTACCATAAATGATATTTTTGACAAATATGTTTTATAAAAAATAAAGAAAAAGATAACAAACAGGAAAATTAATAATAAAAACTAGATGGAATTAGTAAAGAAAATTTTAGACTTTGAACTTCTTAGTCTTGAAGAATATAGCTTAAAAGTAAGTACTTTATGTATGGTGCTTTTAATAATACTTTTCACAAAAATGGTTTTATGGTTATTAAAGAAATCTATGTTTAGACATAAAAACGTAGAAGAATTTAACGAAAGAAATACCTATTCTTTATTTCAAATTATAAAATATGTAATTTGGGTGATCGCTTTCGGATTAATCTTAGAAACGCTGGGCATTAAAGTTACTATATTAATTGCTGGTTCTGCAGCATTATTGGTAGGAGTTGGTCTTGGTTTGCAACAAACTTTTAATGATATTATTTCTGGGATTATTTTACTTTCGGAAAGATCGATTAGAATTTCTGATGTTTTAGAAATAGATGGAGATATTGTAAAAATACAAGAGATTGGTTTACGTACCTCTAAAGGATTGAATACAGATGATATTTCTATTATAATTCCTAACTCTTTAATCACCACAAATAAAGTGATTAACTGGAGCCATCAAACACATTTAAACCGTTTTAGAATAGATATTGGGGTGTCTTATGAAAGTGATGTAGAATTTGTAATTAAAATTCTAGAAGAAAGTGCCAGAGAACATTTAGAGGTAGATGCTAAAAAAACCATAGAAGCTAGATTGGTGAGTTTTGGAGATTCTTCTTTAAATTTTCAAGTGTTATTTTATAGCAGTACTATCTTTGGTTCCGACAGAATGAAAAGTGATATCCGTAGAGTTATGAGACGTAAATTCATTGAACATAACATTAATATTCCTTTTCCACAAATGGATGTACACATGAAATCTAATTAAATAAAAGGAAGTTAGAACGGAATATCTTTAACATAAAAAACGATACCAAAAGTTTGATAAAAAAGTACTATATTTTTAATAAAAAGAAGCTTTTAAGTTAAACCTTTATTGTAATTTTATGTCTACATAATAGACTTTAAAATCTTATATCGTCATGTCAAAAAGAAAAAATACAGTTTCATTACAAGTTAGAATTATTCACAGATATTTAGGTTATTTTTTAGCAGGAATCATGTTTGTGTATGCGTTAAGCGGAATTATTATGATTTTTAGAGATACAGATTTCTTAAAAACAGAAGTAATTACTGAGAAAAAATTAGCGCCAAACTTAACTGCTAGAGACCTAGCTCCTATCTTTAAAAAAGGAGCAAAAGTAATAAAGCAAGAAGGAGCTGTATTATACCTAAGAAACGGAAATTACAACCAAACTACAGGTCTTGCCAATATTAAAAAAATGCAATTACCATTTGTGCTAGATAAAATGGAAAAATTACACAAAGCAAATACCAATAGTCCGCTTTACTTTCTAAATATCTTTTTTGGAGTCGCTTTATTGTTCTTTGTTTTTTCTGCTTTTTGGATGTACACACCCAAAATGCCTGTTTTTAAAAAAGGAATGTATTTTGCAGCTGGTGGAATTGTACTAACTATTATTCTATTGTTTGTTTAAAACAAATTGGCATAAATTAATTTTATTGGTTTTATTACTGAATTTAATTCGGCAATAAAACCAATAAAAATTACCAGCATTTAAAAATAGATCGATTTTATTGATTCAAAGTATCTTCCAACCCCCATTCGTCTAAACTTCTTAAAATCACTTCTAAAGACTGGCCTCTTTTTGTTAATTTATATTCCACCTTTGGAGGAACAACAGGATATACTTTTCTAGAAATAAGTCCGTCTTTTTCTAATTCTCTAACAGTCTGTGTAAACATTTTGTTAGAAATACCTGCAATATGTTTTTGCAGTACTCCAGAACGTAAACCACCTTCTAATAAATGAAATAAAACTAAAGGCTTCCATTTTGTACCTATTAAATTCATGGTATAATTTAACGGACATGTATTTTTTTCTATCAAAATGATATATTTATTATATTGATAATCATTATTTTACTCGTTTTGGTAACTATACTACTTTTAGGTAAGTTATTGCTTATAAGGCAAATATAAATTAATTTTGCAACTTAAATTAATTATTATGAATACAAAACAAGAGTATCCTAAGTCATTTTCACATATTGGTCTTACGGTTCCTAATATTAAAGAGGCAGTAAAATTTTATTCGGAAGTAATGGGTTGGTATATTATTATGGAGCCATCTACGGTTAAAAAAGAAAAAAAAACTGCCATTGGCATGATGTGTATTGATGTTTTTGGTGAAGATTGGACCGAATTTGAAATTGCGCATTTGTCTACTTCAGACGGAATTGGGGTAGAATTATTTTCTTTTCCACAAGGCATAAAAGAAGCACCAGAATTTAGTCCTTTTAATACAGGGCTTTTTCATTTTTGTATTCAAGATCCAAATACTGAAGAATTGGTAGATAAAATTGTGGCTTACGGCGGTAAACAAAGAATGCCAATTAGAGAATATTACCCAAAAGACAAACCTTTTAAAATGTGTTATGTAGAAGATCCTTTCGGTATTGTCTTTGAAGTTTACACACATAGTTATGAGTTAACGTATTCCTCTGGAGCGTACGCAAAATAAAAATAAACTTGTCATTGCGAGGCACGAAGTAATCTATTTATTACATACGAGATTGCCACAGTTTACAAAAAAGTAAAACTTCGCAATGACAAATTAAAAAGATGTATTAGAAAACTCGCAATGATGTTTATAAAATAACAGCTTCTATTCCTTTAAACATTCTGCAATCAAATTATTTTTTAGGGTAATTTTCGGAACTTTAAAATCGAAATAGTCGTGTATCGGAATTTCAAATCCCTTGTGATTTAAGTAATTATTTAAAGCAATATTTAAACCTTCACTATATAAGTGATGCTCTGCTCCTGTTGGATCTTCGTGATACAAATCGTTCTCTGCAAAACCTTTAAATTCGGGCCCAATAATATTGATTTCAAATTCATCTGGGTTTTTACCAACCGGACTGTGGCTTGTACATGCAAACTGATGCCAAAATGCAGATTGAATGCAATTGTTGTAAAATAACTGACGTACAACTTCTAAAGAATCAATGGTTTCTTGTGCCGTTTCTGTAGGGAACCCAAACATTAAATAGGCGTGCACCATAATATTTTCATCAGCAAAAGCTTTAGTAACTCTAGCTACTTGCCCAATATCAACTCCTTTTTTCATTTTTGCCAATAACCTGTCTGAAGCAACTTCTAATCCACCGGTTACGGCAATACAGCCAGATTTAGAAAGCAACGCGCATAATTCGGCATTAAAAGTTTTTTCGAACCTGATGTTGGTCCACCAAGTAATGTACACTTTGCGTTCTATCAACTTATTCGCCAATGCTCTTAGCATTTTAGGTGGTGCAGCTTCGTCTACAAAATGAAAACCTGTAATTCCGGTTTCCGAAATTATTTTCTCAATTTTATCCACCAAATCATCTGCCGTTGTATTTTGATAATTGCTGATATAATCTAGGTTTACATCACAAAAAGTACATTTTTTCCAATAACAACCATGAGAAATGGTGAGTTTATTCCACTTACCATCAGACCACATTCTGTGCATCGGATTCATAACATCTAAAAAAGATAAATACTTTGCGGTTGGCAAACCGATATAACTTGGCGCCGGTAAATTCTTATGATGAAAAATAGTATTTGGTTTTTTATCAGCAAATATTACTGTATCATTTTTACAGATATAAGTTCTTTCTAAAGACTCCTCACCTATTTTTCCATCTAAAAATTCGGTGATTCTTAACAACGGACCTTCGCCATCATCCAACGTAATAAAATCTACAAAATCAAAAATTCTAGGATCAGATAAACGCCTTAATTCGGTGTTGCAATAACCACCACCCATTCCTATTTTAATTTCAGGATAATTTTGTTTTATAAACTGAGCACATCGCAAAGCGGAAAATAAATTCCCTGGAAAAGGAATGGTAAAACAGATTAAATCGTAGTTATTTTGTTGTAATTTCTCATCCAACAAATACAACATTTCATCTTCTATCAGCGTAGTTTCGAACTGTAAACAGTCATCTATCTCATCAAAACTAGAAGCGGCTCTACCAATTTGTTCGGCATAGCGTGTAAACGAGAAAAACTCGTCTACATTGGTGTTGATAAAATCGCCCAATTCTTCTACAAACAGCGTTGCAATATGTTTTGCTTTGTCTAAGATTCCTAATTTCCCGAACTCTGTACTTAAATCTTTGTTTAATTTTATACGTCGGTGCCCGTGAGGTAAATAATCTTTATGCACAATTTGATACGCCGCCGTAACTTCTTGTACACGCAAATAATCCATTACAGAATCTACTTTATTTATGTAATCCTCTCTTTGTTTCCAAACTAAAGGCAACTCTTTATTGCCGAGCATTTCTGCTTGTTTAAAAATAGCGTCTATAAATTCTTTGGTAAACACTGCCGTAAACAACTCGATACTTAAATCTAATTGCGTTGTGGGTACTTTTTTAGAATCTAAAAATCCTTTAATATACGCAGTTGCAGGATACGCCGTATTTAACTGAGTAAAAGGTGGTGTTATTAAAAGAGTGTTTATAGACATAAATAAAATAAAGTGCAAAGATACTATCTCATTTATGAACTATAGTTAAAATTGTATTTGCTTTTTAGAAATGATTTTATTCTTTTATAGCTGTGGATACTAATAAAAAAGACGAAACCTATTTAGTTCTCGTCTTTAGGTTTAATAAATTCTGATTGATATTTTTCTAAAAATTTCTTTTGTCTAACAATCATTTGTTGTCTTAATGTATCAATATTCATAAAATCATTACCAAATTCACTTTCAAAAAAATGATCATTAAAAAAATGTTTGCTAAAAAGTGAATCTTTAGAAAACACATTATCAAACCCCTGGTTTTCAAATCCTGAAAAATTTGAAAAAAATCGTGATTTAAAGGATTCTATCAAACTATCTCTATCGGACAATGAGAGATTCTCTAACTTTTTATTGGACGACCAAGAATAAATACTGTCATATTTGGTTAAATTTCCATTTTCATCAAATTCCTTATCAACTTTCCATGTGCCTTTTGGTTCTTCAATTACATTTGTTTTGTTTCCTCCTTTTTCAACTTTTTTAGTTTCATTTTCTTGTCCTTTGCAACCAACACTTAACAAGCCAAGCATAAATAATAAAATATATTTTTTCATCACTTTAAAGTTTAATTTATAATTAATTTAAGGGCAGTCTAAAACTTTTATTCAATCTCCAGATATAAATTCTGCTGATATCATAATATAATTTTAAAGAAATAAATTGATTATTAAGAGGATGCTGAAAAAAATCAGCATCCCTCTTAATATTTGATTCTAAAATTAAGTGATACAATTATAAAATCTGTATGTTTCTTACAGGCTTTTGTTTGGCTTCTTCTTTTTTAGGTAAAAGAATATTTAGAATACCATTGTCATAATTTGCATTAATCTTTTCATCATTAACCGTTTCTGGTAAATTAAAGGTTCTTTTAAAAGAAGAATAACCAAACTCTCTACGGGTATAATTATCTTCCTTGTGTTCACTTTCTTTTTTTGTTTCTGTAGAGATAGATAATACTTGATTATCTAGGTCTATATGAAAATCTGATTTTTTTAACCCTGGAACCGCCATTTCTACTATAAAAGAATCAGCAGTTTCTTTTATGTTTACTTTGGGTAAAGTAATACCAGTATTAAAATTGGAAGAGAATACTGATGGCAGTTCTCTGTTAAAGATGTCATCTAACCAATTTGACAAAGTTAGAACGTTTTGATTTGAATTACTGTTCTCTAAACTTCCATTTTTAGGAACACTTACTAAATTGCTCATAATTATAAAATTTTAAATTAAACATTATTTCAATTATGAAATCTTTTAGACTTCATGGTTTTTTAAACAAAAAAAATACCAAAATAAATTAATTGCTTTTATCTAAAATATTCGATGATATTTTGTCATAATTATGAATAATTGTCATAATTACTTTAGAATAAAGTGACATATTTTCATTTGAATTTCTTTTAAAAAAAGCTTTACATAACGCATAAATCAACACAATGGTAACTATCTTTTCTTTAGCTTTGCGAAAACAGCTTACTTATAAAAGTATTAAGATGATAAATATTTCATTTTAAATATCTAAAAAGAATGAATCTATAAATTCACTCTTTTTAAATTCAATTATTAGTGATGTTTTTGGTAATATAAAAATAAAATAATGAAGAATTTAAGAGCACAAACAGATGCTAAAATTGCAGCAGGAAGAAAAAATAATCCTAATTTCATGAAAGGTGTTGATGCTATAATAACTAAAGCAAAAGCTTTTGAAGAAGGAAAAAATGCGCTAAAAGTTGGAGAAAAAGCACCTAGTTTTGAGTTGCCAAATGCAGAAGGAAAATTAATTTCTTTAGATTCTTTATTAGAAGAAGGTCCGCTTGTAATTACATTTTACCGAGGAGATTGGTGTCCGTATTGTAACTTACAACTGAGAGCTTTACAAGCTAAATTAAACAAAATTAAAGACTTAGGAGCTAACTTAGTTGCTATAAGTCCGCAAGTGCCTGATGGTTCCTTAACGAAAAGTGAGATTAGTGAAATGGATTTTATAGTTATGTCTGATCAAAATGCAAAAATAGCCTCTAAATATGGTGTTGCTTGGGAAGTACCAGAATTTATGGCAGAACACATGCGCGTAGATCGCAATCTTGATTTAGATAAAATAAATAATGGTAATGCTAGTGTATTGCCAATTCCTGCCACTTTTATATTGAACCGCAAAGGCATAGTTACATGGAATTATGTAAATATTGATTATAGAACACGTTCTGAGCCTGATGAAATTATAGAAGCTTTAAAAAAGCTATCTTAGTAAACTATTGATACAGTACAAAAAAACATTTTAAACATTAAAAAAACATCTATGAAAACTAAATTTCTAGCACTTTTTATAACTGCTTTATTCGCTTTTAATCAACAAGTTTCCGCACAAGAAAGCACAAAAAATTTATTAGAAAACGCGCAAGAGATAGCAAAAAAAGAAGGGAAATCTATTTTTATAAAATTTGAAGCCTCTTGGTGTAGTTGGTGCCATAAAATGACCAAAGACATGCAATCTAAAAATACTAAAAAGTTTTTTGATGACAATTATGTAATTGTACCTATTGTTGTTAAAGAATCTGCAAAAAACAAAAATTTAGAAAACCCAGGTTCTCTAGATTTATTAAAAAAGTATGATGGAGATAAAGCTGGCTTACCTTTTTGGTTAATTTTAGATGCTAATTTAAAAGTAATTACAGACTCTAATGATGCTAATAATCAAAATTTAGGAGCTCCAGGAAGTGCCGAAGAAGTAGCGGTCTTTATCAAAAAAATAAAGAAATCTGCCAAAAAGTTAACCCAAAAGGATATCGAGAATATTACAAATCAATTTGTAATGAAAAAATAACACAAAATAAACTTCTTTTTGACTTTAGTAAGAGCCGAAAAGAAGTTTATTTTTATAGTTAAAAGGTATACTTAATCTACCTTTTAAACCATTATCTCATTTCACAAAACAAGCTTCTAGCATTGTATACAATTCTGGATGCTTTCTTTTAAACAACTTAGGTCTTTCAAAAAAATATTCTCCTGCAACGGCTAAAAATTCAATTTCTGAGGTGCCACCATAATTTCGAATATCTGATTTGTCATTATTAATAGCTTCCATTTCTTTATGAATTATCTGTAAATAAGGAATTGTAAATTGTTTATCTAACAAAGCAGCCGGAATGCCATCTATAACCCCATCTGCTTTGTCTAATAAATGAATAAATTCATGAATAGCTGTATTGCCTTTGTCTGTTTTATTTTGAAAACCCAGATGTAATGCCTTTCTAGATAAAATCATTTGATTTTCGAAACGTCCCGTACCTACCAAACCACCTATATTTCTGCCTTCGGTTTTACTGCTAAATTGCAGGTCTTCATCAAAATAATCTGGATAAATTAATACCGTATTTAAATTCGCATAATGCCATGTTGGAAATCTAAAAACAGGAATTACCGCACTGGCTGCAATTAACAACTTATCTAACTCTTCTAGTTTAAAATGAATGGCTTCTATATTTGTTACGTCTAAGAAATAGACCATCTTAGCACAAAACAATTGTTGTTCTTTATGGGTAAGTTTCTTATAGAAAAGTACATTATCTGCTAATATTTGATGCCAAAGCGTTGGAATTACCACTTTTTCTAAAGGAATTATTTTTTCCTTTTTCTTAGGTTTTAAGCTCATATACAAAATAATGAGTAGTATAATAATTGTAATAAAATAAAGCATTGTATTTTTTTAGAAACGGAAATCTACAACATCTCTTTGATTTCTACTATCATAAATTCTCTAAATAATTATAGAGCACTTAAAAACAAACCTTAATAAATACTTTACTATTTAAGACTTTTACTATACATTTAAAATCTAAATAATTTAGAATTTCACTGTGTTAAAATAAATTATTACTTTATAAAACAACACTGTTTTATTTTTCTTAAATAACTAATAATGAAATTTATAAATATTAAAAAACTATTCCTTTTTTTAATTCCTTTGTCTTTAATTAGTTATTTAATTATTCATAATTATTATAGAATAATTACGGAAAATCAACTAGAAATTATTAAAAATGGAGCAGTTAATGATTTAAATTCTAAAGGGATTATAATTAATGATATGTACAGGTCTTTGGCAACGGATATTGATCTTATTCATTGGGAATTCAGTAAAGATTTTGCAGGAGATAATCAACCTAAAAAAGAAAAACTTAAGGAGTTTTTTCTTCATTTATCAAACCTACAAACTACTTACGATCAGGTTCGATTTATTGATACTTTAGGTCTTGAAACGATTCGTGTAGATTTTGATAGCATTAATGCGGCTAAAGTGAAAGAATATGATAAACTTCAAAATAAAAGCAATCGTTATTATTTTAAGAATGCTGTAAAAGTACAAAAAGGTGATATTTATTTTTCTAATATTGATTTGAATATGGAATATGGGAAAATTGAAACTCCATACAACCCGGTGCTTAGAGTTGCAAAAAAAGTATATACACCCAATGGAAAGTGGAATGGCTTAATAGTAATTAACTATTTTATGGATAATTTGTTTCATAAATTGGCTACACAGAACAAGGGAGAATATGCAGATTTTGAGCTTAGAACTGAAGAAGGATTTAGTTTAATCTCTAAAAATAAACGCAGCAACTTTGCTCATATTACGTCAAATTCTGATAGTTTTACATTATATAAAACAGAGAAAAAACTATGGAATGAGATACAGCAACATGCTACTGGTAGTTACACCAATAAGAATTTTATTTATGTCTATAAAAAATTAACAATAGATGATAATAGTATAAAAAACAATTCTTACAAAGACAATAAAGCCCTTATTCTTATTCATAAAATAGACATCGAAAAGATTAAAAAAGACAAGTTTATTTACGTTGCCTATAAATGGATTTCCTTTATTATTATTGTTCTTTTAATTCTATTTCTTTTAATAGGAAATCAATATTACAACTACAAATTACAACTTCAATATAAAAAATTACAACACAAAAACAACCAGCTAGAAAATCTAAAAAATAAGCTACAAGAAACCTTACGCATTAAACTAGATGAATTAAAACTTACCGAAAGAAAATTTTATTCCATATTTAACAATGCAGGTATAGGAATTACATTATTAGATTTGAAAGGGAAACCCGTATTTACAAATAAAAAATTAATGGATGTTTTAGGATACTCTGAAAAAGACCTTACTAAAATGACCTTTTCAGATTTCACACATCCAGATGATTTAGAAAATGATTTGGATAAATTTAATAAATTAATTAATAGAGAAATTGATGCTTATAATATAGAAAAACGATATATACGAAAAGACAAAACGGTTATTTGGGGAGACTTATATGTTTCTTTATTAGTTAATAAAGAAAACGAAATTATAAATGTAATTGGTGCTGTTAGTGATATTACAGAACGTAAAGACGCACAAAAAGAAACTAAAAACCTTAAAAAAATTATTAACAGTCTTAATTATATTGCAAAGGTTTTAAATATTGACTCTGTAGAAAATATTTCGGAAATAAATGAATCTATAAATTTAGTAGCACACATTGAAAAACAATCGAAAGATATTTTAAATGCCAATAAAGCAAGAGAAGAACTTTTGGTGAATTTAGAACAGAAAAACACAGATTTAAACAATTATGCTCACATTGTTTCTCATGATTTAAAAACACCTTTACGTAGCATTTATACTTTACTTAATTGGATTGAAGAGGATTCAGAAAATAAACTTTCAGAAGAAAGTAAAACCTATTCTCAATTAATTCTAGAAAATCTAGAAAAAATGGAATCTTTAATTACTGGTATTTTAAAATATTCTAGCATTGATAATGTAGATATGCCTGAATACGAAATTAATACCTATGATTTGGTAAATGATATTATAAAATTAATAATTATACCAGATTCTGTTGAAATTAAAGTAGCTGCAAATCTGCCAATGATAAGAGGTAATAAGCATAGAATTCTTCAAGTCTTTCAAAATTTGCTACAAAACGCTATAAAAAGCATCGTTACCAAAACTGGTAAAATAGAGATTGGTGTAAAGGAAACTCATCTGTTTTGGGAATTTTACATTAAAGACAACGGAAAAGGTATTGATGAAAAATATTTTAAAAAAATATTTGAATTGTTTCAAAGTATAGACGGTAGTGAAAGTAAATCTGGAATTGGGCTTTCTATCGTTAAAAAAGTAATTCAATTTTATAAAGGAGAAATTTGGGTTGAAAGTGAAGTTGATAGAGGTACCACATTTTATTTTACGCTACCTAAAGCGTCAAACTTGTAAAATATCGCCAACTTTTTTAACCGTATTTTGGGCTTCTTAGTTCTTTTTAGAAAAAAATTAAATATTAAAAATATAGTTTTTGTTATGCCTTATAAAGTAAAAATGTACTAATTCCCTAGCGAATTTTATATTGAGTTTTTAGTATTTTAAATACATAATATGATTAGGGTTGGTATGTGTGTCTGATATTTTAAAATCAAATACTCCAGCAATTTTAAAGCCCATTTTATGATAAAACTTTACTGCCTTTTGATTCTCTGTCCAAACTGCCAACCAAATACCATTCTGATTATTTTTTTTAGATAATTCTAAATTAAAATGAAATAATTGTGCACCTAGCTGCTTACCATGAAAACTTTCTAAAAGGTATATTCTGTCTAGCTTTGTAATGTTTGTATCGGCTATATTTTTGTTGGTAGTATCTAATTCAACTTTAGAAAAACCTGCAATAATGGTATCAATATAAATAAGATAATAATGTACTTTACTGTTTTTTAACTCTGTAAGAATAGTTTCTTTCTGATATGCTTTATCAATATAAAGTTCAATATCTTCTTTAGAAGCACTATGCCCATGAGATTCTAGAAAGGCTTGTTTTCCTGTAGCTATAATAACATCGCAATGCGTTGCGTTTGCTTTTATAATTTCCATCATTTTATTTTGTTTATTACAGTCTAATTTAACCAATAATTTTCATCATTTATTATTCAGATTGGCAATTGGTGCTACTAAATTATTTTTTATGTTTTGGATATCCATTTGGGCTTATAAAAAATATGAATATTTTATACTACAGTAACTTAGCCATTGCTTCCTTAATAATTTCAGTATTTCTAATTTTGTTTGAAGTGTTTTTGGTTTTTTGATCATTTATCATGGTTCTCATTAAGTTAATAACCACTTTATCAAAATTAAAAGATTTGTATTGGTTTCCTTTTACCACCATATCATCTACTAAATTCTGAATAGCTTCAGAATTATTGCTTTCTGAGATTTGTTTAAAGGCTTTTTGATACAAACTTTTTGTAGCATCATCACCAGACAAAAACATACCAGAAACGACACTTTTTGCTATAAAAGGCAATTCCTTTTCGTCATTTTCTTCTATATAAATGCGTGTTAAAGGCGTTGCTAATATTTTTTTAATTTCGTCTGGTAATTCTTTAGATTTTGCAATTGCAGTAGGTTTGTCTATATAATACATCGCTACCAAAGATTTTCCTATTACAGAATATGATTTACTTTCTAATCCTTTTACAAATATCGATTTCAATTCTGGATCTGTTAATTTCCCTAACGTTTCAATTGCTGCAGCCTGTACCAATGTTTTTTTATCATTATTGGCAATTTCCATTATTTTTGAAATGGCATCTTTTTTAGAAAACTTATTAATTAAATCTACTTTTTGTAAGGCCAAAATTCTAATTTTATAAGAAGGGTCGTTCATTGCATTTACAACTGCATTAAAAGCATCTTTTTCTTCTTGTTTCTTAGCTACTTCTAATAAAGCTTCTCTTCTATGTTGATAATTTTCAGCATTTTTTAATTGAAAAACATAATCACTTAACACCTTATTTTCTGTGATTTCACATAACAAAACACCATCTGCATTTATTTGAATTAATGTAGGTTGTTTTGTGTAAGGAAACGTAAAAGAAGCATCATTTCCATTCACAAACACATTATGTCTTGTTTTTTTACCGTCTTCGAAAACATCGATAGCCAAAGGAAATTTAAATTCATTTACATTTAATTGCAAAAGATTAACGGTTACTTTTTTCTGAATGGTGTTATAATCATAAGTAACATCAATTTTTGGGTGTCCAGCTCCAAAATACCATTGATTAAAGAACCAGTTTAAGTCTTTACCAGTAATTCTTTCAAAAACCAATCTCAATTGATGTACTTCTGCAGCTTTGTATTTATTTTCATTTAAATAGGTTTTTAAACCTAAGAAAAAAGCCTCATCACCTAAATAATTACGCAACATGTGCAAAATGGAACCACCTTTATTGTAGGTGACTAAATCGAACATATCTTCTTTATCTACATAATTATAACGTACCAAATGTTTGTCGGTATTTTGACCATTTAAATAAGCCTGACGGTCCTCAAACAAATGCACATCTGCATCTAATTTCCCGTACTTATGTTCTCTCCATAAATACTCGCTATAATTTGCAAAAGATTCATTTAAAGTTAAGTTAGACCAACTTTCTGAAGTTACTAAATCTCCAAACCAATGATGAAAAAGCTCATGTGCAATGGTATTTTCTTGTACATTTTCATCAATTAACTGTCCTGGAGTTTGATAGGCTTGTTCTCCATGAATTACTGCCGTTGTATTCTCCATAGCACCAGAAACATAATCTCTACCAACAATCTGACTATATTTATTCCAAGGATATTCTACCCCTAATTTATCAGAAAAGAAACCAATCATTTCTGGTGTCAATCCAAAAATAGCTTTGGCATATGGAGCGTATTCTTTTTCTACATAATAGTTTACAGGAATATTTTTGTATGAGTCTTTTATAACTTCATACTCTCCCACTCCCATAAAGAATAAATAAGGCGCATGTTTTTGATCCATTTTCCAGTAATCGGTTCTATTAAGACCGTTTTTGGTAGAACTCTCTAATTTTCCGTTAGATAGTGTGACAAATTTATCTGGAACGGTAATATAAATTTCTTCTGTGGTTTTTTGATTCGGACTATCAATCGTTGGAAACCAACAGCTGCTTGCTTCTGTTTCACCTTGCGTCCATATTTGTGTAGGTTTGTTTTTATCCGTACCATCTGCGTTTATAAAATACAACCCTTTGGCATCTGTAATTGCCGCACTTCCTTTCTGTTGTACTTTTTCTGGACGTGCAGTATATTTAATGTAAAGTGTAAATTCTTCGTCTTTGGTATACTCTTTTGGTAAATCAATAATAAGACTAACATCATCATAATTATAGTCTAAGTTCTGATTATTCAATGAAACTTGATGAATAATCATTGCTTTAGCATCTAACGTAATTTTGTTTGTTGCATAAAAATGAGGTTTTGCGGTTACCCAGGCTTCCCCGTTTAATTGTTTTTCGCTAAAATTAAAATCTACTTTTAATTTTGTGTGCACCAAACTGTGAATTTTATCTCTTTCTGGTTTATAGGTTTTATAAGTTTGAGAAAAACTTATTGAACTCATCAATATTAAAAGGAGAAATGAAACTTTTTTAATTATCATAAATAGTGTTATTATTAAAACAAAATTAGCAAATACGATACCATATAACGTTAATTACCCGTTAAACTAGTTCGGGTCATTAATAAAATCATAAACTTGAATATTAGAATTTATACTATAATTTTCATTCATGCCAAGACTAAAGTAGATTTTACCATTTTTTATAAACATAGAATGACTCAATAGTTTTTGCAGCATTGGTGTTTTCTCTGTCCAAGAATTTGAGATTAAATTATACTCATACAATCTATGTTCTATTCCCCCATCTGTATAACCACCACTAAAATATAAATTTCCTTTAAAATATTTTAGAGCAACATTATTGTAAGTTCCTGAAAAATTCCTTGGTCTTCCTATATTATTCCAAGTATCATTCGTAATATCAAAATAATATCCACTTCCTTGCACTGGATTTATAAATATTTTATTGTCTCCAAAAGTAATATTCTCAAAAGATATATTTAAATCTGATGGTTTATTTAAATCTTCAAATGTTTGATTTTTTAAATTATATTTTATAAAATTTATTTTATCATATTGTTTTGCATAAATAAAATCACCAACTACAATACCTGTTTTTATACTTATGTTTTTTAGATTTATTAGATTCCATTCTTTAGTATTTGTGTTGTAAGTATGTAACTGGCTTCCAATTGCATATTTTGCGATTCCATTTTCCAAAGAAACAAATGTGCTTTCTCCAAAAAGAGGGGTATTAAAAGGAGGCGAATTTGTATCGAAAACTTCCCATTTATGTTTTATTAACGAAAACTTAAAAACACCATCATTATTACAATAATACCAATTTTCTTCATCAGAAAAAGTAATGTGTTTTTTATAATAACGAACATCATTCTCAAAAGCATCTTCAAAAATATCATAAGGTTCGATACCATTAAAAGTACCTAAATCAAATTTTTGGTCACCACTTGAAGCTGTAATTTTAAAACTTGGTTTTAATTTATTAAAATAAGGTAATCTAAACGTAACTTTTTCATCTTCCTCACTTATTTGAAAAACATAAAAATTATCTGCAGTTATTTCTAGTTTTTTAAGATTTTTCCCTTGAATTTCATAAAGGTCTTTTCTGGTACCCATATTTTTATTTAAAGAAAAAACTTCTGTTTTTTTAATATTATATTCTATTTCATTAGATTTTTGCCCAGCAGTAATTACGTAAAGTTTATGCTTTCCTGCAGTTGTATTTATATTTAAAGGAAATTCTATTTTACTATTATTTAGCGTATAAGTTGAATTTGATTGAAAAGGCACTTCTTCATTATCTATATAAACTTTTGTAAAACTTCTATATGCAAAATTATTTCCTGTTAAAATAATATGATCATTATATAAAAACTCTTCTTTATTTACCGAAGTTATTTCTGGTTTATGAATTTTAACCAATTTAGAATCTTCTCCAAACTGTGTTTTAATTTTAATCTCTAAACTACCAGGTGTTGTTAGATTATATCCCCAACTATAAAAATCAATGTCTAACCAACTATTTAGAGATAAACCTAAATTACCTGACACATCAACTTCACTTTTAACTCCAAATGTTTTTGCTCTTCCTCCTATTTCTATATCATCATCTAAAAAACTTTCTGTTTTTATCACAAAATTAGTTTCGTTTAAATGATAAATCTCTTTATTGAAACCTTTGATAGCTGGAGGTTTTATTTGAACAGGTTCTTCAATCGTAAAGTCATTAAATTCTAATTTTACTTTTGGCTCTGTTTCGTTAAAATATCGGTCAATAAAAATTTTAACTTCGTTTTTTTTATGACTTACTATACTTTGCAAACTATTTCCTACATATACTTTTAATTGAGAGTTCTTCTGTTTAAAATAATTCCCTTTGATGGTTAAAGTGTCTAGAAAACCAACTGTTTGTGGCAATAAGCTCTCTATAAATGGAGTTGTTGTTTGGAAATATTTTTCCTTTTCAATTACTTTATCAATTACCTTTAATTTAAAATTTACTTTACCTATAGATAAATTTTTAGGGATTTTAACTGAAAAACTATCTATGGAATTACTATTTAAAACTTCTACTTTTATATTGTCTATCCAAACTTCAGAGATTGAGGAATGAATGTTTTTCCCATAAATGGTTAATTCATCTCCTATATATTTTTCTCCAGAACTTAAAGAATCTAAAATAGGTTCATCTATCGTAAATTCATCTTTTATTTGCGTGGTTGTGTTACAGGTTTTAAGAGTTAAAGGAAGTGTTGATTCTTTTAAATAAGCAGGAATAGTACCTTTAATTAAAGTATCTGATTCAGAAATAATATCTAATTGAGAAAATTGACCAAGGTAAACACTATTCCTAAAATCTTCTACACAAAAGTTTTTACCAATAATTTGAATTGTATCATTTATAAACCCATTTTTAGGTAAAATTTCATTTACTGTTATAATAGAAGTAAATAAACTTTTGAAAGTGATAGTATCTCCATAAATATATTTGTCTTGAAACTTAATAAATGGATAGGTTTTATAAATAGAATCTTTTAATAAACCTTGTGAAATAGCTGCTGTAAAATGAGATGCTTCTAAAACCCCAAAGTTAATTTTTCTTTTAGGAGTTGATTTTTTATACCAAAAAACACCATGTTCTTCTAAAAATTTATTTTTTGAGTCTGAAAATTCTAAATCAACTTGAGTTTTTATAAAATTTTCATTATTCTCTAAAATAGTATGTGAAATAATTTTTGCATCTGGAATTACTTTTTCCTCAACACTTTCATTAGATTCACAAGAAATAATAAGAAAAAAGAGACATATTAATAAACTAATCTTTAAATTCATATTTTTTAACAAATATAATAACAAAAAAGCTGTAACTTCTAATGAAATTACAGCTTTTACAGATAAAAAAATTAAGTTCTATTTCCCTTTAAAAATGGCACTAAAATGATCTAGATTCACATTGTCTCCATCAAATTTTACGCTATTCATCATTTCTATAATTTTAGCAGGATTCATGTTATCGCCTAATAAACGGGCAACTCCTACTCCAATTTCATTACCGTAACCAAAAGCAATTACTTCATCTATAGATTCAGTATCACCAGTATAATAAATGCTTACATTCATTCCTTGCGCTTTTAGAGACATTAAAGATTTATAATCTTCATTATCTTTAAAAATACTTTTTAATTTAATTTTCTCAACTTCATACGCAGCTTCATTTCCTTTAATTGGTAAAGCTACTACGTTAACTTTTCGAATACTTTTTAAGGTTTCTTTTACTTCTTCGGAAACATCTTCAGACTTTAATTGTAAAAAACTTGTAGGAATATCTACAGTTATGAAACCCGATTTTTCTTGGCTTTCTACTAAATATCCTTGTAATGATTTTTCATTTTTACATGAAGTAATCATCAAGACAAGTAATAAAAGAGAAAGTATTTTGGTTGTGTTTTTCATGATTTATTTTAAGTTTTTGTTGATAAAAGTGCCTTTTTGAGCCCAGTTGAAAATTATTGCTATCGTTTTATAGAACAGATAAAGTTTCCGACTGCGCTCAAACAGACATTATTTTAATGATTTAATTTTTAGAAAAAGTATCTGCTAATTCAGACATTTTATTAATATCTATGTTTCCTGTTAAAGAAACAACTACAGCTTCTGCATTTCCTTTCGTTTGTTTATCAATACCTTTAATAAACATTAATACTTCACTCACAAAATCTTTATTTTTTGTAGATTTTACATAAATTTTTACACGAGAATTATCGTCTTTAATTCGCATTAATTGAGTTAAGTTTTGTTTTTTAATTGCAGCATTTGTCATCGCTTCCATTTTGTTTGCAATGCCAGTATCTTTCGTAGAAAACATTTTAAATTCCTTTAAGTCTTGAATCATCTGAAATACCTTCATACCTTCATTATCATCTACTTGTACATTTTTAAATTTAGAGATTAACTCAAAAGCATCTTTGGTAACCACTACCATATCTACTCCATTCATATCTTCTAAAGTGTCAAAAAAAGACTGTGCGCTTGTTACCATTGGTGCAACTACTAACGCTATTAATATTGCTATTTTTTTCATAATTTCTGTGTTTACTTGGTTTTACTATTGTTACTTGGTTTTTATTTTAATATTTTTTTTACGGTATCTTCATAAGTATACAAAGTTGCTACCGCTTGCTCTCCTTTTTTAAGGTTTTCAGATAAAAGCATTAACCCTTTACTTATTTGATCGAATTGTTTTTTTGCTTGATATCTATCGTATTCATTTTTACCAATAAATACACTAAATAATAAGACTATTGATGCAGCTACAGACAACCATTTTAAGTTTCTCTTTTTAGATTTCTTAGGTTCTAACTTAATGGTTTTGGTGTACGTTTCATCTTTGCTAGTAGCAAAATAGTTAAACATGTATTCGTATTCTTGCAAATGTGGTGCAACAGACCCTCCTGTAAAATAGTTTCTTAAGGTTGTTTCTTCTTGCAAAGACGTTTCTGCGTTTTCGTATTTTTCTACTAATTTTTCTATGTTAGCTAACTCCATAGTTGTGTTTTTTAATTAATTGTTCTCTTATTGTTTTTCTTGCTCTAGATAATGCCACTCTTACTGCTGTTGGTTTCATATCTACCATTTTACAGATTTCATCAAAATCATATTGTTCAATATCTCTTAATTGAATAATAATTTTTTGTTGCTCTGGCAATGCTTCTATCAATTGGTGTACTTGGTTTACACTGTCTCGATGTTCTACTTGCTTATCTAAAGACGTATCTTTTTCTTTATAATTACTGTGTATTAAAGTTAAATTACTTGCTTGTTTACTTTTTAAACGATCATAACAATAATTTTTAGTCATGGTCATTGCAAACGCTTCAACATTTTTATAATCAGCAATCTTTTCTTTGCTTTTCCATAATTTAAAAATCAATTCTTGCGTAGCATCTTCAGCTTCTTCTGTAGAAACTAAAAGTCTTTTTGCTAAACGGAAGACTTTGTCTTTAAAGGGTAAAACAACTTTTAAAAAGTCTGACTGGTTCATTTGGTTTTGGTTGATTGTTCTTGTAAACTCATAATAATTTTTACTTGTTATTATTGGGTCTACATAATTAAGACGATACACAATATATTTTGTTACAACATATTTTAAAAATAATACTATTTCTTTTTATCTTGCGTTATATTCTATAAATATTAAATTCATGAAGTTTAAATTATTCCCTAAAGTAATTGTCTTTTTTATAATTTCTGTACTCTTTTTTAATTGTACTAAAAGTGAAGATGGTATACCCGAAAACCTAGAAGTAGAAAACTTTGTTTGGAGAGGTTTAAACGCTTATTATTTATGGCAAAATGATGTGCCAGATTTGGCAGATGTACGTTTTAGTAATCAGAATCAAATAAACAGTTATTTAGAAGGTTTTTCATCACCTGAAAATTTATTTGATAATTTATTATATACAGAAGCTAATGGTTATCCAACAAATGAAAAGGGGTACGATCGTTTTTCTTGGATTGTTGATGATTATGTTGCTTTAGAAAACTCTTTTCAAGGAATAAACCTAAGTACAGGAATGGAGTTTGGCTTAAAACGCTATAATAGCAGTACCACAAATGTTTATGGCTACGTAAGATATGTAATTCCGACTACTAATGCCGAAATAAAAGGCGTACAAAGAGGCATGATTTTTAATACCATAAACGGAACTCAATTAACAGACACAAACTATCAAAATTTACTTTTTGGTACTAACTCTAATTTAGAGATTGGTTTAGCAGATTATAATGCAGGAAACCCTAACACAAACGGAACAACTATTTCTTTAACTAAAGAAATCGTTACAGAAAACCCGGTTGCAATTTCTAAAGTAATTAATGAAGGAGGTAAAAAAATTGGTTACCTATTATATAATCAATTTTCTAGTTCTTTTGATGGCGAATTAAATGCAGCATTCAATAATTTTAAAACAGAACTTGTAGATGAATTAATTATAGATTTACGTTACAACGGTGGTGGCTCTGTTAGAACAGCAACCTATTTAGGTAGTATGATAAGCACACAACCTACTGATAACATTTTTTCTAAACAAGTATGGAATGAAAAAGCAATGAAAGTCTTTACTCCTGATAATTTGATTAATTATTTTACAAATGAAATTAATAATACCAATGAAAATGGAAGTGTTATTTTACAAGAGCCTATAAATAGTCTAAATCTTACTAGTGTTTATTTTATAGTTTCTGGAAGCACAGCTTCTGCATCAGAATTGGTTATAAATGCTTTAAGACCGTATATAGATGTTAAACTTGTAGGTACAACAACAGTAGGAAAACAAGTTGGGTCTATTACTTTATATGACTCTGAAGATTATTCTAGAACAGGTGCTGATTTAAACACAAATCATACGTATGCAATGCAACCTATTGTATTAAAAATATCTAATAAAGACGATCAAGATGAAATTAATGGCTTTACTCCCGGAGTAACATTACCAGGAATTCAATTGGAAGAAGATTATAACAATTTAGGTGAATTAGGAGACCCAACAGAACCTTTATTAGCAAGAACTATAACTTATATTACTACCGGATCTAAAGGTGATTTTAAAACGAATGTTGAAGAATATTCTGAGATTTACAATTCTAAATTAGCAACTCCTGCAAGTAATAACATGTATGTAGATTTTAAAAAATAAAAATGAAATTATAATGATGGTATATGTAGATAGCGGATTATTAACCATTGCCATCATATTAATTTATTTACAAATAAATCATCTCCGCTAGCGCGAGCGTCTTGCTCGTACCAATACCGTTAACATTTTCTACTTAATACAAATATTATTGATTACAAAAGGCTCATATAAGCATTTTGTAACGTGCTTGTTATGTATTACTTGTTGAATTTTTGAGCGAAACGCTCTAGCTAATACTGCTTAGAAATTTAAGTTGTCTAAATCTTCTATACCTTCTTCTATTTCTTGATCGGTTAAAACATCGGGTCTAAATTCGCTCATTAACTCTTCTCTTTTAGACTTTGCGTATTTATAACCAGATTTCCACCATTTTCGCATTAATTTTTCATCAAAAACTAAAGAATTTGTAGTTAAAACCGTAGGTGTATAATATAAATTTAGTTTAATATTTTTATTTGTAGCTGCCAATTTACCAATGGTAATATTGTGTCTTTCTACGTGTGCTAGCATAAAATCGAATACATCAAACAATAAAGAAAACGGGTTTGTAGCAGGCAATTTATTAAACTGAGTAACTTCTGTTTCTAAAATAATGGCATCAATTTCTGTTGCTCCTCTTAATATGGCTTCTCTAATGGGAACTAAAGAACCAAAACCACCATCTGCATACTGACAATTATTTTTTTCTAACAAACTCATAAAAGGCACATAATTACAAGAACCCCAAATCCAATCACAAAAATCATCATAAGTACAATCATTTATAGACTTATATTCAATTTGATTGGCTGTTAAATTAGAAACCGTAACCACAACCTCTTTGTTGTTTTCTCTAATTTCATCGTATATTTCTTTGGTAATCTTGTTTTTTATTAAAGTCCGTAAGTTTTTACTTTCCCCAAAAGTTTTTCTTCCGTTTAAAAAGTTCCATATCGTATTTAAATGTCGAATACTAACTACTTTTTCTCCGGCTACTTTTTTAATTTTAAAAGGATTATTACTAAAAATAGTTTTTTGGTTTACGTTGGTATATAACTCTTTTAGCTCATCTAATTTACCTAAAGCTAGGTGAGAAACCATTAAACTTCCTGTAGACGTTCCTATATACAAATCGTAATCTTTGTTTTCTTTCTTCATTAAATATTGTGCAACTCCTCCTGCAAATGCTCCTTTACTTCCTCCTCCAGAAATTACCAATGCTTTTTTCATTATCTAAAAATGATTTGTTTATTTAAAAAAAATCCCACTATTTTTTAGTGGATGTCCTTAAAACTGTTATTCCCAAAAACGTGGAAATCTAAAATAGTTTTTTTTTGTTTATAAAATTAATCATGCAATACATTATATGCAACTAAATTAAATAAGTTTATAGTTTTAAAAAAAACAGCTATTTTAGTCCTATAAAAGTATCAAAAATGAAGAGAATAATCATATTTATTTTTGGTTTCCTAATTTTTGTCTCTTGCAAAGACAATTATCAACCTAGAGAAATCAATGCTATTACCTTTAAAGAGTTTAAAATAGACAGTGTTAGCATCCGTGCAATTCAGGTTATCAATAAGAATGAAGTTATTTACGCAGGCTCTAATGGAGATATTGGTTTCTTTTCTGATAGTAAAGAGCCCGCATTGGAAAGTATGGTCTTAAAAATTCAATATCAAGATTCTATACGGCCGAACTTTAGAAGTATTGCTTCTAATGGTAAAGCCGTGTTTGCTTTAAGTATTGCAAATCCTGCCCTATTATACCAGATATCAGATAGAAAAGCTACCTTAAAATATACCGAAAATCATGAGAAAGTTTTTTATGATGCTTTGCAATTTTTTGATGACAACCTGCACGGAATTGCAGTAGGAGATCCAACAGAAAATTGTGCTTCTATTCTATTAACTTCGGATGGTGGAGATAGTTGGCGTAAAATTCCGTGTGCTAATTTACCAGAATTTAAAGAAGGCGAAGCTTTTTTTGCTGCAAGTAACACCAATATTAAAACTATTGGAAGCACGGTTTGGATTGCTTCTGGAGGAAAAAAAGCACGTATTTTAAAGTCTGATGATTTTGGAAATTCTTGGCAAATTTTTGAAACTCCAATCATTCAAGGAAATGGACCACAAGGCATTTATTCTATTGATTTTACTGATAAAAATAACGGAATTATAATGGGTGGTGATTACTCAAATCCTTTAGAAAACAAAGCAAATAAAGCCATTACCAAAGATGGTGGACGTACTTGGACGCTAGTAGCCAACGGACAAGAACCTAATTACAAAAGCTGCGTACAATATGTACCAAACACCAACGGCTTAGAAATTTTTGCTGTAGGTAAAACAGGTGTTTCTTTTTCTAATAACGGAGGTGTAACTTGGACAGAAGTAAGTAAAGACGCCTATTATGCCATTCAGTTTGTAGATAGAAATACGGCTTGGTTATCTGGTAATACTAAATTAGGTAAATTAGTTTTGAAGTAAAAAACAAACAATATCAGCTCTTTTTGTAAACTAAAAATATTTTCATCGTGTTATCAATTTAAAGGGATTTTTAACGTGTTTAAGTCTTAAAAGCACAAATAAGCACCCTAATTTAAAAGCTATATACCTAGTAATTAAAGAGTAATGTTTTATAATATTTTTCTTGATTTACTATCTAATTAAGATCAAAATATTTACCTTTAATAACGCCAATCAATCTTATTAAAAAAAAAGTATATTTGACGGCGATTTTAATTTATGGTATTCATAATTATCTCTATATATTAAAAAAATAAATACTTTTATTTGAGATATTATAATCCCTATAATTTCTATCATTTTATAAATAAATAATTCAAAAATTTTAAATTATGAAACAATTAATTACAGTAGTAGCAGCCATTTTAATTAGTACGGTGTCTTATGCACAATTTCAAATTTCTGCAAGTACCGGTTATGCAATGGGTAGTGCCGGAATGCTTACAGGAACTACCACAACTACAACAAGTACAGAAAATAATTACGGAAGTTACGGAGAAGGTTTAAATTTTCAATTAAGAGGTACTTACTTTTTAAATGAAAAATTTGGACTAGAATTAGCTTTAGGATATTTAAACGGAGCAGACCAAACAATTAATAAAACATCTGTACCTGGTGTTGCAGAAGTAAATGCCATTGCAAGAGCACGTGCATTTGGTGCATCTACTTCTATGGTGTATAAATTTACAGAAAACTTTTACGGACGTATTGGTGCTTTATTAAAAGTTGGTGGTAAAACAGAAGCCGTTGTTTCTAGTAGAGCTTATTTGTCAGACCCTCAAGTCGCCTTTTTTAATTCACAAATTGCAGGTTTAGATTTAGATAGCGGTTCATACTCTCAGACAAATTATATAGAAGACTTTCATGGGCATTTTCCCTTAGGTTTTGTAGGTGCATTAGGATATAAATTTGATCTTGATGAAAACTTTTCTCTTTTTGTTGAGGCAGAATATTACGGAATTAGTTTAAAAAGAAAAGATTCTGAGTTAGCTGAATTTAATACAGACATTGTTTCATCCAATGGTACTATTAAAATACCTGGATATAAATCTTTAGACAACTTACCATCACCAAGTCTTGAGACTATGGCTACTAATGTTTTTAGTAATACAACTTATGTAGATGAATTATCACATACAGAAGCAGCAGCACAAGCAGCAGCCATTGATGCAGGAGACTCATCTCATTCTACTGAATTATCTCAAAAAGTACCTTATTCTTCTTTTGGAGTAAACTTTGGTATTACTTACAAGTTTAGTGGTTCAAGTAAAAAATAATTAAAAAAGATTTATCTTTTAATACCTAATAAATATCACTTTATGTTATAATTATTGGGTATTTTTTTTGTGATAAATCTACACTTCTAAACGATTCCTTTATTAAGAATGATAAATAAACCTTACAATCTATTCTTCATTTTTTGAATATCTAAGTTATTCAATAGCACCAATAAATTGGGATACATTTTGTAATGATATCCTAAATTATCTTTCTGAAATTCATTTATAGCTTCCTCTTTAGACCAATTATCTAGCACCATTCTGTAAGCCGCAATAATGGTACCTGTTCTATCAGATCCATGCCAACAATGCACTAAAACGGGCTGCACAGAATTTTTAATAACACGCAGCGCATTAAAAATATCTTCTTCATTTAATACTTTTGTTTTAATGGGATAATGCACCAAATTAAAATTGAAGTCCTTTGCCTTTTTGGTGTTATTTCTAAGTCTTCGTAAATTTAAAATGGTCTTTACTCCTATCAACTCAATTTCTATAAATCCCTTTTTGCTAGGTTGCTCCGATCTATATAAATTATCATTTACTCTATATAGATTTTTGAAATGCTTTGAATCCACCTTTTTTAAAGGTACTTCTTGACCATAATTATAGGTTACACCACCAAGACAGATAAGCATCATTAATATTAATTTTCTCATTGTACCTTTTTTTTAATGATTAATCAAAAATAATGCTAAACTTAATTTATAGTTTTAAAATAAAAGTTAAAGTTATCTATCTTGATATCTTATTAAGGTTCTCTTTTTCTTTTTTTATACGTTTAGTTTTAAAAATTAGTACCATAGTAAAATTGGTTAAATGTTTTTATAATACACAAAATAGGCCACCTTTTTAAGGCAGCCTATTTTTAAATAATATCTAAAAATTAAATTAATTATTGAGGGAAATTAAATTTTCCGTTGGTATTTTGTCTGTCTGCCTCTGCCGCAATTGTTTCTAAAACATCCCAATGTTCTGCTATTTTATTGTTTTCAACTCTAAATAAATCGTAAAAAGAAGTTGGTACACCTGCAAATGTTCCCTCACTAATTGTTAAAACAAAATTACCTTGTCCTAGCACTTTATGCGTAGTTGTATACACCATAGTTATACCTTGTTTTGCCATTGCTTCTACTGCCTGTCCTAAACCAGACAATCCATCACCAATATTTGGGTTGTGTTGTATGTAGTTATCTCCATAAAAATAACCAGATAATTTGTCCATTTTACCGTTTACCAAAATATCATTTACAAAATTAGATACTAAAGTTTTATTCGCTTCCGTTTTATCTAAATCTGTTACCGTAGTTGCTCCATCCGTTTGTGTGTGTCCACTTGGATTTGCAGGAGTTATTGCCACTAAATTATCCCAATGTTCTACAATTTGTCCGTTTTCATATCTAAAAACATCAAAACCAATTTTCGGTCCAAAGAAATCGTATTCCGTTTGTGCAAAGCCATAATCTCCATCTTCAAAAGCTCTTACCGTATTCACTTTAAATCCACCTTCAGGTGCTTGTGCTAATAATGCTCCAAAACCAGCTAAACCATCTGCCACAGCCAAATTGTGTTGTACGTAATTAGTTGGATTAATATAGCTTACTCCTTTTTCATCTCCGGTTTCTATACTTTTTAAAACCGCTACCGTTTTTTCTTTAGTTGATAATTCCATTTCTGTTATTGTATTTAATTCTTTTTCTGATTTACATGACACCATTGTCATTACTAATGCTATTGCTGTAATTGTTTGTTTCATAATTGTTGTTATTTATGACGACAAAATTACAGTAGTACTGCAGTTAACTATAGGTGAAAAAGGTTTTAAAAACGGTAAATATCGAACCTACATATCTATAAATAGGTTTTTTTGAAGCTATTTGGGGTTAATCCTGTATGTTTTTTAAAATATTTAATAAAATTAGTAGGTTCTTCAAATCCTAAAGAATAGGATAGTTCTGTACTTTTAATATCCGAATTTATGAGGAGCCGTTTTGCTTCTAAAATCACAAAGGCATCTATAAATTGTTTTGCAGTAACTGCAACGGTATCTTTACAAATGGTGTTTAGATGTTTATACGTAATGTGAAGTTTTTCTGCATAAAAATCTGCATTTCTATTTGTATTAAAATGAATTTCTAAAAGTGATTTAAAATCTAAAAAATGGGTTAATTTATCTGACCGTTTTAGATGAAATGTTTGGTATTGTTTTAAACGTTCTAATTTTGAAAAAATGATAGAATATAAAGAATTATACGTGTTTTCTTGATTGTAACCTTCTTCTATATCTGAATATTCTTCATAAAATAATTGCAGATATGTAATTACATTATCGTCTTCTGGAACTTGAATAACTGGTGAGAATAAATGTGCATTAAACAAACGGATTAACTCATTTTTTGGCAATGAATGAATCTGTTTTTTTAAATACGCTTCGGTAAACAATATAATATACCCTTTTAGCCCTTCGGTAAATTGAAAAGCAGTTATTTGTCCTTTAGATAAATGGATTACTGTATTCTTTTTTACGTTATGCCATACAAAATCTACCAACTGTCTGCTTTCTCCACCAGTATAAAAAACAATCATGTTAAAGGTAACCTGATGTGCTTTTTCTGGGTGGTGAGCAATCTCATGTTTCCGTACAAAAAGACTTTCAATAGTTAAGATATCAATTCCGCTATTGTCTGGTTTTTTAGAATTAAAATCAAGATTAGGAATGTCATTTCGCATACTAGATTATTTTTTTTGAACTTTCTTTAACGATTTTCTAATAAATTCACTGTCCCAATGTTTATCATACTCTACAATACCTCTCTTTAAATCTTCATTTAAGAATTTTTCTTGTTGCGCTAACTCTATTCTTGCTTTAAAAATATAATTTTCTTCATCTTTTGCTTCGGATGATAAACGCCTTAAGCTGTCTTCGTCATATTTAATAAAATTTTTAACTTGTTTACTTAAGGTGTATTTTCTATACCCCATTTTACTCAAAACATCTTTAGCTAAAGTTAATGAAGTCTCTAACGATTCTCTATACACATGTTCATTACCAAGATTCAATAATTCGTAAGCATCATATCTATTTTTTGTACGAATCATAAATTCCACATGTGGATATTTATCTTTAATTATTTTACCAATAGCTTTAGAAACCGATATTTTATTAGTTGCACAAATAACTATTTTAGCTTCTGCAATACCTGCAGATTCTAACAAATCTAAACGAGTGGCATCTCCATAGTACACCTCAAAACCCATTTTTCTAAGAAAATCTACTCGATTAGAATCATGGTCTAAAATAGTTGCTTCTACTCCGTGAGAACGTAAAAAGCGCCCAATAGTACTCCCGAAGTGCCCAAAACCTACCAATATAATTTTTTGAGATTTGGCAATATGATCCATCGGACGTTTTATAGATTCTTTCGTGCCTATTTTTGGTAGTATAAAACGTTCATTAATAATACTTATAATTGGCGTAATAGACATACTTAATGCGGTTATTACCAACATCATGTCCATTTGATCTTGTTCTAAAATATGAAGACCAGAGGCAAATGATAACAGTACAAAAGCAAATTCTCCTATTTGTGCCAAACTAAAGGTTAGTAGTAATTTTTGATCTAATTTTAACTTAAAAATTTGTCCTGTAATAAATAAAACAAGTGCTTTTATAAGAATAATGGCTATTAATAATCCTCCTATTTTTAAAGGATTATTTGCGATGACAATAAAGTTAATAGAAGCACCAACAGCCATAAAAAACAATCCTAAAAGCAAGTTTTTAAAAGGTTCTAAAGTACTTTCTAGTTCGTGCTTAAATTCACTATTAGATAAAACAACACCACCTAAAAAGGCACCTAAAGCAGGACTTATACCTACAAATTCCATTAAAAATGAAATTCCGAAAACAATTAAAAAAGCCGCAGCAATTAACAATTCTCTAACCTCTGTTTTTGCTACTTTACGTAACATGGGTACAATTAAAAATTTACCCGCCACAATAATTAAAATTACAGATAAAAGAATAGCCAAGGTTTGAAAACCCAAAGGAAGTTGCTCTAATAAACTATTAGTATTACCATGGTTTTCTGTAGAAGTGCTGCCATCTGTATTTGCCAATAACGGAATAAAACCTAACATGAAAATTACAATGATATCCTGAAACAATAAGATAGAAAAAGAAGACGTACCAAATGTGGTTTTCATCAAGCCTTTTTCTTTTATGGTTTGCATTGCAATTGCCGTAGATGACAAGGCAACTGCCATAGAAATTACCAAAGCTACTTTCCATTCTAACCCTAAAAGCGTAAACAAAAAATAAGAGAACAACATGGTACCTCCTACTTGTATGCCTCCCATACCAATAATTGTTTTTCGCATGTTCCAGAAATTTTTTGGTTCAATTTCTAACCCAATTAAAAACAACATCATAACTACTCCAAATTCTGCAAAGTGTAAAATATCTTCCCCTTCGTTACCAATAAAACCTAAAACATAAGGACCAATTAAAACTCCGGATAATAAATAACCTATTACAGAACTGAGTCCTAATCGTTTGGCTATGGAAACACAAATAATAGCTCCAGCTAAAAATATAATCGCTTGAAAAAGTAAACTTCCGGTCATTTTTTAAGAGGTTTTTAGTTCTGGAATATCATTTAGAAAAAAACGTTCAGCACAGTTTTCTATAGTAAAATCTTGCTGTAACAATTCTATTAATTTACTGTATTGATTGGCGTAATCTGCTAAAGCTTCTTTACTTAAATGATGAGTTCCCATAACCGCAAATGGCGGTAAATAACTCATGCCACAAGAGTTTGCAGTTTGCTCAAAAGGTCTTAAAAACTGATTTACAGTAAACCCATTGGTACCTTTAGAACAATATATTTCTTTAGAACCACCTGTAGTTATTACATTTAAGCAAATTTTATCTTGTAAAGCATCTGCATTTGGCCCATACGCCCAACCAAATTCTAAAACCATATCAATCCACTGTTTCATTAAAGGCGGACAACTAAACCAATAAAAAGGATGATGCCAAATAATAACATCATGTTCTTTTAGCAACTCCTTCTCTTTAGGTACATCTATATGAAAATCTGGGTAACGTTCATACAAATCAATAAAGGTAACTCCTTCTTTATCTTTAATTTGATCTACCAGTATAGAATTTGCTCTTGATTTTTCGTACTTTGGATGCGAAAACAGAATTAATATTTTTTTCATGCTACTCGGTTATAAAGATAAATGTTGGTGTTTGTAAAAAGATAGTCTAAATTTTAACAATAACTACTTTTTTTTCGCCCTTAAATTTCACTAAAAATCTTAAGACATTAAATGAAAAGTAATTTTAATACCTGTAATTACCATACCTGTACCAATAATGGCAATAATTAGTCCCATTATTTTACCAATAACAGAAATTACGTTATTCCCCACTACTTTTACTATTAAATCACTCAATCTAAAAGTATAAAAAGTAATTAAACTCATAGAACCAAATATAGCAATTACTAAAATAATGTGTATGGTTTGTACATTCGCCACAAAATTCATAGCAGTTACAATGGTTCCTGGGCCAGCCAAAATAGGAATTGCTAATGGAGACACCGCAATATCTTCATCAATATCTACATTTTTTATGTTTTTTACATCAGATTTTTTTGATTGTAGCATTTCAAATCCAATGTAAAATATTAAAATACCTCCTGTAATTTTAAATGCAGGAATACTAATATTAAACAATTCAAAAATATACTTTCCTAAAAGCACAAAAACAGTTACAATAACAAAAGCAATGATATTACTTCGTTTATTAATATCCCTTTTTGTTTTTTTATCCAATCCTCGTGTTAAAGACACAAAAACTGTCATGTTAGAAATTGGGTTGGTAATGGCGAAAAAGCCAGTAAATACAGTGATTGCAAAGGTTAATAAGTTATCCATTTATCATGATAATTTGAGTATGCAAAAAGATAAAATAACTTTGATACTACCTAAGTAATTTTATCTTTTTTTTTAATACAAGAAATGCTGAGATTAATAAAAAATTAATCTCAGCATTTAAATAATTAAGTACTGGTATTGTGGCTATTAAATACTTAGCAACACTTAATAATTCTTTGATTTTATCTTCATCATAAGTTCTCGAAAACGTTGATAAAAGAATATATGCTCTACTACTTTAACATTCGCTAAATGGCGCTCTTTTCTCTTAACTCTATATAAAGTAAAAGTAGCCATAATACTCCAAATTAAATTAGAAACAAAAGACGGTATGGCATTGTAGTAATAACAATTAATGGCTATTAAAAGCGCTCCAAAAAGATTTAAATACTTAGAGTAGTTAACGTGTTTATTATTCTCTACAATTGTTAGTCCGTAAGCTAGAATTAAAAATACAGAACCAGACCATCCTAATACATCAATTAATAGTTTCATTTTTTTTAATTTGTTTCATTTATAATTGTTAAACTATGAAGCAAATTTGCGGTAAGTGCTTTAATAAAATATGATACAAAAGCAACTTTAGATGGTAATTTTACGCCATTTTTAAAACTTAATTCTAAACTCTTTTGGTGTAATGGTTTGGTGTTTTTTAAAAAACTTTACAAAATTTGTAGGTTCATCAAAACCAAGTGTATATCCTATTTCTTTTACACTAGCAGAGTTATGCACAAGTAATCGTTTAGCTTCTAATAATATTCTAGCGTCTATCATTTGCTTTGGTGTAATTGCCATTATTTTTAAAGTAGCCCTACTTAAACGTTTTTGAGTAACATTTAATTGAAGCGCATATTTACTTACAGATTTCTGATATTGAAATTGAACATCTAATAAGTCTCTAAACCTAATAACACATTCCAAATCTGTTCCCTTATCAATTGTTATATTATTTTGATTCTGTCTTGCTCTTTCAGACAATAACAATATGTTTTTAAGGTAGTTTCTAAGAATATCAGCATGAAAGTAATCTAAAGTTGTGTCTTCTTCTTTTTTTATAAGTTGAAAAAAGCTGTGAAAAATAGTTTTCAAATCTTGAACTTGAATGGTAGAAATAGTATGTAAATCATTAAAAAGCATATTACTTCTTAAAAACTGAGTATCTTCTTCTGTTTTGCAGAAAAAATTATCAGTAAAAAGCAAGACCTCTCCTTCAATAGGTACTAAAGGATCAAAACATTGAACACTATTTTTATCTACAAATAAAATGGTGTTTGGTTTAATGTCTAGATGGTTAAAATCTATCATATGTTTTGGTTGTCCTTTTTTAAACCATATAATCTGATAGAAATCTGCTCTATGTGGTACCGTTAAACTTTCAAAATTTTTGGTATATAATTCAGCTAAGTTTACACGCTCAAACTCATAAGATAAACCTTCTTTAAAACTGTATTTTTTAATTTCTGATGTCACTTATAAATCTTGTTAATTTAAAAATCAAAAGTATGTTTAATTTTAATAAAACTTTTAGTCATTTTAAATAAATACACTTCTTTTTTCACCATTTTTAACATGGTTTTATGCAGGTACTAAAATTTCTATGGAACTATTCCTTTTGATGATAAATTACACTTACAATTAAATGAATCAACGTTTACAGTGAAATTATAAATATACTAGGTGCTCTCATTTATAGTAAAAAAAACGACGTTTTAAATAATAAAGTTACTTTAGAAAGCAAGAACAACTTACAGTCAGTAATTTGTGATGTACATATTGCAGTATTAAATAGTACCAAGAAAATTGTATAAAAAAAATATTTTAAAATTATGAGATTATCAAATTAAAAGAAATTGTCATACAATGTTATTTAATCATAAACATAAAGCATTAATTTTAATTTATACAATATAAACTTTATGATAAATTTCCAAAAAAAATGCACCAAGCAAAAAAAATAGGTACGTGAATATTAATTGTATCTTTGCCTTCATTTTTACAATCAACAATTACCTTTTTCTAGATATGCCATTTAAAAAATTACATGTAGATATAAAAGAGATTTTAGAATCTCTAGAAATAACAGCGCCTACTCCTTTTCAGAGCAAAAGTATACCTGTTATTAAAAGTGGTGCCAATATTTATTGCACTGCTCCAAAAGATAGTGGAAAAACAACCACACTTGTGCTTACTACTTTACACAAATTAAAATGCCAAGAAGTTGGTAGTGCACCAAGAGCATTGGTTTTAGTAGAAAACTCTGAAAAAGCTGTAGCATTACATGACGAATTTATAAAACATAGTAAATATGATGCATTACGGGTTTATGCTTGTGATGAAAGAAACCACATTGAACTGTTAAAATCAGAAATATTTGAAGGTGTAGATGTTCTTATTGCAACGCCTAAAACCATGAATAAATTACTTTTATTAGAAGGTGTAAATACCACGCAATTAAAGATATTTAATATTGATGATGCTGAATTTTTGGTAGAAAAAACTGCGTATGCAGCATTAATGGCTATTACACAAAGTATTCATAAATGCCAATATGTAATTTATTCTGATAAAATGCACCCAATTTTAAAACGATTTGAGTCTTATTTTATGCAATATGCAAAAATAGTATCTATTAAATAATTTACTTTTTTACTGCCATAATTCTCACCGAAAAACGAATACATTATGATTCCTAAACTACATTACATCTCACAAGGAAGTTCACCAAAAGAGCATCTAGAAAATATACAAAAAGCGTGTTCAGCTGGAGCGGAATTAGTACAATTACGTTTGAATGGTATTTCAGAAAAAAAATATTTAAAATTTGCTTTAGAAGCGAGAGAAATTACGTCTCATTTTCAAACGAGGTTAATTTTAAACAATCATTATAAAATAGCAAAAGAAGTAAAAGCAGACGGTGTTCATTTAGAAAACATAGATTTCTGTGCAACAACAGCGCTAGAGCATTTATTTACTTGGCAAATTGTTGGTGCTACGGCAAATACATTGCAAGATTGTAAAACCCTAATTAGCAAAAAAGTAGATTATATCACTTTAAGTCCGTTTAGAAGCTCAGAAACCAAAGACAATTCACTTACCGTTTTAGGTTTAAATGGTTTTACTGTAATTGTAGAAGCCTTAAAAACCGAAACCCCAATTATTGGTGCAGGTTTAATTACCACAGACGATGTGACTGCTATTTTAGAAACTGGTATTTCGGGAATTGCGGTATCGGATGAAATTACTCGCAATTTTGATAGTATAAAACTATTTAATAAATTACTAAGCGCATCTTCTATAGACGAGCAGCGTCATACTTTTTAGGTTTGATAAAAAGCCTATTCTAAAGAAAACGGAATCTTAATCTTCATTAAAACTTGTACATTTATGAATACGGAACATTTATTATATGATTATTTAGTAAAGACAGGGATTTCTGCAACATTGGCTGCCTATATAAATATGGCTATCTTACTTTTAGCAGTGCTAATTATTGCGTTTATCATTGATTTTATCGTTAGAAAAATTATTGTTCAATTATTTACACAATTTGCACTTAAAAGTAAAACTAATTTTGATGATTTATTAGTCAAAAATAAAGTCCCTCGTAATATTGCTCATATTATTCCATTAATTTTTGCTTTAGAATGTACGCCTTTTGTATTTGTAGATTTCCAATATATAGAAAATATAATTCAGAAAAGTTTAGAGGTTTTTACCATTGTTTTAATTCTTTGGATTGTAAGAAGCCTCTTAAATGCTCTTAAAGATTACTTAAAAACGGTACCTCGCTTAAAAGATAAACCTATAGATAGTTATACTCAGGTATTTATGATTTTTGCTTGGACATTCGGAATTCTATCTGCTTTTGCCATTATTACAGGTATAGAATTTATCAAATTCATTACCACTATTGGAGCTGCTTCTGCCGTTATTATTTTGGTTTTTAAAGACACCATTTTAGGTTTTGTAGCTAGTATACAAGTCTCTATAAATGATATGGTAAGAATTGGAGATTGGATTACTTTTGAAAAATATGGTGCAGATGGTGACGTCGTTGAAATTAATCTATCTACTGTAAAAGTTCAAAATTTTGATAATACCATTACTACAATTCCTACCTATGCCCTAATTTCTGATTCTTTTAAAAACTGGAGAGGAATGACAGATTCTGGTGGTAGACGTATCAAAAGATCTTTAAACATCAACTTAAATAGCATTCATTATTTATCTGATAAGGAAGTAAATGATCTTAAAAAAATTCAAGCAATTACCACTTATTTAGAAACTCGTCAGGCAGAAATTAATGGCTATAACCAGAAAAATAATATCAATAAAGAATTACCTTTAAATGGCAGAAACCTTACCAATATAGGTGTTTTTAGAAAGTATATAGAAACCTATATAGAAAATCATTCTGGTACCAATAAAGAAATGATGATTATGGTACGTCAATTAGCACCTGGTACTCAAGGAATCCCTTTAGAAATTTATGCTTTTAGTAGCGACAAACGTTGGAAAAATTACGAATACATTATGTCTGATATCTTTGACCATGTTATCGCTGCCGTTCCCTATTTTAATTTAGAAATTTTTGAATTACCGAGTAATTCTAGTTTTATCAATAAAAAAAAATAGTATTACATAAAAAAAGGAGAGTCATTTTTCAATACCCCTCCTTTATCAATCAACCAATATCTTTTATTGTACATCAATAATACCCACTACTTCATAAGCTCTTGTACCATCTACTTGTACTTTTTCATATAGAATATTTGCATATTCATAATACGTTTGTCCGTCTATTACTACTTTTTCATAATCATTTGGTAACTCGTAAACAATAGTACCCACTTCTGGCTCTACCACTTCGTATTGATTATTGGTTTGAATATAAAAGGTTCCATTAACATTATAATAATTGTAATTATTATGACGAACTCTTCTATAATTAGTAGGCAAAATATTTATTCTAAATCCTATTTTTGGAGCAATCACAATATATCTACCTCTAGACTGCGTATAGTATTTATTGTTAGCATAATAGTAATTTTGATTATTATACTTAACCACAGTTCTGTTGGGTACATTTCTTACGGAAACTACTTTTTTAGAAGGTTTTTTATAAGTAACCTTTGTGCTTGCTACTCTCCTAGTTGTTGCTTTAGTGGTTTTTTTAACAGGTGCCTTTTTAGTTTTTGTCGTAGTTGTTGTCGTAGTTGTTCTACGAGATTGTGCAGAAACTTGTGTTGCAAAAGCAACGATAAACAAAGATGGTAAAACGAATGATTTTATAAATGTTTTCATAATTTTAATGTTTTTAAATTAAACTTCCTTTTTTATACTTCTAAGACTCCTAGATATAACATAGGTTTAATATCTTTTTTGATGAATAGACAAACTAAGTATTTGTATCTATGAATTGGATAATTTTATAGATGGAATTATATTTCTTTTATTGTTTTAAAAGTAATTCTCAGATTATAAACACAGTATGTAATCAATAATCTCCCTAAAGGGTAAGAAGTTTACTCCTAAAAGAAATGTTTGTCATTTCTAAGTAAGCTTCAATGAATAAAACCTTGACTATCTCTCAGCAATAAAAACAAAAAAGAAGGCATACTTTTAAAGCATGCCTTCTTTTAACAAATTCAAAACTATATTATTTCAATAACGCTAATAAACCTGTTAACTCAGTAAGGTTTAAACTAGAATTACTATCTGTATCTAATACATTAAAGTTTTCTGCTACAGAACCAATAGCTTCTGTACTGCTAATAGCTTCATCTTTATTAGTATCTAATAAAGAGAAAAGACTAGTAACTTGTTGTACTGTAGAGTTAGAACTTAAAGAACCTAATAATGTTGCTGCTTGTTTAATACTAGAGCTAGACCCCATATTTTGAATACTACTACAGCTAAACATTGAAGCTGTTAATACTAATGTTAATGCGATTTTTTTCATGATTTGTAATTATGATTTTATGTTACATCAAAAGTAATTTTATTTAATACATTGATAAAAAGAAATAGACCAATGCTATCAATTTGTCTTTTAATAATAGGTATTAATAGATGAACCAAAATTTACTTAATTATTCAAGGAATTATTATTGACAAAGTCCAAGAATTTAGGCTTATAATTTTCTGAAACTGTAATCCGTTGTTTATTAATTACAATCTGACTGCGTTCTATAACATCAATATTTTTTAAGGATACAATAAAAGATCGATGCACACGCATAAACTGAGTTTCAGGCAATTCTGCTTCCAAAGTTTTTAAGCTCATTAGTGTTAAAATAGCCTTCGGATTGTCTTTTAACCAAATTTTAATGTAATCCTTTAATCCTTCAAAATACAAGACATCCGCCAATTTAATACGTAATTGTTTGTATTCCGATTTTACAAAAAGAAACTCTTTTTCCTCAGAAACTATAGGCTGTTTTTTTCCTTTCACCAACTCAAACCACGTATTTGCTTTGTTTGCAGCAGCTAAAAATTCTGCATAATCAAAAGGTTTTAAAAGGTAATCTAACGCTTCTACTTTAAAACCTTCTAACGCATATTGATCAAACGCAGTGGTAAAAATAACACGCGTTTCTTTAGGCAACATTCTAGAAAACTCAATACCTGTTAAATCGGGCATTTGTATGTCTAAAAAAAGTAAATCTACGGGCTCATTTTTCACAAATTCCATCGCCTCAATAGCACTGCTACATTTCTTTTTTAAAACTAAAAAAGGTGTTTTTTCTACATAACTTTCAACCAAATTAAGCGCCATCGGCTCATCATCTACAATAACACAGGTAATTTTTATATTGCTCATATTTTAGTTGGTTTCAATTTCTAATTGTGCTACAAAACGATTGTCTTTTACAAACGTTTTAAAACTATTTTTATTCGGATATAATAATGCCAATCGTTTTTCAATATTTACAAGTCCAATTCCAGAACCACTTTTATCATCCGATTTTTTAGGAAAATCATCATTTTCGATCGTAAATAAGACTGTTTTTTCTTGTGTACTTATACTAATTTCAATGGTACTTGGTTTACTTGCCGAAACACCATGCTTAAAAGCATTTTCAATTAACGAAATAAATAATAAAGGGGCAACTTTAATTCCTGTTTCTTCAGACGGAAAATGATAATTTACAATGGTTTTATCGGAAACACGTAATTTCATTAAATCGATATACTTTTTCATAAAATCAATTTCTTTAGATAAAGATATCAATTCTACATTGGTTTCGTATAACATATACCTCATCAATTTACTTAAACTGTGTATCGAGGTTTTTGCTTGATCCGGAGAAATATCTACCAAGGCATAAATATTATTTAACGAGTTAAAAAAGAAATGTGGCTGCAACTGATAATGCAAATGTTGCAATTCTGATTTTAATTTAAAATTAGCCGCTTCTTTACGTGCTGCTTCTGTTTGTACCCATCTTTTGGTGGTTTTTATGGCTATTGAAAATAACAAAGGTGCCATATATGATAGCATTTGTATATAAATAAACATTTTAATAGGTGGCCCTACTCCCTCCATTTTAGCTGATCTTTTTAAAGATTCGCCAAATAAAAAATCTTCTATGGTTTCTTTAAATGTAATACTCAACGCAATAATTAATACATTTATAAGTACAAACTGAACTGTTTTATTAGAAAATAAGTATTTGTCAATGAGTATAAAATAATTGACATAAAATATAATTGCATAGAACGTTATGGGAACCCAAAAATGTGCTATTATTCTATTCAAATCTTGCTCCTGACCATAAGATAACAAGTAAGGCATACTAAAAAGTACCAACCATACAAGTACATGAGAAAAGAGTGTTATTTTTTTATTTTTGTGCATTTTGTTTTAATTTGAATCTTATTCTAAAACTAATTATACCAACTTAAAGATCAAATATAGTATGTAATATAAATTTTTAAGATGAACATTTCAAAGATAAAACTATTTACATTCTTTTCTATAAGGAATATATGTTTTAGGGAATTGACTATATGAATCAGACCATTTTATCGACGCTACCTAATAGATGATAATAGTAAAATACTACACCAAATGGATAAATCGATAGCAGAAGTTACCTATGCTTTAGGTTTTAATGAAGTTGCTAATTTTAATCAGTTTTTTAAACGAAACTTAGGTGTTACAGCTACTCAATTTAGAAATAAAGAGCATTAAAATTAGATAAATTAATTAGGCTTTTAATTACTTATAATTTTTAGAGTTTAATACCTTTGATCCTTTCTTTAAAGGTGTTCTTAAGTTTTAAAATATGAGTAAAAATTTATCAAATTCAGTATTATACTTAATGAGTATAGCTGCTGGACTTGTTGTAGCAAACCTCTATTACAACCAACCTCTTTTACACCAAATGACTTTAGAGTTTGGTGTTAGCGAATCTGCGATTAGCAAAGTTCCGTTAGCTACACAACTCGGATATGCTTTTGGCTTATTGTTTATCATTCCTTTGGGTGATAAAGTTTCTAATAAAAAAATATTACAGTTCGATTTTGCTTTAATGATACTGTCACTTATTGCTGCATCAATATCAACCTCTTTATCTCTTCTTATTATAAGTAGTTTTTTTATTGGTTTTTCATCAGCATTACCACAATTATTTGTCCCTATGGTTGCGCAATTATCAGACGATAAAGGCAGAGGACGTGCCATTGGTATTGTAATGAGCGGATTGTTAATTGGTATTCTAGGAAGTCGTGTTATAAGTGGTGTTATCGGAAAATGGTATGGATGGCGATTTATGTTTTCTGCCGCAACAGTACTCATGGTGTTGCTCTTTATTTTACTTCAATATAAATTGCCAAAAATAAAACCAAATTACAAAGGAAGTTATGGAAGTCTGTTAAAATCTATAGGACATTATTTTAAAACAGAACCTTCGTTACGATTGGCTGCTTTACGCGGTGGACTTGGTTTTGCGGGCTTAAGTGTTTTTTGGACCACCTTTGTTTTTCTAATGGAAGACCATTTTAATTACGAAAGTGATATTGCCGGAGCCTTTGGCATCTTTGGTATTGTAGGAGCACTTGGAGCTACCGTTGTAGGCAAAATAAGTCATAGATATAAACAAAAACGGCTTATTATCTTCTCTTCGATATTATTAATGGTTTCCTGGTTAATTTTCCTTTTTTCTGGATATTCACTAATCGGTTTAGCGTTGGGAGTAATTATAGTAGATTTAGGAATGCAAGTATTACATATTACCAATCAAGTTACTATTTTTTCAAAGAATCCAGAAGCTAGAAATCGTGTGAATACAGTTTATATGGTCGGCTTTTTTATTGGTGGTGCAATCGGTACATTTTTAGGAGCTTTTGCTTGGGAACATTACGGTTGGAAAGGGGTTTCTGTTTTAGGATTATTCATATCAATATCCATTTTAATTGTTCAATTTATTTTTGAACCTAAAAAACAGATGTAGAGTTCTATAACCAAAAACATTTAATTTACGATTGTCAGTTCAAGCGGAATCGAGAACTTGTATTATTACTTTAAAATTGAATGCTTTTGGGTTATGCTTCTCGACTCCGCTCGAAGACCATTTTGTTACTTTTCTTGAATACCGTTTATTTAACAGGGTGTTCGAGCGCAGTCGAGAACTTGTATTATTCTTTAAAATTAATACTTATTGGGTATGCTTCTCGACACCGCTCGAAGACCGTTTGGTTATTCTTCTTAAATACCGTTTATTTATCAGGGAGTTCGAGCGGAGTCGAGAACTTGTATTATTTCTTTAAATTTAATGCTTATTGGTTATGCTTCTCGACTCCGCTCGAAGACCGTTTGGTTACTCTTCTTGAATACCATTTATTTAACAGGGTGTTCGAGCGCAGTCGAGAACTTGTGTTGTTTCTTTAAATCTGAATACATTTTGATTTTGTTTCTCGACTCTGCTGGAAGACCGTTTGGTTACTCTTCTTAAATACCGTTTATTTAACAGGGTGTTCGAGCAACGTCGAGAACTTGTGTTGTTTCTTTAAATCTGAATACGTATTGACTTTCCTTCTCGACTCCGATCGAAGACCGTTTGGTTACTCTCCTTAAATACAGTTTATTTAACAGAGTGTTCGAGCGCAGTCGAGAATTGGTACTATTTCTTTGAATCTGAATACATATTGACTTTGCTTCTCGACTCCGCTCGAAGACCGTTTGGTTACTCTTCTTGAAAACAGTTTATTTAACAGGGTGTTCGAGCGGAGTCGAGAACTTGTATGATTTCTTTGAATTTAATGTTTATTGGGTATGCTTCTCGACTCCGCTCGAAGACCATTTTGTTACTTTTCTTTAATACCATTTATTTAACAGGGTGTTCGAGCGCAGTCGAGAACTTGTGTTGTTTCTATAAATCTGAATACGTATTGACTTTGCTTCTCGACTCCGATCGAAGACCATTTTGTTACTCTTATTAAATACAGTTTATTTAACAGGGTGTTCGAGCGGAGTCGAGAACTTGTATGATTTCTTTGAATCTGAATACATATTGACTTTGCTTCTCGACTCTGCTCGAAGACCGTTTGGTTACTCTTCTTGAATACAGTTTATTTAACAGGGTGTTCGAGCGGAGTCGAGAACTTGTATGATTTCTTTGAATCTGAATACATATTGACTTTGCTTCTCGACTCCGCTCGAAGACCGTTTGGTTACTCTTCTTGAATACAGTTTATTTAACAGGGTGTTCGAGCGCAGTCGAGAACTTGTGTTGTTTCTTTAAATCTGAATACGTATTGACTTTGCTTCTCGACTCCGATCGAAGACCGTTTTTGGAACTTTTCTTATATACCGTTTGTTTAACTGGGTGTTCGAGCGGAGTCGAGAACTTGTATGATTTCTTTAAATTTAATGCTTATTGGGTATGCTTCTCGACTCCTAAAAATAATACTAAAGCATAGCCTTACCTTCTTCTTCCTCCAGAATACGTCATCGCTTCACCTTTACCAAATCCATAGCTAATACCTAAAGTAATAAAGCGACCACGTTGTGCAAAACTATAAGTTTCAAAAGTTTCTTGTGATACCAATTGTTCCGAAATTCTAGATACAAACAAATCTCTAACTCCTAAATTTACAATGGCTTTTCCTTTAAATATTTTTTTACAAACACCTAAATCTAAATGTGTATATCCAATTACATATTGTGCACCCGTTTCTATGGTATAACTATCAGAAATTGGGTTTGTATAATCGGCTTTAAAAGTATAATCTGCTTGTTGAAAATTGGTGGCTGTTTTTTGGTCGCTATCATTATCATCACCAGAAATAGTAGTATTTGTAAATTGAGAAGATTGGTCTTTCCCGAAAAAACTACCCAAAGCACTAAACAATAAAGTATGATCTTCATTATTTTCAAACTGCTTCTTATAATTCAATTCATACTTGTATTTAGGGTTTGTAGCATCTGTAACCTCATTTCTTAACCAACTAGAAATTAGAGCATCATTAGCATCAAAAGAGCTGAAAATTGTTTCAGAAGGTTGTTCCTCAATTTCATAGGCTACATTGGCAGATAAGGTAAGCACATTTAAGTCGTTAATATGATAATCGGTACCTAAAGTAAGGTTGTAAAACGTTTCGTCTCTGTATTCTGTTCCGTTACTAAAAATAACCTCATCATTAACTAAGTCTCTATTAATAGCTTCAGAATCTTTTGGTAAAGACCTGTAACCAGCTCCTAATTGCGCAAATAAATTAAAACTTTCCGTTCTTCTATTCAAACTTAAACCAACACTATGATTATCTGGAATTCCGGTGTTTACCGAAACAGAACCATTCCAACCTCTTTTTTCTTCTTTTTTAAGAATGATGTTTAAAATTCCGGCAGTTCCAGAAGCTTCATATTTAGCCGAAGGGTTTGTAATGATCTCGATACTCTCAATCATATCAGCAGTAATTGTACCCAATGCATTGCTAGATTCATCAGCTAAAACAGAAGGTTTTCCGTTGATTAATATTTGTACTCCAGAACTTCCTCTAAGGCTAATTTCACCTTCAATATTTACATTTACAGAAGGCACATTATTTAGTACTTCTAAAGCACTTGCACCGGTACTACTAATATCAGCACCAACATTAAAAACACGTTTATCTAATTTAAAAACGGTTTTAGAAACTTCTCCTGTAATTACAACCTCATCTAATTTTTGATTGTCTGGAACGAGTATAATTTTTCCTAAATCAGCCTTATTATTACTGATATTAAAAGTTTGAATATTTTTTGTTTCAAACCCCATAAAACTTACTTCTAAATAAAAATTGGAATTGGAGGTAGAAATACTAAATTTCCCTGAATCATCAGAGGTTGTACCTGCTATAATTTTCTTAGTTGTTTTATCATGAAGCACTACCGTTGCATACGGAATTGCTTGTGAAGTAGCTTCTTCAATTAATTGTCCAGTAATTTGAATGTTTTTGTCTTGTGACAAAATAGCACTACTAGAAAATAAAAGAAACAGCATGGAAAATGTATGTTGAATAAAGGATTTCATCTGAATATATTTTATAATTTGATTTCGTTTTAGCAAAAAATGAATATAAGGCTAATTCAATATATAACACCCCTTACTTTTATAAATGGAATCGTTTTAAAATCAAAAACAAAACATTTAACAAAAATTTCACAAATAGAAAAAACCTAGTCTTTAAAACTAGGTTTTCTCATTGTAAAATTCACATTTACTATTAGTTACTTTTTTACTTCTTATTTTTTAATCTACATTTCTCACCAAACGTACATAGTTATAATAACGTTCACCACCTTCTCCTGCAGGTCCGTTTTCATGTTTGGTATCAAATCTCACAGAACCTGCTCCGTGAAAATCTAAACCTTCTGCATTCACAGCTTTACCAAAAGCTACGTACCATGCATAGTAATAAGGTTTTCCTTTTTGAAATCTTGCCGAAGTGCTTGTCCAAAAATAGGGATAATCTTTATCGCCATTCTCATTCTTTATTTCTGAAATATTAAATATTGGATCTATTGCTGGTCTATCTAATGAAGTATCTTTTGCCCCAGGTGCATAAGAATAATCTACAATACCTTGTAATTCCTTTACATTTGGCAATCTCCAATCTGAGTGTCCTGCTAATTCTGATTCTTCAGCATATTTTAAAGAAAATTTCCAATCCAAACCTTTTTTACTATCATTTTTAGCCCACATTAAACCAGTTGCATTATCTGTAATTGTTTGATTACCATTATCTGCAAAATCATTAATTCCATAAATACTACCACGCACTGCACGGACATGCTTTAGCATTGGGTTGCCAGTTGGTCTCTCTCCATTTCCTGGAGGTGGAGGTCTGTGTCCTGCTGTATTTTTTCCATCTTGTTCTCCATCTCTAGATGGCGGCGCTTTTTGATCACTAGAACCTTGGTTATTAGCATCTCGTTTTCCCATTGGTGGCGGACCTTTGTGATCACCTCTACCTTCAGGAGTTTCTCCAGGATATGCTTTTATATGTCCAGTTGCATGGTTTACGCCAAAAGCAGCGGTATAACCACCTTCTTCGGTATGCCCAACATATTTTTCTATTGCCCAATATTGTTCGCTTTTATCTACACGCTCATTATTAACTAATGAAAAATAATTGGTATCTAAATAAGGCCAACCAGTACTAAAATCACTAATAGAATATAATTCTTTAAGTGTAGGCATTCTCCAATCATCATAACCACCTAATTCTAAATCTTCTACATAATCCTTTGCTCCTTGCCAATCAAAACCTTCTGTTGTTGGAATTTCTTGCCATGTCAATCCAGTGTTTAAATCTAAAATTGTTCCGTCTTCACTTTTTTGGAAAGACATTTCTTCACCTTTTAAATAGTTGGCATCTTGACCGTAAAGAGCATCACCTGGTGCTAAATCACTTAAAATTTCACCATCTTCGCCATAAGCTTTTACTTGTCCTGTTGCTATTTGTGTGTAATTGTAATTCTTATTTTGTTCTTTCTTTGACGTTTCCGTGTTTTTACAACTCATAAATACGAGGGCACAAACTGTAAAAGTCAGAACAGTATTTCTATTATGTATTATTTTCATTGTATTATTTTTTACTCGTAACGTAATGCAGTAATTGGATCTAATGCTGATGCTTTTCTCGCAGGATACCATCCGAAGAAAATACCTGTTACAGCACACACTGCAAAAGAAATCACAATAGAATACAAAGCAACACTTGTTGGCCAGCCTAGAAATTGCTCAATAAATACGGAGGCTCCTAATCCTAGTAATACACCGAGTACCCCACCGGTAATACTAATTAAAATAGCTTCAATTAAAAATTGCATTAAAATATCTGCTCCTTTTGCGCCTACTGCCATACGCAAACCAATTTCTTTAGTTCTTTCTTTTACAGAAACATACATGATGTTCATAATACCAATACCCCCAATTAATAAAGAAATACTAGCAACTGCAACTAACAGAATGGTTAACATTTCTGTTGTAGAACTAAAGGTAGAAATCAATTCTTCCATAGAACGTACGCTAAAATCATCTTCCTCATCATCTAACAATTTATGTTCGGTACGTAATATATTACTTATCTGTTCTACGGCATCTGGTGCATCATCTTCACTAATTGCCGATGCTATAATCTGGTTTAAGTGATCTATTGCTAGAATACGTTTTTGTACTGTCGTATAAGGAGCTATTACAACATCATCTTGATCTTGACCAAAAGTATTTTCTCCTTTTTCTTCTAATACACCAATTACTTTAAACGGAATATTATTAAAACGAATCATTTGCCCTACCGGTTCTTGTCCATCAGGAAACACATTATCAACCACCGTTTGTCCAATTACTGCCACTTTAGAAGCCGATTTAACCTCAGCATCTGTAAACATACTTCCACTTTGTAAACCAACCACTTTAATGTCTAAATATTCTGGGTTTACACCATAAATTGAAGAAGGCCAGTTGTTAGAGCCATTAATAATTTGTCCGTTACCATTAACTACAGGTGTGATGTAGCTAATTAAGTCCGACTGTGCTTTAATAGTTTCATAATTTGCAAGTGTTAACGTTTGTACATCTCCTCCACTACCTCTTGCCGGACCTCTACTGTCTGCACCAGGCTGAATGGTAATCATATTAGAACCCATTGCAGAAATAGTAGTACGAATACTTTCTTTAGATCCTTCACCAATGGCTAGCATTGCAATTACCGAAGCTACTCCAATAATAATACCTAACATGGTTAATAAAGTTCTCGTTTTATTAAGAATGATAGCTTTTGTAGCAATTTTAAATAAATTTAATAGTCTCATAATTAATCGTCTTGTTTAGGTAATTTTGCTAATTCATTTGCTGCAGATTGTATGTTATCATTTTTATAATCTTTAATAACATGCCCGTCTTTTAAAACAACCGTTCTACTACTAAAAGTAGCAATATCTGGTTCGTGCGTTACAAACGTAATGGTGATTCCCTTTTTATTCAACTCTTGAAATAAAGACATAATTTCGTAAGAAGTTCTTGTGTCTAAATTTCCGGTAGCCTCATCTGCCAATATCATTACAGGATTGTTTACCAAAGATCTGGCAATAGCAACACGCTGTTGTTGTCCTCCTGAAAGTTGCGATGGCGTGTGATGCAATCGCTCACCCAAACCAACCATTTCTAACGCTTTTATAGCACGTTCTCTTCTTTCTTCCGTAGATACCTTGCTGTTGTATAATAAAGGTAATTCTACGTTTTCTATAGCAGAGGTTCTTGCTAATAAATTATATGATTGAAAAATGAATCCTATTTTTTCATTTCTGATGGTTGCCAGTTCATTTCTGCTTAAATCTTTTACAGATACGCCATCAATTTCATACACACCAGATGTTGGCTGATCTAAACATCCTAAGATATTTAGCATGGTACTTTTACCAGATCCACTAGACCCCATAATGGTAACAAATTCGCCTTCTTTAATATCGAAAGAAATACCTCTTAATGCATGAACCGTTTCGGTTCCCATGGTAAACTCACGTTTTAAATCTTGTATTTTAATGATTTCTTTACTCATGGTTTCTTATTTTTTTCTGTTTCCTCCTGGACGTTGTGGCATAAAAGGACTTTCGCTTTTCTCTGCTGTACCTCCTGCTTCTGTTTTAGAAACACCTTGTAAACTGTACACCAATTTATCTCCTTTATTTATCCCACTTAAAATTTGCACATTTACTCCATCACTAGCACCAAGAGTTACTGTTTTTGGTGTAATAGTTCCGTTTGCTTCTAACACCCAAAGAGCCGTTTCTTCTCTAGATCTTTGGCCATTGTTTGTTTCTTCTATTTGATGTTGAAGATTATAAGTTGCAAGGGTTCCTCTTTCTGGCTTAAAATTAATTGCTTTAGCTTCTGCTGTTAACACATCTTGTAATTCTAAAGTAAAAATAGAAATGGTTGCTGTTAAACCTGGTTTTAATTTTAAATCTGGATTATGTGCTTTAATAACCACGGTATATGTAACTACATTCGAGGTTACTGTTGGATCTAAACGCACTTGAGTTACTTCTCCCTCAAAAGTTTCACCGATATACGCATCTACTGTAAATTCTACTCTTTGCCCTTCTATTACTTGTCCTATATCTGCTTCATCAACATCTGCTTCTACTTGCATTTCTTTTAAATCTTGTGCAATGGTAAACAATGTTGGTGTACTTAAACTTGCTGCAACAGTCTGACCTTCATCAATAGCTCTAGATAAAACTACTCCGTTTATTGGCGAATAAATATTGGCGTATCCTAAATTTGTTCTGGCAGATTGTAAATCTGAATAACGTTGTGTTACGGTTCCTTTTGCAGTTTCATAATTAAAAGTTGCTTCATCAAAATCAGCTCTACTAATTACTTGATTGTCGTACAACGATTTTTGTCTGTCGTAAATCGTTTTCATGTAATTTCTCTGACTTACCGCATTGTCATAACTTGCTTGTGCTTGTATTTTAGAAGCATTTAAATTCGTTTTATCTAACTCAGCAATTAGCTGTCCTTCTGTAACTACACTGTTATAATCTACGTATATTTTTTCTACAACTCCAGAAACTTGTGTCCCTACTTCTACTTGCGTAATTGGTTCTATCGTTCCGGTTGCGGTAACCATTGTGGTAACATCTGCTTTTTTTGCGACTACCGTTTTTGCTTCTATTATAATGGCATCGTCGCCTTTCATAAAAGAGTATCCTACAATAGCCAATACAACGACTACAATGCTTATAATGATGATGTTTTTATTTTTTTTCATGGTGATTTATATTAAAGTTTGATATCGTTTCCTTGATAGAATTGTAATAATTGATGGTATAAAATATTTAAGTATTTAGATTGTAAATAGTTTTGTTGTGCGTTGGTGTACCTATTTTGACTGATCACTAAATCCGTAGTACTTAAAGCACCTAATTCGTATTTTTTTTGTGCCAATTTATAAGATTGTTCCGACGCTGTTTTAGAAGCTTCGGCTGCAATTACTTGCTCTTGTGCAGACAATGCATTTTGATACGCCGTTTCTACTTTTCTATACACTTCTTTTTCTGTAGATAACTTTTGTATTTCTGCTTTTTCTATGTTGATGCTTGCCGTTTGTACCGCCGATTTTGTTTGATTTCTATTAAAAATTGGAATGGTTAAAGACAAACCTAATTTCTGATTGAAATTCAAATCTACCTGATCTGAAAACGTATTATCATTAATACTTGTATATCCAGAACCTAAACTACCTGACAAAGCCAATGTTGGTAAAAAACCTCCTTTTGCAATGTCTAATTGTTTTTTATTTGCTTCTATATTTAAGTTGCTCGATTGTATTTCTGGTAAAATTCCCAATGCTTTTTCATACACATCAGCCTTGTTCAATTCTAGATTTACTAAATCCATATTTTCATCGATGGTTTCAATTTCTATATCTTCGATTGGAGATAACTCTAATAATTGTTTTAAAGCAATAATGTATTGTTGATAGTTGTTTTTAGCAGCAATAACATTGTATTTGTTGGTTGCCGCCTGACTTTGAGCTTCCGTATAATCGCTTAATGCAATGTTTCCTGCATCTAAACGAGACTTTGCTCTTATAACTTCTGTTTCTGAAGCTGCCAAGTTGTTTTCTGCAATAACAATACTTTCTTTGCTATACAATGTTTGCAAATACGTTTCTAAAATATTTAAAACGATGTTGTTTTGTGCTACTTCTTCTTCAAATACACTTTGGTTGAATAAAATTTTACTTTGTGCTATTTGATTGGTTATTTGATTTCCTTGAAACAAAGTCATAGAACTATTAATCCCTACGTTTGTACTGTGTATTTGGTCTGTTACAAAATCACTTGTAATAGGATCTATCGTATTTCCGCTAGAAAAATTTTGAGATGCACTTCCAAATAAATTTGGTAATCGAGACGATTTTGCTTTGTTATAATCTATTTCGGCAATGTTTTTAGTCAGTACCGCATTTTTAACCGTAATGTTATTTTCTAAAGCATAATCGATACAGTCTTGCAAAGACCAAACTTTAGATGCGGAACTTGTAGTTACTTCTTGTGCAAAAGAAAGCTGCGCAAATAGTAAACCAAGAATGATGATATATAGTTTCATTTTTTTGAGTGTTTTAATTCAACACATCAAAAATGAAACTTTATACTAGTATATGAAATTGTAATATACGTTTGCGGGTTTTTACTATATGAAAGCGGTATTTTTATGGATGGGAGTTTTGGTGGTTTGTTGAATAAAGAGCACCTATTTACAATAATGAGAGCTACTCTCTTACTATGAAATACTAGAAACCCTTCAGGTTTTTAAAACCTGAAGGGTCTTTTTAAGACGTAATGAAATTGATGATGAATAACATTTGACTTTATGGAAGAAAGTATTTTAAGATAGAATTTTTAGTTTAGTGACATATTTACGTAAAATTTCTTGTTTAATTATCAATAGGTATTGATACTAAAATTTGATTTAAAACATCGTTATATATATCAATTTCAGCTTCATTGGTTTCGATAGAAATAATTAAACTATATCTAACCGATGAATCATAACGTTTGAGTTTTTTTCTGTTTTTCCACCATCCTCCGACTGGATAAACCGCAATATTATTTCTCAATGCTAAATCTGCAGCTGAACCAATCCAGAGATCCTTATGTATACTACCTTTATCTCTAACTTGACTTCCCAATATCCAATCCTCTCGACCTTCAGCTACATAATCACCCTGTTCTTCTTTTATAGACTTACTAACACGAGATTTAAAAGCTTTCTGACTTTCATTCTTATCAATCATTTTGAACCTTAATCCATGTGATTTATATGATTGATCGTTAGCATATCTTTTATTTCCAGGGTTTGGTTCAATAAAATATGATAAGGTAACTATTAATTTCACTTCTAATTCAGCTAAATCAGACAAAATATCCGTTGGCCATGGTAAATCAAACAAATGAAAAATATTTGTTTTAACTATATTTTTATCATATTTAAAAGGTTGCAATGTTCTTTCTGCAATAATGTTTAAAGAATTTTCAGCACTATATTTAGCTTTGTTTAAGTTTGGTATTCCATAACCCACTCTCGCTAAAAGTTTAGATTTTTCTTCTGAGGACAAACTTTCTATTTTTTTATTATTTAACATTATATCATTCCATGAAGCAGAATGAATAATTAAAGCACGAATTGTTTCAGGTAAATAACTTGGATATTTTTGATATAATTTAGAGGCAAATTTTGATGCTAATGCTACTGATGCGCTTGTATCTGAAAAAGTAGTTAATACAGAACTTCCTATTCCAACTGTTCCTGTCGATAAAAGTTTTAAAGAATCGTGATCTAAAATCCCTGAATTGAAAATCCCATCATTACCTCCTTCAAATACAACATCGGGCTTTTTAGGCCATTTTTTATTCCAATTTATTGAAGTAGAATTACATGGAGACATTTGACCTTTTTTAGCTAATAATTCCGCACTTGGAAATTGCTGTGTGTCTAATCTATCTTTATTAGTAAAAGATCCTACTGTGATAGCATTAAAAGATTGTGCAGGATCTTGTACCGAAAAATCATCATTAGATAATGGATATATTAATCTATCATTCAAAGGTAAATTTCCTCCTGATATTAAAACCAAAGTTTCATCATTCCTATTATCTATAGAACCAAACAACTTTTGATCAATAGCAGCAGACCAAGAAGAAGGTCTCCCTAAATATTGATGATCTGGAGCTGTAATAGCTAGGCAAACAACTCTTTTATTATCTGGATTCATAATTTCTGCAATAGCTATAGCTTCAAGAGTTATTTGCCCATATAATTCCGGATCGTTCGCTAAACAATCAATAATTTTAATACTTTCTATATTATTGGAAACATTTATTTGCGAATTAGAAGTTAATGGATCGTTCAAATCTCCATATATAATAAGACCAGCCATAGGAGTCCCGTGTCCTTGCCTATAAGAATCGGAATTTGTCCAATTTGGATTTACTGAGTCTAAATTTCTTTCTGGAATTAAATCTACTAATAATGGATTAATTCTATTAACACCTGAATCTAAAAGACAAACTGAGACGTTATTTTGTTCTATTTGGTTATTAATTCTACTACGTAAATCACTTACAAAATCACCATCCCAATCTTTATCAAGATTTGTGAAGAAGTCTGCAGTTTCAATTGGTTTTCTGATTTCTGCTAAATTATCTACATAAAGTAAACTTTCTCCTAGTTCTTCAGGAGTAGCTTTAATTAAGCCTACTATATTTTCCGGAAAAACAAGTAATCTGTTATTTGTTAAAATAGTATCCGTGGATAATGTATTTAAAGTTTCTTCTACAACTTCTTTATTAAATCCACTAAACCAAACTTCCCACCATACACTTACATCTGAGCTTGGGAAATCTATTTCAGGTTCTTGCCAAAAACTTTCTAGAGTTGCTGCTCTAATATTTTCTATATTAGCTATTAAATTTTGGTTTTTGGGCTTTTCTGTTATAGTTTCCTCTGTTAAGTATTTTTCAACTTTATTCAAAAAATTAGAAACAGCTTTCTTATTTAAATAAACCGCAATTTTATATACTATTTGCTCATTACCATCAGCATCTGTAAAGAATTTCGCTTTGCAAGAGGCAAGTCTATAGTTTCCTTTTGCATCTTCAAAACTATCGAAAGCTAGTTCAAAATTTAATGCAGATTCAAATTCGATATAAACAAATTCATATTCTTCATTTCCACCTGTAAAATCAGTTACTGCAGAGTTGAAAGAATTTTTTAGTTTTAAACCGTGTCTACTTCTATCTCTATCATCTTTAAAAAGAAAACTTCCACCACCATAAGTACTATATGGTAATGAAGAATTATTTCCATTAAGAAAAATGTGATTTAAGTCAGACATATTTTGTTAGAAAGGTCTTTTTCTTGAATTAATAGTTTCAGTTATAAATTCTAAATTGGACGTTTCCTTACCATAGACAATAATGTTTTTAAAAAAATCTTGACAAATTTTTTCTAAATCAGAAAAATTTAATCCTATAGATTTTTTAGAAAGTTCTATTAAAGCATTATCAGCTATTAATTCACTTTTTAAAAGTTCTCTTTTGTAATATTTAAATATTTGTTCTTCTGTAGGTATAGGATAATTTATAATATCATCGAATCTTCTAAATAATGCTTCATCTAAATTCTCAGGTATATTTGTAGCTGCAATTATTAAACTATTTGAATCATCTTTTTCTATTTGAAGTAAAAAACTATTAAGAACTCTTTTTATTTCTCCAACTTCATTTCCTTGACTTCTCGTTGTACCAATACTATCAAATTCATCAAATAAATAAACAGCTCTAAATTCTTTCATTGTATCAAAAACCAAACGTAATTTAGCTATTGATTCTCCCATATATCTACTGATTAAACCATCTAACCTTATTACAAATAGTGGAATACCTAATTCATTAGAAATTACTCTAGCTGTCATTGTTTTTCCACAACCAGGAGGGCCCGTTAATAATATTTTTTTTCTAGGAAATAAATTATGCTGTCTTAATTTTTCTATTTGTCTTTGTTCATCTAAAATTCTTTGAAGAGATTTTTTTAGATTAGTAGATAAGACCATGTCTTTCAATTTATCATCAGGTCTTGAAAACTCTAATAAATCATTAAGTTCTTTTTGTGCTGCATTGACAGGCAATCTTTTTAAAGTTCTTTCATTAATTTTTGATTTTTTAGAATCTTGAATTAATTTCTTCAACTCTTCGGCTAGTTCTTGACGTCCCTTACGGGCTTCTGCTGCAGCTATTTGCATAGCAGTAGCATAGAAGCGAGAATCATCTCCTTCACTGAATGATCTAATCAAACTTTTTATTTGTTCAGCTGCTGCCATTTATGTTAATGTATTTTGATGTAAAAATATACAAAAAAAATGATAACTATATAAATTATGGTTAGCTATATTATCGTTTTAATTAAATCTAAATTTTTAACATTTACCCAGAATTACCTATACCCCATCCAAATACCCCTTCCCAATATCAAATATTTTTTCAGAATCTTTATTATCCAAACCTGAATACTCAGACAACGGAAAACTAACGGTCATTTTAGTAGTTGCAAACTTATGGCTTTCTGCGGCATGCGATTTTAAGTATGTAGCATGTGTAATTACTTTAAAAGTAGAATTTAATTGTAAATGCGTTTTTGGAGCAGGTTCAGCTACATAACTTCCTATAATTGGCAATCCTGATTTTAGAAAAGGTTTAATCGGAAAATTATCTAAAATTCCGCCATCGGAATACAAGGTTTTATTGATGATAATAGGCGTAAAAATACCAGGAATCGCGCAAGAAGCCAATACAGGTTTTAATAACTTCCCTTTGCTAAAATAACGAGGTTTGCCACTTTGCATGTTAGAGGCAGTAATGTAAATTGGAATTTCTAAATCTCTGAATTTATCTTTTATTTTATTTTCTATAATCGATTTGAATAAAAAAGTATCAAAAATTCCTGCTTTTGTCATGCTAAAGAAGGAGAATTTAAAAAGACTCGTTCTTTTAAAGATTTCTAAAATTTCTTGAGTAGAAATACCAGAAGCATATAATGAAGCTACCAAAGCGCCTCCACTACTCCCGGAAATTGCATTTATTTGCAAGCCTAACTCTTCTATTTTCTCTATCAAAGCTAAATGTGCAGCACATTTAATACCACCTCCAGATAATACTAAATTTATAGGAATGTTTACATTTAGTTTAGAAAGTTGTTCACTGTAATTTATAAGCATTGAAATATTTTTTTAAATCTAAAATACACGTAAATATACTTTTTAAATGGCTTATAAGCTATTTATTACGAAGGCAATCGTTGATAGATATAATCAACTATAAAATGTCATGAAATTCAAATAACGATTCTATAGACTTTAATCAAAATGTCTGGTTGAGTGGAGTCGAAACCTATGTTAACAATTAAATAGTTCTCGACTGCGCTCGAACAGACACTCTGAGTTTTATCATTATTTTAATTAATTTCTGATCAATTAAGAATTCAACTCTTTCATAATTTCTGCAAACAATTCATAAGAACGGATTCTGTCTTTAATACCATAAATATTGGTTACGGCAATCAATTCATCCGCTTGCGTTTGTGCTAAAAAATCCTTTACTTGTGCTTTTACAGTAGCTTTACTTCCTATAAAAGAATACTTCAGCATTTGATGTACTTGCGGATTTTCTAGAATCTCTTTGTAATAATCCGTCATTGGAGTTGGTGGTTGTACAAAATCTCGTTTTCCGGTAAATAAACCAAGTATCATTCTAATTAAAGAAGTAGATAAATTGGCCGCTTCTTCATCTGTTTCTGCAATAATAATATTTACACCAGCAATGATATACGGTTTTTCTAAAACATCCGAAGGTTGAAATTCGTCTCTATAAATAGCTAAAGCATTCCATAAATGCGTCGTAGCAAAATGACTTGCAAATGCATAAGGCAATCCTTTTTTAGCTGCTAAATGTGCACTGTCTGTACTAGAACCCAAAACATAAAGAGGTACTTCTACTCCTTCTGCAACCGTAGCACGAACATTGGCATCTTTGTTTTCTTTAGAAAAATAAGTCTGAATTTTTTCTATCTCTCTCGGGAAATGTTGCGCAGCTTCCATAAAATCAGATCGAATGGCTTGAGCTGTTTCTCTATCGGTTCCTGGAGCTCTCCCCAAACCTAAATCTATTCTATTCGGATACAAAGCACCTAACGTACCAAATTGTTCGGCCACAATTAAAGGCGAATGATTGGGCAACATAACACCACCAGAACCAACACGAATGGTTTTTGTACCTTCTGCGGCATAACCAATTAAAATACTTGTAGCAATACTACCGATATTTGTAGAATTATGATGTTCTGCCAACCAATAACGCGTGTATCCAAATGTTTCGGCATTTTGTGCCAGTTCTCGTACATTGTTAAAAGTATCTTTTAAAGTATTTCCTTTAGAAACTAAAGCAAGATCTAAAATGGAATATGCGGTATTTTGAGTTTTCATAAGTATTTAAAATCAATAATTATATTTGAAATATAAAGTCGTTTTGAGGGTTACAAAATTACAGAAATCAGTCTGTTTTTTTACGTAATGTTTTGTTAATATAAACGACCAATTATTAAATTTGTAAACTGAATAAAAACAAGAATTTTAGAATGAATACCACCATACAATCCATACCTGTTTTAGATTTAGAAGGAAATCCTGTAGATTTAATGTCCAAATATAAAAACAAGGTTTTACTACTGATATTTTATAACAACGATTGTTTAGGCTGCACGGGTCGTGCGATTCCTTTGGCATATGAGTTTCAACAGAAATACCCAACCATTCAGGTTGCAGGCATTCATGCCGATTTTATAAACAGAGAAGGAACAAAAGAAAATATTAAAAGTGTTTTTACAAGTGGTGAAAATCCGTTTCCTATTTATATTGATAAAAACCATAAAGTTTATGATGAGTTTAAAGCAGAAGGAACTCCACAATGGTTGTTAATTTCTAAAAAAGGAGAATTATTTCGTTCTATTTTTGGATCTCAGGAAAACGCAGTTAATAGATTGTTTTATGCTTTAGAGAGTTTAGTTTAAGCTTAAAACCTATTTCAAGAAAATCTACGTTTATAATGAAACACAACTACTTTTGATTAAGCATTAATTAAGCAATTATTTTTACATGGTGTTAGCTTTTCGTTTTTCTCTTTCTATAAAGCAAATAGATATTCTTTATTTGTTTTTTGAATAAAGTTTTGACGCTATCCAAGCTCCAATAATCATTTCAAACCAAGCGATAGGGAATAAAATACCAGCCGTACTCCACTCTCCCAAACCTGTATTTACACTAGCAATCCAGAAAACACCAATCGTCGCTAAAGCAGTGGTAGTACCTGAAATAATAATTGATTTTAAGTTATTTCCAAATGCAACTGAACAAAGCCAAAATATAAATACTAAAGTTGCAGACAACAAGGTGTCCCATATTCCCCAAATTAAGGCATTACTTATTTCCATGGCACCAATTGGTATTCTGCCTGCAAAGAATTCTTCCATCAATGGAAATGCAACAAACATGGCTCTTGCTACTTCCGCAATATTTATCCAAATACTTGTTATTAAAGTGATAATAACAAATTGTTTCAAATTAAAAATTTTATTTTCCATTGTAATTATATCGTTTTTTTGATGAAAGCCAACTATTAATATCTAAATATTCAATTTCGTTTAATTGATTATAATTTGGTATTGCAACACAGCCATTCCTTTGCGTTCATCAACTTTTAATTGATTATTAATATTTTGATAAACAGGTCTATTTTGGTAACTTAAAGTTAGTTTGTTATCGTGGCCTCTAAAGAAACAATTAATACCTAAGTCATACACAATCATTGCATCATCTAAAGCATCAAAATCTGAATATTGAACAGCAATATTTGGTTGTAATTGATAACTTTTTTTACCTTTAGCAAGTGCGTACCCTAATTGAAAAAAGGTGGTATTTCCAGTTCCCATCATCGGAAAATCATTACCACTTCCATTAAAAGAAGTCCCGCCAGAAGTAATATCATTAGCACCCACATTTCGAATGTAATTTGGACCAAAATCGTTATGATTATACCCTAAATAGGTTGTAATAGCCGTTCCTTTTTCTTTATTTAAAGGAGCGTCATAAAAAACATCTACTGCCCAATTTTTAAAATCGTAATATTTTTCTACCCCATTTACGAGTTGTGAAGTCATTTTAGGTTGGTTCATAAAACCTGCTCCTAAGTTTAAAATATTCTTTGTTCCTATATAGGTTCCTGCTCCTCCGCTGTAGGCAGATTTATTGCTTTCATTATCTAGAAACTCATACTTTACATAACCAGAAATTCTTTTTCTCGGTTTGTTTAAAGCATAATCCACTTTCCCTTCTGTGGCTGAAACGCCAAACTGAACAGGGTTTTTAAAAGATAAAATATAGTCGAATTTATGTACTTGACCTTTTGCCCAAATACCTAAACTACGAGCCACGTCATCGTTTTTATTAACTGTAAGCAACGAAAATAAAGGAGCATCTAAAGACATTAAAGTTACACTACTTCTAACATTCCAACGGTTTAAACCTTCCCATCCAGATTCTCCAAAACCTAAAGCAAATTCTTTAGCAAACTCATATTCAGCATATAAATCTAACACACCAAACTGAAAATCTTTTTCTGTTTTACTATTTAAGTTATTTCCTCCAAATAAAGAATACACATATAATTTAGGCGTTAACTGTGCTGAAATCCCCATTCTAACTCTTCTTAAAGAAACATCAAACACATTATTTGCAATTTCATTATTAATAGTAGTACCTGGATTCGTGTCAAAATACCTTGCCCATAATTGCATTCTAAGAGATGCTTTTATGTATGTTTTACCTGTTTCATCGAGATTTAATTTTAGTTTGTTGCTTTGTCCGTAGCTAAAATTGGATAATAAAGTTAAAATAAAAAGAAGTCTTATTACTTTCATAATTGGTTTTAATAATTGTTTGATGTAATTAATATTCAAACACTTTACAAGCAGCAAAACTATATAAATTCTAAAATAGACTTACTGACATTTGTCACTTAATTACTTTTTTGAAAAAGGTCTCACTTTCTTAGAATATAAAGGCCATCATAATTAAATATTATCAAAGATAAAAATAACGATGAATTTCAGTTTTTGAACTTACATCATGATTATATCAATATACAACAGAAGTATTAGTGATTAAACGCTTCTAACTGCAAAAGAGATTACACTTCTCTACTTTTCCAAACATTCAAATACTGACCTGTTGCCATTCTTCTAGATGCATCTTTGGCTCTTTGTGCTAATTCACCAACATATAAAGAATCAATTGTTTGAAACCAAATCTGTAACCATTGTCCAAAATGTTCCTGACTCATGGTATGCTTTAAATGTTTATCTACTTTTAAATGTGCTTTTGTAGGATTTCCTTTAAAACAAACATCACCCAATAAAGCTGTTACCCAGAAATCGGTTAGTTTCTCTAAATGTGGAGGCCATTGTTCTGCTTTTAAATGATGATTAAATATAGGACCTAATAAAGCATCGTTTCTAACTTCATTATAAAAAGTAATGACCAATAGATTTATATCTGCTCTGTTTTCTATTTCTTTCATTTTATAAAAAATTAAATCAGCACAAACCTATGAAAGGCCTATGCTGATTGTATATACATTTAAAAATTAATTTTTCTTTTTGATACAATAAATGGTTTCTTGTATGGTAAACCAACAAAAATAGAATATACCTACAGAGAAAATTACGTCACCAATCATACGCATCCATTTTAAGGTTTGTACTGTTGGAGAATATAGTAATTCTGCATCTCTTGCAAAAGAGTATCCTTTTGTAATTGACGTGTAGGCTTGTATAATTCCTACAGGCAGCATGCTTAAAAAGACCATAGCTACTAAACCAATGTTTAAAAACCAAAAAGCTCTTTTTAATTTTACAGAACTCCATTCTCTGTCTGAATAAAAACGCAAACAGATAATAATGAATCCCATACCTAATAAACCATACACACCAAACAACGCAGTATGTGCATGCACTGCCGTAGTATTTAAACCTTGAATATAATACAACGCAATTGGTGGGTTAATTAAGAAACCGAATACACCTGCTCCTACCATGTTCCAAAATGCCACGGCAATAAAGAAAAATATAGGCCATTTGTATTTCTGAATCCATTCGTTCGATTTTAAAAGATTCCAATTTTCACGAATTTCAAATCCCATTAAGGTTAATGGCACTACTTCTAAAGCACTAAATGTTGCTCCTAATGCGATTGCTTGTACAGGTGTTCCAGAATAGTATAAATGGTGTAAAGTTCCAATAATTCCTCCTGCTAAAAATATGGTTGCAGAAGCAATAGACGCTTTTCCTGCTGTTTTTGCTGATAAAATTTTCATTCTTAAAAAGATAAAAGCAATAACTACGGTTGCAAAAACTTCAAAGAAACCTTCTACCCAAAGGTGCACTAGCCACCATCTCCAATAGTTAATTACGGGTAAACTACTGTTTTCTCCATACATTAATCCTGAGAAGAAAAACATTCCAATCGCAATAACAGAAATCAATAATATGATTAATAAATGTTTAGAATCATCATTTTTTCTAATCGCATAGATGATGTGTCTACCAACCATAAACACCCATAACACCAATCCGATTCCTAAGAAAATTTGCCAGAACCTACCTAAATCCATGTACTCATATCCTTGATGTCCAAAGAAGAAATTAGTTGTTAAATCTAAAAACTGGTGTACACCCAACCATTCTCCCATCATAGAACCCAATACAATTACTATTAGTGCTATAAATAGAAAATTGGTACCAAATATTTGATATTTCATTTCTTTGCCGCTAATCATTGGTGCTAAGAATAATCCTGTTGCCAACCAAGTAGCAGCAATCCAAAATACAGCCAATTGTGTGTGCCATGTTCTGGTAATAGAATATGGAAGAATACTAGATAAATTGATACCAAAAAAATCTTGTCCCTCTACGGTATAATGCACTGTTAGAGCACCTAAAACTACCTGTAATGCTATTAATAAAGAAATAACAATAAAGTATTTTAATACAGCTTTTTGAGATTTTGTAAGAATTAAAGTATCTAAAGGATCTTTATCTGGATGAATGACTGCTTCACCTTTTTCGTGATTACGGATATAATAATACCCTAATCCTCCAATAAATAATAATAGAAGTACAATTGAAAACCCTGACCAAACTTGAGAATCTGGAGTAATTGTATTATCAATTAATGGCTCATGTGGCCAGTTAGAAGTATATGTATAATCCTTTTCTGGTCTGTTAGTACTTGCTGCCCAAGAAGTCCAGAATAAAAAAGCATTTAACTGTGCTAGTTTTTCGGTATCTACCAATGCACCTTCAGGAATAGCGTATTTTTCATACCCATTAGAAAAAATATCTGTGTAATGCTTTTGATTTTCTAGAATAGCGGTATATCTATCTTTAGAAATAGTAATACTACCCGTTTCTGCATTATACGTATTTGTTTTAATATGCTGAATTAATCGTGCTTTTAAGGCTGCTTTATTTTCTACATCTAAGTTTTCATAGGTTGAATTAAAATCTTTTTTAGCCCAGGCATTAAGCATAAAAACAGCTTCTTTATGTATCCAGTCTGCAGACCAATCTGGTGCTACATAACTACCATGCCCCCAAATAGAACCTACTTCCATTCCTCCAATAGACTCCCAAACATTCTGACCTATTTGTATGTCTGCCTTGGTTAAATAGACTTCTCCTGTTTCCTGTATTATAACGGTTTCTGGTATAGGTGGTTGTGTTTGATAAACTTCTGTTCCCACCCAAATAAGTACTAAAAAGGATAGTGTTACCACACTAGTAAATGCAATCCAAACTTTTTTCATGTTGTTGTTTTTTTAATAAATTATACTACGTCTTTTACTCTTTGTACACTGTCTGCCACAGAAACCGTAAGTCTTATGATACAATTTTCTGTACAGTATAAATCGTGTGGAACATTTGCGTCTAACGCAATTAAATCTCCTTTTTTTAATGCTTGTTTTTCTCCTTCTACTCCAAAATCTATCGCTCCTTCAAATAATTCTATCACAATAGGAAACGGTGCTTTGTGCTCTTTCATTTGTTGTCCTTTTTTCATAAGGATTCTTATCTCTTTTGTAGTTGCGGTTTTTATTAATACGGTTATTGCAGGTTTGTCTTCTCCGTAGATTAAGTTTTCTGTGATAGATACTGTTTTCATTATTTTTGGTTTTGATTATCTTATAAATTAGTAAAAGATCTTAATATCTTTTATATGGTTAAATTTTTAGCGCTTTAATATGAAGCCTCCTAATGACATATCATCTATGATGGATTTTATAGAAGTATTTTCTAACATATTTTTTAGACTCTCACGGATATCAACAAATTTAAAATGCAACGGACAAGGAGATGTTGCGTCACATTGTTTTAGTCCTACCCCACAACCTTTGTAAATAGCATCACCGTCTAAAATACTTACAATTTCACTTAATTTAGTATCCATCTTCTCCTCCTCTATGGTAAAACCTCCATAAGGTCCTTTTAAAGATTTAACAATATTATTTCTTTTAAGTTGTTGTAAAATTTTGGCCGTAAAAGCTTGTGGTGAGTTTATTTCTTGAGATATAGTATTCATACTTACTTTATAACCATTCGCACTTTCTTGTGCTATAAATAGCACTGCTCTTAATCCGTATTCGCAAGTTTTAGAAAACATCCTCTTTCTTTATTTGATGGAGCAAATATATATTTTATTTTATAAAGGACAAATTTATCCGCTATAAAAAATCGTGCAATTTTTAATGCCTTATTTAGATAACTAAATAGGTGTAAAATAAAAAAACTTTCTAAAAAGAAAGTTTTTTTATTCAATCTGAAATAATTTCAGATTATTATGAAGAGTAAACTTCCATAAGTTGAGAAACTGAAACAAATTGAGATTGATAAGATTTATACTTTTCAGACAACCTTTAAAAATCTATTATATGACTAGTGTCCACTAAAAAGACTTAAGACCGCTCTGCTAAAAGACACAAGAAACAAGACTTTCTCAATTTACTGTTTTTATCTGTTTTGTATATTATAAGGTCGTTTAAAAAAAATATTTTCATTCGAAATGCAATATTCCAATTCAACTCTTCACGTAATAACTTCTATCTAAACAAATTGAATTTCATAAAGTTGATTGAGCAAAATGATATTTTTAGTGGACACTAATGCTGCTATATTTTACTCAATAGGTATTGATAACAACGGAATATTTTGCCCAGAAGCCATCACCCTAGTTTTACTTTTGTGTACAATAGATTCCCAAAATCCATATTTTTTAGGCATCATAACCAAAAGTTCTGAGTTCGATTTTTTGATTTCATTTTCAATCGCTTCTATTACAGAATTCGATTTTACATTTTTATAGAACAATGTAACATCTTCTAGATTTTTATCTAGATTGCTTGTTATCTCACTTTTTAACTCTTCAATTTTTTCATCTACATAAAAAACAGTAACGGCTGCTTTTAAACTTAAAGCAACTTGACGTAGTTTTGCTAATGTTTTTAAAGGAATATCTTGTAATACATCACAAGCAAAAAGAATTTGTTTTACCTCCTTAAATTTAGCGTTGATGGGAATTGCCAACACCGGAAATTCTTTCATACTAATAACGCTTGTCGTAGGATTCCCTAATAAATTTTGTTCCATAGATTTTGGTGACATCCCAATCACTAAAAAACGAGATTTATGTTCTTTCATTAAAAAATCTACTTCATCGCCTAAACTAGAATAACTAACTTTATAAGTTACTTTAATCTTGAATTTTTCACTTAATTTAGAAGCTTTATCTTTTAATTTGTTTTTGGTTTTTTCAAATAACTTATCTATTGATGCTGCAGATAATCTACTATTTGCGGCATGAACAGGCAGTTTATAAGCATGAAAAAGTATAAGTTCTACTTTACTATATTGGGCTAATGCCGCAGCGTATAAAACAGCGTTTTCAGATAACTTAGAAAAATTTGTGGCTACTATAATACTCATAATTTAAATAGTTGGTTTATATCCAAAGATAAAAAATAGTTAGCAGAATTATGTAGTCGAAAAATGGGATGTATTGGTCTATAATACGTTTTTATAAAAGTTTAACAATTAATTATAGATCTCGTGTTATATATTTTTTCTAAAGTAGGAAGGTGATACACCAGTATTCTTCTTAAAGTATTTACCAAAAAAAGAGAGATTGCTAAAATTTAATTCATTAGCAACTTCAGAAACACTTAGCAAAGGATTGCTTAATAATAATTTAGCCTCCATAATTACAGTAGCATCAATTAATTGACCAGCCGTTTTACCCGATATTTCTTTTAATACTTTAGATAAATGGGCTGAGGTTAAATTCATACGATCTGCATAAAAGTTTACAGAACGTTCTTTTTTAAAATGATCATTTAATATGGTTAAAAATTTAAGCGTTAGTTGCTGTTGCCTATTTAAATGTGCATCTAAATCTGGGTGCTCTCTTTTAAAAATAGATCCATAATGATATAATAGCAATCCAAAAGAATGCATAATAATTTCATTTCTAAAAGGTAAAGAAAGTGCTTCTGCATTATTGTTTTTTGCTAATAATTTAGAAAGAATTATAGAAGTTTCCTTTTCTTCTTCTAATAATTTTAACTTCGGAAAACTATTTGCTGTTAAAAAATCGATGGCATCAAATTCTGTTTTTTTTAAAAGTATTTTAAAAATAAAATCTACCGTAAAACTAACGCCAATAATTTCTAGATCGCTACTAGTTGCTATAATTTGAGAAACCGTTTGGGGTTTTACAACAATCATTTCACTACTTTCTAAAAGATGCGTAATTAAATTTAATTGCACTTTTAGGGTACCTTTAAGAATCAATAAAAACGTGTAATTACCCGCTCTAAATGGTTCTAAAAAAGGAGTTTCGTTGAAATTATTTTTAGATAAATGAATGTGTAAATCTGTATTTATTTGTGGTTTATCACCAATAATTTTAACAACGTCGTTAATAGTAAAGTTTTTAATAAAAGGTGTTTGCAATGGGTTTATTTCTAAAGATTAAGATTTCAAAGATACCAATTTCTAAATGTAATTAATTCTAAAACATCTGGCATATCTCCCCTATCCAAGAATAATTATTCATTTTTTGTGGTATCAATTATTTCTATAAGAGTATAAGTATAAAACTTTGTTAAAAAAAAGAATGAACGTTCATTTTTACGTATATTTGCATCAGAATTAAAAACAATATGGCAAAGCTTCAAAAAAGTATAGACAAACGTAATGCCCTTGTAAAGGCAACTATAGAACTTGTTAATAACAATGGGTTTCATGCAACACCTATGAGTAAAATTGCAAAAATGGCAAAGGTTTCTCCTGCTACTATCTATTTATATTTTGAAAATAAACAAGATTTATTAAACCAAACATATATTGATGTAAAAGCAGAATACACAAAATATGCATTTGAAACTTATGATAGTTCAATGTCTGTAGCCTACGGTTTTGAAATTATTTGGAAACGAATTTCTAACTTTAAACTAAATGAATGTGAAGAAGCCATGTTTTTGGCCCAATGTGATAATACACCAATTATTGATGAAGCAATTAGACAAGAAGGCATTAAACATTTACAACCACTACTCGACCTTTGGGAACGCGGTAAAAAAGAAGGAATTATAAAACCAATATCAGATTATTTGCTTTATGCTTATGCTATAAACCCGTTATCCTTTTTAATGATGACACAAAATCGTGGGTCTTTTAAATTAACTAAAGAAAATATAGAAGAGGCGTTTCAAGCCGCTTGGAGCAGTATAAAACTTTGTAAATAAGATGAAGAAAACGGCTATCATATTAGGATCAACTGGTTTAACTGGAAATAGTATTCTTCATAAATTAATTGAAGACGAAAACTATGAAGTTATTAAATTATTTTCTCGTTCTAAAATTGAAGGTCTACCTAAAAAAGTTACACAGTATATAGGTGATATTTTAAATCTAGAAAATTTTAAAGCAGATTTTACGGCAGATGAAGTGTATTGCTGCATTGGTACTACCGCAAAAAAAACACCAGACAAATCACTCTATAAAAAAATAGATTATGGTATTCCGGTTGCTGCTGCAAAACTATCAAAAGAAAATAATATTGATACTTTTTTGGTGATTTCTGCCATGGGAGCGAATGCAAAAAGTACTGTTTTTTATAATAAAACAAAAGGTGAAATGGAACGCGATGTTTTAAATCAAAACATTAAGAACACCTTCATTTTAAGACCCTCATTAATTGGTGGGGAAAGAAAAGAACGTAGATTTTTAGAAAAAATTGGGTTGGTTGTGTTTAAAATAATTCAACCTTTATTTATCGGAAAATTAAAAGAATATAAAATAATAAATGCAGAAAGTATTGCGCAAGCAATGATCAACTTAGCAAATAATACAAATAATGCCGAAGTCATAATTACTTCAAACCAAATAAAAACACTTTCATTAAAATAAATAAAGATTAAATATGGAATTATTAGATAAATTAAACTGGAGATACGCTGCAAAAGCAATGAATGGAGAAAAAGTTTCTGAAGATAAAATAGAACGTATTTTAGAAGCTGCACGTTTATCACCAACGTCTAGTGGATTACAACCTTTTGAGATTTTTGTAATTAAAAATCAAGAAATTAAAGAAAAAATTAAACCTATAGCTTGGAATCAATCTGTAATTACAGACTGTTCTCACCTACTCGTTTTTGCTGCTTGGGACACCTATACAGTAGAGCGTATTAATTATATGTTCGATTTAACCAATGAAATTCGTGGTTTTAAAAACGAAGGTTGGGAAGATTATCGTCAAATGTTATTAGGCATGTATCCTCAAAGAGATGCAGAAGAAAACTTTAATCATGCTGCAAAACAAGCATATATTGCTTTTGCCAACGCAATTACAGCGGCTGCTTATGAAGGCGTAGATGCTACTCCTTTAGAAGGTTTTGACCCTAATGCGGTAGATGAAATTCTAGGCTTGAGAGAAAAAGGTTTGCGTAGCGCTGTTTTATTACCATTAGGTTATAGAGCAGAAGATAAAGATTGGTTGGTAAACTTGGTAAAAGTTAGAAAACCTATGAAAGATTTAGTTACTGTAATTGAATAAAAAAAAGTAAAATGAAAACGATTTTATTAAATAATAGACCCGTAGGAAAACCAACAACTTCTAATTTTGAATTTGTTACAGAAGACACGCAATTGGTAATAAAAGATGGAGAAATTCTTTTAGAAGCTACTTACGTTTCCGTAGACCCTTATTTAAGAGGAAGAATGAGTGCTGCAAAGTCATACGTTCCTTCTTTTGAATTAAACAAACCAGTACATTCTGGAGTAATTGCTAAAGTAATAGCTTCTAAAAACGAAAACTTTAAAGAGGGTGATTATGTTTCTGGGATGTTAAATTGGCAAACACAACAAGTTTCTAATGGAGAAGGTCTTTTAAAAGTCGATGGTTCTAAAGCACCATTAAGTGCCTATTTAGGCATTTTAGGAATGACTGGTTTAACTGCGTATTTAGGTTTACACCAAATAGGGAAACCTGTTGCAGGAGAAACCATAGTGGTTTCTGGTGCTGCTGGAGCTGTAGGTTCTGTAGTTGGACAAATTGCTAAAATATTAGGACTAAGAGTTATTGGAATTGCTGGTACTGATGAAAAAATAGCAATGCTTAAAACCAAGTTTGGTTTTGACGCTGGTATTAATTACAACACAAGTAAAGATATTAGTGCTGATATTAAAACATTGGCGCCAAACGGAGTAGATATTTATTTTGATAACGTAGGCGGACCAATATCTGATGCAGTATTATTTAATATTAACCGTTTTGCTAGAATGATTATTTGTGGTGCAATTTCTGTTTACAACAATACAGAAACTCCAAAAGGGGTAAGTGTACAACCATTTTTAGTTAAAAATAGTGCCTTAATGCAAGGCTTTATTGTTTCTAATTATGCAGATAAATTCCCAGAAGCTATAAAACAATTATCAAGTTGGTTATCAGAAGAAAAACTTACTTACACAGAAACTATCGTAGATGGTTTCGATAATATACCAAATGCTTTTATCGACTTATTTGAAGGTAAAAACAAAGGAAAAATGATCGTTAAAATTTAAATAAAATAAAAAAATGGAAAATTTTGAATTTAAAAACCCAACCAAAATCATTTTTGGAAAGGATACTATTAAACAATTAGAAACCGAAATTCCTAAAAACGCTAAAATATTATTACTCTACGGTGGAGGAAGCATCAAGAAAAATGGTATTTACGACCAAGTAAAAACGGCTTTATCAAAATTTGATATTGTTGAGTTTGGCGGTATACCTGCAAACCCTGAGTACGCAACCTTAATAGAAGCTTTACAAGTAATAAAAGAAGAAAGTATTACTTTTTTATTAGCTGTTGGTGGTGGTTCTGTAATAGATGGAACTAAATTTTTATCTGCAGCTGCTGTATTTGAAGGTGAAACTCCTTGGGATATTTTAACAAAAAATATAAGAACAGAAATTGGAATGCCTTTTGGAACTGTTTTAACAATGCCAGCTACAGGTTCTGAAATGAATTCTGGAGCGGTAATTACCAGAAGAGAAACCAAAGAAAAATTAGCTATGGGAGGTCCTGGTTTATTTCCTGTATTTTCAATATTAGATCCACAGGTAATTAGTTCTATTCCACAACGCCAATTGGCAAACGGATTAATGGATTCTTTTACACACGTTTTAGAGCAATATATGACGTATCCTGTTGATGGATTATTGCAAGATCGTTTTGCCGAAAGTATTTTACAAACCATTATAGAGGTGGCTCCAAAAATATTAAAAGATCCAACAGATTATAATGCAGCGGCTAATTATATGTGGAGTTGTACCATGGCTTTAAATGGATTAATTCAAAAAGGAGTTCCTGGAGATTGGGCTGTTCATGCAATGGGCCATGAGTTAACCGCTTTATTTGGTATCGATCACGCTCGTACTTTAGCTGTAATAGCACCAAGTCACTACAGATTTAATTTTGAAGCTAAAAAAGAAAAATTAGCACAATACGGAGAACGTGTTTGGAAAATAAAAGAAGGAAGCAAAGACGATAGAGCGCAAGCTGCCATTGAGAAAACAGAAGCCTTTTTCCATAAATTAGGTATCGATACAAAATTATCTGATTACACCGAAGATTATAAAGGAACTGCCGAAGAAATAGCAAAACGTTTTACAGATAGAGGTTGGTTAGGTATAGGTGAGCACAAAAACTTATCGCCAGATAAAGTAGAAAAAATTGTAAAAATGGCGTACTAATTTTATATATGAAGATTACAAAAATTATAGCTTTAACGCTTACAATTATTACAGCTTCTAGTTGTAAAAATGCAGAAAAAGAAGCAACTTCTAAAAAAGTTTCAGAAGTAAAAACAACCATTAAAAAAGATAAAAAAATGAATATATTATTTGTATTAACATCACACGATAAATTAGGTGATACAGGAAAAAAAACAGGATTTTGGGTAGAAGAATTTGCAAACCCATATTACACATTGTTAGATAAAGGTGCAACGATTACCATTGCAACTCCAAAAGGTGGTGCTGCCCCAATAGATCCAAGTAGTGATGCTCCAGATGCAGCAACAGCAGATACAGATCGTTATAATAATGATGCAGATGCTAAATCTAAAATTGCCAATACAAAAGTATTAGCAGATATGAATGCAGACGATTTTGATGCTGTTTTCTATCCTGGTGGTCACGGACCTTTATGGGATTTAACCAACGATAAAGTATCTGTTGCATTGATAGAGAAATTTAATAATCAAGCCAAACCAATTGCATTTGTATGCCATGCACCAGCTGTATTAAAAGATGTTAAAAATGCAGAAGGAAAAGCATTAGTTAAAGGTAAAAAAGTAACTGGTTTTTCTAATAAAGAAGAAGCAGCTGTTGGTTTAACAGAAATTGTACCTTTATTATTAGAAGATATGCTAATAGAAAGTGGCGCATTTTATTCTAATGGAGAAAACTGGGCACCTTATGCCGTGCAAGATGGTAATTTAATTACTGGTCAAAACCCTGCATCATCAGAATTAGTTGCAGAAAAATTATTAGCTAGTTTAAAATAGTTAGTTTTAAATTAGATTTTAAACAGTCGTAAATAAGAAAAACTTTACGATAATAAAAAAGGCTCGCTATTTGCGAGCCTTTTTTATTATAATAGTTAACAATAAACCAAATTTCGGTTATCCTTTTCGTAGAAACTTAAATTAAAGCGCATTTAATCGTAAAAAATAAATAGTTTGGTTTATAAATACAAATATTGTTATTATTTCCTTCTTAGTCAATACCCATAAATAGGTATATTTGTACTAATGAAAGAAATAAGTAGTATTCACAACTCGTATATAAAAAACCTGCTAAAACTTCAAGAAAAAGCAAGGGAACGAAGAAAACAAGCGTTATTTATTATTGAAGGAAAACGAGAAATATCTTTAGCAATTACGGCTAATTATCAATTTGATACCATTCTATTTTATCCTGATTTAATTTCAGAAAATGAAATTTTACACCTTTTTAATTCAAATGTAAATAGAATAGTAATCTCAAAAGAAGTGTATCAAAAATTAGCTTATAGAGATTCTACAGAAGGTATTATTGCGGTTACAAAAGCAAAAGATTTCTCTTTAAATAATATTCTTTTTGAAAATAAAAACCCTTTAATCTTGGTTGCAGAAGGTGTTGAGAAACCAGGAAATATTGGAGCCTTATTAAGAACAGCCGATGCAGCAAATATAGACGCTGTATTAATAGCAAATCCTAAAAGCGATTTGTACAACGCTAATATTATTAGATCTAGTGTTGGTTGTGTTTTTACCAATCAAATTGCCACAGGAACATCCGAAGAAATAATTTCTTTTCTAAAAGAAAAAAATATCAATATATACGCTGCTACCTTGCAAAATTCAAATGAATATCACCAAGAAAATTATACAGAAAGCTCCGCAATTGTTGTAGGTACAGAAGCAACAGGTTTAACAGATGTTTGGAGAGAAGCTGCTACACAAAACGTAAACATACCTATGCAAGGACAAATAGATTCTATGAATGTTTCTGTTTCTGCTGCTATTATTTTGTTTGAAGCAAAAAGACAAAGAAAATTTAAAAAATAAAGAATGAAAGTATTAGGAATTGACATTGGAGGATCTGGAATTAAAGCCGCAATTGTAAACACAAAAAACGGAGAATTACTTTCTGAAAGACATAGAATTGATACGCCAAAACCTGCAGAACCTAAAGCGGTTGCAAAGGTTATTAAAGAAATGGTAAAACATTTTGATTGGAAAGGTCCGGTTGGTTGTTGTTTTCCTACTATTATTGTTGATGGACAATGCAAACATCATGGAAATTTAAGTGAAGAATGGGTAGATGTTAAAGTAAATAAACTCTTTAAAAAAGCATGCGACGGAGTTAAGTTCTACGTAAGTAATGATGCTGATTTAGCTGGAGTTGCTGAAATGAGTTTAGGTGCAGGAAAAGATGTAAAAGGAAAAGTTTTTGTAATTACAATTGGTACAGGACTTGGCTCTGGTCTATTTTATGATGGTAAATTGATACCGAATGTAGAATTGGGTAGAATTTATCATACTAACGGGGAAATTATAGAAAGATTTGCCGCAGATTCTGCGAGAAAGAGAGAAGAATTAACTTTAACAGAATGGGCTAAAAGATTTGATATTTTTTTAAATCATGTGAAAACATTGCACACTCCTACTTTATTTATTTTAGGTGGAGGAATTAGTAAAAGATATGATGAATTTAAAAAACACTTAACGGTAGATGTACCTATAGAAGTTGCTGAATTTAAAAATAATGCAGGTATTATTGGCGCAGCAATGTTTGCTCATAAAAAACATAAGAAATAAAAAAAGTTATAGTAGACCAAATATTTCTCGTTATTCAATCCACAATACACCTACTTACAGATTTAGAATTAGACAAAAGCGCATAATTTAATTTAGAATGAACTTTAGAAAAGCAACCAAAAACGACATTTCAATCATCGTTGAAATGATGGCTGATGATATATTAGGAAAAAAAAGAGAAAGCTTTCAGAATCCTTTACCTAACTCCTATTTAGAAGCATTTAAAAAGATAGATGCTGATGAAAATCAAGAACTTATTGTTGTAGAAAATAATAACTTAGAAGTTATCGGAACTTTACAAATTACTTATATTCAATACCTAAGTTATTGTGGCGGAACTAGAGCACAAATAGAAAATGTATTTATTAGAAGTGATCAAAGAGGACTCGGAATTGGAAAAAAAGTCTTTGAATGGGCAATAAACAGAGCCAAAGAAAAAAAGGTACATGTAGTACAATTAACTTCGGATAAAAAAAGACCTAGAGCCATTAAATTTTATGAAGATTTAGGATTTAAAGCGACTCATGAAGGAATGAAAATGCACTTTTAAAAAGTAATTTTCTAGACAATAATTAGAATCAAATAGATTAAGAAATTTTTCAACATATTTATGCAACCAACCACCTTATTTTACATCATTATCTCCATATTAATTATCAGTTTTATTATTGATAAAATATTAGACTACTTAAATGAGAAACGTTTTGATGCTGAAATTCCGGAGAAACTAAAAGATGTTTATGATGAAGATGAATACAAAAAATCGCAAGCTTATAAAAAGACAAGTGCTAAATTTTCGAACATCACTTCATTGTTTTCTACATTATTAACCTTAGTATTCTTTTTTGCAGACGGATTTAAATATGTAGATGATTTTGCAAGAACTTATACAGATAACCCAATTTTAGTAGCTTTAATTTTCTTTGGAGTTATTATGTTGGGATCAGGAATATTGACCACACCTCTCTCCTATTATAGTACTTTTGTTATCGAAGAAAAGTTTGGTTTTAACAAATCGACAAAGAAAACTTTCTGGTTAGATAAACTAAAAGGTGCACTCATGAGTGTTTTATTAGGTGGTGGAATTTTAGCTTTAATTATTTGGTTTTATCAATTAACCGGAGAAAACTTCTGGATTTATGCTTGGGCTTTAGTGGCTGTTTTCTCTTTGTTTATGAACATGTTTTACGCAAAATTAATTGTTCCTTTATTCAACAAACAAAGTCCGTTAGAAAATGGAGAATTAAAAACGGCTATAGAAAAATATGCTAAAAGTGTTGGTTTTACGATCAATAATATTTTTGTGATCGATGGTTCTAAACGTTCTACAAAAGCAAATGCCTATTTTTCTGGTTTTGGTTCTCAAAAAAGAATTACATTATACGATACGTTAATTAACGATTTAAATACAGATGAAATTGTTGCTGTTTTAGCACATGAAGTAGGCCATTATAAAAGAAAACATATTATTTTTAATTTAATTTCATCGATTTTATTAACCGGATTTACTTTGTTTATTTTATCACTTTTTATTAATACACCTCTTTTATCAGAAGCATTAGGCGTTTCCATACCCAGTTTTCATATTGGTTTAATTGCATTCGGAATTTTATATTCGCCCATATCTGAAATAACAGGACTGTTCATGAATTATATGTCTCGAAAATTTGAATATCAGGCAGATAATTTTGCCAAAGAAACTTTTGAAGGAAATGCACTAATTACATCACTTAAAAAATTATCAAAAAATAGTTTGAGTAACTTAACGCCACATCCGGCGTATGTTTTTGCACATTACTCACATCCAACTTTGTTGGAAAGAATTACTAATTTAGAAAACTAATTTTTTTCTATAACAGAATTCACTATTTCTGTTAGCATCATTTTATCTTTAGCATCTGCGTTAACAGCAAGCATGGTAGTTAACTCTATACAGGTGTTTTTATCTTGTTTTATGTAATATTTTTGTTTTGTAAATTCAGTTCCTTTTTTAATAACTTTACCAGATAACAATAAAATATTTTTGTTATTTAACTTTTTTTCTCCTTTAAATTCCAATCCTTTTACAATCGGTTTTCTATTTATTTTTGCTTTTTGATCCTTATAAGAAATAGGTAAAAATAAAGCTATAATTAAAGCATCCGGATTTTTTGACACATACATATTTGTAGTAACATTTGTAAAAACATTCCTATCTATATCAATTTCTACTTTCCTTTTTTGAAGTTCAAAAAGAGAGTTTGTGTTTTGAGAATAATGATTAAAACTTAAAAATAAAACCACTAAAACGACACCAATTTTCTTCATTTGGCGAAAATAAGAAATAATTACATTTAGAAAACAAAATATTTGTATGTTAAAATTCTTATTGCTAAATTCACTTTAAGTTAACCCCTATATTAAAATCATTTTTTTGGAATATACAGCAACCATAGACGAGGAAAATAAAGAAATAGCAAAACGATACAAAGATTTGCTTAAAGGTACTTATGAAATTTTATCTAAAGAAGATAAAGAACTCATAAGAAAAGCCTTTGATATTGCCGTAGATGCACATTCTGACCAACGTAGAAAAACGGGAGAGCCCTATATTTATCACCCAATTGCCGTTGCAAAAATTGTTGCTTATGAAATTGGTTTAGATGCCGTTTCTATAGCTTCTGCCCTACTGCATGATGTTGTGGAAGATACAGAATACACGATAGAAGACATAGAAAATCTTTTTGGTGAAACCATTGCAAAAATAGTAAACGGACTTACCAAAATATCTCGTTTAAACAAAGAACAAGACGCTTCTATACAAGCAGAGAATTTTAGAAAAATGCTCTTAACATTAAATGATGATGTTAGAGTTATTTTGATAAAAATTGCAGACAGACTGCACAATATGCAAACAATGGATGCAATGCCTGCCCACAAACAGGTTAAAATAGCATCGGAAACATTATATATTTATGCTCCTTTGGCGCATAGATTAGGGTTGTATAATATTAAAACCGAGCTAGAAGATTTAGGCTTAAAATACACAGAACCCGAAGCCTACTATGGTATTTTAGGTAAGATAAAAGAAAGTAAAGAAGATCAGCAAAAATATTTACAACAATTTGAAGATACCTTAAAAGCGGGTTTAGATAAAGAAAACTTCGAATATGAAATAAAAGGTAGGTTTAAATCTATTTATTCTATTCGTAGAAAAATGATCAATCAAAATGTAACTTTTGATGAAGTTTATGACAAATACGCTATTAGAATTATATATAAACCCAACACAAATGATGATAAATTTGATGCTTGGAAAATATATACCATTGTAACAGACTACTTTAAACCAAATCCTACGCGTTTAAGAGATTGGATTTCTCAACCAAAATCTACAGGTTATGAGGCCTTACATATTACGGTAGTGGGTCCTGATTCTCAATGGGTAGAAGTACAAATTCGTTCTAGTAGAATGAATGAAATTGCAGAAAAAGGATATGCGGCACATTTTAAATACAAACAAGGTGTAACTAAAGACAACGGATTAGAAGATTGGTTAAATAAATTAAAAGAAACCTTAGAAACACAGAGTTTAAATGCGGTAGATTTTGTAGAAAATTTTAAACTGAATTTATATTCAAAAGAAATTTATGTTTTTACACCTAAAGGCGATTTAAAATCACTTCCAAAAAACGCAACCGCTTTAGACTTCGCTTTTTCAATACACACAGATGTAGGTTTAAAATGTAGAGGTGCTAAAGTAAACGGAAAGTTAATGCCTTTAAGTCATCAATTAAAAAGTGGTGACCAAATAGAAGTAATTACTACTGCTTCTAACAAACCAAATGCTAGATGGTTAGATTTTGTAATTACCGCAAGAGCAAAAGCAAGAATTAGAGCGGCTTTAAATGAAGAAGAAAAATTAATTGCAGAAGAAGGAAAAGCCATCTTAACCCGTAAGTTACGCCATTTAAAAATTACTTTTAATGATAAAACCATAAATGAACTTGTTAACTATTTTAAGCTAAAAACAAGTTTCGACTTATTTTTTAGAGTTGGAAGTGGTACTATTGATAATACACAATTAAAAGCTTTTGTTTCTCAACGAAACAGTAAAATTTTAAATTTCTTTAAATCTAAGTTAAGTAGAAATACTTCAGAAAAAGAATACGTAGATTCAGACACTGTTACCAATAAGTATGACTCCTTAGTTTTTGGTAAAGAAGAGCAAAAACTAGACTATAAACTCTCTAAATGTTGTAATCCTATTCCGGGAGATAAGGTTTTTGGATTTTTAACAATTAATGAAGGCATAAAGGTTCATAAAATGAACTGTCCGAATGCTATTTCCTTACAATCTAATTATGCCTATAGAATTATGCAGGCAAAATGGATAGATTCTTCACAAAAAGATTTTAAAGTTATATTAGAAATATCAGGCGTTGACAATCAAGGGATGGCAAATGATGTAACCCGTACTATTTCTAATAACATGGGTGTTTTTATTAATAGCATAAATATTAAAGGAGATGAAGGTGTATTTGAAGGAAAACTCGCTATAAATGTTAAAAATAGTTCACAATTAGATAAATTAATAAAAAACCTTCTTAAAATAGAAGGAGTTAAAAAAGTAGATCGTGTTAATACTTTGTAAATATCCTTTCATTAAAAGGCCTATTTTATTAAGAATTAACTGTAAATTTGTTTTTTGTAAAAAATCATTCACAAATGAGTAATTCTCTTGAAAATCAAGAAATCGTAAAAAAAGTTTTCACTACGTATTTAGGGGAACATAAGCATAGAAAAACTCCAGAACGCTATGCTATTCTTCAAGAAATATACGTTGCTGATGAGCATTTTGATATAGAATCTCTCTATATTAAAATGAAAAATAAAAATTATAGAGTTAGTAGAGCTACACTTTATAATACCATAGACCTACTTTTAGATTGCGGTTTGGTTAGAAAACATCAGTTTGATGGACAATCTATGGCGCGTTATGAAAAAAGTTATTTTGATAAAAATCATGACCACGTTATTTTTACAGATTCTGGAGAAGTAAAAGAATTTTGTGATCCACGAATTCAAATTATAAAGAAAACCATAGAAGACGTTTTTGATATTGACATTCAGAATCATTCACTGTATTTTTACGGAACAAAAAAGAACAAATCTTAATTAACAACACAACATAAACAACAATTAACACAACTATAATGGCTGTAGATTTATTACTAGGATTACAATGGGGAGATGAAGGAAAAGGTAAAATTGTAGACGTACTTACAAGAAACTATGATATCATTGCACGTTTTCAAGGAGGTCCAAATGCGGGACACACTTTAATTTTTGATGGACATAAACATGTCTTACATACAATTCCTTCTGGAATTTTTCATAAAACTGCTTTAAATGTAGTAGGTAATGGAGTTGTAATAGACCCTGTAATCTTTAAAAAAGAATTAGAAAATCTAGACGTACACAAAATAGATTATACATCTAAATTGTTAATTTCTAGAAAAGCGCACTTAATCTTACCAACGCATAGATTATTAGATGCAGCATCAGAAACTTCTAAAGGAAAAGCTAAAATTGGTTCTACATTAAAAGGAATTGGCCCAACTTATATGGACAAAACCGGTAGAAACGGAATGAGAGTTGGTGATTTAGAATTAGACAACTGGAAAGAAAAATATGATGCTTTAACAGAAAAGCACATTAAAATGTTAGAATTCTTTGATGTTCAGGTTGAATATGATTTAAAAGAATTAGAAGCAGAATTTATTAGAGGAATTGATAAATTAAGAACATTAGCATTTATTGATAGTGAAGAGTTTTTAAACCAAGCTATAAAAGATAAAAAAACAATTTTAGCAGAAGGAGCACAAGGTTCATTATTAGATATAGACTTTGGTACCTATCCTTTTGTAACATCTTCTAATACTACTGCAGCAGGTGCTTGTACTGGTTTAGGAGTTGCACCAAATAAAATTGGTGAAGTATTTGGAATCTTTAAAGCGTATACTACTCGTGTTGGTTCAGGACCTTTCCCTACAGAATTATTTGATAAGGATGGTGAAGATATGGCTAGAATTGGTCATGAATTTGGAGCAACAACAGGTAGACCAAGACGTTGTGGTTGGTTAGACTTAGTGGCTTTAAAATATGCAGTAGACGTAAACGGTGTTACTAAATTAATGATGATGAAAGGTGATGTTTTATCTGGATTCGATACTTTAAAAGTATGTACTTCTTACAATTATAAAGGAGAAGAAATTAACCATTTACCTTATAACATTGAACCAGAAAACGTTTCTGTTAACTATTCTGAATTTAAAGGTTGGGATGAAGATTTAACTAAAATGACTTCTGCAGATCAATTACCACAGAATTTACTAGACTATGTTGCTTTTATTGAAAAAGAAACTGGAGTTCCTGTATCTATCGTTTCTGTTGGTCCAGATAGAAAGCAAACAATTAATAGATAATAATCTATAATTAATAAATGAAAAGCATCTTTCAGAAATGAAAGATGCTTTTTTATTTTTATTAAGGTCATAGTACTCGGTTAATTCTACTTTTATCCAATACTATTAGAAAAGTAATCTAGTTCAATACCAGAATTATGAACGCTACCTTTTGCAGCCATTCAGCTCACAATTCCCCCTTTTTACCTTCAAATTATCACTAACATTACTACCTACAATTCTCTAACAGTAAGTTTCTTTAATTTAATTTTTATGATTACTTTTAAAAAAAATTAAACCCTCGTAATGCAAAATACCGAAGAACTAGAAACTATTAATCTAGACAATCCTATCAAGAGAACCCTTGTTGGAATTCAATTTTTATTTGTTGCCTTTGGAGCAACTGTATTAGTACCACTTTTAATAGATATTGACCCATCTGTTGCTTTATTTACTGCAGGTGTTGGAACACTAATTTTTCATTTAATTACAAAAGGAAAAGTCCCGGTGTTTTTAGGAAGTAGTTTTGCCTTTATTGCTCCAATTATAGCGGCTACTAAATTATATGGTTACGCCGGAACCTTAGGAGGTTTAATTGCTGTAGGTTTGGTATACGGAATTGTATCCGCAATCATCAAACTTTGGGGATTACGAGTTATTGAAAGAATATTCCCTTCCATTGTTGTTGGTCCTGTAATTATGATTATTGGATTATCTCTAGCTCCTGTTGGAGTTAATATGGCTAAAACAAACTGGCTTATTGCTCTTTCTGTATTAGTTACAGCTATTGTTATTGTTATCTATTCTAAAGGACTTGTAAAATTGATTCCTATTTTTATTGGAATTGTTGTAGGATACCTTATCTCTATAATTTCTGGATTGGTTGACTTTTCATCAGTTAATGAAGCAGCTTGGTTTGTGTTACCTAAATTTACAAGACCAGAATTTAATTGGGGAGCCATCATTTATATGATTCCTGTTGCCATTGCTCCTATTATTGAACATATTGGCGATATGTACGCTATTGGTGGTGTTGCAAACAAAAAATTTGTAAAAGATCCAGGATTGCATAGAACATTATTAGGCGATGGTGTTGCCACTGCTTTTGCTGGTTTTTTAGGAGGACCTCCAAACACTACTTATTCCGAAGTTACTGGAGCTGTTGCTTTAACTAAAATAGTGGATCCTCGTGTGTTACGAATTTCTGCTGTAACAGCAATCGTTTTTTCATTAGTTGGAAAGATAAGCGCAGTACTAAAAACCATACCAGAAGCTGTTTTAGGAGGAATTATGCTACTTTTATTTGGGATGATAGCCAGTATTGGAATTAAAACATTAGTAGATGCTAAAACCGATTTTGGTAAAACTAGAAATCAAGTGATTGTTTCTATTATTTTAACGATTGGTATTGGAGGAGCTGAAATTTCTTATGGTAATTTTTCATTGGCAGGAATTGGGTTAGCTTCGATTGTAGGTGTACTATTAAACCTAATTTTACCAAATAAATCAACACCTATAAAAGGAAGTCACGAAGAATAAATGAAATATAATTTAGTATAAAAAAAGCCTTTTAGAAATATTTCTAAAAGGCTTTTTTTATACTAAATTTTTAGAATTACATCATAAACTTAATTATAAATAACACTGAAATCACGTACATTATAGGCTTTATTTCTTTATATTTTCCTGTAAATAATTTTAACAGTACAAAAGACAACATACCAAATACAATTCCTTCCGCAATACTATACGTTAAGGGCATCATAATAATAGTAAAAAAAGCAGGAATTGCTTCCGTAAAATCCTCTAAATCAATTTTTGTAATAGGAGTTATCATCATTAAACCAACAATTATTAAAGCTGGAGCTGTCGCTGCAGCAGGAATAATCATAAATATTGGTGCAAAAAATAATGAAAGCGCAAACATAATAGCAACCGTTAAAGCGGTCATACCTGTTTTTCCTCCTTCAGCAACACCTGCAGCACTTTCAACATACGTTGTTACTGTAGAAGTTCCTAAAATTGCACCTACAAATGTACCTATAGAATCTGCAAATAATGCTTGTTTTACTCTTGGCACTCTTCCTTGTTCATCTAACATTCCAGATTTTGAAGATACACCTACTAAGGTTCCAACGGTATCAAACATATCCACAAATAAGAATGTAAATAATACTATTAGCATATCTATTGTAAATACTTGAGAAAAATCAAACTTAAAAAAGATAGGTTCAATTGATGGAGGTAAGCTAACGAATGTGAAATTTTCTGGAATAACAGTAACTCCAACAATTAAGCCTATAAGTGTAGAGGATAGAATTCCGATTAAAATGGCTCCTTTCACTTTTTTTACCAATAAAACACCAATAATTAATACACCTGCTAATCCCACCCAAACTGCTGGGTTTTTCATATTTCCTAAAGTTACTAATGTTGCAGAATTATCTACAACTACACCAGTTCCTTTTAAACCTATAAAAGCAATAAATAACCCAATACCAACAGATACGGCGTGCTTTAAATTTAATGGTATTGAATTTACAATCAATTCACGAATATTAAATGCTGTTAATAATAAGAATACAATTCCCTCTAAAAACACTGCCGTTAAAGCAAATTCCCATGTATACCCCATTCCCAAAACTACAGTGAATGCAAAAAATGCGTTCAGCCCCATTCCGGGAGCTAATGCAAAAGGTAATTTAGCCACTAATGCCATTACTAATGTTGCAATTACTGCAGACAAGGCAGTTGCTGTAAAAACAGCATCCTTATCCATACCTGCCGCACTTAAAATACTTGGATTTACAGCTAAAATGTAAACCATTGTCATAAACGTAGTGATACCTGCAATAATCTCAGTTCTTAAAGTTGATTTATTTTCGGTAATTTTAAAATATTTATCTAACATCTTTTCGTTATTTTATTATAGATTCCATTTAACAGCTAAAGTAGGTCTTCCTTTAAAAGCATAAGTACTTGCAAAGTTATTTGATAGTTCAAGTTCACCTCCTACAGAAAAAGTTTTATTTAAGTGATACCATAATTGAGGCTCTGATAAGAATACCGTTTTATCACTTAATCCATTTTCAGACCATAAATCTGCAAATCCAGAAAAAGTTAATTTGTTAGCAATGATATTCCAATACCAAGTTCCTGTTACTTGGTAGTTTCCTTTACTAGTACCTTTAAATGTTTTGTAACCAGCATATGTAGAAAATCCCCAAACGGCATTTGACTTACTGTAGTTAGCTCCAAAAATCCAAGCATTATTTATGGTATAACCATTTAAACTTTCTCCAACTTCAAAAGTTCCTAATCCACCATTATATTCCACGTGCAAACCAACAGGCATTTTTTTAGTTTTTAAAACACGTGCAATTTCAAAATACGCTTGACTAATTCCATTATTGGCATTAAAATCAAAATCGGTAAAAGTGTAAGTGTTTCCGTAGTTATCGGGTTTAAACATTTCAAAGGTTAAAGTAACATGTTCACGTGCTAAATCATAGTGACCTTGAAAATTTTGAGCACTTAAAGTGACAACTGTAAAAAAAGCAAAAAGAGTAGTAATTTTTTTCATTATAATAAGTTGAAATTAAGCCTCAAACTTACCTTAAAACATAGAAAACAGCCTTTTATAAATAGTTCAATTATCAACAATATACTTTTACAGACTTAAGGTTAATTACCTGTAAATCAATCACTAAAGAACTTTAATATAAAATTAAGAAGTGAAATAAAAAAATGTTAATAAGTTTTACTCATTAATACGCTAAACATCTCTTAATAAAAGCTAAATAGACCTCTTTTTATAAAAGAGATTTTCAACACTTAATTCAAGAATTAAATCGTTAAACTTCAATATTTTATACTGTAAATTACAAATACCTATTTTAGAAAACAATCAAGACTCTTTCTTGTAGCTCCATAAATAAATAGCTTAAGTTGTAGCACTATTTCTTGATGAGACAAATTAATAAATAAAAAAGCATCTTTCATTCTTTTGAAAGATGCTTTTTTATAAAAGGATATTAACCTAAATTAAAATAGTTCTACTTAGACTATATTAGGAGAACCTATTAATTAAGATTTATATTATAAAGTTCTAAAATATTCTAAAATTAATCTACTTTCTTTTTCAGTTAAATGTTGATTAGCCATTGGTACACCCTTAAATTGAATTAACAATGCTTTTGCAATTGGGTCACTTTTAACCATTTCTTCAGGATTTAAAATCATATTCATTACCCATTCTGGAGAACGTCTATCTAAAATTCCTTCAGGACTAGGTCCTATAAATTTTCTATTAGCCTTATGACAAGAAGAACATTTATTTTTAAATAATAATTTTCCTTCTCCTGCCATTTTTTGATCTACTGCTCCTAAAGTTAAAGATTTTACAGGACCAATTCCTTTATTACTTAAATCTACTGCAATTGCATTTTCTTTTACAACTTTCGTTTTTTCTGCTTTTACAGGTGCTTTTTTAACAGCAGCTTTTTTAACAGGCATATCATTTGTAGATTTCTTTTTTTCATTGCCTCCACAACCAACAAATAGTAATACGGAAAGCACTGCTACTAAACTTCTTAATTTCATTTTTTATTTATTTAAGGGTTAATTGTTATTTTTATATAGTTACTAGTTTTTAGAAAACTTTTCGTTGCTAGTTCATTTGTCTTATTCCTAACAAATTTAAAAAAGTAAACAGCTAAAAAACATGACTATTATCACATTTAAAAGACTTTTTTCTCTTTTATAAAACCAACTATTCCTTTAAAACAAACCCAATATAATCCATTAATAACAAGATTCATATGTAAATTATTCAATTATAGATAAAGAAAACAACTTCGTTTATAAACATAAAAAAAGTCTCTTTTAATATTAAAAGAGACTTTTTCATGATAAATATACTTCCTTATAGATTCTCTATTTCTAAACCTATTAACTCTAATTTTTGTTCCTCTATTTTAAGTGAATTTAGCAATGCTTCTTTACTATCAATAAAAGCTTCTTTCTTCGATAAAAACAACTCATTATAATAAGTAATTCCTGCTTCTAAATTCTTTTTAAACTTTGTTAAAGATCTCAATTGTTTTTTATCAATTATTCCTCTAGCTTCATCTACCTTATCTTGTAAATGAGTTATATAAAGAGATAATTCTTTTACAAAAACATTAGGTCTATCGTTTCTAGTTATCATATTTTTTCTACCATAAATATGGTCTGTAATATCACCCAAACTCATTATCTGATCATAATATGCCATATTAGGTCCAGGGCAAATAGAAACTCCATCGCCCGTTTTCTTTGTACTCATATTATTCAAAATTAGTGTTGATGTACCTAAACCAACACAAATACAAGACTTTTCTGTAACCTGATTTATTTTTTTCTCTTTTTCTTCTGAAGAAATTTCTAAAGCATCTATTTCTTTTAATTTTAAATGCTGATACTCTCTAGAAGCAGTACATAAACCCGTTTCTTTAAACTCATGATTTAAGGCGATAAATTTATTAGGACAAGAAGTACCTGGTCTTCCTTTGTCTATAAGCATTTGTCTTTGAACATCTTTTGTATTTCCTTTTAAGGTATTAAAAGGAACTCCTAAAGGAGAACTGTTACTTAAATATAGATCTTGTTCTTTTGCTTTGGCTAATTGTGCTACTGTTTTTTTATCTACACTCGTTGCTTCTGGAACCAGTAAAAACGGACTTCCCCACCCTACAGAATCTAATTGGTATTCTTCTAATAAAAAAGAATGTTCTTCACCTGTACCAACACCACCTTGGGTGGTAATTTTTAATTCTAAATCTTTTGTAGGTACTATTCTATCTGCATCTTGTAAAGCTTGCAGCATTAATTCTTTTGTTTGACTTATTAAAGTTTCCTTGTTTTCTTTAAATTCTTTTAAAACAGGGCCCATTAAAAAACCTTCTGTTGCAAAAGCATGTCCTCCACAATTTAAACCAGATTCTACCCTATATTCAGAGACCCATAATCCTTTTTTAGCCAAAAATTTTCCTTGAATAAAAGCAGATCTGTAATCACTTACTTTTAAAATAATCTTCTTTTTGATGTTTCCGTTTGTATCAGGATAAAAATCATCAAAATTACTCATGTAAGTATATAATCTAGGATTCATACCTGCAGAAAGAATTAAAGACGAAGATAATTTACTATTAGAATACCCTCTTAATGCCGCATGTGCATCATTGTATTCTATAGGCAGTAACTCTTGGTCTACATAATTTCCTTTATCAATTTTGGTCATAATATTAACATCAATACTACCCTTTGATAAATTTTTATTTGCCCAATCTTTAATCTTAGAAAAATCTACCCCATCTTCAGTCAGTTTTAAAAACTCTTTTTTTAATGAAGAATATTCTGGTAACATGTGAATATAATCCATTAAAGCTTTGCTTTTTTCTGAAGTTATATTTTTAAGTTGGTTAAATTTAATTTCTGTTTGATCATGTAATAAATCTAAATAAGAAGTAATTCTCTTTGCTCTAAAATCATCTACTTTATCTGAAATTTCTTTATAAGGAAGTTCAAATTTTTCGCTGTAAATTTTTCGCATTTTTTCTACAAGAATATCATCAACTAAAGAAATAACAGAATCTATACCAAATTGCGCTACTTTTAAAGGTGAATCTATCGTAAACCCAATTCCCATTACTGGGATATGAAATGAATGTGCGTTTTTCATTGTTTAATTTAAATGTTTAACTAAATTTAATTAAGCTCGCAATTTATAATTATTTGCATTTTAAAAATATGACTATTATCATTTTAAAGAAATAAACACTATAAAAAAAACTGATTATCAATAAATTAACAATCAGTTTTCGGTACGTTTTAGGGGGAATAAGATAATTTTATTAATTAATTTTCTTTTCTAAGAGAATGGCTTTAGGGAATAAAATATTGTTCTCTAAATGTATATGTTGATGTAAATCTTGCTCAAACTCATCTAACTTAGCATACAAAGCTTTAAACGTATTACACGCTCCTTCTGGTGGTGTATAATTATTAGAAAGTCGTTTTATTTCTTTTAAAATATCCCCTGCACTTTCATGTTCTTCTTCCATCATTCTAATAGGGTTATTTACCGTACCAAAGTGTTGTTTTGGTGTTTTTACTCCTTCTTTCTCTGCCTTTACTAATTGCTTAATAAACGGAAATAATACGTTTTCTTCTTTTTTAAGATGCGCTGCTAATTCATTTGCTACCTCAATAAAAAGTTTATTAATTTCTATAACTTCTGTATAATGATGTCCATGTACTTTTGCCACTTTAGCCGCATATTGCAATATTATAGGTGTACTTTCTTGTACATAAGCATGGTGAATGTTTATAATATGATCTACTAAAAATTCTAGTTTCCAACCATCATAATTATAAGCATTAGAGGTTGGGTTATTTATGTTTAATAGTTCTTGTTCCATTTCTTCAAAAGAAACATTGTGTTTTTTACATGCTTTTTCTATAGAAATTCCTCCACCACAACAAAAATCTATTCCATGCTTTTTAAACACATCTGCTGTTTTAATATTGTAAGTTACTACTTCTGCGACTGTATTGTCTTTTGTTATTTTCATTTTAATATGCTTTAATTGTTTCTATAATCTTTTTAATTGTCTCCTTATTATCAACACCTAAACCTTCTTGTTGATGTACTAATTCTCCTTCTGGATTAAAAACACTAATAATATTAGAGTGCGAAAAATCTAAAGGTGAAATCTGTTTGTATTTTACGGCTAAAACATTTGCAAACTCTCTAACACCACTTTCTGTACCTTGTAATAAAGTCCATTGGTTACCGGCAAGAAAATTTTCTTTAGCAAACTCTTTCAACTTTTTTGGCGTATCATTTATAGGATCTATACTTACCAAAACAAACTCAACATCATTTTTTAAATCCGTAGGAATTTTTTCTTCAATATTTCTCATATCTGCTGTTAACCTTGGGCAAGCAGCTTTACACGTAGTATAAATCATTACCATTACTAAAGTTTTACCTTTTAGTTCTTTTAACTCAATTTCCTTATCATCTTGCGTATTCCATTTTGAAGTTAGGTTGAAAATAGATTCATCAGAAATCATGGTAGACAAAACCTTTTTTACAATTTTTGAAGTTGGTCTTAATTTCATTTCACAAACCGGACAAGAGCCTTCTGCTGCATATACTTTATCTCCTTCACATTTCATGGGACATTGATAAGCTACTGTACTACTTTCTTTAGAGGCTGCTTTATTACACGAACTTAACGTAGTAATTGTAACCATCAGTACCAATATGTATTTAAATATTTTCATTTTTCTATTTTTTATTATCTTTTACACATCTAAAACCTAGGTTTTTCATGGTATATTTTGCTTTTAAACTTCCTCTAATGGCATATCTCATAAAGGCTGCATAATTCATTAAATCCGTTGCGTTTATAGCTGCACTTCCACAGAATAGATTATTATCTGTATCTACATCTTTTCTAGACTCTCCAGAAATTAACACCGAATTAAAATCGGAAGTCCATTCCCAAACCAAGCCATGTAAATCATACACGTTCCAATAATTTTTAAACGTAGAACCTATCGTTTGATTAAAGGTTTTAGGTTTTTCATACCACCCCAAAATAAAAGCATTGTACTCTTTTTCTTTTCTAGCATCTGGTATTGTTTTATTAGCCATCGCTACATATTCCCATTCATCTACTGTTGGCAACCTTTTTCCTTGACATTCACAATATTCTTTTGCAGCAAACCAAGATACTTGGGTTATTGGAGATTGCTCTTTTTGATTTTCACCTAAAATAGTATCCGATTTCCATGCTCGTAAATAGCTTTCATCAGCAAATAATTTTATGACTTTACTTTTTTGCCATTTTGGATATTTCTTTACAAAATCTATATACTCTTTATTGGTTACAGGATACACGTCCATTAAAAAATCATTTATTTTAACTTTCATAGAATCTCTGCCATATAAAGGAATATATTCTCCTCCTTTAATTGATACCATTTTAGATTGACAACTTGTATAAGTTACATTTAGGAGGATTAAAAAAATTGTCAATCTTAAAATAGTTTTCATTGAATTTGAATTAAAATTATTAGTGACTGCTTTTTACTTCTTGTACTGTCTTAATAGAAACATTAGTTTTATTATTTCCCCAAGAATTATAAACATAAGTTAAAACATCTGCTATTTCTTCTTCAGAAAGTGTTTGTTTGGTCATTACACTATTATATTTATTACCATTTACAGTAATTTCTCCTGTTTTTCCATGTAATACAATACCCACAGCTCTTTTAACATCTGCATTTAAATAATCTGATTTTGCTAAAGGAGGAAATGCATTTGGAATTCCTTGTCCTTCTGCCTGATGACAAGCAAAACAAGTAGTCATGTATAATTGTTTTCCATCTGCTATTTTTTTAGCTAAAGGCTTTTCTGTAGTACTCACAACTACTTTTTCCTTATTATCATTTGGCATTGTTTGAATTGTACCTCCTTCTGGATGATAAATTCCTTCTTGTTTAATACCAGAATATAATTTTTTATTCTCTTCTCCTGTTACTTTAAGCATTCCTAAAGCACCTTTATTAAAGGCTCTAAAAATAGCATGATCTACAATAATAAATGTTCCAGGAACTTCTACTTTAAATTCTACAATTGCTGCACCACCTGAAGGAATTGATGTAGTTTGTACGTTTGTATTGATTAAATCTCCACCTTCTACATGTACTTTATCAAAAATTTCTCCAATAACATGAAAAGATGATGTTAAGTTTGGTCCACCATTACCAACAAATAAACGAACCGTTTCTCCTACATTTGCAGTAATTGCATTATCACCTGTTAAAGCACCTACTTTACCATTAAAGACAACATAATCAGCATCTTCTTTTATCGCCTTTGTCATATCAAAAGGTTGTAATCCTTTTTCATCCGTAGCTCCTTTTGTGTAAAAATCTCCTTGCATAATGTAATATTCTTTATCTACTTTTGGTAAACCTCCTGCTGGTTCCACTAAAATTAAACCATACATTCCGTTTGCAATATGCATTCCTACAGGTGCAGTAGCACAATGGTACACAAACAACCCTGGGTTTAATGCTTTAAAAGAAAACGTTTTATTATGACCTGGTGCTACAAAAGAAGAAGTTGCTCCTCCTCCAGGACCTGTTACAGCATGCATATCTATATTATGTGGTAATTTATTATCTGGATGATTAGATAATGTAAATTCTATTTCATCTCCTACTCTAGTTCTAATAAAACTACCAGGAACAGAACCTCCAAAAGTCCAATAAACATATTTAACACCATCTGTCATTTCACCTTCTTTTTCAAGAATTTCCATATTAACTAACAGCTTTTTAGCTGTTCTATTTCCTACAGGTTCGGGTACAAAAGGTGGCGAAGTTAATTCCGCATCCATAGTTCCTTTAATATAAATAGTTGAGCTATCTACCTTTGCTAATTCTTTTTTAGATTCTTCTTTGCAGCTCGTCAGCAATAAGCTTGCAACAATTAATAAAAATACTGGTTTTAATAATTTCATTTTTTCGGTTTTTTGTTTTTAGTTGATAATAAAAGACCTATTCATCTTTTTATATAGCAAAAATATTAATGATTGTTAATTAAAAACATGACATATATCATACTAAAAGATAATTTTATCTTTATATTTTTGTATAAAAAATATAATGTTATCAAATTCTAGTAAATACGCAATTAGAGCTGTACTTTACCTTACCGAAAAAGCATCTAAAGATCTTAAAATTGGTTCAAAAAAAATTGCAGAAGACCTAATAATGCCGGCTCCATTTTTAGCTAAAACACTGCAAGAATTAACTAAAAAGAACATCATAAGTTCTGTAAAAGGACCACATGGTGGATTTTATCTATCAGAAACAGATGAAAAAAACTCACTATTTGATATTATAGAATGTATAGATGGTGCAGATAAATTTAATGACTGTTATTTAGGTCAATTAGAGTGCAGTGATACCAATCCTTGTGTTGTTCATCATTTATACGTTCCCTTTAAAAATAAGTTAATTTCTAAGTTAAAAAAGAAAACTATTTTAGAAATGTCTATTGAATATGCTGAAAATAAGAATATTATAAATACTTTATAATAATGGTAAAAGCCAAAACACAAAGTTTTGTGGCACTTATATATTTTTTAATAGCCTCCTCTTTGGGACTCTTATTACGTCTTTTTCCTATTATTGATATAAATATTGATTATAAATTTTTTGTACATGCACACTCTCACGTGGCTCTTTTAGGTTGGGTATATATAGGATTAACCACATTAATTTTTCATTTATTTATTAAAGAGGAATCCAAAAAAAAATACACAAAATTATTTTTAATTACTCAAGTTACTATTTTAGGAATGCTATTCAGTTTCCCGATAACGGGTTATGCACTTTTTTCCATCATTTTTTCTACACTATTTATACTTTGCTCTTATTGGTTTTATGCTTTCTTTAGAAAAAACAATAATTTTAATAAAGACAGTTATGCTTTCAAATTTATAAATGCTGCTCTTATTTTTATGATTATTTCTAGCATTGGCCCTTGGGCTTTAGGAATTATTATGAACACCTTAGGAAGCACTTCTCATTGGTATAAAAATGCTATTTATTTCTATTTACATTTTCAATATAATGGATGGTTTATTTTTTGTTTACTGGGACTTTTTTTCTCTTTTCTAGAAAAAAATAATAAAACAATTTTAAAGAATAAAATGATTGTTTTTTTTAGATGGATGGTATTCAGTTGTATCTTTACTTTAGCCTTATCTTTTCTTTGGATAAAACCACCTTTAACTATTTATATATTAGCAGCATTAGGTGCAATTACTCAACTAATTACTTTAATACAGTTTTATCAAATAGTAAAGCTTCAAAAAACATTTTTAAAAGAGAAAATAACACCTTTTTTCTACCGATTAATCAGCTTTATTTTCGTGTTATTTTCTTTAAAAATTCTGATGCAAACTCTTACAGTAATTCCTTATTTTGCAACCTTATCCTATCAAATAAGAGATTTTGTTATAGGATATTTACACCTTGTCTTTTTAGGAATTATTAGTTTAAGTATCTTCTTTTTTTTACATCAAAACAAACTTTTAAAATTACCAAAAGTTTGGATGTATCTGTACTTATTTGGTTTTATTTTTTCTGAAATATTAATCTTCTACAAAGGTTTTTGCAATTGGCAACAGTTTTCAATTATCAATAATTATTATACTGTTTTAGTACTCATTTCTGCATTTATGCCAATTGGAGTTTTAGGAATATTTATTTCTAATATAAAACCTACTTTTTCCACTCTAAAAGAACCTGTCTAGCAAATTCTTCACATTGATCTAAAGTATCTGTAACATGTTTTAAAGTAGTTTTAGGATTGATTAAACACATTCTAATTACAATCTGGTTCTGTAAAACTGTAGTTACTAAAAATGCTTCTCTAGAATCTACTACTCTCGTAGAAATTTCTTGATTTAAAAGATCTAATTCTTCTTCTGTTAAGTCTTTATTTAACGGATTATATCTAAAATTAATAATTGCTAAAGTAGCAGGAGAAACAATTTCCCAATTTTTACTTCTTCTAAGAATATCTTCTGTTTGATCTGCTAAATCTATGTTGTAAGAAATTGCTTTCTTAAAAGCATTTAAACCATATGTTTTTATAGACATATAAAATTTTAAAGCTCTAAACCTTCTTGTTAATTGAATTCCGTAATCATAAAAATTAATTTCAGACTCATTCCCTTCAATATCTCTTAAATACTCTGGTTTTTCACTAAATGTATTACTTAACCAAGAGGCATCTTTTACTAATAAACAACCAATTTCATAAGGTTGAAAAAACCATTTGTGAGGATCTACTGTTAAAGAATCTGCACGTTCTATTCCGCGTAAAACTCTACTACCTTTTTTAGATAAAATTGCGGCAGCACCGTAAGCACCATCTATATGAAACCACAGATTTTCTTTTTCACAAATATCTGCTAAATCATCTAAAGGGTCTACAGTACCTGTATTTGTAGTACCTGCAGAAGCGATAATACAGAATGGTTTTTTCCCTTCTAACTTATCTTTCGCTATTTCATTTTTAAGTTTATTCATACTAAACTTAAATTCTAAATCTGTAGGAATTATTTTTATTTGTTCCTTTTTAAAACCTAAAACCCCAATTGCTTTAATATTTGAAGAATGTGCTTGGTCTGATAAATAAATAATGGATTTAGAAAAATCATCACCACATTTTATTCTTCTAGCCGTAGTTAAAGCTGTTAAATTAGCCATAGAACCACCACTTGTAAAAATCCCTCCTCCTTTTGTAACAGGAAAATCAAACATTTTTAACAACCAATTTAAAGTAACAATTTCTAGCTCTGCTGCAGCCGGAGAAACAATCCATCCACCAGAAAAAATATTAAATCCAGTTGCTAAAGAGTCTGCCATAGTGCTTATAAAGTTACTTGGGCCTGGCACAAAAGAAAAAGATTTAGGATGCGTAGATATATTACTATTTGGTAATACATTTTTAGACACAAAATCTAAAACTTCATCAGCAGGAGTTGCATTATCTGGAGCTTCGCTTAAAAACATTGTATCCATTTCTTTTCTAGAAGCTTTAATTACTGGTTTTTTACTTTCTTCTTCTATATAATGGTCTACAATAATATCTACTATTTTATAGCCATAAGACTGCATTTCTTCTTTTGTTAAATAAAAAGGTGATTTCATTAAATTTTAATTTTGCTGCAAATTACATTAACTTAAAATTATATTAATCATAGAAACCAAATTATATCTATAATAATAAATATATTTCTTCCGGTCTTAAACTTTATTAAAATGTAATTTATTCATCATTTAACGCTTACTTTTCCGAAAATCATATCATTTTTACAAAAAAAATTATAATTATTTAAATTAGTGACAAAAGTCATTTTTTATTCTTAAAAACTACATCAATTTTGTAATAAATTCTAAGTCTCTTATTGTGATAACTCTAATGAATAAAAGTGTTGCTACTATTGTTATAGAAAACATTAATACTGCAGCTGTTTTAAAAAAATATAAAATAGATTTTAGTATTCATGGAAACATGCTTTTGTATAAAGCTTGTGAAGAAAAAAACACCAATTTAAAACATATTATTAGAGATTTAAAAGCGGTGAATAATAAGGTTTATTATTTAAAAGATTATAATTCTTGGAAATTAGATTTCTTAATAGATTTTTTAATAAAAATACAACACGAATACAAAGAAGAAAATACACTATTCTTAAAAGAATATGGTAAAAAAGTAGCTAATATTTATGGGCAAGAATATAAAGAACTCATAGAAATTAATCTTTTAATACAAGGAATAGCAGATGGTATTCTTGAGCACATGAAAAATGAAGAAAGCACTATTTTTCCATATATTAAGAAACTTATAAATGCTAAAAATAAAAAGATTGTAATTAATACTAGTAATTCACCTTTAAATGAACCTATTGAAGTTATAGAAGATGATCACGAAAAAGTAAGTAAAACTTTTAAGAAAATTGCTGAATTAACTAATAATTACAAAATACCAGAAAATGCTTGCATCTCTTTTAAAGTACTGTATCTTAAGCTACAACAGTTTGAAGAATTATTAAATAATCATATTCATATAGAAAATAATATATTATTTCCGAAAGCAAAAAAGTTAGAACAATCTTTACTTTTCCTTTCCTAAATTTATTTCAACTAATTTTCACTTTTCTTTAATAGGTAGCCATTTTCTTTTCATTATTTTTGCGATAAATTCATTATTTTGAAAAGAATCCTTTTTTTATTGCTTGTTATTTCATCCTTCGTTTCTTTTTCGCAAGAAAAAAGAAAAATTGAATATTATGCCGAACAGCAAGAAGCTGATGAAGAAAAATATCCTGGAGCAACATTGTTAATTGGAAACGTTAAAATGATTCACGATGGAATTATTTTAACCAGCCAACAAGCATTATACTATAAAGATAAAAACTTCTTTAAAGCCATTGGAAATGTGTTGATTAAACAAGGAGATACCATAACACAGACTAGTAATTATACAGATTACGATGCCAATTCTATGCAGGCTCTTTCTTGGGGAAATGTGGTTTTAAAAGATCCAACAATGACCTTAACAACAGATACGTTGCATTTTGACAGACTAAACCAAAAATTATATTACAGAAGTTACGCTACCATAAAAGACCAAACAAATACTTTAAAAAGTAAAAATGGAAATTTTTATTTAGCCGATAAAAAATTCACTGCAACCACAAGGGTTACTGTTGTAAACCCAGAACATCACTTAGAATCTGATCATTTAGACTATTATACCAACTCTGGAATTGCATATTTATACGGTCCGTCTACGATAACAAATACCCAAAATGACAATAGAATTTATTGTGAAAAAGGGTTTTATAATACAAAAACAGATGTTTCTCATTTTGTAAAAAACGCAAAACTCTATTTAAAAGAAAGGACTGTAGAAGGTGATAGTTTGTATTATGATAAAAGAAAAGGTTTTGCTTCTGCAACCAATAATATTCAAGTTATAGATACTGTACAGAATTTTATAACAAGAGGAAATTACGCAGAAATATTTGAATTGAAAGATTCATTGTATATTATTAAAAAAGCCTTAGCCATTTCTATTATAGACAAAGATTCTATGTTTATTCATGGAGATACTATTTTAGTTACAGGCAAACCTGATAAAAGAATTGTACGAATCTATCATAATGTAAAAATTTTTAAATCTGATTTACAAGGAAAGTGCGATTCTATACATACAAATCAAGTAAATGGATTAACCAGAATGTTTAAAAATCCGGTAATTTGGTCTGATCAAAATCAAATTACAGGAGATACCATTCATTTACTTTCTAATGTAGAAACAGAAAAATTAGATTCTTTAAAAGTATTAAATAACTCTTTTATCGTTTCTAAAGATTCTATTTCTAAAGAAGATTTCAACCAAATTAAAGGTAGAAATATGTTTGGGAAGTTTAGAGAGAATAAATTGCACTTACTTTTGGTTAAAGGAAATGCCGAATCTGTTTATTTCAACAGAAATGAAGATACTCAAGTTTTAGAAACGATTACTAAAGAAATATCTAGTAATATCGAATTCACTTTAGAACAAGGACAGATTGAAACTATCAAATATTTAAAAAAATCTGATGGTAACACCTATCCTCCATCTAAACTACCAGATGATGTTAGAAAGCTAAAAGGTTTTATTTGGCGAGAAGATGAACAACCAAAAAAAATGGAAGATATTTTTATACATGATGATAAAAGTAAAAAACCTCTTAAAGAGGAAGTAAAAAGCAAAAAACCTTCTGTTAATCTTGATAAAAAAAAGAAAGTAAAAACAAAAGGAAAGCCTAAACCTAATAGATCTCCTAAAAAACAATAATCTTGAAAACAGATTTTTTTAAGTACCAAGCACAAACTTCACCTCACCCATTTGCTATAGAAATTGCCAAAGCAAAAGGAAGTTATATTTACGACACTTCTGGTAAAAAATATTTAGATTTCGTGGCAGGTGTATCTGCAAATAGCTTAGGTCATAATCATCCAAAAGTTACAGACGCTATTAAAAACCAATTAGATGCGTATGCACATGTTATGGTTTACGGCGAATTTATTCAGCAACCACAAGTAGAATTATGTAAGTTATTAGCACAAAATTCTCCTGAGAATCTAAACGCAGTTTACATTACAAATTCTGGAACAGAAGCTACAGAAGGCGCTTTAAAATTAGCCAAAAGAGTTACCAATAGAGCCGAAATAATTGCTGCCAAAAATTCTTATCATGGAAACACAATGGGTTCTATGAGCGTTTCTGGGGTAGAAAAACAAAACCAAGCGTTTAGACCTTTAATTCCCGGAACAAGGTTTATTGAATTCAATAATGACGATGAAATTGATAAAATTACCACTAAAACTGCTGCTGTTATTTTAGAAACCATACAAGGTGGAGCTGGCTTTATTGAGCCTAAAAATGGTTTTTTATCAAAAGTAAAACAACGTTGTTTAGAAGTTGGAGCGTTATTAATTTTAGATGAAATACAAACAGGAATTGGTAGAACAGGTATGTTCTGGGGATTCGAAAACTATAATGTAATTCCAGATATTGTAATTACAGGCAAAGGTTTAGGGGGCGGAATGCCAATTGGCGCATTTATTGCTGATTTCCAAAAAATGAGCTTATTAAAAGACAATCCTAAATTAGGACATATTTCTACATTTGCAGGTCACCCGGTAATTGCTGCCGCAGGTGTTTCCACTGTAAAAGAAATTACTGAAAATAACTTTATTAAAGAATCTTTACGAAAAGAAGCGCTTATTAGAAAACATTTGGTACATCCTTCCATTATAGAAATTAGAGGAAGAGGACTCATGTTAGCTGCTATTTTAGAAACTGCGGAATTAAATGAAAAGGTAGTTTTAAAATGTTTAGAGAACGGTTTAATTCTATTCTTTTTATTATTTGAAACTAGAGCCATGAGAATTACGCCTCCTTTGAATATTTCTGATGAAGAAATTATAAAAGGCTGTAATATCATTTTAAAAACTATTGATGAAGTTCTAAAATAAAGCAATTTACTATAAATTTTAACCGAAAATAAAAACAGAAAAGAGGTTATATAAAATGATTTTTTTTGTCAATCTTAAGTTATTTTAGATTCTTATGAAGAACGAATTTCAATAAGTTAGACAACAATAAAAGTTCATTCCTTATAATAATATTTAGTCCTTTTTATACAGAAAAGGGCAATTATTAAAAAATAATTACCCTTTAAATAAATCAACCATTAACATAATAGTAGATTGTATTTTTTTCTGTTATCTTATTACACTTCCCGTTAAAGATACTTGTGGTCCTGATCCCATATTTATTACCGTACCGTTCATTGCATCCGCAGGAACTTCATGTGCTAAAGGTTTTAAAGTAAAAGGTGCTGGGCTATTGTCTGGACTAGGCTCTACAGAAATAACTACAGTAACTCCTTTTAAATCTGTTGGAAAATCTACTCCTGCAGCAGATCCTGTAACAAAATCTTCTCCAGGATAACCTGGTCCATTTCCTGCAGATCCTTTATAAGGTGAAGTTGCAGCATTATCATCTGCAGCATTTACATCTGTAAATGTACCTGTACTAACTGGTGTTCCGTTTAAAACCACCCATCCTTCATATTTCCATCCATCAGGCAAAGTTGGTAAACCTAAACCTGCAATTGCTGGAGGGTTCGCGTTATCTAAAAACCAAATTCCACTTGCTTCATTTGTACTATCAGTATCTGTTGGTGTTGCTAAAATATATTTACCCCAAGAAGTACTAAAATCTCCAACAATACCTGCTGAAGTTACACTTGCAGAACTTCCAGAAAAATCTCCTGCTAAAATCTTAGTTGCTGCTGGTGCTAACGCATCTGCTCCTGTTTCACCTGCTGGCTCAATAGATAAAACAAATGTTGTTGCCGCTTGTAAATCATCTATTGCAACAGTATATGTTTGTGGAAAAGTAACACTTGTAAAAGTACCAGTACTTACTGGGCTTCCATTTACAATTAACCATCCTTCATACACATAATCTGCACCTAATGCTTCTAAACCTGTAAAATCTACTGTTAAATCTCCTGTTGTTGGTAAAGTACTGTTGTTGTCATCATCGCTACAAGCTACAAATGTTGTTGCGATTGCAATTGCGATTGCTAAATTTAAAATTTTTTTCATCTTATTAATATTTATGTTAATGTTGATGACAAAATTATAAGTTTAATAAGTACTGAAATGTTAGCTAGCTAACACTTATGCTATTTTTTGAAGTAATCTTATTTCTTTTCTATTAAAAGTGATAATATTTTCCTCTTTTAATTCATTCATTAATACATTTAAGTTAGATCTAGAAGTACCAATTAATGAAGCTATATCTTTTTGTGTATAAGGATGTTCTATTATTTTATCTCCTGTTTTTTCACAATCATGGCCAAACTCTTCACATAATTCTTTCATAAATTCTAAAAACCTAGTTTTAGAATCTTTAAATAAAATTAATTGTAATCGTCTTTCTAGCTTTTTAAAACGAAGTCCTAAAAACTTATAAATTTTTAAACTAAAAGTTTTATTATCACGCATTAAATCGTGCATAGTGTCTACTCCTATCGGACAGATTGAAGTAGAAGCATCCACCGATTGAGCGAATTCATTTCTTGTTTCTTCACCTAAAATGGCTTTTTCTCCAAACAACTCTCCTTTTGTTAAAATAGCTTTCACTACCTCCGTACCATCTTCATTATAGTACCCTAACTTAACTTTTCCTTTTTCTATAAGGTAAATTTTACTTGCCGCGTCTTCTTCAAAATAGATGTAATCACTTTTTTTATAAGCATCAAAAGAATGCCCCTTTTTATATTCTTTAAATTTATGCGGACAAAGTAAGTTGAACAGGTTTACGTTATCAAAAAACCATAAGTTATTCATAAAAAAATATTTTAATTTTTGTTATTCAATAAGTCTATAAATTAAGGAATTACTTACAGAAAACAAGCAATTACGCCTTCAATTTTAATAATAAATTAGGGTTCGGACAATTATTTACATAAAACTCAATATTTTCTTCGGATGATACTCCAGGATAATCACCATAATTATCTTCTAAATTTCTAATAATTTGAAAATGTAAATGTGGTGCATACTCTCCATTTACAGATGAATCTCCTAAATATCCTATACAATTTCCTTGTAAAACAGTATCGCCAATCATTATATTTTCTATAGAAGCTAAAGACAAATGTCCATATAAACTATAGAAAATTTCATTTTCTAATTGATGCTTTAAAATAATTGTTGGACCATAATCTCCGTAATTATTATTAAAATTAAAACTATGAATTTCACCATCTAAAGCCGCTAACACTTTGGTGTTTTCTTTACACCATAAATCAATTCCTAAATGAATATTTCGCTGTTTTTCTTTAGATTGATTTTTAAAATAATCACTTCTGTCATAAATATTTCTTTTTTCTAAATAGCCTCCAAAAGCTACTTTAGCATTATTTTTAGCTAGAAAGGTTTCTAAATATTTTTCCCACGCAGTGGAAGATGAAATATCAAATTTTAATAAATCTTTATTTTTTGATGAAATAGCTATTGGCACATAACCTTCAATAGCAATATTTGAATCAATAACTTGTATTGGTTCTTTTGATATTTGATTTAATAAATGATTGAATTTTTCTATATTCATAGTTTGTGTAGAGATCAAAAAAACTTTTGAAATACATCAAAAGTTTTATATTTAAAGACTTAAAATATAATGCATTTTCTTAAAGGTTTCAATATGATTTAAAAACGTTTGACGAAATTTTTATACATTCCGAATAACTACTTTTTTAATAAATTCTGATTTAAATAAAGAGTAAACTCCATCATTTTAACAATTCATCTATAGTAGCCCTAACCTTTTCACTATTCCAATTTGCAGCACCAGATTCATCTATAATAATTTGACCTTCTTTATTTAATAAAAAAGTTCTTGGAATACTTTTTACATTAAAGGTTGTTGGAGGTGCTGTTAAAGGTCTATAGGTTTTAAAATTGTAATTTTTCTTTTTCAAAAAAGAATTTATAACTTCTTGTGTTTCATTAGACACCAAAACAAATTCAATTTTATCACTATAATCTGTGTACAATTCTTGAATTGAAGGCATTTCTGCAATACAAGGAGGGCACCAAGTTGCCCAAAAATTCACCAATATAACTTTGCCTTTTGCTTCATTAAAATTATAGGTATTGCCTTCTAAATCTATCAACTTCCAATTATAACCACTTACTAATTTTGCTTCATCTGCTTTTTCTATACTTGGACTTAATTTTGCAATAACTGTTTGCAAACCTATTTGAATTTGTTGTCTTGTTTTTGGTATAATTAACAATCCAATTATTATTACATAAACGATATTCTTTATTGTACTTTTATTTTTTATCATACTTTTTGTTATAAAATTAAAAAGCGCTAATTTTTCAATTAACGCTTTTTAAAATTAAGATTTATAAACTTTATTCTGCGTTCTCCTTTTTAATTAAGTTTAAAGCAGAACCTTCATTATACCATTCAATCTGTCCTTGGTTATAGGTATGATTTGCAATAATAGTATCTTTAGATTCATCTGCATGCACAACCTCTATAGTTAAAGGTTTACCTGGAGCAAATTTATTTAAATCTAAAAAGTTAAACGTATCATCTTCTTGAATTAAATCATAATCTGCTTCATTAGCAAATGTTAAACCTAACATTCCTTGTTTCTTTAAGTTGGTTTCATGAATACGAGCAAAAGATTTTACTAAAACAGCAGCAACACCTAAATGTCTTGGCTCCATTGCCGCATGTTCTCTAGAAGAACCTTCTCCATAATTATGATCTCCTACCACAATAGTTTTAATTCCTGCAGCTTTATATGCTCTTGCAGTATCTGGCACACCACCAAACTCACCTGTTAATTGGTTCTTAACAAAGTTTGTTTTTTTACCATATGCATTTACGGCCCCAATTAAACAGTTGTTAGAAATATTATCTAAATGACCTCTATAACGCAACCATGGTCCCGCCATAGAAATATGGTCTGTAGTACATTTTCCGAATGCTTTTATTAGTAATTTAACCCCTGTTAAATCATTTCCTAAAGGTGTAAATGGTTCTAATAACTGTAATCTTTCTGAAGTTGGATTTACTTTAATTTCCACTCCACTCCCATCTTCTTCTGGAGCTAAAAATCCATCATCTTTTACCTCAAAACCTTTTGGTGGTAATTCCCATCCTGTTGGTTCATCTAGCATTACTTCTTCTCCGTTTTCGTTTATTAAGGTATCCTTCATTGGATTAAAATCTAAACGACCTGCAATTGCTACAGCTGCAACCATTTCTGGTGATGCTACAAAAGCATGTGTATTAGGATTACCATCTGCACGTTTTGCAAAGTTTCTATTAAACGAATGAATTATAGAGTTTTTTGGCGCATTTTTTGGATCATCATAACGAGCCCATTGCCCAATACAAGGTCCACAAGCATTGGTGAATATCTTCGCATCTAATTTTTCGAAAATGCCAATAATACCATCTCTATCTGCAGTATATCTAACTTTTTCAGAACCTGGATTAATTCCTAATTCCGATTTTATTTTTAAACCTTTATCAAGAGCTTGTTGCGCAATAGAAGATGCTCTCGATAAATCTTCATAAGAAGAGTTGGTACAAGAACCTATTAAACCCCATTCTACTTTTAATGGCCAATCATTATCATTAGCAGCTTTTGTCATATCTGCACCTACTTTTGTAGACAAATCTGGCGTAAAAGGTCCGTTTAATAAAGGACTTAATTCTGATAAATTAATTTCTATAACTTGGTCAAAATATTCTTCTGGGTTAGCATACACTTCTGCATCACCAGTTAAATATTCTTTTACTTTATTTGCCGCATCTGCAACATCACTTCTATCGGTTGCACGTAAATAACGCTCCATTGAATCATCATAACCAAAAGTAGAAGTAGTTGCACCTATTTCGGCTCCCATGTTACAAATGGTACCTTTACCTGTACAAGACATAGAAGTTGCTCCTTCTCCAAAATATTCTACAATAGCACCTGTTCCTCCTTTTGCAGAAACAATACCTGCTACTTTTAAAATTACATCTTTTGGTGCTGTCCAACCAGATAGTTTTCCGGTTAACTTTACTCCTATTAATTTAGGAAACTTTAATTCCCAAGCCATACCTGCCATTACATCTACGGCATCTGCACCACCAACTCCAATTGCTACCATTCCTAAACCACCTGCATTTACAGTATGAGAATCTGTACCAATCATCATTCCTCCAGGAAATGCATAATTTTCTAAAACTACTTGGTGAATAATTCCTGCACCTGGTTTCCAAAATCCTAAACCGTATTTATTAGAAACAGATTCTAAAAAGTTAAAAACCTCATTACTAGTATTTAAAGCCGTTTGTAAATCTGAACTTGCCCCGTTTTTAGCTTGAATTAAGTGATCACAATGCGTTGTTGTTGGCACTGCAACTTTACTTTTTCCTGCTTGCATAAATTGTAATAATGCCATTTGTGCAGTTGCATCTTGCAATGCAATTCTATCTGGTGCAAAATTAACATAGTCTTTACCTCTTACAAATGCTTTGTTAGATGTTTTGTCCCACAAGTGTGAGTACAGTATCTTTTCTGCTAAAGTTAAAGGTTTTCCTGTAAGTTCTCGAGCTGCATCTACACGTTTTACAACGTTTGAATACACTTTTTTAATCATATTAATATCAAATGCCATAAGATTTATATATAATTTAGTTGTTAATAATTTATGAGTAGACTAAGGTACAAAATATCTACTAGTTTTATAACTGAATTCTACTTAGAAAAGATTTAATACTGATAGTGAAATAAAGAATTTTGATGGAAACTTGAAACCCCCAAAAGAATAGTCACTAAAACGCCTATGATTACTATTTTTTTCATTTTTTAGGTATTTAATTTATGCTCATTAAAATCAACATTAAACGAGCTTATTGAAATAAATATGTAATAAACCCAGTATTCTAATTGTTGGTTTAATATGATTTTAAAAATTGATTGGCAGAATCAATATAAAATCACATTTAAGCCTTTGCTAACAATGTAATGAAAATTGAAATATTAATTCTGAGAATTGTCTAAGGAGATATACAAACAAGTGTTGTAGTGGAAAAGCCATTCGTTTTAAAAGTATTAAAACTTGAATCTAAACCAGTATAAAAAGCTCCCATTAAAGAATCTAAAGGGCAAAAACTAACTCTTGAAAAAAACTTTTTTCTTATCATAATAGGTTTTTCTTTTAGAAATCAATTGTAATACAAACTTGATTTCATTTACCCTACTTGTTTTAAAAATTTTATGAAAATATATTCACACATCTATTTTTTACTTTTTATAATATATCTCAATCATATTATCTAAATTTTGTATCTTGCTGTGTAAAAAATCATATAATCATGAAAGCTATCTATTTTAAAAAAATCTTTAAGTTTATATCTCTACTTGTTCTTGTTCTTATCTATGGTTGCTCAGAAACCATAGAAAAAAAGCCTAACGTCTTGTTCATCTTGATGGATGATTTGGGTTATGGACAATTTGGTGTTAATAACGATACAATTACGACAGGAGATTTTGATCCTTATTTTGTTCATTTAGTAGACAGCCTGCAAGGGTATTCCGTAGATAAATCCCTAGAATTCTCAAAAACTGCAATTCCAACATTGTCCACTTTGGCAAAAGACGGTGTAATTTTCACCAAAGCCTATACATCTAGTAATGTTTGTGCTCCATCACGTATGGGTATATTGACTGGTAACAATCAAAATAAATACGGTATGTATATCATAGAAGATGTTGATAAAAAAGGGTTTACACCAGGCACGCTTCTACCAGGAATATTACAAAAGAATGGTTATAAAACCGCGCATATTGGAAAATGGCATATAGGAAGAAGAAACGACAAAATTTTAAATGATATTCTTCGAAAAAATGGTTTAGAGGAGAATCTAAATCCTTATGTTTTGGAACAATCACAACCGCAAGTATATGCTCAAATTGATAAAAGTGGTTATATGGGATCTGTGGTGGACGAGCAAAACCCTCTGAACAATGGTTTTGACTATTATTTCGGCTATAATTATTGGGCAAGCCAATACTATAATTCCAATCTTGTATGGGAAAATTTTAAACATGCTGAAAAACAGAAAGGTTATAACACTGATGTTTTTACGGATAAGGCATTGAACTTTATCAGAGAATCTGTTGCGAGCAATAAACCGTTCTATGTGGATTTGCACTACCACGCTGTTCACGATTCGGTCGAACCCAAAGCTCCTGCCAAATACTTTAACAAGTTTAAATCCGATTCCTATACACTGAATAATTTTTATGCCCATATAAATGCTGTGGACACCAATGTAAAACGAATAGTAGATTTTCTCAAGTCCAAAAACGCCCTTGATAACACGATCATCATTTTTACTTCAGATAATGGAGCCATGGCGGGCGGTTCTTATGATGGTTTCAAATCGGGATCTCCTCTTCCTGGGAATACGCCTTTCTCGGGAACTAAAGGCAATTATTACCAAGGAGGTTTTAGGGTTCCAATGTTTATATATTGGCCAAGTGGAATACACAATTCCAAGCGTTCGGGACAACTGGTTTCTACAATGGATATTTTACCTACAGCCATTGATGCGGCTGGCTTAAAAGTTCCAAATAAAATAGATGGGAAAAGTCTTCTGCCCATCCTTATGGGAAAAGGAGAAAAACCAATTCATGATCATTTGATTTGGGCTGGCATACATTCTTATCGATGGGGATATTTAATCACTAAATCCACCAAGACTCATGGGACCGAACAAAAATTTGCCCCTCCGGCCTGGGTAGTGATCAAAGGTGATTATTTGTTGAGATATACCGGCATTTTGGAAAAAGGGATCTATTATGACAATATGGAGGGTCGAGGGCCTGTTGTGGAACTATATAATATAAAAAATGACCCCGCTGAAACACACAACCTTGCAGAACGATTCCCAGATACTGTCAAAGTTATGGCCAAGGAATATTTTAAGGAATCTTCCGGTTTTCCACCCCCAGTAGCTTGGGAAAAATCAAAGTGGGAAGAATTGCGAGACAGTACGCTTTTCCAATAAATTTTATCAAAAAATCCATGCCATTATAAAAAAGGAATAGAACTAAGTTAGTTTCTATCCTAGTTTTACAACCATTTTCATTAGTGGTTGTAAAAACAAAATGGAAATCCAGAGAAAAAAGTTAAAAAGTTTGAAGTGATATCCATTTTAGTGAATTACCTTGATGGGCTTGCAGTAAAAAAGCGAACAAATTTTTTAAGATCCATACTACATTTTTGGTTTGATAAAATTCTTGTTCTTCTTTATACTGAGTTTTATAGCCCAATGAAGAATACTTTCGTCTTTGTTATAAGGTACGATAAAAGCATTTTGGTGTATCTCAGATACACTAGAAGACTTACAAATGCTTTAGCATTGGGATTTAACCGAATCTCGATTTGGATGGAAATAGTTAATCGGAATAAACAATTACTTCAATAAATGCTAATAGCTTGGGTTAGGGATTGAAGTGAAAATCCTTTTTGAGAAGCATGAACAAAAAGATTGTAACAAAAAGCCCGACCGCGCCTTTTTTGGCGTGGTAACCCCCAAAAACCTTAAATAGGTTATCCTTATTAAAGACGTATATTAATATATTAAATAAATAAGAGCAAAAAAAAGTCTGAGTATAAAACTCAGACTTTTTAATATAATTTATAGATTTTAGATTATCTAACTAATTGTTTTGTTGAAGGTTTAAACTTCGTTAAAACAATACCATCTACTGCTTTTTCATATTCGGCCAATGTTGGTGTTCTACCTAAAATTGTAGATAGCACCACAACTGGTGTTGATGATAATAAAGACTCTCCTTTTTTCTCTCCATCATCTTTTACAACTCTTCCTTGGAATAATCGTGTAGATGTTGCCATTACTGTATCTCCTGGTTCTGCTTTTTCTTGGTTACCCATACATAAGTTACAACCTGGACGCTCTAAATACAACATGTTTTCATACTTTGTACGTGCTAATCCTTTTGGTGCGCTATCATCGAATTCGAAACCTGAATATTTTACTAAAACATCCCAATCTCCTTCTGCTTTTAACTCATCTACAATATTGTATGTTGGAGGCGCAACAACTAAAGGTGCTTTAAACTCTACTTTACCATGTTGTGCTTCTATGTTCTTTAACATTTGAGCTAAAATTTTCATATCTCCTTTGTGAACCATACAAGATCCTACGAATCCTAAATCTACTTTTTTAGTTCCTCCGTAGTAAGATAATGGTCTGATGTTATCATGTGTATAACGTTTAGAAACGTCATCATTATTTACATCTGGATCTGCAATCATTGGTTCTGAAATTTCATCTAAATCAATCACAACTTCTGCATGATACTTCGCATTTGCATCTGGTCTTAAAGATGGTTTAATACCCGTTTTAAGCTCTACAATTCTAGTTTCTGCTTTTTCTACTAAACCTTTAAGAACATTACCTGCATTGTCCATTCCTTTATCAATCATGATTTGGATACGACCTTTAGCAATCTCTAAAGATTCAATTAAAGTATCATCTTCAGAAATACAGATAGAAGCTTTTGCTTTCATCTCTGCAGTCCAATCTGTAAATGTAAATGCTTCATCTGAAGTTAATGTACCAATATGAACCTCAATGATTCTTCCTTGGAATACGTTTTCTCCACCAAATTGTTTTAACATTTGTTGTTGAGTTGCGTGAACAACATCACGGAAATCCATATAAGATTTCATTTCTCCTTTAAAAGTAACTTTTACTGATTCTGGAATTGGCATAGAAGCCTCACCTGTAGCAAGAGCTAAAGCAACGGTTCCTGAATCTGCTCCAAAAGCAACACCTTTAGACATACGTGTGTGAGAATCTCCACCAATAATAATGTCCCAATCTCCTACTGTAAGATCATTTAATACTTTATGGATAACATCCGTCATTGGAAAATATTTTCCTTTAGGATCACGACCAGTAATTAAACCGAAGTCGTTCATAAACTTCATTAACCTTGGTATGTTTGCTTTCGATTTATCATCCCAAACTGAAGCTGTATGACAACCAGATTGGTATGCTCCATCTACAATTGGAGAAATAACTGTAGCAGCCATCATCTCTAATTCTTGAGAAGTCATTAAACCTGTAGTATCTTGAGAACCTACAATGTTTACTTCTACACGAACATCTGAACCTGCATGTAAAACTGCACCTGGAGTTGTACCAACCGCATTTTTATTGAATATTTTTTCAACAGCAGTTAATCCTTGTCCTTCTACAGTAATTTCTTTTGATGCTGCATATACTGGCACAACATCAATGTTTAATACTTTAGAAGCAAATGTTTGTAATTTTTTACCAAAAACAACAGCGTAAGAACCACCTGCTTTCATAAACTCCATTTTTTGTGGTGTAAATGCTGCAGAAATATCTTTTAACTCTTTATCTCCGTTGTATAATTTTTTCTCTTTTGTATTAATTGTAAGAACGGTACCTGTTGCAACAGAATACTCTTCTTTTAATACTGGATCTCCATTTTCATCACGAATCGTGTTTCCTTCAGCATCTTTTTGTTGTACCCAGTTTTTAAGATCTAAACCAATACCACCTGTTACACCAACAGTTGTTAAAAAAATAGGAGAAATTCCGTTTGTACCAGCAATTACCGGAGCAATATTAATAAAAGGTACATAAGGACTCGATTTAATACCTGTCCATAATGCTACGTTGTTTACACCAGACATTCTTGATGATCCAACTCCCATTGTTCCTTTTTCTGCAATTAACATCACTCTTTTATCAGGATGTTGTGCTTGTACTGCTTTTAATTCGGCTTGTTGTTCTTTATTATGTTCAAATAAACACTGACCGTGTAATTCTCTATCTGAACGAGAGTGTGCATCACCACCTGGAGATAATAAATCTGTAGAAATATCACCTACTCCTGCGATAAATGTTACTACATCTATTTTTTCATCTATTTCTGGAAGTTTTGTGAAAAATTCTGCTTTCGCATAACTTTCTATAATATCTTTAGCTATTTCACTTCCATTTTTATACGCTTCTTCTAAACGAGCAGTATCTGCTTCATAAAGAAAAACTTGTGTTTTTAAAACATCCGCAGCTTGTTTTGCGATAGCAATATCTGTTCCTAAAGCTAAGTCTAATAAAACTTTTACTGAAGGCCCACCTTTCATGTGAGATAATTGTTCAAAAGCAGAAGAAGTTGTAATTTCTTTTACGATTGATTCACCTAAAATAATTTCTTTTAAAAATTTAGCTTTCACACCAGCAGCACTGGTAGTTCCTGGTAAAACATTATAGATAAAAAAGTTCAAAGAATCTTCTCTGTACTCATTATCTAAATCTTTAATTTGCTCAATGATTTTGCTTAATAATTCTGCACCATCAATTGGCTGTGGATGAAGTCCCTGATCTTTTCGTTCTTCTATCTGCTTAAGGTAGTCTTTATAAATACTCATGAAAGAAATCTTTAGTTACAGCAAGCCTTTTAATTTTAAAAACCTACCGTAAAATTGTTTGTTAATTATAGTCTGACAAACTTACATTTTTTATATCAAAATTAAAAGATAAATAATAGATTGCTCCAATTACTAAATAAAAAAAAGTTATTCTGTAAAAGACTGAATATTAATCAATAAAAAGTAGCTTTTATTGATTAATTCTGAAGTTTTAATAAAATTATAGAAAATGCAGACTAATAAGCCGAATCCTGTCCCTTAAAAAGGTTCTTATCATTTATCTAGAGTTACAATTACTCGTAACTTCAATCTGCCTACCCTTTAGAATCGAGCGAGTAGCTCTCAAGCTCTAATATACATGGCATTGCACCTCATAGAGTTTACCTGGTTTCACTACAGCCTAACTGTACATTCTTTCTGTTGCACTGGTCCTCAACTCTCGTTGGACGGATGTTATCCGCTATGATACTCTTTGGTGTCCGGACTTTCCTACACGCCGAAGCGTGACGATAAGATAAGTCTGCAATTTCTATATTATATTAATATTTTCTTTCATCATAAAAAAAACCCACTCATAAATGAGTGGGAAAAATTGCTATGAAAAAGAAAAAGTGTTGCCGATAAAATCAGCAACACTGCAAATATATATTAAATATATGTATTAAAATAACGTATTTAAAAAAAGTCACTATTTTAAAAATACTTTAACACTTTATTAAGAAAACATGTCTTTTACTTTTTCAAAAAAAGACTTGTCTGACTTATTAGGACTTGGTTTAAAATTATCATTATCAGACATTTTTTCAAAGAATTGCTTTTGTTCTTTATTTAATTCTTGTGGAGTCCATACATTAATGTGAATTAAAAAATCTCCCGTTCCATATCTTTCAATACTTGGTAAACCTTTTTCTTTTAGTCTTAAAATTTTACCAGATTGCGTACCAGCATCAATTTTAATCTTTACTTTACCTGTAACAGTATCTACTTCTTTACTTGTACCTAAAACAGCTTCAGAGAAATTAATATATAAATCAAAATGAATATTTGTTCCTTCTCTTTTTAAGGTTTCATGCTGAACTTCCTCTATTAAAACTAATAAATCTCCAGCAATAGAATTCTTACCAGGAGCTTCATTACCCTTTCCTCCTACTTTTAATTGAACTCCTTCTGTAACTCCTGCCGGAATGTTAATAGAAACAGTTTCTTCTTTAGTAATTAAACCTTGTGCATCTGCACCTGCTGGTTTACTATTAATAATTTCTCCAGCACCAGAACAAGTACCACAAGTAGTAGCTGTTTGCATTCTACCTAAAATAGTATTGGTTACTCGCATTTGTTGTCCAGAACCATTACAGGTAGTACACGTTTTATACGTTACACCATCTGCTTGTACTTTACGTCTAACTTTTACTTTCTTTTCAACTCCTTTGGCAATTTCTTCTAAAGTAAGTTTTACACGAATTCGCATATTACTCCCTTTAACTCTTGCTTGTCGTTGACCACCGCCACCGCCAAAACCACCAAAGCCTCCTCCGAAACCGCCGCCTCCGCCGCCAAAGATGTCTCCAAACTGACTGAATATGTCATCCATATTCATACCGCCGCCGCCAAAACCGCCACCACCTTGTGGACCTTCGAAACCAGCATGACCGTATTGATCATAACGTGCTTTTTTGTTTTCGTCACTTAAAATTTCATAAGCTTCTGCAGCTTTTTTAAAATTTTCTTCAGCTGCCTTATCATCAGGGTTTTTATCTGGATGATATTTAATAGCCATTTTTCTATACCCTTTCTTAATTTCTGCCTGAGTTGCAGATTTAGAAAGACCTAATATTTCGTAAAAATCTTGTTTTGCCATTTTTATTTCAATTATCAATTAACAGTAATCAATGATCAATGGTAATTGTACATTGTTAATTGTAACTTACTGTCCGATTACCACTTTTGGATAACGAATAATTTTATCACCTAATTTGTATCCTTTTTCTACACAATCAATTATTTTCCCTTTTAAATCTTCTGTCGGAGCAGGGATTTGTGTAATTGCTTCATGAATTTCAGCATCAAAAGTATCACCAGCATTGGTTTCTACTTTAGACAATCCTTTTAGCTCTAAAGTATTGTAGAATTTTTGATAAATTAATAAAACACCTTTTCTTAATTCTTCTGCTTCTTTATCATCTTCGATATGTGTCAGTGCACGCTCAAAATCATCAATAATTGGCAGTAAAGATGTCATTAATTCTTGTCCAGCAGTTTTAAATAATTCTACTCTTTCTCTGGATGTTCTTTTTTTATAGTTTTCAAACTCAGCAAACAAACGTAAAAACTTTTCTTTTTCAGCTTGAAGTAACTCTTCCGGTGTTGGCTCTTCTTTTACAACTTCAGCCTCAACCTCTTGATTTTCTTCAACTTGAACAGTTTCTTGTTCGTTTTTTATTTCTTCTTCTTGGATGTTATCTTTCTTACTCATTATCTTAGTATTCGTTAAAATATCTTCAATTAAAACGCAAAAACGTTGCCAACAAAAAAATAGTGTCAGATTGACACTATTTTTTATATTTTTAAATTTCAACATGTCCCCAATTTTCACCCGTTTTAATTCTGTGAATTTGCATGTCCGAGACTCCAAATCGTTTGGCAATCATGGTTATTCTTGTTCTTTTATTTTTAAGTTGCCTTTTAATAATTTTCACTTTTCCTTCTGTAAGCTTATAACTAGTTTTTTTATTCTTTATAGATTCTACAAACACAGGATTTTTAAATTGATGCAACTCTTTTTCTCTTTTTGATGCCCATTTTAAATTTTGAATGGTATTATCTGTTTTATCATAATTTATATGTAAGACAAAAACTTGCTCTTCATTTTCTTTTTCTAAAAAATGTTGAGCAACTAATTTATGTACATACCTACTAGTATGTTTATTATTTAGAGCTTGTTTTACAGAAATAGTTTCATAACCATTTATAAAACTTTTTTTTCTTAAAAACTCTTTATCGTCTTTACAATAAAGTACTCTTCCGTAATTGGAAATCTTAAATTTTTTTACATCAGAAATTTTCTCATCAAATTTAACATCTTTCCACTCTTCTTTCCACAAACTTCTTATCATAATATAAAAGTAATTTTAAATGAATAAAAAACTTTTCTTAATCAGCAATTCTTTCAATTTTAGCACCAATAGATTTTAAACGAGCTTCAATATTTTCGTACCCTCTATCTATCTGTTCTATATTATTTATAATACTTGTTCCTTTTGCAGATAATGCTGCAATTAATAAGGAGATTCCTGCTCTAATATCTGGCGATGTCATTTTGGTAGCTTTTAACGAGCTTTCAAAATTCATACCTATTACAGTAGCTCTATGAGGATCACACAAAATTACTTTTGCGCCCATATCTATCAATTTATCAACAAAAAACAAACGGCTTTCAAACATTTTTTGATGTATTAAAACAGTTCCTTTTGCTTGTGTAGCGATTACCAAAACAATACTCAATAAATCGGGTGTAAACCCAGGCCAAGGAGCATCTGCAACCGTTAAGACAGAACCATCTATAAAATTTTGTATTTTATAAGATTCTTGTGCAGGTATATAAATATCATCACCTCTTTTTTCTAGTTGAACACCTAATTTTCTAAATACATTTGGTATTTGTCCTAAGTTTTCCCAACTTACATCTTTTATGGTTAATTCAGATCGTGTCATTACAGCAACACCTATCCAAGAACCAATTTCAATCATATCTGGTAAAACAGTATGTTCACAACCACCAAGAGCTTTTACTCCTTCTATGATTAATAAATTAGAGCCTACTCCAGAGATTTTTGCTCCCATCAAATTCAACATTTTACATAATTGTTGAATATAAGGTTCACAAGCTGCATTGTAAATTTTTGTGGTTCCGGTAGCTAAAACAGCCGACATTAAAATATTAGCGGTTCCTGTTACAGAGGCTTCATCTAATAACATTTCTACACCAAATAACTCTTTGGCTTCTACTCCGTAAAAATGCTCTTCTTTATTATATCTAAATTTTGCACCTAATCGTATAAAACCCTCAAAATGGGTATCTAAACGTCTACGACCAATTTTATCTCCTCCTGGTCTTGGAATGTACCCTTTACCAAAACGTGCTAAAAGTGGTCCAACTATCATAATAGAACCTCGTAAAGAACTTCCGTCTCTTTTAAACTCTGCAGATTCTAGATATTTTAAATTGATTTCATCCGCTTGAAAAGCGTAAGAATTTCTACTTAACTTTTCTACTTTTACACCTAATTCTCCTAGAATAAAAATTAGTTTGTTGACATCAATAATATCCGGAACGTTATTTACAAGCACTCGTTCTGGTGTTAATAACACTGCACAAAGTATTTGTAAAACTTCGTTTTTTGCTCCTTGCGGAGTAATGGTCCCGCTTAATTTATGACCGCCTTCAATTTTAAATGATGCCATATACTAATATCTTTTTCTATTTTTATTTTGATTACTGTGTTGTGGTTTCTTGTAAGTAGTTTTAGAAGCTCCCTGACCTTGTGTACGTGGTTTTCTTAATAGGTTTTTACTTTCAGCAAGTGCCTCATCTGTTTCTCTTAAATCTAATTTACCATCAGATAAATCATATAAATGTTTAAAAATTACGGCGTCATCCACAGTATCTTTATTCCAATTAAGGTAACACTTTTTCATGTGATTTGCAATGGTAAATACCAAAGCTTCTTTTTTCTCGCCTTCTTCCCAGCTTAAAGCAATATCTATCATTGTTTGAATGTTGTTACCATAGTAACGATATCTTGATGCAGATTTTGGATAAGGCAGTCCTTCTGGCTTTTCTTGTAATTCTTCTTTAGACGGTTGAGGATATGGAGATTCTACATCTAATTTAAAATCTGCCATGATGTATAGTTGATCCCAAAGTTTGTGTTTAAAATCTGGAACATCGCGTAAATGGGGTTGTAAATTACCCATTACATCTACAATAGCTCTCGCCATTTTATCGCGTTCTTCTTTAGTTTCTAATGCTAAGCAATGGTCTACTAATTTTTGTATATGTCTGCCGTATTCTGGTATTATCATTAACGGTCTTTCTGAATTGTATTCTAAATCGAATGTCATTTATTTATTTTTGAGAAGTGTTCTCGATGCATCACACTTAAAAATTATGATACTAGAACTGACAAATTATAGTTTGTAGTTATTTAACGTTGCAAAATAACAATTTATTTTTAGTTTTATGGATGATTTTTAACCAATCACTTTTAATTTAGCAAATTGTAGCAATAATTTCTTCTTACCAACCGTACCAAATTTAATTTCTGCCTTTTTATTTGGTCCATTTCCTTCTAGAGCAATTACTTCTCCCGTTCCAAATCTATTGTGCTCTACAAAATTACCAACCACAATATTGCTGTCAAATAAATTTGCTTTTGAGGTTGCTTGAGATACTTTTTTTAAGTTTTTAGGAATAACAATCTCTTTTTTCTTCACCAAATCACGCTCCATTTTTTTACGTTGAATTGGTTTTTGAAAACGAATTCCTTTTGGAGCATCATCAAAAATACTTTTATCAACAAAATTATTAATTGCTGGATTTGTACTTTTTGGTGTAATGTAATTTAGATACTGATCATCTATTTCTTCTAAAAACCTACTTGGTTCTGCATCTACCAATTTCCCCCATCTATAACGAGTTTGCGCATAACTTAAATAAGCCACTTTTTCTGCCCTTGTTATGGCCACGTAGAACAATCTTCTCTCCTCTTCTAACTCACTTCTAGTATTCATACTCATTGCAGAAGGAAATAAGTTTTCTTCTAAACCAACAATGTACACGTACATATATTCCAATCCTTTAGACTGGTGAATGGTCATTAAAGAAACAGAGGGTTTATCATCATCTTTTTTAGCATCAAAATCTGTAGCCAAAGCCACATCTTCTAAAAAAGTAGTTAAAGAGGTATCTCCACCTTCTTCAATTTTATCGGTAATAAAGTCTTTAATTCCGTTTAAAAGCTCTTGAACGTTTTCTACTTTACTAACTGCTTCTGGCGTTCCGTCTTTTTCTAAATCTTTTATTAATAAGGTCTTTTTTACTACCGTTTCTGCAATTTCAAAGGCATTTTTAGTTTGCGATTCTATTTGCAAACTTTGCATCATCGTCATAAAATTACGGAGCTTATTTTTAGTTCCTGCATTTATTTTTAAATCTATTTTATCAATATATTTAATAATATCGAAAATTGATTTTTTATAATGATTAGCAGCAATTGTTAACCTATCTATGGTTGTTGCACCAATTCCTCTAGCAGGATAATTGATAATTCTTTTTAACGCTTCTTCATCATTTGGGTTGATTAAAATACGTAAATATGATAAAATATCTTTGATTTCTTTTCTTTGATAAAAGGAAATCCCTCCATAGATTTTATACTCAATTCCTTTTTTACGTAAGGCATCTTCAATAGCTCTAGATTGTGAGTTTGTTCTATACAATACACAAAAATCATCTGGAGTTAATTGATGGTTCATTTGGTTTTCCCAAATAGATTGTGCCACAAAACGACCTTCTTCTCCATCGGAAATAGTACGCATTACATTTATAGCATCTCCAGGATCATTAGAGGTCCAAACTTCTTTATCTAATTTTGTTTTATTTTTTTCGATTACAGAATTTGCAGCGTTTACAATATTACTTGTAGAACGATAATTTTGCTCTAGTTTAAAGGTTTTTACTTCTGGATAATCCTTCTGGAAATTTAAAATATTCTGAATATTTGCCCCCCTAAAACTATAGATACTCTGAGAATCGTCTCCAACCACACAAATGTTTCCAAATTTGTCTGCCAAAGCTCTCACAATAATATATTGAGAGTGATTGGTATCTTGGTACTCATCTACCATAATATATCTAAAACGGTCTTGATATTTTGCCAAAGTTTCTGGAAAACGGGCTAATAACTCATTGGTTCTTAACAATAAATCATCAAAATCCATTGCTCCTGCTTTAAAGCATCTGTCTACATAAGTTCTGTAAATATTACCAACTTCTGGTCTACTTGCGTGTAAATCTGCTTCTTGTAAATCTGGATTATTAAAATAGGCTTTTACCGTAATTAAACTGTTCTTAAAGGAAGAAATTCTTCCTAAAATCTGTTTTGGTTTGTATTGTTCCCTATTTAAATTCTTCTCTTTTATAATGGCTGATATCAACCGAACAGAATCTTGAGAATCGTAAATTGTAAAATTAGTTGGAAACCCTAATTTATCTGCTTCAGTTCGTAAAATTCTAGCAAAAACGGAGTGAAAAGTTCCCATCCACAGGTTTCTAGATTCACTATTACCTACAACACCAGCAATTCTTGCCTTCATTTCTTTGGCTGCTTTGTTGGTAAATGTAAGCGATAAAATGTTAAATGAATCTACGCCTTGCTGCATTAAATGCGCAATTCTATAGGTTAATACACGTGTTTTACCAGAACCCGCACCCGCAATAATAATCATGGGTCCATCTTTCTGTAAGACAGCTTGTCTCTGTGCTTCGTTTAAAGAATCTAAATATGTGCTCAATAGTTTATTTTAAAGGAATTTGAAAGTGTGAAATTAACCAAACTATTCGTTTCTATAAAAGAAGACGAATACTATTTATTCACAATTTTTACATAAGAATCCCAACTATATCTGCCTAAGAACAGATAAACACAATTATCTGCCTATAGACAGATAATTTAAAATATCTGCTTACAGACAGATAATTTTGTTATTTAGCCTAATAAATGATATATTAGCTAAAAATTAAGATTCAAAAATGACTAGTATTTTAACAGGTGACATCATCAATTCTAGAAAGAAGGATGATAATTTTTGGTTAGAAACGCTAAAAGAAGTGTTAAGTACTTTTGGTGATTCGCCAAAATATTGGCAGATTTACAGAGGAGATAGTTTTCAATTAGAAATAGAAAATTGTGAAAATGCTTTTTACGCAGCTTTAAAGTTGAAATCTCATTTAAAAGCTACTGTAGATATAGATGTTAGAATTGGAATAGGAATTGGAGAAAAAGAATTTAATACTCCAGAAGTTACGGCCTCTAACGGTGAAGCCTTCATAAACTCTGGTTATGCGTTTGATACGTATTTAAAAAAGCAAACTATTGCTATAAAAACACCTTGGCAAGAAGTTGATGCAGAACTAAATATAGCTTTTGATTTAGCCTTATTAACTATGGATTCCTGGACAAAAAACTCTGCTGAAGTATTTAAAATTTCCTTAGAATCGGAAAACAGTACGCAGAATGAAATTGCTGCTATTTTAGGAATTACACAAGGACGTGTTAGCGAACGCCAAAAACGTGCTGGATTTGAACCTATTATGAAACTAGAAAAACGTTTTAGAAAAATTATCAATCAAAAAACACATTTATAAAATGCTCTTATTTTTAAAATTTTTGTTGGCACATATTTTAGGAGATTTTGTTTTTCAACCAGAAAAATGGGTTAAAAACAAAGAAGAAAAGAAAGTCAAATCTGTAAAATTATATTATCACATTGCACTTCATGCCCTATTTTTAGTACTGATACTTCAGTTTAATTTTAAAAAGTATTGGCTTGCTTTTCTGTTAATTATCTGTTCTCATTATTTGATAGATCTTTTAAAACTCTATCTTCAAAAAAAGAACACAAAACGAATTTGGTTTTTTATAGATCAAATACTACATCTACTATTATTAGCTTTTGCTACTTCTTTTTATGTTGATTTTTCTTTATCACCAAAAAGCTTAATAACAGATCCAATTTTATTATTGATCGTATTTTTACTGCTGGTAATTTTTGTTTCTTCTATTGTTATAAAAATAATTATTACCCAATGGAATCCGGAAAATAAAAAAGAAAACGATGATTCTCTGGCAAAAGCCGGACGCTATATTGGTATTTTAGAACGATTGTTTGTATTTACCTTTGTAATTACCAATCATTGGGAAGCTATTGGTTTTTTATTGGCTGCAAAATCCGTTTTTAGATTTGGAGATTTAACGTCATCTAAAGACAGAAAACTAACAGAATACATTTTAATTGGTACTTTATTAAGTTTTGGTATTGCAATCTTTTTAGGAGTTCTATATTTGTACTCTTTAAAATTACTTTAATTTATGGAAGAAAGATTAATAGAAAGTGTTGCTTATATTTTACCTGCTGCAGTTACAGGTTTGATGGCTTATTATATATTTAACAGATTGATAATAAAGCAAAATTCTGATGATAAAGTAGCACTTTTATCACAAAGAAAAAAAGAAGCTTTACCCATAAAATTACAAGCTTACGAACGTATGTTGTTGTTTTGTGAACGTATAAACCCTGTAAAGATGTTGGTTAGAATTAAACCAATAACAGAAGATACGCAAGATTATTTACAATTATTGATAGCAAATATAGACCAAGAATTTGAACACAATTTAGTGCAGCAAATGTATATTACAGATGATACCTGGACAGCAGTTGTGGCTACAAAAAATACGATTATTAATAAATTAAGACAAGTAGCAGAAACTGCAAAAACAGCTAATGAATTGCGTGAAAAGGTGATTGTAGATTACTCTAAAACCTTACCACCGACCGACACTGCCATTAGTTTTATTAAGAATGAAGTAAAAAAATTATTGTAAAAAAAAAGACCATCTAAAATAGATGGTCTTCTTCCTCTTTTCGAAAACAGCAAATTTCCCTTTATTAAAACTGAAGTCTTACTCCTAATTTAAAGTTTCTACCACGTGTAGAAAATCCTAAAATATCATCGTAATCTTCATTTAAAATATTTGAAACTCCACCAAATAAAGTTACAGTATCTTCTAATAATTTATAATTAGCAGCAAAATCTAATACTTGGTAACTTTCTAAAATAACATCTTCTCCAGCAGTTCCAAAAGAACCATACCTATCAAAAATACTTCTATCACCTACATTTTTATATGTAATATTAAAGAATGTATTTGTAAAAGCATTTACATCTAAACCAGCTACAAATTTATTTGCAGGAATATAATCGTTAAAATCTTCTGTTTTATCTTTATCTACATACGTATAAGAAGCGTTAACAGTTAAAAATTTAAGAGGTGTAATATTTGTATTTATTTCCAAACCATTTGCATCAGAAGAACCATTACCATATTTGTAAGTAGCATTATCATAAATGATTGCATCTTCTTCTTTTCTATTAAAATAAACTACATTAAACTGAAGCCAATCTTTATAATTTACATCAAAACCTGCTTCAAAAGTTTCATTAGATTCTGGTTTTAAATCTAAATTACCCGAAAAACCATCATATAATTGATACAAACTTGGTGTAATAAAAGCAGTACTATAAGAAGTTAATAATTTTATAGAAGCATTTTCATTCTTTAAAACTGAGTACGCAAGATTCCCGTCATAAACTGCATGATTACCATATACATTATGAATATTTAATCGTCCACCTACATTGGCACTTAAACCAAAATCTGTTATATACACTACACTTGCATAAGGATCTACAGTATTAAAATTTGCAATTCCTTTTTCAATTTCTGCAAAAGGAGTAATTGTATTATTACTATGAATTTGGTAATTTAAACCTGTAATTAATTGAATTTTACCATCCTTAAAATCATATCTATTTACTAAATCTAAATTTACACTTCTACCAACAAATTCGTAGTTGTCTAAAGCACCCGCAAAAGAATTGAATTGCTCTAAATTTCTTTCTACCACATTTGCAGAGGCTAATAAGTAAACTTCTCCTTTATTATAAGTGTATTTTGGTTTTACACCAACTCTAAACTGCTCTTGATCTCCAATATTTACATCACTATCAGAAAAAGCCCCTGCGTCAAAATCATAATCAAAATTATCATAATTTAAGAAAGTCTCAATAGAAAACTTATCATTTACTGCATAACCTAATTTTAACAACGCATTTTTGCTATAAAAACTATCATTTTCATAAACAGCATTTGTTTTACTTTTTGCAGCAGACATTCCGTCTGTTCCAGTAATACTAAAAGAACCTAAGAAATTAAGTTTTCCTAAAGTACCGTTTAAACTTACATTCTGATTATTGTCAGACAATCCACTTCCTTTAATATTTGCGGTATTATTTGTACCAACACTTGTTTCAAAAGAACCAGAAATTTTATCTTCTGAAGCTTTCTTTAAAACAACATTAATAACTGCAGTAGCTGCTCCAGAACCGTATAATGTAGATGATGCTCCTTTTAAAATTTCAATAGATTCTATTTGACTAACGGCTAATAAACGTAAATCGAATTGCTGATTAATTGCAGATTGATCTGTAACTGGCACACCATCAATTAAAACTAAAACTTGCCTATTTCTTCCTCCTCTAATATTAATACTTCTTGGTTCTGATGCATTAGAATTTACACCTCTAACATCAATACCAACAACATTATTTAGGATTTCAATAACATTTTTACCAGCATTTTGTTGCAATTCTTTTTGAGTAATTTTCTGAATTACCTTACCAGTATTCTCTTTTTTTAGATTGAATTTTGTTGCCGTAACAACAACTTCATCTAAAGCCTCTACTTTTTCTTTTTGCTGTGCAAAAAGATTTGTGCTAGCAAAACTACATGCCAAAACACCAACAATTAATAATTGTCTTTTCATTTTTAATGATTTAATTTAAGTCTTCTTCTTTTGCAAGAAAACCATAATGTTTCATTCCTTGCAGAACAAGGAATCTAAATAAATCAGGTAAATTTGTGTACAAAATAGAATTAGTACATAAACCTTTATCCCGAAAGTTTTAATTGTTATAATCTTTTAAATCTAGGCAGGTCTCCTGGCTTGTTTTTATGTTACTATACCTTCCCAACATACGTCTGTCAGTGGTAAAAGACTTAATAACATCCTTAAATAAGGTACTGAAATAAATTCAGCATAAACTTACAGTTGCGGGAACAGCTTCGGTGTTAAACCGAATTCCCTTTTAATTTGTTCCCAAAAAGAACAAAACCCTAATTTTTGTCAAATGTAGAATATTTTTAAGTATTAAAAACTAATATTTTGTCATTTATAAGCTAATTCTTTAGCTATCTAAAAACGCTAGGAAATAACAGTTTAGCTAAACAATCTATTCTATTTAGCAAAGCATTCTAAAAAAACTGTACTCTTATAAAAAGAGGTAATAAATATTAGTACATATAATTTATAACAAGGCAACTTGCCTTTTTAAGAAAAGTTAGTTGTTAGTATTTAAAGATAATTCCATTAGATATTCTTTCCTTTTTAAAAAAATGTTTACAACCTTTGTGTTTATATATTTTAAAATTATGATTCATTATATTTCTGGAGGAGAAAGATCTGGTAAAAGTAGTTACGCTCAAAAAATGGCGGAAGACATTTCTAAAACACCTTTTTATTTGGCAACTTCTAGAATTTGGGATGACGATTTTAAACGAAGAGTAGAAAGGCATATTTCTGATAGAGATGAACGATGGACCACCATTGAAGAAGAAAAAAACATTAGCTCCGTTATTTCGAAAAACACAACCGTTGTAATAGACTGCGTTACTTTATGGCTTACTAATTTTTATGTTGACACCAATTATGACACGCAAGAATGTTTAAAATTAGCCAAACAAGAAATAGAAAAACTCACAAAAATAGAAGCTAATATCATTATTATTTCTAACGAAATTGGCATGGGACTGCATGCTACAACAGAATCTGGAAGAAAATTCACAGAACTACAAGGTTGGGTAAATCAATTTATTGCAAAAAAAGCGAACAAAGCGACTTTTATGGTCTCTGGATTACCACTAAAATTAAAATAACATATGACTTCAAAAATTACAGCACTTTCTAAAGAAATGCAAACAGCCCTCCAAAAAAAAATAGATTTTAAAACAAAACCTATAGGTTCTTTAGGTTTGTTAGAAACGATTGCTATTAAAATAGGAAGCATTCAAAATACACTAACTCCAAAAATTACAGAACCAACTATTATTGTATTTGCAGGAGATCATGGTATTTCAAAATCAAAAGGTGTTAGTCCATATCCACAAGAAGTAACGCAGCAAATGGTGTTTAACTTTTTAAATGGAGGTGCTGCAATTAACGTTTTTTGTAAACAAAATAAGATCAATTTAAAAATTATAGATGCTGGTGTAAATGCCGATTTTGATAAAAGTGATGCATTAATTTCTGCTAAAACAGCAAAAGGAACAAAAGACTTCTCTATAGAAAAAGCCATGACAATGGCACAATGTAATTTAGCTTTAGAAAAAGGAAAAGAAATAGTAAACACATCTTTTCAAAAAAACTGTAATACCATTGGTTTTGGAGAAATGGGAATTGGAAACACTTCTTCTGCAGCACTTTTAATGAGTTATTTTACAGCGATTGGTATTGAAGATTGTGTTGGAAAAGGAACAGGTTTAAATGATGAAGGTCTTCAACAAAAAAAGACAATTTTAAAAAAAGTATACCAAAAACACATCATAAATATAGACGCACCAACTGATGCACTCGCCACTTTTGGAGGTTTCGAAATTGTAATGATTGCAGGTGCAATTTTAGAAGCTGCTGCTTTAAAAATGACTATTTTAATAGACGGCTTTATTGTAACTTCTGCCTTGTTGGCAGCTCATGCAATTGATAAAAATGTATTAGATTACTGTATTTTTACACATTCTTCTGGAGAACAAGGTCATCAAAAAATATTAAATTTCTTAAAGGTAAAACCTGTTTTAAATTTAGGTTTACGTTTAGGAGAAGGAACAGGAGCTGCGGTTGCACTGCCTATTATTCAATCTTCAGTGCTATTTTTAAACGAAATGGCCACTTTTGAAAGTGCCAATGTAAGCGAAGCTTAAAGCTATGAAAAAAGAAATTCATTATTTTTTAACTGCCATATTATTTTTTACGAGAATACCTTGCCCAAAGTGGGTAGGACATTCCTCTGAAATGCTAAATAAAAGTAACCGTTACTTTTCTTTAGTGGGTATTTTAGTAGGATCTATTGCTGCTTTGGTTTACTATTTGGCAACGTTTCTTTTTACTCCAGAAATCTCTATTATTTTAAGTATGATTTCTTCTATTTGGGCAACTGGAGCTTTTCATGAAGACGGTTTTGCCGATTCTTGCGATGGTTTTGGAGGTGGCTGGACCAAAGAAAAAATCTTACTAATCATGAAAGATTCCAGATTAGGAACTTTTGGAGTTATTGGATTATTTTCAATTCTTTTATTAAAATTTTCAGCAATACAAGCGCTTAGTTCATCTGCTATAAATATTCCATTACTTATTATTTCTGGTCATGCTATTAGTCGTTTTATAGCTACCATCCTACTCTACACGCATCCGTATGTAAGAGATATTGAAACTTCTAAAATAAAGCCGACAACAACACAAATGAGTACAAAATCTTTAGTGATTTCTTGCTTTTTTGGAGTTTTACCACTTTTCTTTTTCCAAAATTACAGAGTATTTCTATGTCTTATACCTTTATTAATAACGTATTGGTATGTAGCCCGTTTTTTTAAGAAATGGATTGGCGGACAAACAGGAGATTGTGCGGGTGCTTTGCAACAAGTTGCAGAAGTTGTTTTTTATCTTTTTATACTTGTTTTATGGAGATTATATTAATTAGACATACAGCTCCCAAAATAGCAAAAGGAATTTGCTACGGACAAGCTGATATTGATGTTACTGATACTTTTTTAGAGGAAATTAAACCTATTTTAAAGAAAGTTTCTACTTATGATGCTGAAACTGTTTATTATAGTAGTCCACTTAAAAGGTGTAAAAAGCTAGCCGAAAAACTTTCAAATAAAGTTCTTTTTGATGATCGTTTAAAAGAGTTAAATTTTGGAGATTGGGAACTACAAAACTGGAACGATATCAATAAAACTGAATTAGATATTTGGATGAATGACTTTGTAAAGGTTGCTGTAACAAAGGGTGAATCATATTTAGATTTACATGCTAGAACTACAAATTTTCTTTTAGAAATAAGCCAGCAAAAACACAAAAAGGTTGTTATTATAACGCATGCAGGTGTTATGAGAAGTTTGCATTCTTTTATCAATAAAATCCCTTTAGAAAAATCTTTTGATTTAAAATTACAATACGCACAAGTTTTAGAAATAAATTATTAAAATGAAACATCTTTTAGCTTTCTTAATTATAAGTAGTCTCTTCTTTTCTTGTCAAAAAAAAGCAAATCAAGCAACAGTAAAAACAACGCTAAAAAGTAACATAAAGTATGCTAAAGGTTTTGATATAATTACAATAGATAATCAGAAAAAATTAGTCATAAAAAAACCGTATCAAAACTCTAAAGTAGAATTTACCTACCTACTTGGCGATAAAACGGATCTTAGTAAAAATGAATTAAAAATTCCTATTAAAAACATCGTGGTAACTAGTACTACCCATATATCAATGTTAGAACAAATTGGAGCAGAAAAATTTTTAACCGGATTTCCTCAAACAAAGTTTATTTCTTCAGAAAAAACTAGAAAACGTATTGCTGAAGGTAAGGTTGTTGAGTTAGGTAGTGAACGATCTATGAACACAGAAAAACTACTAGAATTAGCTCCAAATCTTGTAATTGGTTTTGGCTTAAATGGGAATAACAAAACATATAAAACAATTATGAGAAACGGAATTCCCGTTATTTATAATGGAGATTGGTTAGAAGACACTCCTTTAGGTCGCGCAGAATGGATTAAGTTTTTTGGTGTTTTATTCAACAAAGAAAAAGAAGCAGACAGTATTTTTAACGTCATTGAGTCTAATTATTTAGCTGTAAAAAAAATAGCTTTAAAATCAAAAACTATTCCCACTATTATTTCTGGTAATTTATTTAAAGACACATGGTATATGCCAGCTGGTAAAAGTTTTATTGCTACTTATTTTAAAGATGCCAACACAAATTATATATGGAAAAACACCAAAGGAAATGGTAGCTTACCTTTAAGTATAGAAAGCGTATTAGACAAGGGAAAAGATGCCGATTTTTGGATTGGTTGTGGTTTATTTGAAAGCAGAGAAGAAATGTTAAGATCTAATCAATCTTACAATTCTTTTAATACTTTTAAGAATAAAAACGTGTATACCTATGCCACTAATAAAGGAATAACGGGCGGACTTATTTACTTTGAAAAAGCTCCTGTAAGACCAGATTTACTTTTAAAAGACATTATAAAAATTACGCACCCAAATTTGTTACCAAATTATAGCTTAACTTTCTTCGCAAAAATGAACTAAATTAAGTTTCTATAAAAACAATAATTTTAATGAAAAAATTACATCCAAAATCTAACATAGATGAGCTTTGTTATCCTTTTATATATGAAGATTCTTCTCTTTGCGATTACGAAATAGAAACAGATCAACTAACTCGTTCAGTAGCTTGGGCTATTAACGAACTCTCTGTTTTAATCTTAAATTACCCTAATAGCAAAGAATTAAAAAAATTAGAAAAAGAATTGAACTGGTTATTGCCTCTTTGCTATCATCTTAATGGTTCTATAAGAGGTAAATTGGCTATTACAGAAAAAGATCATCAACAATTATTAGATCATTATAGAAAGATGAAGTTAGTAGTAGAAGATGCTATTTCTGGTTTTGTTTTACCCGGAGGAAAATCTCCTGTAGGTATTTTGAATCAGTGTTCTTCACTTTCAAAGAAGGCCGTTAGATTAATGGTAATGATACACAATAATGAAAACAAAGAAGTTGCAGATATTTTACCAAAATTCGCAAATTTACTTTGTAACTATTTTTTTACAGCAACTATTCTAATCAATAAAGTAACTGGTTTTAAAGAAATACCTTTTGTTAGTAAGAGTTATTAATTTATAATAAAATTACATTTCATTTTTATTCGATTTAAACTGATTTCCATCAATAATCTAATAAAACCATTTTCAAATTTAATACCTTTATCACTTAACAATTTTGATAGAGATGAGAATAGAAAATGAATTAAAATTAGGTTTTAAAGATGTTATGATTCGTCCTAAACGTTCTACACTAAAATCGCGTTCGCAAGTAAGTTTAGAAAGAACATTTACTTTTTTACATAGTGATGTTGTTTGGACAGGAATACCAATTATGGCTGCAAATATGGATACCGTAGGTACTTTTGAAATGGCAAAAGCGCTTGCAAAACATGGTCTTTTTACCGCAATTCATAAACATTACACTATTGAAGAGTGGAGAAATTTTGCCGCAAAAGCGGATAAAAAAACATTAAATAATATTGCAGTTAGTACAGGAACTGGAAAAGAAGATTCAGAAAAAGTGAAGCAGATTTTATCTGAATTTCCTCAAATTAATTTTATTTGTGTGGATGTTGCCAACGGTTATTCTGAACATTTTGTGAATTTTGTACAGAAAATGCGTAAAAATCACCCTAAAAAAGTAATTATTGCAGGGAATGTAGTTACAGGTGAAATGGTAGAAGAATTATTGTTGGCTGGCGCTGATATTATAAAAGTTGGCATTGGTCCTGGTTCTGTTTGTACAACGCGCGTAAAAACCGGAGTTGGTTATCCACAATTATCTGCTATTATAGAATGTGCAGATGCTGCTCACGGAATGGGCGGTCAAATTATTTCTGATGGAGGTTGTAAAATTCCTGGCGATTTATCTAAAGCTTTTGGAGGTAGTGCAGATTTTGTAATGTTAGGTGGTATGCTTGCTGGTCATGAAGAAAGTGGTGGTGAATTGATAGAAAAAAATGGTAAAAAATTCAAAGCTTTTTACGGAATGAGTTCTACAACTGCTATGAATAAACATGTTGGTGGTGTTGCAAACTATAGAGCTTCTGAAGGAAAAACAGTTGACGTTCCTTATAGAGGAAATGTAGATGATACCATTATAGATATTTTAGGCGGAATAAGATCTACATGTACCTATGTTGGTGCAAGCAGATTAAAAGAATTGACGAAAAGAACTACTTTTATTAGAGTCCAAGAACAAGAAAATCAAGTATATTCTTAATGAAAAATTTAAATTTTATTCTTGTTTTATTCTTTTTAACGTTAACGATTTCTTGTAAAAAAGAAATCGTTAACGTTCATAAAAACTCACAATCCGAAAGTAGTATTAAATATGCGAAAGGGTTTGATATTATTGATGATCATGGTCTTAAAAAGTTAATTATAAAATCTGCTTATCAAAAATCTAAAGAAGTTTCTGAATATATTATTAAAAACAAATCCGGAAATAGTTCCTCTTTAAAAAACACCATCTATACTCCTATTCACAAGATTGTCGTTACATCTACAACTCATATTCCTATGGTTGAGTTGTTAAATGAAGAAACTTCAATTATTGGTTTTCCGTATACTAAATATGTTTCATCAGAAAAAACAAGACAGTTAATTGATGCTGGTAAAATAACTGAAATTGGTAAAGAAAGTTCTTTAAACACAGAAATTTTGCTAGACCTGCAACCTGAATTGGTTGTTGGTTATAGTGTTTCTTCTGCGGATAAAAGTTTGACAACCGTTAAAAGAGCTGGTATAAATGTAATTTATAATGGAGATTGGTTAGAAGAAACACCGTTAGGAAGAGCCGAATGGATTAAATTTTTTGGCGTTCTTTTTAATAAAGAAAAACAGGCTGACAGTATTTTTAAAGTAATTGAAACAAATTATTTGGAAGCAAAAAATATCGCTATAAAATCAACTAAAAAGCCTACTATTTTATCAGGTGCTATCATGAGTAAGGATATTTGGAATTTACCTGCCGGAGAAAGTTTTGTTGCTCAATTTTTTAAAGATGCAAATCTTAACTACTTATGGAAAAATACTAAGGGAAAAGGAAGTTTATCTTTAAGTTTTGAAAGTATTTTTGATAAAGGACAAAATGCTGATTATTGGATATCTCCTGGTTATTTTTCTGCAAAAGAACAGCTATTACAAAGCAATCAAATTTATACTGAATTCAATGCCTTTAAAAATGATGAGATTTATACATCTACAACTAAAAAAGGAAAAACGGGTGGCATCATTTATTTTGAGTTAGCAGCTACAAGACCCGATTTAGTTTTAAAAGATATTATAAAAATTACAAATCCAGATTTGTTACCTAATTATGAAATGACGTTTTTTGAAAAAATGAAATAAAAAAAAACCTTCAATATTTCTACAGAAGGTCTTTCTTTCTAATTAGTGGGGGACTTTATATACCTCAAAATTAACTTAAATTTCAATTATTTTACCCTATTTAATGGGTAGTTTTAGGGTAGTTTTTAGGTAGCTTACTTTATAAAATCTGTTTTTTTATACTGTTTTCAATGATTAAGGCTTCTTTTCTATTTTTTATCTCTAATTTTCCGTAAATATTTTTCACATGAAACTTTACGGTATTTACAGAGATGTTTACTTCATTTGCTATTTCTTTATTTGATTTCCCCGTTACAATTAAATCAAAAATTTCTCTTTCTCTAATACTTAAGTTTTCTAAACTTTCTGTTAAAGGAACTTCCTCTTCTGGTTTTATAAGTTTTTTTAATTCTTTAGAATATCTTATAATTTCATTCTTCATATAAAAATTATATTTTCTTAAATCTTTCTCTCTATACAATACCCCAAATGATAATACAATAATTTGCACAAAGCCCCCTATTTTTAAATTGGTGGGGTTACTTTCAAACAATGAAATTCCCAAGTTTTTTAAAACAAAAAAATCAAAACCACTAAACAATAAGAATACATATGAAAATACAAAGAGTTTAGTATGCTTATTTCTTTTAAAAAGTAAAACACCTAAAAACCAATAAAGAAATAAAAATAGTAGTGTTAAAATGCTTAGTATGGTATAAAGTACATTAATTTTTAAAAAATAAAATAAGATTACAAATAACACAATATTAAAAAATAAAAAAAAAGTATACTTTTTAACGGTAGGAAAATTTTTATCTAACATCAAAAAACTATTCCCAAATTTTAATGAACTAAAGCTCAGTAAAATGTAATCTAATAAGATTAAAAGTTCTATATTTTTTGCATCCACATTAAATAAATTTAATGATCCATCAAATACTACAAAACTAAAAGAGATACAGATAAGTAAAAAAGCATGATATAAAAAAGCAATATCTTTAAAAAAGTAAAAATAACTAATACTAAAAAGTATTACTAAAAATGCAGCACCGTAATAAAAACCATTAAGTATTAGCAGTAATTTTTCTCGAAATAAAGAAGCTTCCTCTTTTTGCAGCACTACAGGATAATAAGAACTAAAATTAGAATTCGTTTTTATATATATTGGATATTTTCTTGAAAATTTAAAGGATACATATCTTTGATTACTTAATTTCTTAACTTCTTTTAAATTCTGATACGCATGAACATTATTAGCTCTTATGCTATTTATTCGAAAAATATAGTTTAAATAAGTTGAACTTGCAGGTACTTTAAACCAATAAGTGGCCTTAGAATTTGGTTCTAAAATCTGTTTTTTTAATAGTTTAAATTCTTCTTTATCAATATTTTTATAAGTAAAATTATTGTTTGAATCTTTGTAATAATAAACCTCCGATTGCGAAAAGATATTTCCCACAAAAAATAGTAATAGTAAAGTAAACTTCATGTAAAATACTGCCGATTATTGTTGCTGTTGCTGTTGTTGTTGCTTATGTTTAGTTGAAAAGTTAAAAGCTGCAGTAGCATGAATTTTAGTAGTATTAAAAACAGGTATAGTAACATCCTCTTGACTAATTAATAATGGGATTTCTGTACAACCTAAAATAACACCTTCTGCACCATTCTTAATCAATCTATTTATAATTTTCAAATACTTTTCTTTTGAGACTGGATTGAGAACTCCAATAGCAAGTTCTTCATATATTACATTATGTATAATATCTCTTTCTGCTACATTAGGAATGATCGTTTCTATACCAAAAGAAGTTAAAAAATTAATAAAAAAATCTTTCTCCATGGTATATTTTGTCCCTAATAAAACAACCTTTTTTATTTTCTTTTCAATTATTTTTTTTGAAGTTGCTTCGGCAATATGAATAACAGGAATAGAAACCACTTTTTTAACGGCTTCTATACACAAATGCATAGTATTTGCACAGATAATAATACAAGATGCTCCAGCTTTTTCTAGACTTTTACCAGTTTCAGCCATTAACAGCTCTAACAAATCCCACCGATTCTCTTTGAGAAGTTTCTCTATTTTGCCAAAATCAAAAGAACTAATAATTACTTCTGCAGAATGAGCCTTACCTAAATTTTTAGCATTCAATTCATTTAAAATTCGATAATATAAAATGGTAGATTCTGGAGTAATTCCTCCAATTAATCCTATTTTCTTCATTCTTATTAATTTATTCTATAAAAGTAACTTTTAACCCTTCGTTGTTGTGTATGGTTTGTTGCGTGTTTAAGTAGTGAATTTAGTAAATAAAACACGAACCACGAAAGTCCCAAAGGACTTTCGTAAGTAAGCGATTACCAGCAATAAATTATACACGGTGTTGTAAGTAGTTTTTATTCCGATTTAACCCAAATGTCATTATTTTCAATTCGTTTTAAGGTTATTCCATCTTGAATAATAAACGAAATATTAATATTTAAATTATCTGTTGTTTCAATATTAATTTTGTCGTCAATTATTTCATAATTTCCAATATAAACAATATCACTTCCGTCAATCAAAAGACTAACATTTGTTTCGTCAATAAATTTGATGAATTCTACGCAGTTAATTTCAAGGTTATCTGTATTATCACAACCTGTAATTGTATGATTGAATTCACCGTTTATTTCAAAATTTTCACTATTGTCATCGTCATTACTTGAGCAAGATATCATAAATCCAAGTAATAGTAAAATTGTCATTTTTTTAATCATTATATTATAATTTTATATGGTTCAATTAATAGATGCAGTTTTTTTCATTTGGTTGCGTCAAATTACTTACTACATAATTTAAAACAACTTCGTCTGGTTTTCATCATCTATTTTCTTCTGTTCTGCCTTTTTTCTTGCTATCGATTTCTGTAAAGCTATTTTTGCTTTTTCCTCTGCAGAAAGTTCTTCTAAAATAGGTTTTTTAGTTTCCGGTATAGGTATATCAATTGGCAATTCGTTTTCTACAACTTCTTCATCAACCACCTCTATTTCTTCGGGCGTTTCTTCTATAGGTTCTTCAAAAGGCAAAGCCTCCAATAAATTAACTTGTTTTATTTTATCTATGGATAATTGATTTCCTTGAGCTTTAATTCCTTTTACGGCAATAAATTCCTCAAAATTAACTTCTTCATTTTCTAAACTCCTTTTAGAATAAATCACCTCGGCCACAGGTCTATAATCTGTTGCTACAATTTCTAACTGACTTTTTACGTGATCAGAAATAAACTCTTCTTCTTTTTCTGTTGTTTCTATTAAAAAACGTTTTACATAATAACGTTCTTTTTCACCATCATAATAAATGGCAGAAATTGGCTTGTTTGGTTTCCATTTTTCTAAAACAATCATATCATCTTCAAAATGCATCGTTAAATTAGGTTTTACCGCTTTAGCTTTTCCACTTTGTGTAATAATCAATAATTTATCTTCTGCTCTAAATTCACCTAACAATTCTCCTCTTTCATCAACATTTAAACGTTGCACAGTATCATCAAACCAAATTTTACGAGGTTTTAAAGTAGAAACCCCTTCAGATTTAAAATCTACAGATTTAATAGAATGTTTAGTAATTAAATTTCCTCTTACAGCTCTTCCTTTTACAGCTAAATCTGCAAAATCTATATCCCATTTCAATTTTTTTACACTCCCAACGGAACGTAAATTAATGGTTACCACTTCCGCTTCTCCATTTAAATTGGCCGTAAAATAATAAACAATAGAACCTTTATTTCCGTTTGTTAAATCATATTCTTTGTCTCTAGTAACAGACATCACATTAAAACGTTTCATGTAAGACGGACCTCTTGCACCATCTCTATACATAAAATTATATACCGTTCTTTTATCCTTCTTTTTAAAGATAGCAACATATATAATATCTTTACCTACAAAGGTTTTAGAATCTATTTTAGAAACCATCATTACTCCATCTTTTCTAAAAATAATAACATCATCTATATCAGAACAATCGGTTACAAATTCGTCTCTTTTTAAAGAAGTACCAATAAAACCTTCTGCTCTATTTACATATAATTTGGCATTATTCATAGCTACTTTCGAGGCTACAATATCATCAAAAATTCTAATTTCTGTTTTACGCTCTTTTCCTTTTCCGTAAGTGTCTTTTAAACGCTTAAAATAAGTAATTGCAAATTCTATAAGGTTTGCTAAATGATCTTTAACTACAGCTATTTTTTCCTCTAAACCTTCTATAAATTGTTTTGCCTTGTCAATATCAAATTTTGATATTTTCTTAATTCTAATCTCTGTTAAACGCGTAATATCATCTACAGTAATTGCCCGTTTTAAATGTTTTATATACGGTTTTAATCCCTTGTCAATAGCTTCAATTACACCATCCCAAGTTTCTTCCTCTTCAATATCTCGGTAAATTCTGTTCTCAATAAAAATACGCTCTAAAGAAGAAAAATGCCACTGCTCTTCTAATTCGTTTAACTGAATTTCTAATTCTTTCTTTAATAAATCTACCGTTAAATCGGTAGAATGTTTTAGCATTTCAGAAACCCCAACAAAAACGGGTTTATTATCTTCAATAGTACACGCCAAAGGTGATATTGAACTCTCACAATTAGTAAAAGCATATAACGCATCAATAGATTTATCTGGGGATACATTTGGTGGTAAATGCACCAAAATTTCTACTTCTGCTGCGGTATTATCTTCAATCTTCTTTATCTTAATTTTACCTTTATCATTGGCTTTTAAAATACTATCAATTAAAGTAGTGGTGGTTGTAGAAAACGGAATTTCTGTAATAACCAACGTTTTTTTATCTAGTTGATGAATTTTAGCACGAACACGTACTTTTCCTCCACGCTTTCCATCATTATAGTGTGAAAAGTCTGCAATTCCTCCAGTTAAAAAGTCTGGAACAATTTTAAAACTTCTCCCTTTTAAATACTTTATAGAAGCATCTATTAATTCAATAAAATTATGAGGTAATATTTTTGTAGACAAACCAACCGCAATTCCCTCTGCTCCTTGCGCTAACAATAACGGAAACTTTACAGGTAAATCTATTGGCTCTCTTCTACGTCCGTCATAAGACATTTTCCACTCTGTCGTTTTCGGATTAAAAACAACGTCTAAAGCAAATTTAGACAAACGTGCCTCAATATAACGAGAAGCCGCCGCACGGTCTCCTGTTAAAATATTCCCCCAGTTTCCTTGCATATCAATCAGCAATTCTTTCTGACCAATTTGCACCATAGCATCTGCAATAGAAGCATCACCATGCGGGTGATATTGCATGGTATGCCCAACAATATTAGCTACTTTATTGTAACGTCCATCGTCTAAATCTTTCATAGAATGCATAATTCTACGCTGCACCGGTTTCAATCCGTCTTCTAACGACGGAACCGCTCTTTCTAAAATTACATAACTAGCATAATCTAAAAACCACTCCTTGTACATTCCTGTAACTTTGGTAATGGTTTCTACAGATTCAGACTGATTCTCTAAAGATTCAGATCCATTTTCTGGAGTAGTTAATTCTTCTTCGTGTTCGTTCTCGTTAATTTCTTCACTCATTCTTTTTAAACGTTTAATTGTTTAATCGTTTAACTGTTTATTATTTTGGGTGTTACCTAAAGGTCGGGCTTTACGCTGTATCTTTTTGCAAAAAAGCAAAAAGGATGTCGCTTCAATCCCTAACGCAGCGTACTTGCCAACTATTTTAATTATCTTCTTTTTTAAATCCTATTTTGGTTCTTTCTTTTTCATCCTCTTTTTTATCCACCAATTCATCTAAATAAGAAAACACCAATTCTATATTTTTATCGTGATTATTCATTTTCTTTTTAATGTCTTCAATTTCCAATCGTAGACTTAAATGATCACTTAATAAATTACGCATTTTAGTAAATATTCTAATAATTTTAATATTTACAGTAATTGCTCTATCGCTTTTTAAAACACTAGATAACATGGCAACTCCTTGTTCTGTGAAAACCATTGGAGCATAACGCAAACCCATCTTATCAGAATTGGAGGTCGCAATTTGCGTCCTCCAATTTTCAAGCTCTTTTTTAGTCATTTCAAACATAAAATCATCAGGAAAACGATTTATATTTCGTCTTACCGCTTCTTTTAATCTTTTCGTTTCCACTTGATATAAATCCGCTAAATCTCTATCTAACATTACCTTTTGATTACGAATCTAATAAATTTTGTTAGATATAATTTCATCCGGAATTATACTCACTTCTTCTTTTTTCATATTTTAATCTTGAGACGTCAAATTGGTTCCTCAAGTTACTTTTTAGATTGGAGGTCATAAATTGTGATCTCAAATTTTAATTTTTTCTTTATTGAGGTCACATTAACTCCTATAGTTTGGCTAAAGCCATTATTACTTTTATTTATTTAACACAGGCTAAAGCCTGTGACAATTGAAAATCATAATTAACTCTTTTTCTACCTATTGAATTGCCTATGGATTTATCCATAGAAATTTAATTACATCAATACAAAGGCTTTAGCCAAATTATATCAATCCCTAATACCAGCATCATAAACTAATCAAAGTCCTTTCCTAGAGCCTGCATTGAGCGGAGTCTAAATGGAAAGTATTTAGGATAGGCTTATTATGATAAACTCTCTTCATCCTCAATAGTATCCAACTCAACTTTTAAATTCTCGATAATAAACTTCTGTCTATCTGGGGTATTTTTCCCCATATAAAACTCTAGCATTTGCTCAATAGACATTTCTTTATCTAACATTACAGGATCTAAACGAATGTCGTTTCCTATAAAATGAACAAATTCGTTTGGAGAAATCTCACCCAAACCTTTAAATCGAGTTATTTCTGGTTTTCCTCTTAATTGCGCAATAGCATCTCTTTTTTCTTCATCAGAATAACAATAGAACGTTTGTTTTTTATTTCGGACTCTAAACAACGGAGTTTCTAAAATATATAAATGTCCTTCTTTTATCAACTCAGGGAAAAATTGCAAGAAAAAGGTAATCAATAACAAACGAATGTGCATACCATCTACATCGGCATCGGTAGCAATTACAATATTGTTATATCGTAAATCTTCTAAACCATCTTCTATATTTAAAGCGGCCTGTAAAAGATTAAATTCTTCATTTTCGTATACAATTTTCTTACTTAATCCGTAAGAATTTAAAGGTTTTCCTTTTAAACTAAAAACTGCTTGTGTATTTACGTTTCTAGATTTAGTAATAGAACCAGATGCAGAATCTCCCTCTGTTATAAAAAGTGTAGACTCTAAATATGCTTCTTTTTTTGTATCTCCTAAATGTATTCTACAATCACGTAATTTTTTGTTGTGTAAACTAGATTTCTTAGCTCTGTCTTTTGCTAATTTCCGAATTCCAGAAAGTTCTTTTCGTTCTTTCTCTGCCTGAACAATTTTTCTATGTAACGCATCAGCAACATCCGTATTTCTGTGTAAGTAATTATCTAACTTCGTTTTTAAGAAATCATTAATATAAGTTCTTACGGTTGGTAACTCACCTCCCATATCTGTAGAACCTAATTTTGTTTTCGTCTGACTTTCAAAAACAGGCTCCATCACTTTAATGGCTATTGCAGAAATAATAGATTTTCTAATATCTGAAGCTTCAAAAGCTTTTCCGTAAAACTCTCTAATGGTTTTTACAATAGCTTCTCTAAACGCAGATTGATGCGTACCTCCTTGTGTAGTATGTTGCCCATTCACAAAAGAATGATATTCTTCTGAATATTGCGTTTTACTATGTGTAATGGCAACTTCTATATCATCTCCTTTTAAGTGAATTATGGGATACAACATATCATCTACATTGTTATTATCTTCCAATAAATCTTTCAGTCCGTTTTCTGAAATAAATTTTTCGCCGTTAAAAATTATGGTTAAACCTGGATTTAAATACACATAATATTTTAACATTTTAGCTACATACTCATTTCTGAATTTGTACTTCTTAAAAATTTCTTCATCCGGAATAAAAGAAACTTTAGTTCCCTTTCTACGAGATGATTCTTCTAAAAAATCTTGATTTTCTAAGTTTCCTTGGCTAAATTCTGCAGAAGCAGATTTACCATCTCTAGAAGATTCTACTCTAAAAAAAGATGAAAGGGCATTTACTGCCTTTGTACCAACACCATTTAAACCTACAGATTTTTTAAACGCTTTAGAGTCGTATTTACCTCCAGTATTCATTTTAGAAACCACGTCAACGACCTTCCCTAAAGGAATTCCACGACCATAATCTCTAACAATAACTTTACTACCATGTATAGAAATCTCAATGGTTTTACCCGCTCCCATAACATATTCGTCAATAGAATTGTCTAAAACTTCTTTTACAAGAATGTAAATTCCGTCATCTGCAGAAGAACCATCTCCTAATTTACCAATGTACATTCCCGGACGCATTCTTATATGCTCTTTCCAATCTAAAGACCTGATATTATCTTCTGTATATTTTGTTTCTTGACTCATGAAATGTCTTACTGTTGTTAGGTTTGAAGCCTTGCTAAAATAGTATTAATATAGCAAAAAAGAAATAGCTTTATTAATTAGTTATTAACATGATTTTAACGATTATTTTTTTTGAATTTTACCTGTTTTTTTCCAAGAAAATTAAGAATAAGCAAGTAATAAATTTACAAATTTAAAAGTAATATCATGTAACTGATTTCGTATAAAAATCACAAAAAAAAACAATATGTTATATTTTTAAACAAGTAGTTTTTAAGACAACATTTTTATTACTTTTGAAGTCTGAATTAAAATTATACAAAGTGGAAAACACACAATTAATAGAATTAGCAAATAAATACGGAAGTCCTTTATATGTTTACGATACAGATAAAATTGAATCGCAGTACAATAGATTAACAAATGCTTTTAGTAGCGTTAAAAACTTAAAGTTAAATTATGCTGTAAAAGCACTTTCTAACATTAATATTTTAAAGTTTTTTAAAAATTTAGGATCTGGTTTAGATACAGTTTCTTTTCAAGAAGTACAATTGTGTTTAACAACCGGAATTGAACCTCATGATATTATTTATACTCCAAATGGAGTTTCTTTAGATGAAATTGAGGCAGTTGCTAAGTTAGGTGTTCAAATTAATATTGACAACCTTAATATTTTGGAACAATTTGGACAAAAACATCCAAATATTCCTGTTTGTGTGCGTATTAACCCACATATTATGGCTGGTGGAAATTCTAAAATTTCCGTAGGTCATATCGATTCTAAATTTGGTATTTCAATTCACCAAGTTCCTCACATTAAACGTGTGGTGGAAAATACAGGAATGAATATCAATGGAATTCACATGCATACGGGTTCTGATATTTTAGACATTGATACTTTTTTACGTGCATCGGATATTTTATTTGATGTTGCTAAGCAATTCGAAAATATCGATTTTATCGATTTTGGAAGCGGATTTAAAGTACCTTATAAAGTAGGAGATATTTCTACAGATATAGAACAATTAGGAATACAACTTTCCGAACGTTTTAATGGGTTTTGTAAAGAGTATGGCAAAGACATTACGTTAATGTTTGAACCTGGAAAATTCTTAGTTTCTGAAGCTGGCGTATTTTTAGCAAAAGTAAATGTTGTAAAACAAACAACTTCTACTGTTTTTGCACATGTAGATTCTGGTTTTAATCATTTGGTAAGACCAATGATGTACGATTCTTATCATCATATTACTAACATTTCTAATCCTAAAGGAAGAGATCGTTATTATTCTGTAGTTGGTTATATTTGTGAAACAGATACATTTGCCTCTAACCGAAGAATTTCAGAAATTTCTGAAGAAGATATTTTATGCTTCCACAATGCGGGTGCATATTGTTTTTCTATGGCATCTAACTACAACTCTCGCTATTTACCTGCAGAAGTTATGGTGCACAAAGGAAAAGATTACGTAATTAGAAAAAGACAAACCATAGAGGATATTTTAAACAATCAGGAAATTATTGATTTTCCTAAAGAAAGTAAAGCTTCTAAAAATCAAAAAATAGAAGCATAATATCAAATTATAAATAGTACTAAATCCACCTTTAAACTTCTGTTTTTTGGTGGATTTTTTTTTATATTTACTTACACAAATAAAATAAAATTTAAAATGAAAATATTAGGAATCGGAAGTAACTATGTTACTGACATAAAAGACATTGAAGATAAAAAGAAAGGCAAAAAGTTTATCTTTTCAAAACCCGAATCTAGTTTGGCTGTTAATTGTGATGTTGCTTACCCAAGTGCCATTACCAACCAATTAATTTACGAAGTAGAATTAGTAGTTAAAATAGGTAAAGAAGGAAAAAATATTACAAAAGAAGATGCAAACTCTTACATTTCTGAAATTGCTGTTGGTATCGATTATACGGCAACCGATATTTTAAAAGACGCTAGAGAAAGTAAATATCCTTGGGAATTTGCAAAAGGTTTTGATGGGGCTGCTCCTATTTCTAGTTTTAAACCAGTTTCTAATTATAATTTAGGCAATATAGATTTCGATTTAAAAATAAATGGAGAAGAAAAACAAAAAAGTAATACGGCATTTATGATTAACGATTTTGCTGATATTATTGTGTTTATTTCTAAATATATGACCTTACAACCTGGCGATTTAATTTTTACGGGAACACCTGCTTTAGGAAAAGGAGAAATTTTCAAAGGAGATCAACTACAATGTTCTGTAAATGGTGAATTGCTTTTAGATTTTAAAATGATATAATTGTCTGTTCGAGCCCAGTCGAGAACTAATAGTTATTATATAACGAGCTCTCGACTCAGTTCGACCCGACAAAATAGTATACTATTTTTTTTATGAAAATTCGACTTTCCAAAATTGAAGATGTTTCAGAAATCATGATGATTATTGATGATGCTAAAAACTATTTGGCTTCCTTAAATATTGATCAATGGCAAAACGGATATCCGAATACTACACAAGTAGAAAATGACATCAATAATAAAGAAAGTTACGTTGTTGTAAATGATAAAAATACTGTCATGGCAACTTCCATGTTCACAACAAATCCAGAGCCAACCTACAAAGTTATTGATGGAAATTGGTTGGTTGATGAAACTAAAACTTACGGAGTTATCCATAGAATGGCTATTAAAAAAGAATTCAGAAAGTTTGGTTTAGCAACATTTTTATTTGATGAATTTCATCAACAATTAAAAAAGAATAACATTCAAAGTTTAAAGATTGATACACATGAAGATAATCTCGGAATGCAATCTTTACTCAAAAAATTGGGTTACAGCTATTGCGGAATTATTTATACCAATTACAAAGCAAAAAGATTAGCCTTTGAGAAAGTGATCTCTTAAAATAAACGTACAAAATTAAAACTTCTCGATACAAAATTCTTGAAAATAATTTCACTCAATGTAACAGTAATTTTTACGATAAAAGTAAGAACAAACTGTTACTTTAAGTGATTTTTTTTAACAAAGAAATAGAAACTGTATAAAAAGTTTTTCTGTTAAAATAACCAAAAAATCAATTAATTAACAAGCTGTTTTGATAAAGTAAGTTAAAAAGGTTAAACATAAATTAAAAAAATATTTTTTTCTAGAAAAAGTTATTTATTTGTATCAAACAAATTAAATTTTTAATTATGAAAAAAGTATTACTAGTAGCTGTATTAACCTTTTTAGGTTTTGCAAACATGAATGCACAAGACATTGAATTTGGTGCTAAAGCAGGATTAAATTTTGCTTCCGTTAATGGAGATAACACCAAAGATTTAGGCACTGTCACCTCTTTTAATTTTGGTTTGATGGCAGAAATACCTTTTACAGAAAAATTTTCCTTTCAACCTGAAGTATTATTTTCTGGCCAAGGTTATAGTACAGGTCCAGGTACGGATGATGTAATTGCTTTAAATTATTTAAACATCCCATTAATGGGGAAATATTATATTACAAAAGGATTAAGTTTTGAAGCGGGACCACAAGTAGGATTCTTACTTTCAGCCAATAATAATGAAAATGATTTAGATGTTAAAAGTTCATTTAATACCTTAGATTTTGGTGTTAATTTAGGATTAGGATATAAACTAGATAACGGACTTAATTTTAGTGCGCGTTATAATGTTGGTCTCTCTAACATTAATGATGTAGATGGTTTTTCAAATAAAAACAGAAACGGTGTGTTTCAAGTTTCTGTTGGCTACTTCTTTTTTTAAGACAACAAAATTATATAAGAAAAACACAAAATAAAACTATATTTACAACCTCATAAATTCATTTTTATGAGGTTTCTTTTTTCTGATAAAATTCAAATAAAAAAATGCAGTTACTTCAATATATAATTCAGCAAACACAACTTTCTCCTAAATCTGTAGAAAACACCATTTCACTATTAAATGAAGACGCTACAATTCCTTTTATCAGTAGATATAGAAAGGAAATTACAGGTAATTTAGATGAAGTAGAAATTGGTGATATTGTAAAGTTTAAAGAGCTTTTTGAAGCGTTAGAAAAACGTAAAAAAACTATTTTAAAAGCATTAGAAGAGCAAGGAGTTTTATCTGATGAATTAGCACAAAAAGTAAACACTTCTAAAGATTTAATTGAATTAGAAGATTTGTATTTACCCTTTAAGAAAAAACGAAAAACCAAAGCAGAAACTGCACGCTTACAAGGTCTAGAACCATTGGCAAAAATGATGATGAGTCAGCGTGTAAATGATTTGGAACATACAGCTTCTAAATACACATCCAACGAAGTTGAAACCATTGAAGATGCGCTAGAAGGCGCTCGTTATATTATTGCAGAATGGATAAATGAACGTACTGATATTCGTGGTACAATTAGACGAGAATTAGAAAGACATGCTACAATTTCATCGAAAGTTATAAAGAGTAAAAAGGACGATACTTCGACTAAGCTCAGCACAAGTGAGAAAGCGCAGAAATTTAAAGACTATTTTGATTGGAGCGAATCTTTAAGTAAAATTCCATCTCACAGATTATTAGCAATTTTAAGAGCAGAAAGCGAAGGTTTTATTCGTGTTAAAATAGAAATTGACAACGAAAGAATTCTTGAAAGAATAGAAAACCGAATTATCAATTCTCAAAACGATTGTACTCCTCAAATTGAACTCGCTATAAAAGATGCTTTTAAACGTTTATTGTATCCTTCTTTATCTAACGAAAGACTATCAATTGCTAAAGAAAAAGCAGATGAAGATGCCATTACCGTCTTTTCTAAAAACCTAAAACAACTACTTTTAGGTGCTCCTTTGGGCGAAAAAAAAATTTTAGCTATCGATCCTGGTTTTAAATCTGGTTGTAAAGTTGTGTGTTTAAATGAACAAGGAGAATTAGAACATAACGAAAACATTTATCCGCATGCGCCACAAAATCAATCTATAGAAGCTATTAAAAAAATAAGTTCTTTAGTAGAAGCGCATAAAATTGAAGCCGTTGCAATTGGTAACGGAACTGCTTCAAGAGAAACCGAGCAATTGGTTAAGAAAATTGAATTTAAAAATAATGTTGATGTTTTTGTGGTCAGTGAAGCTGGCGCGTCTATTTATTCGGCATCTAAAATTGCAAGAGACGAATTCCCAAATTTTGATGTTACCGTTCGTGGTTCTGTTTCAATCGGAAGACGTTTACAAGACCCTTTGGCAGAATTGGTAAAGATTGATGCAAAATCAATTGGAGTTGGCCAATACCAGCACGATGTAGATCAAACGAAGTTGAAAAAATCTTTAGACACCACTGTAGAAAGTTGTGTAAACACTATTGGCGTAAACATCAATACCGCAAGTGAATCTTTATTGAGTTATGTTTCTGGAATTGGTCCAAAACTAGCAGAAAACATCGTGAATTACAGAAACGAAAATGGTTCTTTTACTTCTAGAAATGTTATTAAAAAAGTGCCTCGATTAGGAGGAAAAGCCTACGAACAAGCTGCTGGTTTTTTACGTATTAAAAATGGAAAAAATCCGTTAGATGATTCTGGTGTGCATCCAGAAAGTTATGCATTGGTTGATAAAATAGCGAAAGACAATCAGAAAAAAGTATCCGAATTTATTGGTAATAAAGAACTGATTCAAAAAATCGACCTAAAAAAATATATTACAGATACTATTGGTTTGCCTACTTTAGAAGACATTGTTAAAGAATTAGAAAAACCAGGTGTAGACCCAAGAGAAAAGGCAAAAGTATTTTCTTTTGATAAAAACATTAAAACGATTGCAGATTTAAGAATCGGACAAATATTACCAGGAATTGTAAATAACATTACCAATTTTGGTTGTTTTGTTGATGTTGGAATCAAAGAAAGTGGCTTAATTCACGTTTCTAATTTATCGGATACTTTTGTAAAAGATGTAAATGCCATTGTTAATTTACAACAACAAATTATCGTAAAAGTACTAGAAGTTGATGTGGTTAGAAAACGTATTCAATTGGCTTTAGTAAAGTAAAATAAAATAATAATTTCTTATATTTATAAAATGAGCAATAAAACAGAAAATAATGATCTTTGGGATAATTTAACGGATTCTCAAAAGAATGAGATACAACAAGAAGTTAACGAATCAAATAAAAAGAAAAAAGTCTCTTGGGAGGATGCTAAAAAAGAGCTTTCAAAATTGAAATAAAATGCAGTTCCTTCATGTTTTAGAAAGTAAAAAAGTTTTTTTTAAAAAATATTTTTTGCAAAAAATATAAATACAATTCTTGCTTTTCTAAAACAAATAATTTTAAATTTTTAGAGGTTGATCTAGTTAGAAATCAAATTCAATTGACTTTAATCAAGTCAATTAATAATTTATTATCTTTATAAAAAGAAAACAAAATGGATATTCAAACAACAAAAATAGCATTGATAAAAGAAATTTTAGATATTGAAAATCCGGAAACTCTTTTAAAAATAAGAAATATAATTGATGAATCTAATTTTGATATAAATACCGTTAATGAAAATAATATAGATTATGACAATTTAAAACCTTCTCTACAAAAAAGAAAACTAGCATTTATTACTGATTTCATCAATTTAGAGAATGAAGAAACAATATCTAAACTTGAAAAATCACTTTCGCAAAACAATGATTTTTGGAATGATTTAAGTCTTTCAGAAAAAGAAGAAATTGAACAAGGTATTAAAGAATTAGACGAAGGTAAAAGAGTTTCTTATGAGTCTGTTTTAAATGAAGTCTCTTAATGCAAGTTTTTTATTCCAAACTAGCAAGACTTAAATATATTAGAATAACAAATTATCTACTTGAAACCTGGAGCTTACAAAGCAAAAACAATTTTATTAAAAAGTTTGATTTAAAAATTCAACAAATAAAATTACATCCCTATAGTTGCTTAGAATCATTTGAATATAAAGGTCTTTACAAATGTGTTGTTACAAAACAAACCACTTTTTATTATAGAGTTCTTCAAAATCAACAAGAAATAGAAATCATTACTATTTTTGACACCAGACAAAATCCTAATAAGTTAAATAAAGATTTGTAAAACTTCCCAAATAATTTTTAGCTTAAATTTATAAGGAATAAATCAAATGCGATACATAAAAACACTTAAGTAACCATATACAAATTCCAATTTTAGACCTCACAGGTTTTAAAATCCTGTGAGGTCTTTTTAGTTTCAATTAAATTCATAAAAAAAATATTGAATTGTTTATAAATTTTAACTTTCATCAATTTTAAAAACTTGATATATTTCTTTTTTTCCTTAATTTCGACCTCACAAAAATAATCAATGAAAGTCTGTATTGCCGAAAAGCCATCTGTAGCAAGAGAAATAGCTAGTATTCTGGGAGCCAACACAAAACGTGATGGTTATTACGAAGGAAACGGTTATGCAGTAACGTATACATTCGGGCATTTATGTACCCTTTTAGAACCTAAAGATTACAAACCGCATTGGAAAAGTTGGGATTTAAACAACTTACCCATGCTTCCAGAACGTTTTGATACCAAAGTTACTGGAGATGCAGGAATAAAAAAACAATTCAATATTGTAAAATCTTTATTCGAAAAAGCAGACGTTATCATTAATTGTGGGGATGCGGGAACAGAAGGAGAATTGATTCAGCGTTGGGTAATTAACCAATGTGGCTATAAAGGAAAAGTTCTCCGTTTATGGATTTCCTCCTTAACAGAAGAAGCTATTAAAGAAGGTTTTAACAACTTAAAACCAGCAGAACAATACGACAATTTATATTACGCAGGATATTCTAGAGCAATCGGAGATTGGCTTTTAGGTTTAAATGCAACTCGTTTATACACCGTAAAATTTGGCGGATTTAAACAGGTTTTATCGGTAGGTAGAGTACAAACTCCTACCCTAGCCATGTTGGTAAATCGTTATTTTGAAATTGAAAACTTTAAACCACAACCGTATTGGGAATTACAAACAACCTATAGAAATACACTGTTTAATTATGAAGATGGTCGATTTTTAAAACAAGAAGACGGACAAGTTCTTGCTAATAAAGTTAAAGAATCTGATTTTGAAATTGTTTCTGTTACCAAGAAAAAAGGAAAAGAATACGCTCCTAAATTGTTTGATTTAACGGGTTTACAAGTATATTGTAATAATAAATTTGGTTTTTCTGCAGATGAAACACTAAAAATGGTTCAGAAGTTATATGAGATGAAAGTGGTTACGTATCCAAGAGTTGATACTACTTTTTTACCAAATGATGTGTATCCTAAAATTGCAGGAATTTTATCGAAATTAACTAATTACAGCGAGCTTACAGAACCGCTTTTAGGTAAAAAGATCAAAAAATCAAAACGTGTTTTTGATGATAAAAAAGTAACGGATCACCACGCTATTATTCCTACCGGAATTCAGGGGAATTTACAATACAATCAGCAACAAGTGTACGATATTATTACACGTAGATTTATTGGTGTTTTTTATCCAGATTCTGATGTTTCTAACACTTCTGTAATTGGTAAAGCGGCTGACGTTCCTTTTAAAACTACAGGTAAAGAAATTTTAACTAAAGGATGGCGTGTTGCTTTTGAAACTGAAGAAAGCAAGATTAAAAAAGAAATGAATGAGAAAACAACTTTGCCTTCTTTTGTAAAAGGAGAGAAAGGACCTCACGAACCTTCGTTTTTAGAAAAAGAAACAAAACCACCAAGAAACTTTACTGAAGCAAGTTTATTACGCGCCATGGAAACTGCCGGAAAGCAAGTTGATGATGATGAAATGCGAGAGCTCATGAAAGAAAACGGAATTGGTAGACCGTCTACAAGAGCAAGTATTATTGAAACTTTGTTCCGAAGAAAATATATTGAGCGTAAGAAAAAATTGGTTTTGCCTACACAAACGGGAATCGATTTAATTAATATTATTGATAACGAATTATTAAAATCTGCCGAATTAACTGGGCGTTGGGAAAAACGTTTAAAAGAAATTGAACGAGGAGAATTTAATGCCGGAACTTTTATAAATAATATGAAGAAAATGGTAGATGAATTGGTCTATGAGGTCCGTTCTAATACTTCTAAAAAACGAATTTCATCTAACTCTTCTGTCGTTGTGAGCGAAAAGAAGCAATCTGCTAGTTCAAAAACAAAATCTTCCAAAAAACAGGTTGCAGGTAAAACGTGTCCGAAATGTAAAAAAGGACACATTTTAAAAGGCTCCTCTGCTTTTGGGTGCTCTGAATATAAAAATAATTGCGATTTAAAAATTCCTTTTGAAATCTATGGAAAAAAGGTTTCTGAAAACCAATTAATTAGATTGATTGATAAAGGATGTACAACCAATTTAAAAGGTTTTAAGACCAACAATGGTTCTGTAGAAGGATTAATTAGATTTGATGATGATTTTAGTTTAAAATTAGAACCAAAACAAAAAGTTGCTAATTCTAGCTCCGTTGAGAAGAGTTCTGATAAAATTATCTGTCCAAAATGTAAAAAAGGAACTATTTTAAAAGGAAAAACTGCTTACGGTTGTTCTAATTATAAAAATGGTTGCGATTTCGTTTTCACCTTTGAAAACATCAAAAAAATAGCCAACGGAAAACCGTTGACTAAAGAATTGGTACTAAAAATTATAAGTGCTTAAAATTTTAACGAGTTATCATTTCGAAATGAACTTTTTTAAGCGATTGAGAAATTTCACATACTCTTTACACTAAGAACAAGTAAAATATATATCTTAATCTGCATACATTTTATCAATCAGTTCTTTATATTTTTTTTGAATTACTTTACGTTTTAGTTTTAAAGTAGCTGTTATTTCTCCTGCTTCTAAACTAAACTCTTTAGGCAATAGGGTAAATTTCTTTATTTTCTCAAATTTTGAAAACTCTTTTTGTAATTCCTCAAAACGTTTTTCAAACATGGCTTTAATCTGATTATTATTAATCAAATCTTCTATGTCTTTAAAACTAATTTTATGTTCTTCTGCGTATTTTTTAATATTCTCGAAACTAGGCACCGCTAACGCCGTAACATATTTTTGTTGATCTCCTATTACTGCTATTTGCTCTATAAAAGAATCACTTACCAAGGCCATTTCAAGTTTTTGAGGAGCAATATATTTTCCTCCAGAAGTTTTCATTAAATCTTTAATTCTATCGGTAATCACTAAATTACCTAATTTGTCTATTTTTCCTGCATCACCAGTTTTAAACCAACCATTTTCAAAAACTTCTGCTGTTGCTTCTGGTTTTTTATAATAGCCTTTCATAACCCCAGGTCCTTTTACTAAAATTTCATTATTATGACCTATTTTAATTTCTGTTCCTGAAATTGGTTTTCCTGCAGAATTAAATTCGAAATAGTGATCACCAAACAACGTAACTGTAGCTGTTGTTTCTGTTAAACCATACCCGCATTTTATATTTAATGCAAACGAATGGAAAAACGAAACCAAATCTGGACCTAAAGGAGCGCCTCCACAAGGCATAAATTTTATATTTCCGCCAAAGACATCTCGTAATTTGCTCAATACTAATTTGTCTGCAACTTTATACTTTAACTTTAGTGATAAAGGCACTTTTTTCTCAAGACGTTTGTACTTATTGTGGTATTTATTCCCAACTCCCAATGCCCAACTTGCTAATTTCATTTTAGTTGGTGAAGCTTCTTTTCTCTTTTCTTGAATGGCTGTAAAAATTTTCTCAAAAATTCTAGGAACCGTACACATTAAAGTTGGTTTCACCTCTTTTAGAACATCTGCAATTTTCTTTGGATCTTGGTTAAAATACACCTGAATTCCTTTGTGCAAACAGAAAAACACCCAACTACGTTCGTAAATATGGCTTAACGGTAAAAAACTTAATGAAACATCATTTTCATCCACATCAATCTCTTCATCATGCGCTTTTAATGAGGAACCAAAGTTGTTGTGATCTAACATCACTCCTTTCGGTTCTCCTGTTGTTCCAGAGGTGTAAATAATACTTGCTAAATCATCTAATTTAGAGTCAAAATGGCGTTTTTCTAATTCAGTATCAATGCTTTTTGGAAATTCTGCATTTATAAAATCAGTAAAATAAACAGCATTTTTATGATTTCTTAAATCAACTGTTTTAGTTAAAGCAACTATTAATTTCAGATATTTATTATTTTCCGAAATGTGTTCAACTTTATCAAATTCTTCTTGATCCCCAACAAACAAAACACTAATTTCTGCATCGTTTACAACGTATTCCACTTCTTTTGTAGAATTGGTTGCATAAATAGGAATGGTTACAGCTCTTACTCCCATAATTCCCAAATCGGATATAATCCATTCGGTCATATTTTGAGCAAAAACACCAATATTATTTTGTTCTTTTATTCCAAAGTTGATTAATGCTTTTGAAACTTGTTGAATTTGAAAGTAAAAAGAATCCCAGGTAATTCCTTTCCAACTTTGTGAGGCTTCATCTTTATAAAAAATAGCTTCTTTAGTTGTAAATCTCTTGGTATTATCTTTAATTACTTGTAGTAAATGTGTGTAATTCATAATTAATCTTTAGATTATTTTAAACTAAGAATATTATAACAAACAAATTTACGAATATTTAGAAGACTTAAATACAAATAACCTTTTAGATTACTCGTAATAAATAGAAAAAAAATTACAATTATATTTATTGATAAAAAATTAGTTTTACAGATTATTAATCAATAATTTACATTTTTTTAAATTTTATAATTTTAAAAAAAACCTAACGTTATAGTTGTTAAGGTATTCACTTATTTTTACCTAATTTTATCGAAATATTAAAATAATAAATGGATTTTACAAACCCTCTAGTATATGGTGTTCCTTGTTTTTTAGGACTAATTTTAGTAGAATTAGCGTATAGCAAACATCATAAAAAAGAAGAAAACAAAAAACTTTATAAATGGAAAGATTTAGCTGCAAGCCTTACAATGGGTATTGGCTCTGCTATTTTAGCTCCTTTAACAAAAACGATTGCTGCCATAGTGCTGTTTAATTTTGTGTACGATCTTTTTAACCCTTTGGTTGAAGGAATTCGTACAAATATTATGGGGTATGAATCTTTTGGTTATGCTTGGTATATTTGGATAATTTGTCAACTTTTAGATGATTTTAGTTATTATTGGTTTCATAGACAGAACCATAATGTTCGTTTTCTTTGGGCTGCGCATATTGTACATCACTCTTCTGATAATTTTAATTTAGGTACTGCGGTAAGAAATGGTTGGTTTACAATTTTTTATAAACCTTTTTTTTATATGTGGATTACCGCTATTGGGTTTCCTCCAGAAATGCTGGTCGTATGTTTGGGTATTGAAGCTTTATGGCAATTTCAGTTGCATACTGTTTATATACCCAAATTAGGTTTCTTTGAAAAAATATTTAATACACATACAATGCACCAAGTGCATCATGCCCAAAATATGGAATATATGGATAAAAATCATGGTGGTTTTTTAAATGTATTTGATAGAATTTTTGGAACATGGAAAGAGCTTGATGAAACCATTGAAATAAAATATGGAGTAACAGCACCTCCTAATTCATACAATCCATTAGTAATTTTAACACATGAGTATAAAGATATTTGGAGTGATATGAAAAAATCTAAGAACTGGTATCATAAATTCATGTATGCTTTTGCAGCTCCTGGATGGAGCCATGATGGAAGTACGCTTACCATTAAACAGACTCGAAAGGCTATGAGTGAAGAATAGTATTTAAATAAAAAATCTGTCAGTTTTTAAAAACTGACAGATTTTTTATTTGATCTTATATATGCTATTTACTTTTAGTAAAACATAGAGTTAACAAGGCAGTTAGCCCTGATTGAACGGTTTGTTTGAGCTCTTTTGAGGCACGAAAAAAGCGAGTAGTGAAAGCAGGAAGTAGCTTCTAAAAAAATTAAGAAACTAACTGACTAAAATACTCAAAGATTTCTCCTTTAGAAATAACACTTCCTTTTTCTATTAAGTCGAAAATTTCGGTATTTCTTTCGTCTTTATTATAAGGTTTTGTGCCTTTAAAAATCTCTACAGAATTATCCATCGGGTTTTGCATTAACCATTCGAAACCTTTTTGTTCAAGTAAATTAATATCCCAAGTTATTTTTATCGCAATTCTATGAATTTCTTCTGCATCGCACTTAAATAGGTTTACAGAGGTTTTAGAGAAATGTTCTACGTAGTTTGTTTTTGTTAGAACATCGTCCCAAACCACATCAGAAAAAACATTCATTTCTTCTTCTGCCACTTCTGGTGTTTCTTCTTTAATTTGATTCCATTCTTTTACATCGATACTTTGTGTTGCTAAAAAACGAGCAAAATCTTCATGTAAACTTTCGAATTGTTCTTTGGTAAGTTGTCTATATTTCATAATTAATGGTAAAAAAAACCGCCCAATTATGGGCGGTTCAAATATCTAATTTTAAAACTGATTTAGAAAATATAACGTAAACCAATTTGTGCTTGCCAACGAGATCTTAAATCTGAAACGGGTGTAAATGTTTCTGTTAAGTCTGTATTAAAAGTATAAATTGGTGTATTGGTAGCATCTACAGTTACAGCTAATGGTTGTAAATCTCTTGGTTCTTGTACAACTCCCCAATCTGAATTTAGTAAGTTACCTATATTTAAAATATCTAAACTAATTTGAACTGTGTGTTCTTTACTTTCTGATACTTTAAAGTTAATGTCTTGTAACATTTTAAAATCCCAACGAGACCTCCATGGAGATAATGCCCCATAACGTTCTACGTACTCTCCTCGTCTATCACTTAAATAATCATCTTGATTGATGTAAGCTTCAAAAGCATCTGCTTGTCCTATTCCTGTAAATTGCATTTGACTTAATTCTGATACAGTTGGTACATATAATAAATCATTGTTCTGAAAAGAAGAATCTCCATTTATATTACCAGCATATGTATAATTAAATCTTCCACCTCTTGCATATTCAAAGAAAGTAGAAAAAGTTGTTGGAGCATTTTCTCCGAAGAAGTTAAACTTCTTAGAAGCTACACCAATAAATCTGTGTGTATCTCCGTATTTAGAATATGATAATACATCTTGATTTGCGTCTCCTAAATTTGGATTAAAATCAAAAGCATCTCCAGTAATTTCTGCTTCTATTGAGTTTACATCTTTAGCATCTAAATAATTATAAGCTACACTTGCATATAACCCATTATCAAAAGATTTTTGTAATTTTAAAGAGGCATTCCAAACTCTTCCTTTATTAGAATTTGTAAATACATAGGCATTGTTTCCTTTATCTCCATCTAAATAAGTTGGTCTATCATCTCCTGGCGCATTTAAAGTTCCAGAAGGATTTCTTAATCCCCAGTTTTGTACATGAGCTCCATTAATATCTTTTGTATACGAAATATCTGTAGTAGCAATTATTCCGTTATCAAATCTATGATCTACACCAATATTTGTTCTCCAAACTTGTGGCCATTTAAAATCTGGATCTACAACTTGATAAAAGAAACTATCTAAACCTTGTACTTGATTACCTAACCATACAAAAGGAAAACGTCCTGTAAAAATACCGCTTCCACCTCTAACTTGTGTTGTTCCATCTCCACTAGCATCCCAATTGAAACCAAATCTTGGTGAGAATAAGAAACCATTATCTGGTAATGTTCTAGAGTCTATTTTAGTTGTTTGATTTGTATTAGGATTAAAATAATCGATACTTGGGTCAAACGTAAATGGTTTTCTAGCTATGTTTTCATCAATTTTATCTTGAGTATCAAAATACAAAGGTTTATCAAAACGAATACCGTACGTTAATTTAAAATTGTCATTTACATTCCATTCATCTTGTACATAAAGAGCAAACTGACCAACATTTGTTTCAGCTAAAGCCCATCCATCTCCTGTAGGTAAACTATTATTTGTAGTATTTAGTGATTCTGCATTTGCTATTGCAGAAGCTAAAGTTCCATCATTAACATCTGTCATAAAAGCAGCTAAACTACCATAAGCAGCAAAAGCTCCAACTTCTTGAACAAAATCACCATTTTCATCATATCCATAAGCTCCTAAATTAAATGAGTTATCAAACTGAAATTTTTCAAAAGATACACCTGCAGTAATTGTATGATTTTCTAATAAGAAGTTTGTATTATTTGAAATTTGAAATACTTTTTGATCTAAAGTATTATTAATCGAAAAAGGTTCGTGACCAGTAATTATATAGTTACTTCCATTACCATCTTGAATTGTAATAGCTGGAATTGGACTTGATAAAGGCGTTCTATAATCATCAAAATGAGTATAACCCGTCTGAAACTTATTTGTAATTTTATCAGAAAAAGTTGAATTTAATTCTAATTGAAAAGAATTTATATTATTGTTAATTTCATAACCTGAATTTTCGAATTGTAATGTTTGAAAATTAGGACCTCTAGTTCCTAAAGCTGTAGGATGTGCAGAATTTTCTTTAGAAGCATTTAAAAAGTTATAAATTAAAGATAATCTATGATCTTGATTTATATTTAAATCTAATTTAAAAATACCTTTAGAAGATTTAGATCCATAATTAAATCCTTGATATCTCCCCGTGTCATAACCTAATCCAGAAAGTGAATTTTGCACTGTTACTAAGTCTGATTCTAAAACGCTAGACTCATTAATAGCTAATGTTCCATCGTTGTTATTAGGTATCCAACCTGCTGTACCTAAATCTGTTCTATCATCTTTCTCGTAATTTGCAAAGAAAAATAATTTATTTTTGATAATAGGGCCTCCAATACTAAATCCAAATTGTTTTTGACTTAAATCTGGTTTTACAACATCTTCTCCTTTAACCTTACCTCCTGTTAAATCTTCATTTCTAAAGAAACCGTAAACTGTTCCTTTAAATTCGTTTGTTCCACTCTTTGTAACTGCATTTACAGAAGCTCCTGTAAAACCAGATTGAGTAACATCATAAGGAGCAATAGAAACAGAAATTTGCTCAATTGCATCTAAAGATATTGGTTGTGCTCCTGTTTGACCTCCTGGTGTTGGAGAATCTAACCCGAAAGGGTTTGTAAAAATAGCACCGTCTAAAGAAAAGTTATTAAACTGATCATTTTTACCTCCAAAAGAATTTCCACTTGCAGAAGGTTCTAATCTTGTAAAGTCTGCTGCTGACCTAGAAATTGTTGGTAATGTTTTTAATTGTGTTGCAGATACACTTGTTTGTGCACCTGTTCTATCACTATTAAAAGTAGAATTTTTAGATGATGAAATAACTATTTCCTCTAAAGACTCTCCTTCTTCAGCTAACTTACCATTAACATTGGTCGTTTTACCTAATGATAAAAAAACACCATTTACTTCTTGAGTTTTAAATCCTAAATAACTAAATGTAATCTTATAAGGTCCGCCTACTCTTAAGTTTAAAACAGTAAATCTACCATTTTCTTGAGCTGTAGTACCAGTTAAAGTTCCGGTAGGAGTGTGCAAAACAGAAATTGTTGCACCAAACAAAGGTTCTCCTGCAACATCTGTTACAATTCCTTTAATTTTAGATGTTGTAACCTGTGCATTTACAGGTGTTAAACCCCAAATTAGAAATGATAATAATAAAAGTAGTTTTTTTGTCATTTTTCTGGTTTTAAGTTTATAAAACCAAAAATAGCACAAAAAAAAAGTCTACTCCTTAGAGTAGACTTTTAGTTCTTAACAATTATTTAACAATTGTTACTTATTCAGCAATAACTTCAAAAATAATTTCAGCAACTACTGCTCTATGTAATCTTACAGAAGCTTCATATTTACCTAATCTTTTTACAGAACCACCAACAACTTTAATAAATTTCTTATCTAAGTCTGTTCCTGCTTTTGCAAGAGCTGCAGCTAAATCGATGTTGTTTACAGAACCAAATAATTTGTCTCCTGAACCAACTTTAGATGCAATTTTAATTTCATATCCTTTAACTGCTTCTGCTATTGTAGTAGCATCTTCAATTAATTTAGCTTCTTTGTAAGCACGTTGTTTTAAATTCTCTGCTAAAACTTTCTTTGCAGATGAAGTAGCTAAAACTGCTTGTCTTGTAGGGATTAAAAAGTTTCTACCATATCCGTTTTTCACTTCTACGATATCGTCTTTAAATCCTAAATTTTCTACGTCTTGTCTTAATATCAATTCCATGTTCTACCTCTTTATTATTTTAACATATCTCCAACGTAAGGCATTAACGCTAAATGACGCGCTCTTTTAATTGCTTGCGCAACTTTACGTTGATATTTTAATGATGTTCCTGTTAAACGTCTTGGTAAAATTTTACCTTGTTCGTTTACTAAATACATTAAGAAGTCTGCATCTTTAAAATCGATATACTTGATATCTTTTTTCTTAAATCTACAATATTTAGCTTCTTTTTTAGTGTCTATATCTAATGGCGTTAAATATCTAACGTCAGCAGATTTACCGCCTTTTGCTTGTTGTTCTATTGATGCCATTTCTTATTTTTTTGTAGATTTAACACGTTCAGTTCTAATTTTTGCCCAAGCAGCAGCATGTTTGTCTAATTTAACAGTTAGGTAACGCATAACGCTATCATCTCTTCTAAATTCTAACTCATATGCAGAGATTTCTTCTCCAGCAATTTTAAACTCTAATAAGTGATAAAAACCACTTTTTTTCTTTTGGATTGGATACGCTAATTTCTTAAGGCCCCAATTCTCTTTTGAGATCATTTCAGCTCCTTTGGAAACTAAATAATCTTCGAATTTTTGTACTGTCTCCTTTATCTGAGTGTCAGATAAAACGGGATTCAAAATGAAAACAGTTTCGTAATGATTCATAAATTAAATATTTATTGTTTATTTTTAAGGCTGCAAATATAATAACTTTTTTATAATTAGAGTTATATATTGCAGTTATTCTTACTTTTAAAAAGTAAAAAGAGAAGTTTAATGCAAAGAATTATAAATTCTTCTATTTTTTTGCTTTTAAAACACCTTTAAAAGCAATTGTATTTTATTCTATTAATCAAATTTCACAAACGTCCTATAAATTAGTAGAGATGATAAAACCTCCAGGTTGAAACACTAAAACAACACTGGAGATTTATCAAGAATATTGTAATTAAACTTTAGACTTCAAATGCTTCTAAATGAAATGCTTCACTAATTTCTTTATACACAATTTTTCCTTTTATAATATTTAATCCTTTTTCTAAAGATGCATCTGTAGCGCAAGCTTCTTCCCATCCTTTATTAGCTATATTTTTAATATATGGTAATGTTACATTGGTTAAAGCAATGGTAGATGTATAAGGTACAGCTCCTGGCATATTTGCCACACAATAATGCACAACATCATCTATAATATAAGTAGGATCTTCATGTGTTGTTGCTTTTGTTGTTTCAAAACAACCTCCTTGATCTACTGCTACATCTACAATAACTGTTCCTGGACGCATATCTTTAAGCATGTCTCTAGTAATTAATTTTGGAGCCTTTCCTCCTTTTACCAAGACGCCTCCAATTATTAAATCGTGTGTTTTAATAAGCTGTCTAATGCTGTATTCACTAGAAAAAGCTGTAGTAACATGGTTTGGTAACACATCATTTACATAACGTAAACGTTTCATATTAATATCCATAATAGTAACATGAGCTCCTAAACCTGCTGCCATTTTTGCTGCTTGTACTCCAACAACTCCGGCTCCTAGTACTAAAACTTTTCCTGGAGCAACACCTGGTACACCTCCTAATAAAATACCACGACCTTTAATTGGTTTTTCTAAATATTTAGCACCTTGCTGAATCGCCATTCTACCAGCAACCTCAGACATAGGTGTTAATAAAGGCAAAGTACCCTCACTATCTTCTACCGTTTCGTAAGCAATACAAATAGATTTACTTTCTATCATGGCCTTTGTTAAAGGTTCACATGATGCAAAATGAAAATACGTGAAAATAATTTGATCTTCTTTAATTAATGGATATTCAGAAGCAATTGGCTCTTTTACTTTTACAATCATTTCGCTCTGATTGTAAACGTCTTCAATAGTAGGTAATATAGTAGCACCTACGTTAATATAATCTGCGTCAAAAAAACCACTTCCTTCTCCTGCTGTGGATTGTACAAAAACAGTATGATTTTTTTTAGTCAACTCAAAAACACCTGCGGGTGTCATACCAACTCTACTCTCGTTATTCTTAATTTCTTTAGGGATTCCAATTTTCATTGTTGCTTAATTTAGATGTTTTAAGCAAGTAAATTTAGGTCCTTTTTTGTTTATATTTCAACATAAAACACCTTAAATGTTATTTTTACAAATGTGCTATCTTTTGCAATTTTAATCTTACTTAATAGAAATTTAAGCCTTTAATTTTTATCAAATCCTTAATAATTAACATAAAATACTAAATCTAGTAATATAATTATGAACGTTTGAATCAAAACCTAAACAAATCCTTAAAGAAATACTTCTAATTTCTGTGCTTTAAACAATAGATTCAAACCCTATTTAACATAAAGACTCCATGGTATAATTTTTAAGCTTCTTTATTTAGTTTTAACTTGCTTTCAAATATTATAGACTACATAAGTTTGAAAAAGGTTACTTGGATACAATTTATTTTTATTTAAAAATTTAATGATTACGTTTTTGTTGGTATCTTTATAGTTATGAGATATAGCTTTCTATTGGATAATAACATTTATAGAGAAATTGTAAAATCTGGAAATGAAATAGTATTTGAAAACTTTAATTATGATATTAAAAATCATAGGATAATAAAAAATATTCCTTCAGAAAACATTAAATACTCCCTTACTCCATTTACAATAATGGAAGCTTTAGGTATAACAATTCCATATAAAAAAATAATACTTTCATTAGATTTAAAGAAGCCTTATAAATATAACGAAGCCATTAGATTTATTAATGATGAAGCTAAAAAATATTTTTGTGATTTAATATCAATTCAACCGGAAGAATTATTAAAAAAAGTAAAACATCAAAAAAAATACACTTCTTTAAAAGCATCAAAAACAGCACAGATATTTATTGAAACTCCTTTAAAAAAAAAGGAATTCTATAATTACTTTATTCAAGCATTAGTCTTTGATTACGTTTGTAAATATGAATTTCCAAAAGAAATTCAAAAAATAATTTTCGCAGAACATTTATTACCAGCATTCTTCTTAAATAACCATGGAATATCAAGGTTTAGTAAGTTTAGAATAATTAAAAGGTTATGGGATAATTCATATGATGGATTAAAAAAATCAACCATTTTTCCAAAAGGTAATATAAAAGAATTAAATAATTCTATGAAGCTAAAAGGAAGTCAAGATTTTTTGGACTGTGAAATTATACACTTTTCTTGTATTGGAGATTGTGTTGAAAGTAAACACAATCCTGTTTTTGCGTTTACTCAAGATGATAAAAAAACAATAATCAACAGAATAATTGTTTACAAATCTATGATTAAGCTTATCTTAAATAATTTAACAGAAGATAAATATAAAATTCATAAACCTATATTTAATGATTGGGAACAAGGAATGATTATATTTTGTAATGATGATGGAAGCATAAAAGAATCTATAGACGTTAGTACTATAAAAACTATAAATTAGAGTTTTAAAGTAACCTTACTTTTCTCCAACTCTTCTTCAAACAATTCTTTTGTAATTTCTGTTTTATAAAAAGGTACCATTTGCTTTAGTTTTTCTTTTCCTTCGGATGAATTTACCAATTCTGGAAATGCTTTTTCGATTACTTCTAACATAATGGATGTTGCCGTAGAAGCTCCTGGTGAAGCACCTAATAAACAGGTAATACTTCCGTCTTTGCTAGAAATTACTTCGGTACCAAATTGTAATTTTCCACCTTCAAATTCATCCTTTTTAATAATCTGAACTCTTTGTCCTGCTTTTACAACTTCCCAATCATCACTATTTGCATCTTTTACAAACTTTCGTAGCGAATCCATTCTGTCTTCTTTACTCATCATTACCTGCTCAATTAAATATTGAGTTAATGGTAAATTGTGCCAAAATGCACCAAACATAGACGGAATATTATCGAACTGTATCGATTTAAACAAATCTAAATTAGAACCTTCTTTTAAAAACTTAGGACTAAAACCTGCAAAAGGACCAAACATTAATTGACGTTTACCATCAATAAAGCGGGTATCTAAATGTGGTGTAGACATTGGCGGATCTCCTATTCCTGCTTTGCTGTATACCTTTGCATTGTGTTGTTTTATAATTTCTTCATTAGTACAAACCAACCATTCTCCACTGACAGGAAAACCTCCATATCCTTCTTTTTCGTCTATTTCTACTTTCTGAAGCAACAATAAGCTTCCTCCTCCTGCTCCAATAAAAACATGTTCTGCTTCTAATTGATATTCCTCTTCCGTTTTTAAATTCCGCACTTCTACCGTCCAATCTAAGTCGGTATCTGGATCTATATCTAATACTTCCATATTACAGTGAACAGGTGTATCAAATTCATTTTTTAAAATAGCGAATAACTTTTCAGTTAAAGAACCATAATTCATTTCTGTTCCTCTACCCATTCTAGAAGCCGCCATTATTTCATCATCTCTTCTATTATTTGCAATTAAAGGAAACCACTCTTTCATAGTCTCAACTTCTTTTGTAAATTCAATAGAATCGAACATAAAATGCTTTTTCATCTCATTAAATCTGCTTTCTAAATAATCGGCATTTTCTTTACCCAAAACCCAACTATGATGTTTTACGGATGTGATAAAATCTTCAGGATTTTCTAAAAAACCTTGATTGGTTAAATAAGACCAAAACTGTTTAGACATTTCGTATTGCGTACAAATATCAATGGCTTTTTTAATAGAAACTTTTCCGTTTTTATTCTCCGGACAGTAATTTAATTCACACAAAGCTGAATGACCCGTACCCGCATTATTCCATGCGGCAGAACTTTCTTGCGCTACTTTGTCTAATCGTTCTAAAATTAGAATATTCATTTCTGGTTTTAGAAGTTTTGTGATCAACGCTAACGTTGCACTCATAATTCCACCACCAACACATATTAAATCGTATTCTTTTTTTAATTTCATATATATTTAGTCCTCGACTACGCTAGGACTGATATTTTAGTTCTTAATTATATTCTTAATTTATAAAAATAAAAAAAGGAACTCAAATTGAGTTCCTTTTTTTAAATATGATATCAACAATTATTAATTATTGTTTTTTTCATCCTCCTCTTTAGAAGTTTTATTCCAAACTTTAATATCATCATCTTTGGTAACACCTTCTAAGATTTCTACATTTACACCGTCTGAAGTACCTAACTTAACATCTTTTTTATCAAACTTTCCTTCTGCATTTTTAATTTCTACGTAAGGTAATTCTGTTTTTCTATCAAACTGTAATAAAGACTCTTTAATAGATAAAACACTGTCTTTTTTCTCTAAAACAATTTCGGCATTTGCACTATAACCTGCTCTAATAAAATGCTCATCATCTAAAGAAACATCTGCTTTTATTTTAAACTGAACAGCACCTGCTTCTTCTGTTCCTTTTGGAGCAATGAAGTTTAAAACTGCTGGAAATTTCTTGTTTTCGATAGCACCTAAAGAAATTTCTATTTTTGTTCCTTTTACTAATTTACCAACTTCAGATTCGTCAACTTTACCTTCAAAAATCATTTTAGTCATATCTGCAATTGTAGCAATTGTAGTACCTGCACTAAAGCCATTCGTTTCTACAACTTGATACCCTTTTTTAACAGGAATTTCTACCACCATACCAGAAGTTGTTGCTCTAATATTTGTATTTGCGCCAGAAGAACCTGCAGATCCTTTTTTAATAATCTGATAATCATTTTGTGCATTACGTAAATCGTTTTGTGCTTGATTATAAGAAAGCTCTAAGGTTTCAAATTCTTGACGAGAAATTACGCCTTTATCAAATAAATTTTTATTTCTGTTGTATTGTATTTTTGCATTATTTAACTGAATTTGAACAGAATTAATACGTCCTTTTGCACTTGTTAAAGATTGCTCATTTGGCACAACTCTTACAGTAGCTAACAAGTCTCCTGCCTTTACAATAGCACCTTCCTCAACAACTATTTTATCTATAATACCTGCTATTTGTGGTTTTATTTCCACTTCTTCTAACGGGGTTACTTTACCGGTAGCAACACTTTTTCTAATGATTGTTGCTTTAAAAGCTTTTTCTGTTTTGTATTCTATTGGTGACGCACTGTTCTTTTTACCAAACCAAATTAATACTGCTATTAGTGCAACAGCTATTCCTCCAAAAATGATTACTTTTTTCATTTATCTTCTATTTATTCTAGTTAGTTGATTTTTTTTATTCTTCTCTTAATGCGTCTATTGGTTTCACAATTGTTGCCATATATGCAGGTATAAATCCTATTAATGTTCCTAAAACTACTAAAACTGTATACGCAATTAATACAATTGGAATATCTACGGTTGGGTTAACAAGAAAGTCTACAAAATTATCTAGAAGCATTAAAATTAATCCGCCTCCAATAATTCCTAAAGAACCAGCTAGCAACGTTAAAAACAATGATTCTAATATAATTTGTTGTCTTACCTTATTTGGTGTTGCTCCTAAAGCTCTTCTAATTCCTATTTCTTTTGTACGTTCTTTTACAGTAATCAATAAAATATTACCAATTGCAAAAACACCCGCAATTAAGGTTGCTATACCTACAAACCATGTTAAAAACTGCATACCAGTTAAAAAACCTGTAACCTGTTTAATTCGTTCTCCTAAATTAAAGCCTCTAAACGCTCTATTATCATCTGGGTTAATTTTATGTAAATTTTTAAGCAATAGTTTTACATCTGCCTCTAACTGAACAATATCAACCCCATCTTTACCAGTAACCACCATCCATTCAAATTTATCGCCTTTATTATAAACTAATTTAAATGTACTAAAAGGAATGTGAACGTTATTTTTACCTTCAAATCTACCAGCTGTATAAACACCAACTACTTTATAATTGATACCACTTACTTTTAAGTATGTACCTATAGACTCTTCATTTTTGTCGTATAATTCTTTATAAACTCCTTCACTAATAACACAAATCTTTTTATTCTCATCCATGTCACTTTGGTTGATAAACCTACCTTCTATTAAGTTCTTTTTCTGAACCTGGTCTATTAAAGGAAAATCTCCAAAAACGGTAAAATTACCTGTTTTTAAACCGTGTATTACTTGTCCTCCAGTAGCATTTCTAGGCACTACAAACTGAATACCATCTACTTCTGTTCTAATTTTATCAACATCGCTAAGCGTTAAGTTAATTTGCCTTCCTTCTTGAAAACCTTTAAAAGGCATCGAAGTTTTACTACCAGACATAAAAACACTATTAGTTGCAAAATCGCCAAACATACCGTTAAAACTGTTTTCGATTCCCTTGGCTGCACCTAATAAACCTACTAATAAAAGTATTCCCCAAAATGCACCAAAAATGGTAATTGCAGTTCTACCTTTATTCTTTCGAATACTACCGTAAATTTCTTGCCAAGTATCTTTTTCAAATAAAAATCTCATAGTTAATCTGAGTTTAATGCTACTACTGGTTTAATTCTTGCTGCTTTTTTGGCGGGTAAATATCCTGCAATTAAACCTGCACAAACTAGTGTTAATGTTGCTCCAATAACTACAGGTTGAGAAACACTTGGGTTTAGAATAAAATATTTTTCTAAACTAGGTCCGGCAATTTCTAAAATACCTATTCCTATTAACAAACCTACATAACCAGAAATTGCGGTAATAAAAACAGCTTCTTGCATAATCATAGCAACAATCATTTTTGGTGTAGCACCCACTGCTTTTCTAATTCCTAATTCTTTAGTTCTTTCTTTAACTATGTAAACCATAATATTACTTATACCTACAACACCTGCTATTAATGTACCTAAACCTATTACTAGAATTAAAATACTTAAGCCAAACATCATCCCAGATACCTCTTTATTATTGGTTGCGTAATTATCTAAGCCAATTCCTCTTTGGTCATTTGGTGATACATTATGTTTTTTCTTTAATTCTCTGTGCATTTTACTACTAAATGCAATGGCTTCATCAATACTTAAAGCTGGATTATAGGTAATACCAAAATCATCTATATAATCATTATTGCCATACATTTTTTGCATGGTTGTAAATGGCGTATAAATATATCTTTCATCGCTATCTCCTCCCGGATCAGAGAAAACACCTATTACTTTATACATGATTCCTCCAATATTCAATTGTTTTCCAAAAGCACTTAATTGACCAAATAAATCTTTTTCTACCATTCTACCTATTACTACAACTTTACCTTTTTCTTGTATATCTCTATAATTTAAAAAACGTCCTTCTGTAACTTCTGCAGATTCTAATACATAATATTCTGGATACACACCTCTTACCGTGTAAGTATCTTTTTCATCTTTATAAACAACATCTGCAGATCTTTGAATTCTAGGACTTATCGTTTGAATTTTATCCCCAAAATTGTCTTTAATAAAGGTGAAATCATCATTTTTAAACTGAATTTTTCTACCTATTTGATTTCCTTTATATGCTTTTGTAGTGTTATTAGTCCAAATATAAATAGAGTTCATTGCATCTTTAGCAAACTCATTTTTAAAGGTATTTTGAAGTCCATTACCAATACCAAAAAGTAAGGTAAAAAGTAAGATAGCAAATGCAACAGTAAATCCAGATAATGCAGAACGCAACTTGTTTTTACTGATACTTTGAAATATTTCTCTCCAACGATCTAAATCAAACATAATTAAACAGTTTTAGATGCATTTGTATATTCATCACTAATAATAAGACCGTCTTTTAAACGTACAATTCTTTTGGTTTGTTCTGCAACTTCCTCTTCATGCGTAATAACAAACACCGTCATACCTTCATTATTAATGTCTTTTAATAATTGCATTACAGAATCTGTGGTTGTAGAATCTAATGCTCCGGTTGGCTCATCTGCTAAAACTACTTTTGGTTTTGTAACCAAAGCTCTTGCAATGGCAACACGTTGTTTTTGCCCTCCAGAAAGTTCGTTTGGTAAATGGTTTGCCCAATCTTTTAAACCTACTTTATCTAAATACTCTAAAGCAATCTGCATGCGTTCTTTTCTTGCAATTCCTTTATAATACAAAGGAAGCGCTACATTTTCTAAAGCTGTTTTGTAAGAAATAAGATTAAATGATTGAAAAACAAACCCTAAAAATTTATTTCTAAGAATAGCTGCTTTTTTCTCGTTTAAGTTCTTTATTAATTGTCCATTTAGGTAATAATCACCTTCATCATGTTCATCTAATAAACCAACAATATTTAATAATGTAGATTTCCCCGAACCAGAAGACCCCATAATAGAAACAAACTCGCCTTCTTTTATATGTAAATCTATACCTTTTAAAACATGTAGAGAATCTTTACCAATTGGGTAAGATTTGTGTAGTTTTTCTATTCTAATCATTGGTTGGTTAATTTTAAACTAATATATTGAAAGTGATAAACTGCCTTTACTAATTTTATGTTAAAACAAAATTCATTTTATTCGAATACAAACATAAGACGAGTAATTAAAAAAAATGTTACAATAAAATAATTATTTTTCTAAAATATTTCTGCTTTCGCAGGATTTACCTCGTAAACGAAACTACTTTAAAAACCCAAGTAGATTTCTTTCGGTTTCGAAAAAAAGATAAAGTACCTTTGTTCCTTAACTTTTTTTGAAGTACTAGAATGATTGATTTACCCAAAGACAAAAAGATTATTTTATTTGATGGCGTTTGTAATTTGTGCAATACTTCTGTTTTAAAAGTAATTAAATACGACACAAAAAACACCTTTTTATTTACAGCCTTACAGTCTGATAAAGGTAAAGAAATCATCTGTCAATTAGGTATTGATGTTTCTAAAATTGACTCTATTATTTTATATGAACCTGGTGTTTCTTATGAAGTAAAATCTACAGCGGCTTTAAAAATCATGAGTGACTTTGGTGGGATTTGGAACCTGAGTAGAATCTTTTTATTCTTGCCAGAAGGATTTAGAAATTATGTCTACGATTATATTGCCAAAAACCGATACAAATGGTTTGGAAAAAAAGAAAGCTGCATGATACCAACACCTGAATTAAACAAGAAGTTTTTATAATAAAATAAAGAATAGAGAAAAATTATATATATGAAATTACCAAAGGAAATAAAATGTGTCATTTTTGACATGGATGGTGTAATTATAGATTCTGAAGAAATCCATAAAAAAGCGTATTACGAAACTTTTAATTCAATTGGAGTAACTGTTTCTGATGACTTATATAAAACCTTAACAGGTTCTTCTACTATTAATGCTTTTCAGAAATTAGTATCACATTTTAACTTAGATTTAGATCCGGAAGAATTGGTTCTTAATAAGAGAAAACGATATGTAAACTTCTTCGAAAAAGACCCAAAATTGCATTTGGTAAAAGGTGTAGAAGAATTGATAAAACATTGTCATAAAAAAGGATTGACCTTAATTTTAGCGTCTTCTTCTGCGATGGTAAATATCGATAGAGTTTTTAATAGATTCGATTTAAACCAATATTTTACGGCTAAAATTAGTGGTGCAGATTTAACCGAATCGAAACCAAACCCAGAAATTTTTAATAAAGCAGCCATTTTAGGAAATACGCCTAAAGAAAATTGTATAGTTATCGAAGATTCTGATAACGGTGTTAAAGCCGCCAATGATGCAGGCATTTTTGTCTTTGGATATAAAAACCCTATGGCAGAAGATCAATCTTTAGAAAATGCAGATTTTATTGTCAATAATTTTAAAAGGTTACATAAACTACTCTAACCATTATTGATATTTACTTAATTAGGACTTAACTTTACAACTAACCTAAAACAAATCATAAGTAAAAAATAAAAATAGCTTGGAAAAACTCCAAGCTATTTTTTATTGCTACTACTTATATTTCGTCTTCTAAATCATCAACATCTAAATCTTCATCCTCATCAAAAGAATCTTCATCTTCAGCATAGTCTTCCATTGTTTGCTCAAGTTTAGAACTAATTTTTACTAAATAGACAGTGTCTTCTGTTTTTACTTCTACTGCCTTTATAGTTTCTCCTTTTGCATTTTTAAACGAGATGATGTCTTCATAATCATATCCGTCAGGATATTTTTCTACCAACATATCTAATATGTCCGTAGTTAATTTTGCGTACTCTACGATTACTCTTTTCATTTTTTTATTTTTTATTATAAGTTATAAATAAGCAATTCAGCTTTTATAATAAAAGCATCTGCGATGCTACATTTCTAATAAATAAGCAAAAATTAATGGTGCTACAATCGTTGCATCACTTTCTATTATAAACTTTGGAGTGTCAATATCTAATTTACCCCAAGTAATTTTTTCGTTTGGCACAGCTCCAGAATACGAACCATAACTAGTTGTAGAATCTGAAATCTGGCAGAAATAACTCCAAAATGGTGTTTCTGGTTTTTCCATATCTTGGTACAACATTGGCACTACACAAATAGGGAAATCTCCTGCAATCCCTCCTCCTATTTGAAAGAAACCAATTCCGTTTTCCGAATTATTTGTATACCAATCTGCAAGAAAAGTCATGTATTCAATTCCTGATTTTACAGTGCTTGCTTTTAACTCTCCTTTTAACACATACGATGCAAAAATATTTCCCATGGTAGAATCTTCCCAACCCGGACAAATAATAGGTAGGTTTTTTTCTGCTGCTGCGTACATCCAAGAATCTTTGATATCTATCTCATAATATTGCTCTAAAACTCCAGATAACAATAATTTGTACATGTATTCATGAGGTAAAAAACGCTCGCCGTTAGCTTCTGCTTCTTTCCAAATTTTTACAATATGTTCTTGAATTCTTCTAAAAGCTTCCTCTTCCGGAATACAAGTGTCTGTAACTCGGTTTAAGCCTTTCTCTAATAAATCCCACTCATCTTGAGGCGTTAAATCTCTATAATTAGGTACACGTTTATAGTGAGAATGTGCTACTAAATTCATCACATCTTCCTCTAAGTTAGCACCTGTACAAGAAATAATTTGCACTTTATCCTTACGAATCATTTCTGCAAAAATCTTTCCTAATTCTGCAGTACTCATTGCTCCTGCTAAAGAAACTAACATTTTAGACCCTTTGTTTAATTGTGCTTCGTACCCTTTTGCAGCATCTACCAAAGCTGCAGCGTTAAAGTGTAAAAAATATTTTTCTATAAAATTTGTAATTGGTTTGCTCATTTTATTATTATTGTTCTCGATACAATTTTTCAGAAATTATATACCGAGATATTTGTTAATTTTTAATTATTTTTTTGGAAGTTTTCTAACTTCAAAAATGTCTTTTCTTCTGTCTTTTAAGTTCCGTACACTACCAAACTTATTTAAATCCTTTAATAAATCTAGATCTACATCCGCAATTAAAATCATTTCTGTATTTGTGGTTGCTTCTGCTTTTATTCCGTTTGCAGGAAAAGAAAAATCACAAGGTGTAAACACCATAGATTGCGCATATTGAATATCCATATTATTTACTTTAGGTAAATTCCCTACGCTACCTGCAATTGCCACATAACACTCGTTTTCTATAGCTCTTGCTTGCGCACAATACCGGACTCTAGAATATCCGTTTTGAGTATCCGTTAAAAACGGAACAAACAAAATATCCATGCCTTCTTCTGCTAAAATTCTACTTAGTTCTGGAAACTCAGAATCATAACAAATTAGCACCCCTATTTTACCACAATCTGTATCAAATGTTTTTAGTTCGCTACCCCCTTGCATTCCCCACACTTTTGCTTCATCTGGTGTAACATGCAATTTCTCATAACGATCTAAAGAACCATCTCTTTTACAGATATAACCTACATTATATAATAAACCTTCTCGCATTTCTGGCATACTACCCGTAATAATATTGATATTGTATGCTATTGCCAATTCAGAAAATTTTTGTACAATTTTTGGTGTAAACTTTGCCAATTCTCTAATCGCTTCCGACTCTGGTAAATGGTTATTATCAGCCATTAAAGGCGCATTAAAAAACTCTGGAAACAATGCAAAATCAGATCTGTAAGCTGCAACTGCATCTACAAAATATTCTGCTTGCTGCATTAATTCGTCCAAATCTTTATACAAACGCATTTGCCACTGAATTAATCCTAAACGCACTACTTTTTTCTTAGTTGCTGCTTTTTTAGACTTTTTCTCGTAATAAATATTATCCCATTCTAATAAAACAGCAAACTCTCCAGAATTTTTATCACCTTCTAAATATCCTTTTAAAATTTTTGAAGGGTGAAAATCATTTGAAATTTGAAAGTTTAAAACTGGGTCATGAATTTCTTTACGTTTTACTTTGGCAATGTATTCTTTAGGCGATAAAGTAGCTGCATATTTATGATAATTAGGAATTCGTCCTCCAAACGCTATTCCTCTTAAATTTTGTTTTTCAGCTAGTTCTTTTCTATAATCATACAACCTTCTACCTAAACGTAAACCTCTGTACTCTTTTTTTATAAAAACATCTATTCCGTATAAAACATCTCCATCTTCATCATGCGTATCAAAGGTATAATTACCCGTAATATCTTCATAGGTGTGATTATCATCAAAACTATCATAATCTAATTTAATGGATAACGCACAACCTGCTAAATCTCCATTAATTTTTATAACCGCCTGCCCTTCTGGAAATTTATCTATTAAAGATTTAATTTGATTTTCTCTCCAATAAGAATCTGGCATACTAGAATATGCTTCAATCATTGCTTGTTTTAACTGTTTATAATCAGTTAAAGTTAAATAATGAAGTTCGATATTTTCTATATTATGTATCATTTTATAAGACTAAAAATCGTCGTTCTCATCATCTTTAAACTTTGATAATTTGCTAAACGGATTTGCTTTCGTTTCTTCATTATCATAAGTATCATCATTAGAAGCAAACTTATAACTTAACATTTTGTAGAATAATTTTGCTGCTAAAAAATCTGATGATTTCTCATTGGCATTCGGACATAATTCTACCATATCAAAACCAACTACATTCTTTTGCGCGAAAACTTGTTTTAAGAATTCTAACGTTTCATAATAAAACAATCCACCTGGTTCTGGAGTTCCAGTAGAAGGCATAATCGAAGGATCTAAAGCGTCTAAATCAAACGTAATAAAAACGTTTTCTGTTAATTGATCTATTACATCTTCTACCCAATCTTCATTTACAGCCATATCATGTGCAAAGAAAACTTTATCTAAATTCATATTTCTTTTTTCAGAAATATCCATACTTCTAATACCAACTTGTACCAAATTAGTGTTTTGGTTTGCTTCATAAACAGCACAAGCGTGGTTGCATTTAGAACCGTCATATTCTTTTCTTAAATCTGCATGTGCATCAATATGTAAAACAGTTAAACTGTTAAAGCACTCGTTAAAAGCTCTAATGGTTCCAATAGAAACCGAATGCTCTCCACCAAAAACAGTTACAAACTTATTTCTGTTGATGTACTTTTTAGTAATTTGATGCACTTCTTCAACCATCGCTTCTGGTGAAGCGTTTTCTGTAACTGCATCTGCTAAATAAACACCTTCTTTATACACTTCAGAATCTGTTTCTATATCATACAATTCCATGTTTTCAGACGCTTCTAAAAAAGCTTGTGGCCCTTTATCAGCTCCTTTTTGCCATGTACTAGTTCCATCATAAGGAACAGGGATAATTACTATTTTTGACGTTGACAGGTTTCCAAACTCTTGTGAAATTCCTGCATATGTTTTATTTGTGTTCATTTTATTTTATTTTACAAAAGACCTATTCTCTTGCTGTGTTGTTTATTTTTTTAGTATCCTAAAATTGATAATAATTCGCTACTTTTTTGTTGTTCTTTAAACACTCTAGATGTTAGGTTTCCTTCTTCGTCTCTATCTAAAATTAGATGCTTTGGATGCGGAATTAAGCAATGCTGTAAACCTCCAAAACCACCAATAGATTCTTGATAAGCACCTGTGTTAAAAAATCCTATATACAACGGATTGTCTTTTTCATAAACAGGTAAATAAATTCCGTTTATGTGTTGTTCAGAATTGTAATAATCATCGCTATCGCAGGTTAAACCACCTAATAAAACCCGTTCATACTGCTTGTTCCATTTGTTAATAGGCAACATCACAAAACGTTTATTAATTGCCCATGCATCTGGTAAAGTTGTTATAAATGAAGAGTTTATCATATTCCAACGCTCTCTGTCGTTTTGTTTTTTCTGATATAAAACTTGATAGATAGCAGCTCCAGATTCTCCAACCGTAAAACTTCCAAATTCTGTAAAAATATTTGGTACATCTACACCTGCTTCTTTACAAACTTCATTTATTTGATTGATAATTTCGTCAATCATGTATTCATAATCATAATCAAAAGCCAATGAGTTTTTTATAGGAAAACCACCACCAATATTTAAACAATCTAAAGTTGGGCATACTTTTTTTAGGTTGATATAAACGTTTAAACATTTCATCAACTCGTTCCAATAATAAGCATTGTCTTTAATACCTGTATTGATAAAAAAATGTAACATTTTTAAATCTACTTGCGTATTACTAGCAATTTCTCGCTCATAAAAAGCCACAATATTTTTGTAACCAATACCTAAGCGAGAAGTGTAAAACTCAAACTTTGGCTCTTCCTCAGAAGCAATTCTAATACCAACATTTATTTGTTTGTCAGTTTCATCTAATAAAAGATTAATCTCCTCGTAATTATCTATAATAGGTATTACATTTTTATGACCAGAATTTATTAAACCAGCAATATTTTTAATGTATTGATCGCGTTTAAATCCGTTACAAATAACATACGTATTGTCTTTTATTTTCCCTTCTTTTTTAAGGTTGTTTACAATATCTATATCAAAAGCAGAAGATGTTTCTATGTGGATATCATTTTTTAAAGCTTCATGTAAAATATGTTTAAAATGAGAACTTTTGGTACAGTAGCTATAAAAGTATTTCCCTTTATAGTCATGTTTTTCAATACTCTTTTGAAACCACCCCTTTGCCTTGTTGATGTTTTCTGAGATTTTTGGCAAATACGTAAATTTTAATGGAGAACCATATTGTTCTATTAATTCCATTAAGTTAATTCCGTGCCAAAACAATTTGTTATTTTCAGTTTTAAATTCTTCCTGTGGGAAATCGAACGTTTGCTCGATTAAATCTATGTATTTTGTGTTCACTTGTGTTTTTAAATTAATTGTATGATAAATCCGTCTGAACTAAAAAAATGAATCTTTTAGAATAGAAATTATAACCTTAAAAAAAAGGATGTTATCACTGTAATATTTGCAAGTAAACCACATGCAACTTTGAGAAAAGCTGCAATTCTTGAAGAATTGAAAATGGAGATACCTTAATTTTTTCGTTGCATTTCCAAAATGCGATATAACGATCATTCTCCGATAGAACGTTATTTCCGAAATAAGAAAAACTAAACATTTTACTTAAATAAGTTAAGCAAATGTATATTTTTTTTGAATATGAAAAACAAAAATCAAAAAAAAAAGAAATTATTTTTTCATTTAAACCACCCTTATAAACATTGGTCTTAGAGTTGTTTACATCAAAAAATAGTTTTTATTTTTATACAATAGTAAAAAAATATAAAAATAAAGTTGTCTAAAATCACCTTATAATGGTCAAAAGGATAAATTTAATTTACTTAAAAAAAACTAAATCATCTCCGCATAAATAAGCATTTACTAAAATAGCTTTTAAAACGTTTTCACTATTGTAAACACACATTTTTACACGGTATATAATCAATTTATTGTAAACTCTTTTTATTTAATTGTTTTATATATTCTTTTTCTACAGAAACAGATCCTCTATAGTTTTTAACATCCGAAAGAAAACTAATAAAACAATATAGAATACTTTTAAGATAATATAGAATACATTTAAGATAATATTCTATAAAAATGTGGTTACATGTTGTATTTAATTTGTGGTTATAAAAGTGAATAACTTAATATATAAAAAGACTTAAGCTTATTTTAATTAAGTTTCTTTCGTTTTATTTAGTTCCTTTTAAGTATAAAATTTTAAAGAAATACTAGTAAAATTCTTTATAATTGAAAAATAACTAATATTAATTTTAACTAAAAATAATTCAAAATGATGATTACCCCCTTAAGAAAAATTAGTTTATTATTAACAGTAGCTTTAGCTTTTAGTTGTTCTAATGAAATAGAACAAGAATTAGAGTCTAACGTATCTTCTGATACAAAAACAGAAATAGCGCAAGAACGACGTTCCGGATCCACCTACGATTCTTCAAGCTATTTTAACAAACCCACAGGGCTACCAGTAAAAAACTTTACAGGTACTACAAGTTCACAATTACAAACCCTAATTAACAACAATCAAACAAATGGTGCTATTATTAAGATTCCTAAAAAAACGTATAATTGGAGTGAGATAACTTTAAAATCTAAAATACAATTAGAAATAGAAAAAGGTACTACAATTAAACCTTTAAACAATAATGTTAAACGAATTTTTAGTATTGGTACTTCTGGTAATGGAGCTAGAGTAACAGGTGTAAGTATTGTTGGTGTTGGAGGTAAATTTACCATAGACTTATCTGCAAATGCAAATTTAAACAAGAATATTGCAGCTATAAAAATGGGACGTGTATCTAATTTTAAAATTTCTAATTTTAATATAAAAGATAGAAGAACCTCTTTAGCCTCTATCTTATTAAACTATATTAAGTCTAATTCAGATAATGAGCCTTTTCCTGAAGATGGCGTTATCGAAAAAATTAACCAAACAGGTATTTCTCATACTGGTTATGGTTTAATACAAGGTTATTCTGCAAAAAATGTTTTGTTTAAAAACTTAAACTGCATAGGTGGTGTTACTCTTAGATTTGAAACGGATGATAAAACAATGAAAGATGCTGTTAAAGGTGGCGGAAAAGCATATGGACTTAGTAATATTTATGCAGACGGAATTAAATGTACTGCAGGAATATGTCCTATAATGCTTTCTCCTCACTTTACACAAAATGGAAAAATAAATGCAAAAAATATTACCGCTACAGGATGTGCTTTTGCAGTTAGAATAGAACATGGTTTTGTAGAAGTATTTGATACAAATAAAACGTATGCTTTAACTACTAGTGGAGGAAATCAATTTAAGAACTTTATAGCAGGTAAAATTACAGGAACCGGAAGTAATAATAAATTTGTAGGTGTACAATACAAAAGAGCTAACGGAACTCAATGGGCTATAAGATTATCTGATGCGGCTGTTAATGGTAATTTAAAAACCTATATAACAGATCAAATTGGTAGTTTAAAAAACGGAAAGTTTTCTAACTCTACTTTTACAGGTGTAACTGCTATATATAAGCCTACCAATGCGAAATTAAAGCAATCGTTTTTACCATTTATTCCTTGTGCAGAATGGAACACAAAAGTTAAAAGACCAACGGATATAGCAATGCCTAATGGTTTCGAATATTATGGTCCTTCTATGGGATTAAGATCTGATAATACTGACGGAAGTACGTCTAACGGCAACTATGTAATTACAGTAAACGGTAATGCTACAGGTTTTGGATCTAACCAAAGAAATATATTACACAACACTCCAGAAGCTTGTACTGGTAATGCATATGGAGCAATACCAACAACAACTACTCCTGGTTTATAAATTATAGACTACAACATAAATACAAAAACCCCGATAGTTATAAAGCTATCTGGGTTTTTATAATGGTTATTTTAGTATTTACTACTTATTAACCAAATCATTTTTAAAAACCGTAAAACAATAAGTATATTTAATCTTTCAATCTCATAATAAGCAAAAAAACTACTTCAGTAATAAGCAAAAAAAAAGCTTGAATAATATTCAAGCTTTTTTTGTTTTATATTTTATTCTTCAATTGGTGGATGACCATGAATTTCTTCGTAATCTTCATCGAAATTAGTTCTTAAATAAGCATTTAATTTCTTTCTATAATCATCTTTTAACCAGGTTACAAAATTGTGTGTACTTTTAGAAATACATTTTGCATATCTATTAATTCTATCATCAATTTCTTCACCTAGCAATTTTGCTAAAATTAATGCATCAAAAACATCTTCACTGTTTTCTATACACATTTTTGCATGATGCACAATAGATTTCTCTAACACCCTTTTAGAAGACTCTCCTTGTCTAATAGTATCTATATATACTTTTTTCATATCGAAATAAGTATCTGTAGATTTTTCAAATTCTTTTTTTACATCCGCAGTTAACTCATATCTAAAAGTACTTTCTATATCTTCATCAGAAAGAATTGCATTTAAATAATAGTCTGGTGCTCTAAACATTTTTTCCCAATCTAAATCTGCTCCCCAAGGACCAAATCTATGAAAGTTGTTACCTAAATCGATAACATCAAAAGTGCTCTTATTGTTTAAAACCCTAGAACCACGACCAATCATTTGGTAGTATAAAGTCAACGATTTTGTTGCTCTATTTAATATAATTGCTTCAATGGTTGGCTCATCAAAACCTGTTGTTAAAATACTTACAGAAGTAATAATTGCTCCCGGAGTTTTCTTAAACCATTTTAAAATAAGCTCTCGTTCTGCTCTTGTATTGGTATTGTCTAAATGCGCAATTGGGTATCCCGCTTTTTTAAACGCGTGATATACTTGTATAGAGGTGTTAATACCGTTATTAAATATTAAGGTTTTCTTTCCTTTTGCAGTTTCTTCGTATGCAGAAACCAATTTAGAAAGCATGTCTGAGTTGGTATATAAATCTTCAGAAGATTTTACCGTATAATCTCCATTTGCTCCTACTTCTAATGATGTTAAACCAACATTATAAGAATATAAGTTTGCGCTAGCTAAGTATTCATGATCAATTAAATGCTGAATTGTTTCTCCAACAAATAACTCTTGATAATTCTCATACATTGGCAACTTAATGTTAGAACTTAAAGGAGTTGCTGTTACACCAAGGATAAAAGATTCATCGAAAAATTTAAATATTTTTGTAAAAGAATTGTAATGCGCCTCATCCACAATTACCAAACCGATATCAGAAATATCTAGCTTGTCATCATTCAACCTATTTTTTAAGGTCTCCACCATGGCTACAAAACAATTAAAATCGTCTTGATCATCTAAAACAGCTGTAGAGTTAATGATTTTGTTAGAAACACCAAATTCTTTTAACATCTTAGATGTTTGCTTACTCAACTCAATTCTGTGCGTTAAGACTAAAACTTTCTTTTTAAAAGTCTCTAAATAACGTCTTACAATTTCAGAAAAAATTACAGTTTTCCCTCCTCCTGTAGGTAATTGATATAATAAATGGTAATCTTTGGGTGCATCTTTAAATCTTCTAAAAATCTCTTGAAGTGCATCTTGTTGATATCCGTATAATTCTTTACCTACTTTCTTTACTGAACTGTCTATTTCTGCCAAAGGAATATGAATTTAGGCTACAAAAATAAGACTTAAATAAGGTTTAATGCAAGTTTATGCTATATAAATCTCGATAAATTTGTAATTGTGATGTCATAATGTGATACATTCTCTATAGAAACACCATTTCTAACCACAATTAGTTGAGGAGATTGATGCATTACTTGAAACGTATAACCTACTTCATCAGAAATATCTCTGTAATTTAATAAATCTAAATAATAAACTTTTAAATTTTGATGTTCTTCTGTAAAAAGTTTTTCAAATTGCTTAATTACCATACTACTAATTCCACATCTAGTAGAATGTTTAAAAATTAAAACAGCTTCTGTTTTAGATTGATTTTTAATTTCTTCTAACTGACCTATATCAGTTAAAGGAATCCAATTTATTTTTAAATTTGATTGAGAAGTTGTTTTATCTTCTTTTCCACCAAAAAGACCACTAAATATACCCATTCTATGTTTTCTATTGTTTGTTTTGGCAAATATAAGAAACTTTAAAGTGTCAAATAGTCAGTTAACAAACGATTAATACCGACAATTTGACTCATCTTGAGAAAGATATCGTATTGGTATTGTAATTGCTTTTTGTTAAATGAAAATAAGAATTTAATCATACTAAGGAGTTTGCTCTCTAGTAAAAAAAATAAAATTTAGAAAATGAACTTTAACAATTATACCACAAAATCGCAAGAGACCATACAAATGGCGCAACAGATTGCGCAAGGTTTTGGTCATAATCAAATTGAAAATGAGCACATTTTTAAAGCATTAACACAAGTAGATGAAAATGTTTTACCTTTTCTTTTGAAAAAACTGAACATCAATATAAATATTGTAACCCAAATTTTAGACAAGCAATTAGAAAGTTTGCCTAAAGTTTCTGGTGCAGAATTAATGCTTTCTAGAGAAGCTAGTAAAACCTTAACAGAAGCAGCAGTTATTGCTAAAAAAATGAAAGATGATTATGTTTCTATAGAGCATTTAATTCTGGCTATTTTTAAGTCTAAAAGCAATATAGCACAGGTTTTAAAAGACCAAGGTGTAACAGAAAAGCATTTACAAGCAGCCATTGATGAATTGAGAAAAGGAGAAAACGTAACTTCTCAAAGTCAAGAAGAAACTTATAATTCTTTAAACAAATTTGCTAAAAACTTAAATCAATTAGCACAAGATGGCAAGTTAGATCCTGTAATTGGTAGAGATGAAGAAATCCGTAGATTGTTACAGATATTATCTCGTAGAACCAAAAACAATCCAATTTTAGTTGGGGAACCTGGAACTGGTAAAACAGCGATTGCAGAAGGTTTAGCACACCGAATTGTAGATGGTGATGTACCAGAAAACCTAAAAGGAAAACTTATTTTTTCTTTAGATATGGGTGCATTAATTGCAGGAGCAAAATATAAAGGTGAATTTGAAGAGCGTTTAAAATCGGTAATTAAAGAAGTAACAAGTGCAGATGGAGATATTGTACTTTTTATTGATGAAATTCATACGTTAGTGGGTGCTGGTGGAGGACAAGGAGCTATGGATGCTGCAAATATTTTAAAACCAGCTTTAGCGCGTGGAGAGTTGCGTGCAATTGGTGCAACTACGTTGGATGAATATCAGAAATACTTTGAAAAAGACAAAGCATTAGAAAGACGTTTTCAAAAAGTACAAGTAAATGAACCAGATACGGAAAGTGCTATTTCTATTTTAAGAGGTATTAAAGATAAATATGAAACACACCATAAAGTGCGTATTAAAGATGAAGCGATTATTGGTGCTGTAGAATTATCGCAACGTTATATTACCAATCGATTTTTACCCGATAAAGCGATTGATTTAATGGATGAAGCCATGGCAAAATTGCGTATGGAAATCAATTCTAAACCAGAAGACTTAGATGTTTTAGACAGAAAAGTGATGCAGTTAGAAATTGAAATAGAAGCCATTAAACGTGAAAAAGATGAAACGAAGTTAAAATCTTTACGTTCTGATTTAGCAAACCTAAAAGAAGAACGCAATGAAATGAATGCAAAGTGGAAATCTGAAAAAGAGGTTGTAGATAATATTCAGAATGCAAAAGCTACCATAGAAGATTTAAAAATGGAAGCGGAAAGAGCAGAACGTGATGGAGATTACGGTAAAGTTGCCGAAATTAGATACGGGAAAATGCAAAAAGCCCAAGAAGATTTAGAAGTTTTCCAAAAAGTTTTGTCTGAAAATCAATCTGAAAAATCTTTAATAAAAGAGGAAGTAACATATGATGATATTGCAGAAGTAGTTGCTAAATGGACAGGTGTTCCGGTAACAAAAATGATACAGTCTGAGCGTGAAAAATTGTTACGATTAGAAGGTCAATTACATAAAAGAGTGGTTGGACAAGAAGAAGCAATTATTGCGGTTTCTGATGCTGTTAGACGTTCTAGAGCTGGTTTGCAAAATCCGAACAAACCTATTGGTAGTTTCTTGTTTTTAGGAACCACCGGAGTTGGTAAAACTGAGTTAGCAAAAGCCTTGGCAGAATATCTTTTTGATGATGAAAACGCCATGACGCGTATTGATATGAGTGAATATCAAGAAAAACATTCTGTAAGTAGATTGGTAGGAGCGCCTCCGGGATATGTTGGGTATGATGAAGGTGGTCAATTAACAGAAGCTGTTAGAAGAAGACCATATTCTGTAGTGCTTTTAGATGAAATTGAAAAAGCGCATCCAGATACTTTTAATGTATTGTTGCAAGTTTTAGACGAAGGTAGATTAACGGACAATAAAGGACGTGTAGCTGATTTTAAAAACACGATTATAATTATGACTTCTAACATGGGAAGTCATATAATTCAAGAGAAATTTAGCGATCCAAAAGCAGATTTAGACGCTGTTACTGAGTTAGCAAAAATTGAAGTTTTAGCGTTGTTAAAACAATCTGTAAGACCAGAGTTTTTAAACAGAATAGATGATGTAATTATGTTTACCCCTTTAAACAAGGAAAACATATTTGAAATTGTAAAATTACAAATAGATCATTTAAAGAAAATGATTGGTAAACAAGAAATTACGTTAGACGCAACCGATGAAGCTATTACATATTTGTCTGAAAAAGGATATCAGCCAGAATTTGGAGCAAGACCTGTAAAAAGAGTTATTCAGAAAGAGGTATTGAACCAGCTTTCTAAAGAAATTTTATCAGGCAAAATAACTACAGATAGTATTATTTTAATTGATGCTTTTGATGATCAGTTGGTGTTTAGAAATCAGTCTGATTTGGTTGAGAATGCATAATTTTTGTCATACTGAATTTATTTCGGCATTTAAAAGCAAGAACCTGAAGCAAGTTCAGATTGATAACGAATAATTTTAGGTCATTTAAAAAAAGCGGTGTTTTAAAAAACACCGCTTTTTCTTTTTTAATTATATTCGTTTTTCAAATCTACTCTTATGAAAAAGTTTTTATTCCTTTTTGTTTTTGCTCTTAGCCTCTTTTGTTCTTGTTCTTCAGATGAAACAACCACCTATTATTTAATTCGTCATGCAGAAAAAGACAGAACAGATAAAACAAACAAGAACCCTTATTTGAATGATAAAGGACTAGAAAGAGCAAAAAAATGGGCAAATCGTTTTAAAAATATACATTTTGATGCTATATATTCTACCAATTACAACAGAACCTTACAAACAGCAACACCTACTGCTAAAAGTAAAAATTTAGAAATATTAAAGTACAATCCTAATAAAATGTACGATTCTATTTTTCAACAAGAAACAAAAGGAAAAACGGTTTTAGTGGTTGGACATAGCAATACTACTCCTGCTTTTGTAAACAAAATAATAGAAGAAAAAAAGTATGAAGATATAGACGATCATAACAATGCTAATCTATACATTGTTACCATTTTGGGTGATAAAAAAACAAGTGTTTTAGAAACTGTAGAATAACCTTTTTTAAATTTGAAAAAACGATTAAATAGAATTAGTTAACAAACACACTTAGCCCTGATTACAACATTTGTTTGAGCTCTTTTTTATTCTTTTTCTGAATAAAAAAAGCGAGTGCCTTTCGACTGCGATCAAGATAAACTCCAAGGAGGAAATCGCTTCAAAAAAAAACGGTAAGACTAACTAGATTACTTTAGAATCTGTACTTCAATATTTTCTAAATTAATTTCTGACAACTTTTTAAGCTCATTTTTTTCAAAAGATTTATCAATATCAGTTAAAGAAATTTCTTTGTTTAAAGGCTTATAATTATCATAATTCACAAAACGAATTCCGTTTTTTAAGACTTCTTTGTTTATCGCTCTAAAACGTTTTCCTCCATCGTTTGTGTGGTAAGAATATGCCAAGTAATCAACTAAAAAATCTTGTTTTCCAATCCAATAAATAAAAACATCTTCAAAGTCTTCTCCTCCTCCATTTTCAGAGAAAGTAACTTGTACTTTATAATATTCTTTTCCTTTTACAGTTGCTGATGGCAATAACTTTTTTATAACCGCTTTATCATTTAAACCAAATGGTAAAACAGAAAAATAATGAACAGAATTTACTGAATTGGATAAAATATTAGAGATTGAATCGTTTACTTGATATGGAACCCCATTCACTAATCTTCTAAATCCGTCATTACTTAAAATATCAGAAATAAATCCTAATTTTTCATCTTTATACTTTCTGGTAAGCTTAAAACTTCCATTAGGTTTTCTATTTGCAATATATTTTTTGTCTCTAAATTCAAAATTAATTTCGGAATTACCTACTTTATCTGCCCCTGATGAAATAATAGCTTTATCTACAACTTGCTGTGCAGTTAACTTGTTTTCAGAAGGTTTACAAGAAATTAAAAAAGCTAAAAAAAGAATTGGTAAATATTTCATGGGTTGTTGTTTTATTGGGTGGATAATAGATTTCAAAATTACATTTCTTTGACCGAAGTAAAAATGTATCTTTGTTAAAATTATTAAAATTAAAATCAGTCTATGGCTGTTCAGAAAAAGATAAACATAAAGAACAAAAAAGCTCGTTTCGAATTTGAAATTCTAGACAAATATGTGGCTGGAATTCAATTAACCGGAACAGAAATAAAATCTATTCGTCTAAGTCAGGCTAGAATTACAGAGAGTTTTTGTGAGTTTAATGACGGTGGAGAATTGTTTATTGTAAATATGTATATTCAAGAATACATGTTTGGTCATCACTTTAACCACAAACCAAAAAGTGAGCGCAGATTATTAATGAATAAACGCGAATTACGTTCTTTAAGAAAAGACGTTGAAGCTAAAGGAAATACTATTGTTCCGTTACGTTTGTTTATTAATGATAGAGGTTTTGCTAAGTTAGAAATTGCTTTAGCCAAAGGAAAACAAACGCATGATAAACGTGAGGTTCTTAAAGATAGGGACAACAAACGAGATTTAGCACGAATAAAAAAGAGTTTTAACGGATAATGGACTTTTTAAAGCTAATTCGTTATAAAAACCTTTTTATGGTTTTATTGACAATGGTTTTAACCAAATACGCGTTGATAAATTCTATTTTCTTTAGTCACATTAGTATAAAAAACTACACTTTAATTCACACCAAATATTTAGGAATTACTTTAACGCATTATCAATTTACACTACTTGCATTTAGCATTTTATTGATTACCGCTGGCGGATATATTATTAACGATATTTTTGATATTGATGCTGATAAAATAAACAAGCCTTTAAAGGTTATTATAGGAGCGTCTATTTCTAAAAAGAAAGCCTGGATTCTTTACTATGCTACGAGTATTTTAGGTTTACTTTTAGGGAGTTATGTATCTTTTACAACAGAAAACAGTGCATACAGTTTCTTTTTTTTAGGGACTATTTTATCGCTTTTTTTATATTCCAAATACTTAAAAAAAACACTACTTATTGGCAATCTAATAGTTTCTGTACTATTAGGTTTAGTGATATTTATAACAGTATTATTTAATGAACCTAAAGCAAATAGTAGTAATCTTCTAGAAGTATTTAGCAACCTTGGCACAGGCGTTCGATTACTTTTAATAATGATTACTTACATCGTTTTCTCTATATTAACCAATCTTATTAGAGAAATCATAAAAGATATCGAAGATATAAATGGAGATTTAAAAATAAAAGCAAAGACTTTACCTATTCTATTCGGAAGAAAAAGAGCTTCTAAAGTCGCTTTTTTCTTTAGTGCCGGTTTATTGGTGTTTTTATTGATTGTACTTCAATCATTAACGAACGAGTTTGTACTTTTAATTTACGGAATTGTATGTATTCTACTTCCTCTACTCTATTTTATGTATAAATTATGGATAGCAGAAACAAAAAAAGAATTTTCTAAACTAAGTACCTTAATGAAGATAATTATGCTTTTTGGTATTGTATCAATGCTTTTATTTAGATTCATAGACTCATAAATTAAAGGAATTTTAGAAAGTAACTTTAAATACAATTACACAAATACGCAGTTCAACAATTACACAATTTATATGTTAAGAGAAAAATTAAAAGAACACAACGTAATATTAGCTTCAAAATCTCCAAGAAGGCAACAATTCTTTAAAGACTTAGATATTAATTTTACAATTCAATTGAAAGAAGTAGAAGAAATATATCCACCAGAATTAAAAGGAACAGCAATAACAGATTTCTTAGCTGATTTAAAATCGAAAGCATTTGTTAATTTAGCAGACAATGATTTGTTAATTACCTCTGATACCATCGTTTGGTTAAATGAGGAAGCCTTAGGAAAACCAAAAGATGAAGAAGATGCCTTTAATATGTTACGGGCCCTATCTGGAAAAAAACACGAAGTAATCACCTCAATTAGTATAAAGAGCAACCATTTTCAAAAAATATTTAATGATATAACTACGGTTACATTTAAAGAACTATCTGACGAAGAAATAAATTACTACATTAAAAACTACCAACCTTTTGATAAAGCTGGAGCTTATGGAATTCAAGAATGGATTGGCTTTATAGCTATTGAGAACCTAGAAGGCAGCTATTTTAATGTTGTAGGTTTACCGGTTCAGAAACTCTATAAAGAGTTAATGAGTTTAAAACCTCAAGTCTAAATAGATTGCTTTACAAAAGTGTAAAAACCTCAATACAAAACATATACATTACTTAAAAACAAGGTGTTACTAAAAAAAACACCAAATTATGATTGTAAAAGATAATTTACCACACAATCTCATTAAACCTATTGTTTTCAGACACTTATAAACAAACTACTTTTGCACCCGCAAATTAAATCATTTATGAAAACAAGTAATCAAAAAATAAAAAGCAAAGTTGGAGTTCCAGCAAAAAATTTAAGTAACACAATTTCTACAGTCTGGAATTTAAAAAGACGATACAGATAATTAAAAACACATAAATATTAAAAAACAAGCTCTTTTCTATGAAAAGAGCTTGTTTTTTTTTGCAATACTTAAATACAAAAACTTCCATTATGTATTAAAAACACTTCTAGGTTGACTAATTTCTTAGTATCTTTATAAAAACTGACTGTAAAAGAAAATAAATAGTTAATATTATACCTATTTGGCAATCTATTTTAAAAAACAATATGGTTTTACAAAAAATTAACCTTTCTAAAAGCATTTATTCCTATTATTGCAGAATGCAAAGACTATTATATATTTTGTGCTTATTCGCTTCTTTAAGCACATTCTCTCAGAACGACTCTATTCGTGTTAAAACTTTAAAAGGGCAAATTATACATGCCGAAACTAAAAAAGCTTTAAGCGCTGCTCATATATTAAATTTAAACAGCGTACAAGGTACAATTACAAACGATAGAGGTTTTTTTGAAATACATACAAAAGCGAATGACACCATTCTAGTTTCGTATTTAGGATACGCATCAATAAAGCTAAAAATTACAAACGATTTATTAAAAGGAAACGAATTATTAATTGCGCTATATGAAAAACCAGAAGAAGTTAGAGAAGTTGTTATTAAATCTACCCAATTAATTGGTGTTTTAGAAATTGATGTAAAACAAGTGCCTAAAGATCGATTTACAAGAATTAAAATTAACGGATTACCACAAACTTATGAAGTTGGTAAACCTAAAGGAAAAGACTTCTCCTCTCCTATTGATGCTTTATTTCAACCCGTTGATTTCTTATACAATCTCTTCGGAAAAAAACCGAAGCAATTAAAAAAATTACAAAAACTAAAGAAAGAAGATAATTTACGTAAAATGTTATCTGGTAAATTTGACAGGGAAGTAATGATGGAATACCTGCAAATGGACAGACAAGAACTTACAGAACTCTTAACAGACTGTAATTACTCTGAATATTTTATTAAAAAAGCTTCAGATTTACAAATGATAGAAGCGGTATTAGATTGTTATGAAAACTACAAAGCACTAAAAAAAGGAAAGATTGAGCGAGATAAAATTCCTGTAAAGGATTAATATTAAAAACATTCAATTAAAGAACCTAACCGTAATAGCTTGGTCATATTAAAGAAAACCTTGAGGCATTGCTTCAAGGTTTTTTAATTGAAAAAAGCCGAAAACAATATTGCTTTCGGCTCTAATCAACTATTAAAAACTAACTAAATACTAAACTAAATATAGTTATACTATATTTATAAGTATACGCTCTATTTCTTTATAAGCACCTTTTAAATGCACTTATTATTACTACCTATTTTATTTTTCAAGTATAAACTACATCTGTAAGACTTAGAAAAGACATAAAAGTTACATGCTAAAATTGACTTTAACAGAACTTTAAGATTTTTAAAAATGATAAAAAAAAATCCAGCTTCCGCTGGATTTTTTAATAATATCATAAACTATCTTATGTTACATTTTTACATCACTATTGATTTCCTAAAATAATAGGTAAACCATCTTTACCAGAACCTATAACAATTACCTTACTGTTAGGTGATTTAGATAATTCTAAAGTAGCACCGATTCCTTTTTCTTGTAAAATTTTATCTGTTAAAGAAGCACTTAAAATTTTATTTGCAACAGCTTTACCTTCTGCATCAATTTTTTGTCTTTCTGCCTCTTTCTTCGCTTTTGCTAATCTAAATTCATATTCTAAAGATTCTTGCTCTTGCTTTAACTTCGTTTCAATTGCAGTTCTAATAGTGGTTGGTAACTTAACATCTTCAACCAAAACTCTTTTCACTGCTAAAAATTGATCTTTTAAAACGATTTGAATTTCATCTAAAATCTCTTGCTCAATAACATCTCTTTTACTAGAATATAATTGCTCTGGAGTATAACGCCCAACAACGCTTCTTGCAGCTGCATTAATTGCAGGATCTAACAATTCACGTTCATAATCCTCTCCCTTTGTTTTTATCAATTTTCCTAAATTAGAAAATTCAGGTTCGTACCAAATAGTACCATTTACTTTAACTTCTAACCCATTAACAGAAAGCACATTCATTTCTGTAGAAATAGCTTGCTGACGCACTTTTCTTACAATCATACGATTCCAAGGAGCTACAATCTGAAAACCTTCTCCGTATGTTTTTTCTGTATTAATACCATCTCCTAAAGCTTCAAAGACAACTCCACCTTCTCCAGGCCCAATAGTCACTGTAGATTTAGAAAATAAAATAATTACTACTACTGCTAATATGATAAAAAAAACACCTCCCTTAGGAAACTTTATATCTACTTGATTATTCGCCATACTTATTGTTTTTGATTAACAACAAATTTACAATTTAACTTTGTGAAACACAATATATATAATTTATATCTTCGTTGAAAAAGGTTAATAAATGGGGCGTAATTCAATAAAAACAAATCCATCTAAAAAATATTAATCTAACCTATCTTTTACATATTCTATCTCTGTCTTTCCATGCTTTTTAGGATGTCCATTTTCATCCAAAGAAACCATAACAATCTTCTCAACTTCAATAATTGTTTTCCTAGTCAATTTATTTCTAACGCTACAAGTTAATGTAATAGAACTGTTTCCAAACTTTAAAACATCTATACCTATTTCAATAATATCTCCTTGTTTTGCAGAACTCACAAAATCTATTTCAGACATGTATTTTGTAACCGTTCTTGTGTTTTCTAATTGAATAATAGCATAAATAGCTACTTCTTCATCAATAAACTGTAATAACTTACCACCAAATAATGTTCCATTCGGATTTAAATCTTCTGGTTTTACCCATTTTCTTGTGTGAAATCTCATATTAATTTTTAGTTTTAAATTTTTCCATAATATTTTCTAACAAACCATTCTACCGTAAATAAACCAATTACAATGAATAAAATCCATTTCCAATCTATTAAATTTTGTTCTTTAACAATAGATTTCTGAGTTGTATAAAATGTTTTATCCTCTAAAAGGGCCAATTTTAATTGAGCTACTTCATTTTTAAAAAATAATTTTCCGTTTGTTTTATCTGCTAACTTTAAGAGTTTCTTAGAATTTGCATTGGTAAATTGTTCTTCTATTTGAGTTTCTGTAATTTTAAATTGACCGTATTTATTAATATTCTGACCAATAACAGTAACTTTATAACTATAATTCCCAGAAGCAAGATTTTCAATTTCTGTTTGATAAGAATTATGCATCAATGAAAAAGGTCTTTTTATTACCTTTTTAGTTTCCTTATTAGTTATTGTAATTTCTAACGCAGCCCTTGCATCAAATAAATAATTTTTATCCGTATAAAATGCCGATATATCAATAGTTGAATTAGCAGGATATAAAGATTCTGCATTTACCTCTAATCGATTTCTCTTTTTATTGGATGCTAAATATTGTACTATATTTCCTATAAATGCATCAAAATCTTGAAAGGAACTTGAGTTTAAAAAACTAGCTGCTCTCCATTTCCATAAACCTTCTCCGAATAACGCCCCAAATTTATGATTGTTCTCTTCTAAAGTTGCCAATAAAGGTTGTTTAGTTTCTAATCCGTTTATATTTTGATATAATAATGTCTGATGCTCTTTAGAAATTGCAACCTCTCCAAATTGATCTTTAAGCGGAGGAAATTGATTAAAGCCAATATCTTTTTGTAAAAACGTTAAAAAAGAATCATTAAAAAATGCACCATAATTTTCTGTTTGATTGATTGTTTTTTTTGAAAAACCTAATTGTTGTTTATTGATAAAACTCCAATCTGTATTTACCCCAGAAATTAAAAAATAATTGCTATTATTCGTTTTAATTTCATTTATAATTTTATTAAACTTACTGTTTGGTTGATTTAATATAATTAATTGATAATCATTTGTTTGATTTTTAAAATCACCAACTAAAAAAACATCTACAGAACGTTGTTTATTACTTTCTATTGATTTTTTCAAAACTCCTAAGTCAGGATGTAAAACAGATGTTAAAACAAGTACTTTTGTTTGTTCATCGATTACTTCTACAGAGAAATTTTTGGTATTATTCTTTGTGTTTTTCTCCCCCTCTATCTTTCTAATTGATGCGGTGTAATATTGCAATCCCTCTTTGTTTGATGTTAAATTCGCAGCAATCGTTTTAGAGTTTTCTTTTGTTGAAAATTGTATTTTTTTAGTAAAAATGGTTTTTCCGTTTTTATATATTGAAAATTGTGAAGTAACATCTTCTTTTCCTTCGTAATTCAACAATACCTCAATGGGGAATTTATTTTTTATATAACTGTATTTATTAACATTTAACTGACTTATTTTTAAATCTTTATACTGAACAGTATCACCAAAAACAATAGGATATATTTTTTGTTTCGAATTGATAAACTCATAATCATTACCAATCGTTTGGTTTCCGTCTGATAATAAGATTATTGGTGCAATTTTATCCTCATACAATTCATTTACAGCCGTTATTGCTTTAGATACATTGGTTTCGTTCTCTATAAAAGAAAGCGAATCTAGAGACTTTACATCACCCCCAAAACTAAAACTATTAACATCAAATTTCTCGTTAATGCTTTTATCATTTTTAATTTCTGCTAAAAATGTTGTCATACTCTTCGTTTCCTTAAAAAAGGGGATAGATTTAGAATTATCAACAAGAACAGCTAACACAGGCTTTGTATTTTGATTTTTCGTTTTCTTTATCGTAGGGTTTATCAATAATAAAAGCAATAAAAAAAGACTAACCGCCTTCAAAAAAAATAATAGGAGATTAATTTTTGCCTTCTTTTTATTCTTAAAAAAATACTGAAAATAGGCTACTGAAATACTCAGTAACAAGGCAAGAATTATATATAAAATGAGTTCTGTTTGCAATGATTTATTTTTAAGCTGAAAGATATAAATAACTATTTAAAAACGAATGCTATTTTTTAGAGTCTTTATATGAATTATCAATTTTAGACTTGTACCAAATATTTAAAATTAAACCACCAATAATTAACGCGATTCCTAAAAAACTGTAAAAAGTATAAATTTCTCCAAATAAGAAAACGCCAAAAGTAGCTGTATAAATAACCTCAAAATATTTAATTGGTGCCACTATATTTGTAGAAGCTGTCTGAAAAGCTTTGGTCATAAAAACCTGTCCTACATAACCAAAAACACCTAAAAGCAATAAAAACAGCCATTCAATTCCTTTAGGGGTTATCCAATTATTTATAGAAAGCAAGCCTCCTAAAACAGTGGCAAACATCATAAAATAATATACAACTACAAGTGGATGCTCACTCTTCCCTATTTTACTGATAAGTACATATACCAACCCACTAAGTACCGAAGCTAGTAAAACCAAAATTAAACCCGTTGTATTTAATTGATGATCAAATCCTTTTAACACAAAAACACCTACAAGTGAAATTACAAAAAAGAACCATTGTAAAGGTTTAATTTTTTCCTTCAACAAAAACACCGCAAAAATAGCTGAAAAAACTGGAGCAATATACCTTATAGAAACGGCAGTACCAATAGATAAATACTTTATAGACATAAAAAAAAGACTCATTGAAGTGGTACCTGCTATCGCTCTTAAAATTAGTAATTTATTATTTTTACCAATCATTGGTATTTTATATTTTAATAAAAAAACAATCGTAAAACAAAGCGATCCTAAAGACCTAAAAAAAACAATTTCAAAAGTATGAATACCTTTTAAATATTTTACAGTAGAATTCATGCAGGCAAAAGCTAAGGTGCTTATCAACATGTATTTTATAGCTCTTTTTACTTCCAAAACTAATCTTTATTTATCTGTTATTTTATGTGGCTTTTTTAAAGTTAAAGAACCTATAAATAAAAAACCTAAAAAAGGAATTAACACATAACTTACATAACGATAACTCCCTAAACTCGTAAAACAATAGCTAAAGAAACTAGGAGCCAATGCACTTGCTATAACCAAAAAACTCATTATTTTACCTGTTATAGCTCCTAAATACTTTCTTCCAAAATAACGAGGCCAAGTTACAGCATTCACAACTGCAAAAAGCCCACTACAAACACCTAAACCTATAATTAACAAATAAATTCCTATGGAGTCATCTAATAATAAAAGACCAACAGCAGCTATAATTCCGCTAAAAATCATGATAAAAAGATAAATTTTATGTTCAATATAATCACTTAGAATATTAGCTAATGTAGAAACAGAAATAGCTATGATTGAAATTGGCAAAAAAACAGCAATTGCTTCTGTTTTATCATAGCCTTGTGTATTAAAAATTGAAATTACATGAAACGTAAAACCTGTACTAAAAAAGCTAAAAAAAGCTAAAGACAAACCAAACATCCAGAAAGCTCTTGTTTGCTTTGCTTCCTCCAACGTAAAATTAACTTCTAGAATTTCAACTTTCTTTTTTTTACTTTTCTTTTTAGAAAGAAAACCATCCGGAATTAAACCAAAGTCTTCTGGTTTATTTCTATAAAACTGAAGTATTAAAAAACTAAAAACAAATAAGCTAACTGCTAAAATTTGCCAACTTACCTCCCATCCGTTTTCATCAATTAAATAATTAAACAAAATTGGAGAACTCGAAAAACCTAAAGAAACAGCAATACTACTTATAGAATTTACTTTACCTCGATTTTTATCAAACCACATCATTACCATATTTCTAGAAGCCATAGTAAGCACTCCTTGTCCGCAAAAACGTACTAGAAAAAATAAGAAACTTAGCAATACAAAAGGAATTACCCAAGATTTTATATTCAAAAAAAGTTTAAGAGTATCACTAATCCCTTCTGAATATGAAAAAATAATTAACGAGATTGCTAAAAAGGATGTTGCAAAAAAAGCAACATAACGTGCTCCGAATTTATCAAATAATCGTCCTGCTTTTGTTACAAAAAAAGCACTTAGCAAAGTACCAATTAAATACGCATTGCTAAATTGATTTCTAGTTAAACCTAAGGCATCTTTAACAGGATCTGTAAAAACAGAAACGCCCACAGTTTGACCAGGTATGCTGAATAATATACCTATACTACCAAAAATTAAAACCACATATCCGTAGAAAAATGGCCACTTTTTAGGATTGATAAAAGAATATTTATTAGAATTTATCATTTAATTTACACTACTTTCTTTTTCTTGACGTGATAAAATAAACACCTGTTAATAAAATAGCCGAAGCAAATACAGACTGCGTTGTTAGGTGTTCATCTAAAAAAAACCACCCCATAAATAACGCTATTACAGGATTTACATAAGCAGAAGTTGATACTTTTTCTGTAGCTACTTCTTTTAGCAAATAATTAAAGGCTGTAAAAGCAATAACTCCACCAAAAACAATAAGCATTAGCATAGAAACCTGAACATCTGTACTCCAACTTAGAGGAGAGCTCCATGTTTCATTAAAACTTAAACTCATAAACATTAAAATAGTACCTGCCACTAACATTTGATAGCCTGTACTTACCATAAAACTTTTTGGCAAATTTGCTTTAGAAACAAAAACACTACCATAACTCCAACTTAACACACAAGTTAAAATCATAAAAGTTCCAAGCAAACTTCCTTCAGAAGTTGTTAATTCTTGCTGACTCACTAATAAATACATTCCAAAAACACCCAAACCAACACCAATCATCGATTTCTTTTGAAATGGTTTTCTATCAATCAATCGTAATAAAAACAGTACAAATAAAGGTTGCGTAGATGCTAATAAAGCACCAAAGCCACTATCTACATATTTTAAAGCCCAAACAAAAACACCGTTTCCATAAACTAAAAAGAAAAAAGATGCAATACCCACATTTAAAAGTTGCTTTCTAGAAATGGATAAATTATGCTTTAAAAGAATTGCAAAAAACATCATTAATGCTCCTGCTGTTAAAAAACGAACTGAAGCTAAAAAAAATGGAGGAAGCTCTGTAACAGCTACTTTATTAAACAAATAAGTAGATCCCCAAATTACATAAATGGAGATAAATGCTAAAACGATTAATAATTTTGACTTTTTCAAATAAATATTATTTTTAAAACCAACGATCCTCAAGGCCGAGCCATAGAAATATTTCGCTGGTTTCATTTTGATTTTAGAATCAAAAACCAAAAAATCTGTATTTTAGATTCCCGCCTTCGCGAGAATGACAGTTTCAATGGAAACCTCGAGGCAGAGCCTCGAGGAATTCTTTTCGATTAAAGCTAATTTAAGCCAACAAAGATAATTGATATTTAAAACCTAAAGTCATTTTAAATGAATAGTTCTAATTGTTTTTATCATGTTACTAAATTTTTAAATACAATCAGCACCAATAATTAATTAAGCAAATCTATTAGCCGTTAAACACTGCAAAATAAAATTAAAATTGATGGTTTAAATTCCGAAGTTTATGGTACTCATCTTAAACAAACTAAAAAAATAGGAAGCAAAAAATTAGAATATCACACTAGAACAAAATTTAATTTTAGTAAAAACGAAAACACCTTATAAGTACTTACTTCTAAAGTGTTTTAATTGATAAAAAATCTACTCTGCTTTCTCTGAACCTACCAAATCTTTTATAGAAATATCATTTATAAAAACATCTTTAAGAACAAAATTCCCATTATGTATATAAACCATCCCATAAGTTGTATTCTCTTTTACCGTATCTCTCCTATTCATTCTCACTAAATCTTCAGCAGGTTTCGCTTTAAATTCTTCCATATAAAAACGATCAAAAGGTAAATTAAAACTAACAACCTTTCTTCTTTTATTATACCAATTTGTTTTAGCAATTACATAATCGTTCGGTATCGATAGTTTTACCTTACTAACCGTTTTTAATTTAGCAAAACCAATACTGTCCTTAAAATAAACATAAACTTCTTGTTTTCTTTTCCAAATAGAATCCTCTGTTTTAAACGAATTTATCTCATAATTCATTCTAATAAACTTACCCCTAAATGGATCATTAGGATCTATTGGCTGTGTTATAAACTTATAAAACTTGCCTGCTTTTAAAGTTTCTTCTTGATCATACATCATTTTTGTTGGTACCGCTAATTGCATAAGAACCACCAATAAAAAAAGTATAAATATTATTTTTTTTGATTTCATTTTTTATTTTTTTAGCGTTTTACTTTGTTTCTTTAGCATTAAATAATTGGTTACAAAAAAACCTGCCCCAACAATTATAAATAATAAACCTCTAATTATAAATGTCATTTCTGTATCTAAAAAACGACAAGTAATTAATGCAGTAATAATTAGTAAACCATAATTTAGAATAACAAAACTAGCTTTATCCACACCTTTTTTTACAATACTAACTCCTAATACCAGCACTGTAATATTAACCAGTGCAACGGTAATTCTAGTATCTAATGACTGAGTGGCATAAAATAAAATCATTAAAAAAGGAATGAATTGAAAAATATTATTAAAATTAAATTTTGAAAATGAGTTGTTTTTTATCAACATATAAAGTGTACTTAACATTAAAAAGCCCCCAATTAACAGTTCCTTATTACCTAAAAATGAAATTTCAAAATCTATGTTCCAAAAACTTTCAAAACTAACCATAAGCATTGTTATTACTAAACCTAAAGAACCAATTACTAAAAATCCATTCTTAGAAACACGTAAACTTCTAAAGCTTTTTAATTGCCCTACATTGTAAATAAAACCTAATAAAAATGAGTATAAAATTACATCTAATCGGTAAACAGTATTTAAGAAAGCTCCAAAAACAATAATTAAACTCAAAGGAAACAACCAATTTAAAATAGCTGTAAAATTAGTAGTTAAATTGTTTTTTAAATGGTAAAAATATTGTGGCAGCAATAAAGCAAATAGCAATATATAAAACCATGGCACTTTAGTTTCACTAGAAAAGCTATACCCTAAACTGCAAGCATAGACCGTTGCAAAAATTAAGGTTAATAAAAAAACTCCTTTAAATTTTAATAAATAAATTAAGGGCAAACACAACAATATCCAAGAAAGTAAAAAGGAACTTAAATTACCTGGAATGTTATAAATTTGACTAATTAGCGAAATACTAGAACCTACTGCAAAAAACAAAAACACTCCAGAAGACTCTAACCATGTTTTAGATTTTTCTTTTAGTATTGAATATCCTACAATAAACTGACCAACTACAAGTGGTAAAAAAGCTAAAATAGATTTTACCGTTTTAGAAAAATCGTCCCAATTATGGGCTAATATTAATATAATTCCTAACCCTACTAATAAACTACCCAAAACACCAAAAATGGTGAATAAGTTGTTTGAAGAGGATTTTGAAGCTGATCTTGAATTGTAATAGTTTTCAATTTTTGATGCTATTTCTTTAGAAATAACTCCATTCTGTATCAATTCTGGAAGTTCTTTTATAAATTTTGAATCCATTTCATTTTAATTTTTATTAAAAATACTAATTTTAAACCCCACAAGTCGAAACTTGTGAGGTTTTGGCTCTCTAAAACCATTACTAAACTAACTTTTCTCTTCTTCTGTTTTGTTGTTGATAAAATCGATATCTCTCGTATTCTTTTGTACTGTAATGGCTCCAAATAAACTTAATAGGAATGAAATTCCGTAGAAACCTTTTTCACTTAAAAGCAAATCTGCATTTCTAAGCCCTATAATTAACAAAAGAATGGCCGCTATAACTACCACCCAACTTATTCCGTAATACATTTCACTTACTTTAATTTCTTCTGCTTTGTCTCTTACCGCTTTTTGCAAAGAAATTACTGCATAAATACCCATTAAAAGAATAGAAAAATAATACCCTTTTTCATTCAATTCCATAGAAGCATTCCATAAACCGATACAGTAAGAAACCAGACCAATCATTAAAACTCCCCACGAAGCGCCAATATAAGCAGAAGTTGGTTTTGGATTTAACTCATTCTTTACTTTATTCTTTTTACTTACTTTTTTAGTTTCTTCATTAATAGAAGATGTTGTTTGATAATTCATAATATTTAGTTTAATAATTATGATACAAATTTGCGACTCTTTTAAAGTTCTGAGAATTCAATTTTAAACAATTACTGACGATATAAAATATAAAAAATTATTTATATTCTATTATTTAATTATATTTACAAGACATTTACTGACGATATAATGATAAATTTAAAAGAAGTATTAAGTACTTTTACAAAGGAACAACAACAAGAATTTCTTTCTTTTCTCCATAAAAAGAACAAAAGAAAAGATGCTAAAAACGGCCAATTGGTTACACTTTTACTAGAAGACAATGCATCTTCTGCTGAAATTTCTGATAAATTATACGGTAAACAGAATAAAGTAGCTTTACACGCACTTAGAAAACGTTTGTTTCAATCTCTTATAGATTTTACAGCAAACACAAGTATGAAAGAAGAAAACTCTATAGATATTCTTTTAATAAAAAACATTCTTTCTGCCAGACACTTCCTAAAGAAAGAACAAATAAAAGTTGGGTATCAAATTTTAGACAAAACCATCATAATTGCAAATGAGTATCAATTATTTGCAATTTTAAATGAAGTTTATCATACTAAAATTCAATATGCTCATTTAAACCCAAACTTAAATTTAGATCAATTAATTAGTACTTTTAAAGAGAACCAAAATCGACTTATTTTAGAAGATCAACTAAATATTGCCTATGCTAAAATTAGGACATCATTAGCCAATTATCACAAAAACAAGTCTAATATTGACATTAAAGAATTGATATCCATTATTTTAAAAGAACAAAATATTACAATTTCAGATACCTTATCGTTCAAGTCCTTGTATCAAATTATTCAGATAACCAGCATATCTTCTGCTCAAAAATTCGATTATTATAATATTGAAGAATTCGTTATTGAAACCTATCAAATTATTCAAAATCATACATCCAAAGACAAACAACTTAATTATCACTTAGAGGTTTTGTATTTAATTGCCAACGTACTTTTTAGAAATAAGAAGTTTAATAAATCTCAAAAATACTTAAAACTGATGCTTTTCTATATGAATGCTGAAAAGAAAAAATATTATAGTGATTTTATTCTGAAATATGATTTACTGCATGCTCTAAACTTAAATTACACAAATAAACAAGAACAAGCTATTGCTTTATTAGAACCTTATATCGATAAAAAAAACACGGATCTTGTTGCTCAATTAGACTTCTCTCTTTCATTAATCGTTTTTTATTACCAGCATAAATCCTTAGAAAAAGCTCAAAAATTAGTGTCTAAATTTTACCATACCGATAAATGGTATATTGAAAAAGCAGGTATTATTTGGACCATCAAAAAAAACTTAATTGAAATTTTATTACAAATAGATTTAGGAAATATAGACTTGGTAGATTCTAGGTTAAAAAGCTTTAAAAGAAACTATTTTACGAATCTGTCAGAAATTAATCAAGAAAGGGTAATTACTTATTTAAAGTTAGTAGAAATCTACTATAAAAATCCAGAGATTGCTACCACAACCGAATTTAAAGAGAAAGTAGCAACTTCTTTTAGTTGGATAAACAACGAGAAAGAAGATATTTTTATGATGAGTTTCTTTGCATGGTTAAAAGCAAAAATGACCAAGCAAGATATTTATTTAGTCACTTTAAATTTGATAAATAGTTAAACAATAATACTTTTCTTATTTCAATAAAAATAAATCATTTGGCATACTAATTGCTTCTTATAATTTTAAACAAAAAAACCTACACTATGAAACACATCTATTTATTACTTTTAATTCTTACCAGTTTATTATTATACAACTGCAGCAAAGACGACAAAGAAATAGATGTTAGATATAACGTAGATGATTTACAAAAAATTCATGGAAACGGTTCTAAAACATGGAAAGTTGAGGGCTTTTACAAAACCTATGAAAATGATTTACTCAGCGAATTTAACGACTGTTATACCGATGATACGTATACTTTTTTCTACGATAAAAACGAAGCTCAGGTAACGCTTGGTAATAATTCTTGTTACTACGATAATCCTACAGAACAAGACGGGCGTTTAACTTATAATTTCTACGAAGATATAGGTGAAATTTTCATCAATATTTCTAAAGGAGAAAGTCTTGATGAAAATTTTAGAACTGAACTTACTATTCTTGGTTTAACAGAACTTAGTGAAACTAGAATGGTTTTTACAGCAGGAGAAAATCCTTATTATGGAAAAACTATAGTTTTCACATCTGTACCATAAATCTTTCAAAAAGCGTTATTTATGTCTTCCTATTAATTCTTTTTCAATATCTTTTAACGTAAACCCTTTTGCTTGTAACAACATTAAATAATGGAACATTAAATCTGCTGACTCATAGATAAATAATTCATCGTTATTGTCCATTGCCTCAATAACAGTCTCCACTGCTTCCTCTCCTACTTTCTGAGCAACTTTGTTAATTCCTTTAGCAAATAAACTTGCTACATAAGATTTTTTAGTGTCTTTATTAGCTACTCTTTCTGTAATAACGTCTTCTAAAGTAGAAAAGAAACCATAATTAGATTTGTTTTCTTCTCCCCAACAAGTATCTGTTCCTTTATGACATGTTGGCCCATTCGGATTTACAGAAACCAACAAAGTATCATTGTCGCAATCTAGTTTTATATCTACTAAATTCAATACATTTCCGCTTTCTTCACCTTTTGTCCAAAGTCTATTTTTAGTTCTAGAAAAGAAAGTAACTAATTTTGTTTCTTGCGTTTTTGCAAACGCTTCTTCATTCATATACCCTAACATCAACACCTTTTTTGTGGTTACATCTTGAATGATTGCGGGTACTAATCCGTCGTTGTTTTTACTAAAATCGATATTCATAATTTTATTTTTATACTATATTGTCATTTCAAAATGAGCTTTCACAGAGATTTAGATTCCTTCTTCTTCGGAATGACATTCTTTACATTTTATATTCTAACTGGTATATTTTGCTTTTTCAACTCCTTTTTTAACTCTAAAATAGGGATTTCTCCAAAATGAAAAACACTTGCAGCTAATGCAGCATCTGCTTTTCCTTCTTTAAACGTATCTGCAAAATGCTGAATTGTTCCTGCTCCTCCAGAAGCAATAATAGGTATGTTTAATATTTCTGATAAATGTGCCAAAGCTTCGTTTGCAAAACCTGCTTTTGTACCATCATGATTCATAGACGTAAACAAAATTTCTCCTGCGCCACGATTTTCTACTTCTTTTGCCCATTCAAATAATTTAATATCTGTTGGTATGGTTCCTCCTGCCAAATGCACAAACCATTCTCCGTCAATTTGTTTGGCATCAATAGCAACCACCACACACTGACTCCCGAATTTTTCTGCCAATTCATTAACCAATTCAGGTCTTTTTACCGCGGATGAATTGATAGAAACCTTATCTGCCCCCCATTTTAACAACTCATTTACGTTTTCTACAGAAGAAATTCCACCACCAACTGTAAACGGAATATTTACTTGTTCCGCCACTTGATGCACCATTTCTATCATGGTTTTTCTACCTTCTAATGTTGCAGAAATATCTAAAAAAACCAATTCGTCTGCACCTAAATCTGCATATTGTTTTGCTAAAACTACAGGATCTCCTGCATCTATTAAATTCACGAAATTAACACCTTTTACAGTTCTTCCGTTTTTAATATCTAAGCAAGGTATTATTCTTTTTGTTAACATTTTTTATAGCTTTTGGCTCTTGGCTTTTGGCTGTTCGCAAATAGCAAACTGCTGAAAGCTAATTGCTATTTTTTTAATATAAATTGCTCCAACTGTTTTAAGCTGATTTTATTCTCATAAATTGCTTTTCCAATAATAACACCTTCACAACCATTTTCTGCCAATTTAGGCAATTCATCAAAAGCAGAAATTCCACCAGAAGCAATTAGTTTTACGTTTTTTACTTCGGATAAAATCTGTTGATAGATATCGAAACTTGGTCCTTGTAGCATGCCGTCTTTAGAAATATCTGTACAAATAATATACTGAATTCCTTTTTTTTGATAATCGGCAATAAAAGGAATCAACTCTAAAGAACTTTCTTCTTGCCATCCATTCGTAGCAATCTTTCCTCCTGTTGTATCAGGATAAAAATCGGCACCTAAAATAATTTTTTCTGAACCATATTTTTTAATCCAACTTTCAAAAATTTCTGCATTTTTAACAGCAATACTTCCTCCAGTAATTTGATTCGCTCCAGAATTAAAAGCAATTTCTAAATCTTTATCAGATTTTAAACCACCACCAAAATCAATTTTCAAATTCGTTTTAGAAGCAATTTGCTCTAATACTTTATAGTTGATAATTTCACTTGCTTTTGCACCATCTAAATCTACCACATGCAAATATTCGATTCCCGCAGCTTCAAATTCTTTGGCAACTTCTAACGGATTTTCGTTATAAATTTTCTTTGTGTTATAATCTCCTTTTGTTAAACGAACACATTTTCCGTCTATAATATCTATTGCTGGTATTATTCTCATTTTTTTGGCTTTTACCTTTTGGCTAATAGCTAAAAGCTAAAAGCGAAAGGCTTTTTTTTATTTATTTAAAGCAGTAACTTGAATTTCAATTTTCATTTTTTCATCAATTAAAGCTGCAGAAAAAACGGTAGCTGCTGGTTTCACATTTCCCATATATTTTTTTAAAACCGGTAATGTTAATTCAAAATCAGACGCTGTTGGTAAAATATAAGTAATTCGTACAATTTTATCTAAACTAGAACCCGCTTGCTCTAAAACAGCCTTAATATTTTTAAAACATTGCTCAGTTTGATTGACAACATCATCTGCAATGGTCATATTTTCATAATTAAAACCTGTTGTTCCAGATACAAAAACCCAATCTCCTTCTACTACTGCTCTTGAATAGCCCATTACATCCTCAAAAGGAGAACCCGAACTTATTAATTTTCTTGCCATATTAATTCTATTTTATAAATTTAAGAAGTTTTGTAAAATCTTACTTCCTTCTACACCACTCTTTTCTGGGTGAAATTGTGTACCGTAAAAATTATCTTTTTGCAATGCAGATGCATATTCAAATTCATAATCGGTTGTTGCAATCGCTTCATCACAATTTTCTGCATAAAAACTATGCACTAAGTACATAAATTCTTTTTCTTTAATGCCTTTAAATAAATCAGATTTTAAATCATAAACAACATTCCACCCCATTTGCGGAACTTTTACTGCTTTAGAAAACTTCTTTACAACTACATCAAAAATCCCCAATCCTTTTGTATCTCCTTCAGACGAAGATCTGCACATTAATTGCATTCCTAAACAAATCCCTAAAACAGGTTGTTTTAAAGAAGGAATCACTTTGTCTAATCCGCTCTCTTGCAACATTTTCATAGCAGAACTTGCTTCTCCAACTCCAGGGAAAATCACTTTATCCGCAGCTCTTATTTCATCAATATTATCTGATAAAACAGCATCTACTCCTAAACGTTTAAACGCAAACTGAATACTTTTTATGTTTCCTGCTCCGTAATCTATAATGACTAATTTCATTCTTTATCTTTTAGCTTTTGGCTATTAGCAAATGGCTAACAGCTAAAAGCAATTTTATAACACACCTTTTGTTGATGGTAAAAACATCTTGTTTGCATCTCTTTTAACCGCCATTTTCATTGCTTTTGCAAAAGCTTTAAAAATTCCTTCTATTTTATGATGCTCGTTTGCTCCTTCTGCCTTAATATTTAAGTTACATCTTGCACCGTCTGTAAACGATTTAAACAAATGTAAAAACATTTCTGTTGGCATATCTCCAATCATTTCACGTTTAAAATCAGCTTCCCAAACCAACCAAGGTCTTCCACCGAAGTCAACAGCTGCTTGCGCTAAACAATCGTCCATTGGCAAACAGAATCCGTAACGCTCAATACCTAATTTATTTCCTAATGCTTTGTTGAACAACTCACCCAAAGCAATCATGGTATCTTCTATAGTGTGATGCTCATCAACCTCTAAATCTCCATCCACTTTTACTGTTAAATCCATAGCACCATGACGACCAATTTGATCTAACATGTGGTCGAAAAACTTAACTCCTGTAGAAATATCATTTTTACCAGAACCGTCTAAATTTAGTTTGATGTAAATCTTAGTTTCATTGGTATTTCTAGTAATTTCGGATACTCTATCTTCTAATTTTAAAAACTCATAAATGGTTTTCCAATCTGTGGAAGTTAAAGCGATACAATCTAAAATTTTTTGTTTAGAAGTTTCAATTTCGTCTGCACCTAATTCTGGATCTTCAGATAAAAAGATTCCTTTTGCTCCTAAATTCTTAGCCAATTCCATGTCGGTAATTCGATCACCTAAAACAAAAGAGTTTGCCAAATCATATTCCTCAGAAAAATACTTGGTTAACAAACCTGTTCTTGGCTTGCGTGTTTCTGCATTTTCATGTGGAAACGTTTTATCGATACAAACATCAGAAAAAACAACACCTTCTTTTTCAAAAGCAGATAGAACTTTATTTTGTGCTGGCCAAAAAGTATCTTCTGGAAAAGAGTCTGTACCCAATCCATCTTGATTGGTTACCATCACCAATTCGTAATCTAATTCTTCGGCAATTCTTGCCATGTAACGAAAAACCTTCGGATAAAACTCTAACTTTTCTAAACTATCTAATTGATAATCTACAGGCGGTTCTAATACTAAAGTTCCATCTCTGTCTATAAATAATACTTTTTTCATATTGTAGCTTTTCGCTTTTGGGTTTAAGTTTTTAGCAAAATGCTAAAAGCGAATAACCAACAGCTATATTTATTTTATTGCCTTTAAAGCTCTTAATAATCTTTGATTTTCTTCACAAATCCCAACACTTATACGCAACGTATTTTCACATAAAGGTTGAGTTGTTCTATTTCTTATTACTACACCATATTCAATTAATTGTTGGTAACGTTTATTAGCGTCATCTACCTTTAACAACAAAAAATTACCATCTGATGGATATACCTTTTCAATATAACTATCACAACCTTCCAATTCTTTTTTAAGTCTTTTTCTCTCACTTATCAACTGCGAAATTTCATTTTCAACTTCATCTATTTTTTGCAATCGCACAATTGCTCTTTGTTGGGTTAATTCATTTACATTATAAGGCGGCTTTATGTTATTTAAAATTTTAATAATTTCTTTGGATGCATAACAAACTCCTAAACGAATTCCCGCCAAACCAAAGGCTTTAGATAAAGTTTGTGTAATGATTAAATTAGGAAATTGCGCCAACTTTTCTAACCAGCTTTTTTGCTCAGAAAAATCGATATACGCTTCATCTATAACCACTAAACCATTAAACTTAGTTAGCAATTCTCTAACCGATTCAACAGAAAAGCTATTTCCCGTAGGATTGTTTGGAGAACACAAAAACAAAATTTTACTATTTGCATCTGCTTCCTTTAAAATCTGACTCACTTTTGGTTGAAAATCACCATCACTTAACAACACCGTTCTATTTTCTATTGCATTAATGTTTGCCAACACAGCATACATACCATAAGTAGGAGGCAATGTAATTACATTGTCTTTATTAGGCTCGCAAAATGCTCTATAAATTAGATCTAAAACCTCATCACTTCCATTTCCTAAAAGAATATTTTCTTTATCGATTCCTTTAATTTCTGACAACAAATCTTTCACTTTATTTTGTTGTGGATCTGGATACCTATTGACACCATTTTCGAAAGGATTTTCATTAGCGTCTAAGAAAATCATTTCGGTAGTATTGGCATCTTTATACTCATCTCTTGCAGAGGAATATGGTTTTAGAGATTTAATGTTTTCTCTAACTAAGTTGTTGATGTTAAAGTTTGTTTTCATACGTGTTCTTTTCTAAACCTCACAGGTTTAACCTAATTTAAATCCTTTAAGCGAATTGAAACTGCATTTTTATGCGCATCCAATCCTTCTGCAGCTGCCATTAATTCTATTGATTTACCAATAGTTTGTATCCCTTCTTTAGATATTTTCTGAAACGTAATACTTTTAGTAAAACTATCTAAATTTACACCAGAATATGATTTTGAAAATCCGTTTGTAGGTAATGTATGATTGGTTCCAGATGCATAATCTCCTGCACTTTCTGGCGTATAATTACCAATAAAAACAGAACCTGCATTTTCTATATTATCTATATAAAAATCGTTATTATTTGTACATACAATAAAGTGCTCTGGGCCATATTCGTTTATCAACTCTAGCGCAATTTCATCATTGGCAACAAAAATAGACTTCGAATTATCAATTGCTTTTTGAGCAATTTCTTTTCTAGATAGATCTAAAAGTTGTTTTTCTATTTCTAAAGAAACTTCTTTTATTAGTTCTTTTGATGTTGACACCAAAATTACCTGACTGTCTGCACCGTGTTCTGCCTGACTTAATAAATCTGAAGCTACGTAACTAGCATTTGCAGAATCATCTGCAACTACTAATAATTCACTTGGACCTGCTGGCATATCAATAGCAACACCGTGTTTGGTAGACAATTGTTTAGCAACTGTTACAAACTGATTTCCTGGTCCGAATATTTTGTACACTTTCGGCACTGTTTCTGTACCAAATGTATACCCTGCAATTGCCTGAATTCCGCCAACTTTTATAATTTTTGTAACTCCACAAAGATTTGCAGCAAACAAAATTGCTGGATGAATTTTTCCTTCCTTATTTGGAGGAGAACATAACACAATTTCTTTACAACCTGCAATTTGAGCAGGTATAGCCAACATTAAAACTGTAGAAAACAAAGGTGCTGTTCCGCCAGGAATATACAAACCAACTTTTTGAATTGGTCTTTTTTCTTGCCAACATTGTACTCCGTTTGCCGTTTCTACAAAAACTTTTTCCGTTTTTTGTGCTGTATGAAACTTGGTAATATTTTCTTTTGCAAGAATAATTGCGTCTTTTAATTCGTTAGAAACTAATGAAATTGCTTCTTCTATTTCATTAAGAGAAACAATATTATTTTCTAAAGAAACACCATCAAACTTTGCAGTGTATTTATGAATTGCAGCATCTCCATTTGCTTTGATATCTGCAAAAACCTCATTTACGACTCCTTCAATATCATCAACTGTTTTTGTTGGTCTCTCTAAAATTTGAGACCAATCTTTTTTTGATGGATTTATTATTGTATTCATGATCTATTTTTCTCCTGCAAGGTTTCTAAAACCTTGTAGGTATTTTACTTTTTAATTTATACTTACAAAGTGCTTTAAACCTTGCAGTATGTTTACAAACTTGCAATTTGCGTTAGGGATTGTAGCATTTGTTTGAGCTCTTTTTTCTTTTTCAGAAAAAAAGCGAGTGCGAAAAGCCCGTTAAAACGCCCAAATAAAAATTATATACCTACAAGGTTCTGAAAACCTTGCAGGATAAAAGGCTAAATTAAAGCACCATTTTTTCTATAGGGCACACTAAAATACCTTCTGCTCCGTTGGCTTTTAACTCATCGATTATTTCCCAAAATTCGTTTTTGCTAATTACAGTGTGCACAGAACTCCAACCTTTTTCTGCCAATGGCAAAACGGTAGGACTTCTCATACCTGGTAATAATTTTAAAATATTTTCTAATTTATCATTAGGTGCATTTAACAACACATATTTAGAATTTTGTCCTTTTAAAACTGACTGAATTCTAAATTGAATTTTCTCTAAAATAGCTCTTCTTTCTGCTGATATTTTAGAAGAAACCGCCAAAACAGCTTCTGATTTTAGTAAAACCTCAACCTCTTTTAAACCATTTTTAAATAGAGTACTTCCACTAGAAACAATATCACAAATTCCGTCTGCCAATCCTATATTTGGGGCAATTTCTACAGAACCATTAATAACGTGTATGTCTGCTTTAATATTTTTTTCTTTTAAAAATTTCTTTACTGTTTCTGGATACGAAGTTGCAATTCTTTTTCCGTCTAAATCTTTTAACGAATTTGCATCAGAATCTTTAGGTACTGCAATAGAAACCTTACATTTAGAAAAACCTAAACGTTCTACAAACTCAATATCTGCTCCTTTTTCTATTAAAACATTCTCTCCAATAATGGCTGCATCTACTACTCCATCTTTTAAATATTGAGGAATATCTCCGTTTCTTAAATAGAAAACCTCAACAGGAAAATTTCTTGCAGCTGCTTTTAATTGATCTTTACCATTGTCTATAGAAATACCAATGTCTTTTAAGATTCTCATTGAATCTTCATTTAATCTTCCTGATTTTTGTACTGCAATTCTTAAATTACTCATTTTTGTTTTTGTTTGATGCCTGAGCAAATACGGTTTAAAATTAAAAAACCCGTTTGATTTGCTCAAACGGGTTTATAAATATCTTGATTTTATTCAATACACTTTTAAATCGCTTGACTGCAATTGTAAAAATGATGATGATGGTTTTGAATAAAAGTCATGTCTTGTTTATTTCTATGCAAATATCAAAATTTTATTTCTAATTACACAAATAATCTGATAAAAAAATCATGAAAATAAAATATTTATCAATTTTTAAATATTTGTTTAAAATTTATATTCCTTTTAATTTATAATTCCTTTTTAACTTTTACATACAAATACCTATTTTTGCAGCCATGGAAAACATTAAACAGGTTACAAAAAAACTACAGCGTGCAGTTGCAGAAGCTATTCAACAATTTACGATGATTGCTGAAGGAGATAAAATTATGGTTTGTCTTTCTGGCGGAAAAGATAGTTATGCCATGCTGAATATGTTATTGTATTTTCAGAAAGTAGCGCCTATTTCTTTTGATATTGTAGCGGTTAATTTAGACCAGAAACAACCTGGTTTTCCAGAGGAAGTATTACCTACTTATTTAAGTAATCTAAAGGTTGATTATAAAATTATAGAAAAAAACACCTATAAAATTGTAATGGATAAAACGCCCGAAGGTAAAACAACTTGTAGTTTATGTTCTCGTTTGCGAAGAGGAACTTTATATGAAGCTGCCAAAGACTTAGGTTGTAATAAATTGGCTTTAGGACATCATAGAAATGATATTATAGAAACCTTTTTCTTAAACTTCTTTTTTGCAGGAAAAATGGAAACCATGCCTCCTAAATTTAAAAATGACGCTGGTGACATTGTTGTTTTAAGACCATTGGCTTTTTGTAAAGAAAGTGACATAGAAGAATATGCGAACTTTATGGACTTCCCTATTATTCCTTGTAACTTATGTGGATCTCAAGAGAATTTACAACGCCAAAATGTAAAACAAATGATAGCCGATTGGGAAACTGAATTCCCAAATAGAAATGCTATTATGATGAATGCCTTGCAAAACGTATTTCCTTCTCACCTTCTAGATAAAAACTTATATGATTTTGAAAATTTGGAATCTAAAATACCCAAAAATTCTTTAACCGATTAAGCTTCAAACAACTCTTTTTTTCTAAAAATATAGACTTATTTTCTTTGATTTTTACCTTAAAATTAGTAACTTAGCTTAGTGCTATTTCTTTAACCTCAATTAAAGAACACGGCAATTTATTATGAACTAAAATCACGAGATATGAGCCTTCTATCAAACAATGTGATTCCTGGAAATCACGGAAAAGTATTCGAAACAAACGTAGTAGATAATTACGATTTACAAAGAATAAAAAATGATTTATTGCTTGTAGACGGAATTAAAGATGTACTTATTGATGCACAAAAATTTCCAAAAGAGTTTACTGTGCATACAACAAAATTATTAGCTATTAAAGAAATTGAAGCTGTTGTGTTACATTTAGGTTTTCATGCAATAGAGAGAGCCCTTTTTAAGCTTTAATAACAGTTTTTACAGCAACTAAATTGATGTCATTAAAATTACGTAAAAAAAGAACTAAACCTGTGATAGATTTTTTTATACACCTCACCCTACTAAGAATCTATAATCACTAGAGCATAGACAATATACATATTGATAAAAAACTAACTATTCGGTAAAAGTGTTTGTATTTTTTGAAGTAAATCTTTAATTTCTTTTACAGAATTTAAATTTTCTTTTACAGACATCGTACTTTGTCTTTCTATTAACTGAACTGGAATTACCATTTTAGAAATATTACTTTCATTTTTTAACTGTATCAAAATTTGCTTTACAGCTTGTTTCCCTATTTCTAAAAAATTTTGATGAACGGTTGTTAACGGCGGATTGTAATACGCACTATTTATAGTATCATCAAAACCCGTTACTGCTATTTGCTCTGGTACGGCATATTTTTGCTCTGCACAAGCCCTTAAAGCACCCAATGCCATTTGATCATTCCCTACTAATAAAGTATCTATTTCTTGAGGCTGCAAGAGTACTTTTGTGGCTTCATCATACCCACTTTTAGCACTCCAATCTCCTGTTTCTACAGTTACAATTTCTACCTCAGAGGCTTGTAAAACATCTAACCATGCTTGTTTTCTTAAATTTGCAGCGTGCGAATGAGCGGGTCCATTTAAAAGCGCAAATCTTTTTCTTCCTTGTTTCAACATTAACTCTGCAATTAACGCAGCGCCTTTGTAATGATCTGCAGCAACCTGACTCACGTTTGCTTCAGGAGAAACATCAATAAACAAAAAAGGTAAATGCTCATGTTTCGCTACTAAGATTTCCGCCAAATCTTTTTGCACGGGTAAATTTACAAATACAACGTCTACTTGTTGAGACTTTAACTCTCGTATGGCTTTTTCTAAGTTTTTCTCTTCAGAATTTGAAACAGCAATAGATACCGCATAGCCTGCCTTTTCACTTTCTAATCGAATTCCGTTTACAATACTAGAAGCACCTTCCATGGTCATTTCTAGTGTTATGATCCCAAAAATTTTTGCTTTTTTACGCACCAATAGTTGCGCTCCTTTATTTGGTACATACCCTAATTGATCAATTGCTTCCTGAACTTTTTTTAAGGTATCTAAATTCACTCCTTTTCCTCCGTTAGTAACTCTAGAGACTGTTTGAGTAGAAACCCCTGCTAATTCTGCAACTTCCTTAAATGTCACCTTTTTATTCATAAACAAACCTTAATTACAACAAATATAATTGTTTAAAATTACAATGTCTTATTCATAGAAAAATCTATACCTGCATAGAATTACAACAAGTATAGATTTTAAACTATCGGGGGACTAAAAAAAAAATAACTTATTATATTTTCACTACAAAACCTCCTCCTGGAGCCATACGCACTGTAAACGTATCTTTTATATTCTCTGTTTTTTTTACAAAATCAATTCCATTCATATCTGCATTCGGTCCATCTTTAAGCACAGTAGCACTTCCAGATTTCCCTGTAATTTCTTTTATATTGATTGTTATTTCACGAGCGTCCCAGTTATTTAAACCACCAATATACCAGTCATTTCCTTTTCTACGAGCCGTAATAATGTACTCTCCTATTTTTCCATCAACAGTAATAGTTTCATCCCACGTAGTTGGAATAGAAGCAATAAATTCTGTACTAACAGGATTTTTCTCATAATTCGTTGGGGTATCACAAAGCATGTTTAAAGGAGAAAAGAATATTACATACTCTGCAAATTGATGCGTACGTGTACCTTGACTCATTGGTTTTGAGAAGTTAGGAGCATATTGAGTTTCTACTTCATTGGTAATAGTATTTAAAGCCTTTACCGCATTATTCATAGCACCTTGCGTATAATCTACAGGTCCAGAAATCATTCTGATAAACGGAAACGTAACATCATAGGTAACCTGATCACATTCTTTTGGTTGCCATTTCATTTGCTCTAAACCATGCACTCCTTCAAAATTTAAAATATTTGGATAGGTACGTTGTAAACCTGCTGGTTTATAAGTTCCATGAAGATCTACAATCAATTTATATTTTGCACACATTTGCGCAGAACGCTCGTTAAAATACACCAATTCCTGATCATCACCATTCATAAAATCGACCTTAAAACCTTTTACGCCCATTTCACTATAATGCTTACAAACCTCTTCCATATCTTTGTCAAAAGCATAATAACCAGCCCAAAGAATAATATCTACATTACGTTCTTTTCCATATTCAACTAGTTCTTTGATATCAATTTCAGGAACAACCTGCATTAAATCGTATACTTTATTAACCGACCAACCTTCATCTAAAATTACATATTCAATGCCATTTTTTGAAGCAAAATCGATATAATATTTATACGTTCTATTATCTATACCCGCTTTAAAATCTACACCTTCTAAATTCCAGTTATTCCACCAATCCCAAGCAACTTTTCCTGGTTTAATCCAACTTGTATCACCAATTACATTTTTAGCAGCTAATTTGTAAGACATCGTTGTATTTGCCAATTCCACATCATTTCTTGTTACAATTGCCGCTCTCCAAGGAAAACTACGTGGTGCATTTACTTTCGCAATAAAAGGATGTCTACTTTTTACAATTACCTGAAGATTATTATACCCTGCGTGTTCTTCTACATCATCTCTTAAAGGCGCAAAAAAAGCATTCATTGTATTTTTACCAATACTTGTGGTTAAGTACATTCCTGGATAATTTCTTAAATCACTTTCTGTAATGGTAATACGTTTTTGATTTTTAGATTCGATACTTAAAGGCAAAAACATTAACCTATTTTTATCTAAATCAGAAATTTTAGAACGTGTGTATTGATTTTCAAAAGATTGAAAAAGTTGATGTTCCATAGTTCCCGGAGAATACACATACGGTACTGTAGTTTCTACATCGTGCGCAAACTTATATTGTGCCTGCTCACTCACCACTTCATAACTTCCTTTTTTTGTTGAAGCAAAACGATACGCAACACCATCATTATAAGCTCTAAACTCTAAACTCCAATGATCATTAAACGTTATAGTTACAGTATTGTATTCATCTTTTACCGTTTTAGATTTGTAAAAATGAGCATTGATTACGTCATTTACTTTCGCTGTTTTAATGTTCTTTATTTTAGAACCAAGTCCCCAGATAGTTCCATCAGACAAGGTCATAGAAAGTTGAGAAGGCTCTAATACCTGCACTCCGTCTTGTGAAATAGTGTAATAGATAGATTTACCTACCGTTACCTGCGCCTGTGTTTTTCCATCAGGAGATTTTACGATTATTTTTTTATCTGCTGCAGACATAACAGACGCGCCAAAAAGAATTAATAATGCTGCTGCCATTATTGAAAATGTATTTTTCATGATTATAAATTTTAAGTTAATTGTTGTTTATTTTATTTTTTAAATTGATTTACCACCAGATTTCAAATTGTAATCCATAAGTAAATCCGGAAGTATTATTACCAAAAGGAGCGCCATTAGGCGTATTACCAATCAGTCCTTTTAAATCATCGCTCCAAAAAGCGTAGGTAACAAACGGACGCAATACTGGGCGCGCGTAAAAACCTTTTTCTAACGAAAGCTCTGGCGTAAACGTTATTTTATCAAGATTACCAGAAACATTTAATTGTTCATTTTTAATATACTCATGCGTCAATTCTAAGTGTAATTTAAAATGATCGCTCATATAATACATTCCTCTTGCTCCCGCTGTTAACCAATACAGTTTTTTATCCCTCCCTTGCAAATAGGCTTTATTAGTAGGATTAGCACTATTGTATTCATAAGGCTTTGTTCCGTAATCTCTCATTACAGCAGACAGAATACCATTTACAGCAAAAGTTTCTTTATCATCATATAAAAAGTTATTGTTGATTTCTAAAAAGTAAGAACTTGCAATATCATTTAAAACGATGTTATCATTTCCTGGATTTTCTTTTTCAGACATTCCAGACCAGTGGTGTATTGGTATTGAAGCCCCTTGTCTAAATATAAGTGCCGTTGTATTGGTAATATATTTCTTTTCATAATCTAACCAGGAAATAACCGCAAAACCGTGTTTAGCATCATATTCCATGATTTCATTTTCTGCCCGATAACTATAATTTAAAGAGACATTCATTTTAAGCGTTTCACTAATTGGTAAATGCACATAACGCACATCTGCCGTATACGCTCTTAAGTGATCTTCTTCATCATTTATAAAAGAAACATCTTTACCTTTCTCTTGAAAAGCCCAAATACCGAATTTAATATCTTCATCAGTTCCTTTCTGAATTAGTTTTTCCATACCAAATCCCCAACCTCTTTGTCCTGGGTTTACCCACTGTCTATCTAACATATGTTCTGCTCTACGATCATAAAATCGTTTACCTGCCCAAATAACTTCTCCGTTTCCCAAAAAATTATTTGCACGCACATATAATTGTTCCGCTTTATTAAAACTCATTTGAGTATCCGTTCCAAAGTCTTCATAAATAGAACTCATCCAAATAACATCTAAAGATTTCGATTTCTCTTCATCAAAATAATACGAATAGTCAAACTCTAACTCTCCATAAGTATCGGCCTGATTTCCCAAACTATATTTATTTTGAGCACCTGGCATCTGAAAATGTGCCTGCGTTTCTCCACCTTCACTTCGCCCAACACCTGTCCTTAAATAACCAGAAGTTTTAAACTTATGATTTCCTTTTTCAAAAATTGTTTGTGCTTTCATATTAAATGTTATCGCAAACATAAATAATACAAAAACAGACAATAAAGTTCTTTCTCCTACTCGGAAAAGGGATGCGCTAGATTGACCAACACACCACAAAACCTCACTAAACAAAGGAGATAACCTTTTTTTTAAGTAATTTAAATATAAATATTTCATAACTGCTAGTTAATTGTTTACGCAAACATACGTATAATTGCATGATTTTCAGCGTATAGAATAAATTATTTACGAAAATATTATAAAAAATGTTTTCGTAACACAACCTACAACCAGTCTCACATCTCTATTAACCCCACTAAACCATACTGTTTTTCTTAATATTATCTTAAAATTCAAAAGAAAACATCAAAATATTTTTTCATTACTAACCGATTGTTTAGATTTGCATCGTAGTTAGGATATCATGGCAAGAAAAAAAGAATATAATGAAGATGTAGTCGTTGAAAAAGCAATGAATCTTTTTTGGAAAAAAGGGTACGAGGCTACTTCTATGCAAATGCTAGAAAAAGAAATGGGCATCAACAAATTCTCAATCTACTCTAGTTTTGGTAACAAACATGGTCTTTTTCTAAAAAGCTTAAAATGCTACAAAGGAAAAGTAAATGCTGTTTTAGATAAATTTAAAAATGCTTCCAACGGAGTTGAAGACATTAAACAATTTTTCTACGATTCTGTAAGTTCCAATTTTAAAGGCGACGATATAAAAGGTTGTTTGGTAACAAATACCTATAATGAGTTTTCAGAATCTGAAGATGCATTAATTAAAGAAGAAATGAATTCTTTTATGAATAACTTAAAAGCGTTAATCATAGAGAAACTTAAGTTAGACGAATCAAAGGATATAGAAACCATAGAAAAACAAGCCAATTTTCTCCTTTTAGCCAAACATGGTTTAGCAGCAGCAGCAAGAGTAAATAGTAAAAAAGAAATTGAAGATTACATAGAAATGACCTTTAAAAACATATAAACATTTTTTCACCCTAAAACTAAACGATAGTTTAGTTAAAATTAACATAAATAATAAATTAAAATAGAAATTATGACCACATTAAAAATTCACAACATTGAAACTGCACCAGAAGCAAGCAAAGCATTATTAGAAACATCTAAAAAAGCCTATGGTATGATTCCTGGATTACATGGTGTATTAGCTGAATCTCCACAAATCTTTGAAGCTTACCAAACGTTACACCAATTATTTACAGATACTTCTTTTAATGCAGAAGAATTAACGGTAGTATGGCAAACCATCAACGTAGAACATGAATGTCATTACTGTGTTCCTGCACATACAGGTATTGCAAAAATGATGAAAGTAGATGATGCTATAACAGAAGCTTTACGTAATGAAACTCCTTTAGCAAACCCTAAATTAGAAGCTTTACGTACGTTAACTTTAATAATTACGCGTAATAGAGGACATGTTTCTCAAGAAGAATTGGATGCTTTTTATGCTGCTGGTTATGGTGAGAAACAAGTTTTAGAAATTATTTTAGGTTTGTCTCAGAAAGTAATTAGTAACTATACAAACCACATTGCTAATACACCGGTAGATGCAGCTTTTAAAGCTTTTTCTTGGAGTAAAGAAAAAGTATAATATTCTTAAGAATATAAATTGAAAATAATTTAAACCTTCCGCTTCATTCGGAAGGTTTATTCAGTATTAAAAACTATATTTAAAATAAAAAACATGATAAAAGTATCTGTAATGTACCCAAACTCTAAAGATGTAAAGTTTGATGTAGAATACTATAAAACAAGTCATTTACCTATGATTTCTAAAGCAGTTGGTAGTGCGTTAAAAGGGTTGGAATTAGATTTAGGAATTGGAAGTAGAATTCCAGGAGAACCTGCTCCTTATGTAGCAATTGCACATTTATTGTTTGATGATGTTGCTTCTTTTAAAGAATCGTTTGGTCCGCATGCTGCTGAATTTGCTGCCGACATAAAAAATTACAGCAATGTACAAGGAAAACTTCAAATTAGTGAATTGATAACTTTTTAAAGATGAAAAACAACCGTAACATAAAACCGAAAGTACTTTTTTTTGATGTAAACGAAACTCTATTAGATCTTACCAAAATGAAAAAACAGGTTGGTGATGCTCTGGGCGGAAAAGAAGAATTACTGCCTTTATGGTTTACGACGATGTTGCACTATTCTTTAGTAACATCCGCAAGCGGAGATTATAAACCTTTTGGACATATTGGTGCTGCAGCTTTGCAAATGGTGGCTGCTAATAATGGCATTAAATTATCCGAAGAAAATGCGCGCAAAGTAACTGTAACTGCTATGCAAAACTTACCTCCTCACCCAGAAGTAAAAGAAGCATTATTGCTATTAAAAAAAGCGGGTTACAAATTAGTTGCGTTTACAAATTCATCTATCAAAGGTTTAAAAAATCAATTTGAAAATGCAGGGTTAACTGATTATTTTGATGAAATGTTAAGTGTTGAAGAAACTGGTAAGTTTAAACCTTTTACGGAGACTTACCTTTGGGGAGCATCAAAAATGGGTGTACATCCAGAAGAATGCATGTTAATTGCAGCACATGGTTGGGATGTATACGGAGCAATGAGTGCCGGTTTAAGAGCTGCTTTTGTAGCAAGACCTGGTCAACAATTATTTCCGTTAGCGCCCAAACCAGAAATTGTAGAAACCGACTTAAAAAAAGTAACTGACCTACTTATAACTTATATATAAAATTATGACACAAAAATTAAAAATAGACATCGTTTCTGATGTTGTTTGTCCGTGGTGTACCATCGGATACAAACGTTTAGAAAAAGCAATTATAGAATTGGATCTTCAAGATAAAGTAGACATAGAATGGCAACCTTTTGAGTTGAACCCTAATATGCCAGCTGAAGGTCAGAATGTAAACGAACATATTACAGAAAAATATGGTTCTACAACCGAGCAACAAAATCAATCGAAACAAATGATGACGGAAGCTGGAGAAGAACTTGGTTTTAAATTCGATTATTTTGATGACATGCGCATGGTGAATACCTTTGATGCACACGTTTTATTAGAATATGCGAAAAATTTCGGCAAACAAACTGAATTAAAAATGCGCTTAACAGCTTCTTTTTTTAGCGAACGTAAAGACGTTTCTAAAAGAGACATCTTAAAACAAGCCTTATTAGAAGTTGGTTTAAATGCAGAAGAAGGACTTGCTAAATTAGACAATGAAGATGCACAAAACGAAGTAAGATTCAAACAAAATTATTGGAAAAATTTGGGTGTCAATTCTGTACCAACTATTGTCTTTAATAGAAAAAGTGCGGTAACTGGTGCACAACCTGTAGATACTTTTAAACAAGTACTTTCAGAATTAATGAAAGAGGAACAAACCGTTTAAAACTGCCAATAATTACTTAAAAATAAAAAAATGGAAGCAACAAACAATAAAGGAACATTAGACGCATTATTAACTGCAAAACGTAACGAAGGTGCAGCAAAATTCACCAAGGAAAAGAATAAAATTTATGCAGACGGAATTGCAAGTGTAGCAGATTCTGGTATACTTGAAAGTGCTTTAAATGTGGATGATAAAGCCCCTAATTTTACACTAAAAAATGCTTTAAACAAATCAGTAACTTTATACGATGAATTAAAAAACGGACCTGTAGTTTTAACATGGTACAGAGGTGGCTGGTGTCCGTATTGCAACATTACATTGCATTATTTACAAGAAAAATTACCAGAATTTCAACAAGCAGGTGCAACACTTATGGCTTTAACTCCTGAATTACCAGATAATTCTTTAAATACATCCGAAAAAAACAATTTAGAGTTCAATGTTTTAAGTGATGTTGGCAATACTATCGGAAAAGAATATGGTGTTGTTTTTAAACTAACTGATGAAGTTGCCGAAATTTATGAAGCAGGTTTTGGTTTAAGTAAAGTAAACGGAGAGACCAGCAACGAATTGCCTTTAGCTGCTACGTACGTTATAGATACTAACGGAATTATTCAGTACGCTTTTTTAGATGCAGATTATAGAGAAAGAGCAGAACCATCCGCTATTTTAGCTGCTTTAAACAAGCTGAAATAACAATAGAACCCAAATAACTGATTCTTCTAATTTTCTAAGCAACAACAACAGTTCAATTACAAATTAACCAATTTAAACAAATATGCAAACTACCAAACTCCTCTTCATCGCTTTTAGTTTCTTCTTCTTTTCTTGTGGAAATAAAAAAACAAATTCAGAAAAAGAAACTCCAATTACCTTTAAAAACAAAGGCCATGAATTGGTTTACAACACGGTTCAAAAAACGGGAAATTATCAAATGCTTGCCGCTAAAAAAGATGTGGTCTACTCCTACTCTTACCAAACGCCAGATGGAAAAACAGACATCTCTACAGAAAAATATATTTTTGACGGAGAGTTTTCTTACGGTGCCTATACAAAGCACGAAAGAACGTTAACAGACTTAGAAGGTAAAGTAGAACAAGGCTATGACGGAAACGAATATTGGTTAAAAAATAATGGCGAAATCATAACAGATTCGGCAGCCTTAAAAAAAGTTGCTTTTAACAGACCTACAAATTTTTATTGGTTCTGTATGATTCAAAAATTATTAGATCCTAGTGTACAATATCAATATATAAAAGAGCAAACAATTGAAGGAACTGCGTATGATGTTGTGAAAATAACTTTTGAGGCAAACCCAAATAAACCGCAAGATATTTACCAAGTGTACATTAATAAGGAAACTAAATTGATAGATCAGTTTCTTTTTACGGTAATGGATTTTGGAAAAACAGATCCTCTTTTAATGCAAATGAAGTATGAAAATATAGACGGAATCTTAATCCCTACACAACGTAAATACAAAGCCTCTAATTGGGATGCAGAAGTTACAGATGCTCCTTGGATTCTTGTAAACTGGACCAATATTAAATTTAATAACGGCTTACAAAAAGCGATGTTTAAAAAATAATTAAAATACTTGTAGTAATTAATTTAAACCATTTTATATAGATCCTTCAGGTTTTCAGAAACCTGAAGGGTTCTTTCATTTAAAACGATTCAAATAAAAAAGAATATTCCTTAAAAATTAAACAAATAAAGTCCACTTTTGTACAACATAAAAAGCGTCTATTCGTTTTAAGGTTTTGGCATCATTTATGTTCATACACTAAAGAATAAAAGGAAATAACTTCATGAAAAAAATAATAGCAATAGTAGTATTAATACTTACCACTGTAAGCACTATAAATGCACAAGAATGGCATACTAATTTTAAGGAAGCAAAACAAATTGCATCAACAGAAAGTAAACCTATCATATTGGTTTTTCAAGGTTCAGATTGGTGTGCACCTTGTATTAAATTAGATCGCCAAATTTGGAGTACTCCTACTTTTAAACAATATGCAAAAGACAACTATGTAATGCTGCAAGCAGATTTTCCGAAGCGAAAGAAAAATGCATTGTCAGATGCTCAGACTGCCGCAAATGCCAAATTGGCTGAAATGTATAACAAGAGAGGTATTTTTCCTTACGTAGTAGTACTCAATGCAAATGGTAAGGTTCTTGGTGAAACAGGTTACAAGAAAATTACACCAGAAAATTACATTAAAGAACTTAATATGTTTACAAAATAAAGTGAAAAAAGTACTTACCTCCTTTTTATTGCTAATATCTATTGTTTGTGCAGCACAAACACCCTATAAACGAGTACTCAAATTAATGGGAAGTCGTTTTGATATTACGGTTGTTGCCAACAATAAAATTCAGGGAGATGCATACATTGATTTGGCGGTTGCCGAAATTACAAGAATTGAAAAACTTATTTCTTCTTGGGATGCGCATTCACAAACTTTTTCCATCAATAAAAATGCAGGTATTAAACCTGTAAAAGTTGCCCCAGAACTTTTTAATTTGATAGAAAGAGCTATCCGAATTTCAAAACTTACCGATGGTGCTTTTGATATTAGCTATGCATCCATGGATAAAATATGGAAATTCGACGGCAGTATGAAAAAAATGCCTGCAGAAGAAACAATAAAAACATCGGTTGTAAAAGTAGGGTTTCAAAACATTGTTTTAGATAAAGTACATAGTACTGTTTATTTAAAACTGAAAGGAATGAAAATTGGTTTTGGTGCCATTGGTAAAGGATATGCAGCAGATAAAGCAAAAGCACTCCTTATTTCTAAAGGTGCAATTTCTGGAATTATCAACGCCTCTGGCGATATGAATACTTGGGGAAAACAACCTGACGGAAAAGAATGGAAAGTAGCCATAACAAACCCAATGAATAAGAATAAAGTATTTGCTTTATTCCCGCTTAATAATGGTGCTGTGGTTACTTCTGGAAATTACGAAAAATACGTTAACTTTAATGGCAAAAGATACACACATATTATAGATCCAAGAACAGGATATCCTTCTACCGGAATTATAAGTGTTACCGTTTTTGCACCCAAAGCAGAATTAGCAGACGCACTAGCAACCTCTGTATTTGTAATGGGGAAACAAGTAGGTTTAGATAGAATTAATCAATTACCAAAAATAGAATGCATCATCATAGATGATAAAGGAAATATTACAACATCAAAGAATATAGAAATAGATAAATTATGATTAAAAAGTGTATAATCGCTGCATTGATAACAATTAGTTTTAGTAGTTGTGTGGTGCTTAAAGAATACGAGAAAGTAAATATAAACGACCCAGATATGGTGCTTTCTGAAAAAAAAGCAGACCGTAATGTTGCCACAGCACAAGCATACAGAGAAGCTGCCGTTGGTGCAAATGGAGGTAAAACTGGTGGAGGCTGTGGTTGTAATTAAGGAAACCCTTTTTTAGAAAACAAAGCTAAAATCAACATTTAAATTATCCCGCTTAAAAGCGGATTTTAATAATAAATTATTCTCAAATAAATTGAAAAATATAATCCTATTTATGTGTTTATTTGCTTTTGTAAAAGTGAATTCACAAACTAAACAAGACGCACCCAAAGTCTATAAAAAACGCGTGCTAGAAACTACCGAAGTAGATTTCTTAACAAGTTACTACTCTCAAGATGGTGATAACGCTGCCGTAAGTGGTGGTATTGGCTCGGAATCGTTAACCGATGTAACCGGAACTTTTGTGGTTTCTATGCCTTTAAACGATGACGATATACTAACTATTGATGCCGGTATCTCTGCATACACATCTGCATCATCTAGTAATATTAACCCTTTTGATGGTGATAACGCAGATCCTTTTCAGGCTTCTTCTGGTGCTTCTAAAAGTGATCTTTGGGCAAACATAACTGGTAGCTATACACATAGTTCAGACGATAGAAATGATATTTGGTCTACCAAACTAGCCATTTCTTCAGAATATGATTATTTTTCTTTTGGTCTTGGCGGTAGCTATACCAAACTTTTCAATCAGAAAAACACAGAAGTAAGTGTGCATGGTAATGTATATATCGATTCTTGGGAGTTGCTCTATCCTATAGAATTGAGAGAAGCTAACGGAGATAAAAATGATTTTAACATCAACAATTATACAATAACTGGTAATACAAATTACACGCCTACTTTTGTTCCTTTAGATGGCACCGCTAGAAACTCGTATTCCGTAGGTTTTGGATTTTCTCAAATACTGCATAAAAATGTACAAGGTTCTTTGGCTTTAGATTTTGTAAAACAGGATGGTTTGCTATCCACTCCCTTTCAAAGAGTTTATTTTAGTGATGTAGCAGATTCTTTTGTAGAGAATTTTCAGCTTGCAGATGATATAGAACGTTTGCCAGATACTAGATTTAAAGTAGCTGTTGGTGGTCGTTTAAATTGGTATTTAAATGAAATTGTTACGCTTAGAACTTTTTACCGTTATTATTCTGATGATTGGGGAATTTCTTCTAACACAGCAAGTATAGAAATACCTGTAAAAATTACAGATAAATTTACCTTATATCCGTCATACCGCTATTACAACCAAACGGCTGCAGATTATTTTAAACCGTACCAAACGGCACTTTCTACGGATGAATATTATACATCTGATTATGATCTCTCTAAATTTACTGCCAATCAATTTGGTTTTGGGGTTTCTTACACCGATATTTTTGCAAAAGCACACATTCGTAATTTTGGTTTAAAAAGTATCGATTTAAAGTTTTATCAGTATGATAGAGATACTTCGTTTAGCTCTAGTATAATTACCGCAGGATTTAAGTTTGTAATGGATTAAATATCATCCATTTATTTAGAAAACTAAAGGTTCATTTTGATTAGAAAACAATCAAAAGTATTTTTCTATGCCCCTTTTTTTGTTTAAAAATACTAATTTTACAATCTTTCACCCGCAAAAACAAAGACTGAATGGCAATTGAAAACATCCCAGAAATATACATAGATAACACTAAAGAGAGTTTAGATTTATTTGTGTACGATTTTAAAATGACCAGTGACGTTGTTAAAAGCAAGGTTAATTTAGGGATGAATATGTTTAGTTTTTTACAAGTTGGTAAAAAGCAAGTGCATTTTGCAGATACTGCTATTGCTGTAAATAAAGAACAGTCTTTGTTATTAAAAAAAGGAAATTGGCTTTGGACAGAATTACTAGACACAGAAGCTATTTATTACTGCAAACTTTTCTTTTTTTCTGAAAAAAAATTGACCGATTTTTTAAGCAAATACACCAACAATGTAAAGCCATATAAAGAAGAATCTGCTTATTTTGTGATAGAAAACGACGATTACTTAGCTTCTTTTATCAGCTCTTTATCTTCTAAAACATTTGCCAAAAACAGCTATAGCAATGCCCTACTCTCTCTAAAGTTTGATGAAATAATGCTGTATTTATTAGACAAATATGATACTAAATTCGAGTATTATTTACATTCTTTAATCTCTAAAGAAATATCTCCATTTAAAAAGACCATAGAAAGCAATGTAAATTCTAATTTAAAAATAGAAGAAATTGCTTTTTTGTGCAACATGAGTTTATCAACTTTTAAACGTCATTTTACAGCCGCTTATAACGAACCTCCTGGAAAATGGTTTCAAGACAAACGTCTTCAAAAAGCAAAAACACTCTTACAAGAAGGTACCTTAACTCCATCTGATATTTACCTAGATATTGGCTATAACAACCTGTCTAACTTTAGTATAGCTTTTAAAAACAAGTTCGGAATAAGTCCAACAGATGTTTCAAATTAATTAAAATAAACATAAGTTATTGACTTTAAGTTAATTAATTAAATTTCAACTTATTTACTTCACCCAAAACACAACATTGAACCTTTTTCATAAGCTATTGAACCAAATCAATAAATAAAACCTTTAGATACCAACATACATTTGCACCATGCTTACAAACAAGAGATTTTGTAAGAAATTATTAAACATAAATAAAAATATATAATTATGGCAAATGTAACAAAACCTGTATTTAAAGAAAAGTACGGGAACTTTATTGGCGGTAAATTTGTAGCACCCGTTAAAGGTCAATATTTCGAAAACAGATCTCCAGTAGACGGAAAAGTATTTACACAAGCAGCACGCTCTACAGAAGAAGATATTAATCTTGCTTTAGATGCAGCACACGAAGCTTTCCCTACATGGAGTAACACATCTGCTACAGAACGTAGTAATGCGTTATTAAAGATGGCTCAGGTTATGGAAGATAACTTAGAGTATTTAGCAACTTTAGAAACCATTGATAACGGGAAACCAATTCGTGAATCTCTTGCAGCAGATATTCCTTACTGTATAGATCATTTCCGTTATTTTGCAGGTGTTATTCGTGCTGATGAAGGAAGTATCTCTGAACACGATAAAGACACGGTAAGTATCGTTTTACATGAAGCTATTGGTGTTGTTGGGGAAATTATCCCTTGGAACTTCCCAATGTTAATGTTAGCTTGGAAAATTGCGCCGGCTTTAGCAGCAGGTTGTACAGCAGTAGTTAAACCAGCAGAACAAACACCAACAAGTGTTATTATGTTAATGGAATTAATTGGTGATATTTTACCAGCAGGTGTTTTAAACATTGTAACTGGTTTTGGTAATGAAGCAGGTGCAGCTTTAGCAACCTCTAAACGTATTGCAAAATTATCTTTTACAGGTTCTACAGCAACAGGTCGTACAGTATTGCATAATGCAGCAGAAAATATTATTCCTGTAACTATGGAATTAGGTGGTAAATCTCCTAACATTTTCTTTCCATCTGTAGCAGCTCAAGACGATGAGTTTTTTAGCAAAGCTATAGAAGGTGCATTAATGTTCGCTTTAAACCAAGGTGAAATTTGTACATCTCCGTCTCGTATTTTAGTACACGAAGATATTGCAGATCGTTTTGTAGAAAAAATGCAAGAGCGCTTAAAACTAGTAAAACCAGGAAACCCATTAGATCCAGAAACCATGATTGGTTCTCAGGTATCTAAAGCGCAATACGAAAAAATACTAAATTATATTAAAATTGGTATTGAAGAGGGTGCTGCTGTTTTAGCAGGTGGTGAAGCTGGTAACTATGAAGGTGAATTGGCCGAAGGTTACTACGTACAACCAACGGTTTTAAAAGGTGATAATAAAATGAGAGTGTTTCAAGAAGAAATTTTTGGACCTGTTGTAGCCTTAACAACCTTTAAAACTACAGAAGAAGCGATTGCTATTGCGAACGACACTCCTTACGGATTAGGTGCCGGTGTTTGGTCTAGAGATGCGCACGAATTATATCAAGTACCACGTGCTATACAAGCAGGTAGAGTTTGGGTAAACCAATACAATACTTACCCTGCTCACGCACCTTTTGGTGGTGTTAAAGAATCTGGTTTCGGACGTGAAAACCACAAAATGGCTTTAGATCATTACCGTGTTGTAAAAAACATGTTAATCTCTTATGACAAGAAACCAATGGGCTTCTTTTAAGTAAGAAACCACATTCAATTATTTAATAAAACCTCAGATTCGTCTGGGGTTTTTTAATTTTAAAAAATTATTATTTTACAAACAAAAACAGCCTTTGTTAAATAAACAAAGGCTGTTTTAATATATTTAAAAAAAATTACTTTATGCTGTAATTTCTACTACTTCAAGGTCAAAAACAAGATCTCTACCTGCTAAAGGATGGTTACCATCAATCACAACGCTATCATCTTTTACTTCAACAATCATTAAGTTCATTTCTTGTCCTTCTGGAGACTTAGAAACCAATCCCATACCAACTTTTGGCTCCATATCTTGTGGAAGATTCGCTTTAGCAACTTCTTGAATTAATTGTTCATTTACTTCACCATACGCTTCTTCTTTAGCAATAGTAATGGTTTTCTTTTCATTCACTTTCATGTCAATTAAACCTTGTTCAAAACCAGGAATTAATCTTCCTTCTCCTAAAACAAATTCAACTGGCTCTTTCCCTTCAGACGTGTCAAAAATTTGTCCGTCTGCTAATTTACCTGTATAATGTACTTTTACTTTGTTATTCGCTTTTACTTGACTCATACTATAATTAATTTGAAAAAATAGCCGTTGTATAATTCTTACACAAAAACCATTTTAATTTAAACTTACAAACGCTTCGTTGCCATAACCAAGCCAAAATCAGGAATTTTAATGTCATTTTTTTTAATTAACCACATTTAAAAACAAGAAATAAAGCGCTATCTCTCTTATAGTAACCCACAACAAGGTTTCTACCTTTTTAATATTTGAAATGAACGTGTATTATTGAAACCGCAACTTTGTCAGTCTTTGTTAGAAATTTAGCAATTTTTATGACAAGTTTGTGCTTTAAAGAAGCTTTTCTTTTTGATTAAAGGGAGAAACCTTATAAAGTTACTTAGGTATATGTTATCTCGGTGATGGGTTTTCTCCTTACGTCGGATGATAAAGTTGGTGAGTTTATTTTACATTTTACGCAATACTTCTCGCACTGCTTGTCATTTTGACCAAAGGGAGAAATCACATAAGGATGAACCATTCTATGTTTTCACTGTTATGTGATTTCTCTTAAAATCGGATGATAAAACTGAGGTGTTTTTTAGGTTGATAATTAACAAATTACTGTTAATAAGTTAATCTCTATACACCTCATATAAATTGTACTTTTATCATGAACAATTCTTCCCTCATTTGCTATGAAAGAATTTCAAACTGAAAAACGAAATAACTACTCATATTACCCTGAAAAATTAGGATATGAGGAGTTAAGGTAAGGATATAAACAAGTTGGGCTTAATTAAAAAAATGAAAATAAGAAAAACTAATCAAGTATTTACACCATCCAAACCTTCAACATTAATTTTCGTTGAAAGAGATAGGAAAATAAACAACCAACTCGTTGACGCACTAAATACACCTGGAAAACAAATTGTGGTTTTTGGTCATTCAGGTTGTGGAAAAACTACTTTAGTTCTTAATAAATTGAATCAAACTTATGAAAACTATATCATAACTCGATGTATGAAAGGAATGACATTTGAAAATGTAATTTTAGACGGCTTTGATCAATTAGATAATTTTTATGAGGAATCTTCTTCTTCAAAAGGTTTAAAAATAAATCCTAAAATTACTCTCCAATATAACGAGTTAAAATCTTCAATTTCTTTATTCGAAATAAATAAATCTAAAACAAAGAACAACATATCAGTATTACCACCTCAATTAACACCACAAAGATTAGGTCATTTTTTTGGAGAATCTAATTCTTGTTGGGTTTTAGAAGATTTTCATAAAATAATAGGAGAAAATAAAACAAAAATCGCTCAATTAATGAAAGTTTTTATGGATATGTCCATAAATTATGATGAGTTAAAAATAATCGCAATTGGTGCAGTTTCAACAGCAAGACAAGTTGTAGAATATGATAATGAACTATCTGGAAGAGTAAGTGAGATAAAGGTTCCGATTATGGATAATGATGAAATTGAGAAAATAATAAATAAAGGTGAAAAACTTTTAAATATTCATTTTTCAAAAGATACAAAAGAAAAAATAATTAAATATTCTTGTGGTTCACCTACAATTTGTCATCAAATATGCCTTAACATTTGCTTTAATGAATTAGTTTATCAAACATCAAATAAGAAAATTTTCTTTGATACTACTCATTTAGATTTAGCCTTAGAAAAGTATTTAGAAGAAAAGACAGATACATTAACTTCAACATTTGATAAAGCAGTAAAAACTTCAAATGGTTCAACTTTAAATTTGCCTAAAGAAATAATTAAACAAGCTTTAAACTTAAAGAAAGATTTTTTCAGCTTCGATGATTTAACAATCTCTAAATTAATAAGAGAAAATTCAGTTAAATCCGAAAAAATTATTAATGAATTATGTACTTTAAAAAGAGGAGAGTTTTTTACTTATGATGTTAATTCTAATAAGTATAGGTTTAATAACTTATTTCTAAAAAACTTTGCCTTTCTAACTTTTAAAGATGAGAAAGATGAATTAGATGTTGAACCAAAAAGAAAAGACTTCAAAGTAATAGAAAGACTTTTGAATATTATTGAAAATGACATTAATGAAGATTATGAATTTTATATTGAGAATTTATAAAACTAAGCCCAACACCGTATAAACTTTATTGCTAGTTTTGGCTCACTTGGGAAATTCCTCCGGAATTTCGCCGTTCGTGTTTTATTTACTAAATTCACTGCTTAAACAACGCAACAAAGCTTATACAACAACGTTGTGTACAATTCCACTCATGTACTTTCCTGAAATAGGTTGACTAAAAATTAAACATTTAATTATAGTCGCTTATGAAAACTCAAAAACAACCCTGGCGAAAAAAAACGTACGAAAAAGCAACTTTAGAACTCAAATTATTCGTCGTTGACCAAATTCAGAATGGACAGATTTCCACAAACTTTGCTTCCAAAAAATATGATGTTCCTAGAACTACAATTGGGTATTGGATCAAAAAATATAGTACTTTAGTCCAACAAAATACTGGTATGAGTAAATTAGATGAGATTAAAAAACTAAAGGAACGTATTGAAGAATTGGAGTTTGTAAAGGAATTTCAACAAGATATCATTGCTGACATGGAAATCATTACTGGAGTCGATTTGTCAAAAAAGTCGTTGCCCAAAACATTAGCGAAAGAGATAGAACTAAAAAAGAAAAACCGTTTAAAAGAAAATGGTTCTATGAGTGTTTTGGGATTAGTAAACAAGCTTTCTACAAAAGACTCAAAACCCAAGAAAACAAACGACTAAACGATGAAAAAGTCATCGAAATGATACAGGAATATCGAAAACTAGTTGGCATGAGAACTGGCGGAATTAAGTTATATGATGAACTTAAACAAGACTTTATAAAACAAGGTATTAAAATCGGTAGAGACAAGTTGTACGATGTATTAAGGCTTCATAATTTACTTGTTCCTAAGCTTAAAAACTATGTAACAACAACAAATTCTAATCATCAATTTAGAAAATATAAAAACCTAATTAAAGACCAAGTTCCTACTCGACCAGAACAACTATGGGTAAGCGATATAACATACATTAAAACGGACAATGGACACAATTACCTAGCAATCGTTACAGATGCATATTCTAAGCAAATTATGGGGTATAATCTCGATAAGCATATGAAGACATCACTTTGTACAGAAGCGCTGGAAATGGCTATAAAAAATAGAAAATATCCTGATAAAAAATTAATACATCATTCTGACAGAGGTTTTCAATACTGTAACCCGAAATACACAGCCTTTGCAGAAGAAAATGGCATAATGATGAGCATGACAGAACAATATGATCCTTATGAAAACGCAATTGCAGAGCGAATTAATAGAACTTTAAAATATGAATACGGACTTAGAAATTACATTAAAAACACTGCCATTGCTCAAGAAGTAACAAAACAAGCAGTGTATATATACAACAATTTAAGAACGCATTATAGCCTAGATTTAAGAAAACCAGCTGAAGTACATTTAAATCCAAACATCAAATACAAATCATATCGAAGAAATAATGTAAATTTGACTGAACTAACAATTTAAAAACAAATCTAGTTCAAATTATTTTTTGCCTTCTAAACGGCTAAAAAAAGCTTTTGAACGGTAGAAATTAACCTAAAAAAAGGTCAACCTATATCAATATAATACAAATATAGCAATGAAAAAAACTTTATTTATTGGATTATTAACTATTTTTCCATTAATATCATTTTCTCAAAATAAAAATATCGCTTTTGGAATAAAAGGTGGAATAAATTACTCAAATTACATTGATAATATTGATTCAAATTTATTTACTCATATACCTGCTGACTATAATGGAAAAATAGGTTTCTATATTGGTGCGTACTCTAATATTGGAATCAATGAAATAATCTCAATAAAACCTGAATTATTAATTTCCAAAACTGGTAGTAAAGCAACTATTGAATTTAAAGATTTACGTACTATTTATACAGATCAAGACATAGTAGTTTATCGAGAAACAAAAGCGATAATAGATGAATATAATGTGTTAATTCCAATTTTATTAAACCTTAATCTGAATAAATATTTTTTTGAAATTGGACCACAATTTGGATATGCTTTTAGTAGGAATATATCTTATAAAGATGGACCAATTAATTCTCAACTGATTTTAAAAAACTCTAACTCTGAAAATTTTGAATTTGCTGGAGCAATTGGTTTTGGTTATAGAATATCTGAATTATATCAGATTGACATTCGATATTCTTATGGATTTACAGAAAGACATCACTTGAATAGTTCTATTTTATATTTTGGGCTATCTTATAAACTCTAATATAAAACTGTTTGTAACCACCGTATATAATTTATTGCTGGCTTCTCGCTTACTTACGAAAGTCCTCGCGGACTTTCTTGGTCGGTAATTATTTACTAAATTAGTTGCTTAAAACACGCAACAAATCATATATAAAAACGTTAGCTACAATTAAAAAAAAAGATTATGATGATTAAATATCTGACATTTGGAATATCAATATCATTCATATCTTGGATAGTCGGAATGATTCTAAATATTATTCTTATGAAAACTGAATACTACAAAAAAATATCAAACCTGAATTTTATTGAGAGTAAAACTCTGAATAAAAATATTGGAATTGAATACTTTAAGTGGATTTTGAAAAATTCCTTTTTCAAATTTTTCAATCAGAAAATAGCTTTAAAAGATAAAAAAACGGATTTAAGAGATATACGAAAAGAAATGACAATTGCCGAAATAGGTCATTTAATCGGATTTATATTCGTGACTGCTATCGCCCTTTACCAAGGGATTTCAAATAACTATTTATTTGGATTAACAATAATGATTCCGAATATTTTAATGAATTTATATCCTTCATTATTACAACAGGAAAACAAAAGACGAATCGATAGATTGATTAAAAGACAAATAAAACTATAGCTAACAACTGGTATATTTTATAGCTTGGTTTTAGCACACTTACGAAAATCCTCGCGGACTTTCTTGGTCGGTAATTATTTACTAAATTAGTTGCTTAAAACACGCAACAAATCATATATAAAAACGTTAGCAGAAATTAAAAAAAAATTAGATATATGGAACACAAAATTTTATTAGAATGGAGTGACGAAGAACTTTTACAGAAAATAAAAAATCTAAAATCAAGTAAAATAATTGATGCAACTCTTATTGGTTTAACAATTGGAATTTTCATCTATAGCGTTGTGAATAATGGTTTTGGATTCTCTACTTTTTTCCCCTTAATAATTGGATACCTAATAATTAAAAGTTCTAAAAACAATAAAGTTTTAGAGAAAGAAATTCTGAAAGAAATAAAATATCGAAAATAAAAATGGATGCTAATTGCCAAAATTGTAATGAAATCATTAAAGGTAACTTTTGTGCTAATTGTGGACAAAAAACAAGTGTTCATAGATATTCATTCATACATTTTATAGAACACGATTTAATTAATGGAATTTGGAACGTTAACAATGGCGTTTTTTTTACAATTAGAGAACTATTTATAAGACCAGGTCATAGTATAAGAGAGTTTATAAATGGAAAGAGAGTTAAGTACTTTAGTGTAATAACACTACTACTAATTATTCTTGCAGTCTCACATTTTGTTAGTGAATATTCTCAAGTAAGACTTTCGGATTTAATGCCTGAAAGTACTAAGGAGTCAATGAACGTTATTGAAGAATTTACAAAAGAACATCCTAAATCCACGTTGTTATTAACTATCCCTTTTTATTCTATTTTTAGTTTTCTTTGGTTCAGAAAATCAAAACTAAATCTAACAGAACATTTTGTTTTAAATTCATACAAAACTGTTGCGGAATTAATAATTGGATTGGCTTTTACAATATTAACTGTTTTTTATACAAGTCAAAAAGGGTTAATAACAGCTTATAGTCTTGTTTCACTTTTTTCAATAATTTATTCATTTTGGTATTATAAACAATTCTTTTCAGATTATGGATATTCAAAAAAATCTTTAATAATTAGAAGTTTAGGTGTTATCTTTTCATATATGATCTTCTTTATGATACCGGGATTTGTTATGGGGATTATTAAAAGTGGAACATAAATAACTTCTGCTAACACCGTATAAACTTTATTGCTGGTTTTAGCTCACTTGGGAAATTCCTGCGGAATTTCGCAGTTCTTGTTTTATTTACTAAATTCACTGCTTAAACAACGCAACAAAGCTTACACAACAACGTTTGAAAAGCAAAACCACCACCCAAAATGCCAACAAAAATCATAGACATTAACGAAGCTACTATAAAAAGTTATGTAGAATCATTAAGACCGGAAGATTTAGAAATTAGAAAACAAGTAGATATTGGATACCTTTATAAGGCAAATGTTGTATGTTTATTTGAAATAAGACCAAATTGGCAAAACCCAGAAGAAAAACAAAAAATAGAATTTGCAAGAATTAGACATTATAAGACCAAAAAAACATGGAAACTCTATTGGATGCGAGCAAGCGGAAAATGGGAACTTTATGAACCGTTTCCAGAATCTACACATATAGGGAAAATCATAGAGATTATAAAAGAAGATAAACACGGTTGCTTTTATGGATAAAACAAAACAACACATAATTAAAGAAATTGCACAAGATTTAGATTGTGGATATGAATGCTATTATAACTTTAAAACGCATGAAATTATAGCTATTCCAGATTTTTCACAAGTTTTTGACGAAGAAGAATTTAAAGAGGCTTTTGGTGAAACTTTGAAAAAAGTTAAACAACATAAAGCCGATTTCCTAAAAATTGAACCCTTAGAAAGTTTCGACTCTTTTAAAATAATGGAACATTTTGTAGCACAATTAACTGACCAAAATTTTAAATTGGAATTGGAAGCTGTTTTACAAAGAAAAAAACCATTTCAGAATTTTAAACATCAAATAGAACAATCTAATTTTAGACAAGATTGGTTTGATTTTAAACAACTCGAACTAGAAAAAATAGTTGCTAAAATATTAAGTTTAAGAAAATGAAAATACTGCACACTGCCGATTGGCATTTAGGACATCGCTTGCACGAACAATCACAGTTTGAAGAACAATCTTTATTTTTAAGTTGGATTGAAACCTACATTATAGACCAAAAGATTGATGTACTTTTAATTTCTGGTGATGTTTTTGACACCGGTTCTCCGTCTAACCAGAGTTTAGAAATGTATTACAGTTTTTTAGTAAAACTAAACGGAACCACTTGTAAATCGATCATTATTACAGGTGGAAACCATGATTCTCCAGGAACTTTAAATGCGCCAAAACACATCTTAGGCGCATTATCTATAAAGGTGGTGGGTAAGGCAACGGAAGATATTAACGATGAAGTTTTTGAAATTGAAATAAATAACGAAAAAGTAATTATTGCTGCAGTTCCTTATTTGCGTGATGGAGATATTAGACGTGCTGTGGCTGGTGAAACTTTTGATGAATTAACAGACAAATACAAAACGGCATTGATAAACCATTATGTGTCTGCTGCAACACAGTGTAAAGAGATAAACACAAGCAATGCGCCTGTAATTGCCATGGGTCATTTGTTTGCCACTGGCGGAACGATTTCTGATAGTGAACAAAATATTTATGTAGGAACGCTGGGACATATTGGTGCAGAAGATTTTCCTACGTATTTTGATTATATCGCTTTGGGGCATTTACACAGACCGCAAATCATTGGCGGAAACGACAAAGTTCGGTATTCTGGATCGCCAAATGTTTTAAGTTTTAGTGAAATTAATTACGACAAAAAAGTGATTATTTTATCGGTAGAAAATAATAAAATTACGGACATTAAAGATGATGTAATTCCTAATTTTAGAGAATTTTACAAGCTTATAGGTAATTTACAAGAATGTATGAGTTCTTTTTCTAGCCTTACTTCTAATTCGTACAATTTAACGCCTTGGGTAGAAATTGCTTTAAAAGAAGACAACACTGTTAATACAGACGATTTAAAGTCTGAAGCGGAGAAATACCCTTTTGAAATCTTAAAAATAGGATTAAAAAATCAGCGTAAAATTAAAGGAATTGAAGAGTTGTTAGAAAACACAAAATCAATCAAAGAATTATTACCTACAGAAGTTTTTAAACTAAAATGTGCAGAAATGGATTATGATTTAGAAAAAAGACCTGAGGTTTGGGATGCTTTTAATGAAATTTTACAATCCGTTAAAAAACAATAAGGCAGCTTTCTATGAAAATTTTAAAGATAGAATTACAAAACATAAACTCCTTAAAATCAAACACTCCTATTGTTATCGATTTTGAAAACGAACAATTTAGAGATGTTGGTTTGTATGCCATTACAGGATCTACAGGTGCAGGAAAAACAACAATTTTAGATGCTATCACTATTGCCTTGTATCACAGTGTACCCCGTTTTAACGGATCAAAAGGTACTTTGTTAGATGTTGTAAGTCATGGTGCACATGATGCTTTTAGTCGGGTTACTTTTAAAAATGACACCACCGTTTATGAGGCGTTTTGGGGAATTAGAATTGCTGATAAAAATGGCAAACCCTATAAAAATCCGAAGGAAGAAGTCAGTTTAAAAAACTTAAGAACAGATAAAATTTTAGCGACTCAAAAACGAAATTTAATTACCGAAGTAGTGAGCGCTACTCAATTAGATTACAATCAGTTTTTAAGATCTGTAATGTTGGCACAAGGAGAATTTGCTTCGTTTTTAACAGCAAAAGGACCAGAAAAAGGAAAATTATTAGAGCAAATTACTGGCGAACAGATTTATAAAAAAATTGGTCAAGGTATTTTAGATAGAAAATCTGAAGAGGAAAAAATACTAAGAGAAATTGAAGCTAAAATTAACGCCGATGATATTTTATCGGAAGATGCAAAAACCGATTTAAAACAACATGACAAAGTCTTAGATTCCGACATTCTTACAACTGAAAAAGAAATAAAAGCCACTCAGGTTATTGCAGATTGGTATGTGCAATATAAAGAATTGGTTGCCGCTGCCGAAACTTTAGACCAAAACACAAAAACGTTACATTCTTTTATTGAAAAGCATAAACCAGAATTAGATTTATTAGCTTTAAATGAAAAAGCAGCGCCTTTTAAAGAATTGATTCAGAATTTAAATAGAATTGAAAAAGAGGCTCTTTTAAAGGAAAATCAATTAAGTTTAATTGAAAAGGAATTAGTTACACTAAAACCACAGATTGAACAACTAGAAACTATTACAAAAAAAGAAGCTATAGAAATAGCTGCTTCTGAGAAAGAATTTTCTACTTGGTTGCCAAAACTAGATACCGTAACAAAATTAGATAGCGAGTTAAAAAATGAAATTACTACTCAGCAAAAATGTAAAGAAAAAATAGCCGAATTAAAGCAACAAATAGCTACTTTAACTTTAGATCAGCAAAAGCTAAGCAAAGAATTAAATGATACCGTTGCTCATATTAAAATTGATGCCGCTTTTATTTCTGAAAACAAATTTTTAAAAGAAGTTGCCTTAGAAATTTCTGATTGGACCACCGGTTTAACCACCTTAAAAGGACATAAAGAAACACTAAATGCAACTGTTTTATCTCTTATTGAAAAGAAATCTGCCATTTCTAAAACGACAGAAACGTTAAAAGAAAATAGTGAATTATTACTAAAAAAAGTAGCTGAGGTTACCAAAATTGAGAAAGAAATTTCTACAATTAACACAGCCATCAAACAAAAGAATTCAACTGATTTATTAGCTAAAAAAGACAAACTTCTTGTTACTGAATCTCATTGGAAACAATTTAAAACACTTGCAGAACAGCATACTAAAACAAAAGCAACCAAGATTACTTTAGTAGAGAGTGAAAAAAAATATACAACTGATTTAAAAGGAATTCATACACAAATAGCAAGCTTACATAAGGATATAGAAGTTCAAGAAAAAGCGGTTACTGATGCATCAAAAATTTTAGATTTAGAAAAAAGTGTTGCCAAGTATGAAGATGATCGTCAGTATTTAATTGACGGACAACCTTGTGGTTTATGTGGTTCTAAAGAGCATCCGTTTACGGAACATTTAATAACCATTAATATTTCTAAAGCCGAATTAGAATTCAATAAAAGAAAGGAAAAACTACAAACACTCACCCACTCTAAAAACGTTTTAGATAAAAATGAGGTACAACTAAATACCAGCGTAGAAAGTTTAATAACGCAAATAAAGACACTTACTACAGAATTAAATACAATTGAAGCGAGTGTAAAACAAATCCCTATTTCTTGTGAACTAAGTAATCTTCCTCAAATTGATATTGAGTTAAATCAGCTCACCTCACAACTAAAAGATTTAAATAAAAATTTAGCGGTCGCTCAACAATTACAAGTTGATAAGGATAAATTTTCAAAAGAGTTTGAAGCACAAAACCAAGCAGTTCAAACACTAAAAACAACGGTTGCCACGCTAGAAGAAAAAAATAAAAATGCCAAAGTTGATATTGATGAAAGTCAGAAAACAATAGATCGTTTATCTAAAACTTGTACAGACTTAGAAGCTGATTTTAAAACACAACTTTCTAAATACAACTACCAATTACCATCAACTGAAAATACAACTCTCTTTATTAAAGAAATTGAAGAAAAAATTACAGTCTTTAATAGAACACAAAAGAATTTAGATACTTTAAAAGCTTCAGAAAAAGTACTTGAAATCAAGATTGAAAATCATAATAAGCAACTAGAAACCCTTTCTAAAACCGAAGCAGAAACACTAAAAACCAGTACTGCTTCAGATGTTAAATACAACGAATTAAAAACACAACGAACTGCTATTTTGCCTATTGAATTTTCTGTAGAAAGTAAAAGAAATAGTTTACAAAGTTCAAAAAACAAAGTAGTTGAAAACGCCAAATTAAATACCATTCGTTTGCAAAAATTGGTAGATGCAAAAAACAAACAAGAAACGTTAAAAGTAGATCACATTGCGACTCAAAAAGAGCTCAAAGAAAAATTAAATGTTTTAAATGTATCACTAGCATCACAATTAAAAGAGAGCGTATTTACTTCAAAAGAAACTGTTGAAAGTGCTTTATTATCAACTGAAGATCAGTTAAAATTCACCACTAATAAAGAACGTATAAAAGAGAATGAACTCAAAATAAAAACCCTTAAAGAGGTTAATACAAAAGCAATCGCAGGTTTACAAAAATCTAAAACTTTTGAAATATCTGAAGCAGAAAGTAAGTTGCTTTTAGAAACTTTACATGCTAAAAACAAAACTTTCTTATCCGAAAAAGGAAAAATTGTAGAAGCGTTTAGAAAAGACAAAGAAATACGTGATCGTAATCAAGAAGTTTATAAAAAAATAGAGAAGCAATCAGAAATTTGCACCGTTTGGAAAGAACTTTTTAAAATTATTGGGAATTCTAAAGATGCCTTTAACGTCTATGTACAGCGTTTAACGCTAAAACATTTATTGGATATTGCCAATGTGCATTTGTATAAATTAAACAAACGTTATTCTTTAAAAATGGAAGATTCTTACAAACCAAAAGAAGAGCTGAATTTTAATCTGATAGACCATTATCAAACCGATCAAGCTCGTTTGGTAGATACTTCTAGTGGTGGAGAAAAGTTTATCATTAGTTTGGCTTTGGCCTTAGGATTGTCTGATTTGGCGAGCAAAAACGTAAAAATAGATTCTCTTTTTATTGATGAAGGTTTTGGGACGCTAGACAGCAATACATTAGAAACCGTAATATCGACTTTAGAAACATTGCAATCTCAAGGAAAAATAATCGGAATTATCTCTCACGTAGAAAACTTAAAGGAACGAATTCCTACTCAAATTAGAATTACTAAAAAAAGCAACGGTGTTAGTGCTGTAGAGATTATATAGAGACACTATCCTAAAATCTGTGTAAGTAACAAAACTCAGGGTTAAATTATTTATAGTTTAATCCTGTTTTCTTAAAATCCTTTTAAATTTTAGATTACCGCCCTTAAGATATTTGCTATTCCAATAGCTGTAATATTAGTTAAGGCATTCATTCCAAAAAAAACAATCAATTTATGCTTCTTGTCACCATGAGGTTGGCAGTAGAACAAAGCTCTCATCGATTCATATGACAACTATATCCCACCATTACGTTCGTGCCTAATTACTTCTTCAAAATAATTTAATCCTTTTTGTTATTAATGTCTTCCCATTTTTTATCCGTATGCATCCATTCTTGCATCTTATTGTACTCTTCTTCTACCTTCAACCCTTTCTCTAAACTTAAATTACAATCAAAACGTTCTAGGTAATTCCATTTACCAAGTCGATGCATTATTCCCCAAGTAACACCTTTTCCAGGAATACTATCTGTGTCTACAAAGTTACTAACTCTATACATTCCTCCTGCCTCAGGTTTTTCTAAACCATGTTTTACCGGATGAAAATTAATACCATCTTCTGCAAATTGAATACTATTGGCTTCTGGTCCTTCAGTTAAAATAGCACAAACTCCCTTTTTATAAGGCCATACAATTACTTCATGTCCACCAACAATTACAGGATTGTATTTTGATTTGATATAAGGTCCTTCTGGTTTATCTGCTATTGCCAAACCTACTGCTGCTCTATTAATATCTGCATATTTTCTAGACAATACATTTCCTCTTTCATTGTTATCCCACGGAGTTCGGGGAGACGATTTATAATACAGCCAATATTTCCCACCACGTACAATTAATGATGGGTCGTGAACTACATTACCATCCCAATCATCCTGATTTCCTGGATATAATACTGGTTTTTCCATACGATGCCATGGTCCATCAGGAGAATCTGCCCAAGACATTCCTAAAACATTTGGATTAAAATCCCCTCCAAAAATGGGGTCCTTTCCTCCTTTATGTCCTTGTTTTAGACTTCCTGCTGCTTGATAGAACAAGTAATATTTTCCTTTTGCAACCAAAATATCAGTTGTAAAAACACTTCTGTGGTCGTACTCTCCTTTTTTTCCTCTTTTAATTGCGACACCTTTTTCTGTCCATTTATATCCATCTGGAGAAGTAGCATACCAAACCTCAGCTAAATCCCAATGATATGCTCTTAATGTATCATTCGCAGCTTTTATACCTACTACAGGAATACCTGATGGTGGCCTTGTATACCAAACATAGTACAAACTATCGACTTTAATAACACTAGAAGGATCTCTTCGTGTAACACCTTCTTCAAAGCCAATACCTGTAATCTTCGTAAACTTGAATTTAGTTTCAAACTCATTAAATTTCTCATAACGAAGCTTATTTTCTTTAAAACGCTTGTATGATGCACTTTGATTATTTTCAGAATTTACTTCTGATTTTTCTTCTTTCTGCTCACATCCAAGAATTCCTAAAGAAAGTATTGCTAATAATATATGTAGTTTTTTCATTTATGATTTATGTTATCCTTTTTCTACTAATTATTACCATAAGCTAATACTTGCTTTAACTTTTTATTAAATTCAGCATTGTCTTTAAAAGGATCTTTTTGCTCCTTTACATAATTCTGTAATTTTTTAGCCAACTGAATTGTAATCTCTTTATAGTTTTTATCACCATAAAAATTGATCAATTCATCCGGATCTTTTTCTGTATCAATTAACCAAGGTTTAGATTTATTAGAAACATCAATCGCAAGTTTATATCTATCTGTAATAACTGCTACCCAACTTTTATGAATTCTACTAAAAGTAACGCCTTCAAAAGTGCTTAATTTTGGATTTTTAATCAGTTCCGATAAATCTTTTCCTGCTGATTTTGGTATGTTTTTAGCACCAACCATATTTAAAAATGTAGGCATCCAATCTGTATTATTTACCGCTTTATTTACAATTGTACCTGGTTTTATAGATTTTCCGTGATACATAATAAACGGAATTAATGCAGATCCTTCAAAAGGCGCCCCTTTATTTATTTGATTATGCTCACCTAATAAATCTCCATGATCCGAAGAAAACATAACAATTGTATTTTCTAAAATACCTTGGTCTTTTAATGATTTTATCAATTTCCCCATATTATCATCTATACATTTAACCGATCCAAAATACGTAGCCACCATTTCATGTAACTTTTCTTCTGTAAAGTTTTTCCCTAATGGTTTTCTCCATTTTGGTGAATGCGCTGTTCGTCCTTCTGTAAATGTTTTTGGTAAGTTAAATTCATTAGCCATAAACATGGTGTCATAAGGCGCTCTTACAGCATCTGGCCCATGAGGTTCTGGCAAACTAACTACACAAAAGAAAGGGTCTTTTTTCTGTTCTGCAATAAAATCTATTGCTCTATCCATTAACCAATCTGTAGAATATGTTTTTTCATTAGCCCCTTTCATTCCATAATTCGGAACTCCTTTTTTATCTTTTGTTGGAATAAACGGCGTACCATCTGTTTTGGTTCCAAAAACTTTCCAATGCCCTCTATTAAACATGTATTTATTATTCTTAAAACCATGACTAGCCTCTGGTGCCCAACCTGGTTTTGCATCACCATCCAAATGCCATTTCCCAATATAACCTGTGTTGTAGCCTTCTTTATTTAAAACATTTGCAATTGTAGGATAGCTTTTATCTAACACTCTGTTGTTAATTTGCATATTTACAGTCTGCGGATATTGGCCAGTAAACATACTGGATCTAGAAGGTGAACAAACTGGAGACGAAGCATACATACTTGTAAATAAAGCTCCGTTGTTTGCTAACCAATCTAAATTTGGCGTTTCTACCACTTTATCTCCCCATTGTTTCGCCTGAGAAGCTTCCATTAAATCTCGATAACAACCTAAGGTTCTAAAATTATGTTCGTCTGTAATGACCCAAACAATATTTGGTTTTTCATTTTTTTGAGCAAAAGAACAAATGCTAAATAAGGCAAAAGCGATAACGAATCTTATGTTTATATTTTTTTTCATGAATCTATATTTTCTAGATAATAAAAGTAAATAAATATGACTAGTTTGATTAGAACAAATAAACGGAACAACAGAATACATGGTCTATATTCATGGGTTTAGTTACTATAAACACAAAAACCTAAGACAAATCCTTTGTGGGTTTCTTAGGTTTTTATAAAAACTTATTTAGTGATGTTCTTAAAAAATTTTCTTACTTCTTCAATGTGAAAAATAAAATACTTTTATCTAAAGCATCTTTTGCTTTATTAGTACCATTTATAGGAAGTAAACTTGCCTCAACTTTATACGTAATATTACTAGAAAGTTTCTTTTTTAATTTTACAAGAGCTTCTAAATTCCCATAACCAGGAGAAATAGTAATGGTGGTTTCTGCTACTTTTATGTTCTTTTTCTCTTTTGATTTATTTATTTTTTCTGAAATTTTTAAATACAGCACGCGCTTTTCATTTGCTTTAAAGCTTATTGGAATTTTTATTTCATTTGCTTTTAACATTGCTAATTCCATTTCTATTTCAGAAAAAATTACACTTTCATCGTATAATTTTACACCAACTTCATATTCTTGATTCACTTTTTCATCCAAAACATCTACCAATTCATAACCTCTAACCCAATCATAATACACCGTATTTTTTGAAGGATCTGATAATTCTTTTTCATTCGGAAGCTCAATCCAAGGAAACGGATAGGTTTCACAAACCAAACGCATATACATCGGTTTATCAAAAGGTTTTTTCTTTACCTCATCATAAAAAGACTGATGTTTAGGTGCTCTATTATCATAATAATAACTAGCAGAACTTTCATCGCGCCACCATCCACCGTAGGTGTGAAAACTCTCTGATGCAAGTTCTTCTTCTTCAAATCTAACTTGTGACGCTCTATGATCATGACGCTTTTTTTCACAATCTGTATACCAAAAATGTGCATTAGAATGCATTCCTTTTGCAAAATAATCGCCTTTAAATCCGCCTGTTCTTCCTATACATTCTTGTATATCCCATTCCAAACCATACTTATCGCACTCATTTGGACCAACATTACTTCCTCCTGATGAAAACCAAAATGTTGCGGACATGGTTGTTGCAGATGCTTTCATTCTTGTTTCATAATATCCAAGAAAAACAGCCTTTTTAGAAACTACAGCACCTCCTTTTATATTAAAAGTTAAGTCTCTATTATAAGCGTGAATGATGGTGTCTTTTTCCATTTTTTCTCCTTTAATTTGAAGATATCCATCTTTTACAGAAACCTGTGACGACATAAATAAACCCGGTTCTCTACCTTTCCAAGTAGGATGATTATCTAGCCATTTTGTAGCGTCTAATTGAGTACCGTTAAACTCATCTGAAAAATCTGGATTCATTACCCACCTTTTTCCAACTGGTGGTTTTGGTGGACCCGAAGAATTGTTTTGTGAAAATGAATAAAAACTAAAAAACAGAAATACAATTACTAATTTAAGTACTAAAAAATCTCTCATTTTACAATATATTTTATCTATTCGCTTTTTTGTTATGTAAAGTAATTGTTGGCCAATTATCTGTTCTAAAAGCAGTCACGGGTAAATTAGCTTTGTCATATAAATTCGCATACGGGTTATTAGCCCACGCAAATCTTACTGCTATTGGTTTGCTAATTTCATCAGCAAAAACAACTACTTTGTTTTTACCAACAATATTCGCTTTTGCCCACACAAACTTTTGATCTTTTCCCGAAATCATAAATCCTTTTACCGTATTCTCATCGAAAGCGTATAAACTTTGAGCTACATCTTTAAATGTAATTGTTATTTTATTCCCTTCAACTTTCATAGATTGATAACTCGGACTTTTTGCTTTCAATTTAACGCCATAATCATTATTTAAAGCATGTAAAACCAATCGGTTTGCAGAAGTTTGTTTGTCTTTAAAATGAATATTATTACTTTCTGATAAATCATACACAATAGCTTCACCTGTATTTGGCAAAGACAACGTCATACTTTGTGCTTCTCGCATTTCTGCCCACATATTTCCTTTTCCTATTTCTAAAGTTTTTTCTTTTAAACCAGCAACTTGTACCCAATAAAAAGGAAAATCACCTTGATTCCATAATTTTCTCCAACTATTAATTAATAGCGGAAACAAAGTACGGTATTGATACGCACGACCTAAATTTGTTTCTCCCTGACACCAAATAGCACCTTTAATACCGTAACCTACAATAGGATTTACCAAACCATTAAAACCATTAGCAGGTGTATTCTGACCAATTCTATGATCTCTCGCTGGGTTTAATTTCTTTCCTTTTTTACCTCCTTTTTCCCAAGCTTTGTATGCTTTTGTTTCTTTATCAAAAGTAGACTGCGTATAATTCGCCATTTTTTCATCCCATTGCGCCAGCATTTCTGTATATTCTCCTGAAGCATCCATAGCATCTCTAGGTATCCAAGTTTCAATTGCAGAAGCTCCCCAAGCTACATTAATTAAACCTATTGGCACACCTAAAGTTTGATGTAATTTTCGTCCGAAGAAATATCCATTGGCAGAAAAAGTTCCCACAGTTTCTGGGGAACAAACTTCCCAAGAAGCATCAAAATTATCTTGTTTTTCTAAATTCCCTACTAAAGGAACTTTTAAAAATCGAATCTTCGGATACTTTGCTGATGCTATTTCTAAATCTGCAAAAGTAGTTCCTGCGACTTTCCATCCCATATTAGATTGCCCAGAACATAACCAAACTTCACCAATTAATATGTCTTTAATTTCAACTGTATTTTTACCTTTTACCAATAAATTATAGGGTCCTCCAGCTTTCATTGAATTTAAAATTACTTTCCAATAGCCATTTTTGTTAGCTTTTGTAGTATGCTCTTGTCCGTTTATAGAAACTGTTATTTTCTCATTTTTATCTGCATTTCCCCAAATAGGATTTTTATGATTTCTTTGTAAAACCATATGATCACTAAAAAAGTTTGGCAAAGTAACTTGTGCAGTTACTTTTGATGCAGTTGATAATAGTATAACAACCAATAATGTCTTAAAATAATTCATGTTTATAATTTAATTTTTAAGAATTGTTTTCCAATCTTATTTTCTAAAAGCTGAAGCAGGAAAACCTGCATTATTAAATAAATATTCGTCTATATAACTACTAAAACCATAACAAACATTTTTTGGTTTTGATACTTTATCTCAACTGAAAAATAGCTTCTTGAGGTATTGCAGCACCAAGTTTAGTGCTTAATTTCCCTGGTGATGAGTTACCTACTACAACTTTATATTTTCCTTTTCGCCAGACCTTTTCACCTACTTCGTTAATTACTTTTAACTCTTCAGGGCTTATAGAAAAAGAAACCTTTTTACTTTCTCCTTTTTTCAAAGAAATACGTTTAAATGCTTTTAAACTTTTCAATGGAATTCCGCCAGAAGTATCTTCAGGACAAATATATAATTGAACAACTTCATCAATATTAAAATCACCTTTATTGGCAACTTCTAGGTTAACTTCAAGTGATTCTTTTTTCTTCAATTTTTGAGCATTTAAACTCATGTTTTTATATTCAGCTTCAGAATATGTTAAACCAAATCCAAAAGGAAACATAGGCTCTTTAGTCATATATTTGTAAGTTCTTCCTTTCATAGAATACCTATCATACGCAGGTAATTGAGCTGTGTTTTTAGGAAATGTAACTGGTAATTTTCCAGAAGGAGATACTTTTCCAAATAAAATATCTGCCACTGCGTTTCCACCTTGTTCACCTGGATACCAAATTTGCATAATAGCTTCACAATGTTCTTCAATCCCTTCTAAAGAAACTGGACCTCCACTTGCAATTACTAAAATTAATGGTGCATCCTTTTTCTTTTCAATTAATTGATGAATGTATTTAATTTGGTTTTCTGGTAATTTTAAAAATTCTTTATCACCACCCCAAGTTGAAGCAATAGCATCAACTGATTCTCCTTCTAAATAACGAGTTGTACCAACAACACAAATAATAGCATCTGACTCTGCTGCTACATTTGGTGCCCAATTTTTAGGATTCGGGTTTATTTGAAATGGTAAAGCACCTGTTCTATAATTTAAAGAAGTACCTAATGAAAGTGCATCCGTAACTCCCTCTAAAATAGAAACCATTGAAGGACTAACCCCATAGTAACTCCCCATTAACACATCATTAGAATTTGCAAAGGGTCCTGTAAGATAAGGAACCTTAATATCTGGCGATAAAGGAAGTGTATTATTTTTGTTCTTCAACAAAACAATAGATTTTTGCGCAATGTTTCTTGCCAATTGAACATGTTTTTGACTGTGAATATGTTCTGGTCCAATTTTAGTATAGGGATGATCACTATTCTTATCAAACAAACCTAAACGGAAACGAGTTTTAAATAACTGAATCACTCTTTCATTAATCAATTCTTCGGTAACCATTCCTTTTTCTACTGCCGTTTTCAATTGCTTATATGCACTTCCACAGTTTAAATTAGCTCCTGCTTTTATAGCAAGAGAGGCTCCTTCAAGACTTGATTTTGCGTATCCTTGTTTTCCTGAAACACCGCCAATAGCTCCACAATCTGAAGTTACATATCCATCAAAATTCCAATTTTCACGTAAAGTTTCCTTAATTAAAAACTCACTAGTAACTGAAGGTTTTCCGTAAACCATATTGTAGGCAGTCATTACACCTTCTACTTTAGCATCTTCAACTAAGGCTTTAAAAGCAGGGAAATAGGTTTCGTTTAAATCTTGCTTGGAAACCTCTACATTAAAAGTCAATTTACCGTGTTCAGGACCTGAGTGCATAACAAAGTGTTTTGCACAAGCTGCTGTTTTTAACATATTTGGATCATCACCTTGTAAACCATTTACAAAAGCAACCCCAATTTTAGACATTAAGAGCGGATCTTCTCCATAACATTCTTGTCCACGACCATATCTAGGGTCTCTAAATAAGTTTACCGTTGGCGACCAAAAAGTTAATCCCGCAAACTTTCCGTAATTTCCCTTTTTTTGAGCAATGGTAAATTTAGCTCTTGCTTCAGTTGAAATTGCATCAGCCATTTCTTTAACCAATTCAGGATCAAAAGTTGCTCCTAAACCAATAGCTTGTGGAAAAATAGTAGCTTTCCCATTTCTTGCAACACCATGTAAAGCTTCACTCCACCAGTTGTATTTTGGTATTTTAAATCTAGGAATTGCTGCTGCATTAGAAGTCATTTGACCTATTTTCTCATCTAAAGTCATCTGAGAAACTAATAATTTTGCTCTTACATCAATTGGTAATTGATTATTTTGAAAAGAGAAATCCACATTTTGAGCATTCGACAAAGTGCTAATAAAAAAACATGAAAAAATGATAAAATATTTATTGTATGACATTATAATTTCTTTAATTTAATTTTAATATAACATTCCAATCTTCTGTACTAAAAGCTGAAGCAGGAAGACCTGCAGTATTAAATAAACATCCGTCTATATAACTACTAAAACCATAGCGAACATTTTTAGGTTTTGCCACTTTATCACTCCAAACTTGCAGCAATTTTTCTTTCATAATAATTTTAGCTTCCGCTGGATGAAATACACCGTCTTCTCCCGAAATCTCAAAATTTGTTAATGGTTTTCCCAAACTTGTAATTCCTAAAGCAGCATGATCAAAACTAATAAGTGCCTTGTTTTTTTCTATTTTCATAGCTTTATATGTTGGTCCGGAATAGGTTATTCCCTCAACATTATAATCTTTTGCAAGCGCCCAAAAAGCCAAACGCTCTCCTACTTCTCTCTTTTTTGGTGGATGAATTCGTGTTTTATATCCAATATCATTAATTACTGCCATACCTGTATTTGGTACCGTTAACATTGTTTTTAATTGCGATTGCTGCAATTGTGCCCAACCTTCTAAATCTTTATACCCATAAGGTGCTAATTGCACAAAATAGAATGGAAAATCTCCTTGTTTAAATTGGTCTCTCCAATTTTTAATCATTGCAGGAAACAATCTAGAGTATTGTTCTGCATTCCATCTATTTGCTTCTCCTTGATACCAAATAGCGCCTTTTATTCCATACGGGATTAAAGGGTTTATCATTCCGTTATATAAAACTGTTGCCGTTTTTGTGTTTATCTTTTTAGAAAAATCTTTATTAAATTCTGGAAATTCTGAAGAAATAATTTCTTTTGAAGTCCATGCTTGTGCTGGGGTTCCGCCCACATTACTAGAAATTAATCCAACAGGAACACCTAAATGTTCTTGAATCATTTTTCCGAAGAAATAACCTACAGCACTAAATGCTGCCGCTGTTTTGGGGCTTGATACTTCCCAATTCCCTTTTAAATCATCTAAAGGAACTTCGCTTACGGTTGTTGGAACTGTAAAAAACCTTAAGTTAGAATTTGTACTATTTAAAATGGCACGATTGCTTCCTTCTATATGCTGACCAACATTCCCCCTTAAAGCCATAGCCATATTAGATTGACCGCCACACAACCAAACTTCACCCAAAAGCACATCTTTTAACGTGATACTTTTAGATCCTTTTACCTCTAGAGCATAAGGTCCACCAGCTTCTAACGTTTTAATTGTTGTCTTCCATTTCCCATTAGCATCTGTTGTGACGCTAGCTTTTTCTCCCCAACTTCCAATAATTTCAATGGTAGATTTAGGAGTATCTGTACCCCAAATATGGACATTAGTATTACGTTGTAATACCATATGGTCATTAAAAATATTGGCTAATTGTGTTTGCGCATTTGTAGTATACACAAACAAGCATAAAATCATTAGATATAAATTTCTCATATGTATTCTTAATTTAAGTTCAATGTTACCACATTCAACTGTTAAACTATAAAACAAATGTTCATTTTAATACAAGTAACTAGCTTTGTCTAAAAAAATAGGTGAGTAAATAGTACTTATGTTTTTAAAAAGACTATTCAACCTCTATAACAGGACTCCTTCCTCTAATAAAATCAGAAACACGTCCTTTATCTCCTTCTTTATGTTTGGTTAAATAGATTAAGAAAACACATTCATCTTTAACTTTAAGTTTGTCAGAAGGTTTTAGAGAAAACTCAACATTTGCAGTTCCTTTTCCTTCCACCGTTACCGTAGAAATAGTTCTTATTCGCCCTCTAGGATTGGCACGTGTAAAATCAATTTGAATATCTCTTTTTCCTTTAGTCTCATATTTAATAGGCAATATCATTTTTCCGGTTACTGGAATTCCCTTTGGTACTTTTACCCATTGTAATTTATCGATACCCGCATTTGGTGGAAGCACTACAACTTCCTTGCTTACAACTTTTGAGACTACTTCTTTACGATCGTTTATATCAGTTAAATAAATATCAAACCTGTAACGATGCTTTCTATTTAATTCAGCACCTTTTTTAGGTAAGAAATGAATCACTTTTAAATCTTCTCCATTCACTTTCTTTAAAGAAACAGAATTCTCTTTTTCCCCAGTAGTTATATTTATTAAATCTACACAAAGATTTCGTTCTTCTTTCGTTTTAAAATTGACTGCAAACTTCATCTTTCCAGAGTACTCAATTTCATCTAAAACAGTATTGAAAATAATTTCATCTTTAAATGAAGAAGTACTTCGTTTCATCTTAGCGTACCCAAAAATCAATGCTCCATTTTTATCCTTCCCAATTAACTTACCCGCAAAATTATGATCTTCAAAACCGTTACCTTTCCCTTTGAAAACTACGATAAGATTTTTCCCTTCTTTTTGAGAACTTATCACTTTTACACCTTTACCAAAATTGACTAACTCTGGTGCTCCAAACTTTAATGATTTAATATCTATATCCTTTATAGGATCAAACCCATCTTCAGCCAATATTTTAACTTTTATTCGATTCGTGTTTTTATGAAGTCGTTCCTTGTTTAAAATTTGAATTCTTTTCGAAACACGTAATGGCATCACTAAATTTTTAGAGCTGTACCTGTCATTCGCCAAATCACCCCATTTAATAGTATCCATTACGGCCATGTTCATATGTGTTGCGCGACCATAGGTATCCTGAACTACTTTAGGGCGTTCCAATTTATACCAACCTTCAGAAGTTCCTCCCACATGCTTTATTACATTAGGTAGATAAGCAACTCCTTCCATCCATTTCCAATGAATACCATCTTTGGAACGCATATAAAATGCAATTTTCCCTTTTGGCCCATTATATACACAATGATATTGAACTTCATCTCTCCAAATAACTGGATCTTCTGCTCCTACAATAGGAAATATTGTGAAAGCCGATTCGTCTTTTAACTCAATAAAATCTTCATCAGATTTCTCACTAAAATAAAGAAACCCGTTTTGATTCATCACAATAGAAGAATCATCATCGCGCATTACATACGTTCTGTTCGAAGTATTATTTGGTCTTTTTAACCATTGAAATTTAGTCTCGTGTTTTATCCAAGGACCATTTAAAGATGTTGAGCGATAGTGTTTATACCCCAAGCATCCGAGAATATAGGTATCGTCTTTCCGTTTATAAACTTCAGGATTATGACACGCTCCAATACTACTTTCAACCTTATACGGCCCAGTAACATTTTTACTAACTGCATGTACAACATCAGAACTACCCAAGTCATATGTCCACTCCTACTTCCTATGACATTTCCTTCTTTCCACCTGCAAGGAAACATATGGTATTTGCCATCATCCCCTAACATAATATTCCCGCCCCAATAAGAGTACGTTTCATCTTCAATACCATTCAAAACATCACGAGGAAGAACACTTTTGGATCCCCAAACATCAGAATGCAAAGGTCCATTTAATTCAACAGGCAAAAATCGATCAATAAACTGACCTCCATTCACCATTCCTTTTGGTGCGTTATATTCTTTATTTTGAGCATTCAAAGAGCACATGCTAAGTATCCCTATGTAAATGATTGTAGCAAAAAATTTATTCATCGCTTTATTTTAATTTAATAACAATATTATTATCCTCTTTAGCTCAATATGAATCTAAAAATATTTAGCACAAGCCTAGCTCTCAACAACAAAAAGCTACACATTTGAAAGTGTATTGTTAGATTTTTGAATTGTCAATTTTCTTCTTTTGTTTCTCTCTATCTCTATTAGCTCTACTATAATTTGACTTTAGATTACTAAAGTTTTTTGCATCAGCTTGATAATTAGGATTTGGAATAGGTAATTCTGCATCCATTTTTTTCAACTCCATCTCTAAAAGCATTGCGAGTTTTTGCGTGATTTTTGGTTCCTTTATTGACAAATTATTTTGCTCAGACAAGTCTTTACTTAAATCAAATAATAAATAAGCGCCTTCTTCGTCATTATAAAAGTGTATCAATTTAAAATCTCCATCAATAATGGATGAATAAGGACTCGAATTACTTGTATAATGTGGATAATGAAATACTAAACGTCTTTTTTTATTTTTTTGAGTTCCTTTAAAAACAGGCAAAAGACTTTGTCCATCAGCATGTTGATCGGGAGTTAATTTTAAACCTGCAGCGTCTAAAAAAGTTGGATAAAGATCCATACCAATAGCACGATTTTTAACTAGCTGTTTCGGCTTAATTACAGCTGGCCATTTTGCAATAAAAGGAACTCACATGGCAGCTTCAAAAGCATAACTTTTACCTCCAAGTAATGGATAATTAGATGTATTATTATTTAACCCACCATTATCAGACGTAAAAACTACAAGTGTATTCTTATCTAAACCTAATCTTTTTAATTCAGCAACAACTCTTCCTAAACTTTCATCAACCGACAACAACATTGCTGCATACTCTGGATTATCATGATCTGTGGTTGCCTTATTTTTAAATCGTTCTACCAATTCAGGTTTTGCTTGTACTGGCATGTGCATCAAATAATGAGAAAGTACGGCTAAAAAAGGCTCTTCTTTCTTCTCATTTATAAATTGAATGCATTCATCTGTTAAAGCATCTGCTATGTAGGTATCTCCTTTAATATCTTTTAATCCTACACCATATTTTTTAAATTTTTTTCCCCAATGACCTGAAGTTCCTGTTCCAACATGTTCATTTCTATAGCCTTTTGCAACCTGAAAACCGAGTGTATTAGGCGTATATTCTTTATCCACTCCACAATGCCATTTTCCGAAAAATCCAGTAGCATATCCGCCATTATTTAGGGCTTCAGCAAAAAACACTTCCGACTTTGGAATATTATGTCTGTGCAAAGCTTCATAATTTTTATTAGGTTTTTACCATCTCTAAACTTACTTCTTTCAAACAATCGTTCATCAGCTGCGGCACCACCATTATAAACCGTAGAATATTTTGTTCGTCCTGGACTTTTACCTGTATATATTGCACCACGAGAAGGAGCACAAACAGGAGATGAAGAATATCCGTTTTCGAAACGCATTCCGGACGCTGCTAAAGCATCCATATTTGGAGTTTCATAATATTTACTTCCCGAGCAGCCCATATCTTTCCAGCCCATATCGTCGATAAGAACCAAAACTATGTTTGGTTTGTCTTGTGTCTTATAATCCTTATTTTGAGCATTTAAGGAAAACAAAACCATTAGTCCTGAAAGAATTACTAAAATAAGAGTTCTATTCGTATTGCATAAATGAAGTTAAATTCACTGTTTCACGTATTCCCAAAACTACAACTCAAATAGCTATATTTAAAATTTAACGACTCTATTTAACCTCTATTTGAGCGATATTAAACATCTATTTCGTTTTTAAATACATTTATCATTTATAATAGAATATTTTATTATATCATTGTTCTTTAATTACTTATAACCATGAACAAGGAGCTCTACAGATACTTTATAATTATATACATCTTATATACTACTTCTATTCAAGTAATTCATAGTTCCAAACATCAACAACAACCTGCAACAAAGAAAATAGATTCTATTTCTGTTAGAAATTCAAATTTTGACATAAACTTTTATATAAAAAAACACAAAGAGGCTAAGAAGAATAAAAATAGTAAGCGAGAAGTTTTTTATCTTCAAAAAATTGGAAATTATCATTATAATCAAATGAATTTCACAGAGGCCCTTAACTATTTTTCTAAAGCTTTGTTTTTATCAGAGCAAAAAGGACTACAAAAAGAAACAGCCGAAAACCTAAAACAACTAGGAAGTCTATATTGTAAATTTGGAGATTACGAGATAGGAGAAACCTATTTACATAGAGCACTACTAATTGCAAAACAACTACAGCTTGAAGAAAAAATAGCGTATTCAAAACTGATACCTTATTATCAAAACATGGTAGAGCTTGAGCGACACAAATTAAATAATGAGCGGGCATTATCCTATTTAGATTCTTGTTTTACCATCACAGATTCTTTAAAATTTTCAACCATAAACAAAACTAGTCTTTATAGAATTAAGGCTGGTATCTATATGGCTATAGGTAGTTCTGACACAGCCTTAAAAATATTATTACCCTTAGAAATTCAAGGTAATATAGAAGATTTAAAAAATACAACAGAAAATGAAGTAGGTTCACAGATACTGGTTTCTTCAGGTATTGCACGTATTTATATGTCTAAAAAAGACTATACATCTGCTCTTTCTCATTATCTAAAAAGTTTAGCTCTTATAGAAAAACTGAATATAAAAAATGATCATCAAGCATTTGTAAAAAGTAAAATTGCTGAGATATACAAAGAATTAGGAGACAATGAAAAAGCCTATACCTACTTACTAGAAGCTAGCGAGTATACAGATAAACACCTAAAAGCAACAAGTAAAAGAAACAAGAGTGTTTTAAAAATACGAGATAGCTACCAGGAAATGCTTGAAAACCAAGAAAAAAAAATTGCAGAAAAAGAAAGTACAATTTTACGATTTAGAATCATATCGTTATTAATCCTTTTTATTTTTATAGCTAGTGGTTTATTCTATAGGAATAGAAAGCAAAAAATAAAACACAAAACGGAACAAAGACTAATTAAAGAATCTTCAAAGAAAAAAGAAAGATTGTCTCTTTTACAATTAGAACTAAAAAACAAAGAACTAACCTCTTACGCTTTACAGTTAATGGAACGAGATGATCTTTTAGACCAATTTGTTGATTATCTTGACAATACTGATGAATCTAAAGAAGCCAAATCTTTAATGATTTCAAGAAAACGATTGATTACAGATACCTGGGAAGAATTTGAAAAACGATTTGTTAGTGTTAACAAAGGTTTTTATGAAAATCTAAAACAAGAATTTACTGATTTAACAATTATCGATCTAAAATATTGTGCGCTTCTAAAATTAAACTTAAAAGGAAAGGAAATTTCTAAATTGTTAGGCGTTACAGAAAAAAGTGTTCATATGGCACGCTATAGAATTAGAAAAAAACTATCACTAAATACCGATACTAATTTAATTGAATTTTTAAACAATATAAAATAATAAAACCAAAGCACTTTAATTTATATTCAATGTTACCACATTAAACAGATAAACTATAAAACATATGTTTTTTTTAAGGCAAGTGTTTATCTTATTTAAATTTTATACAAATTATCTATACAAAATAATTACAGTTAGTATACGTCTCATTAATCTAGAACGTTTTAAACATAAAAATTAGTTTGAATTTTTATTCGCTTAAAATCATTTTTTTTACAACTGTACCTGTATCATTAACAAATTTTAAAAGGTAAATTCCATTTTTGAATTCCTTTAAGCTTAAGGTAAACTTACCGTTTCCTTCTTGTACAGAAACCTGCTTTCTTAATTGCCCTACTAAGTTATAAACCTCAACTTTATAAGCTGTAGAATTACTGGTTTTAATTGTGATAAACTCTTTATTTTCAATAAAACAATGTACAAATAGGGTTTTGGGTAAACTTGAAATTTTTTATTTCCAATCACTAAAAACTATTAAAGAATTGATACAAAACCTACATTTATTGTTTTATCTATGCGCAACCAATTAAATGTTAATAAAATTCCTCAGCTAATTCACTACAAAAAAAGAACCACAAAAAAACCATCTAAAAATTAGATGGTTTATTTTAAAATTTTAAAGACTTAAAAAATAGAAAGCTTAATTACAGCTTCTTCTATTTTCTGTACCAGTTGGAGTAAAAACGCGAATCCAGTCAATTCTCATTTTTGTAGCATTTCCAGATTTAATATCAGGACTATTCCAAAAATTATCAATACTTCCATATCTCCAATGTTGAGCAGCTTGACTAATTAGCATACGCATTTCTCTTTTAAGACCATTACATTTTGTATAACCCTGAGGATCGATACCATCAGTAATATTTAACCCATCTACAGTCTTTACTTTTTTTCCATCAACATAATACTCAAGTTTAGTAGCGCTTACCCATTTAACTCCGTAAATATGGTATTTTTGACTCCATACTACGTCATTAGTTCTGTTACAATTACCATTGCTTTTCTTTTGAGACATCCATGTTTGAATTTTTGGTTGATAATCTAACCTTGGAGATGACTGAAAAGTATGATGACTTAGGTGTAAACGATCAGCAAAAAAAGGTTTGCTAACTTGAGTTCCGTCTGGACGTAATCTAGGTCCATAAGCTTCAAGGTTATCAATTTCTTCTGTTGTTCCAGGGTTGTCACTAAGCATCCAAACAGCATTCGCTAAAGAAGAATTACTTACTTTTACTCTAGCTTCTTGATATAATGGGTAACTACTTGAAGCTTTACTAGTAATCATACCACATTTAAGCCTTCTATTTTTACCCGACCCTGTTTCTTGTGCAGTTAACGTTAATTCTCCGCCCCCAAGAGAAACTTGATCTCCTGACCATAACGTTGGAGGAGGTCCAGTATAATTGTTAACAAAACCATATTTCCATTTGTTTAATAAAGTCTGTTTACTTGTATAATTAAATTCATCAGATAGAGAATTAACTTTTTTCCAACCACTCATTCCATTTTGATTTTTATTAGTGGGGCTAATAAGGTTATTTATAGGGGAATCAAAAAGGATATTGTTTGTAGGACTACAGCCTGATAAACTGGCACTGTTTATTGTAGTCTTAGCTAATACTTGAGCTATTGCAGATTTACCTTCAAGAGGAGTTAACTCATTTTCATTTTGATCACAACTTGTAAGTAATAAAGTACTTGATACAACTGCAAAGGATAATACAGATAGTTTTCTAATAATTTTCATGATTTAATGTGTTTTTATGATATTTATATTCATAAAGATACTTGAGTATTACCATTTTAGAATAAAAACAAACTATACAGAACTTAACAAAGTATTTTAAGTTACATTCATTTAACTCTATTTAAAAAACACAAACAACTAATAAACAGACTATTAAAAACAACACGCTATAGATTCTACAATTTCAAAAAAAAACAAAAAATTACGAAATGGTTGTAGTAATTATTTTGTTAAACTTAAGTATTAAGGTTTTGTTAAGATTTTATTAAGGTGCTATTAGGGGGAATTTTTTAAAAAAAAGGTTGTTTTACAATATTTTAAAAAAAAAATGCTTTTTCTAACTAAATTTTAACTGTTAGCCCAATATTATAAAAATTTAAGTTCCAAAAATGATTCGCTAAAGTTTCAAGTTTATGTTTATTTGATTTTAACATACTTTACTTGCCTTTATCAAATAAATAAAAGGGTGGATATTTCATCATAAATTTATAATTAGCGAATAGATTCTTTTCTTTTTCTTTTGTCTTTCATTATAAGTACAAGTAACTCACAATGTAAAAAAAGACACCTAAAAATTTATAATTAAGGAAAACATTACAATTTTCCGTAGTATAATAATTTGTATCTCTTTTAAAAATTAGCTGTAATAATTAATTTAATAATTACAAGATTTAGGTTTGTCTTTTATATAATAAGATAGAGGTCAGTAGTTAGTTGCATATAATTTGCTTATGACCTACTTTATCCTTTTCAACCATTTTTGTTATTAAGTTATTGAAAATTGTTGTTTTACTTTGTGAACGATTAATTCTGAAACAAAATTCATTAAAATATCTATTTAAATTAAAGTCACTTACCCAAGAATAAGTTGTTCTTATCCAAGATTTCACTTGATGAATCATTGTATGAAGTACTTTAAAATTCATCCCCCATTACTTTCTATTTGAGTAATATTATAAGCTTTGGCTATTGGTCTGTAACCTCTCCATTTATCGGTTATCACTTTAGCCTTTCTACTGATATGGTTCACAAAAATATATTGCAAAGAACTAGCTGAAAAATCTTCGATTCTCATTGCATACATTCTTTTAACTTTTACATCTTCTGTTAATTCAACAGCAGTTATAGCCTTCTTTTTCTTTGTATTATAACTTCTACCTACTTTATCTTTTTCTCGTCCTCCTAGGACAAATTCATCCACAGGAACAATACCAGTCATTGGATTATTCCCACTACTTTCCATAGCTTCTCTAATTTTAAGCATGAATAAACGAGCAGTCTTTTCTGTGACACTAAAGCGAACTGCAACATAACTAGCAGAAAGACTTTTAGTACTTGTACTCATTTCAAAAACGATAAAAAAGGCTTTTCTAATACCAAACTTTACTTTATGAAAAAGTGTGTTTGATGTTGAGGATTCTTGATGAGAACATATATTACAAGTACGTGAAAAATCTTTTCTTATTTGAGCCTTTTTATGACCCCATTTTACACATACAAAACCATCTTTCCATTTAATATCTGCCTAATATTTCTTGCAATCTTCATCTGTTTTAAACCGATCAGCAAACTCTAGAAGATTTTGTCCTTGAAATATATTCATAATATTACCTATTTATTGATTTTAAAGATATGAATTTAAATACTGACCTCTAATTAGTTAATTAAACTTAGAGTAGATGACATCTACAAACTTACATTTACTATTTTTCAGTCAATACTCCTTTTGCAAATCCACTACCGTGGCAAGAACTCCAAAATACATTTTCATCATAAGGATCAAATTCAAAACCCGTCATTTTATCAACCTGACCTAAACCATAATTGTATTTTGTCCAAGTTTTTCCAGCATCCTTAGAAATATAAATACCACTATTTATTTCTTTTACCTTTTTTCCAGGAGCAACTACTACCGCAATTGTTTTGTTATCTAACGGAGAAACTTTTACCATTTTAATATGTGGCATTTCAAAAATTTTATCCCAAGATTTTCCTTTGTTAGTACTTCTATAAACCCCTCCTTCTTTTATATTTGCAGCACCTTCTCCGCAAGCTAAATAAAGAGTTCCTTTTTTATCAACTTCAACAAAATTGACACTTTTTATTTCGTTTGGTATTTTTACTTTACCCCAAGATGTACCGTTGTTTTTACTTTTATACAAGCCTCCAACAGATTTCTCAAAGCTTCTTCCTAAAGCTGCGTAAATATTTTTATAGTTATTATCATACGTCATCTGCATCACATTTGCGCGGTTTGGCAAACCATCATTACTTAATTCCCACGTTTTTCCGCCATCAGTACTTAAATGAACACCAAATTCTTTAAAATCTGTCATTCTTAAATAGCCATTTACCATCCATTTACTGGTATGCCACCCTCTTTGTGTGTGCGTTGGAATGGTAAACAACATTCTATTTGAATCCTTTTTATCAATAATATGACTGAATGAAAACAAGACTCCATTGGCATTAAATTTTACCATTGGTTTTTCTGAAACTGTAAACCATGTTTTACCAGCATCCGTAGATTTACGTAACTCGCCTGCAAAATGCTGTCTGTTTGGTAAAATATAATAAATATTAGCATTGTTAGGATCAATAGAAATTTCTGGTGCACTGGTTGCTCTATGATCTTTTGCTGTTAATTCTTGTGTTTGACCTTCAATTTGCTTTAAGGCGACAGCTCCTTTATATACTTTATCTCCGTCCGTAGTAGATTTCCATATTCCGTGTTCTTCAGAGGCAAATAAATACTTTCCTTTTGTTCCTGTATTTACATTCAATCCAAAACCAGGTAGATTACTATTTCCTCTACCTACCCAATTTCCACTTCCTTTTGAGGTTTCAATATCATCTCTTTGTTGCCAAGTTTTTCCGTGATCTGTACTGATAAATAATTGCTGATCGTACACCGTAAAAACTTCCCCTTTATTATTGATTTGCAAATCTCTATAACCTTTCGAATTTCCATACGTATTTGCTGCCGCTTCTAAATGCGAAAAAGTCATATTTCCTCCTGACGGATTGTTTCTAGAATCCCAATAGGCATTATCATTTCCTTTTTTCCAATAATCCCCTGCTCTAGCACAAGCAAACCAAGTTTTACCTCCATCTTCAGTTTTCATTACTTCCGCAGGCGGAAAACTTTTATCATGTTTTATGTTGCTAGAAATATAAACTTCATCCGGATTTAGAGGATTTACTACCAACCTATTATAAACAGGTAATATTGAATTCGGGTATTCTGAATATTTTTTCTTCGCTTCTTTCACCGAAATACCAAACCAATAAGCGATCGTTTTTAGGTAATAATTTCTTGAAGAATAATCAGCAATCTGACTCATATCAAAGGGTAAATTACCGGTGATTGATTTCCAAGTATCTCCATTATTTTCGCTTTTATAAACACCGCCATCAGATTTTACCGATTTCCCATTAGGCTCATAATGTGTTTGTAACAACAGATATAAGTTAAACTTCCCTGATTTTTCATTATAATAACTTTGGATATCTCTGGCGTCATTATACGGCAAACCATTTTTCTTTTCTACCCAAGAATTTCCTTGATCTTTTGATGTATAAAATCCGAAATTGGTTAAAACATATAATTGATCAGAATTTCTAGGATCTACAATAATTCTTAACACATCTAAATCTTTAGAAATAGTGTTCATTATTTTGTTCCAAGTTTTACCCGCATCTGTAGTTTTGTAGATAAAACCGTACTCTGTATTTCTATATTTGGAACCATGTGGCTCTTTTAAACTTCTATGAACTCCTTTTATTTTCCAGTGCTGTCCTGCGCCTACATACCAAATATTATCATCCTTAGGATCTATAGCTACGGCATTGAATTTTTTAGTACTCGGAAAATTTTCAATTTCCTCCCAAGTTCTACCTCTATTATTGGTAGTAAAAAGAGTTCCTTGATTTCCTTTCATAATTCCGAAATCATGATTGGTTGCTGAAAAGGCTGTTCTAAAAGGTTTTATTTTACTTCCTAAACCGTCATAATCATTCAAAGTTGTCCAAGAATCTCCTTTATTCCATGTTCCATAACCATTTCCCATATCATAACTTAAAAACATTACATCACTATCATACGGATGGATATTTAAATCTTCGCTATAACCTGAAGTTCCTGGTCCAATTACCGTCCATTTTAAACTCGGATCACTTGTAACTTTTTTAGTTTGTAAGGTTTTAAAATACTTCTTGTTTTGAGCCGTTAAACTTCCTACTACTAAAAAAGCAACCAACATGCTTTTTAAAATTTTATGGTGATTTTTCATTTTATAAATGGTTGTGAATTAACTTCAAAATTCTTTTTTATTATGGAAAATTTATGAATACTATTTATGATACATTTTATACATTTCTGTACCCGCACTTAAAAAAGCTCCGGTTCCATAGACTTCTGTAACATTTTCAGAAGCAACTCCAGGTGCTGCGCCAATAGGCTGTACATAGCCCAACATTCCGTTTTCGTGCACATAACCAGCCATCGCATTCCAACCTTTTATGGCTGCTTTTTTATATTTTGATTTATGAAGTATTTTATTATTAACGCCCCAAGCCAAACCATAAACAAAGAACGAAGAACCACTTGTTTCTGGCGTTGGATAAAATTCATCACCTAACAAACTCATAGCCCAATGTCCTTTTTCTGTTTGAATTTTTACCAATTTCTTAGCCATTGATTTGTAAATTTTTAAGAAATATTTGTACTCTTTACTTTTAGGATTTAATTCGTTCATTATATTTACCAAACCAGCAAATACCCAACCATTACCACGTGCCCAAAATATTTTTTGATCATGATCTCTTTGTTTAATAAATCTTTCATCTCTGTAGTAAAGGCTTTCTTTTTTATCAAACAAAAAGTCTGTTGTGGCTTTAAATTCTGAAACCATAAAATCTAAATACTTTTTATCTCCTGTTACATTATATAACTTTGCCCAAAGCGGAGGAGACATAAATAAAGCATCGCACCAATTCCATCTATTTTGATGATTTGGAGATTCCCATGCCAATGATGTATTTGAAGGGTTTTTTATGATAAAATCTAATAACTCAATGGTAGGAGCTAACATTTTATCTTCCTTATACTTTTTGTACAAATCCACATATAACTGCCCTACTGCATGAGGATCTGCGTGATAACCATGCGCATGTTGATATGACCATTTTTGTTGATTTCCAATATCATTTTTTAACCAATCATAATATTTATCATCCTCAGACAATGCTGCCCATTTTACCATTCCAGAATACAAAGCACCATTAGTCCAATGATTTGGATGATGTTTTTTCTTTCTGCTATAAGTATCTTTAAAATGTTCTATTTGCCAATCCGCATTTTTTGCTAATAGTTCCTTAATCTCTTTTTGTTTTTCGGTTTGCCCTTGAATTTGAAAGGCGCTTATTAGGACTAATAGTAAAAGAAAAGTGTTGTTCTTAAAAATGCTCATGGTTCTAATTTATTTGAGATTTGTTTAATTTTTGATAAAAATAAAATCCTTTAATTTATCCTTTGAAATATCTTTAAACTTTATTCCATTCATCAACACATTTTCATCAATATCAAAAGTCATCGTGTTTTTTGTTTGATAACCTCCTATTATTTTTTCTTCTGAATTAATAATATTGTTGTCTTTTATTTTTAAAAAACCTCTACCATAACCAATAGCTATTGCATTTTTTTTGCTTGAAGTAATCGTATTTCCATCTAAAGTGATGTTGCTAGAACCGAAGTCAATTTTTTCTTCATCCGGAATTTTACGACCATTTCCATGTCCTGTATATCCTGTAGAAAAGATGATAATGGCGTTACCAACATCATTTTTCATAGTATTATTCTTTATCAGCACATCTCTAGTATCATGCTCGATATGAATTGCTTGAGAATACCCTTGCAAACCGCCATCCATTCTAGAATTATTCTGAATAATTACATTTCTTGTATTTGCCAAAGCGATATTAAATCTTGCGGCAACATAAAAAACACAATCATCAATTACAATATTCGCATGATCAATAGCATCCGTTTTAGCAAAAGCATTGTCTATACTTATTTGATGATCTCCTCTTTTAAAAGTACATTTTGTGACTAAAAAATTCTTTAAAATCTCAGAATCCATCGTTTGTAAACTGAATTTACAATCGTCAAAAAAGGTATTTTCTACCAGAATATTTGTAAAATCACCTCTAAAATCTATTCCTGTATATCCGCCATTAGAAAAATTGCAATCTTTAATAGTAATAGTAGACAACGTTTTATCTTTTGCTTCAATTCGCAACAAATTAGTAGCATTTTTGAACGAGATATTTTCAAAAGTTGTAAAACCTACTTTTAATAAAAACAAGTTCAATTTTTGATGTTCTTTTCGAACTTCAAACTTTTTACCATCTGCTCTTTTTTCACCTTTAAAAGTAATTCCTGATTTTTCTATTAAAAAATGTTTATCAGTATTCCTAAAAACAACATCAATATCGATTAAAACAGTATCTCCAGCTTTGGCTTTATTATATGCTTTTTTTAACTTTTCTACCGAGTTTCCTGTTTGAGAAGAAACTTTAATTGTTTTAGCCTGAAGTGAATTAACTCCTAGAAATAATACTAAAACTATTTTAAAAAATGTTTTCATATGTAGACCTTTAATTTTTAGACCAACCTTTTTTAGTACCTTTTAAATAACCAATAGCCCAACCGCTTCCTTTTTGCGAACACCAAAAAACATCTTCTCTGTATGGATCTGGTTTAATATCTACAATACGATCTTGTTGACCTAAGCCATTATTTATTTTACTCCATGTTTTACCAGCATCAAACGAAACATAAGCACCTGGATTTAACATCGCTTTCTTATCTTTTGTTCTTGGAGGTAATGGCACCGAAACAGTAATTATATCAGGATTTACGGGCGAAGTTTCACATTGCCAAACATAAGGCATATCAAATATTTTCTCCCAAGATTTTCCTTTATCCTTACTTCTCCAAACTCCACTTCCTGCATCTGTTGCTTTCTCATTCCCACAAGAGATAAACATGTGTTTTGTATTTCTATCAATGAAAATGTTATTTACAAATTGTATTTTTTCTGGTATTGTTACCTTTTTCCAATCTCCACCTTTATTGGTAGATTTATACAAACCACCATTTTCATCATTAACAGCCGAAAATAAGGTTTCTGGATTCTCGGGATCTAAAACCACACGTCTAAAACTTGCTTTTTTATGCAAACCTTTAGTACTTAATTCCCATGTATAACCTCCATCAAAAGAACGGTAAAAACCATAATCTCCTTTTGTTAAAGTTTTCGCATATGGCCCATGAACTTGCGAAATTGGTTTACGCGTTGCACAGAAATACATATTATCTGGATTTACAGGATCTATGGTTAACGAGTTTACAAACACCAATCTCATGTGAGTTGGTACATCGGCATCAAAAATATGTGCAATGTTTTCCCATGTTTTTCCTCCATCAATAGATTTACGAACCATTCCTCTATTATTCTGTCTATAAGACATAAAATAAATAATATTTGGATCTTTTGGATGCACAGCAACTGTACCCGCAGAGTGCGAACCACCATGATAAATTTGTCCATCTAGCTGCTCTACAGCCACATCCATTTTATTCGGATAATCCCCCAAAGGTACCGTTTGCCAAATTCCGTGTTCTCCACTGCAAAATAAGTATCGGTCTTTTATGCCTGTTTCTAACAATATCGTTCTACCAGGTAAATTACTTCCACCACGTCCAACCCAATGTTTACTTCCAGGTGCAGTTTCATAATCATCAATTTGTTGCCAAGTTTCTCCTCCGTTATCGGATGATAATACCTGTTGATCTAAACAGATAAAAGGTGTTCCTTCTGCATCTAATTCTAAAAAACGATTTCCCCAAGACTCCTCTCTTCTGTCCATTTCTGGTTGCATATGAGCAAAAGTGGTATTCATATTTACCAAATTATTTCTAGATTTCCAATACGCTTTGTCTTTTCCGTCTATCCAATACTTACCTTCTCTAGCAACAGCTTTCCAAGTTTTTCCTCCATCGATCGATTTCCAAGCACCACCTGGTAAAAAAGCTTTGTCGTGTTTACTATTATGCGATAAATAAATCTCGTTTTTATTTTTAGGGTTTACCTGTATTCGATGCCAAATATCTAAAACGTTTGTTGGTAATTTTGGATACATCGTTTTCATTTCTTTTGAACTTTTCTGAAACCAAAATGCTATAGAATTATAATATTTACCTTGCAACGTTCTACTTGAAATCTGATTCATATCTACAGCCAAGTTCCCAGTAATATTTTGCCAAGTTTTTCCGCTGTCTGTACTTTTATAAACTCCGCCTTTAGAAGAAACTGTTTTTCCGTTAGGCACAAATGCTGTTTGATCTACCAAATAGACTACAAACTCTTTTGTCTTTTTATCATAGTAAAAATCAAGATCTCTTGGTCGATTTACCGATAAACCTTTTCCACTTAACTTCCACGTTTCCCCTTGATCTTCACTTCTAAACATCCCTTCATTTGTAGCTGCCAAAATAATTTTTGAGTTATTCGGGTTTACAATAATTCTACCAACATCTATTTTATCAGAATCTCCAACTTTAAAATTTTCCCACGTTTTTCCTTTGTCTCTACTTCTATAAATTGCGTTTTTATTGGTTTTACCAACTTGTCCATTTATATGACGCCAATTCTTTTTTACATTCCAAAAATCTCCAGGACCTATATACCAATTTCTATCGTTTGATGGATCTACCACAACTACAGAATGACGTCCTTTAAAAGATGCTATTTCTGTCCAACTTCTTCCGGTATCTTCTGTTTTATAAAGTTTTCCTCCACCAGAAATTGACATTCCAAAATCTGCATTCTGATAGGAAAAAGCAAAGTTTCGCATTCTAGCCAAATCCTTACCATCTCCACTTGCATTTTTAATAGTTTTCCAACTTTTACCAGCATCCCAAGAACCATATGTATTATACATATCTGGAGACATCATCATTACATTTTTATCTGTTGGATGACACCAAAATTCTTCACAATAACCAGACATACCTGGACCTACTTGTCGCCAGGCTACCAAATCTGTTGATGGCATTTCTTTTTTCTGTAAATCTTTGAAATACTTTTTATCTAGCTGCGCCACAGAAGGGAAACTCAATAAAAAAGCAATAAATAGTAAGAGGGCTTTTTTCATATGTAAATGTAGAATTATGTGTTTTGTTTATGATTTATTACAAATTAGCCTTAATTATCTAACGACAACTAATCCTTGTAATACGGTTGTTTTTTGATTTTTTCCTTTAATAGTTACTCTAACTTCTATAGCCTTATTTCTTTCTATCATTTTCTTTCCCCATAGCGTCAATATTGTTTTTTTATACGGTTTTAAAGCAGGAATTTTTTCTTTTTTGAAAATACGCCAAGAGCCATTCTCTAAATATTCTATGGTTAATTCTGAAACATCTGACTTTACTTGTCCAAAATTCTCTACCTCAATCTCTGCTTTCAAACTTTTTCCATTCAAAGAAAACTCTGGAAATTTACTAGATAAAATGGGTGTTACATAGGTTACCCAAGGCAATCTTGCAAATCCAAATAAAAGGGATTTCTTTTTAGTGCTCCCCAACAATTTTGTTACAAAATTATCATCTGTTAATCCATTATTTTTTCCTTCAAAATATAAGAACAAGTCTTTTCCAACTTTTTCTTTTCTCAAGAACTTACTTCCTCTACCAAAATCGACCTCTTCGGATGCCCCAAAATGCAACGATTTTAAATCAATGTCTTTATGCGGATTAAAGCCGGGTTCTGCCTTTATCAATACTTTAATTTCTGAAGTGTTTTTATCTATTTTCTCAGTATTAACTAGCGCTATCCTCTTCCCCACTGTCATAGGAATGCTAATATTTTTAGAACTATGATTATCGCTACCTTTATCTTGTTTTTTGATAATATCTAAAACCGCAAAATTTGCTTGAAACGCACGTCCGTATTTATCTTGTAACACTTTAATCCGCTCAAACTTATACCAATCTTCTATTGTTCCATCTTTATGTTTTGCAATTCCTGGTAAATACGCTTCTCCTTTGTCCAATTTCCAGTCAACTCCATTTTTAGAACGCATATAATACGCTAATCTTCCTAACCAATCATTTACAACTAAATGGTATTGAATGTCCGTTCTCCAAACAACAGGATCTTCATATCTGCCATCGTACGGAGGATAAACAGTGCCTTCCGTAATTTTTTTATAGGGAGGCAAACCAGTTTCACTTAACCAAATACCGCCACCACGACCAACCATCAACATAGAACCATCTTCACGTTTTGCAAAGGTGTTGTTTGAAAAATGATCTTCTAATTCACGCTGACGTGTATCATACGTAAATTCAAGTTTTTCCCAAGGACCATCTAAAGTTTCAGAATAGTAAGAATAAGCATTAGAAAACTTAAATGCATATAAAAAATAACCTCCACTTTTTAATTTTTGAATCTCCGGATTGTGTCCTGGTCCAATAACCTGACTTACTTTATAAGGTCCAATAGAATTCTCTGAAATAGCATGCACCACCTCAGACCTTGGCCACGCCATATGACCTTTAGGGTCATCTTCTCTCCATCTACAGACAAACAAATGATATGTACCGTTGTCATCTATTTGAATATTTCCTCCCCAATAAGACCATTCATTATCTTCTAAACCATTATCAATATATCTAGGTTTAACATTTTTAGCACCCCAAGTATTTGCAGTTTTTTCACCTGTTTCTGGCATTGGCAAAAAACGATCCATCAATCTTCCTCCAAAGACAATTCCCTTCCAATCATCCGGAGCAGGTCGCTCTACATCTTGCCCCTGAAGCGCAAGCGTACTGCATACCAAAAGCACCAATATTAAATCTAGTTTTCTCATAATGTATTTTATTATTCTTTTAACCAACCATCCGTTGAACCATTTAAATATGTAACAAACCAACCTGATCCCCAAGCAGCACTCCACAATACATTTTTATTATATGGATCTGGTTTTACGTCAACCATTTTGTTTGGTTGCCCCAAGCCTTTGTTTATTTTTGTCCAAGTTTTTGCTCCATTTTGAGACACATAAATTCCTGGGTTTTTAAATTGATCTTTGGCTTTTCCTGCTTGTCCTGCTACACTAATTACTATAATATTTTCATCTAAAGGAGAAGTTTCTACTTGCCAAACATACGGAGCTATAAATATTTTCTCCCAAGATTTACCTTTGTTCTTACTTCTCCAAACACCACCTTCTTCATAACTTCCAGTTTTTCTTCCTGCAGCAATGTATAGGTTGTTGCTATTTCTATCAATAAAAACATTATTTACTGCTTCTATTTCTGATGGAATATCCATCTTTTCCCAAGAAGTCCCTTTGTTTGTAGTTTTATACAAACCTCCATTATTATCATTTGTAGCAGCGTACAAAACATTGGTATTATTAGGATCTAGTTTTATTCTTCTTACACTTGCTTTTTCATGAAACCCTTTGTTACTTAACTCCCAAGTATATCCTCCATCCGTAGAGCGATAAAAACCAAATCCTCCTTTGGTCAATTTTGCAGACCCATTTCCTACTTCTGCAATAGGTTTTCTAACCGTACAGAAATACATGTTTTTAGGTTCTTTAGGATCAATCGTCAACGAATATTGTGTTAATAAACCTTGATAAGAAGGATTATTTCCTTCAAAAATGGTAGAAATATCTTCCCATGTTTTTCCGCCATCTTTCGTTCTACGCAACTTTCCTCTATGTTCTTGTCTCCAAGCCAAAGAATAAATAGTATTCGGATCGTTAGGATGAACTGCCATTGTTGATGTTGAATGTTGGCCATGATTTCCATGATGATCGTGAACCTGACCATCAATTTGTTGTACAGCCACCGCTTGTTTATCTGGCCAACCTTCTAAATCTGTAGTTTGCCATAAACCATGCTCTCCACTTGCTAATAATCGTCTTCCTTTAATTCCGGTTTCGTGTAACATAAATCTACCTGGTAAATCACTGGTTCCACGACCAATCCATTTTTCACTACCTGGTGATGTTTCAAAATCATCTACTTGTTGCCAAGAATTACCATGATCAGAAGATTTTAAAGTTTGCTGATCTATCCCAATAAATACTTCTCCTTTAGGATTAATTGCCAACATTCTATTTCCAGAACGAGCAGGCGAATTATCTATATTGGTTTGTAAATGTGCAAACTCAACATTTGCTCCCATCGGATTGTTTCTACTTGTCCAATATGCTTTGTCTTTTCCGCTTTTCCAATACAGACCATCACGAGCACAAGCAAACCATGTTAACCCTCCATCTTCCGTTTTCCATAAATCTCCTGCACCAAACGTTTTATCGTGTTTTTTATTGAAATTTACATATAACTCATTCTCGTTTATCGGGTTTACAACCAAATGGTTGAATACTGGTAATGTTTCTGTAGGTAAATCTTTAAGCGTTTTTCTTATCTCTTTTTTATTGATTCCAAACCAATTTCCAATAGTATTGTAGTAACGATCTGCTTCCGAAGAAAAACTAATTTTAGTTAAATCAATCGCTAAATTACCCGTAATATTTGTCCAAGATTTTCCGTTATTGGTACTTTTATAAACACCTCCTTTAGCGGTAGTAGTTTTTCCTGCTTTCTCATAAATAGTTTGTTCTACTAAATACAAAACAAAATCTCCTGTTTTAGGATTATAGTATGATGTTAAATCACGTGGTAAATTGTTAGGCAATCCTTTGTTAGCTGCTTCCCATTTATCTCCACCATTATAACTTACAAAAACACCATAATTAGTCGCTATAAAAACAGTTGATGGATTTTTAGGATGATAAATAATTCTCCCAACGTCCAAATCTTCAGAAATATCTGTTGCAATTTTTGAAAACGATTTTCCGCCATTGGTTGTTTTTAACACATACCCATAACTTGCTCTTTTATCAAGTTTACCATGAATATTTTTTAAGCTTCTGTGATTGTTTTTTACATTCCAAAAATCTCCAGCTCCAATCATCCATTCTTTATCATTTTTAGGATTGATGGCAATTTTAGTATGTGCATTGCTAGTGTGTTTCCCTTTTTCTCTTGGAATACTATATACAACTTGCCAAGTTCTACCTCTGTCATTTGAGGTATAAACATCTCCAGCACGTTCTATTGCCACACCAAAATCTGGGTTTTGAGCAGAAAAAGCAATATCATGCACACGTTCCATATCTGTACCGTCTCCATCAGAATCTTTAATGGTTTGCCAAGATATTCCGCCATCCCAAGTTCCGTAACTCACATGCATATCTGGCCCCATAAACATTACGTTTGTATCCGTTGGATGACACCAAAACTCTTCATTATAACCGGACATTCCTGGGCCAAAATTTTTCCATTCAACAGATTGATCAGAAACTACTCTTTCATTCTTTATCTCCTTAAAGAACTTTTTACCGCTCTTAGATATTTGTGCATTTGCAGTTAAACTAAACACAAAAACAACAATTAATAATTTTATTTTATTCATTTAAATTTGATGATTGATGAAACATTTCATTGTAGAAACCAATGCGGAATCTAATTATTTTTCTAACTTTAATTTATAATCATGAGCACCAGGAGCAAAATTGTTTTTATAAACTTTTGTTCCCGTAGCTTTCATTCCTTTACCCCAATTTACCTCTGCTCTATTGTCTCCAAGTACAATATTTGTAAGTTTCTCTTTTAATTGCTTCGCTATTTTTTGATACTTTTTATCAAAAGCCAAATTGTTTATTTCTTGAGGATCATTTGTCATATCAAACAACGCAGGATCTAAATCTTTATACGGAGTATTTACAGCCCAATTCATATCTTCTCCACGTTTTTTATTTGGTCTAGTTTGCATAGAAAAGGCATATTCTTTAGTTCTTATATAAGCTCTTGGACCGGTAACAGCATGACTTTCTCCTACAACATAATCTCTATGAATAGCCTTACCAGAAGCTACATTGGTCAAATTCATTCCGTCTAAATACTTAAACTCTTTTGCATCAATATTAGCACCACCAGCAGCAATAATTGTTGGCGCAATGTCTACAAACTCTGTATAATCTGTAACCACTTTTCCTGCTGGAAAGGCTTTTTTATCAGAAGAAACCACAATAATTGGGTTGTGAGCATCTATTTCCCAAGGTGTAAATTTAGAATATGCACCGTGTTCATTCAATTTCCAACCATGATCTCCATTTACATACACCACTAACCAAGGTTGCTTTTTGTCTTCACTATATTTAATAAAAACATCTACAGATTCACCCACCAAATCATCGCCATAGGCACAAAAGGCATAGTAATCTTGAATCATTTGTTGCTTCTGATCATCTGTAAACTCATTAGAATAAGCATTATTTACTTGCTTTTTAAGCTGTTTTGGCATTTTAGCCCATTCTTCCTTGGTTAATTTTGGTAATTTATAGGTATGTTTTTGAAAACGCTCTCTATATTCTTTTGGAGGTAAAACTGGAGTGTGAGGAAAATCATAACCAATATGGCAAAATAATGGTTTAGAAGTATCAATACCTTTGTATGCTGTTTTCCCTAATTTAAATTCCTTGTTTTCGTTTGATAAAAATTCTATAAAAGAGGAATTATAAAATCCATCACGCGTTTTACCAGCGGGTCTTGGACTTATTCCTCCCAAGATACCATCACTAAATTCAGTTTCAGCTTTTTTATTCGTATGCTTTCTAAGTAAATCTAATTTATCATAAATATTTTTCGCCATTCCCGCAAATTGTGGATTTTGTTCTTCTAATTCTTTGCTAAAAAAATGATATTTACCGTCTTCTGTTTTTAAGTATTTAATATTTTTAAAAGGCTTTACTAATTTCTGACCATCAATTTCTTTTAATAAAGACATTTTTCCCCATTCTGCCATTCCTTCATTGCTCAACGTTTTAGAATCCATATCTGTTTGATACATTTTAGGAGCAACCGCTTTACCATTTTTAATGGTTCTTAATCTTACACCTAGTTTACCAACATGTACTGTTTGATATCCCATTTTTTCCATTTGTTCTGGCAAATGCGGATAAGAGTTTTCTGTATTGTTATTGTGATACTCAAACTCATACACTCCAGAACGAAAAGGGTAACGACCATAATGCATAGATGCTCTTGAAGGCGCACAACCAGAAGCTTGACAATAGGTGTTTATAAACGTAGTTCCCATGGTGCCTAAACGATCTATATTTGGAGATTCTACATACCCTAATTCACTTTCTTCTTTTCCGGTTAGTATTTTATTAAACGAACTAATTGCATCATAACGATGATCATCCGTTAACACCCATAGTACATTTGGCTGTTGTTGTTTTTGAGCTATCACTAATTTACTAGTCAATAACACTACTGATAACAGTACGAATACTTTATAATTTATTTTCATAATCAATATTATTTTTTTTCTAATGGTGCTACTTTTCCATAACCTCCCTTTGGAGCATCATGTGCTGTTTCATGTAAATTAAATTGAGGAATTATCCCTAACAATTCATCTCTTTCTTTTCTATGTGCTTCAGAAACGGTACTCCAATCTTTAATTTTTGGAAAACTTATTAAATCAGTTGGATTTGCACTTACATCATACCAAACATTATTACCATCCTTCATCACCAAATCTCCACGAACAATTTGAGTTTCTTTATGATATGCATAAATCCATTCTCTATGTTTTTTCTTCTTTGTTGTTAAAAACGGAATTAAACTTTCTCCGTTTATTTCATAACTATCTGGAATTTTTACTCCTGCAATTTCAGCGATAGTCGGTAACATATCAGAAATATTTACCAAAATATCTTGCGCTCCTTTTTTAGTCATATGTAATCCTGGAGCGTATATAATTAATGGCACATGCGTTCCTCTTTGAGAAATTGGACTCGATTTCCCATAACCACTGGTTCCGTTATCTGCACAGAAAATAAAAATTGTATTGTCTTCAATTCCCATTTCCTTTAGTTTGTTCATATACAACCAAACTTGATAATCTAAATAATTTACATGGTTGTGAATTCCGTCTTCCGTAATAGTTCCATGGGTATCATACACACCATTATCTCCTGTTACATTGGGTGCTGTTCTTGTATATTTTTTTCCATCCCAACTAATTTTTGGAGTCCCTGGCCATTTATTTCCAGAATCTGGATGCAAAAAATCAAAAGCGTCATGCCCTAAATGACTTGTATGATACACAAAGAAAGGTTCGTCTTCTTTTTTCTTTCTTTCCATAAAATCAAATATGTATTCTAATTCTACATCAGGTCCAAACGTGTTCAAACCAAATTCTTTTTTAGAAGCTTTATCATTTGGCCACCAATCTAAATGTTTTTTAGAACCTGGTTGATTCATTAATTGCACATGAGGTTTCCAATACCAACCAGATTGCACGTAACTTTTTTGCGTTAATGGTTTCCCTGTATCTGCGTTGTATATTTTCTTTTTCCCAGTTTCTTTTCTTGTTTCTAATCTAAAATCTGTCGTATGAATTGCCTTGTTATAAGAACCTTCACCAGGCGTAAAACAACCTTCATCAAACTTAAAACCACTAATATTCATTTGTGTTTTCCCTGCCCAATAGGTAGCATAACCTCCTGCCTTAGCAACATTTGCAATTGAGTGTGGAGAACTATCATACAAATTCCAAGAACCTTTACCTCTTGGTGCTTTTCCTTTGTCACTATTATGCCACCATTTATGTAAATGCGCATATCTACCCGTCATCATCATTGCTCTACTAGGACTACAAACTGTTGCTGCCCAAGTTGTTTTTACAAAAACACCTTCTTGTGCCAATCGATTAAGATTGGGCGTTTTTGCCCTGTATTGTACATCTTGAGTATCTCCACCTTTAAGCTTCCCTCCTTTTGGTAAACTCCAAGTATCTGAACCGTAAATTGGCAATTCTCTTGCGCTAATATCATCTGCATATAACAAAATGATATTTGGTTTTTTCTGAGCTTCCATTGAAAACGACAGCATCATTAATAAGGTTCCTAGAAATATTTTTTTTGATGTTTTCATTAATTTTAATTGATGATTATTAAATAATATGTTACTATTCACTTTCTTTTAAAGCAAAGTCTATTCCAATTTTAATTTATAATCATGAGCACCCGGTGCAAAATTGCTTCTGTAAACTTTTGTTCCGATCGCTTTGGTGTTTTTTCCGAAATTATCTCCTCCCCAATTTACTTCTGCTCTACCATCACCAATTACAATATCTAGTAATTTCTTTTTTAATTGCTCTGCAACTTTTTGGTAATCTGAATCAAAAGCAAGATTATTAATCTCGTTAGGATCGTTTTTTGTATTATATAAAGCTGGGTCCAACTCTTTATAAGTTGCATTCATAGCCCAATCCATATTTTCGCCCCTTTTTGAATTTGGTCTCGTTTTTACAGAAAACATATAATCTTTGGTTCTAATATAAGCTCTTGGGCCAATAGCGTGGTGACTTTCGCCAATTACATAATCACGAGCTTGAATTGAACCAGAAGCAATTTTTTCTAAATCCAATCCGTCTAAATAACTAAATTCTTTATTTTGAATATTTGCTCCTGCTGCATTTAAAATAGTTGGAGCAATATCAACAAATTCAGTAAAATCGGTTACTACCTTTCCTGCTGGGAATTTCTTTTTATCAGAAGAAATCACAATAATCGGATTATGACTGTCAATTTCCCAAGGTGTATTTTTAGCAATTGAACCGTGTTCATTTAGTTTCCAACCATGGTCTCCACAAACATAAACAATCATATAAGGTTGTTTGTTCTTTTTACTATACTGAATAAATTCATCAACAGCATCTCCAATTAAAGCATCTCCATAGGCACAAAACGCATAATAATCTTGCACCATTTTTTGTTTTTCTAAATCTGTAAAATCATCAGAATAACTATTTTTTACTCTCTTTTGAAAAGCTTTCGCCATTTTTTTGAATTCCTCTTTTGTTAATTCAGGAATTTTATAGGCATGCTTTTGAAAACGCGCTCTATAATCTGCTGGAGGTAAAACTGGCGTATGTGGAAAATCGTAACCAATATGAGCAAACAGAGGTTTTGAAGTATTAACACCATTAAAAGTAGTCTTTCCTACATTAAAATTTTTATTTTCATTTTTCAGAAAATCAATAAATGCAGTTGTGTAATTTCCATCACGAGTTTTACCAGCTGGTTGCGGACTTACACCAGACAACACACCTTTGTTAAAAACACTTTGTGGATCTCCCTTTGCAACATTATACTTGTAAAAAAGATCAAATTTTTCAAAAGCCTTTTTTGCCATACCTGCAAACTGAGGATTCTCTTTTTCTAACTGTTCAGATTTATAATACATATTTCCATCTGCATCTTTAAAAAAAGTAACATTCCTTAATGGCTTTTTCAGCTTTACTCCATTTATTTCTTTTACAATACTTTGTTTTCCCCATTCTGGTAATCCTTCATTTTCTACAATTTTAGAATCAACATCCGTTTGATAAAGAGAATAACTAACTGCTTTCTCATTTTTTATAGTTCTTAAACGAACACCCAATTTACCAGCATGCATTGTTTGATATCCTAATTTTGCCATTTCTTCTGGCAACAATGGATATGAATTATCTGTATTATTATTAAAATATTCAAACTGATAAATTCCTGAACGAAAAGGATAACGACCTGTATGCATTGATGCTCTGGATGGCGCACAACCTTGAGCCTGACAATAGGTATTGATAAATGTTGTACCCATATCTGATAGGCGATCTACATTTGGAGACTCTACATAACCTAATGCACTTTCTTCTTTACCCGTTAGTATTTTATTAAATGCTGAAATTGCATCTAAACGTTGGTCGTCTGTTAATACCCAAAGAACATTTGGTTGTTGTTTTTGTGCGAAAAGTGTTTTGTTTGAAACTAGTGCAATTGCAAAAATTAAGGCAATATATTTTAACTTATTCATTATTGTAATTTTAAATTTTTACTATATAAAGGAATTGTTTTTATACTTTTTATTTTTAATACATTTTCCGTTTTATTCAAATTTGGCCAGTAAACTCCATCAATGTATATTTCATCTTTAGGTTGAAGTGGTAAAAACTTTAATTCAAGTTTCATACCATTTTTATAATCTGATAAAAGGTGCTTTGTACTTAAATCCCATACGTTTCCATTGAAGTAATTATCGTATATAAATTCTCCGTTTTTATAAAAACGTAAGGCACTTGCTTCATAATCCACAACAACTCTTACATCATTTAAGTTTGAAGGTATGCCTTTTGGAAAAGCAAATTCAACAACTGTTCCTTTATGCCAAACATCGTCTAAAGGACGCGCTATTTTATTATTTACTTTTCTATTGTTTGAACGGTTTTTAAAACTCAAATTTTTACCATCTTGGGTTTCTTTGATTGAAATAGGAACTTCTACTTTATTAAAATTCACTTCAAACTTATCGAATAAACCATCTTTAGATGCATTTACACCCGCCACAGTATTTGATGGATATGTCCAAACCGCATTTGTAGTGTTTTCACTTATAACCTGAAGCGTATTTTTAACATTATCAAACGTAATTACTTCTGCATCTGATAAGTATAATTTATCTTCATTTTTATATAATTGTTTTGCTTGTTTTTGCGACAATACTAAAAAACGAATTGTTTCTCCATTTTTTTGTTTTACATCAAAATAACAATTCAATCCAGCTTTAGAAACCCTGATTTTAGTGGTTTCTTTCAATTTTGAAACTTTAGCGTTATTGGCTGTTACTGTTTCAATAGTAGTATTATCTAATAAGAACTCTGCATTAATTCCTTCATTTTCAAAGAAAACATAGGTCTTACTTTCTTTTAAGGAAAGAACAGGTTGCGCCGAAGCATATTTAATTGTTGTTTCTTGAAGTGTTAAATTAAAAGGCCAATAAAAATAGGAGTCTACAGGAATCGTTACAGCCTTTTCTGGAATAGTTAATGTTTCATTCTTCAACTTTATTTTAAATTGAATGTTATTAAATTGATACGTTGTATCTAATTTTACGTGGTTATTTACAAAAATAAAACCTGTGTTACCATCTGTTCTAATTGCTCTTTGCAACTTACTTGTTTGTCCTAATTTAAACCCTTTAAGTTCATCTAATTCAGAAGGAACAAAAGTTTTACAAGGCGCTACATATTGTCCAAAGTCTGCCATGAAATTTAATTGAACTGGGTATTCGTGAAAGCTTTTACGTACTTGTCCAAATTCTCCAATAGCAGCTTGAAAATCACGACTAATAACACCATTATCATTTGCACCTTGCTCAATATCACGATTCATGTATGTTAACTTTCCTTTCGGATTGTTCCCACCAACATTCATAAAATATCCAATACCATTTGCGCCACTTCCAAGTTCTACTAAAGATAGCGCTCCGTTGTCTAAATAAGTTAAATTTGTTCTTCTATGATAAGCCATGTCCATTCCAATCCCTGTTTCACAAGTCATATAAGGATTTGCATTGTAAGATGTCTGAACCCCTTCCGATTCTTTTGCTCCATCATTTAATTCTGTATCAACATCATTTGACGCTCTGTAAATACTAAAACTAAAAGCCTCAGGAACATGTTTAGCATCAGCAGGAATCCAAAAATAATCTGCATAAGAGCCATACATTGGTATGGTATTATCTTGTGTAAAAGGAGCATCTGCCCATCCTGTTATAGAATATAGCGGAACTTCCATTCCGTATTTAATAGCCGTTTCTTTTTCCCAATCCATTAATGCTGGATTGCCTTTTGAAACGTGATGCGAAAACTCATTATCTAATTGAATGGCATAAATAGGACCTCCGTCTTTCCAATACAAACCTTCCATTTGTTCTCCCAGTTTTTGGAATAGTTTATCAACCGAGACTAAATATTCTGGATCCATTGTACGTAATTTTCCTCCTCTTCCACTATTCCCAAATGGATTTTTTGGATCTCCTAATCTTTGTACCAACCAATCTGGATGACCACCGTTTCTACATTCACCATTTACCCAAGGGCCTATTCGTGCAAAAAACTTTAGATCGTGTTTTTTACATAATTTAATAAAACGTCTTAAATCATTACTTCCTGTAAAATCCCATTCTCCTTCAATTTCTTCGTGTAGTATCCATAAAACATATGCAGATACACCATCAAATCCTTGCGCTTTCATTTTTAACAGCGCATCTTCCCAATATTCTGCTGGGTAACGTTGGTAATGAAATTCTCCATACGTAGGAATCCAAGGAGTATCGTTTAAAGTTACATATTGGCTGTTAACTGTAATCTTATCACCTTTTGGTGAAACAGCAGACATACCATGAATATTACGAGGTGTTTCTATTTTAATTTTAGAAAAATCTGAAGTTAAAGGTTCATTATAAGTAATGATATTATCAACCTCCTTTAAAGTTATGGTATCCGTTTTACAAGCGTAAAACAGTGCTGTTAATCCCAAAAATAAGATGAATTTTTTCATTTTTTTTATTTAAGAATTATTTTTCCAGTTTCAATTTATAATCATGAGCTCCAGGAGCAAAATTTGATCGGAATACTTTTGTACCATCTGCTTTTTTACCCCAAGCAACTTCTACTCTTCCATCTCCTAAAACTACATTGATTAGTTTCTCTTTCATTTTTAGAGCTATCTTTTGGTATTTCTTATCAAAAGCTAAATTTTTAACTTCATTAGGATCCGATTTTGTTTCATATAAACAAGGATCTAAATCTTTGTAAGAAGCCGTTCTTGCCCATTCCATATTTTCTCCTCTTTTTTTACTAGGACGAGATTGCATAGAAAACACGTATTCTTTTGTTCTAATAAATGCTCTTGGTCCTGTAACAGCATGATTTTCTCCTACAATATAATCTCTAGAAATAGCTTCTTTAGACGCTACTTTTTTCATATCAAAACCATCTAAATAACTAAAAGTATCATCATTTAAATTTGCTCCTGCGGCAGATAATACTGTCGGTGCAATGTCTACAAACTCGGTATAATCTCGAACTACTTTGTTTGCCGGAAATGCTTTTTTATCCGAAGAAACTACAATAATAGGATTGTGCGTATCAATCTCCCAAGGAGTAAATTTTGATACTGCTCCATGGTCATTTAATTTCCAACCATGATCTCCGCAAACGTAAACGATTACCCAAGGCTGATTTTTACTTTCACTATAAGCTATAAAATCGTCTGCTGTTTGTCCGATTAAGGCATCGCCATAGGCGCAAAAAGCATAATAATCTTGAATCATAGCTAATTTTTCCTTTTTTGTAAAATCATCAGAATAACTACTTTTAACCTGCTTTTTCATCTGAGCAGACATGGTTTCTAACTCTTTTTTATCAAATTCAGGAATTTTGTAATCATGTTTTTGAAAACGTGCTCTATAATCTGCAGGTGGTAAAACTGGTGTATGAGGAAAATCGAAACCTATCTGACAAAACAATGGTTTAGACGTATTTATTCCTTTAAAAGTTCTAGAACCAACTACAAATTTCTTATTCTGATTCTCTAAAAAATCTCCAAAAATAGAAGCATAATAACCATCTCTAGTTTTTCCTGCGGGTTGTGGACTAACACCTGATAAAATACCTGCTGAAAAAGGCGTCATTGGCCCTTTCTTTTTATTATATTCTCTTAGTAAATCGTACTTTTTCATGGTACTTTCTCCTGTTCCTTTATGCTGTGGAAAGTCCTTTTCAAAAGCTTCTGATATGTACTCAAACTTACCTTCTGGAGTTACAAAAAACTCTAAACTTTTATAAGGTTTATCTAGTTTTTTACCATCAATTTCATAAAACCAATCTTTACCCCAATCTGTTAAACCGTCTCTTCTTAATTGTTTAAAATCGATATCTGTTTGGAAAATTTTAGCTGGTCTTACTTTGTTGTCTTTAATCGTTTTAAGACGTACTCCTAATTTACCAATATGCAACGTTTGATACCCTAATTTTTCCATTTGTTCTGGTAAAGTAGGTTTGCTATGTGCTGCATTATTATTAAAATATTCAAACTCATAAACACCAGATTTAAATGGATATCTACCAGAAATCATAGAGGCACGAGAAGGTGCACAACCCGCAGCTTGACAATAGGTATTTATAAAAGTAGTTCCCATTTTAGCTAAGCGATCTACGTTAGGAGACTCTACATAGCCCAATTCGCTTTCTTGTTTACCCGTAAGCATTTCATTAAAAGCGCCAACAGAATCATAACGTTGATCATCGGTTAAAAGCCAAAGTACATTTGGTTGCTGTTGTGCATAACCAAACTTAATAACTGTTACCAAAAGCAACCAAGCTACAACTATCTTATTTTTCATGTTCTGTGTTATTTCTAATTAATATTGTAAAATATTTTCTCTTTCTATTTTGATATAAATCTTACTTTTTTCTTAGAAAAAGCAGGGTCATTATATTGTTTTGCTTGTTTTAATAATTCGGTTTGCATTTCATTAGCAATCAACTTATAAGCTGGATTCTTATAGAAATTAATATCCTCATCTGGATTTTTTTCTAAATCGATTAACCAAGGTTTATCTTTTGTAGACAATACTAATTTGTATCTATTTGAAACTGAAGCAATCCAATTTTGATTAGAAGCAGTCATGTAGGTAATTCTACCATCTACAACTTCTTTTTTAGAAGAACTAAAATCTGTTGAAGCATCCACTCCGTCTGTATTTTTAATAGAAGGCGCATTCATTAAGCCTAAAATTGTTGGCGTAAAATCGGCAGTAGTAAAAGCTTTGCGTAGTACTTTACCTGCTTTTACTTTACTTGGAAAACGCAACACAAAAGGAATTTTTGCAGAAGCTTCATAAGGATTCGATTTATCATTTTTGTGATGTTCTCCCAATAAATCTCCATGATCTGAAGTAAAAACAACAATAGTATTATCCGTTAAATTGTTTTTATCTAAAAAATCAAGGATTCTACCCACATTGTCATCAATACATTTTACCATTCCAAAATAGCGTTGCATTTTAGCTTGATCTAATTCATTTATCAAACTTTTTCCTTTTGCACCTGCCCAAGAAGGCATTTCATTTAATGGTGTTTTTAGTGTTTTCGGTTTTTCGAAATGTAGATTAGAAAACATAGTATCGTAAGGAGCACGCACTGTATTTGGCGTATGAGGATCTGGAATGGAAACCATAATACAGAAAGGTTTATTCTTGTCTCTTTCTAAAATTTCTAATGTTTTTGTTGTCAAATAATCCGTTGTAAAATTCTCTTCGGTTACTTTTTTAACACTTAAGGTTTGCTTTTGAGTTTTAGGATCGTATTTCCCATAAATAGCTGGTTTCCCTTCAACATCATCTAAACCTTTCCAATGACCACGATTAAACATATAGGTATTGTCATTAAATCCAAATTTTCTTTTTGGAGCAAACCCTGGTTTTGCATCTCCATCTAAATGCCATTTTCCTAGATACGAAGTCGCATACCCTTCTTTGCTTAACACTTCCGCAAAAGTGACAACCTCATCTTTCATAGGTATATCATTTCTGTAAGAACCGGTTTTAATAGGGTAATTACCAGACACAAACGATGCTCTAGAAGGTGTACAAACGGGTGATGAAGCATAAAAATTATTACAAATAGCGCCTTCATTTGCAATACGATCTATATTTGGTGTTTTTACTTCAACTCCTTTACCCCAAACAAATGCCTGATCTTCACTTAAAATATCTCTATAACAACCTAAAGTTCTAAAATTATGTTCATCTGTATGAATTATAATTAAATTGGGTTTCGTTTTTTGAGCGTTGGATTTTAAAGGAAAAATTAGAATTCCTAAACTTAATATTGAATATAATTTTAATAATTTCATATACTTTTTTTTAATAATCTCTTTTTAATGAATATGTTTTTTGGTAAAAAAATCTTAATAGATAAAGTTCGTTTTATCTGATTTTTATTTTATTTAATTGTCATTTTCAGCCGTTACAATGTCAATCATTTTTTAGACTAAAAACACACCAAAAGGTTTAATACAAAAACCAGAAAAAACCCTTTAAAGTTAAGCACTCGACTATTATTAAAGCAAAACAAAACACATAAAAAGTCATTCGCTTTTCTTTCAAAAAAGAGGCGAATTACAGTAAATTATTTATATGTTTTTTACGATTGCTTTTTACTCTTATTTATATGCTTTTAAAATGATTTTTTATGCTATTTATATTTAATAAAACGTAAACCAATCTATATTGAATAAAATAGAATTCGGTTTTCCTTTGAAAATAAAATACACAGCATGCTTCCCTTTTATTGATTTAATATGAGCTTCATCAATTTGAAAAGATGAATTTTCATCTTGTTTATTAATGTTTACTTCAGCAATTATTTTTCCATTTGGTTTGTCAATTCTAACCTCAACAATACCTCCACTTGAGTTGAAAGTTTTGATTTTAATTTTCTTTAAATCAGTATTAAAATCTAAATATTTATAAACAGCTGTATCATTATTTTTAATTGCTGATAACTGCTCTATTGGAATATCTAATTCTTTATTTGCAGTAATATGTGTATTTCCAGATAATCCACAAGCCCATTCTGCTTCAATAATTCTTGTTGCTTTTAAAGGTTTACTTGCCCCTTGACTCGTCATTTCTACTTCATCAATTGTACCATCAGCATTAATCTTAATGGGTTCTATACAGGCTTTTCTAAATTTTTGAGAATTGTTTGTAGCTCTATGGTAGAAAACATACCAATCTCCCTTAAACTTTTCTATAGATCCATGATTGTTCCAGACACTCGGGTCAGATCCGTAATTATCAATAATGACTCCCTTGTATGTAAAAGGTCCTAGAGGAGAATCACTAATTGCATATCCTAAGCATGTTGGTCTATCTCTTCTGCTTTCATCAGCAAAAACAAAATAATATTTCTCTCCTATTTTTCTGATGGATGAACCTTCATGAAAATATTTATTTCCTAAACTGTCTAAAGGTTTTACAATGGTAGCTTTATCAATTTCTAAAAGATTCGATTTTAATTGAGCAACTTTAGGATTTCCTTGTCCCCAATATAAATACCCTTGTCCATCATCATCTATAAAAACCGCAGGATCTATAGAATTCACACTCTCAATTCTTTTTCCGTTTTTAAATGGTCCGTTAGGGAAATTACTAATGGCTACACCTGTTTCTTTGGTTTTAGCAGTTCCTTTAGGAGAACAGTAATACAAGTAATATTTACCCTCTTTAAACACACAATCGGGTGCAAACAATAATTTATCGTTATAAGAAACTTGGTCATTTTTTCCTTCGGATGAAAAAACATTTTCATCTAAATTCCAATCTATTAAATTATCTGTAGATAAAACATGATGACTGTGAGAGCACCAATATGCATCACTTTCATCTCTAGAACCGTAAACATATAATTTACCATCTTCCCAAACATGCGCTTCTGGATCTGCAATATAAACTCCAGCAGGCACAATCGGGTTTTGTGCGAATCCAAATAAATTAAAAGCAAGTAAAAAATATAAAATGTAGTTTTTCATCAGATTTAATATTTACAAGATTCGGGTTTACTCTTTACATAATAAGATTTATAGTTTTTAGCTTTTGGGTCTTTGCATCCACATAAATCTAAAACCTTTAAATTTTTAAAATCTACTGGATGACTTTCCGCTTGCAAGGCGATATAACCTTCCTTTAAAACATCTCCCGTTTTTGAGCTCCATGCTTTTTTATTGATGCCCCAGTTTTTCCAATTTTCTCCTCGGTAGTTTTTATTTTTCTCTAAACTACCAATTTGAGGCTTTTCAAATTTTAAAACCGTGTCATTTTCTACAATAAAAACCATAGATTCTCCACCTAAAACAATCGCTTCTGCATGTACCCACTGATCTCCATAATACGTTTTAGAACTAGAAGGTATACAGTGTTTATAATTCACTTTATTACCCATAACCACAACCGTACCTGGCGTACAAACATTGGCTGTTGGTCTTGCTTTTTTATCTTCTAATCCACCTAAAAGTTGCAATTCTACAGACACTGGAAACTTTTGATTAAACTCATTACTCTCTGCAGATTGAGAGTGTAACATAATTCCGCTGTTTCTATGATTAGAAGTTGCTCCGCCTTTAAGTTGTTCTCCCGTAAATCGATAATCGAAACTTAATTTATAATATGAAAAAGGTTTGTTATAGTAAATATGCCCAAAATTATCGTTGAACTCTTTATATTCATCATACTTAATTCGAATCATATTATCTTCTGCAACAACCGTATTCTTGTAGTTTTTATTGAGTTCTTCTCCTGTAAACTTCATATCCCAACCCGTTAAATCTTTTCCATTGAATAATGAAATCCATTCTTCTGCATTAGCTGTTTTATTAACAATTTCTTTATTTGATTTACAGCTAAACACAACAACTGTAAACATTAAAATTAATAAATAGTTGTAAAAATTAAGTTTTGTGTTTTTCAATTTTAGTTTGTTTTTAGGGTTAGCGGTTCTACTTTTTCCTTAACTTTTGGAGCATCATGTTCCGTATCGTGCAAATTGTATTTTGGTAATACATTGTTTAACATCGTATTTTCTTTTACAAAACCTTTTGTCATATTGTCCCAGTTATTTATCACAGGAAAACTAATTAAATCATCAGGATTTTTAGTTACATCATACGCTTTTCCTGTTCCGTCTATCAATACCTTTTGTCCTCTAATTAATTGTTTATCTTTATGATAAGAATACACCCAATCTCTAAAATCATTTGTACCTGTTGTTAAATAAGGAATTAAACTTTTTCCATTTATCTCATAACTATCAGGTATTTTAACTCCTGCTACATCTGCAATTGTTGGTAAAACATCCGATAAATTTGCTAAAATATCTTGCTCTCCTTTTTTAGTCATTTTTAAATACGGAGCATAAATAAGAAAAGGCACATGGGTTCCTCTTTGTTGTTTAATACTTCCTTTTCCGTACCCACTTGTTCCATTATCTGCACAAAAAATAAAAATGGTATTCTTCTCTATTCCTAACTCTTTAAATTTATTCATGTACTGCCAAACCTGATAATCTAAATAATTAATATGGTTATGAATACCTCCTTCTGTAACTGTATTATGAGTATCATATACTCCGGCATCCCCAGTAATTTTTGGGTCTGTTCTTACATATTTTCCATTTTCCCATTTAATTTTTGGAGTTCCAGGCCATTTGTTTCTTGTTTCCTTGTTGATATCACTACTAAAGAAATCCCAACCATCATGTCCTAAGTGAGACGTGTGATAAATGAAAAAAGGCTTGTCTTCTTTTTTCTTTCTTGTCATAAAATCGAAAATAAACTCCAACTCAACATCTGGCCCATAGGTATGTAAACCATATTCCTTTTTAGATTCCTTAGTATTTGGCCACCATTCTAATTTCTTTTTTGAACTTGGATGATTCATCAACTCTACTTGAGGTTTCCAATACCAACCAAATTGTTGATAATACTCTACTTCTACACCTGTATCTTCATTAATTAATACACGTTTCTTTTTCCCAGGTACTTTGGTACTTACTATTTTAAAATCTGTGTATTTATTTGATGTATTTGCGCTACCAATACCACTTCCGGGTGTAAAACAAGCTTCGTCAAATTCAAAACCTTCAACATCCATTTGAGTTTTCCCTGCCCAAAAGGTAGCGTAACCTCCAGCTTTTGCAACATGAGAAATGGTATGTGGAGAGGTTTCATAAAGCGGTACATTCTTTTTTTCCTTCCCTTTTTCGTTAATATAAGTTCCTTTATCGCTGTTGTGCCACCATTTGTGTTTGTGTGCATAACGCCCTGTCATCATCATTGCTCTACTTGGTCCGCATATAGTAGATGCCCAAACCGTTTTTATATACATTCCTTCTTCTGCTAATTTATTTAATACGGGGGTTTTAGCCCTATATTTAAGATCAGATGTATCGCCTCCTTGAGGTGGTTTACTCCATGTAGAAGAATTATAAAAAGGGAATTCTCTAGCACTTATATCATCAGCAAAAAGAATTACAATATTTGGTTTGTTAGACTGAGCATTATTTTTATTAATAAAAAAGGACAGAGATAACGTTAGCAGTACGTTTTTTAAAATCATTTTATACATCATAAATTTTCATCTTTATATTTAATTATTAGAATAAAACAACATTATTATTTTGTCCTATTTTTAATAATTTGCTCTTGTAAATTACATCGTGTTATTACCACAATTCACTTAATTGTTATGTGCGTAGTTTTAACATGCTATTTTACATAAAATTCCTTTTTATTAGAATATGATATGTTCATTATAGAGCAAGGGATGTTCTTTTTAAGATTCGTAAAGAAAAAACGTTTATCTACATATCCCCTTTTTTTAATCAAAAAACACATAAACAAATAAAAACCAATGGTATACGTGAAAAATTTAAAAAAAAGCGCATTCTATAAAAAAATACAAACTTGCCCTTCTTGTTTTTACTTTCTTTTTTTTTAATTCTAAATATAAAACGAAAAAAAAACTACTATTATCATCAATATTAACCATATGTTGTAGTAAATAATTTGTTTCATAAACATAAAAAAAACTAAACTTTTAATTTTGTAATGAATAAAAACAACTATTAATATGTATAAAAATATCCTTTTAATTATCATCCTTTTCTTTTCTATAGAATTGATAAATGCTAAAACTATATATGTTGCTTCTGATGGAAATGACAGTAATAACGGATCTATAACTAATCCTTATAAAACATTTCAAAAAGCAGTGTCTGAAATGTTTGCTGGAGATGTTTGCATTATTAGAGGTGGAGTTTATACCGAACCTCTTATAATAAACAAAAACGGAACTAGCAGTAATTATATAACTATTAAAGCTGCTGATGGAGAAACTGTAGAAATTAAAGCTACAAATAGCGTTAACGGTTGGCAATTACACACCGGCAACATTTATAAGGCAAATGTTAACATGACAATTGACAAAAGGTTTCGTGCTATTTATCATAATAACGAGTATATGGATTTAGCTCGATGGCCAAACAATACAGATAACAACCGTTGGACTATAAACTCCACACCTGTTACTAATGGAGACGGGTCTCATTTCGTGGTAAATAATGTACCTAATATAGATTGGACAGATGGTTATGTGTATTACTTAGGCGCTCATTCTGGAGCAAGCTGGACACGAACTATTACTAGCAGTACAAGTACAACTATTAACCATACTGGTGTAAACATTAACCAATGGCCTTTTAACCCACACAACCCAACCGTTTGGAGAAATTACCCTAATAACAATAGAGGTCAATTATTTCTATTTAATAAGTTAGAAGCGCTTGATTATGCCAGAGAGTGGTATTATGACAAGGCTAATAATATGCTCTATTTTCAACCAGCAGATGGTATTATGCCTATTGATGGCACTGTTGAGTATGCTGTAAACAAATTTACCTTAGAATTAAAAGGTGATTATATTAAAATTGAAGGACTTAACTTTTTTGGGGGAAGTGCAAAAATTCATAACAACGCAGATAATAATCAAATTCTTAATTGCCAAATAATACACGGTAGCGAAGGTCATGATGATTTAACTAATAATTCTGCACAAGTTGGAGAAGCTGCTTTAGAAATTTTAGGAGCAAATACCATAGTTAAAGGCTGCACTATAAACCATAGCTCTGCAAATGGTATTACAGTTGCCAATTGGTCAGGAGCTCATAATACAATAATAGAAGGCAATTATATAAGTAATATAGATTACCTAGGTATTCATTCTAAACCAATTAGCTCTTCTGCTAATAATGTAAAAGTATTAAAAAACACCATTATAAATGCCGGTAGAGATGGTATGACGGTTGGTGGAACAGGAAGTGAAATTGCCTACAATGATGTCTCTAATTCTCAACTTATAAATAGTGATTCTGGTATATTTTATACAGTTGGAAATGCTAATCTTAAAAATATTGTTTTACATCATAATTGGTTTCATGATGCTACTGCGCCAAGTTATTCACATGAGGTTGGTAACCCTGGTAAAGCTGCTGGTATTTATTTAGATAACAACAGTAAAGGATACACTGTACACCACAATGTAGTTTGGAATGTGTCTTGGACCGGATACCAAGTAAATTGGAATAATACTCATTTAGACTTCTTTCACAACACCATTTGGAATGCACAAAATGCTACTGGAACATGGATTAATGGCTACACACAAGAAAATAATAAAGTTTACAATAATTTTTCTAGCACTGGAGATTGGTTTAGTGAAGCAGATGCGTCAGCTTTCGATATTCAAAGTAATTTAATAACAGCTGCTTCTCCTTTTGAAAATGTTAATAATCAAAATTTTATGCCCAAAGAAGGAAGTGCTGTTGTAAACCAAGCCATGACTATTTCGGGCTTTACAAAACCTTATAAAGGAAGTGCTCCTGATATTGGCGCTTACGAATTTGGAGGCACACAATGGACTGCCGGTATTAATGCTATTGAAGATACTGGTAATGCCCTAAGTATTGCTGATATTGTAATAGATAAAAGTCTTAAACTCTTTCCTAATCCAACAAATAACAGCTTAAATATTAAAGTAACTCATGCAATAAACAAAGCCTCAATAAATATTTATACTTTAATGGGACAATTAGTCAAAACGGTAAAAATAGACAATGCAACTAGTAGCGAGTTAGTTGTTGATGTAAACAATCTATCATCTGGTACTTATTTACTAAAAATAATTACTGATAATACTACAAGAACTAGCAAGTTTATCAAACTATAAAAATAATGAGTACCAAATAAATTTTAAAATGATTAATATTAATTTTGAATAATTATTTTTTCTTGATATAAAATAGAAAATCTACTATTAGCCTTAGTTGCTTTGAATTTTATGTTGAAATAGAAACGAATTTAATCAGTCATTTTGATGTTTATTTGGTACAAAACCAATACTGTACTAAATAAACTTAAGGCACACAATTTTAAACCATTTTACTAGTTTTAACCTTTGATTACTACTATGTTCAAAAAAAACTCCCTTGTATTGTTAGATTTGGAGGAGGCTGTTTTTCCATCTGTAATATTCAAATAAGATGGTAAATGACCATCATAATCAAGCAGTGTTTACATTTTTACAGCACCTTTTTTTGTTTTGTGTTTTACCCAATCAAATAAACTTAAACAAAGGCTAATAGTAGTGATATCTAACTTGAATATTTTTGATTTTATTTTAAACTTAACCCGCTTCATAGCTGCCTGCTGTCCTAAACTCTCCAATAAAACATAATAATAGTCTCTAAAAAACTCCCAGTTTCTATTTTTATTCTGATAACTGATTGTAGATTTTGAAGACGATTTAAGCATTCCTAAATGATTAAAGTTGCCAGTTGCAGAACGTAAACCATTACTGATATCTCGAATAGACTGACTCTTTGCAAATTGATAGAAGCGCATAGAAACTAAATGTTACCAACTATTAAAGCCTTTTTGATGCGTATTGGTTTAATGTGTTTTGACAAGTTTTTTAAACCTAGAACTATAAAGTTTTCATATTCTCTGAGAAAGTAAAGTTACACTTACCATATGTGTAAGGTGTTTTTTATGCAACTCAAAGATATTTGAGAAACTTGACTCTATCCTCGTATTTTTAAAACGTTTTGGACGGTATTGAAGAAAAATCATATGTTTTGTATAATAGCCCATATGTTTTAAACTTTAAACACAAAAGTTTGATATTTGTATGCCTCCAAAATATTTTTATGACTCAAGAGGAGCATATGGAGTCATTAAAATAACTACAAATTAAAAATTTATGAAATTTATTTTTTCTCTCATCTTAACATGTTTAACAATTGCTGCAACAGCCCAACAAAAAAATGATTGGGAAAATCCGCAAGTAAATCAAATTAACAGGCTTCCAGCCCATGCCACTTTTTATAATTTTGAAAATGCAGAACAAGCAATTACTGGAGATAGAGAACAATCTAAATATTACAAAACGTTAAATGGAGATTGGCAATTTAAATATGTTGCAAAACCTGCAGAAGCTTCTAACGATTTTCAAAAAGTAGATTTTAATAGTTCTTCTTGGGATAAAATAGATGTGCCTTCTAATTGGGAAATGAGAGGTTATGGAACACCTATTTATACAAATACAATTTATCCTTTTTACAATGATTTTCCTAATATAAATCATCATGATAATCCTGTTGGGCATTATATTAGAACTTTTAATGTTGATAAATCTTGGAGTAAAAGAGATATTATTTTACATTTTGGAGGCGTTTCTTCCGCTTATTATGTTTGGGTAAATGGTGAATTTGTAGGCTATAGTGAAGACACAAGATTACCATCAGAATTTGATATTACAAAACTAATAAAAGAAGGCGAAAATAAAATCGCTGTTAAAGTATATAGGTGGTCCGATGGAAGTTATTTAGAAGGGCAAGATCATTGGAGAATGAGCGGAATAGAGCGTGAAGTGTATTTACATGCAAATCCTAAAGTACGTTTGTCTGACTTTACAGTTAGAACCGCTTTTGATGAAGATTATAAAGACGCTTTGTTACAAATTAGACCAAACATCATTACAAATATTAAAGATAAATATGTTGCTAAAGTTGGTGAATTTGGAAACACAAACCTCAAAACAACTGTTGATGATTGGACACTCACAACAACGCTTATAGATCAAGAAGGAAATACAATTGGAGATAAATCAGTTACAGAATTTAAAAAGATTTTAGGAGAGGTTTATCCTCAAAGAGATAACGTTTACTTCGGATTAATAGAATCTAAAATTGAAAAACCTAAAAAATGGTCTTCAGATACTCCTTACTTGTATACTTTACTTTTTGAAGTTAAAGATGAAAATGGAAATTCAATTCAATATACAAGTACTAAAGTTGGTTTTAGAGAAGTGAAATTTGATGATAGAGGTCGCTTTTTAGTAAATGGGAATCCAGTAAAAATGATTGGTGTAAATCGTCATGATCATCATCAAACTAACGGAAAAACCTTGTCTAGAAAAGATATGGAAAAAGATGTAAAACTCTTAAAACAGTTTAATTTTAATGCAGTAAGAACATCACATTATCCAAACGATCCTTATTTCTACGACTTATGCGATAAATATGGACTGTATGTTATGGACGAAGCTAATCTTGAAACACATGGTGTTAGAGGACAACTTACCAATGTACCAGAATGGGGAACTTCATATTTGCAACGTGCCATAAGAATAGTACAACGCGATAAAAACCATCCTAGTATTGTATTTTGGAGTTTAGGTAATGAATCTGGAACTGGTGCTAATCATGCGGCAATGGCAGGATGGATAAAAGACTTTGATCCAACTAGGTTTATTCATTATGAAGGTGCTCAAGGAGTTCCAACAGACAAACGATATAAAACTAGTTTTTTCACTCAAGATCAAGGTAATCCAACCGATCTAAGTTGGGTAGATATGTTAAGTAGAATGTATACTACACCGCAAGAATTACAGGATTTAATAGATAATACAAGTTTTGATAAGCGACCTGTTGTAATGTGTGAGTATGCACATTCTATGGGGAATTCTACAGGTAACATGAAAGCTTATTGGGATGTTATTTATAAAAATGATAGAGCTTTAGGAGGTTTTATTTGGGATTGGATTGATCAAGGCATTTTACAAAAAGATGAAAATGGAAAAGAATTTTTGGCCTATGGAGGCGATTTTGGTGACAAACCTAATGCAGGTACTTTTTGTTTAAATGGTATTATTGCTTCAGACAGAACTCCAAAACCTGCTACTTACGAGTGTAAAAAAGTAAATCAACCCGTCGTTATTACTACTGATGATGCTCTAAAAGGAGATTTCGAAATTTTAAATCGTCATCATGCAATAAATTTGTCTATATATAATCTTAATTGGGAGCTAACAGAGAATGGTGCTGTTATTCAAAATGGCAATTTAGAATCGTTAAATACTAAGCCTTATCAAACAGATAAACTAACTATAAAATTTAAAAACCCAAAAGCAAAACCTGGTTCGGAATACTTCATAACTATTAAAGGAAGTTTAAAAGAGAACACCATTTGGGAGCATAAAGGATATGTGGTTTTTGAAGAGCAATTCAAACTTAACTATAAAACAAAATCAATTGTGCCAAATTCAAGTAATTTGAGTTTGGATGTTACTGATAAAAATGATGAAGTTACAGTTTATAACAAATCTGTAAGCCTTAACATCAATAAGAAAACAGGCTATATTACTTCATATAAATCTAAAGGTGTAAATGTTTTAAGTTCTCCATTAAAATTAAATTTTTGGCGTGCAGAAACAGAAAATGATGAAGCTTATCGCGAAGCATTACGTTTAGAAAAAGAATTAGACTGGATGAAAGCTGGAGATCGATTTGTAGCAAATAATGTTTCAATTAATTCAGATGAAAAAGGAAAAGTTATTGTAAACGTTAAAGGAGAAATTATCAATCCTAAAACTCAAGTAAATCTCTCCTATATTGTATTGGCATCAGGAGAAGTAAAAGTAAATTATCAAGTTGATATTTATAAAAAAGCACCTAATGTACCACGATTAGGTATGCAGTTTGATATTTCAGATGCATATAAAACCCTTTCTTATTTTGGAAAAGGACCACATCCTAATTATGCAGATAGAAATTATGGTTCGCACGTAGGTTTATATTCAGGCAATGCTAAAACAATGAGTTATATGTACGCTTATCCTGAAGAATATGGAAATCATACAGCAACAAGATGGTTTAAGATTCAAAATAATAAATCAAACGGAGTTTTAATCAAAGGTGATAATCTATTAAGTTTCAGTGTTATTCCTTATAGTACAAATAATCTTCAAGATGCAAATCATATAAACGAATTGATAGAGCGTGATGTTTTAACAGTAAATGTAGATTTAAAACAGCAAGGAGTTGGCGGAGATGATACGTGGACTGCAAGTGCTCAGCCTCATGAAGAATATTTAATTAAACCAGGAAGTTATAATTATTCATTTTATTTGGTGCCTTTTCAATCAAAGGTAAAACCAGAAAGAATTAAATTTTAGTTAAAATGAAATTAAGGATACTTAAGATTTTATTTCTTGCATTAATTTGTTTTAATGTTTCAGGACAAACAGCTCCCGACAATTTTAAGAACCCAATCTTGTCTGGTTTTTATCCAGACCCTTCTATTTGTCGTGTAGGAGATACGTACTATATGGTTAATTCTAGCTTCGAGTGGTTTCCAGGTCTGCCAATTCATAAAAGTAAAGATTTGGTTAATTGGGAGTTAATTGGTTACGGATTATCAAAATCTACTCAAATTAATTATCCTGATGGATTAGGTAATTCTCAAGGTATTTTTGCGCCAACAATTAGACATCACAATGGAACATTTTATATTATCTGCACAATGGTAGGTGACAATGGGAATTTTATAATCACAGCAAAAGACCCTTCCAATTCTTGGTCAGATCCAATATGGATAGATGATGCTCCTGGAATAGACCCTTCTCTGTTTTGGGATGATGATGGTAAATGTTATTATACTGGAGCTGGAATTATTGACAACTCACAAAAAGAATGGCAAGGAAAAAATGGTGTTTGGATGCAAGAAATAAATCCAGATAAAGGCGAGCTAATTGGAGAGAAAAAACAACTTACTTATGGACATGCATCAAATGCACGTTGGGCAGAAGGCCCACATTTATATAAAATAAATAATGAATATTTATTACTAATTGGTGAAGGTGGAACAGGAGAATATCATGCTGTAACAGTTTTTAATAGCAAAAATATTTGGGGACCTTACATACCCAATCATGCTAATCCAGTAATGACACATCGTCATTTGGGAAAAGATTATCCTATACAACAGACAGGACATGCAGATTTATTACAAACTCAAAATGGAGATTGGTGGAGTGTAATGCTTGCTAAAAGAAAAATTGATGGATACACTACTCTTGCTCGTGAAACTTTTTTAGCACAAGTAGAAATGTCAAATCAAGAATCTGGTGTAACTCCTATTTTTAATCCCGGAAAGGGTTTATTGCAATTTGAACAAAAGCGACCTGAATTACCTTGGCATCCAGTGGCTAAAATTAATGAGTTGGATGAGTTTGAAGGTGAAGAATTGGGACTTGAATGGAACTTCTTACGATCTCCCAAAGAAACCTGGTACGAGCAAAAAGATGGACAAATGCAGATACAGTTACGACCAGAAACGGTTGCTGAATTTGTTAACCCTTCCTTTATTGCCCAACGTACCCGTCATTTAAATTATGAAGCCAGCACATCACTTTCGTTTAAAACTAAAAAAGAAAATGAAAAAGCTGGGTTGGTAATTTATCGCCGTCATGGAAATCATTATCAACTATTGAAAACGAAGGATAAACTTGTACTTTTAAAAACATTGCAAAAAGAAAATAAGGGCGAGTTTGAACCGCAAGTAGTAGTAAGTATTCCATATAAAAAAGAAAGTGTTGTTTTTAAGGTAAAAATTGATGGCATTAATGCTCAATTCTATTACGGTGAAAATAAGTTTGAACTGAACCCCATAGGCAAAGCACAAGATTATACGATTTTATCTGACGAGATTGCACAAAAATTTAATGGTGTATACGTGGGTATGTATGCTACGTCATTAGGAAAAAAAAGCAAGAAAATAGCTCTTTTTGATTGGTTTATGTATCAAGGTGCAGAATAACTTTTAATTAAAAGAAAATCAATAGAAATTATGAAAGCCGTAAAAAAGATTTCACTATTCGTGGCAAACAATGTAGAAAAACGCAGAGAGTTTAGTCATTCCTAAAGTAAATAAAGAGCCTTTTGCTATTTCAAAAATTGCATCTAGTTCAAAATAATAGTATAAGACTATTTCCCTGCAAGCAAGGACCATGCATGAAAAGCCTTGCCTGTTATTAAAACCTTTAAAATCATACACCACTAATTACTATTAAAATTTGAAACAATGAAACATATCTTACTACTTCTATTGCCACTTTTTATGGCATGTTCTAACCAAAATAATATTGTTAAGGAAGTAGCCTCTCCTAATTTAAAAAATAAAATTGTTTTTGAATTGAATGATGCGGGACAATTATTTTATAGCATAAGCTCTAATAACTTGGAGTTCTTACAACCTTCAGCTTTAGGTTTTGAGTTAAAAAACAAGTCTTTAAAAAATAACTTTAAGATGCTTTCTTCAGAAGTAAAAACCAATAACTCAACTTGGGAAACTGTTTGGGGCCCGCGTAAAACGGTTAAAGATTATAATAATCAATTAACCTTACATCTTCAGCAAAAAGAAACAAATATTTTAATAGATATAATTGCAAAATCTTTTGATGATGGTATAGCTTTTAGATATGTATTTCCAAAACAAAATAACTTAAGCGATTTTGTAATTATAGATGAATTGACTGAGTTTAATTTTAAAGAAGATTACAAAACTTGGTGGAATTTTGCTGACTATGATAACTATGAAAAAGTATATTACAACTCTCCTATTAGTCAAGTTGGAGATTCTATCAAGTTTAAAAGAAGACCAGAAAAAGAAGAACGTTCTAATATGGCAAATACACCAACTACTATTGAGGTAAATGATAATTTGGTTGTAAGCATTCACGAAGCAGATTTAACAGATTACGCAGGCATGAATTTGTTAAACACTTTAAATGGGTTTAAATTTAAAGCACATTTAACTCCTTGGCTGAATGGAGATTTAGTAAGAGCTTCAACACCTTTTCAGTCGCCTTGGAGAACTATTCAAATTGGCAAAAATCCTGGTGATTTAGTAGAATCTGACATTCTAATGAACTTAAATCCAGAATGTGCTTATGAAGATACAAGTTTTATTGAAACCTATAAATATATTGGTATTTAGTGGGAATTACATATTGGAAAAACTGCTTGGGCAGAAAAAACACAATTTGGTAAGCCTATAACAAAACCCCATGGAGCCAATACTAAAAATGCAAAATATCATATAGATTTTGCTGCTAAACATGGTATCCCTGATGTATTAATAGAAGGATGGGATAAAGGTTGGGATAATATGGAAGGTTCTTGGACAGGTTATAATATTTTTGATTGGAAGACATCAACAGACGATTTTGATATTAAAGAAGTAACAGATTATGGTAAGAAAAAAGGGGTAAGAATGATGATGTACCATGAAACTATTTCTGATATAGACCATTATGAACCTGCCATGGATTCATTGTATAAAATGTGCAAAAATCTTGGTATAAAGACAATAAAAGTAAGGTATACAGGTGATGTAAATTACGATAGTAAAAAGAAAACATACAAACAACATCATCATGGGCAATATATGGTGCGCCATTATAAAAAAATGGCTCAAACAGCTGCAAAATATGGTTTGTTAATTGTAAATCATGAACCAATTAAATTTACAGGTGAACAAAGAACATATCCTAATTTAATGGCAAGAGAAGGTGCTAGAGGTCAAGAATACAATGCTTGGAGTGAAGGCAACTCTCCGGAGCATGGGGTCGTTTTACCATTTACAAGATTATTAGGTGGGCCCATGGATTATACTCCTGGAATATTTAAAATGGATGTACCTGATCGTGATTGGAGTCCTTTAGATTTTAGAGTAAAATCTACTATATGTAAACAATTGGCATACTATTTAACCATGTACAGCCCTATACAAATAGCTGCAGATTTGCCAGAAAATTATGAAGGCAATGCTGCTTTTCAATTTATAAAAGATGTACCTACAAATTGGTCTGAAAGTAAAGTTATTAATGGTAAAATTGGAGATTATTATACTGTAGTTCGTAAAGAAAGAAATGCAGACAATTGGTATTTAGGAAGTATTACTGATGAAAATCCAAGGAAATTTAAGGTCGATTTATCATTTTTAAAGAAAAACAAAACTTACATAGCAACTATTTATGCAGATGCTAAAAATGCTCATTGGCTAACAAACCCAGAAGTATTTACAATTTCTAAAAGAGAAGTTTCTTCTAAAGATGTATTAGAAATTATTTTAGCAGCAGGTGGCGGACAAGCTATAGAATTTAAAGTAGTTGAATAATATTTCATCAATGATAACATAAACACTATACACTCTTTCTATGATTAATAATTACCGTTTTTATGTTGAAATAGAAACGAATTTAATCAGTCATTTTGATGTTTATTTGGTACAAAACCTACCTTTATTGAACGTTTTAAAAGATTACTATTTGTGTCATTTTAATTGAAGTATAAAAATTTAGAAAGGAAGTTCTTAAGCACCAATATTATCAACAAAAAAAGCACTAAATTCAGCTATTAACGCGCTAATTTAGTGCTTATCTTATTATTACTCTAAACAACGTTACTGCTAAAATTGTTATGATAATTCTATTCGCTTTTTAACTAATTCTTTATAAATTTATACGAAACATTTTTCACCTTATTGGACAGAGATATTATATACATTCCCTTTTTAAGGACAGAAACATTTACTTTATTTTGATTTAAAAAACCAGTTGTATGTGTTTTCCCTAAAGCATCTACAATCGTATAGTTTACATCTTCTTCAGCTGTAAAACCATGAATATTTAGAATACCTTGTGTTGTAGGATTTGGAAATAATTTTATTGTTTTGCTATTTTCACGAATATCATTAACAGCTAAAGTATTTACATCTATAACTGCTTTGTACCAACCACTACCCCAACCGGCAGACCAAATAATGTTTTCGTTATACGGATCTGGTTTTATATCTGTAATTCTATCAGAATGTGCCAAACCTTTATTTATCTTAGTCCAAGTTGCACCAGCATCAACAGATATATAAGCGCCTGGGTTTTTAAAATTATCTGCCATGTTTGGTATTTGAGACGCTACTGATATTGTTATTATATTTGAGTTGATTGGAGACGTTTCTGTTTGCCATACATATGGCGCTTCGAATATTAGTTCCCAATTAACACCGTTGTCAATACTTCTCCAAACCCCACCAGAATTCATTGCTCCAGATCTAGAACCCGTAGAAATAAACATATGTTTTGTATTTCTATCAATAAAGATATTATTAACAGATTTTATTACTGAAGGAATTACAACTTTCGTCCAATTTACTGCTCCATCTGTAGATTTGTATAATCCACCAGGATCCGAATTACTCCACTGACTTAAAGCTGCAAAAATAGTTTCTGAATTATCTGGATGCATGGCAATTCTATTTACACTTGCTCCAGCTGGCAAACCAGCATTACTAACATTCCAGGTAAGACCTCCATCATTAGATCTATTAACGCCATATTTTCCTTTTGTTAAAGCAGGACTTGTACCGCCTCCAACTCCAGCTATTTGCTTATAGATAGCCGTAAAATACATATTGCTTGGATTTACCGGATCTATCATTAGCGAATGCTGCGGAGCTACCGTTGAAGACACGTTACTAGTACCTTCAAAAATTGTAGCAATATTAGTCCACGTTTGTCCGGCATCGGTAGATTTTCGTAACATACCTCTATGTGTTTGACGATCCATTAACGCAAAAATAGTATTTGGATTATTGGGATGAACAGCAACCGAGGCTACCGAATGTGCAGATTTATAACCTCCAAAATCAAAATGCTGTCCTTCAATTTGCGCTATATTTACGGCTCCTGTATTTGTCCAATTTGCAATATCTGTACCAGTAGTTTGAAATAAACCATGCTCGCCACTACATAAAAGTCTTCTTCCTGTAACACCTGTTTCATGTAACATAAATCGACCAGGAAGTGCTGTATTACCTCTACCTTTCCATACGTCTGGTGCAACCTCTTCGTCATCAATCTGTGTCCAACTAGTACCATTATTATTAGAACGCAAGGTTTGCTGATCTATACCTGTAAAAACATCTCCGTTGGCATTAATTGCAAGCATTCTAGTACCTGAAATAGATCTTTGATCGTTCATATAATTCTGCAAATGAGCAAAATCGATATTATCTGCAGTTGTACTCAATCCAGTTTTATTATTCCAATAGGTTTGATCTTCTTTGGCTACCCAATATTTACCCTGTCTTGCACAAGGAAACCAAGTAGATCCTCCGTTTGTAGTTTTCCATAAATCTCCAGGACCAAAACCATAACCGTGCTTTGTTTTCTGTGCGATATAAATTTCATTTTTATTAAGCGGATTTACAACAATCATACTAAAAACAGGTATAATATTTGAAGCATATGCTATACTATCTAAGTTGTTTTTTGGAATACCAAGCCAGTGTGAAACCGACCTTTTATACTTGTCACGAGAAGTCCAATCTGTTACAACTTGAAAATCAATACCCAAATCTCCGGTAATATTAGTCCACGTTAACCCGTTATTTATACTTTTATAAACACCTCCGCTTGTATCAATAGAGTTACTTCCATTTTCTGTATATACAGATTGTTCCACTAAATAAAGTGTAAAATCTCCAGTACTGGCATCATAATGCGATGTTAAATCTCTGGGTAAATTATTTGGAAGTCCCGTAGCGTTATCCGTCCAAGTCTCGCCTGTATCAGCACTTGTATATATACCATAATTAGTGGCCATAATCATATTTTCTGGACTACCAGGATTGAAAATAATTCGACCTACATCTAAATCATTCGATAAACCTTTAGCAACTTTTTTCCATGAAACACCACGATCTGTTGTTTTCCATACGTAACCATAAACAGACCTAGAAGTTTTTTCGCCATTAGGCTTTGCTAAACTTCTGCTATTCTCTTTTGCATTCCAAAAATCTCCAGCTCCTAAAAACCATATATTATCGTTGGTAGGATGAATTGCTAATTTTGAATGAGATTTACCCATTGTAGAATTAAGATTCCAAGTTCTACCTCTGTCATTAGTTTCATAAATTTTACCGCTAGTGCTTCTTCCCGTTTGATCGTTTGCAAAAGCAATTCCAAAATCAGGGTTTTGTAAGGAGAATTTGATATCAATTACACGACGCATATCTACACCTGTACCATCGCTGTCTTTTAGCGTTTGCCAGGTTACTCCGTTATCCCAAGTACCAAAAGCCGCATGCATATCTGGGCCACTAAACATCACATTTGTATCCGTTGGATGACACCAAAACTCTTCGCAATAACCAGAAGTTCCAGGCGCAAAGTTTACCCAAGTTACGCTTTGATCTGACACAACACGTTCTGTTCTTATTTTTTCAAAAAAAGGAGTTCCACTATTTTGAGCAGCTACATTTAGAGCACACGAAAACACTGTTATTACAGCAACGATTATTTTTTTTGAAAAATATTTTCTGTTTCTCATTTTGTTATTTGATTATAACTTCATTTAACTCCCAATAACCAGAATTACTATCTGATGCTGGTTGCATCGCTATTTGCATTAACCTATTTTCTATATTCTTAAATTCTGATAACTGGACTTTATACGTTTTAAAATCGGTATCATTAGAAGAAATAGGAATAGTAATCCATTGTTGCTGAGACCAATCTACAGGATCTGTGCCAACAGCCCAAAAACCATCTTCCTTTTCATTACGTGTATAAATTGAAAATTTTAATTCTTTGGCATTACTATTATTTTTGATGTTAAAAATAACTTCAGAACACAATCTTGTATCCGTATACAACCAAGGTGCACTTCTAATAAGGGCATTCTTTTCTGACAGATTACCTACTAATTTTCCGTCTTTAAAAGAAAGATCTGTACCGCTTAAAGCTTTCCATCCCATGGTACTGTTTTTAAATTCAAAGGGTCTTCCCGGAGCTGGATACATTCTATCTGTCTTAGGAATTATTATGGTTCCATCAGCATTAAAATTAACTGGTTTTAAACTTGCTCCTCTATAAAATGCAGAAATATCATGATTTTCTTGCAGCACATATTTTTGCCCTTTCCAATCAAAGAAACTAGTGTGTCCACCACTTAAAAAAGCACCTTGAAGTTCATAAGGTCCATATAAGTTTTTAGACATTGAATATCTACTTCCATATACCAAATAATACCAATCGTTTCGCTTAAATAAAGTAGGTTTATCATCTGTTCTAGAAATATTTCCTTTTTTATCTTTAACAATAATTTTCTTTGGATTGGTATCTAAAGATTTCATATCCTTTGCTAAAGTGGACATATAATAAGTACCTACACCAAAACAAATGGTGTATACATCATCTTCAATAAAAATTTCTGGATCATACGGATGTACAGGTACAATGCCTTTTGGCAATAATGGTTTACCCAACAAGTCTTTATATTCCCCGGTAATTGAGTCGGCAACCATGACGCCTGTATCTATATTTCTGTTTGAAAAGAACCAATAATACTTGCCATCTCTTTCGCAAACATCTCCCGCCCAACAGTTGGGTTTATCACCGATATACGTATCTGAAGGCAAAATATTACGATGATGTTTCCAATTTATTAAATCATCGGTAGACCAAACTTCCCATCTATCCATAGGAAAAGAAGAAGTTGCATCCCAAGATTCATCATGACCACAAATAATATAAACACGACCATTTTCTACCCAAGCATGTGGATCTGCCATACCATGTTCTGGCACAATTACATCTACACTAATCGCTTGATTACTTAATTTATTAGACACTTTGGCTTCCTTTTGCTTATTACCGCAGGATGCCATCAAAAAAGTTACTATTACAAAATAAAACAGTTTGTGAATTTTCATTATTAGTTTATTATTTATCTAAGATTGGGTCTCTTTTTACGTCCATACGTTTCATAGCATTTACTTCATAAACACGTTTTAATTGCCAAAGAGGTCTTTCTAACTCACTTTCCCAATTCCATAAATCTTTAAACATTTCTCTTACTTTATCGGGATATTTATAGGCTAAATTGTTGTTTTCTGTAATGTCTTTTTTAATGTTATATAATTCTGCTGGTCTATCAGGAAAACGTAGCATTTTCCAATCACCTTTTCTAACAACACCTCTATTTTCTTTTTTCCAAAACAACATTTCATGCGGTACCTTTTTATTCTTCCCTGTAATAAAAGGAATTAAATCTACTCCATCTAATCCTTTAATTTTTGATGCATCTCCTTGAGCAACGTTTACAAAAGTTGGCAACATATCTAACATACTAATAGGTTCTTCGTAAACTGTATTTGGTGTAACTACATTTGGTAGTTTTATAATACATGGAACTCTAATTCCGCCTTCTAAATGATTAGATTTACATCCGCTTAAAGGATAATTAGAAGTGTTTGAACCATCTGGACCACCATTATCATTAGCAAAAACAACCAACGTATTTTCATCCAAACCTAATTCTTTTAGTTTGTCTAAAATTCTCCCGCAGGCTCTATCCATAGCAAATGTCATGGCTGCTAATTTTTTACGTTTCCCTTTCAAATTTGGAAATTGATCTAAATCTTGTTGTTCTGCCTCAAGAGGTGTGTGAACTGCATTAAAAGAAACATACATAAAAAAAGGATTCTTCTTATTTCTATCTATAAAATCACAAGCTTCATCTGCAATTTCATCTGTTAAATATTTTTTAGGTTCTTCAAATACTCCTAATCCTTTTTCCCATCTGTCTAATCGCTTTTCTGCTGCTTCTTTTTGTGATAATGCATAAAAACTTCTTGCTCCACCTCTAAAGCCATAAAACTCATCGAAACCTCTATATAAAGGGTTATACTCGTCATTTCCTCCCAAATGCCATTTCCCAAAAATCACAGATTTATAACCCTGTGGTTTTAAATAATTCGCAATTGTTTTAATATGCAATGGAAGCCCCATATCATCTCCCAATAATTTTGAAGACTGACTCATATAACCAGGCACATTATTATCTTCTATACCATATCTTTGTTGATACATTCCTGTAATAAAGCCTGCTCTAGAAGGGCCACAAACAGCAGCTGTAGTATATGCTTCTTTAAAAAGAACTCCTTGTTTAGCTAATTTATCTAAGTTTGGAGTCTTAAAATATTTACTTCCATGAAAACCAAAATCATGATAACCTGCATCATCTGCCAAAAGAAAAATAATGTTCTTTTTTTGAGCTGATGTTTCTGTTATGTTAAAGAAAATAGTACTGGCTATTATTATAATTAATAATAGCTTCTTGTCAATATTATTGAATGCCATATCTCTATTTTTAGTTTATTTCACTTTTTGAAAAGAATACTTCTCTACCATTACTGAGTATTAAATCTTCTCCTTTTAATGTTACTTTTCCTTTTAAACGAATGTCTGTTGATGAAGCAGCTATTTTAAATTCATAGGTACCACCTTCAATAATCCATTTCCCTTTTTTATATTGAACTAATTGTTGTGGAGAAACGTTAAATGTTACTTTTTTACTTTCTCCCGATTTTAAAGAAACTCTTTGAAAACCTTTTAATTGAATTGGTTTCATTGTTGATGATTTATCAACCGGAGAAACATATAATTGTACTATTTCTGTTCCCTCTTTTTTACCTGAATTTTTTAGCGTAAATGAAATTGAAAAACGATCGTCAGTCAATTTTACTTTCGATTTCATTTTAAAATTACTGTAGGTATAATTGGTATAAGACAAACCATAACCAAAAGGATATAAAGGTTGATTATTTACAGCATAACCATTTTGATAATTTACTTCTTCTTTTTTCTGAGAATTAGGATACGTCACATTTAATTTTGCAGAAGGATTTACTTTACCCGTTAAAATATCTGCAATTGCATTTCCGCCTTCTTCACCCGGCAACCAAGCATTTATAATTGCTGCACATCTGCCTTCTAATTTATCTATTACTTGCTGTCTTCCTCCAAATAAAACTAAAATAACAGGCTTTCCAGTAGCCAATAATTTCTCTACAAAAGCTTCTTGTTCTCCAGGAAGTCCTATTCCCTTTCTTTTTCTACCTTCTCCATTCAAGGCAATATTCTCTCCTACTGCCGCTATAATTACATCACTTTCGTTCGCGATTTTTAGAGCATTATTTAAATCTGGTTGTGGCAAGCCTTTTACAGTTAACAGTTTTAACTTACCTAATCGACTATCTCCAAAACCACTTTTATCAATTTTTGCTTCTAAACCAGCACTCCAATCACAACCACGTTCGTGCTCAATTTCTACTGTATTACCCAATGCATTTTCCAATCCTTCTTTAAGGGTTACTAATTTCGGATTTAAAGGATCGTACTCTTCACTTTTCCAAAAAGCTCTCATGGCTTGGTACGTATAATCGCCTAACAAACCTTGTGTTGTAGCTGCATTTGGACCTACTAAAGCTATTTTTTTAACATCGCTTTTTAAAGGTAAAATTCCATTATTTTTTAACAAAACAATAGATTGAGCTGCAGCTTCATAGGCTAGTTTTCTAAATTCTGGCGGATCAAAATCTAATACACCATCTTTACCTATTTGAGGATTCTCTTCTAACAATCCTAATCTAGCTTTCATTATTAAAGACCTTTTTACGGCAATGTTAATTTCTTTTTCAGTAATCAATCCATCTTTAATAGCTTCCGGTAATAATGGAAATGCAATTGGTGTTGCCAATTCTACATCAACACCAGCATTTATCGCCATTGCACCAGCCATAGAAGAGGATTTTGCTTGCTTATGTCCTTTGTAAATTAAATTCACGGCGCCATAATCACTAACTATTAACCCATCAAAACCAATTTCTCTACGCAACATTTGGTCTAACATCATAGGGTTCGCTGTTACTGCCAAAGATTTATATTTTCCATAAGAAGGCATTACACTTTTTGCCCCTGCAATTTTTATACAAGCTTCATGAGGCATTAAATACTCTTCATATAAAACCTTTTCTTCATTGTTTTTAGTACCATAACCCGCAAAATGTTTTACGGTTGCAGCAACACCCGTTTTTAAATCATCTCCTTGTAAACCTTCAACAAAAGCAACACCTAAACGAGATGTTAAATACGCATCTTCTCCATAACTTTCTTGATGACGGTTCCAATGTGCAGTTCTACTTAAATCTAACATTGGCGATAATGCAAACGTTGCTCCAGCAGCTCTCATGTTTTGTCTTGTAGAATTTGTATTTCTTTCTACCAATCCTGGATTCCAAGAACATCCAATACCAATTTGTTGCGGAAAAGTGGTGGCTCCCATCGTTGCAAATCCTGTAATTGCTTCTTCATGAAAAATAGCAGGAATTTTCAACCTTGTTTCTGTTGTTAAATAATGCTGAATTTCTCTAACTAGATCTCTTAATTCTTCAGGATTTAATGCTTGACCCGTAGAAAACTGACAAAAATGCCCTATTCCGTTTGGAATTACTTCTCTACATTTATCTAATGACAATTTTCCATCTACCATTAACTCTCTAATACGAGTTCCTGTTATTTGAGCAATTTTCTCATCCATTGTCATTTTAGACAATATCGATTCTACTTGAGAATCTATTTCAGGAGTACTGAATGATGAGTTCAATTTTCCCTGAGCAACAAGGAAAACTGAACTCATCAATAAAACTAAAAAAACTATTTCCTTCTTCATTATTACTTTTTAATATTAGAATACTTTTCTCCTCTAATTTTCACAAATTCTGCTAATAATTCTTTCAATTTTTCTGGATTCTTAACCGCTAAATTATTTTTCTGACCTACATCCTCTTTTAAATTGTATAATTGAAATTCAGTTTTAACCCCTGTTTCAACAAAAGAATGCCAGCTCATTGCAGCTCCTTTGTATGGCGGAATCATTACCCAATCTCCTGATCTAAAAGAAGTTTTTGAACCTGCTTCTAAAACAATATTATCTCTTCCTTTATCGCTTTTTCCTAAAAATTCAGACATCATATTTTGACTATCATTTACCTCTGCTTTCACATCTAATAAACTTGCAAAAGAGGCTAATAAATCTACCTGACAAACCAAAGCTTCTGATACTTGTGGCTTAATTTTACCTTTCCAATACACCATAAAAGGAACTCTTGTACCTGCATCAAATAAACTATACTTTCCTCCTCTTAATTTACCTGCTGGTGTATGTTTTCCTAATTTTTCTATTGCATCATCAAAATAACCATCTTGTAAAACAGGGCCATTATCACTAGAAAAAACAATGATTGTATTTTCTAAAACACCTTCTTCTTTTAAGGTTTTCATAAATTCACCCACCATATAATCTGCCTCTAAAATAACATCTCCTCTTGGTCCTAATCCAGATTTACCTACAAAACGAGGATGTGGAGTTCTTGGCACATGTGGTTGTTGCAAAGCATAATATAAAAAGAATGGCTTTTCTTTATGGGTTTTTACATAATTCTGCGCTTTCTTTAAAAAGTGATCTGCCATTTCTGTGTCTACCCATTTTGCAGCATCTCCACCTTTCATATATCCAATTCTTGGAATACCGTTTACAATACTATTGTTATGACCATGGTGCCATTTCATAGTTGTTAATTCAGGATTATCTAAACCTGTAGGTTCTCCTTCAAAATTCTTTTTATAACTTACTGAAATTGGATCTTTAGGATCTAAACCATCTACAAAACCATTGTTAATATAAACTGTTGGTACACGATCTTGTGTTGCTGCTAAAATATATGCATCTTCAAAACCAACTTCATTGGGTCCTGGAGAAATATGTTCATTCCAATTTAAATTTCCTGCACCTAAACCTAAATGCCATTTACCAACAATACCAGTTTGATACCCTGCTCTTTTAAACATTTTGGGCAATGTTTCTTGCTCGGTAGTAATAATTAATGGAGCAGACCCTGGTAATATTTTTGCCTTAGGGTTTCTCCAAGGATAAACACCTGTTAACAATCCATATCTACTTGGTGTACACGTTGCAGAAGTTGCGTATCCGTTGGTAAATTTAATTCCGTCATTTGCCAAAACATCTATATTTGATGTCTTTAATTCTGTAGCACCATAAGCGCTTAAATCTCCGTAACCTAAGTCGTCCATATAAATGACAACTACATTTGGTTTTTTAGTTTCTGATGTTACATTTTCCTTTTTAGCTTCTTTACAAGCGGAAAATACAAATAGTGCAATCAATAAGTATTTTAATACGTTTTTCATTATTTAATATATTAAGAGTTTTTCGGTTAAATTTTCTTTTGTTGTTTTTACGATATACATACCTGAATTTAATTTAGAAGTATCTATTTTGTTTTCAGTTCCTTTATAAATTCGAACTCCAGATAATGTATAAATGGTAAATTCTTCATTTTCTATACTAGAATTTAGCGTAACTAAATCACCTTTTTTAGCATAATTAGGTACGAGCCGGAATTTATTTTTTTGTTGAATATTGGATGCTAAAGACAATGGGTTTTGAGATTGCTGAACTTGAAGAATTGCAGAACTAATCCGTCCTCCATTATCTGCAAATTTTACAGTTAAGGTATTTGTACCTTGTTTAAGTTGCCCAATTTCTACAGGAATCTCTAGCGTTCCAAAAAACTGTTTTCTAGTACTTTGATTGTATCCTCTTATAATATCACCATCAGTATTTATCTCGTTTCCATTGATAAATAGCGTTGGTTTTAATGATAAATTATGAGCACGTCCAATACTTAAACGTAAAGTTGCTAAACCATTTCCAGTAGCTACATTGTTAAATGTGAATGTATTATTTGTATTTGCATTAATCGTTTTTAAATATTCTGTTGCGTAATATTTTTTACTATCAATAGTATTATTGAATGCAATAACACTATTAAATTTATACGTTAAAACAACCGTTTCTCCATAATTCAAACTCAGAGTTTCTGGGGCAGTATTTTGAGAGGTTTCTGTTATTTCCGGCAATTTATCTAAAAAAATATTGACCCTTTTAATATCTACATTTTGTAATCCTTCTTTATTTAATAAATTCAAATCTACAGTTTGCACAGCATCATTTAAATTATTTAATACTACATGTACTTTGTTATCATCTACAAAAGCTTGCGTTTGTACATCTAAATTATTAGATTTTGTAAATACCCTTTTCCCTTTTACATCTTTCCAAATTTCGTAGAATAGCTTTCTTTGGGTAAGTTCTACTTTTCCGTTTTCATCTTTTATCCAAACACTAGATTTTGAATATTGCGAATTTCTATTTCTTGTGTTTACATTAAAAGGAATAGCAACCAACATATCATTTCCTCTTTCTATAAAATTCATCACCAAATGCATTTGAGAACGCACTGCTTGCGAATTTGTAATAGGCTCGTAATTAGAAACACTAGGAAAACCTGGTTGATTAGCTACCAAACGACCATATTCTGTTACAGCAATTGGTTTTACCGTTTGCAGTTTTATACTACTATACGTTTCTATTAAATCTAAAATTGCTTCAGAATTAGCACCAGAACGTCTACCTCCAGAATTATTTAATCCACTACCATCATACAAATGCACAGAAAAAACATCTACATCATTACCAGCAATATCTATAAACTTTTTAAAACGTTTGTTCCATAAATCAAAATCGTTATTTTCAAATTCTGGATACGCAGATGCATACCCCACCACTTTCATGTTTTGTAATTCTGGAACTGCGTGAATAGATTGTCCAAGATCTTTTAGATATTGACACATTTTTGTAATGACATTATCTATTTTACTGGTGATGTATTTTCCATCTTTCCCTTCTGGGTAATAATCTACAGCATGTACCATAGGCTCATTAAAAGGTTCTATAAACTCCGGAACTAATGCCCAATCTTTTTTGTAACTATTCGCTACATAATTGGCTACATTTTTACTAAAAACAGAAACATCTTCAATAGAATAATCTTTACTATCATCATAAAAAAGTTGACCTGCTGTACCTGTAGCTACTAAAAGTGGCTCCACATTTCTGATGCCCGAATATTTATTTTGAACATTAGGAATCACGCCGTTTTTTACTTTTCCAAAAGGATTCCAAAACTGACGAGAACCTTTATAATCAGAATCAATATTATATTCATTTTTAAAAGACTCAAAATCGGTATCATTAGAATTATACAAAAAATGACCCGTTATAAATTTATTACGATTAAACTCAGAAACTCCATTTATAAATCTTTGGGTTTTATGATCAATAGTAATTTCACTTTGTGAATACACAAAGAAGTATGAAAACATTATTACTACGAATATAAATTTTGACATCTTTTTCTTTAAGTTCATTTCTGTTACAATTATATCTTTCCTTTTCTAGTTACATCTACTTTTTCTTAGGCTGAAGGTTTCTAAGAATCAATATCGTATCTGCTTCACCTTTCCAAGGTCTAGCGTCCCAAAATTCTAATGGTTTTTTTACATATTTTACTTCTTCAGTAAATTCTCCTGTTAGTGTATTAAACCATTGTTTGGTCGCATTTTTATGGTTAAATTTTTCTTTTAATGCTTTAGATGTTCCTCCAGCCCAATTATTTTCTTTAGGATTGTACACTAAAATAACACCATCTTTTTCATTGGTTAAATTGTAACCAGCATTGTTATAATTTGGCATCGGTTTAAAGTTTTCGAAATGTAAATCTTTAAACAAGGTTCTCATGTGTTTAAAATATTCGAAATGAGGTTTCTTAAAATTTTCTGGTTGTTCAAACGGATTGTGAATAACGGCATTCCAAGAAGCTCCTTGCCAATAATACGTTGAATAAGCACCAGCAAATAAACACATGTAATTTCTTCTTAAACAAGCTTCTGCATTGTCATAAGCACCAGGGAAAACTACATAAGGAGAATCTTCATAACCTCCATGTTCAATATTAAAAATAGGTTTGTTCGGAAAATCATTTCTTGCTTTTAACATATTTTGATACAACGTATGTTTCCAATCTTGGGTAGAAATAAAATCTACTTCATCTTTATGATTTCTACAAAAACCGTAATCGTGCACAGAAACCAATCTGTTATAAGAATCTAACTTTCGCGTACGTGCTATGCGTTCAGAAATATACTCTTTTGTAGCTCTTGTATAATGCAACGCTTCCTTAGAAACATCCCAAATAATATTTGGAAAACCTTGATATCTTTTTACAACATAATCGTAATACATATTATCTGCCTTGGTTTCCATATCTGGCCATGAAACCAATTTGTTCCAAACATAAATCATTAAATGACTCACAATTTCTTTGTCATGCATTTGTGATATAACTCTATCAAAATGCTTAAAAAAATCTACATTTAATGCGCTAAAGTCTGGTTTTGAATTGGATCCTAAAAAAGGAAAAATATCTTCACGACTTCCGTATTCATGCTCTGGAAAGTCTTTTAATCGTTTGTCTTTTGGCCACTTTACATCATAAGAATAGACATTCATTACAACCTGATTGAAACCATATTTTTCGATTAAAGACAGTAAATGTGCTGTTTTCGGAATTTCCTTTTGATTGTAATCTAACGCAAACAACCAATCGCATTCAAATGCTAAATTGAAATAATGAGAACCATCTTCATAATAAAAATGTTGGGTATCTTCTTTTGATAAAACTACGCCACCATGTCTATTTTTCTTTTCATTTTTAGCAACTACAATCTTACCTTTTTTACCATTTAATTCTTTAATTTCAGAAGCTATCACAAAAGATTTATTTCCAATAGATGCACTCGAATAACGAAGCACCCAAGTTTTATCACCATTATAAAATAAAGGGATTTTTTGTTCTGTGTTATTGCTTTTTACAATGGCAAAAGCATTTTTGCTAAAAGGATCTTTTACTTCTTTTTTTACTTTGTAAACAATATCATTCACTTGCCATTGCACCGTTTCTATGGCCTTATTTTTCTTAGGTTTTTTCCATACCTGTATTTGTGCAACACTAACGTTTACAAAAAATAAGATACCTAATAAAATAATTACTTTTTTAATCATCCGTAAAATTTATATCATTTTAACAAAACCTAATACTTACAATTTACTGAACATCAATGCTAATGGTATTTCCTTTTAAACCTTTACCATTCACCTTAATTGTTGTTTTTCCTGATTTTTTTAAAGATTGTAATAATAAAAGTGCATGTCCGTTACTTGTAATAACCGTATCCGATTGATACTTTTGTGCACTTCTGTTAGATCCGTTATCTACTCCTAATTGTCTGATATTTCCATCTACAGAAAAAGTTATTTTTGCCTCTTCGGTTGTTACATCATTTCCGCTTTCATCAACCAATTGAGCAATTACATGCGCAACATCATAACCATCTGCAGAAAGTGTGGTTTTATCTACCGTTAATTTTATAGATGTTGGTTTTGTAGTCGTTTTTAAAACAACTTCTTTTTCATCACCATCAAAACCACCTCTTGCTGTTAAAACGCCTTCTTCAAAAGGAACTGCCCAACGTAATATTCTATCTACACTTCCGCTTAAAGACCTCCAACCTAAAGATTTTCCGTTTAATAATAATTCTGCTTTGTGCAAGTTGGTAGGAACCTCAACAATAATCATGTCTCCTTTTTTATAATTCCAGCTTTTTTGCGCTCTTATATTATTCCAGTTTAAAATCTTTTTACTGGTTGTTATTACTTTTCCGCTTAGCGGATCTACCACTAAAGAGTCTTTTACCTTGTAAGTTCCTAGTGCTATATGTGGTTTGTTTACCCAAATAGATTTAAAATGATCAAATCCCGTTTTTTTAAATCCGCCAAAATCTAAGATATCTCCATCCCATCCTTTTTGTGGCCATTTATTATGTGCTTCCCCTAAATAATCAATTCCGGTCCACATATACATACTATACACCATCGGATCTTCTATAATAGAGTTCCATTCCGTCCAATTACCAGCATTTTCATTTCCTGTAAAATGCATGTTCGGATAATTCTTTTTAGACCAATTATATTGATTTGTTTGATAACTAAACCCTACAATATCTAATGCTTCTGCATAACCAGAAGATAAACTTGCTACGGGGATAATTAGATTTGCCGTTACCGGACGACTTAAATCCATCTCTTTCGTCCACTTTACTAATTTCTTAGCCGTTTCTGTTAATTTATGTTTTCTATTTGGCAATGCTTTGTAGCGATCTTGCATTTCTTTAGCAGAAATATTCGGAATTCTATTCCAATAATTCCCTGCTCCTGGGTCCCACAAACCACTTACATGTTTGTAGTTTTCATAAGTCCACTCAATTTCATTTCCAATACTCCACTCAAAAATTGAAGGATGATTACGATCTCTTAAAATAGATCTCTTTAAATCGCTTTCTGCCCATTTTTGAAAATGTTCTGTATAACCACGAGAAACATAATCATCATGTCTTTCGTGCATGTTTTGGCGCTTGTCTTTCGGATTGTCAAACTCATCAAAAATTTCTGCTTGCACTAAAAACCCCATTTCATCACACAAATCATAAAATTCTGCAGAAAAAGGATTATGAGAAGTTCTAATTGCATTTACACCTGCATCTCTCATTAATTGCAAACGACGTCTCCAAACTCCTTTTGGCACAGCAGCACCTACTAAACCACCATCATGGTGTATACAAACTCCTTTTACAAAGGTTGATTTTCCGTTTAAAAAGAAACCTTGGTCTTTATCATGTCTTAAAGAGCGAACCCCAAAAGTTGCTATATACGTGTCTACAACTTTTCCTTTTTTAATAATACTTGTAACAGCTTTGTAAAGATTTGGTTTTGCAATATCCCAAAGTTTAGGATTTTTAATGGTTAGTTTTTGATTGAATTCACTTTCTTTTCCTCCATTTACCTTCGTATTGCTCGTAACCTCTGCAACAACTTCTCCTGCAAGGTTTTCTATTTTTGTTGATAAAATAAAAGAAGCTTTACTTCTATTTTGATTTACCACTTTTACTTGAACATTAACTTGGGCTTCTTCTTTAGTAATATTAGGTGTGGTTACAAAACTTCCCCAAATAGGAATGTGTAATTTATCTACCGTTATTAATTTTACGTTTCTATAAATTCCGCTTCCTGTATACCAACGACTGTCTACAAAACGAGAATGATCTACATGAACCGTTAAGATATTTTTAGAGCCATCTGTTTTTAATGCTTTTGTTAAGTCGAAGTATGTTGGTGAATATCCATACGGATTTTCGCCTAACAATTTTCCGTTTAACCAAAAAGTAGCATTGTTATAAACGCCGTCAAACAAAACATAGGTACTTTTATTTTTAGGATTCGCAGGTGTTTCAAAATGTTTTTGATACACACCAACTCCACCTGGTAAATAACCTGTTGCTCCATCTAATTTTTCATCAAAAGAAGCTTCAATACTCCAATCATGTGGTAGACGAACAGGTGTCCAATTCGTATCATTTATCGGAAATTTTGTTGGTTTTTTAGTTTCTTTTACCAAAGTAAATTTCCAATCGAAATTAAAATCCGTTTCTCTATTTTGAGCTGCCGTATTTTGCAGACTCATACACGTTAAAAAAACAGCTATAATGCCTCTTAAGAATTTATTCATTTTTGATTGGTTTTTATTTCTCGTTAAAATTACTGCAACCAAAAACACAATAGAATAACATATGGTCTAAATAGAATCATTAATGATTTACAACAACTCGTTTTTAGAGTAATTAAGCGATAACGGCAGAAATTATCCCTTAAAATGCTACTTTCTCTTATTTTCTGTATTTTTTTTAAAACTTTAAATTCATCTTTTTTAAGACATCTAAAAAAATAAAAAGCATAAAAAAAGGACTAAAACTAGCCCCACATTTTTACTAAAATTAGACGTATTTATGAAAATAAAACCTCTTTAAAACCAACTTTTTTACAGTTAAAAATTCACTCTTTACTTCAATAAAAATAACAATAAGACTACGCAATCCTTCTTTATTTCTTAGAGTAGAAATCTCCTTACTTAAAATACATATACTATAATAAAAACAATTATCTCTTGTTTTACAATATTAGAATTTAAACAAAAAAAAACCCTCTTTTCAGAGGGCTTTTTCAATAAATTAAAAAACCTTTAGAACCCAGTACCTGGAGCTACAGGAGATTGCGCTTGCGCTTTCTGTGGATTTAAGATCAAGTAAGTACCTAACGCAGTTAATGCTGCATATTTACCGTAGTTTCCTATCTTTTTAAGAGCGTCTTTACGAGAAATATCTTCTGGTGTATTATTTATTTGTTTTTTCATTTTATATCGCTTTTATAATTTGGTTTATTCTAAAATAATTTTCTTGTTTAATTTACCTGTTGCAGACTTAATCTGAACTATATATAAACCTTTCGCTAATTTAGGTACACTAATATCTTTAACTCCATTTGTAGTAAATGAATTATTTAATACTTGTTTTCCTAAAACATTATATAGACTAATAGTTGCATTACCTTGTTCTAAACCAACAACTCTTAAAGTAGAAGCATTAGCTTGATAAACGCTTATGTTTTCTGTATTAAAGTTATCTACACTTAAAGCTTGTTGCGCTGTTGTGTGTACATAAAACCTTCCAACTCCATCTAAAGCCTCTGTTAACGTAACTTTATAAGTACTATTTGCTTCATCTAAACGAGTAAATGTTTTTGCTATTCTATCTTCTAAAAACACATTAAGACCAGAAGGTAGGTTTAAAGATTCTGCAGAAAAAGTAATTTCTTTATTCGCAGCTGCTTTTACACCAACAGGAATTACTTTTGATTCTAAATCTGAGTTAGACAAAGATTGAATTTTATATTTCTCTCCTTTATTATTAGATAATAACTCTGTGTAAATAGAAAAACTATCATTAGATTTTGGAAACATTAACCCTTCATAACCAGCATCAAAACCATTTGTTGCATTGTTTGAATAATAAACCTCTGCGTAGTTATAGTAACCATCTACAGAAATCTGAAGTTTCACTTCTGTTTTCGCCGTTTTTTGAAATGTATCAGTAGTACCATTTTCACCAATACCAATTTGATTAGACTCTGCAAAGTTTATATCACCCGTTGCAGAAACAACAGCTTGTGCAAAGAAACCTTGCCCTGGAGCTAATGTGAAATTACTATCATACGTTTTTGGAACATATTCTCCATTAGTACCTACTGAGCGATTAAAAACCCAAATTTGAGTACTTTCAAGTGCTGCATTGTCTAATACAGTAGCACTACTAATGTAAGATGTGTATGGATTTCCTAATAAATTTAAACGATTTCCAGTAGCTGCAACAGGAATATTAACTCCCGCATCATCGGTATTAATAGTTCCTAAAAAACCAAATTCTGCTTTTGCTCCTCCATTAACAACTTTTAAAGAATACCCTTGACCTGGCATAAAAGTACCAGAACCACCTGCTTGTAAATATTCCCAATTATCATTTGCAGTATCATAGGTAGCTAAGCCTCTATTATTTCCTGTTCCTGATGCCATACCAGCAAAAGTATCATCATAAGTTACTGCTGCAACAGGCGCAGATACTAAATACCAACCTTTTGCCGCATCAGCCCCTGCGTCTTGTACTTGTCTTTTATAGTTAACTAATCCAGTAGAAGAACCACTTACTATTAGAGAACCTCCTTTTTTAATGGTTAACGTTCCTGGTGCCGTTACTACTAAATTATTAACCACAGCAGCAACATCTGCTTTAATATTTACATTGCCATTATTTGAAAGTATAGAAACATTGTCTGTTGCTGTTGGTAAAGCACCATTAGACCAATTTGCTGGATTGCCCCAAAAAGCATCTGCTCCTTGATTAAATAAATTTATTTTAGAATCCCAAGCACCAACATCACTCATATCACTTCCAAAATCAATTGGAGTAGCATCTGTTAAAGTTGCAGGAGCAGTAAAAGTTACATTTGGTGTAACAAAAGATAAATTAGAATTTGTTAAATCTGCAGAACGGTTTGATGCTACTTCTGTATCAAAAATATTACCAGCATCAGTTAAACTATTTGTAAAAGTTGAGGTATTACTCGAATTACCAGCAATATTTGATACAGCTCCACCAGTTGCTGTATTGCCATAAAAAAGACAGTTTGTATAATTAAGAATCTTTGTAGCAGCTCCTTGCGTACGGATACCGCCTCCGTTATTTACTACTCCGGTTGTAGAGTTGTTATAAACCGTTACATTGGTAAGATTAGCATTTCCATCAGCACCATTAAATATGATTGCGCCACCTCTATTTAGTGTAGTATTGTTAACAAAAGTTGAATTTGTTAATGTTAAAAGAGACGCAGCACTATTGCTATTATAATTCAAAGCTCCACCATGTCCATTAGTAGCTGTAGTACTATTTCCATCAAAAAGACATCCTGAAATAATTGAGGTACCAGAATTCAAAACAGCAACAGCTCCTCCACCTCCAGCTCCTATAGAACTATTAGTAATAAAAGTTGAATTAGTAAGATTTAAATTTTGATTTCCAGCCACATAAATTGCTCCACCTCCATTGTCTGAAGAATTGCTAGTAAAAGTACAGTTAGTAACCGTTAAAGTATTACCAGAAGTAGATCCTACAAAATTAATTGCGCCACCATTTTTAGCATTACCTGCAACTGTATTATTAGTAAATGCACAATTTGTAAATGTTACATTACCAACATTTAAATTATTAGCATTTATGACTCCTCCAGGAGCCGTTCTACCAGTTACTCCAGAAAATGTTAAATCTGTAAATGTAATATCTTTAGCTGCAAACAGGCCAAAAAAACCTCTTTTCAATGTAGTTGCATCTGTATTATCAGCAATTATTGTTCCACTAGAAGTACCAACAAATGATAAACTTTTATTTAACGATTTATTTTCGTCAGACACAACGGTTCCAACTATATAAATTGTATCTCCATCAGAAGCAGTATTATGAGCTTTACCAATTGTTAAAAAAGGTGTTGCAGCTGTTAGCCCATCATTTGAATTACTACCATCTGCCTTCACATAGTAATCTGTGGCAGATAAATTAAAAGCCCCAATAAGGCATAGACATAAAGTCAAAAATAATTTTTTTTTCATTTTTTTCATTTTAATTATTGATTAATTGTTAAACGCTTTTTTATCTAACTATAGATTTTTCAAATATCAACTAAACATTCACTTTTTAGGAGTACAAATAATCTTTATCAAGAAACATATTATCATTTTTAAAAAACAAAAAACTACAAAAAACAAATTAAAAATAGATCTTAATACAGCGCTACATCTATCTATACCTAGGTAAATAAGCATATAATAAAGTTAAAACACCACACATTTAACTGTTTTTTAACAAAAAAAATGTTGAAAAAATAATTTATATTTTATTTAACAAAAATCATGAAAGAAGGAAAAAACTCGACTTTTAAAGTTTCCTTTTTTTTACCTGTGAGATACTAGATGCGTTTATATATGTTAAAAAAAAAATTCTTACTCTATTCTAAACTTTATTTTACACCACAATTTTATCTTATAATCTATTTCTAAAGACCAAACCCTTTTAGACATCTCTTATCATCTAACAAACTTAAATACACTTTCTTGCTTGTAAAAATAAACTTCAAAATGATGAGTTAAATTCATTTGGCAGTACTCGTTAAAAAAGAAAAAGGAAGCTTCTTTTCTAACTCCTATTTTTATAAAACAAAAAATCTCCGAAGCCTGCGCCTCGGAGATTTTTTTCAATTAAAAAGGGACCTAAAAACCCAATTCTTTTTTATGGTAACCTAAAAAGCTACTGCTCAAAATAGGTGTCTAACCTGTTAAAATTCGTGCACTTTATCTCTAAAAACACCTAGTTCCTTTACCCTTTTTTCCACCAAGACTTTTTAATCTCAGTATCACCGTACCCATAACCATAGCCATAGCCGTATCCATAGCCTCTTTCTATATCTATATCATTTAGTAAGACTGCCATGTTTGGCAAACGCTTTTCTTTATAAAGTTTTGCTGGTATTTCTAACAAACGTTTGTCGGAATAATTGGCTCTAATGGTATAAATAAACAAGTCGGCATTTTTACCTAATAGCATGGTATCTGTTACTAATTTAACCGGCGCTGTATCTACAACTACAAAATCATAGTTTTCTTTTCCGTAGGCTAATATATCCTCAAAACGGCCATTACTTAATAATTCGGAAGGATTAGGAGCAATGACTCCAGAGTGTACCACATCTATATCTAGAGCGTCTATATGTTTTATAACATCTGTTACTTTTAAAGATCTGTCTGTTAAATAGTTTGTAATACCTTTCCCTAGTTTCGTTTGTAAATATTCTGCTAAACGAGGTTTTCTAATATCTGCACCAACTAATAATACTTTTTTATTAGAAAGCGCCAATACAGAAGCTAAATTTACGGCAATAAAAGTCTTTCCTTCACCTGGCACTGTAGATGTTATAAAAATAGTTTTTGCACCATCCGTAACTCCTGCAAGCATAAAATCTAAATTGGTACGTACCATCCTAAAAGATTCCGAAACACCACTTCTACCATCTTTGTGCACAACCACTTTATTCGCATCCTTTGTTTTAGGAATTTCCCCTATTAAAGGAGCCTTTACAATGGCTTCTATATCTTTACTACTATGTACTTTATTATCTAATAAAAACAAGATATAAATTATAGCAAAAGGTATTAGTAAACCTAGCACTAAACCTATCAAATAGATTTTTTTACGATTAGGGCTTATCGGATCGTCACTTCCTCTTGCGGTATCAATTACTTTTGCATTTGGTAAGGTAACTGCCAATGAAATAGCATTTTCTTCTCTCTTTTGTAATAAATACAGGTATAACGTTTCTATAATTTGCTGTTGTCTTTCAATATCTCTAAATTCCCTTTCTTGTTTTGGAACGGTAGACATTCTATAACCTACTCTACTTTCTGTTTTTTTGGCATCGTTTAAAGAAATACTTAAAGATGATTTTAAATTTACAAGACTTTGAGAAATACTACCACGTAATTGAGCAATTTGAGAATTTAAATTAACAATTACAGGATTCTTATCACTGGAACCATTTAAAATTCTATTTCGCTCTAAAATTAATTGATTGTATTGTGCACTATTCGCATTCACACTACCATCACTTAAACCTAAATTTGCCGGAATTAGATTTTCTTTATTTTCAGTGATATATTCTGTTACATAATCAGCCAATCTTAATTGGGTGTTTAAACCTACAATTTTCTTTTCTAATTCGGCATTACTTTCTAAGACCATAGCTGCTTCTGCAGGAATACTTGTAAGTCTATTGCTAGATTTAAATTCCTCTACCCCTTTATCTACAGCAGATAAATCTTTTTCAATCACTGCCAATCGTTCATTTATAAAGGTACTTGTATTGTTCCCTATTAAATTTTTATCGGCAACAGCATCTTTATTATATTGATGTACCAAATCATTTAAAATAGCGGTAACCTTTTCTTTATTCTCCCCAATTAAACTAATCTCTAATAAACTAGCTTTCTCAAACATTAAACCTACTTCCACCGCAGCTCTTAAACTTTGTGTAACATTCTTTATGGGGGTAATATGAACCGTTATTACTTCGTTTGTAAGCATATCTTCGGCAGCCAAAGGTGTTAAAGTAATGTTACCAAACTCCATCTTTACCTTTTCTCCAAATATATGTGGCGTTACTTTCTCATCCTCTGAAATAATTTCAAATTTAGAATCAGAAATAACACGAACCTTAAATGTGGTGCTTAAAGAATAAATTTTCTCTATAGCAGAAAAAGTTATTTTAAAAGGCACTTCTTTATTATAGATTTCTGTATTTCGAACTCTTCCTTCTTTATGAAAAGTGGTCTGTAAACCTAAATCTTTTACAACACGCTCCATAAGCATGTAAGATTTTAAGATCCCAATTTCATTGTCTATCGATTTTTTACCACCTCCCATTAAGCCTAAGTCTTCAAAGGCAGAAAGTTCACTTGGTAAACCACCACCACTTTCATCATCAATTAAAATAGTGGTGGCTACCAAATATTGGTTAGGCGTATAATATGCTATGGCATAGGCCAAGCCTAATGCAACCAAAACACATACTACAAACCATTTCCAATAAAACAAATATTTTTCTAATTGTTCACGTATATTAATCGGTTTATCTTCCTCTAACAATTGGTTTAACAGATTCTCTTCTTGCATAATTTTTTAAATTTTACTATCTTAATATGGCAATAATGGATATTAATGTGGCGATAGACGTAAAAATAATACTTGTATTTGGTCCTACCGCAGATGAATTTATTTTAGACTTGTTAGGCTCTACATAAATAACATCATTTTGTGCTAAGTAATAAAATCTCGAATTAAACAATTCTTTACTAGTAATATCTATCGGAATAAAAACGCGACGACCATCATTTTCTCTAATCAACGTTATATTAACTCTATTTCCATTAATTGTTAAATCTCCTGCCAAACCCAATGCCTCTAACATAGTGATTCGTTTATTTTCAATGCTATAAGTACCTGGTCTATTTACTTCTCCCAATACCGTAATTTTAAAATTAGTCGTTGTAATATTTACAATTGGTTTGGTGATGTATTCTGATAGTTTTTGAACCAATAATACACTTAAAGCATCCGTGGTAATCCCCGTAACTTTTAGTTTACCTAATACAGGAAAGTTAATTTCTCCTTCAGCATTTACTAGGTAGGGCAAGGGTTTTACTGTGGTGCCCATACCTGTTCCTAAAATAGGAGTTTCATAGATATTAAAAGGCATAACAGCTTCTCCGTTTGTTGCAGAAACATTTATGTTTAATAAATCATCTTTTTGAATGGTAGATTCATACTCTCGTAAGGTTTTTTTCATAATAAAACCTTCTTTGTCTCCAAAATAGACCATTTTTTGTTTAGAAACGCAAGACGATGCTAGTACTAAAAATAGCACTATAATAATATTTGTGTATTTCATTCTTTTTTATTTATCTATTTTTCTTTTTATTTTTTATAATTGTATTCTTTTTATTACTTTAAAAAGCATTGCTGTCTTTTTTAAATACTACCTGCCAAATAGTTAAAAATAGAATCTTTACATCTAATATCAAGTTCCAATTTTCTATATACCAAATATCAGCTTGTGCCCTATTCTTCATGTCTTGTACTGTTTTGGTTTCTCCTCTAAACCCCGTAACCTGTGCCCAACCTGTAATGCCTGGTTTTACAAAATGACGCACCATAAATTTCTGTACAGATTTTCTATACGATTCGGTATGCACCAACATATGTGGTCTTGGTCCTACTACAGACATATTTCCTATTAAGACATTATAAAATTGTGGTAATTCATCTAAACTGGTTTTACGTAAAATTCTTCCAATAGAAGTAACTCTACTATCATTTTTAGTTGCTTGTAAAGAATCCGATTCCGTATTTACCGTCATGCTTCTAAATTTGTAACATTTAAAAGGTTTATCATCTTTACCCGAGCGCATTTGACTAAACAACACCGGACCTTTACTATTTAACTTTATAATAATTGCTAACAAAGGGTACAACCAGACTCCTATACCTATAAGCACCAATAACGAAAATACAAAATCACATGCACGTTTGGTCATTCTACTCGTTAAACTTTCTAAAGGTTCTGCTCGTAAATACAAAGTAGCCACCTTATTTATATAGGTCATTCTAAAGTGCTGAAATAAATATTCAGAAAAATTAGGAAGTATATACACCCTTATTAAATGATTATCTGCATAACTAATATATTTGTTAATTATAGCAGATTTCTCTGGAGGTAAAGAGATAAATAAGGCATTTACTTCTTTACTTTTATCTAAATAAGGAATTAATTCTGACTCTTTTCCTTTATAAAATGTTTGTAATGATTCGGGTACTTCATTATCTGAAAAAATACTATGAAGCTCATACCCATTTTCGGGTACCATTAAGACACTTTTTATTAATTTTTCTATTTTTGAATCGAAACCTAAAACAATTACCTTTCTAATATTATGTCCTCTTTTACGATACCTTTTAAATACATACATTAATAGTATCTGAAAGATAGCATGCATAACACCAAACAACAATATAGTAATGATAAAAAAATCTCTAGAAAATTTATATTCTATTAACAAATATAAAAAGGTTGCTCCAATTAAGGTAAAAAGAGTTAACCCGTGCAGACTTTTAGAGACCACCTTATCCGTGTAAATAATTCTGGGTATATCGTACATTTTTAATCGAAAAGTAATCCCCAACCAAAGTAATAATCCAAATAAAAAGATAGATCTATATAATATTATTTCTGGAAATACGCCATCAAAAACAATATAATTCGCTGTAAAAAATGATACAAAAAATAATAAACCATCTATAAAAAAAGCTGGAATGGGTAAATATTTAATTCTTCCTTTCGGCATATTAATTAATTTAAGTCGTAATAATAAATTATTTTATTTAAGTAGCAATTGTAGTTTTTCATAAAACACATAATATATAAATTGAGAATTCCCAATTAAATACCTACGCCACATGCGTTTTGGTTCTTTTACCAATCTATATAACCATTCTAAACCTAGATGAATCATCCATTTTGGAGCTCTATTTACAGTACCTGCATAAAAATCGAACACCGCACCTATAGAACAAATTACAGAAGTGTTTAGCACTTCTTTATGTTCATGCCCCCATTTTTCTTGCTTTGGGGCTGTCATGCCCACAAAAAGAATATCTGGAGAAAAAGCATTTACCTGCGCTATCATTTCATCAGTATCTTGTTTGGTAAATGTGGTTTTATAAGGAGGTGAATAACTAGCTACTTTTATGGCAGAAAATTCTTTTGCAATTCTATTTTTAATAAGGTTTAATGTGCTTTCAGAAGCTCCCAAATAAAACACTTTCTGACCTTTTAAATTGGCTTCCGTAAGTAAATGTTGGTGTATGTCCCAACCCGCAATTTTCTGAATTTTCTTACCCCCCAACAACTTAGAGGCTAATACAATACTAGAACCATCTGGCAGTAAAACATCGCTAGATTTTAATACCGCTGCAAAGCGCTTGTCTTTTTTTGCCATACAAAAAGAATACGCATTAATGGTGTTTATACAACATCTGCTATCCGTTTTTATGTCTGACAACGCTTGACTAAAAATGGTATTTTTAACAATATGTGTTAAATTCATATGTGAAAGAACTTTGTTTGTGAATTAATTTGAAGACTTTAGATTTTGAAATTATTATGTATCTATACTATTTAATAAAATTGAAAGCATTTTCTTTTCGAATACTTCTAATGTAAATTCTTTATCGAATTTTGCTTTCCCCTTAAGCCCCATGTCTACTCTAACTTCTGCATTATTAATTAAATATTCTAGTTTTTCTGCTAAGGAAACAACATCATTTTGCGACACTAAAATACCAGTTACACCATCTTCTACTATATCAGCAATTCCACCTTCGAAAGTTGATATTATTGGCAAATTAAATTGCATGGCTTCTAATAAAACTAATGGAAAGCATTCATTTGAATAATACGTAGGAAAAACAAAAAGATCGGCTTCATTTAGAAAAGCAGTTTTATCATCACCATATTTCTTGCCTAAATAATTAATCTCATTATTTAAATTTAAGCTATCCACTTTATTCTTTAATATTTCCGCTGTTATATCTCCTTCTCCACCAATAAAGTTGCATTTAAAGCCAATCCCTCTTTCTTTTAATAACTTACAAGCTTCTACTAAAATAAATACGCCTTTAGATTTTATTAAATTTGAAAGAAATAAAATTTTGACAGTTTTTTTATCAACATCATCATTCTTTTTTTCATCCAATTCGATTTCTGGAATGCCGTTTGGGCAGATATGTATTTTTGTTAACGGTACATATTTTTTTATGTCTTTATATAAATGTTTAGATAACAAAATGACTTCTGCATTTTTAAAAATAAATTTATAACAGCTGTTATAAATCTTACTATTTTGATACTTACTTACGCCTTTGTTATGCATATGATACATGCATTTTACTCTAAAAATTTTTAATAAACTAATTAATAATACATCTCTAAAAAAAGCAGCGCCAGTTGCTGTAATGGCAAAATAACAAAGCGCAGGTTTCTTTTTTAATAGCTTAAAAAACAACGCGAACCACACGTTAACAAAGCCCATTACTTTATTTAAACTTATTTTACCTGTTTCACTTACATTGTTAGAAGCTAATAAATTTAAATAATCGCCATTAACTTGCTCATTAATATATTTGCTATCTTTTATAAATTTCCCCACCATAGATGAACCATGAACTGGAGGTGGAAGATGTAAAAGAAATAGAATATTTTTTTTTTTTAAAATCATTTTAATTTTTGAATATATAAAGCCTCATATTTTTCTTGCATTTGCGTCAAACTAAAATTTTCATTTGCAAACTTGCTGGCTTGATCTATCATTTTTTCCTTATCAATATTTTGAATTTTTTCATTAAAAATATTTAAATATGCTTCAATTGAATTATTTTCTACTTTTAAAAGCCAATCATTAGGCAAGGTTTCTTTTAGACCTAAACAGTTATTTATAATACATAGCAACCTATTCATATTGGCTTCTACACACATTAAACCTAGGCCTTCAAAATTTGATGGCATAAATAAGTAATCAAAGGATTCTAAATATTGTGATAAATTAAATATTTTATCATATTTACTAACATGTTTTAATGATTCAGTGGCATTTAGCAATGTAACCTCTAAAGAACCTTCCCCAATAATATGAAAATGAAAACGATTATCATTTTTTAAAGCATTTATAACCGAAATTAATTCAGCAACACCTTTTTGATATTCTAATCTCCCTGCAAATAAAATATTAATTTTATTATTTTTTATGTCTGGAAATATTTTTTGGATTGATTTCTCTACACCATTAAAAATAATTGGGAGTTTTTCTACTTTATTTTGTTCTTTATAACTATGTTTTGTAGAAGTTGAAATGGCCACATTACTATTTTTTTTTATAAAAAAAGGTTCTACAATAGCACCTATTTTGCCCCATTCATTCCATAATTGGGTGTTGTGTATTGTTCTAACATATTTATGTTTTAACATAAATAAACCAGCTAATTTTGAAAACAAAAAAACACTTAAATCGGGTATTTCTGTATGAGTATGAATAATATTAGGCCTTATTTTAAAACATTTTAACAGAAAAGTTATAGGAAAAAATAAAATAGCTAATTTTTTAGATGAAATATTGGAACGGTGGTAGTGAATGTTATTGGCCTTACATTCTTCTATAAATTTATCAGAAAATTCAGAATTTGCACGCACAATTTCAAATAAATGATACTCAAAATTCACAGATTTAGACTTAGCAATATTAATAGCTACTCGCTCTGCTCCTCCCATATCAAAATGAGTAATTATATGAAATACTTTACTCTTCATTAAAAATAGCTTTTTTTAAAACTTTAAGCTGATAATATGGATTGTACTTCTCATCAATTATTTGAAAACAATTATCAACCAATTCATTATTTTTAGTAGGGTGTTTTTTCAACCAATCTTTAATTGAATTCTTTAAAGACTCCAAATTATTTTCTTCAAAAAATGCACCACTAACTCCTTTCGTTATAGATTCATATTCTGGCATTTGATTACTAAAATTTGAATGGGTTATTACGGGCGTTCCAAAAGATAAAGAATGTATAGCTGTTAAACCAACATTACCAGGAGACAAACAAATGTCTGCATTATAAATAAGATTACCAACCTCATACTCATCATAACAAGCGCCATAAAACCAACTATACTGTTCTAAGCCATCTTTTTTTGCTTTATTTACTAAAATGTCTTTTTCATTCCCTTCTCCAATATAGATACAATTAACATTCAGGTTTTCTTCTCCTAATACTTTCATTACCTCTAAAATCATCGATAACTTTTTCTTTTTCTCTAAACGACCAATAAATAATAGTACAGGAAAATCATTCTTAAAATATTTTTTGTAAGTTTCATTTTTAGAAAGAGATTTTCTGATTTTTAATTGGTTTTCATAATCCAAAGAATTAGCTATAACATATAATTTTTCAGGTTTATACCCTATCTCCATTAAAATACTTTTCGCGTATTCGCCATATAATAATAACCCTTTAGATGGCCCAAAATAAAGTTTATTCTTTATGCGATGTAAACTAGATTCTTTGCCATTACAACCGTGAGTCCAGAAGAATACGTTTTTACCAAGTAATTTTGCTGTATAAATAAAAATCCAACTACTCAAACAAGCTGTATCTACTGTTAAAATATAATTTTTGTAATTTTTAAACAAAAGTTTTAAGACCCCTGTTTGCCAAATGATACGTTTTTTAACAACAATGTTTCTGAACTTTTTTCTAAACCCATTAAGGCTACTTACATCCATAGCTTTTAATGTGCCTGGTACGTTTTTTCCAAAATAAAAATCACATCCTAACTCTTTGTCCATCAATTCGTATATAGATTTTCTATAATGAGGTGGATAATTGAAAATACAACAAACTTTTTTTTGCATAATTATAAATACATTAATACATTTTTGGCCCCATCTAAGTTTATTACTTTTGCAGGAACACCAGCAACAGTGGCACCTTCAGGAACATCTTTTATAACTACAGTATTAGGCGCTATAAAAACATTATCACCTATTTTTATATTACCTACAATTTTACAACCGGGAGCTAGTACCACATTGTCTCCTATAATAGGTGTGCCTTTACCTCTAACGCTTCCAATAGTGACTCCTTGAAATATAGTGCAATTAGCCCCTATAAGTGCCCCCCCGTTTATTACTATACAAGAAAAATGCGGAAAGTTTAATCCTTTACCACAGGTAGTCATAAAATCTATTTGTATACCTGTTTTTAACTGATTCCTTTTATGTATCACATATGTTAACCCATAAAGGGTTTTAAATATTATATTTTTTTTCGCCCCTAAATACGTATCTAACCTAAACCAAAAGGTAATCTTAAAAGAGGCATTAAAAAGTAAGTATCTTAATGCGTTCTTTTTGTTTGCTATTGTAAGTCTCCCTAAATCAGACTTTATATCTTGTCTACATTCCTTAAAAGTCATAATATTTTATTTTTTTAAACTCCATATAAATGGGAAAATAACTCTTAAGTGATTGGTCCCATAATGCCAAATGGCATTGGTTATACCTTTATGTCGTTTCTCAAAAATAAAAAACTCTTCGGGGTTGTTTCCTAAAGGAGATCGAAAAGCTTTCCACCTTTGTTTAAGAGTTTTTTTAGGATTGCACCAAGTAGCTAAGCTTTCATGGACATCGCATTTTCCTAAAAAGCCTGGTGCCACATACATTTTAATTCCTAGTTTAGAAGCACGTAAGCCATAATCAAAATCTCCTAGGGCATGGTGGAAAACAGGGTCGTTATACCCTACTTTTTGATAAACCTCTTTTGGAATCCATACTATATTTCCATTAAAATAATCACAAGCTATTGCTTGTTCTTTTGGAGTTATCAATCCATCAATTAGACTACGCCCACCATAAGTAGTTACTTTTTGTTTGCCATCTAAAGCACTGGTAGCTCCAACAATAATGGCTTGGTTATCCTTTTGTTTAGAAGTTGATGCTAATGCTTCTAAAACATCTTTGTTAAGTTCTGTGTCATCATTTAACCAAAGGTAAAAATCAAAATCGTTAGATTTTACAGCTGTAGACCAAGCCAAATACATACCTCTATTCCAAAATAAACTTCCACTTCCATGAATAATAATAACTTCTGGAAATTGATTTTTTACTGCTTCTCTAGTGCCATCTGTAGAGTCATCATCAACCAGAAAAACTGTAAATATATACCCTACGGGTATTTTATTTAAATAAAGTCCTTTTAAGCATTCTATTGTTTTTTCCTTCCGGTTATAACAAGCGAGTAGTATTGCTATTTGTTTAACAACCATTTCATTTTCTTTTATTAATAAAGTATTCTAGCTTACGATAACGCTTTTCAAAAATACCACGAACCCAAATTTTAACTTCTATGTCTGACATTTTACGGAATGATTTTGAAAAGCACATGCCGATCATCAACCATAAAAGCACATAATTTAAAGTAAAATTATTAATATCTTCTACCCAGGAAAAGGCCCAACGAAATGCTACAAATAGCCCAAGCATTTTGCTAAAAATATTTTTCGATTGATTTATGGCTACATAGCTCGCTTTCCAGAAAACTAAGAAATACAGAATCACTCCAACAACTCCTGTCCATGTAAAGATATTCAAAATACCTACTTCATTACCCAATCGCTCCTTGCGACCAGTAACCTCTGCTATTTCAGAAAAAGCTTCTGTATCATTTCCTCGTGCAGGACTTCGCCCAATTAACCAAGAATTATGGTTTTGCGCAGATTGTAAAACCTCTACATACAAAAAAGACCGCGTATCCGTTTTTAAATTAGCTTCCTCAATTTCACCTTCCGAATTCCTGCTTACTTCCATATAATCTCCCTCAATGTAATCACCCATTTTAAAAACATTAAAGGTTCCCATAGTTGCAAAAACAAACAAAATTATAGGAGCGAATAAAAAGACTAAACGTACTGAATCTATAATCCATTTAGAAATAAATAATCGAAAATAATAAATAAGCATAAGAAACAATGCTACAACAAATTTTATCACATAACTTCTTGCACCTAGATTAATTAGAATTACCAATATTGAAAGAGTAAGTATCCCGATTTGCCACTTTTTTGTCAAAACTGGTAAAAATAGAAGAAATAAACTTACAACTACCAGATACTGCCCATAAGCCCCTGTTGGTATAAAAGGTATAAATAAAATAAAAATGGGCAGTCCGTATATAATATAAAACCTTAAAATAGATTGTACTATATGTTTATCTGTTGCTACAAATGCCAGCAGAGGTAGAAGTAATGCCAATGCATTTCCAAACAAACCTTTAAAATCCCAATAGGTTTCAGCTATAAATACACCTCGAAAAGAACTAAAGATATTCCACCAAAGATAAACCATAACAATTATCATGGCTTTTGCATTTCTTGGCTTAAAGAAATAATATTTGAAACGCCAAAATAAATACAATATTAATGACTTAATAAGCCACCAAATGGTGGTATTCTTTATTGGTAATGAAGTATATGGTTCTAATGAAAGAACAGCAATAAAAATTATACTAATTGGTAAAAGTTTAAGTATGGTAGCTTTATTCATTATTAATCACTTTTTTAATGAATTTAGCTGGATTACCTGCCCATATTTCATTAGCAGGAATACTTTTAGTCACCACAGAACATGCTCCTACAATAGAATTTTTTCCAATAATTACCCCCTTCAAAATAGTAGTATGAGCTCCAATAAAAACATGATCTTTTATTTCTACAGCTACATTGGCTGTGTTTTTAGTATCCATAGCTGCATTTTGTCGAATACTTGCTTCTAATGAATGGAAATCGGTATCGTAAATGCAAACACCACCACCTATTTTTACATAGTTACCAATAGTAATACTTTTATGAGCTACAAGTGCAGTAGAGCTTATACCTACATGATTACCAATTACAATTGATGCATTTCGATCTACAAAAAGAACACATTTTTGTGGCCGACCAATAGGATTACCTAAAAGACCGTTATTCATTTTAAAATTATCCCCAATACTACAAGATGCCCCCCTTGCAACACTTATAAAAGGAATTCCATTAGAATCTATTTTGCCAAACTTCACGTTATTACAATAAAGTAGCAACCTTGTGCAAATAGTATTAGCACACTTCCTTACTGAACCGTATAGGTTTCGGAATAACTTAAATAGAAGAGTTATAATTTTTTGCATACTGTTTGATATATTGCATTTAACCTTTGAGCATTGTGCTTTCCATTGTGACGTAATACAGCAGCTTTTTTTCCGTTGACTGATAGTTTGCTTGTAAATTCATCATCCGAAAATATATCACATACTGACTTTGCCAACATTTCCACTTCTTCAAAACGATACAGTAAGCCCGATTCTCCATGGGTAATCATATCTGGAGTACCTCCAACGTAAGAAGCTACACAAGGAACACCTAATAATTGGGCTTCACCTACTGAATTGGGACTATTTTCGATGGAAGAAGGACAAACAAAAACATTCGACTTTAGATATCTTTTACACATTTCAGCTTCAGATAGTAGTCCGGTAAAAATGATATGATCCGTTAGGTCATTTTCTTTTATCAAAGTGGTTATGTATTTTGCGAAACCATTTAAACGCCAAGTTTTATTAGTTATAAAATTATTTCCTGCTACATATACCTTCGTATCTGGATAATGATTTAAGATTAATGGTAAAGCTATAATCATTTGCTGCAAGCCCTTAATTGGATAATGTGCTTGACTTAAGAAAATTGAATGCTTCTGACATGTGGTTAATGCCCAATTTTGCCCATAAAATGATTCTCGAAGTGTTTCATTACAAAAATGATAGCTAATTTTAGGGTTTAATGCCCAAGCGTGAGTCCGATCCCACTGTGTACGGCCAATAATATGATTTACAGATTTAATTAATAGTTTTTCCTTTAATCCTCGCAATCGCATATTCTTTTGCTGTGTAAAAATACTATCAAAACGGATTCTATCCCGAAGTGTAATCATTTTTCTTAATATTTTTTCTGCAATACCTCCAAAATAGTAACGTTCGTATATACTCACCAACCCCTGAATAGAAACAACTACTCCATCATTGCCACATTCTTTAACATACGCTAAACCATGTGGGTATTCTGTTCCGTGTATATGAATAATATCTGGTAAAAAATTTTCTTTTACTAAACGCCAATATTTTTCTAATTCTTTATTGGGTAATAAAAAATAAGTAATATTACCTCTGTTCAATATCTTAAGATCTGAGCCATTATACAATGTTGCTACACTTAATTTTATTTTTTTATTTTCCTCTAACATACTTTTTGCTCCAGCGTACATCCAACCACCAACAACTGGTGAAGAGATCCCCAACTCTTTACAAACATCAGGAAACAAAGTATTAGTTATCCAAAGAACTTTCATAATTATTAACTCTTTATTGGTGAAGCATAATTTTTTAATTTCCAAAAAATAGGTTGAAAAAAATTAGCACGTTGTTTTATTGAGATAACAAAAGATTTTAGGAAAATATAAAAGCCATACTTTTCCTTAATATTTATGAGAAAGGTATAAATCCCTGCACCTTTTAGCCAATCTGAATGACCTATGCTAGAATAGAATCGTGCACGCCAAATAAATAGTTTCATCCTTTCAATATCATAAACCCAATCATTATTATGCCCATGTGATAAACTCGTTTTATTGAAGGTATGATAGTAAATCATATTTCTGTCAACTTCAATTACTTTGGTATTATAATTTGCTATCAATACAAAAAAACAATCATTACCAACTATTCTTTCTTCAAAAGATAATTCTAAAAAATCAATAAAAGATTTTTTATACATTTTACTCCATGGCACCCATACTCCATATTTTAGATTGTCAATACTAGCTTGTATATTTGGATTGTAAGCATCAATTTTTTGTTGATACGCATTTCCTTGCTTACTCATTACTTTATCACAATCTATATTAAAAAAAATCACTTCTGAATTTGAGTTAACATATTTTAAAATAGTTGAGTAAAAAGAACTTGTAAAATAATCATCAGCATCAGCAAATATTAACCATTTACCTTTAGCTTTAGACATTCCAACATTTCTTGCATAACCAGCTCCTTTTCCTTCTTTATTAAAATATACTTCTATATCTTTTCCATTAATACCTGGAAATAAATCAAAATCTACAATATTTGAATCACTATTATCATCTACAATAATTATCTGTATATTATTTAGATGTGGAATTGAATCAAGGCATCTTTGTAGTGATACTGGATCATTCTTATGGGGAATAATTATTGAAAAATCAATTGACTCTTTCATATATGAAACTTATTTTTTAATAATATTATACGCCTTACAAGACTATTTTTTAAAAGTAAATTTTTAAATGAAATCTTATTTATTTCAATTAATGCATAATCTCCTTTCACATCCTTTCCATTCCACAACTGCAAATTAGTCCATTCTTTATAGGGTTGAGACCAAAATACATCTTCTTTCGGCAACCCTAATGGTAGAAATATAGTAAGGCAGTGATAAGAACTACCACGATTAACATATTCCTCTGCCAATGAATGTTGAATACTAGTTAAACCTATCTCTAACCAATTATTCTGGTCAAAATTTAAAGGGTTTTTTAATTGCCTCTTGATGATTGCTGTTAATCCAGATCTTACCTGTTCTGGTGAAATTGAATTTGGTAAGCTTCCCATTAAAGCGACTTGTGATAAGGCATGAAAAACTCCAAATCTACAAGTTATTGTTCTACCAATAATTGGATAAGTTCCTTCGGGAGATATGAGACGTTCCTGAATCTCAGCAAATCTAATATGTCTAGCTAACTGAATATTCAAATATTTAGAACCTGACAAATTATATCGTTTCATAACCATTAAAATATCTGTCAACATTGGGTGTATTACAAAACTATTGTAATAATCTACATTTAAAATATTTCCATCACCATATATTCCATCTCCTTTGTAAAATTTTTTTATAAATTTTTTAACGCCATACAATAATCTTTTCTTATTGCATTGCTCTGTAAATCTATACAAAGCAGCCTCAATCATTGATGCAAATAATAACCAATTATTATCATTGGGTTTTATTACTCTTGTTTTCTTCAGTTCATAGATAATACGTTGCTGAGTTAATTTATCTAACTGCCCCCATAGTTGTTTTGGGGCACGTAATAAGCCTTGTGATAAATATGCCGCATCAACTAATGACTGTTGGCCGTTTCCAAAATCTACATAATCCATAGCTTGTGGATTCACTAAGTTTGATAAGCCTTTTACTGCTAATTTTAAATATTTTGACCGTAATTTTCCTTCATCAGTATTATCAGATTCTAACTCAAACCAAGGGGCTATTCCGCAAATAACTCTACCAATAGCCTCTAAATAAGAAAATTTTCTACGTTTTTCTTTAGGATCCAAAATAAAATCATAGGGCATATTTTGCTTTAGCGTGTCATTTGCCAAGTTTTTTAAAACAGGGTCTGCAATCCGAGTCATTTGAGATACCCAATATGAACGATCATTTGGAAATTTAGATATTTTCATACATCATATCTTATTGAGTAATAATCTACTAGTAGTATCAGAAACGATTGTATGATTATCGGGAACAGTATTACCCAAAACTACTGTTCGGAATCCCACAATACATTTATCACCTAATACAGCCCCTTTTAATAAAGCTGCTTCCCTTCCTATCCAACAGTCATCCCCTATTGTTATAGGTCTCGTTTTAGGCTTCTCGTATTCATACCCAAAATTAGGAAACTTTTCTTCTGTTAAAGAGCGACGTTTCTGATAAGGGTAAATATTATGGGTATTTGTATCCCAAATCATGCAATTAAAAGAAATTTGATTATAACTTCCTATTTGAATCTTTTCATCAGCCCTAAGCTCTGACCCTTCATTTATATTGGTGTAATCACCAATTACTATTTGACCACCAAATCGGACTAGAATGCGCTCACATCTGATCATATTGCATTTACCAATAGTAAAGCTAGAATTTGATATTATAATTTGCAGAGCTTTAATAGCATTTCCTTTTTGAATTATAGATGCTCTACCTATATCAAATTGCCCAGTTAATTTAATATCAACATGATTAATTATAGCGAACTCTCCTTGCATAAAAACGCTGTTACTATCAACTATAACATTTGAATTCCTACAACTCGCATTATTCTCCATTTTAAATAAAGAATTAGCTTTAACTAAAATAAATGAGTTTTTAATTTTCACATTGCTCCCAATATCAAATTTTGCACCTTTCTCTACTCGCACAATTGAATACGAAAAAAGATACTTCAATTTGATTTGGAATAGAACTAATATAATTTTACTCAAAACTCTCATTTATATTCTTATTTTTACCAATAACAACTACTTTCTACCTCTTTACTATTTTTAGGTGTTTCTTTCATTCCCGGATAAACCCAATGTTTATTCATTAATTTTTTGTAATCCAGAATTTTCCCATTCCTAGTAGTTTCATCCCAATTCTCCCATCTTTTACCTCGAATTCCAAATAATAGTTGCAGACTTCCCCCTATATGAATCACCTTTTTCCCATTTCGCTTTATGTGAGCAGCTAATGGAAAACCATAAGCACCTGCTCCAATCAAACAAATATCATAATCTTGTTTGTCAATTTCAGACTTCATATAATTCAAGGCCTCAAACCAATCCTGAAATTGTGTTTTTTCACCAGCTATACTCTGCACTGCTTTAATCGTTTTTAATTCAAATTCTGGTAACAAATTATTTTCAAACAACAATTCTCGTTTTTGATATTGTTTTACAATTGTTTCAGTAAAAGGATGTATAACCAAAATTTTTTTTCCTTCTAAACCCCTTGTCCAAGAATAGTCACTCCAAAAAGGATCTAATGTTAAGAGGTCTATCTTTTCTGCATTAGATAACAGATTATCAAAATATTTTTCGTTCACCAACCAAGAACCTAAAACATCTACTTGAGGTATATCAGCAATCATTAACTCACAAAACTGTTCAATTTTACTTACTGTTGGAGGGAAAAAACCACTCCATCGTTGCATCTGTTCTAACACGCCCTCATTCCACCACCAAGGCAACGTTTTCCCTTGAACATATTTAAATATATTTTTATCAGTTTGCTTAACGCCCAAATAATTCACCAATGTTGTTAACTCAGTACTTCCAAAGCGAGCAATCATACAAGGTTTATCAGCTATTAAAGCATCATAAATGATTTGTGAAGCTTTGTTTGGGTCTTGTTCAGATAATGGTTTTTGTGGTTCTTTTTTCCATAATTTTCCATAAATTTTACGGAGAGATTTCAAAAACAAAATTAAGATTTTAGTCATTCTACAACCATTAAGTTATTATTAATTGTCCCATCTTCTTTGGCCACAATCCAATCTTTTGTCTTTGGATAACCATGCCAAAAATTAGCTGGCACTAATTTTATTCCCTTATTTAATAAAGCGGGGTTATAAGAAAAGGAACTTTTACTGGTAATTAATACATCTGCAAAAACCATATGAGCAAAAGAATCTTGCGCATTCATATCTAAACAAAAAGTAATATTCTTAAAATTTTTAAACTCAGGGAAGTCTGCTTCAGATCCTTGAGAAAACAAATAAATAGCAATAGGCATCTTCGTTTCTAACTGCTTTAAAACATTACTTAATACGTTTACAAAATAATCGTTGTTTTGCCAACGCATTACTAAATTGGGATTGTTATTTTTTTGGCCAATCACAATATCTCCTCTCCTCACATGAATAGCAATATTATAGCTATCCTTTGAATAGATTATTTTTTCACTTTTTCTAACTTTTGATGCCAAAAATTTATCTTGAATACTTTCTTGTACACCAAACTGATCTCTATAAAACTGGTCTTGTTCACAAACAAAAACAACTTTTTTATTTGCGTATGCCTTAACAATATTTTTGATTAAAGAAATTTCTTTTACATTATTTTCATTAAATAGTGGTAAACGAACTTTTTTATACCCTTGTTTTATTAATTCGTCAATTGCTATTTCTCCTGCGCCAAAACCTAAAAATTCTTCCCATTTAATTGAAGAAAAAGGAATGTGAGTAAATTTTAAGTTAAATTGTTGCGCAAACCAATAACCAGCAATCCAATTGGCCATTTGATGCCCTATGCCTGCTCCTGGATTTGGTATCGCTGTGAAATATTGTTCAACACTAGCTGGATTATTATTATTATTATTATTATTCCAATATGCTCTGTATAAATAATTATACCATTTCTTGCTTTTGGCGTAGCTTACAAGCTTTAGCCATAATTTATTTTTTATTTTTTGTATCACGATCTAATTTATTAAATAGAGTATTTATCCGTTTTTTATTTCATAACTATTGATGAAATAAAGCCCAATAACGACCTTTTAAATAGTGTAATTTATAAATTAGGCTTATTTTAATTCTAAGTTTTAAGGGGCTTTGAGTTTTGGTATAAAATCCTCTTTTACTATAATCAACATAGTAATTAATACTGTCTAAGTGTTCTTTAGCATTTGCTAACCACTTTCCTTTATTTAAACATCCTGATAAATCATAAATTATAGGTAATTGTGCAGTTTTAGAAATACAAGTGAATTTTAATTTCATTTTATTCACTCGTTTTGATCCGTAGATTTCAGAAGTCCATGGATTTTCATGTGGTAATACCATTTTTTTAAGAACTCTTTTTTTGAAAAAAGAAATTTGAAAAGAGAACATAAACTGTGTAGGTGGTACTATAATATCAATATCCTTAAAATTAGTTTTTTCTAATTCTCTATAACCCTGCTGTGTTAAATACATAGCGTCTATATTTTGATCTTTAAAATAGTTAAAATATTCTATCATTTTAGCATGGTTTACATCTGCCATAAAGATATGATCAATCATCATTAGTAATACGTAATCAGTTTCAACTCTATCAAGCCCTTTTTTAAAAGTTTTTCCAAAGCTGTTATGTTGCCCAACATTCGTACAAATTATGTTTAATTTAGTGTGTTGATAGGTTTTACTTTCTGTATTTAAATAAATATCCCCTTTATATTGTGGCCAATACTTGTGGAATAGATCAAAAAAAACCGGCCATAAATCAGCATAGGCATCTGAGGAACTAATAAAAATCGAATACTCTTTCATTTATTATTTTGTTTTATATTTTGAAAGAAGATTGTTAAATATGTTCTCAACCATACTTTTTTCAGATATCGTTAATCCAATAGACCAAACAACGACAAAAAAGAAACAAGTACTTACAGTTAAGACTACTGCAAACCTCATAAAACTTTCTTCTAAGAAATAATTAGGAATGGCTGTTAATAAAATTAAAATTATAAAAGTAAACACACTTTTAAACACCACATCTTTTAAATATTTAGTGACAGATAAACCACACTCTTTTTTTGCGAAATATAAAATAATACCAGCATTACAAACGGCATATATAATAAAAACGATATATAAGGTGTATGGTTGATAGCCGAAAGAAAATAGTATGTAACTTATTATTAAAGGCATAAAAGTTATGATAGCCTTATATATTTGATACTTTCTAATATTCCCCACAGCGGCAATGGAAGATGTTAAGGTAAGAAAAAGCTGTTCTATTAAATTTCTTACTAACAATAATTGACAAAATATAACGGTGTATTCAGGAACTTTTTTCAACCAAAACCCAAAAATATAAGGCATTTCTATTAGTACTGGTATATAAAAAATGGTTAACAGAAAAAAGGATACTTTACTTCCTATAAAAGACGCTTTTAACATTAAGCTTCTATCTCCAGCACCTTCACTTTTTGCTATTAAAGGATTTAATGCCTTCATCATAGTGCTCGCAAAAGCCCCCAATTGCCCACTTACTTGACTAGAAACCCCTTGAGCAGCATTTACCGCAGTACCAAAAAACATATTAACTACTATACCTTGCCCATAATTGGCAATTAAACTACTAGAAGAACCTAAAAAACTCCAGCCAGCAAAACTAGTCATTTCTTTAAACAGTGGCTTGTTAAAATATTTTTTAATATTGATGTCTACTTCTTCGTATTTTTTATGACAATAAATTTGGCGTATAATTAATAACAAGACAGATAGTGAAGCCATTAAAAGCCCATACATATATAATCTATCGAAACTCGTATAAGTAATAAATAAGGCGATGCCTAACTTAAATATCGTTTCCGCTATGCGTAAAATAGCTACAAATAACATGTTTTCGTGCGCATTAATAATTGCATCATACGGTACGGATATTATGGTAAAAAACGTACTTACAATTAAAAATTGATAGATAAGTTTGGCAACACCTATCCGTTCTATATCAATTTTTAAAATACCATCAAACAGAAAATAGCCCACTACTTCTAATAAAACAACCACAATAATGGCAATAAAAAAATGTAATACCAGGCTAATATTAAAAATATTTTTTTGTTTTTTAAAATTACCTTCTCCTTGCGCAAAAGACATAAACCGCTGTGAAGCTCCTGCCATTGCTGCATTTAAAAAGGTTAACATTACAATTGCACCACCTACTACATTAAAGATTCCAAAATCTTCGGCACCTAAGGCGGCTAGAATTAAACGTGTTGTGTACAAAGACATCAACACTGTGATGGCCATTTGAGCGTATAAAATTCCAGTATTTTTTGCTACGCGTTTTGCTTCTTTCATGTATCGTTTTAGTTGCCTAAATTATTTAGAAATAATACTTTTCTTTTATTTACCATTTAAAAATATTCAAAAAATTATGTTTCTAAATGAAACGCATTGTATTAGTTTCTGCCATCTAAAACTACGGCATTCTCTTGCTTTATTAAATTCTTTTCTAGACTCTGTATAGGTAACGTAACTTCTACACAAGTACCTAAAGTCTCCATTTCTATAATTACCATGTTTTTTCCTGCATGGGTTAAATAGGTACCATGTAATCCTTTAAAAGGGCCTTCTAAAACGGTAATTTTTGTTCCTTTTGCCATTCTATTTCTTCTGGTACAAATAGTTGAAACAAGATTTGTGTTGTTAGATAGAATTCTTAAATTTTCAATCTCGGTATCCTTAACAACCGCGTATGTACCCAAATACTTTAAAATAGAAACAACACCTATTATGGGATAAACTGCTAATAATTCTTTTTGAGTTGCTTGCACAAACACATAAGAATTGATTAAGGGCACTTGCATTTTCTTTTTACGATCACTCCATTGTTTTACTACGGTTTGTAAAGGTAAAAAAACTTCGAAGCCAGCCTTAGAAAGTCTTTCTTCTACTTTTTTTTCTGCTTTAGGTCTAGTAAATACGGCAAACCACTGCTTATCTTTTGTTGTTTTTTTTGGTAAATTCATACTATCTTATTTTAATCATTGTTTTTTAAAAACAAGCCTAACATATTATGACTTCGCTACTTTTAATTTTTAAGCTATTTATTTTATTGTTAATTTTAATAAATTCAAAAAACAAAATTGGAAACACTTTTCCCAAATAATTATGGCTTCGCCATCGAAAATCACATTTTAGTAGTAAATAAAAATTTAATACATAAAAACGACAACGTTTACAGGAACTTTTTAGGTAATAAAAAGTCTCATTTTCAATAAAAAGATAGGAAATTGGTTAACCAAAAGACTTACAATAATATAATTCTTAAATGGAACCTTAGGGGGGTGGCAATCCTTATTCGAGACAAAGAAATGTAAAACTTTAAACTTAAATAGCAATTATTTTAACCTAAAAAGTAATTATTTTAACTACCGTAAATTATTAACTTACTTCTTCTTTTTTTCAATTATCCTCATTTTCTTCTAATGAAGCTTAATTATAACACTAAAACGTATCGTTTTAGCTATTAATACCTTAAAAACAACCTTAAAGCATCTTTTTTAAATAAAAGAATACAAATTGATTATAGCAGAGGATCTTTTTTTTTTAAAACAAGCCGAACCTATTACAACTAAGATATTTCTAAATTTTAAACTACGTATGCTACTGTTAATTTTAGCAAATTTAAAAGCCAAAATTGGAAGTAATTATCCCAAAAAATATGGCTTCGCCGCCGAAAATCACACTTCAGTAGTAAATTAAAATTTAATACTTAAAAATGACAACGTTATTAGAAACTCTTTAATAACAAAAAGTCTCATTTTCAATAAAAAGTTGGATAATTGGTTAACCATAAGATTTACAGTAATATAACTCTTATATAGAACCTTTAGGGGGGTAGCAATCCTTTTTCTTTCTTCGCAAATATAGAATTTTTAACATAAAAAGCTAATTATTTAACTTAAAAAACTACTTATTTACTACTCATTTTTAAAAATTGTCCTCACCTTTTTCTAATAAAGCTCAATTATAACAACAAAAATACTCTTTTAATTAGCAGCACTTTACACTAGCCGTAAAGCAGGTTTCTTATAATAAATCTAGATAACACCTTATTTATAATGCTCCCCATCAAGAACAATTTTTTAAAAAGGTAGAAATATGTTTACATCTGCAAACAGTTCTAATTTTTAGAACAAATAAAGCATCTACTAACGCAACATTCGCTCTAGATCCTAAATTATCACTAAATACAGAAAAAGAATCTATTCTTTTAAAAAGTAGTTTTATATTTATAAAAAATTAAAAAAAACATGAAATTTAGGTTTTACCATGTATTCTTCTTAGCGTATCTTTTATGTACTTCTTGCACTAATGAAGACTCTAAATTTGACCTTGACACTCATCTTTATGCAAATGTAAATACATCTGTTTCTAGTAATGATGTATTAGGTACATGGGATATCTATCCTGTAGCATTCGATGATAATTATAAAGAAGTTCCTGTTAGTTATCAAGATTGTGATAGCAATGATCTTCTATTACTATAAACCAATTACCTTAAAGGGTTAATCTTTCTAAAAAATGACAATTCAAGATGTAGTAGGCACTTTTTCTATTATTGGCAGCAATCAAGATGCTGATAAAAACACGTATAAAGGAGAACTTCATTTATCTTTAGATGAAAATGAAAGAATTGTTGCCAAATGGAATATTAGTGAATCTCAAGAACAATCTGGTACAGGATTTTTTAAAAATAACATTCTTGTGATCAACTTTACATATGTAGGCTTTGAAGATAAAATATATAAAGGAGTGGTGGTTTATAAATGTTTAAACAAAGATATTTTAGAAGGTTTTTGGTCTGAAGAAGCAGGAAACCCGAAATTCTTAGGATCAGAAAATTGTTTTAGAGTAAAAAACGCTAAAACAATTTTAAATTAGATTCTAATTTTATTTTGGCACACTTGCCTTGTAAATTTCTACCTCAGAGGTTGTTGTAATCTGATAAGTTGTATTCGCTTTTATAAGTACAGACTGCCCTTTATCTAAGGAAATAGACTCGTTATTTTGGGTAACAGTGGCAGCTCCTTTTAAAGCCATTAATATTTCTACAGAATTTGAAGTAGCAGTATGAGTGACCGTTTTTGTCAATTCAATTTTACTTAGTTCAAAATCTTTAGCCTTGGTTTTAAAAACAACTTCTCCGTTTGCTTTATTTTCATCACCAAGTAAAATATTCGGAATCGTTTCTTCGAATTTTGTGTTTTTAATCAATTCGGCAACATCTATATGCTTGCTTGTTAATCCAGCTCTTAAAACATTGTCTGAATTTGCCATTAACTCCATATTTACACCTTCTAAATACGCATGTGGCACACCTGCATCCTGAAAAATAGCTTCTCCCCTGCTTAAATTTAAAATATTAAAAAAGTAAATAGAAAAGATTCCTTTATCAATATCTTCAGTATCTTTATTGTTTAATGATTTTGCTGCCCAAAATGCTGGCGAAGATTTCGCTAACTCATTCTTTCTATATTTAGGTAGAATTCTTTTTACCAAAGGTCTTAAAATTGTATTTACCTCTTCTTGGCTATATTCCATTACCTTTTTATAAAGTCCTAAATACCCTTCTTCTAAAAAAGTGTTTAATAAGAAACTTAATTCTACCGTTTCTTTTAAGTTTTTTACTAATTTTTCTTGTTCTAAAAAACCATGTAACAACCAAAAATCTGTTAAAGCCACCATTATTTCTGGCTTGTGATTTTCGTCTTTAAAATTTCTATTACTTGCTGTTAAAGGAATTCCTTGTTCGTTTTCTTTTTTATACCCTATTTTAGCCGCAGCAATACTAGGGTGTACTTGTATAGAAAGCATTTTACTAACATCTAAAACTTTAAACAAATAGGGTAATTTACCAAAGTCGGTTGCCACCTCTGCCCCTAAGTTCTCTGTTCTATTTTGATCTAAAAACTGCTCTAAAGAAACGCTGCCTTTATCTGTAATTACTTTTGATGGTGCTTTTAAATGCGCCCCTAACCAATATTCTGCATACGTGGTGTTTGGTACTATCGGTTGTGAAACTAAATTAGGAATGAAGCTTTCTCCCCCCCAATCATAATTTTGCACTTGTCCTTCAATTCTAAATAGTCTATTGTCTTTTGTATCCAAATTCCCCATATTTTTTTATTAGCCGTTTATTAATTCTTTAAGATCATAGACTTTTCTTAATAGTACTCTTTCATCTATTTTATGAACCAAATCTTCCGCAGATATCTTCCTCATTTTCTTCATTAGCGTTTTGTTGAAAATATTTTTTGGTGATGTGTGAACAATCAAATTAATATCTTCTGTTTTAGACAAAAATCGTACACCCGCTTTTACTGCAGACATGGATGTCTTTTCTTTTCGTAAATTTAAAATAGAAATATCAAATTTAGAAGATTCTTTTAACTTAAAAAGAAATTTTAATATTTTATTATCATTGCCATTATTTACAAGACATATTTTATATTGTTTATTAAAGAATGATTTTAAATAGAAATTTTCTAAAACATCCATATCGTTCTTACCAAAAACAACGATGATCCCTTTCTTCATATTTCCTTTTTTTTATAATTTTAAGCACTGTTAATGCATTTTAGACCAACAATTCCTTTATTTTTAACAAACTATTTTTTCTTTCCTTTTCTATAAAACCAAGCTATTTGACCTAATTGCCCCACTATTTTTACAGAATCTTTCATAGATAGTTTAGAACCATCTGCATGAATCCATCTTTTTAAGGGTTGCTCACATAACATTTCTTTTGCTTTATCCAATCCATAATGAAGTGTTATTCTTCTAAAAATTTCTATATCAAAAATCCATTGTGTTACAAATTTATCACCAAAAGAAATATCAATAACATCTTTATGAAATATTTTTGCTCCACATTGTGTATCCTTAAAGTCCATAGAAAGTATTTTTCTGATGATAAAATTAATCGTCATACTAATAATTTTCCTTGCAGATTCTTTAGTAATATTCGCCCCCATTCTACTAATTCTAGAACCACTTACTATTTTATACTTTTCATTCCCTTCAATAGTGGTAACTAAATCGTCAAAATCGGCTAAATCTGTAGATAAATCGGCATCTAAAAATCCTATAAAGTCTAAATCTTCTTGTTTAGCCATGTATAACATTCCTTGTCTTACGGCTTCTGCTTTACCTCCATTTTTTTCACAATCGTACACGGTAATAAAATCTTCTCTACCTTTTCTTAGTGTATTTAAAACTTCTAATGTTTTATCTTTACTTCCATCGTTTACAAAACACAAATGATAGCCAGAGTTTTTATCTATATAATCTGTAAACTCTTTACTTAACAATCTTTCTTCTTCGTTATAACAAGGAATTACAACACCTACACATCTTTCTTGAATAATGGTGTTTGAGTATTTTTTTGTGCTATCCATATTTTCTGGAGCACCAATTAATCTTTTTGTTCTTAAGCCAACCTCTGTTAAACTTAATGGCTTTTTCATGTAATCATTTACTCCTAGCTCAAAACCTTTGGTAATCATTTCATCATCTGTATTACCAGATAAAATCATAATTGGGGTGTCAGATTTTTTTACTTCTCTAATATGTCTTACAACTTCTAACCCAGAAATGGTAGGCATATTAATATCAACAATAACTAAATCTGGCTGAAAAGAATTAAATAATTCAATTCCTTTTACACCATCAGTTTCCGTAATTACTTCATAGCCCATTTCTTTTAATCTAACTTCTAATGGAATTAAAACTAATTTCTGATCATCTATTGCTAATATTTTCATGTCTGGGGTTTTTTTATTAATTAATTACACTGCAAAAATACTTTAGTTTTATTACCTTACTTTTAAATTAGTTATTAAAGGTAGTTTAACTCAGTTGAAAGGTAGTTTACTTTAGACTAATATAAAAAATTATCCTTAAAAATATTTATCTTTACATCATTATAAGCCCGACTTCTGTTAATGAAAGAAAAATCTAATAAATACTTAATTACTGCAATTCTTTTGGCAGTACTTTTTCATGGATCTACTATTTTCTTTACACTAGAAACTACTTATGATGCTTTAATTCATTTATTTTTTGCAGATCATTATGCACATCATTGGTTTGAACCTTGGAACTATAAGTGGTACACTGGTTTTACGGTACAAAGTTATCCGCCTTTAGTACATCAAACAATTGGCGCATTATCTTTAATAGGAGGGCTAAAATTTGGAATGTTTACGGTTGCCCTAATTGCTATTTTACTCTTTGTTACGGGTGCTTATAGATATTCTTTACTAATAACAGCAAATAGAACTGTTGCTGGTTATGCGGCTATTTTAGCCGTATTTTCTTCCTCTTTTGTAGAAACCTTGCATATTTTTGGGCAATTGCCCAGTATTATTGGAGTTTCCGTTTTAATGCATTCCTTACCAGAAATTTATTTATGGCTTAAAACAGGTAAATATAAATTTTTCTTTACATCGCTTTCTTTAATTGCCGTTACCGTAACCTCTCATCATGTTACCCCCATTTTTGGAATGTTATTTTTTATTTTTCCTCTAATTGGTACTGTAATTATGGATGTTGCTAAAGAAGAAGCAGGTTCTTATAAAAATGTTACATTCTTATTGTTTCTAAAAACGTTTATGAAACAATTAAAACGAAACTTAACATTTGGTTTTTCTGCTTTACTACTTATTATATTTTGCATTTTTCCTTATTGGATGAACTCTAAATTAAATCCAATTACTCAAGTACCAATTCCGCATGGTTCTAGAGATAGTTTTATAGAAGTAACCTCATCTGGTTTGGTGTTTTTTACAATTCCATGGGGACTTTTATTGTTTGTGCTTCCTTATTTATTCTACAGATATTTTAGTAAAAGATATATCTGTTTTGGTATCTCTTTTACCATGTTGGTTATTTTAGGTACAGGAGGAACAACCCCAATACCCAAAATACTTTTAGGTGAAAATGCCTTTAATATTTTAACGCTAGATAGATTTACACTTTGGGCTACCATTATGTCTATTCCTATTTTTGGCGAATTTATTTATAGGTTTGTAGAAGGTGATTTAAAAACGTTAATACAAGATCGGTTTGGCGCCGTTTATCATAGATTAATAGGAGGCCTTTTAGCAGGCGCTTACGTTTCTATGGTCATTTTTACTATGAGCTTAGGATACTTTAGACCGTCACAACCTCAAAAAATAAAAATGTTGCCTATTGTTAATTTTTTGAGTCAAGATTCTCATGATCAATGGCGGTATTTAACGTTAGGTTTTGGAGATCAAATGGCATGGTTAGCTGCACAAACAAATGCTTTAAGTGTAGATGGTAATTACCACTCTGCAAGACGATTACCAGAATTAACCACAAGACCCATAGAGCGTTTAGAAAATTCTAAATTTAAAGGAGTTGCTGGTATTGGTTCTTTGCAACAGTTTTTAACAACTCCAGAGAAATACAATTTAAAATATATTTTTTCGAATGATAAATTTTATGATCCGGTATTATTTTTCTGCGGATGGCAGCGTTTATCTCAGTTAGAAAATGGTATTATGGTTTGGGAAAAACTAAACGTACCTCCTATTTCTTCTATTTTACCAAAAGAAGATGTACCTGCATGGGTGAAAATAATTTGGGGAATTATTCCTTTTTTAACCGTGCTTATTGCCTTTATTTTAAATGTACAATCCTTATTTGTAAACAGTTTAAAAACAAAAATAAAAGCGGTACCGGTTTACTTTAAATTTAAAGTAGAATATAATAAATTTCCTAGAATTGTTTTAAAAGCACTTCATATTTGGGCAGTAGTATTAATACTTGTTATTGCGTATGCTTGCTATATGTTTTACATTAAAAATGATACCCAAAGGTCTCCAGAAAATGTGGTAAAAGCGTATTATGACGCTGTCGATTTTAAAGAATTGAATAAAAGTTTTACCTATATAGACCCAGAAGATCAACTTACACGTGCTCAATATTTATTAGAAATATCGGTTACAGATGGTTTATTAAGTTCTTATGCAAAATTAGATGCTATTACTACAGAAATTATAAAACAAACAGATAGTATGGCTACTTTAAAAGTAGAAACAAAATGGATTACTCCTCTTGAAAAATTATCGAAAACAGAATTTAAAACAGCGGTTAAAAGAAACAGTAAGTGGTATTTAAAACCTACAAGAAAATCGATAGATTTACCGCCAGATCAATTATACTCTAAGAATTCTACGGGTTATTTTAACCAAGGAAGAAGAAGAATTACCACAGAACAAACCCATCATGAAGATGTGTTAAAACAACCTGTATTAGAAATTGTATCTGCTAAACTGATAAAATTTAACAAACGGTATGCTATTATTGGTGAAGTACAAAATATAGACAATGTTCCATCAGACGTAGTCTTAAAAGGAACGCTTTATAATGATGATAATAAAGAGCTGGCAACCTACAATGCAAAACACATTTTAAAACACAAGTTAATGCCTAAAGAAATTAGTGCTTTTAGAATTAATTTTGAAGGTATTGCCTGGTCTAAAACAAAAGATTCTATTCCAAAAACATTTAATCCAGATGAATTTACGCCTGTAGAATTAAGTGAACAACCCACAAAATTTAATTTACAAGCTGCAGGAAACACCACAAATTCTGATCTTTTTAAAGACATTGTTTTAAGTGAAATGAATATTACACCTAATGTTATTAGCGGAACTTTATTTAATAGTGGAATTCAAGAAATTACAGTTCCTCAATTAATTATTACATTTTACAATGAGAAAAAAGAAATGATTTGGGTAGACAACCTGTTTTTAAAAGAAGGAATACGACAAGAAAGAAAACTGCGTTTTAACTATCCAATACCGCTAAACCCAGTTATAAAAACCATTAATGATGACATGAGTTTTTGTTTTGTAAACGGTTTGCCAAATAAAGATATTGCCTTTAAAATAATGCCAAAAAGAATAAAAAATCAAACCATTGGTAACTTACAAAAAGTAACACATCCACTTTTTAGTTATGTAAGAATAGAATTAAGTATGTATATCGGTAATCCAAAATAATGAAGTTAAAACAAGTTTTTTTTCTGATACTGTTTCAGTTCGTAGTGATTTCTTTTCTTGCACAAGAAACAACTGCGACGCATTCTGGTATTTCTTTAATATCTACAAAAAAAACTTTTATTGTGGGTGATAAAATTACGCTCGAGTTTCTTGTAAAAAATGACTCGATTATTCAATTATATTGCGCTAATAGTTATGGTGCTACCGTTTTAACACCTAAAGTTATAGCCAAAAAAAACACGTTTAAAATCCCCTCTTTTATGTCAAAAAAAAGAGGGGTATTATCTTGGAGCATTATAAATTCTTCGGAAGAAATTTCTGGTAATATATCCATTCTTTCGCAACAGCAACCAACCACTATAGAAACCTATGTAGGGCCACCAAGTATAGATGCCGGTGGTTTAGATTACACCATGTTAGTGGTAATACCCACAGATAGTTTAGACAACCCTATTTTAGATCATAGTAAAGTTGATGTAAAGTATCAATTTTTGAAATCAGAAAAATCTCAACCTATTTTAACCGATAAATTAATAGGCTATAAAAACATCTTTTCTCCTAAAAAAAGTGGAAGAATGATTATTTCATCAGAATCTTATGGTTTAAATTCTAAAGAATTTGATGTAAATATTATGCCTGCTATTGCTACCAATTTTAAACTTTTTGCAAGCAGAAATCATGAATATGCAGATGGTAATCAAATTACAACCTTTTACACATCCATCATAAAAGACAAAAACAGAAATATTGTAAGTGATGGGAGTTATATAGAATTTTATATCACCAATAAAAAGGGAGATATTTTAAAAACCACTGGTACTACAATAAATGGTGTTGCTCATGCAAAAATTATCCATCCAGATTTTGAAGAAGTATGGAAAGTGAAAGCATATTTTATAGGTATTTCAGAAAGTAACGCCATAACAATTAAGTACAAAAAAGTAATTGAAGATTATACTGTTTCTTTTACAGCACATAATAGAAGCATAAAAATAGGACCCTTAAAAAGTTTTATGAAACAAATAATTCCAGATGGACTCTCTGTAAAATTATCTATTTATAAAAATAACACTCTTACTAAAGAGCTTTTTAAAGAATCTTTAAATGGGTTTGCTACGTTTTATTTAGATCCCAATATTTTCGAAAATAATTTGTATAAAATTGTTATTGAAACTGCTGGAATTAAAAAAGAATTTAAAAGTTTTAAATTATGGTAAAAACGAACAAACGAATTCTTAGAGGTGTTTTAATGCTTACTTATTTATTTATAATAGGAATTCTTTTATTCTTAGTAAGCTCTTTGTACAGTTTTTTAAATACAGGTGCAGACAGAAGTAAAATGTTGCACACAGAGGTAAAACAAGTAGAACAATATTTACCTAAAGTTACTTGGAAAAATGATGGAAACAAAGGAAGAAAAATAAGTCAAGAAAAAATAATTGCTGTTCAGAATGATTATTTAGACGCTTGGTACGTAAAACAAGTTGCCTATAAAACCAATACTAGAGTAGGAATTGAAGACTATTTTACTAAAAGCTCTCGAAAAAACATATACAACATATTAGATTACAATAAATTACATAAAACGTCTATAGAGTCTACTACCTTAGAACACAACTTAGATCTCGAGTTTTTTAGTGAAGATGGGCAATTAATTGTTTTAAAAGATTCTAATGCTTTAGAGTATAAAAAAATTTTAAAAGACAAAAAATTAATTTTAGAATCTACTGAAGTCTCCACTTATAGATACGTTTTATTACTAGAAGATGGTTTTTGGCGGGTAAGACATATGGTAAAAGAAAGTACTGCTAAATTTAAGGATACCTCTCAAAAAAATCCATTAAATTTTACAAATATAAAAGGGATTAACTACTATCCGCAAGCGACTCCTTGGAATATGTATGGGGATGCATTTGACATCAATATTATTAAAAACGATTTTAGAATTATTAAAAAAGCCGGTTTAAATTCTATAAGAATATTTGTGCCTTACGAAGATTTTGGAAAAGCAAATGTAAAATTTGAGAAGTTAGAAAAACTAAAAAAAGTTTTAGATACGGCGTTCGCAGAAGACTTAAAAGTTGTAGTTACTTTGTTTGATTTTTACGGAAATTATGATGTTTTAGATTGGACATTGAACCAAAGACATGCCGAAAAAATTGTAGAAACATTTAAAGATCATCCCGCTATTTTAGCCTGGGATGTTAAAAATGAACCGAACTTAGATTTTGCTTCTAGAGGCGAAGTAAATGTAACCGCTTGGTTAGATTTTATGATTATCTTAATAAAAAAAATAGATAAAAAACATCCTGTAACTATTGGTTGGTCTAATACAAAAAGTGCCACTATTTTAAAAGATAAGGTAGATGTAGTCTCTTTTCATTATTATGAAGATATAGAGCAACTTGAAAGCGAATACCTAAAATTAAAAGAAGAAATAAAAGACAAACCAATCGTTTTACAAGAGTTTGGTTTATCTTCTTATGGTGGTTTTTGGAGACCTTTTGTGGGCTCTGAAGAAAAACAAGCAAACTATTATAAAGAAATACAAAGCATCATGACAAAAAACTCAATTCCTTTTATGTCATGGACTTTATATGATTTTGATGTTGTCCCCAAAGAAGTTTTAGGAAGTCTTCCTTGGAGAACAAACCCTCAGAAAAAATTTGGTTTTATCACCAGTTCTGGTGCAAAGAAATTATCTTATAAATATATTTCTAAAGAATAATGATTACTTCTTTTTAGCTATAATTTTATCAAATTCTTCTAAATACATATTCGTAATTCTTTCCATAGGAAAAGCAGTTGCAGCTTTATAATTAGCTTCACCTAATTCAATTCTATAGGCATCATTAGTTACAATCGCTTTAATGGCGTTTGCTAAACTTGTTACACTTTCTGGTTCAAAAAACTCTCCTCTATATCCTTCATCTTCAATTAAAGTGGCTAAATCTCCTAAATTTGGCATTACTACTGCTCTACCATAACTACCTGCTTGGTGTAACACTCCAGAACTGCCTGTTGTAGACGTATAAGGAAAAACAACTACAGCACTTTCTGTAAACAACGGTTCTACTTCATTTTCTTCTACATACCCAGTAAACGTAAGTTGTGGTACATGTTTATACGTTTCTTTAGCATTTTCTAAATAACCGGGTACGTTTGGGTTGTCTGTTCCGGCAATTACAATTTCTAAATCTAAGCCAGTTTCTTTTCTTACAATTTCTACAGCTTCAATCATCGCTTCTACTTTTTTGTAGGTTCCGAATTTACCAAAAGCCATAATTTTTAAAGGACCTTCTGGCAATTTTTGTGATGGATTATCAGGAATTTCAAAAGTTCCATGAGGAATCATTTTTACATTATCAACCTTATATTTATCTTCTAAGGTAGTAACATATTTATCCATGGTTACCGTAACTAAATCTGCTTTTAAAATCAATCTGGTTAAGGATGTACCAATAAAATTATATATTTTTTGAGCCAATTTATTAGAAGTAAATCCAGCACTATCTAAATCTACTTGTTCTAAAATATTATGTAATAAAACGATGGTAGGAATTCCTTTCATTTTACAAATTAAAGGCAATGTTAACCCTAATGCAGCAACAACTTTCTTATCTCCAAACTTCATAAATTGCAAGTTGAATAAAACAGCATCTGGTTTGGTTTCATTAATTGCTTTTATAACATTATTTGTATTACCGTAGCTATTAAATTTCCAACATTCTTTCACCGTAATTTTACATCCTTTCTCCGTAAAATTAATATCTTTTCCTTCTGGAGTTTCATCCGTTAAAAGAATTAATTCTGTTACTTTTTTACTTTGCCTAAAACTTTTTACTAAGTGATATGCGTATTCGTTTAAAGTTACTTTACTTGGTGGATATGCAGTTACGAGGGCTAATTTCATATTGTGAATTTTTAATTATGATTCAAATTTCAGGTTTTTACTTTTATTTTTTATACTAAAACGGCTCAAATACCATTATATATAGATGATTGGAAAATAGGTTTAGATATTATTATTCTTTAGTTTCTTTAATGGCTTTTGTAGCTTTAGAATCTTTAAAAAAGAAGAAACTAAGTTGCACTATTAAAAGTAAAACCATTGCTATAATTTGCACATGAACAACTTGCTCTAATGTTTCATGATACAGCACAACCAAAACTATTTGTAACATTCCAAAAATTCCAGAAAGTACAACAGGTACATATTTATCTAACGACAAATAATAATATGCAAATATATTTGAGATGGCAAAAATTCCTGTCGCAGAAGCATATTTCCATAATAATGATGCAACTGATAAGTATTCACTACCAAATAAAATTTTAATTATTTCATCAGGAAATAAAAAGCAACTAATAACAATTACAGCAGCAATAAAACCAATATAAACAACATATTTTAACAAGATTGGTAACGTATCTTTGCCTTCTTTTTTTAATTGAACAACTTTTGGTAAAAGTAACATTACAAACATCCAAGCAATAAAATAGACAACTCTACCAATAAGAGCTAATGAAGCGTATAAACCAGCCTCATAAGATTCAAAATAATGTTTTACTAATAAAATATCACTGTTGTTAATAATGATTTGTGTTAACTCGTAAAAAGCTGTAATAACAAAGAAGTTCTTTACCAACTTTTTATTATCTGCCTCTAAACTAAAAGGTTTAAGTAAAGAAATATGGCTGCTTTTAAACGGAATTAATCCAAAAACAAAAGAACAAAAAATACCGATTGCTATAATTAAAGAAGAATCAATATCTAAAAAATATAATAATGCGAAGGTTAATATTAAACGACTAATCATTTCTGATTGATACGTAATTGATAAAGATTTTAATTCTTGTTTTCCTTGAAAAACGCCTCTATTTACACTCATTAAAAAATAAAACGGAACTCCAAATCCAAAAATAACAAACATTGTAGAAGAAGTTGTTTTAAAGAAATGCTGCAATTGCGTTGAAAAAACAATAATAGCAATCCCTAAAAAGATTCCGGTAAATAAAGCATTTTTATAAATTTTAGAAATAAAGCCGGTAAAAATAGTATCTTCAAAAAGTACAGAAAATTTAGCTGTTACCAATTGAAAAGTCATTGCCACAAAAGACAATACCAATAAAAATGTAATTAAGATAGCTGCATCTGCAAATTTTTCTGGCCCTAAAACACGTCCTAAAACCAAATTGTATAAATAGTTTCCTCCATTTACAAGAAGAACACTTAACATAAATAACTGTTCCGGTTTAATTCCGTTTTTCACAAATCGCATAATTGCTTGCATATTATTCCTCTTTTTATTGAGCTATTTTTACGTTCTCAAATTAATCATAAATTTCTTTACAATCATCAATATTCTATTACTATTTTCTAGATAACCCAAAATCTTACTAAAAACAAATATCACCTAGTTTCTTCAAAAATAATTCCTTTTCACGTTGAAAAACACTTTTATATCGATAAAAGATTAATTACTATTGCTTAACTTGCCAAAGCTAAATTTAAACCTATGAAAATAATATATTCTACTCTTTTCTTCTTTCTTTTCTTAAGTATACAAAGCTTTAGTCAAGATATGCAAGAAGGTTTTACCTACTTAGAAACAGGTAAATACCAAGAAGCTGAAGTTTTTTTTAAAGATATCCTAAAAGAATACCCTACAAACAAAACGGCAAGACTTTGTTACGGAAGAGCCATTGGTTTAAATGGAAAGGCAACAGCTGCGGTAACACTTTTTACAAATTTACTAAAAGATTATCCCACAGATTTTGAAGTGAAACTGAATTATGCAGAATCTTTACTTTGGAATAAAAATTATCCTGATGCAAAATCTTTTTATCAAACTTTACTAAAAGAAAATGATAAAAGCTTTCCTGCATTGTTAGGTTATGCGAATACTTTATCTAATTTAAAAGAATTTGAAGACGCTTTAATCTACGTAGATAAAGCTTTAGAAGTACTCCCTGGAAACCCTAATGCATTGGTTTCTAAGAAATATATGAGATTAGGATTGGCGAGTAAAAAAGTAACGGATCAAAAATATGAGGAAGCAGAAACAATTTTAAAAGAAAATTTCACTTCTTTCAAAGACGATAAGGAAACATTACTAAACCTTGCTAATTTGTATTTAATTTCTAAACAAATAGAAAAAGCGAAAAGCACTTATGAAATTATAGGTAAAAAACCAGAAGATAAACTAACCTCTTTAAACGGAATTTCTTTAGCTTATCACCTAGATACTGATGATAAAACGGCATTAACTATAAGTAAAACAGCACTAAAAAGCATTGATAAAAACACCTCTGAAACCTTAAAAAATCAAACCACAGAAAGATATATTCAAGCATTAATTTGGAATAAAAAATATACACCTGCCGAAACTGAAATTGATAAATTATTAGACAACAATGAAAAACCAGAAAACTGGATGCTTTCTTTAAGAGCTACTCTTAATATTTATAAAAGTGATTTTAAGAAGAGTATAGCAGATTATAATTTAATCTTAAAAAAAGACAGCGCTTCGTTTGATGGTAATCTTGGAAAAGCAAATGCCCTGAAAGCCTCTGGTTACTATAACAATGCTTATAAAAGTGCAGAAAACACACTTACTTTTTATGAAAAACAGAAAGATGCTTCTAACTTTATAAAACAATTAGATGTAAGCTTTACCCCTTTTGTAGAAACCAAATTTTCTTATTCTTATGATAATGGAGATAACGAAGCAAATGCTTACGATGTAAAAGCGGAAATTCCTTTTTCTACAAAGTTTAAAATTTCAGCCAATTATAATTATAGAACAACCCTTAATAATCAAATTGACTCATTAAAAGCTACTACCAATAATTTATTATTAGGTGTTTCTTATCAAATATTAAATAATGTTACCTTAAAAGGTAGTTTTGGTGTTACGTCTTCCGATTCAGAAGCTGAAAAGTACACTCAATTATTAACAGATATTTCTGTTAATATAAAACCATTTAAGCTTCAAAGCTTAGATTTAGGTTACAAAAGAGATGTTCAGAATTTTAATGCCGCGTTATTAAATGATGAAATTGTACAAAATAATCTTATTTTAAATTATAGTTTAAATACAAACTTTAACCTCGGTTGGTTTACGCAGTATTATTATACATGGCAAAGTGATGAAAACGTTAGAAACCTCTTATTTACGTCTCTTTACTATAATATCTTTGCGAAACCATCTATAAAAGCAGGTCTTAATTATCAAAATATTTCTTTTAAAGACTCTAAAGATAATTATTTTAGTCCTAGTAAATTTAATGCCGTAGAGATTTTTGTTGATCTAATAAAAGATGAAGCTGCCGCTAAGAAAAAAGAATGGTTTTATGGTTTAACTGCAGCCACTGGTCTACAATATATAGAAAATGATGACGCTCAAAGCACGTATAGAGTTCAGGCTAAATTAGGATATAAATTTTCTGAACGTGCATTAATAAACATCTATGGTTTGCAAAGTAATATAGCTTCTACTGCTGCATCTGCAACAACCTCAGCAAGTTTTACGTACACAGAATTTGGGTTACGTTTTAAATGGATCTTCTTAAAAAAACCTTTGTATAAAAAATAAGGGCAAAAGATTTCTCTTTTGCCCAACTACATTCCTACTTTGTTTTGGGGGACTAGTTGACGATAAAGGTTCCAGAATGTTGATTATTTTCATCGTCAATAAGCCTGTATTTATAAACTCCTTTTTTTAATTGAGGAGCATTGTATTGTACTTTTTTAGAAGAAGAAGAATTTGTATTAATTTTCTGAGCATCTACAATTCTACCCATTAAATTATATACATTAATTTGAATATATTTAGCTACTTTAGGTAACTGTATTGTTGTAGAATTTGTAAAAGGATTTGGATAGTTTAATAATTTTTCGCTAAGCTCTTCTGTAAAACTTTCCTCATTTAAATTATTGTTTAGAGTAAATGCTATCTTATTTATATCTAAACTAAAAGGCTTATAATATGTGTAATCACCTATTACTGAAAATACTATTGTTTTAATACTTGAAACCATAACCTTCTTCCCCGCATCATCTACAAAATCTAACAATGAAATGGTATATGTTTTCTCTGCTGAATTTGCAGGAATCGTATATCGTAACCTATGCTCCCAGTCTCTATTTTCATTCGTCATAATAACGACTTCTACCGGTTCATTATTTTTAATATTGAAATTTATAAAATTATACCCCTCAACACTTAAACTTTCATTTCTAGGTAAAAGGTGTCTAAATAAATTAATATTTCCTTTTACTTCTCCTATTACCTTTACGCTCCTATCCACTTCATAAATAGCATCATCTTCTTCTCTTTCAGATAAGTTTACTTCAAAATTAGAAACCGTTACATACTCTTTCAAATAATCTAAACCCCAAGGTCCATCTGCCACGTATAAAGCATCTTTTTGCTTAGAAGAAGTTGTTTCTAAATAAAAACCAATATCAAATAAAACACCTGTTTCTATAGATAATACTTCATTATAGTTTCCTGAAAGTGAAAAAACATTGGCTGCTTTAATATGTGCTGTTAATTCTGTTTCGGCAATATTACCAACAAAATTAACTGACTTTTCTTGTGTTCTATTTACAATATTTAGGTTTAGAATACCATTAACATAACTACCAGATTTAACAAAAACATTTGGTAAAACACTTGTTTCTAAGGTACTTTTTAATCCATCTTTAGATGAATGTTTGTCTATAATAAAATTTGCTATTGATAAAACTTGAGAAAAGGATGTTCCAAAAATTATATAGTTATGATAATTACCAGTTGGGTATTGGTCTATATTCCAGAAACTAAATAATTCATTTTCTTTTGTATCAACTCTAATAGAAAAGCGTAATGTATATTTAGTTTGACCAGAAACACTACTTATTTTAGATTTAATTACTTGATGCTCATTTACAAGTATAGTACTAATACTATCTAAACGATCATTATTTAATCTGTCATAAATAATTTTTGAATGATCATAAACAACTCCATCCGATTTGGTTGCTATAACAGAAGATACTTTATTTTTACCCTGATAATAACTTACGGAAAAAGTCTCTTTAATATTTAAATTTTTAGAGAGTCCTTTAGGTTTAAAAACAAATGCCGTTTCTGTATGATTACTTCCTGTTTCTGGTAAATAATCTATTAAAGCATTTGTTATATTACTTTTAGATAATTGACTCTTATTAAACCTTACGCCTTCTCCAACACCAAATCCATCGGCTTTGTTTGTTTGAGCGTTTAAGTTTGTAGCTACTATAAAAGTAGAAATTAGCAATAAATTTTTTATGATATATTTCATTATACCACAAAAATAAGCACTAACTAAAGTAAAATTATTAAATTTTAGCCACTTACACTTTAACTATAGATGAGTGGTAAGGCTTGTTTAGATAAATAATTAAAGTAAATCTAATCTTTTCATTAATTCTGGTCGTTTAGACCTACTAACAGGAATAACGTCTTTCTTTATTAAGACACTATTGTCTTCAATATCTATAATTTTTTTAATATTGATAATATAAGAACGATGTATTTTAAGGAATAGAGAATCTGGTAGTTTTTCTTCAATTTTCTTAAGAGTAGAATGTACTTTATAATCTTTTGTTTCTGTTTTTATTTTAATATAATCTCCTTTGGCTTCTATTAAATAAATACTAGGTAAATCTATTTTTATCAATCTACGATCTATGTTTACGTAAAAATCGTTTTCAATATCTATGGGTTTAGAAGTTTCTTTTTTTACTTCATTTGAGGCTAAATTTTTTCTTTCAGCTTTATCAATTGCTTTTTTAAAACGAGGTAACTCTAAAGGTTTTAATAAATAATCTACAATAAAGTCATACTCAAAAGCTTCTATAGCAAATTTAGGATCTGAAGTAGTTAAAATAATTTTTGGTGGGTTTTTTAAACTTTTAATAAAATCTAAACCACTAAAATTAGGCATATGAATATCTAAAAAGATTAAGTCTACCTTATTCTCATTCAAATACTTTATTGCTTCTATGGCACTTGGAAACTCTTCTAAAAGGTTTAAAGAATCTATTTCATTGCATAAGGTTTTAATTATAACCCTTGCCATTTTTTCATCATCAATAATAATACAATTCATAAAACTTATATAGTTTCTATATACGCCGTAATTGTTTTTAAAATCTTCTCAAAATCTTCTTCCTTCTCTAAACTTAGTTCTCGAAGATTATGTTCAAACTCATTAGCAATTTCGTAGCTCTTTTCGAGACCTAAAATACTAATTTTATGTTTAAGTTTATGAACATTTTCTTCAATTTTTTTAAACTCTTTATTTTCTAAGCTGTTATAGTAATCTTTTTTCTCTTCTGGAAACTCTGTTTTAATTACTTTTATTAACTCTGCTTTAATAGAATCATCGCCTCTTGCTAATTGTTCTATATATTCTAAATTTGGTTGCTCCATGGTTATTTTTTTAAACTAAAATAAAAAGTAGAACCTACTTTTGGTGTAGATTCTATAGAAATTTCACCTTTATATAGCTCAATTACTTTTTTAACAATCGATAATCCAATTCCAGATGAGCTATAATCGTCCTCTAATTTTTGAAATGTAACAAATATTTTATCAAAATATCTTTCTTCAATACCTATTCCATTATCTTTAATATAGAAATTCCAGAAGTCTTCTTCTTCTTTAAAACCAATTTCAACTATAATATTTTCTTTATTGTTAAATTTTATAGCATTATCTATTAAGTGAGAAAATAACTTTTCAAGTCTGTATTCATCTCCTTTAATAGTTGGTAATTTTTTTGGAATAATAAAAGTAACATTCTCTTTTTTATCAATATCTTGTATAATTGTATCAACTAAAGCAGCTAAACTTATATCTATTAAATCACTATAAGCATTACCTATTGATGAATATTGTAAAATTCCTTTTACAATAATATCCATTCTTTCTACATTTTCTTTAATAAGTTCTAGCTTTTCATTTCCACTTTCATCTATAAGATCTAAATAGTCTTCCTGTAACCAAGTTGTTAAGGCTTCTACACTTTGTAAAGGAGTTCTTAAATCATGAGAAAACATTTGTGTGTACTCTTTTAATTCTTGATTTTGATGTTCTAAATTCTTTAAAAGGATATCTTTTTGTTGATTGATACGTATTATTTCTCTTGTCTGATTATCAATAAAATCTACCAATTTTAAAGAATCTGAATTCTCCATTGGACGATCATCTTTTAAATCATAAAACTGTAATTTATCGATTACACTTTCTAATTTTGAAATTATATTTTTCTGAGAGTCAGACTCTTCTCTTAATTGTTCATTAGCACTATACAGTTCGTCTGAACTGAATTTAGTTGCTCTTTGCAACATTAAAAACTGTTCTTCTGAAATACTGTAAGATTTATCTATAGCCTCTAAGAATTGGTCCAATTCTTTGTTAGACTGTAATTCTTTGGGAAGAAATTTTCTTATTTGTCTTTTTAATAGAGAATTCATTACTCGCTTATTAATGTAACTGTCATGGTTTGGTTGTGCAATTGACAACTATTTTCTCCAATAAAAGGCGCTATTTCGCCATAAGAATACAACCCTGTTATCGTTGCAGTATCACCAACAACTTCTATTACCTCTTCTACTTCTTCTTCTACTCTTTGGTCTAACACTAATTTTCTACCAATACAACTTACTAAAATTGCTAATTCTGGTTTCTTCTTTCTAAATTCTAAAGCACTTACAGCTGCTTTTTCTGCTGCATTTACAATGTTATCTACATTAGTCATCATTAATTGCACTTTAGTATCTTCTACAATATCACCCGCTAAAATCATAGAATTCTCTTCTTCGTCTATATTTAATATACTTCGCACAATTGTATTAGTACCATCTTCAGATTTTACATTTAGAGGATATAACAATGCTGCTCCTGGCAATTCTTTAGATTTTTCTCCTAAGTATTTCTTATACAAATCTAAAGCAGGTAAATTATCTAATTCATATAAAATATTCCCTTTAGATTTGGTGACCACTCTTTCTGGCCCAAAAGGAGTCCAACCTCCATTAATAGAAAAAGTAATTTCTAAGGTTTCTCCATACAATCCTATAGCCACCATTTCTCCTGGTTTAGGGTTTTCGTTGTAAGAAGAAATTGTTTTTTCAAATCGTGCATCATCTCCACACAAAGCACCTGTAATTAACAAGTTATTGTCTGTAGCGGCATTCATTCCTCTCGTTAATTGACTACCGTTTATAAAACTGCCTTCAGAGAGTACAAAAACGTGTTTTAAACCTTCTTTTGGCAACTGACTTATTAAGTCTTTACCTATTGCAAAACTATCAATTTTGTGGTTTGGATCTGCGTTTAAAATATTTGCTGTTTTAATAACAAAAGTACTTTTTTCGAATTCAATAGCTGTAATTGTTATGGTTTCATCATCTATAGATTCTGATGAAATATCTCCACAAGCAGAACCAAACACAATATGACCATCTTTAAATAAGTCTCTAACCTCATCAAGAATAGTTTCTTCTTCTAATAAATATCGATTACCAAAAACAAGAACTAACGGTGCTATTAAATCTATTTTTTCTGATAAATATTTCCAATCAGTATTTTTATGCTTTTTAAGTTGTACAGTTTTCATTTAATTCTTTTTTATGGTGAAGTAAAAAGTAGTACCAATGTTTGGTTCACTTTCTAACCAGATTTTTCCTTCGTGTAAATCAATTATTTTTCTAACAATAGATAATCCTATTCCTGTAGAATCTTCCCTTTTATTTAACGAAGTAAACACTTCAAATATTTTACTATGATATTTTTTTTCTATACCTATACCATTATCTTTTACAGAAAATTGATGAAAGGTTCCTTTGTCTGTGTAATCTATTTCTACAAGACCTATTTCTTTATCACAAAATTTAATAGCATTACTTATAAAATTTTGAAATAATTGATGAAACTTGGTTTTATCTCCTCTAACGATTGGTAATTTATGAATTACATTTACAGATATATTTTCTGGAATAAATAAAAACTTTTTTAAATTAGACAACGTAATATTTAAGTCTACATCTTCATCTTCTGTAACAGCAGTACCAGCACTTGAGTATTCTAAAACATCAGAAATTAATTTTTCCATGGTTTCTAATGTGGTATTTAACAGATCGAAGTTTTGAAGTGTTATTTCATCAAATTTACCTTCGTTATCTAATTTTATCCAAGTAACTAATGCATCTATACTTCTTAGCGGAGATTTTAAATCGTGCGAAACAATATGCGCATACTCATGCAATTCTGTATTTCTTTTTTCTAACTCTTTTAAAATTTGTTCCTTTTGAAATTGCAATCTTTTAAATTTAGTGATATCTAAATTTAATGCTATTGACCCCACATTTTCTCCAAACAAATTATAATTAGGTGCAGCACTTACCAACCAATATTTAATTTCTCCCTTTTTATTTTTAGTTTTTAATTCATAAGAAGAAGACTCTCCATTAAGACGTTTTACTTTTTGATCATTTATAATATCTAAATCTCCGTTAAATGTAAAAATATCACGTCCTACTTTTCCTATTAACTCTTCTTTAGCATAACCAGACATTTCTATAAAACTTTGATTAACCATCGAAATTTGCTCCTCCTTATTAATCTCTACGAGCCCTAAATTCATATTAGCAATTATGCTGCTATATTTCTCTTTTTCTACTTCTAAACTTAAACTGTATTTTTTTTCTAGGGTAATATCTCTAAACGTCCATAAATAACCTTTTAATTTATCTCCAATAAAAATAGGTGTATAATTTCTTTCGAGAATTATACCGTCTATCATTTCTAATTGTTCGCCAAAAACAGGTTTTTTATTAGCTACTATTTCATCCATTCTTTCTACAAAAGTAGATGATTCTTTAAATAAAACTTTATTTTGTTCTGATGCCATTTTACAATCTATCCCCTTTAAATCTTTGGGTAGCGCATCTATTTTAAATAATTCACAAAATTTGGTGTTGGATAATATTATTTTTCTATTTTCATCTTCTAAAATAATACCACTATTTAAATTTAAGACAAGTGCAGCCAATCTATTTTCAGATTCAATAATTAAATCTTCTGAAGCTTTTTGTTTTGTAATATCTCTAATAATACCTTGTGCAGCAACAGCTTTATTTTCTTTATTATAAATAAGTGTTGCATTTACTTGTAGCCATTTTACTTCTTTACTTTTGGTATAAACTCTAGAAGTATATCTATTAAAAAATCCTTTTTCGTATAATTCTTTAAAAGCATTATAGGTATATTCAATATCATCTTGGTATACAATATCAGTTAAATTAAACTTTTCTTTTTCTATATCATACCCAAAAAGGTCTACAGCAATTTCATTCATCTGTAAAACATTACCAAAAAGATCCATAACTAAATATGCATCATTAATGTTTTTAAAAACTCCTTCTAGTGTAGATGATTTCTCATTTAAAAGTTCTTCTAATTCTTGAGATTTAGAATATAGTTCTCTAGATTTATCTTCAAGAATTTTTTCTGCCGCTTTCCTTGCAGCTTTTTCACGTTTTAGAGCGCGTTGTAATATTCCTATTTGATCTTGATTTTCTTTTAGGGGAATAGTCATTTTTTACTTCTTTTACGGTATAGCACATAAATTTAATTTATTTTCTGCTTAAAAAAAAATTTTTGTAGAAAATAGACCTATTTAAATTTTATTAACAATAAACCTTACTTCTGTACCATCTTCTTTAATTTTTTCTAAAACGATAGATGCTTTAGTATTAAAATGCTCAAAAGTTTTATTCATTAAACCTAATCCAAAATGATGCATTGCTCTACTAGATTTATAAATCATAATTATAGAGTTATCCGTTTTTTCTTCTACAATAAATGTAGGCAGTTCTGCATCTGGATATATTTTTTGAACTTCTACATGTATATGATTTTCAATAGATGCTAACATTTCTATAGGGTCTTTATACGTTGCCAAAAGACCTGGGTAACTTCTTTCTATCAATCCGAAAAAGTGTTCTGCATAAACTAAAAGTAAATCATCTGTAGAAATACCTGTATTACCACTTAAATTAGTAACCAATTGTAGCATTTCAGAAAAACTATAGGTGCCAATTGATGTATATACCCCTTCTGATTCTAATTTAGATTGAGAAATAATTTTATCTACCATCTCTAAACCAAACTTTTCTTCTACTAAATCTAAAAACTCTGTAAAAACGACTCCCTTCATATTAATATTTTTTTAATTCATTTATGCTCCAATAAGATAATACGGCTTCAATCTTTTTAACATAATCATCATATTTTAAAGGCTTTAAAACGTAACCAGAAACCCCTATTTTATAACATTCTTCTAGATCTTTTTGATTATCTGAAGTGGTTAAAATAACAGTAGGTATATGTTGTATCTCTTTATTATTTTTTAAGATTGATAAAAATTCTATACCACTCATTTTTGGCATGTTTAAATCTAATAAAATTAAATCAGGAAAGTTACTTTTATCTTGTAAAATTTCTAATGCTTCTTCACCATTTTTAGCTTCTTGCATAGTGTGTTCTAATTTTAACAATGAAAGTGTTCTTTTCATTTTCATAATTTCAATTAGATTATCTTCAATCAATAATACTTTTAAATTCTTAGCCATTTTAGGAGGTTTTACGTTTATTTTATACAAATTTAAGATTATTAATTAGAGTTATCTATCGATGGTTGGTCAAAAAGGATTAGGTGTAGATGAAATGCAAAAAAGTATAGACCATATTAAATTGTAAAGACAAAAAAAAGCTCCAACTTTTCAGCTGGAGCTTTTTTGTATAAAATAGTTTAGACTATTTTCTTACTGCTTTTACAATAGCTAAAGCTGCTCTCACATCTTTTTCTAATTTCGCATAATCTTTATTTGCTATAATTTCTTTAGAAATTAATTTAGATCCCATTCCAACACAAGTTACACCTGCATCAAACCAACCTTTTAAATTTTCTTCTGTTGGAGAAACTCCACCTGTTGGCATAACGCTTGTCCAAGGTTGAGGCCCTTTAACTCCTTTTACAAATTGAGGTCCATAAATATCACCAGGGAATAATTTAACGATTTCACATCCTAATTCTTCTGCTCTAGTAATTTCTGTTAAGGTACCACAACCAGGAGACCATAAAACTTTTTTACGGTTACATGCAATTGCAATATCTTCTCTTAAAACAGGAGTTACAACAAAGTTTGCTCCTAATGCCATGTATAATGATGCTGCACCTGCATCTGTTACAGAACCTACACCCATTATCATACCTGGTAATTCTGCAATAGCATATTTTGTTAACTCACCAAAAACTTCGTGAGCAAAATCTCCACGAGCTGTAAACTCCATTAAACGAGCTCCACCATCGTAACATGCTTTTAATACTTTTTTACTTAATTCTATGTCGTTATGAAAAAATAAAGGAATCATTCCTGTTTCTTTCATTACTTGTGCTACTTCTAATCTTGAAAATTGTGCCATTTTTTTAATGTTTATTTGTGTAATCGTTTATTTGTGTATTTGTTTGATCGTGTAATTGTTGAATTGTACTTGAATGTTAAAGTTACACAATTTAACAATTAAACCCTTAAACAATTTTAACTCCAGTTTAATATTTTTTTGAAATCATACACTTCAGGATTTGAAACATACTTTTTTGCATTTTCATAATCCTTTTCTTTTAAGAAGAATAAGTTTTCTATGAATAATTGTGCCATATCAGAATTGATATCTACTAATCTTGGTGGAATTTTACCATTTTCATCTTCAAAATCTTTTAGATATAAAGGTGAAATATCTCCATTAGAATTAGCACTTACAATACAACCTGTAACACCTTGATCAAATAATTTTTTAACTCCAATACCTAATAAAGTACATAAGGTTAAATCGAAAGCAATAGGATTACAACATCTTAATTCATAACCAAGCTCTACGGGTCTAGATTTAATTTCTAATCCAATTTCTTTTAACTTAACTTGTAGTAAATAATTAAATATATGAGATTTACTAACATTCCCTAATTCTGGATGTCCATGATCATCATAGGTAAAATTAATTCCAGAATTAATAATTTCCTCTTCTTCCATGAAGTGAAAAACACCTTCACTAATTAAAGCGACTCCGTATTCCACACCCATAATTTTACATTTTACAATAGAAGAAATAATCATATTGATTAACTTCTGGAATGTAATAGTTGTTTTGTTGAACATTTCTGGAATAATCACCATCTGAAAATGACATGCCGAAGCAATTCCAAATGCTAAATGCCCTGCAGAACGTCCCATTGCAGACATTACAAACCAATTTTCACTGGTTCTAGCATCTTCATAAACCGTATTACCAATACGTACACCTTCATCTTTTGCTGTATGAAAACCAAATGTTGGGTTTCTATCTGGCAAAGGTAAATCGTTATCTATTGTTTTTGGTACATGAATATGTCTAACATCTAATTCTTGCTCCTTTAAATATTTGGTTAATCTATTTGCAGTAGAAGCGGTATCGTCTCCACCAATAGTAACCAATAACTTTACATTATTTTTTTTGAAAAAATCTGCCTTAAAATCACTGTCTTTTGGTTTAAATCTGCTCATTATAAGACTAGATCCACCACGACTAAAAATACGATCTGCACGATGAAAATCGAAAATTTCCAATTCAGGATTTTCAGAAAGCAACCCTTGGTATCCATGATGCACACCAATAACCTTATAACCATCTTTCATAAAGGTTTTAGCCACAGTACTAATAACGGTATTAATACCAGGGGCAGGTCCGCCTCCACACATAATAGCTATAGATTTTTTCATGTTTTATTGTAAATGTTTAAAAATATATAATTGTTTTAATCGTGTAATTATTTTTAGCAGTTAAACGCTTAAACAATTACACGATTAAACATTTTTATCTTGCTACTCTTCCAGATGCATCACCACCCATAAGTTTGTTTACCTCTGCAACAGTAACTAAGTTAGCATCACCTTTAATAGTGTGTTTTAAACAAGATGCAGCAACTGCAAAGTCTAAAGCATTTTGATCGTTATCTGGGTAAGTTAATAATCCGTAGATTAAACCTCCCATAAAAGAATCTCCACCACCTACTCTATCTACGATATCTGTAATTTGGTATTGACGCGTTTCTAACATTTGTTTTCCATCATATAAAACTCCTGCCCATGTATTATGAGATGCAGAAACAGAACCTCTTAAAGTAGTAATTACTTTTTTAGCTCTTGGAAATTTCTCCATCATTTGCTGACAAACAGATAAAAAAGCTTCTGCTTTAACATCATGTCCTGCTGTTTGAACTGCAGCACCATCAGGCTTAATACCAAAGTGCATTTCTGCATCTTCTTCATTTCCTAAAATGATATCACAATAAGACGTTAATTCTGTCATGATTGTTTCTCTATGCGCAGCATCACAGAAATTCCATAATTTTGCACGGTAGTTTAAATCTGTAGAAATAGTAATTCCTTTTGCACTTGCCACTTTTAAAGCTTCTAAAGTTACATCTGCAGCTCCTTGAGAAATTGCAGGGATAATACCAGTCCAATGAAACCATTCACATCCTTCAAAAACTGCATCCCAATCAATCATTCCAGATTCAATTTCTGCAATAGCAGAATGCGCTCTGTCATAAACCACTTTAGATCCTCTAGATACAGCACCAGTTTCTAAGAAATAAATTCCTAAACGGTCTCCACCATACACAATCTTATCTACACCAACACCTCTTTTACGCATTTCCATCATTGCACACTCACCAATATCATTCTTTGGTAAACGTGTTACAAAATCTACATCTATTCCGTAGTTTGCTAATGATACTGCTACATTAGATTCTCCACCACCGTAAACAGCGTCAAAATTATTTGCTTGTGAAAATCTTAAAAATCCTTGAGGAGCTAATCTTAACATGATCTCTCCGAATGTTACTACTTTTGCCATTTTAATCCTTTTTTAATATTATAGTTAATTGGTTAAACGTTTAAGCAGATTCTAAAAATAAAATCAAAAGGAAAGAATTGAACTATCGTTTTGATTATAATTAATATCGAATTATATTTGCTTAATCGATTAAGCAAATATATAAAAAAAATTATTATCAAAAAGAAAACTACCATAAAAGATATTGCCAATGTTTTAAACATCTCTGCAGCTGCTGTTTCTAAAGCGCTACACAATGATGATAGAATAAGCGAAAAGACTAAGAAAGCTGTTAGGCAGGTTGCTGAAAATTTAAATTATCAGCCTAATCATCTGGCAAGTGCTCTTAGAAGTGGAAAAAGTAAATTAGTGGGTGTTATTGTTCCTAGAACAAATAGCAATTTTTTTTCATCTGTAATTCAGAATATAGAGGAAGTTTTAAATAAGGAAGGTTATAGTATCATTATTACACAATCTAACGAGTCTTTTAAAAAAGAATGTGCTAGCATAGACACCTTATTATTTACACAAGTAGATGGTATTATCGCGTCTATGGCAAACGAAACTGTAGATTTAACGTATTTTGAAAAAATTAAAAAAGCAAGTATCCCTTTAATTCTGTTTGATAGAGGAGAAAATGATTTAAATGTAGATTATATTGGTATTGATGATTATAATAGCAGTCATATAATAGTAGAGCACCTTGTTAAAAAAGGATGTAAAAGAATTGCACACATTGGTGGATATAAACATACTAGAATTTTTAACAATAGAATTAGAGGTTATATTGATGCCTTAAAAAAGAATAATTTACCTTTAAATGATGAGTTATTAATAGAAGGAAGCCTTACAATAGAGGATGGAAGAGAAAAAATGATACAGCTTTTATCTTTAAAAAATAGACCAGATGCTGTTTATGTAGCAAGTGATTATGCTGCTTTAGGAGCTTTACAAGTATTAAAAGAAAATAATATTAAAATACCAGATGAAATTGCCTTAGTAGGTTTTGGTAACGAACCCTTTACCTCTATGACAACACCAACTATAACGAGTATAGACCAGCATAGTGCAGAAATAGGACAACAGGCTGCTTTTGCTTTCTTAGCGCACGCAAAAACAAAAGTTGTTAAACAAACTTTTACCAAAAGAATATTAGATGTTGCACTTATAGAAAGAGATTCTTCTAACCGGTAATACGCCTACCTTTTCTTTACATTAGAATAGAAACTTTTTCCTATTTTTGATATGTCTATAAATAACACCAACTACTTTAAATGAAACAACTAATTATTTTATTATTATTAATTATTGCTTGTACCATTGGATATGGAAAATATAAACAATACAAAAGGTACAACTCACCAAATGTGGATTATAAAACCACTAAAAAAATAGACACGGAATACCACAATCAAGAAGTGGTATTGAATTATTATAAAGCTATTGAAAACACTAACAGTTTTATAAAAATGGAATGGACAGCTAATGATATAGATGTTAGAAGTCCAGAAGATGATTCTGAAAAAACCAAATTAGCCGTTAAAAATTATGCCGAAAAACTTGCCACTATTAAATATTATGAGAGCAAATTAGAAAAATCTTTCCTTTTAAAAGCAAAAGGTTTGTCTAATGAAGAAATACAATTTTTAGAAAAAACAGGAACCAGCTATAAGGCTTACCAAGAATCATTAGTGAATACCAAAATTAAAAGTATGTTTAATGCCAATATAAAAATGAATTATGGCCATAAAAATGCTTTGATATTTGAAATTCAAAAACAATTAAATAAAAAAGGTTTCGAGGTTTCTTTAGATGGTGCATACAAAACTGAAACGCTTAATGCAATTAAAACATTTGAAGAAAAAAACAACTTATTTGCGGATGGAGTTCTAGATGTTTTAACTATAGATGCCTTGTTTGAATAAAAAAAGAATTCTAAAAAGGGAGTTTTTTTCAATCTGAACTTATCTCAGATTCTTATGAAGATTTAAGTTCAGTAAGTGAAGATACTGAAACAAGTTCAGTATGCCAAGATTAAATCCTTTTTAGACAGCCTCTTTATCCTTATTTTTTAACCTTCTTAGCCTTATTAGGTTGTTTTTTAATTGCCTTTACTTTCTTCTTCTTTGGCATTTTACCTTTTATTCTATCTTTTTCAATGACGATATCTGCCATAAATTCTGAATTAAATGTATGCTCTTTTGCTAATTTTATAAAGGTTAAGGCTGTTTTATAGTCTTTTAATTGCTCATTTAAAATGGCTTTTTTTAGATATAAAATGGCTTTATCAGATCCTTTTACGGTTAATGCAAAATCTATAAAATCTTCAGCTTCTTTATAATCTTCATTCCATAAAAGTGTATTTATATAAGGTGTATACACTTCAAAAGCATGAATGTTTTCTGCCAAAGCTTGTTTAAAATATACGATGGCTTCTTCATACTTATACAACTTTTCTGCATAAACACGCCCCATTAGCGTTAAGGCCATTGTATTTTTATCGTCATAAGACAACGCAAAATTTAAGGCTTCCATTACCTCTTCTAAATCGAAAGGATAGCTCTCTAAAGCTTTAAAAATATAATTATTTACCAATGTTCCCATATCTTTTTCTTTATTTCTCATTGTTAGAGAAACGAAGTAAATCTTACCGTTTAATAAGATTACTTTACGTTCTTTACAAACGACAAAGTTATTCTAATTGTTTTATTAAATCGTATTTAAGTTGATTTCTCTTTTTCTTAAATAATTATTGTCTTGAATTTGTGAAATTTTATTCAATAAATCTATTTGTTTTTGGCTTATAAAATTTGCCCACAGACAAGCTTGCGTTAGGGATTGTAGCATTTGTTTGAGCTCTTTTTTCTTTTTCAGAAAAAAAGCGAGTGCGGAAAGCCCGTTAAAACGCCCAAAAATTAAAGTTTCTCTAACAAGATAATATCAAAATCTGAATTTACTATTACTTTTCCGTCTTTAACTTCTACCTCTTGGTTAGCATAAAAATCATTCAATTTCTCTCCATTTTTAAATAATGATGAAACTTGTATTTCTTTAATTCCTTTCTGTAAATTGATACCAACAATAATTTTATCAGTATTTCTAACTCTAGAAAAAACCATTCCGTTTTCTTTAGAAATAAGTGTGTGCTTCCCTGCTCCTACTGCTGGATGATTGGCTCTAAACTGACCTAATTTTTGCCAATGTTTTAAAATTTTCTGCGTTTTAGCTTTCGTTTTAATGTCATTCCAATTCATAAAAGAACGTAAAGTTGCATCCCCAACTGTCCCTTCTATTGTTAAATCTCTTGCAGATTCATCACCATAATATACTTGAGAAGTTCCGGGAGTTAACAACAACATTGTGGCTGTTTTATATGGCAATTCTCTTTCTTTATCAAAAGGTTGCCCATCATCATGAGAGGTTAGATAATTTAAGACGCCATACCCTTTTAAATCTGTATGTAAAAGCGAATCATATTTTTGAAAAACGGCTGTTTCTGGCATTTGCTTCACATTCCATTTTAACTCAAAATTGATTAAACTATTAAAAGCATGGTCAAAATAGTTGATTTTTTTCTCACCAAGATTAAAAGATTTTCCATCTGAAATAGTATAATTATACACTTCACCTACTAAATAAAAGTTGTTTTCATCCAAAACCTTTTCCGAATTATTCTTTTTATACTCTGCAAAAGCAGCATCGCATTCTTGCTTAAATTCCTGCCAAACAGACTCTTCTGTATGCTTTACAGTATCTACTCTGTAACCATCAATTCCGAATTCTGTAATATAATCTGTAAGCCATTTCATAATATAGAAACGTGGCGCTCTTGGATGTCCTGTTCTAGTAAAAAAAGTATCTAATTCTTTTACTTCTTGCTCGTAACGTCCTTCTGCTTTCCATTTTTTAACCAATTGACTTGGCAATTCTACAGCCTCATTACTTTCTGTTTTTATGTCTGGTAAATTTTTTACCAACGTACAAGAAATGGTATGTTCATAAGAATCATACGTACACGGCGGACCAGTTCTTACCCAATCTGAAGGCCAAACCGGATCTTTATCCGTAACCGGACCTGTGTGATTGATAACCGCATCTAACAAAACTCGAATGCCGTTTTTATGTGCAATTGCTACCAATTCTTTTAAGTCTTCTTTAGTTCCAAAATTTGGGTCAATCTTTGTCCAATCTTTAGCCCAATAGCCATGAAAACCATAAGACAAACCAGTTCCTTCATCAGTACCTCCATGAATTTGTTCTACAATTGGCGTCATCCAAATGGCATTGATTCCTAATTTTGTAAAATATCCTTCTTTTATTTTCTGAGTAATTCCTTTGATATCTCCGCCTTCAAAACCACGTAATTTTCCGGTTTCTTTGGTTCTATTAAAATTGATATCATTGGTGGTATCTCCGTTATTAAAACGGTCTGTCAACAAAAAATAAATGTTTGCTCCTTCCCAAACGAATTCTTTTTTTACGATTTGTTTTGCTATTTTTTCTGTTGATGAATTTTCTTTACAACTAAAAATAGTTACTAAAAGGAATAGGAAAAGTATTTTTTTCATGGATAGATTATGTATTTATACCTACAAGGTTTTTGAAACCTTGCAGGATATTTGAAAGGTATTGTAGTCTTTTAGAATTATTCTTTCAGCTTTAAAATAAAAGATTCTAATGGTTTTACATCAACTCTTACTCTCGCCTCTCCATTTTCTACTTTTAAAGTTGATGAATACGTTTTATACAATTGATCTTCTACTTGATACTCTCCATCTTTCAGTTTCCATTTTGCAATAATATCTTGTGGTACACCTAACTCAAAACCATAAGTATCATGTGCATTAAAATTAGAAACTATAATTAATTTTTCATTTTCACTCCAACGTACAAAAGACAAAACTCTTTCATTATACCATTCTGTATGCTGACGGTTAAAATAATGAATGTCTTGGTAATCGCCCATTAAGGCATCACTTTTAATGGTGAAATTTAATAAGCGTTTGTGAAAATCTCTTAAAGATTTTTCTTGATCCGTAGATTGACCTCCATCAAATTTCTTATTATTTACCCATCTTTGAAGCGTTGGAACACCAATATAATCGAAAATTGAAGTTCTAGACTCAGTTCCAAATCCTGCATTTTCTGCACCTGGTTCCCCAAATTCTTGTCCGAAATAAATCATTGTAGGCGAAGTAGAAATTGTTGCAGAAACTACCATAGCTGGTTTTGCTTTTAAAGCATCTCCTGCAAACTCTGGACTTGCAATTCTTTGTTCATCATGGTTTTCTAAGAAGTGTAACATATTATGCTCTATATCTCTTAAATCTTCTTGAATTCCAGGAATATAATCTGTTTTTCCATGCCCTTGCATTATGTGCTTAATGGTATCATATAACTGTACTTTGTCATACAAATAATCCATTTTACCTAAACGAATGTAGTTTCTATATTCATTTGGGTTGTATACTTCTGCTAATAAAAAAGCATCTGGATTTTTCATTTTAATAGCAGAATTCATATAACTCCAAAACTCTACAGGCACCATTTCTGCCATGTCATATCTAAATCCGTCTATTCCTTTTGCTGTCCAGTACAAAGCAATATCTCTAAATTTAATCCAAGAACTTGGTACTTTTTTATCTTGCCAAAACTCAAAATGTTTTTTGTAATCTTCGTTTTCAAATCCGTTTGGCAATTCATCAAAATCTTTTCTTCCGTCCGGAGAAACACCATAATTTACTTTTACCGTTTCATACCAGTCGTTAAAATGAGGTTTTGCTGCACGAGATCCATTTCCTGTCCATTTTGCAGGGTTTTCAACATATTTATGATCAGACAACCTATTTTTTTCTCCGCCTAACGGTGCATATCCATTTAAGAAATCTGGCACTTGAAACGCTTCATTTGGTACATAATAAAAATTATTATCTACATCATATTCCACTGTTTTATCATCATCTGCCCCAAAATCTTTGGTCCCTTTAGGATTTGATAAACTTTGATAATTTCTTGCAACATGGTTTGGTACAATATCAATAATTACTTTTAATCCATTTTTATGAGAACGAGCTACTAAAGCCTCAAATTCTTCTAATCTGTTGGCTACATTTACAGCTAAATCCGGATTTACATTGTAATAATCTTTCACTGCATACGGAGAACCTGCTCTACCTTTTACAATATCCGGATCATCATTAGAAATGCCAAACTTTGTATAATCTCTAATTACATCATGATGCGGAACACCTGTATACCAAATATGAGTAACACCTAAATCTTTTATTTCAGACAAGGCTTTATTTGTAAAATCGTTGAATTTACCCACACCATTTTCTTCAATTGTTCCCCAAGGTTTATTCGTGGTGTTTGTATTACCAAACAAACGTGTAAATACCTGATAAACTACTTCCTTTTTCTTTTTTGATGCACTTTTCATGTCGTTTTTTGATTTTTTTTCTGTTGAACAACCAATTACCAATAGTAAAATTAAAACGGATAAAACGCTATTTATTTTTCTCATAATTGATTATTATTTTAATGCTATTTTTACTCTTAATTCTTTCTTAGTATTCCATTTTAAAGGAATGGTAAGTGTATTTTTTTCTAATGAAAATTGTTTTCCTTTTCCATCGATTTTTATCTTTTTAGGATTCCAATTGATACTATGTATGATTAATTTAATTTCTTTTTCTGATGAATTCCAATTAGCACCTAACTCTGCTTCTAAATCAATTTCTAACCAACGTTTTGTTATTTCAGATTCAAAGGTTAGAATTTCATATGCTCCTTTCTCAAAAGCATTAGAAAGTAAACCATTGTCATTATACATTGAACCCTCACTTTTTTGCACTGATGCATCGTAATAATAATGAAGATCTAAAACATCACCTGTATAATCATCTGTTGTTTGAACAATTTTTGTCATCGGAATAAAAACACCTCCTCTTACATAGGTAGGAATCGTTTCTTCATTTAACTGAACAGTTTTAGTTTGTCCTCCTTCAACTTTTTCGTCCGTATAAAAATTAAACCAATTGGCTGTTTTAGGAAAATAAATTTCTTTTGTTTTTACGGCATCTTTTAATATTGGCGTAATTAAAAAGTCTTTTCCCCACATATATGTTGTTGAATTACTCATCAACTTTTCATCATCTTCTTCAAAGAAAATAGGACGCATTAAAGGTGTACCTTTTTGATTGTTTTCAAAAGCCACATTGTAATTATAAGGCAATAATTTGTAGCGTAATTCAATTGCTTTTTTAGCTAATTCCTTGGCGCTATCACTTCTAAAAACAGGTTCACTAGCAACTCCTTCTTGCGCATGCGGTCTAAAAATAGGTTGAAAAACACCATATTGCAGCCAACGTGTGTATAAATTATCGTCTAAATTATCTCCGGCAAATCCGCCTAAATCAGAATGCATATACCCCAAACCTTGCATGCCCATTTGTAAGGCAATTTCTGGTTGAGATTGCAATCCGCCCCAAGTTCTATTTACATCTCCAGACCAAGGAATCATACCAAAACGTTGCGAACCTGAAGAACCTGCACGCATTAAAATAAACGGTCTTTCTTGCGGAAATTCCTTTTGATATCCTTCAAAAATTAAACGCGCCCAATCATGTCCATAAATATTATGAATTTCATCTGCTTTTTTATTCTGGAAATTTACCCAAGACGGCAATACTTCTGGTTCTCCTAAATCTCCCCAAAGTCCTTTTGCTCCAAGATTTATAAGTTCTTTATAAATGTTCCAAAACCACTCTTTTCCTTCCTTTTTGTAAATATCTACAATACCTGTATTACCAAAATAGAAATCATATTTAGCTGAATTTCCTATGGAATCTGTTGCTAAAACTTCTTTTTCTTCAGCTTCATTCCACTTTTTAGAAGTGGATAAAATAAAAGGTTCTGTAATTAAAACAGTTTTAATTCCCTTGTCTTTAAGCCTAGAAATCATTGCTTTAATATCAGGAAAAGAGTCTTTGTAAACCTCAAGATTCCCCATGGTGCCTTGCAACTCTTTTCCAAACCAATACAAATCTAAAATCACGGCATCTACTGGTATTTTTTCTTCTTGAAATTTAGCTATGGTAGCTTCTGTTTCTCGCTGAGAATGATACCCAAATCTACTAGAAAAATTACCTAAAGTCCAACGGGCAGGCAAAGGTTGTTTTCCTGTTAAAGTGGTATAATTATTCACCAAATCTTCCCAAGAATCCCCTACAACAACTTGATAAGTTTTTCGTCCAGAAATAGTTTCATACGTTAAGGAATTGTCTTTTTTACTATCTAAATCTAAATAACCAATGGGTGCATTATCAAAATGCAGCATGTATTTTTTTGATGAAATTACCAACGGAATTGTAAAGTTCATTAACTCTGCATGCGTTTCGTAGCCATATTGCGCTCTGTTATAAAGTGGTAATCTGTAACCTCTTCTATTCATACCTAAAGCTCTTGCTCCAGCTCCATATAAAACTTCCTCAGCAGTTAAATTGAATTCAATTTTTTCTGTTTTTTTAGCTACAATATTCCCTTTTACCGATTCCAACGGTTGATGTTTGGATTTAAAATATCCTTTTTTCTCTGATGTAATTTCTTTATCCTTATAAAAATAAGAAATTTTAAAAGGTGATTTTTGAATTTTTACGGAAATACCTTTTGAGGAAAAATCAACAAAGTATTCCGATTCTTTTAACTGAACATCTGCCAGATTTGGTTTTAAAACAACCGCATGAGAAGTAGAATTAAATTCTTCTCCTTTTGGAATAAAAGATGTTTCTACAATTTTAGAGTTATAAAATTGAATTTGGTAAATTCCATCATTCACTTCAATTTTCAATAAATTTCCTTTATCAACACTTGCTTTTTTAAAAACTCTTTTAGAGTTTTGAGTAAAAGCAAAAGATGCTATAAACAATAATAAAAAAAGAATGATATAGGTTTTCATATTAATGTGTTTTAAGTCTTTTGGTTTTTGTTACAAAAAGGAATACCTGCTTATTTATAACTATATTTTCGTTGTTAAAATAATACTACCTCTATCGGTTAATTGAATTTCATTTCCCCATACAAACTCTTCGTCTGTAATAATATTTTTTACTGTTTTTCCTTTCATTCCAACCTCTTCAAATCGGTTTAAATCAACCGTAATAGGTTCTTTATTTTTATTGATAATATGCACTACGGTTTCATCATCTTTTATTCTAAACAAGAAATAAACACCCATTAAAGGCGCAAAATGTATTGTTTTTCCATCATGAATGGCTGCACTATTTTTACGATAGTTTAAAAGCTTTTTAATAAAAGATTGCATGTCCTTTTGGTATTCATTTAACCCTTCTCCAGTAAAAGCATTTACAACATCATCTGTCCAACCTCCAGGGAAATCACTTCTAATTAAACCATGATCTCCTGGATTTGCAGAATCGCTCATTAAAATTTCTGTACCATAATATATTTGTGGAATTCTAGGCAAAGTCAACATATAACTTAAACCCATTTTCACTTTATAAAGATCTTCCCATAGTTCTGTATATATCCGGGTTTTATCATGGTTATCTAAAAAAACTAGAATATCTTTTGGAGTTGTATAATGAAAATCATTTGCTAAACCTTCATACAATTTTACTAACCCTTGATCCCAAGATTCTTCTTCATTTAAACCTTCTACAATAGCTTTTTGCATCGGAAAATCCATAGGTGATTTTAAGTTAGACTCATAACCATCTTTATTACAAGCTCCTCGTTGCCAATAACCAACAATTAAGGGGTTGTAACTCCATTCTTCTCCTACAATAGAAAAATTAGGGTATTCATGCATAATAGCACCTGCCCAATTACTCATAAAGGCTTTATCTGGATATGGATAGGTATCTTGTCTAATACCGCCTAACCCCAACGTTTCTATCCACCAGATACTATTTTGAATAATATATTTGGCTAAAAATGGATTCCGTTGGTTTAAATCTGGCATTTTAGGCGAAAACCACCCTTCATTATTCCCTTTTACATCAGCCTTTGCGGCATATATATCTTGATTTGTAGTTCTTCTATGATTAGATCCTATATTGGTTTCATTATTCCAATTATTAATATTCTCTTCATAGTTTTTTTGATTGTTTAACCAATCATCAAAAGGTAAATCCTCCATCCACCAATGGCCAATACCACAATGATTGGCAACTTGATCCATGATTAATTTCATATTTTTTTCTCTTAACTTATCAGCTAATTTTTTATATTCTGATAAATTACCAAAACGAGAATCTACTGTATAGAAATCTGTAATTGCATAGCCATGATAAGAACTTTCTGCCATATCATTTATTAACACTGGCGTTGGCCAAACAGCTGTAAATCCTAAGTCGTAAATATAATCTACATGATTTATGATTCCTTGTATATCACCACCGTGGCGCTTATAATTATCAGAACGATCTATATCTGTTTCTTTTAATGCTAAATTAATGTTATTAGAATCATCTCCATTTGCAAAACGATCTGGTGTAATTAAATAAATAGCATCAGAACTGTTAAAACCAATATAATCTTCCGCGTTTTTCTCTCTTGATTTTAACTCATACGTATGCGTTTTTTTTGTACCATCAGTAAAATTAAAATCAATATTAAATACACCTGGATTTGTTGATTTATCAATGATTAAATCAATAAATAAGTAATTGTTACTTCTAGCTTTGTTAACTTTTTCAATAGAAACCCCTTCGTAAGAAATGGAAGGTGTTGCAAACCCAATATTTTCTTCTTTAACTAATAATTGTAGTGAAGTATCCTTAAAACCAATAAACCAATTAGGTGGTTCTACTCTTTCAATTTCGTTTATTACTGCTGTAATTTCCTTAGTAACCTCCATTTTATTTTGTTCTCGTTTTTGGCATGAAAACAAAAATACGATAACAAAAATTATAAGAACAGTTAAAAGGATGTATTTTAATAGTTTCATTTTATCCTATTTAAACCTCAAAGGTTTTAAAAACCTTTGAGGTTTGCTTTGTTACTATTTATTCAAGTTCTTCAAAATTATCACTTTGTTCATTTTCATAATGAACATGAATAAAATTATCTTTATCATCAAATAATACAATTACTTCTTCTCTCTTTAAAATTGTTGGTTTTGATGATAAAATAGATTTATAAGATGAATATAAATATTCTTGATAATTATCTGTAAAACCATGTTTAAGAGGATTTAAATGAATATATAAAATTACATTTCTTAAATAATTTAAATCCGTAATTCTATTACGTTTAAATCTAACTTTAAACAAACTTCCTTCTCTGTTGTACTTTTTATTTATAGCTTTTGTATAAGCATTAAATAAGTTAGAAAAAGGTTGAGATAACTTATCTAAATTTATTTTATTAATTAATGATAACTCTTCTCTTGACTTTATTTTAATCAATAAATGAAAATGATTTTTCAACAAACAGTACACATATACATCTGCAATTGGTGAAATATGCTTTTTTACTAAATTTAAAAAATGTGAATAATTACTATCTTCAACAAATAAATTTTCTTTATTATTTCCTCTATTATAAATATGGTAAAAATGGTCTGGTTCTAAAACATCATATTTTTCCATATTTTTAATTCGATTATTATGTAAACCTCAAAGGTTTTAAAAACCTTTGAGGTTCGTATTTATATTTAGTTATTTGGTGACACAGTTACTTGCGCTCCATCAACCAAAATATCTATTGCTTCTTTTCCTGCTAAAGTAAATTCAGTTCCTGTTTGAGAAACATTTACGGTAATTACTTGGTGTCTAAAATTCACTTTAAATGAATACGCTTTCCATCCTTTAGGTATTTTTGGAGAAAAAGAAAGCGTGTTATTTTTTACTCTCATTCCTCCAAAACCTTCTACAATACTCATCCAAGTTCCTGCCATAGAAGTAATATGTAACCCTTCTTCTACTTCGTGATTATAATCGTCTAAATCTAAACGAGAAGTACGTAAATAGAACGTATACGCCTGGTCCATTCTGTCTAATTTTGCAGCCTGAATACTGTGTACACAAGGAGACAATGAACTTTCATGTACCGTAAATGGCTCGTAAAAATCGAAATGACGTTCTAATTCTTCCGTAGAAAAATCATCTTCGAACATATAAAAACCTTGTAAAGTATCGGCTTGTTTTATGTACGGAGAACGTAAAATTCTGTCCCAACTCCATTTTTGATTTATTGGTCTTTGGCTTTTATCTAAATTGGCAACCGTAATTAATTCTTTATCTAAGAAACCATCTTGTTGCAAATACACCTTGTTTTTTTCTGAATATGGGAAATACATTCCATCAGCAACACTTTTCCATTTCACCAATTCTTCATCCGTGAAATTAACTTTTTCTTTTATTCTGATGTAATCAGAAACATGATCCGTTTTTACAGTTTCGATATTTTCTAACGCATAATTAATACACCATTTAGCAATGTAATTCGTGTAAAAATTATTGTTGATGTTATTCTCATATTCATTAGGACCTGTAACACCCAAAATCATGAATTTGTTTTTATCCGAAGAAAAAGTTGCTCTTTGTTGCCAAAAACGTGCAATGGCAATTAAAACTTCCAATCCTTTTTCTGGAATGTAAGAATAATCATTTGTAAATCTATAATAGTTATAAATAGCAAAAGCGATGGCACCATTTCTATGAATTTCTTCAAAAGTAATTTCCCATTCGTTATGGCATTCTTCACCATTCATGGTTACCATTGGATACAACGCAGCTCCATTAGTAAAACCTAACTTTCCTGCATTTTCAATAGCTTTATCTAAATGATTGTATCTGTATTCTAACAAGGTTCTTGCAACAGATTGATCTTTGGTTGCCATATAAAAAGGAATACAATATGCTTCAGTATCCCAATAAGTACTTCCTCCATATTTTTCTCCTGTAAACCCTTTCGGACCAATATTTAAACTAGCATCTGTACCTAAATACGTTTGATTTAATTGAAAAATATTAAAACGAATTCCTTGTTGTGCTTTTACATCACCCTCTATAGTAATGTCGCTCATGCTCCAGATTTGTGCCCAAGATTCTTTTTGCTTTTCTAATAAAACATCAAAACCAAAACTCACAGCTTTGTCTAAAGCTACTTTTGCAGCAGCAACTAATGCTTCTTTATCATGATCTCTATCAACTACATAACCACCAAATTTATGAATGGTAAATGTTTGATTTTCTTTAATATCTTGTTGATATGTAGAAGAAATTAAGTTAGAAGTTTGCTCACTTTTACCACTCACCTCAACTTCTTTATTATCTATAAAAAAACGAGATTCCATAAAAGTACACGTATAAAAATGTGTTTTCATGGTTCTTGCCTCAATATAAGATTGTTGGTTCTTTTGAGAAACTTTTAAAACATCCCAAAATTGATCATCCCAATTGGTATCTTCATTGGTAATTCCTGCATCTATATAAGGAATATATGTAATTTTAGCATCGGAATTTAACAAAGTAATATTGTAACTTATAGCACCAATCTCATCGATTTCTAGACTTAAAAAACGTTTTGTAGCAACATTAATTTTGATTCCGTTTTGTAAAACAGCTTCAAAACTTCTAGACAAACAACCTTCTTGCATGTTTAACTCTCTCTTAAATTTAGAAACCTCTTTACAGGTGTTTAAATCTAATTTTTCCTCATTGATAAGTACGTTAATTCCAATCCAATTTGGTGCATTCAATACCTTTGCAAAATACTCTGGATATCCATTTTTCCACCATCCAACACGTGTTTTATCTGGGTAATAAACACCACCAATATAACTCCCTTGAAAAGTTTCTCCTGAGTAATTTTCTTCAAAATTTGCTCTTTGTCCCATGGCGCCATTACCAATACTGAACAAGCTTTCTGATGATTTTACTTTCTCTGAATTAAAGCCTTCTTCTATAATAGACCATTCGTTTGGTATGATATAATCTTGATTCATTTTGTTTTTTTAAGATATAAGAGCAAAGATGCTAGACCGCTACGCTATTAGACTGACTCTTGCTATGTAATTTATTTTTTGATCTTGTTTCTTGACTCTTTTTAGTCTTGTTTCTATTCTAGACCTACTTATTTATCAATCAACTCCTGAATAAAATCAGTACTGATTTCTGTAAAATCCAAAAAGTTAAATTGTGCTTCAGAAAGTATTTTTTGATCTCCAATACCTATACTAATCATTTTTGCAGCATTTGCAGCTTCTACACCGGCAACAGCATCTTCAAAAACAACACAATCATTTGCATTTACACCTAATTGTTTTGCTGCTAAAAGAAAAACTTCAGGATCTGGTTTTGCTTTGGTTACATTATTTCCATCTACAATAGTATCAAAATAGTGTAAAAGTCCTACTTTTTCTAAAATAGGTTGTGCATTTTTACTCGCAGAACCTAAAGCAATAGGAATATTTTGTCCTTTTAAAAATTCTAAAACTTTAGGCACATCAGGTAAAATCTCTGAAGCGTCCATATTTTCGATATACTTTAAATAATCTACATTTTTTTCGATCATCCAAGTATCAAACTCTTCTTGTGTAGCTTCTCTATTACCAATTTCTAACAAAATTTCTAAACAACGTTTTCTGCTTACGCCTTTAAATAATTCGTTTTGTTCTTTACTAAACTCGAAACCTAGTTCGTTTGCTAGTTTTTTCCAAGCTAAATAATGGTATTTTGCAGTGTCTACAATAACACCATCCAAATCGAATATAAATCCTTTTTTCATGTATTTTTAAATTTTAATTTTGAAATTTAATTAATTTTAAAGTCAACTAATTAAATATATATGCTTTTTATTTTTAAATCTCTTCTTGATAACTAATTGCGTTTTTATTGGTAATTAATAAATTACATAAACCTGCAATTATTAAACTAATTCCTGCAACTGTCATAGCATTAATAGCATCTTCTCCTAATAAATTAGAGACATAATTAATCCCTCCTAATGCGGCAATAATTTGCGGAATTACAATAAACATATTAAATATTCCCATAATTACTCCCATTTTCTTTGGATCTACAGAACTAGATAACATCGCATATGGCATGGATAATATACTACCCCAGGCAAAACCAATTAATACAAAACAATATTTTAAATTTTCTGGTGATGCATAACTCATCGCTAAAAAACCTGCACCTCCAATAATTAAAGAAAACATATGTACATATTTTCTGTTGATGTTTCTTTTGGAAGTATATAAGGTTAATAACAAAGCAAATACCATTGAAGATAGTCCGTAAATTCCCATTGCAGAACCTACTGAATTAGATGATTCTTGAAATTTTGTATTGGCTATTTTAAACGCTTCTGCTTGTACCGTATCTGCCATATTAAAAGCGGCTTCTATAGGAGCTGGCGTATGAAACACATGTTCTGTTAAAGCAGGGTTTGCCATAGACCACATGGTAAAAAAAGCAAACCATGAGAAAAACTGAATCACTCCCAATTTTTTCATTGTGGTTGGCATGCTGCCAATATTGTTTAAGATATCTGGAATAAAATTATTCTTTTTCTCCTTTTCTTTTTCAAATTCTACCATGTCTTCTGGCGGATATTCATCCGTTGTAAAAACGGTATATAAAATACTTGCCATAAAAACAAATGCTCCAATAGCAAAAGCAATTTTTACAGACATTGGTACAACACCAGATGCCGCTTCATTACTTACACCAAATTGAGAGACCATCCAAGGTAAATTACTTGCAATCCAAGTTCCAATACCTATAATTAATGTTTGTACAACAAAACCATAAGATCGTTGAGATTGTGGTAATTTATCTGCTACTAAAGCTCTAAAGGGTTCCATAGAAACATTTATAGATGCATCTAAAATCCATAAAAAACCAGCAGCAACCCATAAAACAGGAGAATGAGGTACAAAAAACAGTGCTAAAGAACTTAAAATAGCACCTACTAAAAAGTAAGGTTTTCTTCTCCCCCATTTTATACTCCAAGTTCTATCACTCATATAACCAATAATTGGTTGTACAAGTAACCCTGTTAAAGGTGCGGCTATCCAAAGCATCGGAATTTCTTCCTTACCGGCTCCTAAAGTTTGAAAAATTCTTGACATGAATCCACCTTGCAAGGCGAACCCGAATTGTATTCCTAGAAATCCAAAACTCATGTTCCAGATTTGCCAGAAGCTTAACTTACGCTTTTCCATTATCGTATTCTATTAAGTAACTATTACGATAAGCGACTAGACTTATCAATTCATAAATTTTGTGGAATGTAATTTATTGATAAATCAGATTAATGAAACAAAAGTAGATATTTTATCTGAATTTATGGAAAAGTAATAAAACTATCTACGACGACGTTTTCGTAGATTCTCGTAGTTTTAAGTCGCTAGAAATAACAATTTTTTTAGGTTTGTAAACTTCAGAATCCTTTTCAATTCGTTCTATTAAAAGTTCTACTGCTTGTTTACCCATAACAAAACCATGTTGTGCAACAGTGGTTATAGATGGAGATGAGTACCTAGAGATTAAACCATCTGTAAAACCAATGATTGCAATATCTTCAGGAACCCTTAAACCTTTATCTTTAGCTAATTTCATTGCCTTTGCTGCATAAATTTCATTTACCGCAAAAATACCATCGATATCTTCTTCAAATATTTTTTCTATTTGATTACAGATATTAATACTTTCATCAATCTCTATAATTAATTTAGAATCTGTTTTAATATAGGCTTCAATCAAAGCTTTTTCATAGCCCTGCCTCCTTAAAGCTCCTACATTCACATGTTTTGGTGTTGTTAATAAAGCAATTTTACTTCTTCCGATTTCTAACAAATGTTTGGTAGCTTTAAACCCAGCTCCAACATCATCTACCACTACTTTATCGCATAGAATTTCATCTACAACTCTATCAAATAATACTAATGGAATTTCTTCTGATACTAAATCCTGAAAATGTTTAAAGTCTTTATTTTCTAGAGTTTCATTCGCTATTGAAACGATTAAACCATCTACACTTCCGTTTGATAAAACTTTTAGAGTCTCTACCTCCTTTTTATAGGATTCATTCGAAAAACACACCATTATATGATACCCTTTTTCTATAGCTCCTTCTTCTATCCCCATAATAACTGTAGAGAAAAAATGGTGTACTATTTTAGGTAAAATAACGCCAATTACTTTTGTTTTCTGATTGCGAAGTTGCAATGCTAAACTATTAGGTTTGTAATTATAGTAATCTGCAAAAGCTTGAATTTTCTCTTTTGTTTCTTTACTAATTTCATGACTGTCTTTTAGAGCTTTTGAAACAGTAGATGTAGAAACACCTAATTCCTTAGCAATTGTTTTTATGGTTATTTTTTGCTTCATTATTTATCAAAAGTAAAATATTAGTGTTAAATTTCATTAATTATGTAATAATAACTCAAAGAAAGTTGTTAACACGAAAACGTTTTCGTGATTTAAATCATGTTGTAAATGTTTCTCTAATAGGTATATTTACAGAGTGGAATGTAAATTTATTGTAAAATCACAAACTCAAATTTACAGTTATAATTTAACAAAATATACATGAAAAAATTTAAATTATTGTTAATTGGAATTCTTTTAACTACTTCTTTTAGCATGTTTGCACAACAAACAGTTAAAGGTGTTGTAAAAGATAAAACATCTGGTGATCCTTTGCCTGGTGTTAGTGTAGTAATTAAAGGTACTACAAAAGGTATACAAACCGATTTTGATGGAATCTTTAGTATTAATAAAATAAATAAAGGAGACATTCTTGTCTTTAGATATTTAGGTTTTGCAGATAAAGAGCTTACTATTGGTACAAATTATAACCTTACGGTAGTATTAGAAGAATCTGCAGAATCGTTAGATGAGATTGTAGTGGTAGGTTATGGTACAACTACTGTAAAAGACGCTACTGGTTCTGTAGAGTCTATTACCTCTAAAGATTTTACAAAAGGGAACATTGTAACACCAGAAAATTTATTAAGTGGTAGGGTTTCTGGGGTAAGTGTTACTACAAGTGGTGCACCTGGTTCTGGATCTCAGATTACAATTCGTGGGGGTTCTTCTATCGGTGCTTCTAACAGTCCTTTAATTATTATTGATGGTTTACCTATAGAAAATAGTGATGCTTCTATTGCTGGTTCTCGTGGTTTATTAGCAAACATTAACCCTAATGACATAGAGTCTTTTTCTGTTTTAAAAGATGCTTCTGCAACCGCTATTTATGGTTCTAGAGCTTCTAATGGTGTTATAATCATTACTACTAAAAAAGGTAGAAAAGAATTTACATTAGATTTTGATATGCAATATACTTTTGGAGAAGTATTAGATAAAGTAAATGTTTTTTCTGCTGATGATTATAGAAATTTAATTACAGCAAAAAGACCTGGAGATGTTGCTGCTTTAGGTAGTGCAAATACAAATTGGCAAGATAAAGTATTACGTTCTACAACGTCTTCTTTATATAATCTTACTGCAAAAGGACAAATTTTTGGGGCAATACCTACAAGATTATCTATAGGTTTTGCAAACCAAGAAGGTGCTTTGTTAACTTCTCAGTTTGATAGAAAAACTATTTCCTTATCAATGAATCCTTCTTTATTTAAAGATCATTTAAAAATTAACCTAAATTATAACAGGGTTTTTGAAGACAGTCGTTTTGGAGATTCCGGACAAATAGGTGCTGCTTTACGTTACGACCCTACACAATCTGTGTATGATTCTTCTTCTAGGTTTGGTGGGTATTACCAACACTTTTCTAACGGAGAAATTGCAAACGGAACAACCAACCCAGTAGCATCTTTATTGCAAAGAAACAATACGGGATATGCTTTTAGACAATACGGAAACTTAAATTTCGATTATAAATTTCATTTTTTACCAGAATTAAGAGCTGTTGTAAATGTTGGTTTCGATAAAATTAATTCAGAAAATAGTGATGTAACATCTAAATTAGCACCTGCACAGTCTAACGCTTTATATTTGGGTAATAATGCATTTAATACACAAGAAAGAGGTAATAAATTATTTGATACTTATTTTAACTATATAAAAGATTACAATAACTTTAATGTAGATCTTACCACTGGTTATTCTTATCAACGATTCGAAAATTTTGGTGCCAATTCTGGAAATAGAAATAACCCAGAAAATATATCTACAACTTTTGCAGATCCAGATGTTGTTAATATTGGTTTCTTTGGTAGAGCTAAATTTAAATTCAACCAAAAATATTTACTTACTTTAAATTTTAGAAGAGATGGTACTTCTCGTTTTAGTTCAGACAATCAATGGGGTAACTTTGGTGGTGCTGCATTAGCATGGAACATTAGTGATGAAGATTTCTTAAAAGATTCTAAAGTAATTTCAAACTTAAAATTAAGAGCTAGTGTTGGTTTAACAGGACAACAAAACATACCTGGTGTTAATGATTTGTATTTAGATAGATACCGTTTTGGTAATGAAACTTCTAGATATTTGTTTGGAAACTCCACCATAAAATCTACCATTCCTTCTGTTGTAAACCCAAATTTAAAGTGGGAAGAAACAACAACTATAGAGTTTGGTGTAGATTATGGTTTGTTTGATAATAAATTTAGTGGATCTGTAAGTGCATTTCAAAAAACATCTAATGATTTATTATTTGATGCTGCTTTAGCAGATGGTACAAACTTTGGTAACAGTACAATTCAGAATATTGGTCAATTACAAATTAAAGGTTTAGAGTTTACTTTAAATGGAGACATCCTTAAAAGTGAAGATTATAATTGGAACTTTACATTTAACGCGACGTATTTAGATAGAAAAATTACAGAGCTTGCAAATAACCAAGACGTTAGAACTGGTGGTACTTCTGGTGGAACAGGAAATACCATTCAATTATTAAGAGAAGGTTTTGCACCAAACTCTTTTCACGTATATAAACAACTATACAACACTGCAGGCAAACCAATAGAAGGAGCATATGCAGATTTAAATGATGATGGTATTATTAATGATGAAGATCGTTATTTAAAAGAAAACCCAAATGCAGATGTAACTTTAGGTTTTCAATCTAGTTTTAATTACAAAAATTTCGATTTAGGTTTTAACTTAAGAGCAAGCCTTGGTAATTATGTATATAATAACGTAAACTCTTCTAGAGCACAATACGAATTATTACAAGACAACGCTGTTTTAGGAAACTTGCCTACCTCTGTATTAAACACAGATTTCTTAAGAACGTCTAACGTTATAAATTCTGATATTTATATAGAAAATGCTTCTTATTTAAGAATGGACAATGTTACTCTAGGATATACTTTTAACAACCCAATTAAAAAATTCTCTTACAGCAGTATTCGCTTATGGGCTGGGGTTCAAAATGTATTTACTTTAACAAACTACTCTGGTTTAGACCCAGAAGTGTTTGATGGAATTGATAATTTAATTTATCCTAGATCTAGAAACTTCTTAGTTGGAGCTAATATTAAATTCTAATAAAAACAAGATGAAAAAATATATAAAAACAATAAAAAATCTATTCGTTGTTATTTTGTTAACATCAGTAGTTACTTCTTGTACAAACGATTTAAATATTGTACCAGAAGATGATCAAACGGTTTTAAGCGAAGCACTTTTTGAAAATGAAAGCGCTTATTTAGAAGTATTAGCCGGAACTTATGCCAACTTATCTTTAACCGGAGTTGATGGTCCAGAAAGTTCTAATATTAAAGGTTTAGATGCAGGTACTAGTCAATATGGTAGAACATTATTGTATTTGCAAACTCTTTCTGCAGACCAAATGATTTGGTCTTATGAGAATGACCCTGGTACAAGAGAAATTCAACGTAATATTTGGACTGCACAAAATCCAGTAATATTAGGTATGTTTAGTAGAGCGATGGTAACCGTAGCATTTGCTAACAATTTCTTAAGAGAAACAACCCCAGAAAAATTAAATGCAAGAAACGTATCTGCCAATACAAAAGCAGACATTGTTACTTATAGAGCAGAAGCCCGTTTGTTAAGAGCTTTGTCTTATTATAACTTAATGGACTTGTACGGTAAAGCTCCTATGGTTATAGAAACTGACCCAATTGCTGGTTTTAATCCTCCGCAAGCGGATAGAGCGGAATTATTTACATTTATAGAAAGTGAATTATTAGCAATTGATGCAGATTTAATGGCTCCAAGAACTAATCTACATGGTAGAGCAGACAAAGCAGTTGCGTGGATGATTTTAGCTAAAATATACTTAAATGCAGATGTTTATATTGGTGAGCCAAAATATACAGAATGTTTAGCTGAATGTACAAAAATTTTAGGTGGTGGATTTTCTTTAGCAACCAATTATACACATTTATTTATGGCAGATAACAACACGAACTCTGCTAATAATGAAATTATTTTCCCCTTAATTTCAGATGGTTTAATCACACAGAACTACGGACCAACAACAGTAATGGTAAATGGTGAAATAGGGAGTTTAGAAGCAAACGGAATTCCTTTAGGTGTTGGTGCCGCAGGTTGGGGAGGCGCTTTAAGAATTCGAAAACAATTTGCAGAATTATTTAATGGCGGTATTTTTTCTGGAGATACTAGAAATACCATTATTTCTGGAACTAGAAGTATTGATATTACAGACATTTCTGATAAAGACCAAGGGTATGTAATAGAAAAATATTCGAATGCTACCTCTACAGGAACCTTTGGATCAGATCAAACTTTTGTAGATACAGATTTCCCTTTATTTAGATTAGCAGATGTGTATTTAATGTACGCAGAAGCTCATTTAAGAGGAGGTTCTGGAGGAACAGATGCAGATATGATCTCTTATATAAACGCCTTAAGAACAAGAGCAAACAATCCTCAAAATAACCTAACAGCATCAGACATTTCGTTAGATTTTATTTTAGATGAAAGAGCAAGAGAATTACATTGGGAAGCACACAGAAGACAAGATTTAATTAGATTTGGTAAATTTACTGGAGGTAATTACAATTGGGCTTGGAAAGGAAACGGTAGCAACGGTATTGCTTTACCAGCTTACATGAAAGTATACCCAATACCTACTGCAAGTTTAGCTTCTAACCCTAATTTAACTCAAAATACTGGGTATTAATTTAAAAACAAATTACAAATGATGAAAAACATAAAAAGATTTTCAGCAGTTAGTATCATTGGTCTAATACTTTTATTTTTCCAATCTTGCGATGACACTTCTGATACATTTACGATATCAGCACCAACAGCTCCTACTCTAGCTGAATTAAATTTCACACAATTAGAATTAGACGCTGTAAATACATCAAACCCAGCTTTAACTTTAAATTGGGATGAAGCCGATTATGGAATTCAAGCGGCTGTTAATTATGCCATTCAATTTTCTAAAGATGATGCTTTTACAGAACCCGTTACTGCGTCTACTATTTCAGGTAAAACTTCGGTTACATTATCTATCAATGAGGTAAATGCGGCGGCAGGTAACGCAGGAATCAATCCATTTAATTGGTCAGACATCTATATAAGAATTGTTTCTTCTTTAGGAACTCAAAATAGCGAAACAGCTGCATCAAATACAGTTCAATTTAGTGTATACCCTTACTTTAATTACTCTTTTAATGATTATTATTTAGTAGGTAATGCAACTGCACCTGGTTGGGATAATTTAGCTACAGGTAACAATCCCGCTTTATTTAGAGACGAAACAGATAGTAATACTTTTTACTATACTGGTTATTTCTCAAAATCTTCTGCCGATGATGGTGAAGGAAGATTTAAAGTTATTGAAACGAAAGGAGAATGGACTAATCAATGGGGAACTACATACCCAGATAACGAAGACCCAATAGAAACTGAAGGAGATATTGCTGGTAACCCTGCAACACAAGAAGCCGATCCAGGAAGATTTGGTGTAAAATCTGATGGTTTTTATACTTTTAAAATAAACTTTGCTTCTAAAGAGTTTTCTATAGAATCTTTTAATGAAGCAGGAATTATAAGTCCTACATCATTAGAAATACAAGGATCTAGTATTGCCAACACAGCAATGACACCTCTTGCTTTTGATGGTCATATTTGGTTTGCTACTAAAATACATTTAACTCCTGGCGAAGTAGAATTTGTTACAGGTGCTAGTGCTAAATGGGGAAGCTCTACTTCTTTTTCTGGTGTAGCAACCGATGGTGGTGGTGCAATACCAGTAATTGTAGAAGATGATTATGATGTTTGGTTTAATGATTTAACTGGTCGTTATATCTTAATTCCTTTAAATTTATAATAACTTAAAAATAGATAAAAAATGAAAACTTATATAAAAAGATTAAGCTACTTATTTTTATCACTAACACTTTTTTTAGGTGCTTGTGAGACAGAAGAGAGCTTAACAATAACAAGTCCAGATGCTGTTTTTGAGTTAGTAACACCAGGAATTAGTACCGTGTTTTTAAATTCAGAATTATTAGATAACCCTGCGTTTACAATTACTTGGATCGATGAAATTAATCCTTCTGCAACCTATACCGTAGAAATGGATTTAGAAAGTACTTTTGATGCTCCTATTCAATTAGGTACAACAGATAAAAAGAACTTTACCATAACCGTTGCTGAATTAAATAAAGCTTTAGAAAATACGGATGTAAAATCTTATACAGATACACCAATCTATGTAAGATTATCTACAGGTAGCTCAATGTCTAATGTAATTTTATTTCAAATTTCTAAATTTGCAGTGAAACCACCAGTAATTACGAGCCCAGATAATACTTTTTCTCAAGTATTAACAGATGTGAATCCTGATGAAACAGCCTTAACTATTACTTGGGACGATCCTGAAATTGGAGAAACAAGTAGTTTAGCTATTAGCTATGAAATAGAAATGGCAGAAGCAGGAACAAGTTTTGCTGCGCTTGCAAATATCGGTTCATCAACTTCTACAACATTCGAAATTTCTTATAAAGACTTAAATGATTTAGTAATTGCCAATGGAGGAGTTGCAGATGTTGCCACAAACTTCGATTTTAGAATTAAAGCAATTGCAAAATCGGCTTCAGGAGATTTAGAAAGAACTTCAGATGCTATAACCATTGCCTTAACTGCCTTTAAAGCGGCAATACCAGATAATTTATTTATGGTAGGTGCCCATAATGAATGGAACAATGCTGATGCCACACAAAAACTTTATACTACTGGAAATGGTGTATTTACTAAAGTACAAGCTTTTTCTGCAGGTGATGAGTTTAAATTATTACCAACTTCTGGCGCTTGGGATGGAGATTATGGTGAAGACCCAAATAATGTTGGTAAAATAGTGCAAGAAGGAGAACAAAACATAAAAGTTACAACAACAGGTACGTATTTGGTTATGATAGACTTTAATACACTTAGTTTTAGATTACAAAACATAGACACCATGTTTATGGTAGGTGCTCACAATGGTTGGAATAATGCCGATGCTACGCAACAATTTAACACCTCTGGAAATGGAGTTTTTGTAAAAGTTCAAGCTTTTTCTGCAAATGATGAATTTAAATTATTACCAACATCTGGCTCTTGGGACGGAGATTGGGGAGAAAATAAAACTACTGCCGGAACTTTAGAGTTAGATGAAGAACAAAACATTAAAGTAGAAAATGCAGGTACTTATATGGTTACCCTAGATTTTAATACTTTAACTTTTAATCTTATAGAAATCCCTACAAATCTTTATTTAGTAGGTTCTCCAAATGGATGGGACAATGCAACAGCTCCTGCTTTCACAAAAGTATCTGAAGGATTGTTTGAATTAACTCAAACTTTAACATCTACAGATGAATTTAAGTTCTTACCGCAACAAGGAGCTTGGGATAATGATTGGGGAGAAAGTAAAACATACCCTGGTATGATTGTTAGAGAAGATGAAAATAATGTAAAATCTCCTGGAGATGGTTCATATACAATTACAGTAGACTATAATAAAGGAACAGTAACTGTTCAATAATTTTATAAAACATTACAAAGGCTACCTACTTAAGGTAGCCTTTGTCTTTAAAAAGCCTTTTTTATGAAAAAAATTACTTTTTTAATCTTATTTATAACCAGTTTTACTTTTAGCCAGGTACAGAATGTTACTTTTTCTGTTTCTCCTGCTACTTTTAATGAAACTGATCCCATAACAATTACAGTATCTAATATTACAGCTGCTTCATGGGGAGTTTCAGATATCTATTTATGGTCTTGGTCTTATGATATCAATGATGCCAATTCTATAGATTCTCCAAACAACGGAAGTTGGACAAATTCTAACGAAGCTCAAAAACTAACAAAAAATAACAATGACACTTACTCTATAACTTTTACACCAACCACCTTTTATAACAGAACAGGTCTTGGACGAATTGGAATGTTAGTAAAGGCAAAAGATGGTTCTGGTGATAAAAAATCTCAAGACCAATATTTTGAGGTTGGTGCTTATCAATTAACTTTAAATTCACCATCTACAGCTACAACAATATTAAATTCTGGAGAAACATTACCAATTGCTGCAACAACTTCATTATCATCAAACTTTAGCTTAAAAGCAAATGGAGCTGTTATTAATCAACAAAATAACATAACATCATATAGCTTTTCTCCTACCGTAACAGAAAATACTACTTATATTTTAGAAGCTACAAATAACGGAGAAACAAAAAGCACAACGTTTCAAGCAATTGTAAAACCAACGGTTTCAGAAGCCGTTGTTCCTGCAGGTATGAAAGACGGAATTAACTTAAACACATCAGACAATACAAAAGCTACTTTAGTGTTTTATGCGCCCAATAAGGAGTTTGTGCATATAATTGGTAGTTTTAACAACTGGCAAATCAACAATACTTATTTATTAAAAAAAGACAGTACTAAAGATCGCTTTTGGATTGAATTAACTGGTTTAACTCCGCAAACAGATTATATGTATCAATATATAATTAATGCCGATTTAAGAGTTGCAGACCCATACTCTACCGTTATTTTAGATGAATCTAACGATCAATATATAAACGCAACTACATATCCCAACTTACCAAGTTATCCAACAGGAAAAACAAACCACGCAGTAACTTTATTAAGAACAGGAGACACTCCTTATGCTTGGCAAAACACTTCTTTTACCAAACCTGCAAAAACAGACCTAGTTATTTACGAACTTTTAATAAGAGATTTTGATGCCTTGCATTCTTATGATGCTGTAAAAGCAAGATTAGATTATTTAGAAGAATTAGGCATTAATGCCATCGAGTTTTTACCAGTTATGGAATTTGACGGCAATGAATCTTGGGGCTACAATCCTTCTTTTCACATGGCTTTAGACAAATATTATGGTAATACCACTGCTTTTAAACAATTTATAGATGAATGCCATAGAAGAGGAATCGCTGTAATTATAGATGTTGCTTTTAATCATGCTTCTGGCCAAAATCCATACTACAGAATGTACAATACAGATAATGGTGGTTATGGAGGACAAGCAAGTGTAGATAGTCCTTTTTTCAATCAAACAGCTACACACTCTTACAGTGTTTTCAATGATTTTAATCACGCTAAACAAGCCACTAAAGACTACGTAAAAAGAGTTACTCAATATTGGATTGATGAATATAAAATTGATGGTTTCCGTTGGGATTTAACAAAAGGATTTACTCAAAACTGTTCTGATTCTGACCAAAATTGTACAAACGCTTACCAACAAGATAGAGTTGATGTTTTAAAAGAATATGCAGATAACCAATGGGAAATAGACCCCAGTTTTTATATCATTTTCGAACATTTAGGTACCAATGCAGAAGAAACAGAATGGGTAAATTATAAATTAGACGAAGGAAAAGGAATTATGGTTTGGGGCAATCACAACCATCAATATAACCAAGCTACTATGGGCTTTGGTAGTGATGCAGATTTCTCTTGGATTTCTTATAAAAATAGAGGTTGGTCTGTACCTGCAAATGTAAGTTATATGGAAAGCCATGATGAAGAGCGTTTAATGTACAAGAATCTACAATATGGTAATTCTAGTGGTAGCTACAATATTAAAAACCTTAATACCGCTTTAGAAAGAGAAGAATTAGCTGGTGCCTTTTATTTTACTATTCCAGGTCCAAAAATGATTTGGCAATTTGGCGAATTGGGTTATGATATTTCTATAGAACAAAATGGAAGAACGGGTAATAAACCTATTTTATGGAATTATTTAGCAAACGAAAACAGAAGAGCTGTTAAAGAAACTTGGTCTAAATTAATTAAATTAAAACTACAATATGATATTTTTGAGACTTCAGATTTCACGTTAGATGTTGGTAATGCTAACGGATTAAATACCATTCACTTAACAGATGCAGCTGCTTCAGACATACAAAACATTGTTATTATAGGAAACTTTGGCGTAACAACTCAAAGTATTTCTCCTGCTTTTCAACAAACGGGTACTTGGTACAATTTACTAAAAAATAACACTACTATTTCTGTTACCAATACAACGAGTACTATTTCTTTAGCACCCGGAGAATTTAAAGTGTATGCAAATAATCCTGCTTCTCTTTCTTCGGATGATTTTACAGTTGATAATATAAGTTCTATGAAACTGTATCCAAATCCGGCTAAAACACACTTTGTTCTTTCTGATAAAACAAATGAAGTGACCATTTTTGATGTTACCGGAAAACAAGTAAAATCCTTTTCTAATGAAGTGATAAAAACAAATTACTTTGAAATATCAACTTTAAAAAAAGGTATTTATTTTATAAAAATTGAAGATTCAAAAAATCAAGTTTTAACTAAAAAGTTGATTGTGAATTAAGACAATTATTAGTGATATTAATTAAGAAAGCGAGCAGTAAATATTTTATTGCTCGCTTTTATATTATAAATAAAGTTGTTTTATAATTGATAAAAAATCAATCAATTCGAGTAAAAACACTTCCTAATGTTATTTCAACCTATAATCCCAAATGAATTCTATAATGTCGTAAAACAAATTATAACTCAAGATGTCTTTCTGAGACCCGAGAAAAAAATTTCACAAGCGGAAATGATGACATGCAGTTTTGTCATTTATGCGATAGGAGAAATCTCATAATTCAGAAAAATCTATAATTAAGTATCTTTATATAATTTCTCTCTTTGTTTTAAATGATAATACGATATCCGTTCTTCCTATAATTTTATAAAATCAAAATGGGTTAAGTAATATCATACTTAAACTCCAAACTGAGTTAAATGATGATCTAAATGTTTATAGAACGAATTATTCCACTCTACGGCAGTTAACTCCCCAAAAGAATGAGATTCCTTTCCTTCAAAATAAGCTTCTCCTAATTCTTGCGTTTTAGTTATATAATCTATTAAAATTTTCTTTTCAACCTCAAACTCCTTATCATCAGAAATAATGAATTGAGCAGCGGTTTTTCCATTTTTAGCATACGGTTTTTCCGAAACAACAATCTTTTTCACAAACATTTTTAGTATCCATTTGGTAAATGCATTTGGCTTTGGATATTTATCCGTATAAACCATTTCATAACTTACAGAACAATGCGATAACATTTGTGAAACAGACATTTTACCCCAAGTTGGTTTTGTGGACGTTGTTAAATTATTAATTCTTTTAATAACTTCATTGGTGATTTCTTTCTCAAAAATATTTTTCATATTAATGTAGTATTTTAAATAATAGTTCTTTTAAAATATCTTTTTGAGTTTGGCTTGCTCCTACTCCTTTACTCTTTACGTCTGCATCTCGCAAAAAAGCAATTACTTGCGCTACTTTTCGCATCGGATAATTCTTAGCAGCCAAAAAATATTCATCTACAAAATACGGACTCACGCCAAGTGATTTTGCTACAGATCCTTTAGACTTATCTTTTAATCCATGAAATAATAGCAGTTGTGTAAAGAAACCATTTAATAAAGAAATCGTCATTACCAAAGGGTTATTTTTAGGATTTTCTGCAAAATAATTTATAATTCTATTCGCTTTTACAATATTTTTTTCTCCTACCGACTTTCGTAATTCAAAATTATTAAAGTCCTTAGAAATACCAATATTATCTTCAATATGTTTGTCATCAATTATAGTATCTTTAGGTAGAATTAGCATTAATTTATCTAATTCATTAGATATTTTACTTAAATCTGTACCTAAAAATTCTACTAACATTTGAGAAGCTTTCGGCTCTATTTGATATTTTTTACCACTTAATACTCTACGAATCCAATCTGAAACCTGATTTTCATACAGCTTTTTACTTTCGTAAACTAAACCTGTTTTAGCGATTACTTTGTGCAATTTTTTTCGCTTATCTAATTTTTTATACTTATAATTAAAAACTAAAACAGTGGTTGGTTGCGGATTTTCTGCATAAGAAACTAACTTTTCTATATTTCTGCTTAGATCTTGCGCTTCTTTTACAATTATAACTTGTCTTTCGGCCATCATTGGGTAGCGTTTTGCCGAAGAAACAATATCTTCTATACTAGCATCTCTCCCATACATTACTTGCTGATTGAACCCTTTTTCGGATTCATCTAAAACATTTTCTTCTATATAATCAGAAATTTTATCAATATAATAAGGCTCATCACCCATTAAAAAATAAATAGGCTTTATATTCCCTTTCTTTATCTCTGAAACAATACTTCTTATTTCGTTCATTTTCTTACTTTTGACTGATGCAAAAACTCAACCTACCAACTTATAACTTCAAGCTCAAAAGTAGCGAAAATAAGACGCTTATTTTTGATAATTTGAGAAAAAAATATATGGTTTTAACTCCAGAAGAATGGGTTAGACAGCATTATGTACATTTTTTGATCGATGAAAAAAAATATCCTACTTCTTTAATTGCTTTAGAAAAACAGTTAACCATTAATAATCGCAAAAAAAGAACTGACATTTTAGTTTTTAATAAAGAAGGAAATCATGAAATTATTGTAGAATGCAAAGCACCTTCTATTAAAATTACACAAGATACTTTTGATCAAATTGCTCGTTATAACTTAAAATTAAAAGCTACATTTTTAATAGTTACCAATGGTTTAGAGCATTTTTACTGCAAAATGGATTTTGAAAATGAGACATATATTTTTCTAAAAGAAATACCTAATTATAAATAAAATTGGTAAATCCTGCGATAGCAGAAATTAAGATTCATTACATAAAACAAATTCTAATATCCGATGCCATAATAACCTTATATAAGCTTCGTTAAGTTTATCGTTTTTATTAAGAAAAAATTAGAATTAAACTAACTTATAAAATGTAAATTTGCACCCTTGAAAATAGCAATTGTCATATTAAATTGGAATGGTCAAAAACTGTTAGAACAGTTCTTGCCATCGGTTCTGAATTTTAGTTCGCAAGAAGCGGATATTTATATAGCAGACAATGCTTCTACAGATTCTTCAATTAAATATGTGAAAGAATTTTTTCCTTCAGTTAAAATTGTAGAAAACATTGTAAATGGCGGTTATGCAAAAGGGTATAATGATGCTTTGAAAAGAATAGATGCAGATATTTATTGCCTCTTAAATTCTGATGTTGAGGTTACGGAAAATTGGCTGAAACCCATTATTTCTGTTTTTAAAAGTGAAGAAAATACGGCTATTATTCAACCTAAATTATTAGATTTTAAAGACAAAACAAAATTTGAATATGCGGGTGCTGCTGGAGGTTTTGTAGATTTATACGGATATCCTTATTGTAGAGGTCGTATTTTTAATGAATTAGAAACCGATAATGGTCAATTTAATGATGAAGCTACTATTTTTTGGGCTTCAGGAGCTTGTCTATTTATTCGATCTAAAGTATATCACCTATTAGGTGGTTTAGATGAAGATTATTTTGCACATCAAGAAGAAATAGATTTATGCTGGAGAGCACAAAATAGAGGTTACAAGGTAAAATACGTAGGTACTTCTACTGTTTATCATATTGGCGGAGCCACTTTGCAAGAAACAAATCCGCACAAAACATATTTAAACTTTAGAAATAGCTTATTGAATGTAGTAAAAAATGTTCCTAAAAAATGGTTTCTATTCGTTATTTTTTCTCGTTTAATTTTAGACGGAATTGCAGGTCTTAAGTTTCTATTAGAGTTCAATCCCATACATACTTGGGCCATCATTAAAGCACATTTTAGCTTTTATAAAAACTTCTTTAAATTTTTAGGTAAACGTAGAGTTTTACAAAAGAAACAAGAGTACAATCTACACACAAGTATTGTTTGGCAATATTTTGCTCTTGGCAGAAAAAAGTTTGATGATTTAAAGTAATTGTAAAAAAATCTTGATACTTTTTTTCATACTTTAAAAACCACCACCATTAACGTCTTTTATAAGTAGAAGAAAATTAACTAATTATTATATTTTTCAAATTATAAAAATAACTACACGAACCTATCACTTCTATCTTTTGGGAGATGTCTTATAAAGAGGAGAATGGAAAATTGAGCTATATTATGTAATTTCTCTCTTAGGTTGAAATAACAAAACAGCCCGTGATCATTTTCGCTTGAGATTTTTTTTCTCGTGTATAGAAATAAAAAAAATGAAGCTTTACAACTAATTTTACAAAATTTCTAAACTCCCTTTGCCTTCTCTTATTACTTCTGGGTAGCCTTCAGTAAAATCTATAATCGTAGATCCTTGATTATCTCCATAACCCCCATCAATAACAATATCTACTAACTTACCCCATTTTTCAAAAATTAATTCTGGATCTGTCGTATATTCTAAAACTTCATCTTCATCTCTAATAGAAGTAGACACTATTGGGTTGCCCAACACTTCTACTAAAGTTCTAATAATATTATTATCAGGAATACGAATACCTACCGTTTTTTTCTTTTTAAAAACTTTCGGTAAATTATTACTTCCTGGTAAAATAAAGGTATAAGGACCTGGTAACGCCCTTTTAAGCACTTTAAAAGTAGCGCTATCTATTTGTTTTATATAATCTGATAAATGGCTTAAATTATTGCATATAAAAGAAAAATTAGCTTTTTCTAACTTTACACCTTTAATCTGAGCAATCTTTTCTAAAGCCTTATTATTAGTAATATCACAACCTAAGCCATAAACAGTATCTGTTGGGTAAATTACCAAACCGCCATGTTTTAAAACCCTAACAACTTTGTCTATTTCCTTTTGGTTTGGGTTCTCATTATATATTTTAATAAATTCTGCCATATATTAAATGTACAAAAACTCAACCTGATAACAATCATGTTGAGTTTTTTATTTCTGGGAAATTATAATTTTCTTAAGATTTATCTACCATTCTAAATCCTTCACCATGTATATTTAAAATTTCTACCTTTTCATCGGGTTTTAGGTATTTACGTAGTTTTGCTATATAAACATCCATACTTCTAGACGTAAAATAATTGTCGTCTCTCCATATTTTTGTCAAAGCCAATTCTCTTGGCATTAAATCATTTTTATGAATTGCCAACATACGTAACAATTTACTTTCTTTTGGAGATAATTTAATAGGTTCTCCTTCTTTTCCAACAGATAAATGTCTTAACTTAGAATTGAAGAAAAAACCTCCAATTACAAATTCGAATTGTTCTGACTCTGCAGTTTTATCTGTATCTTTTCGTTGTAAAATGGCCTTAATTTTATGCAATAATACTTCCGAATCGAACGGCTTATTTAAATAATCATCTGCACCAACAGCATATCCTCTTAAAACATCTTCTTTTAAAGTTTTTGCTGTTAAGAAAATAATTGGCACTTCTTTATTGGTGGTTCTAATATCTTGTGCAAGAGAAAATCCATCTTTACGAGGCATCATAACATCTAATATACATAAATCATAATCACTGTTTTTAAACATGATTAATCCTTCTATTCCATCTTTAGCATGAGTTACATTGTAATCATTTAATGCTAAATAATCTTTTAAGACCGTTCCAAAATTTGGATCATCTTCAACTAATAAAATTTTTTTACTTCCCATTGTTATATTTTTTAAATTAAAGGTAATTTTACTGTAAATGTACTTCCTACTCCTTTTTCGCTTTCTACGACAACTGTACCATGATGTTTTTCTACTATTTCTTTTACATAGGCTAAACCAAGTCCATGTCCTTTTACATCATGTATATTTCCTCTTTGCTCTCTATAAAACTTATCAAAAACGTTTTTTTGTACGGCCTTACTCATTCCTATTCCATAATCCTTTACTTTAAAGATAAAGAACTTATTTGTACTTTCTGTATAAACTTCAATTTTTGGAGCCCCTTCAGAATATTTTAAACCATTTTCTAATATGTTGACAATTATATTTGTTAAATGAAATTCGTTCCCTGGAATTTCTGTGATAATCGCTTCAAAATGAGTCTCTAATGTTCCTTTTCTATCTTGTATTAATAAGCTTACGTGTGTTATTGCATCTTCTATTACATCGTGCATATCAATAGTTTCCTTACTAATATCTAATTGATTTTTCTCTAACCTAGATATTCTTAAGACATTTTCTACCTGAGAATGCATTCTTTTATTTTCATCTCTAATCATTTGCACATAGCGTAAAACTTTGTCCTTATCATTAATAATCTTAGGATTCTTAATAGAATCTAAAGCTAAATTAATAGTAGCTATAGGAGTTTTAAACTCATGTGTCATGTTATTAATAAAATCAGTTTTAATTTCTGATATTTTCTTTTGTCTTACCAATTGATATAAAGAACTTGAAAAGGCAATTATAATAATAAAGATAAAAAACAAAGACAGTAATAAAATATTTGAAATACCAGAAAGTATGTGTTCATTTTTAGACGGAAATGTTACATATAACTCATACTCAACGTGTCCATTTTCGTTAAAAAAAAGTGGATACCGATAGCTCTCCTTTTTATTAATCGTATAATAACCAGACTTTAGTTTTGTTGCTAAACCATCCTTACTATAAACCCCATATTTAAAATCTAAAAATATATTTCGTTTTGCTAATGCCGTTTTTATAGTAACCTTTAAATCATTATTACTTATTCTTTGATGAATCGGTTTATTCTTTTTATAGTATTCAAAATATGGAGAATTATACGCATTTTCAATTTCCTTAAATCTTTTAGTAAAAGAGTATCTTTTTTCATCTGTAGAAGAAAAAGCGTTATCTACACCTTTAATTAATCTAGAATGAAAAAAATCTTGCCTTCCTGTAACTCTTTTTACAATAATAGAATCATTATCTAAAAAATCTGTTGGTAACTTAAAATTTTCTTCTAAATAGGTTGTTCCTAAAGAAAATCGCTCTTTCGATGTAGTATCTATTTCTTGAAAAAGGTAATTTCTAATTTGAGCATCATTTGCTAAACCTACATTTTCGAAAAAGTTCTCCATTTTTTTATCAAAAAAGGCCTTTTCTTTCTCATTGATTTTTTGAGATACACCTCCTAAAGATTTTTGAACTTCATTCTTAAATTGTTCATTCTTACTTGCCACAGCATTGTTTATCCAATACATCTGCACAGCAATAATTCCTATTAAAGAAATGCTCATTAAAACTACAATAAGAACAAACATTTTCTTACCCATACATCAAAGTTACGGCTTTCAAAAATTGAATTTATTGTTTTTAACCTAAATTAACAGCTTTACTTTAAATTTAAGAGTATTTTAACAATCCTATTGAATAAAATTAAATTCAACAGTATTTTTTTGTTAAAATATTATGGATATTAATAACTTGAAATTCAGTATTTTCTTTACTTAAATTGGTAATAACGTAGTTAGATTGTAGTAGTTTTTTATCTTCTAACCATTGGTTTTTTATTCTGTTTTCCACATCCTTTTTAGAGCTATGATCTCTTAACATTGTTCTTTCTATTCTAACACTTAGAGGAGCATAAACAGAAATAATAATATCGCACTTTAAATTACTTTTACTTTCAAAAAGAATAGCATTTTCATATAATATATACTCTTTATTTGCATGCTGATGTACAAATTGTTGAAAATGATTTTTAACCTCTGGGTGTACAATTGCATTTAAGGCCGCTAATTTGCTTTTATCCTGAAAAACAAGGTTTGCTATAAAAGGTCTATTTAATTGATTATCCTGATAAGATTCTTTACCAAAAAACTCAATAATTTTAGCTTTAATTCTTGAGGAAGCATTAATTAACTTTTTGGCCTCAAAATCTGCATTGTAAATAGCAACTGTATCAAATTTAGCAAAAAAATTAGCTACAGTCGTTTTACCACTACCAATGCCACCTGTTAAACCTACAACCATTTTATTTTTGAATTAAAAAATCTATTTTATTAGGAATTATTTTAAAACTTTTAACATAATCTGGACTCCCTATTACTTTGGGTAACAAATAATCCAGGTTATTCTCTTTAGTAACATTGTAATCACAAACAACTTTAAAAAAGTTTTTATCAATTTTATTAAAGTTAGACAGCCCCACCACATAAACAACTTCTACAGTTTTATTTAGTGTAGTAATAGTTACACCTTCTGGAAGGTTTTTTACTAAAAACGGAATTTCTAAAGTGCCTTCTGTAAATTTTTCTACTTTACCACTTATTGCTGCAAATGTTGATTTTACTTTAATATTACTCGAGTTTTTAGGTAATATAATTTCTACTTGTTTCGAGAAATCTGACCGAACATCATCTAATTTTAATAATTTTAAATTGATGGATGTTATCTTATTTATTTGAGCTTCTGGTCCAGAAATTAAAATACTATCTGGTTTTACAACTACAGGCTCTAAAATATCATAACCAATATGATAATTAATATCTAAATTAGGCTTTAAGGGCACTTTCTTAGATGTTAAAGTGCCAATATCTAAGTAAATAGTATCTAAAACAATTTCTTGTAATTGAACACCAGAAGGCAATTGTTTTTGAATAGTGTTTACCTGATTTCTTGTTAAAAAATAATACTTACTAGAAGATTTTTTAAGTAAACTATTTGCATTTAAGGCAATACTTTTATCACCAAAATTAGAGCTTATAATATTAAATCCAGACGATTTTACAATAATATCTATTTCTTTTATTGGTTTTTTCTGCAACAACTTATCTTGTGGAATATTTGTGTATTTTACAGGAAAAGTTAATGTTGTAACATACTCTTTAGAGAGCGTAATTAAAAACCACATTAAAATAGATGCTATTAAAAAACCTATAAAACTTTTCGATATTTTTTTATTCTTTATCAAGGAGGTTATATTTCAATTTTATGCAATCTACACAAAAGCATGTAAACAAAAAAGTGAGCAGTATCTAAAAAGACAAAGCTCACTTAATACTTTTAAAACTTAATTTTTATTTTTTAGCTGGAGCTAATTTTTTATTGGTCAATTCCATAGAAATTGCAGAGCGTTCAAACTTAATTTTCCCTGCTCCTGTTTCTACCGTTACCGTACCTTCTGTAGCATTTATTTCTGCTATTTTACCATGAATTCCACTAGATGTTACCACTTTTGCGCCTTTTTTAATTTCAGCCTGAAAAGCTTTTTCCTTTTTTTGGCGATTCATTTGTGGTCTAATCATAAAAAAATAGAACACTACAATAATTGCTAAAAAAGGTAACATACTCATTAAACTACCTACTCCTTCTTGTAAAAATATTACAGTTGATATCATTATTATTATGCTTTTGGTGTTACAGAACCTTTAAGTGTTAAGATTTCTCTACCTGCTTCTGTATTCGTTGTTAAAGTTACTGTTTTCTGTTGTCTGTTTGGTTTACCGCTTGTGTTAAATTTTACATTAACAGTACCTGTTTCTCCTGGTTTAATAGGTGTTTTAGGCCATGTAGGAACTGTACAACCACAAGATCCTTTTGCGTTTGTAATTACTAAATCTGTTTTACCAGAATTAGTTACTAAAAAACTAGTTTCTACAATATCTCCTTCATTTACAGTACCAAAATCGTATACTTTTTTATCTAAAGAAATAGATGCTGTTCCTTTTTTAATTTCATTATCTCTAGACGATGCTTGGTCTAAATTTTCCTTGTTAATTTTTTTTACTGCACTTCCGCCGTCTTTACAAGCGGTAAAAAAAGATGCTGTAATTACAAATGCTAATAAAATTGTTATTTTTTTCATTATGATTTAATTTTGTGTAAAAATAATAAATAATTTTTCGAAAACAATAGTTTAGAGTAAGCCTCTACCAATTTTAACTATTTTTTTATCTTTTATAAATTCTTTTGAAATTTTATCTAAAACTCCATTAATAAAGTAACTACTTTTTTCTGTAGAATAATCTTTAGAAATTTCTATAAATTCATTAATAGTAACTCTAGTTGGTATAGAATGGAAATTTAGAAATTCTGAAATTGCCATTTTTATTAGAATCATATCTATATCAGCAATTCTATCTATTTCCCAGTTTGGCGTTTTCTCTTCTATAATTAATTCGTATTCTGCATTCTTTAAAACCGTTTTCTTAAACAATTTAGATCCAAAATCTTCATCATCCTTATCTTTATAAAGTTTTCCTAAAACAAAAATGGTATTGTCTTTTTGTTTACTTAGTGTTTTTACTATCCAAGTATTTACAAAAGGAATATCATCTGCCCAAGAAATCATAGTATCTTCATAATACTCTCCTAATTTCTCATCGGGAGCAATAATTTCTTTGAAAAAATCTATAACAAAAGTTTTATCTACTTTGTAAGAATCTTCTACAGTATCTAAATATTTTTTATACAAATCGCTCTTTTGCAATTTCTCAAAAATAATTTTCACATACTCATCACTTTCTTCCCAATTTCTTAAATCATTTAACTCAACATACCCCTCTATACTAATGCTTTCTGCGATGGTATTTATCAGTTTATTGTTTAAAAACTTGTTGTTTGGATTTAAATCTTCTTTTGTAGCAAGAATTTTGTTTTTAGAAAGTGCGATTTTTTTAGCGGCTAATTTCTGTACTTCTACTAATAACTGTAAATTTAAAACGTACAAATCGTACATTTTTAAAATACTATGTTTTAAAAATTTTTCCTCCTTAATGATATCATCATTATGAGAATGTAACATAGCGTACACAGATTGCATTACTTTAACTCGAATATGTCTTCTGTTAATCATTTCTAAAGAACTTATATATAAATTTCGGTGCAAAAATAGTGTTATTTTACTTTTATTCGACTACCTTTTTAATTCTTTTTTAAGATTTAATTCTATCCTTAAACGTGTATCTTTGTGCTTTCACTTTTTTAACAAAAAAATATTTTACAAACACTTTATTAATTGTAATTTTATTTTTTAAAATTCAGTATTGATTGAAAGAACTAAGGCACGTAAATAAATACTTTTCTAAATATAAATGGCGCTTATTAATTGGATTATTAGCAACCATTTTATCAAAATTTTTAGCTTTAAAAGTTCCGCAAATAATTGGTGATTCTTTAAATATTGTTGAAGATTATCAAGCAGGAAATGTTACAGATTTAAACATTGTACAGCATCAGTTATTAATTAACATTCTAATAATTATTGGAGCTGTTCTTTTGTCAGGTATCTTCACTTTTTTAATGAGACAAACGATTATTGTTACTTCTAGGTTGATAGAATTTGATCTTAAGAACGAAATTTATCAACAATACCAAAGATTATCACTTAATTTTTATAAGAAAAACAGAACGGGAGATTTAATGAATCGTATTTCTGAAGATGTCTCTAAAGTAAGAATGTATGTTGGGCCAGCAATTATGTACAGTATGAATATGATTGTATTATTTGCTGTTGGTTTTACTCAGATGATGAGTATTAATGTAAAATTAACCATGTACACCCTAATTCCTTTTCCTTTATTATCCATTTCTATTTTCGTTTTAAGTAAAGTAATACATAAAAGAAGTACCGTTGTTCAACAATATCTATCAAAACTGACCACTTTTAATCAAGAGTTTTTCTCTGGTATTAATGTGGTAAAATCTTACGGAATTGAAGCTTCTATAATAAAAGACTTCGATAAAATTGCCGATGAAAGCAAGGAAAAAAATATTCACCTTCAAAAAGCAAATGCCTTATTTTTTCCGTTAATGATTTTTTTAATTGGTATCAGTAATTTACTAGTAATCTACGTTGGTGGAAAACTATATATAAATGGAGAAATACAAATAGGTACCATTATAGAGTTTATGTTATATGTAAATATTTTAACTTGGCCTGTTGCCGTTGTTGGTTGGGTTACCTCTATGGTTCAGCAAGCTGAAGCTTCTCAAGCAAGAATTAATGAATTTCTAAAGCAAGTACCAGAAATACAAAACACCAATACTTCTTATTCTGAATTAAAAGGAAACGTTACTTTTAAAGATGTTACTTTTACGTATGATGATACAAATATTACGGCTTTAAAAAACGTTAATTTCTCTGTAAAATCTGGAGAAACCATTGCTATTTTAGGAAAAACAGGTTCTGGAAAATCTACTATTATTGAACTCATATCTAGATTATATGACACCAAAAAAGGAACCATTTTATTAGACGATACACCTATTAAAGAAGCCAATTTAGATGCTGTTAGAAGTCAGATTGGTTTTGTACCCCAAGATCCGTTTTTATTTTCGGAAACGATAGAAGATAATATTAAATTCGGTAAAGAAGACGCTACAGAAGAAGAAATTATTACCGCGGCTAAAAATGCAGATGTACATAAAAACATTATCGATTTTCCTAAAGGATATAAAACCATATTAGGAGAACGTGGGGTTACACTTTCTGGCGGACAAAAACAACGTGTTTCTATTGCAAGGGCAATTATTAAAAAACCTAAGATTTTAATTTTTGATGATTGTTTGTCTGCTGTAGACACAGAAACCGAGGAAAGAATCTTATCTAATTTAGAACGAATTTCAAAAAATATAACTACTTTTATTATTAGTCATAGGATTTCTTCTGCTAAAAATGCCGATAAAATTATTGTTTTAGACAACGGTAAAATTACACAACAAGGAACTCATAATCAACTAATAACGCAAGAAGGATATTATAAAGATTTGTATGAACAACAACTTTTAGAAAAAGAAATTTAATCTTTAACCTTGCTACATAAAATATTTTGTTAGATTTGTTAAGTATAAAAAACATATTATAATTACTATTTAAAAGAATTATGGCAGAGAGAGTAGAGAGAGTTGAACAGGAAGAAATTTTTTCACAAGTTTTAAGAGCAGGAAGAAGAACTTACTTTTTTGATGTAAGAGCAACAAAAGCAGATGATTATTACTTAACTGTTACAGAAAGTAAAAAATTTACGCACGATGATGGTTCTTTCCATTACCAAAAGCACAAAATTTACTTATACAAAGAAGATTTTACCGATTTTCAAGAAATGTTAGGTAAAGCGACCGATTACATTTTAAATGAAAAAGGTAGCGAAGTAATTAGTGAGCGTCACCAAAAGGACTTTAAAAAAGAAGAAGAAACAGAAACTACTGATGAAGTAAAATCTACTGAAAGTTTTACTGATCTTTCTTTTGACGATATATAACAGTTACACACCGTTTTTGTATTCCCTTAATTATGAATACCTAAATACGGGCAAATAAGTCCGTTTAAAATATTTTAATTCGAATTTTACACAAAGAGAAAAACCGCAAATTTACTATTTGCGGTTTTTTGATTTTAAATAAATATTATTATTTATCTCCCCTAGAAAAGGATTAAAACACTTTCTGGGTTATTATTTTTATAAATTAAAGCACCTTCTTAATAGTCTTTGTTTTAGCAACGGTTTCCTCCCATTCCTTTTTAGCATTGCTATCTTTTGTAATACCTCCACCAACATATATAGACGCAATTTTATCTTCAATACTCATACATCTTAAATTCACAAAAAGCGAAGAATTTTTATTTTCAATATTTAATTCTCCTAAAAAACCACTATAAAATGTTCTTTTATAGTTTTCATTTTGATAAATAAACTCCTCGGCTTTGTCTCTTGGCAAACCACAAACTGCAGGTGTTGGGTGCAAGCTTCTAATTAATGCTTTTAAACTAGCACTTTTATTCAACTCCCCTGCTACACTACTTCTTAAATGTAACAAGTTCCCCGCTTTTACCGTTTCTTTTTTATCAATTTTTAGATTGGTAGAAAGAGGTTTTAATTGGCTCTCTATAAAATTAGTAACCAATTGCTGCTCTTCTAATTCCTTACTTTTCCATATAACCTCTTCAGAATCTATATAAACTTGAGTTCCTGCTAAAGCCATCGTTTTAAAACTGTTTCCAGTAATATTTAAAAGAGTTTCTGGGGTTGCGCCAAACCACAAACCAACTTTTGGATGAAACCAAACATACACAAAAGCATTTGTATAGGTTTTTAAAAGTTTTTTAAATGTAAGAAGTATATCAAATTTATCTAATTGAATTTCTTCTTTTCTAGAAACGACCACTTTTACAAGCTCGTTTTTATTAATTTCATCTAGTGCTTTTTCTACTAAATGAACATGTTTTTCTTTATCAGAATTTATATTCTCTTTAAAATTATCATTCAGAGAAAAATTTTCTTCAATTAAAATATTTTCATTGATAAATTCTGATTTTTCTAAAGGAAATAAAACAGCATTTTCCTCTCTATTAAAAGGCGCAAAAACAAATCCTGCCTCTGTATATTGAGATGTAAAATGCAATGTAATATCAGTCATAAAAAAACCAGAAACTTGTTCTGAGTTTGGTTTTCTATACGCTACAAAAGGACTATTTCTTTTGTGATGTTCTTCTATTTTATTAAAAATGATATTCAATGTATTATCTAAATTATTTTGTCTTTAAAATCTATTTCAAAGATTCCCTTTCTATTAGCGGAAAAAGATCTTGCTTATTTTAATGAGTATTGTTCAATGAAAATATCTTATTTGGCACTAGTTAAAAGAGCACTAGCGAACATAAAAAAGTTAACAAAGAAAAATTCACAAAAACTTTGCGACCTTTGCGAAAGCCTTTGCTCCTTTGCGTTTATTTGTCCTTATTCCTATTTAAAACGATATTAGTCATTTTTGCTACGGAAATTAAATCGTCATTTTCATCAACAATTCTAACTTCCCATAAATGTGTTGTTCTCCCTTTATGAATATTTGTTGCAGTTGCAAAAACAGTGCCTTCTCTTTTACTTTTTATATGGTTTATAGATAACTGAATTCCGTTTACAAACTGGGTTTTACTATCTATAAAAAAGTTAGAAGCAGCGCTTCCAACACTTTCTGCTAACGCTGCCGTTGCACCACCATGTAATTGCCCATAAGGCTGATGAACCCCAGAATTAACAGGCATTTTTGCCGTTAAAAAATCATCACCTAAAGCAACATATTCAATATCAAGCGTTTCCATTAAGGTGTTTTTAGAACTCTCATTAAACGCTTTTAAAATAGCAACTGTATCCATATCCTTCAAATTATATGGTAAAAGTACATATAAAATTTTGTATTTTTGCAGCAGAAAAATTAATCCATTTCATGTACAAAATACGCGTAATTTTAGACACAAAAGAAGATGTAATCAGAACTATTTTGGTTGATAACAGCTTAAACTTAGAAGATTTACATGCCACAATTGCTAAAGCCTTTGGTTTTGGAGGTAGAGAAATGGCTTCTTTTTATAGAACCGATGATGAATGGGAACAGGGAGAAGAGATTCCGTTATTTAATATGGAAGAAGTGGGCGAAGGTATTTCTATGCAAACCTGTATTTTAAATGATACGTTACCAGAAGAAGGTAATAAGCTAATTTACGTATATGATTTCTTAAAAATGTGGACTTTCTATGTGGAAGTTATTGAGGTTTCTGATGAGAAAAAAGAAGATTTACCACAAATTATTTTAACTGTAGGAGAAATACCAAGTGAAGCTCCTGATAAGGAATTTGTTGCAGAAAAACTAGATGATGGTTTTGGTGATGATGGAGACATAGACGATGAATATGGTCATTTTGATGATGATTACGATTATAATGAATATTAATTTAGTATTCAGTTGCAGTTTATAGCACTCATTATACACTATCCTTTATATAATTCAAGTCAATTATTTCTATTCTGAACTTGACTGATTACTGCCAACTGAAAACTGTGGACTTATTTCTCGTAACAAAATTGTAAATTAGTCGTCTTACAAACATAACCGACTAAATCAATTTCTTTGGAAACTATCTTATCACTCAAAAATCTCGATAAAAAATACGGAAAAGTTCACGCAGTAAACAATCTTTCTTTTGATATAGAAAGAGGAAATGTCTACGGAATCTTAGGTCCTAACGGAAGTGGAAAATCTACCACTTTAGGGATTATCTTAAATGTTGTAAACAGAACTTCTGGAGAGTTTTCTTGGTTTAACGGAAAACTTTCTACCCACCAAGCGTTAAAGAAAGTAGGTGCTATTATAGAACGACCTAATTTTTACCCTTACATGACGGCTACTCAAAATTTAGCTTTAATCTGTAAGATCAAAGAAATATCCACAGAAAAAATTAACGAAAAACTTGCTACCGTAAATCTTTTTGACCGCAGAGATAGTAAATTTAGTACGTTTTCTTTAGGAATGAAACAACGTTTAGCTATTGCTTCTGCCCTACTTAATGATCCAGAAATTTTAATTTTAGATGAACCTACTAATGGTTTAGATCCGCAAGGAATTCATGAAATTCGTCAAATTATACAAAATATTGCCGCTACCGGAACTACTATTTTATTAGCTTCTCACCTATTAGATGAAGTAGAAAAAGTATGCTCTCATGTTGTTGTTATTAGAAATGGCGTAAAATTATACGCTGGTCGTGTAGATGAAATGACAGCTTCTAATGGTTTGTTCGAATTAAAAGTTGAAGCTAACGAAGATAAATTACGATTTCTATTAGAAGAACATCCTGCAATAGCTAAAGTTTCTAAAGATCACGAAACTATCATTGCTACTTTAAATACCACTATTTCATCCGCAGAAATAAATGAATTTCTCTTTAAAAAAGGAATTGTTTTATCGCATTTAGTAAAACGTAAACCTAGTTTAGAGCAACAATTCTTAGATCTAACAAACAACAACTAACCACCTTTTAAACTACAAAGTCATGTTAAGACTACTAACCATAGAGTTTCATAAATTAAAATACAACAGAGCCAGTAAAGTATTATCAATTATTTACTTTGGCTTACTTACTTCTATTGCATTAATTGCTGCCGTAAAATTTGATATTGGACCTATAAAATTCCATTTAGCAGATATGGGAATTTTTAATTTCCCGTACATCTGGCATTTTAACACATACGTGGCATCCATTTTAAAGTTTTTCTTACTCTTGGTAATTGTTTCTATGATGGCCAATGAATACAGCTACAAAACATTAAAACAGAATTTAATTGATGGTTTAAGTAAAAAAGAATTTATACTTTCTAAATTTTATACAGTAGTCGTTTTTGCACTAATTTCAACAATTTTTGTATTTGTAGTCTCTTTAATTTTAGGTCTTGTTTACTCAGATTATAATGAATTATCAATAATAACTACAGATTTAATCTACCTATTAGCTTTCTTTATAAAACTAGTTGGTTTCTTTTCTATGGGATTGTTTTTTGGAATCTTAGTAAAACGCTCTGCTTTTGCAGTAGGTGCCATGGTAGTTTGGCTTATAGGAGAAAGTATGTTTAAAGGGTATCTTTTTTGGTCTTTTAGAGATGCGGACAAAACATCTGAATCTGTTGATGCTATTATGCAATTTTTACCGTTAGAGTCTATATCTAACCTTATAAAAGAGCCATTTTCTAGATTGAATGCGGTAAAATCTGTAGCAAGTCAAATAGGAGAAAATTTTACAAAAAGTTACGATGTAAATTTCTCCGCGATACTTATTGTTTGCGCATGGACTTTTATCTTTATGTACCTTTCTTACAAACTACTCCAAAAGAGAGATTTATAACAAAATATTTTATCTTATTTTCTAATATTTAAAAACCATTACATTCAATAAACTTTTGTAATTTGCCTTTAAATTATTGTGTTATTAATATCATTTTAACACAAATAATATTAATACTTAATTTAATATTACAATGCGCAAAAGTTTTCTCTATATTTTATTCATTTTTATAACTTTTCAAAATATAAATGCACAATTAAGCAAAAAACACTTTATTCCGCCATTAACTTATGCAGAAGAAGGTAATGCAAATCCAAATGATCAATATTTCTACATCTCTACACCTAAAGATGAAAACATTTCATTCAAAATAAAAAAAATTGGGAGTTCTGATGATATTATTGGAACTGTTTCTCGCACAGCTCCTAAAATAATATCTCTCCAAAATGGTGAAGGACAATTATTTGTAAACTCTAATCAAACAAGTCAAGTTCATAACAACAAAGGATATATTATAGAAGCAGATGATGTTATTTATGTTTCTGTAAGAATGAACGCTGGAGGAGCTCTTAACGCAACAAGCGGTCCACAAGCAGGTGCTTTAGTGAGTAAAGGTGCTTCAGCTTTAGGAACAATTTTTAGAGCAGGAATGTATACAAACAAAGATAGTCCAGTTACAGGTAATTATTTGAATTTTATATCTGTAATGGCCACAGAAAATGGTACTGTTGTTAAATTCGATGATTTGCCAATTGGATTGTCTATAAAAAAATATGGGATTTTAACAGCTACTTCATTATCTGTAAATTTAAATGAAGGCGAAAGTTACATCATCGCTACAAATGCTTCAGATAATGTAATTAATGAAGATGGTTTAATTGGAACTTTAATAGAATCTGATGATATTAAAAAACCTATTGTTGTAAATATAGGTTCAGCAAATGGAAGTTTTGATAACGGTGGCGGAAGAGATTATGGATTAGATCAAATTGTAGATGAATCTAAAGTTGGTACAGAATATATTTTTGTAAAAGGAAGAGGAAATGATGAATGGGAAAATGTACTTATAGTTGGTCATACAAGTGGTACAGATATTTTTATTAACGGAAACCCTATAAAAACTACGACAATTGAACCTGGAGAATATTATATTATTGAAGGAGATAATTTTGGAACAAATAACAATATGTATGTTAGAACTTCTAAAAAGGTTTTTGCGTATCAAGGAATAGGTGGTCTAAATGCGGCTGGAAACCCTGCTGAAGCAAATCAAGGAATGTTTTTTGTTCCACCTCTAAGCTGTGAGAATAGAAAAGCTGTAATTAATATTCCAAAGATTGATAAAATTGGTGAGGTAGATTTCAAAGGAGGAATTACCATTGTAACAAATAAAACTGCTGTTATAAAATTAAACTCAACCATTCTAGATATTACAAATGCAAAAACAGTTACTGGTAATAGAGATTATGTAACTTATGAAATATTAGACCTTACCAATGACGTTATTATAGAAAGTACAGACGAGTTATATTGTGCTTATTTTAATTATAATGGAAGCGCTTCTTCTGGTAGTTTTTATTCTGGATTTCCTTCCTCTCCAGAAATTAATTTTAACACCTCAGTTTCTACCACTGGTAATTGTATTGGAAATGATTTAAAATTAAAAGCAGCTAATGAAGAAATTTTCGATGAATTCGAATGGTTTTTTGATGATGGCACAGGCTTTACTTCTACAGCAAATAAAACTACAGAAATTACACCAACAACACCTGGAAGATACCAACTTAGAACAAAAATAATTTGTGATGGAACTGTAATTAGTGAATGGAATTCTATTGAGATACCAGTAAGTATTTGTCCAGACGATTACGACAACGACAATATTATTGACAATTTAGATAACGACATTGACAATGATGGAATTTTAAACTGCGATGAATCTTTAGGTGATAAAATCATCAATTTTACAAATGTGAATACTCCCACTATTCCTGATAATTTAGCAACTATAATTGGTTCTTTAGATAATGATTCTAACGCAAATTTATTTTCTGGTGATAATAATGGTAATTTTACATCAACCGTTAATACATCAACAACAGGTTCTATATCTACCTACAACCTTAAGTTTTCAAAAAATATTAATTTAAACTTTACCCAACAAGTCGCTACTACTCACAACTCAATTAATGACGAATATTTTATTATAAGAATTGGACCTTCAAATAAAAACATAACCCTTTTAGACCCTGATGATCAATTATTAATTGCTACTAATTTTGATGATAATTTTAAATCCGGAATTACAAACATATCGGCATCAGAAATATGGTTTAAATATGCAACAACAACTTCTGCAAGTACATTTAAATTTGTTGCAAATCAAGTAAAACAACTCACATTCGAACATCATTCAAAAAGTTCAACTTCCCAATCTATATTTAACGGAAACATTCAATTAACTTGTTTCTCACGTGATTCAGATTCAGACGGAATTGAAAACATGTTCGATTTAGATACTGATAATGACGGAATTCCTGATTTATACGATGCTTATGGTCAAAATATTGTATTAACAAAAACGGATACAAATCTTGATGGATTAGATGATGTTTTTGATACAATTACAACAAATTTAGATACCGACGGTGATGGCGTTAAAAACTATTTAGATTACGATACTGACAACGATGGTATTTTTGATGTAGTTGAAGCTGGTTATGGAAATTTTGACACTGATAATGATGGAAGAGTAAACGGAACTGTTGGTACCAATGGTTTGTTAGATAACTTAGAAACTTCACCAGATTCAGGTGCATTAAAAACTCCTATTAAAAATTCTGACAGAGCTACTTTAATAGTTGCTAATCAAGATGTAATATTTGATTTTGTTGATTTAGATTCTGATGGTGATGATTGTTTCGATGTTATTGAAGCTGGATTTACCGGAGATGGTTCTGGTAGGTTATCTCCAAATCATTTAGATGTTGATAACAACGGAAAAGTAGAAAATTCTAACGGTTATACGATCCCAAATGCTAATTACACAACCTCAGCACCTATTACTATAACATCATTTATAGATGTTACTTTTTGTGAAGTTGATACAGATACAATTTCAATTGTTATGGATCTAGACGCATCAGAATACAGTTTTCAATGGGAAGTTTCTACAGATGGCACAACTTGGAACCCAATTTCTGACGATTCTATTTATTCTGGAAGCAACACAAATTCATTACAAATTACAGATACACCTTTTTCTTATAACAACTATCAATACAAAGTTGCTTTAAACAGAACAGGAAATAGCTGTGGATTAATTTCTAACGCAATTACTTTAACCGTAAACCCTAAACCAGCATTGTTAAACAATGAAATCCTACTAAAACAATGTGCAGCAGATGTTAGCAGAAACACTATTATAAACCTTACAGAAGCAGAAAAAACCATTATTGATAATACAGATAGTAAATTTTCTTTTGAGTATTATGAAACAGAAACCGATGCAATTAATGGAGATGCTACTAAATTAGTTACCGGCACAGACATAGAAAACTACCCTGTAACTAGTGGATTTTCAGAAGCTGGTGTAAGAGTAATTGCTAACGATAATGGTTGTTTTTCTATCGCTAAAATAGAAATTAATGCAGAATTTATTCCTGATATTACTATAGATACACCTTTTGAGGAATGTGATGATTTTATTGATATTGATGCCGCCGCCGATGGAATTACTAATTTTGATTTTAGCAGTGCTGTACAAACAATAAAAGATTCTCCAGGTATTTCTGATCCAGATAAAATTGAAGTATTTTTCTACGAAACAATAAGCGATAGAGATGCGGCTATAAACCCAATTCCAGATATTTCTAATCATAGAAATAGTAAAGACATTTCTTATGCATATAATCAAACTATTTATTTCAAAATAAAAAATAAGAATAATAACGATTGTGAAGGAATTGGAAAATTATCTCTAAAAACAAATGAAATCCCTGTTTTTTCTGTTGATGGAGAAGATCCAGACAACCCGATAATTATTTGTACAAAAAACATTCCGTATACATTACAAGTAAATACCCTTGGTGATTATAAGTATGAATGGACAAAAAACGGAGATCCTTTTGGTGGAAACTCCAAAGAAGTTGACATTAATGATGCAGGAAATTACACAGTTACCGCATTTAGTAAAACAACAAAAGTTTGTTCATATTCTAGAACCATTATTGTTTTAAAATCTAATTTTGAAACCTTAGAAGAAAGTTTTGTTACCATTACCGATGATACTTCTGGTATAAGCTCTAATTTAAGTATCCGTATAGACATTCCTACAAATCCATTAATTAATGAGGAATTTCTATTTGCTTTAGAAGATGAAAACGGAAATACAATACGTTCTTTTCAAGACAGTAATACTTTTGAAGACATAGAAGGCGGAATTTATAAAATTATTGTTGAAAATAAAGATGGGTGTGGTATTTCAGAATTAATAGTTTCTGTAATTCAATTTCCAAAATTCTTTACGCCAAATGGCGATACAAAAAATAACACTTGGTTTGTAAAAGGAGCTAGTAACACGTTATACCAATCTAACAGTAGCATTAACATCTTTGATAGATATGGTAAATTAGTAGCCCAAACAACTATAGGTGGTGAAGGTTGGGACGGAACTTACAACGGAAAATTATTACCTTCTAACGATTATTGGTTTACCGCACAACTAATTCCAATAGACACCAACAAAATGCCCATTCTTAAAAAAGGACATTTTTCTTTAATTAGAAAATAAAACCAATAAAAAACCTCTTTGATTTCTCAAAGAGGTTTTTGTTTTTATAAGAATAACAGTAATTCTTAAATTACCTTAAAACAGCATCTAAATTTTTCTCAAAAGATTGCTGTAATTTTTGCATTATTTTATCTATTTGTTTGTCTGCTAAAGTCTTTGTTTCATCTTGTAATAAGAAACTTACTGCATACGATTTTTTCCCTTCAGGTAGTTTATCTCCTTCATAAACATCAAATAAATCTACCTCTTTTAATAGTTTTTTCTCAGCTTGAAAAGCTAAATTATAAACTTCATTAAAAGCTACTTTAGAATCTATTAGCAAAGCTAAATCACGCTTTACAGTAGGGAATTTAGGTAATTCACTTACTTTTACGTTTTTATTTCCTACTAATTTTAAAATAGTGTCCCAATTAAAATCTGCAAATAAAACCTCTTGCTTAATTCCGAATTCTTTTAAAAGAGATCCTTTAACTACACCAAATTCTACTAATTTTATTTTTCCCAAACCAAAAGAAATTCCTTCAGAAAAAACATCTTGTTTCGATGGTGAAGATTTTACTTTATCGATACCTAATCTACTTAATAAAGAAGTTATAACACCTTTTAAGTAAAAGAAATCAGACATTTTATTAGCAACACTCCAGCTTTCTTTAGTTCTGCTACCAGTAACAAAAAGCGTTAAATGTTTATTTTCTTCGTATTTATCAGTATACTTATGGTAGGTTTTACCAAACTCATAAAATTGTAGTGAATTATTTTTTCTATTGATATTATACGCAACAGATTCTAAACCACTAAACAATAAAGACTGACGTAATACTTTTAAATCGTTACTTAACGGATTTAACATTGCTACGTTAGCTTCTTCATTAATATTCTCTGACAATGCAGTATACTCCGGCTTTGTTAAAGAATTAGCCATCGTTTCGTTAAAACCTAAAGCACTTAATTGGTTTGCAATAACGTTTTCAATCTTCGTTTCTTTATTAGAATCAAAAGAAATAGACGTATTTAGTTTATGAGAAAACTCAATATTATTGTAACCGTATACTCTTAAGATTTCTTCAATAATATCTGCTTCACGCTGAACATCTGTTCTATAAGAAGGTATGGTTAAACCTAAACCACCATTTGTTTCACTATTAATTTTAATTTCTAACGAAGCTAAAATATTTTTAATGGTTTCTTTTGGAATCTCCTGCCCTATTAATCTATAAACATGCTCGTAAGACAAAAACACTTGAAAATCTTCTATCTTAACCGGATAAAAATCAGAAACATCAGAAGCCAATTTACCTCCTGCATATTCTTCAATTAACAAAGCGGCTCTTTTTAAAGCATATTCTGTTGTATTAATATCTATACCACGTTCAAAACGGAAAGATGCATCTGTATTTAAACCATGTCTTTTAGCCGTTTTACGAACACTAACTGGGTTAAAATAGGCACTTTCTAAAAAGATTGAAGTTGTGTTTTTTGTAACACCAGAATTTAAACCTCCAAAAACACCACCTATACAAAGCGGATTAGAATCTGCATCACAGATTATAATATCTTCGGATGATAACTCTCTTTCAACTTCATCTAAAGTGGTAAACTTTGTACCTTCTTTTAATGTTTTAACAAGAATTTTATTTCCTTTTATTTTCTGAGCATCAAAGGCATGTAAAGGCTGTCCTAATTCGTGCAACACATAATTGGTAATATCTACAATATTATTTTTAGGCACTAAACCAATAGCTTTTAATCTATTTTGAATCCATTCTGGAGAATCCTTTACCTCTACATCTGTTATCGTAATTCCACAATAACGAGGAACCAATTCTTTATTTTCTACTTCTACATCTATACGCAGTGTTCTTTCATCTACATGAAAATTACTTACAGAAGGAGAAATCAATTCTAATTTAATCTCTTTTTGAATTAAACCTGCTCGTAAATCTCTTGCTACACCAAAATGGCTCATAGCATCAGATCTATTTGGTGTTAACCCAATTTCGAACACATAATCTGTTTCTATTTTAAAAACTTCTGCAGCCGGAGTTCCTTCTTTAAGTTTGTCATCTAAAACTAAAATTCCGTCATGACCTTTACCTAAACCTAATTCATCTTCGGCACAAATCATTCCATGACTTTCTTCTCCTCTAATCTTTCCTTTTTTTATTTTAAAGCCATCACCTTTATCATCATATAAAGTGGTACCAATAGTTGCTACGGGTACTTTTTGTCCTGCTGCTACATTAGGTGCACCACAAACAATTTGTACAGGTTCTCCAGAACCTAAATCTACCGTAGTTACTTTTAATCTATCTGCGTTAGGGTGCTGTATACAGGTTAAAACTTTACCAACAACAATTCCTTTTAGGCTTCCTTTTATAGATTCTTTGGTTTCAATTCCTTCCACCTCTAATCCTAAATCAGTTAACAATTCTCCTGTCTTAATAGGTTCCCAATCTACTTGCAAAAATTGTTGCAACCAACTGTATGATATTTTCATATTCTGTCTATACGTTTATTAGTTGCAAATTTACTTAAAATCTACTTTTTATCATCCTTTTTCATTTTAAAAACGAAAGTTTATTTAAATAATTTTAAAATAAATACCTTTGCACTCTTAAATCTGAATAATGTTCAAGAAAATACCGAATTACGTCAAATACATTTTTACAAATGTTTTATTTTTATTTATCTATATTTTACTTTTTAGAATCCTTTTTTATCAGTTTTTTGCGCAATTAGAAGGAGTTGCTACTTCTGAAGTTCAAAAAGCATTTTCGTTAGGTGTTCGTTTTGATTTAAAATTAGCCGTAATTACATTTTTACCTTTGGCAATCTTAATTCTAATTGTTAACTATCGTTTTTTTAAAACAAAAATTTACAAAAAAATTGCTAACTTATATTTAGTACTTGCATATTTAATACTTACCCTATTTTATCTTTTTGATTTTGGTTATTATGATTACTTAAGCATTCGACTAGATGCTTCCTCTCTCCGTTTTTTAAGTAATTTAGAAATTTCTAGTCAGGTTTTAGTGGAAAGTTATCCTATTTATAAAGGAATTTTTGGGCTTTTACTGCTATGCTTCCTAATTTTTAAATTGTCTAAATTTATTTATAACTCCTATTCGAGTCAGAGAAATACTATTTCAAAAAAAATAAAAGCCATCTATTTTATTAGTACAATCTTACTATTATCCTACGGAATTTACAATAGCATTACGCACTACCCTTTGCGTTGGAGTGAAGCTTTTTTCTCTAAAAAGAACGAAGTCAATCAATTTGCTTTGAATCCTGTTTTATACTTTTTCGATAGTTTTGCTTTTAGAAGTGAAGGCGTAAATATGGATAGTTTTAAAGCCTATTATCCTGTTATAGCTAAACAATTAAACTTACCAAAAGACAGTATTTCATTTGAAAGAAAAGTAGTTTTTGATTCCACATATACAAAAAAACCAAATGTAGTTATTGTTATGATGGAATCTGTTGGGGTAAAACCACTAAGTTATTACGGAAATGCTATAAATAGCTCTCCAAAAATAGATTCTATTATAAAAAAGAGTCTTAGCTTTTCTAATTTTTATGTTCATAAGGTAGGTACTGCCGCTAGTGTTTTTGCAACCATAACAGGTTTACCAGACATAGAAAATGTTAAAACAGCTTCTAGAAATCCATTAATTCAAGATCAGCGTATTATTTTTGATCAATTTAAAGGATATGAAAAATTATACTTTTTAGGAGGAAGTGCCAATTGGGCTAATATTAGAAGTATTTTTCAATCGAATATAAACGGATTACAAATATTTGAAGAAGGAAGTTACAAAACCGAAAAAAGAGCTGATGTTTGGGGGATTGATGATTATGAGTTATTTAATGAATCGAATAAAGTATTAAAAAAATTATCTAAAGAAGATAAACCTTTTATTGCTTTTATACAAACCGCCTCTAATCACATGCCTTTTACAGTGCCTGATCAAAAAGAAAGTTATACGCCTTTAAGTGAAGATGAAGTGAGTGATGATTTGTTAAAGAAATCTGGTTTTAAATCTGTTGCTCAATTAAATGCTTTAAGATATTTAGATTTTAACATTGCTAAATTTTTAGAAAGAGCTAAAAAATCTGGATACTATGACAACACCATTTTTGCGTTTTTTGGAGACCATAATACGTCTATGAAAAGGACCGATAAGTTTACCAAAGAATTTGACTTAAATATTCAAGCACAACATGTTCCTTTCTTTATTCATGCACCTAACTTAATTAAAATAGGAACAATTTCTAAGAATGGAAAACTAATAGATTTATTTCCAACAGTAGCTAGTTTGGCTAAAATAAATTATACAAACTATACACTTGGTAACAATTTATTAGATTCTATCCCTAAAAAAACAGCTTCTTTTGTGTATCTAAAAATTAATGGAGAACCTGCTGTAGGTTTACTACAAGATAGTTTATATTACTCTAAAACCGACATCAGTAAAACAACTGGGTTGTTTAATTTAAAAACAAAAGAAGTAAAAGATATTAAAGATACATATCCTTTAGTAGCGAAGAAAATGGATAGTTTATTGAGCGCTTATTATCATTCTACAAAATATTTATATTTTAACAATAAGAAAAAGAAGTAATTGGTTTTGTGATTTACTAATACTGCAATTTACGTAGTTTAATAAACCTTAAAGTTATTATAAACCCCTTAGATTTAAGATTGTAATCTTTGATGTAATAGACAGAATGGTAGGTAGAATATTCCTTACCGCCTATTGTTTATTAGTTTTAAAACAAATCTAAGGGTTTTAGTAATTTATAAAGCTTCCTTTGAGTCCTTATTTATTTACACTTTACATTTTTTTAAAAGATAATTCACAGAAAGAAAACACCTTACCTTTAAAATAAGATATTATAATTCTCCTAAAAAATGCATGTTAAAATAACTTGTATTTTAGATTTTTATCCTAAAAAAATCTCTTATCTATCTTCTTAAAAAAGAAATAGTAAATATTAGCCAAAGTAGCGCCAAGAATAATTCCGGCAGAAATATCAATAGGAAAATGTACACCTAAATACAATCTGCTATAAGCAAATATTAATGGCCAAAATAAAATAAAATAAATGTACTTGTATTTATCTTTTAAAAGAAGCACTACAAAAACAGAGAAAAATGTAGATGTTGTGGCGTGACCAGACGTAAAACTGTAACTCTGTGGATTTATTAAAGTTCTTAATAAATGCATTATTTCTGGGTCGTTATTCGGACGTAAACGTTGTACGTTATTTTTAATAAGGTTTGTAAATTGGTCTGAAAAAGCAACCAATAAAATCATGGAAAGAATCATGATTCCTCCACGTTTCCAACCATAACCTTTAATGGTTAGGTAGAAAATAAAGATAAACAATGGGCTCCAATAAATTTGATTGGTAATTACCAACCAAAAAGGATCCCATTGTTCACTTCCTAAATTGTTTAAAAAAACTAAAAGATTTTTATCTAAATGTATAAGATTATCTAACAAATTACTTTCCTATTTTTAAAACTTCAACTTCAAAAACTAAATCTGATTTTGCTGGGAAAGGACCGTATTTACCTTCTCCATACCCTAAATAATAAGGGATAAACAGTCGTGCTTTTTCGCCTTCATTCATGGTTAAAACACCTTCTTTAAAACCAGCAATCATAGGTCTTTGAGCATCATCTAACTGACAAACAAAAGGTTTTCCACTAGCATCTGAAGTAGATTGAATCTTTTTACCATCGGCCGTATACAAGGTATAATTAATAGACAAAGGTTTGTTATCAACTATCTTTTTACCCGAAGTTTTCTTTAATTTTAAAATTCTAAGTCCAGAAGATGTTTTTATAGCTTTACCTTCATCCATTTTAGCTAAAAACGCTTCTTTTTCAGTTAAGTAAGTAGCATATCTTGCTTTTTCAACTTCTTCTTCTGCTTTCTTTTTATCTTTTTCTGAATTTTCAAATGCATCCAATTGCGCATCAAAAACTTCAGCTGCGTTAAAATTACTTGCTTTAGTACCTAGTTTAAGAATCTTTACAGATAAAATAGTATCTTTTTGTACAATACTATTTACAACAGCCATTCTTGTAGAATCTATAGCCTTTTTTAACTGTAAAGAATCTTTAATTTTATTTTTTAATTCTTTTAATTGAAGAGAATTGATGGTTGTTTTACCAAAAACAGTATGCTTACCATCTAAATGCGGTATGGCTTTATGTGTAATAAAAAACTGGCTATTATTGGTTTCTGGTCCGGCATTTGCCATAGAAAGAATCCCTTTATCATCATGTCTGTACATTAAATTGCCATCTTCACTTTTCGGAAATTCATCTCCAAAAGTATAACCCGCATCTTTTCTTCCAGTAGCAGTAAAACCACCACCTTGAATTACAAAATTATCTACAACTCTATGAAAAATAATACCTTCATAAAAGTCTTTACCTTTTAAAGAATCTACTAACTTACTATTTGTTCCTTCTACAAGAGAAACAAAATTAGCAACTGTCATGGGTACATTTTCTGCATATAATTCTACTAAAATCGTTCCTTTGTTAGTTAAGATTTCAGCATAAACTCCATCCTTAAGTTCTTTATACTTTTCTGGAGTAGTACTGCATGCAGTTAATAAAACAACAAATGCTATTAAGTATTTTAAATTCTTCATAAAGGGTATTATTTTTTAATTTCTAATAACTCTACTTCAAAAATTAATGTAGAAAATGGTTTAATATCTGCACCTTGTTGTCTTGCTCCATAAGCTAATTCTTGAGGTATAAAAAATTTGTATTTAGAACCAACATTCATTAATTGCACACCTTCTGTCCATCCTTTAATTACTTGATTTAAACCAAATTCTGCAGGAGTACCTCTATCTACAGAGCTATCAAAAACTTTACCCTCTAAATTAGTACCATGGTAATGTACTTTAACTTTAGTTGTTGGTCCTGCTGGTTTTTCTCCTGTACCTTCTTTTAAAATAATGTATTGTAAACCACTAGCTGTAGTTACAACTCCTTTTTTAGTTTTGTTTTCAGCTAAAAAATCTTCACCTGCTTTTTTATTATCACCAAATTTAGTTTCTGCTTCCTTAGCTACTTTAGCTTGTTGTTCTTTCATTTGCTCTGCTTGCTTCTTTTGGAAGTAAGGGCTTATTACTTTCTGAATATCTTTAATATCTATTAATAAATTAGTAGAATCTAAACCATTTCTAATAGCCTGTGTAAGTACTTCTTGATTAACTTCTTCAAAACCAGACCTTAATTGACCAGACATACTTAAACCAATTGCATAACTAACAGAATCTATTTCTGTTTCTAAAGATTTAACTTCTTTTACTTGGTTACTACAAGAAACCATAGACGCAACGATTGCTACTGCTAAAACACTTTTTACTACTTTCATTTTTAATTATTTATATTGATTAATGTTACTGTACTTTTTATTGATTGATTAATTCCTATTTTATTTCCATCACCAGAAATACCAAAAGCATTATAAGACGGAATGACAAATGTAATGGTTTCTCCAACTTTCATCAACTTTATTCCGGCCTGAAGTGCAGAAATAAAATCTTCTTTATCTACTTGGTACTTTTTTTCACCTATTGCCGCTTTACTATAAATAATATGACCCTGTAAATCAGATATATTATATGCTATAGTTGCCACATCTCCTACTTTTGGCGTTGGTGTATTTTTTTCTATTTTATTGATATAAGTATACCAAAATCCATTTGGTGAAATTTGATACGTTTTAGTTGAATCTTTTTTAATTAACGCTACAATTTTATCTTCTTCAATTTTATTTAATCGAATAGACTTATTTATAGTTTCTTTTAAAATTGTGGTAGAATTTTTAGGATTTATTGGTCTTCTAGGTGCTACTTTAGAACAACCCCAACACAAAATAGTTGTAAGAATTAAAATTTTAATTTTCATAAGACGCTTCCAATTCTTTTTGATATTGTGGTAATAAGTTAACAAACTTGGTTACAGTTTCTGCCAACGATTCCTCAGACCTTCCTCCGGCTGCATTATCATGTCCACCTCCAGAAAAATGGTTTCTAGAAAACTGATTTACAGAAAAACGCCCTTTAGAACGGAAAGATATTTTTATAATTCCTTGCTCGCTGTCTTCAATAAAAATGGCTGCAAAAATGATTCCTTTTAAAGAAAGCGCATAATTTACAACACCTTCTGTATCTCCTTTTTGAAAATCGAATCTCTTTTTTTCTTCCGAAGTTAAGGTAATATAAGCCGTTTTATATTTTGGTAAAATTTGTAAATTACTTAATGCTTGTCCCAATAATAACAATCTATTATAAGAATTTGCATCGTATACATTGTTATGTATTTTATCGTTTTCAGCACCTTTATCTATTAAATCTGCAATAATTCTGTGTGTTGTACTTGTAGTAGATCTAAAGCGAAAAGACCCAGTATCTGTCATAATACCTGTATATAAACAAGTAGCTATTGCGGCATCAATTAAATCTAAATCGTTATTCATTTCTATAAATTGATACACCATTTGACTTGTAGAACAAATAGTAACATCAGAATACATATATTTTACATCATCTGGTTGTTGATGATGATCTATCATAGCAAAATCTTTAGGATATTTTTCTAACGTTTTTTGCATATCAGAACCTACTCTATGCAACGTATTAAAGTCTAAAAGAAAAATAAGATCTGATGCTTTTATTGCTTTTTGAGATTGATTATTTTGCCAATCGAAACGATATGTGGTATCAGACCCTGGCAACCAATGTAAAAATTCTGGATATTCATTCGGTACAACAACAGTTGCATTGTGTCCTTTTTTATCTAAATAATGCTTTAAAGCCAATGTAGAACCCATAGCATCTCCATCCGGATTTCTATGTCCTACAATTACAATATTTCTCGATTTATCAAGAAATATTTTTAAGTCTTCAAATCCTTTTAAAATCATAAGCTGCGAAGATACAATTTAATAACATTGTTCAAAATATTATTTCTTTTACATTTGTGTTAAAACAAAACCATTTAGTCTTGAAAAATTTAACAAACTTTATTTACCTTTTAGTTACAATTGCTCTCGTTTCTTGCTCGTCCTCTAAAAACTCTAATCATAGTAACACCAATGATTTTACCATTGCTTTTGGATCTTGTAATAAACAATATCTAGAAAATATTTTATGGAAAGAAATCAAAAAAAACAAACCAAATTTATGGATTTGGGGAGGTGACAACATTTATTCGGATACACATAACATGGACACATTAAGAAATGATTACTTAACATTAAGAAAGCAAAAGGGGTATTTAGACTTGGTAGAAAATATACCTGTTATGGCTACTTGGGATGATCATGATTATGGACTAAATGATAGCGGTGTAGAATCGCCAACAAAAAAAGAAGCGCAACAAATTTTCTTAGATTTTTTTAATGTTGATAAAACAAGCCCTCGAAGGCTACAGGAAGGCGTTTATCATTCAGAAGTTTTTAATACAACAAAAGGAAGTATTAAAGTTATTGTTTTAGATACTAGATACTTTAGAAGTGCTTTAACAAAAGATACCAAAAATTCTAAAAGATTTACACCAAACACTAGCGAAAAAGGAACTATTTTAGGAGAAACGCAATGGGAATGGTTTATAAAAGAATTAAACACCTCTAAAGCAGATTTTAATATCATTACAAGTAGTATTCAGGTATTAGCTGCAGAGCATGGTTTTGAAACTTGGGGAAATTTCCCAAATGAAGTTGATAAATTAAAACAAACAATTATTAAAAGTAAAGCAAAAGGTGTTTTATTACTTTCTGGAGATAGACATATTTCTGAATTTTCTAAAACAGCAGTCCCAAACCTTTCGTACCCACTTATAGATTTCACTTCTAGCGGACTTACTCACTCTTATAGTGATTTTACTAAGGAAACCAATAAATATAGAGTGCAAAATGTAGTCTCTAAAATTAGTTTTGGGCTTTTAAAATTCAATTTTAAGAAAAAAGAAATCACTATGGAAATGCGAGGTAAAAACAACAAATTACAGCAAGAATTAACACAAGTTTACCCTTAACTTGCAGTTAACATTAAATAATGTATTTTTGCAAAAATATAAAAAATAGAATGGCAACAAATAGAACATTTACAATGCTTAAACCAGATGCTGTAGAAAACGGACATACTGGTGCTATCTTAGAAAAAATTAACGCTGCAGGATTTAGAATTGTAGCAGTTAAAAAAACTCAAATGACAAAAGCAGATGCAGAAACTTTTTATGCTGTGCATAATGAGCGTCCGTTTTTTGGAGAATTAGTAGAGTTCATGACACGTGGACCAATCGTTGCTGCAATCTTAGAAAAAGAGAATGCTGTAGAAGATTTTAGAACTTTAATTGGCGCTACAAACCCAGCAGATGCTGCAGAAGGAACTATTAGAAAATTGTATGCAACTTCTATGGGAGAAAATGCAGTACATGGTTCTGATTCTGATGAAAATGCAGAAATTGAAGGAAACTTTCATTTTTCTGGAAGAGAGCAATTTTAAGAATTTTAAAATTCTTAATAAAATATTTTAAAAAGACTCGTAACATAATTGTTACGAGTCTTTTTCGTTTAAAAATGAATACTTTTTTTATCAACCTAAACTTATTACATATTCTCATAGCAACTAGCTATTTTTATATTCAGACACAAAAAATTAATTCAACACCACCAAGACCTAATCTTTTTAAGACGCTTACTTTTTAAAAAAGTTTTTTTCATTTTAACCTTCTGCCTTAAAACCAATATATTTCGCTAACTTCTAATTTAAATCAGTAAAACAAACGTTGTATCATTTAAGTTAGAGTACGTAAAAAAAACAAATATGAAATATTTAATAACCTTATTCATTATTATTGGGCTTGCAAGCTGTAAGAATGCTAAAAAAGCAAATTCAGAATATAATCGGAAAGCCGTAGAATTGAACAATAATGCTTTAAAGCTTTCAATAGATTCTAAAAAAGACAGTGCTTTAACTTTATACAACAAAGCTATTGAACTTGATAACAGTTACTATTTACCACATTTAAACAAGATTAGAGTTTATTTAGAGATGAAAGAATACGAAAAAGCTCTGTATGAAAGTGAAATGGTAATAAAGAAAAAACCTAAATTAGCAGAAGGTTGGTTTTTTGCTGGACTTTTAAATGAACACCAAGGGAATAATAAAAAAGCGAATACTTATTATAAGAAAAGTATTAAAATTTTCACAGACAGAATTAATAATCCTGATAACCTAAAGGATATTAATGCTAATAAATTGAATAGAGCATTATCAAAGAAATTTATGGGAGACGAATCTTATCTTGAAGACTTTAAAGAACTAGAGAAGATGAAGGATTATTCTTTTTTAGTTCACCAATTCAAAAACAAGACCAACCAAATGATCATGAAAGAATTGATAAAATAAGACATCTTCCACAAATAGAAAGGTAAAAAAATAGGTGAGACCATAATACTTTCATGGAAACTTTTATTTCTATGATGGAATAAAAGTTTTCATATTCACTTTCTACGCCAAAAACTTTAATTTAGCTAACTTCTAAACTAAATCATTAAACTGAAAATTACATAAGGAAGGTTACTTTCCATATGTAACAAAATCTCTAAAAAAGAATGGAAACTAAGAAAATACTTATAATACTAGGAATAATACTATTTGTTCTTATTGGTTTATTTTACATCTATGCCAAAGGATTGGGTTCAATGTATGCTCTTGGGAATAAGCCTGATGAAAGTCCTTTTTATATAACAACCAAACCTATAGTGGTTAAAAATATACTTTTGCCAAAAGGAACGAAAATCAGCTATAAGAAAAACTACTTTTGGCAAAAATATGAGCAAAAAGAACTACTTAATGAAAAAAACATTAAAGAGATTTCTTTTCCAGAAGTAATAAATTGGGGAGGAGTTCCAATTACTTCTATTTTAAAATTTTTTAATCCAGAAATGAAAGGTTTTAGTGTTTATGCTGATTTTAATAGATTAGATAAAAACAAAGAAACCCAATTTTCTAATTTATGGAAAAGTTGTAGTAGTAAATTACAAATAAGTGTGCAAGACACTGACGATTGGTCTTTTAATAAAAAAAATATTTCGGATATTGAATCTTGTAGTGTAAATTATCAAAGATATTTTAGTGAAGATGAAAAGCAACAAAAATTTTTGAATGACTTGCTTAGTGAAATGATGAAGATAAAAAAGTAAAAAAATAACGAACAAGCCCTAAGGTTTTAAAAACAATAAAGAATAGAAAAGGTCTTCTTAAACTGAAAAATATTCTTTTCAATCTAAACGCGATTCTTTTAATAGAACGTTGAGAAAAACTCTACACCAATAACAATTTAGAAATTACACCGTCGCCAATTTCCTCATTCATCATTTTAATAATTTTTTCTTTTCCATAACTTAACTCTTCCCGTAAAACAGAAGAGTTTAATTGAATAACCAAAGTTTTGTTTTGCAATTTCACAGAAACTGTATGATTGGCAACTCCAGGCCCCATCATTTTATTCCAAGTTTCTTCTGCTTTTATTTTTTGCATTCCCCTACTCAAGTTATTTTCCTTGATAAAACTTTTCATTAAATCTTCTATTGAAAAGGAATCGTTTTCTCTTTTTGCCATTATATGTAGCTTTTTACTTTTTACTATTTGCCCTTTGCTAATTGTTGTTTGAATAAAAAGACTTCGACAAGCTCTGTCTAATATTCGTAAAATAAATTGAATTTTGAAATCATGAAACTTCTTCGTCATTACGAATCAAACTTTTTTTGCTTGATATAGTAATCTCATTATTGTATCAAATAAACATTTTATCAATTTTTATCAGATTCATTTTTAAAGTTTTGATTTGAAACTTACAATTTAAAAATCTGATACTCTTTACTTCCTTGCTTTAATATATTTTCGGTTCTTTCAAAATGAGTGTCTGTTATAAATATTTGTCCAAATTCATCATTATTTACCAAATCTATTATTTGAGACACCCTATTTTCATCTAATTTATCAAAAATATCATCTAATAATAAGATAGGAATCACCTTCGATTGTTGTTTGATAAACTCAAACTGCGCCAATTTTAATGCAATTAAATACGATTTTTGCTGTCCTTGTGAGCCAAACTTTTTAATAGGATAATCGCCAATATCAAAACTTAAATCATCTTTATGTATGCCAGAAGTGGTGTATTGTATAATCTTATCTTTTACCAATGATTTTTGCAATAAATCCTGCATTTCAAAATCATGTAACTGACTCTTATAAAATAAATTAACACGTTCTTTATCTCCAGATATAATTTGATATTTTTCATTAAAAATAGGGATAAACTCTTCTAAAAATTTTTTTCTAACCTCATAAATTCGACTTCCATATTCAGAAAGTTGCTCATCATAAACACTTAAATTTAAAGCATCAAAAGTTCTATTAGCTGCAAAATATTTTAATAATGCGTTTCGCTGACTCAATACCTTATTATACGACAATAAATCTTTTAAATAAGTTTTATTTTGCTGAGAAATTACACCATCTATAAATTTTCTCCTCGTATCACTCCCCTCCGTTACCAAATCTCTATCTGCAGGCGAAATAATAACCAAAGGCAACTGACCAATATGCTCAGAAAACTTCTCGTAACTTTTTCCGTTTCTTTTTAAGACTTTCTTTTGTCCTTTTTTAAGACTGCAGACTATTTTTTCATTTCTATCATTTAAAAGATAGTCTCCTTCTATCATAAAAAACCCTTCTCCATGCCTAATATTCTGAACTGCGACAGAATTAAAATAACTTTTTGTAAAAGACAAGTAATAAATAGCATCTAAAACATTGGTTTTTCCAATACCGTTATTACCTACAAAGCAATTTATTTTCTGTTGAAAATCAAAAGATTGCGACTCAATATTTTTAAAATTGAGTAAAGAAATTTTCTTTAAATACATGAATAAAATTTGATATTGAAAACGTTTTGCAAATTATTGAAAATTTAGCGAATTATCCGCTTTTAAAATCCAATTAAAAAAACTATTTTTGTCGCCACTAATTTTTAAGGAAATAATGGCAACATACAAGAAAAAATATAAGGCAGAAAGTAAAAAAGTAGAAAATCAAATTGATGAATCAGAATTTGAAACAGCTGGAGTATTACATACTTTAGATGAAACAGCTTCTAAATCAGAACAATGGATTGAAAAGAATAACAAACCTTTGTTTTTAACTTTAATAGCAATTGTTGTTATCTTCTTAGGATATTTAGGATATAATAAATATGTGTCTGAACCAAATGAAACAGAAGCTTCTAATGAATTAGCTTTTCCTAGAAAATATTTTGATGAAGCTGCCATTGCAGGTACCGGAATAGATTCTTTGTTAACTTTAGGTTTAGAAGGTGCAGATGGTAAATATGGTTTTTTAGACATTGCAGATTCTTTTAGCGGAACAGATGCTGGAAATTTAGCAAACTATTATGCTGGTGTTTCTTACTTACAAATGAAGAAATACGACAAAGCAATTGAGTATTTAAGTAAATTTAATTCTGATGATGAATTATTAGGACCTGTTTCTATAGGTGCTATTGGTGATGCTTTTGCAGATATTAATCAACCAGAAGATGCTTTAGAATATTATGAAAAAGCAGCGAATAAAAAAAGTAATGAATTTACTGCTCCATTATACTTATTTAAAGCAGGACAAACTGCTATGGAATTAAAGAATTTTGGTAAAGCAGAAACATTATTTACAAAAATTAAAGAAAACTATTCTAAATCTGACCAAGGTAGAGATATAGAAAAATATATAGCAGCTGCAAAATACGCTAACTAAAATAGTCTGCAGTTCTCAGTCCACCAGTAAGCTGTTGCAGTAGGCCGTAACTTACTAGATACTGAAACTAAAAACTTAAAACTTAATAAAAATGGCTACTACCAATTTATCAGTTTACGATAAAACAACAATCCCAAATGCGAAATCTTTTCGATTTGGGATTGTTGTTTCTGAATGGAATCCAGAAATTACAGAGAATTTACAAAAAGGCGCAATTGAAACTTTATTAGATTGTGGAGCAACTAAAGAAAACATTATTTCTTGGAATGTTCCTGGAAGTTTTGAATTGGTTTATGGCTGCAAAAAAATGATTGCAACACAACAAGTAGATGCTATTATTGCCATTGGTAATGTAATACAAGGAGAAACAAAACATTTCGATTTTGTTTGTGAAGGTGTTACCCAAGGTATTGTAGATTTAAATGTAAAGCATGATGTTCCTGTAATTTTCTGTGTTTTAACAGATAACACAAAACAACAATCTTTAGATAGATCTGGCGGTAAATTAGGTAATAAAGGAACCGAATGTGCTGTAGCAGCGATAAAAATGGCTGCACTTAAAAACATTGATACTTCTACAGAAAGTATTGGATATTAATTAACACCTACCCTGCAATGTTTTAGAAACCTTGCAGGATAGGTATTCTTAAATTCTTAAATAATTTCTAAGTTTTTATAGTTAAAGGATTATAGCTTTATGTTATTTCTCCCTTTGGTAGAAATAACAAAACTTTATGTGAAATTAATTGACCCCTCGTGTCTTCTGACAGTTTTAAGAACTCTTTTAACATCTTTTTTTGAAGAATTACTTTTAATTCTGTAAATTTGAAATACTTATATAAGTTGGTATAATCCTTGATTTATTCAAGAAATTATAAACCAATAATACTAAAACTATGGGATTTTTAAAACGTACTAATAAAAAATTTGATTACCAACCTCGCTTCTACAAGGGAGAAGGAAGTCCTTTTAAAATTGAACATAAATTAGATCAATTTAGATCTACTACTGGTAAAAATAAAGGGATTAAAGGTAAATTTGGTGACGCTATTGACGATCTAAAAAACTCAGATAAAAGCGTAAACAAAACACTTTTTATTATCATCGCAATTTTGGTACTTATCTTTTTGTACATCATAGATTTCGATTTATCTATTTTCAATAAAAATTAATGTCGGATATTATTCAACTATTACCAGATCATGTTGCAAACCAAATTGCTGCAGGAGAAGTCGTTCAACGTCCTGCTTCTGTAGTAAAAGAGTTATTAGAAAATGCAATCGATGCAGGTGCTACCAACATAAAACTATTATTAAAAGATGCTGGAAAAACGTTAATTCAAGTAATTGATAACGGAAAAGGAATGAGCGCTACAGATGCTAGAATGAGTTTTGAGCGTCATGCAACTTCTAAAATTCAAAAAGCAGAAGATTTATTTAACCTTAGCACAAAAGGTTTTAGAGGAGAAGCTTTGGCTTCTATTGCAGCAATTGCTCATGTAGAGTTAAAAACAAAACAAGACAACGAAGAACTGGGTACTTGTATAAAAATTGAAGGAAGTAAAATTGTATCACAAGATTTTATTTCTACCAGTAAAGGAACAAGTATTGCTGTAAAAAATTTATTTTACAATATTCCTGCTAGAAGAAATTTTTTAAAATCGGATACTGTAGAAACGCGTCATATTATAGATGAATTTCAAAGAGTAGCATTAGCGCATCCAACTATTGCTTTTTTAATGCATCATAACAATAATGAAGTGTATCATTTAAAAAGCAGTAATTTAAGAAAACGAATTGTGAGTGTTTTCGGTACTAAAATGAATGAAAAATTAGTTCCCATAAATGAACAAACAGATATTGTTGGTATAGAAGGTTTTGTTGCAAAACCAGAATTTTCTAAAAGAAAAAGAGGAGAACAATTCTTTTTTGTAAATGATCGTTTTATAAAAAGTTCTTATTTAAATCATGCAGTTGTAAATGCCTTTGATGGTTTGTTAGAACAGGGATCGCATCCCTCCTACTTTTTGTATTTAACCGTACCTGCAAACACTATTGACATCAATATACATCCCACAAAAACGGAGATAAAGTTTGATAATGAAAAAGCATTGTACGCCATGTTAAGAGCCACTGTAAAGCACAGTTTAGGGCAGTACAATGTAGCGCCTCTTTTAGATTTTAATAGAGATGCTAATTTAGACACTCCTTATGAGTTTAATACAAAAACAAAACCGACTTCTACTCCTAGAATATCTGTAGATCCAGATTTTAATCCGTTTAAAGAAGAGGCTAGTAAAGAAATTCATACGCCGTTTAAAAGAGAACCACAAACCCAAAGTTGGGAGTCTTTATACACTTCAGTTGCTATTACAGATGAAGAAAAACAGTCTGAATTATTTGACAATCAGCAAGAAATAAAAACACAAAAAACGTTTCAAATTCAACGTAAATATTTACTAAGTTCTATAAAGTCTGGTGTTGTTTTAATAAATCAATCTTTAGCACATCAGCGTATTTTATACGAAGATTTCTTAGAAAGTATTACCGTAAAAGAAGCCAATAGTCAGCAATTATTATTTCCGGTTAAAATCTCTTATACATCTGCAGAAATAGAAATGATTTATACCATAAAAACCGAATTAGAAAATGCAGGTTTTTCTTTTGATGAATTTACAAAAGATAGTGTTACTATAAAAGGAATTCCGGTTTCCGTTACAGAAAGTAAAATAACTATTATATTAGAAGAATTATTAAGTGATATAGATTTAGAAGTGCCAGACGCTAGTTTTAGTCATTTTGACGTAATGGCTAAATCATTTGCAAAAACATTGTCTATAAAAACAGGAACTCAACTTTCTGAAAGAGAACAAGAAGGCTTGGTAAATGATTTATTTTCTTGCAAAGAACCTACTGTTTCTCCTTTTGGAAAACCCACTTTTAAAACACTAACATTAAACGAAATAGATAATCTATTTAACAGTTAAAAATGAATAATAAACTTACAGATGCTATAAAACATTTAATTATTATAAATGTAATTTTATTTGTTGCTCCACAACTTTTAAAAATAGATTTAACAAATGTTTTGGCTTTACATTTTCCTAAAAATGAACATTTCGGAATTTGGCAATATGTAACTCACATGTTTATGCATGGTAGTTTTGGTCATATATTATTTAATATGTATGGTTTATGGGCTTTTGGAACACCTTTAGAACAAATGTGGGGAAAAAAGAAGTTTATATTCTTCTATTTTTCTGCCGGAATTGGAGCAGGAGTTATTTATACTTTAGTTAATTATTATCAATTTAATGGAATATACGATCAACTTATAGCATTAGGATTAAATGCTTCAGATATTCAAAACATATTAAATAGTGGTAGTTATAATGATTCTCTTATTACCCTTTCTAGCGAAACTATGAATAAATTTTACAGCTTATATCATACTCCTGCAATTGGAGCTTCTGGAGCAGTGTATGGGGTTTTAGTTGCCTTTGGAATGTATTTTAAAGACGCAAAATTGGCTTTAATATTTTTCCCTGTTCCTATTGCTGCAAAGTACTTTATTCCTGTTATTATTTTAGGTGATTTGTTTTTTGGAATGACAAAGTATTCTATTGGAAATATAGCACACTTTGCTCATGTTGGTGGTGCTTTAATAGGCTTTATTATTGCCTGGTATTGGAAAAAAAATCAATTTAAATCAAGTTAATGAGTTTTATAGATGAAATAAAAAACCGCTATAAAAGTGGAAATATCGTAGAAAAATTAATCTACGTAAATATTGCTGTTTTTGTTTTTACCTTATTAGTTTCTGTTTTTCAAGATTTGTATAAAGGAGAAATAAATTGGGTAGTAGAATGGTTTTCTTTAGATGATAACTTATCTTCTATACTTACAAAACCATGGACTATTATTACTTATGGATTTTTGCATGCAGACTTTTTACATATTCTTTTAAATCTAATCACCTTATTTTTTGTTGGAAATCTATTTATAGAATATTTTACACAAAAACAATTATTAACTTTTTACTTATTAGGAACTCTTTTTGGTGGAATTTTATTCATTTTAAGCCAAAATTATTTTCCCTTATTTCAAGGACAATCTTCTATGTTAGTAGGGGCTTCCGCAGGAATTTCAGCCATTTTTATAGGCATAACCACCTACATGCCTAATTATCAATTAAAAATACGCTTTATTGGTTTTGTAAAACTTTGGCACCTTGCTGCCATTTGGGTTGGTTTAGATATTTTAGCCTTATCCGGAGGTAATGCAGGAGGACATTTTGCTCATTTAGGCGGCGCATTATTCGGTTTTTTTTACGTTAAGAAAGCGGCAAATAAAGAAATAAAAATTTGGGAGTATTTTTCTTCCTTTTTTTCATCAAAACAGAAACCTTTAAAAACGGTATACAAAGCTCCTAAAAAGACTGCTAATTCAAGTAATAATAACAATTTAAATCAGCAGCAAATAGATAGTATTTTAGATAAAATTAGTAAATCTGGTTATGATACTTTAACCAAAGCCGAGAAAGAATTTTTGTTTAAACAAGGAAGAAAATAACATGAAGAAATTATCGCTTTTTGACAAGGTTATATACACTATAAATGGGCTATTGGCTTCAATTTTATTGCTGTCTTATTTTCTACGTTATATCTCTCCAAAAACGTTACCTGTTTTTGTTGTTTTAAGTACTTTTATCCCTTTACTAATTATAATTAATATAATTTTTGTCTTTTATTGGTTAATAAAACTAAAAAAACAACTTTTATTATCTTCTTTAGTTTTAATAATAGGATTCTTTTTCTCTACTCCTCTTTTTAAAATTTCTAGTAAAACCTCAGCTTTAAATAATGATTTAAAGGTAATGTCTTATAATGTTAAATCTTTTGATCTTTTTATAAAAAAAGATTCTAAAGGTAAAGAGCTAAATGGTTTTGAATTTATTAAAGTTAAAGATCCCGACATTTTAGTAGTTCAAGAATTTTACAAATCTAAAAAAGTAAATATTTCATTTCCCTATAAATATATTAGGCTAGGGCAAAAAAACCATAAATATGGAATGGCCATTTATTCTAAATATAAAATAATAAATTCTGGTTCTTTCGATTTTAAAAACACGGTTAATAATATAATTTTTGCGGATATTGTAAAGGATAAAGACACTATAAGAATCTATGGTACACATTTAGAATCTCTTGGAATAAGACCGCATGAAGAAAATTTTGGTCAAAAAAATTCAGAAAAACTATTAAGAAGAGTTACAAATTCCTTTAAAAAACAAGCAGAACAGACAGAACTCTTTTTAGCCCATGAAAAAGAATGGAAAGGCAAAAAAATTGTTTGTGGAGATTTTAATAACACATCATATTCTTGGGTTTACAACCAAATTTCTAGAGGTAAAAAAGATGCTTTTATAGATGCAGGTAAAGGATTTGGAAAAAGTTTTGATTACCCTTTTCCCATGAGGATAGATTTTATTTTAACAGATAATACAGCAACAATAAATCAATTTAAAACATATACAGAAAAATACTCCGATCACTATCCTATAATGGCAAGAATTAATTGGTAGATTTATTTATACTTAACAAATACTTTAATTTACTTTTCAACCCCATATTTACGTTCAATTATAAATACAATTTATATTTTGTTTCAGGAAGCTTTAGATCATCACTAATAAATTTCTTTACTACCGTAAAGCCATTTTTTTCTAATATTTTTGCCGAAGCTTTATTCTTATCCACAACATAGCCTACAATTTTTTTTATTCCAATTTTCTTACAATAAGAAATTAACCCAACACAAACTTCTGTTCCAAAACCATAACCCCATAACTTTTCTAAAAATCGGTATCCAATTTCATCATCTAAATTGTCTTTTACCAGGGCAACTGTTCCTATAAATTGATTGTCTATTTTTCTAATGATTGCGTAAATCCAAAAATCATTTTTTTGCTGATAATATCTTAAAATTAAAGAATTTAATTCTCCTTTATTTTCAATAAATGTTTTTGGTGTACCTGTAGCATATTTTAGAACATTAGCATTACTCTCAAGTTCATGAAATGCATCTAAATCTTCCAAAATTAGTCTTCTAATAATTAACCTTTCCGTTTCAAAAATCATCAATAATGTCGTACTTTTGCTCTTACTAAACTGTTTAATACAGTATTTGTAAATATACAATTAGAACTTTAAGAAATATATCCTTTTTTTTAAAGTTTTGTTTTTTAGTTAAACAAACTTATTAGAATGAATGCAGAAAAAAAAGTTGCCTTTTACACTTTAGGATGCAAATTAAATTTTTCGGAAACATCTACAATTGCTCGTAATTTTGTGAGTGAAGGTTTTGAACGTGTAGATTTTGAAGAAAAAGCAGATGTTTATGTTATAAACACCTGTTCCGTTACAGATAATGCCGATAAACGCTTTAAAACCATTGTAAAAAATGCTTTAAAGAAAAATGATGATGCCTTTTTAATTGCTGTTGGTTGTTATGCGCAATTAAAACCAGAGGAACTAGCTGCAGTAGATGGTGTAGATTTAGTTTTAGGAGCAACAGAAAAATTTAATGTTACAAGTTATATAAACGACTTAACTAAAAATAATATTGGTGAAGTTCACTCTTGTGAAATTTCTGATGCAGATTTTTATGTGGGCTCTTATTCCATAGGAGATAGAACTCGAGCCTTTTTAAAAGTGCAAGATGGTTGCGATTATAAATGTACGTATTGTACAATACCTTTAGCTCGTGGAATTTCTAGAAGTGATACTTTAGAAAATGTGATTGAAAATGCCAAAGAAATATCATCTAAAGGAATTAAAGAAATCGTTTTAACTGGCGTTAATATTGGTGATTATGGTAAAGGTGAATTTGGTAATAAAAAGCACGAACATACTTTCTTAGAATTAGTAAAAGAATTAGATAAAGTTGAGGGCATTCATCGTTTACGAATTTCATCAATAGAACCTAATTTATTAAAAGATGAAACCATTGATTTTGTATCAAAATCAAATTCCTTTGTACCTCATTTTCACATACCTCTACAATCTGGTAGTGATGAATTACTAAGGAAAATGAAACGTAGGTATTTAACCAATACGTATACAAATAGAGTTTCTAAAATTAAAGAAGTAATGCCTAATGCTTGTATTGGTGTAGATGTTATTGTAGGTTTTCCTGGTGAAACGGATGAACTCTTTTTAGACACCTACAACTATTTAAATGAAATGGATATTTCATATTTACATGTTTTTACATATTCGGAAAGGCCTAACACAGAAGCTGTTCTTTTAGACGGTGTTATACCTAAAAAAGTACGTGCAAAGCGTAGTAAAATGTTACGTGGTTTATCTGCTAAAAAAAGGCGTGCTTTTTATGAAAGTCAATTAGGAAATACATTAACTGTTTTGTTTGAAAACGAAAATAAAGAAGGTTTTATAAACGGTTTTACAGAAAATTACGTTAAAGTTAAAACACCTTGGAATCCGGAGTTAGTGAATACATTACACACTATAACACTTACCAAAATTGATGAAGATGGTCTTGTAAGATTTAATTTTGATAAAAATAAAATTACAGCGTAAAAAATATTATTTCTATAAAACATGAAAAAAATTGCTATTTACCTAGTACCTGGATTAGCTGCTGGACCAGAAATTTTTGAAAACTTAGAATTACCAAAAGACAAATATGAAATTCATTATTTAAAATGGATAACGCCTGTAGCACAAGAAGAAACGATTGCTAACTATGCCATGAGAATGTGTGAAGAAGTTAAAACAGAAAACCCTGTTTTAATTGGTGTTTCTTTTGGGGGAATTATGGTGCAAGAAATGAGTAAATATTTAGACACGAAAAAAGTTATTATCGTTTCTAGTGTAAAACATCATCAAGAACTTCCAAAAAGGTTTCGAGTAGTAAAATTCACAAAAGCATATAAATTTTTTCCAACAAAAGTTGTTTCTAATTTTGAAGATTACGCTCAATATTTTTTAGGAAAATCTTTAAAAAAGAGAGCAGATATTTATAAAAAATATCTTTCGGTTAGAAGTAAATTATACTTAAACTGGTCTATAGGTACTATTATTAGATGGGAACAAACAGAAAAAAACACAAACATAACTCATATTCATGGTACAGATGATCATGTGTTTCCTATTAAAAATATAGATAATTGTATAGAGATTAAAGGCGGAAGCCACATTATGATTATCACGAAAGCAAAAAAAATATCTAAAATTATTGATGCTATTTTAACTTCTTAAAACCAGCATATTTCCTTCTTTTTAAATAACTAAAAAATTTAATATTATGAATAAATCCTTCCGTTTCCTTTCGCTATTTTGCGTACTAATAGTAGCTTTCTTGTTTTATAACGCTATTAATAAAAATGAAACTGACCCTAAAACTAGTACATCTAAAACTTATAAAATAAAAGCTTTAAAACTTCCTGCAAATTTAAATCTTGCCGGAGAAAGAGTTCCTGTAGAAATACCAGATGTTAAAGAAAGAATGGAAAGAGAATTATTAGTAAATACCTATTGGCAATCTAATGGGTTGTTACTTATAAAAAGAGCTAATAAATACTTTCCTATTTTAGAGCCTTTACTTAAAAAATATGGTTTGCCAGACGATTTTAAATTTTTAGCCTTGGCAGAAAGTGCTTTTATAGATGAAACCTCTAATGTAGGTGCTGCAGGTATGTGGCATTTTATGAAGGCTACAGGAAAAGAATATGGTTTAGAAATAAATAGTAACGTAGATGAACGTTATGATATTGAAAAATCTACAAGAGTTGCTGCAGAATATTTAATAAAATCTAAAGAACGTTTTAACTCTTGGACCTTAGCTGCTGCTGCTTACAATGCAGGAAATTATGGAGTTAGTAAACGACTAGAAACCCAAGAAGTAGATAATTATTATGATGCTAAACTACCTGATGAGACAGAAAGATATGTTTTAAGAATTATTGCGCTAAAAGAAGTAATTTCTAACCCTAGAAAATATGGATTTGTTTTTGAAAATGAAGACTTATATACCTTGGCAGCAACTAGAACTATAAAAGTTGACACCGCAATTTCTAATATTACTCATTTTGCTAAAAAATTCGGAATGAATTATAAAGAATTTAAAATATACAATCCTTGGCTAAGAGAGAACAAACTGAACAATAAGAGTAGAAAAGTATACGAAATTAAAATACCTGTAAATTAAGAATCCTATTATTCAATAATATTTTTAATTCTACCCACCAAACCAGATTCTAACTGAACTTTAATTCCATACGGATGGTTTTGAGATTTAGTTAGAATTTTTGCAATTACGCCTTCTGTTAACTCCCCACTTCTTTGATGTGGTTTTTGTACAATTTCTACAAATAACCCAATCTTAACATTTTTTCGTTGTCTACCGTCAATCATACATAAAGTTTTAAAGTACTAAAATAAAAAAAGCCTATCAAAATTTGATAGGCTTTTAGATAAAAATTTAACTAGTAATAAATATATATTATAATACTCTTACGTTTACTGCGTTTAATCCTTTTTTTCCATCTTGTAAGTCAAATTCAACTTCATCGTTTTCACGAATTTCGTCAATTAATCCAGACACATGTACAAAATGTTCTTTGTTTGATCCTTCTTCAGTGATAAATCCAAATCCTTTAGATTCATTGAAAAATTTTACGGTACCTTTATTCATAATAAAAAAATATAATGTTGTTAAATTAATTCCTAACAACGTTTATTGAATTGCAAATGTAATGCCAAAAAACAACAAACAGAACAAAATATTTAAAATATTTTTAAAAAAAAGCACTATAAACTAATAATCAACGAATTAACTAAGTTAAATTCATCAATTATCTCTTTAAAAACGTCTTTAACAGGAATTATTTCATGAATTAAACCAGCAATTTGACCAATTTCTAACTCCCCTTCCTCTAAATCTCCCTCAAACATTCCTTTTTTAGATCTTGCTCTTCCTAATAATTCTATAAGATTTTTTTTAGATGGATTTTGTTTATACAATTTTTGTACATCATTATAAAATTTATTTTTCACCAAACGTACAGGAGCCAACTCTTTTAAAGTTAAATAAGTATCCCCATCTTTAACATCAATAATAGTATTTTTAAAATTTATGTGTGCAGAAGATTCTACTGTTGCTGCAAATCTACTTCCTATTTGCACTCCATCCGCTCCTAAAACCATAGCAGCCAACATTCCTCTACCGGTTCCTATTCCACCAGCTGCAATTACAGGTATTTTAACTTGTTCTTTTACCATAGGTATAAGTGTAAAAGTGGTCGTTTCTTCTCTCCCATTATGTCCGCCTGCTTCAAAACCTTCACAAACAATAGCGTCTACACCTGCTGCCTCGGCTTTTAAAGCAAACTTTACAGAACTCACTACATGCACAACTGTAATTCCTTTTTCCTTTAAAAATTTAGTCCACGTTTTTGGATTTCCTGCAGAAGTAAAAACAATTTTCACACCTTCTTCCACTATAATATCCATAAGTTTTTCAATTTCAGGATACAACATTGGCACATTTACTCCAAAAGGTTTAGAAGTCGCTTTTTTACATTTTATAATATGTTCTCTTAAAACATCTGGATACATAGAACCTGCACCAATTAAACCTAAGCCACCAGCATTAGAAACTGCAGAAGCTAATCTCCAACCAGACACCCAAACCATTCCTCCTTGAACAATTGGGTATTTTACTTTAAAAAGTTCCGTGATTTTATTTTTCATTATTTTTTTATCAACTTTATTGTTTTATGTTGATTTCCTTTTGAAATCTTTAAGATATAAACACCTTTATTTAAAAAAGAAATATCAACAGACTTAGAATTCGAATCTAATTTCTCTAGAACTTTTTTTCCTAGAACCGTGTATATCTGAATTGTATAATTATTTAAACTGTCTGTAGATACTAGAAACTCACTTTCGGCAGGGTTTGGAAATATTTTAAAGTTGATAATCTCATTGTTTAACACGGATAAACTAGCAATATAACTATTCAAAGCCACCTCAAAATTCGGAATTCCATATCCATATTGGTCCGTAGGATTATTAAATTTATCCGCAGATTCATAAATAGCTTGTTTTAAATAAGTATTAAAATTATCTGTAGCTGTTTTTGATGATGATTTCAACAAATTACCTTCATGCTGATTTAGGCACGCAATTAAACCTGCCATAATAGGCGATGAAAAAGAGGTTCCGCTAGATGCTGTACTTATTTCTCCTGTATAATAATTTATAACGGTAGAATTTTGACCTTTCGCCAAAATTTCTGGTTTTATTCTTCCATCGGAAGTTGGTCCAAAAGAACTAAAACTAGCAATATTACCAGAAAAATCTACCGCTCCAACACTTATTACAGAAGCTGAGTCTGCAGGTGCTCCCATATATTTCCATGTTTTATCTCCATCATTACCTACCGAATTTACTAAAAGCATGCCACGAGAAGCACCTATTTCTGCTCCTCTAGAAATAAAGGTTGTTTTACCATCCATGTCTGCGTAAGAATAATTGTAATTAGGATTATCAAAAGTGGTATATCCTAGAGAAGTATTAATAACATCTACCCCAATACTATCTGCCCTTTCAGCTGCTTCTACCCATAAAGTTTCCTCTAAAGGAACTTCTACTGCTCCGTTTTCTGTTCTAAACAAATAAAACGAAGCATCTGGGGCAGCACCCACAAATTCGTTTTCTATATAACCACCAATGGTAGACAAAACATTTGTTCCGTGGCTATCGCCCGTATAAAAATCAGTACTTCTTTCAACAAAATCATAACCTCCTAATATTTGACCATTATCTCTAATTCTACTAAAAGCATCTAAGGTATTTACATTAGGAAAACCGGCATCTATAATAGCTATTATTTGCCCCTCACCTGTTAAACCTTGCTGATGTAAATAATCTCCATTTAACATTTTAATTTGATTATCGGTAGCACCATAATCAAAATCAATAAAGGTTTCATTCAGCTTATTATAATGATTAGGTGTTATTTTTTTTCCTTTTGATTTTCCGTTTAAATTTAAAGATTTATTAGCAAACTCAATATGATCTATAAAATTATATGTGGATCGTAAATTATTAATAGCACTTATTTCTCCTTGAATGTGAATCGCATTTAGCCATTTAGATTTCCCTAAAACAGCAATGTTTACATCATTTTTAAGTTGGCTGTAGTACGCTTCTTCAACAGGAACATCTTTAGAATCTAAAGAAATATTTAGTTTAGATCTTCTATCTAATGCTCTTTGAGAAAGCATTGTTAAGGGGGTTTCTAAAAAAGAAGTTTCACTTGGTTTATCTTTTAAAAAAAGCCAAGCATCTTCTTGTGCTGTAATTTGAATAAAAGTACTTAAAAATAAAAAAAGTAGTAATTTCTTCATATTCCGAAATTACTACTTTTTAACGATTTTAAAATAATTTATATCAATGCTTTTTTGTATTATTTAATATAATCGGGACTTTTAGCGGGAATTTAACTTTTCTATTTGCTATAATAGCAGGTTCCATATCTTCTACATTACTAAAATAATCAATTATTTTTTCTTCAAAAACAACATCTAACTTTGGAGTAATCTGAATATTTTTAATTTTTCCAGATTCATTTATAAAAAATTTTACTAAAAAATTAGTGCTAAAACCTTCTTTCTTTAAATCGGATAATAGTTCTTGTCTTAATTTTGATTTAAAAGCTTCGTCTCCTCGTTTATAGGTTGGTTTTCTAAATAAAATCAACTTTTCATTTAAAACATTTCCTTTTTCATCCCATAAATTGTACTTTAATACTTTGCCTTTTTTAAAAACAATTCTAGCTCTATTATTTTCTTGATCATCTAAATAATTCCAAACTCCTTCTTTTTTTCCATTAAGAAAATATCCATTTGTAATATTTTGTCCGTTATCATTAAAATACGTATAAACACCTTCCTTTTTTCCTTTGGAATTGTATTCTTGAATAGATTTTAAATTTCCTTTTTCATCAAACGTCTTAAAAACACCTATTCTTGTTTTAAGATTTTTCTCTTTAAAAGAACCTTGAAGTTTCATTTTTCCACTTCCAAAGTAAACTGTGCCTAACCAAGAAGAATCTTTTTCAACAATTGTTTGAATGTATGTTGCTTGTTCTTTCTTTATTTTCTTATAGTTTCTGTCTAAATAATTTACAACAGAATCTTTTTGAGAAAAAGTTGATACAGAAACCAGGAAACAAAACAATAATAAAAACTTCTTTTTCATATTTTTTTAAACTTTAAGAGATAACTCCAGAACCTAATAATTCGTCTTCTTTATACCAAGCTACAAATTGCCCTTCTTGTATGGCAGATTGTTGGTTTTCGAACGCAACATACAAACCTGTTTCTACTTTATATAAAGTAGCATTTTCTAAAGGTTGTCTGTATCTAATTCTAGCAGCTACTTGCATATTTTCACCAGGTTTTAGTGTTAAATCTTTACGAATCCAATGTATTTCTTCATTAGAAACAAATAACACATTTCTATATAATCCTGGATGATTTTTACCTTCTCCTGTATAAATTACATTTTCTACAACATCCGTTTCAATTACATATAAACCTTCTTTTGTGCCACCAACATTTAAGCCTTTACGTTGTCCTTTCGTAAAATAATGTGCTCCTTGATGTTTACCAACCACTTTACCATCTTCTTTATTGTAAGTAAATTTAGTAGCATAATATTTTAACTCCTTTTCTTTATTTTCAAAAGAAGGAGCTTGTTTTGTGTACTGCTCAAAATCCGTTGGAATGGTAACAATTACACCTTCTTTAGGTTGCAATTTTTGTTGTAAAAACTCTGGTAAACGAACTTTACCAATAAAACATAAACCCTGAGAATCTTTCTTCTCTGCGGTAATTAAATCTGCTTCTTTGGCAATTTTTCTTACTTCTGGTTTTGTTAATTCACCAATCGGGAATAATGCTTTTGTTAATTGTTCTTGAGATAATTGACATAAAAAATAAGACTGATCTTTATTATTATCCTTACCTGCTAATAATTTACAAACTGGTTTCCCATCGATAATCTCTTCTCCTTTTCTACAATAATGACCGGTAGCCACATAATCTGCACCCAATTTTAAAGCAATGTCCATAAAAGCATCAAACTTTATTTCTCGGTTACAAAGTACATCCGGATTTGGCGTTCTACCTTTAGAATATTCATCGAACATATAATCTACAATACGTTCTTTGTATAGGTTACTTAAATCTACCACTTGAAAAGGGATTCCTAGCTTTTCTGCAACAATCATTGCATCATTAGAATCTTCTAACCAAGGACATTCATTAGAAATAGTGACAGAATCATCATGCCAATTTTTCATAAAAAGTCCTATAACATCAAAACCTTGTTCTTTTAATAAATGTGCAGTAACACTAGAATCTACACCACCAGAAAGACCAACAACTACTCGTTTCATTTTTAATTTTTGAGGTTGCAAAGATACAAATTAGAAATGGTTTTTATAGATTGAAAGAATTGATGTAGCTATTGTTTTGTTTTATATAGAATAACGAAAAAACGCCTAAAATCAATCTTCCTTTTTACGAGTAAAAGTATTTTTCTTTCTTAGTTCTTTTTCTGTTGCCACTTCCCCATCCATATAATATTCCCAATTGCCAACTCTTAATCCGTTTTTATAATTTCCAGTTTCTTTTAATTTTCCGTCGAGTTCAAAGTATTTCGCCAATCCGTTTAACACTCCTTCTTTATAAGTAACCTCCTGAATAAGAACCCGTTTATCAGAATATTTACTAGCAACACCATCTAACAAACCATTTTTATAAGTGGCAAACTCTGTAACCTGGCCGTCTTGATAATAAATTATTTGAGCTCCATCTAATTTACCGTTTTTATAATTTTCTTCCGACATAATTTTGCCATCAGAATAAAAATATTTCCAATTTCCAACACGTTTTCTACCATTTATAACTCCCTCTGTTTCAATTTTACCATTTAATGTAAAAAATTGAACATATAAAGAATCAGAGTCTGTAAAAAACGTCTTTATAATAACAGGATGTTTAGAGCTAGTAATATCATAAAACTTAAAAACGCCAACTTCTTTTCCTTTTTTAAATTCGCCTACATACCGTATTCTCTTATTGGAATAATATTTTTTCCAGACACCTGTTCTTTTTTTATTCTGATCAAATTGATTAATTCTCTGAGCATTGCTTGTTTCATTAGTGAAAAAACAGGCAAAAAAGAGTAAAATAAAAAATAGTCTCTTTACATTTAACATTTAGTATTAATTTTGAAAACAAATATACATTAATAGTGCCAAAAACAAATCTTCATTTCTTAACGGAACACCTCCATAATATGGAAAACCCTAAAAGGGAAAACCGACAAAGAGTTGCGAATATTGTATTGGAAAATCAAAATTTATTTAAAGAATTGATTTCTATTACTTTTGATATTGAAAATAAAGTTTCTATAAAAGCAGCTTGGGTTTTAGAATGGATATGTACGCATCATCATTTAGAGTGGATTTTACCACATTTAGATGCGTTTACTTCAAAAATAGCATCTCTAAAATTTGATAGTGCTATTAGACCTTGTGCCAAAATTTGCGAACATTTAGCGACTGCTTATTATGCAAAAAATGAAAATGAAATCAAAAAAAAACTTTCCCATCTGCAAATAGAAGCCATAATAGAAACAGGTTTCGATTGGCTCATTACACCACAAAAAATTGCGGTAAGAGCCTATACTATGAATACGTTGTACTTCTTTGGCTTAGAAAAAAAATGGATTCACCCAGAATTAAAATATTTAATTGAAACTAAAATTATTCACGAAAGTAAAGGCTGTAAAGCACGTGGAAAATTTATTTTAAGTTTGATAGCTAAACGAACTTAAAATAATTAGAAACCCAGATTCTTTTTATCTAAAATTCATTTAGTAAAAAAAAATAAGAGCGCTTACATAATATCTAAAGTTAAAAATCATTCACCTTTTTTAAAAATTTAAGAAACAACCTTTGCCATAATTAATAATTAAAAAAATCGTGAATTTCTGACAATTAAAAATGTGTTAATTCATAAAATTCGTATCCAAAAAACATCATAAATCTGCTAAATTCACTATTTTTGCAATTAACAACATAACTAAAAAATGAACTTAACTAAATTAAATGCCATCTCTCCTATTGATGGACGTTATAGAGATAAAATATCAAAATTAGCAGACTATTTTTCTGAAGAAGCTTTAATAAAATACAGAGTTCGTGTAGAAATTGAATATTTTATTGCTTTGTGCGAAATTCCTTTACCACAATTAGCAAACTTTAATACCGATTTATTTGGTGATTTACGTAAAATTTATATCGATTTTACTGCAGAAGATGCTCAGAAAATAAAAGATATAGAAAGCATTACCAATCATGATGTAAAAGCTGTTGAGTATTTTATCAAAGAAAAATTTGATGCATTAGGTTTACAAGCACATAAAGAATTTATCCATTTTGGTTTAACTTCTCAAGACATAAACAATACTGCAATTCCGCTTTCTATAAAAGAAGCAATGAATGATGTTTATGTTCCTCAATATTTTGAGCTTTTAGAAAGATTACAAGAACTAGTTATTGAGTGGAAAGACATTTCTATGTTGGCAAGAACGCATGGTCAGCCAGCATCTCCTACAAGGTTAGGTAAAGAAATAGATGTTTATGTAGTTCGTTTAAAAGAGCAATTTAACTTATTAAATGACATACCAAGTGCTGCTAAATTTGGTGGTGCAACAGGTAATTATAACGCTCATAAAGTGGCTTATCCAACCATAGATTGGAAGGAATTTGGAAGTACTTTTGTACAAGAAAAATTAGGATTACATCACTCTTTTCCTACAACTCAAATAGAACATTACGATCATTTAGCTGCTTTGTTTGATACGCTAAAACGTATAAATACTATTGTTTTAGATTTAGATAGAGATTTCTGGACATACGTTTCTATGGAGTACTTTAAACAAAAAATTAAGGCCGGTGAGGTTGGTTCTTCAGCAATGCCACATAAAGTAAATCCTATTGATTTTGAAAACTCTGAAGGAAATTTAGGATTGGCAAATGCAATTTTCGAACACCTATCTGCAAAATTACCAGTTTCTCGTTTGCAACGTGATTTAACAGACAGTACGGTTTTACGTAATGTTGGTGTGCCTTTTGGGCATACAATTATCGCTTTTACATCTACCTTAAAAGGATTGAACAAATTGTTACTAAACAAGCAAAAATTTGAGGATGATTTAGAAAATAATTGGGCAGTTGTTGCAGAAGCTATTCAAACTATTTTAAGAAGAGAAGCATACCCTAACCCTTATGAAGCCTTAAAAGGGTTGACAAGAACAAATGCTAAAATCAACCAAAAATCTATTGCAGATTTTATTGACACTTTAGAAGTTTCGTCAGAAATTAAAGAAGAATTAAAAGCAATTACACCTGCAAACTATACAGGAATATAAATTTTTAAGAAGTAAATATTATGAGAGTAAAGAATGTAAAAGTTTCTGTTTTTAATATAAATAAAAGAAGATTTATGTTCTTTTCTCTCTTATCTCTTTTCTTTTTTCTGACTTCTTGTCATTCAGAAATTAAAGACAATGGAGATCGTTTTAAAAAAGGAGTTTTTGAAATTCCTGCAGGAAAAGGATATAGTAAAACCACCGTAATAAGAAAAGATAGCCTTCAAATTGAAGAATACGAAAAGATTATAAGTATTTCTAATGACAGTATTACAACTGAAAAAAGAATGAAACATATTGATACCTTATATATCAAATGGAAAAATAATTTCTTTTATTCTTTAAAAATGAAATCTCCAAAAAGAGAGTTAGATAAAGATCCTATTTATATTCAAATAACAAAAGTTACTGACAGCTCTTATAATTTTACTGCAAAAATTGGTTTTAGTAAATTTAAACAAAACGGTACTGTTTATAAAGTAAAGTAAAATGGAAATTTTCTTACATTTAGATACTTGGGTTGCCTTATTAACCTTAACTTTTTTAGAAATAGTTTTAGGAATAGACAATATTATTTTTATTTCAATTTCTGCTAATAAACTACCTAAACACCAAGTAAAAAAAGGAACACTTCTAGGATTGTCTTTAGCAATGATTACTAGAATTTTATTACTTATTAGTATCTCTTATCTAATTGCTTTTAAAGAACCTTTTTTAGAAATTAATATTGGTTGGTTTAAAACAGCTTTAACAGGCCAAAGTATCATCTTATTTTTAGGTGGCCTTTTTTTACTTTACAAGAGTACCAAAGAAATTAGAGAAAAAGTAGAACACACAAATGAAGATGAAATTTTAAAAACGCCAAAAGTAATATCTCTTACAAATGTTATAATTCAAATTATACTAATAGACATCGTTTTTTCTTTTGACAGTATTTTAACTGCCGTTGGTATGACTAACGGAATTGATGGCGCATTATTAATTATGATTATTGCCGTAATTGTTTCTATTATAATTATGATGATTTTTTCGAGCCCTATTAGTAATTTTGTAAACAGAAACCCGACGATACAAATGTTGGCATTGTCCTTTTTAATTTTAATAGGTTTTATGTTGATTACAGAAAGTGCTCATTTATCTAATACAGTAATTTTTAACCAATCTGTTGGTGCGGTTCCAAAAGGTTATTTGTACTTTGCGATCGCATTTTCTTTAGGGGTAGAAATGCTAAATTTAAAAATTAGAAAAAAATAAAACTTTTGTACAAAAAATTATTTAGCTTTTTTTTTCTCTTATTATTGATGTTACCAACATCTATAGAAATAATTCACGATTTACAAAATCATGAACACTCTGTATGTACTTCTGTTAGTGAACATCACATACATAATCAACATTTAAATTGTGCTCAATTCCATAAGCATTTAACCATATTTTCAATGGATTTTACATCTAATTTCGATGTAATTCCTGCGCATTATTACACTTCAATTTTCATAGATAAACCTCAAAGAATTAAAGAAGTTTGTCAGTCTATAAAAACATCTAGAGGCCCACCCTATTTTACTGTTTAAATTACAATTGTCATTTTGATACGCGAGAAAAAAATTCTCAAACGAAAATGATCTAGTGAAGTTTTGTCATTTCTACTACTACTAAATTAAAATATTTTTTAATTGAAAGTATCTAGCGAAGCTTTGAAGAAATTACTTAAAGTTACATGATTTTGGTTTTCTAAATTATGAAATTTATCCTATCGTCGAAATGACTACCGGAAGGTTTTTCTTAACTTTTAAACTCAATAGATCATTAAAACAGAATCACCACCAAATATATAAATGGTAGGATGAATGACGAAGTAACCTCACTATAAAACAAACAGATTGCTTCATACTATTTAAAATGACGCATAGATTTTAATAATCAGTAAAAAAACATCAATGAAAACATTAATAACATTGCTACTTTTAGTGGCGGGATTTTCTGTGAATGCACAAAATAGCATTTCAGGAAAAATTACGGATATAGATAATAACTCTTTAGCCGACGTACAAATTAACACTCCAGAATTGCATAAAGGAACTACTTCTAAAGAAGACGGAACCTATGTACTTAAAAATATCCCTAATGGGAAAATTAAAATTAATTTTAGTTATTTAGGTTTTAAAACAGTCTCTAAAATCATTGATTTTAATACCGGAAACGTATCATTAGATATTCAATTAAAAGAAACTGCTTTTAAAATGGATGAAGTAATCATTTCTGCACCTTTTAATAAATTACAGTCAGAAAATGTAATGAAAATAGAAAGGTTATCCGCAAAAGCAATTCAAAAAACAGGAGCGACAACACTTGCCGAAGGAATTACAAATATTGCTGGAGTATCACAAATTTCTACAGGTGCTTCTATAGGGAAACCCGTAATTAGAGGTTTAAGCGGAAATAGAGTTTTAGTATATACACAAGGCATTCGATTAGAAAACCAGCAATTTGGTGGCGAACATGGTTTAGGGATTAATGACGCAGGAATAAGTAGTGTTGAAGTTATAAAAGGCCCTGCCTCTCTACTTTATGGTTCTGATGCTTTGGGTGGTGTTTTATATTTAAATCCAGAAAAATTTGCATCAGAAAACGATAAAGAAATAAATTTTAGTCATCGTTTTTTTGGTAATACTATAGGTACTAATACTTCTATTGGCGCAAAATTATCTTCGGAAAGTTGGAAATTTTTAGCAAGAGCAACGTATGCAAATCATTCAGATTATAAAATCCCAACAGATGAGAGAGTAACCAATACTCGTTTTAATGAAAAGGATTTTAAAACAGGAATTGGGTATTCTAAAAATAATTTTACCTCAGAAATTCGTTATAATTTTAACAGATCTCAATTAGGGTTACCAGAAGACGGAATTGGCGAACAGTCTACAAGTAAAACTCTTTTAGATCCTTATCAAATTGTCGATAATCATATTTTAAGTTCTCACAATCATTTCTTTTTAGGTGATTCTAAATTAGATTTAGATTTGGGATATACTTTTAATGACAGACAAGAGTTTGAGGAAGGTGATGAAGCTGCTTTAAGAATGAAATTAAAAACATTTAGTTATAATGGAAAATATCATTTTCCTAAAATTGGAAGTGTAGAAATTCTTTCTGGAGTGCAAGGTTTACATCAAACAAACACCAATTTTGGTGAAGAAATCTTAATTCCTGATGCTACTATAAATGATTTTGGAATTTTTACCACTGCAAATTATTCTTGGAATAAAAATAGTTTACAAGCCGGAATTAGATATGATAATAGAAATATAAACACAGAAAGACATGAACTTTCTGAAGATGGAGATGTTCGTGTTTTTGAAGCTATTTATAAATCTTTCAATAGTTTTACTACTTCTTTAGGCTATAAAGCTTCATTAACTGATAAAATTACAACTAGAATAAACATAGCTTCTGGTTTTAGAGCACCTAATTTAGCAGAATTAACTTCTAATGGCGTGCATGAAGGTACCAACCGATTCGAGAAAGGAAATAATGACCTTACCAATGAACAGAATTTTCAATTTGATCTTTCTTTAGAATATAAAACAGAACATATTGAACTATTTGCAAACGGTTTTTACAATAAAATAAACGACTATATTTACATCTCTCCTACTGGTACTATTGAAGATGGAAATCCTGTTTATAATTATCTGCAAGAAGACGCTAAATTATATGGTGGTGAATTTGGTTTTCACTTACACCCACATCCTTTAGACTGGTTGCATTTAGAAAGTACTTTTGAAACCGTAATTGGCGAACAAGATAATGGAAATTATTTACCTTTAATCCCTGCTAATTCTTGGAAAAACACCTTAAGAACTGAGTTTAACATTCAGAATTGGTTACAACAAGGGTATGCTTCTTTAACTTTAAAAAGTACTTTTTCACAAAATAAAGTTAGTGAGTTTGAAACCTATTCTCCTAGTTACAATTTATTAAACTTTGGTTTTGGCGGAGATATTAAGATAAATAATATCAAATTCTCTACTAGTGTATCTGCAAATAATATTTTGAATAAAAAATATATTGATCATTTATCAAGATTAAAAGCAGATGGAATTTTAAACCAAGGACGAAATATTGTTTTAGGGATTAATTTCGTATTGTAGATAACAACTTAAACCTCAAAGGTTTTAAAAATCTTTGAGGTTCTTTTTATATTATTAATGCACATACTCGGTTTTCTTAATCCTACTTAAAGAAATAAAAGCAGCCAAAAAGAATACAGCTAGTGCCAATACACTAGATTGTATCGATATCATAGAATTTAAAATTCCAAAAGTAACCATACCAATCACCAAAGCTATTTTTTCTGTAACATCAAAAAAGCTAAAATACGATGCAGTATCTTCCGTTTTTGGTAACATTTTAGAATAGGTAGACCTTGCTAAAGACTGTATAGCGCCCATTACCAAACCTATTAAAGCTCCTAAAACATAAAAATATATATCTATATTCGGCGTCTCTTTTGTGAGGTTAAAACCAATAAAACAAACAACTCCCCAAATTACAATGGTAATTTTTAATGTTTTGATATTTCCTATTTTATTTGACAATCTAGAAAACAAGAAAGCTCCTAAAATTCCTACAAACTGAACTAGTAAAATAGTACCAATTAAGTTTAAGGTTTCTAAACCTAAAATAGTTCCAAAAATACCCGCCATTAAAATTATTGTTTGTACACCAATACTCCATAAAAAGAAAGAAATTAAAAATATTTTTAATTCTCTGTATGCAAATAATTCTTTGGCTACTTTTTTTATTTCTTTTAGTCCTTTCGAAAAATAATTGTCTTTAGGGATTTCTTTTTTTTCTTCGTTTGGCAATTTAGCATAGGTTATTTGTGCAAAACCAAGCCACCACAATCCTACTAAGACAAAAGATAACTGAGAGCCCAGTTGTTTATCATAAAAACCAAAAACTTTAGTTTCTATTAAAACCAAACACAAAAGCAATAATATTATAGAACCTAAATACCCTAACATAAACCCTTTTGCACTGGCATTGTCTTGTTGTTCTGGTAAAGCTACCTCTGGCAGATAGGCGTTGTAAAACACAATACTTCCCCAGAACCCAATACTTGCTAAAATGGTAAAAAGAATTCCCACCCAAAGCGTTTCTTTTCCTGTAAAAAAGAATAAACTCATTACTGACAGCGCGCCTAGTAAACAGAAACCTTTTAAAAATTTCTTTTTATTACCGGCATAATCTGCAATACCAGAAAGCATTGGCGAAATAAAAGCGACCACTAAAAATGAAAAAGCCATAGCATAATTATACAAGGTTGTCGGTGTCCATAAAGTACCTAAAAAGGCAATTTTACCATCTGCATTTGCAAAACCTTCTGAGGTAGTTAAACCTGCATAATAAATAGGAAAAACAGCAGTACTTATAACCAAAGAATATACTGAATTTGCCCAATCATAAAAAGCCCAAGCATTGATTAATTTTTTATCTCCTATTTTTAACATAGCATATTTTATTTATAAAAAAAGCCGTTCAAATACTAATTTGAACGGCCACAATATAGGAAATCTATTCCTTTTCTAATTTATTTAATTCTTTACTTTGGCATTGTATTGTGCCGCATATTTTTTAGCTGTCGGCAAATAATTTCTTAAATCTTGAATTCTAGACTCATTAGAAGGGTGTGTGCTTAAAATTTCTGGTTGCGAACTTCCACCAGAATTAGCACTCATTCTTACCCAAACCTCAGCAGCTTCTCTACCATCATAACCAGCCATAATCATAAAAACCAAACCTAATCTGTCTGCTTCTTGTTCATGCACTCTACTAAACTTTAACATTCCTAAACCAGAACCTACTCCAAATGCGGTATTCCATAATTGTTGCGATTCTGAACTTTTACCAGAAGTACCTAATGCCACAGCAACACCACCTAATTGTTGTAATTGCCCTTGAGACATTCTTTCTTGACCGTGTTTAGCAAAAGCATGTGCAACTTCGTGCCCCATTACAGCAGCTACTCCATTATCATTTGCACAAATTGGCATAATACCAGTATAAAAAACAACTTTACCTCCTGGCATACACCAAGCATTTACTGTATTATCTTCTACTAAATTAAACTCCCATCTATAAGAATCTGCTTCTTTACTCATACCATTTGCTCTCATAAAACGATCTACCGCAGCAGAAATATTTTTACCAACTTCTTTTATTTGGTTAGACATTACCCTATTTGTAGACAACTTATTTTCTTCTAAAAAACTACTATATTGAGCAAAACTAGAAGGTAATACCTGAGCATCACTTACAAAATTAACACGGCTTCTACCTGTAATTGGCACGGTACTGCATTCTACAAAAAGGAAAACCGTTAAAACTAAAATAATTGTTTTTTTCATCTATTTATTTTTTTTATCATCAATACTTAATAAGACACATATTACTTTAAATTGTCACTATAAAGTATCTTTTAGAATTTTATAAAATTACATATTCTAACTTTATCAAAAAAATAATACTTTAAAGAAAGTTAAATTTGTAATTTTTGCAAATAATATTCGTCGAAAATAGAAACAAGATACTTTTATGAAAAATATATTCTCCTTACTTACGCTACTTTTTTTAATTAGTTGTTCTAGCAATGCTCAGACTTCATCCAAAGAACAAAAAACCTATACCATTGAAAAAACAAATGCCGAATGGAAAAAAATATTAACTCCTAAACAATATTATGTATTACGAGAAGCAGGCACAGAAAGAGCTTTTTCTAGTTCTTTTAACACAAACAAAGCTACTGGTACTTATGTTTGTGCTGCTTGTAAAACACCTCTATATAAATCTGAGTACAAATATGATTCTGGTTCTGGTTGGCCTTCTTTTGACAGAGCTATTAAAAATAATGTTGAATTAGATGTCGATTATAAAATTGGGTACGCTAGAACAGAGTTAAAATGCAATACTTGTGGTGGTCACTTAGGACATTCTTTTGATGATGGCCCTAAAAACTCTACCGGAAAACGTCATTGTATTAATGGTGATGCTTTAGAATTTATTGCTAACTAATCAATAGAAATAAATAAAATACTTTATTTTTAGTTAATTTCTTGTTAATAATGCATATATTTAGAAAAATAACTGCATTATAATTAAAAAGAAATTTTCATTGATTAAAGAATCACTTTTAATAATACTTGTTTTATTTGTATTTGAAACTTATTCTCAACATACAAAACGAACTCTTTTAAATTCTACAATATCTACTGTAGGTAGCAATTCTGTACAATCTATTTCTAAAAATAAAATAAGGTACCAAATTGCACAAAGCATTGGTCAATCTAGTATTATTGGCACAAAAAGTACTAGTAAAATAAATGTTCAACAAGGGTTTTTAAATAATAGTAAAATATTTAACATCAATAATTCTAACATAGATATTATTGATGAATCTCTTAGACTTGTAATTTCTCCAAATCCTTTTATAGAATTTATAACACTTAACTTCTCTAAAGAAACTAAGCATAAAATTCATATACGAATTTATGACATCAATCGTAAAATCATCTTTACAAAAGAATACACCCCTACAGACAATTTACTTATCCCCCTTAAACATTATAGTATAGGAACTTATATTATACGCATACAAAGTGGTACTAGTACATTTACAGAAAAGCTTCTAAAAACAGAATAAGAGATGTTGAAAAATATCTCACATATTATAATTATAACTGTTGTATTTATTTTCATAAATTATACAACAGAAGCACAACAGGTCTATATTGAAACTGGTTTTGAAAATGCCTATTTTAAAAATTATGTAAATAATTTAGGTAATAACTCTTTAGATTTAAGTTATTCAAAAGCACAAGATTTTTTTATGGAAGGTGGTTTTAGGTTTAAATTATATGAAGAAAGATATACTTGGGATTTAGGTCTCGGATACAACAAATATAAAATTAACATTGGTTATTATTCAGGTAATATTAGCATACCAGCAACCTATGATTTAAGTTATATAACCTTAAAAGCAGGCGCTAATTTTGCTATTGTTAATGAAAGACGATTAAAAGTACAAATACACGCACATGTTTCTTACGATTGGCTTATTGCTGGAGCAAGGACCTCTAAAGACAATACAGTTAATTTATACAAGGAAAATACATTCGACAAAAATCTACTTAGAATACACAGAGGAATAAGTGTAGAGTATGTTATTCATGATAATCTATCTACCTATATAAAATATAATGTAGCCGATAGTTTTAAAGAAAAAAGCCAAGACAGTAATATAGAAGAATCATATTCATTTCACACCAAGGCATTTTCGTTCGGATTGTTATTCTATATTTTAAGATTAAACAATAGAAGACGATTCTAAAAACATGAAATTTTCGCATAAAACACTGCTTATTTTACTTTTATTAGCCAGCACTTTTGTGTTTGGTCAAACACCAGGTTTTAATTATCAGGCGCTAATTTTAAATACTAAAGAAATTCAGATTCCTGGAACAGATGTATTAGAGAACCAGGTTCCTTTAGGTCTAGAAGAAATTGCTTTGCGTTTTACAATAACAAATGAAGCAGGTACAGAATACATAGAAGAACATACAATTAATACAGATGAAAACGGAATGGTTTCCGTTATTATAGGTGAAGGAACCCCCATTAACAATACTTTTTATGATATTAATTGGGATGGAAAATTAAAATATTTAAATGTTGAATTAAATATTTTGAACAATAACGATGGTTTTGTCTTTTTAGACAGTCAGAAGATACTATACATACCTCAACCTGAAAATGGAAACGGGAATAGAAATGGAAACATAAAAATAGTAAACTCTTTAGGAGACTTATCTCTTCCTTTTAAATTGGGAGATATTATTTGGCTTACAAATTATGGTCTAAATAACAACCCATCATTAATGATTTGGGATGACACAAAATGGATTCCTATTAATGATGATTTTGACCCTACAAATGAATTTGGACTTATAGTAGTGGATAATGATAGTTTTAGAAATATACAATTTAAAGATCCTGTAACTGGAGATCAAGTGTGGAACCAGACTTGTAAATGTATTGAAATATTTGATGGAACTCATTGGGTATCTTCTAAAAACACCGAGGCAATAAATGGACTTTATACAAATGGTGATAACATAAAACTAGGGGGCATTTTAATTGAACCGACTATAATTACTACAGACGTAACTAACACATTTGCCATTGCAGGGTTATTAGAAAGTACAAATACCGAAGATAAAATAATTGTAATAGATAAAAGTACCGGTGTCTTAAGACAAAAACCTACTTCTACTTTCCTTCAAAAAAAACAAGTAGTTATAATTGCTTATGAAGGACAAATTGATTTTACTACTCCCCTAAACATTACAAATACGGATAAAATAGACGTTTATAGAAATGGTGTTCGTATCAATTTTACAGCAATTAATACTACTACTATAAAATTAGAACGAGAAGCAAAATGCTACCAAGACGATAAAATTAGAATAGTACAATTCTATTAAATGATAATAAAAACTAAAAGCCTGTGAATAAAAACAAATTAAAATGAAAACGTAAAAAACTAAATCAATTAAAAATGAAAACTATGAAAAGGAATTATTTAAAATTAACAGTATTAAGCCTTATAATAATGATAAGCACTGCAATAAACGCGCAAAGAACGAATACATCAACAAATGCTGCTACAGATTTTACAAAACAAGCAAATACTGTTTTAGGTGAAGCTGGCGGTTCTATTAAAGTGATTGATAATAAAGGTACAATTAAGTATTTACAATCTAGTAATGGCGTAACAATGTTTACTGATACCGCACCCAATGGAGGTATAATTACCACCTGGCAATTAGGAGGCACTTTAACTGATGATACTTATATTGATGCATCTGGAGCTATTTTTGCAATTACAGGAATTGATGGAATTGATGCTACGGCCGGAGATGCCGAAAACTCTGCTGCTACTGCTTTTGATACCACTGGGTACTCATTATTAGTTAGGGATGAAGCTAGTGGCGAAACAAAAAAACTTTTATTGACAAACTTTATTGACGTTCTATGGGATGAAACAGAATTAACTGCAGATGTAACAACCGATTTTACTGTGGATGCTATTGGTATGTTAGCAACTACAAACGTTAATCGTGTATCTGTTTATAGAAATGGGGCTAAATTAAGATCCGGTACAGATTATACAATTACAACAGTTAATGAAGTCAACATAGTTGTCGCTGCATTAGGTGGTGCTGCTTATACTGGAGATGTTTTTGAAGTACACTTTATTAAATAAATAGCATATTTAAAATTATGACTTGTAAAATACAGGTCATAATTTTACTTTTCTGGCACTGTCTCATAAAGTGTGTAAGTTTTAAAATCTCAGGTTAATTAATTAACCTGAGATTTTTTTATTAATTTTAAATTTTACATACTTATGAAACCAGAAGACATTTTAAACGAAGATTTTTTAAAGCAATTTAAAAGCGGATCAGAACTTACTAATTTTTTAGAACAGCTTCATAAACGAGGCATAGAAAAGATCCTTGAGGGAGAATTAGATGCTCACCTAGATTATGATCGACATCAAAAAAGTAAATCAACTAATCTTCGAAATGGGTATACCAAAAAGAAACTAAAAACAACTTTAGGGGAGACAGAAATAAACGTTCCAAGAGACCGTGAAAGTTCTTTTAACCCAATGATTGTTAAAAAAAGAGAAAGTACTACAGAAGGTATAGAAAACATTATAATTTCCCTTTATGCAAAAGGGATGAGCAATAGTGATATAGAAGAACAAATACGAGAACTTTACGATTTTAACATCTCCACAAGTACTATATCAAGAATTACCGATAGTATCACCAATGATATTATAGCTTGGAAGAATAGACCTTTAGAAGCAACATATCTTATCGTTTGGATGGATGGAATCGTTTTTAAAGTTAGAGAAAACTCTAAAGTCATCAACAAAACCATTTACATTGCTGTAGGTTTGAGAACCGATGGTAAAAAAGAAGTACTTGGTTTATGGTTAGGGAAGAATGAATCTTCTGCTTTTTGGATGAGTGTTTTAACAGATATTAGAGCTAGAGGAACACAAGATATCTTAATCACAGCAACCGACAATTTAAACGGATTTACAGATACAATTAAAACTGTTTTCCCTAATTCTGTTACTCAAATATGTGTAGTGCATCAGATTAGAAACTCTTGTCGTTACGTTGTTTGGAAAGACAAAAAAGAGTTTACCAGAGACATGAAACAAATCTATACTGCACCTACAAAAGAAGCTGCAAAGGCATCCTTAAAAGATTTTAAAGATAAATGGGATTCTAAATATTCTTATGCGATTAAAAGTTGGGAAAATAACTGGGATGAACTTACCGTTTTCTTTGATTTCCCTATAGAAATAAGAACTATAATTTATACCACAAATCTTATAGAAAATCTCAACGGGAAAATTAGAAAATATACTAAAAACAAACTCTCGTTCCCAACCGATGAAGCTGTCATGAAATCTGTTTTTTTAGCACTGAGAGAAAGTACTAAAAAGTGGACAATGCCAATTAGAAATTGGGGAATTATACTTAATCAATTTTTAGCTATATTTGAAAACAGGATTAAACTATAAATAATTTAACCCTGAGTTTTTCAACTTACACAGATTTTAGGATAGTGTCACTTTTCTTAAAATAATCCTAGTTGTTTATAAAAGAATTAGTTCTCTTAACTTTAAAATTATTTTTTATCAATAAAAATGCACAAATTTCTAAAACTACATATTATATCTTTTTTACTACTGCTAGTAAATAGTATGTATGCACAAGAAATTAGTGTTATAAATAGTAAAGGTACTATACTTAATATAAGAAATAATACCGTTACAACCTCTAATACGGGTAATCTAAATCCAGTAGAAAACGATATTTGGTTTGATACCTCCTCCTCACCCACTACTATTAAAATTTATAACGGAACTACTTGGGTAAAACTATCTCCAACAGCTACCGAAGGATCTATATTTTTTGGAAGTGTAACAGGTGAACTAACAGAAGATAATTCTCAATTATTCTGGGATAATATTAATAATAGATTGGGTATAGGAACAAGTTCTCCAACCAATAAACTTCATGTTACAGGGGCCATGAGAACGGAAGGCATTTTAAACTCTGATGGCACTTTAGGTAGACCATCATATAGATTTAAAAATGATACAGATACAGGAATGTACAGCCCTGTCGCAGATGAAATTAGCTTTTCAGTTGGTGGTATTGAAGCTCTAAACATAGATGAAATATCTAATAATACTACTGTAACAATAAAACAGACATTAAAATTAAATGGTCATATTCTAGATGAAAATAATTCTGCAGGAAATACTGGACAAATTTTATCTGCAACCACTACTGGTACAGGTTGGGTAAATTCTTCAACTATAAATACGGATACTCAAAAAATTGATATTTATACTTTAAATGCAGATGGTAAAAATTTAGAAATTTCATTAGAAAACGATGCAGAAATATCAAAACAAACCAATTTATCTGCGTTAATAATTACAGGAGATATTTCCGGAACTTTGGCTGCAGCAACCGTTAAAAAAATACAAAGCATAGATGTTTCCAACATAAATCCAATAGACGGACAAACTTTAGTTTATGATAGTACAATTTCTAAATATATTCCTAAAACAACTTTTACACCTACAGTAAGCGAATGTTACCCAAATGCAATACAAACAGTTGCAGAATCTTCCAATTTTACAACCATCAACTTTCAATCTCAAGATTTTACTCCCAACTCTTCAGACTACACTAATACTTCAGATGGTATTATTGTACTTAAAGCAGGACGTTATAAAATTACTTACAGAATTACATCCGAAGTAATAAATAATGTTCGAGTTGGAGGAGAATTTCAACTTATAAAAAACACAATATCAGTAAATAATACAAAATCTTATAGCTATCAAAATAGTAGTTTGGTGAATAAAAGTACTATAATGATGGTGAAAATTTTAGATTTACTTAAAAATGATAAAATTGGAGTTGAAGGTAGAGTTTTCGAAAGTGATAGAGGAATTCCAGATAGTTTAACTATAATACCCTCTGGAACTATGTTAACTATTGAAAAAATTAATTAAGATAAGTAGTTCATTAAATCGATTATGTTTAAAAAAAGTAATATGTCTGTTTGAGTTGAATAGTAATGTATAAAAAATAGCACTTGCTAAAAAAAACAACTATTTACAATTAAACAATGCTATAAAGACATATTTAGTCTTAACAATTAGTAACGTATTTTTTTGTATCTTACTTTCTTAATCTATTATAAATGGAAAAAGAAGCAATTGCAGATTTATTAGAAGAAAAACACAAGGCTTTATGTAAATGGTTAGAAGAGCAACCAGATGATAATTGGGAAAAAGGCCCCGATGGTAAATGGACTGTTGGCCAACAAATACTTCATTTAGTAAACAGCTTGCAACTTTTAAATAATGCTTTAAGCTACCCTCGCTTTTTTTTAAAATATAAATTTGGGTTATGCAATAGAGAACCTAGAGATTATAAAACGATTGTAAACAACTACCATCAAAAATTACTTGATAGTAAGGATAAAGTAAAAACGTATAACAACAAGTTAAAGAAACCCTTGCTAAAAGATAGAGAGCGTCTATTAACAAGACTGCTAATACAGAGTAAAAAACTACAATTTAAAATCAAAAAAATTAGTGATGTAAATTTAGACACATTAGTAATTCCTCATCCATTAATGGGTAAAATGACTATTAGAGAAATTATTATGTGGACAGCATATCACACAGAACATCATACCGAAATATTAATAATGACTTATGGTGAAGATACTTATTGCTAACCTTACTAGGTTATAAATGACTCCATTTTACTTCGTGATAAAAATTAAACCTTCTATTTTAAATACATATTATTCAATATTTTAATTAGAAACAACGTTTTTACTTCAGCTATTTTCCTTTAATTGATATCAAATCAATGAATAAATATCTTTAACTACATATTTTCTAATTCTGATTCAATAAAAAACTATTCTAATTCTTATATTTGTGATTCCTAAAAAAGAAGACGAATTATGTTTAATAATTTAAGCGATAAATTAGATAAAGCTTTACACACCCTAAAAGGTCATGGTAAAATTACAGAGGTTAATGTTGCAGAAACGCTAAAAGAAGTTAGAAGAGCGTTATTAGATGCCGATGTAAACTTTAAAATTGCCAAAGAATTTACCAAAAGAGTTCAAACCAAAGCATTAGGTCAAGACGTATTAACAACGTTAAACCCTGGGCAATTAATGGTAAAGTTAGTTAAAGATGAACTAACCGATTTAATGGGAGGTGAAACTGTAGGTGTTAATTTAGGTGGTTCGCCAACCGTAATTTTAATGTCTGGTTTACAAGGTTCTGGTAAAACTACTTTTTCAGGAAAATTAGCAAACTTTCTAAAAGATAAAAAGTCTAAACAAGTTTTATTAGTAGGTTGTGATGTTTATAGACCTGCAGCAATTAATCAATTACAAGTTGTTGGAGAACAAATTGGCGTTGAGGTATATGCTGAAGTAGGGAACAACAATCCTGTAGAAATTTCACAAAACGCTATAAAGCATGCAAAAGCAAACGGTAAAAATGTAGTTATTATTGATACTGCTGGTCGTTTAGCTGTGGATACAGAAATGATGAATGAAATTTCTAACATTCATAAAGCTGTAAGTCCGCAAGAAACTTTATTTGTAGTAGATTCTATGACAGGGCAAGATGCTGTAAATACAGCAAAAGCTTTTAACGATATCTTAAATTTTGATGGAGTTGTTCTTACAAAATTAGATGGAGATACACGTGGTGGAGCCGCTTTATCTATTAAATCTGTGGTTGATAAACCAATTAAGTTTATTGGTACTGGAGAAAAAATGGATGCTATAGATGTATTCCATCCAGATAGAATGGCAGACAGAATTCTTGGTATGGGAGATGTTGTTTCTTTAGTAGAAAGAGCACAAGACCAATACGACGAAGAAGAAGCTAGAAAATTACAGAAAAAGATTGCTAAAAATCAATTTGGTTTTGATGACTTTTTAAGTCAGATTCAACAAATTAAAAAGATGGGTAGCATGAAAGATTTAGTGGGTATGATTCCTGGTGCTGGTAAAGCAATGAAAGATGTAGATATAGATGATGACGCTTTTAAAGGTATTGAAGCAATTATACATTCTATGACACCAGAAGAAAGAAGCACACCAACAACTATAAATGCAAGTAGAAAAAAGAGAATTGCAAAAGGATCTGGAACTTCTGTTAACGAAGTAAACCAACTGATGAAGCAATTTAACCAGATGAGCAAAATGATGAAGATGATGCAAGGTGGTGGTGGCAAAAAGATGATGCAAATGATGCAAGGGATGAAATAAAAATATTAAAAAAGATAAACGCACGTTTATCTTTTTTATTTTCACATAACACACAACAACAACAACAACAACACAACAAACTAGAAATGATTTTATTAGACGGAAAAAAAACATCTGCAGATATTAAAGAAGAAATCGCTTTAGAAGTAAGAGAATTAAAGAACAATGGAGCGGACACTCCTCATTTAGCAGCTGTAATTGTTGGAAACGACGGAGCAAGTATTACTTATGTAAACGCAAAAGTAAAAGCTTGCGAACGTGTTGGATTTGAATCTAGTTTAATTAGATTACCAGAAGACACTACTGAAGAAGATTTATTAAATGAAATTGAAATTTTAAATATTGATAAAGACATTGATGGTTTTATAGTACAACTTCCGTTGCCTAAACATATTGATGAACAAAAAATATTAATGGCTATAAACCCTGATAAGGATGTAGACGGATTTCATCCAACGAATGTTGGAAAAATGGCTTTAAATTTACCTACTTTTATCTCTGCAACTCCTTTCGGAATTTTAGAATTATTAGATAGATATAATGTTGAAACTTCTGGAAAACACGTGGTTGTTTTAGGTAGAAGTCATATTGTTGGTAGCCCAATGAGTATTTTATTATCGCAAAAAAGAAAGGTTGGTAATGCAACTGTAACCATGTGCCATAGTAGAACTAAAAACTTAAAAGAAATAACTTTACAAGCAGATATTATTATTGCTGCTATTGGTATTCCAGAGTTTTTAAAGGCAGATATGGTAAAAGATCATGTAACTGTTATAGATGTTGGTATTACTCGTTTACCAGATTCTAGTAAAAAAAGTGGATTTAGATTAGTAGGTGATGTTGCCTTTGATGAAGTTTCTAAAAAATCTGATTTTATTACACCTGTTCCTGGTGGAGTTGGCCCAATGACCATAGCAATGTTGTTAAAAAACACCCTTTTGGCTTGTCACAGAAATAACTAAGTTTTTAAGAACTTATTTAATAAAATTTATAAAAGCTCTTCTAGTTTTCTGAAATACGGAAAATTAGAAGAGCTTTTATCTTTTTAAAGCGTTTGTAAATAAAGACCATCGTTGCTGTGTATGATTCGTTGCGTATATCAAGCACTAAAGTTAGTAAATATTATACAGCAAGGACTTTCGTAAATTGGCTAAAACCAGCAATTCATTATACACGGTGTTGGCAATACTATTATTCTTTTAATTCCTTTAATTTAACCCAAATATGGTCATTTATAATTTTCCCATTTTTGATAACTGCGTTCCTTTTAATGCTTTCTATACTAAAATCATTTTTTTCTAACACTCTCATAGATGGTTTATTGAAATCGAAAACGCCAGCCTCAATTCTTATAATATTAAAATTATTGAACACATAATCTGTCATTAGTTTTATTGCTTTAGAAGCAATTCCTTTTCCCCAAAAAGGCTCTCCAATAAAATATCCCATTTCTGCACTTAATCTAAATACATCTTCCTTAATTTCAATTCCTATTTCTCCTACGAATTGACCTTTCCAATATATTAATTTTCTTTATGGAAGTTCTTTTTTAAGTTGCAGATTTATAAACTCTTTAGCGTCTTTTAACGTGAAAGGATTAGGAACTTTATCATATCCATTATCAAATATAATTGGGTTATTTCTATATTCAGCATACTGCTTAGCTATTTCTATTTGATAGTTCCTTAATTCCACCATAGTTCTAGATGTTTTTTTGTTAGGTTATTACTGCCAACAAACAGTGTTTATTACAACTCTATTTCTTGCTTTTAACTTTACTTTTATTCTAATAGAGGAAAAGTAAGGTTAATTTTCTTCTCTATTTACCATATCTATAGAAAATGCAGGCAAACAAATTGCCATATATTCACATTGTTCTGTAAAAGGGTTTGAGTATTGTACTCGGGTATTTTTTTCTATTTTGATAGATTCACCTGCGGATAAAACAACTGTTTCGCCATCAATAATAAATTGTTTTTTTCCTTTTATAATATAGGTGTATTCATCAAATTTTGGGGTTTGAAAAGGTTCACTCCAACCAGAAGGCGCAATCATGTGTGCAATACTTATTTGAGAATTTCCATCGGTTGCATTACCAAAGTGTTCTTCTATTAGTTTACCGTCTGTAGTTGGAACTACAAATGGTGATTTTTGAATGGTATATTTTTTCTTCATAAAGATTAGTTTTGCGTAAGCGATTGAAACGGCATCCTTTTTATGCAAAAAACACTTATTTAATTACAAAAACAAAATAGTATTAATTAAATAAATGTTTTTTTAGAATTCTGAATTATTTCAGCATAAAAAGATATAGCCTTTCGACTTCGCTCAAGATAAATTCCTAGCGCGGTTTTGTGTTTAAAATAAAACGCACAAAATACGCCCTAATTAAACCAAACGATAAAGGTTTTCATTTTTGCCAAATCTGGAATTTGCTCTTTTGTAACTTTTTGAGTTGTAAAATCTTTTAAACCTAATTCTTCTTTATCTATAGCTATCGTTGCATTTAAGTCGTTTAAAAAAAGCGTTGCAGATGTTAAAGTCGTTTCTATTCTGTTAATATTATTATTGGCATTTATCTCTGAAAAACTTGAGTTAACATTAATCCCAGATGCTGTTTTAAAACGTGCATCATGAATTTCGATACTTTTTATAGTAGACGTAGAATCTAATTGTTCTTTTGGCAAAATGGTAAGCAATAGCTTCCCTCCTTTTTCAAAAATATAATATTCATCATCTTCCTGAAAGTAATTATCACCTTGTGCTCCTTCGCTTAAATTTTTAACGATAGAATCATTTTTAAAAATAGTACTTAATTGATTAATAGTCGTTTTAGTTGTCACTTCACCAACTTTTCCTTTTTCAATTTTAAATTTACTACTGTTACTACAACTAATTATAAATAGAGAAAATGCGATTACTATAATTGGTGAGATATTTTTTTTAATCATTTTGTTGTTTTAAGTCGTTGTTTAAACGTTTATTATGAAAATATTATTTTAATACTTTTTTTAAGATACCAAATGCCGCTCTAATAAAAGTGGCGCTTGTTAATACTTTTATAAGCGGGTTTTGAGCTGTACTTCTTCTTCTTGTTGTACTTCTTGTTGCTCTTTCTTCTCTTTGTCTTTCTTTCTCTTTTTCCTTTGCTATTTTTTCTCTTTCTTTTTTATCGGCCTCTGCTTGTATTGCTTTTTCTTCTGCCTTGTTAATCTTTTCTATCTTGGCATTTAACATTTCATACGCACTTTCTCTGTCTAAGTTTTCATTGTACTTATAAAAAAGACGCGAATTATTTATTACATTTTTCAACTCTTTATCTGTTAAAACATCCATTCTACTCATGGGTGCACGCAACATGGTTCTTGCCAACGGAGTGGGAATTCCTTTTTCATTTAAAACAGAAACAAACGCTTCTCCAATTCCTAATTGCGTTAAAACTTCCTTAGTATCATAATATTCTGAAGAAGGATAATTCTCTGCCGCCAACTTAATTGCTTTTCTATCTTTTGCAGTAAAAGCTCTTAATGCATGCTGAATTTTTAATCCCAATTGCGCTAAAATATCTTCTGGCACATCTTTAGGATTTTGCGTTACAAAATACAATCCGATTCCTTTAGAACGAATTAATTTCACAATACTTTCTATCTGATTTAATAAGGCCTTAGAAGCTTCTTCAAACACCAAATGTGCTTCGTCTATAAAGATAATTAACTCTGGTTTTCCGCTATCTCCTTGTTCCGGAAAAGTTTCATAAACCTCAGCTAATAATTGTAACATAAATGTTGAAAACAACTTTGGTTTGTCTTGTATATCGGTTAAACGCAATACAGAAATAATTCCTTTTCCGTCTTCATCTACTCTGGTTAAGTCTTCTACATCAAAAGATTTTTCTCCGAAGAATAAATCTCCTCCTTGTTGTTCTATTTCAACAATTTTACGCAAAATTGCACCGGTAGATGATGATGAAATTCGACCATATTCTGCTTGAATTTCTTCTTTCCCCTCGTTGGTAACATATTGTAAAACTTTTTTGAAGTCTTTAATATCTAAAAGCGCAAATTTATTGTCATCACAATATTTAAAAATGATGGCAACAATTCCGCTTTGAGTTTCTGTTAAGTCTAAAATTCTTGATAATAAAACAGGTCCGAATTCTGATACCGTAGCACGCATTCTTGTTCCGTCTTGCTCTGAAATGGTTAAAACTTCTATTGGAAATTTTTGTGCTGTAAACGGGAAACCAATTTTGGCGTGACGTTCGTCTATTTTTGCGTGTCCAGGACTTGGTTGCGCCAAACCAGAAAGATCTCCTTTAATGTCCATTAATAAGACCGGAATTCCTTTTTCTGATAAATTTTCGGCTAAAACTTGCAACGTTTTTGTTTTACCTGTACCGGTTGCCCCTGCTATTAAACCATGCCTATTCAAGGTTTTAAGTGGAATTTTAACGATGGCATCTGTTATGGTTTCTTCCCCTAACATTGCTGCACCTAATGCTATAAAATCGCCTTTGGTTTTGTAACCGTTATTAATATATTCGAAAAACTCTTCCTTCTGACTCATTTAAAACTAAATTTTGATAAAAATAATCAAAGTTTAATTGTTAGGAAATTATTTAAAGAGTTTGTTTGAATTTGTTTAGAAAAAATTAACGTGAGTTTTCTTTAATTTTTCAAGAATTGATCTAATTTAAGTTCTACCCCCTTAATTAACTGATTGGTTGCTGATGCGTTTACATGTTTTAATTCCTCAATAATTCTTTGATCTTTTTTTGAATAAAGTTTAGATGCTATCCAAGCTCCAATAATCATTTCTACCCAAGCGATTGGAAATAAAATTGCAGCCGTACTCCAAGTTCCTAATCCGGTATTTACACTCGCAATCCAAAACACCTAAACAAAATCAAATGAACTAGTTGCACCTGAAACAATCGTTAATATCCACTAAGAAATGGATTTAATGGTCCTTAATAATGAGCTAGGTGTTGTTTTATGGACTTCAACATCTGTACAATTATTAAAGTTTTTGAACACCCCTATCTCTTTAATAAAAGCAGCTTTAAAGTCATCATTAAAAGAAAAGTTTTCTTCAAAAAATAAATGATGAATATGAAGCGTCGCACTCTTTTTATCAGCCTTACAATCCATTCTTGCCACTAATTTCCCATCCCAAAGAATGGGTAATGAAAAATAGCCATATTTACGTTTTGCAGCTGGAGTATAACATTCTATTTTGTAATCAAAATTAAATAAGTGCTGTATGCGTTTACGCTGAATCAATAAATTATCAAAAGGAGAAAGAATTTTTAGTTGACTATTTATGGGCTTACTTAACAAACTCAAAACATTAGGCAAGGCGTAATATACTTGTCCCTTAACATGCACTTCTAATAATTCATTGTTAGCATACATATCCTTCAGTTCAGAAGAAACAAGTGTTTTGGTATTTTTAAGTAAATAGGCAATTTCACTTGCCATACCAATACCATTGGCTCTTAGATAGCTTGTAATTAAAAAACGAATATGTTCTTGCTGAGTAGGGCATTTCACATCAATATTCTCTGGTAAAACGCGTTCCGTAAGGTCATATACTTTGTGAAAATTCTTACGATTAGAAATCATCAAATCTCCTTGTATAAACAAATTCTCTAAAGCTTGCTTTGCCGGTTTACTTTGCCATTCCCCAACTTTAGCTGTGTGAACAAAATCCTTTGCCATTAAAGGCCCTTCGTTTTTTATGCGTTTTAGTATGGCATCCATGAGTTTGACATCTTTCTGAAACCAATGACTTTGTTCGTTCTTTAAAATAGCTTGTTTACGAGGAAGTGAATATTTATAGTCTCGAATTGGCAGATATGCTGCCGCATGCGACCAATATTCGAAAATCTGTTTGGTTTCAATTAACGTATCAATATCAGAAAGTTGATATTCTGGATTTCTATTCCATAACGTATGATGATGGGCACGTTGAATAGCAGAAATGGTATCTATCTGCACATAACCAAGATGTTCAATACTGGCAAGTGTATTAGCTAATGACGCACCTTTTAACTCACCAGGCAAAACACGTTGAGAAAGCAAAACTATCTTTTGAGCTTCTATTGGTGAAAGTATTTCTTTCATGCAGAGTCTTGTATTTATTTTTAATCTATTTTACAAGGCTATTCTTACTGTTTTTGAAAATACTGAGGAATCAATCCTTTTAATTTCTCTAAAGTTTCATCAACAGTTAAATCACTCATTCCACCAGAAGCATTTGCATGTCCACCTCCATTAAAATGTTCTTTTGCCAACATATTTACTGGATTTTCTGCTCCTTTAGATCGGAAAGAAATTTTCATAATTCCATCTCTTTCTGTAAATACAATCGCAGCTTTCATTCCTTTTATGGATAAAACTAAGTTTGCTAAACTATCGGTATCTCCTTTTTTATACTGATATTTTGCTAATTCTTCTTTAGACAAAGATATAATAGCCACATTATAATCGTACAAAATCACTAATTTTTCGCTCATTGCATATCCTTGCAAACGCAAACGAGTTTCTGTATTATTATCACTTAGTTTCTCGTGAATTAAATGATGCTCTACTCCCGCAGCTAAAATTTTGGCTAAAACTTCATGTGTTCTCGGTTTTACAGAATTGAATCTAAAACTTCCTGTATCTGTTAAAATACCTAAGTATAAAGGCGTTCCTATTTTTTCATCTAACAAATCTAAATGACCTGATTGCTCTATTAAATCTACAATTAATTGTGATGTTGACGATGCTGTTGTTTCTGAAACAGTGATTGTAGGAAACTCTTCTGGGTTTAAATGATGATCTATCATTATTTTCTTACAAGTTGCTGCTTCTAACAATACTTGCATTACTGATCCTACTCTATTGGTTGCATTATAATCTAAACAGAAAATTAAATCTGCTTTCTGCATTTGTTCTGTTACTTCTTCAGGATTTTCATCCATTAAAAGAATTGAAGAAGTATCTAACCAATCTAAAAAACCGGGTGCTTTGTCTGGATGACAAACCGCTGCTTTTTTTCCTAATTTTTCAATAAAATAAAGTAAGCCTAAAGAGGATCCGATTGAGTCTCCGTCTGCAGATTTATGTGCTGTAATAACAATATTTGATGCAGCTAAAATTTCTGCTTCTATTTGTTTGTAAATATTCATAGATTGTGTTTTTGCAATTGCCATTTATTATAGCAATATTTTCCTTTTTAAAGGGATGCAAAGTTAGGTTATTATTGTGGTGTGGAAGGAAGAATTTAAAGTTTAATGGAGGCGGAAGTTTTGGAAGGTTTTGTTGAAAAAATATTCTAAAGATACTTCGCTAACGTTGTTGTGTATTGAAAGTTGCGTTTTTAATTAGCGGCTATTTTCCACTGGAAAATTGAAGTGAGTAAAAAAGCAACTACTTTTGGTTAAGCACTAATTTAGCAATTTTTAATACACGGTGTTGGGCACTGGCTATTCATTTTTAATTACTTCTTCTAATTCTTTAATTAAATCTTCCTTGTTTGGTAATATGTAAGTGTATTTTGAAGCAAATACATTATTTTCAAATCCGCCTAAAATATATTCAGCTGTAATTTCATCTTTCTCGGTACATAAAATTATTCCAATAGGAGGATTGTCATTATCATCATTAACTTCAGTTTTGTAATAATTCAAATAAGTGTTTAATTGTCCTCCATCTGATATTTTTAGCTTAGTAGTTTTAAGTTCTATTAATATATATGATTTTAATATTTTGTTATAAAAAACCATATCTACGTAATAGTGAGTATTATTAATTGTTACTCTTTGTTGAGATCCAACAAACATAAAACCTTTTCCTAACTCTAATAAGAAATCCTCAATATGTCTAATTAACTTTGCTTCTAAATCTTTTTCTAGCATTGGTTTGTTTTCTGGAATTCCCAGAAATTCAAAAACATAAGGACTTTTTACAATATCTTCAGGTTTAGTTAATTCTTGTCCTTTTTTAGATAATTCTATTATTTTTTCTTTATTAGCTTTTCCAGAAGAAAGTAATAATCTTTCAAAAAGAGAACTATCTATTTGTCTTTTTAATTCTCTTATTGACCATTTAGAATTTTTTGTCTCAGTTTCATAAAACTGTCTTTTTTCTAAATTTTCTATTATTAATAATTCACAGAGATGAGACCAACTTAAGTGTCCAGACAGTGTCTGGATATCTTTATACTCAAGATGTAGTTTTCTCATATTAAATAAATTAGAACGAGAAAATCCACGACCTAATTCATTTGTTAATTCTTTAGAAAGTTTTAGAATTACTTGATTTGCTGTTTTCATATCAAGACTTTCTTTCTGCTCATTCAAAAGAATTTGTTCACCAATTTTCCAATAAGTCAGGATTAATTCATGATTTACCTTAGTTGCAACTTTTTTTCGTGAATTTGAAATAATAGATTTAATACTTTCTATTAAGTCACTTTGATGATTAGTTAAACTAGATTTTTTCTCCATTTTGTAAAAGTATAATTTTATGTTTTATTATACTGTTTTTCTTCCTTTTTTCAGCTTGCGCACAACGTTAACGTGAATATGGAACGTTTAAATGTTTTATATTCATAGTTAGCGAAGTACGAGTTTTATTCTTTTAGAAACAAACTAAATTATAAAACTTACTGCATCAGTCAATCCAGTTTTTAAAATCTTTTACACGTTCTCTACTCACTATAATTTCAGTTTCAGAATAAGAATGTAACATCAATTTTAAACGAGAATTAGAATATGCAATAATGTCTTTTATTGCATTTATATGCACAATAAAAGTTCGGTTGACTCTAAAAAAATGCTCCGGATTTAATTGTTCTTGCCATGTTTCTAAAGAGTTATCTAACAAGTAATTTCTATTTTCTTTGGTATGAATATACGTCGATTTATTTTCACTATAAAAACACTCAACATCATTAATAGGAATAATTTTTATATGCTGCCCTACTTTAATAGAAATTCGTTTTTTAAACTTTCTATCTACCGGGTTTACCAATAATTTTCTAATATCATCTAGATTAACTTGAACATCTGTTTGTTTTGGCCGATGCTCTTTAAATTTATCTACCGCAACTTTAAGTTCATCTTCATCTAATGGTTTTAGTAAATAATCAATACTATTTAATTTGAATGCTTTTAACGCATATTCATCATACGCAGTCGTAAAAATAATGGCAGATTTTACGTCAATTTCTTCAAAAATTTCAAAAGACAATCCATCCGAAAGCTGAATATCTAAAAATATTAAATCTGGATGCTCGTTATTCTGTAACCAATTTAAAGACTCTTCTACAGAGTGCAACATTTGCTGAACTTCTAAATCTAAAGCAGCTAACATTCTATTTAGTCTTCTTGCTGCAGGCTTTTCATCTTCAATTATTAATACGTTCATAAGTTTGTGGTTTGTAAAAAAGGTTAAAAATTAACGCAAAGTTCGCGAAGAGTTTTCGCTAAGTGCGCAAAGAAAAAAAACTATAAAACCGGTCTTTTATTCTAATTTGTAAAAAAACTCTGTGAATCTCAGCTTTTTCTCCGTGAATCTCTGTGTAACAAAACTACTTTTCCATAAATTCTTTAATTTTCTTTTCTTCCCAATCATTTCCAAAACCAATAGATTTAAAACCGAAAACACCCATCCAATGAAAAAACATTACTATTCCCCAAAAAAGCCAGGTAGAATAAACCCCGAAATTAGAAAAAGCATCTACTATAGTGTAACCACTTTGTATTAAGCCAAAGATAACAATTCCACTAATAAAAATGTTTCCTAAAACGTACACCATTAAATGGACGTAAAATCCTTTTATGGCTTTTACACGTTTTTTAGCCTTTATATACTTGTCCTCTTGTCTAAAATCTTGTTGCATCGTTTTAATTCTTTTCGTTCATAAATTCTTTAATTTTCTTTTCTTCCCAATCTTTTCCTAAACCTATTAAATTCAATCCAAAAACGGATAACCAATGAAAGAAAAGCCCTGTTCCCCAACCACATAAAGAGAACCAAAACCAATGAAAATGAGGTTCAAACTTTAAATTTACAAAAATGATAATAGGAATCACAATACAGTAAATACTTAAATGTGTATAAAACCCTTTTATCTTTTTCACTCTTTTTTGAGCTTTAATATACTGTTGTTTTTGAGCTAAACTTGTCTCCATGATTATCTTCTATAATTTTGTTCATCCATATATTTCTGAATCTTCTTTTGCTCCCAATCTTTATTTAGAAACAAACTTAAACCAAAAGTATTTAATGCCTGAAATGCAACTCCGATTCCCCAATACATCCAAATTTTATAATTATGATAATCAGAAGCAGCTTCCATAAATGTAACTCCATCATTCATATCTCCAACAATAAAAATGGCACTTAAAAAGATATTTACAATAACATAGGTTGCCAAGTGCTTATAGAATTTACTTATCTTTTCAACTCTTTTCTTTGCTAAAATATATTTTTGTTCTTGTGTAAATTCGCGTTCCATTATCGTCTATTTTTAGATTGATTCTCTTCATCCATCATTTCTTTAATTTTTCTTTCTTCCCAATTGCTGCCCAAGAAAATATTGTAATTATTAACTTCTAAAAAGTGAAATGCCAATCCCATTCCCCATCCAAAAATTGGAAACCAGAACCAGTGAAACCCCGAAGAGAATCTTAAATTGATAAAAATTAAAAAAGGAATTACAATACAATAAGCTGCTAAATTCTGATAAAATTCTTTTAATTTTTCTACTCTTTCTACTGCTTTTACATATTTGCTATTTTCTAAATCGTCTGTGTACATAATGTCGTTCATTTTATATAAGAGAGGTAAACTCACCTTAAAAGTTTTGTTATTATTTTCTATTTTCACTCCTTTATGAGTGATCAATCCATACCTATCGGCAATATTTTGCAACCCTACTTTGGTACTTTTACCTATTGCTTCTTTCGGATTTACATTGTTTTCTATTATTAAGTAAGTATCTTCTTCATAAATACTAATTGCTAAGGGTTTAGAAGAAGAAACTACATTGTGTTTTACCGCATTTTCTAACAAAAGTTGCAAAGAAAGTGGCACAATTTTTAAGTCGTTATTACTAATTGAATCTGGAATATTAAATTTCACTGCATCTTCAAAACGCATTTCTAATAATTGCATGTAGGTTTTTGCAAATTTTAATTCTTCTTCAATAGGCACTAAATCTTTATTTCTTTGCTCTAAAACATATCTGTAAACTTTAGATAGTTTTGTGGTAAATTTTTCTGCTTGCGCAGGATTTTCGCCAATCAAACTCGTTAAGACATTTAAACTATTAAATAAAAAATGTGGATCTAATTGATTTTTTAAAGACTCAAATTTTGCTGTTTCCGTTTTTGCTACAATTTCTTGTTTTGTAGTTTCTTGGGTCATGGCAGATTTCCAGTTATCCATAAAACCTTTTGCATGAAAAAAAGCAGCTACACCCAAAGAAAATATGATAGCAAATAAATGCACCCAAACTAAATTTCCTTGAAAGAAGTTTTTAAACTGATAACCAAAGAGCGCTATATATTGAATGTAATGAATTATTAAAACGGCAATAACTGTATATAAAACGGTAGTAATAATGCCTGCCCAAACTCTTTTATTGGTTTCTTTAACCCAATCCCATTTTGTATTTAAATATTCATTTATAATGCCGTTTCCAAGGCCTAAAGTAAAAGAATACATCCCAGAAATTAAAAACGTTAACCCAATTCCTTTAAAACTAAATTGCTGATTTATAATTATAAAAACAATCCCTATAACTACAGTAAGTTTTGTACAAACAATAAAATCATTTTTTATTTTATCAAAGAAATTTGGGTTTGATGTTTTCATTTTATGGAATTAAGTAGGCTATAAACTTATTAAAATTTAATTTCTAAAGATACATTTTTATCAATAACCCTAAATTTTGCATCCTCAAATTTTGGTGGACCAAAAGACATATTATTATTAGAAGCACCATAATTTTCTAAAGGCATTCCGTTTGGCATAAAATCCATTTTATCATTATCATTTTTATCATGATAACAAATAATGGCATATTCTCCTGCTTCCACGTTTGTAAAAGTTATAGTACTTTTTCCCTCAGTGATTTTAGAAGTTACACTTTGTAAAGGTTTCATTCTAAAATTAGTTTTGTTGTATAAAGCAAATCCTACTTTACCCGCATCTGAAGTTACATTTACTACCGTTGCAGTAATTGTTTTGTTTTGTGCAGTTATTGCATTTGTAATAAATATCATTCCTGTTACTAAAATTGCTAAAATAAGTTTCATAATATATTGTTTTTAGGTACTGAAACAAGTTCAGCATAAATTAATTATGATACAAAGATGCAATACAACCCTAGTTTTTTAAATTAAAGATTACCGAGTTGTATCTTTTTTAGGATGAATTGTAATTCCACATAAAATTTGATACTTTTTTAAATCTAAAAGTAATTTTCTTCATAAAAAAATGTAAATTGAACTACTTTAAAAAACCTGAATTATGTTAGGTCTCAAGAAAATAATATCGGCAAAGCAAACAAAAGAAACCGATACACATACTATTAATCAAGAAGGCATTTCTTCTTTAGATCTAATGGAAAGAGCTTCTGTAGCCTTTGTATGTGCCATTGAAAACAATATTTTCAAAAATCAAAAAATTGCCGTTGTTTGTGGTATTGGTAATAATGGCGGTGATGGTTTTGCCATTGCAAGAATATTACAAGCCAAAGGATATTATGTAGAAATCGTTTTAATAAAAATAAATAACAATCTATCTCTTGATTGTAAAACTAATTTTAACAAACTTACCAAAGTAACAATTATAGCATCTGAAGATGATGTCTTTGATTTTTTAAAATATGACATTATTATTGATGCTATTTTTGGTACTGGGTTAAGTAGAAAAGTTGAAGGTTTAGCTGCTAAATTTATTCAACATATAAATGATGCTAAAAAACATGTTATTTCTGTTGATATTCCGTCTGGTTTCTATTGCGATAAACTACCTGATTCTAATTTCATCGTAAAATCTGATTTAACCATTAGTTTTCAAAGACCAAAACGTTCATTTTTCTTTCAAGAAAGTAACCAATACATAAAAGACTGGAAAGTAATAGATATAGGTCTAGATGAAAATTTTATACAACAACAACCTACCAATATTTTTGTATTAGATAGCGCCATTACTAAAAGTGTAAAAAAAAGAGAAAAACATGCTCATAAAGGCACATTTGGTCATTCCTTAATTATTGCAGGTTCTTACGGAAAAATAGGAGCTGCAGTTTTAGCCTCTAAAGCTTGCTTAAAAGCCGGCACCGGACTTTTAACCACATATATTCCAAAATGCGGCTATGAAATTCTTCAAATTTCTACTCCAGAAGCCATGTGTTTAACGGATAAAAAGAAAACCTATATTTCAAAATTACCAGATATTTCTTCTTATAATTCTATAGGAATAGGTCCGGGACTTGGAAAAAACACCTTGACAAAAGAAGTTTTAAAACAACTTTTTAAATCGATAAAAGTTCCATTGGTACTAGATGCTGATGCATTAAATATTATTTCCGAAAACAGAGAATTAATAGATAACATTCCTAAAAACTCAATTTTAACTCCACACCCAAAAGAGTTTAAAAGATTAGTGGGTCCTTGGAAAACTACTGAAGAATGTTTTAAAAAACAAAAACATTTTGCAAAAGAACACAAATGTATTGTTGTTTTAAAAGGTGCAAATACTTGTGTTTGTAATCTGGAAGGAACTTTATTTTTTAATACTTCTGGAAACCCCGGAATGGCAACTGGAGGAAGCGGAGATGTTCTTACAGGAATAATTACAGGCTTATTAGCGCAAGGCTACCTGCCTCTTAAAGCTGCTTTAATTGGCGTTTATTTTCATGGAAAAGCAGGAGATGATGCAACCAAGCAAAAAGGAGAAAATGCATTAATAGCTTCAGACATTATCAATTATTTAAAAATTGAAAACGAATAACAAGTAAGGAAGAAAACTCCAAATTTTAAATATTTTGTCATTTCTTTAAATCTTAAATTTAGTACTAACATATTTGTATTTTATTGGTTAATTATCAAACAAAGTTGTGACAGAATCCCTATTTTTTTTAATTAAAGCATACAAATTTTCGGCTTCAAATAAACGTAGCTCTATATTAATGAATATATTATACTTTTATCAACTTCATAATTATGAAAAAAGTATTATTTCAGGTTTTTGTTGATTTATTTTTAACGCAAACTTCAAATTTGTTTAAATTTAATAAAACTTATAAAAAAGCGATACACTTTTGATAATACTTTTAAAAAAATATATACTTTAGCCATATGATTACTTCAAGAAGAAATAAATTATGTACAACAATAAGTCCCAGCTTGCGCTTGCGCAACCGCCGTCGCTAATATTCTACTTCAGCAACAAGTTAACTTATTATAGTATTTATCCTTTTATTTTTTTTATCGTGAACAATTCTTACAAAACTTACTTACATCCTTACGTTATTTTTAACAATAACAATTTACGACGTAGTTTTTCTTTTCGCCCTTTTGGGGTAATCAATTAATTATAGAATTAAGGTGAGTCCGGTTCTACATTCAAGAAATACAAACAACAACTTTAACAACATAAAAAACACAATGCAATGGAAATTGTAATTGCTAACAAATCACATACTGTTTACGCAGATATTATTTGTAAAACAATAGAAGACGCTGCTCAAGTTAGAGGAACCGGTATCGCAAAAAGAAAACCAGAATACGTTGCCACTAAAATGGAAAACGGAAATGCTGTTATAGCATTAGACAATGGTAAATTTGCAGGATTTTGCTACATAGAACAATGGGGACATGGTAAATTTGTTGCCAACTCAGGTTTAATTGTACATCCAGATTATAGAAATATAGGGCTTGCAAAATCTATTAAACAAGTAATTTTTAAGCATTCTAGAACAAAGTTTCCAGATGCAAAAGTTTTTAGTATTACCACTGGTTTAGCGGTAATGAAACTAAATAGCGATTTAGGTTACAAACCCGTTACTTTCTCTGAATTAACGGACGACCAATCTTTTTGGGATGGTTGCCAAACGTGCAGAAATTACGATGTTTTAACAAGAACAGAAAGAAAAATGTGCTTGTGTACAGGAATGTTGTTTGACCCAAAAAACAATAATAAAGAAGCCTCTCAAGAAGTTAAAGAAAGCGTTTTTCAAAAATTAAAGAATATTAAACAGAACTTGTTTCTAAAAAAAGATAAAAAATGAAAAAATTAGTAATTGCTTATAGTGGTGGTTTAGACACCTCTTACTGTGCCGTAAGTTTATCAAAAGAATATGATGTACATGCTGTAAGTGTAAACACTGGCGGATTTACATCAGAAGAAATTAAACATATAGAAAGTAATGCCTATAAAATGGGAGTTTCTACTTATAAAAATATTGATGCTGTTTCTACTTTCTATAACAAAGTAGTAAAGTATTTAATTTTTGGAAACGTATTAAAAAACGCTACGTATCCACTTTCTGTAAGTGCAGAAAGAATTATTCAGGCAATTGAAATTGTAGAATACGCAAAGAGTATTGGTGCAGAATATATTGCACACGGAAGTACTGGTGCAGGAAACGACCAAGTAAGGTTTGATATGATTTTTCAAACCTTGGCTCCTGGCATCAAAATTATTACACCTATTAGAGACCAGAAATTAACGAGACAAGAAGAAATAGATTATTTAAAATCTGAAGGGATTGATATGCCTTGGGAAAAATCGAAGTATTCTGTAAACAAAGGTCTTTGGGGAACAAGTGTTGGTGGTGTTGAGACTTTAAAATCTGAATTGCCTTTACCTAGTGAAGCGTATCCTTCTCAATTAGAAAAAGAAGGTGAAGAAAAAGTTACCTTGACTTTTAAAAATGGTGAATTTGTTGCTTTAAACGGACAAGAAAATGCTCCTGAAGTGAATATCGAAAAATTAAACGACATCGCTTCTGCGTATGCAATTGGTAGAGACATTCATGTTGGAGACACTATTGTTGGGACAAAAGGAAGAGTTGGTTTTGAAGCTGCAGCTGCTTTAATTACTGTAAAAGCACACCATTTGTTAGAAAAACACAACTTAACTAAATGGCAATTACAACACAAAGAGTATTTATCTAGTTTCTACGGAATGCACTTACACGAAGGGCAATATTTAGATCCTGTAATGAGAGATACGGAAGCGTTTTTACAAAGTTCTCAAAAAATGGTTTCTGGTAACGTAGTAGTTTCTTTAAAACCGTATCATTTTTCTTTAGACGGAATTATTTCTGATCACGACTTAATGTCTAGTGCTTTTAGCACGTATGGTGAAGAAAACAAAGCGTGGACAGCTGATGATGCAAAAGGATTTATTAAAATATTAGGAAATCAGAATAAAATATACAGACAAGTAAATAGTTAATATCGACTCATCCTGCAAGGTTTCAAAAACCTTGTAGGTATAAATTAAGAATACCTACAAGGTCAAAAAAAGACCTTGCAGGATATTTAGATAATAAATACCATCAAAATGAAAAATTTAGAAGTAGGAATTATAGGAGGAGCTGGTTATACAGCAGGTGAATTAATTAGATTATTATTAAATCACCCAAAAACAAATATCAATTTTGTTTACAGTACTTCTAATGCTGGTAACAAATTATATAAAGTGCATCAAGATTTAATTGGTGATACGGATATCAGTTTTACAAGTGAAATAAATGCAAATGTTGATGTCTTATTTTTATGTTTAGGTCATGGAAACTCCACTTCTTTTTTACAAAAAAACAGCTTTTCTGATAACACAAAAATCATTGATTTAAGTAACGATTTTAGATTACTTGCTGATAAGAATTTCGAAGGAAAAGATTTTGTCTATGGTTTACCAGAACTAGATAAAGAAATTATAAAAACTGCGAATTACATCGCAAATCCAGGTTGTTTTGCTACTGCAATACAATTGGCAGTTTTACCTCTAGCCGCAAACGGATTGTTACAAAATGATATACATGTAAATGCTGTTACGGGTGCAACTGGTGCAGGAACATCTTTATCTGCAACCACACATTTTACATGGAGAGATAATAATTTTTCTCATTATAAAGCATTTAATCATCAGCATTTAGGAGAATACAACCAAACGGTAAATCAGTTACAACCAAGTTTTAATTCTGAAATTAATTTTATGCCAAATCGTGGTGATTTTTCTAGAGGAATTTTTGCAACAACCTATACAAAGTTTGATGGGACTTTGGAAGAAGCAAAAGAAATGTATAAAGCGTATTATAAAGATGCTGTTTTTACTTTTGTTTCTGATGAAAGTATTTTTATGAAACAAGTAGTAAACACCAACAAATGTTTGATACAACTAGAAAAACACGGTAATAAATTATTAATTACGAGTACTATTGATAATTTATTAAAAGGTGCTTCTGGTCAGGCAATTCAGAATTTGAATTTAATGCATGGTTTTGAGGAAACACTAGGGTTAAAAATAAAAGCAAATTACTTTTAATCGTAGGGTGATAGCTAAGGATTTATTTCCAAAAAAATTTCTCTTAATTATAATATAAAATATGTTGTTGACTATTTACTAGCTTGCGTTAGCGATTGAAACGGCATCCTTTTTATGCTGAACTTGTTTCTGTATCTTTAGGTAAATTAAATTGATTTAAATAGAAAAAGCAGATGCTGAACTTAATTCAGCATAAAAAGATACAGTGTAAAGCGCGACCTTTAAGGAACGCCTAAAAAAAAATATTTATGAAAGTAGCTATAATTGGAGCAGGAAGTTTAGGACAATCTATCGCCAAAGGTTTATTAAAAAATAAGGTAGTTAGTTCTTTATACTTAACAAAAAGAAATACAAATTCTATTAAAGATTTTAACAACTTTAGTGAAGTAATTTTAACTTCTGATAACGAGGAAGCTATTAAAAATTCTGATATTTTAATTTTTGCAGTGCAACCAAGACATTTAGAAAATATCTTAAACAATTTAAAACCACTTCTAAAAGAAAATCATGTTTTAATTTCTGTAATTACAGGATTTTCTATTGCAAAAATAGAAGCTATTGTTGGGGTTGATAAATTTATTATTCGCTCTATGCCAAATACTGCCGCTTCAGTTGGGCAATCGATGACCTGTCTTTCTCCGAATACAAAAGGGAAAGAAAAGGTAGAATTGGCTAAAACTATTTTTAATAGCTTAGGGCTTTCCATGGAAATTCCGGAAGAACAATTACAAGCAGCTACCGTTATTTGTGCAAGCGGAATTGCTTTTTGGATGCGCTTAATTAGAGCAACAACTCAAGGTGCTATTCAATTAGGCTTTGAAGCGGATGTAGCGCATGAATTAGCCATGCAAACTTGTTTTGGAGCAGCTACTTTACTGAAAGAATCTGGCAGACATCCAGAAGCAGAAATAGACAGAGTTACCACTCCTGGTGGTTGTACTATAGAGGGATTAAACGAAATGGAACACCAAGGTTTAAGCTCTTCTTTAATTACAGGAATTAATAAATCTTTTGAGAAAATCAACCAAATAAAAAACTAATATTATGCCATTATTTAATGTTTACCCACTATACGATGTTACCCCTGTAAAAGCTAAGGGTGTTTATGTTTATGACGAAAACAAAACGGAATATTTAGATTTATATGGTGGGCATGCTGTAATTTCTATTGGGCATGCACATCCAAAATATGTAAAAGCAATCACAAATCAAGTTGAAAAATTAGGCTTTTATTCTAATGCTATTCAGAATCCTTTACAGGTTGAATTAGCTGATAAATTAGAAGCGCTTTCCGGTTGTAAAGATTACCAATTGTTTTTATGTAATTCTGGTGCAGAAGCCAATGAAAATGCTTTAAAAATAGCTTCTTTTAAAACCAATAAATCTAGAGTAATTGCCTTTAAAAATGGTTTTCATGGTAGAACTTCTGCTGCGGTTGCTGCCACCGATAATAAAAATATTATTGCACCGATTAATGCACAACAAAAAGTTACCTTTTTAAATTTAAACGATATTGAAGCTGTAAAAACAGAACTAGAAAAAGGTGATGTTTGTGCCGTTATTGTAGAGTTTATTCAAGGAGTTGGAGGTTTAGACCAAGCAACTGCTGCGTTTTTTGAACAAGTAGATGTTCTTTGTAAAGCTAACAATACCTTTTTTATTGCGGATGAAGTGCAGACTGGTTATGGTAGAACTGGTAAATTCTTTGCTTTTCAGCATTATAATGTAACTCCAGATGTTATCTCTATTGCAAAAGGAATGGGAAATGGTTTTCCGATTGGTGGGATTTTAATTCACCCAAGCATTGAAGCAAAATTTGGAATGTTAGGCACTACTTTTGGAGGGAATCATTTGGCGTGTGCTGCTGGTTTATCTGTACTAAATGTTATTGAAGAACAAAACTTAATAGATAATGTAAACGAGATGTCTTGCTACTTTATAAAAATAGCTAAGACAATTCCGCAGATAAAAAATATTAAAGGAAAAGGTTTAATGCTTGGTTTAGAATTCGACTTTGAAGTTGGAGATTTACGCAAGAAATTAATTTACGATTATCAAATTTTTACAGGAGGCGCAATGAATAAAAATTTATTGAGAATTTTACCTCCATTAACAATAAAGAAAGAGCATATCAATCAATTTTTTGAAGCTTTGGTTGATGCTTTAGGTGAATAAAAAATTAAATGCAAAGGACGCAAAGTTTTTCGCAGAGTTCGCAAAGTTTTTCTAAAAACTGCAACTGTAAACTGAATACTATAAGAATATGAATACGTTATTATCAATTGAAACTAGAAACGCTGTTTTACTAACAATGGCCGAACTGCTAGAGCAAGAAAGAGCAGCAATTATCCGCATTAATAAAACAGATTTAGAGGCTTATAAAGGAGATGACATTTCTATGTTCGATCGTTTAAAAGCAGATGACACTAAAGTTGATGAAATGATTGCTGCGGCTAAACATTTGGCTTCTCAAGAAGATCCTGTGGGTGTAGAACGTTTTAGTTTTAAGCATGATAACGGAATGCAAGTGTATAATAAAACGGCTTCTTTTGGAACCATTCTTATTATTTATGAATCGAGACCAGATGTTACCGTTGAAGCTGCAGGAATTGCGTTTAAATCTGGAAATAAAATATTATTAAAAGGTGGAAAAGAATCGTTAAATTCTAACTTAAAAATTGTAGCCTTATGGCACGAGGCTTTAAAAAAGCACAATGCTGCTACAGATTGGGTAGAATATTTACAATTCAATAGGACAGAAACACAGGCTTTTTTAGAGAAACCAACGCAAAAGGTAGATTTAATTGTACCTCGTGGTGGAGAACGTTTAATTGCTTTTGTAAAAAATCATGCTACTTGCCCCGTTATAATTAGCGGACGAGGAAACAACTTTGTGTACGTAGAAAAAGAAGCCGATTTAGATATTGCTGTTGATGTAATTATCAACGGAAAATCTAAAATCTCTGCTTGTAACGCCGTTGACAAAGTGTTAATTGATAAAAACCTTCCGAATAAAGAAGTATTTATCAATAAATTGATTTCAAAATTAAATGAAGCAAAAATTCAGGTTTTGGGTGATGCAGCTGTAGCTAAAAGCCATAATTTAGAGCAGATTTCATCAAACGAAGTTTGGTATGAAGAGTTTTTAGATTATAAAATTGTGATTGGTGAAATTGCTTCAAATTCTGATGCTATTGCCATGATAAATAAATATGCTGGCGGACATTCATCTGCTATTATTACAAAGGATATTCAGAAAGCAAAAATATTTATGGAAAACGTAGATACCGCTGTTGTATATCATAACGCTTCCACTCGTTTTACAGATGGTGGTCAATTAGGTTTGGGTGGCGAATTAGCAATTAGCACAGACAAATTGCACCAACGCGGACCAATCGGTTTGCAACACTTGGTAACCAATAAATGGTACGTTCATGGAAATGGACAAGTACGAAATTAACAGTTTTACTGTGCCGATTGGTGGTAAAAACTTTAACCATTTACAACTTATCAAGAAAAAAATAAATAGAAAAATTAAGAAGTAAAACTCGTAATTAAACACAATGCAAAAAAAGAAACGCATTTTACTAAAAATAGGTTCTAACACCCTTACAAAAGAAACCGATAATATTTCGAGAGGAAAAATTGAAGATCTTGCAAATCAAATTGCAAAACTACAAGATACCTGCGAGTTTATTATTGTTAGTTCTGGAGCAATTGCGGTAGCTAAACAGTTTGTGAAATTAGAAGGTAAACACGAAGAAGTTTTTGTAAAACAAGCTTTGGCTTCTATTGGTCAGCCACATTTAATTAGAATTTATCAAGAAATATTTAGAGAATATGGTTTATTGAGTTCTCAATGCCTGCTCTCCTACTCTGATTTTGAAAAACAAGACAGTAAAGTAAATATTGTAAATACTATAAATGTATTGATTCATAATAATTACATTCCTATTATTAATGAAAATGATACTGTTGCCACTGATGAAATAAAATTTGGTGACAATGATAAATTGGCGGCTTTAACTGCTACTTTATTAAATGTAGATTTGTTGATTATTGCCACAAACACCAACGGAATTTACACCAAAGAGTCTTTTAAAAATAATGCTCCAGAAACTATTTTAGAAGTTGATAATTTTGAAGAGTTACTAAAAGAAGTGGTGAGCACAAAATCTACTCACGGAAGTGGTGGAATGGGTTCTAAAATTGAAGCAGCCGCACTTGCAAAAAATGCAAACATAGAAACATGGATTGTAAACGGTTTGGAAGATAATTTTATTACCAATGCTTTTGAAAATAAAATTCCGTTTACAAAAATAAAATAACACCACACAATACAAGGGATTTAAACCTTTTGCAAAAAAAACACAATGAAAAATTACACCTCCATAAACGACATAGAACATATTGACAATTGGATTCAAGAAGCCAAAGAATTGAAAAGAAAACCATTAAATAACAATCATTTAGGAAAAAATAAAACCTTAGGATTGTTGTTTTTCAATTCTAGCTTACGTACGCGTTTAAGTACACAAAAAGCTGCTTTAAATTTAGGTATGGATCCTATTGTAATGAATGTAACCGGAGATGCTTGGGGAATAGAGTTTGAAGATGGAACTGTAATGAACGGTACCACTGCAGAACATATAAAAGAAGGTGCTGCTGTAATTTCTCAATATTGTGATATTATTGCTGTAAGAGCTTTTCCTACATTAACAGACAAGGAAAAAGACGAATCTGAAGAGGTTTTAAAATCTTTTGTAAAATTTGCTTCCGTACCAATTGTAAGTATGGAAAGTGCAACGGGTCATCCGTTACAAGCATTAACAGATGCAATTACTATTTCTGAAAATACGACTAAAAAAAGACCAAAAGTAGTACTAAGTTGGGCGCCACATATTAAAGCTTTACCACATGCTGTAGCCAATAGTTTTACTCAAGCGATGCAGAAAATGGATGTTGAATTTGTAATTGCAAATCCGGAAGGTTATAATTTAAACCCAGAAATAACCAAGGATACTCCTGTTTATCACAACCAAGAAGAAGCTTTTAAAGATGCTGATTTTGTGTACACCAAAAATTGGAGTTCTTATGACGATTATGGACAAATATTAAAAACCGATTTGGATTGGATGATTACCAAAGATAAAATTGGTGCTGCAAAATTTATGCACTGTTTACCCGTTAGAAGAAATGTGGTAGTTGATGATGCCGTTTTAGATTCTGATAGTTCTTTGGTTATTGAACAAGCAAATAATAGAACGTATGCTGCTCAGTTGGTGTTGAAAAAAATATTAGAAAACAACTAAAGTCATTGCGAGGCACGAAGCAATCTGTTATTTGATTAATAGATTGCTTCGTCATTCTTCCTCGCAATGACTGAAACTTAATAAAAATGGAAAAACTATCAATCATAAAAATTGGAGGAAACATTATAGAAGATGAAACTTCATTAAATGCTTTTCTAAAATTATTTTCTAATTTAGAAGGAAAGAAAATACTTGTTCACGGAGGTGGAAGACGCGCTACTCATATTGCCTCTAAATTAGGTATAGAATCTAAAATGGTGAATGGTAGACGTATTACAGATGCCGAAACTTTAGAAGTTATTACCATGGTTTATGGCGGCTTGGTAAACAAAAATGTGGTGGCTAAACTACAAGCTTTACAGGTAGATGCTATTGGTTTAACTGGTGCGGACATCAACAGTATAAAATCAGAAAAAAGACCGGTAAAAGAAGTCGATTTTGGTTTTGTAGGTGATGTAAAAAAAATAGCTTCACATTCTATTGATAAATTAATAAAAGCAGATTTTACACCAATTTTTTGTGCTATTACGCATGATGGAAATGGACAATTATTAAACACCAATGCAGATACAATAGCAAGTACCATTGCAGTTGGAATGAGTGAAATCTATGAAACATCAATTTATTATTGTTTTGAATTAAATGGAGTTTTAAAAGATTTTAACGATAAAAATTCTGTTATAAAAAGCATCAATACAAATTCTTATAAAGAGTTATTAGATGCTAAAATTATTACTGACGGAATGATTCCTAAATTAGACAATTGTTTTGATGCTTTAAATAATGGAGTAACAAGAGTTAATATTGGTAATACTTCTATGTTGACAAAAGAAAACAATAATTTTACAACAATTACATTATAATGATGAGTATTGAAAAATTAACAGAAAAAGCAATCTCTCTTTTAAAAAATCTGATTGAAACCCAATCATTTTCTAGAGAAGAAGACAAGACAGCAAAATTGATTGAAGGATGGTTTATAGAAGAAAACATTCCGTATATAAGAACAAAAAATAACGTTTGGGCAACCAACAAATATTTTGATGATAGCAAACCAACTTTATTGTTAAATTCTCATCATGATACGGTGCATCCAAATACAGCCTATACAAACGATCCGTTTAAAGCTATAGTAGAAGATGGAAAATTATATGGTTTAGGATCTAATGACGCCGGTGGATGTTTGGTGTCTTTAATGGCAACCTTTACCAATTTTTATGCACAAGAAAACCTAAAATATAATTTGGTTATTGTAGCTTCTGCAGAAGAAGAAGATTCTGGTCCGGATGGGTTAAATAGCATGTTAAAAATAATTCCGCATATAGATGTGGCTATTGTTGGAGAACCTACATTAATGAATTTAGCCGTTGCAGAAAAAGGTTTGGTTGTTTTTGATGCTGATGTAGCAGGAACTCCAAGTCATGCGGCACATCCAAATGATAACAATTCAATATACAATACCATTGAAGTTTTACAATGGTTTAAAGATTTTAAATTTAAAAAAACTTCAGAAGCTTTAGGTGATGTAAAAATGACGGTAACTCAAATTTCTGCTGGTTCTCAGCACAATGTTGTACCTGCACATACCAATTTAGTAATTGATGTACGAGTAAACGACGCATATTCTAATCAAGAAATTGCAGATATTTTACAAGAAAAATCACCTTGTACCACAATTACTCCTAGAGGTTTAAAACTAAATTCCTCTTCTATTTCTATAGATCACGATTTAGTAAAAGCTGGAATTGCCATGGGCAGAGAAACATATGGTTCTCCTACAATATCAGATCAAGCTTGTTTAAGTTGCGAATCTCTAAAATTAGGCCCTGGTGATAGTACTCGTTCTCATTCTGCAAATGAATTTATATATTTGGCAGAAATTGAAGAGGGAATTCAAATTTATGTAGAATTATTAAAACGTGTAATTGTTTAATCGTTAAATTGTTTAATTGGCAACAGGTCAAAACAATAACACGCTTTCTCATTTACACAAATAAACAATTACAAGATTAAACATTAGAAAAATATGAAACTTTGGGATAAAGGATTTTCAATAGATCAACAAATAGAAAAATTTACAGTAGGTAACGATAGAGAAATTGACATGCATATTGCAAAATATGATGTTCAAGCTTCTTTAGCGCACGCAATAATGCTAGAATCTATTGGCATTATAACTGCCGATGAATTGAAAGATTTAAAAAGAGGATTGCAAGAATTAGCAGACGATATTGAAAAAGGAACCTTTGTAATAGAAGAATCTTTTGAAGATGTACACTCTAAAATTGAATGGGAACTTACTAATAAATTAGGTGAAGTTGGTAAAAAAATTCATACAGCTCGTTCTAGAAACGACCAAGTTTTAGTTGCTTTGCAATTGTATTATAAAGAAAATTTAGCTATTATAAATGATAAAACTAAAACGTTATTTGATACCCTTTTAGGTTTAGCTGAAACACATAAAGAAAGCTTATTACCAGGGTATACGCATTTACAAGTTGCCATGCCATCATCTTTCGGATTGTGGTTTTCTGCGTATGCAGAATTATTAATTGACGATGTTTATATGTTAAATGCGGTATCTAGAGTTGTAGACCAAAATCCTTTAGGCTCTGCTGCTGGTTATGGTTCTTCTTTTCCTATTGACAGAGAATTAACGACCAAAGAATTAGAATTTGCAACCATGAAATACAACGTAGTGGCTGCACAATTAAGTAGAGGAAAAAGTGAACGTTCTATTGCTTCAGCCTTAGGCGGATTGTGTAACACCATGTCTCGTTTTGCTATGGACGTTTGTTTGTATATGAGTCAAAATTTTAGTTTCATCACTTTTCCTGATGAATTAACAACCGGAAGTAGCATTATGCCACACAAGAAAAATCCAGATGTTTTTGAGTTGATTCGTGGAAAATGTAATAAAATTCAGGCGCTACATACAGAAATGGTAATGATTACAAATAATTTACCAACGGGTTATCACAGAGATTTTCAATTATTAAAAGAAAACATCATCAATGCTTTTGAGGATGTAAAAGATATTTTAGACATCTTTAACTACTCTATTCAACAAGTAATTGTAAAAGACATTGATTTAAATGATGAAAAATATCAGTATTTATTTACGGTAGATAGCATCAATAATCTAGTAGTTGAAGGTATGTCTTTTAGAGAAGCCTATCAAAAAATTGGCGGACAAGTTCAAGCAGGAACTTACAAACCAGATTTAGGAAAACAACATACGCATGTTGGAAGTATTCATAATTTGAGTTTAGATAAGATTCGTGAGAAATATCCGAAGTAAAAATATTGTTCTATACAATTAAAATTGAGTACCCTTCTAAAAATAAAAAGCCTTGTTTACAAATTGTAGACAAGGCTTTTTATTTATGGAATCTTTAAATATTTTATTTCTTAAAAATAGAAATTCACTCCTACATCTGCACTAAATACATCATTTACACCAACATCTTTGGATGTAATTGTATACCATAAATACGTTTCTACTGTTCCTATTTCAATATAAAAATCTAACCCTTTTATTATTTTTGATTTCTTAAAATCTTTATGAATTAAACCACCTCCATACAATGTAAAATGAAAAGCATTCGGTACATAATATCCTTCAGGATATATGCCAGGTAGCGTAGTAAAAGACATGGTTCCTATATCATAAGTGGTAGTAAAACCAGCTATAGGAGTTATCGTTAAATTTTTTCCTATTTCTTTTCTAAAAATAGGAAAAGTATTTTTTATTGTAATTAAATGTATTCTATCTGCTTTAGATACGGATGACGGAACATACCCATATAATAACTCTGAATACAATACTTTATTGAATAACTGATACCCTGCCCCAACAGAGACAAGCCCAATATTCCCGCCAAATTGCATTTTTACATAATCTGGTACATACCAAGACTTCTCTTTACTTAAATTGGCTTCTTGTGCATTTAACTTAGTAAAAACTAAAAATACAAGGGATACTATTAATACGTTTTTAATCTTCATCTCAATTTATAATTCTATCATTTCAATATTAAAAGTATCATCTTTTACGCTTATAATACCATATTCAGGTTCTTTAAGCGAAGGCACTGTTAAATAAGTGGGCTTACCTTCTTCATAAAAATAGCTATGATTATGTCCGTTTATAACTAATGAAACATTATTACCTTTTAATATAGCCTCATATTTATCTCTCATCTCACCTATAAAATGCAGGCTTGTAAAAGGAATATGGGCAATTTGAAATACTTGGTTATACTTAGCATGATCGCTTAATTCTGATGCTAACCAATCAAAATCTGGATCTTTGTTACTTTCCCAAACGATATCATCAAAAAGAACAAACTTGTTATTATTAAACACGAAGGAATAATTAAGATCACCAAACATTTCCTGATAAACAATACTTCCATTTGCATTATAATCATGATTTCCTATAACCGTTAAGTAAGGTTTTTTAAGTTTTCCCATGATATCATAAAAAATATCAAACTCTTTTAATAATGCTTGATCTGCAATATCACCTCCAAAAATAACAAATGTAATATCATCTCTTTTGTTAATATCGTCTACAACAGCACTAAGGTTGTTGTAATAATAATGAACATCTGTAACGAAAGCGAATTTAAAGTCTTGAGACTCCAATTTAATATTCTCTAATAATTTTAAATTTTTTTCAGTCGTGTTTCTTTTCGCTGTTTTTACATTTGCATCATAAACGCTATATTCAAAAAGATTATCGCAGTTAAAAAAAGTAAATGTAATAGCAAATAATACTATAAGTTTTAAAGGTTTCATTTAATTTTATCTCTATTTTAAGAAGTTATAAGCAAAATTATTCATTTTATAGACGATAAAAAAATAAGACCTTACAATAAATAAAAAAAGAACTTTTTAATACTGATTTTACATCGTAATAATCAAATAAGAAGCAGTATAACTTGAAAAATAAAATTGATAAAACAACATTTTATCTTAGTGATTTTTATTGATTATCGTTGTACATAGGTAGATATTAACTTACTACATCATTTTTATTTATAGAAAATTACTCCTATTTTTAATTTTATCTCTTATCTTTAACTCTTAACCCCTAAAAAAAATTATACATGTTTTGGTATCATCCAGATTTAGAACGATTAGAAAATCATATTCAAGAATTAGAATATGATCCCAAAACAATTTTTTATGGAAGCTCTACCCTAACCTTATGGGATGAATTAACCACTATTTTTAGAGAGCATAATCCTGTTAACTTAGGTTTTGGAGGCTCTACTTTAGCGGCTTGTACTTGGTTTTTTGATCGTATTTTTGAAAACATAGAAGAAATAGATGCTATTGTAATTTATGCCGGTGATAACGATTTAAGTGATGGAAGACATCCGGAAGAAGTTCTCTTATTTTTAGAAAATATATTATTAAAAATTAGAACTAAATATGGCAATATAAAATGCTCCTATATTTCTATAAAACCTAGTGTAGCAAGAAACCATTTACTAGAAAGTATTCATTATACAAATAACAACATAGAAAAATTAATGTCTAAAGATGATAATTTTCATTTTGTGAATATTTATGATGCTTTATTAGATAAAAAAGGAAAACCCAATAGCAAATATTTTGAAGAAGATGGACTACACTTTAATGCCAAAGGTTACAAACTGTTAACAAAAACACTTCTAATGTATCCTAAAATTTTTCCTCAAAAAATATTCGAAAAAATGTATTAAAAGAGTACCTTGATGGAAAATTAATTTTCAGTGAAAAGAGAATATCATAAATGGTATAGTCCTAATCTTGAAAAAGAAATGGAATTGCTTGTATTTGGGTATGCAGGCCCAAAAGTGCTGTTTTTCCCTCCGAGAATGGGACGGTTTTATGATTATGAAAACTGGAAAATTATAGCTTCTTTAGAGCAGAAAATCAAAAATGGAAATTTACAAGTTTTTTGTGTAGATAGTGTAGATTTAGAATCTTTTTATAATAGTTTTAAAGATCCAGGATATCGTATTTACAGGCATATTCAGTATGAAAACTATGTTATAGAAGAAGTTTTGCCACTAGCTAATTTAATCAATTCAAATAAAAATGTTATTTCTGCCGGTTGCAGTTTAGGCGCCTATCATGCCGTAAATATTGCCATGCGTCATCCTAATTTATTTACTAAAGTTGTAGGAATGAGTGGTCGGTACGATTTAACAAAATCTAGTGGATACTTTAAAGATTTATTAAGTGGCTTTCATAATGATTTTGTCTATTTTAATATGCCTAACCAATACTTAAAAAATTTAAACGACCCAAATTTAATTGAGCAATTAAGTAAAATGGATATTATATTAGCCATCGGAAAAGAAGATTCTTTTTTAGAAAGTAATTACAAATTATCTAATATTTTACAGGAAAAAGGAATTCCACACCACTTATTTGAATGGCAAGAAGAAGCACACAGAGCTTGCTATTGGAGAACAATGGTAAACATTTATTTTTAAAATTAAAATTATGAAACTTAGACTTATTTTTTTCTTTATGATGATATCCTTTGGAAAATTACTAGCGCAAAATGAAGTTATCCCTCTTTGGAAAACCATACCTAATAGCATAGAAACTTCAGAAAAAGAATCCTTAGAACAAGGAGCTATCATTAAAATTTTTAAAGTTAAAAAGCCTACATTAGAAGTGTATGCACCTGCAAAAAACAACGCAACAGATAAAGCCATTATTATTTGTCCTGGAGGAGGATATAATTTTTTAGCCTATGATTGGGAAGGAACAGATATGGCCAAATGGTTTAATAGTAAAGGTATTACTGCTTTTGTTCTAAAATACAGACTACCAAACTCTAAATCTTTAATCACCTCAAATAAAGCACCATTGCAAGATGCGCAAAGAGCTATTAGATGGGTTCGTTTTAATGCTAAAAAGATGGGAATTAATCCAAATAAAATTGGTGTAATAGGTTTTTCTGCAGGTGGACATTTAGCATCCACTTTAGGAACTCAATTTAATACACCCAACGATTTTAAAGAAGAAGCTCTGGACACTATTTCTGCAAGACCAGACTTTATGGCTTTAATTTATCCTGTAGTTACTATGAAAGATGATTATACCCACAAAGGTTCTCGTAAAAACTTATTGGGTAAAAATCCTTCTAAAGAATTAATAGCACAATATTCAAACGAATTACATGTTACAGAAAACACACCTCCAACTTTTATAGTACATGCTTCTAATGACCCAGCAGTTCCTGTAGAGAATAGTTTACAGATTTACAAAGCATTAAATGACAAAGGGGTAAAAGTAGAAATGCATATTTATCCGACAGGAAAACACGGATTTTCTTTAGCTATTAACCAAGAAGGATATTTACATACTTGGTTAGATAGAATGTATGATTGGTTAGAAAGTATTTAAATAAAATGAACTTATTTTTTTTTAATTAAGCAGCATATTTTTATTGACTTATTCTCTATTTTTACCCACTAAAATTGCTAAATTTTCAATAAAAATTCGATTAAAATAAATACAGAAACAAGTACATTTGCACCTTTAAAAACAAAAGAATGCCAAAAATTGTATCTGTAAAACACTCCGAATTTGTACTTATTGGAGGTGGTATTATGACTGCCACATTAGCCATATTATTATATGAAAAATTTCCGGGAAAGAAAATAACTATTATTGAGAAATTACCTACCATGGCTGCAGAAAGTTCTGAAGCTTGGAACAATGCTGGAACTGGACATTCTGGAAATTGTGAACTAAATTATACTCCAGAAAAAAAAGGTGTTGTAAATATTGATAAAGCAATTAGTATTTCTCAACAATTTACAGAAACTTATAATTTCTGGAAAGACTGTGCAGAAAAAGGATATATCAACAATCTATCAAAATGCATTAGTGAAGTTCCTCATCTTAGTTTTGTTAGAGGTAAAAAAGACATTGCTTTTTTAGAGAAACGCTATACTACTATGAAAGAACACCCTAATTTTAAGGACATGCTTTTTTCTAAAGATACCGAACAAGTAAAAGAATGGCTACCATTAATGATGGAGGGGCGTTCTGCAAAAGAAAGTGTTGCAGCAACCTATTTTAAAAAGGGATATGATGTTAATTTTGGCGAAATAGCAGAACAAATATTTCGTTATTTAAAAAAACAAGAGCACGTAGAATTATTGAATCATAGCAATGTGTACAACATTCAAAAGTCTAAAAGAAACCGTTGGGTAGTGAGTATAAAAGGACAAAATGTAGGTAAACATTGGATGTTGGCATCCAATTACCTTTTTATAGGTGCTGGAGGCGGATCATTACCTCTACTAGAAAAAGCGAATATTAAAGAAGCGAAAGGATATGGAGGTTTCCCTATTAGTGGCCTTTGGTTGCGTTGCACCAATCCAGAAATTATAGAAAGACATCATGCAAAAGCCTATGGAAAAGCCGGACGTGGTGCTCCACCAATGTCTGTACCTCACATGGATTCTAGAATGATAAACGGAAGAAAAGAATTGTTATTTGGCCCTTTTGCTGGTTTTACAACAAAGTTTTTAAAACATGGTTCTATGTTTGATTTGCCAAGGTCTGTAGAATTTGATAATATTATGAGTCTATTAGGTGCCGGATACCAAAACTTACCGCTTGTAAAATATCTTATTCAACAAGTCCGTTTATCCTTTAAAGATAGAATGGATGAGTTAAGAGCTTTCTACCCTGAAGCAGATAATGATGATTGGAAAACGGTTGTTGCAGGACAACGTGTTCAAATTATAAAACGCAATAAAAAAGGATTTGGTAAACTAGAATTTGGAACGGAAATTATAGTTTCTGAAGATAAAAAAATTGCAGCCCTTTTAGGTGCTTCTCCAGGAGCTTCTACTTCATATTCCGTAATGAAGGAAGTATTTAATAGAAGTTTTAAAAGTTAAAAAAGTTATGAATATAGTAGTTTTAGATGGATATACATTAAACCCTGGCGATCTTAATTGGCAAGGAATAGAACAGTTTGGTTCTTTAAAAATATATGATAGAATTAGTTTAGATGAAGAAACTATTATTAAAGCTATTGGCAAAGCAACGGTTGTGTTTACCAATAAAACGCCCTTAACAAAAAGTATTCTTCAGAAAGTGCCACACGTTACCTATATAGGAGTTTTAGCTACTGGTTATAATGTAGTTGATGTAAGTTATGCGAAAGAATTAGGAATAACAGTAACAAATATTCCTGCATATAGCACCCGATCGGTTGCACAATTTACCATGGGCTTATTGCTAGAAATGTGCCATAATATAGGAAAACATAATACAGCTGTTCAAAATAGAAAATGGATAAATAGTGCTGATTTTTCATTTATAGAAACACCTTTAATAGAATTGATTGGAAAAACTATTGGGATTATTGGTTTTGGTAGTATCGGACAAGCAACTGCAAAATTAGCAGAAGCTTTTGGATTACATATTTTGGTACATAGCAGAACTAAATATCCTGAACTTGAAACAGCCAATTGCCGTTATGTTCCATTAGATCATTTGTTTGAAAAAGCAGACATTATTAGCTTACACTGTCCACTTACGGAAAGCACAGATGGAATAATTAATAAAAACAATATTGCAAAGATGAAGGATGGCGTATTAATTATTAACACCTCTAGAGGTGGATTAGTAGTTGAAGAAGACCTTAAGAACGCACTTAATTCAGGTAAAGTAGCAAGCGCTGCGGTAGACGTAATTTCTGCAGAACCTATGTTAGAAAATAATCCATTATTAAATGCAAAAAACTGCATTATAACACCACATATTGCTTGGGCACCGAAAGAAGCTCGTACCAGATTAATGCAAACTGCAGTGCTAAATTTAGAAGCATTTTTAAATGAAAACCCCGTAAATGTGGTGAATTCTTAGAAGTAGTATTTTTTAGATTTTCTTAAACTTTTCAATCAATAAAACATTACCAAAAATCATAGTAAAAGCATAGCCCACATCTTCAATAGGTATTGTTAACAAACGAATACCAAGATTTTCTGCATTGTTATACCATACGATAGGCTCATCAATTCCTGTACCTGTTAGAACTCCATTTACAATAAAAAAAGGAATTAAAATGATAAGAAAAGAAATATAGAATCTTTGCAATTGTTTTAATCCGAAGAAAAAACCAATCACCAAAACAAAAAGCAGAAAGATGTAATTTACAAAAGTATATGCTTTGTCTGTATTCAGAAAAATTACTGGCAGTAAAATTACAATAAAAAAGAGTGTAATAGACTTCGTAAACTTTTCTGAAATTAACAATTTAGGTTTAAAATACTCAAGTGAATAATGAATAAATAAACTTGCATACGGAATACAGATAAAGAACATCCATTCATCAATTGGCATTCCAAAAAGCAAGAAATTTAAGTGATAATCTGGATTAAACCCCCAAACTCCATTGGCTGTAAAAATAGCATCCCAAATTAAAAAAACGATAGAAATAAGTATTAAAGAAAGAAAAACCGCTTTCCAATGTTTAATAAATCGCATTTTTTTTTCGAAAGAATACAATAACGGAATACTAATAGAACCAAGATTTAAAAGCAGATATAAATACACTATATTTTTGGTTTTTTAAAATATTTAAAAGGAACAAATAACATTCCAAAACACTCTCCTTCTTCTTTTCCTAAATGTTTATGATGAATTTTATGAGCTTTTCTCAATCCTTTTAGATAACGATTATTGGTGTGTTTAAACCATTTAAAACGTTGATGAATTAAAACATCATGTACTAAAAAATATGCAATTCCGTAAAACAAAATTCCCAATCCTATAAAAAACAAATAAGTGTATTGGGTATAAGTTCCAAAGTAAAAAAGCAAAATACTAGGTGTTGCAAAAACCACAAAAAATGCGTCGTTTTTCTCAAAAACACCATTATATTTTGGTTGATGGTGATCTTCGTGTAGATACCATCCAAAACCGTGCATCACAAATTTGTGCGTACACCAAGTTACCCCTTCCATTAATAAAAAAACGCCAAGTGTTATAATTGCAAACATTATTTTATAATATTTAATTTATATTTTACATAACTTCTTGCTAGTAAATTAATCTTCATTGGGTCTGAAATACGTATTCTAGTATCCATAATTTTTTCTGATGGAACTTTCTTTAACTTTTTTAATAATCTTCTGTAATATCTATAAGCCATATAAACCCCAAATTTAGCCTCTACAGGTAGTTTAAGAATTCCGTTTTTGTAAGCAAAATCAAAATCGGCTTCAATTTCATCAATGATCAATTGCTTTGAAGCAGCATCTAATTGACCTAAATCAATATTTGGAAAATAAGAACGATTTAAGACTTCATAATCATCTTTTAAATCACGTAAAAAATTTACTTTTTGAAAAGCAGAACCCAAACGCATTGCAGCATCCTTTAATTCTTCAAACCTTTTATCGTCACCATCAACAAAAACTTTTAAGCACATTAAACCAACAACATCCGCAGAGCCATAAATATAAGCATCATATTCTTCTTTGGTTTGGTATTCAGTTTTATATAAATCTGCTTTCATGCTCTTTAGAAATGCTTGTACCATTTCATCCGGAATTTTATATCTATTTACCGTTTGTTGAAAAGAATTTAAAATAGGATTTAAACTAATTCCGTGTTCCTTTGAAAGATAATAATCTCTTTCAAAATGCTCCATTAATAGTTCTTTATTATAATCATGAAAAGTATCTACAATTTCATCTGCAAAACGTACAAAACCATAAATATTATAAATATCTGTTCTAATTTTTGGAGATAACATATTTACTGCCAAAGAAAAGGAAGTACTATATTTTTTAGTAACCAACTTACTGCAATCATTAGAAACACTATCAAATAATTCTTTCATATTATTGTTGATTTTTAAAAATTAATGCTGATGCAATTTTTCCTGATATTAAAGCTGGAGGCACTCCTGGACCCGGAACGGTTAATTGTCCTGTAAAATACAAATTATTTACTTTACTACTTTTTATTTTTGGTCTTAAAAATGCAGTTTGCAAAAGTGTATTTGCCATTCCGTAGGCATTTCCTTTATAAGAATTGTATTCACTTTTAAAATCATTGACACAAAATGATTTTTTAAACAACACATGTTTTTTCACTTCTTGATTTGTTAATTTCTCAAATCTATCCATAATTTTATGAAAATATTCTTCCCTCAACCCCTCCGTATCTTCAATTCCGGGAGCTAAAGGAATTAAGAAAAAACCAGTTTCTTTTCCTTCGGGCGCAGAAGTTTTATCTGTAATAGACGTAAAATTTGCATAAAAAAGAGGATCTGTTGGCCACTGTGGAGTATCATAAATCTCTTTTGCATGTGCATCAAAATCGGTATCAAAAAACAGCGTGTGATGACTTACATTTTCTATTTTTTTATCAAAACCAACATAAAACAATAAAGAGGATGGAGCAAATGTTTTTTTATCCCAATAATTCTCAGAATATTGTCTAACATTTTTATCTAACAAAGTTTCAGTATGATGATAATCTGCACCACTTAAAACTAAATCAGTTTTAATTTCTTTTCCATTTACCAATAAACCAGTAACATTATTAGAAGTATTCGTTATAATTTTATCAACATTAGCATTCGTTTTAAAGGTTACTCCTAAACTTTCTGCTAAAGAAACCATACCTTCAATAACAGTATACATTCCTCCTCTCGGATGCCAAGTTCCAAGTCCGAAATCTGCATAATTCATAAAATTATAAAATGCCGGGGTATTATTGGGTTTTGCTCCTAAAAACAATACCGGAAACTCTAAAATCTTAATTAGCTTAGTACTTTTTATATTTTTTCTAACTTGTTTTCTTATGGTTGAAAAAAACTGAGAAACCCTTGCAATTGTTGTCGTGTTTACCAATTCTAAAGGCGAAACTCCTGGTTGATATACCAAGTCTTTTATAGCTGTATCGTAATTAGATTTTGCAGAATCTAAAAAGGTTTTTAAATGTTTTGCACTTCCTTTTTCTTCATTTTCAAAGAGTTCGTAAATTTCCTTTAATTCACTAGAAATTTTCATGGAAGAATTCTCTCCAAAATAAACTTCGTACCCTGGGTTTAATTTATCTAAAATATAATAATCAGATGGTTTTTTACCAAAATCAGCAAAAAAACGTTCAAAAACATCTGGCATCCAATACCAAGACGGACCAATATCAAAAGTAAAACCGTCTTTTTTATATTGTCTTGCTCTACCTCCTAAAGTGTCATTTTTCTCTAAAACAGTAACATTGTAACCTTCTTTTGCCAAATAGCACGAAGCCGACAAAGCTGAAAAACCTGAACCAATGATATATATTTTCTTCATCACTATTTATTTTGTTTAACAAATATACATTATTATTAAACAAAAATACAACTACCATTAAATATTATAAGACTTTTAACAAATCTGAAATAGAATCGTATAGATGTATTTTTGAATTTAATGCAAGCTCTTTTACCTTATTTACCTTTTGCCCTACCGCTATAAATGTTTTACCATAAGTGTTAGTAATCGTATTAATTTCATTAAAATACGCTTCAATTACGTCATCATAAGGTCTTATAGTTAATGCGGTTACAAAACAAATTTCATTTTCACTCTCTAAAAAATAATCTAAATTGTTTAAAGGTAAACTTTGGCCTAAATATACGGTTTGAAACCCTCTTAAAACTAGTTCGTAATTTAAATATAAAAGTCCTATTTCATGAATTTCATTTTCCGGAAGAAACAGTACATAGGTTTTTGAAGAGTTAGTTATGTTATATTGAATTTTTTCTGTGTTTATTAAAATTTTTTGAGTTATTAAATTCGAAATAAAATGCTCATGAGCTGGCTTTAAAGTATCTGTTTGCCACAGTACACCTACATGATTTAGAAAAGGCACAAACACTTCTTTAAAAATTTGTTTAAATGTTTTTTTTTGCAGAAGCTTGTTATAAGTATTGTTAAACAATAGTTTATCAAACTGAAACATCGCTAATTTTAAAGAATTAATAGCTTCATCATTTATTGAAGTTGTAAAAGCCAATTCTCTAGATTGTAAAACAAGCTCTTCCTCAGACATTTTAGCTATCTTAGAAATCTTAAAATTATTATTATTTAACAAAACAATATTTAGAAGTTTCTGTAAGTTTTCATTAGTATAAAAGCGAATGTTTGTATCCGTTCTTTTAGGCACCAATAAATTATACCTTTTTTCCCAAATACGAATGGTATGTGCTTTTATCCCAGAAATATTTTCTAGGTCCTTGATAGTAAAATCTTGCTTAATATTGTTCAATCTATTTTATTTAAAGTTCAACAAAGTTAGATAAAAAAGAAAGAATAAAATATATTTTATAAAAATTGTAACAATTCATACATTTAAGCTACTTATAAGTAACTAACCAAAACTAACAAGTGCAGAAAGTTTTAGAAAAGAATTTTTTAGCGGATTTTGAACAAAATCAAAATATAGCACATAAAATTTGTAGAATTTATACTACAAACCAAAGTGCGCATAATGATTTATTTCAAGAGATAACTATTCAGCTATGGAAAAACTATCCGAAGTTTAGAGGAGATTCTAAATTTAGTACTTGGATGTATAGAGTAGCTTTAAATACGGCAATTTCGTTGTATAGAAAATCTACTAGAAGAGTTAAAACACAAGACATTACTGATTTTGCTTACAAGATTAAAGCAACGGATTATGATGATACAGAAGAAATACAGTTAAAAGCGTTGTACAAAGCTATTCATCAGTTAAATGATATTGACAAAGCACTCATTTTCTTATACTTGGAAGACAAACCTTATAAAGAGATTTCTGTAACGTTAGGAATATCTTCTGTAAATGCAAGGGTAAAAATGAACAGAGCAAAAGAAAAATTAAAAAACATCTTAAACCCATAACAGCATGGATTTATTAGAAAAATATAAAACAACTTGGAAAAATCAACCTGAAGAAGAAAATAAATTTTCTTCTGTTGATATCTATAAAATGACAAAATCTAAGTCGTCATCTATTGTAAAATGGATATTTATTATTGGTATTATAGAATTTGTTGGTTTAAATTCTCTGTACTTTTTTATAGACTTAGATGAAGCTTATGCTGAGTATAAAAAAATTGGATTAGAAAAATTTATATACATCTCTAATATATTATTCTATTTAGTGATTTTTTATTTTTTAATAAAGTTTTATTTAAATTATAAAAGCATATCTACTTCTGATTCAACCAAAGTTTTAATGAAAAAAATTCTTAGAACAAGAAAAACGGTAAGAAACTATGTACTTTTTAATTTAGTTTTTATGGCTTTGTTGATGATAATTGTTATGGTTGCAGAAATAAACTTTAAATCTGAAGACTTAGAAACCAAACAAATATTTTTAGTAATTCTTTTAACTCTTGTTGTTACACTGGTATTATTGGGTGTATTATGGCTCTTTTATCAAATACTTTATGGAATTTTATTAAAAAAATTAAATAGAAATCACAAAGAATTGTCTAAATTAGACGAGACTAATTAATATCTAATATGAAAAAGTATTTTCTTCTTTTGTTTTTATGTTGCTCGTTTACAATGATTTCTCAGGAAAAAATTGATTTCTGGGATAATGTACAATTTGGTGGTGGTGTTAGTATGAGTTTTGGCAACCAAACCACAATTGGTATTTCTCCTAGTGCTATTTATAATTTTGACAATGGTTTTTCTTTAGGTACAGGTTTAACTTATATTTATAGCAAGTATGAAGATAATAAAACCAATGTTTATGGAGCTAGTATTATTTCTTTGTATCAAATACCCAAAATAGGCATTCAACTTTCTGGAGAATTTGAACAATCTTTTGCAAAAAACACTTCGAATAACGTTAGCAGTAGCACTAGTTTCCCTGCCTTGTATCTTGGAGCCGCTTATAACCAAGGTAGATTTGCTGTTGGTTTTAGATATGATGTTTTATATCCTGGCAATAAAAGCGTATATTCTTCTGCTTTTTCACCAATTGTTCGTTTTTATTTCTAGAAATTTTTCAATTCTTTTAAAAGAATTTCATGCATTTCATCTGTATAATCTAAATGGGTAACAATTCTAATTTTCCCTTCGCCCATTGGCGTTAAGAGAATATTTTTTTGTTCCATTTTTTTGATGAAATTTATATCTCCTATTTTTTTATCTACATAAAAAATAACAATATTCGTTTCTATTGTTTCTACTTTAGTAACATAAGAAACAGCTTCTAATACAGCACCTATTTCTTTTGCTTTTAAGTGATCTTCAGCTAACCTATCTACATGATTATCTAAAGCATATATACCTGCTGCTGCTAAAAAACCAACTTGTCTCATTCCTCCTCCTAACAATTTTCGAATTCTTAATGCGTATTTGATATCTTTTTTAGAACCTAATAAAAGAGACCCAATTGGTGCACCTAATCCTTTTGATAAACAAATAGAAATGGTATCGAATAACGCTCCATATTGCTTTGGAGTTTCATTTTTTGCAACCAAAGCATTAAATAAACGCGCTCCATCTAAATGAAAACCTAAATTATTTTTTTTAGCTACCTTTTGTATTTTTTTTATTTCTTCAAAATCCCAACAAGCACCTCCGCCCTTATTTGTGGTATTTTCTATGCAGATAAGTTTTGTATACGGTAAATAGATTTCGGGGTTTACCGCTGCCATTTCTTCTATTTGATTAGCTGTAAACATACCTCTATCACCATCTACTAACTTACAAGTAACACCAGAATTAAAGGCTACTCCACCACTTTCGTAATTATAAATATGTGCATATTTATCGCAAATAACCAAATCTCCAGGTTGTGTGTGTAGTTTTATAGCCGTTTGATTTGCCATGGTTCCTGATGGAAAAAACAATGCGTCTTCCATACCAAACATGGCAGCCGCTTTTTCTTGTAAAGCATTCACCGTTGGATCCATTTTAAAAACATCATCACCCACTTTGGCATTCATCATTGCATCCAACATTCCTTTTGTTGGCTTAGTCACTGTATCGGAAATTAAGTCTATAATCATCATGTAAATAATAAGACCTAAAAATACTTTAATTTTTATATCTCATATAGAAAAATAAGTTAATTTAGTTTTAAAATTATACATTGATGAAAAAATTTATTTTCCTTTCTATTGCACTTCTTGTTTTTGCTTCATTTATCAGTATTCAAGAAAATTTATTTACAAAATTGATAAAGGAAAAGGTAGATAATTATGCTTTGGTAAATTATCCTGAAAAAGTATATGTTCATACAGATAAACCCTATTACTCTGTTGGAGATGATATTTGGTTTTCTGCATATTTAGTAAATGGTGTTACGCATACCAAGTCTAATAAAAGTAATTTACTATATGCAGAATTAATAAACAGCAACGACAGTATTATTGCTAAAGAAAAACTCTTTATGAATGATGTTAATACTGCAGGAAATTTTAAAATACCAAAAAAAACAGTACCCGGAAACTATTTGATAAGAGCCTATACCAATTATATGAGAAATGAAAAACCAACTTCATTTTTTCAAAAAGAAATTTCTATTTTATCTTTGGATAAAACAAAAACAGTAACTAAAACACCTGAAAATATACAAACAGAGAAAAAATCAAATTCATTTAAACCTGATTTAAACTTCTATCCAGAAGGTGGTTATTTGGTAAATAATTTAAAGAGCGCCATTGCTATAAAGCTGAAAAACAATTTATTTAATGAACTACCCATTAGTATTTCTATTGTAGATAATGACAATCAATTTATAACAGAATTCACCTCTACTAAATTTGGTTTAGGGCTTTTCTATTTAGAACCAGAATTAGGTAAAACTTATTTTGCACTTATGGAATTAGAGGGTAATGAATATAGATATCCTTTACCAAAAGCCTTAGAAAATGGTTACACTTTAAATGCTTTAAATAATGGAAAGGAACTCTTAATTAATTTACAATCTAATGTTAGTCAGGGTTTATTTGGCACTTCATTAGTAATTCATCAAAGAGGAAATTTACTTTATAATGTTACACAAACTACAGAAAAAAAGAATCAAACCTTAAAAATTTCTAACAAAACGCTTCAAAACGGAGTTATCCATATTACACTATTTAATCCTGAAAGAAAACCAGTTTCTGAAAGACTTATATTTATTAACAGTGCAAATAATAAAGCTACAGTTACCATAACTAAACCAAAAGATTATTATGGTAGACGAAAACAAGTACATCTAAATTTAAATGTACAGAACATAAAAAAAGAAAACTTAATTAGCAATTTGTCTATGAGTGTTCGAGATTTAAATGCATATCCAGAAGACCATAAAGTAGAAAATATTAAAACTTGGTTGTTATTAAATTCAGATTTAAGAGGAAAAATAAAAAACCCTGGCTATTTCTTTGAAAAAGAAAACGACAGAGAACGTTCTTATTTATTAGATTTAATTATGCGTACCAATGGTTGGAGACGTTTTACTTGGCAAAACTTACTATACAACACAGCACCCCAACCTGAATTTAAAGTAGAAAAAGGAATCACCATTTCTGGTAAAACATTAGCAATGAAAGCTCCGTACGAAATAAAATCTGTGCCTACAAGATTTACTTTTTTTGGAAAAAAAATTGCTCAAGAACCAATTCAAACATCCAATTCTAAAGGAGAATTTAGTTATGGTCCATATATATTCTTTGATAGCGTTCCTGTTCTTTTAGAAGCAAGATTAACCAACTTTAAATCGGAAAGAGAAAGAGACCGAAAAGTATTAATCATACATGATAAAGACAAAAAAAGACCCGAAATAATAAGAGATAGCCTAAATAAAAACTTAGATAACGAGAAAAGTATGAGTGCTTTTTTAAATTATGAAAATTATTTAAAAGAATTAGACTCCACTTTTAAACAGCAACAAAATGTTTTAGACGAAATAGTAATAAGCACTTCTTTAAAAGATGAAAAAAGTAAAAGAAATGATGAAATGGACGCAAAAACTTCTTACGGAGGTTCTTTTAGAAGGTTTGATGCAGCAGATAGCAATTCTGGAAGTACTGCTTTAGATTTATTATTTAATGTAAACGGAGTCTACATTGAACAAGACACGGTGTACGTTAAAAGTTTTGGTTCTAAAACCATACCTCTAATTATGTTTGATGAGGTACCTATAGATGTAACAGATTTAACAGTTATCTCTGCCTCTGATGTTTCTTTTATAGATTTACTTTTAGGAGGAGAAGCTTCTGTATTTACAAGTAATGGTGCCGTAGTTTCTATTTACTCTAAATCTGGAGAAGGATATAATTCTAGTAAAAACGTAAAAAGAAAACCAGGTATTATAGATTTTAAAGCCGTAGGTTTTTATACCGCTAAAGAGTTTTATGCACCAGACCATATTAACGGAATTGAAGAACAAACAAAAGCAGACATTAGAACTACATTACATTGGGTTCCTAAAATTAAAACTACAAAAACAGGAGATGTCTCTATTTCATTTTTCACATCAGACTCTAAAAGCAATTACTTAATAGAAGTTGAAGGAATTACAGAAAACGGAATCCCAGTCTATGGTACAAGTAAAATTATGGTGGAATAACTTTTAGTTATTTCGCAGAGTTACGCTAAGTTTTCACTGAGTTTCACAGAAAATTTTTATTACTCCATGAATCTCTGTCTTTTTCTTTGCGAATCTATGTGGAATTAAAATATCTATCAACATATAAAACAAGTAATCTTAAAATTTCATTTATTTTTGTAGAACTTATGATTACACAAGACCAACTTAAAGATATTGCTACAAGAATAGAAAAACTAAAATCTTATTTAGAGATTGATAAAAAACTGATTGAAATTGCTAACGAAGAAGAAAAAACGGTAGATCCAGATTTTTGGAACGATCCAAAAGCAGCAGAAGTTCTAATGAAAGAACTTCGTTTCAAAAAAAAGTGGGTAGAAGACTACAATAAAACCATTTCGTTAAACGAAGATGTAAACGTCTTGTATGAGTTTTACAAAGAAGGCGAAGTTGAAGAAGCAGAAGTTATAGAACAATTTGAAAAAGCAAGTACTTTTTTAGAAGATCTAGAATTTAGAAATATGCTTTCAGATGAAGGAGATTCTCTTTCTGCCACCATACAAATTAATGCAGGTGCAGGCGGAACAGAAAGCTGCGATTGGGTAGAAATGCTGTCTAGAATGTACACCATGTGGGCAGAAAAGCAAGGTTTTAAATTAAAAACACTCAATTATCAAGCCGGTGATGTTGCTGGTATTAAAACAATTACGATAGAAATTGAAGGCGATTATGCTTTTGGTTGGCTAAAAGGAGAAAACGGCGTACACAGATTAGTTCGTATTTCACCTTTCGACTCTAACGGAAAACGCCATACAACCTTTGGTTCTGTCTATGTTTTTCCCGTGGTAGATGATTCTATTGAAATTGAAGTAAACCCTGCGGATATAGAAATTGTAACTGCCCGTTCTAGTGGTGCTGGCGGACAAAATGTAAACAAAGTAGAAACCAAAGTTCAGTTAACACACAAACCAACCGGAATACAAATTTCTTGTTCTTCCTCGCGTTCTCAGCACGATAATAGAGCTACAGCTTTAAAAATGCTAAAATCGCAATTATACGAAATAGAGTTACAAAAACAACAAGCAACAAGAGACGAGATTGAATCTGGAAAGCTAAAAACAGAATGGGGAAGCCAAATACGTAACTACGTTATGCATCCTTATAAATTGGTAAAAGATGTAAGAACAGGCTATGAAACTGGTAATGTAGACAACGTAATGAACGGAGATATCAACCCGTTTTTAAAAGCTTATTTAATGTTAAATGGGCAAAAAAGCCCATCTTAATCTTCCCGAAGGGAAGAAATACTCTTGTGAAATAAAAGACCTCACAAGTTAAAAAACCTATGAGGTCTAAAAACAAATAAAAACAACAAAAAAACACTCATTTTCCCATCAGAGTGTTTTCCCCTTTGGGGAAATTAAAAGGGGCTTATAAATGATAAAAATATACCACAATCCACGTTGTTCTAAATCTAGACAAGGTTTAGAAATTTTAGAAAACTCTAAAAAAGAATTTGAAATTGTTAAATATTTAGAAGACGTTCCAACAGAGAAAGAACTTACTGAAATAATCCAATTATTAGGCATCACTCCTATTCAATTGGTTCGTAAAACAGAAAAAATATGGAAAGAAAACTTTAAAGGGAAAGAACTCTCAGATACACAAATTATTAAAGCAATGATAGAAAACCCTAAGTTAATAGAGCGCCCAATTGTAATTAACAATAACAAAGCCGTTATTGGAAGGCCAACAGAAGCTATTTTATCAATCATTTAGGGAGAACCTTTTTATGTTTTCTTTAACTTTTTATTAACTACATCTAGTTAAACTTAGCAAGAACTTTGCTGTCTTAATTGAACTACTATTCAAAGGCACACATGAAAAAAACTACATTTTTATTATTCTTTTTACTAACATCAACTATTTTACTGGCTCAAAGGCCTAATAAAGAATCCATATCAATTACTGGGAAGGTTATTGAAGCAAACACAAACCAACCGTTAGAATATGCAACCGTTGTTATAAAAAACAGTAAAACACAAAAAATATCTGGGGGAATCACAGATGGAAAAGGAAATTTTAGAATTCTAACTCCTAAAGGAACTTACGAGATTAGTATTGAATTTATCTCTTTTAAAACCTTAAAACTACCTAATCAAGAAATAATAGCAAACAAAAATTTAGGAACCATTAAACTACATGAAGATTCTAGTATTTTAGATGAAGTGGTATTGGTTGCAGAAAAATCTACCGTAGATATTCGTTTAGATAAAAAAATCTATAATGTAGGTAAAGACATGACCGTAAAAGGTGGTACCGCCTCAGATGTTTTAGATAACGTACCCTCTGTAGACGTAGATCCTGATGGAGTTGTAAGCTTAAGAGGTAGCGAAAACGTTCGTATTTTAATAGACGGAAAACCATCTGCTTTAGTAGGTTTATCTGGCGCAGAAGCATTAAAGCAATTGCCATCAGACGCAATAGAAAGAGTTGAAGTTATTACATCTCCTTCTGCCAGATACGATTCTGAAGGAACCGCAGGAATTTTAAATATCATTTTAAGAAAAGGAAAAGCTTCTGGTTTTAATGGCTCTGTAAATGTTACTGCCGGAGATCCTAAAAATTATCAAGCCGGTGTAAATTTAAATTTACGTACAGAAAAAATAAACGTTTTTTCTAACATTGGTTATAATAATAGCAGAAACCCTGGTATTTACAATTCTAATATTACTTATTTAACAGACAATACTGTAGATAGTATAAGAATAGAAAATAGAGATAATGAAAGACTTAGAAATGGTTTTAATGCTAATTTTGGTTTAGAATATTTCCTCAACAAAAAAAGTTCTATTACAGGTACTATATTTGTAAGAGATTCTAATAATGATAATATTTCTACAAATAGCATTAATTCTTTTGATACTAGCAAAAACGCTTTATACAATTCTTTACGTATACAAGATGAATCAGAAAAAGATCAAACACTTCAATTCTCTTTAAATTATACAAATAATTTAGACGATAAAGGTCAAAAATTGACTGTAGATTTACAACACAGCGCTAGTTCTGAAAATGAATTTGCTATAATTACAGATACAAACCCAGAAACAAATACAACAGACGAGCTCTCTTTAGATAACTTACTTCAAGCAGATTACGTGTTGCCAATTGGTAAAAACTCACAATTTGAAGCAGGTTACCGTGGTAGTTTTCAAGACTTAACATCAGATTATATTGTAGTTGCCCCAAACTTAGCTGCAGCATACAATCCTTCTAATAACCTAGCCTTTACTCAAAATGTAAATGCTTTTTATACACAATTTGGTAGTAAGATTAACAAGTTTTCTTACCTCTTAGGTATAAGAGCAGAAATAACAAACATTGATATTTCATTACTTAATACCAAAGAAAGTTACAATAAAAAGTATACCGACTTTTTTCCAACGGTAAACTTCGGTTACGAATTAACAGAAGACCAAAGTTTTACTTTAGGATACAGCAGAAGATTAAGAAGACCACACTCTAGATACTTAAACCCTTTTGAAAGTAGAGAAAGTGAAGTTATTTTCTATAAAGGAAATGTAGACTTAGACCCAACATACACCAACTCTTTCGATTTAGGATATTTAAATACATGGGGCAAATTAACCTTAAACTCCTCTATTTATTATCAACATTCAACAAATAACATAACTAGAGTTAACAGGCAGGATGTTAGAATTATAAACGGCAAAGAAACCAATATTTTGGTAAGACAACCTATTAATTTAGCTTCAGAAGACAGATCTGGTTTTGAGTTTACAGCAAACTATAACGCTAGCAATAAAGTGCGTTTTTCGGGTAGTTTCAACTTTTATCAGTTTAAAACACTAGGAGAATATACGTATAATGTAACAGACCCTAGCACAAATGATATTACTCCAATTACTCAAAATTTTGATACAAAAAACAAAGCCTGGTTTACACGTTTAGATGCAAAAATTACACTTCCTTGGGATATTCAATCCCAAACAAGAGTTTTTTATTATGGCCCAAAAACCGATGCTCAAAGCAATATAGAAGGTATTTTATCTACAAGCCTAGCTTTTAGTAAAGATATTTTAAAAAATAAAGGAACTTTAGTACTTAATGTTAGCGACCTTTTTAACTCTAGAAAATACCAAGTTTTGGGCTATGCACCAAGTAGAGAAAATCCTACAAATATTACAGACCAAACGTTTCAGAGAAGAATGCGTCAAGTTTCTTTAACATTTACGTATAGGTTTAACCAGAATAAAAATCAAAAAAATAGAAAATCTGGAGAAAATAGAGAAGATGATGGCGGAGGAGATGCTTTTTAAAAGTTTCTAAATTTGGGCGTTCGAGCGGGCTTTCCGTACTCGCTTTTTTTCTGAAAAAGAAAAAAGAGCTCAAACAATTACTTCAATCCCTAACGCGGGCATATTTGTAAATCCTTTGTTTATTATAACAAGTTGTGCCTAATTAAAAAAACGAATGAAAAGAATATTTATACTGTTAATTTTAAGCCTATCAATTCAATATACTTCTGGACAAGCTTGCGGAATATACAGAATTAAATATGTCGGAAATATAAAATCGGAATCACTAAAAATTGAAAAAATAAAACTTCCGACAATTGAATTTCTTCACGGATTAGAAAATGAAAGTTCTGAAAAAGGGTTTATCGAAATTGAACCAATCGCGAACGGAATTAATATTGAATTAGGTTCACCTCTGACTTCTCAACTTTTTGGGAAAACGGAAAATCTACTCAAATTCTATAAAACGAAAAGAGAAAATATTCCAATTTTCATTACAGTTATTGAGAACGGAAAAAACAAAGAAATACGATTAGAATTAACTTGGAATAACATTCAAATTAAAAAAAACGAAGATGAAAAATTTGGAAATATATTTGAACTAAATCTGAACGAAATAAAAATAAAATAACTAGGCACAACACCGTGTATAAAAAATTGCTTAATCAAAGTTAATTACTTTTTTGTAAACTTCTATTTTCCTTCGGAAAATAGCCGTTCACTTAAAACGCAACTTTTCATAACACAACAACGTTCTTGCAAGTTTGCCCGCGTTAGGGATTGTAGTGAAAAGCCCACAGGTTTTTACTTTTTTGTAAAAAACGAGGACTTGTAACAAAAAGCCCGACCCTTGTGGTAACGCCCAAAAAAAACTCGTTCAATTAAATGAACGAGTTTCTTTTTATAAATTATATGTGTTTTAAAGACTACTTACCTTCTGCAGCTTTTCTTGCTTCTTTTTTTAATTTCATGTTTTCCCAAATAGTTCCGCCAATCCAATAAGGAACCACAAATGTTAATAAGAATATTAACAACCAGAAACCAGCTGTAAAAATAAACATGAATAAAACCAATCCTGAAAATTCTGAAAAATCTAACATTTGTATATTTTGTAAAATTATTATTGCAAAAATAATATTTATTTTTAAAAAAATAGGCATCAAAAAAATATTTTTTTTACTTATCTAAAAATGATAAATATCAACTTTCTGTAAACATAGTTTTTTGTAAATTTGTTATATCTAAAATTTACATTATAATTATGAAATATAGAATCGAAAAAGACACTATGGGACAAGTAAATGTTCCTGCAGACAAATATTGGGGTGCACAAACAGAACGCTCTAAAAACAACTTTAAAATTGGTGCTCCGGCTTCTATGCCCTTAGAAATTGTTTATGGTTTTGCTTATCTTAAAAAAGCAGCTGCATATACAAACGCAGAATTAGGTGTTTTAACAGAAGAAAAAAGAGATTTAATTGCACAGGTTTGTGATGAAATTTTAGAAGGAAAATTAGACGACCAATTTCCTTTAGTTATTTGGCAAACAGGTTCTGGTACACAATCTAACATGAATGTGAACGAAGTAATTGCTAATAGAGCGCAAGAAATTGCAGGAAAAGTAATTGGTGAAGGAGAAAAAGTGATTCAACCAAATGATGATGTAAACAAATCACAATCATCTAACGATACATTTCCTACAGGTATGCACATTGCTGCTTACAAGAAAATTGTAGAAACTACAATTCCAGGAATTACACAATTAAGAGATACTTTAAAAGCAAAATCTGAAGCATTTAAAGACGTGGTAAAAATTGGTAGAACGCATTTAATGGATGCAACTCCACTTACTTTAGGTCAAGAATTTTCTGGTTATGTTGCACAATTAAACTTCGGTTTAAAAGCATTAAATAATACTTTAGAGCATTTATCTCAATTAGCATTAGGTGGTACAGCAGTAGGTACAGGAATGAATACTCCTGCAGGTTACGATGTATTGGTTGCTAAATATATTGCAGATTTTACAGAAATGCCTTTTATTACTGCAGAAAATAAATATGAAGCTTTAGCAGCTCACGATGCTTTAGTAGAAACACATGGAGCCTTAAAGCAAATTGCAGTTTCTTTAAATAAAATAGCAAACGATGTTAGAATGATGGCTTCTGGTCCAAGATCTGGAATTGGAGAAATTATTATTCCAGCAAACGAGCCAGGTTCTTCTATTATGCCAGGAAAAGTAAACCCTACACAATGTGAGGCAATGACTATGGTTGCTGCACAAGTTATGGGTAATGATGTTGCCGTAACAATTGGTGGTGCTCAAGGGCATTATGAATTAAACGTTTTTAAACCAATAATGGCTGCAAACGTTTTACAATCTGCTCAATTAATTGGAGATGTTTGTAAATCTTTTGATATAAATTGTGCTGCTGGTATAGAACCAAATCATGCAAGAATTACAGAATTGGTAAATAATTCTTTAATGTTAGTTACTGCTTTAAATACTAAAATTGGGTATTATAAATCTGCAGAAATTGCAAATACTGCACATGCAAACGGAACCACTTTAAAAGAAGAAGCAGTACGTTTAGGTTATGTAACTCCAGAACAATATGACGAATGGGTAAAACCAGAAGAAATGACGGGTAGTTTAAAATAAAAATATTAATTTTACATTATCTAAAAGCTGCATATCTAATGCAGCTTTTTTTGGCTAAAATAAATAAATCATAATAACAGAAAATGAAGATGAACAAACACGAAGAATTTATGAGCGAAGCTGTAAAAGCAGCTTTAAAAGGAATGAATAACAATGAAGGCGGTCCATTTGGTTGTATCGTTGTAAAAGATGGAAAAATAATTGGTCGTGGAAATAACAAAGTTACTTCTACCAACGACCCAACTGCACATGCAGAAGTTACAGCAATTAGAGATGCTTGTAAAAATATTGGTTCTTTTCAGTTAGATGGTTGTATTGTGTATACTTCTTGCGAACCTTGCCCTATGTGTTTAGGTGCCATTTATTGGGCTAGACCAGACAAAGTTTTTTACGGAAGTAATCAGCAAGATGCCGCAAAAATTGGTTTTGATGACGAGTTTATCTACAAAGAAATTCCTTTACCTTATGAAAAAAGAAGTATTCCCTTTGAACAAATAGGTAGAGAAATTGCACTAGAGCCTTTTAATAAATGGGCAGAGAAACAAGACAAAACTGAATATTAAGTTTTAAAAAATATAATTAGTGTCAACCTAAATTATGAACAAAAAAAAAGCATCGAATTAACGATGCTTTTTTTTTGTATTATTTCTTTTTAAATAAACTAGATATTTTTGAAAAGAAACTTATATTTTCTTCATTTTCATGATAACCGTTACCATATTTCCCATAACCATAACCGTATCCATAGCCATAACCGTAACCATAACCGTACTTATTTTTAACAGTAAAGTCGTTTAAAACATAACTAATATTGGTTACTTCCTTGTTTTTATATTTATCATCTATCATTCTCATCATTCCTTTTTCTGAATAATCCTGACGAATAACATAAATAATGGCATCACCATATTTAAACAGCTCTAATGCATCAGAAACTAAACCTACTGGAGGTGTATCAATAATCACATAATCATATCTTTCTTGAAGACTTTTAATCATTTTATCTGCTGTTTCATTCAGCAACAACTCAGAAGGGTTTGGAGGTATTGGCCCTGATAAAATAAGATCTAAATTTGGTATTTTAGTGTTAATTATAATTTCATCTAATGTCTTTTGGTTAATTAAGTGATTTACCACACCAACATCATTAGGCAAATCAAAATCATCATAAATTTTAGGTTTTCTTAAATCTAAACCTATTAATACCGTTTTCTTTCCACTTAAAGCAAAAACGGTTGCCATATTAATAGAAATCATTGTTTTCCCTTCTCCACTCACAGACGAGGTTAAAACTAATGTTTTAGATTCATCCTTTTGTGCATTCTTAAACAAAAATTGAATATTAGATCTTAACGCTCTAAAAGATTCCGATACCGAAGATTTTGGTTTATCAAAAACAGCTAAATTATTATTTCCATGATTTTTACCCACAACTCCCAAAACTGGTATTGCATAATTATTTTGAATATCTTCTGCAGTATGAATTTTATTATCTAATACCTCTTTAGTTATGATGTAGAATAAAGGAAAAACAATTCCTAACATTAAACCTACTAAATAATTAAAACTTGGTACAGGATAGACAGGTCCATTACCTAAATCTTTTGCGGTATCTATTATTTTAACATCAGACACATTTGCAGCGATTGCAGATCCAGCTTCGTAACTTTTTTGCTTTAAGTAATTATAATTTGCTTCAGAAATTTGATAGTTCTTTTCAAACTTTAATAAACCCTGTTCTGTTTTAGGTAATTTTTTAAGTTTACTTTTATAAGTAGATAATTCAGTACTTAATTTATTTATTTTATTTTGATTTACTAATTTTAACGTAGCTATATTTTCTAGTAAATTAGCTTTCGAAATATTAAGTTCATTACTTAATTTTATAATCTGTGGATGGTTGTCTGTTACTGATCCCCTTAGCCTTTCTCTTAAACTAGATAATTGTATGAGAGTAGCTATTTCTCCAGAAATTTTTCCATCCTGAACAGCTATTAAAGCAGGAACCGGTATGTTTTCTCCATAAGTATCATGAGAAAGGATATAACTTCTTAAATTATTTAAATAGTCATTAAACTCAAAAATATTTTTTTTCTCTTGCTCTATTTCTATAGTTTCATTAAAAACAACACTACCTTCTTCCGATAAATTATAAATATTATTTTTCTCCTTAAAAACACTTAATTCTTTTTCTATTCGCTGTAAACTATCTTCTAATTGCGTAAATAAAAGTTCGATATAATCTTTAGTTTTTTTAGCATAAAGAATTTTTTGTTCTTGTTTATCTTCATCAAGAATTACAACAGTTGCGTTTAGATAATCTACAATTCTATTTTTATTCGTCCCCCCTTTAGATAATCTAAGCATAGAAGCTCCATTTGCGATACCAGCAACAGAAATAGACCTATTGCTACCTACTGTACCATCAAAACTAGCAAATTGAATATAAAATTTTTCTCCAACAGTAAACTTTTTAGTCTTTTTTAATGAAAAATTAAAAAAATCTGTATTTACTTGTTCTCCTATTTTATACTCTTTCGAAAAAAGTGGAGTAGAAAAATGGTGAAGACTTGTTTTATTGGTATCATAGGTAATTAATTCACTAGAAGTTGCCTCTTTAAGATCAAATGATAAATTATAGGTATTCTCTCCGGTAATTTCTATCTGTATAAGTTTCCCAAACAGTTGAGGTTTACTTGTATCTAAATCCACAACAAACGGAGTGTAACCATAAACATCTTCTAATCTATATCTATCCTCTTTTAAATAATTTATAAAAAAATTTAATTTTCTAACTACCTTTTCATTATGAGTTCTAGAAGTTAAAACTACTTTAATAGTTTCTACAGCATCACTTTCTCCTCCCCAATTAAAAGCAATGTTTGTACCCGTAGAAAACAATGGATTATTCTCTTCCTTTACAGAAATTACAGTATTTAGATTATAAACTTTAGGTTTATAGTCATTCATAAATTTAGCAACAATCAATGCGATAACAATTGTTACAAAAAAAAGTTTCCAATAAGATAAAACCTTAAAAACATACCCTTTAACATCAATATTGGCCTGAATAGTACTGCTTTTCAATTTATTTAAATTATCCATAAATCTCTATAGGTTTCTTGCTAATAAATAAGTAGTACTAACCAATGAAAGTATCGAAACTATAGTAGCTAGTGCTCCAAGACCAGTAGTACCTGTCCCCCATGTTTTCTGTTTCAATGGAATAACGTTTATAATATCATTTGGTTTAATATAAAAAACTTCAGAGTCAAAAGCATTTATTTGTGTTAAATCGATTGTGAATTTTTCAGTTCCAGTAATTGAATTTCTAATAATTTCAACTTTTCTTTTATTTCCTAATGTAGTAATATCTCCAGAACTAGAGATTGCATCTATAATAGAAAGTTTGTTCTGAAAAATAACATTAGGCCCAGGACTTCCTATTTCTCCAATAGCAGTATATTTAATTCCTGCTAATTTTACAGAAACAAAAATTTCTTCTTCAGTCCTAATGAATTTTTTTAATTCATTTTCAAGTTTTTTCCTAACCTCCAGTTCGGTATAACCTAAAACATTTATTTCTCCTAAAGTAGGCATTCTTATATTTCCATAACTATCTATACTATATCCAGAAAAAAATGATGCTCCTGCACTTGCACTTGTATTAGCACTTCCTCCTCCACTTCCAGTTGATTGTTTCTTAAAAACAGAAACTAACGACTCATCGTTAGATTTAATATCAATATTTAAGATATCATCAACCTGTAATTTATAGGGTATATTATTTATTCTTTTAATTTCTTTTCTAGCAACAGGTTCTCCTTGTAGGTAAATTATATCCTTAGCAGGTATACACGAAAAAAGAAAAGGGATGAATAATAGCAGTAAAAAATGTTTTCTCATTGTAATTTTAATCATGAATAGGTACAAATATACTTTTTAAAAGTGGTTTACTATAATTTTATTTTACTTTCGTCTTTTATATAAAAATGATTTATTTGATAACAGAATATTTAAAATTTCTCACAAAATCTTCCAATCAACACGGTGTTCACTCTCCTTTTGTGTATGATTTAGTAACCAAATGTTTTTACAAAAAAACAGATGCTATTTTAGTTAAATTATTTTCTAAAAACAAGCAACAACTGTTAGACAACAAAACTTTTATAAAAGTCACAGATTTTGGTGCAGGATCTAAAATTTTTAAAAATAATAACCGTCAAGTTTCTAAAATTGCCAAAATTGCTGGCTTATCAAACAAAAAAGCAAAGTTACTAATTCGTATAATTCAATATTTTAAACCTAAAAATATTTTAGAAATTGGTACTTCGTTAGGGTTAGGTACTTCTGCTTTTAAAATAGGGAATATAAATTCAATTATTACTACGTTAGAAGGATGCCCAGAAACCAGTAAAGTTGCCGACAATTTATTTTCTAAAAATAATTATAATGATATTAAAATTATAACAGGCGACTTTAAAAAGACTTTGCCAATCGCTATCAAAAACCAACAATTCGATTGTATCTATTTTGATGGAAATCACACAAAAAAAGACACCTTACATTATTTTAATGCTTGTTTAGAGACCATTACTAATAATTCAGTTTGGATTTTTGACGATATTTATTGGAGTGATGAAATGAAAGAGGCTTGGATAGAAATTAAAAATCACAAAAAAGTAACCGTTACGGTAGATGTTTTTTACTGGGGAATTGTTTTCTTCAGAAAAGAACAGAAAAAAGAACATTTTAAAATAAGAGTTTAACATTTTCTTAGAAAATAAACTTTGTAACTTTGGCTTTCTAAAATTTTGCAACTAATATTATGAAAATATACACAAAAACTGGTGATACTGGTACAACTGCACTTTTTGGGGGAACAAGAGTTAAAAAATACAATTTACGTATAGATAGTTACGGAAATATAGATGAACTAAACTCTTATATTGGTTTAATCAAAGATCAAGAAATCAGTACACCTATTAAAGAAGCTTTATTAATAATTCAAAATGAGTTATTTACTTTAGGAGCAATGTTAGCTACTCCACCGGAAAAAGAAACGCTAAAAAACGGAAAAGAAAGACTCAATATTCCAAAAATTGATGAAACTTCTATTCTTTTTTTAGAGGAAGAAATAGATAAAATGGATTTAGAACTTTCTCAAATGACTCATTTTATTCTTCCCGGAGGTCATCAAACAGTGTCATTTTGTCACATTGCAAGATGCGTTTGCAGACGTGCAGAACGTTTAGTTGTAGAACTAAACGATCAAGAAAATATTAATAATGACATCATAAAATATTTAAACCGACTTTCTGACTACCTTTTTACGTTGGCACGAAAGTTGTCTAAAGACTTATCAGTAGCGGAAATCAAATGGATTCCCACAAAAAATTAACACGTTCTTTTTTTATCGATTTGAAGTAGTTTTAAATTTTATTTCACACTTAAATCATTAATTTTAAGATATTAACAAAATTATAAAATAACTTCTCCATATATTTCTTAAAAAAGACTTGTATAATTCAGTAAAAAAATTATTTTTGCACAAAATTAAACATTAAGAAATGTATTGGACATTAGAATTAGCATCTTATTTAGCAGATGCACCTTGGCCAGCAACCAAAGACGAATTAATAGATTATGCTATTAGAACTGGATCTCCTTTAGAAGTAGTAGAAAACCTACAAGACATAGAAGATGAAGGTGACGCATATGATTCAATTGTTGAAATATGGCCAGATTATCCAACCGAAGATGATTATCTTTGGAATGAGGATGAATACTAAACATAATAATTAAATTTAAAAAGTCTCTAAAGAGGCTTTTTTTTTGTTTTCTCCTAACCTAGAAAGCTATTTTTCAGGCTTTTAAAAAACCTGATACGGAACTATAATGCAGTTATTAATTTAATTGAAAATAACATAATAAATGAATATTTTAAATTCAGTAATCAAAATTTTTGTTGGTGATAAACAACAAAAAGATTTAAAAATTTTACAACCAGTTGTTGATGATGTAAAAAAATTCGAAATAGAATTTTCTAAACTTTCTAATGATGGTTTAAGAGATAAAACCATAGAGTTTAAACAAAGAATAAAAACAGCTACAAAAGAATTTGATGATAAAATTACTGGATTAGAAGAAGAAGCTAAAACAGCAGACATCGATCGTCAAGAAGACATTTATACAGAAATAGATTCGTTAAAAGATGAAGCATATAAAGTTTCTGAAGAAACTTTACTTAAAATTATGCCAGAAGCTTTTGCCGTAGTTAAAGAAACCGCAAAACGTTTTGTTGAAAATAAAGAAATAGAAGTTACAGCCTCTCCTTTTGACAGAGAATTATCTGCAGAAAGAGACAATGTTACCTTAGAAGGTGATAAAGCTTTTTGGGCGAATTCTTGGGATGCATCTGGTAAACCCGTTACTTGGGACATGGTTCATTACGATGTTCAATTAATTGGTGGTTCTGTTTTACACCAAGGTAAAGTAGCCGAAATGATGACTGGAGAAGGTAAAACATTGGTTTCTACCCTACCCGTTTACTTAAATGCACTTACCGGAAATGGAGTTCACTTAGTTACTGTTAATGATTATTTAGCAAAACGTGATAAAGCATGGATGGGACCTCTTTTTGAGTTTCATGGTTTTACAACAGATTGTATCGATTATCATCAACCTAATTCTGACGCTCGTAGAAAAGCCTACAATGCAGATATTACCTATGGAACAAATAATGAATTTGGTTTCGATTATTTGCGTGATAATATGGCTAGCTCTAAAGACGATTTAGTGCAAAGAGCTCCAAATTACGCTATTATTGATGAAGTAGATTCTGTTTTAATTGATGATGCTAGAACTCCATTAATTATTTCTGGACCAGTACCACAAGGAGACAGACATGAGTTTACAGAATTAAAACCTTTAGTGTCTGATTTAGTTACGTTACAAAAACAACATTTAGTAAGTGTTTTTGCAGAAGCTAAAAAATTAATTGCAGAAGGTAATGATAAAGATGGTGGATTCTTATTATTAAGAGTTTACAGAGGTTTACCTAAAAATAAAGCATTAATCAAGTTTTTATCTCAAGAAGGAAATAAACAAATCTTGCAGAAAACAGAAAACTATTACATGCAAGATAACAACAAATTAATGCCAGAAGTAGATGAAGACTTATGGTTTGTTGTTGAAGAAAAAAATAATCAAATTGATTTAACGGATAAAGGGATTGCTCATTTATCAGAAAAAACAGCAAATGACAACTTTTTTGTATTGCCAGATATTGGAGTCAAAATTGGTGAAATAGACAATTCAGAAAGTAGTAAAGAAGAAAAAACGGCTCAAAAAGAAGAACTATACAAAGACTTTAGCATCAAAAGTGAGCGTATTCATACAATGAACCAGCTTTTAAAAGCTTACACAGTTTTTGAAAAAGATGTTGAGTATGTTGTTATGGATAACAAAGTAATGATTGTTGATGAGCAGACAGGTCGTATAATGGACGGTCGTCGTTATTCAGATGGTTTACACCAAGCTATTGAAGCAAAGGAAAATGTAAAAATTGAAGATGCTACACAAACTTTTGCTACTGTAACTTTACAGAATTACTTTAGAATGTACAGAAAACTGTCTGGTATGACAGGTACTGCTATTACAGAAGCTGGTGAATTATGGGAAATCTACAAATTAGATGTTGTAGAAATTCCTACTAACAAACCAATTCAAAGAGATGACAAAGAAGATTTAATCTACAAAACTGCGCGTGAAAAATACAACGCAGTTATAGAAGACATCGTAAAACTAGTTCAAGAAAACAGACCTGTATTAGTAGGTACAACTTCTGTAGAAATATCAGAATTATTAGGTAGAATGTTACAAATGCGTAAAATTCCTCATAATATTTTAAATGCAAAATTACACAAAAGAGAAGCAGATGTAGTTGCAGAAGCTGGTAAACCAGGTGTAGTTACCATTGCAACAAACATGGCGGGTCGTGGTACAGATATTAAATTAACCAACGAAGTAAAAGACGCCGGTGGTTTAGCTATTATTGGTACAGAAAGACACGATTCTAGACGTGTAGATAGACAGTTAAGAGGACGTGCAGGAAGACAAGGTGATGTTGGGTCAACTCAATTTTACGTAGCTTTAGATGACAATTTAATGCGTCTATTTGGTTCTGACAGAATTGCAAAAATGATGGATAGAATGGGCTTAAAAGAAGGTGAAGTAATTCAGCATTCTATGATTAGTAAGTCTATTGAAAGAGCACAAAAGAAAGTAGAAGAAAACAACTTTGGTATTCGTAAACGTTTGTTAGAATACGATGATATTATGAACGCTCAACGTGAGTTTGTTTATAAAAGAAGACGTCATGCCTTAGATGGTAAACGTTTACAGGTAGATATTGCAAATATGATTTATGATACCTGCGAATCTATAGTAAACGCCAACAAAGCAGCTAAAGATTTTCATAATTTTGAATTCGAATTGATTAAATTTTCTTCAATGACTTCTCCTTTTTCTGAAGATGAATTTGAAAAACTTTCAGAAAAAGAAATTACAGATAAATTATACGATATTGTTACTGAACATTATAAAAACAAAATTGAAAGAAATGCCGTTTTAGCATTTCCTGTAATTAAAGATGTGTTTGAAAATGAAGGTGATAAATACGAACGAATTGTTGTTCCTTTTACAGACGGAACCAAATCTTTACAAGTTGTTACTAACTTAAAAGAAGCTTATGAAAGTGAAGGAAAAAGTTTAATTACAGATTTTGAGAAAAACATCACTTTAGCAATTATTGATGAAAACTGGAAAGATCATTTACGTAAAATGGATGATTTAAAACAATCCGTTCAAAATGCATCTTACGAGCAAAAAGACCCATTATTAATTTATAAGTTTGAAGCTTTTGAATTATTTAAAACTACGGTAGATGACATCAACAAAGAGGTATTGTCTTTCTTATTTAAAGGAGAATTACCAAACCAAGATGTAAATCAAATTTCTGAAGCACGTCAACAAAAAAGAGAAAGTTTAAATACCTCTAAAGCAGATGTTCAAAACTCTACAGAACAAGCCATCCAAAATTCTAAACCTCAACAATCAGAACCTATTGAAACCATTGTTAGAGACCAACCTAAAATTGGTAGAAATGAACATGTAACCATTAAAAATGTAATGAGTGGTCAAGAAAAAGAGGTTAAATACAAACAAGCTATTCCTTTATTAGCAAAAGGAGAATGGGTTTTGGTGAATAATTAAAATATTTGTTAATAAAAAAACAAACAATTAAAAGAAAGTCAATTGAAACTAGTTTCAATTGACTTTCTTTTTTTTATTAAAAAATCAAAAAATAGTAATTAAACTTGTAATCAATTATTTGAAAAAAAAGCTCCAACGTTAGTTGAAGCTTTTTCCTCTCTTAATTCAAATTCAATTCAATGAAGTCTTTTGATTTCGTTTTTACAAAAGTTAGCGATTTGGAAAAATTAATCAAAAATTGAACTGTTTCTTGTTTAGGTTGCATCCGAAAATCCGAAGGCTTTTTAGAGTAAATTTGCATCATATAGTTAATTTAATAAACTGGTTATAAACAACTAACGACACCTTTTTTCTTTTATTGTTATTCTACCAAAATAATTTTATGCTTTTCTATTAATTTACGCATATTTATAAGTGCATAACGCATTCTACCGAGCGCTGTATTAATACTAACTCCCGTATTTTCGCTAATTTCTTTAAAACTCATATCTTTATACATACGCATTACCAAAACTTCTTTTTGTTCCTCTGGTAACTCATTTACAAGCTCTCTTACATCATTATGTATCTGCTCTTGTATAATTTTTTTTTCTGCATTTAAGTTACCATCACCCAACACAGAAAAAATATCAAATTCATCTGTATTTTTAAATGTTGGCATTCTATTCATTTTTCTAAAATGATCTATCACCAAATTATGAGAAATTCTCATAACCCAAGGTAAGAATTTACCTTCCTCGTTATAATTTCCTTTTTTTAATGTTCTAATAACTTTTATAAATGTATCCTGAAAAATGTCTTCTGTAATATCTCTATCTTTAACTTTACTATAAATAAAGCTAAACAGTCTTTGATGATGTCTTTTAATTAAAACCTCTAAAGATGCTTCATTTCCTTGTATGTAATCACTTACTAAAGTACTGTCTGTAATTGAGTTTTTTTGCATCATAACCACTTTTAAAGAACATGTTGTTCTTCTATTTTATTATTAAATTAATAATTTAAAAGTAGTTTTTTATGTATATGATTCTAATTTAGTGATGCTTATGAAATGTAAATATCCTTATTATTTTTCAAATCAACAAATAAATTAACAAAATTCATTAACATTTCTTTTATATTGGCTTAAAAAAAAGGTATTTTTATAGCTTATATTTTTGATGAATGAAGACTGACATTTCTAAAGTAAATCCTAAAGAAAACATTATAATTAAAGGAGCTAGACTCCACAATTTAAAGAACATAGACGTAGTTATACCAAGAAATAAATTGGTAGTTATTACAGGTCTTTCTGGTTCAGGAAAATCTTCTTTAGCTTTTGATACGTTGTATGCAGAAGGTCAAAGACGTTATGTAGAGAGTTTAAGTTCTTATGCGCGTCAGTTTTTAGGAAAATTACACAAACCTAAGGTAGATTATATAAAAGGTATTGCCCCTGCAATTGCTATTGAGCAAAAAGTAAATTCTACAAACCCGCGTTCTACAGTAGGTACCTCAACAGAAATTTACGATTATATAAAATTATTATATGCCAGAATTGGTAGAACCTTCTCTCCTATTTCTGGTAAAGAAGTAAAAAAAGATACGGTTTCGGATGTGGTAACTTTTGTGAAAGAGTTTAGCGAAAGAACAAAACTATTACTGTTAGCACCTATTTCTATTGATGAAAACCGCAACTTAAAAACAGTTTTACAAGTTTTAGAGCAACAAGGATATGCCCGTATAAAATGGAATGATAAGGTATATAGAATTTCAGATTTTCCACAAGGCGAATTTAAAAATGAACCTTTACATTTGGTTGTAGATAGAATTGTAACTAAAGACGATGAAGATTTCTACAATCGATTGGCTGATTCAATTCAAACTGCTTTTTTTGAAGGAAAAGGCATTTGTTTTATAGAAAATTTAGCAGACAATAAAGTTACAGAATTTAGTAATAAGTTCGATTTAGATGGAATGTCATTTCTAGAACCCAATACACATTTATTCAGTTTTAACAATCCGTATGGTGCTTGTCCTACTTGTGAAGGGTATGGAAATGTAATTGGTATTGATGAAGATTTGGTGATACCAAATACTGGTTTATCAATAATGGAAGATTGTATTTTTCCGTTTAAGACTCCTTCTTATATACATTATAAGGAAGACTTAATAGACGTTGCGTATCAATTTGATATTCCTATTCATAAACCTTGGTTTGAGTTAACCGAAGAACAAAAGGAATTAGTTTGGAACGGAAATAAATCCTTTAACGGAATACATCATTTCTTTACCGTTTTAGAAGAAAAGAGTTATAAAATACAGAATAGAGTGATGCTTTCTCGCTACCGCGGAAAAACAAAATGTACATCGTGTAACGGAAAACGTTTAAGACACGAAGCTAATTTTGTAAAAATAAATGAGAAAACAATTTCAGATTTAGTAACACTTCCTTTAGATGAATTGGCTCCTTTTTTTAAGAACATAAAACTAGATAAATACGAAGAAAAAATAGGAAAACGTTTGTTAACAGAAATCAACAATCGATTATTATTTTTAACCGATGTTGGCTTGTCTTATTTAACCATCAACAGAACTTCTAATACACTTTCTGGTGGTGAAAGTCAGCGTATCAATTTAGCAACTTCATTAGGTAGTTCTTTGGTTGGTTCTATGTATATTTTAGATGAACCTAGTATTGGTTTGCATCCAAAAGACACAGAAAGATTAATTGGTGTTTTAAAAGATTTACGAGATTTAGGAAACACCGTTGTTGTGGTAGAACACGACGAAGATATTATGCGAGAGGCCGATTATATTATAGATATTGGTCCGGAAGCCGGAACTTTTGGAGGTCATGTAGTTGCAGAAGGAAACTTTAAAGAAATCTTAAAATCAGAATCTTTAACAGCAAAATATCTAAACGAAGAATTAAAAATAGAAGTCCCTACAAAACGTAGAACTTATAGAAATAAAATACAAATTATTGGTGCCAGAGAAAACAATTTAAAAAATGTAGATGTTACATTTCCTTTAAATTGTTTGTCTGTAATTACCGGAGTTTCTGGCTCCGGAAAAAGTACGTTGGTTAAAAGTATTTTGTACCCAACAATGCAAAAAAAACTGATTGGTCACGGAGAAAAAGTCGGTCAACACACAGATGTTATTGGTGATTTTGATACTTTAAAACATGTAGAATTTATCGATCAAAATCCTATTGGTCGTTCTTCTCGTTCCAATCCGGTAACGTATATTAAGGCTTATGATGATATTCGTTCATTGTTTGCAAATCAAAAATTATCAACCATCAGAAATTACAAGCCCAAACACTTTTCTTTTAATGTAGAAGGCGGTCGTTGTGAAGTTTGTAAAGGTGAAGGAGAAGTTACTATTGAAATGCAATTTATGGCAGATGTGCATTTAGAATGCGACGTTTGTAACGGAAAACGCTTTAAAAAAGAAGTCTTAGAAGTTAAGTTCGACGGAAAATCTATTGATGATATTCTAAACCTTACCATCGATGATGCTGTTGCTTTTTTCTCGGAAAATTTAGTTCCTAAAATTGCCAGTAAATTAAAACCGTTGCAAGATGTTGGTTTGGGCTATGTAAAATTAGGCCAATCTTCTTCTACCCTTTCTGGTGGAGAAGCGCAGCGTATAAAATTGGCTTCCTTTCTAGTAAAAGGAAACACCAAAGACAAGGCATTATTTATTTTTGATGAACCTACAACAGGTTTACATTTTCATGATATTAAAAAATTATTAGCGTCATTTAATGCTTTAATCGACAAAGGACATTCCATTATCGTCATAGAACATAATATCGAGTTAATTAAATGTGCAGATTATATTATAGATTTAGGTTTAGAAGGTGGTAAAAATGGTGGAAACCTTATTTTTCAAGGAACTCCAGAAGAATTAATTAAAAATAAGGAATCTTATACCGCTAAATATTTGGCAGAGAAACTGGTTTATTAGAAGCTATTTCCTGCTATCACTACTCGCTTTTTTTATCCTTAAAAAAGGACTAAAAAAGAGCTCAGACAAACCGTTCTATCAGGGCTAGACTAGTTTGTTTACTAATTGAAAAACTAAGACTTTTTAGCTTATTTAATGGTGAAAAAAAAGCTTTTAATTAAACTATTTTTTAAGTTTACAAAAACAGAAAACTATTATGTATAAAATTTTAAATTTAGTACTCTTAATATTTAGCTTCTCTACATTGCAATCTCAAAATTACAATAGTTATTCTAAGCAATTTAATTCACTTTATGGAGCTAAAAATGAAGTAGACATTACTCATTTAAAAAGGTTTGGTTTTCAAGATGTATTTAATTACAACGATAGAGATTTTATAGAGAATAAAGATTCTGTGCATGTAATTTCTAAAATAAAATATGTTTCTATAAAAATTTCAGAAAATTTAGATGTTAAAGCTATCATAGAAAACTTAGAAAGCTTACCAAATTTAGAATATATACGATTTAACACACCTGCTGCGTTATTTAGGGACGGAAAAGTAGAAAACATAGTTTTCCCTAACAATCTTTACAAACTAAAAAACGTAAAAACAGTTTCTCTAAAAGGAGACTTTTATTGGAATTATGATGTTTTTATTAATACAGTCTCAAAACTACCTAATTTAGAAAACCTATCTTTAATTTATGCTTCTTTTCCTAGTAAGGTTTTTCAAAATCCTAATTTTCATAAATTAAAACATTTACTTGGCTTATCTTATTCTGGTTCTAATAAAATTCAGTTTCCAGAAAGCATAAAAGAATTCACTAACCTAACATCTTTAAGTTTAAGTTTTGACTCAAATGAAAACTCGAAAAAAGAATTATCTAAACTCTACTATTTACCTAATTTAAAATTTTTAAATCTAAATTATATTACTATAAAGGATATAAGTTTATCTAAATTTAAATATTTGAAAGAACTTTCTCTTTCATCAGTAGAAATTAAAAATTCAGATAATTTCTTTTCAGATCTTTCTAAAATAAAGTCTTTAGAATCATTAATATTATTAAACAATAAACTGTCATTTCCAAAAGAAATTCCACTTTTAAAATCGTTAAAAAACTTTTATAGTTCTAATAATTCTTTAGGAAAAACATTACCAAATAATTTTTACAACCTTACTAATCTTAGACGTTTAGAAATTCAAGGAAGTAAAGTAGCTTCAATATCAAATGATTTAAATAATCTTAAAAAACTTAAAATTTTAAAGTTATATTTCAATGAAATAAAGACCTTACCTAATAATATTAATGGTTTATCTAACTTACAAAAACTATTTTTAAATAATAATTTAATTGAACAATTACCTGTTAATATTGAGCTTCCAAAGTTATCATATTTAAATTTAGATAATAATAACATTCAGTATTTACCAAATTCTATAACAAATTTAAAAAATCTTGACACTTTAAATTTAGAAGAAAATTATATTAAAATACTTCCTAAAGATATAGGAAGCCTAAAGAGCCTTAAACAATTAAATTTAGAATTAAATGATTTTACAGAACTACCTAAATCAATAAAAAAACTAGAAAATTTAGAAAACCTTAATATCTCTAGAAATAAAATAACAGAATTACCATCAAATTTCGGTAATCTTCATAAACTTAAAACATTAGATGCAGGCTTTTGTTTGTTAGAAAAATTGCCAACATCATTTGGTAAATTAAAGAGTTTAGAAAAATTAGTGTTGACAAATAATAATTTACAATCACTCTCTAAAAATTTTGGAGAACTTGAGAATTTAAAAAAGCTATATCTTTACAATAGAGAATATTATAATTTTGTTTTTGACAGAAACTTTAAAAGAGATTCTACCATAACTTTAAAGGTTTTAACAAATAATATAACTGCATTACCATACTCTTTTTCCAATTTATCAAAATTAGATTTTATAGAACTTTCTTTAAATCAAAATATTGATGAAAATATTTTATTTGATATTCTTAAAAAATCAAAATTTAAAAATTATATAATTAATTTAGAAAAATGTAATATTAAAAAGTTACCGGATAATCATTGGAATACAATAAAAGCAGCATCTATAGATATTAGAGATAATTTAATTACATCAATTCCAAAAGATATAGTAAATGCTGAATATCTAAATGAATTAAATTTAAATAGAAATAAAGGAATAAATACCTACAGAGCTAATAAAACACAACTCCAATTACTTTTTGTTGAAGAGGGTTTTATAAAGGAGCAAGACTTAGAAAAAACAGATGAATTGGCAATTGCTTATGCAAAAACAGCAAATAGAAAGATTAGACATAAAGAATACAAAAAAGGAGTTGAATATGCAGAAAAAGCATTTTCTATAAATAAAAAAATAACTAATAAATATTTATATAAAGATAGTTATATAGAAGCTTTATATTATTCAAAGAATTATCATAAATCTATTTTGTTTGCTAATAATCAAATAAAAAAAGACACTTCTGAGCATGTACGCTTTTTAAACTCTATTATTCCTAATTTTAAATACAAAGCTAAAAGTGAGCTTGCAATAGGTGATACTATTCAAGCATTAAAAACGTTAGAAATAGTTAGTACAAAGTTTAATGGAAATAAATGGACTGAAGCAGGAATGTTATCAAAAAAAATAAATAAAGATTCTCTTTCTAAAAAATACTTTGAAGAATCTTATCAATTTTATAAAAAATACATTAATAATAATCCTAAAGCCTGGGGATATCATTTAAGCTTAATTGAAGCCTATATAATTGGTGATAATATAGAATTAGCTAAAGAACACATAAAAAATATAAAATTTTTAAAAATTGATGATAAAAATTACAGTTCTTTAGTATCATATTTTGAAATAATTATAAAAATAATTGAAAAAATTAACTATACTCCTAATTTTGCAGAATTTAAAAATTCTTTAGAAGAGAATAATGTCAACTTAAAAAGTTGGAGTTTTCAATTAATTGAAGACTGGGTTCAGTTAGCTAGTTTAAATAAGACTCAGAAAATAAAAATAATTAGATTAAATAATCTTTACAAATAGAATGATTACAAACCTAACAGACAAACAGAAAATAAACTGGGTAAGAATCCTTTCTATTCTTGCGGTTTTAGTGATTATGGTGTACGCTCCAAAATTATGGGTCACCACAAAAGTGTTTCCTTTAATTCCGTTGTTCGATTGGCTACCAACATTTATTTATCCGTTCGATTATATTTTAGCCGGATTCTTTTTCTTAATTCAGGTTGTCTACATTTTTCAGAATAAAAGATGGCAAGGTTTTACTGTTCTTGCACTCTATCTCTTTTTAGCTCTCGCAGATCAAAATAGACTACAGCCTTACTTCTATCAAAGTTTCTTAACCATTTTTGCGATTGAAATTTTCAATAGAAAAGAAAATCCAAGAAAAATATTATATGCTATAATCCTTATCTTTTTTGCTACTTATTTTTGGAGCGGAATTCAGAAACTAAACGAAGCTTTTTATATACAATGGTTAAGCGCCATTAACAAACACTTTAGTTTTTTACCACAATGGTTTTTAGTTGCTTTTACATATATAGTACCTTGGTTAGAAGCTTTAATGGGTATTTTATTGTTGTTTAATAAGACAAGAAAATTTGGAGTCGTTTTTATTCTATGCATGCACGGAACAATTACTTTTCTATTATTCTATTTAGGATATGGTTATAATGTTGTCCCTTGGAATATTCAGAACATGTTAAGTGTTATTATCATTTTTTGGACTTTAAAAACAACAAATGCTTTAGAATTTTTCTTACAGTTTTTTAACAAACAAAAAATAGCTGTATTGGTTTTTACTATAATTTTACCATTGGCGAATAATCTAACTGGTTTTTATGACAACCTGTTATCCTTCCATTTTTTTACAGCAGATTTAAAATATTACATTATCTATATTGATGAAGAGCTGCAAGAAAAACTACCGGAAAATGCTCAAAATTTTTATAGAACTTTTGAAGGAAAAACCTATATAAACGTCATAGAATGGTCTACAGACCAAAACAAAGTTTTGTTTTATCCAGAAGATAGAGCCATAAAGTATTTAGATAATTATTTACGTTCCTTTGCGGAAGATCCAAATAAAGAAGGCTTAACGCAATTGGTAAACTATAACAATGTTATTAAGAAATAAAAAAGCCGTTTAAACTTTCATCTAAACGGCCTTTCCAACTAAAACTACAATCTAAAGATTGCTGAGGAACTATACTATTGCAATAAACTATATACAAATTCAGGATGCCCACGTTCTCTTGCTTCGTTTGTTAATGCTATAAATTTAAGTTTATACAAATTACCATCGATGTCATTTACAACATAAAATACATTGTCTTTTAAAGACGGTAAACTACCTGGTCCACCACCATTTCTCCAACTACTTCCAATACTTCGTTGGTCTGTTGTAAATTTTGTTGCATCAACATCTGTTAAAGAAAAAGCATCATAAGTATATGCATCTACTTCTGTATCTATCATATAAACTTTAGCATCTGATTTTGTATTATTTGTTACATAATCTGGATAGACATAAGGCCCTGCATTAGGAATTAAGTTAGTGAAAATTGTAAAATTTAAATCCCATTCGTTTTTTAAAGGTTCTACACTAACTTCATTTTCAGTATTAAAACTAAAAAAAGTAAAATGATATGCTTCATTTTTAGAAATAGAAATTTCTTTGTGTGTATTAGCATCTAAATCTGCATATTGTAAAAGATAATTGTCACCATCTTTTAAAATTCTAATTTTTTTCCAACCTCTAGCTTCTCCATTTGCAGAATAACTACCTATTGCAGGTGCAGTAGTATCTACTTCGTAACCAAGATTTATTAAATATACTTTGTTTTCAGAATCTATATCAGAAATTTCAGAAATCGCCGTTTCAAGAATATCTCCATTTGGAGCATCAACAAAAGGAGCACTTTCATCTGTATACGTATTTGTTCTTACCAATGGTTGTAAATCGATTACTTCTTGATCGGAAGATTTAACTTCATCAATATTAGTAGTAGAAAGTGCTGCAGTTGCCATAGAAATTGATCCATTTAAGCTAACTCTAAATTCAGATCCCGAATAGAAACCTAAATCCCAAGAGCCTCTTTTTACAACAGTAGTTGTATTTGTACTTAAATCTACATATACTTGATTTGGTTCATTGGGTCCACCAACTTCTGGTGAAACTGCTGCGCCATCTATTAATACAACTATTGGAGCTTGAGGTGTGTCTTCTGAACTACAACTTGTAAAAGAAAATACAACTGCACATAAAATAAAAGTTAAAAATTTATTAGTCATGATTTTAATATTTGGTTATTAGTGTTTAAAAATTAAGATTATATAATAGTTTTAGGTAATAAGAGCGTCCGTAGCCTAATAACAAAGAATTGTTATTAGAAGCGTGTGCTACTCCGTTTGTACTTGCGTTACTCACATTTACATTGGTAACATCAAATAAGTTTCTTCCGCCTAAAGTGGCTTGAATTTTATTTTTAAGGAATGATTTTTTTATAGAAGCATCTACCCAATTATAGGCACTTGTAGTCGATTTAGAAAAAATAGCATTCCCATTTTCATCTACTCCAGATGAAATATAGTTTTGCTGATTACCGTTGTGTTTAAACAACACTGTAAACGCCGTATTCCATTTTTTGATGTTATAATTGGCACTCGTATTTAATTGAAAAGAATATAAAAAATCGTTTTCTGCATTTACTTCATTTGTTGCTATTCTAGAAGTTCCTTGTAAACTAGCACCTAAATTAAAAGTCCAATTGTCTTTTTTGATACTATTTTCAGAAGAAATTCCCCATAATTTGTATGCATCAATATTAATGTACTGATATTGTAAAGGCGTCGGATTTACAATTGCCAAATCTATTTTATCAGCAACATCTAAATAGCTTAATTTTAATGTATTTAACAGAGAAAACTCATTTATATAACTGTATTTTTTTAGGTTGATAAACGCAGTAAATCCGTTTTCTGGATTCAGGTTTTCATTCCCTCTTACATCGTGGTTAGAATTAACAAAATAATAATACAATTCCTCGAAATTTGGAGTTCTATATGAAGTTCCAATATTACCACGTAATTCAAATCCATTATTCATTAAATAACGTGCACTTAGAGAAGCCAATAATTTAGATTTGAATAAGGAATTATACTCGTACCGTACACCAGGTCTTAACGTAAAAGCATCAGAAAATTTTAGTTCAGACGAGGTATAAAAAGCATAATTGTTCTGAGATTGAGTTTTATCTAGCTGTGTAACATCACCAGAAGCTTGTGTATCAAAACCATTTATAAACCTTGTTTCATATCCTAACTGAAAGTTTAAAAAATCACTTTTAACCAAATTATTGATGCTTCCTTTAGAAAAGAAAACTTTACTAGATTGATAAACTTCATCAGTTTCATCACTTATTTCTGTACTTAAAATGTAATAGTTAAACTCGTTTAAATAACGCTTTTGTTGCTGATAAGAAACTGAAGCACTGTAATTAGCTCCAGAATTTAAACTTCCTATAAGGTTTACATTATTTACATATCTATGTGTTCTAAAAATTTTATCCGTTGCAGACGGATTACTCGTTTGTGCTTGTGTATCTATATTGGCTCTCACAGCAGCATCGTAATAATTTATAGTTTCATTAAAGTATTCGAACTTATAAAATAGTTGAAAATTTTGTTTCTTATATTGTACAAAAGCAGTGGAATTAAATTGCTCTTTTGGCAACCAATCGTACCCTCTGAAACCATCGTTTTGATAATAACTTTTTCCTTGCCTTTCATTGTAAAAACCTGCAAACTGATTGCGATTTACACCAATTCTAGCAAACCAATTTTCATTAATATTATGTCCAATATTTAATGCCTGTATATGCCTACCTTCATCAAACCAAGCATACTCATCACTCACGGTTTCTTCTTGTAAAGAAGCTTTAATATTCCACTTATTTTTAATGGATTTCTTGGTAATAATATTTATAACTCCAGATACAGCATTTGCTCCGTACTCTACGCCCATCGCACCTTCTACAATTTCAATTTGCTCAACATCGTCTAAATTAATTTGTGTTAAATCAATATTATTACCTAAACCGTTATCACTTACTAACGGAATATTATCAACCAAAATATTAAAATACTGGGCATCTAATCCGAAGAAAGAAATGGTAGATTTTCCTGTTTGAGAACTAGGTGTAATCGTTAAGTTTAAATTAAAATTTAATAAATCTGCTAAATTATTTGCTGCCTGATTTTCTATTTGCGCTCTTTTAATAATAGTTACGTTATGTACCGATTTTTTAACAGATTGAGCATTGTACTGCCCCGTAACCACAACTTCATCTAAAACAGTAATTCTTGTAGCATCTTTTTTTATATTCTGACTAAAAGTAGCCATTGAAAATATTAGTAATACAATTGCGATTTCTTTATTTAGAAACATTCTTAATAATTTTCTGCAAATATATGTTCTTATTTTAATTCAATCTAAATAAATTTTATATTTTTGTCGAAATTAAAAACCAAACAAAAAGAATAAAAATGAATAAATTACTATTAAGCACACTACTACTTCTTTTGTCAATTTCGATGAATGCACAAAGCAAAAAAACAAAAGATAAAAACGCCATAAGAAAAATGTGTGGTTGTTATGAGGTTACTTTTAACTTTACAGAAACTTTTAATTATAGTAAAGATGAAAACTACAAACCTTCTAAAACTAAAGTTGATAAAGGTTTAGAGTGGGCAACATTGGTTGAAGATGGAAACAATAAAATATCAATTCAGCATTTACTACAAGTTGGTAATCCTGCAGAACCGATGATTATAAAACATTGGCGACAAGATTGGGAATATCAAAACAAAGATTTTTACACGTACAACGGTGATAATAACTGGACTTTTGAGCAGAAAAGCAAAAAAGATGTAAAAGGTCAGTGGACACAAAAAGTATATCAAGTAGATGATAGTCCGCGTTACGAAGGATCCGGAACTTGGGTTCATGTAGACGGAAAAAGCTACTGGGAAAACGAAACAACAGCTCCTTTACCAAGAAGAGAATACACTAAAAGAAGCGATTACAACATTACTTTAAGAGGGAATAGACATGAAATTACAAGCTATGGTTGGGTTCATGACCAAAACAATAGTAAAATAATTCGCGAAGCCGGAAAAGAAGACTTTGTTTTAGCTAAAGAAAAAGGATATAACACTTACGTAAAAGTAGCTGATAACAGATGTAAAGCAGCAGCAGATTGGTGGACAACAAACACTAATAAATGGCAATTGGTAAGAAATAAATGGAATGAAGTTTATGGTAGAAATAAAGATTTATCCTTAGAAACTAAAGTAGATAATAAACCATTGTACAAGTTTTTATTTTCTGATAAAATAACAGAAGAGAAAGAAATGAATGCAATAATTGAATCATTTGTAAAATAATAAGAATGAAAAAAATACATAGAATATCAATACTATTTTTACTAATAAGTATTACATTATCAGCACAAAAATCAAATATTTTTCATGAGAGAAGCTTTTGGGAAACAAACCCTAATATTGCTATTATAGACCAAAAAATTGCTGATGGAAATGACGTTTCTGCATCCAATAAAAATGCATTTGATGCTGTTGTATATGCTATTTTAAGCAAAACAAATAATAAAACAATTGAATACCTTTTAACTAAAAAAGGAAACGATGTCAATAAAAAAACACACGATGGACGAACTTATATTTTTTGGGCTGCTTATACGAACAACTTAAAAATTATGAAACATGTTATTGCTAAAGGAGCAAAAACTGATATTGTTGATACCCATGGTAACACTTTTTTAAATTTTGCCGCTTCCGCTGGTCAGTTAGATATAGCATTGTATAAATACAGTTTTAGTGTTGGTGCAGACATTACTAAAGAGAAAAACCATGACGGCGCAAATGCTTTATTATTAGTAGCTCCTCATTTAAAAGATTTTAACTTGGTTGCATACCTTACCACAAAAGGAGCTACTTTAAACGATAAAGATGCCAACGGAAACGGGTTGTTTGAATATGCTGCCAAAGGAGGAAATACACAGTTCTTCAAAATCCTTTTAGATAAAGGAATTAACACCGGAAAGAATGCGATGTTATTTGCTGCACAAGGCTCTAGAAGAAGTCAAAATAAATTAGAAACGTATCAATTTTTAGAAAAAAATGGTATAAAACCAAATGTTGTTGATGACAATAATAGAAATCCGCTTCATTTTATTGCTAGAAATAATAAGGATCTTGCCGTTTTTAATTACTTTATAAATAAAGGGGTTTCTACTAATTTACAAGATAAAGAAGGCAATTCTCCTTTTATGAATGCTGCCAATAGCAACACTTTAAAAGTTGTAAAATTATTAGCTAAGGATGTAAAAAACATCAACCTAAAAAATAACGATGGGCGTTCTGCATTAACAAACGCAGTGAACAGAAATTCTGCAGACGTTATTACCTATTTATTAGAAAAAGGTGCAGATATTAACACAACGGATAAAGATGGTAATACATTATCGTACTATTTGTTGAATAATTTTAAAGTGAATAAGCCAGAAATTTTTGACGCTAAATTAAACCTATTAGAGAAAAATGGATTGGTTCTAAATCAACTTCAAAATTCTGGAAATACTTTATTACATATTGCTGCTCAAGAAAATAATTTGCCTTTATTAAAAAAACTAGCGCCTTTCAATATTGATGTAAATACACTAAATAAAGAAAACTTATCTGCGCTACAAATTGCAATTATGAAAGCAAAAAATACCGAAACCATTAAATATTTACTAAGTATTGGTGCTAACAAAAATGTAAAAACAGATTTTGATGAATCTATTTTTGATTTAGCTTCAGAAAACGAATTATTAAATACACAAAACATCAACTTTTTAAAATAAGACCCTAGAACAATGATTAAAAAAATCTTACTTATTATTCCAATATTTTTATTGGCAGTAACAGCTTTATTCAGCTTTAAGAAAGCAAGTGAAAGTACTCCATACAAATGTATGATTCAGATGAAAAATTACACTGGCGAAGGTGCTTATGTTGTGGTTTCATTATTAAACCCAAAAGGCGAATATGAAGAAACTTTGTACGTGCAAGGTGATGATGATGAATGGTATTTTGACATTACAGAATGGTGGAATTTTCAAGGTAAAAAAAGAGCCGAAATTGATGCAATTACAGGAGCTACCATTAGCGGCGGTCAGCGTACAATTAGCGTAATTAGAATTGATAAAGATAAAATAGACAAAGGCTATAAAATTCGTTTTGAAACGGCCGTGGAAGATCAAAAATATCATAAAGATGATGTAGAATTTGAACTTACAACAGACAACTTAAAATCTAAAATTGAAGGTAAAGGATTTATCCGTTACGTAAGAATGTTAGCACAATAAAATAAACTGAATGACAATTTCTATTTGGAGATATAGCCACTTAACCCTGGCTATATCTACTGCTTTATTTATTATAATTGCTTCTGTAACCGGAATTATATTAGCTTTTGAACCAATATCCGACAAATTAAATTCGTTTGATGTTGTTGCTACAAGTGACGTTTCTGTTGCAGAAACAATTAACATATTACAACAAAAATACAATGAAGTAATCACCATAGAAGTAGATGAGAATGATTTTGTATCTGCTAATGTTATTTTAGAAAACGGTAAAAGTGCTACCTTTTACATCAACCCAAAAACAGGTGAAAAAATTGGCGAAATCATAAAGAAAAAACCAATTTATGAGTTTGCAACAAACTTACATCGTTCGCTTTTCTTAAAATCCACGGGGAGAATTATTATCGGTATTGTCTCTTTTTTACTGTTCTTAATTTCCGTAACCGGCATTATATTAATCACAAAAAGACAAGGTGGTGTTTCTAAGTTTTTCTCTAAAATTATTAAAGAAGATTTTAATCAATATTATCATATAATTATTGGTAGATATACTTTAATTCCTATTATCATTATTACCATAACCGGAGTTTATTTATCGTTAGAAAAGTTTTCTTTATTACCTAAAGACAAAAGTAAACATGTAGCAATTTCATCAACAAAAAAGATAGAAAACAATGCTGATTCTAAATTCTTTACATCCACCAAATTAGACCAAGTTAAAAAAATAGAGTTCCCTTTTTCTTCAGATAAAGAAGATTATTTCTATATAAAACTTACAAATAAAGAAGCTGCTGTAAATCAAATTACCGGGCAAATAATCAGTTTAAAAAAACAACCTCTAGTTACTTTTGGTTCTTATTATAGTTTATTACTTCATACAGGTAAAGGATCTATTTTATGGTCTACTGTCTTGTTATTATCTTGCTTTGCTATTTTATTCTTTATTTTTTCGGGGTTTTCTATGACCCTCAAAAGAAGAAAGAAAACCACGTTGATAAAAAACAAATACAATAAAGATAATGCTGAATTTATTATTCTTGTGGGTTCCGAAACCGGAAGTACATTTAACTTTGCTTCTGCTTTCTACAAAGCATTAATAGCAAATGGTAAAACCGTTTTTTTATCAGAATTAAACGCATATACAACGTATAAAAATGCAAAAAACATTATTGTATTTGCCGCTACTTATGGTGAAGGAGAGGCTCCTATAAATGCCAATAAATTCGTTAAAAAGATTGAAAAAACACCTCAAAAAAATAGTTTAAATTTTTCTGTAGTTGGTTTTGGCTCTAAAGAATATACACAGTACTGTAAGTTTGCAATTTTAGTGCAAGCTAGCCTACAATTAAAAGATAAATTTATCCCGGTTTTACCACTTTTTAAAGTGAATAATCAGTCTTTTTCTGATTTTAATCAATGGTTAAAAGAATGGAATACTTTTTATAATACGGAACTCACTATTTCTAAAGAAAGTCTTTTAAGTACAAATAAAGAGCAAGAATTTACAGTGATAACCAAAACAGACATTAATGTTGATGACACTTTTTTAATTGCATTAAAACCGAATAAAAAATCGAAATTCCAATCTGGAGACTTACTTGCTATCACTCCAAAAGATGAAACAAGAAGCCGCTTATACTCTATTGCTAAAATTGACGATACAATTCTGCTAAGTATTAAAAAACATGAATTCGGACTTTGTTCTACCTATTTTAATAGTTTACAAAAAGGTAATAAAATGGTTGCTAACATTCAAAAGAATGCGGCATTTCATCTTCCTAAGAAAACAAAAGAAGTTGTTTTAATTGCCAACGGAACCGGAATTGCTCCCTTTTTAGGAATGATTCATCAAAAGAAATCTAAAACAAAAGTTCATTTATTTTGGGGAGGAAGAACAAAAGAATCTTTTGAAATCTATAAAAAAAATATAAATACTGCTTTAAACAATAATACACTTCATTCCTTTTATGCTGCCTATTCTCAAGAAGGAAAAGAGAAAAAATACGTTCAAGATGTATTAATTAATCACTCAAAATTAATTGCAGATACTTTAAATAATGGAAATATAATTATGCTTTGCGGATCTATTTCCATGCAAAAAGGTGTAACTAAAGTATTAGAAGAAATATCTAAAACACACTTGCAATCTTCATTACATAAATTTGAAGAAAACAATCAAATAAAAACTGACTGTTACTAAAAATTAAAACAATGTGCCAAAAATCTAAAATAATATCCAGCGTTAAAAACGGAGAAATATCTGTTTGTAAAGATTGCAAAAATTATAACCTTGTTTTCAATAATATCTTTTTTCAGTTTAATGAAGAACAACTGAATAAATTTAAAGAATATGTTGCAGAAATAGATATTAATTATTGGTTAGAGTATAGCGCAAGTACAACGCAAAGAAGAAAAATACCTGTACCCACTTTTCATCAGAATTTAGTATTGGTTTTTGATTCTTATGAAATTGAAGAATTAAAAATACTTTTAGGTATTAGCACAGGCAATAAAAGTGAAATGATAACTACTGCAGACATTGATTATACTTTAATCTTAAATTAAATTACGAATTCTAATTCATTATCAACGGATTCTAAAACCGGTAAAATTTAAGTCAACTTCCCTTCTACTTTTACAGTGTATTAACACTTAAAAAAGCAGAAATTATGAAAACGCTCTTAAAAAAATCAGTATTTGTAGCAGGTTTAATCCTATTAAGCAGTCCTTTTATCAGTTGTGATAACAACGAAATAAAAAAGGAAAATAAAATTATTAATATTGCAGACAATAACATTCCTATTGAAAAGGAAACAACAACAGAGTTTCAATATAGAAAACCAATTGTTTTTATAGCTGGTTTCGATAAAGGAAATGAAACTTATTATTCCAACGCAAGAAATTATTTTCAAGAAAAAGGCATCAAAATAATTGACGGACAATATTCTCTAGAAGAAATTATTGTATGGTTAAATAAAAATGCGAACGCAAATCCTTATGGTGATGTTCATATTGTAAATAAAAGCAATCCTTATAAAGGTATGAATTTAGAAACCATTGTAAAGGGAGATAAAATTACAACAGAAACCTTAAGAAGAAGTATTACGCAAGGTACTCTACCAACCCTTAAAAATGTAGTAAATAAAGAGACTAAAATAGTGTTTCATGCGTCTGGTTTAGTAGAAAATACAGAATTATTAAAAACTTTAAAAGATGCTTTTTCCGCACCAACTTTACCAAAAGTTATTGCATCTCCTTATTACACTGTTTTTAGTGGTAAGTTTTCTAACTACTATTTAGCACAACCTTATTATGTATTTTATCCTACAGCTCATTCGCCAGGAAAAATTGATTTATCTAAAGAAATTGCAAGAAAATACCCTGAAGAAAAAGAAATCATTTGGTATGATGCACTTAATAATGAAGAAGAAAGATATGTAGGTGAAGCATATACAACTCAATTTTCTATACCAATTAAGTGGGAATTTGGTTTTCATAACACCGATGATGAAATGCCAATATTCACTTCTCAAGAAGAAGTAATGGATTGGATTGAGTTACATGAAGAGCTAATGGTAGAAATTAACAAACATAACATTCCGTTAGAAAAATACAGATGGAATTGGAGCACAAAAAATAGCACCCTAATTATTAGAGGTAGAACAACTGGTTTGGTAGTCTTAAAACCCTTAATTAAACCTTATGGAGATTTAAAACATATAGAACCAGACACGAATAATAAACGCTTATACGCAATGAAATAGTAAACTGAAAAAGAAATTGTATAGTAATAAACGTCATTACCCATAATTAAAAAAGGTGTAATGACGTTTTAATTAGTAAATTTGTTATCATGAAAATATTTTTTAAAATTTTGTTTTTACCCTATTTTTCTAAACGTAGCATGAAAAGGAATCTCATCTTTTTAATATTTTTTCTTATTTTTTTCCTGATAAAACCGATACATTCTCAAGAGAATCAACTTCAAAATTTTTCAATTTCAGACGGATTACCATCAACCGTAATAAATAATATTGTTCAAGATGAGATAGGTTATTTATGGATTGCAACCGATAATGGTTACTCAAAATTTGATGGTGTAAATTTCACGAACTACAAACAAGAAAAAGCAACTTGTATTTTTATTGAAAAAGGCAAAATTTATATCGGTTTAAAAACCGGACTTTTACTACTACAAAATAACAAATCTACATTTTATGAGAGTAAAGAAATTCTTAAAATAAAATCAATTCGTAATAAAATAGTTTTAGCAACCGTGCAAGGAGTTTGCGAATTGAAAAAAGATTATATACAGCCTTTAAAGATAAATACTCAAATAGATTTTTCTATTATTAATGACATTATTTCTTTTAAAAACAGCATTTATATAGCTTCTATAAAAGGTTTATGGAGTATAGACAAGCTTTACAAACCATTAAAAGTTGATAGAATTTTAGAAGAAAACAGCACCTCTCTTTTAATAAGTAAGAATCAGTTAATTGCGTCAACGTATAATAAAGGGTTAAAAATTATTGGTGATAATAGTCTTTTAAAAAGTATCTCTACGTTAGAAAACATTTCATCTATCAAAAAAATAAATGATGAAATTTGGGTTACTTCCCAAAAAAAGGGAATTGACATTTTAGATGCAAATACGTATCTATTTAATAGAAAAATAAACAAATACAATGCTGCTATTTCTGATAAAATAATTACTGTTTTTAAAGACAACCAGAATTCTGTTTGGATTGCAAGCTTAAACAAAGGATTGTACAAATATAGTACTGCTATAGCCATAGTTAAACCTACAATTTTTATTGAAAGTATTGCTGTAAATTATAAATTAATCGATTCTTTAAACATTGCCAAACTAGCCTTAAAACCAAATGAGAATAACATTTCGTTTTCTTTTAAAACGATCAATTTAAAGAGTCCGAAGAACATAGAATATCGTTATCAACTAAACAATGAGTTTACGCCTTGGAGTCATCAAAATAAAGTTGATTTTGCAAATTTAAAAGCAGGAGATTATACGTTTACAATTCAATCTAAAGAAGGAAGCCTACTTAGTCAAAAAGTGTCTTTTTCATTTTTTATAGAAACCCCAATCTACCAAAAAGCCTGGTTTTTAATTTTATGTGGCGTTCTTTTATGCCTACTTTTAGCGGCAATTATTGAAATCTATATTAGAAAAACGAATAAAAAAAATCAACAAAAAATTACTGCTTTAGAAACAGAAAATCATGTATTAACTTTAGAACAGAAAGCCTTACAGCTACAAATGAATCCGCATTTTATTTTTAATGTTTTAAATGGGATAAAAGCACTAGGTAATTCTGGAAATTCGAAGGAATTAAACAAGACCATTTCTCAGTTTTCAATACTTCTAAGAAGTATCTTAAATAATTCTCGATTAGAAGAAATAAGCTTACAAGATGAAATTGATACTTTAAAGAATTATTTAGATTTAGAACAAAAAATGAATTCCAAATCTTTTAACTATAGCATTGAAACTGCTTTAAATAATATAGACTCCGAAGAAATTTTAATTCCGCCAATGTTATTGCAGCCTTTTGTAGAAAACTGTATTAAACACGCTTTTCTTCCTAATAAAACAGACGCTACAATTAAACTTTTATTTGAAATCAAAAATAAATTCTTATATTTTACCATAGAAGATAACGGCATTGGCTTTCATCAATCTAAAAAAGTAAAATCAAATCATCAATCTGTGGCGCTAGAAGTTACTAAAGAACGGATTCTGCATTTAACCAAATATAATTCATTTTCTATGGAAGAAATAAAAGAGAAAAATGAAATAAAAGGTACCAAAGTTATGTTTAAAATTCCCCTAAAAACAGATTATTAAAAATATGGAAAGAAGAAAATTTATAAAAAACACATTATTAACAGGTGTTGGAGCGAGCCTTATTGGCGGACTTTACTCTTGGCAAGTAGAACCTTTTTGGTTGGAATTTGTAAAAGTAAAAATGCCGATAAAAAATTTACCAAAAAACTTAATAGGAAAAACGCTTATGCAAATTAGCGATATACATGTTGGTAATAGATTTAACTATGAATATATTATAGATTCTTTTAAAAAAGCAAAACTTTATAATCCTGAATTTGTAGTCTATACAGGAGATTTTGTTTCTTATGAAACACCTGAACAGTTTGATCAATTAGAAAAAGTTTTTAAACATGCCGTAAACGGAACGTTAGGAACTGCAGGTGTTTTAGGAAATCATGATTATGGCATTAATTGGTTAGAACCCAAGGTTGCCGATAGAATTTCTACCATTTTAGATAAAAAGAATATTACCATTTTAAGAAATGAAGAAGTAAATTTTAGTGGTTTAAATATACTAGGTATTGATGATTATTGGAGTTCTAATTTTAACCCAGTAAAAATAATGAATAAGTATGATTCTAAAAAAGCTAACGTAGTATTATGCCACAACCCAGATGTTTGCGATCTAAATGTTTGGAATAATTATAAAGGATGGATATTGTCTGGACACACGCATGGTGGACAAGTAAAACCCCCATTTTTAAATCCGCCAATTCTTCCTGTAAAAAATAAAAGATACTCTTCTGGTGAATTTGATTTATATGATGGTAGAACCTTATATATAAATAGAGCTCTCGGAAATTTATATCAAGTAAGACTAAATGTACGACCAGAAATTACACTATTTGAACTAACTGAAGAAGTTTAATATGAAAGAATTAACTGCAATTATTGTAGATGACATGCCTGTAGCATTAGAAATGTTAGAAAATGATATTTCTAACAATCACCCTGAAATATCAATTATAGGAAAAGCTAAATCAGTTGTAGAAGCATCCAAATTATTACGCAAACAACAACCAGATATTTTATTTTTAGATATTATGTTAGGCGATGGAACAGGCTTTGATATCCTAGAAATTTTTCCTGATTTAAAATCGAAAATTATCTTTGTAACCGCAAGTGATGCTTTTGCTATAAAAGCTTTTAAGTTTGCGGCAATAGACTATATTTTAAAACCATATTCTGATGAAGATTTAGCAATTTCAATAGAAAAAGCCCAAAGTCAAATTCAACCAGATAAAGAACAACTGCATGTTTTACAAGAAGCGGTAACGGCTCCCAACAATAAGCCTAGTAAAATATCTCTACATACTTCAGAAAAAATAATTGTGGTAAATATTGAAGATATTATCCGCTGTAAATCGGATAATAACTACACTACATTTTACTTTAAAGACAACTATAAAATACTCGTTTCTAAAACATTAAAGTATTACGCAGACATGTTAAAGGAAGTCGGTTTTTTAAGAGTACACCAAAGTCATTTAATAAATACAACTTATATAAAAGAGTTTATAAAATCTGATGGCGGCTATCTTATGCTTACCGATAACTCTAGCATTCCGGTTTCTGTACGAAAACGAAATGAAGTGCTAGAAGTATTAAATTCTTACTAATATCAAAATTCATTTGGTATAACACAGAAAGAAGAAAAAGCATACTATTATACTTAAAGTCCTTTTTAATCCATTCAACTTCCATAACCATCAAGTTATCGAAAACTAAAAATTCAAAGTCATAAAAGCTATAATTTTGTACCGCAATATAAAGACATATATATTTAAAAGTTGGGGGACTTTTATAATGTATTAAGACCATCTAAAATTAATTTTTTAGATGGTATTGTACTTACTAGTAATTATTTATCTTTTTATAAATTAATAAATTACTTCTTTTAGCTAGCCTCATTTTTAAATTAAAATTCTAAGTAAGCTAAAACCAACCAATAGTTTTTTATCCTACTACTTGATGTTGGATTAGCACTAATTTATTATTTTTTATTTCAAATGTATACCAAGAAGCATATTCGTTAGTTGAATCATAACTACTTCCAAAGTCAAATGATGTTTCATCTAATAATAATTCTGAATGTTCTATATCATTATAGCTTAAGGTGATTTCTTTACCTTTTATTTTAATTGATGTTTCGTTTATAAAATAGCCATCATCAGTTGTTATTTTGTACAATCCATTTTCGTTATACCAATGGATTCCTTTGATATTTATTTTAGTGAGAATATCTTTTAATTCAGTTATAACAGCATTTTTATGCTCAATATTAAAATCTATAGTAGCATTACTTATTACTCTGTTTATTTTTAAAGTATCATTTTCGTTCAAAGAAGTTAATAATACTTCCAATTCTTTAATTATTGTCTTTTTAAAATTAATTTTCTCGTTTTCTTTTTTTTAAAAAAGACTAATATTTTCTTTTTTAAAACGGTTTAACTCAATATTGTTTCCTAGTTTATTATTAGGTTTGTACCAATCATATTTGCTTAAGAAATAATCACTCAACCCATCATCTGAAAAAACATACTGATGCCTTGCAAAAATCTCGTTACGTAAGATTTTAAGTTCCAAGAATGTTAAATGACGGATGTCCTTTTCGGAATATTTCCTTGAATTACATTCTAAACAATTTTCAATTTGAGAGAATACACTTTGTGTTACTGTGAAAATTAAGATTAATTCAAGAATTTTTTTATAATTATTGGTAACTATTTTTTTATGAGTAACAAGGGGGCGATTATACAATGATTTTCGAGTTTAACAATCAGCCAAATTTACAATTTTACTCTTTATTTTTTCATCTAACCGTCAAATTGTAAATTTGGCAAACTTTGTTAATAAGCATCAACTTTGGGTTTGGTACTTAACCCTTATTATTTTTATACCTTGTAAGCAAAAGCATTGTGTTTAGTTAGTTATCTTGCATTGTGTCTGTAATTATAACTTCTCTTAACGAGACACTTTGAGGTAATTCATACATAAACTTAACTGTTTTAGCTACATCATTGGCTGTAATATTAACTGCTCCAACACTTTCTTTCCATTGATTATATCCTTTTTTTATTTCATCACTTGTTGTATGACTTAATAACTCTGTGTTTACAGCTCCAGGCAGAATAGATAATACTCGAACGTTATGTGCAGACATTTCTGCCCTTGCAACACGTGTTAGACCAGTAACTCCAAATTTACTTGCACAATACGCTCCATGATCTCCGAAGGCTTGAATCCCTGCAATAGATGAAAGGTTGATAATAGTTCCTGATTTTTGTTCCTTCATTTTATTCATGACAATTTGCATACCATTCATAACTCCCATTACATTTACATCTAACATTGCCTTCCACTCTTTAGCATCTTGAGAGGCAATATCTCCTAAAAGCATTATTCCTGCATTATTAATTAATAAATCAGTTTCTCCGTAAATGCTTTCGGCTTTTCTAACTGCTTTTTCAAAAGAATCTTTATCAGTAACATCTACTTTTTCACACATTGTGTTTGGAAGGTTTAAAGCTTCCATTTTTTCAATTCTTCTTGCTAATAGAAGTAATGGGTAATTTTCTTTTGCGAATTCCTTAGCCATTTCCATTCCAAATCCAGAACTTGCTCCTGTGATGACAATTAATTTTTTGTTCATATGGTTTACTTATTTTGTTTTTAATTTTTGATATCATCCGAATATAGTTCACTCTTTTTTTAGTCTATTTCGGCTTTGTTTTTTTATTCAATCTAAATTATGAAATTATAAAAATTTATGCAACAACAAATTTCAATAAATGGTGTTTTTTTTTGAAAAATGTATGATGCGATTAACATGAAAAGAGGGTTTTTCTACTTCTGGTTTTAATTATTGGTTGTTATGCCTGTTAATAGTAAAGGGTTAAAATATTCTTACTTTTCGGTTTAGCGGAACTTTGTAAATAAGCATAGATAGAAAGTTCGTGAGTACTTCTCTAAGTAGATGAAAATTAATCAGTTAATTTCGCCTAGTGTTGTCAGTAATTTTTATCTTCTTTGCACAGTCAGATGCAATTATTAACCCAGCTGCCATCATAATAATGTCTTTTAAAACCAATCTTCCAGCTCCAGATAGAAAAGGAAATCCAAATTGTGGTGTTGGCATATCGCCTCCTAAGTTTGGAACATATACTTCTGGAGTACTTATAAGGAAAGTTAAGGTAACAATAGACATTCCAAACGTCAACAATCCACCCCAAAGACCGATTTTTGGAAACCAAATTCCCAAAAGTGTCAGAAGTCCTATAATAACTATTACACTTCCTAACCCATAAGAGAAGGCATATGTATTATTTGATTTATGCCATTCTATATTTTTTTCTACCATTTTACCTTCTGGGTTTTTGTGTAACATGTATTCTTTAACAGTTTTTCCTTCTTCATTGATGCCTGTTTTGTTACTGTTTTCATAAAAGAAGCTCATTAAAGGGCTATTTGTTACAAAAGGAACTATTCCATCTGCTTCGTATTGATAAGCTTTTAGACCACCAATCCAAACCATCACTATAAAAATGGCAAAACGAATAAAATTGATAAAGTTAGTTTGACTATTTATTAGTAAATTAAGTAAGTTATTCATAATTATATTTGTTTGAGAGCAAAACTAAATATTAAGAATGAGCTAAAGAATGGATAAAAGCGGATGAACAATGGACTATTTTGCCACTATAGAAATCCCAACTTTCTCGCGAAAATGAGTGGGTGATAATCCAACTTCTTTTTTAAAATATCTGCTAAAATAAAATTCGTCATCAAAATTTAACTCAATTGAAACTTCTTTTACAGTTTTAAAAGTTAGGTGCAATAATTTCTTAGCTTCTAAAATAACACGCTCCTGAATGAGTTGCGTTGGTGTTTTTCCTACTTGAGATTTTATTTTTTTACTAAATGAAGAAAGGGACATATTTAACTTATTGGCATAGAATGAAGAATTACGTTCTTTATGAAAATGCAATTCTAACAAACCTTGAAATATGAGCAGCTCATTTTCATTAGTTTGTTGTGTGAATCTATTGCCAAGTTGTTCATCTTTTTCACTACTACAAATAGCTAATATGAGCTGTAGATAAGATTTTATAACAGATTCTGAAAACCTTTTATTGGCTCCAACTTCTTTTTCCATTTTATCGACTAGTTGCGATATTTCTTGAAATTTAATTTTATTGAGTGAAATGTATGGTTGCAAATAGATATTATTAAATAACAATCCATTACAAGCAACTTCTTTTTTATGATACTCAATACAATAAAAATCTCCGTGAAATTGTAGTAATTTCACTTTTGAAGAAGTAGAACCTAACCATTTTAAATTTTGATAAGGAGAAAGGAATAAAATAGACTTTCGTTTCGTTTTATATTTTACAAAATTCACAGAAAAATCTGACTCGTCATCCAATAAAATAATGGAATACAAGGGAACATTATAATTTTTAATAAAATATTTTGCTTCTATAGATTGTATTGAAAACAACTTGAGATTTTTTTAATTACTGGCAGCGGTTTTTGGTATACTTTGTTGCTTGTTTTAGCAATAAAATATACTAAGATGTTGTGTGCTTTGCTTTTATTTAGTTAATTCAAGTAAAATATTTCGAATTATTGGATTCCAAATTTCATAACCTAATTTGTTTAAATGCATTCCATCATTAATAAAAATCTCCGTTTTTAGTTTTCCATCTATATGTAACATTGGAGAAGCAAGATCAACAAATTGAATATTATTTTCTTTTTCACTAAATTCTAAAAGTAGTTCATTTGTAATCATCTTATTTTTACGGATATTTCTACCTATGAAATCATCTATCATTACAGGTTTCATAGAAAGTAATAATATAGATGTTTTAGGTAAGTCTTCTTTAATTTTACGTGTAAGTTCTTTGAATGCATTAACAGCAATTTCAGGAGATTTTCCTTGCTCAATGTCAATATCACAATAAATTACAATTACTGAAGGAGCATGTTTTTTTATTAAAATTTCATAGTGTTGTATTATTTCTGTCATATTCATCCCTCCAATTCCTCTGTTAATAATATAGAATTCAGGAAATGAAATTGAAGTTTTCCAACCAGCAATACTTGAACTTCCTACAAATAAAATTGAATTTTTTGAAAATGTATTTCTATCATCAAGATTTTGAAAATTCTTAACAGCATTTTCAATCCTGTTATTGCTCTTATTATTTGCGGCTCTTTCTATTCCTTTAAATTTTTCTTGATTCTCGTGAAATAAAGATATTGCTTTTTCATAATTTTCTGGATGTAAGTTATAATCTAATTTTCTATCGTTCCAGTAATTTCTAGATGCTTTTAAAAAGGCATTTTTATTTTCAATATTTACGTCATTATTTTTTAATGAACTCGTAAGATATTCAACAAAATGTTTATCATCAAACGTGCTTGATTCTTGAGCGTAGGAAGAAATATTAGCACATAAAAATAGTATCAATAGTAGTCTCGTTATTTTTAGTTTATTCATTTTAGTTTTTGTTATATATTGTGGCTAACGGTAAATTGTATGAGTTGTGCTTAGTTTATTTTTATTTTATTAATACTAAACTCCATTTCGCTAATATCTCCTTTAGCTTCATTAATTCTTGAGTTTGTAAAATATAGCTCGTCTTTATAGATACTAAATGTGTCAGCCCATTTAATTTTTTCACCTTCCACTACAACACTAATTTTTCCACTTGAAATATCTAGTTTCATAATTTTTTTATTTTCTAAATCGGCAAAAAATAGATTCCCTGAGGAATCAATAATCATTCCATCTGGAGCAGATGTTTTTGCGATAAGTTTTACACTTTCCTCTATTTCTTTATTATTTTCTGTTATTAATTTTTTTGTAGAAAGGGCATATAAATTATAGCCTGTAAGTGCGTGAAAGTATAACATATCATTTTGGGTATCGAGTGCTATTCCATCTGAATGAACCGTATTTTTCCATACTCCATTGTTAAAAGTTAAGTGATCTGTATCTGCAAGTGTTGAAGGGTGATTATCTAGTACTCTAAAGCTTTTGCCAGACTTTATGTCCACCACAACAATTCCAGCATGTCCTGAATCTGTAAAATAGATTTTGCCATTTTTTTTATCCACACGTAAATCATTGATGTACGAATCTTTATGAAAACTTTCTTTGCTTAGCATATAGGTTTTTATTAATTGACCCGATGAAAGGTCAAAGGCAAAAACTCTAGGTGAATCTATTACGCCTTTAAATAATGGATTACGTGTATCTAAAACATAAAGAATATTTTCGAAGGCTACTACCGACTGAATAGCTACAAATACACTATCAGAAACTGTTTTACCCATTTTCCAATTATTCCATTCTTGATCAGGATAGGCTGTTGACGTTCCTTTTTCAGATACCTCAATAACGGAGTGTTTCACACCTTCTCTCCATCTTGGGAAATTAGCAAAAACTCTACCTTTATCACTGACAGTTACACCTGTTACCTGTTGACTTGTAAATGTTGCAAAGTTTTGAACTTGTATTTTTTCAGGTTTACAACTCCATATTCCTGAAATCAAAATTAGTATTAATATATTCCTCATTTCTTTTTTGTTTTAAACTTATAAAAGTTGACTTCTTTTAGGTTAATTTATATCGTTCAAACTATTTTTTTAACCGTTTAGAAGGTAAAAAATATTTTGAACTGGATTTGTTTTTAAATTGTTAGTTAAGGTAAAATTACATTATTTTTTCGATACGATTGGTACTTGATTTAAATGTACTTCTGCAATTTTTTACCGAGATTAGATGTTTATCTATTGTTTCAAAAGTGACGCTTTCTCCTTCCTGATGAAACGGAATATTATTCATTATTAATTTTTCTTTTAATAGTTTTGAATCTCCTGAAAAATTAATACTCTTTAATCCATTGTTTGGGGTTGCCTTTAAAGAGAAATTAGTATCATACTCACTGTTCCAATAATGTTGGATTTCAATAAACAAGTGGCTTTGTTGATACATCCATTCTCTATTTTCTATAGCATCAATATCTAGATTAGGAAAGTTTAAGTTTTTGTCTCCTAAAAAATATAATGTAAATCCATTTCCTCTAGTGACATACATTCTAACAAATAATTTTAAATCTAATATCTCTTCAAAAAAATTGATACTCTTGATTGGGTCTTTTGTTCTAATTGTGATTAATCCTAGTTCCGGATTTTCCAATAGCGGGTAGTTACTGTTAGGTAACGTTTTTACCGTGTTTTGTTTAAATGTTTTTTGGATAAATTCTATTTGATGATTTTCTGGGTCAGTGGTGTGAGCTAGATAACCAATATCGCCAAATTGGGAAGGTTCACTTATAACAATGTTTTGTTTTTGCAACTCTTTATAAACGCTTTGAATGTCATTAACAAATATGCTATACTTCCAATAATTGTCTAGCGATTCTTGTTTATAAACCGTTTTTTTAAGTGATGGCGTGTGTTTTAATTGAAGGTAAAAACGAGTGCTTTCAAAACATAAGTTATAATACGTAGAATCATTTTCTGATAATTCATTTAATAGTTTAAATCCTAATACATCTATATAAAAGGATACCGTCTTTTCTGGCTCGAATATTTGTAATGTAAAACTTTGTAATTTCATATAAAAAAGATTTAACGCCTTCCTTTTAATACAAAGCGCTTATTAAAATAATTAATATTGTTTTAATACTTTAAACTCATCATAAGTTAATAACCAGTCGTTATTAATTCTCTCCCATTTTTCTTGGTATATTTTACCTTCACCAATATTCATGCTCCATTGTGATGATATAAAAGCATTATTACCTGTTGTTACTTTAAATGTAGGATTGTGGTATGTAAGGTTTGTAGCACCATCTTTAATCAGTTTCTCCCAAAAAACCTGAATTTCATTCTTTCCATTTATAGATGCAAATGGTATTGCGTTTAGTGTCGCTTTTTCTGAGTATCCATTTCCGCACACTATTCCATTTCCAGCGTTAAAACCTTTAGTAAATTTAATAGAAGCTTTAATTACACCTTCTAAGATTATATGACATGCTATAGGGTTAGTCGTGTTTTCTTTAGGAGATTGAAACTGTTCTAATATTTCAAATTCATCATATGTTAATAACCACTCATCATTTATTTTCTCCCATTTTTCTTGATAAATAATTCCTTTTCCAACATTCATGCTCCAATTTGCTGATAAAAATGCGGTAGATTCATCTGCTACTTCTATACTTACATTTGTGTAAATTAAGTTGGTCGCACCCGATTTAATAAAAGGTGTCCAGAAACCTGAAATTTCTGTAGTCCCTTTTTTTATTCCAATTGGCGTAACCTTCATTGTTGCATTTTCATCATATCCTTTTACGCAAGCTTCAGCATTTCCATTATTAAAATTGTTTAACCAAGCTTTACTGGCATTCAATACCTCTAATGCTATTTGGTGGTGTGCTGTTGGAGTATGTTCTGTAAATGACTGTTTAGTTTTAACACTTTTCATTTTATTGTAGTTTTAAGTTGGTACAAAGAAAAAGTAATGAAAGGATAATTACCTGTGACTTTTAGCACACAACTTAAATAGAGTTTAAAATGAGTATTTCTTTTTGGCCTAGAAGAAGTTTTTTGTTTTTTTCGAGTGTTTTTAATAGTCTAGAAATAACCTCTCTAGTTGTGCCCAATTCTCTTGCTAATTCTTGATGAGATTTCTTTACTATCGAATTATCTGCTTTTGAAATCAGGTAATCAAATAATCTATCTTTAAGTGGTTGAAAGGCTAAATTAGAATATTGATTAATCAGATAATTATAACTCTCTCGAAAGGTATTTGTTGTAAAAGTGTTCCAAGATTTATATTTATAATTCCAATCTTTAACAAACCTCACAGGTATATTTAAAATGGTGCATTCTTCTTCAGCGATAGCATTTACAGTACTTTTACAATCTTCAAAACAAGCAGATAGAGACAAAGTACAGGTCTCCATATCGTTTAAATAATAAATAAGAATTTCACGTTCTTCATTTTCTTGATAGACTCTTACTTTTCCACGTAAAACAATTTTTAATACTTTAATATATTGATTGTTTTTAATAATTAATTCACCCTTTTTATGTGTTGTTATATTTGAGTTTTTGCGAAGTTCATCTTGAAGTTCTTCTTCGGTTATTTGAAGGTGATTAATAAAATTATCTAACATTTATTCTTACTGTTTAAATTGCATACAAAACGGTTTGTATAAGGATAGTTGCGTAATCCAGTAACTAAATTACTAAAAAGCATGAACCTTTGGGAGATCCATAAGGATTTTTGTAAGTAGGCTAAAACCAAGCAATAAAACATACACGGCGTAGCTACTGGTATTTTTTCTTTAATTGTTCTATAATCTCCTTATATATTTGTTCAAATTCCATTTTATTATTATTTACATATTTATCCAAATGTTCATATACGATTCTTGAGTTTTTTGGCTGATGATTAATTTCATCTTCTCCAACTTTTTGTCCATAATTCAGTTCCAATATTTTCGCGGTTATTCCGCCAACTATAATTTCGTCAATATCCTTGTATTTTTCTTTGAATTTATCTTGTTTTACTAAAGAATCTAATTCTTTGTCATAGTATTTACTGAATAATTTGTCAGTATAAATATGACTGTTTTCGTGAATTACAATCCTTCTATAATCATCATTCCATTTTAGTTTTAATACTTTGATAGAATCATTTGGTTCATCACACAGATATGTTATAAGAAATAACCTTTCATTTTCTGGGTTGTTTGTAAAGGTTATAGCCTTATTAGTAATTCTATTTAGTGGATCGAATAATATTTTAAGACTTGTTTTCTTTTTCGTTCTGTAAAATTTATTTAGTTTTTCTGTTATTCGATTAGATTTTATGGAATCCGTAAAAGGTTTAAAATTTACATTGTAGTCATTTTTGAAAGCAATTGTTTTTTTGAAATCAATCAATAGTTTTGATAGCGAATCAATGTTTTTACCATACCAACCAAATTGTTCAGAAAGTTCTTTTGTATTAAGATTGTCATTTGGTTTTAAATTTTCATCAAGGCAAAGCGCAATACTTGGTAAATCAGCATTCCATTCATCTCCATTTCCTATTTTTTGAACTAAAGGATGGCTGGTGTATTTTTTATAAGGCTCGAAATTTGTTTTATAAAATCCCGTTTTACAAGGTCTTAAATTGACATCAATACTATCTTCAAGTGATAAGAAGTAAGCAACCCTCAACAATTCTACTCTATCATCTATTAATATTGAAATAGAATTTTCAGTTATGTCCGTTTTAGGCTTTTCTTGATTGCAACTTATAATCAAAAGGCTTAAAATTATTAATATGTACTGAATGTTTTTCATACTTGTAGCTAACGTTGTTGTATAAGCTTTGTTGCGTTGTTTAAGCAGTGAATTTAGTAAATAAAACACGAACGGCGAAATTCCGCAGGAATTCCCCAAGTGAGCTAAAAACAGCAATAAAGTTTATACGGCGTTGTAAACAGGCATTATTCATTTAATAATTCCTCAACTATTTTAATATCTTCTAAGTTCATTTCTTTAACACCTTTTTCGCTTAGAGTTTTAAATTCAGCAAACTCCTCCTCTATTTTCTTTATTTTTTTTACATCTTTTTCGGATAAAATCTTTTCAAGATAGTAATCTGAGAAGTAAATATTTAGTCGTTCTGTAAGGCTTGGTACATTTTTCACTAAATCGAAGTATTTTTTTAATTCGTTAGATGGATTAAAATAAACCGTTGATTTCGGGTTAATGAATCTATCTTTTTCCTGACTCCTTATTTTATAAACTACATTTGTTGAGTTAGTATATTTTAGAACTGAATAGCATTTTTCAGGTTTAGAAGAGGAAAATATACTAACTTTATATAATGTGTCATTTATTTTAAATCCACTTCTTAGGTAAGCTCCAGTTAAGAACGAGTGGGCTTTCTTCTTATCTAATTTCAACTTTTCTTTGTATAAAGATTTTTCATCAAAATTTTCCTTGAGTCCATTTTCTATTAATTCAGAAAACATGTAATATTGACTTAAATTATCATCTCTGTCATTCGTGAAATTGGGACCTTTATCAATTCTTTTTATTATTATATAATCAATGCTGTCTTTTTCAATTTTTTTGTTCAAAAACTCAGCGATAATATCCTCTTTAAATAAATCTTCAAAAAAAACATCCACTTGATTGCCCTTGAATTCTCTATTTCCATATTCAAAGTAGCAATGATTTATTCCGTAAAGAAAGTATTCAAAATCTAACTCTTTATTTTGTGAGTGAATTATTATAGGAGTTATAAATAAAGAAAAGTAAAGAAGTATTTTCATTTTGTTTTTATTCAAAAGTACATTTAAGTTGAAATTATTAAAAGACTAAATGAGTAAACTGCCTTTTTGATTGAGTGAATTATTTTTTTGCTTGTGTACAACGCTGTTGTATAAGCTTTGTTGCGGGTTTGTATGCGAGGATTTTCCGAAGGAAAATCAGACATTACAAACACGTAACGACCTTATATTAAGCACTAAATCGCAATTATTTTTAAACGGTCTTGTAAAACTTTTTTTTTATTCAATTTTTCTAAATGTTCTTGAATCTGTTTGTGTGGCACCATTATATATTTCTTCAAAAGTTATTTTCAGATCTCCGTTTTCGAAAGTTATTATTGGTTCCGCAGTTTCTCCATCTAAACTAAATTGATATACATTTTCGTTTTTTGTCCACGTATATTCTATAGTTTTACTCAATTTACATCCATCATATTCAGAGGAACTAGTGTCATCAGGAAATAAGAAATCAGGATCGTAATCTTCTTCTAATACAATATTATTAGATTTAAATTCTATAGTTTCCATAAGTTCACATTCATCGAGATTTTCATCATTTACACCATCAAATGCTCTTGCAATCTGTACCCATTTACCAATAACGGCATCATTAGACATTTCATCACTTGGGCTGTCATCATTATCACATGAAATTAGAAGAAAAGAAGTTAGAATTAATAAAATTAGATTTTTCATAGTTTTTTTGTTAATGTTTTACAACGTTGTTGTATAAGCTTTGTTGCGTTGTTTAAGCAGTGAATTTAGTAAATAAAACACGAACGGCGAAATTCCGCAGGAATTCCCCAAGTGAGCTAAAAACAGCAATAAAGTTTATACGGTGTTGGCAGTAGTTTTTATTTATCTGTTTTGTTTTTTCCATTCTTTATATGATTTTCAAGAATTTCCATTCCAGTTTTTAGCATTCCAATCAATCCAACTCCAAAAATTATGATTCCAAATGATACTTCTTTTATGTTTTTATTATCTGAAATAAAATATCCAAAAATTCCAAACACAAAAATTAAAAGAGTTATTATAATAAGGTAACGAATGAATATTTTTCCAAGTTTAGGGTTTTCCCAAATCTTTTTATCAAATTTTAGAGAAACCTTTTTTGTGTCTTGAAGAGAGGCAAAACTAATTGCAAGCCCCATAAAAATCAGCATATTATTAAGGGCTTGAAGATTAAATCCATTAGAGTTTGACTTAAATGTAAAATATAAACCACCAACTAAAAATGGGTATTGTAAATAACTTAAATAATGAAAGAAAAGTTTATTGTTCATTTATTAATTTCTCATTTAGATTTGTTGCGTTAAGTTATTGAATGGAGGACTAATATAGCATTTTTTAATACACGGTGTTGTGCTTAGTTTTTTTTTAACATCCATGACAACTCACCATTGGCATAAATAATATATCAATACCAAAAGTTGTGGATTATAATAAAAAAGTATTTTATAGAAACTTAATTAAAAGGAAATAAAAAGATTAAGGATCTAAAAGTAGAGTAGAATTCGTAAAAAAATAGGCAAAGAAACTTAATTCTTTGAATTTAAATACATTGTTAAATTAAATTGTGCGCACGAGAAGATTCGAACTTCCACGTTCTTGCGAACACAGCCCCCTCAAGGCTGCGCGTCTACCAATTTCGCCACGTGCGCATTTGTATAAAGCAAAAATGTTAAGCATATTGCTTAACATTTTTATTTGTGACCGGGCTGGGGCTCGAACCCAGGACCCTCTCCTTAAAAGGGAGATGCTCTACCAACTGAGCTACCAGGTCTATTTTGTAAACCGGTTGCAAATATACAATCAAACATTGGAATTATAACCATTAAAATGAAAAAAAATTATAGATATTTGCATAAAAATAAAAATCAATGAAAATAGTATTATTAGGGTATATGGCTTCGGGAAAATCTAGCATAGGTAAAAGACTTTCTAAAAAACTGTCTATGAAGTTCTTAGACTTAGATGACTATATTATTGAAAAAGAAAAAATGTCTGTTTCTGAAATATTTAAAACCAAAGGTGAAGTATATTTTAGGTTGATAGAAAACAAATATTTAAAAGAAATTCTAGATAAAGACGAAAAATATATCCTCGCTTTAGGAGGCGGAACACCTTGTTATGCAAATAATATGGAAGAAATTAATAATTCTGATGCAAATTCTATTTATTTACAAGGTAGCACTGCAACGATGATAGAGCGCTTAATTAGAAAAAAGGCTAAAAGACCCTTAATAGCGTCTTTAGGTGATGATAAAATTCCTGAATTTGTTGCAAAACATCTTTTTGAAAGACGCCCTTTTTACGAACAAGCAAAAACGATTGTAAAAATAGACAATAAAACTAAAACAGAAGTTGCAGAAGAATTAGAAAAAATATTAAGCTAAATAAGCTACAGCTTCTTTTCCAGAAAATTCAACTTGTATATGTTCCTTTATAGAGGTAGATAAAGAAATTCCTTTAAAATCTGCCTTTACAGGATATTTTTTGTGGTTTCTATTCACTAATACAGCTGTTTTAAACCTTTTTAAAGGGACGTCTAAAAAATGCTTAATTCCATAAATTAGGGTAGTTCCAGAACTTAAAACATCATCCACTAAAATTAAAGGTTTATTTTTATAATCCTCAACATTTAAAGAAGTGGTAATTGGTTTTAAAGGATGTTTTTTATCAATATTAACTTTACAAATAGTTACTTTTATAGGAGATATTTCTTGTAAAACTTCCATCAATTTTTCAGCAAACAGATAACCATTCCCCACAATACCGGCCAATATAACTTCTTTTTCAGAACTATTAGTTTCGTAAATTTGATACGCAATCCTTCTTATTTTTTGAGAAATTTGCAATTCATTTAATATAATGCTACCTGGTGTTGTCATACTTCTTCTGTTGTATCGTCTTGATAATTATCTATATCTCTTCTATCTTTTTTTGTAGGTCTACCTGCTCCTTTTTTTCGATAGTAATCTTTGGCATATTTTAAAAGATCTGTTTTCTCAAACTCTTCTTTAGGCGTAACATCCTTTCTATAAAGATCTACTATTTTTGCTCCAACCCTACTTTTTGGTAAATCTAAAACTTTTATTTGATAATTGATTTGGTTTTTTCTAACGAATATCAATTCATCTCCAAAAATTTCTTTAGAAGGTTTTAGGCTTTTATTATCTATCTTAACTTGGCCTTTTTTGCACGCTGTTGTTGCAATACTTCTTGTTTTATAAACTCGAATACACCACAAATATTTATCAATTCTCATAAAAATAGTTAAAATAGTTCGTTTGTCTTTTTACAAAGGTATAAAATTGGTAAATTGCACGCTCAAATTATTAAGAATAAATGAATAAAATAAAACATATTTTTGCTTTTGCAATTATTTCGATACTACTTTACTCTTGTGGTAGTAGCTCTTCTTCTGAGGTAGATGATTTTGATTATGAAGCACAAGCTTTAATAGATAATGACACGTTAGTTCAATTTTTAAAAAATCATTATTTTGATACTGATATAGATTCTATTAAAGCCTTAGTTCCTGGAAAAACGGCTTTATACGATGATAAAGAGAATCTAAAAACGATGAAGGTTAAAGAAAATGATATAGATTACAATCTATATTATTACGTAAATAGTGTAGGTACTCCAACAATAGACAAAGGAAACCCAACAGTTATGGATTCTGTATTTGTTAAATATTATGGACAAAGAATTGTAGATACCGAAACTATTAGTAACGTTTTTGATTATAATGATTATGTTTGGCTAAATTTAGTTCCTTATTATAGCAATGGAGTTTTAAAAAATGGAGTTATTCGTGGATGGGTTCATGGTTTCACTAATTTTAAAGGAGGTGATAATATTACAGATAATGGCCCAATTACTTATAAAAACGGAGGTAAAGGAATTTTATTTATCCCCTCTGGTTTAGGTTATGGTAGATTTGGAGCAAGTAGTATTTTAGCAAATGAATGTATTCTTTTTTATATTGATTTATATGACTTTGTAAAAGATACAGATCATGATAATGATGGGGTGCCTTCTATAATGGAAGATCCTGATGGAGATTTAAATCCGTTAAATGATGATACCGATTTAGATGGTAGAGCTAATTACTTAGATACGGATGATGATGGTGATGGTGTTCTAACGATAAATGAAGATGCTAATGATGATGAAAATCCTGCTAACGATCGTAGCGATCCTAACAATCCTGACTTACCAGATTACTTGAATCCGGATATTAATTAAAATTATAAAAAACTACATAAGACTCTTAAGAAATTAAGAGTCTTTTTTTTTGTTGAATGTTTTGTTTTTTACTATAAATTGGATGCTTAGAAAGAATGTAAATAAAATCTGTTAGAAAAAGGATTGAATAAGCGTATCTAAAAAAAAGTACTCCAACTATTCAGTCTGCTTTAAAAATAGAATAAAGACTTCTTATATCGCTTTAGAGAAAATTCTAAATTACTTTTTAAAATGAAAATTGAGTAACTAGTACATGATAAAAAATAATTGTAATATAAAGAAGGAATACTCAATTTTTTATACAACAGTAAACGAAGCTTTTACTATTAAATGATAGAAATAAAAAAAGCTCTTGAAAATTTCAAGAGCTTTATGGTGTTTAATAATCTATGTATTTATAACTTTAAAGAAAGTCCAAATATTATTTGATTTGTTCTGTTATCTACGGTAAACTTATCAGCAAATTTAGCTTCAGAGTTAGATAAACCTCTTTCCCAACGAACATCAACTCCTAAGTTTCCAAATTCTAAACCAAGTCCCATTTGAGCGCCTACAGAAAATTTATCAAAATCATCTGTAGTTAAGTTATTAAACTTAAAATCATCTTCTATTACATACTGTAAAGACGGACCAATAAAAGCGTTTACAAATCCAAAAAACTTTTTCCCGATTAAAACAGGAACATCTAGTTTCTTAAAATCGTAATCAGATTTTATAGTATTTAAAGCATATTCACTTTTTACTTCTGTATACACTATTTCTGGTCTTAAATATAAACCAAGAACAGGCAAATCTCCACGAAACCAAATACCTGCATGGTAACCAGATTTAGCTTTCGCTCCGTTTATAACATCACTTCCAGTAGTTTTAAAAGAATCGTTACCTGTATTATTATAATTAACCCCTGCTTTAATACCAAAATCTATTTGAGCATTAGACATTTGGATAGATCCAAAAGCCAAACACATCATTAAAATTACTTTTTTCATTATTTTTAATTTAAAGATTAAACTACTTTAAAACTTAAAACGTAATTATTTTCTAGAAATTACTTTTTTAACAGCTTTTACAACTGCAGCAGCATCTAAACCATATTTAGCCATTAATTGTTCTGGTGTTCCAGATTCTCCAAAAGTATCATTTGTTGCAACAAATTCTTGTGGAGTTGGTGTATTTAAAGCTAACGTTCTAGCAACACTTTCACCTAAACCACCTAATTTATTATGCTCTTCTGCAGTAACAATACAACCGGTTTTAGCTACAGACTTTAAAATAATTTCTTCGTCTAAAGGTTTAATTGTGTGTATGTTTATTACTTCTACAGAGATTCCTTCTGCTTCTAATTGTTCTGCTGCTTGTAAAGATTCCCAAACTAAATGACCTGTTGCAACAATAGTTACATCAGTTCCTTCTGTTAATTGAATTCCTTTACCAATTTCAAATTTTTCATCAGCTGGCATAAATACAGGTACTTTTGGACGACCAAAACGTAAATATACGGGTCCATCAAAATCTGCAATTGCAATCGTTGCTGCTTTTGTTTGGTTATAATCACACGTATTAATTACGGTCATTCCTGGCAACATTTTCATTAAACCAATATCTTCTAATATTTGATGTGTTGCTCCATCTTCTCCTAAAGTAACTCCAGCATGCGATGCACAAATTTTTACATTTTTACCAGAATACGCCACAGATTGACGAATTTGGTCATACACTCTACCGGTAGAAAAGTTAGCAAATGTACCTGTAAACGGAATTTTACCTCCAATTGTTAATCCTGCTGCAATACTAATCATATTAGCTTCTGCAATACCTATTTGGAAAAATCTTTCAGGATTTTCTTCAATAAATTGATCCATTTTTAAAGAACCAATTAAATCTGCACATAAGGCAACTACGTTTGGGTTTGTTCTACCTAATTCTGTTAAACCATCTCCAAAACCTGAACGCGTGTCTTTTTTCTCTGTGTACGTGTATTTCTTCATTATAAATTTGTTGTGTTGTAAAATTTGCGTAAAAATAAACTTTTATTTTACTTTAGAGAAGATAAAAGAGATAATAGCGAAAGACTTTTTAACATATTGTAAGGAAGTTTGATTAAATAGATAAAAATGCACAATTCCAAAAAATATAGATGTCTCTTTTTTCTGTTAAAAAATATTTAAACTTCTAAATCTTTATCATAAGGAATGCTATTTAAAATGTGGTTAATAACATTTACTCTAGCTTCTGTTTTTCTATTTGCTCTAATTATTTTCCAAGGAGAAATATCTGTATTTGTTTTTTCAAACATCGCATTTTTATACTCTGTATATTCATCCCAAAAATCTTGAGCTTTCTCATCTAGTTTAGTCATTTTCCATTGCTTTAATGGATTATTTTTTATATCCTCAAAACGTTTAGACTGCTCTTTTTTAGAAATAGACATATAAATTTTAACAACATGAATTCCAGACTCTAAAATCATTCTTTCGAAATCATTTACCTGATTCATAAAAATTTTATAATCTTCCGGAGTACAAAACCCATTTACGGGTTCTATTACCGCTCTATTATACCAACTTCTATCAAAAAAAACAATTTCGCCTGCTTTAGGTAGTTGCTCTATATATCTTTGAAAGTACCATTGTGTTTCCTCATCTTCTGTGGGTTTTGATAATGCAACAATACGCATATGACGTGGATTAATACGTTCTGTTAACCTTCTTATAGCGCCTCCTTTTCCGGCAGCATCTCTTCCTTCAAAAACAACAATTATTCTTTCTTCTTTATTAATTGCCCACTTTTGTAAACGTATCAATTCTACCTGTAACTTTTCCAGTTTTCTTTGATAATCTACATATCTAATGGCTCTATCTATATTTAAAGGTTCTTTAGATAAAAGTGCTAAAAGGCCTTTTTTAGAGTTTAATTTTTTTAAATTTTTAGACGATATTTCCATAGTAAATTTAATCTATATTTGTGTTAGATCTATAATAACGCATTACTACATTAGGATCTGGATTTAAAACTGTTTTTGCTTCTTTTTTCCCTTCATAATCAAACTGAGATAAAACATGTCTAATAGCTTCTAGTCTTGCTACTTTTTTATCATTTGTCTTTATCATCATCCAAGGGCTGTATGAAGTATGCGTTTTAGAGAACATTTCTTCTTTATAATCAGTATATTTATCCCAAAGAATTTGTCCTTGTTTATCTACAGGACTAAATTTCCATCTTTTTAATGGGTTTTCTTTTCTACCTTCAAAACGAGTTAATTGTTCTCCTTTAGAAATTGACAACCAAAATTTAATAATCACAACACCATCTTCGTACATCATGTGCTCAAATTCTGGTACTTGCACTAAAAATTCTTTATATTGTAAGTCTGAACAAAAACCCATAACAGGTTCTACAACCGCTCTATTGTACCAACTTCTATCAAAGAAAACAATTTCTCCAGGATTTGGCAATTCTTTTATATATCGTTGAAAATACCATTGCCCTTTTTCTATTTCTGTAGGTTTGTTTAAAGCCACCAATCTACTAGACCGCGGATTTAAATGTTCCATAAACCTACGAATATTACCTCCTTTACCAGCTGCATCTCGTCCTTCAAAAATAATAGCAACACGCTTGTTGTTATTAGATATCCATCTTTGTAATTTAACAAGTTCTATTTGAAGCAACCTTAGTTCTTCATTATATATCATTGTTTTTTTTACTTTCTTACTAGCAGCATTCTTCTCCTCTATTAGCGCTAATAATTCTTGACTATTTTTAACGCTTTGAAAGTCCTCTGAACTTAATCCCTTTTTAATTTCCATAAATTCTATTTACTCGGACTAAAATAACTACTTTTTTTTAGAATTACATAAAAAAATCATCATTTTAAATAAGTTCTTTTATATTTGTCTTTTATGAAATATTTTATACTTACTATTATTGTGTTTGTTTCTTCTTATACAATTGCACAAGAAAAATTTACTAAAGAAATTAGCCTAGTAACAGATAACGATCTTTATGTTTCTGCCCATAGAGATAGGTATTATACAAGTGGCATTTTTTTAACGTATAGATATCTTTCTAAAAATAAAAAACCCTCTTTAGAAAAACGCATTTTAGAATGGCAAATAGGGCAAGAAATGTATACGCCTTACAAAACTACAGTAGAAGATGTAAATGACCAAGATAGACCTTTTGCAGGATATTTATATGGAAGTTTCGGTATAAAAAGGATTTATAAAAATAATCAAATTTTTAAGACATCTGCTCAAATTGGGGTAATTGGTACTAATTCTTATGCAGAAGAATTACAAGAATTTATACATGATATATATGGTTTTAAAAAAGCAGTAGGATGGAAATATCAAATAAAAAATGCTTTTGCACTAAATTTTAATGCAGAATATTTAAAAACCATCTTAGAAACTACTGATAATAACTTTGATATCACTTGGGTTAACAATTTAAATCTTGGTACTGTTTACACAAATATTTCTACAGGTTTTTATAGTAGAATTGGGCTAAAACCACTTCAGAAATTAGCAAATTCAATTGCATTTAATACTAATTTAAATAATAACCAAACAGATTATTATAGAGAAGTAGAATCCTTTTTTTTTATAAAACCAATGTTGCGATATGCTACTTATGACGCCACGCTACAAGGTAGTTTTTTAAACAAAACAAGTCCAATTACGAATGCATTAAAACCAATTGTTTTTGATATTGAGTTAGGTTTAAAATTTACAGTTAATCGTTTAAACTTTGGGTATTCTTTTAATTACAATACTAGTAAATCTAAAGATTTAAGATATACCTACGGGCATAAATATGGTAGTATAGCAATTAACTACCTGCTGCGTTAACATCGTTTTCAATTACTTCTAGCGCTTTCTTTAAATCCTATTTTATTGCTATTCTTCAAAAAATTCATCTTTAAAACCAATTAAATACAATTTTTCTTGCGCTCTAGTTAAAGCGGTATATAGCCATCTGTAGTATTCTTTAGATACACCTTCTGGCAAATAAGGCTGCTCTATAAACACCGTTTTCCATTGTCCTCCTTGAGATTTATGACAGGTCATGGCATATGAGAATTTTACTTGTAATGCATTAAAAAACACATTCTTTTTAATTTCCATAAACTGTTTTGACTTCGATTTTATATGTGCATAATCTTCCTTTACTGCTTGATACAATTTGTTAGATTCTTCATACGTTAAAGAAGGCGTTTCACTAGTTAGTGTATCTAACAATAAAACCGTTTCAAAAGGTTGCATGTCTGGGTAATCAATCATACGAACTTCTACTTCTGCAAATTTAAAACCGTACAATTCTTTAATAGAAAATATTTTTAAAATTTCACAAATATCTCCATTAGCTATAAAACCTGCGGTTGAATTTTCTTTTAACCAATAATAATTATTTTTTACCACCATAATATAATCTCCAGCAGAAATTTCATTTTCTTGCCCTCGAATTTTCATTCTAATTTGTTGGTTATATTCATTTGCTCTTTTGTTAGAACGTACAATAAATGCCGTATCCTCCACTCCATCACTATCATAAGCGGTAACCAATGCATCTTCAATATCATAACCATCATCTAATCTAATTATATCAGGAAAATTAATATCAAACTTAAAATTAGTGGTATCATTTTGAATCATCAACCTTAATAACGTTGCATTTGCAAGAATACCAGAATCTTCATGCTGACGCATAACTTCATCTAACTCTATTGATGTAACATTTTTATGATAATCATACACCAAGGTGTCTTCTTCTAAAGCAGGACTAATTTTTAATTTAACAGGAGGTAATTGAGCTGTGTCTCCAATAAAAATTAATTTACATTGATGACCAGAGTATACATAACGAATTAAATCATCTAATAAGGAGCCGGTTTCAAATAATTTCTGATTTTGTCTACTATCCGGAATCATAGAAGATTCATCTACAATAAAAACCGTATTTCTATGCTTATTTGGTTGTAAAACAAAACCTACAGAACCATTTGATTGCTTTTTAGGAAAATATATTTTTTTATGAATTGTAAATGCAGGTCTTTTAGAATACACAGAAATTACTTTAGCAGCTCTACCAGTTGGCGCTAATAAAACTGCTTTTTTACCGATGCTTACTAAACTATTTACATAAGCACTTATACTGGTTGTTTTACCTGTACCTGCGTACCCTTTTAACAAAAACAAGGCATCTGTGTCCTCTGTAAAACTAAAATCGCTTAAAAGCCGTAATAATTTGCTTTGTTTAGTGGTTGGAAAATGTTGAAATTTTTTCAGTAATTCTGCGTAAAAATTGGATGTTTTATTTATCATATAAAAATTAATACAACAAAGATACATTGAATTGTAAATAAAAGTTTTTATCATAAAAAAAAAATTGTAGATTTGCCTTAAGACTATTAAAAAAAAATACTTACAATGGGATTACTTGGAATGATTTTGGCGGCTCTTATAGCTGCAGTATTACTAGCTATTATTATAGTTAAATTTTTACCATTAAAATTAAGATGGATTGCCTCTATATCTCTTTTGGCATTAACCGCTTTTTTAGTTTATAAAATATACTATGGTATAATGGAACCGATTATTTTTAATAAAAATAAAGTTGCAAAATACTCTAAAGTTATTCAAAACTTAAAAATAATTAGAGATGCAGAAGTTAAGCATTTTGAAGTAACAGGTACATACACTAAAGACAAGGCTGGTTTAATAAAGTTTATTGATAGCGCTAAATTAGCTTTAACAGAAACTAAAACTATTGTAGAAAAAGAACACAGAGGTGGTGGTATTATCATTGATGTAGAAAAAAGACAAACAGATACTATTGGTTACGAACCTGTTTCTAAATACTTTAAAGGAAAAAACTATAAAGAAATGTTTAAAGTACCTGGCGTTGCAGGTAAAGAGTTTGAAATAGAAGTAGGAACTGTAGAAAAAGTACCAGGAATGGTAGTACCAACGTTTTATGTTAAAACAGCAAAACAAGATATTTTAAAAGGAATGGATGAATCTCTTCTTAAACAAGAATTAGAGCAAATTGCTACAGATCAAATTAAAGGAGAATATGTTTCTGTTGGTTCTTTAGATGAAGTTACAACTGGTGGTAATTGGCCTCCTTCTTATGACAAAAAAGACGGTGATAAAGAAGAATAGTATACATACTTTAACACACGTAAAAGATACTAAGTTATCCATCCAATTTAATTTGGATGGATTTTCTTTTTGTATAACAAATAATGCATCAAAAGAAACCTTTTACTTTTCTGAATACATCTTTAAAGAAAAACAATTAACGCCAGAAAATCTATTAAAAAAAATAGAAGAAATATTTAAAACAGATATACACCTGCAAAAAGACTTTTCATCTGTATTAGTTATACATCAAAATAATTTATTTTCTTTGGTACCTAATCAATATTTTAATGAAGAAATACTTTCTGAATATCTTAATTTTAATATAAAAACATTAGCTACAGATTTTATTGCTTATGATGATATAGAAAGCATCAACGCAAAAAACGTATATGTACCTTATGTAAATATTAATAATTACTTATTTCAAAACTTTGGTGAGTTTGAATACAAACATCATTTAACCATTTTAATTGAAAAATTAATTACTTTCAATAATTCTGATCAAAAGAAGGTATTTGTAAATGTATCAAAAGAAGCTTTTGACATTGTTGTACTTCAAAATAAACAGCTCCTATTTACAAATTCATTTAATTTTGAAACAAAAGAAGATTTTATTTATTATATCTTATTTACTTTTGAACAATTAAAATTAAATGTAGAAGAAACTCAACTATCTTTTATTGGAGATATTGAAATGGCTTCTGAAATTTATAAAATCACGTATCAATATATTAGAAATGTTTCCTTTTTAGAAAGTGATAACAAAATTTTTAATCAATTAGATGCTTCTAAACATTCAAATTATATCCTTTTAAATTCATGAGAATAATATCTGGAAAACACAAAAGCAGACGTTTATCCGCGCCTAAAAACTTACCTGTTCGTCCTACAACAGATATGGCTAAAGAATCGCTCTTTAACATCTTAAACAACACTTATTATTTTGATAGTATTGCTGTTATAGATCTTTTTTCTGGTACAGGAAACATTAGTTATGAATTTGGCTCTAGAGGAACCAAAGAAATTTATGCCATAGACGCACACTTTGGTTGCATAAAATACATTAACGAAACTGCCAAAACCTTAGATTTACCTATAAACACTTTTAAAAGTGATGTTTATAAATTTCTAGAAAAGACTTCTTTACAAGCAGATGTTATTTTTGCAGACCCACCTTATGATTTTGAAGAAGAACAATTCTTAAAAATAGTGGATTTGGTTTTTACCAAAAATTTACTAAAAGAAGATGGTATTTTAATTGTTGAACACTCTAAACACACAGATTTAACTAAAAATGAAAAGCATAGTTATGATAAACGTTATGGAGGAAATGTGTTTAGCTTTTTTGAAAACGAATAAATTCTTGTAAAAAAATAAACGCAAAGTTTGCAAAGTTTTAACACCTAATTCTTTGCGAACTTTGCGTTTTTCTTTACCTCTTTGCGACTTCTCTATACCTCTAGAGTTCGTTTTACAACAAAGAATTAATAATATCTGCAACAGAAACACCTTCAGCTTCTGCTTTATAATTTTTTACAATTCTGTGCGATAAAATAGGGATAGCTACTGCTTTTACATTTTCTATATCCGGAGAAAACTTTCCGTTTATGGCCGCATGAGCTTTAGCCGCTAAGATTAAGTTTTGAGATGCTCTAGGACCTGCTCCCCAATCTAAGTACGATTTTACTAAATCTGTAGCTTCTTTAGATTTCGGCCTTGTTTTACCTACTAAACGAACTGCATATTCAATAACATTATCGGCAACAGGAATTTTACGTATTAGTTTTTGAATTTCCACAATTTCTTCCGCAGAAAATAATGACTTTATAATTTCTTTTTTATTACCCGTTGTACTTTTTACAACAGCTACCTCTTCTTCAAACGAAGGATATTCTAAATAAATAGAAAACATAAACCTGTCTAATTGCGCTTCTGGCAACGGATATGTTCCTTCTTGCTCAATTGGGTTTTGTGTTGCTAACACAAAAAAGGGTAAATCTAATTTATAATGATTTCCAGAAACGGTTACAGAACGCTCTTGCATCGCTTCTAACAAAGCTGCTTGTGTTTTAGGAGGAGTTCTATTTATTTCATCTGCAAGTATAATATTAGAGAAAATAGGCCCTTTTATAAATTTAAAATGTCTGTTTTCATCTAAAATTTCACTTCCTAAAATATCTGAAGGCATTAAATCGGGCGTAAATTGTATTCTTTTAAAATGCAATCCTAAAGCATCGGAAACAGTATTTACCAACAACGTTTTTGCTAAACCCGGCACTCCAACTAATAAGGAGTGACCACCACAGAAGACAGACAACAAAGTAAAACTAACAGCTTCATGCTGCCCAATTATAACTTTACCAATCTCTGTTTTTAACTTGTTGTATTTATCTACTAAATCTTTTACTGCTTTTACGTCAGACATTATTTATTTACTTCTTTTTTCCAGTTCTTCTCAAACGTACATTTACTATACGCAGGTCCAATATTAATGTAGGTATCTTTTATTTTTTCTTTAGACCATTTTGTAATGGTTTCTTCTTTCTTTTTTTGAAGTGCTAATTGTTGTACTTTCACATAATCTTCAACAATATCTGCAACATGCGTATCTGTTCTATCTTTCATTAAAATGAACTTGTACATTTTATCACCAGATCTCTCCTCATCATAAAAAGGGTCTGTCATTTCTCCTTTTTTAAGATCACTTACTCTTGCATAAAAAGTAGGATCCATTCTGGTTAAATCAAACTTAGATTCTCCTGTAGACGGATTAACAATAAGTCCACCATTATTCTTCGTGTCATCATCATTAGAATATTTTTTAACAGCTTCCTCAAAAGTTAATTCTCCTCCTTTAATTTCTAAAATAATATGTTCTGCTTTATCTTTAAGTTCCTTCATTTTTTCTTCAGGAATTTCTGGTTGCATTAATATATGAGAAGCAACTCTTGTATTCCCTTTAATTGCATGTAATTGCATAATATGATAACCAAATTGCGATTTAAATGGTTTAGAAACTTGACCAACGTCTAAAGTAAATGCCATTTCTTTAAATTCCTTAATAAAAGCAGACTCTTTTGTTACCGTATATTCACCTCCATTACTTGTTACTCCAGGATCATCAGAATTAATAATAGCTTTCATTCTAAAACTAGATCCCTCTTCTATTTCTTTTTTTAGTTCATTTAATTTATTAATAATTCTGTCTGTTTCTTCTTTTGTAGGTATTGCTTTTAAAACTACTTGAGCAAGTTCTATTTCTGCCGGAAACTGAGGTAATTCTCCTTTTTCTTTTAATCCATTATAATACAAACGCACCTCTTCTGGAGTAACATCTATCTTTTCTGTAATTTTTTGTTGCTCTTTTTCTATTAAAAGATTTTCTGTTTGAACCGTAGACAATTCCTTTTTTAAATCATCTAAATCATTAAAACCATATGCTTTAATTACTTTTTCTTCACTCCCGTATTGCTGTGTAAAATATTTGATACTTCTATCTACTCTACCCATAACTTCTGAGTCGGAAACAGTAACACTATCTACAATGGCATGATGCGCCAATAATTTCTGTTGCATCAGTTCTTCTAGCATTTCACAATCTGTAATTTTTACTTTTCCTTCACTTCTTAATTCTACTTCTTGTTTAAATTTAGCAATATCAGAATCTAAAACAATGTTTTTACCAATAACCACTGCTACACCATCTATTTTTACTTTTTGTGCTGATGTTTGCAATCCTAAAAACCCTAGAAAAAGGGTAAAAATTGAAATTTTAATATATTTTGAAATTGTTGTTCTGTGTTGCATCTTTTACTATTATTTTTTCTATCTCTCTTAATAATTCAATTTTACGTTTATGTAAAATCATTTGTTTTATTGTAGGTGTAATATAACTTAAAGGCGCTATAGAATTTCGTTCTAACACGTCATTTATAGCCACCAAATATAAACCTATTGAATCTTGTTTTTCGATGAATTTTGTTTTTTTTAACAGTTTTTCCTTTGAAAAAGGAAGTTTTAACAAAATGTTATCTAATTGCGTCCAAACAGAGTCGTTAAACTGATAAGATTTAAAACTTAGTTCTTGTTTTTCTAATATTTCTAGGTCGCTAATACTATCGGATTTAAAAAGCTTTAAAATATTTTTTTTGTCTTTTATATTCTTATCTACATGAAGGAATTTTATTTTAACAAGTTCTTCATTTAATTTAAAATTCTCTTTATTCAACATATAATATGCCGCTAGTTCTTCATCAGAAATAACAGTATCTAATTGTTGTTTTATTAATTGTTCTTTAAAGTTATTAATTAGCAAACTTTCTTTATAATCTTTAACCAAATCATCTATTTGATTCATCGTTTCTAAAGAACTATTATTCTTAGCTTTTTCTAGTAAAAGTCTTTTTATTGCCCAATTCTGAATATAGCTTTTCACTAAAACTAGGCTATCACTTTTACTTATATTTTTAGGTAAAATATTTACCAAATCTTCTCTAAAAAGCTTTTCTGTATTAACAATAGCTACAATTTCTGAAGTATTGGTTTCTTTCTCTTTCATTGTAAAAAAATCACAAGAAGAAAAAAGAACAAGACAAAATAAGATAGCTAAATATTTCATTATTTATTTTTGTAAAAATTTATTAATTTTTTCAATTCTTTTTTACTTACTTTAATTTTGCTCTTTTTTCTTAAATCTGCAATCCAATTTTCTTCTAAAAAGTTTTGATAATCATTTATTACCTGACCTTTTATACTTTTTAAATCAGTTGTTTTATAATTAGTAGTGTGTGTATCAAAAAACTTTTGCAAACCAATGGTATCACTAGAAGATTTTGTCCATATTTTTTCTTGCATTAATTCAAAAAGCAACAAACCATCTTCATACTCTTTTAAAGTATATGCATATTCTGGTTCTGTATAAATTAAGTTTTCTTTGTAATACGTTAATATTTCTTCCTCTTCAAACATTTCAAAAAGTTTAAAAACGGCTAAATGTCTTCTATTTCTAATATATTTAATAAAAGCTTCTTGTGTAATATTTTTATCATTTATCCTTAAAATTGTGCTCTGTAATGAATCTATAGGAAGTGCTGTTAGATTTTTTTTATTTAAAATCTTTTTAGCTTCTTCAAATTCTGTAATAGTATATTCTTTTTTCAATTTATTTACAACTGCTTTTTCAGACAACTGCATTCTAGAACTTTTTTTCACCTTTTCTTTTAACTCTTTTTTCATTTCATCAAAAGATTGAATAGGATGTTTCTTTAATAGCTTAGCAATATGCCAACCAAAACGAGTTTTAAATGGTTTAGAAAAATCATTTATATTTTCTAAAGCAAATACGGCATCATCAAATGGTTTTACCATTCTACCTGTACCAAATTTACCTAACTTACCTCCATTCTTTTTAGAACCCGGATCTTCTGAGTACTGCATTGCTAGATCTTCAAATTTCTCTTTATTTTTTAATTTGGTATAAATACTATCTATCTTCAATTTACCTACAGCCGTTGTATCTCTAATTAAAATGTGTGCCGCTTCTATTTCACCCTTAGACTCTTTTAAATCATCTACTTGCATAATATGATATCCAAATTGTGTTCTAAAAGGCATAGAAATTTCACCTACTTTAGTATTATAAGCGGCTACCTCAAAGGGGTACACCATATTAAAAGCAGCGAAATAACCTAAATTACCTCCATTCCCTTTTCTTCCTGTTTTAGGATCATCTTGGGCAGATTTATCTTCGGAATACTGTGCTGCAATAGCTTCAAATTTTTCACCTTTTAGAATTCTTTCTCTCAATTCTAAGATTTTATTATAAAGCATTAAAGTGTCTTTTGGAGATGCTTCTCGTGGTAATCTTAATAAGATATGTTTTGCCTTAACTTGGTTTTTTGTTCTAAAATAAGCATCTTTTACCAACTGATCTATAAACGTAGTATCTTGTAAATAGGGCGCAGAAAGTTGGTTTTTATACGTTTCCATTTCTCTCTTATAAGAAGGCAGTGTATCTAAATGAATACTATAAGCTTCTTTTACTTTTAACTTGTAATTAATATACAAGTCTAAATTTTTAGAAACACTTTTAGCTTCTTTATTATCTATAGCATCTAAATTTTTTTCGTAGACTCTTTTAAATTCTGAAACAGTTGTTTTCTCTCCGTCTATAGTAACTAATGTTTTATCTTTCTTCTGTGAGAAGGCAGATATTGATACACCTAAAACTAATAATAAAACTATTTTCTTCATAAAATACGTAACTATAATGATATAATTCCTTTAATGTTTTCAGCTTTTAAATAATACGAAATCACTTTATCGGCACTTTCTATATTTAATACGATAGAAACGCTCACATATTTTCCGGTCTTAGACTTTTTTGTATTTATTACGGCTCCAGAATCGTTAAATAAATCTTCTACTTCTTGCACCTGATTGGCATCTGTAGGCACAATAAATTTATACAAATAATCTGCAGGAAATTTAGTAGTACCATTTAGTTGCTCTTTTAACTTTGCATAAAACTCTTTTTTATCACTCATAAAAACATGTTCTTAAATCTAAATTAATTATAAATAACAAGAAACAAAATTACATTAAAAATTAGTTTTATAAAGAGATTCATTTATTTTTGTGAAATGCAGCAAAAAATAGTCTTAATAGGTGGACCAGGAACGGGAAAAACTTCGGTTATAAATGAATTAACAAATAGAGGGTGTTTTTGTATGCCCGAAATTTCTAGAGAAGTAACTTTAGAGGCTCAAAAAAAAGGAATTGACCAACTGTTCTTAACAGAACCTTTATTATTTAGCAAAATGCTTTTAGAAGGTAGAGAAAAACAATTTTTAGAAGCGAGTAAAAGCAAGGAAAAAATTGTTTTTTTTGATAGAGGAATTCCAGATGTTCACGCATACATGGATTATTTTAAAACAGAATACCCGATAACATTTTTCGAAAAAAGCAACCACTATAAATACACCAAAATTTTTCATTTTTCTCCTTGGGAAGACATTCATACTACAGATAATGAACGTTATGAATCTTTTGAAGAAACTTTAGAGATTGACAAATTTTTAATGAACTCTTATACAGATTTAGGATACACCATCATTAATATTCCTTTTGGATCTTTAAAAGAAAGAGCCGATTTTGTTGTTAATTCGCTTGCTTGCGATTTATGATTGCTACAAAAGAAATATTAAAAAAATATTGGGGATTTTCTGAATTTAGGCCCCAACAAGAAGAAATAATTTCTGCTACATTGGCTCAAAAAGATGTCATTGCATTGCTGCCAACAGGTGGCGGTAAATCTATCTGTTTTCAAATTCCGGCTTTAGCAAAAGAAGGTGTTTGTTTGGTTATTTCTCCTTTAATTGCTTTAATGCAAGATCAGGTAGAAAACTTAACACAAAAAGGAATTAAAGCCACAAGCATTAAATCTGGCTCTACACAAGATGAAATGATTACCTTGTTTGACAATGTTAAATTCGGAAGCATAAAATTCTTATATCTTTCTCCGGAAAGGTTGCAGTCTTATTTTATTCAACAAAAAATAAAAGAATTAAACATCAATTTAATTGCCATTGATGAGGCACACTGTATTTCTGAATGGGGACATGATTTTAGACCTTCTTACAGAAATATCAATATTTTAAGAGAACTAAAACCCAATGTTCCTTTTATCGCCTTAACAGCAACTGCAAACCAAAGAGTTCTTGAAGATATTGCTACTAACCTTCAATTAAAAAACCCTCAACTTTTTAAAAAGTCTTTTTTTAGAGAAAATTTAGCATATCAAATATTTACCATTGAAGATAAATTACAACGCTTACTTCAAATATTTACAAAAACGAAAACACCTGCTATTGTTTATGTAAATTCTAGAAAAAAAACGACTCAGATTGCCGCGTTTTTAAATGCTAATAACTTTAAAAGTTCTTTTTATCATGGAGGATTATCATCCGTAGAAAAAAATAGTTCTTTTGAAAACTGGATGACCGAAAAAACGCCCATTATGGTGGCTACAAATGCCTTTGGTATGGGAATTGACAAAGCAAACGTTGGCTTGGTTATTCATTTAGATTTACCTACAAGTATAGAAAACTACGTACAAGAAACCGGTAGAGCTGGTAGAAGTGGTAAAAAATCATTTGCCGTTTTATTATTTAATAAAAATGATATTATATTATTTAAAGATCGATTAGAAAAAACACTTTTAAGCATCCCAGAAATTAAAGAGATTCACAAAAAATTATATCAATATTTTAGAATTTCTTTAGGCGAATTAAGCGAGGAGTCATATTCTTTTAATCTTTTAGAGTTTTCTAAAAAGTACAATTATTCCGTATTAAAAGTAGATACTGCTCTTAAAATATTAGCCAATAACGGAATTATAGAAATTAGCAATCAGTATAATAAAAAGTCTACTTTATTATTTATAGTGAGTAGTAAAACTGTTTTAAATTATTTGGATAAAAATCCAATGCTTAAAAAATTCACCAACTCCATATTAAGAACCTACGCAGGTTTATTTGAGGAAGAAGTAAAAATTGATGAATTTTTTATCGCAAAAAAAGCAGGTTTAACCACTAATCTGGTTTTAGCTAATTTTGAACGATTAGAAAACGATAATATTATTGCATATAAGCCTGTAAAAAATGATGCCGAACTTGTTTTTCTAGTACCTAGAGAAGATGATTACACCATAAACAGGTGTTCTAGAGAAATGAAGCAATTCATCCATCAGAAAAAACAAAAATCAGAAGATTTAATTGCTTTTGTAAATAACAATTCCCTTTGTAGAAGTAATCAGGTTTTAAGTTATTTTGATGAAATAAAAATAGAAAAATGTGGTATTTGTGATGTTTGTATTTCAGAAAACAGAAAGCCTACCAAAAATTTATCATCAGAAATAATACAACTTTTAGAGAATAAGCAAGTTTTATCATCCCAAGAAATTAGTGCGTCTTTAGTGGCGAATGAAAAAGACATTTTAATACATTTGCGACAATTATTAACCGATGATAAAATAAAAATTAATCATCAGAATAAATACCAATTAATCCACTAATTATGAAAGATGTACGTATTGTTTTTATGGGAACTCCAGATTTTGCCGTTACTATTTTAAAGCATTTGGTAGAAAATAATTATAATGTAGTTGGTGTTATTACAGCAGCCGACAAACCAGCGGGAAGAGGACGAAAGTTAAATGAATCTGCCGTAAAAAAATATGCTACTTCGGTAAACTTACCTGTTTTACAACCTACCAACTTAAAAAACGAGGATTTTAATAAAGAATTAAAAGATTTAAATGCCAATTTACAAATTGTAGTTGCTTTTAGAATGCTACCAAAAGTTGTTTGGCAAATGCCTAAATATGGTACATTTAACTTACACGCTTCTTTATTGCCAGAATATAGAGGTGCAGCTCCCATACATTGGGCTATTATAAATGGCGAAACTAAAACAGGTGTAACTACTTTTTTTATTGATGATAAAATTGATACGGGAGAAATTATCTTACAAGAAGAAATAGCGGTTTCAGAAATTGAAACAGTTGGTACATTACATGATAAATTAATGTTTTTAGGAGCCGATTTAGTTGGTAAAACAATAGACCTCATTGCTACTGAAAAAGTAACAACAACAAAACAACCCGATTTAGAAGAAAAATCTGCATCTAAGTTGAATCCAGAAAATTGTAGAATTGATTGGACAGATTCTTTAGAAAACATCTATAATAAAATTAGAGGTTTAAATCCATTTCCAGCAGCCTGGACCATTATTAAAAATGGAGAGGAAGAAATAACGGCTAAAATCTATGCCATTAGAAAAGAAAAGGAAGAAGAAGCTCATAATTTTATTATTGGTAAAATTTTAGCTACAAAGAAAGAGTTGAAAGTAGCTGTTAATGGCGGTTTCATTATTATTGATGAAATAAAACTATCTGGAAAGAAAAAAATGGATGCAAAAAGTTTACTAAATGGCTATACTTTTTCTTCTGAAGCGAATGTCTTCTAAAGCCTTTATCCGTATGGTTTTTACAGATTTTTGTGTTTTACAACTACCTTTATTAACAATTTACACATATTTATTAACAAAAGGGTACTTTTTTAGCACTCTAATTTGCGTAAACCCTTAATCCATCTATATTTGTTAAGCTATTAAGCAAAAAATATTCAATTAATTTTAAAAAATTTATTTATTATGAACAAGTCAGATTTAATCGATGCAATGGCAGCAGATGCTGGAATTTCTAAAGTAGCAGCTAAAGCGGCATTAGAATCTTTTACAGATAACGTAACTTCTGCTTTAAAAGGTGGAGATAAAGTTGCATTAGTTGGTTTTGGTACTTTTTCTGTTTCAAACAGAGCAGCTAGAACTGGTAGAAATCCTCAAACAGGAAAAACGATAGAAATCGCTGCTAAAAACGTAGCTAAATTTAAAGCGGGAGCTGGTTTAAGCGATGCTGTAAACTAAGACCTTTAGTTTTAAAGTATATAAAACTCTCTTTTTTAAGAGAGTTTTTTTTTATGAAAATTTTTATTACATTTAACAGAACCATTCTAAACTTATAAATTGAAACTAAATAAAGGTAAATTATTAATTGCAGAGCCATCTATTTTAAATGATAGCGCATTTAATAGAACCATTGTTTTACTTACAGAACACACACCCAATAACTCTGTTGGCTTTATATTAAACAGACCTTTAAATTATACTATTAACGATTTATTACCAGAAATTGATTGCAATTTCCCTGTATATCAAGGAGGTCCTGTAGAACAAGATAATCTATACTTTGTGCATAAAGTACCCCAACTACTCCCAGATAGTATAGAAGTTGCTAATGGCATTTTTTGGGGAGGAAGTTTTGAATGCCTAAAAAACCTATTAAACAACGACGCATTAAACACCTCTGATATTCGATTTTTCTTAGGATATTCTGGTTGGGAAAAAGAACAACTAGACCAAGAAATGAATCAAAATTCTTGGTTTATAAGCGATAATGATTTCGAGAATATTTTTTCTATGGATGATGAAAGCCTATGGAAAAATAAATTATTACAAAAAGGAGGAAATTATAAGCTTTGGGCAAATGCTCCTAGCGATTTTAATTTAAATTAATTTCCTGCAACCTGTAATACTTTTAAATTACTCCCTATTTTCTTTCCAATTTCCGTAGTAAAACTTTTTTTCTTATAACTAGTAACCGGTTGTACACCCATAATTGCATTTGTTATAAATACCTCATCTGCTTTTTGTATCTCAAAAGGTGAAATTGAAGTTTCTTCTAACGTATAATCTTTATTCTTAGATAAAATATCAATTACTTTATTGCGGGTAATGCCTTTAATACAACCTTCGGAAAGTGCAGGAGTTTTGATAACATTTCCTTTCACTACAAATATATTAGCATTTGTTACCTCTACTACCCCCTTTTTCTCATTTAATAAAATGCAATTATCTAATTCATTTTCATCTGCAAAAATACTAGCCAAAGTATTCAACATTCTATTATTAGTTTTTATAGTTGATAAAAGCCCTGAGTAATTATAAAAATCTTTATAAACATCTAAAGAATAAGATTCCTTTATTTGATAAAAACTTTCAGTAGCTTCTATAGTATAATCTATTTTATTAGATTTAGGCGTATATAAACCACCGTCTTTTCTAAAAACATTTAAGCGAACTCTATACGTACTTGCTTCAGCTTGGGCTGCTACCGTTTTTAAAATTTCTTGCTCTAAAGATTCCAAAGTAAATTCCATAGGAATTTTCATACGAAGCATTCTCATAGAAGCCATTAATCTAAAATAATGATCTTCCCAAAAAACCACTTTTTTATGCATCACTTTTACGGTTTCAAAAATGGCATCTCCATATTTAAAAGCTCTGTTTTCTGATGATAATTTTATATTTTCTGGATTTAATAATGCTCCATTAAAGTTAATCATAAATACGTTTTTTTAGAGTTACAAAATTAATGTTTTTAAAATATGTAAGCATAAAAAAACTCAACAATAATGTTGAGTTTTTTTTTTAAAAATCATATGTATTAAACCACAAAACCTGCAATTTTTTTTAAATGAATACTACTAATAAATAAAGATTAAAACTTAAGCTCCAATTGTATGTCTTAATTCATCTATTTGGTTTTCCCATAATTGTTTTGCTTCTTCCACATCATCTTCATCATCCGCAAAATCGGTAATAATTAAAGAAACGTCTTTTGTTAAGTCATCTACCTCAATTTTAATTTCAAAATAACTATCATCATCTTCACTTTCTAACCATTTAAAACGAATTCTATCATCCGTTTTCTTTGTAATTAATACTGCAATTTCTTCTTCGCCTTCCCAAGTAAAACTATACTCCTTACCTCTTGAGTTCACTTTATCTGCAAACCATTCTTGTAAATTAGAAGGTGATGATATATATTGATATAACATGTGCGGCGATGCGTGAATTGAAATTTCAAGTTCAAATTTTATTTTATCCATTATTCTTTTATTCTTAGGCTCACAATATAGTTATAAATTCTTTTTAAAAAAAATTTACTACACTACTTGTCAGTTTGTAAAATTCTATTATATTTGCAGCCTCAAAAGCATGGCGAGGTAGCTCAGTTGGTTAGAGCGCAGGATTCATAACCCTGAGGTCACGGGTTCAAATCCCGTTCTCGCTACAAACTTAATGTTAATTAAATCAACGAATTGTGTCTCACAATTCGTTTTTTTATGTCTTCATATTACTTACTTTTGCAAAAAGTACACGAAAAAGTACACGATTCAACTATGAAATTGAATTATTCTGAACCCAAAATATACACAGGTGGTATAGATATTAACTCATGGTCTAAGCTCTCCTTTAAGGAGAAAAAAGACGCACTTTCTAAAAGTTGGTACGTACATTACTCCTATCGAAATCCAACAACAGGAAGATTAAAAAGACAACCAAATATTAAAGGAGGTGCTAACAGATATAGAGACAGAAAAAGTCGTTATCATATTTTATCAATCCTTAAGGAAAGTTTAGAGTATGTTTTATCAGAAGGTTATAATCCTTATGAAGATAACAGTTCTTTAGCTGAATTTATTGAAAAAAAGCTTTTAAATAAAAATAAAGAAGTTAAAACCACAAAAACAGTAGTTAAGGAAATTCAGCCCTCTAAAAAAACAGAGATAATAAAAACTATTTATCCTATAGAAAAAGCTTTTAAACTTGTATTAAAAATTAAATTACAAATACAAAGTAAAAATTCTTATTCTAATTTTAATAGTAGAATAAATAGATTTGAAAAATGGTTAAAGAATGAAAAAATTGATTCAAAAGAAGACATTAATAGTATTACTAAGAAAACTGTAATACAATATCTAAACTCTGTATTACATTCTAGTAGTGCTAGAAATAGAAATAATACAAGATTAGACCTAAGTTCTCTTTTTCAAACATTGGTGGATAATGAAATAATACAGAGAAATTTTGTTAGTGAAATAAATGTGTTAAAAGCTACACCAGAAAGAAACAAAACATATACCAATACACAACAAGAAGATATTTTTAAATACCTAAAACAAAGTAATGAAATTTTATATTTGTTTGTACAATTTGTATCCTATAACTATTTGAGACCAGTAGAAGTATGTAGGCTAAAAATTAAAGATATTGATTTAACTGATAAGAAATTATATGTTAGAGCGAAAAACAAACCAGTTAAGATTAAAATTATTCCTGATATTTTAATTAAGCAACTACCCGATTTAACAAAATTAGATAAAGATGATTTTCTTTTTACCCCTGAAGTTATTGGAGGTAAATGGGATACTATAGAAAATAATAAAAGAAATTATTTTTCAAAGCAATTTAAAAAAGTAAAAGACCATTTTGGTTTAGGTAAAGATTATGGCTTATATAGTTTTAGACATACTTTTATTACTAAATTATATAAAGAAATGGCAAAAACCGCTACTCCATTAGAGGTAAAAAGTAAATTACAATTAATTACAGGTCATGCAGATATGAAAGCATTAGAAATGTACCTAAGAGATATTGATGCGGTTTTACCAGATGACTATTCAAACTTATTAAAATGATACATAAAAAATACTTCGGAATAATAGATGCCAAACAATTAGATTCTCTCAATTTTAATCAAATTGACACCTATTTATTTGACAAAAAATTAGCATATAAAAGCTATAGACAAACAAATACAAAACCAACACATACTAGTGAGTTAGGTGTAGTAAAAAATAGACTTGAAATTTCTGATAAAAATATGAGCTATTTATATATTGATGAAGTTACCGAAGTAGTTCATGATTTTCTTTTAGAACACTATAAAGCTGGTATTGGAGGAGAGAAAGCCTTATTTCAAAGAGATTTTGATGATGAAACATTTGGATTACCCGAATTAGAAAAGAAAAAGGTAGCCTTAGATTACTTTAATAAATATTTTAATTTAGTAAAAGGAGACTTTCCAATAGGTATGGAATACAACTCTAAACGAGAGATAGTAGCCGAAAAAAGATTTAAAACACTGTATGCTCTTAGAGAATCTTTTAGATATCAATTGCAAGAGCCCAATAATTTAGTTTTATCATACCTCCTTGGAAGTTTAGATTATTTTAGTAGAGAAACATTTGAATCTCTTCCTTTTTTAATTAAAATGTTCAATTTTGAAAATATTCTATCCATTCTGATTGACTTAAATAAAAAATTTAATTTTGAGCAAGAAAATTTTTTTACTCCAAAAACGAAAGCACAAAACATCTATGAAGAATATCATGAGCAATTCTATTCTTTAAAGCAGCTAGATTTTATAGAACAAGAGCTTAACATTGAATATAATAAAAAACCTAAATATATTACTAGTCTTTATTTCTTTTTTAAAAACGAAAAAAAATTAAAAATCCCTAAAGAACCAACTTTTAGGGAAATCATAAATCATTATTTTAATACTAAATTTAATAGGATTAAAGTTAGTGATTCATCAAGTAATTCACATCAAAAAAGGTTAAAACAGCTATCAAAAGAATGGGATGATTTTCAAAATAAGTAGCCTTTTTTTACCATTGACCCAACTTCGGTCTTTCTGACCCAGAAATACCCAGTATTTCCTCAACTGACCCTTTCAGTGCCCTTTTAATAACATCAATGTCTTCCTAACTTGCGCTTAGTTAAGTGCTGCTAGTGAAGACGTTGTGTTTATGGTATAAATTCATCATACTTTTTAGCAAGCATTTATTAATAGATTTATTAATAATACTTAAAAATTTAAAGTATGAAAACAACAGTTAATTTTAGAATTTACAACGAATACAAAGAAGAGCTTTAAATTCTAGCAAACAAAAGAGGAGAGAAAATTTCAGTAATTATTAGAGAAATAATTTCTGATTATCTATGTGAATTAAAAAAAGCTAATTCAGATAATAAACCAAATGTAATTACAATATTCATAGACGAAAAAGAAAACAATAATTCGTATTAAATCTATTCATTATGATAAGTAATACAATAGATAGAATTACGGATGATATAGCAAACAATCAAAAACTACTCGAAAACAATAGTACATTGAGTAGTTGTTTGGTTGTTAAAAAAGCCAACACATGGGTTGAAGAAGCTAAAAATAGACCAATACCCAATATGCTCTTTAGTGAATTGTGGTATGAAAAAGAAGTTTGTATTCTTTTTGCAGATACAAATTTAGGGAAATCTATTCTAGCCGTTCAAATTGCAGATAGTATCAGTAGAGGAACTGCTATTTCTGGCTTTAAATTAGAAAGTGACCCCAGAAAAGTACTGTATTTAGACTTTGAGTTGTCTGATAAACAATTTGAAAACCGTTGTTCAGAAGAATATCAAAACCATTATCAATTTAGCTCTAATTTTTTAAGAGCTGAAATTAATACCGAACTTGATATACCTAAAGAGTTTAAAGGTGTTGAAGATTACCTATGCGCTACATTAGATATAATTATTAAAAATAATGATGTCTCGGTTTTAATAATTGATAATCTTACTTTTTTAAGTAGTGAAAATGAGAAAGCAAAAGATGCTTTAGTTTTAATGAAAACTCTTAAAAAATTATCACAGAAAGAGGATTTATCAATTCTAGTTTTAGCACATACACCTAAAAGAGATGAATCTAAACCCATCAGTAAAAATGATTTAGCAGGTAGTAAAATGTTAATGAATTTTTGTGACAGTTCGTTTGCCATTGGTACAAGTTCTCAGGACGCTTCATTTAGATATATCAAACAAATTAAACAACGTAATACAGAACATTTATATCATTCTGAAAATGTAATAGTATGTAGTGTAGAAAAGGAATCTAACTTTTTAGAATTTCAGTTTGTAGAATTTGGATCAGAGAAAAATCATCTTAAAACTTTTGGTTCTTCAGACTTAGAAGAAAGAGACGAGCAGATGAAGTCTTTAATTTCTGAAGGAAAGTCAAATGTTCATATAGGTGAAATATTTAGTTTATCCGAAGGAGCTGTTAGAAAAAGAAGAAAAAAATAGATATCTAGAATGAATGCTTCTGATGTACATACTATAGCAAAAGCTCTTTCAAAAGAAGAGTATATAAAGCTATACGAAATAATCAGAAGTGAAGTAAACCCAGATCCTATAAAACTAAAAAAGAAAAATAAGTTACCAGATTTTACACTAGAAGATGGATTGCGTTATTTACTAAAGAATCACATAACAAAAACAATTAAAACATAATCGTACCATTCGTACCCATAATAATGGTACGAATGGTACGAGGTGTATATATAATATGAATAATTCTTATAAGTATAGTTTAGACAGAACAAGTAAAAAATTTGTTTGCCCCAATTGCCATAAAAAGACCTTTGTGAAATTTATTGACAAGGAAACAAAACATTATCTAAATGATATTGATGGCAGATGTGATAGAGAAAGTAAGTGTGGTTATTTTAAAAAACCTTCAAATAACATTTGTATTACAAATAACAATAACTCTATCACAACTGTAATACAACCAACGTATCACAGTAAAGATATTGCAGTAAAATATTGTGATACATTGCAACAAAGTAGCTTTATTAGCTATTTATTAAGCACTTTTAGCGTAAAAAGTGTAATACAAGCCATAAAAACGTACAACATTGGTATTACAAACTATTGGCAAGGAGCAACTATATTTTGGCAAATAGATACTAAAAAAAAAATAAGAGGTGGTAAAATTATGTTGTACAATTGTAACACAGGTAAAAGGGTGAAACAACCTTATAATCATGTTAGTTGGATGCACAAGCAATTGAAGTTAGACAACTTTGTATTACAACAATGTTTATTTGGTTTACATCAAATAAATAATATTTCAAAAGATGATACTATTTGTATTGTAGAATCTGAAAAAACTGCCGTAATAATGAGTATAGTAATACCAAATTTCCTATGGTTAGCTACAGGTAGTAAAACAGGTTTTAAAAAAGAAATGCTACAACCTATAAAAGAGTATAAAGTTATTGCCTACCCAGATAAAACAGAATACAAATCATGGAATGAAAAAGCAATACTTTTAAATAAAGAAGGATTTACTATTCAATGTAGTTCTTTATTGGAAAGTTTAGATCTTAAAGAAGGTTGTGATTTGGTGGATTTTTTATTGTAATATATTAATTTCAAATTGTGTTTTTACGTGAGCAATCACAAGCTACATTCATTAAGGCATAGTTTTACAAACCATTTATTGAAAAAGGAATGGATATTAGATATATCCAAAAACTATTAGGGCCTAGTCCAAAAAAAATCATGTTTTACACACACGTTACATAGACAAGTTTAAAAAAATTAAAAATCTGTTTGATGATTTATTTTAATCACTTACTTTTATAAAAAAACGGATATAAGTATACTAAACCTTTGCATATCCCAGCAAAACGGAATAATAAAAGGATAAAAGTTCCTTATATAAACAAGTTGCTAAAAATTGCTAAGAAATCTCAATCAGCTTAGGAAATAATAAATAAAAATCTAGAAATTCAAATAGTTAGACACTCTCTCGCTAATGGAAAATTCTGAAGGAATTTTAGGTATTTATTTTAAAATTGAAAACATCAAAAAAATAAGCTTTGAGTAGTTAAATGGTTGAGAAAAATAACAAGAAAGTATTTTCTGAAAACCGAAAAACATCAAAATTGTTGTCTCAATTGAATGTGTGAAAAACTTCTCATGCGCTGAAAAACTAAAATTTGGAAATTTGAATAAAATAATTAAAATTGTTACTTCAATTAAGCTTCTGAGAAATCACTCAAATGCTGAAAACAAAATTTGAGTAAACTATGGAATTTAAAAAAGTAAAAGGATTTTTACTAGAATTCTGAATTTTGAAAAAACGATTAGAATTAGAAAATAAAAAACAACTTTAAGCAACACTATGTATAAAAAATTGCTATTTTTAGCTTTAGTAAAAGTAGTTGCTTTTTTGTAAACAACAATTTTCCTGCGGAAAATAGCCGTTCACTTAAATCGCAACTTTCCATAACACAACAACGTTAGCCAAAATAGCGCGAAAAAATTCTGACTCATCAAAAAAGGTCCGTTAAAACAATGATTATTCACACAAAATAAAGCGAAAAAAATCTCACTCAAATGTTGAAAAAAATCAAAAAAGTGGAAAAGTAAAACACTCTCTCGCTAATGAAAAATTATATAATTTTGAAAGTTTGAGAAATTGAAAATGTTGAAATTTCACTCAAACTCTGAAAACTCAAATTGCGGAATTCTTACTCAAAATCTGAATTTAGCAAGTTTGCGGAATTGAGCAAATTACGGAATTAAAATCTTTGCGGAATTTTTACTCAAACTCTGAATATTGGAAAACGGAAAACTTTAAACGAAATAACAAACTGAAAAAAACAAATAACTTTGGCTAACAACTTGTATAAAAAATTGCTTAATTTGGCTTAATCAAAAATTTGTGCTTTTTTATAAACTCTATTTTTCCTGCGGAAAAATGCCGTTCATTTAAAACGCAAATTTCCATACAAAAATACGTTGTAAAAAACTTGCTGAAAGTATAATTTAAGAACAACAGATATTTAAAAATACATTTAGCTTTAAAGTCTGAAAACTCAAAAAAGCGAAATAAAACGTTTGAAAAATTAGGTTTTTGGAACACTCTCTCGCGAATCAAAATTTCGAAAAAAATAGAAGGTTTTTAGAATTTTAAGGAAGGAAAAAATAGTTCTTTTCGTTCGGAATTTTAAAACTCAAAAAAAAGGAAAAAGTTTGCGGAATTTAGCTTGTTTGAAAATATCTGAAAACTTGAAACTTCATTACTGTTTGAAACTAAAACCGCTGAATTGACAAAATATTGAGCAAAAGTCGGAAAAATTCGTTCCTAAAGACAAATTTAAAAAGGCTGAGAGATTTCTATGAGTAAAATAAAGGTTTACTCATGTTCTGAATTAAAAACTTGTGAAAACGCTGAAAAATCAAAATTAAGGAATTTACTCAGAAACTCTAAAAAAGAGAAAAAAGAAATAGGAATTTTATAACTTATAAAGTGGAAATTAAACACGCATTTTACAACACCTTGTATAAAAAATTGCTAAATTTGGCTTAATCAAAGTTTGTTGCATTTCTGTCAACTTCTATTTTCCTTCGGAAAATAGCCGTCGACTTAAAACGCAACTTTCCATACAAAACAACGTTGGCAAATATTAATCAATCAAAATCTGAAAATTAAAAAATAACATTACAATGAAAACAAATATGAGGAAAAAAAATCTGAAAATATTATTATTAATAACAATAATATCCTTTTGTATTAAAAGCAATGCTCAAAAAAATGATTTTATTGTTACATACTCTAATGATACGATTTATGTAGATCAAGTTTGGATAAAGTTTGACAATATTAAAGTAAAAAAAGATGGAAAAAAAACAAAATTTCTTTTAGAAGAAATAAAAAGTCTTTATAAATCAAAAGACGAATCATATTATGAGAAAATTGACAATCCAAACGCATTTTCTAGAAAAAGGGAAAAGGTATTTGCTGAAAGATTAACTGACGGTAAAATTAATTTTTATTATTATCATATTGGAGATGGAGGAATGACTGGAGGATATAGTTATTATTTTATATCAAAAAACGGAAGAATGAGTCAACTTTCAAACTTTGGGACTAAATCTTTTTATAAAGAAATTAAAAGATTTATTAATGATGACAAAGAAGTTTTATCAGAACTTAACTCCATAAAAAAAATAAAAATGGAAAATTTAATAAAATTAATAAAAAAGTATAATTCAAAAATTAAAAATATATAAGAGTTATATTTAATATATAAATTTAATTATATGGAAAATAAAAACATTTGCCAACACCGTATAAACTTTATTGCTGGTTTTAGCTCACTTGGGAAATTCCTCCGGAATTTCGCCGTTCGTACTTTATTTACTAAATTCACTGCTTAAACAACGCAACAAAGCTTATACAACAACGTTGGCAACAAACAAAATGAAAACCGTCTGAAACAGTATAATAGGAATATAAAATGATAGATTTTTTTAACAATTTTGATTGGAATGGCTTTTGGCTAAATGTGTTAGTTAGTTCTATTTTTTTTATACTAAGTATTCCATTAGCAATCAAATTTATTCCGATTTATACAATCAGACAATTAAATAAAAAAAACAAAAAATTTATTGCTCGAAAAATATCTTACGTAATTCAGGAAATGTGTGAATACTTAAACTATTCGCCATATTCAGATAAAGAACTTTACAAAGAAAAAATCTCAATATTTACGACAAAAAAAGATTTGAAAAATTATCGTTTTGTTGGATTACTGAAAATAAATGTATTCAACAAAGTTAACTATCCGAAAATATTCTTGATGATAGTTGAACATTTTAAAAAACTTCCAATTAATGAACAATTTGAATTAATCAAAAAGGAAAAAGAACGTGTTAAAGAACTAAGAGAAAAATTAGAAAAAACTATTGAAATCCATTCTCTTCATCTTAATGAAAAAATGATTTCTGAAATTAGTGACCTATGTTTAGATATTCGTTCATTTGAAATAAAATTTAAAGCTAATTTTGGAATAGATGATTTAATTGAAAAAGGAATCGCAGAAAGAAAAGGAGTTTTTGGAATATTAGAAATTGCAAAACTGAATGAAAGATTGGCTGTTTTATTAAAAGAACTTATTCAGGAAAAATATTTTGAAACAGAAATAGAATAAATGTCAGTTGCCAACACCGTATAAACTTTATTGCTGGTTTTGGCTCACTTGGGAAATTCCTTCGGAATTTCGCCGTTCGTGTTTTATTTACTAAATTCACTGCTTAAACAACGCAACAAAGCTTATACAACAACGTTAGGCACAAGCACAAATCTAACTCGAAAAAAAGAAGGAATTATGAAAAAAATAATTTTACTTTTTATTGTAAATTTTGCATTTACAATAAAACTTTTAGCTTGTAGTTATACACCAATTTCATTTTGTGAGACAAGTGAAACTTATTCAGAAAATTTAATTGTGTTTGGAAAAATAGTTTCTATTGACAATAATGGAATTGATTTTGAAATAATTGACATTCTGAAAGGACAAGAAAATAAGACTATTATTAGAATTTGGAATGGAGTTGATTTTGACTGTAATGGAAATTGGTCAATGACAGCATCTGAGTTAGGCGAATTAAATGAAACTTTGATCATTATACTTCCAAAAATAGTAGAGAAAAAAAACGATTGGGAAGTTATTGGAGAATATAGAAGACCAGATTTTTTTGGTTATACTCCGAATTTAAAAGTTGAAAATGGAATAATTTCTGGACTTATATCTGGAAATGTAAGTTATCCTTATGTGGAAGAACAGGCAAATTATGAAAACTTTAAAAACTCTTGGGAAACAAATCAGAATTGTTCAACTGTAGTTTTAGGAATTAAAAATTATGAATCTGAAGAAACATTTAAAATTCTTACACTTTCAAACAATAAGTTTAAAATTTCATCAAATAAGAATGCCGAATTTAAAATTAGAATTTTTAATATAAATGGTTTAAAGATTGAATCAAATGAACTTGTCGAGAAAGAATTTGAAATTGATTTATCAAAATATTCAGCAGGAATATATTTTATAAATTTAACATACGAAAACAACAAAATTCATAATTTCAAAATTATAAAAAAATAGAAGTAAGAATAAAAAGCCAGTGCCTAACACCGTGTAAAAAAAATTGCTAAATTAGTGCTTAACTAAAAGCAGTTGCATTTTTGCAAACTTCAATTTTCCTTCGGAAAATAGCCGTTCACAAAAATCGCAACTTTCTTTACACAACAACGTTGGCAACAAGCTAAAAACTCAATACAAATCGAATGTACATTTTAGGAATTAAAGCTGACAACATTGTTGAAGCAGACATAAAAAGACTAATTGAAAATCAAATTCAAGAAAATAAAAGCCTTGACTATAAACGAGATTTAAATTTTGCAAAGGACAAAGATAAAAAGGAGTTTTTGTTTGACATTACCGCAATGTATAACACTGATGGTGGATGTTTAATATTTGGTATTGAGGAAAAAAAAGACGAGAATAACCAAAATACTGGAAAACCTTCTAAAGTTACTGGAATAGAAATTGAAAACTCTGACAAGTTAACCCAACAAATAGAAGATATTGTTAAGAATTGTACAGAACCGAGTATTTCGTCTTTAATAATAAAAGAATTAAAAATTGATGCACTCAACGTATTAATTATTGGAATACCGAAAGGTTTAGGTTTACCTGCAATGGTTACATATAATCAAACAAATAAATTCTTTAAAAGAAGAAACAGCGGAAAATTTGCTGTAGATGTTTACGAACTAAACAATATGTTTATGCAAAACCAAATACTTAAAGAAAAAGCTAATTCATTCAGAAAAGAAAGAATAAAAAGTGTCTTAAATAAAGAAAGTTTACCAAACCTAAAAGTCGACAACTCTTATTTTATTCATATTATTCCATTTGGTTTTTTAGATTATAATATAATAGACTTCACACAAACAGCAAAGAATAATATTCTTGATATGAGACCTTTTAATGAAAGAGGTTGGGATAAGATGTATAACATTGATGGATATGCAACTTTTGGAACAACAGCAGATAGACAAGAAGTTTCATCTTACAATCAAATATTTCGCAATGGAATATATGAGGTTTATACTTCTGAATTATTCCATCAAACTCAAGCTGGAAAACTTGGATTTAATGGAGTTTTAATGATACAAGAGACAATTCGCTGTATAAAAGAAGCCTTATTAGTTTTAAATCAATTACAAGTAGAACCACCTTTTTTAATTTCTTTTAGTTTTCATAATGTTTTGGATAAATTAATGATAAATGGAAATAGTCAATTTTACAGAAGCTTTAAACAAAATGAAATTGTTTTTCCTTTAATATTAGTTCCAAATTATGAATCTGATATATATAGTTTAATAAAACCGAATTTTGATATTTTATGGCAATCATTTGGATTTTCAGAAAGCATTAAAATTACATAAAAGCCAGTTGCCAACACCGTATATAATTTATTGCTGGCTTCTCGCCTACTTACGAAAGTCCTCGCGAACTTTCTTGGTCGGTAATTATTTACTAAATTAGTTGCTTAAAACACGCAACAAACCATATACAACAACGTTAGCAAACATTATGAAAAAAAATTCCGTATACATATTAATTGTAATTCTTACGACACTTCCCTGGTTTGTTTATTTATACTTTTTTTTTGATTCAAAAATAATAGTTGACAATAATAGTTGGAGTCAATTCGGAGGTTTCATTGGAGGCGTTTCTGCTTCTTTAACACTTCCATTAACACTAACCTTTGTTTTCAGAACATATTTAAGTCAAAAAATGGTTGAAAAGTTGAATTTAGATTCTATCGAATTAAATAAATTTAATAATTACTTTTTTGAATTGCTTAAAACTTTTAACCAATATCGTTTTGAGCAAATGAAATTTTGGATAAAATCAGGAAATGAAAAAGAATGGGTATTTGGTTCAAGATTTTTTTTAGAAAGTCGCAGAATGTTTCAAAGGCATAAAGAAAAAGGATGTGCATTTTCATTAGCATATAATAAGACAGTAGATTTTAACAACTTAAGTTTTGAATATTATTTTAGAACTCTAAACACTTTATTTGAGTGGATAGAGAATGATAACATTAATCCAGTACAGAAGAAAAAATATATTGACTTAATTATAAATTCTCTTACCAATGACGAAAAATTTTTTATTAAAAATTTAGAGAAATTAGAATATGATTGGAATTTAAGTGTCTTGAAAAATAAAACAACAGATTTAATACTAAACTTTGACTATAAATAACGATTTATCAATAATTTTTAGCGGCTATTAAAAACAAAAAAATGGGACTATTTAATAGAAAAATAAAAAAACAAACTGAATTACATAAAGAATTAGATTTAAATATTGACAAATTTGAATATTTATGCTCTGACAAAAATAACGGAGGAACTGAATATAAAATTTATATTAAAAAGTTGGAAAAATTACAATTTAATTTATTTACTAAAATTGAAATGTATGAATTTACAGATGGAAGTAAAAATGTTTTCTTGAGAAGTGATATAAATAATACTGATTACGATGAATTAAAGAATTTTGTCAATAAATTAATCAAAATGTATGGAAATGATTTTACTAATTCAGGAAAATTAACTGAAGATGAAATCGACAATATTGCAATAAATAATTTTTGGTCAGGTAGAACTTGGAATAATACAAAACCAATCATTTCTATTGACGCTTTAGATGATGAGTATTTTACTTTGACATTTTTAGGCGTTTAATACATAATTTGAAATATGAACAAGAATATAATAAAACGTTTGCTAACACCGTATATAATTTATTGCTGGCTTCTCGCCTACTTACGAAAGTCCTCGCGGACTTTCTTGGTCGGTAATTATTTACTAAATTAGGTGCTTGAAACACGCAACAAACCATATACAACAACGTTACCAAAAATAGCTCAATCACTCAAATGCTGAATTGAAAATAGCTTTTAAAATCCAAAAAAAGGAATATAAATTGCGAAACACTCTCTGAAGACTGGAAAATTCTGAAAGAATTTTGTTTGTTTTTTATAGAATTTAGAAAGTTTAAAAAAATAAAAACTGAGCATTGCGGAATTATCTCTAAAACGAAAATTCAGAAAGGCTGAGAATTTATTGAAATAAAATTATTGTAAGAATTAAACACGTGAGAAAACACTCAAACGGTGAAAAACCAAAAAAGCGGAATTAAGCAAAATGTGGAGTAAAAACTGTGTGAAATTATCTTAAAGTAAAAATTTAGAAAGGTTGAAAATTTATTGAAAATCAAAAAAATATAAAATATTGGCGGAATTTTCACTCGAACGCTGAATTCAGAAAATAATAAGGAAAATTGGAAAATTAAAAAAACTACTTTTGGTAACACCGTGTATAAAAAATTGCTTATTTTTAGCTTAACCGAAGGCAGTTGCATTTTTACTCACTTCAATTTTCCTGCGGAAAATAGCCGTTCATAAAAATCGCAACTTTCCATAACACAACAACGTTAGCTACAATTCCACTCATTTCCAAAAAACAATTACTTTTAGAAAAGATAAGAGTTTGACAATAAATAAAAAAACAGAATAGTGAAAAAGATACATTTAATATTTTATTTTTATAAGTCATTTGCATTAGCAAGTATCATAATATCTGGATTTTTATGTTATTTAATAAATCTTTGGGAAAGAAATGGATTAATAATTTCGATACTAATATTCTTTAAAATAATTACATTAGGAATTATCTACTATTTTATAAATGACTCATATAAAGACGAATTTATTTTTTACAAAAACCTTGGTTTATCTGAAAAATACTTATGGATTTCAACTATTAGTTTTGACTTTATGATTTATTTTATAATGATAATATTAACTTAAATGAGAAAAAATAAATTAGAAATCGATAGTGTTTTATTTGAAGTTAAAAATAATCAAATATTAAATAATGTCTATTTGAAACTTGAAACAGGAACTATTACAGCTGTATTAGGAAGAAATGGTGCTGGAAAATCTTCTTTGTTCAAAATAATTATGGGAACTCTCAAACCAAGAGAAAAATCCTTACGAATTAACGAAGTTTCTTTTTTCAATAAAAATCCTTCAAATAAAGATATTTTATATTTATCACAAAACAATTTTATTCCAAAAAAACTGAAAATAAAAACAGTATTCAATTTTTTTAAATTAGATTTTTTTGATTTTGCAGAATCTTTCCCAGAATTTAAAAACATATCAAAAAATTGTTTAGGAACATTATCTGGAGGAGAAAGAAGAATTATTGAAACATATCTCATTTTAAAATCGGAATCAAAATTTGCAATACTTGATGAGCCTTTTTCTCAAATTATGCCTGTTCACGTTCAAAAAATTAAGAATTTAATTATTCAATCTAAAGAAAAAAAAGGAATATTAATTTCAGACCATTTATATGAACATATCAAGGATATAAGTGATGAAATTTACTTGGTAGCTAATAAAAAGGTTTACTTAACAAAAGAAAAATCTGATTTAATTAGGTTAGGCTACTTGAGAAAATAACTGTAGCTAACACCGTATATAATTTATTGCTTGCTTCTCGCCTACTTACGAAAGTCCTCGCGGACTTTCTTGGTCGGTAATTATTTACTAAATTAGTTGCTTGAAACACGCAACAAACCATATACAACAACGTTGTAAAACATTTGTCTAAACCAAGAGACAGCTTTACTCACCGAAAAGTATAGTTAACTAAATATGATTTGATTAATACAAACCAAATTTGAATATTTGAAAAACGAAAACAATGAAAAACATACTATTTACTTTGATTTTAACTTTAAATTTTGCTGTTTCAAATGCAACAGATAAAGAAATAATAGCCGAAGTTGTATTTGAGAATTTAACAACTAAAGAATCAATTTCAGGAGAATTCTACATAAATGAAACTAATGAAAAAATTGAAATAGCAAATATTGAAAACTTCAAAATAACATTACCAAAAAAAGGAAAGTATCTGTTTAGGTTTATTACAGAAGACTTTATTGCTTTTATTTCTTACCCAAGAAGAATTACTAATAAAAAAAATGTAATTACAATTAAACTAATGTCAAAATATTACTCCGCGAATTTGGAAACTGACGTTACAAATGAAGAGATTGAAAATAGAATTTCAGACGAAAATGTGAATTTTATAATGCACGGAATAGACAACTCAATACCAATTGAATATTTAGAATTTAAGAAAAAATACGGAATTGGATTAATAAAGGAAAATTGTGTAATCGACCCAATTTCAATGAAAAAAGCAAGAGAAAATAATCAGAGAATTTTAAAATATTTGACAGATAAATATGGAGAAAACTGGTTGAAAGAACTAAAATCAAAACCATTCGGAATAAAATAAAACGTTTTACAACACCGTATAAACTTTATTGCTGGTTTTAGCTCACTTGGGAAATTCCTCCGGAATTTCGCCGTTCGTGTTTTATTTAGTAAATTCACTGCTTAAAAAACGCAACAAAGCTTATACAACAACGTTGCAAGTAATAGCGGAAAAAACTCAGGCTGAATAAAATTGTGGTTCGAAATTCTTCATTTTTTGAGTTTTTAAAGTGCGAGAAAACTGAAAATTGCTGAACAATCACTCGCGAATCAAAAATTTCATCAAATTGCGGAATCTCCAATATTGTGGAATTTAGCAAAGTTCGGAATTAAGCAAGTTTGCGGAATTTTCTCTCTTACTCAAAACAGGAAAAAAGGTTTCCAAAATTGCGGAATTGAGTTTCGTTCGGAATTGAGCAGTTTTGCGGAATAATCACGAGCACGAAAAATTTGAATTGTATTCCAAAAAGAGAGGAATATAATAATTAAGGAAAATGCAGAAAAAAGTGAAATTGGAAAATATGAAACCCGAATTGTGAAAAAAAAACTACTACTTGCAACACCGTGTATTAAAAATTGCTAAATTAGTGCTTAACTAAAAGCAGTTGCATTTTTGCAAACAACAATTTTCCTGCGGAAAATAGCCGTTCACAAAAATCGCAACTTTCATTACACAACAACGTTAGCTTTAATTACAAAAAAATGCACAATAGAAATTCAAACTTAGCCGAATCTTTAAATGAGATTTTTTCTACCAAAGAAATTGAATTATTTTTTAATTACGAATTAAATAATGATGATATTACTTTTTTAAAAACATGCATGAAAGAGGTCTTAACTATTATTCCTCCTGACGCATATAACTGTGCTAATTTAAGTTCTCTATTAGGAGCTGTGATTGTCGACCATTCTAAAATCCCTATAGCTATAATGACAGGTCATTTAGATTATAAAGGCTCTAGAGTTTTTAACTGTGAAAAACCAATTTCAATAAAAACAACAAATACAAAGGAAACACTTTGGAAAGGACATTGTTGGATTGAATTTGGTCAATACATCTTAGATATTTCTATTTTTAGAACAGTATACTATTCTGAGAATTTCCCTCCTTTAATTAAACGAGATATCATTAATAAATATGGAGAAGGAAAAGGTGCAATAATGATTCCTAAAGATGCAATTGAAGAATATGGTTTTGAATACACGCCTTGTTTTGCTCTTAATAATGAACAAATAAATGGCTTAGTACAAGGAACAAAAGAAAAATACCTAAATAAAAACTAAAGCTAACACCGTATAAACTTTATTGCTGGTTTTTAGCTCACTTAGGAAATTCCTCCGGAATTTCGCCGTTCGTGTTTTATTTACTAAATTCACTGCTTAAACAACGCAACAAAGCTTATACAACAACGTTGTGTGTAATTTACACGCAACCAAATCGGAATTTGAACATCTAATAAAAAAACAATATTATGAAAAATTTGATTTACTTATTTATTTTGACTTTAGGAATAATTTCTTGCAGTTCTGATGATGAAATTGAAAATAATGAATATGAATTTATAGCGGAGTATTCGACTACTGTAACTGTCGGTGGTGTAGTTGGAATATCTGAGCGAACTTTCGAAATCGGAGAAGTTTACTCTGCTACGGACCAAAGTGCTGATGCAATAACAATAAGAATTGCTGAACATTCGGAATTAAATGATGATTGCCCAAATAGTTGGTGTTATCAAGAATTATTAGATGTTCCGAGTGAATTTCTTCAATTATTAGAATAAGTGATTTGAAAAAAAACTACACACAACACCGTGTATAATTAATTGCTACTTTTAGCTCACTTGGGAAATTCCTTCGGAATTTCGCCGTTCGTGTTTTATTTAGTAAATTCACTGCTTAAACAACGCAACTAATCATACACAACAACGTTGTAGGTAAGCTAAAAACCAAAATAAATCAATGAAATTCGAACTATGAAAAAAGATTCTTATACTGGACTTTCTTGGATGACAGAGGAAATAAAAAATGAATTAATTATAAGAGATAAAATTGTTGAAAATGAAGATATCGAAAGTCTATTTTCTTTAAAAGATAATTCTGACTTTTCAATTGCATTGTATGAAATCCTTGAAAAAAGAAACGAAAAAGAACCTAATTCTCTAAATGAAGTTGAACTAAATTTATTTTTATGTATGAATTTGGAAAATGCTGGTCAAGCGGACAGTATACTTACTTTTCTGCAAGAATGGTTTCCTGAACAGAACGAACAAATAATTAAATCATTAAATGAAATTGGAGCAATTAAATCCGCTGAAATTATAAAAAAAGCGATTGAATTACTTCCCAAAAATGGTAGTTGGTTTTTTGAAAGTTCAACTGAAAACTCCGAAAATATAATGATCAAATTAGATAGTGATTTTTCAAGTTACCCAGATGGTTCAATAGGAGATTTATATAGAAAATATGCTGAAAAACATAAAAGTGAAATATGAAAAAAGCCTACCTACAACACCGTGTAAAAAAAAATGCTAAATTAGAGCTTAATTAAAAGCAGTTGCATTTTTGCAAACAACAATTTTCCTGCGGAAAATAGCCGTTCACAAAAATCGCAACTTTCATTACACAACAACGTTAGCCACAATATGACGAAACTAAAATCCTTATGGAAAAAACCTACAAAAACTTTTGAATTAATTCTTTCTGAAAAAATTAGTTGGTTTAAAGTTTTTTTATTTTTCAGTTCTAACGGTATTGTCTTTTCATACTACTTAATGAAATCTAAAGGTTTAATAAAAATTGAATCTTTTAAAGAAACTATAATCTCAATTATTATGATGTTAATCTTTGGCATTATATATGGAGTTATTTCAAATTTTAGTATTGGATTTTTTATTAAACAAACTGGAAAAATATTTGGCGGAAAAAATGACTTGAAAAAAATATATAATGTTTTGAGTTGGTCTTATTTACCATCAACTTTTTCTGTATATTTTATAATTGTAAATATTTTAATGGCGCGAGTTTTGACAACGGAAATTGAATCAATTGTTGCTATTATTTTAGCTTTATTAGTCGGAATTTTTTCTCTTGCTCAAGCAATTTTAGGAATTTGGCAATTAATTTTAATTTTTAAAGGGCTGAAAGTTGCGCAAGAATTGAATAGTTTGAAAACAATTTTGAATTATATAACGGGAGCTGGAATATTTGGAATTATTTATTATTATTTAATATTTCCACACTTATGAAAAAAATACTGTGGCTAACACCGTATAAACTTTATTGCTGGTTTTAGCTCACTTAGGAAATTCCTCCGGAATTTCGCCGTTCGTGTTTTATTTACTAAATTCACTGCTTAAACAACGCAACAAAGCTTATACAACAACGTTGCAAGTAATAGCGGAAATCACTCAAACTGAAAAAATTTGATTTAAAATTCTAAATTTAGAAAGCGGAAAAAAGCAGATAAAAAAAATATGAAAAACATAATTTACATTTTATTTTTAATAGTTGGAATTTCTACTTATGGTCAAAATACTTCCTTCGAAGATAAATATAAAGTAGAATTTAAATTTGTTCAAGAAGAGACTAAGGAACTTTTACCAGGATCAATAATTGAAATATTTTCTGGAAATGAGAGAATTGATGTCGGAATTTCAGACTTTTCCGGAAATCAATATTTCTATCTTAAAAAAAGGAAAATAAAGCATAATAAAATTAATATAAAAGTTTACGGAATTAAATGTAAAGTACATAAGCAAAAACTCATTTTAAAGAATAATTTGAAAAAAACTATTTTCCTGAAATATGGAGAAACTGAATACGTTAATCGCAAAAATTTAGGAGAGTTTATTAAAAAATTGAATTTCCCTGAACCTGAACCTTTTTTGTGTGGAACAATAGATTGAAAAAAACTACTACTTGCAACACCGTGTATAAAAAATTGCTTAATTTTAGCTTAATTTAAAGGCAGTTGCATTTTTGCAAACAACAATTTTCCTGCGGAAAATAGCCGTTCACAAAAATCGCAACTTTCCATAACACAACAACGTTGTAATTCATTGCTCAGGAAAATCGAAACGCTCGAAAAAAGCAAATTAAATACGTGAATTAAAACTTGAAATCACTCAAATTTTGAAATAAAAATCTATGCAGAATTTACTCAAGTTTGGAGTTTTAGTACGTTTGTAAAAACTGGACTTTGCGGAACACTCTCTCGCGAATTACCAATCAAACGGAATTGAAAATCTTGGCGGAATCAAAACGTTTGACTTCACTCAAGCTGAAAACAAAAAAACGGAATTTGTTCGATTTTTTTTTAAGAAAAAAGTTTTTTAAAGTTAAAATGTTGGAAATCACTCAAATTCTGAAAAGTTGAAACGTAAGCAAAACGTGTTTACTCAAATGTTTCGCAACAAAATTACAACAGCGTATAAAAATAATTGCTAAATTTGGCTTTATCAAAGGCAGTTGCATTTTTATCAACTTCGGAATTTCCTACGGAAATTACTCGCTGACAAAACCGCAACTATTCCTATACATAAACGTTGTGCTTCATTACCATAAACCGCTAACCAATAATGAAACTCTTTAGAAAAATTAGACAAAACTTACTTCTTGGAGTAAAATTGAAAAATATATTAAACCTATTTTTGAAGAAATTATTTTTCACGTTTGAATCTTACAAAAAAGAGTTACTAACTTATGACTATTAAACAGCCTACCAAGAATGCATTAAAAACAGTATCGCTTAAATTTAATCATAGTTCTCTTTGGAGTTGGGTTCAGAAATTAATTGTTTTTATAATTTTCTCTTTAGTTGTAAATCATTTATCAACTCCTGAGAGTTTTCCAGATGGTAAATCGTATAGATTTCCAATAGAAGGTTTTCTATCCACTATTGCTTTGTGTATTCTTATTGGAATCATAGCAGAGCTTAATTTCAAATTTTACAAGAAAAAGTATTTCTCTAAAAAAGTAGAAATCGCCTCTATCTCATGGTATATGGTTACTACTCTTGGGTATATTACCGTTATGTATATTCCGTTAGGTATTGCCTTAAATATAATTGCTGGTGGAGAAACAGAATTCTATTATTTATTAATTGGATTGCTAATTACCTTGTTGTTAAGTTTTATTCTCATAGGACTAGCATATTCCCTAGACATCTACAATTTATATAAGCTATCTATAAAAGGTTATGAAATTACTATTGAAAGTGGTGCGAAAATAACCAAACTTACCTACGAAAAAATTGCATGTTTCTATAGCGAAAACAAAATTGTATATACTGTTCAAAATGATGGCACCACAATCACCACAGATTTTACATTGAATGAACTCGATGAAAAAATAAACGACCAATTGTTTTTTAGAGCCAATCGTCAAATTATCATTCATAAAGATGCGGTAGACCATGTTGAAAAGATTGAAAATGGCAAATTACGAATTAGGTTAAAAACTTCTATTGAAAATGATACGATTGCCAAAATCAACATCAGTCGTTATAAACGAAAAGAATTTATGGATTGGTTTCAATAAAAAATTAAAAAAACTAACGACTATTCAGATATTAATTTGGGACTATTCAGTAAAAGAAAGAGTATTTAAAGGGTTTTTCAGAAGTTTTGTTCATTATTTCGCTTTGAATTTAAAATCAAATAACAATGAACAAAATTACATTACGAAATACATTAATACCATTATTTACCCTAGCATTTATTTGTTTCATGTACTTTGGGCCAATCACTAGAACACCTTTTGAAAATATAATTATCTCTATTATCATTATTATAGCTAATTATATAGAGTACAAAGGAAAACCATTTTCAATGCTTGGTTTTAAACGTGAAAAATTCAATGCAAAAAATCTCCTTGTATATGCTCCATTAGTTGCACTAGGCCTCTTTATTTTTTATGTTTTTGCAGTCGTTCCTGGAATCGAGATACTAACAGGAGTTACTATTGATTATTCAAGCATGAGCCAATTGAAAGGAAACCTTGGAAACACAATCATCTGGTTATTGATAGTGTGGGTTACTGCTGGATTTGGAGAAGAAATTATTTTTAGAGGTTATCTTATGCGACAGTTCGTCAAATTCTTTGGAGACAGTAAAATCAGTCTTGCTATAAATATTCTAATAATTTGTGGTTTTTTCGGTTACATGCACATGCAGCAAGGAATTACTGGGCAACTAGTCGTAGTAATTATCGGAGCACTCTTATCTATAATATTCTACATTCGCAAATATGATTTGTGGTTTTTGATTATGATACATGGTTTTTTTAACACACTGGGTATTTTGAGTTTTTACTTTGGTTTGGCTTAACGATAACTAGAAGTACCGCTAAGATTTTTACTTAATCAATGTAAGTATTGTTAAAAAAATAAGTTGCTTAAAATAACGAAAGCACAACACCGTATATAATTTATTGCTGGCTTCTTGCCTACTTACGAAAGTCCTCGCGGACTTTCTTGGTTGGTAATTATTTACTAAATTAGTTGCTTGAAACACGCAACAAACCATATACAAAAACGTTAGGCAACAATAACCAAATAGATGAAGAAAAAAATATCTCAAGAAGAAAAAGACGAGCGAGTGATTTCATCTTCAAAAAATAACTCAATTGATTATTTAACGGATGACTACAGACGAATTTTTCCTATTAACGGTAAAATCGAATTAGAGAACAAAATCTTTAAAGAACAAATATCATTATGCTTAACGGATTCAATGATTGAGATTTCTATTAAGAACTGTGAATTTGAAAAAGGATTGAATATTAGAAGAGGTAAAATTGACAAAAATTATAAATTATTTATATTTAAAAGCAAAATAAAACAAACATTTTCTTTAATAACTCACGACAATAAAAATGAAATATTGGAGTAGCTAATAAATTTGTGACTATTTTCTTAAGCTACTTTTTTAATAATTCCTCTCAATTTTATTTCCATTTCTAGCGGTGAGAGATATCCTAAACTAGAATGTAATCTTTGGGTATTATACCAATAAATATAGTCTTCTATAGAGTCATATAGTTGATTGTAGGACGTAAATTTAAATCGATATAACCATTCGTACTTTATTGTCTTAAAGAAGCTTTCAGCTACCGCATTGTCCCAACAATTACCTTTTCTACTCATACTTTGGGTTATTTTAAGATTAAAATCACAAATGTTGGTTATTTTGTTTGACGCATATTGTACACCTCTATCCGAATGAAAAATTAGACTATTACTAATATTTCTTGTTTTACGAGCATCAATCCAAGCTTTCATTACCGTATTTTGAGTCGTCATATCTTCACTTAAAGACCATCCAACAACCTTTCTATCTGCAAGATCTATGATGGTTGTTAAATAATTCCAATCATCATTAACTCGAATATAAGTAATATCAGACACCCATTTTTCTCCTAATTTAAGACTAGAGAACTCTCTATTTAACATGTTTTCTGCAATTAAATATTGGTGATTAGAATCTGTTGTAATTACAAATTTTCTTTTTAAAACACTCCTTAAGCCCATTTCTTTCATTAGTAGTCCGATATAAGAGCGAGAATAAATTAAGCCTTCTCGTTCTAACTTTTTTTGAATCCTACAACTACCATATATTTCTTTACTTTCTTTAAAAATAATTTTAATCCTTTCTTTTAAATGTATTTTAGGTGTTTTTAAAAATATAACATCTTTGTTTTTAAACCAATGATAATAAGCATTTTTACTAAGCTTCATAGATTTACACATCTTCTCAACTGGATATATATCAATGTTTTCTAAAATGAATTGATACCTTATAGGTCGCTCTTGGAGAAGATGCTCACCGCCTTTTTTAAGATGTCACGCTCCATGGTTACATTCTTTAACTCTTTCTTTAGAGCCTTGAGTTCTTGAGCTTCAATAGATAACTCCTTTTTTTTTGAGAAATCACCCGATTGTAACTTGTATTCGCGTTTCCAACGCCCAACCATACTCAAGCTTAAACCATAATCCTCACTAACTTGTTTTGTCTTAATGCCCGAATTTAACAGTTCTACAATCATAACTTTAAATTCATTGTCATACTTTTTTACCATAAGTCAAATATAAAATTTATAACCTCATAAAAATCGTCACATCAAATGTAGACACTCCATATCAATTGACAGTTGTAAATTGAACGAGTTATTTTTATCAGGTAAAAGTACTAATACAGATATTTACAATACAGACATTAACTTACTTAATATTGAACATTATAAGTGTGAGGATATTTCAATTAGTCAAACTAAAATTGAGAAATATAAACTTTATTTTTTCACACATAGCATAGTAAATTTTGATACCGAAAAATTAGCTATATCTGATTACTCAAGATTCATTAAAAGTGCAGACCAAACTAAAAAAATGGTTTCAGAAATATATCATATTTTTGTTTTAAAATCTGCTAAATCTATCAAATCAAATAGTAAAATTAATTATGAAATAACGAAAGCAACATCTTACGGCATTGCTTTTATATTTGGTTATTTCTATAAACCTTTCTTTGTTGTTTTATGGATGATTGTTTTTATTTTTATTTTTGCGTTTATATATATGGGGTTATTTAATCTAAATTTTGAAAATGCAATATTTAATTCAGGATTTACATTTTTAACTATTGGTTTTTTAGAAAATAATGAAACTAGAACATTACTAGAAACAACACTGATGTTATCTGAAGGAATAATTGGAATTACATATACAGCAACATTATTAACATCTATAATTAATTCAACACGGAAACAATAAAAACTGTTGCTAACACCGTATATAATTTATTGCTGGTTCTCGCCTACCTGCGAAAGTCTTCGCGGACTTTCCAGATCAGTAATTATTTACTAAATTTAGTGCTTAAACAAAACACAACAAAAACCGTTATACAACATTGAATCCAAGTAAGAAAGTAATACAAAATGAGCTTTAGAAAGAATTTAAATTTTAATACGAGGTTAACTTTAGACATAAAAACTAAAGATGAAAAAATAGTTAATAAAATTAGAACGTTTTGGTTTATCAATAACAAAACTTATGACCAAAAAAACAATTATTCTTTGAACGAGCAACTTTCTCAATTATGCACCGTAAAATTTAATAATGGTATTTATAAAGAATCATTAGTAAAAATAGAGAGTAGATTTGAATTAACAAGATGTTTGAATTTATTCAAAAGAAAACTTGAAACTGAGTTTTATATTTATGAAAAATCGCAGGAAATAAAAAGAAGAGAATTATTAAAAGATATCCATAATTTATTTAATCAAAGACTAGAAGACGACAAATCTTCAAAAAATGAATTATTAAAAGGCTCTAATAATGAGGAAGAAATAAGGAAATTGTTTTACAAATCTGATAAGAGGGAATTTAATCATTTATTAGCTATTGCAAATCTAAAATCAAAACAAGAAATTGTGGAACTCTTTACTTCTAAAGGATTTGATTGGAAACCTATAGATAGACTTATAAAATCTCAACTTTTATGGTTAAAACGTGATTTTGACAACAACGTTCTAGAATATAAAATGAATTTATCGTTAAGAAATAGGTTAATTAATTATACCGTAAATGAAGGAATTGATATATATAATTTAGAATATGTATAAAAAACGTTGCCTAAAACGACACTATCCTAAAATCTGTGTAAGTTAAAAAACTCAGGGTTAAATTATTTATAGTTTAATCCTGTTTTCAAATATAGCTAAAAATTGATTAAGTATAACTCCCCAATTTCTAATTGGCATTGTCCACTTTTTAGTACTGGAGTGTCTACATTTGATGTGACGATTTTTATGAGGTTATAAATTTTATATTTGACTTATGGTAAAAAAGTATGACAATGAATTTAAAGTTATGATTGTAGAACTGTTAAATTCGGGCATTAAGACAAAACAAGTTAGTGAGGATTATGGTTTAAGCTTGAGTATGGTTGGGCGTTGGAAACGCGAATACAAGTTACAATCGGGTGATTTCTCAAAAAAAAAGGAGTTATCTATTGAAGCTCAAGAACTCAAGGCTCTAAAGAAAGAGTTAAAGAATGTAACCATGGAGCGTGACATCTTAAAAAAGGCGGTGAGCATCTTCTCCAAGAGCGACCTATAAGGTATCAATTCATTTTAGAAAACATTGATATATATCCAGTTGAGAAGATGTGTAAATCTATGAAGCTTAGTAAAAATGCTTATTATCATTGGTTTAAAAACAAAGATGTTATATTTTTAAAAACACCTAAAATACATTTAAAAGAAAGGATTAAAATTATTTTTAAAGAAAGTAAAGAAATATATGGTAGTTGTAGGATTCAAAAAAAGTTAGAACGAGAAGGCTTAATTTATTCTCGCTCTTATATCGGACTACTAATGAAAGAAATGGGCTTAAGGAGTGTTTTAAAAAGAAAATTTGTAATTACAACAGATTCTAATCACCAATATTTAATTGCAGAAAACATGTTAAATAGAGAGTTCTCTAGTCTTAAATTAGGAGAAAAATGGGTGTCTGATATTACTTATATTCGAGTTAATGATGATTGGAATTATTTAACAACCATCATAGATCTTGCAGATAGAAAGGTTGTTGGATGGTCTTTAAGTGAAGATATGACGACTCAAAATACGGTAATGAAAGCTTGGATTGATGCTCGTAAAACAAGAAATATTAGTAATAGTCTAATTTTTCATTCGGATAGAGGTGTACAATATGCGTCAAACAAAATAACCAACATTTGTGATTTTAATCTTAAAATAACCCAAAGTATGAGTAGAAAAGGTAATTGTTGGGACAATGCGGTAGCTGAAAGCTTCTTTAAGACAATAAAGTACGAATGGTTATATCGATTTAAATTTACGTCCTACAATCAACTATATGACTCTATAGAAGACTATATTTATTGGTATAATACCCAAAGATTACATTCTAGTTTAGGATATCTCTCACCGCTAGAAATGGAAATAAAATTGAGAGGAATTATTAAAAAAGTAGCTTAAGAAAATAGTCACAAATTTATTAGCTACTCCAGACTGCTATCCATGAATTTGGCAGTCCCTGACTTGATTTAACTTTCGTTCTACAAAATTGTGCAGTTTTATTGGATTTCCTTCTCCATGAAGACCGTATACGGTTAAAATTTAACATTTTGAAATTTGAGGTGTTTTGGGTATATTTGAGTGTTGTTATTTTAATTTTCACTACCAAAAGAGTACAACTAAAATGAAAAGTGGTGGAAAAAGGAGATGACCCTAGGTCGACCGTATAACGTTCTTTTTTAGAGGTTGGAATTTAGTAATATAGATACACTTATTCTTCACTTTTATTCATTTCAGATATTATTCCTGTTGAGAGTTCATCAAGAAATAATGTCCTACTATTCTTCCGGTTTTTGATATCCTGATAGGTTTTGTAGATATCTTTAGGTGTAATATCAAATACTTGCTGAAGATGTTCTGATACTTTTATAATAGTCATATTATTTTCTCTACCTAAACCTTTTACGTATAGTGCATAAAGTAATTCTACATAATTTGTGTTATTAAATGGCCAATGTATTTTAGCTTTTATAATAGCATGAGTTTCATTTAGATTATTTTTAATGATATATTTTTTCTTATCGAGATAAGTAACTAAAGAATCGTACGCCTTATATTTACCTAAAAGCATATCTCTTGGTGTGCAAAAATCAGGATCTTGAAAATAAAAATTTGAGGTGGTAATATGACATTTTCCCAGGTATTCTCTGGTGTAATATTCTTTGTCAAAATGAGTGGCACCGGAATCCACATAACGGCCAAAATCAAGATTGAAAAGAAAGAATTGGTTAAGTTGACTAATTTTCTTCTTTATAAATTTTAATTGTTCGCTCTTATCAGCTTTAGGAAATTGAATTTCAAAAGACCGAATTTCTGAAAAGTAAATAAGTTGAATAAGAGGGATTTGCTTAGTCTTTTTAAAGAACTCTATTTCTTCTTGTATTGTTTGAAATTTTTTAACGAGTATTTTCTTTTTATAAAAACTTAATAAATTACTACAAATTTTGATAGAACAAAGAGCTCTTTGTAAGATGTCTGAATTTTGAATTTTTATTTCATTCAATTCCTTTATAAAATTAGATGTTGGTGATAATGAATTCATAATAGTCTTTTTTATGTTTGGAAATGATGATATGAAAAATTGAAATGGAAATAGTTTTACATGTATTTACAATCTTATAAATAGAACTCTAAAATAGCATTATTATAGAGATAGTCTAGGTTTTCTATCCGTATATCTTTACGGAATATTCCGTGTTTTTATACAGATTTCATCTTTTGACAATAAAAAATACTAATAGTATAAGTAGTTATTTCTGCTTATTTAAAAAACGTTTTAAGAATTCACTTCTGTTTTTTACACCAGTTTTTTTAAAAATATTGGAAGCATGTTTTGATACCGTACTTTCTGCGATAAACAACTCTTTAGCAATGTTTTTATAATTTAATTCACTCAGAATAGATAACGTAATTTCAATTTCCCTTCTCGTTAAATCTTCATATATTATTTTTTGTTTTACGAAATCATCCCGTTGTTTTTTCTTTAGAGCAAAGATTTCAAACATTCTGGTATTGTTTTTAATAAAAAATAAATACCGATCTATTTCCATAATCGTTATGGCATAAAAGGCAGTATTCATTAACGTAAATGTTATCCATTGGTAATCTCCGATGATTGTGAAAATAGGCAGTAAGGCAATACATGCAAGACTTAACGTAGAAAGTTTATTTCTTCTTAAAATAAAAGTATTAGAGTTGGAAGGTTTAGAAATGTTTCGATAGAAAATAATGAGAAATACAAAAGCAAAAATAGAAATTGGAATTGTAAAAAGATACCTTGAAATATTCAAAGAGCCGCTAATAAAATAAGGGAATAAAAATAACAGAATGAATCCAAAAATTGTAATTAATACTACTTTTCTTAGTGTTAAGTTGTATTTCAATACGACAATGTCGTACTCTTTGTAAAGGTAATAAATGATATATAAGCATAAGAAAATTGCTACGCTATAAGTAATGATGTATTGAATAATTATGGGGCCTGGGAAATTATTTATGGGAAGAAAACCTCCAGTAATATTATAGGTGATAAATGAAAAACCAAGATAAATAAAACGATTTAAGTTACTGTACTTTTTCTTGAAGGATACGTAAAGTGAATACAAAACGATGATTGTATCTATTAATAGATTGAAGAATGTTGTCCAATGTATTGAAGTTCCAAACATTAGTTTTTTTTGATTTTCTTTATAAGCAACTTTAAATCTTCAGATCCTATTGTTCTATTATTTTTTTAATAGACTTTCAATTTTATATTCAAAACTAATATTTGCATTTTAAGGAAATGGATAATATTAATATTTGTTTCAGTTTTTTTGGGGAGGATCTATTTCTTCAATAGTTTTACAAATTGTAAGAGCTTGAAGAATAAGTGTTAGGAGTTTATTTTTACCTTATAAATATAGAGTTTATCAATGACAATACAAAATAATATTGAAAAGTAAGTTTTTATAGCACAATATAGAGTAGAGAAACATAGAATTACAAATATTTATACGTAATTCTATAATCTCAGAACTTTTGGACTTGATCCGCATTATCTCTTTAAAATCTATTTTTGATTCAATATAAAGAAAAACTGTTTTACTTTTTTAATATCCAAAAATACTCTTCAATAGTTATAAAATTTGGATCTTCAACTACTATTTTTACTTTATGATACCCTTTTTTTAAAATATTTGGAAAAACTCCTTTCCAGATATGTCTAGATTTTGTTCTTAAATAAGGTGATTTTTTACTGTTTTTATCTGGACTTTTACCTTCTTTCTGAGAACGCTTTATATAGTTAACATAAGGGTCTGTTATTCTTTCTTTTTTTAAACTAATAGTATTTTTATCATCCAATTCTATAGATACATTTGTGTTTTCTGAACCCGAAAAAACATTCACGTAAAATTCATTATTTGTTGATAAAGATGATAATGGTTCAGAATTATAATCTCCTAACCAAATGCTAAACTGTTTATTACTAGGTAAATTAACTCCTTTATATTTTATTTTATAATTACCGTTATTAAAATTAATTTGAAAATATCCTTTTGGTGTTCCACAACTCATTAAAGATAATGGAATTCCTTCCCAATTTTTTTGACCTGTCCACCAGTTTCCGCAAACGGCACCTGCAGTTAATTCGTGAATTGTATTACCTGAAGACATTTTTATTTCATTTTGAAATACAGTGTGTGTATGTCCAGATAAAACTAAAACTTTTTTAAACGGATTTAATATATTTAAAAGTTCTTGTTTATTTTTCATTCCTACAAGCGGAATGTGTTGACTTATTACTATAGGTTGCTCTAGTTTTACCGAAGCTAAAAGTTCTGATAAAAACTTAATTTGATTCTCTTGATAAATTCCTTTATAGCCATATTTACCTTCGGGAGTAATACTATTTAATGATACAAATAAAATATCATTTTTAAAAAAAGCATAGGTTTCAGATCCGAAATTTTCTCTAAAAAAATTAGATTGATTTTCTTTACTTGCTTTAAAGTTTCTATCGTGATTACCATAAACAACCCAAGAAGGTTGTTCTATATCATCTATTAATTTTTTTAAAGGGGTAAACAGTTCTGGAGAATCGTTAACCAAATCTCCTAAATAAATACTAAAATCGTAATCTTTTCTGTTTAACAACTCCGTCATTACAGATTGAGTTGCTTGTAATAATTCATTATCGTCTCCAACTTGAATGTCTCCAATGGCTAAAAACGTAAAGTTTTTTTTCTCTTTAATTTTTTGTAGTTTAAACTCTACTTCAATCGTTGAATTTAATTCTAAATGTTCAGGTATATTAAACCACCATTTTTTTCTATTAGAATATGTGTAACCAGATGGTAAAATAGGAAAAAGAACTTGTCCTTCTTTTACAGGTATTTTATATTTTCCTTTTTTATTTGTCATAACAATAGTATCTCCATTAGATACCATTACCTGTTTTAACCTTTTATTTTTAACAGTAATAGTGCCGTTTACCCAAGTATCATTTGTTTGAGCATTCGATAAAAAACTGATGAATAGAAAATAAATAGTTACAAATTTTATATTAGTCATTTTCATAGTTATGTAAAAATAAATAAGCGAAGTTATTAGCTCCGCTTTTTTGTTTTGGTAATAGAAATAATTTTTAAATTTAATTCTCAGGAGAATCAAATTTATATAAATTTAATACATCGTTAGCTAAATAAGAAGCGTAAGACACTCCTGTTGGAGCTACTTCAATTTTTAAGTCACTAGCTTCTGTATCTGCAAATACAACTGGTGTTCCCCAGTTATTAATATCGTTATCAAACGGTAAAAATACAGGCGCTTCTAAATCATTTTGATAAAAGAACATTGGTGTTCCATATTTATCAACAGCAATATCAAAATCTCTAATGTTTGATGTTACAATTAAATCACCTTGTGTACTCCAAATTGCTCCAGCTGCATCATATTTTTTAACACGCAATTGGTAATCCGTATCATTACCATTATCTTCAGCGTATGCTAAGAATACATTTCCATTTTGATCAACATCAAGAGCTAAATTACGGTAAGAAATTGTATTCTCTAAGCTTTCTTTCATAGCATCTGCTAGGGTTGTCCATGCACCGTTCTCATATTTATAAACGGATACCGATTGTAAATCCCCAAAATTTAATACAGCAAGATAAACCACATCATTAACCGTTTTCGATTTTATAACTAAAGCTGCACCAGATCTTCCAGTAATACTAAAATCAGACCAAGTTCCATTTGTATAAGATTTAGAAAAAACACTTCTTTTATTATCATCTCTGCTAACATCATTAGTATAAAAACCATATATACTATTGTCACTTGTAATAGCAACAGTATTAGAAGAACTTGCTCTTACTACAGAATAAGCTTCACCTCCAACATAACTCCAGGTGCTATTTTCATAAGACATAATTGAAGCTGCTCTAACATCTCCGTCGTCTAAAAAGCTAATGTAAGGTGTACCTGTAGAACCAAACTTTAAGTTTACAGACCTTGCTCTATTAGAACTAAAATCAGTACCACCTGTTCTATTCCATGAAGTTCCATCAAAACTAATTAAGTTCATTTTTTGATCGCTACTAGAATCTCTATCACTAATATAAGCAACATAAGGTGTAGATGTTGTTGGGTCTATTTGTAATGCAATTTCTGTAATAGCATCTTCATTATATGTTGATAATAAACTCCAAACTGAACTAGCTAATTTACCTACTGTTACTGTGTAAATTTTATTAGTAGTTTCTTCTGAAACTAAATATTCTACAGATGCGGAAAAATTGTTAGCTGTTGTTCCACTTGTTTGATTTACAGCTCCAACTTTTACAACGTCTCCATCGGTAGTTGTAAAACGTGCAACTAATGATGTTAAATCTGTTTCACTTGGCAATGAAATATTTATGTTTGTAGTTGATAAATCATTTACAATATAATCTATAAATAGATTATCTGCATTGTCTTCTGCATAAAAACCGTAACTAGTTAAGCCAACTTCTGCTGGTATTATTTCTTCTGCAGGATCATCTGAACTACAGCTAATTGTAAGTGAAAATATTGCTGTTAAAGCAATTAAAAATTTGATTGTTTTTTTCATAATATTAAAAATTTAAATGGTTATAATTAATTTTTCTTCGGTAATAATATCGCTTTGATTTGCGGTGTTTTTATAAAATACTTTTTGGTTAGTTTTTGTAAATCTTTAATTGAAACGTTATGAACTAAAGCTTCATAATCGGTGACAAAATCCCAATTTCTATATTGGTTAAAATAATAATCTCGGATGCTTTTTGTCCAAAAAGAATTCTTTTGTTTACTTACGTTGAACGTAGTAATCAAGTTGGTTTTTACTTTTTCCAAATCGGATTGAAAATCAATATCTCCAGAAATGATACCATTTAGTATGGATTTAATTTCTATAGAGATGCGGTCTACATCCGAAGGTTTACAGACTAAAGCTATGGTTTGTCTACTTAAAGAAACTGGGTGTTTTGTTGCACTTACAGACACACTAACACCGTAAACAACGCCCATTTCTTCTCGTAAACGTTTGTTTAGTTCTAATTTTAAAACAGATTCTAAAATTTCATTTTGTATTTCTAAACTAGGAAGGTCTTTTAACTTTTTATCTTGTTGAAATATTAATGAAAAAATAGCTTTTGGAGAATCTCCACCATACTTGATAAAATTGACGGCCTTCTTTTTAATAGGAAGCGGTTTGTATTTAAAACTATTGTCAAAATCACCTTTAGGCATCCCTCCGATATAAGTTTTTATAAAAGGCAAAATAACCTCTAAGTCCTTATCCGAAATAATGGTTACCACATAATTGTTTATTCCTCCAAAGAAAGTGTTATAAATAGGAATTAAAGCCTGAGAAGTCAAGCCTTGTTCCATTGCTTCTTTTGTATTAGGAGCGGTTGTATAATCTTTTCCTCGTATTATATATTTAAATTCTTCTTGAAACTTTTCTTTATCTGATTTAGGTTTATCCGAAATATTATTGATAGATGCATCTTTCAGTTGTTTAAAAAGTAAACTATCTACTCGAGGTTGTGTTGCTTTTAAATAAAACAATTCAAAAAGGGTTTTGGCATCTTTACCATTTGAACTACCAAAAAAGCCAGAACGTGTTTTATCTATTAACAATTGAATTTTAGCACTGTTACCAGCTAAAAAATGACTTAACGCTTCTCGTGTAAAATCGCCATAACCAGTCATTGAAATCGTTGGAGCACTGTATTGCGCATTTAAATAATTGGTACTATCCAGGGCATAAAAACCACCTTTTCTAAAACCTGCCAACAATACATGATCTGCACTTGCATTCGATTTTTTATACACAACAGTAGCGCCATTACTAAAATGTATTTCTTGAGCATCTATTTCTGGTAATGCCACAATACGCTCAATAATACCAAGCTTTGGCGTATTATTTAATAATTTTTCTGGAACATCAAAATTATTTTGGTAAGCCTCTGTTTTTAGAGTTTTAAACTTTTCTATGGTTGAAAAAAGCTCTTTTTTGTTCGTAAGTTTTTTTAACTCTTCATCATTAGTGGTAAGTAAATATTGGAATGGACTATCATTTTTATTGTTCTTAAGTGCCTCTAAAATTTGAATAGAATCTATTTTAGAAAAGTAATTCTCAATCAATTTATATTCATCTTTCAAGTCAATAATCATATTTCCATTAAAAAAATCTTCATACATCTGATCAACCATTCCAGCAGCCGAAATTGGTTTATCTTCCTTTAAATTTCTAGAAAAGGAACTGAGCATCGTTTTTTTAACTTTTTCAATTTCTAATGCTGTAAATCCATATTGAAACATTTGATTAAAATGTGTATTAAAGGCACCGATTCCCTCTAAAACAGATTCAGTTTTTAGATTAACTGTTGCCAATAATACTCCTTTCGATTTTAAATAATTACTAATATTGATGCTCGCATTTTTATATTTAGCATCCTTAAACGATAATTTACCTAACCGTGCCGACATTAATTTATTAAGCACATTACGGGTTAAATAATCGTTATAACTCAATTCTGTTTTAACATCTTTAAAAACGTCTTGTAACTGGATGTAATTTAATTCTGTTTTTTTTATCCATTTATCACTGTAAATAATCAAGCTATCTTTTTTATAATTTGGGATTTCACCTAAAGTAGTGGTAGGGAATTTTGAAGGTATTCCGGAAAACTTTTGTATAATAGCCTTTTCAATTTCTTCAGCATCAACATCTCCGGCAACGGCAACAGCAATTAAAGAAGGGTCGTACCATTTATTATAAAATGCTTTTAAGGCTTCTAATTTAAAGTGTTTTAAACTCGTAGTATCTCCTATAACAGCACGATCATTATATATTGAATTATTAAGCAACGTGTTTAGAAAAACTTGACCACTTTGGTTTTGAGGAGACTGTTTTGAAAGCCATTCTGATAATACCACGCCACGTTCCTTTTCAACCTCAATAGGATCCAATAACATACCATTTACCCAGTCGGACATAATGGTTAGTGTGGAATCTACCACAGTAGATTCTTTTGTTGGAATTTTCAATTTATAAATAGTTTCCTCAAAAGAGGTATGCGCATTTAAATCATGCCCAAATTTCGAACCTTTATTTTCTAGGAACTCTATTAATTCATTCGCCTTAAAATGTTCAATACCATTAAAAGCCATGTGCTCTAGGAAATGAGCTAAACCGCGTTGGTTTTCCGTTTCTTGCAAAGAACCGACTTTAACAAACAACCTAAAATATCCCTGACCTTCCACTTTATCAGTAGGATAAATATAATAAGTTAGCCCATTTTTAAGTTCCTTTTTTATAAGCGCAGGGTCTTGAACCAAGTTTTGAGAAAACCCTGAAATTGTAATAAAAAATACCGTTAAATATATAAATATTCTCATCAACTAGCTGTTTACTTTTTGTAATATTAATTTACTTTGATTTGCGTCTGGCCCTGGAAAACCAACTGTTATACCTAAGTTATTAGAATTTAACTTTATGGTAAGCGTATTGTCTTTTTCTGCATCTAAAACATGGTCTAACCATTGTATTTGAATAGGTCGTCTATAGATACCTATTGGAAATACTAAAGGATATTCCGTAGTTATAATTTTAAAATCCACACCTTCTTGTAAACCATCGCCTATAATAATAGAATAATCTAAAAGCAGATCCTTAGCAAGAGGCTTGGTGCTTAAATAGACATAGTATGACACAATATCTCTTCGATTCGAATTGATGTTCGAGGTAGAAATATTATTAAAGTTTATATGAACAAAAGGCTCATCATACACCTCTATTTCCTCTTTATTACAAGACGTAAGCGTCAGGATTATAGCCAATAATGGCAGTATTATTTTTTTCATTTTTTAAATATTTTAAATAAAAGTGTTATCCTAAATTGATTAATAATCTTCGTTTTGTATCATACCGGTATTCACGTCCATTTCTTTCTGCGGAATAGGTAAAACAAATAAAGAGCTCGGATACAGTACTTCTTTCACGCTAGATGTTGTCGTAACATCACGAACCATATCTTGCTTTGTTCGGGTTAAATCGTATAATCGATGCCCTTCAAAACTTAATTCTTTAGCACGCTCATTATCAATTAAAGTAGATACAGTTTCTTTTGTGTTTTCTAAAATTGAAATTTCACTTATATCTTTTTGGTAGTTTCTTGCTTGCAGTGTTTTAATATCTGCAATTGCAGCTTCCATATTGTTTAAATTATTATTAGCCTCGGCTCTTATCAAATACATTTCGGAAGTTCTTAAAACAATAATATTATAATACCTATCGGCAATTGAAATATCCTTTTTTATGTATTTCAAAGTTCCTAAAGTGCTATCGTCTAATAATTGTAATCGAAGATCTTCTGGGTTTTCTTTTAAAAGAGTCATCAATTTATTTCCGGCATAGCCTAACGGACTATCTAGATTGTAAAAATCAATTAATTCCGGTGTTTTTAATTTTCCGTTTAATTTGAAAAGCGACTCATCTTTATCTTGAACAGCTAGAAATAGATCTAAATAATCGTCACCTTCTGATAAGGGTGTACTATTAATAGCTAAAGTGGAATAGTTAACGGCCTCCGTCCAGTTTTCCATATACAAATAAACCCGAGCCAATAAGCCATGTACTGCTTTTTTTGATGCGAAATAACTAGACTCGATACTCGTATCGGTTCCAAAAAGAGCTTCCGCTTCTTTTAAGTCTTTTATTACTTGCGCATAAACTTCGGCAACTGTATTTCTTGCAACATTATCATCCGAACTCGGTGTTTTTAATAGTACAGGAATTCCTATATGACTGGCATCGGCAGTAAAGTTGAAGGGCTGTGCATAAATACGAACTAAATCGAAATGAATTAAAGCTCTTAAAAACAAAGCCTGTGCTTTAATAATAGCCATTTCATCTTCACTTTCAGGATACTCAACAAGTACTCCCTGTGCGTATTCAAGAATATTGTTAACATTTACTAAAGCCTCCAATGCACCTGTCCAAATACCACCAACAGCAGTAATTTCTTCCTGAGGGTTTGAATTATAATTATATTGAGATATCATAGAATTATCTCCTACTGTGTTCACTTGCAACATATCGGCGGCTACATCTGGATACAACACAAATTCTTCCCCATAATACTCATAAACTGTACTATAAGCTCCGGGAAGAGCGGCACGAAAACCATCCATATCCGAAAAGAAAACTGGAATTGCAGATTTTCCTATTTGGTCTACTTCTAAAAAATTATCGCAGTTATTAAGTAAAACAAAACTGAATATTACAAGGCATGTTTTTATATATTTCATGTTTTTTCTATTTAAAATGTTACGTTTAAGCCTAAAGAAATTTCTGTTTCTAAAGGATATCCTCCAATATTATTTTTATATGAATTTCTATTCGGTTTATCATAAGGTGTCCATACCAGTAAGTTATTTCCTAATAAGGAGAAACCAACGGATTGTAAGCCTAACGAATTGGTGATTTTATCATCAAGTAAATAGCTAAATGATATATTTTGAATTTTTACACTTGTTTTATTGTATAAAAATCTTGTAGAATTTCTTACCGAACCCGTGCTAACACCCCAAATTGGTTTTGGTGCCAAAGCTAAATCCCCTTCGGCTTGCCAACGATCTAATTGATTAACCGACTGGTTTTCATCAATAATATTTAAACCATCGGAATTAACATCTCTTGCGAAAGTGCTAAAACTATAACCTCCAATAGTATATCCTGTGGTTATACTTAAATTGAATCTATTTTTAAATGAAAACATATTGGTCATACTTCCAAAAACATCTGGGTTTGATGATTTCTCTGCTACACGATTATCAACACTATACTCTTTTGTAATATTTCCTTCGGCATCATACCACATTGGGTAACCGTCTCTAGGGTCAACGCCTGCCCATCTCACTAAAAAAAATGTATTTGTACTTTTACCGACTTGTAATCTTTGATTCCCTAAATTTTTTGGTAAATCATTATATAATGCTAATAACTTATTTCGGTTGTGAGACGCTAATAATCGTGTTTTCCAACTAAAGTTTTTAGTTTTAATATTATCCGATTCAATCGTTACTTCAATACCCTTATTTTCAATTTCGCCAACATTTCTAACTATAGTAGTTACTCCGGTTGTTCTGGAAGCATCTAATTTGCTAATAAGATTGGTTGTTTTATTTCTGTATACTTCAGTAGAAATATCTAATCGTTTATTAAATAATGCAATTCTTACCCCTAGGTTTGCCATATATGTTGTTTCCCAACTTAAATCTGGATTAGCACCTGTTGATATTCCTGCCCCTAAAGCATCACCATATTGAAAATTATCGTTTATAGCATATACGCCTTCTGGATCTTGAGTTCCAAATCGAGAATTTCCATTTGTTCCATAACTTCCTTTAATGCTTAAAATATTTATTAAATCACTCTTGAAAAAGCTTTCTTTATGTATATTCCATGATGCTCCTGCCGATAAAAAAGTAGCACGTTGTACGTTTTTACCAAAATTAGAGTTCCCATCATTCCTTCCGTTTAATGTTAAATTATAACGACCATCATAATTATAAGCAATCTGTCCTAAAAAAGAAGCTTTAGTGGTTTCGCTTTCACTACTGGAACCATCTGAGAATGATGCATAAGTTACTAACCGAATATGATCGTTGGCAAAACCAGATCCCCAAGCACTAATGGTAGTAGATTTATTTGCTCCCAATTCTATACCTGCAACACCAGATATGTGATGCAATCCAATTTGTTTATCAAAGTTTAATCTATGAATGGTATTCCAGTTTAAAAAGTTTGCTGTTGCTGAAGTTGCATAACCATTTGCAGAACCAGATAAATCATTACCCGACCAGTTTTTCATGGAATAATAGATTTTTTCTACATAATTATTATAGTCTAATCCAAACTGCGAACTAAAAGTGAAATCATTATTAATCCTATAATGCAACTGTACAGCCCCTTTAAATGAAAAGGCTTTTTGTCCATTATCATTTTGTTCCCGTTCTGCAATACTATTAAAAAAACGTTTTTCTACAAACCTTGGTGATCCATCAGGATTACTTCCTTCAATAATTCTGTAATATTGTCTAAACGAGCCATCGTCGTTATAAGGTGATATTAATGGAGAAAAACTATAATAATCACTACTAGGAGAAAAAATAGTATTGGTATTATAAGACCCTACTAAGTTTAAATCCAATGTTAATTTATCAGATATATTAACACTATTATTAGAATTTATAGACATCCTTTGCTGGGAGTTTCCTTTTAAAACCATCTTATTTTCAAAATAAGAACCAGAAATACGGTACGTAGCTTTTTCGTTACCACCTGATGCCGATAAATTTATTTGAGAAGTGGATCCCATACGGAAAAACTCATCATACCAATCTGTATCTGTTGTAGAATAATAATTATTATCACTATCAGTGAAAGGAAAATAAGCCATATCACTATTTTCTAAATTTGAATACGCTTCTTTTGCTAATGTTGAATATTGATTAGCATTAAGCGTTTTAAATCGAGTATTGTTATTAATAAATGACACTCCAGATTTTAAAGACAAATTTAATTGCGTTTTATTGGCTTTACCTTTTTTTGTAATAATTAAAATAACGCCATTGGCTCCATCTGCTCCATAAATAGTGGTTGCCGAAGCATCTTTTAAAACCGTCATAGACTCAATATCATCAGGGTTTAAAAAAGATAATGGGCTAACACTTGTTTGTATGCCTAAAATTAGGTTTGTTTTGTTCCCCGTATTAATCGGAATACCATCAACAATCCATAAAGGCTCGTTGGATGCCGATAATGAAGCTTCACCACGAATAGTTGTCGAGTATCTCGGTCTAGCACTTGTAGCATCATTACTTTGTGAGTTTACTTCTAATCCAGGAATTACACCTTCTAGTAATTTATCTACACGTTGTTGCGGTAAATTAACAATATCTTCTGCTTTTATTTGATAAGCGCTAGACACTAAGTTAGATTTCTTTTGAGCTGTACCATAATTACTTGTTACAATAACTTCATCAAGAGATTCTATATCTTCTTTTAAAACTAAGTTTTTTACTCCAGAACTAGTAATAACTATTTCTTGATCTAAAAACCCCATACTTAAGACTTTAATAGTACTTCCGTTTGGTATTTCACTCAGTTTATATTTTCCATCAAAATCTGTAACGGTCCATATACTAGGATCTTTTTTCAAAACAATAGTAACTCCGCTAATTGGTGCTCCAGTTTCATCTATAATAGTTCCGGAAATACTAAATAATTCTTGGAAAAATCTACTAATCATATTTTCCTTTTTTTCTACATGGTATAAAACAACTTGTTTATTAATAATTTTATACTTTATATTAGTATCCGTTAGTATAGATTCACATAAGTCTGTAATCGTTTTATCTACAACATTTAAACTTACTTTTTTATTTAATTCATCTTTTTTTAAACCAGATTGAATGAAAACAAAACTTGATTTACTTTCTATCTCCTTAATTATTTTTTTAATAGAAATGTTTTTTAGATTTAAAGTTAATTTTTCTACTTGAAAATTTTCTGTAGCGGCATATGAACTAGCTAGGTTTATAAATATTAGAAAAGGTAGCAGGTATAGCAGCTTTTTATTTACTAATACTATATTGTTATGCTTGATTAAAAGAGTTTTTTTCATTCTAAAATATTTCTTATTAAACTTAAATATGATTTATTAAATGTTATTCTGTATTTTAAAAGAACTGTTAGACAATGTTGATAGTGTTTCTAATACATCTTCTAAATTAGATGATAAATAGATTTTACCTGTACATTTCTTATTGATTAGCTCTTTTTTTGTGTCTGAAAAAGTTACATTGTAGTACCTAGATAATTCTATTAAAATTTCTTCTAATGGTTTGTCATCAAATATTAAAAACCCATTTTTCCAAGAGGTATAAATTTCTGTATCTACATTTGTCTTAATTAGTTTTGATGCTGTTATATCTAATGATTCACTAGGAAGCATTTTTGCTTTCATATTGTCTATTGTAGAAACACCAACAGATCCTTCTACTAAAACAACTCTTTGTTCCTCATTATCTTTATATGCTTTAACATCGAAAGTAGTTCCGTAAACATTTACATCAAAGTTTGATGTTTTAACATTAAAAGGTTTTAGCTTATTCTTTGCTACTTCAATATAAATTTCACCCTCTAAATAAATCTCTCTTTTATTTTTATTGAATTTTGAAGGAAATTTCACCGTAGAACCAGAGTTAACCCATAATTTAGAACCATCAGCTAAAACTAATTCAGTTCTTTTTCCAAAAGGAACTTTTAAAATATTATAGGTAGTAGAATCACTTCCTTTTAAGCTCTTTCCCTCAGCATTAATTGTTCCTTCTTTACTTACCGTTAATGTTTTTTTATTTGAAAGCGTGAATGTTTTTCCGCTGGCTATTAACTCTATTTCTGTTTTTGCTAAGGATTTTTCTACAAGAATTTTAGGAACTTCTAAATCTGTGGGTGTTGTGTTGTAAACTTTTATTAAAATCAAGATTAAAGCACATGCAGCTATTGCTGAGTAAAAATTACGTTTTCTATTTATTTTGATTATTTTACTTTTTTGAGTAGCTTCAAAAATACGTTTATGCAATGCTTCTTTATCACTCTTTTGTAAATACGAAGGATTCAGTTTTATTTTTTTAAATGCTTGTTCAGCATTTTGAAAATGAATTTTGTCTTCTGGGTGTTTACTCAAGTGTAAATCCCAATGTTTTATAGACTCAGTATCTTTAAAAAGCATAAAGAGTATAAATTTTTCATTTTCTAAAAAATCTTTTACAGTCATTTAATTTTAATAATTTATTTATGTCTTTATTCTTTTAAGTAAAGACTACATATACTACACGGATGTGATGTTATTTCATCACCTACTTAAATGTTAATATTATGTTAAAGGTAGTGTTCTTGAAAAAAGGTTTGAAAAAAAATAATATTAATTATCTTGTAATTTAGAGGAAGTGTAGTTTAAAAAAAGATAAAAATTACCTGCATCGTTTTTTCGTAATTCCTTTAATGCTTTTAATATGAGGTTTCTGCAAGCAGGAATAGTAATTCCAAGAATCTCTGAAATTTGCTTGTAACTATAATTTTGAGTGTATCTGAAATATATAATTTCTCGCTGTCTAGATGTTAGTTTTTCTAGAACCTTTTCAATTTTATTTTTTAAATATTTTTTAGATTCTTTCTCTAATATTAAATCTTCTACATTTATATCTAACCTAAAGTTTAGGTCCTCTGCCTCATTTTCGTAGGCTAAAAACTTATTTGATCTTCTGTATTCATTAAAAAGTTCATTTCTCAAACTTTTTAGTAAATAAGCTTTGGTGTTTGTGGTGTAATTTAATTTTTTATTAAGCAGGATTTTTTGAAAAATATTATGAATGGCATCCATAACTAAACCACCATCAAATCCAAGATGTATTCCATATGAGTATAAATCATCTACATGTAATTTATATATAGTCTCTATGTTATCCATAAATTAAAAACTTATCATTTTTTGTTTTCACTAGAAAATCAACATTTCTTTACGATTAAACAACCATTATTAAAGTTGTTGTGCTTTTTTCTAAAAAAAAATAAATATAGGTAGTATATTATAAATTTCAATAAGTTTACTTGTAAATATTGAAGAGTATCGTCTATTATTTTCTAATAACTAAAAAATGGAATAAAGAAGAGAGAACCTAGGCTGTTATATTAAATGTTTACAGAGGTATTAAAATAAGGTATATTTTTTTTTAGAAGAAAATTGAGACAAAGACAAACTGATTCAAATTCTTATTACACCAATTAATAATTTTTAAGATGATATGTATTGTTTTGGGGTAAAGAATAAAAAAAATCAATTTGTTGTACCTATGTTGTACCTAAACAAAAAAAGTCAAGATATAAATCTTGACTTTCCTTACTATACTTGTAGCGAGAACGGGATTTGAACCCGTGACCTCAGGGTTATGAATTTTACAAAATCCCCGATTTTTTACGCTATTATACCTTATTTTAACTAAATCGTGTACCGAAACGTGTACTCTGATTTATAATAAATTTATGTTCAAATATAAGAATAATTATGATACAAAAAAGAAAGCGACAACCGAAGTTGCCGCTTTAAATGTTTTCAAAATGTTTTACTTAATAGTTTTTTCTTATTTTTTTAAAAATATTAAAAACTATAAAATTATGATTACAAAAACAGTTCAAATTACAGAAGTAACTATTGAAGAATTATCAGATAAGATTGCAGATAAGCTTTTATTAAAAATAGAAGTGTATTTAAAAGATTTATCAAAGTCAAGAAATGTTCAATTATTAAAGAGGAAAGAAGTCGCTGATTTATTAAGGGTAAGTTTGGTTACTATCGATGCGTGGTCTAGAATTGGTTTAATAAATCCTATTAGAATGGGAAATAAAAAATTCTTTAAGAAACAGGATATTCTAGATGTATTAGAACAACAGACAATAAATAAAAAACAGTATTAAATTTGTTTTTTTATGAGGTATTAATAGTTAGGCGTTTGTGTGTTTTAGACTAGAAATAAGATAAAAAATATAATAACCTACTGAAAAAATAACTAATGTATTACAACTTGTAATATACTTTAAAACAGTGCTAAAAGTAAATGTGGTAATCCGTAATGTAAAGTCAATATATATATCTATTTTTATAGTTCATTATTATGAAAAATTAAATGAACGCATCTCAAATAGAAAAGAAACTTCAAAAGCTTATAGCGAATTTTAATAAGCAAACATTTATTTACGATTTATTATTAGTTTACAATTTACCTAAAGCAACAATTACAAGACTTAAAAAAGGAATAGCCAATTTATCTAAAAAAGATGGCGAAGTATCTTTAAAGAAAAAGTTGTTTTTTAAAGAAGAATTAAAAGAGGATTTACATTTAGCAATTACTCAAATAGTTAAAGAAATAAAACACCAACAAAGGTTTGTAATTGTTACAGATAATAAAACATTTTTAGCTATCGATACCAAAACAGGAGGAAGCTTAGATATACCTTTAAAGGACTTACCAAAGAATTACGATTTCTTTTTGCCTTGGGCAGGAATGGAAAAAGCACAACACCAAGAAGAAAACCTAGCAGATGTTAAAGCAGCCGTTAAAATGGCGCGCTTGTTCGATGAAATTAAAAAAGACAATCCAGACAATTCGCCAGCATTTATACACGAGTTAAATGTATTCTTATCACGTTTATTGTTTTGCTTTTTTGCAGAAGATACCAATATTTTTACAGACAGTCAGTTTACAAATTCTATAGAATCACATACGCAAACAGATGGTAGCGATTTAGATAGCTTCTTAGAAAATCTTTTTAAAGTACTAGACATCCCCAATCATCAAAGAGAAAATTTACCCACATTTTTAAATGCGTTTCCGTATGTAAATGGTAGCTTATTTAGCACTAAAATAAAGGTACCTACCTTTTCTAATAAATCTCGAAAAGTATTAATAGAAAGCGGAAGACAAGATTGGTCTAACATAAATCCAGATATTTTTGGGTCTATGTTTCAGGCGGTAATTTCTGTAGACCAACGTGGTAGTTTGGGGCAACATTATACGTCTGTACCTAATATTATGAAGGTGATAGAACCTTTATTTTTAAACGATTTAAAAGAAGCGTTTGACGATGCAAAAGGAAATTCTAAAAAACTAAACGAACTTTTATTTCGATTAAAAAACATAAAAATATTTGATCCTGCCTGTGGGTCTGGTAACTTTTTAATTATTGCTTACAAAGAACTACGGACTTTAGAAATGCAAGTTTTTAAAGAATTAGGCACTATGGCATTATCAGAAATTTCCTTATCTCAGTTTTACGGAATTGAGTTAGACGATTTTGCTCACGAAATTGCCATTCTAGCTTTGTGGTTGGTAGAACACCAAATGAATGTTGCCTTTTTTAAAGAATTCGGACGAACAAACCCTGCGTTACCATTAACCCAAGCAGGAAATATTGTACAAGGAAATGCAACTCGTTTAGATTGGGAAATAGTGTGTCCTAAAAATGAAAATGATGAAATTTATATTTTAGGAAATCCGCCTTATTTGGGTTCGAGTATGCAGAATGCAGAACAAAAATCGGATATGAAGTTTGTGTTTAAAGACTCAAATAACTATAAAAAACAAGACTATATTTCATGTTGGTTTTTTAAAGCAGCAGCTTATGTGAATAATAAAGAAAAGTTTGCTTTTGTTTCTACAAATTCAGTATGTCAAGGTACACAGGTAGAGATGACTTGGCCTCTAATTTTTAATTTGGGCTTGGAAATATTTTTTGTTCATAAAGATTTTAAATGGTCAAATAGTGCAAAAAGTAATGCTGGTGTTATTTGTTCAATTATAGGTTTACGTCGAATAAATAATAAGCCTAAATTTATTTATACAGATGGAGTGAAAACTTTAGTGAAAAATATAAATGCTTATTTAGCGAATGGTACTAATACTATAGTAAATAAAAGAACCAAGCCGCTTTCTAGTATATCAAAAATGACTTCTGGAAATAAGCCACTTGATGGAGGTAATTTAATTTTAGATGAAAATGAGGTAAAAACCTTGTTAACAGAATCACCAGAAAGCAAAATCCTTATAAGGAAATTTATTGGGTCAAGTGAATATATCAGAGGTAAGGAACGGTGGTGTCTTTGGATATCTGATGAACAATTATCTCTAGCAAATAGTATTCCTTTAATTAAGGAACGTCTTGATAAAGTTAAAATTTGTCGATTAAATGGAGGAAACAATGCAAAAAATAAAGCAAATGTGCCTCATAGATTTGAGTTTACAAATGAACCTTTAATTTCTCAGATTTTAGTTCCACGAGTTTCTTCCATTCGAAGACCATATATTCCTATGGGGTTTATTGATAATGATATTGTTATTGCCGATTCTGCTCAAGTTATTTATGATTCTGATGCATCTGTTTTTAGTTTAATAAATTCACGACTTCACATGGTTTGGGTAAGAATAACTGCTGGTCGTTTGAAATCGGACTATAGATATTCATCTTTTTTCTCTTATCATACTTTTCCTATTCCAGCTATTTCAAAACAACGCAAAGAAGAACTCACCCAATGTACGTTGGCTATTTTAGATGAACGTTCTAAACATTCAGAAAAAACATTGGCACAATTATACGATCCAGATAAAATGCCAGCGGGCTTAAAAGAAGCGCATCGTTTAAATGATTTGGCTGTAGAGCGTTGTTATAGAAGCACACCTTTTACGAGTGATGAAGAACGTTTAGAATACTTGTTTAAGCTCTATGAAAAAATGATTCAAGAGGAGAAGGAGAAAGAAACCCTTTTTGCCAAAGAGAAAAAAACACGTAAAACCAAAAATGCCTAATGGAAAACAGCCAACAAAACATCATTATTTACAATACCCAAGATGGTAAAGCTGCGGTACGTTTATACACTAAAGACGGCAATGTTTGGATGAACCAAAGTCAGCTTGCAGCACTTTTTGACACCTCTGTACCAAATATCAGTATGCATATATCTAATATACTGAAAGAAAAAGAATTAACACCTAATTCAGTTATTAAGGATTACTTAACAACTGCTTCAGACGGCAAAGAATATAACGTTACTTTTTATGCTTTAGACATGATTTTAGCAATCGGTTTTAGAGTGAGAAGCAAACGAGGTACACAATTTAGAATTTGGGCAAACCAAAATCTAAAAGAATATATAATTAAGGGATTTGTTATGGACGATGAGCGTTTAGTAAATCCAGATGGCAGACCCGATTATTTTGATGAATTATTAGCACGTATCAGAAACGTACGTGCATCAGAAAAAAGATTTTATCAAAAAATAAAAGACCTATTTGCGTTAAGTAGTGATTATGATACTACAGACAAAGCAACACAAATGTTTTTTGCACAAACACAAAACAAATTACTTTTTGCAGTTACTCATAAAACAGCAGCAGAATTAATAGTAGCACGTGCGAACCCAAAAGAATTGAATATGGCTTTAACTACTTGGAAAGGAAACCAAGTAAGAAAACAAGATATATTTATTGCTAAAAACTATTTAAATGAAGATGAATTAGATTCTTTAAATAGATTGGTGGTTATCTTTTTAGAAACCGCAGAACTTCGTGCCAAAAATAGAATGGATATTACCATGAATTTTTGGAAAGAAAATGTAGACCGTGTATTAGAATTTAATGATAAAGAAGTTTTAAAAGGTTTAGGTACAGTTTCTCATAAACAAATGGAAGGTATAGTAAAAGAGATGTACACAAAGTTTGATACACAAAGAAAGCTGGATGAAGCTAAAAAAGAAGATGCCTTAGAATTAGAGGAAATAGAAAAATTATTGAAAAATAAAAAATAAAATGCCAAATTTAGTAAACGTAACATACCACCAAACAGGTAATAGTAAAAGTACCAATGCATACGGAATGCGAGAAATGCAAGAACGTGCTTTCGAGTATCGAGATGCGCAGTATATGTTGCTAAAATCGCCACCTGCATCAGGTAAATCAAGAGCTTTAATGTTTTTGGGTTTAGATAAGTTAATTAATCAAGGCATTAAAAAAGTAATTGTTGCTGTGCCAGAGCGTTCTATTGGTAGCTCGTTTGCTACAACAGATTTAAAAACCTATGGTTTTTTCTCAAATTGGTCGCCAAAAGACGAGTTTAATTTATGTACTCCGGGTAGCGATGGCAGTAAAAGTAAAGTAACTGCTTTTCATAATTTTATGAATAATGACGAGCAGATTTTAATATGTACACACGCTACATTGCGCTTTGCTTGTGAAGGGTTAGGTGAAACTAAGTTTAATAATACCTTATTGGCAATAGATGAATTTCATCATGTTTCTGTTTCCGCAGATAATAAGTTAGGTGAGATTTTAAAAAGCATCATCAATAAATCTACGGCACACATTGTTGCCATGACTGGTTCTTACTTTAGAGGAGATTCTGTACCAATTTTAATGCCCGAAGATGAAGCTAAATTCACCAAGGTCACTTACAATTATTACGAACAATTAAATGGTTATAATTATCTAAAAACATTAGGTATTGGGTATCATTTTTATCAAGGTAAATATACTTCTGCTATTATGGAAGTATTAGACACAGATAAAAAAACAATACTACACATACCAAATGTAAACTCGGGTGAATCTACCAAAGACAAAGAAAACGAAGTTAATTTTATAATTGATGCTATTGGCGATGTTGTAAAACAAGATACAGAAACAGGTGTTATTTTTGTAAAAAGAAAGTCTGATGGTAAAATATTAAAAATTGCAGATTTAGTAGATGATACTTCAAAAGAAAGAGAGAAAATACAAAACTACTTACGTGTAAGTGATGCTTTAGATGATATAGACATTATTATAGCTTTAGGAATGGCAAAAGAAGGTTTTGATTGGCCATATTGCGAACATGCGCTTACTGTAGGTTATAGAGGTTCTCTAACAGAAGTAATTCAAATTATTGGTAGAGCAACAAGAGATAGTAATAATAAAACACACGCACAGTTTACCAATCTAATAGCACAACCAGATGCACAAGATGATGAAGTAAAGCTTTCTGTAAACAATATGTTAAAGGCTATTACAGCTTCTTTATTAATGGAGCAGGTTTTAGCGCCAAATTGGACATTTAAAACCAAACATGCAGATGATGATACAAAGGCTAAACCTGGAGAAATAAAAATTAGAGGTTTAAAAGAACCTTCTTCACAACGTGTAAAAGATATTATTGAAGCAGATTTAACCGATTTAAAAGCAGATATATTTCAAGATAAGGAAATGCTAAAGGCAATGCCAGATGAATCTTTAGACCCTAAGGTAATAAATAAGTCATTAATACCAAAGGTGATAAGGATGAAGTATCCAGACCTTACTGATGATCAAGTAGAAGAAGTTCGTCAGCATGTGGTGGCAGATTCAGTCATTAAAAACGGAACGATTAAAGAAGTAGCAGATAAAAGATTTATAAGAATGGCAGGTTCATTTGTAGATATAGATGATCTTAATATTGATTTAATAGATAGTGTAAATCCGTTTCAAGAAGCATTTGAAGTATTGTCTAAATCTGTATCCTCTAAAGTTTTAAAAATAATACAAGACACTATTGAGGCTACTCGTATAAAAATGGATTTTGAAGAGGCAAAAATATTATGGCCCAAAATACAAGAGTTTGTAAAAACGCATAATCGTCAGCCAAATATAAATTCTGTAATAGGTTCAGAAAAAAGAATGGCAGAATGTATTATTTATTTAAAAGCAGAAAAACAAAAAAGAGCAGCACAAAACAATGGATAAGGAAAGTATTTTAGACGAAATATTTGGAGACGATCCGTTAGGTTTATTGGTTGTAAAACCTGTAAGAACTGCGGTTCGTACTTCTGATGAAAGATTAGCGGCTTCTTTTGATGCAATAAATGATTTTTTTGATAAAAACAAAAGAGAGCCAAAACCAGACATAACGAATATTTCTGAGTATCAATTGTATTCAACCTTAAAAGGCTTGAGGGAAAATAGAGAGAAAAGTTTAGCTTTAGAACCACAAGATAAATACGACTTATTACCTACTAAACAAAAAGAAATTAACTCTATTGATGATATTTTTAATGATGATTCTTTAGATATTTTTAGTGATGATGCCGAAGGTTTATTTGATTTTAAACACACACCAAAAGATTTTAAAAGAGCAGAAGCAGAATCTATAGGTAAAAGAGTTGCGTGTAAATATTTTGATAAATATGAACATTTATTAAAAGAAGTGCAAAGAGATTTAAGTTTAGGGAAACGTAAATTAGTCGATTTTAAAGAAGCTAATTTAAGAGTAGGAGGATATTATGTGCATAATGGTGTTTTATTCTTTTTAGAAAGTATTGATTATACTCGAAAAGAACATTACAAAGAAGATGGAACAAGGGTTAGAGAAGATGGAAGAACGAGGTGCATTTTTGAAAATGGTACTGAATCTAATATTTTAAAACGTTCTGTAGAAAAAAACTTATACGCTAACGGAAGCGTTGTTACTGAAAATATGGATAGTATTTCAGAAGAGTTTATAGAAAAATTTAGCGATATTACAGAAAAGGATAAAGAAGCTGGTTATATTTATGTCTTAAAATCTGAAAGCAAAAAAGAAGAAATAACAACTATTGAGAATTTATATAAAATTGGTTATTCAACAACACCAGTTGAACAAAGGATTAAAAATGCTGAAAATGAAGTAACATATTTAATGGCTTCTGTTTCAATAGAATCATCTTGGAAATGCTATAATATGAATGCTCAAAAATTTGAAAAACTTATCCATAATTTTTTTGGTAGTTCTTGTTTAGAGGTTGATGTATTTGATAAAAAAGGGAAAAGACATACACCTCGTGAATGGTTTGTAGTGCCTTTAGAAGCAATAGAACAAGTAATTGCATTAATTATTACAGAAAAGATAATGGATTATAAGTATGATGCTGTTAATATGATAGTTGTAAGAAAATAAATATTATAAGATGATAAAGAAAATAAAAACATATAAAGTATTTATAACTATAATATCTATAATTACTGCTCTTATTATATCATTTTTAACTTTAGATGCGATTTATGAAACAGATAATTGGAAATGGTTTAGCATTGATTTTAATGGGAAAGATAAAATTATATCTGCTTATGGTTCATTAATAGGGGGTGTTTTAGCTTTTTTATCAATTTTGTTTGTTGTTTATCAAGTGTTAGAGCAAAAAGAACAAATACAACTAGAAAAAGAGGCTATAGAGAAAGAAAAAATAGAAGAAAAAAAAGATTTATTAAAGTTAATTAGTAGTTTTTTAGGTTCGATTATAGGTGATATTAAAGGTCAAGGTCAAGAGTTAAAAACGTTTTACGAAAATGAGTTAAAGAACCCTACTTTGTCAAACACAACTTATTTTACTGTAAGTAATAATTTCAATAGGATAATAGAAATGGATTATATGGCTGTTTATAAATCATTTCGTCATTTCCTGAATAAAGAAAATGATTGGGAAAATAAATTCCTCGATTTTTATAAAAATTTGGATTTTTATTTTAAAATGACACCGCATTTAAGAGATAATTATACTTCTCAAATGGGTAAAAAGGTTAAATTAAAATATAAGATACAAAAATATACTCAATCTGCTTTAGAAGACCTTCATACGATAAGGAATAAATATATTACTACATACCACCCTATGTCTTCTTATAATCTTATCGATTCTCCTTATTTTAAAGCATTAGATGGTTTCTGGTTGGATTATAGAAATTACATTAAGGACATAAATAACAGTATAAATAATAAGGCAATTGATTCGGATTTAACAGTTTTGAAAATAACTTATTTTCAGCCTTTATTTGATGAATTGTTGTCTCTTCAAAAAGAAAAAGTTACCTATGAGTTCGATGAAATAGTTAAGCTTACGGAGGATATAGGTAGGGTGATTATTAAAATTGGACAATTAGAGGTTTTTGCTCAAAACTATGGTAAAGATGTAAGAAAAAATTGTGATTCTTATTATATGCCAGATAGTAAAAACTTAAAAAGTATTATAGAATTTAAAGAGTTAATAGATGTTACTCTTAAAAAAAAACTTTAATTATGGATGATACTAAATTAAAACACCAATTAAATAGAGCTTATGAACTTCGAGATTTTGAAATAAGTCACTATTGGAAAAGAGCACAATACTTTTGGGGTTTTCTTGCAGTAATTTATGCTGGTTTTTTTGCAACATTAATAGCTTTTAGTAAAGAGAATAATTTTGCAATTGAGTATGTTTTAATAGTATGTACAATTGGTTGTATATTCTCTTATGCTTGGTATCTTGTAAATAGAGGCAGTAAAAGGTGGCAGGAACATTGGGAAAATGTAATAAAAAAATTAGAAGACAGTCTTAATTTATCTTTATATAATATTCATCCAGAAGTTGAAAGTGAATTTTTCAATGCAGGTAATTTTTCGGTATCAAGAATAAATATAACAGTTAGTTTTTTTGTGTTTTTATCTTGGATTAGTCTATGGTTATTTTCTGCAATTAAATATGCTAAATCTAATTTTACACTTTATGCACTTGCATTCATATCTTTTGTGTGTTTGTTTTTAGTGTACCATTTAGGTAAAGGGAAAAAATAATACTATTTACCAAGGTTAAAACATCTGTTTTTTGAATTAACTATGTAATGATTTTGAAAAACAAATAAAATATTAACTATGCATTTATATAACTTAAAATCAAAAGAAACAATTAGTATTTTAAAAGAGAAGCCATTTAAATTAGAAAGAGAAATACAATCACTTTTTGAAAGTAATTTAAATGAGTTAATGGATTTGCAATTAGTGAAATCTGAGTTCTCTATCAAAAACAAACGCATAGATACTTTAGCGTATGATAAACAATCCAATGCATTTATAATTATAGAATATAAACGAAGTAAAAATATTAGTGTAGTAGATCAGGGATTTACATATTTAAGTTTAATGCTTGAAAATAAAGCAGATTTTATTGTTGAATATAACGAAACATTAAAACAAAATTTAAAGCGTACAGATGTAGATTGGAGTCAAACAAGGGTAGTATTTGTATCTACAAGTTTTACAGAAAACCAAAGAACAGCAACAAATTTCAAAGATATAGCTATTGAATTATGGGAAGTAAAACGTTATGAAAATAATTTAATAAGTGTAAATCAAATAAAGAAAAGTAAATCTGCAGAAAGTATAAAACCGATAACATCAAGCAATACACAATTAGAAGCAGTTACAAAAGAGATAAAAGTATATACAGAAGAATTTCATTTAGATAGTTATCCAGATAAAGTTAAAGAGCTCTACGAAACTTACAAAGAAGCTATTTTAAACTTAGCTGATAATATAGAGTTAGACCCTAAAAAATTATATATAGCATTTAAAAAGGATAAAAATATAGCTGATATTGTAACACTAAAAAAAGGAATAAAACTATTCATTAATTTACCTAAAGGCAAACTTGAAGACCCTAAAAACATAATGCGTGATGTATCAAATACAGGTCATTGGGGAAATGGAGATTATGAATTGGTAATAACAAATAATGATAATTTAGAGTATATTCTATACTTAATAAAACAAGCCATTTAGATTAATTATGGCTAAAGAAACACCTATTATAAATATTTTTACATATGGTTTACCATATAAATTAGCAAATCAAATTTATAAAGAATATGAATCTCGCTTAAGGGAAGCTGTTTTTATTATTACAGAATCAAAAAGATATGAAATATTAAAGGACTCTATGAAAACTGTAGAGTTATTATTGGCACTATCTATTTTTGATAAAAGAGTAATTTCTAATCTTCAAGCTGGTGTTAAATTTTATAGCACAGTTAGTTCTTATTCAGAATCAGAAACAATCCAAATAGGTGCTTATAAATTAACAGGTGATGAAAAAAACAAATTATTAGGTGTAATAATCAACTATAATAATATCCTTGATAATTACGGTTTGTCTAATGGTTTAACTAATTATTCAGTCACTAAAGATTTTTTATTGTATTTAGTAAATCTGAAAAAAGCGGAGTATTATGGTTAAAAATAAAGAAGAGGATAATACTGAAAAAAATAAAGTAATAAAGAAACGGTCACCTTTTAAAGAAGCTCATTTACTCGAAAAAGAAATAGTAACTTATATTAATAAATTTAAATCAACAGTTCATACTCAAGCTAAACGTATGAGTGATTACTTTGAAATGAGTTGTTTTAATTATATTGTAAAATACTATGAAAGAAATGGGTATAAAGTAACTATAGCAAATCTTCAAGCAAAAAAAAGGTATCGTTACAAATGTTCTACTTCTGGTATTCAATCAAATTATTCATTTTTTAAAGTATCTAAAATTGTAAATGATATAGAGTATGAATTTGAAATACAACACAATTTAGCCGTTCAATCTTCACAGGATGAAGAGTTGTTTACAAATCCTGATATAGTTGTTATAGAATCAAATAGTTGTAAATATTCCACAGAATACTACGATACAAAAAGGACATTTTCTTATGGAGTAGCTAATAAATTTGTGACTATTTTCTTAAGCTACTTTTTTAATAATTCCTCTCAATTTTATTTCCATTTCTAGCGGTGAGAGATATCCTAAACTAGAATGTAATCTTTGGGTATTATACCAATAAATATAGTCTTCTATAGAGTCATATAGTTGATTGTAGGACGTAAATTTAAATCGATATAACCATTCGTACTTTATTGTCTTAAAGAAGCTTTCAGCTACCGCATTGTCCCAACAATTACCTTTTCTACTCATACTTTGGGTTATTTTAAGATTAAAATCACAAATGTTGGTTATTTTGTTTGACGCATATTGTACACCTCTATCCGAATGAAAAATTAGACTATTACTAATATTTCTTGTTTTACGAGCATCAATCCAAGCTTTCATTACCGTATTTTGAGTCGTCATATCTTCACTTAAAGACCATCCAACAACCTTTCTATCTGCAAGATCTATGATGGTTGTTAAATAATTCCAATCATCATTAACTCGAATATAAGTAATATCAGACACCCATTTTTCTCCTAATTTAAGACTAGAGAACTCTCTATTTAACATGTTTTCTGCAATTAAATATTGGTGATTAGAATCTGTTGTAATTACAAATTTTCTTTTTAAAACACTCCTTAAGCCCATTTCTTTCATTAGTAGTCCGATATAAGAGCGAGAATAAATTAAGCCTTCTCGTTCTAACTTTTTTTGAATCCTACAACTACCATATATTTCTTTACTTTCTTTAAAAATAATTTTAATCCTTTCTTTTAAATGTATTTTAGGTGTTTTTAAAAATATAACATCTTTGTTTTTAAACCAATGATAATAAGCATTTTTACTAAGCTTCATAGATTTACACATCTTCTCAACTGGATATATATCAATGTTTTCTAAAATGAATTGATACCTTATAGGTCGCTCTTGGAGAAGATGCTCACCGCCTTTTTTAAGATGTCACGCTCCATGGTTACATTCTTTAACTCTTTCTTTAGAGCCTTGAGTTCTTGAGCTTCAATAGATAACTCCTTTTTTTTTGAGAAATCACCCGATTGTAACTTGTATTCGCGTTTCCAACGCCCAACCATACTCAAGCTTAAACCATAATCCTCACTAACTTGTTTTGTCTTAATGCCCGAATTTAACAGTTCTACAATCATAACTTTAAATTCATTGTCATACTTTTTTACCATAAGTCAAATATAAAATTTATAACCTCATAAAAATCGTCACATCAAATGTAGACACTCCATGGTGTTCCTCAGTCAGTTGAGAGTAAATTACAAATTTTCACAAATGAATTAAACAACTATCATAGTTCTACAGATTTTTTTGATTATTTTCTAAATAAGATTGATGCAAATATCTATCCAAAAAAGTATGAGAAAACCGAAAAAGCAGATAACTTCATTACAAATCAAAGGGTTGAGAAGGAATACCCAATTAAAAGGCTTACAGCTTTTATAGACGCTCCAATTGAGATACATTTATTATCTGTTCTTTGGACAATAAAAGATGGTGTTCAAATTGACTCCAAACTTGGAAGTAACTGTATTGGAAATAGATTATTACTAAGTAAGGATAAGAAAAATATTGTCCACGGTTCTGGCCTATTTAAACCATATTTCAAACAATATCAAAAATGGAGAGACGATTCTGTAAGTGTTGCTCAAGAATTAATAAAAAATGAAAGAGATGTACTTTTTCTCAATTTAGATGTTAAAGATTATTTTCATTCTGTTAGAATACCAAACAAATTAATTCATAGTGAGGATAGAACTCATTATAAAATAGCTTATAATAATCTAAACAAGCTCTTTTTAAAAATTCATCATATTTATACGGATAAAATAACGGAACAATATGAGCAACCATATGATTTCTCGAATGAGTTGAAACGTAATGATAATAATGAACTATTAGAGTTTATATTACCTATTGGTCTTTTATCTTCTTTCGTTCTTGCAAATGACTATCTAAAAGATTTTGATAAAAGAATTGTAGAAAAATACAAACCTGCATATTACGGAAGATATGTTGATGATATTTTATTAGTTCTTGCTGACCCTAATCCAAATTCAAGTAATGAAGAAGAAAATGAAGATTTTAAATTCTCATTTTCTGAATACAAAAAGAGAATTAAAAGGAAAAATGGTATTCATTATAAAATCACCTTCGAAGAAGAAACTCTTAATGAAATTGAAAAATATATTATATCTAACCTAAGTCCATTAATCAACCTTGTTGATTCTCCTTTTTCTAAAGACTCAAGTAATTCTAAAGGAAGGGTTTTTAAAATAAATGGTAAGAAATCATTATTCTGTCAAAGTGAAAAAACACTTCTTTACTACTTTGATTCGGAAGAATCAGATATGGTAATAAATAAATTAAAAAAAGAATTAGAAGAGAGAACTAGTGAATTTAGAGATTTACCAAATCACGACAATTCTTTAGGAGAGTTTGAAAAAAGCGCATATCATTTAGATTATAATGGAACAGAAGGAAAAATTAAAACCCTACAAGATTATAAAGAAAACAGATATGGCTTAACTTTATTTCTTTCTAATCAAATATTCAGTTCTTTAAATCACGAACGCAATATTTCTGAAAAAGAAAAAAATCAAGTTCTTAAATTTTTCAAAGGCTCTACTTGTTTGGAATTTTATCGCTTATGGGAAAGAGTTTTTACCTATTTTTTAGTCAACAAAGAACCTAAATCATACATAGATTTTTATATCCATTGTGCGGAGCAAATAGATAATATTGGTAAAAAAGATATTGAGTTTATTGAAAACACAAAAGTAGAATATAGAATTGTTCAAAAATCAATGGCTGAGTATTTAGATTGTGCTCACGAATTAACTATTTCTTTAAATCCAATGTTTTTGAACCAAAGCAAAGACATTGAGCGCCATTTTGATTTTAAAACTAGTGAACTATCTAATTCACTACTAGTATACTTTATGAATGATACTGAGATAACAAAATCAAATTCAGTTTGGCAAAATAGATTTAGAGAAACGAATATGATTAGGCATCAATATGTTTCAACACCATTATTAAATTACACCAAAGACTCTAAAAAAGGATATAGCAATTTACTAAAGCTTCAATTTGATATTGAGTCTTATGAATTGGATGATGAGCTTATTAAAAACTCTCCAAGACCTATAAAGTTTTGGGAATGTTGCTTTGCTTCTACTTTTTCAGAGTTGTCAAAATTCAATAAATCAAAATGCAAAGAAGAGAATGGATACCACTTGACAGATATTTTAGGTCCGATAATAAAAAAAGAGAAAGATCAATTAACTAAAGAAAAAACTTCAACAGAAGAGTACTATTTAGATTATGCTTTTGATATTTACTTAAATGGTAATTCAAATCATTTACCTCATTATATTTTAAGCGACAAGAAATTAAAATCAAGTTTTTTTAATTTAGTAAATCGAAACGATAATTTAGATAACCAAAATCAAATTAAAGAATTTCGAGTAAATTCTAAAGATAAAATTAAGGAACCGAGTATTTCATTTGCTAATACAGAAGTCACAGAGAGTAACATTGTCAAAGGTGTTAGGAATGAACCGAATTTATCAATTGAAAGGTATCAGCGTTTAGCACTAATTTTAAATCAAGCTAGAAAAGAAAATTCAGATATAGTATTATTCCCTGTGGAGTAGCTAATAAATTTGTGACTATTTTCTTAAGCTACTTTTTTAATAATTCCTCTCAATTTTATTTCCATTTCTAGCGGTGAGAGATATCCTAAACTAGAATGTAATCTTTGGGTATTATACCAATAAATATAGTCTTCTATAGAGTCATATAGTTGATTGTAGGACGTAAATTTAAATCGATATAACCATTCGTACTTTATTGTCTTAAAGAAGCTTTCAGCTACCGCATTGTCCCAACAATTACCTTTTCTACTCATACTTTGGGTTATTTTAAGATTAAAATCACAAATGTTGGTTATTTTGTTTGACGCATATTGTACACCTCTATCCGAATGAAAAATTAGACTATTACTAATATTTCTTGTTTTACGAGCATCAATCCAAGCTTTCATTACCGTATTTTGAGTCGTCATATCTTCACTTAAAGACCATCCAACAACCTTTCTATCTGCAAGATCTATGATGGTTGTTAAATAATTCCAATCATCATTAACTCGAATATAAGTAATATCAGACACCCATTTTTCTCCTAATTTAAGACTAGAGAACTCTCTATTTAACATGTTTTCTGCAATTAAATATTGGTGATTAGAATCTGTTGTAATTACAAATTTTCTTTTTAAAACACTCCTTAAGCCCATTTCTTTCATTAGTAGTCCGATATAAGAGCGAGAATAAATTAAGCCTTCTCGTTCTAACTTTTTTTGAATCCTACAACTACCATATATTTCTTTACTTTCTTTAAAAATAATTTTAATCCTTTCTTTTAAATGTATTTTAGGTGTTTTTAAAAATATAACATCTTTGTTTTTAAACCAATGATAATAAGCATTTTTACTAAGCTTCATAGATTTACACATCTTCTCAACTGGATATATATCAATGTTTTCTAAAATGAATTGATACCTTATAGGTCGCTCTTGGAGAAGATGCTCACCGCCTTTTTTAAGATGTCACGCTCCATGGTTACATTCTTTAACTCTTTCTTTAGAGCCTTGAGTTCTTGAGCTTCAATAGATAACTCCTTTTTTTTTGAGAAATCACCCGATTGTAACTTGTATTCGCGTTTCCAACGCCCAACCATACTCAAGCTTAAACCATAATCCTCACTAACTTGTTTTGTCTTAATGCCCGAATTTAACAGTTCTACAATCATAACTTTAAATTCATTGTCATACTTTTTTACCATAAGTCAAATATAAAATTTATAACCTCATAAAAATCGTCACATCAAATGTAGACACTCCAGAAAACAAATTTCTGGACATCGATTTACAAACGAAAAAAATATAACCTATTTAGAATTGGACAGCATTGATTCAAAGGTATCTTACTTCTTGCATAATTATTTGATTTCAGTAGCTGAGAAGGAATGGAAAGACACTATTTCTACGAACGGCTTAAGAGAGGAATTTTCTTTAGTTAATGCTTTAAAAAACCCTGAAAATGTTTATAAACTTAATTTAAGAAGAAAAAGAATTGATTCAATTCCACCTGAAATAGGGAAATTAAAAAATTTAGAAGTTTTAATTATTTCTGGTTCAACAATAAAATCTCTTCCAAAAGAAATCGAAAACTGTAAGAAATTAAAATCAATAATTGCTAATTCAAGTAAATTGGAAGAATTACCTTCTTCATTAGGGAATTTAAAAAATTTGAGAACACTAAAAGTTGGAAACTGTAATTTAAAATCTATTCCAAAAGAAATAGGGAATATTGAAAGTTTATGGGAATTATCACTTGGGCATAATAATATTAAAACACTTCCTCAAGAACTTGGTAAACTAAAAAATCTGACAGTGTTAGATATTAGTGACAATCCAATAAAAGAATTTCCTTCTTGTATTGTTCAAATGGAAAACCTAAAAAGGTTTTGGATGTATAGGAGTAATATTAAACAAATCCCTTTTGAAATTAATAACCTTAAATATTTAGACCATATAAGATTAAGTAAGAAAAAAATTGAGAATATAGATTCTATTGAAAGTGTGATGCCTGAAATTATGTTTTTAGATAAGAATTAAAACTGCACCTAACACCGTGTAAAAAAAATTGCTGGTTTTAGCCTACTTACGAAAATCCTCGCGGATTTTCTTGGTTCGTGTTTTATTTAGTAACTTTATTGCTTAGAAACACGCAACTTTCCTTACACAACAACGTTGTAAAACATTTGAAAAAAGCGTTCCAAATACTAATTATTGTACTGTTTTCAGTTTCTTGTTCCAATTCAAAAAAAGGAATTATAACTGAAAACAGAACTCTTTATGTGTTCGACTTTGATTCTCTAAAACGAACAGAAAACTACAAACTGACAATTGAAATTAGAGATACTATAACCAAATACAAATATCAAAATCTGACTGACGAAAGTAAAAATATGGATGTATTTTACATTCCGAAAACTAAAATATTAAAATTTGCAATGTGGAAATACATTCCAAAAAATAGCGAGAATTTTAAAGGATTTTCGCTTTCCAAAACTGAATTCGTGAATTACGAAATGCAAGAACCAGAAACCGACGGAACTGGACCAATTTTGTTCAATCCTGAATACGGCATTTTAGGAATTGGTAATGTAATGGCGCCGAATTTTGTTTATTTAAAAAATCAATCGGATTCAAAAATTTTAGATAATATAATTGAAAAACTAACTGAATAAAAAAAACGTTTTACAACACCGTGTATAAAAAATTGCTATTTTTAGCTTAACCAATGTCAGTTGCTTTGCTTGCTAGCTTCTGATTTTCCTTCGGAAAATCCTCGCACACAAGCACGCAACTTTCCATACACATAAACGTTGTAAATAATTATGAAGAAACTTTTCGCTTTTATAACAATATTATCACTTTTTGGATTTTCACAAGAAAACAATGAGTGTAATGAAAGAACAATTCCATATTGGTGGAATGGAGTAAATAGCAGAATTGAAGGAGAAAAACCAAGTTTAAGAAAAGCTTTTAAGAATATTCAAAATTCAGAAACTGAAATTACACCAAAAAATGGTTTTATAACTTTAAGATTAAACATTACTAAAACTGGAAAATTCTGCGACATAGAAACATTTCAAATTGACGAGAATTATGAAAAAACAGAATTTAACAATGGAAAATTAGCCAAAAAAATTGAACAAATTGCTATTAAAATTAAAGACTGGAAAAGAGACAAAGATTATAAAACTTACAATTTAATAAGGTTAAAAATTAAAGACGGAAAAATTGAAGAAATTTTTTAAAATATTAGGAATTGTATTTGGTTTCATCATAATTATTGGAATTGGTTTCAGTATTTACCTTTATTTCTGGAATAAAGATAGAATTCAGACAACAAAAGAATTATCTGAAAAAATAGAGAATTTTGAATCCAAAAATAGTGAAGAATATATGGAATATTCAGTTCACTTAAATAAGGCAGGAGATTTTGAAAAAGGGTTTACATATTTAAATAAAGCAGTTGAACTTGAGCCAGAAATGCATTTAGGTTATCGAGGTTGGATCAGATTAAGGAAAATTAGAGATTTTGATAAAGCTTTGGCAGATTTTGATAGACTTGATAGTTTAACACCTAAATTTGTAGATGCGCCTTGGGGAGAAAACATTGACTTTTTGAGAGGAGAATGCTATTTTGGAAAAAAAGATTATCAAAAAGCAATTGAATCATTCAATCTAAATGTTAAACATAATAAAGAAGATTGGGTAGATATTCACACTTTTGTTTATCTCGGACTTTGTGAATATAAACTCGGTAATTATGAAAAAGCTATTTCAGAATTTGAAAGAGCTTTAGCACAATCAGAATATACGACTGAATCATCTTTTGGAATTTCTAAAGCATATTACAAACTTGGAAATATTGAGAAAGCTAAAGAAAATATTTTAGAAGCTGAAAAAAACATAGATTATAAAAGAGATGATGCTTACAATGAATTTTTAAATGAAATTTATTTGTCTGAAATATTAGAATTTAAAGAACAATTAGAAAAATAACTATTTACAACACCGTATAAACTTTATTGCTGTTTATAGCTCACTTGGGAAATTCCTCCGGAATTTCGCCGTTCGTGTTTTATTTACTAAATTCACTGCTTAAACAACGCAACAAAGCTTATACATCAACGTTGGCATTAATTAAAAAATGAAAATATTTGAATATTACAGAAAAGCAATAATTTCATTTTCATCAATGTTATTGGTGTTTCTTTTTTCGTTTATAATATCAGGAAAATTTAATATAAATGGAATTATAAATATTACTTACTTAATATTTGGAGTTTCTATATTTTTAGGAACACTTTATTATATTTATGATGTTTATTTTGGTCCAAAAAAGAGAGTAAATGAATTAAAAAAATATCCTTTTACGGAATTAATGAAAATTGGTTTTAAACACAAAAAAGATTATTTAATTGGAAAAATTAATGGGTTTACAGTAATTGTTGGCTACAATTGGAGAAATGAAAAAGGATTTCCTTGTGTTTATGGAATTATACTTTTTGACCCAAGAATAAATGGAAAACTCATGAATAATTACGATCTTAATAAGTTACAAAACTCAATAAAAGATGAATATAATTTTTGGGAATATGGCAGATTAAAAACTGAATGGAACTTTACCAAAGAAAAACCAAATCATAAGTCAATAATTACAAAACTGAAAAAGAATTCTAATCTGATTTTAAATAAAGGAATGAATAAAATTAGCTATGAAAATTGGAAAAATGAAATTGAAAGTAAATATTCTGAAAGTAAAAAAACTAATGCCAACACCGTATAAACTTTATTGCTGGTTTTAGCTCACTTGGGAAATTCCTTCGGAATTTCGCCGTTCGTGTTTTATTTACTAAATTCACTGCTTAAACAACGCAACAAAGCTTATACAACAACGTTGGCAAAAATACCTCAGTGAGCTCGAAAAATACAATGTAAAGAAAACTAAAATAACTTATCATTTAAAATTATTATGTAAAGAAAAGTCCATTTTCTTATCATTATAAATTACCTTTGTTAAGAAAAATAGAATTTCTTATCATTATGAATGACTTTAAACTTGAAAAACTTCCTTTAAAAAAAGACATTGAAACAAAAAATGTTCTTAAAAAATTAAATGAAGCTCATAGAGCATTAGCTGAATTAAAAGGTTTAGTATCTAGTATTCCAAATGAAAATATCCTAATTAATACATTAGGGTTACAAGAAGCAAAAGATAGTTCTGAAATTGAAAACATCATCACAACACACGATGATCTTTATAAAGCTGAACTAAATTTAGATGGAGTAAAATCGTTAGATGCCAAAGAAGTTCAAAATTATATTTCTGCATTAAAAATTGGGTATTCATTAATTTCAAAAAGAAATATTTTAACAAATAATGACATTATCCAAATACAATCTGAATTAGAAAAAAATAATGCAGGTTTTAGAAAAGTTCCTGGAACTGCATTAAAAAATGCTAAAACTGGAGAAACAGTTTATACTCCGCCACAAGACCTTGAAACTATAAAAAATTTAATGTCTAATTTAGAACAATTTATTAACGACGATACTTTATCTGACTTTGACCCAATAGTAAAAATGGCTATTATACATTATCAATTTGAAAGTATCCACCCTTTTTATGACGGTAATGGTAGGACAGGAAGAATTATTAATGTGCTTTATTTAGTAATGAAAGATTTACTTGATTTACCAATTCTATATTTGAGTAGTTTTATTATTGAAAATAAAGCTAAATATTATGAATTATTACAAGAAGTTAGAATTACTGACAATTGGGAAAATTGGTTAATCTATATTATCAAAGCAGTCGAGCAAACTTCTAAACAAACTATAATTCTAATAAAAGATATTCAGAAATTAATGCTTGAATATAAACACTTAATTAGAGATAATTATAAATTTTATAGTCAAGATTTATTGAATAACCTATTTCAACATCCATACACAAAAATTGAGTTTATAGAAAGAGATTTAGGAGTATCAAGAATTACAGCTGCTAATTATTTAAATAGATTAGCGAAAGATGGAATTCTAACAAAACAAAAACTAGGAACTGGAAATTACTATATCAATGAAAAATTATATACGATTTTAACAAAAAAAGTACTTTAGCCAACAACGTGTAGTAAAAATTGCTAAATTAGTGCTTAATAAAAGTAGTTGCTTTTTTATTCACTTCTGTTTTCTTTCGGAAAATAGTCGTTCATAAAACCGCAACTTTCAATACACAACCACGTTGCCATTAATTTACGAAATGAAAAAAATCCTTCTATTATTTTTTATATTTAGTTTTAATATTAATTCTCAAATAAAAGGAGAATATTCAAACGGAAATGGAGATGATTATAGAACTATAATTTTCAAAAAAAACAACACTTTTCAATATTTTACTGGAGGTTGTGTAAGTGAATCATTTGGAAATGGTCATTATGAAATAAAAGACAAAAAACTTTACTTAAAATTTAAAGATCAAAATACTGAATTTAATTCTAAATATTATTCAAGTTCGCATAAAATCATTAAAACTACACCTAACAAAAAAGATAGTATAACTATTAAAATAAAAGTATTAGATGAATATGAAAATCCTTTTCCAAGTTCTTATTTTAGAAATAGAACCGAAAACTTGGGTGTTTCAGATTCAAATGGAAATACTGAAATTAAAATTCCTTTTTCCGAATCTTATTACTTTATTCAGCTTTCATCAATGGCCACTGAAAGTTACCCATTAAATATTATTCCGAATAAGAATTATGAAATAGAAGTAACCTTAAAAGCACATTCTGAAAGAAAAGAAATTATACAAGGTATTATTCTTGAATATGAAATAATAAAAATAAAGAGGAAAACAATAGAACTAAAATTCGGAGAATCATCATTAATTTATAAAAAAAACTAATGGCAACACCGTATAAACTTTATTGCTGGTTTTGGCTCACTTGGGAAATTCCTCCGGAATTTCGCCGTTCGTATTTTATTTACTAAATTCACTGCTTAAACAACGCAACAAAGCTTATACAACAACGTTAGGGCACATAAAAACGAAATGAACAGATTAATAATAATTTTTCTATTATCAATTATTTTAGGTTGTAATTCACAAAAAAATGAATTAGAATTTGAAAAAAAAGTTTTTAATGAAATATTTTTAGAACTAATAGATTCTACATTTTATGATTTCAGAACACTTCAACCACCTTTGACACTTGCTCCTCTTCCAAATGGAATTACAATAAGTGAAAGTCAAAAAAAAGAGAATCTTAAAACACATAAAAAATATTTAGCTGACTTTAAAAAAAGGAAAATTGAGATTGAAAAAGATACTTCCAGAATTGTAATAGCAATAGTTGACACAATTTTCACATTAGGTCAAGATAGTTTTGAAAAATTAGGTAAGAATTTTGAAAATTTGAAATTCAAAAATGATTCTCTAGAAAAAAAAATCGAATACAAGATTAATTTATCTAAATTCAAGAATAATGAAAAGTTTATATTTAAATACTATTCAGAATTTCCAAAAGGTCGAAAAATTTGGAGAACTGAATACCCTTTTCATCTTGGAGCAGTAATATCTTTTTCCCGAATCTATTTTGACCGTAATAAAAAAAATGGAGTTATTGAAAGCGGAACTACTTTTGGAATATTAAATGGAAATGGTTTTAGAATATTTATTAAAAAAGTATCTGATAAATGGAGAATTGAAAAAATTGAAGGAACTTGGATTTCATAAATAACGTACCCTAACACCGTATATAATTTATTGCTGGCTTCTCGCCTATTTACGAAAGTCCTCGCGGACTTTCTTGGTCGGTAATTATTTATTAAATTAGTTGCTTGAAACACACAACAAACCATATACAACAACGTTGTGGTTAATTTACGAACTGAAATCTGAATGAAAAATACTGCTTTTATATTATTATTCTTTATAACTCAAATAAGTTGTTCACAAGAAAATCCGACAATATTGACAAATGAATCAATATCGATAGAGTATTCAAATAGTGAAGTTGAGAAACCTTACATATATTCATTAAAAAATGGTAATCCTTTAGATGGTTTCTACAAATTATTTATTACTACTGGTGGAAAATTTAAAAAGTATCATTATCAGATTCTTGGAGAATTTTCAAATGGATTAAAAAATGGTTTGATTACTAAATTTTCGAACAATCAAATAACCTCAAAAACAAAATACTGTAATGGAAAACCTTGCGGTATAATGGAGCAATATTTTCCCAATGGAAAACTATCTGAACGAAAACATTTCAATAAGAAACAAAAAATACAAGGAACTTATGAAAATTATCAAGAAAAAGACGGTAGATTATTGAGGAAAACAGAGTATGCAAACGGTTTAAAAAATGGAAAAGAAACTTTGTTTTATACTAATGAAAAAGAGTCTATCTCTCTAGTTACAGATTATGTAAAAGGAGAGAAAAACGGAAAAGAAATAGGATACAGTATAAATGGGAATATTAGCTTTGTTAGACATTATAAAAATAATTTACTTCACGGAGAATACCTAACCTACTTCGATAATGGACAGGTCGAAATGGATATGTTATATGAAAAAGGAAAACTAACTAATAAGGAAAAAAGATATATACTTACTGAAAATAAAAGATTTCTTATTTGGGAAAAGGAGCATTTTAAAAATAATTTATTAATCTGGACAAGATATAACACAGATGATAATTCTATTTATGATATTCTATATGTAAATAATGGAATTAATATTTCAAAAGATGAATTTGAGAAAATTAAAAACTAACCACAACACCGTGTATAATTAATGGCTAGTTTTAGCTTACTTACGAAAATCCTCGCGGATTTTCTATTCAGTTTTTATTTACTAAATTAGGTGCTTAAACACGCCACTAATCATACACAACAACGTTGTAAAAAACTGGCTGAAAGTATAATTTAAGAACAACAGATATTTAAAAATACATTTAGCTTTAAAGTCTGAAAACTCAAAAAAGCGAAATAAAACGTTTGAAAAATTAGTTTTTTGGAACACTCTCTCGCGAATCAAAATTTTGAAAAAAATAGAAGGTTTTTAGAATTTTAAGAAAAAAAATAATTCTTTTCGTTCGGAGTTTTAAAACGCAAAAAAAAGGAAAAAGTTTGCGGAATTTAGCTTGTTTGAAAATATCTGAAAACTTGAAACTTCATTACTGTTTGAAACTAAAATCGCTGAATTGACAAAGTGTTGTGTAAAAGTCGGAGAAATTCGTTTTTAAAGACAAATTTAGAAAGGCTGAGAGATTTCTAAGAGTAAAATAAAAGTTTACTCGTGTTCTGAATTAAAAACTTATGAAAACGCTGAAAAATCAAAATTACGGAATTTCCTCAGAAACTCTAAAAAGGAGAAAAAAGAAATAGGAATTTTATAACTTATAAAGTGGAAATTAAACACGCATTTTACAACACCTTGTATAAAAAATTGCTAAATTTGGCTTAATCAAAGGTTGTTGCATTTTTGTCAACTCCTATTTTCCTGCGGAAAATAGCCGTCGACTTAAAACGCAACTTTCCATACAAAACAACGTTAGGCACAATTAAAAACCAAAATATGGCATTTGCTTTACCTAAAAACTTTGAGAGTCTTTTTGAAAATGAAAGAATTGAATGGATTAAAATCAAGAGAATATTCTCTCAGATTTCTTCTGAATTTAATATTTCAAAAATTAGAAAACCATCTCTTGCAAGTTTTGAAATTATGAATAAAGGAAACTTTTTGAAAATCCTTCAGTCTTATGAGATAAAAAAAGATAATAATCAGTTTACTCTTTCTGTTGTTGAATACAATAATTCATATGAAATTGTAAACAAATATGGAGGAAGAACAGCTACAGAATCTCATAAATATTTATTTGGTTTTTTAAGGACTGAAAAAGATTTTGGAAAAGGTTTCTTAAGACCTGAAAGTATTGGCGACAAAATAAGCGAATATTTTTCTCCTGTTGAACTTGATATAAATGGATTTGACAAGTTTAACAAAAATTATTACTTAGTTGTTTCGGAAAAGGATAAGTTTTTAAAATCAATAAATGAAAATATTATAAATTCTATATCTGAATATAAAAATGTTGAAATGGAATTTTCAAATAGAAAATATCTTTTTCGTATAAGAAATGTATTTGAACTAAAAGAAGCTAAAAACCTTTGTGAATTGGGAATTAAATTAGCTTCTTCAACAAAAAATAAAAGTGCCTAACACCGTGTATAAAAAATTGCTTAATTTAGTACTTAACCTAAGTTAGTTGCATTTTTATAAACTCCTATTTTCCTGCGGAAAATAGCCGTTCATTTAAAACGCAACTTTCCATAACACAACAACGTTGTGTGCAATTCCACTCATTTCCCAAAAAAAAATAATTACTTTGAGGAAACGTTTTACAAAAATTTAAGTAATTAATGAATTAAAAAAACGTTACTCAGAATTAAAAAAAATCGAAAAAAGATAAAATATTTGAATTTACATTTTTGGCATATTTATTGTTGCATTGAAAACAATCTTAAAACATACAATTATGAAAAAATTATTATTTATGAGTATTATGATTTACTCAAGTTTTACTCTATTTGCTCAAAAGGAGAAAACAAAAACTACACCAACAGATAAAGGAAATTATATTGTTGATGGAACTGTTTCTTTTTCAACTAATAATTCGAAAAATGAACAAGCTGGATTTAATTCAACAAAAAATAATTGGTATAATATCGGAATTAGCCCCAAAGTAGCATACTTTGTAGCTGATAGATTTGCTTTAGGATTAGAGACTTCCTTTGGTTATTCAAATAGTGAATTCACAGATAGTAATGGTACTAAATCTTCAAATAATAGTACATCAATTTCAGCTGGACCTTTATTAAGATATTATTTAGTCAATGGTATTTTTGGGCAAGCATCATTAGGTTTTGGAACAAATAATAGTGAAAGTAACGGTTTTAAAAATAAAAATTCTTTTTTTAGTTATCAGTTAGGATTGGGATATGCTATATTTCTGAATGAACACATATCAATAGAGCCAATTATCAGTTATAATCATCGTAAAAGTACGAACAATCAATCTAATTTTGAAACAACTTATAATGGATTTATGTTTGGAGCAGGTTTTAGCATTTATTTATAGTAATAAAGAGATTTTTTTTATAAATTCTATTTAAATGTAGGAATAATAAAAAAATGAAATAAAAAAACTGCACACAACACCGTGTAAAAAAAATTGCTGGTTTTAGCTAACTCACGAAAATCCTCGCGGATTTTCGTGGTTTGTGTTTTATTTACTAACTTTAGTTCTTGAAACACGCAACTTCTCTTACACAACAACGTTGCTAAAAATTGCTAAGAAATCTCAATCAGCTTAGGAAATAATAAATAAAAATCTAGAAATTCAAATAGTTAGACACTCTCTCGTTAATGGAAAATTCTGAAGGAATTTTAGGTATTTATTTTAAAATTGAAAACATCAAAAAAATAAGCTTTGAGTAGTTAAATGGTTGAGAAAAATAACAAGAAAGTATTTTCTGAAAACCGAAAAACATCAAAATTGTTGTCTCAATTGAATGTGTGAAAAACTTCTCATGCGCTGAAAAACTAAAATTTGGAAATTTGAATAAAATAATTAAAATTGTTACTTCAATTAAGCTTCTGAGAAATCACTCAAATGCTGAAAACAAAATTTGAGTAAACTATGGAATTTAAAAAAGTAAAAGGATTTTTACTAGAATTCTGAATTTTGAAAAAACGATTAGAATTAGAAAATAAAAAACAACTTTAAGCAACACTATGTATAAAAAATTGCTATTTTTAGCTTTAGTAAAAGTAGTTGCTTTTTTGTAAACAACAATTTTCCTGCGGAAAATAGCCGTTCACTTAAATCGCAACTTTCCATAACACAACAACGTTGTAATTAATGCAAAAAACGAAACTTTGGAAATTAAATCAATAAAAATTTACTTATTTATTTTTCTTACAATAATTTTTATTTCGTGCGTGAAAAATGAAAGAATTGAAGGAAAATGGTTTGTAGAAAAATTTGAAAAACCAAATGGAGAAATAAAAAAATCGAGTGAAAAATGGATTGAATTTTCAGAAAACGGAACTTTAAAAGGAGGAAAAATTGGAGAATCAGAAATCAAAAAAGGAATTTGGAAATTTGATTCAATAAATAAAACCTTGAATATTGAATCGGAGAAAGAATATGGAGATAGCGGAATTTATAAATTAGAAGAAATAAACGAGAAGAATATGATTTTAGTTAAAGATAGTATGAGAATTTTCTTTAGAAAACAGAAAAAGAATGAACATTAAAATTATAAACAAAATATATTTTTCTAACTTTAAGAGAACTTTAATGTTTTCACTAATTATTATTTTGGTTAGTTCCTGTTTGGGAAATTTTAATCACAACACGAATGAAAAAATTATAGACGATTATTACATAATTGCGACAGATATTAAATCCCAAGCAAACATTTCAATTTATAAAAAAAAATATGAAAGTTATATTGGAATAACGCCAGAAGGAATTACTGAATATTCTGTTATTAATAAAGAATTTATTATCGGAAAAAATAAAACGAATAATTACTTTATAATTAAGATTGGAGAAGAAACTTATGAAAAATTTAATTCTGCAAAATTTGAAAAACTACTTCTTTCGAAAAATATAAATATTGAAAAAGTAAAATGGGAAAAAATTTAAGATAATTAGGAAATGAAAAAAGCACTAATTACAACACCGTATAAACTTTATTGCTAGTTTTGGCTCACTTGGGAAATTCCTCCGGAATTTCGCCGTTCGTGTTTTATTTACTAAATTCACTGCTTAAACAACGCAACAAAGCTTATACAAAAACGTTACCCAACATTTGGAAAATAACCAGAACAATAATCATAATTTTATAAATTATTTTACTTTTAAGTTGTAAAAGAAAGGAAAATCTTAAGCAATTAATAGAAATACAAAGTTTGAATACAATTCTGATTATAAAAAAACAAATAGAGGAATGGACAATATTGTGCTGATATAAGTTTTTATAATTCAACTATAAAAATTTCATCAAATTGCATTTTAAAAATTAAAACATATTGAAAATTATGAAAAAAACTAAACTAATTCTTGTTACTACGTTTCTTCTTTTAACAACAGTACTTTTTTCACAAGACATAAATCGATTAGTTGAAAATAACGGCTTCAAGAAAATTAAATTAAACTCTAATATCTATGATTATGTAACAGATGGCTATTATGATTTCGTTAAGAATACGCCTAAAAACAATCCAGACTATCATATTAGAGAAGTATTTGATTATGTTTACGCTACAGGAGATTTGAAAAAAATCGTTGATATTACTATTAGTTCAATATATGTAAAAACAATAAATGATACTATTTACGAAATTAAAGTTTATATGCCTTCAAACACAGAGATCTATGATATGCTGAATATGGCATTCGGAAAACCGACAAGGGAAATAACTAATCGTTATGCAAGTGATTATGGAATTGGCTCGGGTGATGCATACTACTGGGAACCTAAAAACTCTTCTATAAGTTTGAATTTTTTTTTTGGAGAAGGTATTTATTGTTCTATAACCTATACCAATGAAACTCTGAAAGAAAGTGGTGTATTACAAAAGAAAAAAGAGCAAAAAAAGAAAGCTCAAAATGGGTTTTAGTATAAATTTCATTAAAATTATAAAATAAAAATATGACTACAGTAAAAGAATTAATAAGAGAATTAGAAAAAATGCCGAAAGATTTAATTGTTCTGTTAAATAATAATACCGAAAACGATGATGTATCTGTATATTTTACAAATATTAAGGTCGAACAGCACAAAATAACTTTTCCAACAAGTGAATCAAAAAGTAAACAGAAATTTATATTACTAAACCAAGGAGGTCTGATTTAAAAGTTATAAATAACAAATTTAGAAATATAGTAAAGTTGAAAGTAAAAACGTTGGGTAACACCGTATAAACTTTATTGCTGGTTTTAGCTCACTTGGGAAATTCCTCCGGAATTTCGCCGTTCGTGTTTTATTTACTAAATTCACTGCTTAAACAACGCAACAAAGCTTATACAACAACGTTGCCTTTAACCACGGATTATAGATTTCAATGAAAAAACAAATTCTACTTAATTAAAAAATTATGTTCAAAAATTTTAATTGGAATAGATTATTATCAATTTTAGGATTGATAATTCTTGTGTTTTCAATAATTGGAGTAATTGAAACATTTAAGAAAAAAAAAGTTAGTGAGCTTGATTTAAAAGTAGAGGCAATTATATTAGAAGCACCTGAGGATTGTTCTACTATTACAACGAGAAGTGGATATTGCACCCTAGAGTATAATGGAAACACTTATATAAAAAGAGCTGGTAATAAATATTGTCATTTAGTTTCTGGAAAGGAAACAGTAGCTGTTTTGACCAATCAAAATCATGATGATATTTATTTCATTGGAGAATATAATCAGAGTGATTTCATTTCTTTAATAATATTATTAGCTCTTGCAATTTTATCAATAATAAAAGGATTAAAAAACTAATAAAACGGAAAAATAGGAGAAACTACTCCGAGGAATGAAGAATATAACTCTGAAATACTGATTCGAATTAAAAAATGAAAAAGTGGCTAAAAGGCAACACCTCATAAAATTTAAGCTTACTTTTAAACTAAATAACGAACTGACAAGCAATCAACAAACGATTTGGTACAACCGAAAAATCTCCGATTTTCCAGTCGCACAAATCTTATAAAAAACCGTTGTATTTAATTATCCGAAAAATTGAAAACCCAAGAAACATATAGAGATATAAGAGAACAAAGAAAGATTGGACTTCAAACTTTCTTTTTGAACATTGAAAATAATCATTATGATTACGTTTCAAATAATTTAATTAAAGAACTTGAGGAGAAATTAAAAGAACTCAACTCCCAAATTGAAACGGATGAAAAAGAGCCTGGTTATATGAAACATATGGATGTTTATTTTCTTGGAAAAGAACTTTACGCAGTTTCCGAAATGAAAATTATTTATGGATATAAACATTTTGAAACACATTTAAAATGGTTATTAAAAGCATCGTATCCTTCCGAAATCAACAAAAGAGAATTATTTCGTTGGGAAAACATTGAGAACTTTCTAAATTCTAAAAAGATAAACCCGAAAAAATTAACGAATTATACAGAAATAAGAGACTTAAGAAATCTTAATAATGCAATTAAACACTCATTTAATCTTCTTGACAACAAAACAAAGAATATAAGAGAGTTTCAAAACAAAAAGAGCTTGAGTTATACAGATTTATTGAACTTTTATGAAAGAGTCGAAGAAAGCAGTCTAAAATTTATTCAATCACTTTCTGATAAAATAGAAAAAGATTTATATGAATTTGACAATAACCGTATTGAAAGGTTAAGTGACAAGTTGGCTCTTCGAATGGATGATAAAACAATAAATAAATTGATAAAAAAGTTAGAATCTAAAAATAACTAAATACAACAACTGGTATATTTTATAGCTTGGTTTTAGCACACTTACGAAAATCCTCTCGGATTTTCTTGGTCGGTAAATATTTACTAAATTAGTTGCTTAAAACACGCTACAAAACATACCAAAAACCGTTGTAAGTAATTTACCAGAACAATAGAAAATGAAGAAAATATTGACAAACGTTATTTTAATTTTTATAACATTAGCAAGTCAAGCACAGGTTAAAAAGATTGAATTAGAAAATCGTAATGGTAAATATTATGAAATAGGAAAAGAGATTCCTTTTACTGGAGAATCTTATACCTTCTATTCTGAAAACAAAAAAGAAACATTTACAGAATTCACTGATGGAGAATTGAACGGTGAAATGAAAAAATGGTTAAAGGAAAAAAAAATGGTAATTGGATAGCTTGGTTTTCTAATGGTAATAAACTGAGAGAAGGAATATACAAAGACAATAAAGAAGAAGGAAAATTTACTTGGTGGTATGAAAACGGAAAATTAAAAAAGAGAGGTTTTTATAAAAATGGAACTTCTAATGGGAAATGGACTTGGTACTTTAATAACGGACAAAAAGAGTCTGAAGGAAAATTATTAAGCGAAACTAATATTGGAAAATGGTTTTGGTGGAATGAAAAAGGAGAATTAATTCACGAAAAGGATTTTTCTAAAAAATTAGAAAATAAAGCCTTTAATAAATTAATAATTGGGAAATGGAATTATATAAAATCTACTGACAAAGAAAATAAATCTATTAAACACGTTATTCGTAAATACCCAAATGGAAAAGAAATGAAAATTGTTGCAAGTGGGCCAAATATTATTATTAAAAATGATGGTACTTACGAGAAAAAATTCACGGAAGAAAATACAGATTACGGGAATTGGGAAATGCTAAAAAAAGATGAAATTAAATTTGAAATGGTTATTCCTAAAAATTCTGAACAAGCAAAATTTATTGCTATAGCTCAAAAAGCTATGGGTAAAAAATGGAAAGAAGATGAAAAAGGAAATTATCTTGATTCTTCTACAAGTAAAATAATTTCATTAACAGATACAATAATGAAAATCGAATATGAAAAAAATTACGTTTTGATTTATAAAAAAGAATCCGAATAAAAACTACTTACAACACCGTATATAATTTATTGCTGGCTTCTCGCCTACTTACGAAAGTCCTCGCGGACTTTCTTGGTCGGTAATTATTTACTAAATTAGGTGCTTGAAACACGCAACAAACCATATACAAAAACGTTGGCAGTCATAAAAATGAAGAAACTTACATTAATATCGATATTATTAATATTCTGCGGATGCTCACCGAAAATAAGTGAACATTTTGAGCAAAATAATTATATAAGAAACTTTAGTATTCACATTGTGAATGACTCTTTACAGCTATATTTTAAAACCCCAGCTGATATAACATATACAACTGAGAAAAAGAAATTAAAAAAAATAATTCGCAATTCAAACTTCAAATTAAAAGATAGTGTTCTCGTTTACGGTAGAACGAATGAACCTCCTTATGAATATTTTGTTACAGTATCAAAAAACCACAAACATAATTACCCAAAAAAAATAATTGTTTTCGATACTTTAATTAATAACCAAACAATACAATTTATTGGAAATCCACTAACCGAAAACCCTAACAGAACTTTAGAAATTGATTTAAAAAATATGTTCAAAAGTTTAGAAGTTGGTAAAAGTTATAGAAAAGAGATTAGTACAGTTATGGATATTGTAAAAAAACATCAAAATTCTAATAAGTACTTTGCTATATTAAATGAAATTAGCGAATTCCCAACTTATGACAAACAAGAGGAATGGGCAAAACTACAAATGGAATTAACCTATTCATCATTCCTAGGAGAGAACAAATTTTATGAAAACTATTTAGACAAACTTGAATCTAGGTTTAAGCCAAACGATACGATTTCTAAAATAATAAAAGAGAATTTAGAAACTGGTTCAAAGGTTCTTGATACAATTATTAAAGAGGCTAAAAATCATAAAATCGTGATGATTAATGAAAACCATTTTTATCCCAATCATAGGTTATTGATTTCTGATTTATTAGTAAGATTACGAGAAATAGGATTTTCGTATTTAGCATTAGAAGCTTTAGATACTAAACAAGACAGTCTACTAAATCTAGAAAATTCATACCCAACTTTAGAAACTGGGTTTTATACAAGCGAACAGAATTATAGCAACCTTATAAGAAAAGCAAAGGAATTAGGTTATCAATTCATAGCTTATGAAAATACAGATAACAATAAAAACAGAGAAATTGGACAAGCTGAAAACATATTCAATAAAACATTTAAATTAAACCCTAACAATAAAGTTTTGGTACTTGCAGGAATAGACCATATTCTTGAAAAACCAACTAAGAAAGGAAAAAAATGGATGGCAACTATATTTAAAGAGAAATATAATATTGACCCACTTACAATTAGTCAGACACACTTAAATTCTTACAGAAAAGAAATAAATAATAACCTTGGTATTATAAACAGTAAATTCTTCGATAGCGACAAATTAAAGTCAGTTGATTATTTAGTGTTAAACAATGAAAATATCAAAAACAAAGATAACCCATCGACATTTTCATACCAAAACAAAATGAAAAGTGATGTTCAAGTAGCTTTATTCTATGGAAACGAAATCTCAAACAAATACGATTACCATAAAAAAGTTCCTTATTTTTCTACCATTTTAAAAAGTGGTGAAAAGTATAATTTGCCCATAAAAAAAAGTGGCGAAATATATTTATATGCATTTGACAAAAATGGAAAACGAGTTGATAAACAAATAATTACGCCTGCCAACACCGTGTATAATTAATGGCTGGTTTTAGCCAATTTACGAAAGTCCTCGCGGACTTTCTATCTATGTTTTATTTGCTAACTTTAGTGCTTAAAACACGCCACTAACCATACACAACAACGTTGGCAACAATTAAAAACGAAAAATGAAAAACATTCTATATTTTATATTTTTATTGACTTCAATTACATTTAGTCAAACTAAAGAAATAAATATAACTATGGAAAAAGTTTCAATTAATTCTGACATTCAAGAACTTTTAGACTTTGAGAACATTAATTATTTAAAAATAAAATTTTGCGGAGAGAAATTAATTGGTAAGAAATACGAATTGACAGTTAAAGAAATTTGGAAAGGAAAAGTGAAATCTGAAAGTGAAATCTTAAATTCTGAAACTTTTCCATTTGAAGACTGGAAAAAAATAAATGACACGATTTTAGAAATTAGTGTAATATCGAAACTCTCGAAAAAGAAAAATTTGAAAATGGTTTTTAAAACACCACGAATGAAAATCACGAAAAATTTTAAAGCTACAAATTCAAATGATTACCATTTTACGGATTTAATTGACTCAAACAAAGAAAAAATATCATTTGGGAAAAAATTTTATTTATTATCAAATGCCTTAATGTATGAATATGATGGAACTTTTCGGACTTTTGTTGGTGGAATTAATAATGGAGATGTTTTGAAATGGGGAGAAAAATATGGAATAAAACATTATCTGATTTTTGAAATGAAATTTGAATAAATAAAAAACAGTTGCCAACACCGTATAAACTTTATTGCTGGTTTTTGCTCACTTGGGAAATTCCTCCGGAATTTCGCCGTTCGTGTTTTATTTACTAAATTCACTGCTTAATCAACGCAACAAAGCTTATACAACAACGTTGGCAATAATTTATGAACAGAGCATTTTTAATAATATATTTTTTAATCGGAATTTTCTGGAATATCTATTCACAAGAAAATCCGAATCACGTCTATGTTCAAGGATATGAACGAAGTGATGGAACTATTGTCAAACCATATTACCGAACTGCACCTAACTCGACTAATAATGATAACTTCTCGACAATTGGAAATACAAATCCATACACAGGGGAATCTGGATGGATACCAAGAGATGACAATTATGCCTACTCATACATTTCGTCAAACAGAAAAAGAAGTAAAAAAATTTATAAAAAAACAGAACCAATAAAAAATTATGGGAAACAAAATTATTGGGTAAATCAAAAAGTATATAAACACGTAAAAAACGCAAAGAAAAAAGATAAGAAATTCAAAAAAAGCCTTCGCAAACAAACCAAAAAAAACAGAAAGGAGATTAAGAATAAACAAGAATTGAATATTGAAAATTTCTCAAATGGTTGGTATTACGCAACTGTTTACTCATCAGTTGAAATTAACAATGAATATGAGGAAATAATCTTCAAAAGAGAAGTTCTATTGGAAAACGGAAAAGTTGTAAAATACATTGGTTCAAATCATTTAGTATATGACATTTATGATTTTGACAAAGTTAGTAGCAATTATAAATTTAAAATGATTTTTCCTGACAATACAATAAGTGAACAATATGGAATTATGAGTTTTTATGACTCTAAACCACTGAATTACAAACCATATTACGAATACCCAAACGTTGTGTTTTTCTATGTTACAGAAAGTAATAATGGAGGACAAATTTCGATTACACTCGAAAGCGACCAAACTGTATATTATGGTGGATTCTTAAAAAGTTATTGGAATGAAATTCCAGATTGTCAAACAAAGGAAAGCGTTGTCAAATTTTATTTACCGAGAGGTAATTATAAATTTTTCGCAGAAAACAAGAAAAGTTTGTGGTCAAATAATTCACTAATAGTAAACAACGAATGTCAAGGAATAAGACTGAACTTTAAATAAAAAACTATTGCCAACACCGTATATAATTTATTGCTGGCTTCTTGCCTACTTACGAAAGTCCTCGCGGACTTTCTTGGTCGGTAATTATTTACTAAATTAGTTGCTTGAAACGCGCAACAAACCATATACAACAACGTTGCAAGTAATAGCGGAAACCACTCGGGCTGAATAAATTGCGGTTCAAAACTCTTGAAATTTGAGCTTCTAAAGTTCTGAGAAATTTCGAAAAAATGGAACACTCTCTCGCGAGTCAAAAAATTTATCAAAATGCGGAATTTCCAATATTGTGGAATTGAGCAACATTCGGAATTAAGCAAGTTTGCGGAATTGAGCTTCGTGCGGAATTGAGCAGTTTTACGGAATAATCACGAGCACGAAAAATTTGAGTTGTAATTCAAAAATATGAAATATCGGAAATTACAGAAAATAGTTAAATTGGAAAATATAAAACCAAAATTGTGAAAAAAAAGCTACTACTTGCAACACCGTGTATTAAAAATTGCTTATTTTTAGCTTAACCAAAAGCAGTTGCATTTTTATTCACTTCAATTTTCCTACGGAAAATAGCCGTTCACAAAAATCGCAACTTTCATTACACAACAACGTTGCCCACCATTAAAAAAAAACGAACTGAATTAATATGATAGATTTCTTTAAAAATTTTAAAAGCGAAGAAATTTCTGATTGGATAAGTGATTTTTTACTTTTTATTATTAAGCCCAGAAAAATTGTTGAAAAAATCAGCAATAAGGAACAAGATGAACAATTTAGACAATTCCTTTTTCACTTTACTATTTATACAGGTTCATTTATTTTTCTTTCAATTGGAACAAGTATATCAGATTGGATAAAACCTGCTTTGATAAATTTATTCTCGGCAATTCCAATAATAATCCTCTTCTTTATTTCTACTAGAGTTTTAGGTAAAAAAGATTACTTAGGGAAAATATTTATTTATGTTCTCGGTTTTCAGTTTGTACTACTTCCTTTAATCATCGTTACCTACACCTTATTTTTAAATTCAGAAGACTATACCTATAAATACATATCCGATTTACTTTCAGGAATTTCTGGATTGTATCTGATTTTCGTGTTTGGTTTTGCGATTGAAAAAAAGAACTTAAAAGCATTAAAAATTACATTGGTTTCCTACCTAGTTTTAAATTTATTTTATTTCGCTTTTGTTAGAATTAATATTGACCCATACAGCAATAGTAGATTTTCACAGAAAGATCCAATTTATGCTGAGTACTATGGGCTTGTAAATCCATTAAAAAACAAAGAAATAATACCATCATTAAGATTTGTATCGGTAATTGATGATGAAATAAAAACAACATTCGGAGTACAAGAAACGATAACGGAAAAAGAATCAACTGGCACAACTGATGACAATGAGCTTTATATAGAAATATTGAATGATAATATTAAACATATTAAAACAACCCAACCGAATCTGAAATTTAAGCGAAATCAAGAGATTGCTTTAACTTGGTTGGATTATTTTAAGGCTATAAAGAGAGAAGTTAACTTTAAGATAAAAGATACGGCTCAGATTAAGGAAATGGGATTGACCCATATGAAAACATATAAAATTGAGAAATTTACACTTTCAAATTATTACGGAAGAATTGAATGGGAAGGGATAATAAACAATCAAATCCCTTTAAAATGGTATCATAACAGCATTTTGAATAATCACCAAAAGGCATCACTGCCATCTGAAATATCAAGTAACATTTATTTGTTTCCTGGAATTTTACTTGATTATGTCGTAGGAGACTTAATTTTGAAAGAAGGAGAACCAAAAACATACACCGAAAAATTTCTAAAATTGGAATAATAACGGTGGGCAACACCGTATATAATTTATTGCTGGCTTCTCGCCCACTTACGAAAGTCCTCGCGGACTTTCTTGGTCGGTAATTATTTACTAAATTAGTTGCTTGAAACACGCAACAAACCATATACAACAACGTTGCAAGTAATAGCGGAAACCACTCGGGCTGAATAAATTGCGGTTCAAAACTCTTGAAATTTGAGCTTCTAAAGTTCTGAGAAATTTCGAAAAAATGGAACACTCTCTCGCGAGTCAAAAAATTTATCAAAATGCGGAATTTCCAATATTGTGGAATTGAGCAACATTCGGAATTAAGCAAGTTTGCGGAATTGAGCTTCGTGCGGAATTGAGCAGTTTTACGGAATAATCACGAGCACGAAAAATTTGAGTTGTAATTCAAAAATATGAAATATCGGAAATTACAGAAAATAGTTAAATTGGAAAATATAAAACCAAAATTGTGAAAAAAAAGCTACTACTTGCAACACCGTGTATTAAAAATTGCTTATTTTTAGCTTAACCAAAAGCAGTTGCATTTTTATTCACTTCAATTTTCCTGCGGAAAATAGCCGTTCACAAAAATCGCAACTTTCATTACACAAACACGTTGGCAAAAACTACTAATAATCGCAAGAAAACACTTAGTTCTTTAAATAAATTTTTCGCTTAAAATTGTGAAAAAAAATCTAATTGAAAATTTGAATTAAATGGCTAAACAACGAAAAATTAACTCAGGAGATATATTTGAAATTCCCATAGAAGAAATAGGTAAGAAAAAATTCCTACAGTTTATTTATTCAGATAAAGAAATTTTGGGAGGTGATTTGGTCAGAGTTTTTAAGTTTGAAACAAATATAGAAAATAGTATAAACATTAATAATATTATAAAATCAGAGATAGTTTTTTATAGCTATACAATGATTAAAATTGGTATTAAATTTTCAAACTGGAATAAAATAGGAAATATCGAAATAGAGAAAAACTTTGAAACACCTTCATTTAGATATACAGAAGATTATGGAAAACCCAATATAACTAAATCACTCAAATGGTGGATTAGAAAAGGAAGTGAAAGATTTTTTATAAAAGAATTATCTGAAAAATATGAGAAATTATCTTATGATTGTGTTACTCATCCAATGGCATTTACACAAATGATTAAATTAGGTTATGACGAAGCAAAACGACCAAAATAGAATAAATGCTTTTTTTATATAATTTAATCAAATTAAAAAAGAGCAAAACTATAACTCTTGAATTTTATCTCAAAAAATAAAAACTATATATTGAAATTATAAGTCACAAAAAACGAGAGAAATAAAAAAACACGCATTTGCCAACACCGTGTATTAAAAATTGCTAAATTAGTGCTTAACTAAAAGTAGTTGCTTTTTTATAAACTTCTATTTTCCTTCGGAAAATAGCCGTTCATTTTAGGCGCAACTTTCAATACACAACAACGTTGGCATTAATATAAGCGACGACCTCGAGTTACACCACCTTTAATAAATGATTTATGATAATTGGGGAAAAGTTTTACAAGCTTTGCGAAAAACTTGAAATTGGAAAATGGGAATTTAATTTTCTTAAAAGAGAATTTATTTTGTCGTTTGAAGAAGTTCATAAACTTGATGATTTAAAAATTGTTTTTAATGGTGAAAACGGAGGTTTTGTTTTAGGAAATTCTCACGATTATGGAGGAATACATTTAATACAATTAGATGTAGATAGAAAAATTGTAAAATATGCTGGAGAAATGGAAGGTTTTGAATATTTATCTTCGCCTATAAAATCTGAATTACAAAAAAAAGAATTTTTAGAAATAAATAAACTAACTCCTGAAATAGACGATTTAAAGGAATTAATTATCCCGAAAAACTGCAATCTAATTGACACACGAAATATTAAAGTTCCTGTTATTTTAGTTTCTATATATGAACAATTCATATTTAATAAAAAATCATCGATTAAAAACATTGAGAAAATTATTGAAATTGAAAAAAAATACTAATGCCAACACCGTACAAAATTAATTGCTTTATTTCTGGCTCACTTACGAAAGTACTCGCGTACTTTCTTTGTCTGTTATTATTTAGTAAATTAGCTGCTTAACCGCCGCAACAAATCTTGTACAAACACGTTACCAAAAATAGTTCAGATCACTCAAAATTCTGAAAAAATAAACAAATAAAACTCTTGAATTTTAAAAATGAAACACTCTCTGAAGATTGGAAAATTCTGAAAGAATTTTGTTTGTTTTTTATAGAATTTAGAAAGTTTAAAAAAATAAAAACTGAGCATTTCGGAATTGAGTAAAATGCGGAATAAAATCTGTGCGGAATTATCTCTAAACCGAAAATTCAGAAAGGCTGAGAATTTATTGAAATAAAATTGTTGTCGGAATTTAGCACGTGAGAAAACACTCAAACGCGAAAAACCAAAATAGCGGAATTAAGCAAAATGTGGAGTAAAAACTGTGCGAAATTATCTTAAAGTGAAAATTTAGAAAGGCTGAGAATTTATTGAAAATCAAAAAAAAATAAAAATTGTTGGCGGAATTTTCACTCGAACGCTGAATTCAGAAAATAATAAGGAAAAGTGGAAAATTAAAAAAACTACTTTTGGTAACACCGTGTATAAAAAATTGCTTATTTTTAGCTTAACCGAAGGCAGTTGCATTTTTACTCACTTCAATTTTCCTGCGGAAAATAGCCGTTCATAAAAATCGCAACTTTCCATAACACAACAACGTTGCAAGTAATAGCGGAAATCACTCGAAATCTGAAAATATGATGAATAAATGAAAAATATTTTTTCGGAAAATATAATTTGGCAAAAACTTGAAAACAGGAAAATTAAAATATTCTCTATAGTTGGAATATTTTTATTCTACGTTATTTATAACCTGAATTTTAATTTTCAAAATAATGTGGAAATGTCATTTTTTGAGTTGTTATTTGGTTTAGGAATATCAATGAGTTTAGGAATATTTGTTTCGGGAATAATTTTATATATCTGGTTTGAAATAGAACAGAAAAAGAATACTTTTTTAAATAAATCTGAAATCTTGAATTTTGATTACTTAACACGCATTTACATTTTGTATTATGTCATTATGTTACCATTTGGAATGTTATTTTAACTTTTGGTTCACTCTCTCGCGAATCAATAATTTTATCAAATTTCGGAATTTCCAATATTTCGGAATTGAGCAACGTTCGGAATTGAGCAACGTTCGGAATTGAGCAGTTTTGCGGAATAATCACGAGCACGAAAAATTTGAATTGTATTTCAAAAAAAGAGGAATATAATAATTAAGGAAAATGCAGAAAAAAGTGAAATTGGAAAATATGAAATCAGAATTGTGAAAAAAAACTACTACTTGCAACACCGTGTATTAAAAATTGCTAAATTAGTGCTTAACTAAAAGCAGTTGCATTTTTGCAAACAACAATTTTCCTGCGGAAAATAGCCGTTCACAAAAATCGCAACTTTCATTACACAAACACGTTACAAATAATACATAAACGATGAGAAGAACTCTTACTTTTATTGCAATATTTTCTTTTTTACTTTCGAGTGCTCAATATAAAAAAGGAATAATTTTTTTAACAGATTCAACTGAAATAAAAGGATTAATTAAAGTTAGAACACTTGATGGAATCAAATATAAAGAAAATGACAGTTCTTCGGTTAAAAAACTAAATGACAGACAATTAATTGGTTATAATATTACTGAAGATGGAATTGAAACTAAATATAGATTTAAAAAAATTGAAAGTAAATTTAAGAATAAACAAAGGTTCGGACCTGGTAGAAAAATAAAAACTGACCAAAAAATTAGAATGAAAATAGTTCGTTCAGGGAAAATAAATTTATATAGCGTATTTGTTTCAAATGCAGGTTCTGCTATGGGAATGGGGCTACCTGTTTCATCAGGAAATTTATATTATATTGAGAAAGACAACAAAACAATAAAACTTGGAACCAAAATTAAAAGTAAATACTATTACTTGTTTGAAGATTGTCCAGAATTAATAAAAAAGATAAAAACAAAAGAATTAAAACATACGAATTTAATTGAGATAATTGAATACTATAATAAAAACTGTGATATAGAAAATTAACGAGTGAAAAAAGTACTATTTGTAACACCGTATAAACTTTATTGCTGGTTTTGGCTCACTTGGGAAATTCCTCCGGAATTTCGCCGTTCGTGTTTTATTTAGTAAATTCACTGTTTAAACAACGCAACAAAGCTTATACAACAACGTTGTAATTCATTGCTCACGAAAAATGAAAATAAAAGGAAATCTATTCTTAAAATTATTTATTTGTATTATAACAATACTATCTTTTATTAGCTGTGCATCTTTTTCATATCAATTTCAAAATCCTACATTTTTAACTCCTGATTATTTAACTTTCAAAAATGTTAGTGAACTAAATGGAGAATATTCAATCGTTGCTAAAACAAAAGATTCTACATATAACAGAACTAATAAAAGTTTTAATAATTTTTATGAAATTATAAACGAAAACAGAAAAAAGGAAAAAATAAAGGAAGATAAAATAGATAATTATTCATTTAAAATAAACATCATTGATAGTTTGAACATTGAAATAAAATATCTAAATAATGGAATTACTTTTAATGAACTCAATATAGAATATGAACTTAAAGGAGGATATGTTTTTTTAAAGAATAAGAAAACTATAATTTCTGGAATTCCTTATTTGTTTGGAGGTATTGAAATCAATAAAATAAGAATGACAAGAGATTTAAATATGAATTTGGTTGCTGAAATTGCTCATCATCATTCTGGATTAATATTATTTATTTTCGGAGATTCTAAATCATTTAATTATCAATGCTACTATCATAAAATAAAATAAACGGAATTCAATCAAATAACGAAATAATAAATTCGTAAACAAAATGTGCTTACTCAAATGTTTCGCAACGAAATTACAACACCGTATAAACTTTATTGCTGGTTTTAGCTCACTTAGGAAATTCCTCCGGAATTTCGCCGTTCGTGTTTTATTTAGTAAATTCACTGCTTAAACAACGCAACAAAGCTTATACAACAACGTTGTGTGTAATTTACACGCAACCAAATCGGAATTTGAACATCTAATAAAAAAACAATATTATGAAAAATTTGATTTACTTATTTATTTTGACTTTAGGAATAATTTCTTGCAGTTCTGATGATGAAATTGAAAATAATGAATATGAATTTATAGCGGAGTATTCGACTACTGTAACTGTCGGTGGTGTAGTTGGAATATCTGAGCGAACTTTCGAAATCGGAGAAGTTTACTCTGCTACGGACCAAAGTGCTGATGCAATAACAATAAGAATTGCTGAACATTCGGAATTAAATGATGATTGCCCAAATAGTTGGTGTTATCAAGAATTATTAGATGTTCCGAGTGAATTTCTTCAATTATTAGAATAAGTGATTTGAAAAAAAACTACACACAACACCGTGTATAATTAATTGCTTTGTAAGTGCTCATCTGGAATATTCCTTCGGAATATTCTCAGGTTCGTAAAAGTTTGCTAAATTAGTTGCTTAACCACGCAACTAATCATACACAAACACGTTGGCAAACATTTAAGAACTGAAGCGTCCTGAAATAGGTTGACTAAAAATTAAACATTTAATTATAGTCACTTATGAAAACACAAAAAGAACACTGGCGAAAAAAAAGCTACCAAAAAGTAACACTTGAACTCAAATTATCTGTCGTTGACCAAATTCAAAATGGTCAGATTTCCACTAACTTTGCTTCCAAAAAATATGAGGTTCCAAGGACGACAATTGGGTATTGGATCAAAAAATATAGTACTTTAGTCCAACAAAAAACAGGTATGAGTAAATTAGATGAAATTAAAAAACTAAAGGAACGTATTGAAGAACTGGAGTTTGTAAAGGACTTTCAGCAAGATATTATTGCAGATATGGAAATCATTACTGGCGTCGATTTGTCAAAAAAGTCGCTACCCAAAACATTAGCAAAAGAGATAGAACTAAAGAAGAAAAACATTTTAAAAGAAAATGGCTCTATCAATGTTTTGGGATTAGTAAACAAGCCTTCTACAAAAGAGAAAAAGTAAAACAATGCAAAGCTATAAACGACACTAAAATAATTACGATGGTCAAAGAATATCGTAAAAAAGTAAGCTCCAGGACTGGAGGTAAAAAACTCTATAAAGAACTTAAAAATCAGTTGATAGAACAAAGAATTAAAATCGGTAGAGATAAATTTTTTGATGTATTAAGACTGCATAATTTGCTCGTACCTAAACTCAAAAACTACATAACTACCACAAACTCTAATCATCTATTTAAAAAATATAAAAACCTGATTCAAAACAAAATACCTACTAGATCCGAACAACTTTGGGTAAGTGATATTACATACATTAAAACAGAAATAGGACACAACTATTTAGCAATTGTAACCGACGCATACTCTAAGAAAATTATGGGATATAAATTAGATGACCATATGAGAGTATCACTCTGTAAAGATGCTTTAAAAATGGCTTTAAAAAATAGAAAATATCCATCGAAAAAGTTGATTCACCATTCTGATAGAGGGATGCAATACTGTTGTCCAGAATATACCCAGTTTGCCGAAAATAATGGAATTACAATGAGTATGACAGAGCAATATGACCCATATGAAAACGCTATTGCTGAGAGAATCAATAGAACTTTAAAATATGAATATGGACTTAGAAACTGTCTTAAAAACACTCTTATTGCTCAAAAATCAGCTAAACAAGCTGTATATATTTACAACAATTTAAGAACACATTTTAGCCTAGAATTAAGAAAACCAGCCGAAGTACATTTAAATCCAAATATCAAATACAAATCCTATCGAAAAAATAATGTAAATTTGACTGAACTTACAATTTAAAAACAAACATAGTTCAAAATATTTTTTGCCTTCTAAACGGCTAAAAAAATAGTTTGAACGGTATAAATTAACCTGAAAAAAGGTCTACCTATATCAGGACAATACAAAAACCGAGCATTTAAATCCAAACATCAAATACAAATCCTATCGAAAAAATAATGTAAATTTGACTGAACTTACAATTTAAAAATAAACATAGTTCAAAATATTTTTCACCTTCTAAACGGCTAAAAAAATAGTTTAAACGGTATAAATTAACCTAAAAAAGGTCAATCTATATCAGGACAATACACTATTTTATAAGTAATAATTCCGCCTCTGTAAAAACACCCATTTTTGGTGTTTTACTTCTCAAAGATTTAATTTGAGAAGTACTTATATTTTTACGAATAGAAGAAAAATCACTTTGTAGATACTGAATTAGATTTTGTATGTCTTTATCAGAATAATCAGGATTATTATTTAAACCTGGCATTGTTGCGCTCAATTCATATAATTTACCATTAACATGAATAGGTCCTGATAAACCATGTAAAAGAACCAAAGCAAGTCTTTCTGCGGATTCTGAGATATATTCTGATTTTTGCAAAGGAGGTGCTAAATTATCTATTCCTTGTCCGTTTTGTCCGTGACAAGTAGCGCAAATGTTATCAAAAATCTTTTGCCCTGCTTTAATAGATTTTTCTAAACTCTTTTTTAGTTTTTTATTTTTCTTTTTACCCTGGTTCGTTTTATTATCAATCGTAGCAGTTATTAATTCCTTTAAAACTAGATGTTCATTCTTTTTGTTTAAGAATTTTAGAAAACTGATTTCATTTGTTCTTAAACTACTTATTATTCCTTCTAAAAAAACTCTATTTTCTTTATATTTAATAGACAAGGTTTCTAACATCGGAAAAAAGGAATCCTTATTAATTAATGTCCAATTACCTAAAGAATTAGTAAGATACAAATCAATTAAAGAATTATTTTTTTCACTTAATAACTCAATTGTTTTTAAAAATGTAGGGATGTATTCTTCAGAAGCAAAATTTTCAATTAAAACTAACGAATGAACAATTAAATCCTTTTCTGTTGAAGTAACCAAAATATTATTTAAGTATGAAAAATTTAGAGCTTCAAGACCATTTAAAGTATGAAGTGCATGCAATTTTGCTATAGAATTACCTGAACTGATCAAAAAGTCTTTTAACAACGGAATAGCAGATTGATCGTGTTTTTTTACTAAAATTTGTTGTGCTCTATCTCTATGCCATCCGTTTGGATGCAGAAATAATGCTATTAACTCACTGTTATTTAAATTATTGAAATCTGGAATTAAATTGCTAATTGTATTTTCTGATGACACCTTTAAAATTCTCCCCATCCCAATAATTGTATCTAACTTTTTCTTAGCGTAATGATTTTTTAAATACGGGGTTAAAAAAGCTTTGTCTTGCAAAATTCCACGATGCATGTCTACAATATACAGGTTTCCGTCCGGACCATTAAATAAATTTACAGGTCTAAATCCTTCATCTGTAGATGCGATAAATTCTTTTTTCTCTATTGCTTGTGTTGCAGAAATATCATAAGAATTAAAAGAAAGAACATTTCTTTTGATAAGATTTGCTTCCGGAGCACAAACAAAACCATTTTCTAAATATGTTGATGGAAATTTATTTCCTCTATAAATAACAGGACCACAAGCAGAAGTTATATTAATAAGCAAACTATCTTTATCTAACCTCCCTTTTATATACCCACGATTTACAGATGTTGCATGCAAAGGATAAACACGTTGAGTTGGTGTTAGTTTTTTACCTAAAGATGCTTTAGTATCTAAAAATTCGTTTTTAGAATTTGTATTAGGCAATACAAGATCTCCTTTAAGCTGAATTGAATTGTTATTGTAATACAACCTACCAAAGTTGTCTTTAGAAATACCCCATTGTCCTCTAAAAAAAGTTCTTTCTTTTATCCATTTATCACCACGTTTTTGATATCTAAAATTAGACTTTGCATTATAAATCCAATTATCTAAATGCATCATCAATCCGTTTGGTTGATGCTCTATATTACCACCGTGAGTGTACTGCCCATCTACCAAGGTTTTATTTACTGGCTTATCATTTTCAATATCTACAAACCACAAATTAGGTGGTTCTGCATATAAAAGTCCGCCGTAAACATGAGCAATTGCTCTTGGTACTATCAAACTGTCTAAAAATACTTTTGCATGATCTGTAACGCCATCATTGTCTAAATCTTGTAAAATAGTAATTCTACCATTAGGCATATCCTCTCCCGTGCCTTCTAAATTTTGCATATAACCACGCATTTCTACTACCCACATACGTCCTTTGTTATCAAAATCCATAGTAACAGGAGCTTCAATAAATGGTTCTGATGTAACCACTTCTAACTTAAAACCGTTCTCTACTTTATAGCTATCCAAAGATACTTTGGGTTCATCAAATTGTTTATTATTACATGCTATTAAACAGAATAAAAACAGGAATGTAGAAATTTTAATTATACTTTTCACCTTAGATAGTTTAGAAATTTTTTTAAAGAAAAACGAAGATAAGTAATATTGATTTAAAAGTTAACACAGTTACTATAAGCAAGACAACTTTTCTTTTTTTAAAGCAGGCTACTAAATATGGATTAACACCTTAATTACCAACAATATACAACAAAAAATAAGCTCTAATTAAATTACAAATAACAACTAAAGCTTATAAACATATGGTTTTATCTAAAGTACTTATGGCTTTTTCTTAGGAAATAAGCTTCTTATTCTTTAAATTCACCTAATTAACAACAATAACTTTTTTCTAAATTTAGTTTTAGTATGCACTCAAATATTTTCTTTATAAAAAAAATAATTCTGATACTTCTACTGGGGGTTTATCAAACTACAATAAGCCAGAATTCTTTTTATTTCGATCATATTTCTACAGACAAAGGATTGTCTCAAGGAGATGTTAATTCTATTTATCAAGACCCTAAAGGTTTTATGTGGTTTGCCACACACGATGGTTTAAATAAATATAATGGTTATGAGTTTACCATATACAAACCAGACGCCAACCTAAAAAACAGTATAGGTAGTAATCTTATTTATGCAGTTACAGGTGATGAAAAAGGAAATTTATGGATTGGAACAACTGGTAGTGGTCTAAACTACTATAACAAATCTACAGGAGGGTTTACACATTTTATTCATGATGAAAATAATAAAAACAGTATTACTAATAACCATGTAATTAGTATTTATAAGGATAAAAAAGACCAACTTTGGGTAGGTACTGCTGATGGACTTGATTTGGTAGATTTAAAACAACCTCTAGATTCTTTAAAATTTAAGCACTATAAGTTAGGTGATAACAAAATATCGAATAGCCTCGCTACAAACAAAATTTATTCCATTTTTGAAGATAGTCAAGATCAAATATGGATAGGCAGTACTAAAGGCTTGTTTAAACGAACTAGAGCTAAAAACGGAGAATTTTATTTTAGGTCGGTAAATAATCGTATTAATTTAGTGAATTCTCCAGTAAATTGTATAGCAGAAGATAGTAAGGGAAATTTATTTATAGGTACTGGTAATGGTTTGCATGTTTTTAAGGCTAACTTTAATAAAAATAAGGTTTATAAACTACAAAATGGTTTTTTTAACGGTCTTAAAGTTGATAAAAATGATAATTTATGGGCAGGTACAAATAACGGACTCTTATATTTTGAGAATAAAAAAAACACGAAAGATATTTCACTAACCAAACGTTTTGTTTATGATCCTAAAGACACCAAAAGTATTAGCAAAAATATTGTAAAAACAATTTATATTGATAACACAGGCATTCTTTGGATAGGTACAAATGGTGGTGGTGTTAACAAAATGGATCCTGAAAGAAAACAATTTAAACATATTAAAAAAACCTTAGATACTAAAAGTCTTAGTTATGACAAAATTAGATCTATTTTTGAAGACAGTAGTAATAATTTATGGATAGGTACAGAAGGCGGCGGTCTTAATATCCTTTTTAAGGAGAATGATAATGGTAGTTATGCAAATTTTACAAATCTACAAAAAATTAAAAAACCATTTGCTATTGCAGAAATTACACATAGAAACAGCCTTTTTGTAGGTGCAGAAGATACACCCGGTTTGTATGAAATAGACCTCGATAACCTAAAAAACATACAAGAAAGCGATATAAAACCGATACCTGAAATAAGTTATAGTGTATTTTCTATACTTGAAGATAGTAATAAAAACATATGGATTGGTACCTATAGTGGTGGTGTACACAGATGGCTTCTAAACAAAAAAACAGGAGCATACACCAAAGATGTTTTGTCTTATAGGAGTACAAATAATACTGGCCTTTCTAGCAATATTATAAGAAATATCTATGAAGATAGTGATCATAATATCTGGTTTGCTACTTCAAATGGATTATGTAAATTAAAACCTACTGAAATAGAAAAAAATAATCCAAAATTTGAAGTTTATAAAAATGATCCTAAGGATAAAAATAGTATTTCTCACAACTATATTTTAGCCTTATATGAAAGTAAAAAAGGTGATTTATGGGTAGGAACTTTTGGTGGCGGATTAAATAAAATGGAAACCAATGAAAAGGATAATACGGTTACATTTAAAACATACACAGAAAGAGATGGACTGCCAAACAATGTAATTAAAGCAATTTTAGAAGACGCTGAAAATAATTTATGGATATCTACAAACAAAGGGCTTTCAAAATTTAACCCAGAAAACAACACCTTTAAAAATTATGATGTTAATGATGGTTTACAAGATAACGAATTTCAAGAATTAGCAAGTTTAAAACGTAGAGATGGCGAAATGCTTTTTGGCGGTATAAACGGGTTCAATGCTTTTTATCCAGAAGATATTAAAGACAATCCGTACAAAGCAAAATCTGTAATTACCAGTTTTTCTATTTCAAATAAACCAATTAAAAGGGGCGAAGAAATTAATGGGCACATCATTTTAAAAGAACCTATTAATGAAACGTCCGAAATTAATTTAAAATATGACGAAAATAGTTTCTCGTTTGAATTTGCAGCCATTCACTATTCCGCTCCTAATAAAAATAAATTTGCTTACAAATTAGAAGGTTTTGATAAAGACTGGGTGTATACAAACGCAACTAAACGTTTTGCAACCTATACAAATATGGCTCCTGGTGATTATACTTTACTATTAAAAGCATCTAATAATGATGGTATTTGGGAAAATAGCGAAACCAAATTACATATTAATATAACACCTCCGTTTTGGAAAACTACACTAGCCTATTTTCTATATTTCTTTTTAATTCTAGCCATATTCTTTGGCTTTTGGCGCAATACTGTAACGAAAGCCAGAAAAAAACATGATTTAGAATTAGCTAATTTAGAGAAACAAAAAGAAGAGGAATTACAACATATAAAATTAGAATTCTTTACAAACATATCTCACGAATTAAGAACACCAATTACTTTAATAAAAGGTCCTTTAGAGTATTTACAGAAAAAAGGTGCAGCTGTAAAGCCAGAGGTAGCCCAAGAACAATTTGGTCTTATGAGAAAAAATGCCAACTACTTACTTAGTTTGGTAAACCAACTATTAGATTTCAGAAAAATAAATCAAGGTAAAATGCGATTGGTGATGCGTAATAGTAATATTTCTGCTTTTATAAAAGAAGTGGCAGAGCCCTTTCAATTTTTATCTCACAAGAAACATATTAAACTAAGTTTTAATACGACAGATCCGTTATTAAAATCTTGGTTTGATCACGAAGCTCTTGAGAAAACAATCAATAACCTACTCTCCAATGCTTTTAAGTTCACTCCCAAAAATGGAACTATAGATGTGAATATAACCAACGAAAAAGTCGCCAATGGTATCGTAAATAAAGAGTATATTATTATTGAAGTAAAGGATTCTGGAATTGGAATACCTAGTAACAAATTAGAAGCTATTTTTGAAAGATTTAATACTAAAAAAGATGCTAATAAGAACAATAATCCAGAAGGGATTGGTATTGGATTGTCTTTTACAAAAAGTTTGATAGAATTGCATCAAGGTACAATTAAAGTATCTAGCGAACCTGGTCAAGGAGCATTATTCACAGTTAAAATCCCCGCTAATAAAGAGGAATACGAAAACCTGCCTGAAATAAGTTGTAAAGAAAGTACCGATCTAGATTATGTAAGAAGATCTTCGGAAAATGAATCTTTTGCAATAGATTTAGATGATGAAACAACTGATGAAAGTATTTCTAAAGACAGATCTAAATCTCCTGTATTGCTAGTGGTAGATGACAATAAGGATATTAGAACATTTATAAAACAAGCCTTAGGAGATGACTACACCATCTTTGAAGCAGAAAATGGTCAGGAAGGATTTGAAATAGCAAAAAAAATAACGCCAAATATTATTGTTACCGATTTAGCCATGCCTATAATGGACGGATTACAGTTGTGTAAAAAAATTAAAACAACCAAAACAACAAGTCATATTCCTGTTTTAATATTAACGGCTAAACTATCACAAGAAAGTGAATTAGAAGGTGTAAAACTAGGTGCAGATGATTATATTAGAAAACCTTTTGATATTGAATTATTAAACTTAAAATTAAAAAATATTCTTCAACAAAGAAAAAATTTAAGAGTCCGTTTTAATCAAGAAATAACATTACAGCCAAAAGAAGTTACGGTAACATCATCTGATGAACGTTTTTTACAACAAGCCATAGAAATTGTAGAAAAACACATGATGAATACTGATTTTAGTGTAGAAATGCTTGTAAAAGAAATGGGGCATAGTAGAAGTAATCTGTATCTAAAATTTAAAGAAATCACAGGATTATCTTCTAGTGAATTTATACGAAGTATTCGATTAAAAAGGGCTGTACAACTTTTTGAATCTACTGATTTATCTGTAAAGGAAATTATGTACATGACTGGTTTTAACACAGCTTCTTACTTTGCTAAATGCTTTAAGAAACAGTTTGGTGTAAAACCTAGTGATTATGTTAGAAAACCAATAAAGAAAGCGTAATTGTTTTTTAAAGAGAGTAGATAATTAAGATCTCTAGATTTGAAAGTGAAAATGTGATTTGCATTTTTGCAAAGAGTAATTTGAATCTGTTTTACCTTATAATCGCTCTAGCTTTTACTCTAACAGATAATCTTAATTAGTACCCATTATAAAATCTATTAGCAACAATTAGAAGGAATCTAAGTATCTATTGCTAGCCTTTAGTAATGAATGAAGACAACCATAAACTTATACATTCATTAACCAAATTTATTTTATATGCGTTATTACATGCAGTTAAAAGGAAAAGGAAACAAGGTTTTTTAGATTAGGTTAATACATTAAATTCTTTTTATAATTGTTTCCTTTTGGTATTTTCATTTATCTCTATAAAACTAAAAAGGAGCATATCTAACAATAGATAAGCTCCTTTTCCAATCAAACCCAATTCAAACAATATTTTACAGTGTTAACTCCAATACAAATGCAAAGTTTCCTGGTTTTTCTTTCGGCATTGTAACCAACAAACCTTTATCACTTTGAGACCATTTTAATTTGGCATCAGAACCTAACATTTTTACTTTTGATATTTTATCGTCTTTTGTAATCGACTTTATTAAAACGTCCACATTTTTTGGCCATTCCATCATAATCGCAAAGATTTTACCCTCTTTTTGTGTAAATCGAATATCCTGACCTGTAAAAGCTTTGTTTTTTCCTTCTGAATGGTGACCAGTACCAACTTTCGTTGGCCCTTCGCCAAAAGTTCTCCAGTATTTTGTATCATAAATAGCTTCTCCATTCATGTCTAACCAAGCTCCCATTTGTAACAAGATTTCTTTTTGATCTTCAGGAATTGTTCCATCTGATTTCGGTCCAACATTTAAAAGTAAATTTCCGTTTTTAGAAACAATATCAATTAAATCATCTATTAAAGAATTTGCTGTTTTAGATTTCCAATTAGTAACATAAGACCATGAGTTTTTACCAACAGAAGTATCCGTTTGCCAAGGTAATTTTCTTATTCCTGGTAATTTACCTCTCTCCAAATCGTACACAACAGTTCCCGCAGGGAACGCCTCTTCATAGAAATTTTTATCTTGTAATACAACCTCTTTCCCCCATTCTATTCCTTTATTATAGTAATATGCTGCTAATTTAGGACGGTATTCTCTCCATTCTGGGGTGTCTAGCATAAAATCAAACCAAAGAATATCTGGTTGATAATTATCAATTAAATCTTTTGTTCTTTTCCACCATAATTCTTTAAAAGCTGCAGAAACTGGCTCATTAATGTCTTTCCCTTTTGCCGAATATAAATCTGCATACGCAGGATCTGTAGTATCAAAATGATCTTTTTTATTGTAGAAAGACCAGTTAAAAGCATAGTGAGAAGAAGCTCCCATAATCATTCCTTTAGCACGACCTTCTTTCATCAACTCTCCTAAAATATCTTTTTTAGGCCCCATATTAAAAGCATTCCAACGTGTTGTGTTTGATTTATACATGGCAAAACCATCATGATGATCTGCAACAGGAACCACATATTTAGCACCTGCTTTTTTAAATAAATCGATCCATTCTGCGGCATTAAATTTTTCACCTTTAAACATTGGTATAAAATCTTTATATCCAAATGATTTTTGATCTCCAAAAGTTTTTTGATGATGTGTAAACTCTCTAGAAGGCCCTTTTTTCTGTAATTTTAATTGCGCTGTAAATTGAGCTGTATCCATATACATATTTCTAGGATACCATTCAGAACCAAAAGCAGGAACAGAATATGCTCCCCAATGAATAAAAATCCCGAATTTCTTATTATTAAACCATGCCGGATCTTTATAATGTTTTTTTATAGATTCCCAATTAGGTTCATATAATTCTTTTGTGGTTGCTGTCTTAGCAACAATTTCTTTTTTTTCTGTTTTACACGAAGTTAAGACAGTACATACAAATAAAATTAGGATGTAAATTTTAAGGTTCATTCGGATTTATTTTATAATTAATCAATACTGCAAAGAATGTTATTTTTAGATTATTTTTTATGATTAAATGATTTATTTTACAGAACAGATGGTTAATTGTCTTTTTTTTTCTTTGTTTAGTATTAAAAAACTTAAATGACCATCAGAATTTAAAGAAGTAAATTAAATATTTTTTCCCTTGATTTTAAACACATTTACATCAACAAAATATTTTTATTCTAATAAAAAAGAATGAATTTAAATATCAAAATTATTAGAATCAACTTCGGTTCTCTTATCCTCTACTCATTTCCAAAATAGGTAGTTTTTTTCACATGAAAAAGCATATAAAATTTGGTTTTCACAAACGGATTATTACAATAGATTCTACTTCTTTTAATCATTCAAAATAAAAATCATAAAGAATTCATTTGAGGACTATGTATGATAAAGATTCACTCAAAATACGTTCAAATATAGGTACTATTAACGACCAACTTAATAACATTTGTTTGATTGAAAATCAAGTTCTAAAAATCTCTCTTTATTTTACAGAACACAGCAGTAAACCTTACTAAATATAGCTTCTTATCTAAAAAAACATAAATCTTTTAAGACAAATTAACTTACATTTTATGAATCAAACACAACTTAATTGTACTAAAATATTTGATTACATATTTCAAACCTAATTATTATTACAATTCACGATATGATGCCTACAATTAAACATCTGTACTCTTTTTTAACAAATAATTATCATAAAATTGTAGTATCTAAATTTAAATAACTAAAATTATGAAATTAAAAGAATTCTTGAATGAAAAATCTAAGACCTTTCTTGCAGTTTTTATCTGTACGTTAAGTTTTAGTTTTTCACAAGCCCAAAAAATAACGGTTAAAGGTTCCGTTACTGGTGAAGGAGAACTTCTACCTGGCGTATCTATAGTCATTAAGGGAACCAGTAATGGTACAACTACAGATTTTGATGGTAATTATAAGATTGTTGCAGCTCCAACAGACATGTTAGTTTTCAGTTATATGGGATATGCTACACAATCAATAATAGTAGGATCCAAATCTAAAATTAATGTAACCTTAAAAAATGATACCTCAGTACTAGATGAAATTGTAGTAGTGGGTTATGGTACTCAAAAGAAAAAGGAACTAACAGGTGCTGTTTCTCAAATTAAATCTGATGAGATTATGAAAACTGCAACATCCGATTTAAGTTCTGCTCTTCAAGGACAAATTGCTGGGGTAACGGTTGTTGCCAGTGATGGTGCTCCTGGATCTGAGGCAAACGTAATGATTCGTGGTTTAACGTCTATTAATGGTGGTAACAAACCTTTATATGTTGTAGATGGTATTCCTTTTGAAGGCGATCCTAAATTAAGTACAAGTGAGGTAGAAAGTATAGATGTACTAAAAGATGCCGCTTCTGCTGCAATTTATGGTACTCGTGGTGCTGCCGGTGTAATTTTAATTACCACTAAAAAAGGGAAAGAAGGTACTATGAAAATTAGAGCAGAATCTTACTATGGTGTACAAAATATTACTTCAAGTACATATATTATGGATGCAAACGACAGATTGTATTCTCACTTCTTACAATCTTGGGCTGTTAACGGAAATGTATACGGAAATACTTGGCACAGTGCTGAACAAAACCCTACACAGTTAACCAATAACACTAATTTAATAAATTATGTTACTAATGATGCTGCTCCAATAGAAAACTATAGTTTAACATTATCTGGTGGTCAGAATGGTTTAACATACAATATTGTTGGGAACTTTTTCTCTCAAGATGGTACTGTAATTAACTCTTCATACGAAAGATTTAACGTTAGAACAAATTCTCAATTGAAAAAAGGAAATTGGAATGTTACTAGTGGATTATCTTTTAGAGTTGAAGATAAACAAAATGGACCTTGGGGAATTTTAAGAGATGCATATAGATACCAAGCATTACAAGTAGATTTGGAAGATAACTTAGAATCAATTGGTGATGCTGGAGACGGAAGCAGCGCTAATAACTTATCTTATTTAGGTAGAAAATTATTACAAGAGGATAATGAAGAAAGACAATATTTTGATGGTAATATTAGTATTGCATACAATTTTAATAAAAATTTAAAATTTACTTCAAGATTAGCTGCAGGATGGGAAAATGCTACCAGAAGAGTTATTAATCCTGAATTTATTGCTTATGATTGGGAAGGAGAACCATTACCAGGTGAACAATCTAAAATTTATAATTTTAGCTCAACTTCAAAAAGATTTTCTTGGGAAAATATTATAAACTATAAAAAATCTTTTGGAAAACACAATTTTAACTTTGTGGGTGTTTATTCTGCTGAAAGATATAACTACACGTCATTTTATGCACAAAAATTTGACATCAATAGTAATGAAGTTACTGTATTAAATGGTGCTACCGGAGATTCACTTGCTGGTTCAGGAACCGGACAATGGAATCAAGATAGAGAAAATACACTTATTGGTATGTTAGCTCGTTTACAATATAACTATAAAGGAAAATATTTATTTAGTGCTAGTGTTCGTAGAGATGGATCTTCAAGATTTAAAAGTCAACCTTGGGGTGTTTTCCCTTCATTTTCTGCAGGTTGGAATGTTTCTGATGAAAACTTTTGGAAACCTATTAAAAATACTATCAGAAGCTTAAAAATAAGAGCTAGTTATGGTACTACAGGTAACCAAGGTATTGCAGATTATTCATATTCACCAACCATAACTTTACAAAATGACTATGTTTTTGGTAATGATGCTGATCAAAATTTACAATTAGGAGCCATACAACAAGGCTATGCAAATGAATTAGTATCTTGGGAAACTTCTATTTCAAAAAATATTGGTTTTGATATGTCATTTTTACAAAATAAATTAACGTTTACTGGGGATTATTACCAAACAAACAAAAAAGACATGTTATTCCCTGTGTTCTTACCACCTACCGTTGGTGCTGGTTCTGGAAATGATTCTTCAGTAGTATTAAATGTTGGTGATATGGAAAACAACGGTGTTGAATTTGCTTTAAACTATAAAAGCAGAGGAAAAGTAAGTTGGAACGCTGGTATAAATTTCACTAAAAACACGAACAAAGTAACCAAAATGACTGGTGCAAATAAAATTATTTACTTTAATGATAGTAATATTGCCGGTTCTGATAATGATAGAGACTATGTTTCTGTATTAGCAGAAGGTTATGAAGGTGGTGCATTTTTCTTAATAAAAACAGATGGAGTTATTCAATCTGAAGAAGAACTAGCAACTTACTTAGGCGGATTACCAACAAGTACTGCAAAAATTGGAGATTTAAAATTGGTAGATGCGCTAACAGTTGATACTAATAATGATGGAATCCCAGATGCAGGTGATGGAGTTATTGACATTAATGACAGACAATATTCTGGTAGTGGTACTCCTGAGTTTGAAATTGGTTTTAACACCTCTGCTTATTACAAAAACTTTGATATTTCTGCACAATTTTATGGTGCATTTGGAGGAGAAATAATGAATGGTAGTAAAGCGTTTGCATACCAATACGGTAACCACCAAGATCAAATTTACCAATGGTCTGCTCAAAATCCAACATCAGAAATTCCTGTGTACAGAGGAGGTACAACACATGATAACGTAAGAGGATTTAGTGACTTTTGGTTAGAAGACGGCACATACATTAGATTACGTAATATATCTTTAGGGTATACTTTACCTAAAACATTAGTCGAAAAAATGGGGATGACTAAATTAAGAGTATACGTAGCTGGTCAAAATTTAGTAACATGGACCAAGTATACAGGGTACGATCCTGAGGTAGGAAACAACGGATTAAGTACAAGAGGTATAGACAAAGGTACATATCCGGTAAGTTCTCAAGTAAGAGCGGGTATTCAACTAGAATTTTAATCTAAAAACTTTATTATGAACGTATTAGACACAAAAATTCAAAAAAAATATTTAAACATGAAAAATACAAGAATAGGCAAACTAACTTTAATATTGTTATTTACTTTAGCAATTGTTAGTTGCTCAGATGATTTTCTGGATCAAACAAATCCAAATGAATTATCTACAGATAGTTTTTGGAAAACTGTAGGAGATTTAAACACCGGTTTGGTGGCAACCTACAAATCGTATGGAAGTGACAATAATTATAAATTATTAGACGAATTAGTTAGAAGTGATTTAGCTTGGGGATCTGGATACCAAAGACCTTTTAACACAAATGAATTTTATTTACAAAATTTTAACGAAGCTTCTAAAAGCCCTGGTGATAAATGGTCTCAATTATATACAACCATTTTTAGAGCCAACCAAGTTATTGAAGCGGTTGACAGATTAAAAGGAACTTTTAACAGTCAAAATGATGAAGATGAAGCTGAAGTAATTGGCGCACAAGCTAGATTTTTAAGAGGTTTTTCTTACTTTATATTAAGTACAACTTTTAACAATGGTAAAGTTGTAATTTGGGAAAAAGTTCCAGGTGGAGAAGATGGTTTTTACAGAGATGTAAGTCCTGCTCAAGACGTAAAAGATTTTTACCGTGCAGATTTAGAATATGCAAAAACTAAATTACCTGCAGTTTGGGAAGCTAGAGAAAAAGGACGCGTTACAGCCGGAGCTGCAGAAGCCGTTTTAGGACAATCTTACTTAGCTGATAACGATTTCACAACAGCAGCAGAATATTTTAAAAACGTAATAAATAATTATGGCTACGCTTTAACACCTAATATTGGTAGTAACTTTACTACGATGGATGAGTTAAATGAAGAATCTATATTAGAAATTGTACGTTCTACAGATTATAAAAGTGAATTAAACCAATGGGATTGGAGAGACACAGGAGCTTCTTCGCTTCAACAGCAACTTACTGGTATCGGAGGATGGTTTGGTGGTGTTGCCGCTAACTGGTTAATTTTAGAATACAGAAATGATCCGTTAGACTATTCAGATCCTAGAAATAAAATTATTGAAGAAGATGGTACAGAGCGTTTTAGAAAATTTAGTTTAAGAACTTCTTATTCTGTAGCAATTGTAGACGATCCAGATTTAGAATACTATGGGTATAAAACTACTGCAGAAGCTGCTTCCTTTAACGTTAGAATGACATGTTATTGGAGAAAACAGACCAATTGGGATTTAGGTGTTGAAAGTGAAAAAGCCCTATCACCAGGTAAAGTTAGAAGTGGTGTAAACCAACGTTTAATAAGATTGGCAGAAATATACTTACAATACGCAGAGTGTTTGATAGAAATGGGTGATGTTGATGAAGCTATGATGTATATTAACAAAGTTAGAAGACGTTCTGGTGTTCAATTATTAGGACTTTCAGGAACGGGAGAATACCCTGCAAATGACCATGATGATATCTCATACGATGCTACAAGCTTAATGGATCACTTAAGATTTAAAGAATACCCATTAGAATTATCGTGTGAAGGCCATGGAGCTACAAGAAATACAGACTTAAGAAGATGGGGAATTAAAAAACAACGTTTTATGGAACTTGCTGCAAAAAGATATACAGCAATTGATTATCCATATACGAAAGAAGACGGAACAACTGCTACACGTTGGGGATCAATTGTTGTAGGTGTAGACCCAAGTGACCCTACTGCTGATGATGGTTGGAATGAATACCAAGAAGCAGCTGCAAATTATGTTGAAAGCGAACACGCTTACTGGAAAATACCAAATAGCGAGGCAATTACGAATCCAGTAATTGGTGAAAACTAATCTTATAAAGATTTGTTTAAAATAATTTTTATATTTAAATAAAATGAAAAACATGAAAAATAAATTTATAATAGCGTTCGTATTTTTAGCAGTCTTAATTGGTTGCAAAGATGACGAATATGATGCGCCAAATTCATTCTCAGATTTTGGATTCTATACAGGCGCAGGGCAACAAAGCGACACATTGGAATTAAATATTTCTAATTACTTATCATTCGCAGATTTATCTCAAGGATATATAGAACACAACTGGAGTATTAATAAAGGAAATAATTTCCTAGAAGGTCCAATTAGTAGTAGAGATTCAATTTTTAATGAATTTATTATTTATGATGGAGATACAATTACTGAAGATAAAACAGTACATGTTTTGTTTAATAATCCTGGATATCAAAAGGTAAGACTACACAATGTATTTAAAGATTCTGTAGCCTTTAGAGGAAATAGTTTTCTGCGCGATGACTATATTAAGGCAGCAGTAAAGGAAGGTGATCTTTGGGTACTTGATACTACAATTGTAGTAAAGGTATACGACAAAATTGTACCAGAAGTTGAAGTAAAACAATTTGGTGCTACTGTAGATCATACAACTACAGATACTATTTATGTAGAGGCAGGTGACAAAGTTCAGTTTATCGACAAAACAACCATTGGAGAACCAAATGGTAGATATTGGTCTATCAGAAAAACATTGGCTCCTGGAGCGGTTGCTTCAGAAACTGATGTAGTTGCTTCAAGCAGTGCAGAAGTTGCTGATATTGTATTTAAAAAGTTAGGTGATTTCACAGCAAGTTTAACTGCTAATAGAACAGGTCAAAATATACCAGGAGCTTCTACAAAATACGTTTTAACAACTCCTTTTAAAGTAATTCCATCATCACAGCCTTTTGTTCTAGCAAACACAATTGCAGAGCTAGAAGATGAAACTATTAGAATTCCTTTTAATGGTGAGTTTGTTGATTTTGTTGATAAAAACTCTTTCTTTGAAGTAAAAGTAAATGACGTATTGTTTAATATCGCTTCCGTTTCCGTTGACCCTACAGACGCTACTTTTTTACTCATTAACTTGGAAGATCAAATCTATCAAGACGATGTAATTACGGTGTCATTGTTACCAGGAAGTGGAATTACATCTACAGATACTAGAGAACCAGTAGTGTTTACAGATGAGGTTGTTAAAACATTTTCTGAGGAGTATTTCCTTTCAATTGGAAAGTTTGAAAATACTTTAGGAGTGGATTGGACTAAACCTTTCCTTAATGAATCAATTGAAGCAATTACCGAAGTGCTTATTGTTGCTCCACCAGTTGGTACTGCAACAGCTGTTAGCCCAACAGGTAACGTTATAAATTTAGCTCTTAATAGAACTAAAGCTGGTACAATACAAAATAATGTAAGAGCAGAGTCCGTTATTGAAGCAAACTTAACTCCAGGAGGAAAGTATATAGTAAAATTTAAATATTTTGCAAGATTAGGTTCTCCTAATTTTTTATTCCGTTTTTCAAATTTAGCAGGTGCAAACCAACTTACTTTTAATCCTGCTGCTGGAGTTGCTGAAAATGTAGATAGATGGAAAGAAGGTGAACTTGAATTTACCGCATTACCCACACATTATGGTAAATTTAGCATATTGTCTGCTTGGGGTGCTTATGCAGACTTCTATATTGATGATATAGTTGTTGTATCTAACGAGAAAAGACCATAACACCATGTAATAATTTAGTTAAAAGTTCTTTTGTTTACTCGAGAGTACTGAAAACTAGAGCTAATTTAGACAAGATGCTTTTTTAGCATTTAAAAAGAAAGCTTGTAACGGATTAATTAATAATTCTGTTACAAGCTTTTTTTGTTTTTACAGTATTTTTAAAGAGCTTGCACCGACTTAAAAAATCATATTTAAATAAATAGCATAGATTAAATTATTTTTTCCTGAGTAGGCTTCATTACCGACTACACATCAATTTTTTATAGCGTCTTCAATTAACGCTTGTAATAGAGGTCATTCTCCTTTTTTTCCCAAAGTTACAATTGCGCTGGTAATAATTCACTCCTCGTCATTGCAATGTGCATTTTGTATCCAAAAAAACTTAGAATCTTATTGATATGTGCCCAACACGTGCATCTTGATCTTTGGATACCATATAAAGCTCAAAAGTATCTCCCATTGCTTCTTTTAGCACGTTGATTTTCTCTCCAATCATAGCGTTCTGGTACTATTTAAACATTATTGTAAGTAACGCTGTAAAGTCCCTAATGTAAAGAAATAAAAATGGGAATTTTATTAAAAAAAATGGATTATTAATGAGTACGTTGTCTTAAAAACTTACTGTTTATTAAAAACCATCAATAATTTACTACTCTAAAATGCTTAAATATTTTCTATTGTTAACGTTTTTTTTAGAGCATCAATTAACGTTATAAGAACTCCTCTCCTTTCTTAAAAGACATTTCTGAAATTATTATACTTTTATAATCATTGGTGTCCAATTAAAAGTCGTTATGGTTTTAGAAACATTAATAAAGTATCAGGTTTCAAGAGTTTTTGAAAATGACACCTTACTATTATAATTAATAAAAGAGAGTTAAATGAGTTGTATTTTTGATTTAAGTTACTCCTGTTTGTCAGTTAATTAGAATCAAGTCTTGATTATAAAAGCAACGAGGTCTTTTATCTGACAATAATGTTATAAAATAATAAAACTCTGTAGAAATATATCTTATTTTATATAAAACATATTTCTACAGAGTTAAAAATAAACTCCTTGCAGTAATTACTAGACTACTTTACTCCTTTTGCCTTATGCTGTGCCATTCTCCATGTTTTAAAACCACGTATATATTGATAATCAGAATTCATATATTCATGCGTTAATCCCCAACGTAAAATTTGTGTAGGTTCTTTCTCATTATCTGCAGTTCTATCTAATCCAATAGCATGTGGTGCTCCTTTTATAACTGATTTTATATCAAAATTTATTCCGTCTGGAGACCATTGTACAGTATTTTTTTCTGGACCATCTGTTGTAATTAAAGCTGCAATTCCGCCATTATAAGGCCATACGCAGATTTCGTGTCCACTGTTAGAAATAGGATTGTATTCAGATTTTACATAAGGTCCTTCAGGATTATCTGCTATAGCAACACCATGTCTTATTTGTCTACCTCCAAATGTAATTGCTTCTCCCATTTGTTCACCTTTATAATACAAATAGAATTTATTATTAAAAGGAATAATGCAAGGATCATGTACTTTATGACTGTCAAAATCTCCTTTCTTTTCTACTGCAAAACGATCTTGTTTTTCACCTTTCCAAACTCCGTTATCTGCCGGACTTAAAATTGGTTCTTTACTTTTAACCCAAGGTCCATTTGGTGAGTTAGACCAAGCCAAACCTACTTGATTTTTAACTCTTACACTATAAGGATTCTTTACGGTTTGATAACATAAATAGTACTTCCCACCAGTTTCCATAATTTCTACAGTAAACACAGATCTATCATCATATTCTCCCGCTTCTCCCCTAGCCACTGCTAATCCTTCTTCTTTCCAAGTTAAACCATCTGTAGAAGTTGCGTACCAAATATCACATCTATCCCAAGGGAAAACTTTGTCTTTTACAACATCGCCACCAAAACCTTGCGAAGGCCCAACACTTCTAGAATACCAAACATAATACTTACCATCGTACTTAATTAAGGCACTTGGATCTCTTCTGACAACACCTTCTTCATAGGCTAAATCTCCTTTTAAATCATACACAGAATACTCAAAAAACCATTCATTACCCAAATCTGTTGGCCATTTTAAAGCTCTTTTAGAGGCTGCACTTAATTTTTTCTTATTTGTAATTCCTAAAAAATCTTGTTGCGCATCTGTAATTTCAATTTCTTGCGAATTGGAAATTGATTTTGTTTCGTTTTTACAACTAATTATACTCATTATTATAATTGAGCAAGCTAAATAAATTCTTAATTTCATGTTTTATATTATTTTATAATTGGTCTAAATGTTCTTACGTAATCTACTAAATATTTATTTTTAGATTGGTCTGAAAGTTCAGCATCTGTAGGTGTAATTGGTGGATTTTGACTTGATCTCCAATCATGGTCTTCTAAATCTATGATTAGAAACATTTCTCTATCCAAGCCTAGATTTTCTGGATCTTGAATCTGTTCTTTTCTTATTTCACTTACTAATTTTCCATCATAATAGATATCAATAGTGTTGGCATCTTTCCAAAAAGCACCGTAGGTATGAAACTCTTCTCTCCAAGGTTTTCCTTCTTCATTATTATGATGATCTTGTTTATTTATATCTTTTATAATTGTATTGGTTTGTTCGTTTCTAACAAAAACATGTGTATTAGAAGAAGCATTGGATGCAAACCATTTTTCATCCTCTCTGTCTCCACCGTAACATTCTAAAATATCTAATTCACGTTTGTCATCATCACTTAAAAACCAAAAGTTAGAGGATAAAACTTGATTCGCTATTTTGGCTCTAACTTCTGTATATATGGGGTATATAATTTGTTTTTTTGATGAAATTACACCACAATACACTTTGTTGGTTCCCGGTTTTCGTGATGCACTTATTACTAAATTACCATCTTTAATATCAGAATTATTTGTAGTCCACTCTGTCAATCCAGGTCCTTTCCATCCATTAAAATAAGTGTCCTTCCATTTACTTTGAAAGTCTGTGTTTTTTCCTACATAATTAAATTCATCTGAAAAATCTTTTAAATATTCCCAATATTCATTGGATTCTGGACGATTATTATCTAAAATGTTTTTTATTTTATCAACTTTCACATCCAACTCTACATCTAATCCCGCATCTTGAGAAGATGCACAAGAGACTGTTATTAAGTGAAATAAAATAAATGAAAATCCTTTTATTGATGTTTTAAATTTCATATTTATTGAATGTTTATTATTATTGTTTCCGATTGTATTCCTTCTGCAGACGCAGTAATTTTTACTTCGCTACTTTTATCTTTTGCCTGAATTATTAAAAGAGTTCTTCCGTTATAAGTTGTACCAATATTAGACTGAAATTTCTCTACACTTTTTTTCCATCCATTATCAATACCTAGTAATTTTGCTTCCCCTTCAATTTTAAAAGTGATGTTTCTATTATCCGTTTTCACAGGATTCCCTGCATTATCTGTTAATTGAAGTACAACATGTGCAACATCATAATTATTTGCTTTTATATTTTTTTCTTCTGATGATAGTGTAATTTTAGTTGCTTGTTTAGCCGTTATAATTTCTTCTGAAATTTCTTTACCGTTCTTTATTCCTTTGGCAACCAATTTACCTTTAGCAAACGGAATTCCCCATTTATAAATATGGTCTTCAAAATCAGATAATTTTTTCTTTCCTTGAGATGTATCATTTAAAAACAATTCAATTTCATTACAATTAGAATAAATTTCCACAGAAATCATTTCGTCTTTTTTGTAATTCCAATGTTCGTTTACGTCTTGCCATTCCCACAATGCATGTTTCCATTTTTCTGAGTCTTTCGCAACAATATTCCCTTTTTTATCAATTTTATTCAAAGATTTTTGGATATTTTGAGTTGCAATATGGATATGTGGTTCATAGTTCCAAAGAGTTTTCATCATATGATAAGAACCTTTTGTAAATCCTGCTGAATTTAACATTCCAGAAGGTTGCACTCTAACAGGCCAAGGATCTCTAATTTCTCCCATATAATCAATTCCTGTCCATAAAAACGTTCCAGAAATAAAAGGACGCTCCATAATAGATTTCCATTCGTGGTATTGCGCTAAATTTTCTGTTCCCATAATAGGTTTATCAGGATAATTTTTATGTCCGTAATCATACAGAACCCGTCTATAACTATACCCAACAACGTCTAATGCATCTGTATACCCAGATAAATGACTTGCAGATGGTAAAATTAAATTAGCCGTAACAGGTCTTGTTGTATCTAATTCTTTGGTCCATTTAGACAGTTTCTGAGCTGTTTTACCAATATCATATTTCTCTGTTGGTAGCGTTGCTAATTGATGCTTTATTTCTTCTATAGAATAAGGTGGTTCTGACCAAAAGTAATTTCCGCTCCAGCTCATATTATTAAAGAAACCGGTAGCTTTTGCGTTTCTAGGATATGTCCATTCAATTTCATTACCAATACTCCATTGAAAAATAGATGGATGATTTCTATGACTTAACATAACATTTCTTAAATCTTTTTGTGCCCATTCCTGAAAATGCTCACCATAACCTCTTGTAATATAGTCTGTGCTTTTAGATTCATTCTGATTAAAACGTTTGTCTTTAGGATTGTCCCATTCATCAAAAAACTCATCTTGTACTAAAAAGCCCATTTCATCACATAAGTCTAAAAACTCTGTAGATGCAGGATTGTGAGAAATACGAATGGCATTTGCACCACCATCTTTTAAAATTTGCAAACGTCTTTTCCAAACACCTTTTGGTACTGCTGTACCTACCAAACCACCATCGTGATGTAAACAAACACCCTTTATCTTCAAGTTAATTCCATTAAGAAAGAAGCCTTTATCAGCATCAAACTTTATGGTTCTAATTCCGAATGAAGTTGTATAATTTTGAATCGATTTTCCGTCTTTTTCTACCGATGTAATTGCTTTATACAAATGAGGATTTTCTATGTTCCATAATACAGGGTTTAAAACCTTAATATTCTGTATAATTTCTTTTGATGAATTTTTTGGAATTTCAATTTGAGAAACTTCTTCTGCAACTTGCTTATTATTTGCATCAATAAGTACTGTTTTTATTGTTGCTATTTCATCCGAAGAAAAATTATTTTCAATATTTATTTTTAATGAAACAGTAGCATTTTCTTTGGATACTTTTGGTGTCGTTATAAAAGTTCCCCAAATAGGAATGTGCAATTTATTTACAGTAATTAATTTTACATTTCTATAAATTCCTGCACCGGTATACCATCTGCTATCTGCAAAACGTGAATGATCAACTTTAACCGTAATAACATTGTTTTTGCCATTTTTATTTAAATAAGGCGATAAATTGTAGTAAAAAGGAGAATATCCATATGGATGAACACCTAACTTTTTACCATTTATATAAGTTTCAGAATTGTTATAAACACCATCAAAAAGAATATAGGTTTCTTGGTTTTCGTTAGAAGAAACATCAAACGTTTTTTTATAAAAACCATAGCCTTTACCTTTTAAATAGCCGGTTGCAAAAGCATCCTTAACCATAGTAGAATCAAAAGATTGTTCTACAACCCAATCATGAGGAAGATTTACTGCTTTATAGTCTTTTTCTAAAACCGTAGCTATCTCTTTATTTTCTTGTGATAAATAAAAAGACCAATTTAAGTTAAAATCCGTTTCATGAATTTCATCTTTCACCAAATCTCTATCACAATTATAGAAAAAGAAACTTACTATAAATAATAATTGAAAACACTTTCTCATTTTAAATACACTTTTATAATTAATTTTTGAGTTAAAACTAGTACAATAGTTCTTAACAACAGTTTTTATCAACTTGACTAAAAATTTACACATTTGCTAATTATTGATTATCAAACTAAACAGAAATAAGGTAATTAATATCCATATTCAAAAAACCAAGCTTTACCTTTTTACATGTATTGATTGCCTAATAGTACCCTCTTTTAATTCTCTAAGACAATTGATTAGGTGAGTTTTCAAATCGATATTGCTTTTTTCTTAATTAATGGTGTAAATATAAATTGATGATATACTTCATTTAATAAGTGATGTCTAAAAATATAGAACAAATGGTTTTCATAAGCTATATACTATAAAATCATGCTTGTTTTAAAAGGTTCTAAAACAACTTAAACTTATTCAGTTGATAATTTCCTTATCTCTAAATTTCAGAAATCCATACGCAGTCACTTATTTATTTTAGGACTAAAATATCTTCAATAACCATCATTTAAAACATCTGTTATACTCAAACACCCATTTGTAATTATACCTATCATTTATATATTGGATATTTGTTAAAATTCTAACACAAATTTTAAGTATTCTAATTATGAAGAACATTTTAACGTTAACCCTATTTTTTATTTCTACGTTCCTATTTGCCCAACAAAATGATTGGGAAAACCAAAATGTGAATCAAATTAATAGACTAGAAGCACATGCTACATTTTACTCTTATGAAAATGAAGATTTAGCGATTAAAAATGTAAGAGAAAAATCTGAGTATTTTAAAAGCTTAAATGGCGATTGGAAATTTAACTGGGTAGCAAAACCATCTGAAAGTATTGAAAATTTTGAAGGTGTAAGTTTTAATGCTTCAAAATGGAAAAACATAGACGTTCCTTCTAATTGGGAAATGCGTGGTTACGGAACACCAATTTATACCAATGCAACCTATCCTTTTTTTAGTGATTTTCCTTTTATAAATCATCATGATAACCCAGTTGGTCATTATATAAAATCGTTTACGGTTGATGAAAATTGGGATGAAAAAGATATTATTCTTCATTTTGGTGGCGTATCGTCTGCTTTTTATGTTTGGATAAATGGTGAATTTGTAGGGTATTCTGAAGACACCAGACTTCCATCTGAATTTAATATTACAAAACACATTAAAAAAGGAGCGAATAAAATTGCTGTAAAAGTTTTTAGATGGAGTGACGGTAGTTACCTAGAAGCTCAAGATCATTGGAGAATGAGCGGTATAGAACGAGATGTGTATATACAAGCAGTGCCTAAAGTAAGATTGTCTGATTTTACAGTAAGAACAAAACTTGATAACAATTACAAAGACGGTACTTTACAAATTAGACCTGAGTTTATTGCCAACATCAAAAATAAATACATAGAAAAAATTGGCCATTTTGGTACAGATCCACTACATACAACTGTAGATAATTGGACGCTTACTAGTAAATTATTAAATGCTGAAGGAAAACCTGTCGGGAAAGAAAACACCATAGAACTTAAAAAGTTTTTTGGAGAATTTTATCCGCAGCGCGATAATGTTCCATTCGAAATGATAGAAATACCAGTAGCCTCTCCAAACAAATGGACTTCAGAAACGCCGTATTTGTATACCTTATTATTTACCTTAAAAGATGATACCGGGAAAAACATACAATTTACAAGCACCAAAGTAGGTTTCAGAACCCTTAAAATTGATGAAAGAGGCCGATTTTTAGTGAACGGAGATCCTGTTAAAATGATTGGTGTTAACAGACATGACCACAACCAAAATAACGGAAAAGTAGTTTCTAGAGCAGATATGGAAGAAGATGTTAAATTGTTAAAACAGTTTAATTTTAATGCTGTTAGAACTTCTCACTACCCTAATGATCCATATTTCTATGAATTATGCGATAAATATGGCTTGTATGTTATGGACGAGGCAAATATAGAAACACATGGAGTTAGAGGTAAATTATCTAACGAACCATCTTGGGGAAAAACGTTTTTAGAACGTGGAATTAGAATGGTTGAACGTGATAAGAATCACCCGAGTATTGTATTTTGGAGTTTGGGTAATGAATCTGGAATGGGACCAAACCACGCAGCAATGGCGGGTTGGATAAAAGAAATGGATCCTACAAGATATATACATTATGAAGGTGCACAAGGTGATGCAACAGATGCTCGTTACAAAAACAAATTTGCTAAACTTAGTAAAGGGAATCCTACAGATCCTAAATGGGTAGATATGTTGAGCAGAATGTATCCACAGCCATTTGAATACAAAGCACTTATTGATAACACCAGTTTTGACAAAAGACCCGTAATTATGTGTGAATACGCCCATGCAATGGGAAATTCTGTTGGGAATATGAAAGAATATTGGGATGTTATTCATAATAATGATAGAGCTTTAGGTGGTTACATTTGGGATTGGATAGATCAAGGAATTGTAAAAAAAGATAAAAATGGAAAAGAATTTCTAGCGTATGGAGGCGATTTTGGAGACACACCAAATGATGGTAGCTTTTGTATAAACGGAATTATTGCCGCAGATAGAACACCAAAACCAGAAATTTACGAATGTAAAAAAGTAAACCAGCCAGTGGTTATAAAAGCTATTGATGCCTCTAAAGGTGCATTTGAAATTTTAAATAGACATCAAGTTTTAGATCTTGCTACTTATGATATTGTTTGGCAATTAGAAGAAAATGGAAAATCTATTTTATCGGGTTCTATAGAAAGCATTGCAACCAAACCAAAGGCTACTCGTAAAATAAACATCAACCTTAAAAAAGTAAAATTTAAAGCTGGTCGTACCTATTATATCACTTTTAAAGGAAAATTAAAGAATTCTACTTTTTATGCGGATAAAGGCTTTGTTGTTTTTGAAGAGCAATTTAACATCAATAATGAAGCGAAAGAAAAAGTAACAAAATCAAAAAAACATAAAGCACTACTTGTAACAGAATCAGCTAAAAACATCAATATAAAAAATACAAAAAGTTCTTTTACAGTTGATAAAAATTCTGGTTATATCACCGATTATAGTTTTAAAGGTACGGCTCTTTTAAAATCGCCTTTAAAATTGAATTTCTGGAGACCAGAAACTGAAAATGATGCTGCTTACAGAAGAGCAAAAAAACAAACAAATGAAAGAGATTGGCTAACGGCTGCTGATCATTTTATAGTTGAAAACATTACAACAAAAACCGCTAAAAACGGAGAGGTAATTATAAACGTACGCGGTTATATTAAAAACCCCAAAACAGCAATTAGTTTACAATACACCTTTTTTGGTGATGGAAAACTACAAGTTGCCTATGAAGCGGATATTGATGCATCTGCACCAAATATTCCTAAAATAGGAATGCAATTTGATATTTCTAATCAATATAAAAATGTAACGTATTTAGGTAAAGGACCACAAGCCAATTATCAAGATAGAGAAACTGGTGCATTCTTCGGACTTTATAAGGCAAATGCTACTACCATGAATTATGATTATGTTGTTCCGCAAGAATATGGGAATCATATGGGTACAAAATGGTTTTCTTTAGAAAACGCTGCTAAAAAAGGAATCCATATTTCAGGAAATCAGCCATTAAATTTTAGTGTATTACAATACTCCACAAAAAACATAGAAGAAGCAACACACACCAACGAACTAATAGACAGAAAGGAATTAACGGTAAATGTAGACCTTATTCAAATGGGTGTTGGTGGCGATAATACCTGGTCTCATAGAGCAGAACCACATGCAGAATATCTTGTAAAACCAAAAAAGTACGAGTATGGTTTTTCTATACAACCTTTAGACTAACAATGTACACCGTAATAAACACACAAGGTGAATTATAAAATGTACTAAAAGAGAATTATTACCAATAAATAGTGTACTAATTCTCTTTTTATGTTTAAAATACCGTTATGAAATAAATTGAACCTAATTTGGAAAGGAAAATAGTAAATTCACTTTTTTAAGAACAAAATTATTAGAATATGAAAAAAATTATAGTGTTATCTATTTGTATCTTGTTTTCAATAAGTATACATGCTAAAATTAAAGTATTGATTATAGACGGACAAAATAATCATGGTGTTTGGCCAATGTCTACAATTATGATGAAACAATATTTAGAAGATTCTGGTTTGTTTACTGTAGACATTGCACGCTCTAATTATATTTGGAAATCTGAAGGTAAAAAAGAATATTTACCACTTGCTGGTGTTGGAGAACGTACGATTTCTAAAACCCCAAAGACAGACCCAGATTTTTGTCCGAAATTTAAAAAATACGATGTAATTGTATCCAACTTTGGTTGGAAAGCTGCTAGTTGGTCAGAAAAAACTCAGAAAAACTTCGAGAAATACATGAAAAAAGGTGGTGGATTTGTTTCTGTACATGCTGCCGATAATTCTTTTCCTGAATGGAATGCTTACAACCAAATGATTGGTTTAGGCGGATGGGGAAATCGTAGCGAAAAAGATGGACCTTATGTGTATTATACCAATGAAGGCGAATTGGTTAGAGACACTTCTGCAGGCGGAAGTGGCGCTCACGGACCAAAAAATGAATTCCCTATAACCATACGAGTTACAGATCATCCAATAACAAAAGGAATGCCTAAAGTTTGGTTAACAACAAAAGATGAATGTTATTCAAAATTACGTGGTCCTGCAGAAAACATGGTGATTTTAGCTACCGGAAAAGATGCTTCTGGTAAAGCACCTACAGATAGACATGAGCCTATATTAATGGCTTTAGAATACGGAAAAGGGAAAATTTTTCATACAACTTTAGGACATGATCAATTATCTTTTGAAAGTGTAGGTTTTCAAGTTTCTTTTTTAAGAGGTGTAGAATGGGCAGCAACCGGAAAGGTTACCCAAGAAATCCCTACAGATTTCCCGACTGCAACAAAATCATCAAAAAGAAAATTTGAACTAAAAAAATAACTAATTACAATGAAAACTATTACTACAATATTACTCGGTGTATGTGTTGCTTTTTCAGCAAACAGTCAGAAATTAAAAACAGGTCCGTCTAAAATGGTTTCTTCTTCTAAATGGGAAACGATGTTAGATAAAAATTTAACTAAATGGGAAGTTTGGACAGGGGTACCTGATAAATCATTAAAAAACATACCAGACACATACGTGGTACCTGCAGACGGAAAACCTGTTGAAGCTATCGGTTTGGGAGATCCTTTAGGTATATTTAAAGTTTCTGAAGAAGCAAACGATGCACTTGTTATGAAAATATCTGGTGAAGCTTACGCGGGTTTAACAAGTAAGAAATCATATAGCAATTATCATTTAACAATGCTGTTTAAATGGGGTGAAAAAAAGTGGGCTCCTCGTTTAAATGCAAAACGAGATAATGGTCTATTATACCATTGTCATGGAGAACATGGCGCTTTTTGGAATGTTTGGAAAAGTTGTTTGGAATTACAAATTCAAGAAGAAGATTTTGGAGATTTATATATTTTAGCAGGTACAGAAGCTAAAGTTCCTCAAACAAATAATCGTTGGGATCCTAAAAGTAAGACTATTTCTAAAAGAGCAAAAAGGTCTATTGATACGGAAAGTCCTCATGGAGAATGGACAAGAATAGATTTATATGTATTAGATGATACGGCTATTCATGTTGTAAACGGAGAGGTGGTATTAGCCTTAACAGATGCAAAAGATAAAAATGGAAATAAACTAACCTCTGGCCAGATTCAAATTCAATCTGAAGGAGCTGAAGCCTATGTAAAAGAGGTTTTTATACGACCAATAAAAAAGTTTCCTAAAAAAATTAGAAAAGCAGCTGGATTTTAAAGAGAAAAATAATCCATAAAATTTCACCTAAATACTTTCTAGGAAAGTGTCAATATAAAATTAGCATAATAATTAAGGCCTTTGAGTTTATTCTCAGAGGCTTTTTTTTATGTACTACTTATACCCTATTCAGATTTTATAAGGTAAATTCACCTTATAAACTTCCTTAAAAAGGGTATTTGTTCTACTCAATAGATCGATTAAAATAATTCCTAATCAAAATATAAAATCTATTTAAACAAACATACATAATGCCTAAACAATTACAAATCAACGAATTAAAAAAACAACTTTAACCTTGTCAAGTTTTTGTCAAGTACACAAATATTCCTCTTCTAAATTAAAAGCTATATTTGATTTGTCATATTTGTAAATTATATAGATACTATTTACAATATGACAATTAAAGTATGTAAATTATATTAATTTAATAAACACCAAACTTTATCCATGACAAAACACAAACCTTAGTAACCAAATTCATTAGAACAAATTACCTAGAACAGAAAAACAATTAACAATTAACAACCTATTTATTTATGAAAAATAAAATTACTAAACTATTAAGCAGGAGTTTAGCGTTGGCCTTTATACTAACACTAGTAAGTATGCAAAATTCATACTCCCAAAAAACAATTACTGGGATTGTAAATGACCAAAACAACATCCCACTTCCCGGTGTCAGCATTCTTAAAAAAGGATCTAATTCTGGTACTACTACAGATTTTGATGGTAAATACACCATTTTAGCTTCTAGCGGAGACATTATAATTTTTTCATATTTAGGATATGCTCCACAGAGTATTACTATTGGAACACAAACAACTATTAATGTAAAACTGTCTGAAGACGCAAGTCAATTAGACGAAATTGTAGTAATTGGATATGGAACGGCTAGAAAAAGTGATGTAGTTGGTTCTGTTTCTCAAGTAACAGCTAAGTCATTCGAAAAACAACCTGTTACCCGTGTAGAAGATGCCTTACAAGGTAGAGCTTCTGGGGTAAAAGTTACAAGAAGTTCTGGGCAACCTGGAGGTGAAATTAAAGTACGTATTAGAGGTGTTAACTCAATTACGGGTAACAATAGTCCTTTAATTGTAATTGACGGTGTTATTGGTGGTGATTTAAGTACTATTAACCCTAATGATATTTCATCTATGGATGTATTAAAAGATGCTTCTGCAACGGCTATTTATGGTTCTAGAGGATCTAATGGTGTTATTTTAGTTACTACCAAAAAAGGAAAAGGAAAGGGGAAAATAAATGTAGATTATTTTGTTTCTTTTGATAATGTTCCTAAATATTTACCTACTCTAGGAGCTGCAGATTTTGCAAGAATAGAAAACGCTAGTAGAGCTAGAGTAAATTCTCCTGCTATATACACAGATCAGCAAATAGCAGATTTTGAAGCAAATGGTGGCACAAATTATCAAAAAGAATTATTGGGTCAACAAGGGTTTACTCAAAACGTTCAACTCTCTGCTAGCGGAGGTTCTGAAGATGGTAAAATTAATTATTTCCTTTCTGGAAACTATGTAAACCAAGAAGGTATGGCAATAGAAACTGCCTATGAAAAATATTCTCTTCGTTCTAATGTAAACGCACAAATTAATGATAAACTAAAAATTGGTTTAAATGTATCTTTATTAAGAGCAAAAACTAAAAACAATTTAGATCAATTTAATTTATTTGAAGGACGTAAGATATTTCAAGCAACTACTTGGGACCCAACAACACCAATTTATAATGATAATGGAGAATACAACCTATACTCTTTATACGGTGTGGCTAGTGGAACATACAACCCTATAGCAGACATGAAAGAATCAAATTTACAGAATGTTAAAGAAAGAGTTGACCTTAATTTTAATGCATCATACAGCATTACAGACAAATTAACTTATTCACTAGTAGTAGGTACTAATTCCATAAACACTACGCAACAAAATTATGTTGTTAGTACCACTTTACCAGATGCAACTTACAATGGTACAAAAACGAATAGCTATCAAGTTAGTAATGTTGTAAATTGGGCAAATACTTACGGCAAGCACAATATTTCTGCTACTGGATTATTCGAGTTTTCTCAAAACGAATACAGTCAAAATGGGTATTCATCTAAAGACTATATTATTTCAGGAAACTATTATCTAGCAGAATTAGGTAGTGCTTTTAGCGCTACAAATGCATATAATAAGTCTAGCATCCAATCTCTTATGGCTAGAGCTGCCTATGTGTACGATGAGAATTTATTTGTAACTGCCACAGTAAGAATGGATCAATCTTCTAGATTTAGAAGTAATCAAAATACGGGGTATTTTCCTTCTGTTGCTTTAAAATATAGCTTCAAAAAAATGAACTTTATTAGCAATAATGAGTTTCTTACTGATTTTGCTATTAGAGGTGGTTGGGGACAAGTAGGTAACCAAAACGTAACTCCATATGTAACATATCCTAGTTCTCAAATTGGCGGAACCAATGCTTCTTATCCTTTTACAGGAGGAACACCACAACCTGGAGCGATACCAGCTGGTTATGGAAATGAAGATTTAACTTGGGAAACTACGACACAAACCAATATCGGATTAGATTTTGCTTTTTTAAATGGAAGAGCAAACTTAACACTTGATGCTTACAAAAAAAACACTACAGATCTTTTATTAGATGTTCCTGTACCTGGTACAAACGGTGGTGGTGTCATAACTCAGAATATTGGAGAAGTTGAAAACTATGGTGTAGACCTCTCTTTAGGAGGTAGTGTTATTAGAACTGATAATTTTAATTGGGACTCTAATTTTAATTTCTCATTTGTTAAAAACAAAGTTGTTGATTTAGGAGGTGTAAATTCTTTACAAGGTTCTTTTGAAGCAACAGACGGTACACAATCTTATTGGAATATCATTGAAAAAGGAGAACCACTAGGTCAATTTTTAGGGGCTACTTTTTTAGGTACATGGAAAACAGCAGAAACAACCGAAGCTGCAGTATATGGTAGAGCTCCTGGAGATCCAAAATATTTAAGAGATGATAATGGAGAGATTCTTTACCAAGCAATAGGTAATGGAACTCCTACAACATTTTGGGGTTTCAGTAATACATTCACCTATAAGAAATGGGATGTAAATGTATTGGTACAAGGAGTTCATGGTTTTGATGTTTATAATACAATGCGTGGTACTATTAATGGTCCTGCAAAAAGTTTTTTATCTCCAGATCAATTAAATCAATGGACACCAACAAACGAAACAGATATTCCTGCCGGTGGACAAACTATTATTGGTTCTACTAGGTTTGTAGAAGACGGAAGTTTTATTAGATTACAAAACTTAGCTATAGGATATACAGTAAGTGATAGCAGCTATTTTGATTCTTTGAGATTATATGCTAGTGGTCAAAATTTATTTTTAATTACAGATTACCAAGGTTATGATCCAGAACTTACTTCTGCTGCTGCAGATCCAGAATCTAGAGGTAATGGAGATGTAGCCGCTGGTATTGATGCCGGAGCGTATCCAAATCCTAGAACTTTTTCATTAGGTTTTAAATTGAACTTTTAATAAATAAAAACTGATAAAACTATGTATACAAAAAATAAATTTATAAAATATTTAAGCAGTAGCAGCATCACTATAATATTATTAGTGATTGCCGTTTCGTTACAAAACTGTGTTAACTTAGATGAAAATCCTACTAAATCGCAATTAGCTCCGGGGCAATTTTCATCCTTAGAAGATTTTAATCTAGGTGTAACAGGTGTTTATGGAAAATTACGTACTGCAGCACAATGGACTACCTTTAATGTTTTTGGTTGGGCTGGAGATGATATTACCACACACAAAGCTTTAAATAAAGCACCATTTAGAGAATATGATCAAATGAATGTTGCTGGAGACAATCCAAGGTCATTAAGTAACTGGAAAGATGTTTATTCTATGATTCGTGCAGTAAATGCGGTTATAGAAAGTGCTCAAGGATTAGAAGTTGCAGATAAAGATGGTTACAATACTCTTTTAGGAGAATCTCATTTTTTAAGAGGAACACTTTTCTTACACATGTCTAGAATTCACGGTAGAATCCCTTTACCTTTAAGCTCTACTCCAGATTTTGATATAAAATTAGCAACACAAATAGAGGTTTACGAACAAATTGAAGCTGATTTATTACTAGCAGAAAGTTTACTTCCTGTTATTTATCCTGATGTATTACCAGGAGCACCGCGTCCTAACAAAGGAAGTGCAGAAGCAATGTTATCTCGTTTATATATGAATTGGGCTGGTTTCCCTGTAAAAGACAACTCTAAATATACAGATGCCGCTAATATTTCTAAAAAAGTAATAGACAATCACGCTGCGCATGGTTTTGAATTATTAAGTGATTTAAATGATTTATGGGAAGTTGAAAATAGATTTAACGAAGAATCTGTATGGACAATAGCCTACAATAATCCTGCTGGCTTGGGTAATAGAAAATATGGTATTTTAGGATACCCTTCTGATGTACAAGGTGGTTGGAATGAAGTTTTTGCTGAAGTTCGTTTCTTTGAAGATTTCCCAGAAGGTCCAAGAAAAGAAGCTACTTACAGAACAGATTTAGATTGGAAAAACTTTAAAGACCAAGTGCAACCTATATTTACAAAAGTTGTTGGCCCTATTGGAGACCTTCCAAGTCAATGGTCTACAGATAGAAACGATTTTTATATGCGTTATGCTGAAGTTTTATTAAACTACGCTGAAGCATCTGGAAGAGCTGGAACAAATAGCACAGACGCCTGGGAAGCTTTAAATAAAATACGAAGAAGAGCTGCCGGAAATCCATTTAATACACCAGACCCAAGTGTAGATATTACTTCGGGTGATTTAGCCGAATTAGCCTTTACAGAAAGAAAATGGGAATTTGCAGGAGAATTTTTACGCTATAATGATTTAGTAAGAATGGAAAAAGTTGCGGAAGCATTAAGTGATGAAGCCCGTACTCCATTAGATACAAATATTCCAATAGCAAACCCTGTATTAGGTTCATTATCTTCGGATAATTATTACGCTCCAATTCCTCAAATTGAGATTGAATTGAATCCAAATTTAGGAAATTAAATTTAAAATAATTCTAGAGTTAAACGGTAAGATACACTTTATGTCTTACCGTTTTTAATGTAAAAAACTTTTATTCATCTATTTTCATCTTTAATAATAAGAGTTTTTACGTAATTTTATATTGTACTAATTATACTGAAAAACAATGTCAAAAATTCATTTATCAAACAACTCTATTTTAGTTAAATCTTTATTTATATCAATACTCTTTTTATTGATTTCTTGTGAAGAAAAACAAAAAAAAACGACGTCAGAAAAAATAGAAAAAAAACTATTTACAGAAGTATTATCCAAAGATTCTGGAATCGATTTTCAAAACTCATTAATAGAGAGTCCAGATGCCAATTATTTTCAATACAACTACATGTATATAGGTGCTGGTGTTGCTACAGCAGATTTTAATAACGACGGATTAGTAGATATTTTCTTTTCGTCAAATACATCAGACAATAAATTATATATAAATAAAGGCGATTTTAAATTTGAAGACATTTCAAAAAAAGCCGGAATTATTAAAAGAACAGGATTTGATACTGGTGTAACTATAGCTGATGTTAATAATGACGGTTATCTAGACATCTATCTATCTAGAGGTGGTTGGATTGATGAAAACCATCAATTTGCAAACATGTTATATATTAATAATGGCGATTTAACCTTTACAGAGAAAGCAAAAGAATTGGGTTTAGATGATGAAAACAGAACCATAAATGCCATCTTCTTTGATTATGATAATGACAACGATTTAGATGTTTTTGTTTCTAATGCAGGAGATATTATTAATAGAAGTCAAACAGATGTTATAGATCTTTTAGCTTTACAAAAAGATCCAAAAACCATCGCTCTAAAAGGAAGCGATCGTTTATATAATAATGATGGTACTGGTCATTTTACCGATGTTTCTATAAAATCTGGAATCTTACCAGAAACTGGGTTTGGTTTAAACCCGCAAGTTGCCGATTTAAATAATGATGGTTTTTTAGATATTTATGTGAATAACGATTTTAACATACCAGATTACGTATATCTAAACAATGGAAACGGCACCTTTTCTGAAGGTAGAGACAAAGTAATGAAGCACATGGCTTTTAATACCATGGGCGGAGATATAGCGGATATTAATAACGATGGTCTTTTAGATTTAATGACTTTAGACATGAATCCGGAAGATTATATTCGTTCTAAAACTACAATGGGTATGACTTCTATTGAAAATTTTGAATCTATGACAAAGTCTGGATATCATTACCAATACATGCACAATATGTTACAGGTTAATAATGGCAATGGTACATTTAGTGAAATCAGCAAAATGGCAGGAATTGGAGATACCGATTGGAGTTGGTCTTTATTATCAGCTGATTTCGATTTAGATGGCCACAATGATATTTTTGTAACAAATGGCGTTTTTAGAGATGTAATTGATAGAGATTCTAACAATAAAATTTTAGCTGCTTTACGAGCTAAAGGAAGAAAACCTACCAAAGAAGATTTCTTTGAATATGCTAAAATGCTGCCACAACAAAAACTAACCAACTATTTCTTCAAAAATAATAGAGACCTCACCTTTAAAAACACATCTGAAGAATGGAGTAACGGAAAACCAACTTTTTCTAATGGAGCTGCATACGCAGATTTAGACAATGATGGTGATTTAGACCTTATTATAAACAATATTAACGAACCTGCAACTATCTTAAAAAACAATGCTCGTGAAATAGAAAGTGGTAACTTTTTACAATTTTCTATCAAAGGGCCAAACAATAATAAATTTGGAGTTGGTACAATTGTTAATTTATATATGAATGATGGAGCTATACAAACTAGGCAACTAATTAATACCCGTGGTTTTTTATCTGCCGTTTCTAATAAATTACATTTTGGTGTACAGAAAGATACTAAAATTAAAAAAGCAGAAGTAGTTTGGCAAGATGGTAAACGCCAAGAAATACAGAACCCTACTATAAATACAGCTATTATTTTAGAGTATTCAAACGCTACAAATACTGTCGAATCAAAAGAAACAAAATCACCTACTTTATTTTCAGAAGAAAAATTTAAGTATGCTCACAACGATCCTTATTTTAATGATTATCACAAGCAAGTATTATTACCACACAAATTATCTCAAACAGGACCAGCTGTAGCTAAAGTGGATATTAATAATGATGGTTTTGATGATGTTTTTATTGGTGGAGGAAGAAAACAAGCAGGGAAATTATTATTAAGTACCGCAAACGGAAGCTTTAAAACTGCTAATATTCCTGATTTTATTAAAGATCAAAACCAAGAAGATGTTGGTGCTACATTTTTTGATGCAGACGGTGATGGAGACCTAGATTTATATGTAGTAAGTGGTAGTTATGAATTTGCTCGTTTGCCAAAAATGTTATTAGATAGATTATATATTAATAACGGAAAAGGAAAATTCAGCAAATCTACAACAGCCTTACCAGACATGATTTCCGCAGGTTCTATTGTTATCGCTAATGATTATGACAATGATGGTGACCAAGATCTTTTTGTTGGAGGAAGAGTAATTCCTGAAAAATATCCGTTTGCTCCAAAAAGTTTTCTTTTGGTAAATAATGATGGTAAATTTTCTATTGAAACGTCAAGTCTCGCACCAGATTTAGAGTTTATTGGTATGGTTACAGATGCCGTTTGGACAGATATAAATAATGATAATCAAGTGGACTTAATTGTTACTGGAGAATGGATGGGCATTGAAGTTTTCATCAATAAAAATGGCAAACTTATAAAAAGCAACGAGTATCCAGCATTAAAAGATGCCAAAGGTTGGTGGAATAAAATTTTAGTTTCTGATGTTGATAATGATGGAAATAAAGACATTATTGCAGGGAATTTAGGTACAAACTATAAGTTTCATGCATCTAAAGAAAAACCATTTCATATTTATACAAACGATTTTGATTTTAATGGTGTTCAAGATATTTTTTTAGCAAAATACTATAATAACAAACAAGTTCCTGTTCGTGGTAAAGGATGTACAGCACAACAATTACCGCATTTAAAAAATAAAATAAAATCTTACAATGAATTTGCCAATAGTGATTTAGAAGGAATTTTAGGCTCACGAATTAAAAGTGCTTTACACTATCAGGTAAATCAATTTAAATCTGGTATTTTTAAAAATGATGGAACAGGTAAATTTAAATTTGAGCCATTTTCTAATCATGTTCAAAAATCTCTTATAAATAGTATTATTTCTGAAGATGTAAATGGAGACAATATTAATGACTTAATTCTAGCAGGAAATAATTACATGTCTGAAGTAGAAACTACCAGAGCAGATGCAGGAACAGGTGTTTTATTACTAGGCGATAAAAAAGAGACCTATAAATACGTACCTAATATTTCTACAGGTTTATTTGCGGATAAAGATGTAAGAAATATGTTAATTCTAAAAACTAAAAAAGGAAAAAAATTACTAGTAATAAACAATAATAGCACGCATAATTTATATGCTATAAAGAGTGATTCTAAAAAATAAAAAGTACAACCATATTTAAAATAGCATATATTACAGTATTAATAACACACTAAAAAAGGTAATTTAAATTACCTTTTTTAGTTAATTCTTTAAATAAACTGGCACTGTCTCATAAAGTGTGTAAGTTTTAAAATCTCAGGTTAATTAATTAACCTGAGATTTTTTTATTAATTTTAAATTTTACATATTTATGAAACCAGAAGACATTTTAAACGAAGATTTTTTAAAGCAATTTAAAAGCGGATCAGAACTTACTAATTTTTTAGAACAGCTTCATAAGCGAGGCATAGAAAAAATACTTGAAGGAGAGTTAGATGCTCATTTAGACTATGGAAAGCATCAAAAAAGTAAATCAACTAATCTTCGAAATGGGTATACCAAAAAGAAACTAAAAACAACTTTAGGGGAGACAGAAATAAACGTTCCAAGAGACCGTGAAAGTTCTTTTAACCCAATGATTGTTAAGAAAAGAGAAAGTACCACAGAAGGTATAGAAAACATTATAATTTCCCTTTATGCAAAAGGGATGAGTAATAGCGATATAGAAGAACAAATACGAGAACTCTACGATTTTAATATCTCCACAAGCACTATATCAAGAATTACCGATAGTATCACCAATGATATTATAGCTTGGAAAAATAGACCTTTAGAAGCAACCTATCTTATAGTTTGGATGGATGGAATCGTTTTTAAAGTTAGAGAAAACTCTAAAGTCATCAACAAAACCATTTACATCGCGGTAGGTTTGAGAACTGATGGAAAAAAAGAAGTACTTGGTTTATGGTTAGGTAAAAATGAATCTTCCGCTTTTTGGATGAGTGTTTTAACCGACATTAGAGCTAGAGGAACACAAGATATCTTAATCACAGCAACCGATAATTTAAATGGATTTACAGATACAATTAAAACTGTTTTCCCTAATTCTGTTACTCAAATATGTGTGGTGCATCAGATTAGAAACTCCTGTCGTTACGTTGTTTGGAAAGATAAAAAAGAGTTTACCAGAGACATGAAACAAATCTATACTGCACCGACAAAAGAAGCAGCAAAGGCATCCTTAAAAGATTTTAAAGATAAATGGGATTCTAAATATTCTTATGCGATTAAAAGTTGGGAAAATAACTGGGATGAACTTACCGTTTTCTTTGATTTCCCTATAGAAATAAGAACTATAATTTATACCACAAATCTTATAGAAAATCTCAACGGGAAAATTAGAAAATATACTAAAAACAAACTCTCGTTCCCAACCGATGAAGCTGTCATGAAATCTGTTTTTTTAGCACTGAGAGAAAGTACTAAAAAGTGGACAATGCCAATTAGAAATTGGGGAGTTATACTTAATCAATTTTTAGCTATATTTGAAAACAGGATTAAACTATAAATAATTTAACCCTGAGTTTTTTAACTTACACAGATTTTAGGATAGTGTCAATAAACTACAACGAATTGATATAATCTTCTAAGTTAACATTTCTTTCGAGACTCATTTTTTTACGAATCCTATGCCTAACGGTATGTACCGATTCTACAGAAATACCAAGCAAACGAGCCATATCTTTACTAGAAAAATTTAATTTAATTAAGGCACATATCTTTTGATCTCCTTGACTTAGTTTTGGAAACTTCTTGAAAATAATATCGTAAAACTCTTTATTTACATCTATAAAACGCATTTTAAACTCTTCCCAATTTTTATTATTATTCACAGAAACAGTTCGTAAAACTTTATTTATTTCATGCACTTTAACTTTATCTCCACCTTCTCTTATTCTAGTTTTTAATTCTTTTAAAAATTCGTCTTTTTCTATTAACTGTAAGGCAGAAGCCGCTAGCTCTTTATTTTTTAATGCTAAAAGTTCTTTTGTCTTTTCAATTTCTAATTCTTTTGTTTTTCTTATCAACTCTTTTTCGATACTATGTTTTTCTCTTAAATATTTAAAAAAGAAATAGCCTAAAAAAAGTAAAAATATAATAGACCCTATTAGTATAATTCTTTGAAGTCTAATAATTTTATCTTCTTGTTTAAGCTGCTTTAAACGTTGCTCTTGTATTAACTTTTTTTGCTTTTCTTTTTTTAAACGATAATTGTCTTTAATTTCTAATAAAGATTGATTTATAGAACTTCTTCCATCAAAAAATAAGGCATCTAATTTTTTTGCCATATTTAAACTTTCAAATGCATTTTTATAGTCCTTTTTTTGCAAGTAAAGCTTTGTAAGTTTTTCATAAATTAAAGGAGTAAAATCTACATGACTCTTATTATCATTAGAAACTTTAATCGCTTTTCTATAAAACTCTTCACTCTTTTTAACATTTAACAAAGCAAGATTCATATCTCCTAAATAGGTGTAAAATAAAACAAGATATGTTGGTTGATTTTTTAAAAACCATGGATAAATATCATCCATAATTTTAATCGCTTCTTTGTTCTTATTTTTTTGACTTAATAAAATTGCTTTTTCAAAATCTAAATATGCCTTACCTCTATATTCTAAGTGCGTCAAAGGTAAAATTTTGGTTTCTTTAGAGAAAAACATATAGCAACTATCTAGATAAGTACTCGCCAATTTTGTGTGTTCTAGCTCTCTATTTGTTTTTACTAAAGCATAATAATAAGGTACTAATTCCCCTTTTTTAAGTTGTAGTTTATTTACTCTTCTCTTTTGTAAATCTAAAGATTTTTTTAAGTACTTAAAAGCATTTTTCTCTCGCTTATTATAACTATATATTCTACCTAATCGAATATAAATTATAGACTTTAGTTTATCGTCTTCCCTTTTATCATTCAAAATTAAAGCTGTCCATAAAGCATCATAAGAACTTGCATATTTTGCTGTATTTTCAAAAACATATGCTTTTTCTAATAAACTATAGGTAGCATTAACGGTATCTTTTAATTTAATATATTTTTTATAACTGTACTTAAATAAAGCAATTGAACTATCTGGATTCTGAAACCTCATTTCTAGACCTTTATTAAAAGCTTCTCCTGCACCTAAATTCTGAGAAATTAAATTAGGCGACCAAAAAATCAATAATAAAAAAAGGTTTAAAAGCACTTTTTTTAAAGGTAAGTAATTAAGAAAATCAATTGTTTTAATCATAAATTGTCATTAATTTTTAACGGAATTGAAGGTATAATATTTTTTTTATAAAAAGTAAATTATTAGAAAAAGTAATACCTAGTTTATACACACTAACTTTTTAACACCGTATTATCTTTATAATAATTATTTACTTATTACGTGTTTTTGTTTTAGAAAACGAAGGTCTATTATTTGTCTTTTTTTTTTACTATCTGTCAAAAAAAGAATAGATTCATAAACACAAACAAAGCAAATTTATCTTACAGACCAATATCTGTATCCATCAACATTCTTTTTGCCATATTTATTTTATATTGATTTAAAAAAGTGTGTTTGACATTAATAATTTCTGATGAGAAAAAATATTACAAGTATGTGAAAAATCTTTTTTATTTGAGCCTAATTATGACTTTATTTTACTCTTTTAAAACCATCTTTCTTTTTAATATCTGCACAATATTTCTTACCATCTTCATCCATTTTAAATCGATTAGCAAACTCTAAAAGGTTTTAATCTTTAAATATATTCATAATAATACCATATTTGTAGATGTTAAAGAGATGAACTTAAATACTGACTTCTAAACTTATCATTAAGTTTGCTTTAAGACATAGGAACATCAATAACCAATAATTTACTTTGTTTCGTAGCTGTTATAGAAACTTGGTTTGTACCAGTTATCCCAATCGCATCTCTTTTTTCTAGAAGTTCATTGTCTATTGAAACTTCTCCGTCTATTAAGAAAAAATAAGCTCCATTTTTTAACTCATAGGTTGTCTTAAATTCTTTGTCCAAATCAATCATAGAAATATAACCTTGTTGATTTATAGGTAAAGAACCTTCTATTTGCTTGCTTTTTGGAGAAACTAATACTTGAAATTTATTTTTTCGTCCTGCAGCCTCAAACATTTTTTGATTGTAATAAGGTGTTACATTTTCTGTCTCTGGAATAACCCAAAGTTGCAAAAAATTAACGGCAGCCATTTTACTGTCATTAAATTCTGAGTGTGTAATACCCGTGCCCGCACTCATTACCTGTACTTCTCCTACTTCAATGGACCGTTTGTTTTCCATACTGTCTTTGTGAGATAAGGCTCCTGAAATTGGAATAGAGATGATTTCCATATTTTTATGCGGGTGTGTTCCAAAGCCCATTTTTGGTTGTACAACATCATCATTTAAAACACGTAACATTCCAAAATTCATTCTTTCTAAATTCTGATAACTAGCAAAACTAAAAGTATGATGTGATTTTAGCCAACCATGATTGGCAAAACCTCTTGTTGCTGATTTGTGAATTATTTTTTTCATAATGATATTTTTAAATTACGCTTCTAAATATACTTGCGTTTATAAGGTATTCTTTTCGTTTATAGACTCTCTTTTGCGTTAGGGATTGAGGCATTTGTTGGAGCTCATTTTCTTTTTCAGAAAATAGCGACTGCCGAAAGCCCGCCCCTTTTTAGGGTAACGCCCAAATATTTCTACCTTATTTTATCTAACAGATTACTTAAAACAGCGGCTTCTTCTTCTGTAATATTTTCTAAAAATGACAGGTTATTGTTCTCATCTATACTTGACAATAAGATTAACCCTTCTTTGCTTATTTTAACAAAAACGACTCTTCTATCTTCGTCACAACGTTCTCTTTCTATTAAATTTTTATCGCATAATTTATCCATTAAACGGGTGGCATTTGGAGCTCTTTCTATCATTCTTTCTTTTACAAGTTGAACCTTAATTCTATCTTTTGCTCCACGTAAAATTCTTAAAATATTGTATTGCTGTGGCGAAATTCCGAAAGGTTTAAAAAACTCATTCTCTTTGCTACTTAACCAATTTGCAGTGTATTTAATATTGATTAAAGCCTTTAACTTATTACTTTCAAATTTCGATTTTATGTCTTTAGAAATGTCTCCCATGTCTCAGTATTCAGTATTCAGTATTCAGTATTCAGTATTCAGTATTCAGTATTCAGTATTCAGTATTCAGTATTCAGTATTCAGTATTCAGTATTCAGTATTCAGTATTCAGTATTCAGTATTCAGTATTCGAAAATTAAAAAAGGCACTTTTAATAACAACATTTATTCTTCTTTTTTTTAGTCATACGTCTTACGTCTAAATCTTTGTTTCTTGTTTCTTGTTTCTTGTTTCTTGTTTCTAAAACTTAAAAAAATAAACACATAGCAACATAGATTTAGTCTTATGTCATAAGTCATTTTTTAGTCCTAAGTCTTGTCTCTTGCCTCTTGTCTCCAAAATAAAAACTTACGCTCTTAAACTTAAATCTTGCATTATTTTATTAAACTCTTCTGTGGTAGGTGTTAAATACACTTTATCGTCTACAAACAACGTTGGATATTTTGCAACGCCATCATACAATTCTTTACTATGTTCTCTTGCTTCTGCATCTTTAGAAATGTCTTTATAGATATAAGGAACATCGGTTGAATTTAGAAAATTTTTAAATGCTACTGTATAAGCGTGTCCTGCTCTTCCGTATAAAATTATTTTCATTCTTTATTGATTTACAGCGTTTTCAAATTGAGTTACTTGCTCTTTTAAGCCTGCTAATAATTCGGCATTTACAATTGTACCTTCTTTAAAATTATCGTAAAAACTAGGTAACGAGAAAGGGATTAATTCTTTTGCACCTTGCCACGAAAATCTAGAAAGAGCTGTTTCTAATACAGATTGTCCTCCTCTTGCTCCTGGTGAAGTTGCCATTAATAATACGGGCTTATCTCTAAATACTTTTGCTTCGATTCTAGAACTCCAATCGAAAATATTTTTAAAAGCTGCTGTATAACTTCCATTATGTTCTGCCAAAGAAAGTATAAAGCCATCGTAATTATTTAACAATGCACTAAACTTAACTGCATCTTCTGAAAAACCGTTTTTTTCTTCATCCTCACTAAAAATCGGCAATGTATAATCTCTTAAATCGATGACATCAAAAGAAGTATTTTCTAAGTTTTCTGCAGCAAATGTTGCTAATTTTTTATTGATAGAAGTAGAACTTGTACTTCCTGCAAATGCTAATATTTTCTTCATATTTTTATTTTTTTACTGAATACGGCTAACTATTCTCGTTTCTCCTTTTATCATTCTTGCAACAGGACATTTGCCTGCAAAGACTAATAATTTTTTTCTTTGTTCTTCTGTAATTTCTTTTTCAAAGGATATTTCTTCCGTTAAATAAGGTCCGTTTTCATCTTTAAGCTCAGAAACGTTAACCGTTATTTCTCCAATATCCCAACCTCTTCTTTCTGCATACGTTCTTAAAGTCATTGAAACGCAACCGCCAATTGCGGTTAATAAATATTCTACAGGAGTTGCACCACTATCACCTCCACCTGCTTCAACAGATTGATCCATTGTAAGAAAGTGGTTTCTAATTTTTGCTTCCGCAAGAAAATTCTTGTTTGTTAAAACTACTTCGGCCTTTTTAACTTCTGACATTGGTTATTTTTTTATGCGTAATATAAGACGTAATTAAAAAGACCATAGCTGCAATAGAAGCTCCTTGTTCTCCATCTCCTATCATTACATGCGCAAAAAATGCAAAAATAAATGCGAAGAAAAAACCTGCATAGGCCCATTCTTTTATCGTTTTATTTGATAAAAACCATAAAGCCACTAAACCTAAAAGTTTTGCCGCTGCATAAGGGTAAATTATATATGTTGGATACCCAAAATTGGTGAACATACCTGCTACTGCTTCATGATTAAAAATATACATTCCGGCAGAAAAAAGCATAATTAATGTTAATAATGCTGTGGAGATATAATATATAATTTTTGTCGTCTTCATCTTAAATGGTTTTTAAATTCTCGACAAAATTACAATAATTACTTTTATTTTCCAAGGAAAATAAATCCAAGGAAGTATTTTTAAATAAAACTACAGCACTTATGAACCAATTAATTTAAAAAAAATTAATCATTGCCATATACAAGGTCTATAAATTCTGAATTTTCTAATTTCCCAAAATAATCTGAAATAGTTACCTCATGTAACTTCTTAGTGATTTCATTTTTATCATAAGGAACACCTATTAACAAGTTTTCAAGATTAACAACGGGGTGTCTACCAAAGAAATCTCCAAAAATTTTAAAGTCAGAAATATGTCCTTTTTCAACAAAAATACGCACATCTATCTCTCCTATTGGAAAGCGTTTATTGCGTTGTATATTAAACTTTGGTGAGTTTCCAAAATTCCAATCCCACAAATCATATTTTGCTGCTTTTAATTCTTTTACAGCTTTCCACTCTGCTTCGGTTAATTTATGAATTTCAAAATCTTCTTTAGCTTCATACAAACCTGTTAGTAATTGCTTTTTAAAATGATCCATTGTAATAGGTTCTTTTAAAAATTTACTAATATTTGCAACACGACTTCTAACCGATTTATGTCCTTTAGATTGAATTTTACTCATTTTTACTTGAAGTGCTTTCCCTACTTCGCTCATATCTGTATCGAACAATAAAGTACCATGACTAATCATTCGTTTTCCTGTAGAAAATTGAGCTGTTCCAGAAATTTTCTTTTCATCAACTAGAATATCATTTCTACCTTTTAACTCGGCATGTACACCCAATTCATTTAAAACACGAATTACAGGTTCTGTAAACTTTTTAAAATTACTAATACTTTTTCCGTCGTGATTGGTAATAAAACTGAAGTTTAAATTTCCTAAATCATGATAGACAGCTCCTCCTCCAGAAATACGTCGAACTACTTTTATATCGTTTTTATCGATATATTCTTGGTTAATTTCTTCTAAAGTATTTTGATTACGACCAATAATAATGGAAGGTGCATTAATATAAAACAATAAATAATCTGTTGAAGCATCAAAGTTTCTTAACGCATATTCTTCTAATGCTAAGTTTAGTTTAGGATCTGTACAACCCTCATTATCAATAAAAATCATAGAATTTGTCTATTTATTAGGAATAATACCAAATAAACATCAAAATGATCGATTAAATTCGTTGCTTTTTCCTTAATATTTTAATATAAAATAGAACTATAACTAAGGCTATGATTAGATTTTCTATTTCATATTAAGAAAAAATAATTCAAATTTATCATCAATTATTTTAAAATTCATTTGGTATAACAAATATAAAGATTTTCTAAAACTGTTTTACGTATTTTAAACCCTAAATAATACAGAAAAATCGTATTTCAGAATCAGAAAAAAGCCAACTTATATAAAAAAAACATTGTCTATTTTTTATATAAGTTGGCAAATATGTTTAGCCCCGATTGAATGGTATGTTTGAGCTCTTTTTTGTTTTTTCAACAAAAAAAGCGAGTAATGAAAGCGGGAAATAGCTACAAAAACTATTGATTATTCTTTATAGAATCTATTTTCTTTTGAAGTTTTTCTATTTCTAATCGTTTTTTATCTTTTGCTGAGATTAACTTAATAGAGTCTAAAATTTGCTGATTTTTATCTAGGTTAGAAATTAATTTAATAGAATCTAGAACTTGTTTATTCTGCTCTAAAATAGATTTCTCTTTTTCGAAATATAGATTTTTTCCTTCGCTAGTTCTCCACGCTTCATTTAATTGGTTGTAAACCTCTTCATTCCAAGTACTTGGTTTTTTAGCGTTTATCCAAACTACGTCTCTGTATTCACTATCTACCAAAGCTAAATCTGGTGTTGCAGAACCATCGAATTGTTCTGGATTATCGTCGCTAATTGTAGAAACCGTACCTAAGAAAAACATGCGTTTTCTACCTGCAATATTTTTAATATAAGGTCTAAATTCTACGGGAGTATTTGAGCTCCAATCGTACTCTTTTTTAGATTCTTTTACCTTTAAAGGCATTGCAGAAACCCCTGCATATCCTTGTTTTTTTGATGCATGATCATAATAATACAACTTGTCTGTACCATCTGCCGGAATAAAAACACTGTAACTTAAACTGGTTCTTTCTTTACCCACAGGCTCTAAACCAAACCAGTGATACAAACCACTATAAGCTGGCGTTTTGGCATCTGAAAAATCGAAATCGGTAACATAAGGTTGTGCGTTTTGATCTTTTGGTGCTGTTGGAATTTTAACAGCACTTTCCATGTTCCAAGGTAATGGATCCGAAAATCCTGCTAAAAACTTTAAACTTTCTGCTTGTAAACGAGATACGCGTTCTGCTAATGTGTTTTGTTTGGTTAAATAGGCATAATTTTTGGTTTCATCTGGCGAAATATAAGTTCCTTTACCAATGGTAATTCTTTCTAAATAATCGGCCATATCGTGTTCTCCGTTGTCTATGACCATTACGCCACCAAAAGTAGGATATGGAAAAAAGAATCCTTTCCATTTAATTAAACTAACCACTTCTACCCAAGCGCCTTTATCATTTTTCATGTAGTAAGTATCGCTTGGTTCGTAATTAAACAACATCCAAGGATTAAAACGCTGCACTACGGCATTGTAAGTATTTCTACTAAATTTTAAAGATTCTCCGATAGAAAAGGTAACCGGAATTCTGTTTTCTGATGAAAAACGAGGAAAAGGTGTGGTACTAGACACAGAAAAGATTTCTTCTGTATTGTCTTTTAATCCTTGCCAGTAATACTTTTCTGTTGGCTGTATGGCCATTGTCCATTGGTTCTTCCCATCAACTCTTACCAAATGTGGCAAAGAAACATCTTTGGTTTCGCCAACAGACTCGTTTGCCATAGAAAAAATGTTTCTTAACGGCTGAATTCTTTCGTTTTGTGTTAGCGGTAAATCGTTAATTTCAATTTTATTTAAATCGTTAAATACGTTGTAGGTTTTCATATAATCGTAGAATTTCATGTTCCAACCTACATAGTATAGAATACCGAAAAAGATGGATAAGAAAAATAAAATTCCGATTCTTTTTCCGACACCCACAGATTTTCTAAAACCTCGTAAACCTAAAAACAAGACTACAAAAGATAATAAAATGATGAAAATAAATTTTCTGACAAATATTAATCCTGGTTGATAATCGTCTCTAAAAAAGAACAATAATCCCAATAGTATTATAAAAAAGATAATGACTCTTTTCTTTTGCTTTGCTCCTTTACTCCAATAATTTTTAATCATAATTACACGTTTAAAGTATGAAGTTTGAAGCTGGAAGTTTCTTACTCATACTTACTATTTTATTCTAATTAATTTTTTGTTGTCATTGCGAGATTTTTGACAAAAAGTCGTGGCAATCTATTTATTTATAATACCAATTTATAGATTACTTCGTCGTAAAAACTCCTCGTAATGACGAATCTTTACAATAATCCTTTATCTTTCAATCGTTCTCTTGCACTTTTCTCGTTTACTTTAGGAGCTTCTTTTGTTACCTCTACTTCTTTGGCCTCCTTTGTTTTAAAATCTTCAATAAAATCTTTTCCTTTCTCTACAACTTCATTAAATTTTTCTTCTATAGAATCTGTTTGCTCCTCTATAATTTCTGATGATTTAAAAACGGCTCCTGCAATATACGTTCCTATCAAAGTTCCGACAATCATCGATGCAAACAATGAAATTGTTGCATAATTTATGGGAATTAAAAATTGCACAATTAAAATTCCGATCAGAAACAAAACAGCGATATATACAAATCTTAAAACAAAATTTTGTTGAAACACAAATCCTTTTGTATCGGTATCTTTCATTTGTAATTCTTCTGAATTCATTAACTTATTGAAAAACAAATAGATTTTATTAGTTCTAGATTCTCTCCAGTAAATAACAACTCCAAATAAAATTGCTGCGATAAATATGATAATTTCTAATGTCATGGTTTTAAAAAGTTGGAAGTTGGAAGTTTGAAGAATGAAGTTTCTTACTCATGCTTAAAAACACAACTCATTATTATTATTTTTTATTTTATTTTATTTCTGTATGCAATTGTCATGTTCATTAAATCGAAACAATTTTTATAATATCTATCAAAATCTTTTTTTGGTAGATAATTTCTTCTTATTGCTTTATGCAAGCAAGTTACTACTTCTGCTAAAGAACGAATTGAATATCCTAAAAACTTTCTGTATTCAGCATTTGATTGTAAAATAGAACCTTCTGAAGTATTCAAAGCCACAGAATCTGCTGCTCTTCGTAATTGAGAAAACAAATTATAAATTTCTTCTTTCGGAAAATTCTTTACAAGCAAATTCATTTCTTCGCCTAAATCCATAGATTTTTGCCAAATAATTAAATTTTCAAATTTAAAACTCATTTCCTTTTCTTTATATAAATATACTAAATTATCACTTTCTTCTTCATGCTACTTTCTTCATTCTTCACACTTCAAGCTTCATTCTTCAAACCTAAAACCCACTCTTAACTGTTTCTATTACCCAATCTTGTGTAGCATCTTCTAAGGTTTTAAAAACTTCGTAAAACTGTTCTTTATCATACCAATACAAAAATAACACGTCTTTTGGCGCAATATTAACCAATAAATACCAAATTAAATCTTGATGATTAGGTCTTAATGATGAATGCGGTTTGTGCAGCGCAATATACATTTCTCCATCAATAATATCTTTCGGATTTGTGTTTTTTGAAATCTTCTGTTTTTCTAAATAGCGTTCTAATCCCATTACTTTTTTTCTTGATGAAATATCAATTTTATTTAAATAGCTTTTAAATAAAATAGGTTCTTGCAAAATATCTTTTATGGGATGTGCTGTATCTTTTAAATAAGATGAAAACATATATTTCTGAATCCTTTTATGTCTTTTCTTAGTTGTTTCTTCTGTTAAATCTAACTCTAAAACATTATAACTGATTAATTTCTCAATCATTTCTGTGTGTGAGATATGATACATTAAAACATCATACGTAGTATCTTTTATAGCTTCTTTGTACGTTGCCTCATTTTCGAAAATAAGCACAGAAGTTACTAAATCTCTTAATAAATAAACGCCACCAAAAGCTTTTGTATAAAAAGAGTCTGTTGTAAATGTTATTTCTTCGACACTAAGATTTCGTTCCCTTAAATCACCATATTTTTTTGCTGATGTTAAAAGTTTTTTATGAATATCTTCATCAATAAAATTGTTGTCAGCATTAAATAAAGCTATTAACTTTAATTGTTCTTCCTTGGCTTTACTTAAGTTATCAATTAAATGAAACTTAATGGTAATGTCTTTATACCTTAAAACATCTAAAGGTTCATAAAAAACATCTATTTTTTGATCAAACTCTACACAAATAGCCGAATCTCTTGTAATATCATTAATCGTTTTCTCGTGCTTTTTAAACACCGTTTTCATCAATTCTCTATCAAAAGAATTAAACGGATTATACACCGGTAATCCTTTTTGTTTTGGAGTAATAATTATAGCATACGTATTAGATTCTCCATTATTTAAATAAAAAGGTTCCTTTTTTTCTTCTGCTATTTCCGGACTCCAACCTACTCCATCTATAGTAAATGAAGTTAACTTAGTAGCAGTAAAACCTAGTTTTACGAGACATTTATTATAACGTTCTACTAGTTTTCCGCTAACAGAAATAGATTCGCTTCTGTATAATTTTGCTTTTATTAGTTTTTGCATTTTTTAATTGTTACACAGAGTTTCACTGAGAAAGCACAGAGATACACGGAGTATTTTAATTTTTTACTTTTTATTATCCTAACAATTTATGAATAATAGCATATTGCAACAAAACAATGGTTCTTGTATCTACTATTTCTCCTTCATTTAGCATTCTTACAGCTTCCGTAAACGGAATTTCTAAAACTTCTATGTCTTCGGTTTCACTTTCTAAACCTCCACCTTCACTCACTTTCATATCGTCTGTATATTCACCCACAAAAAAGTGCATTTTTTCTGTTAATACGCCTGGTGATGAATAGCCTTCATATACTTTTATGACAGATTTTAAACGGATTCCAACTTCTTCTTCTGTTTCTCTTATGATACATTGTTCAGGATTGTCTAAATCTAATAAACCCGCAGGAATTTCAATTAAAAACCCATCTTTGTTATCATGTAAATAAATAGGCAATCTGAATTGTTTGATTAAAACCACTGTTTTTTTGGTGGTATTGTACAACAAAATCCCTGCTCCATGTCCACGTTCATAGACTTCTCTCATTTGATGTACCCAACTTCCGTCGGACATTTGATAATCGAAATTAAATTTGTTTAACGTGTAATAATTATCTGATAATAACGTCTTTTTACTATTTTTTATTCTGATGTTACTCATTCTCAAAAGTTTTTCTTGCTTGCAAATCGATATTCATTTGGTTGACTCTCGAATCTACTTTTCTCTTAAAATCTGTATCTGCAATGGTGGCAACATTGTCTAAATAACGCACCACTTCTTGTCTTCTTATTTCAGAAAAATTAAGTCCTTTCATATTGCTTTTCATTAATTCTTGCAACATATTAAACTTGGTTTCATATTTCTGTTTGAAATAAATTTCAGGATTTTCGAACCAATCTTGTTCTAAATCAAAATCTGTTAATCGCAATGAAATTGCAGATTGAATATTACGTACATCTCTCGATGAAAAGAACGGAAATATTTTCTGAATTTCTTTATACAAAATAGCAAAGAATAAATGCTCATTAGATCTATGGTTTTTCTCTGCTCTGTCATAAGCTTCTAAAACCCTTACTTCAGATGGTTTTTCTATAGAACCCAAAATTTCCCCCATACTTTTTGTCAATCCTTGGTCTTTTAAAAATTGATAATTAGAGGGGTCTTGCATGTTCACAAAATCGGGCATTGTTTTTTCAAATTTCTTCCACCAAATATAATCTTGGTCTAAAAAGTCGTGTTCTGTTCTTGCTCCATCAATTTTAAATCTTCCTTGTACACGAGAAATAACTGCCTTATCTAACATTTCTGGTAAATTAGTAAATAATCCGATAGATGAATTTCCATAATTTACAGCATAAGCGCCTTCTGTGTATCGTAAGAAAACACCGATTACTTCTTTTACACCAGCAGAAACTCCTTGAGTTGTTCTTTCTTGTAAATTGTTTTCTGCATCATCAATCGGCGCAAAAATTAATTTTGTTGGGTCTTGCATTGGCTTCATCCATTCTACCATTTTTTCTGCAGATCCTCCTTGAAAAGTAGAAATTAACGTGTCTGGCATTGGATGAAATAAAAACGGAATGTCTAAATTATCTGAATGTTCTTTTAGTCGGGTTGCAATAGCTGCAATTAACATACTTTTTCCTGTTCCTGGAATTCCATATCCCATAAAAACAGGCATAAAACCTCCTAATTCTTGAAACGGATTCTTCTTTGCTTCAAAATCGTAACTCAGCATTCTTTCTGTTAATCTACGTGCAAAATGTTTGGCATCTTTATTCCCTACAATTTGCTCGAACTGAATTTTATTGAACTCTATACTTTTAGCAGTTCCAGAAAATGCATTATCCCAACCAGAAACGGCAAAATCAGAATTTTCTAATTTATACGTTCTGTCGATAATGGTTTCTGTGTATTCTAAACTGCTTTTTCTAAGTTGAATTTCATCAATTAAAGCCTCGTAAAAAACCACCGTAAAATCAATCACATCCTTGTCCGATTTTACAATCTCTGGATGTCCTAAATATTTATCAAAATAAAACAAAGAACACGCTATTCCTTTTAAAGGTGATAAAAGCGAAACTTCTGGAATACCTGCAAACTTTTGCTTCATTACCGATAAATCATCTGAAGCATGTGGTTTTAAATCATGTAAAATTTTATAAGAAGTCGCAAATAATTGAAAAGCTGTTGCTGTTTGCATCTTACTTTCAAATTCTCTTTTTCCTTGAGAATCTAAAGCAGATTTTCGTTCATGTAAAGATGATAAACCAGATGAATCGTAATAATTATCTTTAATCCAAATACCTAAAGTGAGTCCTTCTTGCACTGCATACAAAGTCTGATTCAAATACACAGGTATTGCTATAGAATCTGGTAATAAGCGCTTTTTTAGAGCTAAAATAGTTTTAGAAACTGAAGTAACCTCCACATTACTTCCAGAATTAGCTCTTGATAAATACAATAAAATTGATTCGTCTTTTGCGTCTTTATCTTTATTCTTTGCTCTGTCACTTTGTTCCCATTGAATACTTTTTAAATAACCAGAAGCTTCATCTCTGAGCATGTCTAGTTCATTTTGTTTTATTGGAAAAGTTGAATTATGATTCATGATTAAGTCTTCGGTAAGCAGTATTCAGTTGGCAGTAAACACTGCTTTTCTTATACCAGGTTATTTTTCTATTTCTAATTTTCATTTTTCAGACCTCACAGGTTTTAAAAACCTGTGAGGTCTTGGTCTTGTTTTTATTTTCAAACTCTATTTCACCTTAATTTTTAAACTCGCCAACTCAATCGGTGGTTTTGCCAATTTATCTAAAGTTCTTGGTGTCTGATTATACAATAATTGAATTATTCGATGAGGTGCTAAAACGTATTTTTGCTGAATAACTTCACTCCATTTCTGCATGGTTTGCTTCGAGAAAAAACTTCCTTCTGTAAACGTATCGCCAGAAAAAACCTCATCTATTTTTAAGGATAAAGCATACGATTCTAAAGGAATTTCTTTCTTAGCAATTCCACCTAAAATAGTGTGTGTAATTTCGTTTTCGTCTTTTGCAAAGACATTATGAAAAGGTCCTAAATCTATTCTTTTTAGATGCTTTGGTTGAATATCCGGTAATTTTCGATCAATATTATATGCCATTGTATCTAAAGACATTTCTCTATCGGCACTTTCTTTTAATACTTCGTAAATTTTTTCTTTGTTTATTTTACCATCGTAATCAAAGTATAAATAACATATAAAAGGTCGGTTATGACTTACATCGTAGAAACTCCAACTAGTCATATATTGATAATTTTCTCCTTCCTTTGCTGTTGTAATTTTACCTTGTACAAAACGGTTGAAAATGTATTTTTTTTCTACGGATGTATAATAAACAATAGAAGAAGCTTTAAACAAATCTAATCTTCTGATCGGTTGTTTTTTCTGTAAAAGTGTATTTAAAAATTCTGCTTTTAGAATCTTTGTATCCTTCAAATTATCGACATAATCGTTTTTCAACTCTAAATCGTTGTACAAAAACCGGAATTCTAAATAATTTGGGAATCCGGAATCTGTTAAATCGACTTTCATATTATCTTCTTCGTCGTACATATATTTAATACGCATGGCTTCGATAGAATATAAAAGTAAATCTGAATATTGCTTAAAAAGTAACAACTCTTGGTGTGTACATAATTGTTCTTGTTGTACACTTACAATGAGTTCTTTTAATACAAAATCTACCATTTTATGGTAAAAAACATATTGTTCTTTCGAGTCTAAAAGTGCAGAATCTAAAGGTGTTGTAATCATACTTATTTTAGTTTTCAGTATTCAGTTACAGTTTTCAGTTTGTTTCTAACTGTAAACTACTTCTGTAAACTTTTTACTATATTTTTAAAATTTTAATTTAATTAACAAACTAGCCTGCGTTAAGGATTGAAATGGCATCCTTTTTTCTTTTTCAGAAAAAAGATATAATGGAAAGCCTGACCTTCTTTTGCTTTTCTCAAAAGAAGGAAACGCCCAAATCATTATTCTGCTTATCAATAAACAGATTGCTTCGTCATTCTTCCTCGCAATGACGTTAACTTAACAAATCATCGTTAGAAGTAGCTGCTTTTGGTTTTGCTGCCGGAGCATCATCACCTTTTGGTACAGTTGCATCTGCTTTGTAATAGTCTTCGAAAATTTCTTTCATGTCTATTCCGTAACGGTCTGCAAAGTTCTTTTGGATGTCGATATCTTTCTCTCTAATTTCATGCAAAGCCTCTGCGTAAGAGCTATAAACACCAGTCATCACTTTTTCGTGCACCGGAATATTGTCCATCATTTCTTGACGTGCTCTAGCACTTGCAGAATGCATAGATGCTAAAGTTTCTCCGATATGCTCATCTGTTTTTACACCTAAATGCTCTAAAATTGCGGCAAATTCTTGATCTGTTCTTGCTTTTAACGCAACCACATAACCATCGTAATACTTTAATCTTTCTTCAGTATCCGACTTTAATTTTGCTCTGTGTGTTTGTAAATTAGAACGTAAAGAAGTCAATACTTTAATAGTTAAATTATGCTTGTGCACAAAACTATCTTTACTTGCAGCTAAGGTTGTATAAGCATTTTTAAGTCCTTCTAACTCTTCTACTTTTTGCTCTATAGTAGTCATTTTACCAATAGCTTCTGAATAAGCAGTAGATTGTTTGTCTGCAATTTCTTCTAATTCTTGACGAGATTGTTTTAACAGCGCATATTGTTCTTCTAATTGACCTTCTACTTCTTTCTTTTTTGCTAACGCTTTTGTATGGTTTTTAGAAGCCTCTACAATGGCATCTTTTAACTTCTCCTCTACTTCTTTAATTTCTACTTCTCTATTTTTAAGGCGTGTAACTGCTGCTTGTGATTTGTAAGAAAGCTCGCTTAACAAAGTCTGAATATCGGCACTTTCTATACGTTGCTGAAACAATGCTTTTGCCTGATTATCTGCACCTGCACGTAGTTTTTCTGCTGCAGCAAATTCTATTTCTTCTTTTTTAATCTTCGATTTTCTTCCCCAAAGATTATTCCACCAAGTATCTGCTTTGTTTTGGGCATCTTCTAATTCTATTCTTGCTCTTTCTAATCCTTTTTGAGCATCGTCAATCACTTTTTGTTCTGATGGATTTAAGGCCGAAAATTTTTCGAACATTATACCAACTTCATCTTGGTAATCTGTTAAATCTTTAATAGCATCTAAAAGCGTACTTCTGTCTTTTTCTGCCATGTGCACAACATCATCTAAGGTTGCGTTCAATATTTTCTGACGAGATTCTGGATCGTCTTCTTGCGCCAATTTAGATTTCATGGTGTCAATTGCTTTTCCCCAATTTACATCTACTTTTTCAGTTTTTTTGTTAGCACTCGTTTCTAGTAAATCAAAATCATCAGACATAGTATTTTTATTTTTTTTAGTTGAATATTTTATTAGACAAGCAATTTCGTTAAAAATTTTGAAATAAAAACAAAATTACCTCTAAATATAGGTAGCTCAGATTCTTTATTTGTTACAATAAATTGAATATTTATTAAACATAACTGACTAACCCCCAATAAAACAAGCTATTTATATACATGTAGCACAACCAATTCACTTACTTTTTTTGAATAAAAAGCAGCTATTTAAAGAAGATTAAAACACTTTTTTATAAAGTATCCGTATTTTTACAACATGGAATTTAAATTGGTATCAGAATTTTCTCCTACGGGAGATCAACCACAAGCTATAAAAGAACTTACGGCAAGTATTAATGATGGCGAAAAATATCAAACGCTTTTAGGTGTAACCGGTTCTGGTAAGACGTTTACCGTTGCAAATGTGATAAAAAACGTAGATAAACCTACCTTAATTTTAGCACACAACAAAACATTGGCGGCACAGTTGTATTCTGAGTTTAAACAATTTTTCCCTAATAACGCCGTAGAATATTTTGTTTCTTACTACGATTATTATCAACCAGAAGCCTACATTCCTGTAACAGGAACTTTTATTGAAAAAGATTTATCTATTAATGATGATATAGAACGCTTGCGTTTAAGCACCACCTCTTCTCTACTTTCTGGTAGACGAGATGTTATTGTAATTGCTTCGGTTTCTTGTTTGTATGGTATTGGAAATCCGGTAGAATTTAAGAAAAACGTCATTCCTATTCATGTAGATCAGCAAATTGCCAGAACAAAATTCTTACATCAATTAGTACAAAGTTTGTATTCTAGAACCGAACACGAAATAAAAAGTGGAACCTTTAAAGTAAAAGGTGATGTGGTTACTATTTATCCGTCTTACGGAGATAATGGCTACAGAGTGCATTTTTTTGGTGATGAAATTGAAGAAATAGAATCCTTTGATTTAGAAAGCAACACCGTTTTAGAAAGTTTTCAAGAATTGACTATTTATCCTGCAAACTTGTTTGTAACGTCTCCGGATGTGTTACAAAATGCCATTCATCAAATTCAGGAAGATATGATGAAGCAAGTGGATTATTTTAAAGAAATAGGCAAGCATTTAGAAGCAAAACGTTTAAAAGAACGTACAGAATTCGACCTAGAAATGATTCGTGAATTGGGCTATTGTTCTGGTATTGAGAATTATTCTCGTTATTTAGACGGACGAGAACCAGGTACAAGACCGTTCTGTTTGTTAGATTATTTTCCGGATGATTATTTAATGGTCATTGATGAAAGCCATGTTACCATTCCGCAAACGCACGCTATGTATGGTGGTGATAGAAGTAGAAAAGAAAATTTAGTAGAATATGGTTTTCGTTTGCCTGCGGCGATGGACAATAGACCATTAAAATTTGAGGAGTTTGAAGAAATTCAGAATCAGGTAATTTATGTATCTGCAACGCCTGCAGATTACGAACTCGAAAAAACAGAAGGTGTTTTTGTTGAGCAAGTAATTAGACCTACAGGTTTGTTAGATCCGGTAATTGAAATTAGACCAAGTTTAAATCAGATTGATGATTTAATTGAAGAAATTCAACAAAGAGTAGAAAAAGACGAACGTACTTTGGTAACTACCTTAACCAAAAGAATGGCAGAAGAACTGACCAAATATTTGGCAAGAGTAGATATTCGTTGTCGTTACATTCATTCTGATGTAGATACTTTAGAACGAGTAGAAATTATGCAAGATTTACGTAAAGGTTTGTTTGATGTTTTAATTGGTGTCAACCTATTACGTGAAGGTTTAGATTTACCAGAAGTTTCTTTAGTCGCTATTCTAGATGCCGATAAGGAAGGTTTTTTACGCTCGCATCGTTCTATTACGCAAACCGTTGGTAGAGCTGCAAGAAATGTAAATGGTTTGGCTATTTTATATGCTGACAAAATGACCAACAGCATGCAAAAAACCATTGACGAAACAGACCGAAGACGAGAAAAGCAAATTGCTTACAACACCAAACACGGCATCACTCCGACTCAGATTAACAAAAAAATTGATGATACTTTGTCTAAATCTGCTGTTTCTAGTTATCATTATGACAATGCAAAACAGGTTGCCGCAGAACAAGATTTACAGTATTTACCAAAAGAGGAAATAGAAAAACGTATTAGAGAAAAACGCAAACACATGGAAGCTGCCGCTAAAGAACTAGATTTTATTGTTGCCGCTAAACTGCGTGATGAAATTGCGGTTTTGAGAGAGAAGTTGTAATTATTATTGCTACACATATTTAAAAATAACTATGAAAAAAACAATATCAGTTCTATTATTATTAGTATTACTTGCATGCTCAAACGATGAGAATCTTCCTCATCAAAATTCAGCACCTGAAGAAATAAAACTAAAAAAAATCACTTTTGAAGGAAAAACGGTTACTATAGATTGGAATACTGTTTTGGATGCAGATGATGATCTAATACACTATAGCTTATATATAAATTCTATTTTAGTAGAAAAAACGACTCAAACAATAAGCACATCACTTTTAGAGTATAACAATGAATATGCTGGTAGAATCATTGCCACAGATAAAAACGGAGGAGTTTCTGAATTAGAATTTACTTTTGAAAGCCCTAAAAGTAAAATCCTACTTTTTTCAGATTCTTCTCAAAACTTAATGGCATATGATTTAATTACAGATAAGACTTTATGGGAATCTAACACTTCGTACATTGAAGCTCATACAGCTTATAAAGACATGATTTTTTCAGGTGTAAATGGACTTAACGGCATGAACATACTTACGGGTGAAATTGAATGGACAAGCAGTCCGAGTACTAATTATAATGAATATAGAAACATTATTACAGACAATAACAACGTATATGCTTTCGATGCAGATAGTAAACTTTATTGTGTAAATATTGAATCAAAAGAAAAATTATGGGATCGTAGTTTTCTAAATTATTATGCAACACTATCTATCGATAAAACAAGAGTCTTTGTAAGTAGTAGAAATAATGATCATTTATATGCTATTAATAAAGTATCAGGAGGAACAGATTGGAGTTTAAGATTAAACGCTAGCAATAAGTTTTTAACCAATCCTTTAATTAATAACGACAATATTTATATTGGGGATTCCTATGGTGTATTTTATGCCTTAAATAGAAATAACGGTGATAAAATATGGACCATCGATGTAGGGAGATACAATTCCTTTTTTGCAGCACCTACAATATTTAAAAACACTATAATAACCGGAACCTATAGCACTCTTTATGCTTTGTACGAAAACAATGGAAGTATTAAATGGACCTACAAACCTGAAGGAACAATAGAAACTTCTCCTTTTATATATAATAACAATATTTATATTGGATTTTCTAATAATGGAACAGCAGAATTAGTCTGTTTAAATGCAGAAGACGGCAGTTTTAAATGGAAATATGATTTAAGTTCTAAAACGACTACTTCTCCTATTGTTTTCGAAGATACTGTCTATATTGGCGATTGGGATAATAATTTCTACGCAATTAATGCTACTGATGGTAGCTTAGAATGGAAACTACAAACAGATAATCCTATTATAAAGTCTCCAATAATTGTTATTGGAAACAGTGATGCTGTAATTTACCCTGGGTCTCACGGCTTAAAAAATTAACACAAATATTCTATAAAAATGATTAAGAAAATTACAATATTAGTATACATAGTATCTGCTCTTTTAGCATGTTCTAAAGACGCTGAACCCGATTTACCAATTGTTTTAAGCGACCAGAACACCATTAACTCATTTGACCTTACTATTAACGGAGAAATTATAAACGGTACTATAAACCAAATAGACAAAACAATACTATTTAGTTTAGCTGGAGCAGAAATTTCTGCCTTAAAGCCTACGATTGATTATTCTGAAAACGCAAATATATCACCTAGCGTAAACGAATCTCAAAATTTTAATAATGAAGTAGCGTACACCGTATATGCAGAAAATGGAGACCCTAATATTTATAGAGTTATTGTTAACAATAGACCACTTAATTCAGAAAGTGAAATACTGTCCTTTTCGGTCCTTGTTGATAATAAAACTATTGATGCCAATATTAATAAAGACACAAAAATTATTGATTTTAATATGGGAACACTAGATAAAAGTTCGCTATTACCTACAATATCAATTTCTGAAAACGCTACAATTTCTCCTGATATTACAATTCCTCAAAACTTTGAAGAACCAGTTAATTATACCGTTACCGCAGAAAACGGGGATAAAACGGAATATACAATCATTGCTAATATGCCCCAAATTAGCAACAATAGTAACTCTTCATCAGCCCACCTTTACTATATTAGAGCCAATTTGCGTATTTCAGGTCAATTTTTAGACATGGATAAACCTGGTGCAAAACTCTATTTATATGATGGTAATAATAAATATGAACTGAATGTTTTAATCCAAAACAACTATTCTTCTCAAGAAAATATTATTCAATATAATATAAGTACAGTAATTACAGAAAATATACCAACTTACAATAGTTACAAAATAGTATATCAAACAAATTCAATACGTATAGAATCAAGTCATTTTATAGATGTACTTGCAGAAGGTGCTCCTAAATTCATTTCATTAAATCAAGATTCTTATTCTTTCAATGATATTTTAAAAATTACTGGAGAAAATATTACAGAAACAATTGCTATACCATCAAATGGCTCTATATTTCAAATTCAAAATTCTTCAAACTACGATTACACTGTAAACAGTGATAAAACTCAGGCAACATTAACACTCGATTATTATTATTTATTTCCTGGATACTTTGGAAATCCTGCAGCACCCAAGACCATTACTTTTTGGGGACCAGGAAGAAGAATAGGTGAATCTTTTACAACTATATTCAATTAAATTCACAAATAATATTATACGAGAATTTAAAAATAAAACTGAGGTCTTTGGATTTACTAAATCTCAAAATAAAACTATAGAGTAATACCAAATGAATTTTAAATGTTTGATGATAAACTTATTTGTTTTTATAAGAGATAGAAAATCTAATCATAACCCTAGCTACGACTCTATTTCATATTGAATTAGTAAGGAAAAATAAATTTAATCAGTCACTTTGATGTTTATTTGGTATAAACATTATTGTAAAAAAAATCACAACGTTATTCAGAGACAGCAACTTTCTTATATAATGCCAAGTAATGCTAAAATAATAGGAGTAAATATAGCCGTAAACAATCCGTTTAAAATAAGTCCCATACTTGAATATGCTCCAAATCGTTGACTTATAGCCATCGCCTGAGCCGTTCCAAGCCCATGACTTGCGGCACCCATTGAAAGACTTTTAGACATTGGATTACTTACTTTAAATAGTTGTAAAATTTTAAAACCTGCTACTGAACCAAAAATTCCTACCATAACAACCATTGATGCAGTAAGAGATGGAATTCCTCCTATTGACTGGGAAATATCAATAGCAAGCGGAGTCGTAACAGACTTAGGTGCTATCGAAATTATTACATCATTTGAAGCTCCTAACCACTTAGCAATAAGAACTCCCGAAATGATACCTACTATAGAGCCTACTAATTGTGAAATAAAAATAGGGATCACTTGTTTTTTAATTTTGCTTATTTGAAGATATAGCGGTACTCCTAATGCTACAATTGAAGGTTTTAGAAAAAACTCAATAAACTTACCTGCCTCATGATAAGTTTCATAAGAAATACCTGCTAATTTTAAAATGCCAATTACAACAATTATTGTTATTAATATAGGATTTAGTAGAACTGAGTTGGTTTTATTTTGAAGATATTTTGTCAACCAATAAATACCTACAGTTATGGTTAATAACATATAAGGTTCTGAAATCAGTTTCATTTTTTGTCTTTTGCTAGTGTCTTTAATTTTATTTTTCTCAACACTTGATGTGTAAAACTAGTGCTTAGTAAAACTAAAACCGTACTCCCCAGAATTGCTGCTAGTATTGGCACTAATTCTTTTGAAATTAAATCTAAATAACACATAATAGCTACGCCAGGTGGTATAAAAAAGAATACCATGTTATCTAAAAGAAAATCAGCAACCTCCTGTATCCATTTAAGTTTAATGATTTTAAAATGAAGTCCTGCTGTTAATAACAACATCCCTATGATACTTGAGGGGATTTTAATTCCAGTGAAATAAACTATAATCTCACCTAGAGCAAGACACATCAGTATTATGAATAATTGTCTAATCATACTATTATTTTTCTACTACAAAAGTAATGTTCTATAAGAATATAGAACTATTAATTATCATTAAACAAAAATATTATTTTCTATAATATTTAGATAAAAAAGTAAGATTCACTAATAGAATTTAAGGATTAAGAAAATACTAACGGCATTAATATAAAATTGACAACTTATTGAAGAAAAACCAAACAACCATTCCTCTAAATTAAACTTCAAAAAACTGAAACATTTTTTTACCATATAATCCTCCTCTAATAAACCTTCTGTTATATGTCATTAGAAAAACAGAAACACCTTTGTCAAAAATTCAAAGTTTATCACAGTCCCCCTAAACTATTTCTGTTTAAAGATAGAACTAGTGGGTTTCTATTAAAAAAAAAGAAGAATTTTAACTCTTGATTTTTCGGCGCTAAAAAACTAATTTAGCCAACTGTGAATTTAAAACTATAAAACGTTTCATATTCATTTATAGCTATTCACATTACAAAGATTCGTTGGTTTATATGAAAGAGATCCTAGTGAAACACCTTAATAATTACATAAAATTATCTAAAGAACATACTGAATTCATAATTAAAAACACGGAAGTAAAAAACTATAAAGCTTCCGATTTTTTTCTTGAGAGTGGAGATAAATGTGACCAAATAGCGTTTCTAATAAATGGCGTATTTCGATTTTGTTTTTATGATAATAAAGGAAATGAAGTAACGTCTTTCTTTATGAAAGAGCATGATTTTGTTTGTAACATCACTAGCTTTTTTGAATTTTCTGTAAGTTCTGGTTCTATACAAGCAGAAACAAATTGTGAGGTTGTTCAGTTTTCAAGGGCATCTTGGGATTTATTTTGTGATACCATACCAGAATGGGAAAATTCTTTTCAAAAAATAATTAATGAAACATTAATAAATAAAATCAATTTTCAAAGAAGTTTATTAAATCTTAACGCAAAGGAATCTTACTTAAAGTTTTTAAAAACCCATCCCTCAATTTTACAGAGAGTTCCCTTAAATCATATTGCTTCATTTTTAGGAATAACTCCTTTTTCATTGAGTAGAATAAGAAAATCAACCTCAACCTTATAGTATTAATTGCCAAATGACAAGTCCGTTAACTTTAAAAATAGTTTTCTTTGCAAATGAATAAACACAAAAATATATGGAAGCAATAGAACTACAGAGAATATATAGAATTAAGGCAATGATGCACCATTTCTTTTCATTGTATGAAAGCAAGAACACAAATTTTTCTTTGGTAAATGAATTACTTTATAAAGATGGATTTGAATGGTTAAGCCCTAGTGGAAACCTTATTGGAATTGAAGCTTTCGAAAATAGTTTTAATGAGCTAAATAAAGAATGGGGACATTCTCACCGACCTTTTGAAATGACTGTTAACCTAATTGATGATAAAAAAGCTTCATTAAGTTTCAATTATATCTATCAACACGTACAAGACGGAAACATCGTTTTACATGCAAAAGGACATTATGAAATTGAGTGCGTAGACAATGGCGAAAAATATCCAAGAATTCAAAAATGCAACCTTACATTATTAGAAATGATTGAAGTTGGTGCGTTTGTGGATATGTTAGAAATGAATAAAACTTTATATTTGGACTACCTACTGAAAGCAGAACAAATAATAAAGATATAAATTTTGAAAAAAAAATCTCTAATGATGGAAATAATGCTTGATTTTTTAAACAGCGAAAAAACATTATACCTTTCGGCAGGAATCATCGGTGTTGTTTCCGTTATAGTGGGCATCCTTTTTCTACTATTTTCTAATCATAATAGTTTTGCTGCAACTATGATTGTAATTGGCATTTTAGAAATGGCGGTAATGTTTCCAACGTATCTTAAATACCAGCAAAAAGTTGATGATAAAATTTCGGTTTATGAAAACAATACATCAGATTTTATAAAAATAGAAACTACAGCTACCGAAAAAGCAATGAAGTCCTTCTTTTGGCTAAAATTAACCTACGGAATTTTGATTGTTGTTCTTATTTTAGGAATGTCATTTTTAAGTCCAAAATCTGTACTTTTCGGAATTCTTATGGCACTTATATTACATTTGGCCCTTGCCATTACAATTGATAATTTCGGAGAAATATATACTAAAAAGTACTTGAACGAATTAACAACCATAGAATAATAAGGTAGTACAAGACCTTATATTATTTATCACTAAAAATCAAGTATTTACAAAAAAGTTATATTCAGTTTTTATTTACTAAATCACCTACTGAAGCACCTTGTAATTAAAAATGACAAAAAAAGAATCTTTAACTGAACAAACAGCATCAGAAGAAACGATATACATTGCAGGCGGCTGCCTTTGGGGAGTACAAGAATTTTTAAAGTACATACCTGGTGTACTTGAAACCCAAGCCGGAAGAGCTAATGGCATTACCAAATCTACCAAAACACCCTATGATGGTTTTGCAGAATGTGTTAAAACAGTTTTTGATCCTAAGGTTATTTCAGTTGAAGATTTAATTCATCACTTAATAGAAATTATTGACCCTTATAGCATCAACCAACAAGGAAATGATGTCGGAGAGAAATATCGCACAGGGATTTACAGTGATAATCAAAGTCACTTGTTACAGGCAAAAAAATGTATTCAAAAAGTAGAAGAAAAACTAAACCATAAAAATAAATCCATAAAAAAAATAGTTCTTGAAGTGCTTCCTTTAACAAATTTTATCCCGAGTGATGAAGAACATCAAGATAGATTAACTTTGCATCCGAATGACCATTCTTATTGCCACATTCCTTTAGAGGTACTGCATAAGTATAAAAAAATAGCAACTAATAGTTAGCTAGAGTTCGTCAATACTGTAATTTAAACGAAGTATAGAAAAGAGAACCTTAATCAGCCTTTATACTTTTAATTAATAAGGATTTAGAGCGATTTCTTTTATTGAGGTATTCATTAAGCGCAAGAGAAGCGAAAATAAGACTTCCACCAATTAAAATCTTTTGAATATCTGCCTCTTTATTCCAAATAACAAGATTGACAATTAAACCTATTGGAACTAATGCATTATTCATAATTGCTAACGAGCCTGCATTTACCATGACAACACCTTTGTTCCAAAAAAAATAACCTACACCAGAAGCCACAGCTCCTAAATATATTAGTATTCCCCACTGAACGAATGTAGTTGGCAACTTTTCTGTTGAACCAAAAATGAAAAAAGCAATAAGCGCTACTATAAACGCACCAATAAAAAACAATCCAAAAATAGTATGCTTTGGGGTACTTTCTAATTCAGACGTAGCTTTTAATAAATGCTTGTAAGCAACTTGACCAACAGCAAAGCAAAGATTAGCTCCCTGCGTAATCATAAAACCTAAAAACACATTTTCGTTAATACTTGAGTATTGAATATAAGCTGCTCCTAAAACAGCAATTAAAGCAGTAAGTAAATGTCTTTTATGAAACCGCTTACTTAAAATATCATTTAATAAAGTAATGTAAATTGGTGTCAGCACACTAAAAAGTAATACTTCTGGCACCGTAAGAAATTGAAACGATTGAAAGTAAAAACAATACATCAAGCCTAATTGAACCGATCCAATTGCGATAAGTTTTAAAATTGTGTCTACTTTAATTTTCTTCAGCCTTAAGAAAGGCAAAAATATGATGGTAGCAATCCCTATACGCATCAATACAGAAAACCAAGCATCTACATACCCTGAAAGATATACACCAATTAAGCTAAACGAAAAAGCCCAAATCATAGTAACACCAAATAAATACTTCATATAAAAAAAAACGAGATAAACAATAAATTAATCAGACATTACTTTAAACTACTCAATACTTTTTTCAAACAGCAAACCACCTTTATACATTCCTTTTAAAACAGGACGAATATCGATTCCTAATTGTGTTAAGCTATACTCTACTCTAGGCGGAACTTCAGGAAAAACCGTTCTAATAACTAAACCATCATGCTCTAACTCTTTTAACTGTTTAGACATCATGCGTTCGCTAATATCCGGCATAAGCCGAACCAATTCACTATACCGTTTATCACCCTGAAAAAGATGTAAAATAATGGTACCTTTTCTTTTTCCTTTAATGGTATTTATAAAAGTATCTATAGGGCAATAACTTTTTTTCATTTTTTTTTAGGCTTACACGCTTTATAAACAGACAAAACAGCACAAAATGTTCGTTAGGATACAATTTGTAAGTTCTTGTTTATCAGTTTAATTTAAGCGAACTTTGATGTAAAAATAAGAATAATACACAAAAGAACAATATGGATAATCAATCGAATTACAAAGCTTTTAGAGTTGAAGAGAAAGATGGAAACTTTATTTCTTCCGTTAAAGAAATTGCCTTTACACCATTAGAACAAGGCGAAGTCTTAATAAAAGTGCACTACAGTTCTTTAAATTATAAAGATGCTTTGTCTAGCATTGGAAATAAAGGTGTAACTAGAAATTATCCGCACACCCCAGGAATTGATGCTGCCGGAACAGTAGTTTCTTCAGAATCTACTAAATTTAAAGAATCGGACAATGTTATTGTCACTAGTTACGATTTAGGAATGAATACAGACGGAGGCTTTGCGGAATACGTTAAAGTGCCCGCAGATTGGGTAGTGAAGTTACCTAAAAATCTTTCTATGAAGGAAGCAATGACTATTGGAACTGCAGGTTTAACCGCAGGTATGTCTGTATTAAAATTAACGACATTGGTAAAACCAGAAGATGGTGCTATTGTTGTTTCAGGTGCTACAGGTGGCGTTGGATCTACAAGTATTGCTATCTTAAAAAAACTAGGTTACAAAACAATTGCCATTACAGGAAAAGAATCTGAAATTGATTTTTTAAAGAACCTAGGTGCAGATGAAATTATGATGCGAAAAGATGTTGAGGAAATGGCAAATAGACCTCTTTTAAAACCTCTTTTTGCAGGAGGAATTGATACCGTAGGTGGTGTAATTCTTGAAAACATTATTAAAGCAACAGCGCCAATGGGCGTGATAACTTGTTGCGGAAATGTAGCTTCTCCAAAACTTGATTTAACTGTATTTCCTTTTATTTTAAGAGGAATTACATTGATAGGTATTGATTCTCAGAATTACCCAATGTCCTACAGAGAAAAAGTATGGATCAAACTAGCTAATGAGTGGAAAAATGACGGTTTAACCGAGGCTTCTGCAGAAATTTCTTTAGATGAATTAAGTGATAAAATAGATTTAATGTTGCAAGGAAAACTGAAAGGAAGAACCTTGGTGAATTTAGATTTGTAAATTATATAAAGTTCCCCCAATGCAAAATTTAGAATAGGTTATTTACTTTAATACTATAACCTTTATATTTTGTAGAACTTAGAATGCCTCTTAAATGTGAGGCATTCTAAGTTTATTAAAATAATACACGAAAGACATATTGTTAATTTAAAACATATCGATCCCAAAATTTAGAATTGCTATCAGCCTTTGCTCCTAAATTAAAAATCCACCAATTTTCTACGCAATCAGAATAATCGACACCGTCATTATGAATGTAAGACCATTCATGCGGAAATCCATCAGGAAACATTTTTGTAATAATCGCATCCGCCTCTACCCATAATTTTCTTGCTTTTTTGTTAGGTGATGTTTTTGCTAACTTTATCCATTTAGCTTCTTTAGCTCTATACGCCGGAGTTTTATAAGGGCCTCGATCTCCCCATGCTTCTTCTTTATCAGCGTTTCCGTCATCCAAAGCAAAATAAGTCGCTTTCTCTTTTACATACTGTAAATCCAAAGCTTCTGTATGGTCTTCATTCCATTTGCTATGCTGCACCACAATTACATTCGCCTTTACAATTTCTTCAGAAACCGTTTTAAGCACTTCAGCAATCCAATCTGCCGTAATATTTGATTGTCCTGCTTCTTGTACCCAAACTTTACCTCCTTTATTTAAAACTGTAATCGCTTTTTTGGTTATCTTTTTTACAGAACCCTCCCAGTCTGTATGTGCATTTGTCCATTTTCTACCAAATACCATCTTAAATAATTTATCTGAAGGAATAAATTTTCCTTTCTGAATTCCGACAGCTCCGGCAACGGCATAATATTTAACGCCTTTAAGATCTTTATGCAACAATAAACTCCCTAAAGCTGCTTGCGCATGAATGTCATCTGGATCTGGTTTGCTATCAAACTGAGCAATCAAAAGGTCTTTATTTTTATCGAAAAACGGACGTTCAGTTGCTGTAATCAAACTAGAAAATGCTATAAATAGGATACCTAATATTGTTTTTAAACTCATAATTATTTAAATATAAATTCTAAAATGTTCATCATTTTATTTGCTTCCATAAAGATAGTTTGAACCGACTAATAAAACAAATCCTTCCACTCAAGAAATTTCTAGAAATAGTTTTTCCAATAACTTTGACAAAATAATTTTGGTGGATTAATTATTAATCGTAATATTGCAATGAATAAATAAAGAAACAAAATGGGATTAGCAAAAACTGAAATGTTTACCGATCAACAAAATGAAATTGCCTTGTTTGCAAAAGTTTTTGGTCATCCGGCAAGAGTGACTATTTTACAACATTTGTTTAAACTGAACTCTTGTGTTTGTGGAGATTTAGTAAACGAAATAGGATTGGCGCAACCAACAATTTCGCAACATTTAAAAGAATTGAAACATTTAGGGTTGATAAAAGGAAACGTAGAAGGAACTCGCGTTTGTTACTGTATTCACAAAGAAAACTGGACAGCAATGAAAACAGTGATGTCAGAGTTTTTAGATCAAGATTTATCTCAAAAAACAGATTGCTGTTAAAAAAATTTACAAATATTAATCGCAAAATTGCAATAAACAAATATAACAATATGAAACTATCAGAAGTAAAAGTAGCTTTAAAAGCTTTAAAAACAATTGGTTTTCAATTACCAAACGGAGAATTAGTACCAAATCATTTTCATGTAACAGAAGTTGGTAAAATCACCAAAAAATTTATTGATTGCGGCGGAACCGTTAGAAACGAAGAAGTAGTAAACTTCCAACTTTGGAACGCAGATGACTATGACCACAGATTGCATCCTGAAAAATTATTAAACATTATAGAACTTTCTGAAAAGGTTCTAGGCATCGGAAATTTAGAAATTGAAGTAGAATACCAAGCAGAAACCATTGGTAAATTCGGATTAGATTTTGATGGAACAAACTTCTTATTGACTTCTAAACAAACAGATTGTTTGGCTAAAGATAATTGCGGAATTCCGGAAGAAAAACCAAAATTACAATTTTCAGACATACCAGTTGCAAACACTTGTACACCTGGAGGCGGTTGTTGCTAAAATAGAACCTGAGGTTCTATTAATTATAATACTCAAAAAAATCTGCGAACATCTGCGTAATCTGCGGGAAATAATATTAATCTATTCAATATTACCCCAAAGATTTCACAGATTTACGCAGAATAAAACAATACTCCAATTGTTTAATAAAAGAACTTAACAAGCTTACCAAAAATATAAAAAAATCAACTTTTAGAAAAAATGATCACAACACAAACTACCCTATTTTCAGAAATAGAAAACGTAATTAAAGGTTTAAACTTTGCCTCGATTACAGAAGAACGTAAAACTGTTTTACAGCCTTTAGCAGATTTTATTCAAGATAAGGTTTCTAATCAGCAAGAAATTAGAATCAATTTTATTTGCACTCATAATTCTAGAAGAAGCCATTTATCACAAGTTTGGGCACAAGCAATGGCTAGCTATTTTAACGTTAAAAATGTATTTTGTTATTCTGGAGGAACAGAAGCTACTGCTCTTTTCCCGATGGCTGCAGAAACGTTGAAAAACCAAGGTTTTCAGATTAAAACAATTTCAGAGGGTAAAAACCCTATTTATAGTATAAAATACGGAGAGAACACACATCCTATTATTGGGTTTTCTAAAAAATTAGATGACGATTTTAATCCGAAATCTGAGTTTGCAGCAATTATGACTTGCTCACAAGCAGATGGCGGTTGTCCGTTTATTGCAGGAGCAGAAAAACGTATTCCAATTACTTTTGATGATCCAAAGGCATTTGACAATACACCTCAACAAGCAGAAAAATACCAAGAAAGAAGTTTGCAAATTGCAACGGAATTATTTTACGTTTTCTCTCAAGTAAATTTATAAAAATGGCTTCAAAAAAATTAAGTTTTCTAGATAGTTATTTAACTTTATGGATATTTGTTGCCATGGCGATTGGAGTAAGTTTAGGGTATTTTATACCAACGTTTCCAGATATTATCAATTCATTTAGTAGTGGAACCACCAATATTCCCATTGCCATTGGATTGATATTAATGATGTATCCGCCTTTGGCGAAAGTAAATTATGCTCTGTTACCTAAAGTTTTTAGAAACACTAAAATCTTATCAATTTCACTGATTCTAAACTGGATTATTGGCCCTGTATTAATGTTCATATTGGCGATTACATTTTTACGTGACTACCCAGAATACATGGTCGGACTTATTTTAATTGGTTTGGCGCGTTGTATTGCCATGGTTTTGGTGTGGAATGATTTAGCTGAAGGAAGTGCTGAATACGGAGCTGGATTAGTCGCTTTAAACAGTATATTTCAAGTTTTTGCATACAGTTTTTATGCGTGGCTTTTTATCACCGTGCTTCCACCCTATTTTGGTTTTGAAGGTGCAATTGTAGATATTTCTGTAGCAACGATTGCAGAGAGTGTGGCTATTTACTTAGGAGTTCCGTTTGTTCTGGGCATTTTAAGTCGACTTATTTTAGTGAAATTAAAAGGAGAAGATTGGTACACTAACAAATTTATCCCTACAATTTCTCCATTAACATTAATTGCGTTGTTATTTACCATTGTAGTAATGTTCTCTTTAAAAGGAGAATTAATTGTAGAAATACCAATGGATGTTTTAATTATAGCCGTTCCATTATTAGTTTACTTTACCTTAATGTTTATCATTGGGTTTTTCTTTACAAAAGCTACAGGGGCAGAATATGATAAAACAGCAGCCGTAGCATTTACAGCAGCAGGTAATAATTTTGAATTAGCGATAGCAGTTGCCATTGCTGTTTTCGGTTTAAACTCCGGACAAGCTTTTGCAGGAGTTATTGGTCCACTAGTTGAAGTACCTGCTTTAATATTATTAGTGCGCGTTTCTTTTTGGTTGCGAAAAAAATACTATTTAAAAGCAGAAGGATAGCCAAATAATAAAATCAATTGATTCAAATAAAAATACATTCATAAAAAAAACGCCTCATTTTCATGAGGCGTTTTCAATATATTTAAAACTACTTATTTCGCAGCTTCTAAAACTTCAGCAACTTTATCTGCAGCTTCTTGAAATTCTGTAGCAGAAATAATTTCCATTCCAGAATTGTCAATTAATTCTTTTGCTTCTTTAGCATTTGTTCCTTGTAATCTACAAATAATAGGTACATTAATTTTGTCTCCCATACTTTTGTAAGCATCTACAACACCTTGTGCAACTCTATCACAACGTACAATACCTCCAAAAATATTTACTAAAATAGCTTTTACATTTGGGTCTTTTAAAATAATTCCAAAAGCAGTTTCTACTCTAGCTGCATCTGCAGTACCACCAACGTCTAAAAAGTTAGCAGGCTCTCCTCCAGATTCTTTAATTAAATCCATAGTTCCCATTGCTAAACCAGCTCCGTTTACCATACAACCAACGTTTCCATCTAAATCTACATAGTTTAAACCAGCAGCTTTTGCTTCCACTTCAATAGGATTTTCTTCACGTAAATCACGCATTGCTGCATAATCTCTATGTCTATATAATGCATTTTCATCTAAAGAAACTTTAGCATCAACTGCCATAATTTTAGAATCCGATGTTTTTAAAACCGGGTTAATTTCAAACATAGAAGAATCTGAACCTATGTAAGCTTTATATAAATTAGTAACAAATTTTGTCATTTCTTTAAAAGCAACACCAGATAAGCCTAAGTTAAAAGCAACTTTACGTGCTTGAAAAGGCATAATTCCTAATAAAGGATCTATTTCTTCTGTAAAGATTAAATGCGGAGTTTCTTCTGCAACAGTTTCAATATCCATTCCACCTTCTGTAGAATACATAATCATATTTTTACCAGTTGCTCTGTTTAATAAAACAGACATATAGTATTCATCTGGCTCAGAATCTCCAGGATAATATACATCCTCACAAATTAAAACTTGGTTTACTTTTTTACCTTCCGCAGAAGTTTGTGGCGTAATTAGCATCATTCCAATAATGTCATTGGCAATACTTTCTACCTCTGCTAAGTTTTTAGCCAACTTAACTCCTCCACCTTTTCCACGCCCACCTGCATGAACTTGCGCTTTAATTACGTGCCATCCTGTACCAGTTTCTGCAGTTAATTGTTTTGCTGCATCTACAGCCTCTTTATGGTTGCTTGCAACAATTCCACGTTGAATTCTAACGCCAAAACTGCTCAAAATTTCTTTTCCTTGATATTCGTGTAAGTTCATTTGTAAAAATTTTATTATCGATTCAAAAATACAAATTCAAATATAAAAAGATGCATAGTTTTCATTAAAAAAAATTATCAATGCTATTTTGCCTTAATTTCATAAAAAAATAAAATTAAAAGTGTAACAATCTAAATTATGAAGCGTCTTTTAAATAGTTAAAACCCACTTTGATTTTCTCATTAAAAAATAGAATCAGTTTGTAATCTTAACACATAATCAACCAAAAATTATATGTTTAAAAAAACCATTTTACTCGTAATTGCATTGCTGTCATTACTTCAGCTATCTGCTCAGAATAAAGAGAATCGAAAAACAATTACAACCACAAGAGTTAAAAAAGCACCTAAAATTAATGGAATTTTAAATGATGAAGCATGGAAAAATGCTGAAATCTTAACTGACTTTGTCGTTTTAAGACCTGACAATGGCACACTTGTTCCAGAAGAATATCAAACGACTGTAAAAGTTATTTACGATGATGATGCCATTTACATTTCGGCACAAATGAATGATCCTGACCCAGAAGGAATTCCGCAAGAGTTTTCCACAAGAGATAATTTTAGTATTGCAGACTTCTTCTTGGTAACGATAAACCCTAATGATGATGGACAAAACCCTTTTGAATTTCTTGTTCAAGTTACCGGAAATCAAGGAGATGCTAAAGTGTCTAATGGCAATGAAGATTTTAACTGGAGTGCGGTTTGGGAAAGCGCCACAAAAATTAATGAGAAAGGTTGGGCAGTAGAAATGAAAATCCCTTACCGAGCAATTCGTTTTGCAAACAGACCTGTACAGTCTTGGGGATTTAATTTCCACCGAAGGTTAGAAAAACTAAACGCACAACATACTTGGACTCATATTGATAATTCAGTTGGAAGGTGGACGCAATACGACGGTTTAATTGAAAATTTTAGAGACATTAAACCACCTACAAGATTAAATTTATATCCTTATGCCTCTGCAACAACTAATACTTTTGAAGGACACACAAAGTATGATTGGAGCATGGGAATGGATATTAAATATGGTTTGACAGACAATTTTACGCTAGATGCTACTTTAATTCCAGATTTTAGTCAGGTTGGTTTTGACAATGTAGAACTAAATTTAGGTCCTTTTGAGCAACAGTTTTCTGAACAAAGACAATTCTTTACAGAAGGAACAGAATTATTTAACAAAGCAAATCTTTTTTATTCTAGAAGAATTGGTAGTTCTCCTATAGATCAATTTGATGTAGAAAGCACTTTATCTGCCGATGAAGAGATTACAAATTATCCTGGTAAAGTAACGATGTTAAACGCTGTTAAAATTTCAGGAAGAACCAAAGGCGGATTGGGTATTGGCTTTTTTAACGCCATTACAGAAAAAACAGCAGCAACCATTAAAAATAATACTACCGGAAATACAAGAAAAGAAGTGATAGCACCATTTACCAACTATAACATTTTGGTGCTAGATCAACAATTTAATCAGAACTCTACCATAACTTTAATCAACACAAATGTTACAAGAGATGGCAAGTTTAGAGATGCCAATGTAACCGCTTTAGATTGGCATATAGAAACCAAAGACAGTAAATACAATGCCGACGGCTCTGTTAAAATGAGTAACATTTCTGATGATATTAACAACCCCAATACCGGCTATACTTTTGATAATAGCTTTGGATATAATTCGGGGCATTGGAATTGGGAATTAGGCTATAGTTTTGAAAACAAAGATTTTAATCCGAATGATTTAGGAATCCTTTTTAGTAATAATCAACAAGATATTTATGGTAACGCAGGTTGGGAAACTTTACAGCCTACCAAAAATTACAATTGGGTGAATTATAATTTTTACAACCAAGCTAATTTTCAACATTTCTCTGGCGTATACACAGGTTTTAATGCAGGTTTTGGTGCAAGTGCCCAAACTAGAAAACGATTTACTTTTGGAGGTAATTTAAATTACAATTCAAAAGAAAAAGATTTCTTTGAACCTAGACAAGGTACCACAAGTGGTATTTATTTTTTACAACCAGAAAGTAGAAATATAAACGGATGGATTTCTACCAATTCACAAAAGAAATTAGAATTAAATGCAGATGCCTATTATACTGCCTATCGCAAAAACCCCAAATTAGGTTATGGTTTTAGTGTTGCTCCTCGTTATCGTTTTACCAATCAATTTTCTTTACAATATGAACTAGAGTATAACAAAACAAATAACGACCAAGGTTTTGTAGATGAAGAGGGAACAACTATAATTTTCGGCATGAGAGATCGTAAAAGCTACATCAATACCATTGCTGGTAAATATAGTTTTAGTACAAATTCTTCTTTATCTCTAAGTTTTAGACATTACTGGGGCTCTGTAGATTATAATGGATATCACAACTTAAACTCAAAAGGAAATTTAGACCCAAACACAACATACACCGGAGATAATGTAAACTTTAATAGCTGGAATTTAGATTTAAATTATATCTGGCAATTTGCACCCGGGAGTCAATTAATTGCATTTTATAGAAATTCTATTTTTAATGAAGACACCAACTCTAATTTAAATTTCAGGGAAAATATAGATAATTTATTCAATCAATCTCAAAGACATACTTTTTCTATAAGACTTGTTTATTTTATTGATTACAATAAATTGAAAAATATATTTTAGCTACCTCCTACACCTCCTGCAAGGTTTTTCTAACCTTGTAGGTTTTTTTCACTCACTTTCTATACTTACAAGAGCTTTTTAACACCTTGCAGAACAAACAATTTAATTGGCTTCAATTTAAATTAAGATTTATATTTTTCTGATTTCTTTTTTATACATTCGTTACAAAGTTTTTAAGTATGATAATTGGTAAAAACATTCACAAATATTATGGGGATGTAGAAGTTTTAAAAGGAGTAGATTTGCACATAAAAAAAGGAGAAATCGTTGCCATTGTTGGTCCTTCGGGTGCAGGAAAAACAACTTTGCTTCAAATTTTAGGCACTTTAGACAAACCTCAAAAAGAAAAAAACTACGAATTAAAACTAAACAGTGTTTCACTTAAAAACTTGGCAGATAAAGAACTCTCTGCTTTTAGAAACAAACACATTGGCTTTATTTTTCAATTTCATCAATTGTTACCAGAATTTACGGCTTTAGAAAATGTTTGTATTCCTGCGTTTATCGCTAAGAAAACAAAACAAGAAACAGAGACAAGAGCGAAGGAAATACTTGAATTTTTAGGTTTATCACACAGAATAAGCCACAAACCGAATGAACTTTCTGGAGGAGAACAACAAAGAGTTGCTGTTGCAAGAGCATTAATTAACAACCCTTCCGTTATTTTAGCTGATGAACCTAGTGGAAATTTAGATAGCGAATCTGCTAAAAACTTACACGAACTTTTTTTTAAATTACGTGATGAATTTGGACAAACCTTTGTAATTATTACTCATAATGAAGAGTTGGCAAATATGGCAGATAGAAAACTAACAATGATTGATGGTAAAATTATAGAATAACGTAACATTTATAAGTTTTATGCTACTTATGAATAAAGCTAACTAATGAAAGAAACATTTAATAATGTAATTACCTATATAAAAAATCCGGTTCCAGGAGCAGATACGAATAAGGATTATGGGTATCGTATTAAAATTTTCTTTCACCTATTTATCATTAGTATCGCAACCAGCATTATAATAACTCCTTTATTCAGTTTAATTCAAGAGCTACAACTTGTAGATTTTGAAACTCATAAAATAGAAGAAATGTTTAAAGACATGTCTTTTATTCAAGTTTTATTATTGAGTTCTGTAGTTGCTCCTATTATAGAAGAAACACTATTTAGAGCTCCAATTACTATTTTTATAAAACCAAATTCATTTAAATATGCCTTCTATATTTTTACACTAATTTTTGGTTTTATACATATTAGCAATTTTAAAATCACCACAAACGTACTATTACTCTCCCCTCTTTTAATCCTACCTCAATTACTCGTTGGTGGTTATTTTGGCTATATTCGAGTTAAATTTGGGCTATTATGGTCTATTTTATTACATGGAAGCTATAATGGTTTTTTATTTTTAATGAGTTTTTTATTTGAATAAGTATGAAAAAATCTGAATTAAAAGAATTTTTAGACGAGAAGGTAGTTCTATATAACAACCCCAATTTTATTGAATCTGACCCAATTCAGATACCTCATTTATTCACAAAAAAAGAAGATATTGAAATTGCAGGTTTTTTAACGGCAACTATTTCTTGGGGAAATAGAACGATGATTATCCGAAATGCAATTAAAATGATGGATCTTTTTGATAACGCTCCTTTTGATTTTGTGATGAATCATCAAGAAACTGATCTAAAATCTCTTGAAGGATTTGTACACAGAACTTTTAATGCAATCGATTTACAACAATTTATAACGTCTTTAAGACACATTTACACACATCACCAAGGACTAGAACATGTGTTATTGGTAGCTAAAAAACAGACCGATTACAAGAATGCAATTCACCATCTAAAACAAGTGTTTTTTGAAGTTCCACATCAACTAAGAACGCATAAACACATCTCTGATCCATTAAAAAATTCGGCGGCAAAAAGAATAAATATGTTCTTAAGATGGATGGTTAGAAACGATAATTCTGGTGTAGATTTTGGAATTTGGCACACACACAAACCAGCAAATTTATCGTGTCCGTTAGATGTCCATTCCGGAAATGTTGCACGTAAATTAAAACTACTTTTAAGAAAACAAAACGATTGGAAAGCACTTTCTGAATTAGATACAAACTTGCGAAAACTAGATCCAAATGATCCGGTAAAATATGATTTTGCATTGTTCGGTTTAGGTGTTTTTGAAAAATTCTAGAAGCCTTTTAATTTCATGTTTCAACTTTTCGAAGCACAATCTTTAAGAAAAATTCTGTGTAACAAATCTTAACTAAATCGTATAATTTTTCTTATTTTTGAAACTCATAGAAATACTAAATGCAATTTAAAAACCCAGCTGTTTTATACTTTTTAGCACTACTAATTATTCCGATTATAGTGCATCTTTTTCAACTACAAAAATTTGTAAAAGTTCCTTTTACAAACGTTGCATTTTTACAAAAAATAGTACAGCAAACACGTAAAAGTTCTCGTATAAAAAAGTGGCTCATATTAGCTACAAGAATGCTTCTTTTTTCAGCGATAATATTAGCTTTCTCTCAACCTTATTTAAGTGATAAAACATCCAACCAAAAACAACATAATTTTATCTATTTAGACAATTCTTTAAGCACAAATACAAAAGGAGAAAAAGGAAATTTACTACAAGTTGCTGCACAAGAACTTATAGAAAACGTATCAGAAAAAGACGTATATTCGCTACAGACAAATTCAGGTTTTTACGAGAATATTACCAAGGCAGAATTAAAAAAAGTCTTGCTACAAATTAAAGAAACTCCAAATAAAGTAGATCTTTCTACGATTTTACTTAAATTTACCTCACAAAAAAATGATAAAATCAAAAGTTCAAATAAGATAATACTAATATCTGATTTTCAGAATATTTACAAAAACGAGTTTACAAATGTAACACCCCCTTTTTCTGTTATAAAACTAGAACCTTCTATTAAAAATAACATTTCTATAGATAGTGTTTTTATCACCAACATAAATACTACAAACTTTACGCTAAATGTACTTGTAAAAAACCAAGGAAAAGCAAAAGAAAATATTCCTATTGCAATTTACAACAATGCAAAACTGATTAGTAAGCTCTCCTCCTCTTTAAAAAAAGACGCTTTAAAAACAATACAATTTAAAATTCAGAATCAGGTTTCATTTAACGGAAAAATCGAACTCTCTATTAGCGATACTTTCGCCTTTGATAACGTGTTTTATTTCACCTTAAAAAACGATCAAAAAATCAAAGTTTTATCCATAGGAAATAAGGCAGATTTTCTTACTAAAATTTACACCGAAAATGAATTTAATTTCACACAATCCACTGTCCAAAACACCAACTACAACTCCATCTTAAAACAACAATTAATTGTACTAAATGAAATAGAAAATATCTCTGAAATTTTATCAAAAAAAATTATAGAATTTTCTAAAAACGGAGGAAGCCTTGTGATCATCCCAAATGAAAACATGAATATCAACTCTTACAATTCTTTGCTTCAAAATTTAAACATTGGAAAAATTCAACCTAAAAAAACAGATACTTTAAAGATTACAAATATCAATTATAAACACCCTCTTTTTAAAAATGTTTTTTCAAAAAAAGTAACTAATTTTCAATACCCAACCATACAAAGTTACTTCCCTATTTTATCTAGAAAGGCAAGTACAATTGTTTCATTTGAAAACGGCACTTCCTTTATTTCTCAAATTAAAAACAAAGAAAATAACACCTATTGGATTGCAAGTTCTTTAGACAGAAAAAATAGTAATTTCATAAACTCTCCTTTAATTGTTCCCGTGTTTTATAACTTCGGAAAGTTTAGTTTTAAACTCCCTAAATTATTCTACAGAATTGCTTCTAAAAATAATATTGACATAGAAACATCTATCGAAAAAGACAAAGTTTTAAGAATTGCGAATTCAGAAAATTCTTTTATTCCTTTGCAACAGAAATTTCAAAACAAAGTAAGCATCACTACTAAAGAGCAACCTTTAAAAGCTGGTTTTTACAATGTACTAAAAGACACAGATACCATTCAAAAATTAGGTTACAATTATACTAAAGAAGAAAGTTTATTAAACTTTATGGATTTAGATGAACTAAAAAAAATTAATAAAGGAATCACCGTTTCTACTTCAATTGCTAGTGTTTTTAAAGAAATCAACAAAAAAAATGAAGTTCATTGGCTTTGGAAATGGTTTTTATCGTTGGCAATTGTATCTTTGCTTTTAGAAATTTTGATTTTAAAATTCTATAAACCATGACCACGCTTTTAAAATCGGCAACGATTATAGACTCTTCAAGCCCATATCATCATCATCAAAAAGACATTTTAATTACCAACGGAATTATTATTAAAATTGAAAATTCCATAGAAATAGAAAACGATTATCAAGTGGTAGCACTAGATAATTTACACGTTTCTTGTGGTTGGTTTGACACAAGTGTTTCTTTTGGAGAACCTGGTTTTGAAGAAAGAGAAAATATTAAAAACGGATTAAATGTTGCCGCGAAAAGTGGTTTTACGGCGGTTGCAGTAAATGCAAACTCAAACCCAGTAATAGACAATAAATCTGCCGTTGAATTTTTAATACATAAAGCAAACGGATTCGCCACCAACCTATACCCTATTGCTGCGCTAACACAAAACAGCAAAGGTATTGACATGGCAGAATTATATGACATGCAACAATCTGGTGCTATTGCTTTTGCTGATTACAACAAACCAATTGCCAATGATAATTTAATGAAAATTGCACTTTTGTATGCTCAGAATTTTGATGGATTGGTTTTCAGTTTCCCTAAAAACAACTCCATTGCCGGAGAAGGAATTGCAAACGAAGGCATTAACAGTACTAAATTAGGATTGAAAGGAATTCCTGCTTTGGCAGAACACATACAAATTGCAAGAGATTTATATTTATTAGAATATACAGGCGGAAAATTACATATTCCAACCATTTCTACAACAAAATCTGTTGAACTTATTAAAGAAGCGAAAAAGAAAGGATTGCAAGTTACCTGTAGTGTTTCTGTGCATCATTTAACTTTGTCTGACGATGAATTACAAGGTTTTGACAGCAACTACAAGGTAAACCCTCCTTTAAGAACAAAAGCAGACATTAAAGGCTTACTAAAAGGAATTAAATCTGGCGTTATAGATATTATTACGTCGGATCACAACCCAATTGATATAGAACACAAAAAACTAGAGTTTAGTGAAGCAAAAGACGGAACCATTGGCTTAGAAAGTGCTTTTGGAGCTCTTAATTCCGTTTTAGAGGTAGAAGACTTTATAGCCAATATTACCAGTAAACCTAAAGCAATTTTTGGAATAAAAGAACACTCTATAAAAGAAAATTCTAAAGCAGAAATTACTTTATTTAACCCAGAACTTAATTACACTTTTGCAAAAAAGGATATTTTATCAATATCAAAAAATAGTGCTTTTTTAGATAAAAAATTAAATGGAAAAGCTTACGGAATCTACGCTAACAATCAATTAATACTAAAATAATTATGGAAAATCAAACAGTAAACGAAGGAAAAACAATCGCAATTATCAGTTACATTACATTTATTGGAACTATTGTTGCTTATTTTATGAACAATACTAAAAAAAACACATTTGCTAGTTTTCATATTAGACAAATGATTGGCTTAGCTCTTTTAGGTTTAATTAATCAATACGCAATTACCGCAATAAACGGCACAATAGGTCTAATCATTGCAGTAGCACTTTTTGTTCTTTGGATAATTGGTATTATTGGAGCTATTAAAGGCGAAGAAAAGGCAGTTCCTGTTATTGGAGATCAATTTCAAGAATGGTTTAAAAACGTTTAATCACAACAAAAAACAAAGCTTAAATGAGCGATTTAGAGTACTTGGTAAGACAGCCAAAAAAAGCAACTAAAAACCCGCCTTTATTAATTTTACTGCATGGTTACGGAAGTAATGAGCAAGATTTATTTTCTTTTGCAGAAGAATTACCAGATGATTTTTTAATTATTAGCGCACAAGCACCAAATACCCTAGGTTTTGGAAGTTATGCTTGGTATGCCATTAATTTTGATGAGTTAAATGGTAAATTTTCTGATTTAGAACAAGCCAAAGAATCTATAGATAAAATAGCTATTTTTATTGATGAAATAAAAGCAAAATTTAATACAGACCCTAATAAAACTTTTTTGTTAGGTTTTAGTCAAGGTTCCATATTAAGTTATTCTTTAAGTTTTTTCTACCCAAATAAAGTACAGCATGTAATTGCTTTAAGTGGTTATATTAATACAGAATTATTACCCGAATCTATTTCTAAAGAAATTAAAACAGATTACTACTGTTCTCATGGTTCGGTAGACCAAGTTCTACCTGTAGAATGGGCCAGAAAAACAAAGCCTTTTTTAGATAATCTAGGATTACAAAATGTTTATTCTGAATACCCAGTTGGTCATGGAGTTGCGCCACAAAATTTTCATAGTTTTAAAAAATGGATTGAAGAACGGTTATAGATTGTTTTAGAACATAAAAAAACCCATATAGAATCTAGTAAAAACAAAGAACAAAGCTTGATATTTATATTATAAAAATCTCAAACAAATGTTTGAGATTTTTTTATTCGCAAACAACTCAAATTTAAGAATAGACAACAATATATTATATTCCTAAATTTGTAATACAAAAAAAGTACACCTATTTTAAATTATAAGGTATGAATACATTAATAAAAGTAATTGAAGCAGAAGAAATTTTGACAATCATTCCGCTTTTAACAAAATTAAACTCAAAAACTCCTTTAGAATTATTAAAAGAAAGAGTTTTAGAAATATCTAAAAATACAAATTACGAATGTGTTGGGATATATATTGATGAAAAATTAGTGGGAATATCAGGACTCTGGTACTCCACAAGACACTATATTGGTAAATCTGTAGAGCCCGATCATGTAATTATTGATGAATCTATAAGAGGACAAGGGCTTGGTAAACAATTTTTTAACTGGATAGACAATCATATTAAAAGTAAAGGTTGCGAAGCTATTGAATTAAACACCTATGCAAGTAATCCTAAATCTCATAAATTCTACTATAATGAAGGTTATAATATTTATGGCTTTCATTTTTTAAAGGTATTGAGAGAGGATAAAAAGTTTTATTAATTTTTTTTCAAAAAAAGGTTGCAGATATTAAAAAACATATTATATTTGCAACCGCTTACCAATAATGCGAAAGTAGCTCAGTTGGTAGAGCGTCAGCCTTCCAAGCTGAATGTCGCCGGTTCGAACCCGGTCTTTCGCTCAAAAGTCGTCTAAAAATATTTAGGCGACTTTTTTATTTTACATAAGTTTTAAAACCATACTAAGAAATCATGGATCAAGTCCAAAAGTTGTGGGATTTAGAAATTAGGCATAAATATTTGAGAGTCTAAAAAAGCAAAAACCACATGGCCTTACCTCTTCTAAATTATACTCTAAAAGATTCCGCAGAAACACTTGTACTTCTAACTCTAATAATAGAACAAGCATAAACCTAACAAGACTATTAAACCCCTTAATTAAGCTCACCTTACCTTCCCATCACTCTTGCACGATCCTCGATCCTCAAAAAGAATAAATCCTATTAAAAGACAGATTAAACCCAAAAGTTGTGATATTATAGAATTACGCATAACTACTTGTTAATATAAAAAGGAAAGTTTCTATATTCCTAACCCCTCTAAATTCCGTTCTAAAAGATTCCACAGAAGCGTTTGTACTTCTAATGACTAAATTAATTGAATATATCATATAACGTAAAGACATGGTTCAAACAATACTATTAAAGCTCTTCAATTTAATTTATCTTAAATGCTTATCACATTTACACGATTCTCAAAAAAAATAAATCACGTTAAAAATATGCTTAATTTAAAAAAGTATGGAAACAAAAAAAGCTTCTTATCTCTAAGAAGCTTTGTTTTTTGGGTGGAAGACGGGACTCGAACCCGCGACACTCGGTACCACAAACCGATACTCTAACCAACTGAGCTACAACCACCATATAATTGCGGGTGCAAATATAAAACTTTTTTCCGCTTCTAAAAAAGAAAATATTAAATTAATTTACTTAAATTTTCTACAGCCACGTAACGCTCTGTGGTAAAGCCTTCTGCAGATGCTACACCAATCAATCTTCCTAAATCTTTTGCTCTATAATCTACACTATCTGTAAAATTCTTACTTGTAATAGGTGTTTCTGGCTCATTACTAGCAGGATCATAGAATTGGGAAGCGTATGCTAACACCGATTTCTTTTTAAGATCCATAAATCCTGTAACATCAATTACAAAGTCTGGCACTATATTTTTCCATTGTATATAATGATAGACCAACTTTGGTCTCCACTTTTCTTGTAACTCCCCTTCTACTTCTGTCTCTATTTTTAATAACCCACTTAAAAAACATGCATCAGACACAAGACTACTTCCTTTAGGATGATCAATATGCCGATCGTCTACAGCATTACATAACACAATTTCTGGCTGATACTTACGTATCATTTTTATGACCTCTAATTGATGCTTTTTATCATTCACAAAAAAGCCATCTGCAAATCGAAGATTTTCTCTTACAGAAACCCCTAAAATTTGAGCTGAATTCGCTGCTTCAATATCGCGTAAATCAGCAGAACCTCGAGTACCTAATTCGCCTCTCGTTAAATCTACAATACCTACCTTTTTTCCTAAGGAAATTTCCTTTGCAATTGTGCCTCCACAACCTAATTCTACATCATCTGGATGGGCTCCAAAAGCCAAAATATCTAGTTTCATTATAATGTACGCATTTAATATATGTTATTTTTTTATCAGTTTTTATCATAAAAACCATTCTATTGCCCTAAAAAAAGACAACAAATTCGTCGTTTTACTAATTATTCTTTAATAAAACCATAAATTGAATCATCAAAAATAATCATTTTTTAAAGAAACATAATAAGAAATTATTTCTATTACGTTTTCGTATTTAATTTTATATAAAATTGACTTCTTTTTGTTGGGATTATCATAAAATTTTACTGTTCGTTACGGGTATGATATATGTCATATATCAACCTGTATAATGTGAGTAATTTTACAATATCAAAAAACAATAATATAAACGTCAAATATTTGACCATTATAATAATCATTAATTAATAACTATATAATTAAATTATGGAAACCAACAGAAACATGGAAACCTACGGATTAAAAAACGTAACAGTAAATTGGAACTTACCTACTGAAGAACTTCAAAAAATTACTATTGAAAAAGGTATGGGTAGAGAAACCAAAAATGGAACTTTAGCTGTAAACACTGGTAAATTTACTGGTAGATCTCCTCAAGATAGATTTATAGTTAAAGATGATTATACAGCAGACAAAGTTTGGTGGGGAAAAACCAATAAACCTGTTTCTCAAGAAAATTTCGATAAATTAAAAAAGAACGTTACAGATTATTTATCTAATAAAGAAATATACGCTAAAGATGGTTATGTATGTGCAGACCCAACTTACAGAACAAATATTAGAACCGTAGCAGAATACCCATGGTCTATTTCTTTTGTATTTAATATGTTCTTAAGACCTACTGAAGAAGAATTAGCTAATTTTGATGAAGACTGGTTAGTATTATGTGCTCCTGGTTATATTTGTGATGACCCAAAAGCATACGGAATCCGTCAAGGAAATTTCTCTATCATTAACTTTACAGATAAAATTGCTTTAATTGGTGGTTCTGGTTATACAGGAGAAATTAAAAAAGGTATATTTTCTGCATTAAATTTAATTTTACCAGTAGAAAAAGATGTTTTACCAATGCACTGTTCTGCAAATGTTGGTGAAGATGGAGATACAGCAATTTTCTTCGGATTATCTGGAACAGGAAAAACAACTTTATCTGCAGATCCTACAAGAAAATTAATTGGTGATGATGAACATGGTTGGACTAAAGACAACAACATTTTTAACTTTGAAGGTGGATGTTATGCTAAAGTAATTGACTTATCAGAAGAAAAAGAACCAGATATTTTTAGAGCTATTAAGCCAGGTGCTTTATTAGAAAATGTAGTATTTAAAGAAGATGGAGAAGTAGATTATATGGATGGTTCTATTACACAAAACACACGTGTAAGTTACCCAATTTATAACATCGATAATATTGCAGTACCATCATACGCAAACAACCCTAAAAACATTTTCTTTTTAACTGCTGATGCTTTTGGTGTATTGCCTCCGGTTTCTAAATTAACTCCTGGACAAGCTGCATACCACTTTATCTCTGGATATACTGCAAAAGTAGCAGGAACAGAAGCAGGAATTACAGAGCCTGTACCATCTTTCTCTGCTTGTTTTGGTGAACCTTTTATGCCATTACACCCAACAAAATATGCTGAAATGTTAAGTAAAAAAATGACTGAAGCAGGTGTAAACGTTTGGTTGATTAACACAGGTTGGTCTGGAGGTCCTTACGGAACTGGTTCTCGTATTAAATTAAAATACACAAGAGCAATGATTGGAGAAATCTTAAAAGGAAGTTTAGATAATATCGAATTTGAACAACACCCTATTTTCGGATTATTTATGCCAAAATATTGTCCTAATGTTCCTACAGAAATGTTAAACCCAATGAATACTTGGATAAACAAAGGAGCTTATATTAGTAAAGCAATTCACTTAGCACATTTCTTCCACTTAAACTTCGAGAAATTTGCGAATGAAGCATCAGAACAAATCATTGAAGGTGGACCGTTAATTGACGAACACCACCAATTAGATCACATGTAAAATTCTAACAAATTTTCATTTTAAAAAGCAAAGAGTTTAACTCTTTGCTTTTTTTATTGCTTGTAATATATCTTCAATTAAGTCTTCTGATTCTTCAATACCTACAGAAAAACGAATTAATCCATCCTTAATTCCTCTTGCCAATCGTTCTTCCTCACTTAATAAAGCGTGTGTGGTTTGTGCTGGACTAACAGTTGTACTTTCTAAACCTGCTAAACTCATAGCCGGTTTTATCAATTGTAAATGATTCTGAAATTTCATAGCATCAATTCCTTTTGATAACTCAAAAGATAGCATTGCACCAAAACCTTTCATTTGTTTCTTAGCCAACGCATACTGCGGATGACTTTTTAACCCAGGATAATACACGGTATCAATATCTAAATTACTTTCTAAAAATTCTGCCATTTTTTGCGCATTTTTAGTTTGTTCTTTTACACGTAAATTCAAAGTTTTTAAACTTCTTTCTAACAACCAAACGGTTTGATCGCTCAAATTTCCTCCAAAATTAATCGCTGTTTTCCAAATTTGCTCAATATGTTCTTTAGTTGCTGCAATGGCACCTGCAGAAATATCTGAATGTCCTCCCATATATTTAGTGGCAGAATGCAACATAATATCAATTCCGAAATCTATAGGATTCTGATTAATAGGCGATGCAAACGTATTGTCTATCATGGTTAAAATTCCGTTTTCTTTAGCTAATGTAGCAATTGCTTTCATATCCGTAATACCTAATAACGGATTAGAAGGTGTTTCTATATATAAAACCTTCGTATTTTCTTTGATTAAAGGTTTAAAATCTGCTACTTTATCAGATTCTGTAAATGAATATTCTATTCCATATTTATCAAATTCTGATACAATAAAATTATAGGTTCCGCCATAAATTACTTGCTGCACAACTACATGATCTCCTTTTTGTAAAAAAGCAAATAACGCGGCAGAAATAGCTGCCATGCCAGAACCAAAAATTAAAGCATCTTCCGTTTTCTCTAAAGCTGCAATCTTCTTGTGCAACATTTCTTGATTCGGTGTATTAAAATAACGCGGATATCGTTTCACATCAACGCCATCAAAAGCATAAGAAGTTGAAGGATAAATAGGAGAAACCGCTCCTTTATATTGTTCGTCTTTAACTTCGCCAACATGAACGCAGGTAGTATTTATTCCAAATTTCTTCGATTCTTTCATTTCTTTCGTTTTATGCTTGCTAATTTAATAAATCCTAGTACAATCCACTAAAAAAATTAATATCTTCGTTTTATGATATCAATACTACTTGTTGGAAATGGAAATGTTGCCACGCATTTATATACTGCTTTTTCAAAAGCTGATAGTATTGCAATTACACAAATTAGTTCTAGAAATTTAGAAAAAATTCCAAGTGCAGATCTTACAATTATTGCTGTTTCAGATGATGCAATTGCTGAAGTTTCTTCTAAAATTAACAACAAGTTTGTGGTTCACACCTCCGGTGGATGTGCTATTAGCGAGTTAAAAAACAAAAACAACAAAGGAGTTTTTTACATGTTACAAACTTTTTCAAAGGGAAAAGACGTCAATTTTAATGAAGTTCCTTTTTGCTTAGAAGCTACCACTAAAAAAGACCAACAATTACTTAGTGAAGTTGCAAAAGCAATAGGGCAAAAAATTTATACTATAAATTCTGAACAAAGAAAAGCATTGCATGTTGCAGCCGTCTTTGTAAACAACTTTACCAACCACCTTTATAAAATTGGGAACGATATTTGTATAGAACATAAAGTACCTTTTGAAGTTTTATTACCTTTAATTAAAGAAACTGCTTCTAAAATAGCATCTTTATCCCCAGAAAAAGCACAAACAGGACCTGCGGTAAGAAAAGATAAAAAAACAATAAAAAATCATTTAGATTTGCTGGATACAAATCAACAAGAAATCTATCAACTTTTAACTAAATCAATTCAAAATTCGGTTGATTAAATTTATTTTAAACAAACAATACCACTTCTAACAACGTGTAGAAGTTTTAGAAAATATAAATATGGAAATTAGTTACAAACAATTATTACCACAAATAAATACCTTAATTTTTGATGTAGATGGTGTACTTACCAACGGAATGGTTACGATTATGCCTGACGGAGAATTAGTAAGACACATGAATATTAAAGATGGATACGCTTTAAAAACTGCCGTTGATAAAGGTTTAAATGTTTGTATTATTTCTGGAGGAAAAAACGAAGGAGTAAGAACACGTTTGGCTAACTTAGGAATAAAAGACATCTATTTAGGCGCTCATGATAAAATTAAACAATACAACGAATTGGTAGAGAAATACAATTTAAAGCCCGAAAATGTGTTGTATATGGGAGATGACATTCCAGATTACCCTGTAATGAAATTAGTAGGAATGCCTTGTTGCCCAAATGATGCAGCACCAGAAATACAAGGTGTCTCTAAATATATTTCTTATAAAAAAGGTGGCGAAGGCTGCGTAAGAGATGTAATTGAACAAATATTACGTGTTCAAGGAAAATGGAAAAATAACTTTAGTGCTAAATATGATTAAATGTTTATTCACTTCATTTGAAATTATATTTTAAAAACCAATTAAATAATTAAGACCTCTCTTATCGATGTCTTTATAAATCAAAAAAAAAACATGAAAAAATCACTTTTTACATTCGCACTTTTAATACTTGCAGTAACAGTAAATGCACAATCAATTTTAGGAAATTGGAAAACAGTAGATGATGAAACTGGCGAAACTAAATCGATAGTGAACCTATATGAAGAAAACGGTAAAGTTTACGGTAAAGTTGTTAAAGTACTTAATAAAGATCGTCAAGATGCTGTTTGTGATAAATGTGAGGGAGATAAGAAAGATAAGCTTATCTTAGGTATGATAATTATTGAAGGCATGAAAAAGAAAGGTGATGAATATAAAGGAGGTACAATTTTAGACCCTCAAAAAGGAAAAGAATATGGCTGTAAAATTTGGTTAGATGAAGACAACGCTAACAAGTTGAACGTACGAGGTTATATTGCCTTTTTATTTCGCACACAAAACTGGTATCGTGCAGTTGAATAGTTTTTCAATCTAATATAAATATTGCATTTAGTAAAAGCACAAACTAAAAGTACTTAGTTATATACATGTTACTTTAGTAAAAAAATAAGAAATCACTATGGAGAATATCCATTTTACAATTGAAAATAAAAGTCTTTCTTCTAAAAGTTCTTTGGTAGAAAACATTTTAAAAGGAATACATAGTTTCCCTAATTTAAAAAACAAAAAAGGACTTTTATTTTCAAATTCTATTTTAGATAGATTTATAGACGAAGAAGCAAAACACAACACACAAACCTTAACAAGCAAAGAAAATAGAAGTATTAGAACCTTGTCTAGTGGAGAGCAAAAAAAGGCTTTGCTCAACTATTTACTGCAACAAAAACCAGATTTTTTAATTTTAGACAGTCCGTTTGAAAGCTTAGATATAGCTTCTGTTTCTAATTTAAAAGAAGATCTTATTGCGTTATCCTCAGAAATTATTTTAATTCAGCTTTTTAATAGAAAAGAAGAAATTTTGCCAATAATAACACATGTTTTAGAAATTGAAAATGATGAGATTATTGAGAATGTTCCTATAGAAAAATATACTTTTAAAGAAACTAACTTTAATTTTAAAGGCGAAGTTCCTAAACCGATTACATTCTACAAAAATATACCAAACCAACTTATAACCTTACAAAATGTAAATGTTGAATATGATGATAGATGTATTTTAAACAACATTAATTGGACGATCAATAAAAATGAATTTTGGCATTTAATTGGTCCTAATGGTTCTGGAAAAACTACTATTTTATCCATGATTTACGGGAATAATGTAAAAGCTTTTAGACAAGAAGTCTATTTGTTTGGTAAGAAAAAAGGATCTGGAGAAAGTGTTTGGGAAATAAAAGAGAAAATAGGGTATTTTAGTCCTGCTATTTTAGAATTATTTAAACGAAGAATTACGGTTGCACAAATGGTGGTTTCAGGTTTTTATGATAGCGTAGGCTTATACCAAACTCCAACTACCCTTCAAATTAAAACAGCAGATGATTGGCTTGAATTATTAAATTTAAAAAGCAAAAGTAACACTTCTTTTCAAGACCTAACTGCCGCAACTCAAAGGTTGGTTTTAATAGCAAGAGCTATGATAAAGCATCCGCCATTATTAATTTTAGATGAACCCCTCATTAATTTAGACAACCAAGGAACTGCAATTGTGGTTGCTTTAATTAATAAAATTGTAAAAGAAAGCGACACCACTATCCTTTTTGTTTCTCACAGAGAAGTAGAAAACTTAAATCCTAATTTTATTTATGAACTAACACCTACAGAAAAAGGTTCACTTGGAAACATCAAGCACTAAAAATAAGGATTTAAACAAAACTTAAACCTATGAAACTTGAAATACTAATTTTTTTCTTCTAACATCGGCACAAAAGCAAAATCTCCTAATTCATGTTTCTCGAACTCTGTGGGAGATTTCCTAATAAACAACGTCATTATTTGTGTTTTATCTCCAACCGGAATCAACAACCTACCTCCTACTTTTAATTGAGATAACAACGGTTTAGGTACAAAAGGAGCTCCAGCGGTTACGATAATTTTATCGAAAGGTGCCTGTTCTTTTAATCCTATATATCCATCTCCAAAAATAAATCTTTTGGGTTTATACCCCAGTTTAGGTAAAAAAAGAGAGGTTTTTTTAAACAACTCTCGTTGTCTTTCTATCGAGTACACTTCTGCCTTTAATTCTAATAAAACAGCCGTTTGATACCCAGAACCTGTGCCAATTTCTAATACTTTATCACCAGGCTTTACCTCTAAAGTTTGAGACTGAAAAGCCACAGTGTAAGGCATAGAAATAGTTTGATCTGCTGCAATAGGAAAAGCTTTGTCTTGATAGGCATGAGACTCAAAACTACTATCAATAAATAGGTGTCGCGGAATTCTACGTACTGCATTCAATACATTTTCATCGATAATCCCTTTTGCTTTTAATACTTTAGCTAACTGGTTTCTAAGTCCTTGGTGTTTAGAAGTGTCTTTCAAATTTTATAAATTTCTGGACTCTAAAAATAGTAATTAATCTATATACATAAGCATAAAATTGTATCTTTGTTTTTGGCTGATTTTTAAAGTCAGAAAAACGAAACTAATGTCTTTATAATGAACGTTTCTGCTACAACGCAAGAAATCATAAAATAACCGATTCACTAAAAGGTTTGTTTTACTTTGTTCAGAAAGACTTAAAACATTTTATATGCTTAAAGTAGGAGTATTAGGTGCTGGCCACTTAGGAAAAATTCATTTACGATTATTACAACAATCAGACAAATACAACTTAGTTGGTTTTTACGATCCCTCTAAGGAAAACGCAAAAAATGTTGCCGAAGAATTTGGTTATACCTCTTTTGATTCTGTAAAGGAATTAATACATGCTGTTGAAGTTATAGATATTGTAACACCTACTTTATCTCATTTTGATTGCGCTAAATTAGCCATCGAAAGAGGACGTCATATTTTTATTGAGAAACCAATTACTAAAACCGTTTTAGAAGCAGAAGCTTTAAAAACATTGGCTAGTCAATTTCATGTTTTAGGACAAGTTGGGCATGTAGAACGCTTTAACCCGGCTTTTACAGCTGTTAAAGATAAAATAGAAAACCCAATGTTTATCGAATGCCATCGTTTGGCAGAATTTAACCCAAGAGGTACAGATGTACCTGTAGTGTTAGATTTGATGATTCATGATATTGATATTATTCTTTCTGTTGTAAAATCTCAAGTTAAAAATGTTCATGCAAGTGGTGTTGCTGTTATTTCTGATACTCCTGATATTGCAAATGCAAGAATTGAGTTTGAAAACGGTTGTGTCGCTAATTTAACTGCTAGTAGAATTTCTATGAAAAACATGCGTAAATCTCGCTTTTTTCAAAAGGATGCCTATATTTCTGTTAATTTTTTAAGCAAGGAATCTGAAGTTGTTAGAATGAAAGACGTCCCTGCAAATCCTGATGAGTTTGCAATGATTTTACAAAATGCTGAAGGTGTTAAAAAACAGATTTACTTTGAAAATCCTGAAGTAGAAAATAACAATGCTATTTTAGACGAATTAGAGTCTTTTGCGCATTCAATTAAAAACAACACATCTCCAGTAGTAAGTTTAAGACAAGGTACGGAAGCGCTAAAAGTAGCACAAATGATTATTGATTGTTTTTAATCGAAGAGTGATAACCAAGTGTTTTATTCTATCCAATTTTGGCTTAATATAAAAATATTTATATAAGAAGCATACCTTGTTCCTTTTGGAGCTAGATTGTCGATTTAAAAAGAACAAGGTACTTATTTTTACTTTTAAAAGAGTGAATATTTTTTGAATAAATAGTGAGGTTTGTAAATAATTGCGTTAGGGATAGAGCGGTTTGTTTGAGCTCTTTTGAGGTACGAAAAAAGCGAGTAGCGAAAGCCCGTTAAAACGCCCAAATAAAATAGAATACATGAAAAATATAGCTATTATTGGTGCTGGAACCATGGGAAATGGAATTGCACATACCTTTGCTCAGTTTAATTATAAGGTAAGTTTAATAGACATTTCTGAAGCTTCTTTAGAAAAAGGAATGGACACCATTGCTAGAAATCTAGATAGAATGGTGGCCAAAGAAAAAATTTCTGAAGCAGATAAAACCAAGACTTTAAATAACATTAGCACGTTTACCTCTATTAAGGAAGGGGTTAAAGACGCACATTTAGTTGTGGAAGCTGCCACCGAAAACGCTGTTTTAAAAGGGAAAATTTTTAAAGAATTAGACAAAGTTTGTAATGAAAACACCGTTTTAGCAACCAATACTTCTTCTATTTCTATAACTCAAATTGCTGCTGCAACTAGTAGACCCGATAAGGTTATTGGAATGCATTTTATGAATCCAGTACCTATTATGAAATTAGTAGAGATTATTAGAGGTTACAATACTTCTAATGAGGTAATGGAAACCATTGTTGCGCTTTCTAAAAAGGTTGGTAAAATTCCGGTGGAAGTAAATGATTATCCTGGTTTTGTGGCTAACAGAATTTTAATGCCCATGATTAACGAATCTATAGAAACTTTGTATAATAATGTTGCTGGTGTAGAAGAAATAGATACCGTAATGAAACTTGGTATGGCACACCCAATGGGGTCTTTACAATTGGCAGATTTTATTGGTTTAGATGTTTGTTTGTCTATTATGAATGTTTTATACGATGGTTTTAAAAACCCTAAATATGCTCCTTGTCCATTATTAGTAAACATGGTTATGGCTGGTAAATTAGGTATAAAATCTGGCGAAGGATTTTATGATTATGCTACAAGTAGAAAGGCAGAAAAAGTAGCTAAAATGTTTTCTTAATCTGCTCTTAATTAAGAGTAGTAATTTCTAAATAAATGTATAAAAAACCAATTCTATTTTTTTTAATTTTAGCTCTCACCTATACTTTAAATGCTCAAGAAAAGAAAAAAGGGATTCTAAATATTAAAAAAGTTGGTTTTCTTTACAATAATGTAAATGCTAAAAACTTTGTTTTTGAAGATAAGGATTACAAGTACTCCTCAAACATACTGAAACTACAAGCTTTTTACGACTTAGGTAAATGGAAATCCTTTGATATAGAACTTATCGTTCAACCAGAAATACAGGTTATAAAACACCAATTATTAAATGAGCAATTTGTTTTGCCTTCAGAAAATAATTATCAAGATTTAAGATTAGAATTTACAACACCTAAAACCATGCATTTATATGCTTTTGAACTAGGTTTTGCTCTGAAGAGAGAAATTATTAAAAACTTAGACTTTAAAGCCACCATTGGTTTAGGGTTAGCAACTATAGACACTAGAACAGAACGATTAGCCAAAGGATTTACTTTTATAGAAAACGGATCTTTGGGGTTTTCTTATAAAACCACTAAAAAGACATCCCTGTATTTAGGAAGTAATATAGGACACGTTTCTAACTTTGATACTAAAACGCCCAATAATGGTTATAGTTTTCTTGGCTTAGAAATTGGCGTTTATTATTTACTTAAATAAAAACTATATTTAAAATAAAATTCCTATTAGATCTAAATTTTATTTTAAGATCTTAATAGGAATTTATTATTTTAGTAATAAGATGCTGAACCAAGTTCAGCGTGATACATTTCTATTTTTTTTTAATTATTTACCTAACCAAGAATTTAACATCCAAATTGTTTTTTCTTGCTCTGCAATAAAATCACTCATCATAGAATTGGTACCTTCATCATTTGCTTCATCTGAAGAGTCTAATATACTTCTTTCAATTTTTAATAATTCAGAAAGTGAGGTTACAACCAACTCCACTGCTTCTACATCATTAGAAATATTTTTTCCTACAGGTACTATTGCTAAATTAATATAATCTGTAAAAGTATGCAAAGGCTTGCCTTGTAATGTTAAAATACGTTCTGCAATGTCATCTATCTTTACTTGAGAATCTGTATAAAACTCCTCAAACTTAACATGTAATTGAAAAAAATTTTTCCCTTTAATATTCCAGTGTAAACCTCTTAAACTTTGATAATAAATTTGAAAATTTGCTAATAAACCATTTAATTCATCGACTAAATTAGCTGTTTCTTTTTTGTCTAATCCTAATATTGTTTTGTTCATTTTGTAATATTTTTTATTGATACACAAATTTAAGAAAAATTTAAGCTCATAAAGTATAATTATAATTGATAGTTTTAATATCTTTATCAAAAAATTTGATACACAATGACCATTACCCAATTAAAATACGTTTTATCTGTTGCAGAATACCAGAATTTTACGGTAGCTGCAGAACATAGTTTTGTTACTCAACCTACATTGAGTATGCAAATTCAAAAATTGGAAGACGAATTAGGTGTTAAGATATTTAACCGTTCTAAAAAACCAATTGAATTAACAGAAGTAGGAAAAAAAATAGTAGAACAAGCAAAAGTTATCGTAGATGAAAGTAATAGAATTTTAGACATTGTTCATCAACAAAAAGGATATATAGGAGGTGAATTTAAATTAGGAATTATCCCGACAATTATGCCCACTTTATTACCGATGTTTCTACAAAATTTCACTAAAAAATACCCGAAAGTAAAGTTAATTATCGAAGAATTAACTACCGAAGAAATTATAAGAAAATTAACTGACGGTCATATAGATGCAGGTCTTGCTGCAACTCCTTTAGAAAATGAAGCGATAAAAGAAAGACCTTTATATTATGAACCTTTTGTTGGTTTAATTCCTCAAAACCATAGACTATCTAAAAACAAAACCATCACTGCTGAGGAGTTAGAAATGGAAGATATTCTGTTATTAGAGGATGGGCATTGTTTTAAAGACAGCGTAATTAATTTATGTAGCACTCGTAAAGTAGATAATAAAAAAGGGTTTCAATTAGAAAGTGGAAGTTTTGATACTTTAATTAAACTGTCTAAAGAAGGTTTGGGAATGACGTTGCTACCTTATTTACATACTTTAGATTTAAATGATGCCGATAAAAGCCATTTACGTGAATTTACAAATCCTCCACCAGCAAGAGAAGTGAGTTTAATTTATCATAAATCACAATTAAAAATGCAATTGATTGAAGCCTTAAAGAAAACGATAGATGGTGTTGTTAGAGGTGCTATTTCTTTTTCTGATGTTAAAATTATTAGCCCTTTACAGAAAAAATAAAAAGACACGTGTTTCACAGATTACACATAATATTTATGGCATCAAAGACACTCTTTCATCGCATTCAATATTCTTAAAAATTTAATCTAAAGAACAAAAAAAGACCCCACAAATTTTTAAAATTTGTGGGGTCTTTTTTTGTTAAAGTCTTGAATATTTGTGAAATCCGTGTCCTTTAAAAACTAAGAATACATTTTATCTCTTAATTCCTTAATTTTTGGATCTGATAAATAATCATCAAAAGTAGTATATCTATCGATTACTCCTTTTGGAGTTAACTCAATAACTCTGTTGGCAACCGTTTGTGCAAACTCATGATCATGCGTTGTAAACAATATAGTTCCTTTAAAATTGATTAATGAATTATTTAAAGCTTGTATAGATTCTAGATCTAAGTGATTTGTTGGCTCATCTAAAACTAATACATTTCCTCTCTTCATCATCATTCTAGACAACATACAACGCACCTTTTCTCCTCCAGAAAGCACGTTACTTTTCTTTAAAGCTTCTTCTCCAGAAAAAATCATTTTCCCTAAGAAACCTCTTAAAAAAACTTCTTCACGCTCTTCTTCTGTTTGTGCATACTGTCTTAACCAATCTACTAAATTTAATTCTCCATCTTGGAAAAAAGAAGAATTGTCTAGCGGTAAGTATGATTGTGTAGTTGTAACACCCCAATCAAATTTACCAGCGTCGGCCTTTTCATTATTCGTTATAATTTGATAAAAAGCAGTTACCGCTCTAGAGTTTCTAGAAATAACAGCAATTTTATCTCCTTTATTTAAATTGATATGTACATTATCAAATAATTTTTCTCCTTCAAACTCTTTCGATAATTCTTCTACATTTAAAATCTGATCACCAGCTTCTCTATCTCTGTCAAAAATAATAGCAGGGTAACGTCTACTAGAAGGTTTAATTTCTTCAACATTTAACTTGTCAATCATTTTTTTACGAGAAGTGGCTTGTTTAGATTTAGCCATATTTGCAGAAAAACGACGGATAAACTCTTCTAATTCCTTCTTCTTTTCTTCTGCTTTCTTATTTTGTTGTGCTCTTTGTCTTGTTGCTAACTGGCTAGACTCATACCAGAAAGTATAATTACCCGAATAATTATTTATTTTACTATAATCAATATCAGAAATATGTGTACAAACTGCATCTAAAAAGTGTCTATCATGCGATACTACAATAACACAGTTATCAAAATTTGCAATAAAATTCTCTAACCAAGCAATAGTTTCAAAATCTAAATCGTTGGTAGGCTCATCCATTATTAATACATCTGGATTTCCAAAAAGCGCTTGTGCAATTAATACACGTACTTTTTGTTTACCATCTAAATCTTTCATTAATGAATAATGCAACTCTTCAGAAATACCTAAATTAGATAACATTGCTGCAGCATCAGAATCTGCATTCCAACCATTCATTTCTTCAAATTTTATTTGAAGTTCACCAATTTTTTCTGCGTTTTCATCCGTATAGTCAGCATATAACTCGTCTATTTGCTTTTTAATTTTAAAAAGATCCTTGTTACCCATTACTACGGTTTCTAATACTGGGAATTCATCAAAAGCATAATGATCTTGTGTTAATACAGACATTCTTTTACCTTTTTCTAAATGCACCTGACCAGAAGTTGGTTCTTGAACACCTGAAATAATTTTTAAGAAAGTGGATTTTCCTGCTCCGTTTGCACCAATAATTCCATAACAATTTCCTGTTTGAAATTTTGTATTAACATCATCAAACAAAATTCGTTTTCCGAATTGTACAGATAAATTAGAAACTGATAACATACTCTATATTTTTTTAATTTTTGCAAAAGTACAAATTTCATTTATCTTTTACCCCCACATTTCAAACGGTTTTCAATAAATTATACTTCCGTTTTTATAACTATTTTAACAATGAATTAACAACGATAGCTCCTATGAATACCTAACTTTGTTATAAGGTAAAGACCCCTAATGTGTATGATTAAATATCTTCTTCATTTAATTTTATTAATTATGATTGCTGCTTTTGTGGGCTGTAGTTCTAATTCTAAAAATACAGCAACTTATTTTGGCGGTAAAATTATAAACCCAAAATCTAAATATGTTGTTTTATTCGCTATGGATAAAGTAATAGATACATTGTATTTAGGTAAAGACCATAAATTTTTAGGAAAATTAGAAAGCGCCAATGAAGGTTTGTACTATTTTACGCATGGAAATGAAAACCAATATATATACTTAGAACCTAAAGATAGTTTAATGTTGCGTTTAAACACTTGGGATTTTGATGAATCTATCGTTTTTGCAGGAAAAGGTGCCGAAAGAAATAATATTTTAATAGACTGCTTTTTAGAAGAGGAAAAAGATAATAAAATGTTTTATGAATTTAACAAATTATCACCTAACCAATTTCTTAGAAAAACAGATTCTTTACTTTCTTTAAAAGAGAAAACTTATAAAGAATACACAAAAGATCATACAGAAGAAACAAAAGGTTTTAATAACGTTTTAAAAGTGGCACTTACCTACCCTATTTTTGCTAGAATAGAAAGATACCCAATTGCCAATGTAAAATACAATCATAAAACAGAATTTAGTACCATTAATAATACTTTTTATAAGCATAGAGCGTCTGTAAATATAAATAACGACTCTTTAATGTACTACCAACCTTACTCTAAATATGTAAGGAATTTTCTATACAATATCACCTATTCTTTGGGACATAAACCAATGACTAATGAGTATTCGTCAGGTTTTACAGTAGATTTATTAAAAACAATAAAAAATAAGATAAAATCTGAAGCCTCAAAAAATGCTTTTTTAAAGCAAACAGTTGTCAGTCATTTTTATGAAAAATCTAGCTGCAATGCAAACAAAGAAGCTTTTGATACTTATTTTAATTTAAGCACAAGTGCAAAAGACAAGGCTCACGTTAGGCAATTACTTTTAGATAGTAAAGTACTAAATAAAGGTCTAAAAATGGTTGATTTTACCATAAATGATTTAACAAACGGAACACACTCTATAAAAAAACTCATAAAAAATAAAAACACTTTTTTATTATTTTGGAATCCAGAGAATACGACACCGATGTATATCTCGTCTAGAATTAATTATTTAAGAAGACAATTTCCTGATGTACAATTTATTCAAATAAAAATTGATGGAAGCGTGCATGACAGAATAAAGCACCTAGATATTAAAAGTCAATATTTTATTACTGCCAATAGCGAGGCAAACAATTTCTTAACAAGCAAAATGACAAGATCTATTATTATTAACAAACAAGGAATAATAACAAACGGTTTTGCTTCAATTTCTTCTAAAAAATTGTATTCAGATTTAAAACAATTAAGTATTCCAAAATAATTCATCTTAATTAAAATATTAGTTGTACATTTGCACGATTTTTATTCTGAGTCTAACTCATTAATAATCAGGTCGAATTTATAATCGGGTTTGCAGGTGGGCGTTCTGTGAATCCAAAAAAACACAGTAATGTCAACATTTTTAGAATTAGGTTTAAAAGAACCGATTAACAGAGCATTGACGGATTTAGGTTACGAAAAACCTACCGTAATTCAGGAAAAAGCAATTCCACAAATTATTTCATCTACAGACGATTTAAAAGCATTTGCACAAACAGGTACAGGTAAAACTGCTGCTTTTAGTTTGCCAATATTAGAGCTTTTAGATACCAATAGTAAAAACGTACAAGCAATTATTTTATCACCAACAAGAGAACTTGCAGTTCAAATTGGTAATAATATTAAGGACTTTTGTAAATATTTACCAGATGTAAAAGTAGCTACCGTATATGGTGGTTCTAGTATGGAAGATCAAATTAGATCTTTAAAAAGAGGTGCACAAATAGTAGTTGGAACTCCAGGTAGAACTGTAGATTTAATTAACAGAAGAGCTTTAAAATTAGGAAACGTTCAATGGTTAGTCTTAGACGAAGCAGATGAAATGTTAAACATGGGTTTTAAAGACGAATTAGATAAAGTCTTAGAAGCTACTCCAGAGACAAAACAAACTTTATTGTTTTCTGCAACTTTTCCTAGAGAAGTTGAGTCTATTGCAAGAAACTACATGACCAAACCAGTAGAAATCACTTCTGGTGAGAAAAATTCTGGTTCAGAAAATGTAAGTCATGAATATTATTCAGTTACAGAAAGAACTCGTTACCCTGCATTAAAAAGAATAGCAGATTTAAACCCTGATATTTATGCAATTATCTTTTGTAGAACTCGCAGAGAAACACAAGAGGTTGCAGACAACCTAATAAAAGATGGCTATAGTGCAGATGCTTTGCATGGAGATTTATCTCAAGGGCAAAGAGATTCTGTAATGGGTAAATTCCGTAAGAAAACAATTCAAATATTAGTAGCTACAGATGTTGCTGCTCGTGGATTGGATGTAACGGAATTAACGCACGTAATAAACCATAAATTACCAGACCAAATAGAAAACTATACTCATAGAAGTGGTAGAACTGGTAGAGCTGGTAATAAAGGTATTTCTATTGTTTTAGTAAATGGAAAAGAAAAGGGGAAATTACGTCAGATTGAAAGAATAATTAAAAAGAAATTTGAAGAAGGTAAAGTTCCTTCTGGAAAAGAAATTGTTCAGAATCAATTAATGAATTTAATTGATAAGGTTCAAAATACGGAAGTAAATGAATCTGAAATGGAGGAATTTTTACCAAGTATTTATGAAAAACTAGAATCATTAGATAGAGAAGAATTAATCAAAAAATTTGTTTCTTTAGAATTTAATACAATGTTAAAGTATTACGAAAACTCTAAAGACTTAAATGATTTATCTTCTAGAGAAAATTCTAGAGCGAGAACGGTTAATGAAAACATGACCCGTTTCTTTATCAACATTGGTAGAAAAGACAACTTAAACCCAGGTAAATTAATAGGTTTAATTAACGACCAAAATATTGGTGATAAAATAGAAATAGGTTCTATAGATATCTTAGATACTTTTTCTTTCTTTGAACTTGATAAAAATTTCGAAGACCAAACATTAGAAGCTTTTGCTAGCAATCAACCAGATTTTGATGGACGCTCTGTAAATATAGAGATTACTAAAAAAGAACGTTCTGGTGGTGGACGAAGAGGTGGTAAAAAACCTTTCGGTAAAAAAGATGGAGGTTTTGGAAGACGTAGAAGTTCTGACAGCCCTTCTTCTAGAGGAAAATCAGATAGAAGCTCTTCTGATAGAGCAGATAGAAATACAGGTGGTGGAGACAGAAAATCTGGCGGATTCGGAAGAAGACGTAGAGAACGTTAATCAATACCTAAATTAAATATAAAACCTCATCATTGCAAAATGGTGAGGTTTTTTTTTATCCTAATTAAGCTGTAGTCTTTAATATTTACGAATAAATTAAACCTAATAATTACGAAACCGATTTCTTTATTTTTTTTAAAATATGACCAAAGTTATAGAAATGCTTTTCATTCTTCTCTTACATTTGTAGTTGAAATCAATCATTACAAAACAATAAAAAAAATGAAAAAGTTTATAGCTACATTCCTAATTTTTACTCTTGTTACTATTACATCTTGTAATTCAGATAAAAAAGAGAAAAAAAATCACCAAGAAGAAAACCATGCTCATTGGACTTATAATGGTGAAACCTCACCAGAGCACTGGGCAGAAATAGAAAAAAACTCAGATTGTGATGGCAAAAAACAATCTCCTATTAACATTATAGATATTAACACGAAACCTGTACAACAGAAAGAAAATTCGTTAGATATTTTATATTCGCCTACTACCAAAATAAAACAAGTTATCAATAACGGACATTCCATTCAGTTTAATTTTGAAGCAGGAGATTCTATTCAATATCATGGAGATACTTATTTTTTATCACAAGTCCATTTTCATGAACCATCAGAACACACCCTAAATGGAGTACGTTTTCCTTTAGAAATTCACTTAGTTCATAAAAGTAAATCTAATACGTACACCGTAATGAGTATTTTGGCCAAAGAAGGAGCGGAAAGTCAGTTATTTGAATTTTTTGAAAGCTTCTTACCTATAGAAGAAAATAAAACCAAAGAAATAGACCAATCTTTAGACTTAACAACTTTGTTTCCTAAAAACAATGATTTTTACGCTTACGGAGGCTCTTTAACAACACCTCCTTGTACCGAAAGAGTAAATTGGGTTGTATTTAAAGACCCAATTATTATTTCTGTAGATGAAGTATTAAAATTAAAAAGCAACATGCCTAAAGACAATTACAGAAACGAACAACCTCTTAATGATAGGATTGTTTCTTTAAATATACAAAAGTAACAGTATATAGAGTCATAGTATTTTAAATTGTCATTGCCAAGAAACAAAGTATTCTTTAAAGTATAGAGATTACAAAACACTTCTTCGCAATGACTTTTTTTTATAAGAGCATATTATAAATTAGTTGTAGCTCTCTAATAAAAAATAAAAGATGTAATAACACCTTAGTAAACGCAAAAAACCGAGCTAATAGCTCGGTTTTAAATTTAAATCTCTATATAAAATAATTACATCATTTCTGCTGCAATCTTTTTATAGGTTCCGTTTTCTAATTTTTCTCTAATTGCAGAAAAAGCAGTAATAGTCTCATCAATATCTTCTTGCGTATGCGTAGTTGTTGGTATCAATCTTAATATGATTAATCCTTTTGGTATTACGGGATATACTACAATAGAACAGAAAATTCCGTGATTTTCACGTAAATCATTCACCATTGCCATAGCTTCCGGTATTTCTCCTTTTAAATATACAGGAGTAATACATGTTTGTGTAGTTCCTAAATCGAAACCTGCAGCACGTAAACCCGATTGTAACGCATTTGTATTTCTCCACAATGCTTCTTTTAACTCAGGCATTGTACGTAACATATCTAAACGTTTTAATGCACCTTTAACCATTGCCATTGGTAATGATTTTGCAAACATTTGAGAACGCATATTATATTGTAAATACTGAATTACTTCTTTATTCCCTGCAAAAAAAGCACCAATACCTGCCATAGATTTTGCAAATGTAGCAAAATACACATCTATTTCATCTTGTACACCTTGCTCTACACCTGTTCCTTTACCGTCTTTACCTAAGGTACCAAAACCATGTGCATCATCTACTAATAATCTAAAATTATATTCTTTTTTAAATGCAATAATTTCTTTTAAACGACCTTGTTCTCCACGCATTCCAAAAACACCTTCTGAAATTACAAGAATTCCTCCACCTGTTTTTTCTGCCATTCTTTGAGCACGCTTAATGTTTTTCTCAAAACTTACCATGTCATTGTGCTTATACACAAATCGTTTACCAGCATGTAAACGAACACCATCTATAATACATGCATGCGTATCCATATCGTAAACAATAACATCGTGTTTTGTTACCAAAGCATCAATAGCAGATACCATACCTTGATATCCGAAATTCACTAAATAAGCGGCTTCTTTTTCTACAAAGGCAGCACATTCTTGCTCTAATTGTTCATGAAATTTTGTATGCCCAGACATCATTCTAGCCCCCATAGGATACGCCATACCGTGTTCTGTTGCCGCAGCTCCATCTACCTTTATAACCTCTGGATGATTTGCTAAACCTAAATAATCGTTGATACTCCAAGTAACAACTTTCTTCCCATTAAAAGACATTCTATTAGAAATAGGTCCTTCTAATTTAGGAAAAACATAATAGCCTTCTGCTTGTTTTGCCCATTTACCTAAGGGACCTTTATCTGCTTCTATTCTTTCAAATAAATCTTTTGTCATGTGATATTTTATTATTGTTATTCGAACAGCAAAGAAACTGCTTTTTTTGCAGTTAATCAAATGTGTCCGTGTCTATTCTATTTACAAAAAATTGTTTTCTTTCATCCACACATCGTTATAAATTTTATTCATATAACGAGATCCATGGTCTGCGAAAATTAGCACGACCATGCTATCTTCTGTAAACATATTTTTTGCTGCATATTGTTTGGTAGCCTGCATTACTGCTCCGCTAGTATATCCAGGAAAAATACCTTCTTTCCTTACAATATTCCTAGCTTCTAATGCCGCTTCTTTATCAGATACTTTTTCATATATATCTATTACATCAAAATCTGTAGCCGTCGGGATTAAATTTTTACCCAATCCTTCAATTTTATAAGGACTTACCTCATCTAAATCTAGCTCTTTCGTTTCGTGGTATTTTTTTAATACAGAACCAATAGCATCAACTCCTAAAATTTTAATATTTGGATTTTGTTCTTTTAGGTATTTTCCGGTACCAGAAATAGTTCCTCCTGTACCACTAGCCACCACTAAATGAGTTATTTTACCTTCAGTTTGTTGCCAAATTTCAGGTCCTGTACTTCTGTAATGAGCTTCAATATTTAGCTCATTAAAATACTGGTTAATATAAACAGAATTTTTTGTTTTTCTATGTATTGCTTTCGCTACTTCATAATAAGATCTTGGGTCTTCTGGCGCTACGTTTGCAGGACAAATATGCACCTCTGCTCCCATCGATTTTAGTAAATCTATTTTATCTCTAGAAGATTTATCACTTACCGCTAAAATACATTTATATCCTTTTACAATACTTATCATTGCCAAACTAAAACCAGTATTACCAGAAGTTGTTTCTACAATAGTAGCTCCCTTTTTAAGGATCCCTTTTTTTTCTGCATCTTCTACAATATGTTTTGCTATTCTATCTTTAGCAGAATGACCTGGATTAAAAGCCTCGAACTTAGCAAAATAAGCACCTGGTAGATTTTGAGTAATCTTATGAAGTTTAATTAGCGGGGTTTCACCTACTAAATCTAATATTGAATTGGTAATTCCTTTGTTTCTCGTCATTCTATCACTATTCTCAAAGTAAATGTCATTACGAGACAACGTGACGTTTTTAGCCATTTTTACTAAAAAATAGCTTCGTTACGCTCGTAATGACACTTATTTTATCTTTGATTCTAGCTGCAAAAGTACGGTTAATCCTTAAATACTGAAACTGTTTTTAAGACTTAATTTGTTTTAGCTCCTATTTTATCCTCTAAGGCTAAAAAGAAGGTGTACATTTTAGCTGTTTCTTTTAAAGCATCAAAACGTCCAGAAGCACCTCCATGTCCTGCTTCCATATTAGTTTCTAACAATAATAAATTATTGTCTGTTTTCAACTCTCTTAATTTTGCAACCCATTTTGCAGGTTCCCAATATTGCACTTGAGAATCATGAAAACCAGTCGTTACCAAAATATTAGGATAGTTTTTTGCCATAACTTGATCATAAGGTGAATACGATTTTATATAATCGTAATATTCTTTATCATTTGGATTTCCCCATTCGTCATATTCTCCAGTTGTAAGCGGAATACTATCATCTAGCATCGTAGAAATAACATCTACAAAAGGTACCGATGCAATAATTCCGTTATATAATTCTGGGTTCATATTTACAATTGCTCCCATTAACAAACCTCCTGCAGAACCGCCCATTGCATATAAATGCTCTGGTGAAGTGTAGTTATTATCAATTAAATACTGAGAACAATCTACAAAATCGTTAAAGGTATTTTTCTTATTCAACATTTTACCGTCTTCATACCATTCTCTTCCTAAATACTCACTTCCTCTAATGTGTGCTAATGCATACACGAAACCTCTATCTAATAAACTTAAACGTGTGGTAGAAAAGCTATCTGGTATGGTATATCCGTAAGAACCATAGGCATATTGCAATACAGGAGTATTACAATTAAGCTCTGTATCTTTATGATATACCAAAGAAATTGCTACTTTTTTTCCGTCTCTTGTACTTGCCCAAACACGTTTACTGATGTAGTTTTCTTTGTGAAACTTTCCGCCTAAAACTTCTTGTTCTTTTTTAATTTCTTTAGATTGATCTTTCATATTAAAATCAATTACAGAACTTGGTGTTGTAAACGAATTGTAAGAATAACGAATTACATCCGTATCAAAATCTGGATTTGCATATACGCCTACAGAATACGTTTCTTCATTAAAAGGCAAATAGTAATCTTTGGTTTCATCCCAACGTTTAATACGTATTTTATTTAAACCATTGGTACGCTCTTCTAAAACTAAATAATCTTTAAAGATAGAAAAGTCTTCTAGTAAAGTATCATCTCTATGCGGAATTACATCTACCCAATTCTCTTTAGTTGTATTTGTAATTGGGGTTTTCATCAACTTAAAGTTGATGGCATTATCTTTATTTGTTAATAAATAAAAATAATCTCCAAAATGTGCTACACTATATTCTAAACCTCTTTCTCTAGGTTGCAACATTGTAAATACTCCCGTTGGGTTATCTGCATCTAAATATTGTGCCTCTGTAGAAACAGTATTGTAAGAACCTATAATAATATATTTATCTGATTTAGATTTCGTTACATACGTACCAAATGTATCATCTTCTTCATGAAAAACTTCTACATCTTCAGATGTTGGCGTACCTAAAACATGTCTATAAACACTTGAACTACGTAAAGTTACAGGATCTTTCTTGGTATAGAAAATAGTTTTATTATCGTTTGCCCAAACGGAACCACCTGTTGTATTTTCTATAATATCTTTATAAATTTTGCCTGTTTCTAGATTTTTGATTCTTAAGAAATACTGTCTTCTACTTACTGTATCTGTAGCAAAAACGGCCAATTTATTATCCGAAGAAATATTTAAACCACCTAATTGATAGTAATCGAAATCTTTTGCCATTTCGTTTACATTAAAAAGCACTTCTTCATCTGCTTCTAAGTTTTCTTTTTTACGGCTATAAATTGGGTATTGATTACCAATCTCATATCTCGTTATATAAAAATAACCATTGTCTTTATAAGGCACAGAAGAATCATCTTCCTTAATTCTACCTTTCATTTCTTCGAATAATTCTTCTTGAAATGGCTTTGTATAATCTGTTACCTTCTTATAATAGGTGTTTTCTTCCTCTAAGTAATCTACTACCTTCTGAGTTTCTTCGTCTTTATCTATGGCATTTTTTTGCTCATCAGACAAGCGCATCCAAAAATAATTATCTATTCTAACATCTCCGTGTTTCTCTAACTTTGTAGGCTGTTTAATTGCTACAGGAGTTTTTGCATCTGTACTTTTCATGTTCTTATTTTTACAAGCGGTTGCAAATGTAAGGCTTAAAACAAAGAAAGGAATAACTATTTTTCTCATTTTTAGATGATTTTAATTCCTTTTAAAAATACTAAATTTGTAACGAACTAAATTTTAATCATAAAAAACAATGTTAGGAGACTTATCTGGAATGATGAATCAGCTGAAAGAAGCTCAGCAAAAAGTAGAAGAAACAAAAATAAGATTAAATTCTGTTTTGGTAGATGAAGTAGCTGCAGACGGCAAACTAAAAATTACATTAACTGCAAATAGAGAAATAAAATCGATTTCTATTGATGATGCTTTACTTGCTGATGCAGAAGAATTAGAAGACTATTTAATTCTTGCTTTAAACAAAGCCATAGAAAAAGCAACTAAAATTAACGAAGCAGAAATGGCGGTTGCCGCTAAAAGCGGTATGCCAAACATACCAGGAATGGATATGTTTAAATAATACACATGCTTTTAACCACAAATGATTACTTATTGCCTTGTTTAAATAAATCGCTCTTTGGTATAGATTGCCCAGGTTGCGGAATTCAGCGAGCTTTTATACTGCTTATAAATGGAGATTTTGTCGCCGCTTTTAAAATGTATCCTGCAATTTATACCCTACTTTTATTCGGGGCTTTTGTAGTAATCAACTATAAAGTAAAGTTTAAAAACACCAAGAAAATTATAATATCATTTACCACCATAAACGTGCTTGTTATTGTAATAAGTTACTGCATAAAAATGAAAGCTTTATATACACTTTAAAAAAATAAATATGGAAAAACAAAACTTACCAAACGCTACCACGTCTTTAGTACTTGGTATTTTATCTTTAGTAACTTGTATTTGTTACGGAATTATAGGATTACCTTTGGGTATTATTGCTCTAGTATTAGGAAACAAAGCTATAAAAGAATATAATGAAAACCCAGAAAATTACAATAGTGTAAATAATGCCAACGCCGGCAAAATAATGGGAATTATTGGTATTATTTTAAATGCTATTTTTATCCTTTTTATTGGTTGGTTCTTTTACAAAATTGGTGTAGAAGCCTTAGAAGATCCTGCTTTGTTAGAAAAAAGAGTCAATGAAATATTTGGTCAATAAAACCAAATCGAAAATAGTATTTATAATACTGTAATTCTTTATAAGAATTACAGTATTATTTTTTATCTACCATTCTTATATATTTAACGTAGTCTAAACATATTTACAAGCGCCTAAATTGTATTTTTGCATCTGACAAATTTTCAACTGAAAAAAAAAGATGATAAATACTGATAAAAAGAAGAAATCAATAGGAAAAAGAATTCTAAAATGGGTTTCTATTTTTGTGCTACTGCTTATAATAGCCACAATTTCAATCCCTTTTTTGTTTAAAGATAAAATTGTAGTAATGGTTACCAACACCATTAACAACAACATAAATGCTACCGTAACTTTTAAAGATGCAGACCTTAGTTTGTTTAAAAACTTCCCCTCTTTAAGTTTAACCGTTAATGATTTGGCAGTTGCTAACAAAGCTCCTTTTGTGGGTGATACTTTATTTAAGGCAAAAGAACTAAGCTTAGCTTTAAATATTACAGAACTTTTTAAAAAATCTAACGAAACACTTGCTATTAAAAGTATTACATCTAAAGAAGGTGATATCAATATTATATTTGATAAAAATGGAAATGGGAATTTTGATATTGCCATTCCTTCCAAAGAAATTACAACTGCAAGTAGCGACAGTTCTTTTTCTTTAAACATTGACTCTTATGAATTGCAAGACATCAATTTTAATTATTTAGACAGAAGTACAAACACAAAAATGAGTTTAGATAGTATTTACCATACTGGAGAAGGAAATTTTGCTAAAGAGGTGTTTAATTTAGATACTGAAACAACAGGTTATGTGTCTTTAGATTTAGACAAAACCAACTATTTAAGTAAAGTAAAAGTGTCTTTAGATGCTATAATTGCTATCGATTTAAAAAACAGCAAATACACGTTTAAAGAAAATACAGGTTACATTAATCAATTACCTTTAGAGTTTGATGGTTTTGTTCAATTGGTTGATGAAAACCAATTGTATGATCTAAAATTTAAAACCCCTACCTCTTCCTTTAAAAATGCTTTGGCCTTGTTACCAAAACAATATGCTGGTAATTTAGAATCTATTAAAACGGAAGGTAATTTTGAGGTAAATGGTGTTGTAAAAGGAACCTTTTCAGACAAGACAATTCCTGCTTTTGACATAGAAATCATCTCTAAAAACGCCTTATTTAAATATGCAGATTTACCTAAATCTGTTACCAATATAAACATAGACACTAAAATAGTTAACAAAACAGGACTTATAAAAGATACGTACGTTGCAGTAAATCAATTCAACTTTAAAATTGATGAAGATACTTTTGCAGCAAACGGAAACATCAAAAATATTACTACAAATCCGTATATTAATATAACAGCAAAAGGAACTATTAATTTAGCAAACATTGGTAAAGTTTATCCTGCTCCTTTAGAACAAGAATTAGAAGGGATTTTAAATGCCAATATTTCTACTAACTTTGATATGAATTCTATTGATAAAGGAACGTACCAAAACATTAAAAATTCTGGAAACTTAACACTTAGTAATTTTAAATACGATGGTAAAGATGTTGCCAATACTTTTTATATTGATAAAACATCTATCAATTTTAATACAAACACTATAAAATTAAACGAATTTAATGCAAAGACAGGAAGTTCTGATTTAGCAATTAATGGAAATCTAGATAATTTTTATGGATTTATTTTTAAGGATGAAGTTTTAAAAGGAAACTTTGCCTTAAATTCAAATAATTTAAAAGTTGCAGATTTTATTACAGAAGGAGAGACATCAGAAAAAACAGCAACAACATCAACCTTAAAAATACCTGCTTTTTTAGATGTAACACTTACTGCAAATGCTAAAAAAGTAGTGTATGATAATTTAAACCTAACCAATGTTTCTGGGCAATTAATAATTCATGATGAAATGGTGGATTTAAAAAACCTAAAATCTGATATTTTTGGAGGTAATATTGGTTTAAACGGAAACGTTTCTACCAAAGAAACTACTTCTAGCTTTAAAATGGATTTAAACTTAAGTGAATTAAATATTTCTGATTCTTTTACAAGTTTAGACATGTTAAAAGCCATTGCTCCAATAGCAAAAACCATTGAAGGTAAAATAAACTCTACCATTACCGTTTCTGGAAATCTAAATAATGATATGACTCCCAATTTAAATACGATTACGGGAGATTTATTAGGTCAGTTATTAAATACTAAAATAAACACAAGTAACTCTAAAGTATTGTCTGCTTTAAGTAATAATGTTAGTTTTTTAGATGTTGATAAATTAAATTTAGATAAAATAAAAGGAAACTTTTCTTTTAAAGATGGTAAAGTTACCGTAAAACCTATTCCATTAAAATACAACGATATTAATATAGAAATTGGCGGAACACATGGTTTTGATCAATCTATGAATTACAATCTTGTATTTGATGTGCCTGTAAAATACTTAGGTTCTGACGTTACCAACTTAATAGCAAAACTAACAGCTAAAGATGCCTCAAGTATTAAAAGTATTCCGATAAACGGAACATTAACGGGGAGTTTTAATAGCCCAAAATTCAGTTCTGATATTAAAGACGCTACAGCCAACTTAGTAAAAGATTTAATTGAAAAGCAAAAAAATCAATTAATAGATCAAGGAAAAGATAAACTGAAAGATTTAATTGGAATGAATACTAAAAAAGATTCTACCAGTACAGAAACTGCAAAAGATAAGGTTACCGATAAAGTAAAAGATGTTTTAGGTGATTTATTTGGTAAGAAAAAGAAAGATACTGTTAAGAAAAATTAAGTTACACACTTTGTAAATTATAAAAACTCAGGTTCATTAATGAACCTGAGTTTTACTTTATTTTTTATTCAAGTAATAAAAAAATTACAGGATTTTATATTAAAGAACAATCTAATATTTTACTAAAAGATACTATAAAAGGAATTATTTCTTATTATAATTTGGTTGATCTATTCTCTTAGAGTCGTTTTTTTAACACAATCAAATTCTACATTATTATCATTCAAAGAAAGGCAGTAATTAGGCAAACCTTGCATTACCTCTTTCTAATCTTTTCTCACTTTAAACTTATTAAGTTGATAAAAAATAAAAAGCAGCTTATAAACAAGCTGCTTTTTAAAGTTTTTGAAAGTAGTAATTAAATCCTTTGGGGGATTGGGGGAATAATTTAATTACCTATTCAAATGTAAATTTTAAAATAAAAATTACTACAAAAAAAAGAGTCACAAAAAGTAATAGTATACTTTTTAAAAGGTAACAAAAAGTAACATAAAAAACACAAAAACCTATAATAGAGTAATTTATAAATAAAAAACTATATTTCTAACTTTTTAATAAACACCTCTAATTCTGTATCTTTAGGCACATTCATCTTCTTTCTTATTCTATAGCGTGTCACTTTTATGGCATCTGGACTTGAATTTCTAATTGCTGCTATTTCTTTCACAGATAAATTTAACCTTAATAAAGAACATACTTCTCTTTCAGTTTTAGTAAGCTCCTTATAAGTAGTAATTAACATATTATCAAAACCATCATTAATAGCATCAATTTTATTTTTAAGTAAAGTTAATTTGCTATCTGTTGTAATTTGTTGCTGAATTTTAAAAGATAAATCTTTAATATAATTTTTCACTTCAACTGAAGCCGAAGATTTCCTTTCGTTTTTAAGCTTTAATAAAAGTTGTTTTAAAAATTCTAACCTCATTGAATTATCTGCAACTAAGCTTTTTATTTCAACTTCTGATCGTTTAAACTTTTGCTGTAAAACTTCCTTTTTTATTTTCTCCTTCTCTAAATTCCCTTCGATTATTTGGTTCTTATTAACGGAATTTCTGTGATATAAAATAACCAGAGGAATACCTAATAATAAAAACACACCAATTATAATTAAGTACAACCTCTTTTCAAAAACTTGTTCTTGATTTAATATTTGTAAATTTTTCTTTTCTAATTTCAGCTTATTTTTAAGCTCTACTTCTTTAATTGTATTTGATAATTGTGATTTAATAATAGAATCTGAATAAACCTTATGTTTTTCTAGATACCTATAAGATTTCTCATAGTTTTTAAGCATAAAGTTAACTTTAGCAATTGAACTATAAGATTTTGATAATCTTAGTTTAAAATTATTTTCTTTTGCAACAATTAAAGCTGAGTCTAAATATTTATCAGCAGTTACATACTCGTTCAACTTACTATAAGCAGCAGCTAGATTATGATAATTGACTGTTATAAGTAGTTTATTATCTTCTTTTTTTGCAAATTTTAAAACTAACGTTCTAATAGCTATTACTTTTTTATATTTACCTTGTTTGTAATACGTATTAGACACATTATTATACACATTGTAAACCCTATCATCTCTATTTAATCTTTTAAAAATATCAAGAGATTTATTATAAAAATAAATTGACGAATCTAATTTTTTAAGCCTAGTATAGTAATTTCCTAAATGTAAATATCCTTTTCCTAATACTAACTCATCTTCTCCTACACTAAGTTTTAAACCTTTTTTGTAAAAGCTAAACTCTTTATCCATTTGATTTTTGTATCGATACACATATCCTATATCAAAATGAATAGAAGCAAAACGCTCAGTATCATTAGTATTTTCAAATATATCTTTTGCTTCATTAAAATACCTAAGACATGTACTTAAATTACCTCTATTTTTTTCTATAAACCCTAATTTAAATAAAGTTCTACCTTCCATAGTACTATTACTACCCTTAGCTAAAAGTAAAGCTTCCTTGAAGAAATATTCTGACTTAGTAACATTTTTAGAATAAAAATACTCTCCACATTCATATAAAAACTGAACTTTATCCTTATTCGTTTTTATAGATTTTACAATTTCTTTTTTTGAAATAAAAATAGAATCTAAATTCTGAGAGTTTGTTTTTAAACTAAAAAAGAATAAAAAAGTAAATATGACTTTGTAATACATTTATTATATCTTTATTATGTACGTCCTTAAAAATATTAGATATCAATTTATAAAAACGAAAGCAAAATACACTAACTAATGTTAATAAAAAACTCAATCTTTAGTATTTTTAAAAACAATAAGAAGTCTTTTCTCATCTGTAGTAAAATAAAATCTATCTTCTAAAGAATATTCTGCTGTTTTGATATTCGAAGCACACAAAATCCTCTCCTATAAAACCAATATAGATAACCACAAAACACTTGTTTTAAAAAATTATCATAATCACAAAAATACTACTACAAAAAACATTTAATTTTAACATACATTAACAAAACAATATGATTATTGTCATATTGCTAAATATAGTTTTATCGTAAATTTGTAACATAAAACAAAAAGTATATGAGAAACAGCTAAATATAACATTTGAATTAATTAATATAAAAAAGCAGGAATATGATTCCTGCTTTTTTTATGATTATTAAACCCAATCCTTAGGATTCTTTAAAACATTTAAAAGTCTTTCTTCTTCAGAATTTTCATCGGGTTGGTGATTGTATTTCCATTGTACAATTGGTGGCAAACTCATTAGAATACTTTCTATTCTTCCATTTGTTTTTAAACCAAAAAGAGTTCCTCTGTCGTGTACTAAATTAAATTCTACATAGCGACCTCTACGCACTTCTTGCCAATCTTTTTGTGCTCTTGTAAAAGCTATATCTTTTCTTTTTTCTACAATTGGTACATAACTGTCTAAGAAACTATTTCCTACTTCTGTTACAAAGTTGAATCTATCTTCTATAGAAAACTCTGCTGTTTCTTTTTGATAATCAAAAAATAAACCCCCAATTCCACGGGCTTCATTTCTGTGAGCATTCCAAAAATATTCATCACAAACTTTTTTAAACTTCGGATAAAAACCTAAATCATGTTTGTCACATGCGTTTTTACAAACCTGATGAAAATGTGTAGCATCTTCGTCAAATAAATAATAGGGAGTTAAATCTTGTCCGCCTCCAAACCATTGGGTTACGATGTTCCCTGCATCATCGTACATTTCAAAATAACGCCAATTTGCATGCACCGTTGGTACAAAAGGATTTATTGGATGCAATACCAAACTTAAACCACAAGCAAAAAAGTTTCCTTCTTTTACTTTAAACTGGTTTCTTAACGCTTCTGGTAACTCTCCATGAACTGCCGAAATATTAACACCTCCTTTTTCAAAAACCGATCCATTTTCTATAACACGTGTTCTACCTCCACCGCCTTCTTCTCTTTCCCAAAGATCTTCTTTAAATTTAGCACCACCATCTATTGCGGCTAATTTAGAAGTAATTTGATCTTGTAAGTTTTCTATGTATTTATAAAATTGATCTTTCATTTAATTGCAATTTTAGTCATATTCATTGTTTTAGTGGTTAGCAATAGCGTTTCTAGTACAGCTAAAAAGCAGTAATAAAAAAACCCAAAACTAATAGCTGTATGAGGTCTTTCTACAAATTCTCCACTTGCTGATAAAGTATCAAAATACCCCGACGATTTTAAAAATTCTTGTGTTAGTCCTAATTCTCCAAAAACACCATCTGAAAAGAGAGTAATAATGATAAGTACAATATATAAAATTGCTGCCAAAACAGAAAATAGTACAGCTCTTACTCTAATTTCCAGACTCACATCTGAAAACGCAAAGCGCATTCTATTTAGGACAACTAGTAAGTATAATAGTATGATATCATTATTTTCCATTGTTGAAGAAAATCCCCAAGCAAATAAACCATAAATTGGAATTAAAATAAACAAAGAAATCTTTTTAGGCATCACTGCCATAAATACTCCAGAATGTACCATAACAAACTCAAAAGCCATTAAAATAGCCATTGAAGAAATTTTAGAAACATCTGAAACTTCTGGCTGAAACCAAATAACAGAAAATTGGTACGCTATAATAAGTTTCATTATTATGCCTGCATACTCAAAAGGTTTATCGTATTTTTTTAAAAGATTCACTTACTATTTTCTGAATTTAATAACGCTACGGTTTTTACAGATGCCGCTGTTACAGAAAGTGGAAAAACTAGAATAATTCCTAAAACAGGAATTAACAAACACAGCATAAAAACAATTCCATTTCCAATAGCAAAACCTTTCTTTTTTCCAACAAAATTAACACTGTCTTTATAATTAAAATGTCTTTCTAAGGTATAATCCATATTACCAAAACCTGCGTAATAAGCTTGTACCAAAAATAATAAAGCGGTAAAACCGAATCCTATAATAGGTATAAAACTTAATAATAACAACGGAATTGTTAACAATAATTCTTTACCAATGTTTCTAAAACTAATTCTAATTCCTCTTACTAATTGTTCTTGAAAAGTAGTTTCTCTGTGATTGTGTTTTAAATCTCCATTGATATGGATTTCTATTTTTTCTGAAACAGGACTCATAAACGGCGCTGATAAAGCCATTACAATATGTTTGTACAATAAAAACCCAATAACCAAAACAAAGAGCCCTCCGATTACAGAGGTTATGGTTGTAAATGTTTCTTTTCCCCAATCCCAAATCCAAATTTTAGATATAAAGTGCCCAATATTATCTGACAAACCGTAGGACGTAAAACCTATAATTGTTGCTGTTACTAGACTTATAATTATTGGAATGGAAAAATATTTCCAGAGTTTTAGTTTAGAGATTAAACTAAAAGCACCAACGTAGGCTTTTATTCCTGAAAGTATATTTTTAATCATTTGCGTTGGCTTGCGTTAGCGATTGAAGTGGCATCCTTTTTGCTTTTCGCAAAAAGATACAATATTTCGACTGCGCTCAATATAAACTTCAAGCGCGACCACACTTTTTTGTGTGGTAACGCCCAAATTATTTTTCTATGAAGCTTTATATTCTTTTACCGCATCTATAAATGCTTTTGCATTTTCTAACGGAATATTTGGTAAAATACCATGACCAAGGTTTACAACTAATCTGTCTTTACCAAACTCATTAATCATTTCATGCACCATTTTTTTGATGACTGCCGGAGGAGAAAATAATCTTGTAGGATCGAAATTACCTTGTAACGTAATTTTTCCTCCTGATAAATAACGAGCATTTCTAGCAGAACATGTCCAATCTACACCCAACGCAGCAGCGCCCGATTTAGACATTTCATTTAACGCAAACCAACAACCTTTACCAAAAGCAATTACCGGAGTACTCTCTTTTAAAGCATCGATTATTTGCTGCATATATTGCCAAGAAAATTCTTGATAATCTACCGGAGACAACATTCCTCCCCAAGAATCAAAAACCTGAACAGCATCTACTCCTGCTTCAACTTTTGCTTTTAAGTATGCAATGGTTGTATCTGTAATTTTTTGCAATAAAGAATGTGCTACCACAGGGTTTGTAAAACATAATTCTTTTGCTTTATCGAAGTTTTTAGAACCTTGTCCTTGAACACAATAACAAAGAATTGTCCAAGGTGAACCTGCAAAACCAATTAATGGCACTTCATCATTTAGCTTTTCTTTGGTTGCTTTAATAGCTTCCATTACGTAGCCTAAAGTATCTTGAATATCTGGAACAATTACTGAATCTAAATCTTTTTGAGTACGAATAGGATTTGGTAAATAAGGTCCGAAATCTGGTTTCATTTCCACATGAATATTCATTGCTTGTGGAATTACCAAAATATCTGAAAACAAAATTGCAGCGTCCATTCCGAATCTACGAATTGGTTGCACCGTTATTTCTGATGCTAACTCTGGAGTTTGACAACGTGTAAAGAAATCATACTTTTTCTTGATTTCTTGAAATTCTGGTAAATATCTTCCTGCCTGACGCATCATCCAAACGGGCGGACGGTCTACAGTTTCTCCTTTTAAGGCTCTTAAAAATAAATCGTTTTTTATCATTATGTAGCTTTTTGCTATTCGCTATTCGCTTTTAGCTTTTGGCTTTGGCTTTTAGCTATTTTTGATTGTGTTAAACGCCATTGTGAATGTAATGAAGCAATCTAGAGTTATAAACAACAGATTAATTCGACTTTCTTCTTGGTAATGACGGTTTTTTTATTTCATTTTAGATACAGCTAACATTCCTGCATCAATTGCTTTACTAATTTTTTTAATATCCTTGTCTGATAAAGCTGATGATAAAAACCATGCTTCAAACTGACTTGGCGGTAAGAAAACTCCGTTTTTGATCATTTCCCAAAAGAAAACAGCAAATTGATCTGTATGAGATAATTGTGCCTCTACAAAGTTAGTCACCTCGCTATTTACAAAGAAAGGGCTTAACATAGAACCAAACCTATTTACTGTTAAAGGAACATTGTACTTTTTAGCTGTTTCTAATAAAATTACTTCTAGTATACTACCAATTTCTTCAAATTGTTTATATGGATTTTGCTTTTTTAACTCTGTTAAAGTTGCAATTCCGCCTGCCATTGCAATTGGATTTCCAGACAAAGTTCCTGCCTGATACATTCCGCCTAAAGGTGCAACTTCTTGCATAATTTCTTCTCTTGCTCCATATGCTCCTACAGGGAAACCTCCACCGATAACTTTACCTAAACAGGTAATATCTGCTTCTACACCCAATAATTCTTGCGCTCCACCAAATTTAGAACGGAAACCTGTCATTACCTCATCAACAATTAATAATGCTCCTTTAGATTCTAAGTATTTTTTTAATTCTACTAAGAAATTATCTTCAGGAACCACAACACCCATATTGCCCGCAATTGGTTCAATAATTACACCGGCAATATTATCGTCATTTTCAAAGTGTTTTTTTACACTATCTAAATCATTATAATTAGAAATTAAGGTGTTTTTTACAGCGCCTTCTGGCACTCCTTTAGAGCCAGGTAAACTTAAAGTAATTAAACCAGAACCTGCCGCAACCAATAAAGCATCTTGATGCCCATGATAACAACCTGCAAATTTTATAATTTTATCTTTTCCGGTAAATGCTCTTGCCAAACGGATTCCGCTTAAAACAGCTTCGGTACCAGAATTTACAAAACGAACCTTATCCATTCCTGGAAAAGCATCACAAACTATTTTTGCTAATTTGATTTCGTTTTCTGTTGATGCTCCAAAAGAATATCCTTTTTTCAAAGCTTTTTCAACTGCTTTTTGCACTTTCTTATGTCTGTGACCTAAAATCATTGGTCCGTAAGAAAGTACTAAATCTACATATTTATTACCATCTACATCTGTGATTTTACTCCCTTTTGCTTTTTTAATAAACAACGGATTACCACCTACAGATGAAAATGCTCTTACTGGAGAATTTACCGCTCCAACAAGATGTTTTAATCCTTTATTATATAATTTCTCTGATTTCTTGAATTCCATGTTTTTTGGCTTTTGGCTTTTGGCTTTTGGCTTTTGGCTTTTGGCTTTTGGCTATTCGCAAAATGCTAACAGCTAAAACCGAAAGGCTATTTTTTTAATAATACTCTCGCTGCTTCTTTTGCAAAATACGTAATAATAATGTCTGCTCCTGCTCTTTTCATAGACAGTAAACTTTCCATCATTACTCTTTCGCCATCAATCCAACCTTTTTCTGCAGCAGCTTTTACCATTGCATATTCTCCACTTACATTATAACATGCTATCGGACGATCGAAACTGTTTTTTAAATCTCTAATGATGTCTAAGTATGATAATGCAGGTTTCACCATTAAAATATCAGCTCCTTCTTGATCATCAAAAGTAGCTTCTCGCATTCCTTCATCTCTGTTAGATGGATCCATTTGATAGGTTCTTCTATCTCCAAAAGTAGGTGCAGAATCTGCTGCATCTCTAAAAGGTCCGTAAAAAGCAGATGCATATTTTACAGAATATGCCATAATTGGTAAGTTTACAAAACCTGTATTGTCTAAAGACTGACGAATCATATCAATCGTTCCATCCATCATACCAGATGGTGCAACCATATCTACACCTGCTTTTGCATGCGAAATAACTTGTTTGGCAATATTGACTAACGTAGCATCATTGTCTACATCATTATCATGTATAATTCCACAATGACCGTGAGAAGTATATTCGCAAAAACAAACATCTGTAATTACATATAAGCTTGGGTAATTTTTCTTGATAAAACGAATTGCTTGTTGCATAATTCCGTTATCATTCCAAGTTTCAGTTCCTTCATCATCTTTTGTAGATGGAATTCCGAATAACAAAACAGCAGGAATATTTAATTCAACTACTTCGTCTAATTCTTTAGAAATCCGATCTAAAGAAAAACGTTTGATTCCTGGCATAGAAACAATTTCTGTTTCTATATTTTCTCCTTCTTCAATAAAAAGTGGATAGATAAAATCATCTACAGATAATTTAGTTTCTCTAACTAATCTTCTAATTCCTTCTGATTTTCTTAATCTTCTTGTACGAAACATTCCTCTATTTTTTCTCCTTCAAGATTTCAAAAAACCTTTCAGGATGTTTGTAAACTTGTTATTGGCGTTAAGAGTTTCCTCCGTTCTAATATCTTCGGATATTCTTAACCTTTTTTCTTTTTCGAAAAAAGATACAATGAAAGCCTGTTAAAACGTCCAAATAATTATCTTGAGTAATACAAATTCACCAATTCTAGAACACTATCTACACTAGGTAAGTTTGCAACTTCAACTTTATCAAAATATTTTCTAGCTTCTTTTGCTGTTGTTTCTCCAATACAGAACGCAACCCTATCCTGATTATTTTCTTCTAAATAACTTTCTATACCAGACGGACTATAAAATAAAACGCCAGAAACTTCATCATCTATTTTTTCTGAACTTAACATCGTTTTATAAACCTCAACTTCATTTACAGTAATATCACGTGCTTGTAAAGAAGCTGGTAAAACATCTAATCTTACATTACTACAAAAATAAGTTACATTTTTAGTTTCTAATTCAGCCGCTAAATATTCTGCCAATTTCTGAGCATTTTTAGCAGCATGAGCAACTTTACCAATTCTATTTTCAATTAGTTTTTTTGTTCTTCTACCAACACAATAGATATTCTTAAAATTCATTTCATCTCTTGTGAAAGAATTTAAAAGCGCTTCTACTCCATTCTGACTCGTGATAACAACGTTTTCAATTTCGTTTTTCATCACCTTTGGTGGAATTCTATTAAAACGAATTTTAATAAAATCGCTGTCTTTTATACCAATTGTATCCGATAAAATTTCTTTCTGTAGTTCCGATAATTTTTTAGTAGAATAGATATTTTGTAATGGTGCAACAGCTTCTTCGGCATCTTCTGCCATTAACTCTTTTCCACCTTTATTAATTACATAATCAGCACAATCTTTAGCCAAATAACGATGGCTTCCTAATTTTGCATTTTTAGTAACCGTAATTTTTTTAGTACCGTCTTTTTTTAATAAAACACCTTTAAAAACAACCTCTTCAGTTCTTGCATCTACATAAGCCAAAGCGCCTATTGGTGCAGAACAACCTCCTTCTAAAAGTTTTAAAAACTCTCTTTCTACTCCAACACAAACCTTGGTTTCGTAGTGGTTTAATTGCTCACAAGCATCTTTTACAAAATCGTCTTTTTCTAAACAAGCAACCATAATTGCTCCTTGTGCGGGTGCAGGAATCATCCATGTTAACGGAATTGCTTCTGCATCTCTTAAGCCTAATCTTTCTAATCCTGCGGCAGCAAAAATGGCTCCGTTCCAAGTTTCACTATTCTCTAATTTTTCTAAACGAGTATTTACATTTCCACGTAAATCTTCTACTTTATGCGTTGGATAACGGTCTAACCACATTGCTTTTCTACGTAGACTTCCTGTTGCAATAACGCCATTTGGTTGCCCAAAAAACTCTTCGTTATCTTTTAAAACCAACAAATCTATATAATCTGCACGTTTTAAAACAGCAGCTTGTATAATTCCTTCAGGTAAAACAGTAGGAACATCTTTTAAAGAATGTACAGCAATATCAATATCACCATTTAACATGGCAACATCTAAATTTTTAGTAAAAACACCGGTAATACCTAATTCATATAAAGGTTTGTCTAAAACAATATCCCCCAAAGATTTTATTGGTACTAACTCTGACTCATAGCCTAATTCCGTTAATTCTTTACGTACTTTATTAGCTTGCCAAAGAGCCAATTGGCTATCGCGAGTTCCTATTCTTATTATTTTCTGCATGGAGTTTTTTATTAAGATTTAAAAACCTTATTAATTACTTGGAGGCTTTGCGAAACAGATGTTTCTTCATCTTTTAAATGTTTCACAAATTGGGTAGTTATTTTTTGAATAAAACGTGACGTTAAAATTTCGGCTTGATTTTCATCAAAACCTGCAATTTTTTTCTTCTGAAAATTAATTTCGTCGCTTGTAATATTTTCTAATGATTTCTTTAAAGCAGCAATGGCAGGTGTAAATCTTCTATGATTTAACCATTCATTAAACTCTGCTTTATGCGTTTCTATAATTGCTTCTGCATACGGCACTTCTTGTTGACGAACCGCTAAAGTTTCATCTGTAATTTTAGAAAGCTCATCTACATTTACTAAAGAAATACCTTCTAAATACGTAACTTCTTTTGCTACATTTTCTGGCATTGATAAATCTAAAATAAGTAACTCTTTATTTTTAGAAATGTGTTCTTTGGTAATCGTAGGCTTATCTGCACCGGTAGAAACAATTAAAACATCTGCTTTTTCTATTTCTTCTGATAAATTCTCTATCAAAGACTTTCTAATAGCCGCATGTTCTTTTACAAATTCAGCAGCTTTTTCTTCAGTTCTATTGATTAAACAAATTTGTTTATTTTTAGTATATTCTGCTAAATTTTTACACGTATGTTTCCCCATTTTACCCAAACCAAAAACTAAAATATTTTTAGAATTATAATCGGGTAAATTTTTAATGATATACTGCACAGCCGCATAAGAAACAGAAGTAGTACCAGAACTTAATCTTGTTTCGTTCTTTACGCGTTTACTTGCCTGTAAAACACTATTTATTAATCTTTCTATGTATGCGTTTGTTGTATTGTTTTTTTGAGCTAATTTAAAAGATTGCCTTAATTGACCTACAATTTCGTAGTCTCCCAAAATCTGACTTTCTAATCCGGTACCAATTCTAAATAATTGCTGTATGGCTTCTTGGTTTTTATAAACATTAGAAACTTTTGCAAATTCTTGAATGGTTCCTTCAGAAAATTCACACAATAATTCTATTAATTGACAAGGTCTTTCTGCAAAACCACTAATCTCGGTTCTATTACAAGTAGATATAATAAAGATCCCTTTATAGCCTCTCTCTTTAGAAAGTTGTAACAACGAGGTTTGATTTTCTTTGGATAAAGAAAATTTTCCGCGCGTTTTAGCATCCGCCTTTTTGTAACTAACGCCAATATTATAAAAGTGCTCTTGCCTGTGCTCTTGCATATAATTCTTAAAGTTGGACAAAAGTATAAACTTCAATTAGAAAAAAATGTCGCTTAAAGGACTTTTTATAACGTTATATGTTTTTTACTTCATTTTTATTTATAAAACATCTGAAAAGCATTACTTTTGCTAAAGAATTGAGTTTTTGCTTATTTTTATATAGAATCATTCTAAATAAAATAATTGAAACTAAAAAGATAACTTATGTTCAAAAATGTCGGAGAAAGTACTTTTGAAGAAATTACTTTAGAAAAAGGTTTTTATGTGCTTCATTTTCAGAACGAAAGTAATAAAATTGAAAGTTTTGAACGCAAAATTAATAACGCTTTTATACAGATTCATTTTTGTTTAAGAGGAAAATCTAAATTTTTATTTAATAATGGCACGTATTCGTTTGATGTATTAGACAATAGAGCCATTTTATTATACAATCCGCAAGGTGTTTTACCTATCAACTTAGAAATTCAACCTAAAACCACCTTGGTTTCACTATTAATTTCTATTGAAAAATTTCACGCTTTATTCTCTAAAGAATCCGGTTACATTCCTTTTTTAAGTGATGAGAATAGTAACAAAAAATATTATGATGATACAGAAATAAAACATTCTGTATCAATTGTACTACAACAAATTATCAATTCTAAAACAAACAGTTCTATTAGAGACTTGTATGTTAGAGGAAAAGTATATGAACTATTAAGTCTTCATTTTCAAAAAGAAGAAAATCCTGAAGGTGAATTTTGTCCCTTTTTAGTTGATGAACAAAACGTCTTAAAAATTAGAAACGCCAAAGAAATTATTATTGCTAGAATGGCAGAACCACCAAGTTTACAAGAATTAGCAAACGAAATTGGTTTAAATATTAAAAAATTAAAAGAAGGGTTTAAACAAATTTATGGAGATACGGTTTATAGTTTTCTGCTAGATTATAAAATGGAATATGCTAGAAAATTATTAGAAAGCAATCAATTTAATGTAAATGAAGTTGGTGTAAAAGTAGGTTACAGTACATCGAGTCATTTTATTGCGGCTTTTAAAAAGAAATTTGGCACAACCCCAAAGAAACATACACAAAGTATAAACCAATCCTAACCTTAGCCCATCTTAAACTTCCTAAAGGGAAGAAACTGTTAAGGAAATAGAATGGTAAAAAGAGCACTAAAAGTATTTTTAATTTTAGTTTGAAGAAAATTTATAATAAAAGAAGAAGTAATTAAGTATGAGTTTTCCCCTGAGGAAAATAAAAGAAGCTAATGGAACAACTAACACATTACGACATAGAAAACAATCAAAAGCAATTTCCTATAACAATTGTTTGCGATGCAATTAGAACCCCAGAAAACATAGGAATGTGTTTTCGAATTTCTGAAAGTTTTGGTGTACAAAAAATTTATTTTCATGAGAACTCACCTTCTACAGAAAACAGAATTGTAAAAAAGACGGCAAGAAATACGGTAAATCAAATAGAACATGAAGTTTACAACGATTTTGACAAACTTATAACTGATTTAAAACAAGACGGAAATACCATTATTGGAATAGAAATTACTGATAAAAGTATCGATATTCAAGATTTTAATTTTAAAAATTCTGAAAAAATCGTTTTACTTTTGGGAAGTGAAAGAAATGGTATTGAAAACATTAATTTAGTGGATGCAACGGTAGCAATACCTATGTATGGAAGAAATTCTAGCATGAATGTTATACATAGTTTGGCAATTACGCTGTATGAAGTAACCAATCAGTTGGCAGTAAGCAGTAAGCAGTAAGCAGTAAGCAAAAAAATGAAATTAGATAGAACTGGCATCGTTTTATATACGATTAATTATAAATCTTGTATAAATTTTTATGAGAACATCTTAAATTTGCAAAAAATGTTTGAAGGTGAAAATTTGACTTGTTTTGAGTTTGGAAATGCTTATCTAATGATAGAGTTAGATGATGAATACAAAGGCATTGAAACAAAAAATGAAAGATTTAAAACATGTTTAAGATTAAATGTATCTAACGTAAAAGAGGTTGCAGATAATTTAATTTTAAATAATATAAAAGTAGATTATAAAGAACATTCTTGGGGAACCATAGCCAAATTTCAAGATCCGGATGGGAATTTATGTGCTTTTAAGGATAGCGAAAAATTTGAAAAACAAATTACTGAATACACATTAACAAAACCATAAATTCTGAAACCAATTCAGAATAACAAAAAATAATTAAATTAACAAAAGTCCATTTTTTCAACCTTAAAAACTTTGAAACTTTGAAACTTTGAAACTTTTTTAAATGAAAGGAATATTACTAAACAATTTAGGATCTCCAGATTCTACAGACACCAAAGATGTAAAAAAATATTTAGGTGAATTTTTAATGGATGAACGTGTAATTGACATTCCGTATTGGAAACGTTGGCTACTTATAAACGGAATCATCTTAAATACACGTCCTAAAAAGTCTGGTGCCGCTTACAAAAAAATTTGGTGGAAAGAAGGTTCTCCCCTAGTTGTAATATCTCAAAGATTTACAGATAAACTTGTAAAAAAGGTAGACTTACCTGTTGCTTTAGCAATGCGTTACGGTTCTATGACTATGGAAAACGGAATAAAAGAATTGGTAGATAAAGGTGTTACAGAAATATTTTTAGCGCCCTTATATCCGCATTACGCAATGTCATCTTACGAGACTGTAGTTGTAAAAGCAGAACAAATTATCGCTAAGAAATATCCACAAGTAAAATTAGACGTTTTACCAGCATTTTATAACGAGCCAGATTATATAAAAGCAATGAGTAACAACATTGCCAATCATTTAAAAGGGTTTGATTATGATCATATTTTATTCTCATATCATGGTATTCCAGAGCGTCATATTCTAAAATCTGATGTTACTAAAAACCACTGTAAAATAGACGGTTCTTGTTGCGAGCGTAATTCTGTAGCACACCATACCTGTTACAGACATCAATGTTTTGAAACCACTAAAGAAATTGCTAAAACCTTAAACTTAAAAGAAGGAACGTATAGCAATTCTTTTCAATCTCGTTTATTAAAAGATCCTTGGTTAAAACCTTATACAGATTTCGAATTAGAGAAATTCCCATCCGAAGGTAAAAAGAAACTTGCCGTAATTACCCCTGCATTTGTAGCCGATTGTTTAGAAACGCTAGAGGAAATTGCCATGGAAGGAAAAGATGAATTCTTAAAATTTGGAGGTACAGATTACAAACACATCCCTTGTATGAATGATAATGATGATTGGGTAGATGTGATGGTAAAATGGATTAACAACTGGAAAGATAAGTAAACAGTTTTCAGTTGCAGTTTATAGTCGTCAACTGAAATTTATCAAAATTATTAGAAGCTATTTCCTGCTTTCCATTGTATCTTTTTTTAAGAAAAATAAAAAAAGGATGGCATTTCAATCAGGGCTAAACATATTTGCAGACTAAAAGCATCAATTAAAACTAAATACATTTTATGGACTTTCTATACGTAAAAGCATTACATATTATTTTTGTAGTAACTTGGTTTGCTGGCTTATTTTACATTATTCGCTTATTCATCTATCATATAGAAGCAGAGAAAAAACCAGAACCTGCAAAAGAAATTTTACAAACTCAATACAAATTAATGAGTAAAAGATTGTGGTACATGATTACGTGGCCTTCCGCAATTTTAGCAAGTGTTTTTGCTTTTTGGATGTTGTATCAAAATCCGTATTTCTTAAAAATGCCTTGGATGCATGTAAAATTAGCATTTGTTTTAGCGCTATACTTTTACCATTATTCTTGTCAGAGAATTTACAAGCAATTACAAAATGATGTAATAAAATATACTGCTTTTCAACTTAGAATATGGAACGAGGTTGCAACCATTATCCTATTTGCAGTAGTATTTTTAGTTACACTACAATCTGCCATTAATTGGATATGGGGCGTTGTAGGAATCATCCTTTTTGGAGTATTATTAATGTTAGGAATTAGACTCTACAAAAAAATTAGAGCCAAAAAATCTTGGGAAAAAGCTGAGAGAGAGGTTTTGGAAGATAAAAAGTAAGCAGTCTTCAGTTAGCAGTCTCAGTTCAACACTGTTGACTGCATACTGCCAACTGAATACTAATATTTAACTTCTTATACTCTGTTCAAACGGAATTCTATTTACAATAGATCTACCTAAAGTAACCTCATCTGCATACTCTAATTCGTCACCCACAGAAATTCCACGAGCAATTGTAGAAGTTGTAATTTCAAATTTTTCTATTTGTTTAAAAATATAGAAGTTGGTCGTATCTCCTTCCATCGTAGAACTTAACGCAAAAATCAATTCTTTTACTTCGCCACTTTCTACTTTTCTAATTAAACTTTCTATTTGTAAATTCTGAGGACCAATACCTTCAATCGGAGAAATTTTACCTCCTAAAACATGGTACAATCCATTAAATTGAGACGTACTTTCTATAGCCATTACATCTCTAATATCTTCTACCACACAAACAATTTCTGGATTTCTTTTTACGTTATTGCAAATATCACACAATTCCGTATCCGAAATATTATGACATTTTTCACAAGTTTTTACATCATTTCTTAAGTGTAACAATGCCTCAGATAAAAACTTAGTATTATCAGAAGGTTGTTTTAATAAATGCAATACCAAACGCAATGCTGTTCTCTTACCAATTCCTGGTAAACGAGACACCTCATTTACTGCATTTTCTAAAAGTTTTGATGAAAAATCCATAGCTTGCAAAATTACGAATTATCAATTATCAATTACGAAATAATACATTAAAAATTTAAAAAAGTATATCTTCGTATTTGTTAAATCGTAATTCGTAATTTACCAAATGCAACCACTTTATATACTCCTTTTAATAGTCGCTTATTTTACTGTTTTAATAGGCATTTCTTACATCACCGGAAAATCTGCCGACAATAAAACCTTTTTTAAAGCAAACAATTCTTCACCGTGGTACTTAGTAGCTTTTGGTATGATTGGAGCTTCTCTTTCTGGAGTTACTTTTATTTCTGTTCCTGGTTGGATAGAAACCGACTCTATGAGCTATTTTCAAATGGTTTTAGGGTATGTTGTTGGATATGCAATTATTGGCTTGGTATTACTGCCACTCTATTACAAACTAAATTTAACCTCCATTTACACCTATTTACAAGATCGTTTTGGTAACTATTCTTACAAAACAGGTGCAAGTTTCTTTTTACTTTCTAGAATAGTAGGTGCTGCATTCAGACTTTTTTTAGTAGCAAATGTTTTACAAGCAATCTTGTTCGACGCCTATGGAGTTCCGTTTTGGGTAACCGTTTCCATCACCATTCTATTAATTTGGCTGTACACGTTTAAAGGAGGCATAAAAACAATTGTTTGGACAGATACTTTACAAACCTTATTTATGTTGATTGCTGTAGGTGTTTGTATTTACACCATTTCTAGCGAAATGAAAATTGACAACCTTTTTACCTACGTTGCCGATAGCGAATTGTCTAAAACATTCTTTTTTGAAGATGTAAAAGCCGGAAATTATTTCTGGAAACAATTTTTAGCTGGTGCTTTTATTGCTGTTGTTATGACTGGTTTAGACCAAGATATGATGCAAAAAAACCTAACCTGTAGAAACTTAAAAGACGCACAAAAAAACATGTTTTGGTTTACCATTGTGTTGGTAATCGTCAACTTTTTCTTTTTAGCATTGGGTGTTTTATTAACCGATTATGCCCAACAAAACGGAATAGATGCTCACAAAGACCAACTCTTCCCAATCATTGCAACGCAAGGAAATTTAGGTTTAGCTACTGCCCTTTTCTTCTTACTAGGTTTAATTGCTGCGGCCTATTCTAGTGCAGATTCTGCCTTAACCTCTTTAACCACTTCTTTTAGTATTGATATTTTAGAAATTGATAAAAAGAAAGATAAAAACGAACAAGAAAAAATTAGAAAGAAAATTCATATTATTTTCTCTTTGGTATTGATAGCTACGATCCTTGTTTTTAAATATTTTATTGCGGATGCAAGTGTTATTGCAAAAATATTCACATTTGCGGGTTATACATACGGACCTTTATTAGGTTTATATGCTTTTGGAATGTTTACAAAATTAAAAGTAAAAGATAAATTGGTACCTGCTATATGTTTAATTGCTCCGGTTCTTACTTATATGATTAGTTATTATTCGAAAGAAAAACTTGGTTTCGATTTTGGCTTTTTTGTATTGGTTTTAAACGGCTTTTTAACCTTTATTGGATTGTATTTAGCGAAGAAGTAATTAGGGTTTGTTTCTAAGCTTATTTTCGAATAACTTCGCTAAATTTTGATATTAAACATTAAAACGTTCGATATCAATTTAGTTATCGAATTCAATAAAAAACCACTTAAACCTTAAAAAAACAAGCATATATCATTTTATAAATGAATAACATGAAAAAATCAATTTCCATCATTGGCTCCGGACCTTCCGCCCTACTTTTAGCAGCTTTTTTAGATACTACAAAGTTTGAGGTTACTATTTATGAAAAAAATAAAACTGCGGGTAGAAAACTATTAGTTGCAGGAAAAGGAGGTTTTAACCTTACACATTCAGAATCCATTCTAGATTTTATTGAACGTTATACGCCTACCAATTTTTTAAAAGATGCTTTATTAAGTTTTACCAATGATGATTTTAGAAATTGGCTACAATCTATAGGAATCCCTACCTATATTGGTAGTAGTAAAAGGATTTATCCAGAAGAAGGCATAAAACCAATCACTGTTATCAATACTATTTTAAATCATTTAAAAGAAAAAGGAATCGTTTTTAAATATGAACATACTTTTTCGGGTTGGAATGCAGAAAATAATCTCATCATTAATAATGCAATTATTCCGTCTGATTATACCGTTTTTTCTTTAGGAGGCGCAAGTTGGAAAATTACAGGCTCTGATGGTAGCTGGTTAGAAACGTTTCAAGAAAAAGGTGTAAATACCGCTCCGTTTGAAGCTTCAAATTGTGCATTTAAAATTGATTGGAATCCAGATTTCATCACCCAAAACGAAGGAACTCCATTAAAAAATATAGCCATTACTTGTGCAGATAAAAAACAAAAAGGAGAAGTTGTAATTACTAAATTCGGATTGGAAGGAAATGCTATTTACGCTTTGAGTCCGCAAATTAGAGCGCAACTAAAAACCGAAGAAAAAGCAACAATTTACATCGATTTTAAACCCACTTTCACTTTAGAGCAGGTTACATCTAAAATGGTAAATTCAAACTTTAAAAATACTACACAAACTTTAAAAAAAGGATTAAAGTTAAGTAATTCTAAAATTGATTTACTTAAAATTTATCTTTCTAAAGAAGCTTATTTAGATTCAATTATTTTATCAACATATATTAAAAATTTCCCCTTAGAAATTACAGGTTTAGGAAAGTTAAACGCAGCTATTTCTAGTGTTGGCGGAATTGATTTAAATGCTATGGACACTCATTTTCAATTAGATAAAATTCCGAATCAATACTGTATTGGAGAAATGGTAAATTGGGATGCACCTACTGGAGGCTATTTAATACAAGCATGTGCAAGTTCTGGAGTTTATTTAGCAAAACATTTAAATGAAATTGATTAAAAAAGGGGGTTTTAGAATGTTTGTACTCTTAAAATAATCCCTATTTTTACTTAATAGAAATCAGAAGAATGTCAAAAGATTTAAGTAATTACAGAAAATCCTACGAAAAGCAAGAACTTTTAGAAAGCACTTGTCCAGATAACCCCATGGAGTTATTTCAAACTTGGTTTATCAATTCCGATAACTCTAATATGGTTGATGAAAGTAACGCTATGACCGTTTCATCAATTGGTTTAGATGGTTTCCCAAAAAGCAGAGTCGTTTTATTAAAGAAGTTTACTTGGGAAGGTTTTATCTTTTACACCAATTACAATTCAGAAAAAGGAAAAGCTATTGCCGCCAACAACAATATCTGTTTATCTTTCTTTTGGCCTGGGTTAGAACAACAAATTATTATTAAAGGAAACGCAGAAATCTTAGCAAAAAACTTATCTGATGGTTATTTCGAATCGAGACCAGACGGAAGTAAATTAGGTGCTTGGGCATCTAACCAAAGTGAGATTGTTTCTTCTAGAGAAGAATTAGATACACTTTTAAAAACTTTTGAAAAAAAGTTTGAGGGAGAAGAAATTGTTAGACCAAAGCATTGGGGTGGCTATTTAGTGAAACCTATTTCTATAGAATTTTGGCAAGGGAGACCCAATAGAATGCACGATAGAATAAGATATACGTTAGAAGAAGATTTTTCTTGGAAAAAAGAAAGATTAGCGCCATAAATTTTTATATTTACAACTCAACAATTAAAATTGAATGAAAACTTTATACATTGTTAGACATGCAAAATCTTCTTGGGAATACTCAGGAATAGAAGATATTGACAGGCCTCTAAAAAAACGCGGAATAAAAGACGCACATTTAATGTCTAAATTCTTAGCAAAAGAAATAAAAAGACCAGACGTTTTTGTATCTAGTAGTGCTAACAGAGCCTTACATACAGCTATTATTTTTTGCGAAAATTTCGAATTTCCTTTATCTAACCTACAAGTAAAAAGGCAGCTATATAGCTTTAGTGATGGTTATTTGGTAAAAACAGTCAATGCTTTAGATGATGGTTTTAATTCTGCTATTATTTTTAGTCATGATCATGGTATTAATACCTTTGTAAATAAGTTTGGTAACAAACCTATTTCTCACGTATCAACTTGTGGAGTTGTCGGCATTCAATTTGAAGATAAACATTGGAAAAACTTAAAAAAAGGGAAAACGTTTATGATAGAGTTCCCTAAAAACCATAAATAAAATAGTTTGTTAGAAATAAAAAAATATGGTGCTATAGATATTGGTTCAAATGCAATTAGATTGTTAATATCCAATGTTATAGTATCTGAAGACAAAGAGCCTCAGTTTAAAAAATCTTCTTTAGTACGTGTGCCAATTCGTTTAGGTGCAGATGCTTTTGTTGGTGGAATTATCAGTGAGAAAAACACAACCAGAATGATAAATGCTATGGAAGCATTTAAATTATTAATGGATGTAAATGGTGTAGAAAGATATAAAGCCTGTGCAACATCTGCTATGAGAGAAGCAGAAAACGGTAAAGAAGTTGTTGATAAAATTTTTAAAGAAACAGGAGTAAAAATTGATATTATTGGAGGTAAAGAAGAAGCCGCTATTATTTCATCTACAGATCTGAATCAATTAATAGAAGGAAGCAATTCTTACGTATATGTTGATGTTGGTGGTGGTAGTACAGAATTTACCATATTTTCTGAAGGTAAAATTATTACTTCAAAATCTTTTAAAATGGGTACAGTACGTTTGCTAAGCAACAAAAAAGCTGTAAACAAGGAGATTTTTGCCAATGTAGAAAAATGGATAAAGAAAAATACTAAAGATTTAAAAAAGGTATCCTTAATTGGTTCTGGAGGTAACATTAATAAGTTATTTAAAATGTCTGGACGTACAGAAGGAAAACCTATTTCTTATATTTATTTAAATGCTCAATATCAATTTTTAAAACAAATGACTTATGATGAACGTATTTCTGAGTTAAGTTTAAACCCAGATAGAGCTGATGTTATTATACCAGCAACCAAAATTTACTTGTCTGCTATGAAGTGGAGTGGTGCAAGAAAAATTTATGTTCCAAAAATTGGACTATCAGATGGTATTATTAAAAGCCTCTTTTACAATAAAATATAAATAGTTTTTATATTATTTTAAGATTTCTTTAACATATTTTGTATTTTTGTTATCAAATTATGTGACTTACTAAAAAAACAGGGGTCATACAAGAGAACTAAAAAATCAAAACAAGTTTATTATGAAAAAAATTTTACTAAGTGCTACGCTATTAATGTTTGGAGCAACAGCTTTTGCTCAAGACTTACCAACAAATCCAGAACCAGGAAAATGTTACGTACGTTGTAAAACTCCAGAAGTATGGAAAAACGAAGATGTAACTATTGAAATAGCTCCGGCTTACAAAAAAATTGTAACGCATCCTGCAGAATACAATACAGTAACCGAAAGAGTTTTAATTAAAGAAGCTGGAAAACGTTTAGCTATTGTTCCTGCAGTATGGGAAGACAAAACTGTTAGCTATAGAGCTAAAGAAGATGCAAATAAATTAAGAGTAATTAATGCAACATTTAATCCAGATTCTCAAACAATAGAGACTAAAGCAGCTTCTGCTAACTGGGAAATGAGTGAAAAAGCTCCTGATTGTGAATCTAGCGATCCTAACGATTGTAGATACTGGTGTTATAAACCAGTTCCTGCACAATATGTTACTATTCCTTTAACTACATTAGACAGAGACGCAAGTACAGTATCTGATAAAGTTCCTGGATATGATAAAACATATACTACTAAAGTAATGGTTAAAGGACCTACAACTTCATCTATTGAAATTCCTGCAGTTTATGGAAGTATCAATAAAACAGTTTTAGTTAAAGATGCATGGCAAGAAGAAGTTACTGTTGCTGCTAAATACAAAACTGTAACAAAAGAAATCTTAGTTAACAAAGGTGGATTAACAACTTGGAAAGTAGTTGAATGTTCATTAGTTAACAACACTATTTTACCTATTAACTGGAATTTAGGAAGCGCTACTTTAACTTCAGCTGCTAAAGGAATTATTGATACTAGATTATTACCTGTATTAAAAACTGGTGTATCTGTAGCTTTAGAGTCTCATACAGATTCAAGAGGAACAAAAGAAAGCAACCAAAATTTATCTGAAAGAAGAGCTCAAGCGGTTACAAACTATTTAATTTCTAAAGGTGTAAACCCAAGTAAATTAACTGGTAACGGTTTTGGAGAGTCTAAATTAACTAACAGATGTTCTGATGGAGTTTCTTGTACAGAAGCACAACACAGAGCTAACAGAAGAACTACTTTTAGAGTAGTAAATGAAAAATAATTATACCTCTAAGTAATTAGAGCATTAATATAAAACCGAAGCTATTAGCTTCGGTTTTTTTTATTTAATACTGCTGCTATTTTAGTTTATTTAATATTCATTAATAAAACAACATCTCTACAATTTAAAAACACTTCTTATTTAAAAAAATAAGCACAAGTTTCTCTTTCTAAAATTTTATATAGATCAAGAAAGAACAAAGTAACTTATGATAGCGCATTAGAGAGGTAAAATACAAGTTTTAAGACGCTCTCTAATTAATAATGAAGAATTGCCAACAATAAGAAAAAAACATAGAATAACTGTATTACTCCAATGCAATCTTCACTATTTTAATTGTAGCAACATACACACTAAGAAAATGGAATAAAACTAGGGATGAACAAAGTCCTAAATCAAAAAAAACCGAAGCTATTAGCCTCGGTTGTTTAATTTAATAATTTTCTATTACTGATTGAATAAAAGGATAATAGTAATCTGTTAAAATTAATCCTTTTTTATAACCAATTATTTTTCCTTTATGGTTTACAAAAACTAATGTTGGAAATGTTCTTATTTGAAACTTCCTTTTTAAATCATTATTTATTTCTATTTTATCAGAAGAAATTAAATCTAAATTTCTAGGACTATCTGCTTCATATAAAATTAAATCTTTGTCTGCTATATCCTTAAATTTTTGAGTATGAAAAAGTTTCTTATCTAATATCTTACAAGGTCCACACCAATCGGAACCCGTAAAATAAATAAGTACTGGTTTCTTTTCGTTTTTAGATTTCTTTAAAGCATCCTTAAAAGTAGGTTGCCAATTTAAAGAAATTGTTTCTTCTAATTCAATTTTATGTTCTTCTATAATTTGTTCTTGTGCAACAATGTTAGCTACAGAAAAGAAACAAATAGATAAACCCAATATAACATTTTTCATGAATGGTAATTTCATCAAAAATATCAAAAATAATACCAAAAAAAAAATTCTATAGAAAACTTGAGATAAATTAAATGAAACCCGCTACCTTTTCAATTATTAAGACCTAAAACTAAATCCAAAAGATTAAGGTTACAAAAACAAAAAGCCGTAATTAAAAAATTACGACTATAGTTATTCCTAGGATATAATAAATTCAATCCCCCAATTTAATTATTACATATTATCTTCAGAATAAGAACAAATATACAATAGTTTAAATACATATTAAAGAATAAACTCCACTAAACTAAAACATTAACTAATTATTAAGGCTGCCTTTACCTTATCTTAAAAAACTAACATAATAAACATTATTGACTATATTCTAATAAATAGATAACTTAAAACATATATTTTTTTTATAAAAAAATAAATAAAATCCAATAAACACCCTATAAAACAACAAAAAAAGAAAATAAAGATTACCGCCTAAACATCGATTAATATTTTAATAAATCTAGTGTTTTTTTACGTTGTACTTTTTTGGTATCCGTTTCTATAAATTCATTCACAAAATAAATATCTTTTGGAACTTCAAATTTTTTAAGTAATTTTAATTGTGCTATTTCTAATTTTAGAGACTTTTTAAATTCCACTGAAGCGAAAGGTTGCTCCACAACTAAAACAAGCTTCTCCCCTAGTTGCTCATCAGTAATTCCTGTAACAAAAAACCGATTTGAAATAATCTTCGATAATTTTTCTTCAATTATTTCCGGATGCAATTTTACACCTCCAGAATTTATTACGTTATCTAAACGACCTAACCACTCAAATTGATGATCAGAAACTAAATCAATACTATCATTTGTAAAAATAACTTCATTTGAAACATTTGGAGCTTTAATTACCAAACAGTTTCTAACGTCTTTATAGATTTCTACATTGGGTAATGTTTGATAAAATTCTTTTTGAAAAGATTTCTGTTCACTATCTACTTGAATTGACAAAGGATTATTCAACCTTTTAACAGCAATATGCGTTATGGTTTCTGTCATACCATAAGTAGCAAAAACAGCACAACTAGAAGTCTGAATTTTTGCTTGTAATTGGTTAGAAACAACACCGCCACCAACAATTAATTTTTTAATTTGAGGTAGCTCAGCTAAAGAATTTTCTAACTGTAACGGAACCATAGCTGTAAAATCATACTGCTTTTTTATCCCACGTAGTGGAAAAGAATTTGGAGCTACTACATCTAATTGCCAACCTAAAACTAAGGCTCTTATCAACATCATTTTACCAGCTATATATTCTGTTGGCAAACACAATAAAGCGATGGTATTTTCTTTTAAATCAAAAAACATTCCGGTAGCTAAAGCAGAATTAATCATCTGACTTTTTTGCAACTTTATCTCTTTTGGAACTCCTGTAGAACCGGAGGTTTTAACAATAATAAAAGTATCCTTAGAAAACCAATTTTCTAAAAATTGATGGATATCATCCGAAAAACCAGCAGTATACGTTAGCATTTCCTCTACAGAAGCAAATGAAATTCCATTTAATTGAAAACTTGTATGAAATCTATCTAATTTCAATCTTCTAAAATTCTATAGTTTTCTTTTAAATTTACAGGTTCTTTAATCTTTCCTGTTAGTTTCTCTATCCAATTTTTCCATCCATATTTTTTAGAAAAAACAAATAAAAGTAGTGGATATAAAACTAAAACAGGGAAAAACATTTCCCAACCCACAGAAGGCTCAGAAGTATCTACATATAAGGCATCCGTTTGAAAAACAGTCCAATTGGTGGTTACAAAAAATGCAGCTACAATATTATTAATGGCATGTAAACCAAGCGATAATTCGGTTCCTTCATCCATTAAAGTGGTAATTCCGTAAAAGAAACCTGTACCAATATAAAAAACCATAGAAATATAACCTAGTTTTTCAACCTCCGGATTTGCTCCATGTAATAAACCAAAACAAACAGATGTTAATACCAAAGGCAACCATCTGTTTTTAGCCAAAATACCCAAACCTTGCATAAAATAACCTCTAAATAATAATTCTTCAAACGAAGTTTGAAAAGGTAAAAACAAAAAAGAAACTGCTAATAATGTAAAAAACGGAACAGGTTTAAAATTCCAAACATAGTTTTCTGGTGATAAAAAAATACCAGCCATAATTACTACTGTAGAGATAATTCCCCAAGAAATAAAACTAAACCAAAAACGTTTCCAATCTATTTTTTTTCTACTGGTAACCAATGATGTAACCGTTCTTTTATGGATATATTTAACTCCAACAATTAAGCTAACTAAACCAAAAAAGAACATTAAAATCATAAAAAATAAGAAGAGATTTTTATCAATTCCTAAGGTCATAAAATTATCTTGAGCTGCTTTTGTAAACTCCGCCATGTTTGCAGAATGCATAATCGCTAATGCCATTAAAGGCAATACGCCAATAATTTGCCATCCTGCAAATACTAACATGATGGTTAATACCCAATAAAACCACTCATTTCGACCTTTATATGCTTGTTGTATGTAATTCATGTTTATAAATTAAAATTCCAGTTTTGAGCTGGATTGTATTGTAATGTTCCGTTTTTAACTACTAACGGACTTGTAAAATTATTTGTAAATAAACAACCAGTTCCCAAACCTTGTGGCAAATCACTTTTTAAGGTATGTGTAAATTGCGCAATCGCATTTAACCCAATATTACTTTCTAAGGCAGATGTAATCCACCAATCGCTATTTATTTCTTGAGCAAATTTAATCCAATCTAAACTCCCTGCAAAACCACCAATTAGACTTGGTTTTAAGATAATGTATTGTGGTTTTATTGTCTGCAACAATTGTTTTTTTTCTTCGGATGAAAACATCCCAATTAATTCTTCATCCAATGCAATTGGTAAAGGTGTTTGTTCACATAAAGCAGCCATTTCTTCTATTTGACCTTGCTTAATAGGTTGTTCTATAGAATGAATTTCTAATTCGGATAAACGTTTTAGTTTTTCTAAAGCATTCTTAGGATTAAAAGCGCCGTTTGCATCTACTCGTAATTCTATTTCTTTCGAAGAAAATTCTTTTCGAATGGATTTTAACAACTCAATTTCAGCATCAAAATCAATAGCACCAATTTTCATCTTGATACATGAAAAACCAGTTTCTAATTTTTCTTTAATTTGCTTTTTCATGAATTCTTTTTCTCCCATCCAAATTAAGCCATTTATAGAAATCGCTTCTTTTCCTTTGGTAAATTCTGATGGAAATAGCTCAAACTTATGCTCGCTTTTAAGCGATAAAAAAGCTTGTTCTAAACCAAATTGAATCGATGGAAATTCTAAGAGTTCATAAAGTAGCCACTCAAGCCCTTTATCTATATTATTACAAACCCAAATAAGTTTTTCTTTATAATTAGGAACATCATCAATACTTAAACCTCTAAACAAACCTGTTTCTCCAATACCCGTTTTACCATTTTCTTCTAAAATGATAAACCAAGTTTCTTTGGTTCTTAAAATCCCTCGAGATGTTCCACTTGGATTTTTAAAATTGAGTATGTATTTATTATATTTAGCTTTTATCAAAAGAAAGAATTATTGTTTTTCTGCAAACGCTTTAAAGTTATTTAAATACGATTGATCTTGTTCTATAAAAGTACCTTTAAAAAAAGGAAAAACACATGCCATTAAATATGTTTCACTTTGGCAACTCACATTTAAAGTTATGGTTGTAACTCCGTTTTCTTCAGTAAAAGTATAATCATCTTTTTTAAGCATTCCTTCTGCATCAAAAAACAAGGTTACCTTTTCATTTGGTACGTATGCCATTACTTTTTCGGTCATGGTTATTTCTTGACCTTGATTTAGAACAACAATTTTATAAATACTTCCTGTTTTTCCAGGGTTGTCATTCATTACCTCGAAAGACTGTACTTCTGGAATCCAATTTTTTATATCTTCTGAATTGTTGAAAATTTTAAATACCTCTTCAACAGATTTATTTACAGAAATTGTAGCCGTATAAGTTGTTTCTTTTACAAACAAACCCGTTAATAGAAAAGCGACTACAATCGTAGAAATGATTCCTAAAATAATTTTAATTGTTTTCATTTTATATATGTATATTTTCTCCTATTTCTAAAACGATTAACTCTTTTCCTTTTGATGCAAATTTAGACTTAGCATCGTTAGCATCTATTTCTATTGGTGGAAATGTATTAAAATGACAGGCAATTACTTTATTACATTCTACTAAATCACTTGCAATAATTGCATCTTCAACTCCCATTGTAAAGGTATCTCCAACTGGCAAAATAGCAGCATCTAGCTTGGTAAACATCGGTATCAATTTCATATCCATAGTTACAGCTGTATCTCCGGCAACGTATAAATTTTTATCTTTAGATGTAATCACAAAACCTCCTGGTACACCACCATAAGTGCCGTCTGCAAAAGAAGAAGTATGAATTGCATTTACATATTTCGCCGAAAAGTTTTCTGTAATAAAAGTTCCTCCGTGATTTAATGCATGTACTTGTAAATCTTTTGCTGCATAATACATCGCTATTTCATAATTAGAAACAATAACTGCATTTGTTCTTTCTGCAATTACTTCCGTATCTAAAACATGATCTTGATGCGCATGTGTTAACAAAATAAAATCTACTTTTAAGCTAGAAATATCTATTTGAGATGCCAATGAGTTTCCAGAAATAAAAGGATCTATTAAAATGTTAATTCCGTTTATTTCTATTGAAAAACAAGAATGTCCTAAAAATTTAATCTTCATATCTTACAATTATATTTGAATTCTAATTTACAAAATTTGACCAACTCCAAAAAGTATGGCAAACATAAAAGTACTTAATGCTACTTTTTTAAGTTCACTGTCTAATTCTGCAGGAATTTTATTTTTTGCTACTGTTTTTACGTTTTTAATTAATGGAACGAAAGCCACCAAAAAAAGAAATTGATAGATTGTTTTAAAGTCGAAAAAAACATAGAAACAAGCAATCGCTAAAGCTCCAAAAATTAAAAAATAATGGTATTTTTTTGCCGTTTCATTACCTAATTTAACTACTAATGTATTTTTATTATTCTTTTTATCCTCTTCCCTATCTCGTAAATTATTTAGATTTAAAACAGCTGTACTTAACAAACCAACGGAAATTGCAGGCAAGAAAATAGCGTAATCAATTTGTTTTATATACAAGAAATAACTGCCCACAACGCTTAATAAACCAAAAAACAAAAAAACAAAAACATCTCCAAAACCACTATAACCATAGGCTGAATTACCTACTGTATATTTTATAGCTGCCGCAATTGAAGCAATACCTAAAACAAAAAATAAAATTGAATACCAAAAATTTTCTTTTCCAAAAGAAACATAAATCAATAATAAAGCTATTATTAAGGTGATAATTGTGGTAACTATCATAGCCAATTTCATTTGTTTCGGCGTAATTGCTCCTGATGAAACCATACGTGCTTCTCCTGTTCTATTTTTATCAGAACCTTTTATGCCATCTCCATAATCGTTTGCAAAGTTTGATAATACCTGAAAACCAATTGTTGTTAAAATTGCCAACCAAAAAATAGGAGATTCAAAAATTGAAATATGATTATTCAATTGATCAATTCCTAAAAAACTTCCAACAATAATTCCTGAAACGGATAAAGGTAAAGTTCTTAAACGAGCAGCTTTTACGTAGTTTTTAATCATCTTTAGAACAAAAATTCTGACTTATTTAAAATGATATTCCCGCATAAGCGGGAATAATAAATATATTTTTAAACGTTGGTTATTTTATAATTTATTAGCTTCTGCTATTAACTCTGCAATATCTTTAACAACCACTTCTGCTTCTTTTTCTTTAAATTTAATTCCATCTGTCATCATGGTATTGCAATATGGGCAACCTGTTGCTATAATATTTGGTTTGGTTTCTAAAGCATCTTCTGTTCTTAAAACATTAATCTCCTTGTCCCCTTTTTCTGCGTCTTTAAACATTTGTGCACCTCCTGCACCACAACATAAAGCGGTAGATTTATTGCGTTTCATTTCGGTTAAATTAACCCCTAATCTTTTTATTAATTCTCTAGGAGATTCATAAACGTCATTGGCTCTCCCTAAATAACAAGGATCGTGAAAGGTTACTCTTTTTCCTTTTAAAGTAGTGTCGTCAATCTTTAAACGCCCTTCTTTAATTAAATTTTGTATAAATTGTGTGTGATGAAAAACTTCATATTTACCTCCTAAACCAGGATATTCGTTTTTTAATGTATTAAACGAATGCGGATCACAAGTGACTATTTTTTTCACTTCGTACCCATTTAACACTTCAATATTCATCATTGCTTGCATTTGAAACAAGAATTCATTTCCTGCTCTTTTTGCTGCATCTCCAGTAGAAGATTCTTCGGTTCCTAAAACTGCAAAATCTACTTTAGCTTGATGTAATATTTTTACAAATGCTCTTGATATTTTTTTTGCTCTATCATCATAACTTCCTGCTGCTCCAACCCAAAACAACACTTCTGGTTGCTTACCTTGAGCCATCATATCTGCCATTGTTGGTACCATCATAAATTATAAATTTTAAATTATGAATTATGAATTAGTACAATTCGTAATTGATAATTGTTAATTGAAAAATTATTTTACTCCTCGTTTGCCCAGTTTAATCTGTCTTGTTGATTGTATTGCCAAGGCGCACCGTTATTTTCGATGTTTGTCATCATCATATTTAACTCTTGTGGCGCTGCACTTTCTTCCATTACTAAATATCGTCTCATATCCATAATAATAGATAATGGATCGATATTTACAGGACATTCCTCTACACAAGCATTACAACTGGTACATGCCCAAAGTTCTTCTGGAGAAATATAATCGTTTAATAATTGTTTACCATCATCAACAAAAACACCTTTATTAGCATCGATATTTCTACCAACTTCTTCTAAACGATCACGAGTATCCATCATGATTTTTCTTGGTGATAATTCTTTTCCTGTAAGATTTGCAGGACAAACAGATGTACATCTACCACATTCGGTACATGTATAAGCATTCATTAACTGAACCCAACTTAAATCTGCAACATCAGATGCTCCAAATTTTTCTGGAATAGCTTCTTCTTCTCCTTCTGGTGGTGCTGCATAAGGGTCTGCATCCGGATCCATCATTAATTTTACTTCAGTAGTAACAGAATCTAAATTTGTAAACTGTCCTTTTGCATTTAAATTTGCAAAATACGTATTAGGAAATGCTAATAGTATATGTAAATGCTTAGAATAATATAAGTAGTTTAAGAATACTAAGATTCCTAAAATGTGAATCCACCAACAAGTTCTTTCTATGGTATGCAATCCTTCTGCAGAAAAACCATCAAATAATGGTGTAATAAATTGGCTTATTGGATTTCCTATACCTGCTTGCTGAAAATGAACATCAGTGGCATTCATCACCAAAAACAAGGTCATTAACACCATTTCAAAATAAAGAATGTTATTTCCATCTTTTTTAGGCCAACCTTTCATTTCTTTACTTAAGAAACGTTTTATGTTAGATACATTTCTACGTAACCAAAAAATTACAACTGCTACAAAAACTAGCGCCGCTAAAATTTCGAAAAAACCAATTAAAAATGCGTAAAAACCATCACCTAAAACTTCTTGAAAAATTCTATGTGACCCAAATAATCCATCAATAATAATTTCTAAAACTTCTATATTTATAATTATAAAACCAACATAAACAATGATATGAAGAAATCCGGAAAGAGGTCTTTTTACCATTTTAGATTGCCCTAGTGCAATCTTAATCATATTTTTTAAACGTTCTGGTTTTTTATCTTTTCTATTAACATCTTTACCTAAGTTGATATTTCTTATTAATTTGCGAATATTCATCACAAAAAAACCAAGTCCGAAAGCTAACGCTAACGCAAAAATTATATTTGGCAAGTATTGCATATTAAGTTTTTATAAAATTAGTTATTAGCTTCTTTTTCTAATTCGGTGTCTTTATTAGGTGTGTAGGCTTTTGCTTTTTTACCAAATAATGAAAAATGTACAAATCTTTTTGGATGTAACTTCATTTCTCTAAGTAATTCTTCTAATTCTTTAGAAGCGTTTTCTAAATTTGTATACATGGTTTCATCGGTTATTAACTTACCAATGGTGCCTTTTCCGGTATTAATACCTTCTAACATTTTATTTACAGAATTAAGCGATACTTCCGCTTTTTTCATTATTTCACCAATATTTACCTTTGCTAAAGTATCAGAAACTTTTGCAAAATTTGCCGTAATTGTTTTTGTGTTTTTTACACTTTCTTTTAAATCAGAAGAGGTAGCGTTTATCATCCCATTAACAGAAACCATCATTTTTTTAACTTCTTTTAAAGTAGTTTCTAAACTGGTTACAGAATTTTTTAAACTCTGTTGTGTGTTTGTATCTAAAACTTTATTTACATTTCTAAATAAAGAATCGGCGCTAACCATTACGTCTTCTAATTTTGCTTGAATAGGATCTAAACGTTCTCCTATAGAAGTAAATAAACTAGATTCAATTTGTCCTTTAAGATAATCTCCGGAGACGGCATCTTCTCCTTCATAATGAGGTATTATTGCCAAGTTAGACCCACCTAATGGGCTTGGAGAATATATTTTTACAACACTATTTTTAGAAAACTGAAAATCTTTATCAATAGAAAAACGAACTATTAATTCCCCTTTCTTATCTGCTGCTTTATTAAAGGCAATATCAACAACTTTACCCACTTTTAACCCATTAATAGTTACTAAACTAGATTCTGTTAAACCTCCAATATTTGAGTATTCTACTTTAAAGTAACGGGTATTTCCATCAAACAAGTTTTGTCCTTTTAAAAAATTATATCCCCAAATAAATATGAATATAATAATAACCGCTACAATTCCTGTTTTTAATTCTTTAGACATCCATAAAAATTTAATAACAAAACTACTAATAATTTTTGGTTGAGACCACCAAAACTATTGCATTTTAACTGCATCTTGTACAGATACCTTTTCTCCATTCTTAAAAGCAACGATAAATGCAGATGTATACCCTTTAGATTTTGCAAGCTTTAAAGATTTTTTTACTTTGGAATAGTTAGAAGAATTTCCATAATAATATTTATAATAACTCCCCACAGAGATTCTCTCTACATCTTTTAAGCCCTTAAAGTTATATGACTTGGTTGCTATTTTATTTCTTCCGGAAGCAATTTGAACTTTAAATAAAATATTTTCTACATCCTTTTTATCTACTACATTATTAACAACTGTGTTTATTTTTAAATTATTAATGTAATTTAAAACAGCATCAGCAATAGAATTCCCCATTTGTGCTTGCCCTCTTTTAGAATTTAAAAATCTTCCTTCTGTTTTATTGGTTAAAAAACCTAATTCTACCAATACACTTGGCATGATGGTTTCTCTTAAAACCTGAAAATTATCTTGCTTTACTTTTCTATCATGTCTTTTTAATTTTGAGGCCAAATTATACTGAATTAAACTGGCCATAGCCAAACTTCTATCTAAGTTTTCTTCTTGTAAAAGAGATAATCCAATTACAGACTCTGCTGAATTTGAATCAAAACCTACATACTTATCTTTATAATTATCTTCTAAAAATATAGCTGCATTTTCTCTCTTTGCAATTTCTAAATTCTTTTTATTACCTCGTAACCCCAAAACAAAAGTACCTGCTCCATAAGCATTTGATGTATGAGAATCGCAATGTATCGATATAAATAAGTCTGCTTTTGCATGATTGGCTATATCTCCTCTTTTCCATAAATCTATAAAAACATCCTTATTTCTAGTATAAAGTACTTTTATATCTTTCTTTTCAGATAGCTTTGCGCCTACTTTTAGAACAACTTTTAAAGCTATATTTTTCTCTTTGTACCCATTACCTAGGTTTCCAGGATCTTTACCTCCATGACCTGCATCTATAACTATAACATATTTTTTTTGTGCAAACATTAATGATGAATTCATCAATAATGAGAACGCAAAGAGAAAAAAGAGAAGTTTTCTTACTTTCATCTTAATTTTGTGATTTTCTTTAATTTGCATCAATAAAATTTAACTATTTTTGGCTTCCTTAAATTTGGTGTTCCAAATATTGAGCCATACTTTTACCTTTATACAAAAATAGCATTTAAAGCATTGCAAACAAACCTATCATACATACTTTTATTTTGCTGTATTTTTTTTATAGAAACAGGCTTTTCTCAAGACCTAACCTCTGTAGATAAAACAGAAATTACTGACGTTAAGAAAGATTCTCTATTTAAGAGTAAAAAAGATTCTTTACTTTTAAAAAAAATAGACACTATAGCTTTAGATTCTTTGAAGCCAAAAGAAACCATAGAAGATATTATTGTACATGTTGCTAAAGACTACACCATACAAAATGCAAAAGACAAAACGGTTACTCTTTATAATGAAGCAAACATTACGTATACAGATATCGATTTAAAAGCGGGTATCATTGTTGTAGACTATAAAAAAAATACACTATTTGCAAAAGGAATTATAGATAGTACCGGTTATGTACAACGCCCAGTTTTTAAACAAGGATCTCAAGAGTCTGAACAAGATTCTATGATTTATAATTTTAAAAGTAAAAGAGCTTTAATCTATGGTTTAAAAACCAAACAAGGAGAAATGTTTACCTATGGTGAAAAAACCAAACGGGTAAATGATTCTACTATTTATGTAAGAAACATACGTTTTACTACTTCAGAAAAAGAAAATCCAGATTATTATATTGCCACAGACAAAGCAAAATTAGTGCCTGGAAAAAAAATTATTGTGGGTACAAGTAACCTGGTTTTGGCAGACATACCTACGCCTATCTTTTTACCTTTTGCCTATTTTCCAATCACTGAAACTAGTGTATCTGGGTTTTTAATTCCGTCTTTTGATACAGGTAGTAGTGACAGAGGTATTGGGTTTCAAAATGGTGGTTACTATTTTGCCATTAACGATTATATGGATTTAACGGTTTTGGGTGATGCCTATTCTAACGGAAGTTGGGGATCTAGAATATCGTCTAACTATAGAAAGAGATACCGTTTTAATGGTTCTTTTAGTTTAAATTTTGAAAATAACATTGATGGCATTAGAGGTTTTGATGATTATAGTAAATCTAACAACTTTAATATTAGATGGTCTCATAGTCAAGATTCAAAAGCGAGTCCTAACTCTAGATTCTCTGCATCTGTAAACCTAGGAAGTAGTAAATTCTTTAGAGAATCTCAAAATCAATATAACGTTTCTCAGACCTTAACAAACACCTTTAACTCTTCTATAAATTACAGTAAAACATTTGTTGGCACACCGTTTAACATGAACCTTACTGCCAGTCATCAACAAAACACAAATACAGAAGCAATTACAATGACTTTACCGTCATTAACTGTAAATATGAGTAGAATCTATCCATTTGCAGGCAAAGGAGGTATTCAAAAAACACCTATTCAGAAAATGGGTTTTACTTACACCATGCAAGGTCAGTATTTAATTAATACTACAGATGATGAATTTTTTACTAGTAAAATGTTTGAAACCGCAAGATCTGGAATGCAACATAAAACAGGTACTAGTACAAATATAAAAGCGTTTAAATATTTTACATTATCACCAAGTGCAAATTATGAAGAAACTTGGCAGTTTGATTATATTCAAAAAGATTATGATGTTACAGACAATGTTGTGGTAACCGATACACTTAGAGGTTTTAAAAGTTATAGAGAATACAATGCTGGTATTAGCTTATCTACTAATATTTACGGTACTTTTAACTTTAAAAAAGGAAGATTAAAAACAATTAGACACACTTTTAGACCTTCTATTTCTTATTCTTATAGACCAGATTTTAAAGACAAATACATAAAACAAGTACAACAAAGTGCAGATGCAACAGATTTATTAGACTACACAGTTTATGATCAAGGCATTTACGGTGCTCCTTCTTCTGGTTTAAGTAATTCTATAGGAATTTCTTTGAATAATGTTTTAGAAGCTAAAGTAGCCCCAAAAGACCCAGATAGTGACGAGGAAGATGAAAAAATTACCATTTTAAATAATTTAAATTTTAGTAGTTCTTATAATATTGCTGCGGATAGCTTGCGATGGTCTCCTGTTAGTTTTTCTGCAGGAACACGATTATTTAAAGATAAATTATCTGTTAATTTAAGTGGTTCTATGGATCCTTATAAAGTAAATAGCGCAGGAGTAAGAATCAATGAATATAATGCAAATATTTTAAGGTTAACAAACGCTAATTTAACCGCAAATTATTCCATTTCTAGTGCAGATTTTGATAAGGATAAAAAAGATAAATCGAAACAAGACGGTAACGGAGGGCAAAATAATGTAGATGTTATTGGTGCAGACATAAACCCAACAGATAGATTTGGACAAAAAAATGCGATTAATACAGATGAAGAAGATAAAAATAAAGAAGCTAAGTTATATAGAGCAGATATACCATGGTCTATAAATTTAGCATACTCTACTAATTATACTAATAACGGTATAGATGGCGGAAGTATTGGTGTACACAGTATTATGTTTAGTGGTAATTTAGAACTATCTCCAAAATGGAAAATGGGGTACTCTTCTGGTTATGATGTTAAAGGAGGTGCTTTTACGTTTTCTAGATTTAATTTCACTAGAGATTTAGATAGCTGGCAGTTCAATTTTAATTGGGTTCCTTTTGGTACAAATTCTTCTTACACGTTTTTTATTGGTGTAAAATCTTCTGTTCTATCTGATCTTAAATGGGATAAAACTAAACCAGCGGATAGAAGGTTGTTTTAGTATTCAGTATTCAGTATTCAGTATTCAGTATTCAGTATTCAGTATTCAGTATTCAGTATTCAGTATTCAGTATTCAGTATTCAGTATTCAGTATTCAGTATTCAGTATTCAGTATTCAGTATTCAGTATTCAGTATTCAGTATTCAGTATTCAAAACTAAAAAATCTTAACTGTCAAGTTATAAGAATCGTTAAAACTTATTAACTTTGTTACATTACAATTCAAAAAAACTTAAAAATTACAATACCATGAAAAAAATAATAACTACTTCAAAAGCACCAGCTCCAATAGGACCTTATAATCAAGCTGTATTAAGTGGCAACACATTATATACTTCTGGTCAAATTGCCATCAATCCAGAAAACGGAGAATTGGTTTTATCTTCCATAAAAGAAGAAACAACGCAGGTTATGGAAAATCTAAAAGAAGTTTTAGCTGCCGCTGATATGACTTTCGAAAACGTAATTAAAACGTCTATTTTTATTTCTGACATGAATAATTTCGGAGAAATAAATGCTATTTACGGAAACTATTTTAATGAAGAAACTGCTCCTGCAAGAGAAACAGTTGAAGTAGCAAATTTACCAAAATTTGTAAATGTAGAAATTAGTGCAATTGCCATTAAATAGCTTTAATTAATAAATCTGCAGTAGCAGGATTAGTTGCTAAAGGCACATTGTGTACATCGCAAATTCTAAGTAACATCATAATATCTGGTTCATGAGGATGTTTTGCATGAGGATCTCTAAAAAACAACACCATATTACATTTACCTTCTGCAACTCTAGCAGCAATTTGAGCATCTCCTCCAATTGGCCCAGATAAAAACTTAGTTACTTTAAACCCAGCTTTCTCTGCTTTAGTACCAGTTGTTCCTGTAGAAACTAGATTAATTTTCTTTTGAAGTAAAGCTTCTTTATGTTCATTTAAAAATTGAACCATTTCTGCTTTCATACCATCATGAGCAATGATTGCTATTTCCATAAAATATGTATTAAATTTATTATCTTCTAAAGATAAAAAAACCTGATAGAAAATTAATTCTATCAGGTTTTTATTTATGTATAAACTACTTTATATTATAAAGAAGCAGCGTATTCGATTAAGTCTACAATCTTAGTTGAATAACCCATTTCGTTATCATACCAAGAAACAACTTTTACAAAGTTATCGTTTAATGCGATACCAGCTTTAGCATCAAAGATAGAAGTACGAGTATCTCCAACAAAGTCTTGAGAAACTACCATATCTTCAGTGTATCCTAAAACACCTTTCATTGTATCACTTTCTGAAGCAGCTTTCATTGCAGCACAAATTTCTGCGTATGTAGCTGGTTTTTCTAACTTCACAGTTAAATCTACAACAGAAACATCCATAGTAGGAACTCTAAAAGCCATACCAGTTAATTTTCCGTTTAATGCAGGAATTACTTTTCCAACAGCTTTTGCAGCTCCAGTTGAAGAAGGAATTACGTTACCAATAGCAGAACGTCCACCTCTCCAGTCTTTCATAGAAGGACCATCAACAGTTTTTTGAGTTGCAGTTGCAGCATGTACAGTTGTCATTAAACCTTCTGAGATTCCCCAGTTATCGTTTAATACTTTTGCAATAGGAGACAAACAGTTTGTAGTACAAGATGCATTAGAAAAAATCTTTTGATCTGCTTTTAATTCTGTATTGTTAACACCCATTACAAACATTGGTGTATGATCTTTAGATGGCGCAGATAAAACTACTTTTTTAGCTCCAGCTTCTAAGTGTTTTCCTGCAGTTTCTTCTGTTAAGAAAAATCCTGTAGATTCAATTACATATTCAGCTCCAATTTCATCCCATTTTAAATCTGCTGGGTTTCTTTCTGCTGTAATTCTAATTTCGTTTCCGTTTACAATTAATTTACCGTCTTTTACATCAACAGTTCCATCAAATGCTCCGTGAACAGAATCGTATTTTAACATGTAAGCTAAATAATCTACGTCTAATAAATCATTAATACCTACTACTTGTACGTCTTTTCTATTTACTGTAGATCGGAATGCTAATCTTCCAATTCTTCCAAATCCGTTAATTCCTATTTTAATCATTTTAATCGTTTTTAATTAATTATTTTATGTTGTTATAATATCTGAAATTCTAAGTAACTCATAGTTTATGGAGTGACCGCCAGAAATTGCTTCTCTAATATCGGTACTAATCACTTTATTATCTTTTAAACCTACCATTAAATTTGTTTTACCGTCTAATAGTAACTCTACGGCTTTTACACCTAATCTACTTGCTAAAACTCTATCGAAGCAAGATGGAGAACCACCTCTTTGCATATGCCCAAGAATAGAAACTCTAACGTCATATTCTGGTAAATTTTCTTCTACATATTTAGCTAATTCGTAAACGTTTCTTCCTGATTTATCACCTTCTGCTACTACAACAATACTAGATGATTTACCTGCTCTTCTACTTCTTTCTAAAGACTCTAGTAATCTATCTAATCCTAAATCTTCTTCAGGAATTAAGATTTCTTCTGCTCCTGCTCCAACACCTGCATTTAATGCAATAAAACCTGCATCACGTCCCATAACCTCAACAAAGAAAAGTCTGTTATGTGAAGATGCTGTATCTCTAATTTTATCAATTGCTTCTACAGCTGTGTTTAAAGCGGTGTCGTAACCTAAAGTATGTGATGTACCAAAAATATCATTATCAATAGTACCAGGAATACCAATTACAGGAAAATCAAATTCTTCATTAAATAATACTGCTCCTGTAAAAGAACCATCACCACCAATTACAACCAATGCATCTACCTCACGTTCTACTAAATTCTCGTAAGCTTTCTGTCTTCCTTCTTTAGTTCTAAATCCTTTAGACCTTGCAGATTTTAAGATTGTTCCTCCTTTGTTTATTATATTATGAACACTTCTTGCATTTAATTCTACAAGATCATCTTCAATTAAACCTTCATACCCTCTATATATTCCTACACAACCTAAACTATAATAGGCACAAGTCCTAACTACTGCTCTAATTGCGGCGTTCATTCCAGGAGCATCTCCCCCAGAAGTCATAACGGCTATTTTTTTTATTTTCTTCATATATTCTGATGTAAATTTACTGCTTTATAACCATTTAAAATAATAAAACTACGAAATCGTTTTAGGCTATTTTTCGTTATTATAGGTGAAAAATAGCTATTTTTTTTGATTAAATTTAATGGAATACATTATTATATTGTTATTTTTTTTTAAGCTGCAAAAGTAATAACACATACAAGAAAATTAAATGATAAAAATCATTTTTAGTGATAAATACTACATTTATTAATTTCCTTCAAAATTAATTAAATTATCCTTTAATTTAAATATTGAATCTTTCTTAACTTGAGCCTGTGTTCTTCTTATTACACTCTTCTTACCCCTAATTTTCCTTAACAAGCCAGAAAGCGAATTAAAGTTTACTTGATAAGAAAGCCCTACTCCTTGTGTATATCCTTCTTCTTCTGTAGAATATTGTATTTCGTTTTGTCTATTAAAAATTACTCCTCTAAAGTTGCCTTCTTTATTTAATAATACTTCTACTTTTACTTCGCCAACAACGCTAGATTGAGTTTGAGTACCAACTGGCACCCCTACTTTTCCATTAATAATAACTTTATCTCCTAATTGTGTACTTACCGAAACATCTACTTGGTTATCTGTATTTAGACTCTCTATATCACTTCCACTATTTCCTTGCTGGTAATCTACTCCTAATTGAAATTTACCATCAGGGTTGTTTAATAAACTAGAAAAAGCTGCAGCTACAGCACTAGAAGCTGTATTAGAAATGGTTTCTCCTGCATTAAAATCTACTTTATCTGGATTTGCAAAACTACCAAACGCAAGTAAGGATATAAACTGTGTTGTTTTCTCATTTACATTGTTATCATTTAATATAAATTCTAACTCACTAGCTATTGAAGGGTCTACATTTGATAATTGAATATCTAACTCTTGTTTAGAGCTAAATAATCCTCCTGTAATTCTAGTAACTAAATCTACCTCTATCTTTCTATTAGAGTTAAAATTATCTAACAAAACAGCAGGGTTTGCTTTTGCTTTATAAATTGCAGTAACATCTAAATTTGCTTCATAAGGATTTCCATTCCAAGAAACCGTACCTCCTTTTTGAATTAAGAATGGTTTATTTACTATACCCCCATATTTAAAATCGTAAACTCCACTATCAATCATATAATCGCCAAACATGTTAAATTTCCCTCTAGTATTTATCTCAATTCTAAGGTTTCCTTTCCCTTTTCCTGTTAACTGGCTCCCATTTACCTCATCTATAACTACCTGAGCAGTTGCATCTTTTGTTACGTCTAAATCTATATTTAAAGACAAACCTTTTATAGCCTCTAGAGCAACTTCCTTTTGCTTTTCTTTAACGGCTATTTCTTTCGATTTAAAATGAATTAAACGATAACTATCTACCGTTTCTACATCTTTAAGAGGAACAACAAAAGCGGTTCCGGGCATTGTTTTAGCATTTATATCTATGGTTAATTGATCTGTTAAACCTGTAATATTAGCGGTACCATCTATAAAGGCCGTACCATAATATAAAGCTTCATCTGTGTTTTTGGTATCTAAGACTAATAAGTTATCACTTTCTATTTCTATATTTAAAAACCACTTTTTAAAATTTAAATGAGTAATATCTCCAATCAATCTTCCGCTACTTTTATGTTTGGTATCTATTAAAGAGATACCTTCAAAAATAAAGGATTGATCTTGCAAACTAATAATAGACTCTCCTTCAAAATCATAATCTACATTTAGATACGGAAATTTTAAACCTGCATTTTTAAGAGTTAAAGTACCTTCCATTTCTGGGTTCCCTAAAAAACCTCGTAGAGAAAAATCTCCATTTGCAGTTCCTCTTATAGAGGATAAAACATCTTGCCCAAGTGGACTAAAAGCATCCAACCCAAATTCTTCTAAATAGACATCTAAATCTATTAAAGGTCTTTTTTCTGAAAAATCTAAAGAGCCTGTAGCAGCAATGCTTTTTACCTTTTTATTCTTTATAGATAAATCTACGTTATATTTTTTATATGAATTATCTCCTTTAACATTTAAAGATAAATCTCCTTGCTTAAAATTATTTACTTCAAAATCATGAATAGAAAGTAACGCTTCCGGACTATAAATTCCTTTATTTTGCACAAAATCTAGATGACCAGAAAGCTCTCCTTTTAAAGCAAGACTATCTATTTTAGGTAAAAAACTTTGTAATTTTACTTTGGTAAAATCGGCTAAAAGTATTTTTTCTGATTCTCCTTTTAAACTACCTGAAAACTCAATTTCTTGCTCTCCTGATGTTAATTTAAACTGACTAAAATCAAAATCATTTTCTTTTATATTAAAAGTAACTTTATTTTTATTCTGCTCGTTCGGGTCTATATTCCATGTGTTTTCTTTAAAAATAAAGGAAGATTTTTCAAACCCAACTACAGATTTCCCCTCTGGATTAAATGTGTAGAAGAAATCGAGATTAAAGTCTTCATTTTTTAAATCTCCTCCTTTAAAAACAGATTTAAAATATAAGGTGTCATTTTGATTTAAACTTAACAGGTTTAATTTTGATATATTATAATATTTTGTATTTACTTCTGATGCCGTTAAATGCGAATTATAAAGTGGGTTTTGATTATCTGTCCTTAATAAAATATCTTTAATTTCATTGCCATAGCCTTCAATTTTAGGTGAAGAAAACGTTAACCTTAATTGATTTTTATCCGCTTTAATTTTACCTTTTATCTTGGTATTGTCATCAATAGAAATGTCAGGAAAAAAAACAGTAACAATTTGATTATAAATAGTAAAATTAAAATCTAAAAACTGATTAGGCTTTACAGCATAAGGTGTATAGTTTGTATAAATACTACCTAAGGCATTTTGCGCAACGGGTAACAATTCAGAAAAAGAAAATTTACCTGATAGATATCCTTCTGCAATATCTTTAGAAGCTACTTCTATTGTTTTAATACTATCCTTTAATGAGGAGGTTACATTAAATTCTTTAAAATTAAATTCTTCTTTTTGGTTTGTATATAAAATATTTTTAAAAGTTGCTTTACCCGTAATATCATCAAAGGTATTTCCTTCTACATCTAACTCAATATTTCCTTTTAAAATAGCAATGCTATCTCTTGTAAAAAGATTTGTTTCTTTTAAATTTAAATACTCTATATTAGATTTAAAATCGAACTTATTTATCTCGGTTGATAAATCTGCCAACCCATTAAAATTCATTTTAAAATTAGCATCATCAATTTTTAAATCTCCATCAAATTTATTATTTTGATATTGACCATTAGCTTCAATATTTTTGTAATTATACCCTTTAAAGTTAAGTCCTGATATAGTACCAACAAAAGAAGTATTTATGTTTTCTAATTTAAAACCACTACCTTTTACATCTCCTTTCAAAGAAACCTCACCAAATAAAGGATCATTGAATAACTCACCAATATTAAATTTCTGTAACGCTACTTTTCCACTATAGGCAGCATAATCGATATCATCTATATTAGAAATTTGTAGGTCTGTTATAGCGCCTCCTATTTCAGATTTTAAATCTAGATTGGCTTTAATTTCTTTACGGGTTACATTAATTTTTCCTTTTATTGTAAATTTTCCAAATTTTGCAAATTCAGATGGCAATGTTTTTCCTAAAACATTAGGTAAAACACTTTTTAACTCGCTGTAAGTTGCCGTTAAGTCGCTTAAATCACCTCTAAATATAAATCCCTTTTCAAAATTAACGGCATTTACAAAACCTAAATTTCCAATTACTCTAATTCCTTTTCTAGAGGTTAATCGAAGTTTGTTTAAAGCAAAATTATTTAATTTCCCTTTAAAATCTCCTGTAAAGGAAATGTCATCATTGCCATTTAATTCATTATAATATTTTTTTAAATCGGGTATAGCTATATTGCTCTTGGCAAAGGTTGCAGTTATATTTACTTTATTATTAAAATCTACTAAATCTTCTCTTTTATACGTAAAATCTATATTGGCATTAATATCGGATTTTCTAGTTTGCAATGTTGTATTTACAAAATGCATTGCGGTTTTAGAATACGAAAAATCTGTTGTTAAATTAGTAACCTCTAAATCTCTATTATCAACAAAATAGAGTCCTCTTAATTTTGAAGAAAAATCAGGCCCATAAACCAATAAATCTTGTAAATTCCCTCCTCCATTACTTGCGGAAAATAAAATAGGATTGTTACTATTTTCGTTGATTAATTTATAATTTAAATCACTTACATAAACATTAGAAGATTTTAATATAAAAGGGTTCGCAAGAGAGTCTTTTGGAGAACCATCATCAAAGCTATCTATAAAGACAGCCATAGAATCGTCTTTTTCCCCTTTATAAGTTTTCATATACACATAAGCACCATCTAAAGAAATACTACCTAAACTAACTTCACTTTCTAAAACTTTTTTAGCGTTTAAAATAGAAGTTGTTAATTTTTTTACAAAGATTAAAGTGTCTTTATGATGATCTCTAATATCGACTCCTTTTAACTGTACATTTCCTAAAAAGGATAAATCTATTTTTTCTACAGAAATATTGGTATTAAAATCCTCATTCAATTTTTTAGTAGCGTAACTCCCTAATTTTGTTTGAATAGCAGGAATAGAAAGTATAATACTAATGAGTAGCATAAAGAGCACAAAGTACCCCAGCCATTTCAGTATTATTTTTCCAACTTTTTTGATAACGCTCTCTATTTAAAATGAATGTAACAATATGTTAAATACTAATCAAAAATATTGCCAGTTCTTACAAAGAACGTGCAAATTTAATAAAGAATTAAATTTCTATTCTTAAAAAAGGACGACAACCTAAAATTATCCTTAATTTTGCTTTAAATTAATATTTTTAATGGAAAAACAGGTTTATATATTAGGGATAGAATCCTCTTGTGATGATACTAGTGCTTCAGTAATTTGTAACGAAAAAATACTGAGCAATGTTGTAGCTAACCAAGAAATACATTCTAAATATGGCGGTGTTGTTCCAGAACTGGCTTCTAGAGCACACCAACAAAACATTGTGCCTGTTGTACAACAAGCTATAGCGCAAGCAAACATTACCAAAGAAGATTTGTCTGCAATTGCATTTACGCGAGGTCCGGGCTTAATGGGATCTTTATTAGTGGGTACTTCTTTTGCAAAATCTCTAGCCATCGGTTTACAAATTCCTTTAATTGATGTAAACCACATGCAAGCACATATTTTATCGCATTTTATTGAAGAAGAAAATAGTAAAACACCACCTTTTCCTTTTATCTGTTTAACAATTAGTGGCGGACATACACAAATTGTTAAAGTGACCAATCATTTTGAAATGGAAGTTTTAGGAGAAACAATTGATGATGCTGTTGGTGAAGCTTTTGATAAATCTGCAAAAATTTTGGGTCTTCCTTACCCTGGAGGTCCATTAATAGACAAGCACGCAAAATTAGGAAACCCAAAAGCTTATCAATTTACAAAACCAAAAGTAGGCGATTTAGATTTTAGTTTTAGTGGATTAAAAACAGGTATTTTATATTTTATTCAGAAACAAGTTAGAATAAACCCAAACTTTATTGAAGAAAACTTAGATGATATTTGCGCTTCTATTCAGTATACTATTGTAGAAATCTTAATGGATAAGCTAAAAAATGCGGTAAAGCAAACAGGCATTAAACATATTGCTATTGCCGGAGGTGTTTCTGCAAATTCAGAAATTAGAAATCGTTTACAATTAGCCGAAAAACATTTTGGTTGGACCACCTACATCCCTAAATTTGAGTATACCACAGATAATGCTGGCATGATTGCCATAACGGGATATTTAAAATACTTAAACAACAATTATTCTGATATTTCTGTAACGGCAAAAGCGCGTTTAAAAGTTTCAGAAAACTCATAATTTTTTATCACAAAAAGAAATCACTTAATAACAAACAGAAATTTAACTCCTTGAAAACTTTAAAAAACAGACTTTTATTCAATATCTATTATTTTCTTTTATGGATTGGATACTTTGTATTTGCACGTTTATTTTTCTTACTATTTTATTTTGATAAAACGAAAGACCTAGGCATCTTAACTACCTTAAAAACATTTATTTACGGCTTACAACTAGACAGTTCTTTTGCGGCTTATTTATGTTTTATTCCTTTTTTAATCATCATTTTTTCTGTTTTTACCAATTCAAAAAAAATTGGAACGATTATAAAATGGTATTCCGCAATTTTGATTATATTTTTAAGTTTATTATTAATTATTGATGCTAATTTATATCAATCTTGGGGCACACGTTTAGACACTTCTTTATTAAAGTACTTGAATACTCCAGAAATTATGGTTGCTTCAGCATCTACTTTTCAACAGATTTCTGGAACTATTTTTTGGGTAATCACTTCTTTTATTTTTATTAAATTATTTAATAAAATTATTACCAAAAAAATTGATAAAATTGAACAAAGTTTTTGGCTACAATCTTTTGTTTTTTTATTGATAGCAGCGGCTTTAATTATACCTGTTAGAGGTGGTTTACAAACCATACCAGTTAACCAAAGTAACGTTTATTTTTCTAGCAAAATGTTTGCAAACCATGCATCCATAAACTACGCCTGGAATTTTTTTAATGCACTTACACATAAATCTAACACTACAAATCCTTATAAATTTTTTGATGATAAAGTATCAAAAAGCTTAATCAATAAAAGAAGAAATCTACTTTTAACAGCAAATACAGATAGCATTTTAAACACCACTAAACCCAATGTAATTTTAATAGTTTGGGAAAGTTTAACGGCAAAAGTTGTGGGTTCTTTAGGCGGTGAACCTAATGTAACAGAAAACCTAAACAAACTTTCTAAAGAAGGTATTCTATTTACCAATTTCTACGCAAACGGAGATAGAACAGACAAAGGAATTCCTGCTATTTTAAGTGGTTACTACCCACAACCCACAGAAAGCATTATGAAAATGCCGAATAAAACAAGAAGCCTACCCATGTTACCTAAAAACATGAATGATTTAGGCTATAATACTTCCTTTTATTATGGTGGAGATTTAAATTTTGGGAACATGAACACCTATTTACGAAATGCCGGAATTACCGATTTTGTAGATGGAAGTTTTTTTGATAAAAAAGATTGGAATTCTAAATGGGGAGTTCATGACCACGTGCTTATGCAACGTATTGCAGATGATCTCTCTAAAAAACAAAATGAACCTTTTTTTAAAATAGCCTTAACACTTACAAGTCATGAACCTTTTGAGTTTCCTGACACCTATAAATTTGGTAAAAAAACAGAAGAAGATAAGTTTAAAAGCGCCCATGCGTATACAGATAAAACCATCGGTAAATTTATCAATTTTGCAAAACAACAACCTTGGTATAAAAACACCTTAATTATAATTTTAGCAGATCACGGACATAGAATTCCGGAACAAAAAGGACCTTTTAACGCAACTTCTAAATATAGAATACCCATGTTATGGTTGGGAGGTGCTTTAAATAAAAAAGGCATTGAAATTAACACTATTGCTAGTCAAATAGATTTGCCTTACACTCTTTTAGACTTAGTAAAAGGAAACAATGCGGAATTTAAATTTAGCAAAAACATCTTTAATACTTCTGATAAACAATACGCACATTATATTTACAACAAAGGGTTTGGCACACTTACTAAAAATGGGTTTTACTTATTCGATTATATGAGTAAAAAACCAACAGTAGAAGAAGGTACGGAAGCTCTAAAATTAGATTCTTTAGGGAAAGCGATAACCCAAGATGCTTTTCAAGATTTTATGGATCGTAAATAATTTATTTTTATAGTAGATTGATTATAAAGTATTGTAGAAAATATTATATCTATAAAACATCCCTAATCTTCTCAATAAAATCCGTAATTGTAAAAGGTTTAGAAATTACACCAGAAAAACCTAATGTCAAATATCGTTCTATATCTTCAGTAGAAGTATTGGCTGTTAATGCTAAAAAAGGAGTTGTAGTATTTACATTTGTAATAACATCCTTCTTCTTCATTAACTCTTCACCTGTCATGTTTGGCATGTTTATATCTAATAAAACAACATCAAAAACCGCTGTTTTAATTTTAGAAAGCGCCTCTAAACCATCATTAACTAGCATTAAATTCACTTTTTCTTTTTTCAAAACATGTCTAATAATTGTCTGATTCATTAGATCATCCTCAGCCACCAATATTTTTTTACCTTTTAAATCTTTATTTTTCTTTTTAATCTTTTCTACGGGTATTACCGAATTATTTAATTTTGAATATTTTTTAAAAGGAATTTCAACAAAAAAAGACGATCCAACATTCAATTCACTTTTTACAGAAATGGTACCATTCATTGCTTTTACCAAACGGTTAACAATTGCCAAACCTAAGCCCGCTCCACCATATATTCGGTAGTCATTTAATTCGTTTTGTTGGTATTCTTCAAATATCTTTAAGCATTGACCTTCATTCATTCCTCTACCAGAATCTGTAACTTCAAAAATTAAGGTAAACTCATTTTCCGCTTCTGCAACTACTTTTACGCTAATTACAATACTTCCTTTATTGGTAAACTTTATAGCATTGCTAATTAAATTTGAAAGTATTTGACGAATTCTTACTGAATCACCTAAAACAATATCTGGTAGTTTTTCTGAAGTTAAAAAAACAAGATCTACTTTTTTATTGGTATGTAAATACTGAAAATCGTTCTTACAATCTTGAATAATATTTCTTATAGAAACCTCTTCGTAAACCAAGCGTAATTTACCTGCTTCTATACGCGATAAATCTAAAATGTCATCTACTATAACTTTTAAATTTTTACCTGCAGATGATAAGTTTTTAATGTATTTAGCAACCTTTTTATTCAATTTTTCTGATGAAATCATTTCAGAATACCCAAGTATTGAATTCAATGGATTTCTTACTTCATGGCTCATCATAGCCAAGAAACGAGATTTCTCTTCATTTGCTTTATCAGCAATTTTACGCAATTTTTCTAGTTCAATATTTTTTTCTGTAAGTTCTCTTTTTATAAAAAAAATATCGTTTCTATTTTGATTAAGCTGATTTACATATTTATAAACATTGGTTCTATTATGTATTAAAAGATCAATGCAAGCTTCCTTTTTAAAAAGTTCTAAATCTATATTGTACTCAATAGCCTTAGAAACAATAACCATACCTTCTAAAAGAAATGGCTCGTTAAAAGGAAGAGCGTCTAAAGTTCCTTCTAAAAAAGGACAAGAATCATAGATAGATTCTAGAATTGTAAATGTAGTTTTGGCAAACTTCCCTGCTACTATACTCTTTATAACTCCTGAGTAATCAGTAGTTAAATGTATAAAAACATCTTCTATTTTTGCAGGTATCAATATTATTATTTTAAAGCTAGAGTTGTTAATTTCATAAATGCATCTTCTACATTTTCATCTTCTTTAGCACTCGTAATTAAATCAATATCTACAGAAACCTTTTGTACTACGTTTTCTAATTCTTCCTTAGACAATAAATCTTTTTTATTACCAACAATAGTTATGTTTTGTAAACCAGATAATTCCTTAACCATTTTTAAATTCTCTTCAATAGTTAAATAGGTTTCTTCTCTACTTACATCAAACACATACATTGCAGCGCTAGAACCTAAAAAATAAGCTTTTGGTATTTTCTCATTACCGGTTGTACCGGCAACATCCCAAATCATTAATTTAATAGTTTCATTTTTATATTCTACTACTTTTTTACTTACTCTTACTCCAATAGTACTTATGTAATCTTCGGTAAATTCATTTAAAACAAATCTTTTAATTAATGAAGTTTTACCAACGCCAAAATTACCAACGAGTAGTACTTTTTTTGCTATCATAAATTATGGGGGGGCATTATTTATTTTTTAATTAATTGATTAAATATTAATTTATTTAAGCGCTCTTCCTCAGATAAATAAGAACGATCTCTTAAAATAGTTTCTGCTAAATTATTTATATTATCAGATAATTCTTCTGTTAATTCCTCTGTTAAAACGCCAGAAGTTGCAATGGCAATATAAATGGTTTTAAAATTTTTTATAGAAAGCTGAAAAGTTTCGAATTTAATATTTTCTAAATCCTGACCTTCTTTAGAAAAAGCATCTTCTGCAAAAGATTTAATGGCTGTTAACATACCAGAAATCATATCTTTATCGGCTATATTACCTCTAGAATAGCTTCCGGAAAGCAAACCAGATTCTTTATCTATTACAAAAACTTCTTCTATAACAAATTCAAAAACTTCTTCTAAAACAATACCAGCATCGTTTCTTTTTCCTTTAAAAAATCTTTTTAATATCTCCTGAATAGAGAATTTTTCTTTTACAGTTTTATTAATACTATCGGATAACTTTGTAATTTCTGCAACAATAAATTTCTTAACCATTTTACCCATAATTGGGTATAAGGCTTCTACAACTTCATCTTGAGAGTCTCTAATTTGAACTTTTATAGTTTCTGTAATAGTATCTCCAAAATCTCTTGAAAAATTTTCTCGGAGGTCAGAAATTTTCTCATCTACCAGAGGAGAAACTCTTTTCGATAATTTTTCTCTAAGAATAATTTCTTCACTAAGAGCATCGAACTTATCTCTATCTTCAGCTAATAAAAGGTCTCTGAGCAACTCAAAACGATTGTCTTTATTGTTATCTGCAGGCGTATATTTCATCTATTCTTGCAACATCAATGCAATTTTCTCTAAAGCTTTTCCTAATTTCTTTCTATCTGCTTTTTCGTCATCTAAATCTGCTAATCTTTTATCTAAATCATCATTTAAGTCTTGAAACTTATGTTCCATTAAACTTTCTAGATCTGCTAATTTATTTTCTATATTGGTAACAGACTCCGCTAGATTTTTATTTGTTTGATCTTTAAGTGTTTTAATTTGGTCGTAAACATCAGCAAATTCAGTGCTGTATTGCTGCATATTTTCACCAAATATTAAGTCTCTTACTGCTGCAATTCTGTCGTCAATTTTATGATTTTCAACTGCCGGTTGTTTATTTTCTGAATTTTTTTCCATTTATACTAAAAATTGGTTACTAAAAGGGGGGTTATTTTAACTCTTTTATAAAAAAAGGTCTATTAACAAATATACACTAAAAATCAGTTTATAAAAACCTAAACAGTTATTTTTAAGCCATCATAAGCCAAAAAAACGTTATTTGGTAGTATTTTAGAAACAGCATCATGAAAACCTAATTTGTGACTTATGTGTGTTAAATATGCTTTTTTTGGTTTAAGTTCTGCTATAAAACATAGCGCTTCTTGCAAATTAAAATGAGTTGGATGCTCATCTATCCTTAATGCATTTACCACTAAAACATCTAAGTTTTGAAGCTTCAATTTTTCTTCATCAGAAACATATTTTACATCTGTTAAATAGCCAAAATCTCCAAATCTATATGCTGTAATTGGTAGTTTTCCATGTATCACTTTTATTGGAGTTACTTTTAATTCATCAACATAAAAACTTTTTTTATCAACAATTATTGGCAATACACTTGGCGCTCCAGGATACCTATTTTCTGTACTAAAAATATACTCGAATCTTTTCTCTAAACTCCTTAAAGTCCTCTCATTTAAATAAATAGGCATCTCCCCTATTTGATAACAAAAGGCTCTTAAGTCATCTAAACCACCTATATGATCTGCGTGTTCATGAGTAAAAAAGACACCGTTTAAAGATTGTACATTTTCTCTTAACATTTGCTGCCTAAAGTCTAGACCACAATCTACCGTATAAGAAACATGGTCCCAAGAAATTAAAACAGAAGACCTCAAACGCTTGTCTTTTAAGTTTTTAGATAAACAAACAGGGTCGTTATTTGCAATCATCGGAATTCCTTGTGAAGTACCTGTTCCTAAAAAGGTAATATTCAGTTGTTTCTTGCTAAAATTCATTCCAACAAAAATAACATAAAAATTGACTGATAGCTGTCTATTTTAGTACATTTGTTTGAACCTTAAAATAGCATTATATGGCAATATCTTTAAAAGGAGATCAAGAAATTAGTAGTGTACCTACTACAAAAAGCAAAGCTTTAAGAATTAATTTAAATAAAGATATATACGGAACTTTTGCAGAAATAGGTGCAGGACAAGAAACTGCACGTAATTTCTTTAGATCTGGAGCTGCTTCCGGAACCATTGCAAAAGCTATGAGTGCTTATGATAAGGATTTTTCTGATGCAATTTATGGTGTGGAACAAGACAATCGTTATGTAACACAGCCACGTTTAAAAAAAATGTTAGGTCATGAAATTGATTTAATGGAAGACCGTTTAAGTAGACAAAAACATCCAGATAAATTATTTTTTAGTTATGCAAATACTGTAACTACTATAGATTTTGCAAAACAATACAAAGGCCACGGTTGGGTTGGTATTCGTTTTCAACTAGATCCTTTAGAAGGCTATAATGAAATAGTTTTACACTTACGTTTTAAGGAAACTGATGCTCGTTTACAACAAGAAACCTTAGGTGTTTTAGGTGTAAATTTAATTTATGGTGCTTTTTATTTGAATGATAATCCTAAAGATTTAGTAAAATCTTTTTATGATAATTTAAGCAATGACCAGTTAGAAATTGATATGATTAATTTTGCTGGACCTCGTTTTATGTATGTAGACAACCGTTTAATGAGTTTACAATTGCTAAAAAACGGCATGACCAATGCGGTGATGTTTGGCCCAGACGGAAACAACTTATTACCAGCACAGGTATTATATAAGAAAAACATTTTAGCTTTACGTGGAAGTTTTAGACCTGTTACTAAGGTAAATATGGACATGTATGAAAAGTCTAAAAAAATGTTTTTAGCAGAAAAAAAAGTAGATGAAAATAAAACTCAAGTTATTTTTGAGATTACACTAAGTAATTTAACCTCAGAAGGAAAAATTAACGAAAGAGATTTCTTAGACAGAGCAGAATTACTTTGTTCTCTAGGACAAAATGTAATGATTACAAGCTTTCAACAATACTTTAAATTAGTAGAGTATTTTAGTGAATTCACGAAAGAAAGAATGGGATTAACCATGGGTGGTCAAAACCTAATAGAACTTTTTGATGAAAAATATTACCGTAATTTAAGTGGAGGTATCTTAGAAGCTTTCGGTAAATTATTCTATCGAGATTTAAAAGTTTACACCTACCCTTACCACGATACAAAATCTGACGAGTATATTACAATTGAAAGTTTAAAAGTGCACCCAAGAATGAAAGAATTATACAAGTTCTTTAAAAATAATGGTAAACTTGTTAATATTGATGACTTTGATAAAGACATCTTAGATATTTTTTCTCGTACCATTTTAAAAATGATATTAAATGGAGAATCTGGTTGGGAAGAAATGCTGCCACCAGGAATCTCTGACATTATAAAACAAAAAAGACTTTTTGGATATTCTAGAACTAGAGTAAGAAATAAACATTAAACCTTTTTAAATATTTTAAGTCTAAACTCTACAAACTATATAGTTGACAGATGAAACTCTTTTAATAGAACAATTAAAAAATGTTCAGACTAAAGAAAAAGCGTTTAGAGAGTTAATGTCTCTCTATAAAGAACGCTTGTATTGGCACATTCGTAAAATTGTGATTTCTCATGATGATGCAGATGATGTTCTACAAAATACGTTCATTAAAGTTTTCAAAAATATAGATAAGTTTAATCAAGAAAGTAAATTATTTTCTTGGATGTATAGAATTGCCACAAATGAAGCTATTACTTTTATAAATAAAAGAGCTAAAAAAAGAAGTGTAGACATTTCTGATTATCAACAAGAATTGGCTTCTACTCTAGCGAGCGATGATTTTTTTACTGGAGATGAAATTCAACTGATTTTACAAAAAGCTATTGCTACTTTACCTCAAAAACAACAATTGGTTTTTAACATGAAATATTTTGATGAATTAAAGTATGAAGAAATGTCGGAAATACTAGAAACATCTGTTGGAGCCCTAAAAGCCTCTTATTTTCATGCAGTTAAAAAGATTGAACTTTATATAAAAAAAGAAACAAATTAAACCTTTATATAAAAAAAAGGTCTAAAAAGTATCATGGAAAACAATATAAAAAATAGCGAAGAGTTTTTAAACTCAATTTTAGGAAAAGAAACAGGTTTTTCTCTTCCTAAAAACTATTTTAGCACAACTGAAGTTTCTGTAGAAGCCAAATTAGCGGAAGAAAACTTTACAAAAGAAAATGGTTTTACAACTCCAGATTCTTACTTTAAAGATCTAGAAAGTGAAATTTTATCGAAAGTTTCATCAACTAAAAAAGTAACTAAAGTTATTTCTTTTAAAGAAAGAGTTTTAAAAATGATCCCTATTGCAGCAGCAGCTTCTGTAATTTTATTTATCGGATTAAATTCTTTTGTATTTAATAAAAACGAAGAATTAACTATAGACTCCTTATCTGATGATGATATTGAATTTTGGTTAGATTCTAATACTTTAAACACCAATGATATTGCTAATGTATTAGAAAATGATGTATTAGAAGAAAACGATTTTTATTTCTCTTTATTAGAAGATGAAAACATTGAAGATTACATTAATACTACCGATAACACTTCATTTTTAAATGAAATAAACTAAAATTAAGAATATGAAAAAAATAATCACACTTATATGTATTGGCCTTTTTTGTACTCTTACTTCGTCTGCTCAAAACAAGAATGTAAGTAGAGAAAAAATTAAGGCGCTTAAAGTTTCCTATATAACAGAGCAATTAAGCTTAACATCTAATGAAGCAGAAAAATTTTGGCCTATCTACAACCTGTATATTAAAGAACAATATTCTTTAAGAAACAATCTTAGGTCTAAAATAAAAAATGCTACGAAAGAAGAAGATAAAATGATTTCTGAAAACGAAGCAGAAACATTAATACTTTTAAAATTAACTATAGATAAGAAAATTTATGAATCGCAAAGAGATTTTATAAACAACATAAAAAAGGTAATTTCCTATAAAAAGATAGTCCAATTGCAATTTGCTGAAATGGAATTTGGTAGAAAATTAATGAATAAATACAAACACAAGAAAGCTAATTCTAAAAATTAAGTAAAAAAAAAGGAAGCATTTAGCTTCCTTTTTTTTACTTAATTAATGCCATACAAGAATATAATTCTGGTTTATTAGATGTAAACTGCTTTAACCAAATTGTTAGCTCATCTACTTCATAAGGTAACAATCGACTTAAGGCCTTTTCCACTTCTTTACAAAATAAATCTGAATTAAAACTTACTTTTTTTAGTATCGTTTTAGTGTACTCAAACATTGCTCTAGCCATTTTTAAGAATTAAATTATACAATAATATAACGTTTACTAAATCGTTTTAGTATGTTTAATCAAATTTAATAAAAAAACCATCATTCTTTCAAATGATGGTCTTAAAATTTCTTTAAAAATTTGTTAAGATTATAAAGTGTTAATCTTTTCTACCAAACCTTTCGCTTTTTCTTCTAATTCTAGATTGATCGCTTTAAAGTGTGCTTTCTTGTTTTCTACTTTACTGTTGTTTACTTTAGAAACTAAAGTATCAAAAGTTTCAATAGCTTCATCAATGATTGCATCTCCTTTTTCTGGTGCATTTTTTAAGATTGAAACATCTAATGCATATTCGATAACATCACCTAAAACGTAATTGATATCTTTTTTTAAGTTTTTTATACTTGCCATAACTTATTTAAAATTTAATTTTGCAAAGTTAGGTGTTTTTATCTAATTGTTTCTGATATTCCTCAAAAAATAAACCAACATGATATCCATCTACCAATGCATGGTTTACAGAAATTGCTACAGGCATCATTATTTTATTGTTTTCTTTAAAAGTTTTACCAAAAGATAGTTTAGGTATACTTTCGTTTTTAACACCAGAAACAGGTTCTTTTTGACTTGTAAATGAAAACCAGGGTAACGCTGAACAATAAATACAACTATCAGATTTTATTGGCGGAAATAAATCCGTTGAATTTAATATTCGTTCCTTTTCTTTTAAGTAATTTTCATTAAACTCGTTAAAATCATCAGAAAAATGAATAAATGAAAAGCCAAAAGTATGGTCTTTTCTTGCCATAGTAGCAGAAGCGTGTATGGCATCACAAATAAAAGGCACTGTCTCATAAAGTGTGTAAGTTTTAAAATCTCAGGTTAATTAATTAACCTGAGATTTTTTTATTAATTTTAAATTTTACATACTTATGAAACCAGAAGACATTTTAAACGAAGATTTTTTAAAGCAATTTAAAAGCGGATCAGAACTTACTAATTTTTTAGAACAGCTTCATAAACGAGGCATAGAAAAGATCCTTGAGGGAGAATTAGATGCTCACCTAGATTATGATCGACATCAAAAAAGTAAATCAACTAATCTTCGAAATGGGTATACCAAAAAGAAACTAAAAACAACTTTAGGGGAGACAGAAATAAACGTTCCAAGAGACCGTGAAAGTTCTTTTAACCCAATGATTGTTAAAAAAAGAGAAAGTACTACAGAAGGTATAGAAAACATTATAATTTCCCTTTATGCAAAAGGGATGAGCAATAGTGATATAGAAGAACAAATACGAGAACTTTACGATTTTAACATCTCCACAAGTACTATATCAAGAATTACCGATAGTATCACCAATGATATTATAGCTTGGAAGAATAGACCTTTAGAAGCAACATATCTTATCGTTTGGATGGATGGAATCGTTTTTAAAGTTAGAGAAAACTCTAAAGTCATCAACAAAACCATTTACATTGCTGTAGGTTTGAGAACCGATGGTAAAAAAGAAGTACTTGGTTTATGGTTAGGGAAGAATGAATCTTCTGCTTTTTGGATGAGTGTTTTAACAGATATTAGAGCTAGAGGAACACAAGATATCTTAATCACAGCAACCGACAATTTAAACGGATTTACAGATACAATTAAAACTGTTTTCCCTAATTCTGTTACTCAAATATGTGTAGTGCATCAGATTAGAAACTCTTGTCGTTACGTTGTTTGGAAAGACAAAAAAGAGTTTACCAGAGACATGAAACAAATCTATACTGCACCTACAAAAGAAGCTGCAAAGGCATCCTTAAAAGATTTTAAAGATAAATGGGATTCTAAATATTCTTATGCGATTAAAAGTTGGGAAAATAACTGGGATGAACTTACCGTTTTCTTTGATTTCCCTATAGAAATAAGAACTATAATTTATACCACAAATCTTATAGAAAATCTCAACGGGAAAATTAGAAAATATACTAAAAACAAACTCTCGTTCCCAACCGATGAAGCTGTCATGAAATCTGTTTTTTTAGCACTGAGAGAAAGTACTAAAAAGTGGACAATGCCAATTAGAAATTGGGGAATTATACTTAATCAATTTTTAGCTATATTTGAAAACAGGATTAAACTATAAATAATTTAACCCTGAGTTTTTCAACTTACACAGATTTTAGGATAGTGTCCAAATAAAAACTTTATCTTCTTGTATTCTATATTTAAAATTTTCAATACTATTCAAAGCTTTTAAACAAGCGTATAAATACATTACAAAAAAAGACTTTTTCTCTGTTTTAGATTTATGAAAGATACCCGTTACATCTACATTTACGGTTACTCCAAAAAAAGGATCCTCTAAATTGATAAAGTGTTGGTAATGCTGCTTTCTATTCCAGGTATCAATATTTAAATATTTCATAAAAAACGTAATATCTCTTTAATTTTAGCCACCGTTTTATAATCTGAATCTGATTTCTCTTCATCACTAACTTCCTCATGTACCCAAGTAGTATGAAAAGGAACATGTATTGCTGAGGCTCCTAAAGCTATTAAAGGCAAAACATCTGATTTTAAAGAGTTACCAATCATTAAAAACTCTGAGGGCTCTACATCTAAGTGATTAATTAACTTTGTATAATCTTTCTCTTTTTTATCACTCATCACTTCTATATGATGAAAATATTTTAGCAAATTAGATTTTTCTAGTTTACGTTCTTGATCTAATAAATCTCCCTTGGTAGCTACAATTACCTTATACTTTCTTTGTAAAGATTGCAGCACTTCTTCTACTCCATCTAATAACTCTATAGGCTTATCGATCATTTCCTTGCCTATATTCAAAATAGCTTCTATTGTCTTTTGATTTACATTGTAATTAGACAATTCTAAAGCACATTCTACCATAGACAACACAAAACCTTTTACACCGTAACCATAATGTTTTAGATTTTCTATTTCCTTTTTAAAAAGTTCTTGATCTATTTTATTTTGAGTTTCGTATTTGGCTAATAACTTTGCAAACGCTACTTCTGCATCTCTAAAATAAGTTTCATTTACCCACAAAGTGTCATCGGCATCAAACGCTATTACTTTTATGTTTTCACTTATTTTATACATAATTTATGATTTTAAAAATTGAATAGCTTTTTCTAAATCTTCAGGAGTATCTATACCAACAGCTTCTACATCTGTTTCTACCATTTTTATTTTTTTACCAATTTCTTGATATCTAATGGCTTCTATTTTTTCTGCAGCCTCTAAAGGCGTCATTGGTGTATTGTAAAAATCTATTAAAGCTTGTTTTCTAAAAGCGTACACTCCTTTGTGTTTGTAATACTTAACAGCAACATCTTTATCTCTGTGATACGGAATTACACTTCTAGAAAAATAGATTGCTAAATTATCTACATCTGTAATAACCTTAACATTATTAGGATTTTCTATATCTTCCTTATTGGTAATTTGTACTTTTAAAGAAGCTAAGTCAATCTCTTTTTTGTCGTCTTTTTTAAAAACATCAATTAATTTGGATAAAGAGACTGCATCAATAAAAGGTTCATCCCCTTGCACATTAATTACAATATCTGCGACAATATTTTCTACTGCTTCAGCAATTCTATCAGAACCACATTCGTGCTCTTTTGTACTCATTATTGCTTTTCCACCTGCGTTTTCTATCGTTTTAAAAATCACATCAGAATCTGTTACAATATAAACATCATCAAACAAATTAGTATGCAATGCTGCTTCATACGTTCTTAAAATTACAGGCTTCCCTCCTAAATCTTTCATTAATTTTCCTGGAAAACGAGATGCACTATAACGTGCAGGAATCATGGCAATTATTTTCATAAATTATATTTAATGGTACTAGTATAAATTATTACTCTCCAGAATACCTCACAAAATTTCTTCGTGTTTCGTATAATGTTACTTCTATGTCTAAATGTGCTGGAATATGAGGTCTTAATTTATTATAAATAACTATTGATATATTTTCTGCAGTTGGATTTAAGTTTTTAAAATCCGCAACTTCAATATTTAAGTTTTTATGATCTAAAGGCTCTTCTACTTCATCTTTTATCAATTCTCTTAACAAGCCTAAATCGTACACAAAACCAGTTATGGGGTCTACCTCTCCAAACAAAGCCACAATCATTTCATAATTATGACCATGGTAATTTGGGTTGCTACATTTACCAAACACCTCTAAATTTTTTTCATCCGACCAATCTGGATGAAACAACCTGTGTGCTGCATTAAAATGTGCTCTTCTATAAACTTTTACTTTAGGCATTTGCTAATTTTTCAAAAGATTTGTCAAAAATAATTTTAAACCACTCTGTATATTCTTTCGGATTGTTTTCCATGTCGTTCTTAACATCTACTAACGTCATCCATTTATAAGCTTCTACTTCTTCCTTATTTATTTTTGGTGCATCATTATAATAACCAACCATAACATGGTCTAATTCGTGTTCTGTTAAACCATTATCAAAAGGCGCTTTGTAAATAAACGAAAAAACTTCCTTAATCTCCGTAACAAAACCCATTTCTTCTTCTAATCTTCGTTTTCCAGCTTCTAAATTTGTTTCTCCATCTCTTTGGTGAGAACAACAAGTATTTGTCCATAATAATGGCGAATGGTATTTATGTGCTGCCCTTTGTTGCAACATTAATTCTCCTTTATCATTAAAAACGAATACAGAAAAAGCTCTATGCAATACCGCTTTTTCGTGTGCTTCCATTTTAGGCATTAATCCTATCTGGTTATCTTTTTCATCAACTAAAACTACTTGTTCTTCCATATTAGCAAAAATAAGAAAATCAATGAGTAATAAAACATAAAATAATTACAAAAGCCATCAGACTATTCTATTCTTTTATTATGATGGTTTATATTTGTAACTCTTTATAACTGCTTTTTATTTATGAAATTTTTCTTACGATGCTTATTTCTTATCGCTTTAATCGCATTTTCTCAATGTAAAGATGAAAACAAATCTGTAGAAAAAAATACTTTAACACTAAAAAACAAGAAAGTAAAAAAAGAGATCGTTAAAGCTTGGGATAGTTTAAACAGCCACAACACCGAAGCTTTTTTAACTGAATTTGGCAAACAAAACCCAGAAACAATTGTAGAGATAACAACAGAATTTGGTAAAATAAAACTACGCTTATTTGAAGATGTGCCTATTCACAGAGCCAACTTTATTTTCTTAACCAAAATAAAATATTTTAACACTACAGTTTTTTATAGAATTGCTAAAAACTTTGTGATTCAAGGTGGTAATTCTGATGAAATGTACACGCAAAAAGAACGTAGAAAATACGGCAATTATCTGTTAAAACCCGAATTTAGAAAAAACAGAAAACACAAATATGGTGCTTTGGCTGCCGCAAGACAATGGGACAATAACCCTAATAAATTATCCAGTCCTTTTGAATTTTATATTGTTCAGAAAAGAAGTGGCGCACATCATTTAGATAATGAACACACCGTTTTTGGCGAAGTTATTTCTGGTTTTGACACCATGACAAAAATATCTAAAGTAAAAGTTGGCGTTGATGAATGGCCTATAGATGATGTAAAAATGCATATCGAAATTATAGAATAAAAAGTTATTTCACAGAGATTCACTGAGATATTTCACAGAGATTCACAGAATTCTTTTTAATATAAAAGGTCAGTAAAAACCTGTAAATTCTATCTCTTTTTTTTCTTTTCATCACCTTTTAAATCACTAAAAAAATTATAGAATAAACCCTATCTTTGCACCTCAAATTTTGTAGATGACTTTTTTAGAAGAAATAGCACGTAGAAGAACCTTTGGTATTATATCGCATCCGGATGCAGGTAAAACCACATTAACAGAAAAATTATTACTATTTGGTGGTGCAATACAAGAAGCAGGTGCTGTAAAAAATAATAAGATTAAAAAAGGAGCAACTTCCGATTTTATGGAGATTGAACGTCAGCGTGGAATTTCGGTTGCCACTTCTGTTTTAGCTTTCATCTATCAAGATAAAAAAATAAATATTTTAGATACTCCTGGTCACAAGGATTTTGCTGAAGATACTTTTAGAACTTTAACTGCTGTAGACAGTGTTATTGTGGTAATTGATGTTGCAAAAGGTGTAGAACCGCAAACCGAGAAATTGGTAGAAGTTTGTAGAATGCGTAACATACCTATGTTGGTTTTTATCAACAAGTTGGATAGAGAAGGAAAAGATGCCTTTGATTTATTAGATGAAGTGGAACAAAAATTGGGTTTACGTGTTACACCTATGAGTTTTCCTATAGGAATGGGTTATGACTTTAAAGGAATCTATAACATTTGGGAAAAGAAATTAAATCTTTTTTCTGGTGATAATAAAACTTCTATTTCCGAGGGTGTTGAGTTTGACGATTTATCAAACCCAGAATTAGACAAAATAGTTGGTAAAAAAGCCGCAGATACTTTACGTGAAGAAATAGAATTGATAAGCGAGGTTTACCCAGAATTTGACAGAGAAGAGTACCTAAGCGGTTCGCTGCAACCTGTATTTTTTGGATCTGCTTTAAATAACTTTGGAGTAAAAGAATTATTAGATGCATTTATTAATATTGCTCCTGCTCCACAACCTAAAAAAGCAGAAGAGCGTTTGGTAGATTCTAAAGAGAAAAAAATGACTGGTTTTGTGTTTAAAATCCATGCAAATATGGATCCTAAGCACAGAGATAGATTGGCTTTTATAAAAATTGTATCGGGTACTTTTAAAAGAAATGCGCCTTATTTACATGTTAGAAATGGTAAAAAAGTAAAGTTTTCTAGTCCAAATGCTTTTTTTGCAGAAAAGAAAGAAATTGTAGACGAATCTTTCCCTGGAGATATTGTAGGGATACACGATACCGGAAACTTTAAAATTGGAGATACTTTAACAGAAGGTGAAGATTTGAATTTTAAAGGAATTCCTAGTTTTTCTCCAGAACATTTCCGTTATGTAAACAATGCCGATCCTATGAAATCTAAACAATTATTTAAAGGTTTAGATCAATTAATGGATGAAGGTGTTGCGCAATTATTTACGTTAGATATGAATGGTCGTAAAGTAATTGGTACTGTTGGTGCTTTACAATACGAGGTTATACAATATAGACTAGAACATGAATATGGTGCAAAATGTACTTACGAAAACCTAAATGTACATAAGGCGTGTTGGGTAGAGCCAGAAGACCCTAAAAACGAACAGTTTAAAGAATTTAAACGTGTAAAGCAACGTTATTTAGCCAAAGACAAACAAGGTCAGTTAGTATTTTTAGCAGATTCTGAATTTACCATACAAATGACGCAAAGCAAATATCCAACTGTAAAGTTGCATTTTACAAGTGAATTTAAAAAATAATAATGATGAGAAAATTACTTTTTTTACTGTTAGGAATCCTCTGTTTTAATGGTTTTTCTCAAACTTATGATTTATCAGATTTTAAAGGTAAAGAATTACATAATTCTATTCGATTAAATTACATTTTAGTTCATCAACCTGTAGATAAGGTTGGTTATGACTTAGATTCAACAATGGGTTTTGTTGGAATAAATTATAATTTCCCTTTAAATAATTGGTTATATACAGGAGTAGGTTTTCATGGAGCCATAACCGGAGATCAAGGTGGCTTATTTACGCTAGGCGTAAATTTAGGCGTAAATACACCCATCTATAAAAATTTGTATTTTGATGCGAACGTCCATTTTGGCGGTGGTGGTGGTTTTAGAAGTTTGGTTAATGGTGGTGGAATTATCTACCCAAATATAGGTTTACAATACAAAGATAACGGCTATTCTTTTGGGGTACAATATGGGTATGTAAACTTTTTTACCGGAATTCAAAAAAGTGACAATGTTTCGTTTTTTGTAGAAATACCAACATCATTTAGAACAGCATCTTACAAAGATGCTCAAAAAACTTTTGTAGAGAAAAATACTTCTACTGACAAATTTTGGAAGAAACCAGCTAGAAAAAGTGTGCAACAAATAACCTTCGATTTCCTTTTTCCTATTCGCAACTCTAGAACAGATGCTAGCACAACTCCTAAATATAAAGAAATAGACCATACTTTATCTCTTTTGGGGTTTGAATACCAACGTTATTTAACTAAAAACTCCTTTGCCTATGCACATGTAGATGCCATGTATAGTGGTTTAACCGCAGGTTTTATGGATGTTTTTATTGGACTTGGAAAAAACTTTGTATCAACCAAACATGTTAATTTGTTTGGTAAATTTGGTATGGGAGCTGCAGGTGGTAGAATTTATCCTGAAGGCGGATTAACAATGTATCCAAGTATTGGTGCAGATGTAAAAATAACAAAACAATTTGGTCTGAGTGCTCACGGAGGATATCACAGAGCTATTGGCGGAACTTTTGAAGCTTATACTGCTGGTTTCAGCTTAAAATATTATGGCTTAAGTGGCGGAAAAACACATCCTTTTACAGAAGAAAAACTAAGTACTATTAAAACGCAAGGAATACAAATTGGTGTGCAAAACCAATCTTACTTTAGTGTAAATCGCTTTGGAATTAATGAAGATTTAGAAACATCTACAGTAGATTTACAATTAATTGCTATAAAAGTAAACTATGATTTAAACCATCGTTTTTATATTAACGGAGAAGCTTCTTTTGCTTACGAAGGAAGGTCTGGTGGTTATGCTCATGGTCTTTTTGGCTTGGGTATTAAATCTAATAGATTTGTAAACAATAGATTTTCTTTATTTGCAGAAGCAGCTGCAGGTGTAGCTGGTGGTGGAAGAGTAGATTCTGGAGAAGGTGTTTTAGTAAGACCAACTGCAGGTATTAATTACCATGTAAATGATAATTTTGCATTTACTTTTGCTGGCGGACAAATGTGGTCTCCTTATGGTAACGTAAACTCTACAAATATAAATATTGGTTTTACGTATGGTTTAACCATCTTAAATGCGAAAAAATAATTTATGTTGATTTTTTTTCAACATTTTATCAATAATAAAATCTTAAAATATTTTAAGATTACAAGTAATGTCAGTTCGAGCGCAGTCGAGAACTAATAAATGAATACAAACTCTCGACTGCGCTCGAGAAAACAAAAAGTAAATTAAAGATTATGAATAACGGAATTTATGCAAAATTCACCACACCAAAAGGTGAGATTTTAGTACAATTAGAACACGAAAAAACTCCTGGTACTGTTGGTAATTTTGTTGCTTTAACAGAAGGAAACTTAGAAAACGCAGTAAAAGAACAAGGAACTCCTTATTATGATGGATTAAAATTCCACAGAGTAATTCCAGATTTTATGGTACAAGGTGGTTGTCCTCAAGGTACAGGAACTGGTAACCCAGGTTACAAATTTGATGATGAATTTCATCCTGATTTAAAACATGATGCTCCAGGAAAATTAGCAATGGCTAATTCTGGACCAGCAACAAACGGAAGTCAGTTTTACATTACCCACGTTCCTACTCCATGGTTAGACGGTAAACATACTGTTTTTGGTTCTGTAATTGAAGGACAAGATGTGGTAGATGCAATCGCTCAAGGTGATGCGTTAACCTCTGTAGAAATTATTAGAGTTGGGGCAGATGCAGAAGCTTTTAATGCTGTTGAAGCTTTTAGAACTTTTGAAGGATCTAGAGAGAAGCGTGAAGCTGAAGAAAAAGCAAAGCAAAAAGCATTGTTAGATACAGTTGCTGCCGGTTATGATGAAACTGCAAGTGGTTTACGTTACCAAATCTTACAAAAAGGATCAGGAAAAAAAGCAACGAAAGGAGCTGGAGTTTCTGTACATTATAAAGGTCAATTATTAGATGGTACTGTGTTCGATTCTTCTTATAAGAGAAAAGAACCAATCGATTTTAATGTTGGTGTAGGTCAGGTTATTTCTGGTTGGGATGAAGGAATTCAATTATTACAAGTGGGAGACAAAGCTCGTTTTGTAATTCCATCTAATTTAGCGTATGGTTCTGCAGGTGCAGGAGGAGTTATACCACCAGATGCTACTTTAATTTTCGATGTAGAATTAATGGATGTAAAGTAAATAAATATATTTTACTGAAAAATGATTATAAAATAGCTTTCTGGTTTCAGAGAGCTATTTTTATTTAAAAAATAAATTAACAAATAACTTGTGTAAAGAAATTTCGTAAATACTAAAAACTAGCTTTTAAACAATAAAAGAATGTTCAAAAAATTTAATTGACGTAAGAATTCTTAATTCATTTTTTTTGAGATTTCTTTTTGTGATTTTTCTTTTTCATGCTAGACCGCATTTATTTTTCTTTACAATAAAAAACTATTACTTTACTTTCTTTTTTTCTTAATTTCGGGAATACTTAAAGTTACTAAAAGTGCAATACAAGCTGCAGAACCTAAACCATCACCAAATCCATTAAAAGAGATACTTGTATTTAAATAACCAATGGTAAATACCACTCCAAAAAAAACTATTAACAAATAATCTTACATCATTTTAGAAGAAACCATACCTATAAAAGAAGTTCGAAACAAACTAGAGGTAAATTTTTGGTTAAATAAACAGATAGTAAATTTGGAAAGAATAAAACAAACACACCTACTAAACACCAAATAAAAATCTAAAAGCTTTTTTGCGTTAGGGATTGAAGCGGCATCCTTTTTGCTTTTTCTGCAAAAAGATATAGCGAAAAGCCCGACCTTTGGGAACGCCATAATTATAAATCTAAAGTAATTTTCTTATAGTAGACTCACCAATAACGATTCCTTTTTTTAGTTGTGCTTTTCCCTTATATAGAATCGTAGCTTCTCCATAAGAATTTACTTTAATTCTTTCGGATGCATTTAATTGAAAGGTTCCGTTGCCATAAGCTGTAATTTTAGTTTCTTTAGATGTAATATCTGAAGCCATTACCTTACTTGCGCCATAAGCAGTAATTTTTTGTTTATTAATAGTTCCTTTTTCCATATTTAAAAAACTATCACCATAAAGAGAGACCTCTAATTTTTCTACTTCAATTTTATTAATACTAACTTCTGATTTTCCATAAATCCTCAAGGTACATTCCTCTTGTATTAAAGGCGTTTGAAATGAGATTTTTTCTTCTCCTCTTAAAGAAAAAAGGTCTACATCAACATAGGTAATAATTACTTTAACTACTCTGTTTTTATATAAAGGCACTTTTGTTTGATAGTTTTTAGTCCCTCCTTTTTTATTTTTAGTATACGTTTTGGCTCCTTCTAAATACACTTGAAGTGTTCCTTTATTTATTTCATATTTAAATTTTTGCCGAGGAACAGTAATACTTTTAATTTCTATACTACTTTTATTTCCTTTGATAAAAACAGCTTCTATATGCGGACTGACAATGATTTTATTAAAATTGGTATCTAATTTTATGGTTTCCTGTGCTTTTAAATTACTATTTATAAATAATAAGGATATGCAAAAGGATATTAATTTAAGTTTCATAAATTTTATTTTAGTTTCTATAAGATTATAACTGCGTTAATACTACGTAAAAGACTCTTTTATTTTTAAATTGTTACTCTTTTATTTATTTTCTATAAAAAAAATATTAAAATTTTTTATATATCCTTCTAGAAATTATAATTATCAACTCCTTAAGAAACAAAACCAATAAATTTCACATATTTGAAATATACTAAAAGCATCTCTTTATTATACCTAAAAAATGAGCTTATAATTAAAAAACTTCAACGATCAATGATTTAAAACCAAAAGTATCAGATAGTCTTGAAGATATTTTTTTAAAATATAAAAATGTTTCTGGTGAATTCAATATTACAAATATGAAAGTTGTTTACACAATTAACTATAAAGACACAAACGTACACAGAAAAAGCTTTAAAATCCATAATAAACAAAAACAGGTATTTATACCTATAATATTTTGTACCATATATTATACATTGCGCTCATATTGGAAGAGGTTGGAATTAGGGGGCTAACCAAAACCACATATAGCTAGCTTTTTTGTTTATAAAAGGCTAGCTTTTTATTTATAAAAACTATTTATCAACAAGAACTAGAAAATCAGCTGATTTTCTATTATAATAAGTTATCAAAAATAAAGTAACAAATAGAAAATAGTACTTATAAATAAATAAACAAGTATAAATTTTAAATTATCCATAATAAAAAACTCTTATAATAAGTATTTGTTAAATCAATCTAAAATTCCTAATTTGCCTACTTCAATTATAATAAGAATATATGGCAGTAGAAGTTACAAGATTATTTGATTTTCCTTATTACCAATTAGAAAACTATAAATTAGATAAAGCATTTACATCTAAAGCTAGTGGTAGTTGGATATCTATTACAACACAACAATATGTTGACCAAGCCAACCAAATTAGCAGAGGTTTAATTAAATTAGGAATAAAACCTAACGACAAAATAGCCGTAATTTCTTCTACTAATAGAACAGAATGGAACATTTGTGATATTGGAATATTACAAACCGGAGCACAAAATGTACCTATTTATCCAACAATTTCCGAAGAAGATTATGAGTATATATTAAATCACTCAGAATCAATATATTGTTTTGTTTCCGACAAAGAAGTTCTAAAAAAGGTTAATAAGATAAAAAAAAGAACTAGTTTAATATCTGTTTTTACTTTTGATGACATAAAAGGCGAAAAAAGTTGGAAAGAAATATTAGAGTCAGGTAAAGACATTCGTACCCAAAATATTGTTGAAGAAAGAAAAAGTAATGTAAAAACAGATGATTTAGCTACATTAATATATACGTCTGGTACTACAGGTAAACCTAAAGGTGTAATGCTATCTCATAGAAACATTGTTAGCAATGTGTTAAGTTCAGAAAAACGTGTACCTTTTGATTATGGAAAATCTGTTGGCTTAAGTTTCTTGCCCATTTGCCACATTTTTGAACGTATGATTTTATATCTATATCAATATTGTGGCGTTTCTATTTATTTTGCAGAATCCATAGAAAAGCTTTCGGAAAATGCACAAGAAATAAAACCACACGTTATGACTGCAGTACCTCGTTTATACGAGAAAATTTATGATAAAATAATTTTAAAAGGTGAGGCTTTAACTGGTATAAAAAAAGGATTGTTCTTTTGGGCTGTAAACTTAGGCCTTAAATACGAACCTTATGGTGTTAATGGTTGGTGGTATGAAACACAATTAAAACTAGCTAGAAAATTAATTTTTTCTAAATGGCAAGCGGCTTTAGGAGGAGAATTAAAAATAATGGTTTCTGGTAGTGCAGCATTACAACCCAGATTAACAAAAGTTTTTGCTGCAGCAGGAATGCCAATTATGGAAGGTTATGGATTATCAGAAACTTCTCCTGTAATTTCTGTAAATGATGAAAGGAATAATGGTTTTAAAGTTGGTACTGTTGGTAAAATAATTGACGGTGTAGAAGTGAAAATTGCAGAAACCGGTGAAATTTTAGTAAAAGGACCAAATGTAATGTTAGGCTATTTCAAGGATCCTGATAGAACTAAAAACGTATTAAAAGATGATTATTTTTACACCGGAGATAAAGGTGAATTTGATAGTGATGGTTTTTTAAAAATTACAGGAAGGACCAAAGAAATGTTTAAAACCTCAGGAGGTAAATATGTAGTTCCTCCTTTATTAGAGGGAGAACTTAAACAATCTTTATTTATAGAACAAGTAATGGTTATTGGTGAAGGAGAGAAAATGCCAGCTGCTTTTATACAACCAAACTTCGATTTTATTAAAGAATGGATTAAGCATAAAAAATTAGACATTGGTTTAAGCAATAAAGAAATAGCAACGTCAGATATTGTTATAAAACGTATTCAGAAGGAAGTTACTAAATGTAACAAAAACTTTGGTAAGTGGGAACAAATAAAACGATTTGAACTTACTCCAGAGGTCTGGTCTATAGAAGATGGGCACCTTACACCAACAATGAAAATGAAACGAGCAATCATAAAAGAAATCTACAAAGATTTATTCGATAAAATTTATAGAGTATAATAAAAGAGAGTCTAGGTTTTTTAATAAAAATTCTAGGCTTTTTTTTTTTAAAGAAACGAATAGATTAAAAAAGTGTTTTTACTACTAAAGAAAATTATTATTTAAAATAAAAGTCATAGAGTAATTAAATAAAGAAGATCTAATTGTTCGCAATTAGGGATATGGTATTTTTAAAGTTAATAAAACAACCTTTAAATCAGAAAAACTAACTTTTACCCCCAATTTGATCGTTTGTAAATCTAAGATTAAAAGAATACTTAAAGAACTAAAAAGGTTTCAAAAAATATTTATCAAAAAAGGAACCTCTCAAAATGTAGAAATTACCATTACAACAACCGACTTAGCTTTTTACGATGAAACTATTTCTAACTAGAGTGTAGAGCAAGGCAAATATCCATTATTTATAGGTAATGCGTCAATAATATTGTTTCAACTTTAAAAATTAAAGTAAAGTAAAAGATAATAAAACAATCAGAAAACAACATAAAAAAGCTAATTGAATAAGTTTCAATTAGCTTTTTTTAATCCATTACAGAGAACATAGTAATAACCAACAATAGCACTTCATAAATACCTTATAAACCAAAATCAAACATAATATAAAGAACAATAAAATAACCTAGTTACAAATATTCTAACAACAGAATTTTAAGGGCGTGTCCATGCAAAAAAAAGCATGGTCAGGCTATCGCTACAAGTCCTCGTTCGTACCTCACTGTGGGCTTTACACTTCTATCCTTCACGCAAAAAAGAATACAATTCCGAATAAGAATCCAGCTCTAGAGAAGAAAAAAATTAGTCATACTAAATTTGTTTAAGCTTCTCAGGTATCTTAAATTAATCTCTGTATGAATCGAAAATAACACCAGATTGTGAAAACAATAAAAAGAATTTGAAAATAAGATAAAATAAACCAAGGTTATTCATTCCAATGTTTACACCCCTAATGCCTTTTTGTAACCCAGTTTGTCTTTTCAACCAATGAATCGTGCTCGTTTACAACGAGTACACACATAAACATAACAAACAATTGAGTTTAGCATAAAAAATAAACCTCAAAGCGTAAGAATTTAGGTTTAAATAAAATCACATAACAATATAAAGTAATGTGTAATTAAGCATAGTATATTTTTCCGACCCTCAAAATGAATACTTATAAGAATCTAAAATAAATTCTAATGAATAAAATAAAGATAACTCATTCCAAGGCTAGTGCTCTTTTCTAACGAGTATCGTCACAAAATCACACACATAATTTCAGTTTAAAGCAAAGAAAAATCAATGCGTAAGAATTGATTTTTAAATAAAATCATAAAAATCACATAACAATATAAAGTAGTGTGTGATTAAGCATAGGATATTTTTCAGACCCTCAAAATGAATACTTATAAGAATCTAAAATATATTCTGATGAACAAATGACAATAACTGATTCCAAGGCTAGTGCTCGTTTGTAACGAGTACCGTCACAAAACGGATCAAGAATAATTGTTGGGGAGAATCTTATCTTAAAAAAAATAAATAGATTTTAAATTCAGAATTAGACAATTGGCTAGTGCACGTTTGCAACGAATACCGTCACAAAACTACTTTAATAATAGAAGTACAAATGCTTCGGCTGAATCTTTTAATGCAAAAATAAAGGAATTTAGAACACAATTTAGAGGCGTAAGAGATGTCAAATTCTTCCTCTATAGATTAACTAAATTATATGCATAATTTTTAACGGTTCCCCGAAATAATGTTTGATACTCAATTTGTTACAGCATCTTACCATAAAGAAGTACTAATGGCTAATGTTAGTTTTGTAACGAATCCAAGCAATACAAAACATTTCATTTTAGAGCATAAAAAAACCTCAATTCGTAAGAATTGAGGTTTAAAGAAAGGCGGCGACCTACTCTCCCACATAAATGCAGTACCATCGGCGCGATTGGGCTTAACTTCTCTGTTCGAGATGGGAAGAGGTGAGCCCCAATGCTATAACCACCCTAAGATTTTCAGTATGCAGTGTTTTAGTATTCAGTTTTCAGTCTCAGTATAAATACTGCTACTGCCAACTGCTGACTATTTTCACTGCCAACTGTATAAGTTAACATATGGTAAAATAATATCGTTTTTTTCGTAATAAATAAAGAGTCTGTGCTCCCGCCTTTCGGCGGGAAGCGTACATAAGTCTATGGGTTATTAGTATCACTTGGCTATGACATTACTGCCTTTACACCTATGACCTATCAACGTTGTAATCTCCAACGACCCTTTAAAGAAATCTCATCTTGTGGTGGGTTTCGCGCTTATATGCTTTCAGCGCTTATCCCTTCCCGACGTAGCTACCCTGCTATGCTTCTGGCGAAACAACAGGTACACTAGAGGTCAGTCCAACTCGGTCCTCTCGTACTAGAGTCAGATCCACGCAAATTTCTAACGCCCACAGCAGATAGAGACCGAACTGTCTCACGACGTTCTGAACCCAGCTCGCGTGCCACTTTAATGGGCGAACAGCCCAACCCTTGGGACCTTCTCCAGCCCCAGGATGTGACGAGCCGACATCGAGGTGCCAAACCCCCCCGTCGATATGAGCTCTTGGGGGAGATCAGCCTGTTATCCCCGGAGTACCTTTTATCCTTTGAGCGATGGCCCTTCCATGCGGAACCACCGGATCACTATGCTCTTGTTTCCAACCTGATCGACCTGTATGTCTCTCAGTCAAGCACCCTTATGCCATTGCACTCTACGTACGGTTACCAAGCGTACTGAGGGTACCTTTAGAAGCCTCCGTTACTCTTTTGGAGGCGACCACCCCAGTCAAACTACCCACCAAGCACTGTCCTCATCTCTGAGTTAGACTCTAGATAAGCAAAGGGTGGTATTTCAAGGACGACTCCACAACGCCTAGCGACGCCGCTTCAATGTCTCCCACCTATCCTACACATTACTTATCCAAAGCCAATACTAAGCTATAGTAAAGGTTCACGGGGTCTTTTCGTCCCGCTGCGGGTAATCGGCATCTTCACCGATACTACAATTTCACCGAGCTCATGGCTGAGACAGTGTCCAGATCGTTGCACCATTCGTGCAGGTCGGAACTTACCCGACAAGGAATTTCGCTACCTTAGGACCGTTATAGTTACGGCCGCCGTTTACTGGGGCTTCATTTCAGATCTTCGCCGAAGCTAAACCCTCCACTTAACCTTCCAGCACCGGGCAGGTGTCAGGCCTTATACATCATCTTTCAATTTAGCAAAGCCCTGTGTTTTTGATAAACAGTCGCCTGGACCTTTTCACTGCGGCCCATCCGAAGATGGGCGACCCTTCTCCCGAAGTTACGGGTCTATTTTGCCTAGTTCCTTAGCCATGAATCTCTCGAGCACCTTAGAATTCTCATCCCAACTACCTGTGTCGGTTTACGGTACGGGTTCTTATAATCTGAAGCTTAGAGGTTTTTCTTGGAAGCCCTTAGGCACACTATCCAATTGTCCGAAGACGCTTGGTACTATCACACTTCACCTAAACCTGCGGATTTACCTACAAGTCTAATAGCTACATGTTTCAACGAACTATTCCGTCAGTTCGCGGTGCTTTCATTACTCCGTCACCCCATCGCAATTATAAGAAGTACAGGAATATTAACCTGTTATCCATCGACTACTCCCTTCGGATTCGCCTTAGGACCCGACTAACCCTCAGCTGATTAGCATCGCTGAGGAAACCTTAGTCTTTCGGTGTGGGGGTTTCTCGCCCCCATTATCGTTACTTATGCCTACATTTTCTTTTGTAACCACTCCAGCATACCTCACAGTACACCTTCTACGCTGATTACAATGCTCCCCTACCACTAACGTGTCTTTCAACGTTAATCCATAGCTTCGGTAATATGTTTATGCCCGATTATTATCCATGCAAAATCGCTCGACTAGTGAGCTGTTACGCACTCTTTAAATGAATGGCTGCTTCCAAGCCAACATCCTAGCTGTCTAAGCAATTTCACCTCGTTTTTTCAACTTAACATATATTTGGGGACCTTAGCTGATGGTCTGGGTTCTTTCCCTCTCGGACATGGACCTTAGCACCCATGCCCTCACTGCTGAGAAACATTTTATAGCATTCGGAGTTTGTCAGGAATTGGTAGGCGGTGAAGCCCCCGCATCCAATCAGTAGCTCTACCTCTATAAAACTTTTACTCAACGCTGCACCTAAATGCATTTCGGGGAGTACGAGCTATTTCCGAGTTTGATTGGCCTTTCACCCCTACCCACAGGTCATCCAAAGACTTTTCAACGTCAACTGGTTCGGTCCTCCACTGTGTGTTACCACAGCTTCAACCTGCCCATGGGTAGATCACTCGGTTTCGCGTCTACTACTACTAACTAAAGCGCCCTATTCAGACTCGCTTTCGCTACGGCTCCTTGACTTAATCAATTAACCTTGCTAGAAACAGTAACTCGTAGGCTCATTATGCAAAAGGCACGCCGTCACACCATAAATGATGCTCCGACCGCTTGTAGGCGTACGGTTTCAGGTTCTATTTCACTCCCTTACTTAGGGTTCTTTTCACCTTTCCCTCACGGTACTAGTTCACTATCGGTCTCTCAGGAGTATTTAGCCTTACCGGATGGTCCCGGTGGATTCATACAGGATTACTCGTGTCCCGCACTACTCAGGGTACCACTATCTAAAATTCGCTTACTTTTACGGGACTATCACCCTCTATGGTCTGTCTTTCCAAACAGTTCTAATTCACTTATCTTCGAATATCGTGGCCCTACAACCCCTATTTTGCCGTAACAAAATAGGTTTGGGCTAATCCGCGTTCGCTCGCCACTACTAACGGAATCACTATTGTTTTCTCTTCCTCCGGTTACTTAGATGTTTCAGTTCACCGGGTTTACTCCTCTTACGAGGTGACATGTCTTCAACATGCCGGGTTGCCCCATTCGGAAATCTACGGATTAAAAGGTATGTGCCCCTCCCCGTAGCTTATCGCAGCTTATCACGTCCTTCATCGTCTCTGAGAGCCTAGGCATCCGCCATACGCCCTTACTTAACTTATTGTACTTTTTGCTACAGTGTGTTGCCACACTATAATGAACTCTTTTATATTTTTATAAAAAAATTATTTGATTAGATATTACTCTAATCGTTCTCTATCTATTTGATTCTTACGATATCATTTTACCAATATGTCAATGAACTTGTGGCGAATCGCCACTGATAATTAAATCAGTAACAACTATAAGCCGTTGTGGAGAATATCGGAGTCGAACCGATGACCTCTTGCGTGCAAGGCAAGCGCTCTAGCCAGCTGAGCTAATCCCCCATTATGAAATTCAGAATAAATTCTAAATTATGAATGTAGAATCCTCTTACTTCCAGAATTTCCTTAGTACTTTTGCTTATTTGTAGTCCCGGGCAGACTCGAACTGCCGACCTCTACATTATCAGTGTAGCGCTCTAACCAGCTGAGCTACGAGACTATAATAGCTTAAAATACTTATATTATAAAATTAACAGCAAAGAGTAAAAATGACCTTTTTTTGTAACTCACCATCTTTCTCTAGAAAGGAGGTGTTCCAGCCGCACCTTCCGGTACGGCTACCTTGTTACGACTTAGCCCTAGTTACCAGTTTTACCCTAGGCGGCTCCTCACGGTGACCGACTTCAGGCACTCCCAGCTTCCATGGCTTGACGGGCGGTGTGTACAAGGCCCGGGAACGTATTCACCGGATCATGGCTGATATCCGATTACTAGCGATTCCAGCTTCACGGAGTCGAGTTGCAGACTCCGATCCGAACTGTGATATGGTTTATAGATTCGCTCTCTGTTGCCAGATGGCTGCTCATTGTCCATACCATTGTAGCACGTGTGTGGCCCAGGACGTAAGGGCCGTGATGATTTGACGTCATCCCCACCTTCCTCACTACTTGCGTAGGCAGTCTCGTTAGAGTCCCCAACTTTACTTGCTGGCAACTAACGACAGGGGTTGCGCTCGTTATAGGACTTAACCTGACACCTCACGGCACGAGCTGACGACAACCATGCAGCACCTTGTAATATGCCCGAAGGAAAAACTATCTCTAGTCCTGTCATACTACATTTAAGCCCTGGTAAGGTTCCTCGCGTATCATCGAATTAAACCACATGCTCCACCGCTTGTGCGGGCCCCCGTCAATTCCTTTGAGTTTCAGTCTTGCGACCGTACTCCCCAGGTGGGATACTTATCACTTTCGCTTAGTCACTGAGCATACACCCAACAACTAGTATCCATCGTTTACGGCGTGGACTACCAGGGTATCTAATCCTGTTCGCTCCCCACGCTTTCGTCCCTCAGCGTCAGTACATTCGTAGTAGACTGCCTTCGCAATCGGTATTCTGTGTAATATCTATGCATTTCACCGCTACACTACACATTCTATCTACTTCCAAATGACTCAAGTCAACCAGTATCAAAGGCAGTTCCATAGTTGAGCTATGGGATTTCACCTCTGACTTAATTGACCGCCTGCGGACCCTTTAAACCCAATGATTCCGGATAACGCTCGGACCCTCCGTATTACCGCGGCTGCTGGCACGGAGTTAGCCGGTCCTTATTCTTACAGTACCGTCAAGCTGGTATACATACCAGTGTTTCTTCCTGTATAAAAGCAGTTTACAACCCATAGGGCAGTCTTCCTGCACGCGGCATGGCTGGGTCAGAGTTGCCTCCATTGCCCAATATTCCTCACTGCTGCCTCCCGTAGGAGTCTGGTCCGTGTCTCAGTACCAGTGTGGGGGATCTCCCTCTCAGGACCCCTACCTATCGATGTCATGGTAAGCCGTTACCTTACCATCTAACTAATAGGACGCATAGCCATCTTTTACCAATAAATCTTTAATTAAATCCCGATGCCGGAACTCAATACTATGGAGCATTAATCTTCATTTCTAAAGGCTATTCTCCAGTAAAAGGTAGGTTCTATACGCGTTACGCACCCGTGCGCCGGTCGTCATCTGTGCAAGCACAATGTTACCCCTCGACTTGCATGTGTTAAGCCTGCCGCTAGCGTTCATCCTGAGCCAGGATCAAACTCTTCATTGTATATTTTAAATATTTTAATGAATAAGTTTCAAAAGAATTTACATTAAATTAATAATGTGGTTATTCTACTCTTTAATTACGCTGTCAATTTCAATATTTTCAATGAACTTTTAGGCTTCGCACTCATGTTTTCAAACACTCGTTATAAATCCTAACTTGTAGAAATGTTAGACTCGAACTAACTGATAATCTTTAACTATCATTCCAAACTTTCTCTGATCGTTTTTGCTGTATTCCTTAGCGGCTGCAAACATACAAACTATTTCTAATCTGACAATAAAAAAAAGAAACTTTTTTTTATTTGTTTTTGCTAGCTCTTAAACTAAAAAAATACTGAACGTTTTTGTCGAAAATTTCGGACTGCAAACATACAACTCTTTTTAATTATAATCCTAAGGAAATTGTTAATTTATTTTTAAATAAAAGTTTGACACTCTACTTAGTTAAACTACTAATCCTTAAACTAATTACAACTCCTCAATGAACGTTGCTAACTTTCTGATATTCCTGTTAGCGGGTGCAAACTTACAACTCATTTTTATTCTGACAACTATTTTTTTACCTTTATTTTGGTTTAATTTTACATAGCGTTTTAAGACACTTGTTTTTAATGGTTTATGAGGAAGGTTTTTTTGAGGTTGTTTTTCGGGTTTTAGGTTTTGGTGTGGTTTTGGAAGTGGATGATTGTTTTAAACACATAGAAACATAGAAATCATAGGCTGGTTGGAAGTTGAATTTTGAAGGTATTATGCTTTTATTATTCCTTTTTTTTGTAATTCTTCTGCTTACCTAGAGGCTTTTATCTTCAAAATGAAGCTTCATTATTATAATAATCGTGCTTTTTAGCTCTAAAGAATTTGTTTGTGTCTTTATATATTAGCGAGTTCTTCTTGATTCTTCTTCAATATATATATATAGGGTTGCAATGCTTAAAATGATATTCTTTTAAAACACATAGCAACATAGAAAACATAAATTTGATCCCTCCTTTATAAATAGTTTTTGAAACACATAACTCTTAACTCTTTTAGACTTTTTAAAATGATCTTTTTTCCTTTCTTCTAGAGATTTATATGTTCCTGAACTACTACCAAATGGAGATACTCTAAAACAATTATTAGCTAGAAGTAGATGTCTATTATATAAATCTAGTAACAAGTGGACTAACACCGGATCAACACAAAAAGTTGTGGAGTAAAATAAAAAGGAAGAACTTTGACTTTTAAATTCTTTCTATTTTGGATACTTCAATTGAACTTGCTAAATTATTACTACCAGAAATTCTTGTTGATTATTTTAAATTAACTAAACACGAGGTAAAACATGGAGAACTACATTTCTATTTCACCGAATTGAATACGATTCCAGAAGAATTTAAAGGATTAAAATTAAGTTCTAAAGGCTTTTTTCCTGAAGCGACTATTCAAGATTTTCCAATCCGAGGTAAAAACGTTTTTCTACATGTTATTAGACGACGTTGGGTGGAAGAAAGTTCTAAGAAAGTAGTTGTAAGAGATTGGCAATTAGTAGCAAAAGGCACTAGGATTACTAGTGAATTTGCTGCTTTTTTAAAACAAATCAGTCAACAATAACGCCACAAGCACAAGTATCGTCGCTAACTTTTACGGAGTTAACCCAAGGAGCTTACAGAGACAATACAAAGATTATTTAAGTGATTTTAAGCAATGGAACCAAAAACCGCATGCTGAACAATGGTTGCTTTTTCCTAAAAATATTGGAAGTTATCTTTCCATAGATGAAACAGTGGAGTAGCTAATAAATTTGTGACTATTTTCTTAAGCTACTTTTTTAATAATTCCTCTCAATTTTATTTCCATTTCTAGCGGTGAGAGATATCCTAAACTAGAATGTAATCTTTGGGTATTATACCAATAAATATAGTCTTCTATAGAGTCATATAGTTGATTGTAGGACGTAAATTTAAATCGATATAACCATTCGTACTTTATTGTCTTAAAGAAGCTTTCAGCTACCGCATTGTCCCAACAATTACCTTTTCTACTCATACTTTGGGTTATTTTAAGATTAAAATCACAAATGTTGGTTATTTTGTTTGACGCATATTGTACACCTCTATCCGAATGAAAAATTAGACTATTACTAATATTTCTTGTTTTACGAGCATCAATCCAAGCTTTCATTACCGTATTTTGAGTCGTCATATCTTCACTTAAAGACCATCCAACAACCTTTCTATCTGCAAGATCTATGATGGTTGTTAAATAATTCCAATCATCATTAACTCGAATATAAGTAATATCAGACACCCATTTTTCTCCTAATTTAAGACTAGAGAACTCTCTATTTAACATGTTTTCTGCAATTAAATATTGGTGATTAGAATCTGTTGTAATTACAAATTTTCTTTTTAAAACACTCCTTAAGCCCATTTCTTTCATTAGTAGTCCGATATAAGAGCGAGAATAAATTAAGCCTTCTCGTTCTAACTTTTTTTGAATCCTACAACTACCATATATTTCTTTACTTTCTTTAAAAATAATTTTAATCCTTTCTTTTAAATGTATTTTAGGTGTTTTTAAAAATATAACATCTTTGTTTTTAAACCAATGATAATAAGCATTTTTACTAAGCTTCATAGATTTACACATCTTCTCAACTGGATATATATCAATGTTTTCTAAAATGAATTGATACCTTATAGGTCGCTCTTGGAGAAGATGCTCACCGCCTTTTTTAAGATGTCACGCTCCATGGTTACATTCTTTAACTCTTTCTTTAGAGCCTTGAGTTCTTGAGCTTCAATAGATAACTCCTTTTTTTTTGAGAAATCACCCGATTGTAACTTGTATTCGCGTTTCCAACGCCCAACCATACTCAAGCTTAAACCATAATCCTCACTAACTTGTTTTGTCTTAATGCCCGAATTTAACAGTTCTACAATCATAACTTTAAATTCATTGTCATACTTTTTTACCATAAGTCAAATATAAAATTTATAACCTCATAAAAATCGTCACATCAAATGTAGACACTCCACAGCATTTTCTAATGGAGATTTATATACTATCGTGACTAATAAAAATGCGAACGGAAAGAAAGGTGCTTTACTCGCTATGATTAAAGGTACTAAAGCTGAAGATGTTATTAGAATTCTTCATAAAATAGCTTTAAAACAACGGAAAAAAGTAATCGAAGTAACCTTAGACATGGCAGGAAACATGGGGTTAATCGTTAAAAAATCATTTCCAAAAGCTGTATTAGTTATAGATCGCTTTCATGTACAAAAATTAGCTTTAGATGCTTTGCAAGAAATAAGAATTAAACATCGTTGGGAAGCAATAGATAAAGAAAACGACGCCATAGAAAACGCTAAAAACAACTCCTTAAAATATGTTCCTGAACTACTACCAAATGGAGATACTCTAAAACAATTATTAGCTAGGAGTAGATATCTATTATATAAATCTAGTAACAAGTGGACTAACACCCAACAGGAAAGAGCTGAAATACTTTTTAAAAATTATCCAGATATAGAAAAGGCATATAATTTATGTCAAAACTTATCCTGGATTTATAATCAAACAAAAGATAAAACTGTTGCCTTAATTAGACTTGCTAAATGGGATGAAAAGGTAAGACAAGCAAAGTTTAAAAGCTTTAATAGCATTGCTAGAACAATGTCTGTACATTATCAGAATATACTCAACTATTTTGACAATAGAAGCACAAATGCTTCTGCAGAATCTTTTAATGCTAAAATTAAAGCCTTTAGAGCACAATTTAGAGGTGTTAGAAACATCAAATTTTTCCTTTTTAGACTCTCAAATATTTATGCCTAATTTCTAAATCCCACAACTTTTTGACTTGATCCCTTTTTAGACTCTCAAATATTTATGCCTAATTTCTAAATCCCACAACTTTTTGACTTGATCCATTTTTCCTTTTTAGACTCTCAAATATTTATGCCTAATTTCTAAATCCCACAACTTTTTGACTTGATCCCTAAAAAGGTGTACATTGATTAATAAATTGATTGAAGTGATAATATTAAAAAGAGCAGAAAGCACTATAAACCCTTACAAAACCTATATAAAACAAAAAACCTTACTATTTCTAGTAAGGTTTAAGTGAGCCCTGAAGGATTCACTAATAAATAAAACCTTGTTTAAAACAATTTAACTCTATATATTTGATAAATAAGGGATAGTATAATCAATTTTAATAAATTATATATTTCCAAAAACATGGTTTCGTCCCCTTATTAAAACCTTTTCGTCCCCCTTTTAATAAACTAGAATTAAACATAACTCTATTTTATTAGAATAACCTTTAATAAAGGTTAATTAAACATAATCTAAAATTAAGTAATGGAGTTAAAATTTGTATTAAGAAAAGACAAAGTAAATAAAAATGGCTTATGCCCTATCAGAGCAGATATCTCAATAAATGGACAAAGAGCTAGAAAAACTATAGTAGGAGTAAAATCGTCTGAAAAAGATTGGAAAAACAACAGAATTAAAGCTAATCTAAAAAATGAAAAATATAATTTTCATGATGAGTATAATCAGAAAATAAAAAACTTTGAAGACAAGATTGATATTATTTTTAGATATATAAGATCTAATGATCTTACAGTTGGTAAAGATTATATTATTGATAAAATCAATGACGAATCTTTTGGTGAAAATAATTTAAAAAAAGATTTCTTTTCTATATATCAAGAATATATAGATAAATCTAAAAATAGAGTTGTTCCTGGTTCTATTAGAAGATATAAATCTAACAGAAAATTCTTTCAGGAATTCGAAGAATTTTCAGGTTATACCATGCACTTTGATTCTATCAATTTAGATTTTTATGAAAAATTGACTTCATACTGTTTTGAAGAAAGAGATACACTAAACAATTACTTTGGTAAATTAGTTACAGGAATTAAGGCTTTTATGAATTGGGCTTTTGAAAGAGATTATCACCAAAACATAACTTTCAAAAAATTTAAAGCACCTAAAGACAGAATTGAAGTAATTTACTTAACAATAGATGAATTAAAAAAATTATACAATTTTAATTTTGAAAACTCTAAACTAGATAAAGTAAGGGATTTATACTGTTTTTCAAGTTTTAGTGGATTAAGGTTCAGTGACTTAAAGAATTTAAAAAGTTCTAATATCTACGGAGATTATATAAGATTTAATATCCAAAAGACAAGAACCATAGACCATATTACCCCTCTAAATAAATTTTCGAAAGAAATACTCTTAAAATATAAAGAGACAATCTATGAACCATTACCAAAAATTAGTTCTCAAAAATATAATGAATACCTAAAAATTGTATGTGCAAAAGCTGGTATTACTCAAAAAGTAAACATTACTCGATTCATTGGTAGTAAACGCATTGATGAAGAAATCCCTAAATGTGATTTAATAACTAGCCACACCGCAAAAAAGACCTTTGTATCTAATAGTCTTGCTTTGGGAATAAATCTAGAAATTATCAAACTAACCACGGGAAACACTGATGACAAAACATTTGAAACCTACACTCATATCCCAAATCAGTTAAAAATAAATGAAATAACTAAATACTGGGATAAAATTTAAAAAACAAAACTATGGAAAATCCAGCTTCAATAAGTTTAGGCGTTAGTAATCTCTTTAAATACTGTAAAAAGGAATTTTACAACAGTAAAATAGTACTCAATATAAACCTTGTTATATTATTAATTATTCACTTATTTATGGTTTACCAACTATTTTATAAGAATGTAATTATTAATTTTTTCGATTACAAATTCGGAATTATTTTATTTATACTTTATTTAGGATACACATATTTTCCTCTTTATATGGTATTAGTCGAATTTGGAATTTGGAAAAAAAGCACTTTAAATACAAAATTCCTAAACTACACTAAACAACTACTTGAGTCAAGTGAAAAAAGACACTCAAAACCTAATGAAACAACAAAGCTTAAAGATGAAGTTGCCATTTTAAATAAAAAGACTTCAAATAATAAACAGACTATTAAATCCGTAAAAGATAATTTAACTAGTGTAAAGGAAGTTCAGACAACCTTTATAAAAGAAGAAGAATTTAAACCAGTAAGAAATCTTGTAAATAAAAATACAAGTGATATTGTAACTATAAATAATAAAACATTAAATAATAAGCTTTCTATTAATTCATTAGAAAGTAATATAATAAATATCAAAAAAGATTTAAAAACATCGAATAGTAAAATAGACGCTAATAAGCTAAAAATTGAAGATCATCTACTAAAAAAAGAAAAATTAACAACTCTTAATGGTTTCACCAAAAGTAAATTTGAAGTTATTTTAAACACTTTTCAAAAAAATTTATTTCCAAGTATAAAGACCAACCACTTTTCCGATTTTGCTTTCACTGAAAAAACAGAGACTTTTAAAGGTAAAATAAAAGAGCCAGAACTTAAAAAATTTATACAATTCTTAAAAGTGCTACAACTGAATCAAGTAATTGGAAAAAACAAAACTCGACTATCTAAAGTTATAAAACACTATTTTCAGCTTAATGAGGAACACGATACTATCAATAGATGGGTTAACCCAGAAGAATATCGTTTCTTAAATGAAAAAACGGTAAAACAGATAGAATCTTATATCCCGAAAAAAAATAAAAAAAACCCCACAAAAACAACATAACACAAACATTACCAATAATTTAATTACTTTTAATTTCCGATAAAAAAATCGGATACAAGTTAAAAAGATGATTAATACCTCAAATTTACAGTGTTGAAAAAATCATAATAACATTTAACACTTAATAACTATGAGCGGTAATACACTATACGCATTCTCCGAAGAACAACTAGAAAGAATTTTCGGAAGACTACTTCAGAAGTTTAATAAAACTTCATCAAAATCTCTTCCTCAAAAAGAAATACCTGAAGAAGATAGACTCAGTCAGCAACAAGCTGCAAAAATGCTTAATAGGAGCGTCCAAACTTTAATAAAGTGGAAGAAGAAAAATAAGATTCCTTATTATCAAATTCAAGGAACTATTTTTTATTCTAAGGCTGAATTATTGGCATACGCTAAAAATCATCCTAAAGATTTTAATCGCCTATAAAAAATGCAATGAGGTACGAACTCATTGCATTATAATATTTTCAAAAAAAACAATATTAACTACCGTATTGTCATAAGACAAATATACGGATAAATTCTATAGATATGTCTGATATGCCATATTCAAGGATTGGTACATCCTTTTATAAAACTGTACAAGTCCCAACTATAAACAATCAATTTAATGAAGTTCTAATAAAATGGGATGTTTCTACTATTATACAAGACCATGGTAGAAAGTATTTAGATAAAATACCAAAATATAACGGAAAAATATGTTTCCCTAATCATTTTGAGTACACTAAAAAAGTTCATGGTTTTTACAATACCTATTCACCATTGACCTATACACCTAAAAAAGGTGATGTTAAAAACACTCTTTTATTTTTTAAACACATTTTTGGTTCTCAGTATGAATTTGGCTTAGACTACTTTAAGCTTTTATACGAACATCCTTCGCAAATATTACCTGTTTTATGTCTGGTCAGTATACAACGTTCTACAGGTAAAAGCTCATTTTTAAAATATCTTAAAGAAGTCTTTGGACATAATATGAGTTATTTAGATAGTCATTCTTTAAACAGCAATTTTAATCTTGATTGGGGTAATAAATTATTACTTGCCTTAGACGAAGCTTTCCTACAAAAAGAAGAAATTACAGAAAAAATAAAATATTTATCAACCTCTAACAAAAACAAAATTGAAGCAAAAGGAAAGGAACGTTTTGAAGTAGACTTTTTTGGTAAGTTTATTATGTGCAGTAATAAAGAAGATTCTTTTATTAAAATAGATTCTGATGAAACTAGGTTTTGGGTGATTAAAGTTCCAAAAATAAAAGTTGAAGATGTAAATTTTGTAAATAAATTAATTGACGAAATTCCTGCCTTTCTACAATTTACACTTAATAGAGAATTTGCTAGTGAAAGAAAAACTAGAATGTGGTTTACTGCAAAACAAATTTACACACCTGCTTTAAAGAAATTAGTAAACAATAATAGAAATAGAGTTGAAAAAGAAATAGCACACCTTCTTTTTAGCATAATGGAAAAATTCGAGCTAGACGAAGTCCATTTTAGCTTAATGGACTTGTTAAATGCTCTTGGAAAAACAAGGGTTAAAACAGACTTAACTCAGCTTCGAGTATTGCTAAAAAAAGATTGGAAAATTGAGCAAAAAAACAACTCTTTCAAGTACCAAAAATTCGTAATTCTTAGCGATGGTGAAATCATACTTTTAGACACAAAAGGCAGATATTTTACGATTCAAAAAAGTTTTTTAAGCAAAAACTTTGATGACCTGATGACAGACTAATCTTTATATACTTTAAACTCAGTAATAATAAGGGATTTTCCATCATCAAAACTGTCATCAAAACGTCATCAAGAAAAACACTGATGACAGAATAAAATTAAAGTTGATGATCTGATGATAAAGTGATGACACTATTAACCTATATAAATAAAAGGTTACAAGAGAATCGTCATCAAATCATCAACTTTTAATCGTTTTTAATTTACACAAAATAACAACTAATGAATTGTAAAAAAGCAAAGCTAATAGACCTAGTTTCTTATCTAAAAAAACAAGGTTTTAGAATAGGCAAAACCAATACTAAAGAAGTTTGGTTTTACTCCCCTTTTAGAGAAAACGAAAGAACCCCCTCACTTAAAACTAATATTTCTAAAAACATCTTCTTTTGCCATAGTTCTGGTATTGGAGGAACAATCATTGATTTTGTAATGAAATACAATAATTGTTCAATTAAAGAAGCTTTAGACATTTTATCTAAAGATACTTTTTCTATTCACCAGCAAACAAAACAAATTATAAGCGAGCAAAAACCCACCTACTCTATTAACAAAGTAACTGAATTAACAAATCAAAAATTATTGGATTATTTAAGCATTAGGAAAATCAATTTGCAGTTTGCAAAACAATTTTGTTTTCAAGTTCATTATTCTTTTTCTAATAGTAAAGAAAACTATGGTATTGGATTTATGAATGATGTAGGTGGATTTGAAATTAGAAATAAATTTTTTAAAGGTTGCTTAGGAAAAAAAGAAATTACAACCATAAACAATAATTCTAACGTTGTTTCAGTATTTGAATCTTGGTCTGATCTACTCTCATATTTTACTCTAAAAAATAAAATTCCGAAAGAAAATTTCATCATACTTAACTCTACTTCTTTAGTCAAAAAAACGATTGGTTTATTGGATAATTACAATGCAATAAAACTGTTCTTTGATAACGATGAAAGCGGAAATAAAGCCACCAATTTTTTAATAAAAAATACAAATAGTAAAACGATAGACAATAGAGTCTATTATAAAAAATACAATGACCTAAATAGCTATTTAGCGTGTCGAAATTAATACAGTTAGTTCTTTGCCAGTCGTGGCTTTAATTCCTTTTTAGTGCCTACTTCGTGCCCTAAAAAGAAATCAAAACCCGCTGGCTTATTCACAGAAAATGTTCATAAGAAAAAAACAAAAGAAAAATGAAATCAAATTTAAACAATAAAGTAAAAGTCGTTTTTTACCTCAATGCAGAGGATAAAGAAATCATTAAAATTCAATGTGAATCATTACAAATAAAACCTTCTTTTTTTTACAGAAATGCAGTTTTAGAAAAATTGGGCAAACCAATATTCACAAAAAAAGTACATGATTTAGATACTAAGAAATATTTGACTTCCTTAATTAGAATTGGAAATAATTTAAATCAGATAGCAAAAAAATTAAATTCAGATGCCCAATTCTTAATCGCAGACCAACAGGTTGTTTTGAATGAAATTAAACAAATCAACAACCACATTATAGAAATCAATTCAAAATTATAAACCAATATTATGGAAGAAAACACAAACACAGCCATCTTTACTTTAATGCAAAAAGTAGTGGATAAATTAGATGCTATTTCTAAAGATGTAAATAAAAAAGACCAAAATGAATTAAGTGATGTTATCTCAAAAGAGAATAAGCAGCTAAAAGAATTAATAGAAATAACTATCAGTAACCAATCTGTACTCGGACAAAAAAATCTAAATACTAGAAAAGAAATTATTGATTCTATAAAAGAAAACGCAGTAACTCCTAATGTAAATAATTATACTGAATTCAGTTTACTAGGTCGTAAATCACATTTTAAACCTAAAACATTAATCATTATGCTTTTTAGCTTACTTATTATATGGAGTTCTTTAAAATATCTTCCTACTTATTTTATAGAAAAAAGTTCGTTAAGTAAAGAAAGAGAAGAATATCTAGTTTTTTATAATTTTGTTTATTTAAAACAATTAAACAACGATAAAATTATTAATGCTAATGAAATTCTAAAAAAGGTTCAACAAAAAGACACCTTATTTATGAAAGAATATCATACACTTTTAAGCACTTATCAACGAGAAATAAGAAAGCAAGAATTAAAAGAAGAATTAAATTTACTTGACAATAATGATCGCTAAACTAGAACCCGTAGCCTATTTATCAAATGCACTCGCTTATTGTGAACGTGGAGGAGAATTAATAGCTTCCAATAAATGTATTGGAAATAGTACTGAAATAAACTCTCAGATGGAAAGAAACAACGCTCTTAATGATAGATGCGTAAAAAATACTTTTCATATCAAAATAAGAATTGCTCCAGAAGACAAAGGAAAATTAAATACCCAAGATTGGATTGACATCTCTATGGATTATGCTAAGAAGATTGGTTTTCAAGAGAATCCTTATGCTGTGTATATGCATGAAGAAGGTTCGAATAAGGAACATATTCATATTGTAGCATCACGTATTCAATCTAATAATTTAGCTGTAAAGGATGGTTATACCCATTATCAGAATATGGACTTTTGCAGAGAGATTGAATTAAAGTACAAACTAAGACAAGTAAAACGGGTTTTGGAAGCTGTAAAAAAACAAGAAATTTTCATTAAAAATGATAAAAGAATTGCACCATTAAAAGAAAAAATTGCATCAGCTATTAATCAATCTGATTCTTTTGAAGATTTTGAGTTTCATTTAAAAAATATGGGAATTAAAACTAAAAAAGGAAGAGGAATTGGCTTTATAGATGAAAAAGGGGTTTATATAAAAGGTTCTGATATTGATAGAAAATATTCTTTAAAAGGAATTGAAAAACAATTATCATATGAGGAACAAGAAAAACAGATGAACAAAAAATACAGAGGTTTTAAAAGGTGATTCTTTTAATGAGAAAGAACAATATATAAAGCTATAAGTATACATTTATAGCTTTATATTTTTGTAAACTTATAACCTTATATAAAAATACACTTATACTTTTAAATAAACATACAAACTACTATGTGTGTGTGTGTCGCCTGCCGCTATGGCTCATTTTAAAAATAATCTGATTTTTTCAGTATTGCTATGAAGAGAAAAATCAAATCATTTTTAAAACGTAAAAAACAGTATTTATCCTACTCCTCGTGTTAAAAATATAAATAATGTTTAATCCGACCATCATCTAAAATATACTTCCTCCACTTTTTTTCAAATGTTAAGTATTTATCCTCTGGAGTAACATATAACAAATTAAACCAATCAACTATATCGTTTTGGTCAATTTTCATATTTTTTGTGGTTTCTAACTTTTTAAAGAAAACCTCTGTAACTACCATAAATAATTCAATTTTCGACCAATCAAATTTACCCCAATCTATAGTATATTTTTTATTACTCGCATAAACATCGAACATATACTTTACAAACTCTCTATTAATTAATGTAGGGTCTTTTTTTAAATGTTCTTTTTGACCAATACCTGTATTTATACTTTTTCTTATGGTTAATAATTCATCATTACCTAAAGCAGCAAACTCACTTGAAGGTCTTCTACTGTCTTTACAATCTTCAATAATTTCACTTCTTAAATCTTCATCAACTCCCTCTTCACCTAACTGAAGCTCCATTATGGATGAAAAACCTTTTAATATTTGCTTTGTTGGTTGTTCATTTGCATCATATCTTGAATCATTATTCATTAAAACAAAATCAAATGGGTTTTCAGGAATTATAGGACCACAATTGTTGTAAATAGCTTTTAAAACATCTTGATAGTATTTGGTATGATGCGCCATCATTGTTGAAGTAGCTAATTCTTCAAGTGAAAAAGCCGTAGGTATTAATAATACATCTTCTGGCTTACTATAAGTAGATGAAGCAATAGAATACCAAACATTAGTATCACAAATAACGTGAGGCTTTACTTTACCATAAACTTTTCTTAACCTAACTTTTGCCATTTTAAACTTGTTATTAAATTCAATTATTTATCCCTTCTATTATTAAATCCAAGTAATTTTTATCATTTGGTAATTTATCAACATCTACTATATTTTCCTTTTCATCAGTATCGTGCCAATTCAATCTAAAAATATTTTTATCTATTAAATTTTCTTTGACCCAATCATTTGGTTTATTCAAACCTAATACAGAACTATCTCTTAACAATAAAAATGAGTTTAAAATAAAGGTTTTGTTATGTGTTGCTGATAGTTCTTTTTCCAATCTAACTAACGTGTCATTATTTACTTTATCTGCAATTTTCACTTTTTCATTATCTAAAAGTGTTGTTGCATCTTGCATACCCATTTGCCCTTTTGGATCAATAAAATTGATATAAATGGTATCTCCTTTTATCATCCATAATATAAAGTCTGGATAAAACACTTGTGAATCGTCATTTAGATAAATCCCTATGCTTTTTAAGGTTTCTACATTACGCATTAAATAGATTTCATACGCTTTAAACCTTGTATTATCTTTAAAGTAATTAGCTGCATCTTGCACAAATTTCTTTTCTCCTGCATTTAATTTATCTGGTGTAATTTTTAAATCTTTCTCACCATCAACATTATTACGTACTTCTCTTAATAAAGGATTATAAATATGATTGCCTATAGTATCAATTTTTAAACTTTCAGCTATGGCATCAATTTCATTTTCAAAAGCAGTTACTTCTTCATCTATTTCTTTTTGCTTTTTAAACGTAGTTTTACCTCTTGACTCTTTAGTAGATTCTATTGTTTTAATTATGTAATATTTATCAATAAAGTCACCTTTTAATTTTACTGTACTTTGATTTAATGGCTCTTCATATTCGTAATTACTATTATTAATATACCAATTTACTTTGTTTTTTAATTTCTTTAAAAAATCTACGGTTACCTGTGTAACCACATTTTCAATTAGTTCAATATTAGTTGTATCTAAAGATGATTTATACTTTATTTCAGTAATGAAAGTAAGAACATCATTAATGCTTAATTGCTTACTATTTGTATTGATATACAACCCATTATCATCTTGAAACTCTGAAATAATATTTTGTAATTTATTTAGATTAATAAAGACAATATAATCCTTTAAGAAATTTGAGAGCTCCCCTTTAATGTTTACACCTTCTTTATTTCTATCTGGTCTGTAATCTAAATTGATTGAAAAATTATTTACTGTATCGTCTTTACTAACGCCGTTTTGATAGAACTGCACTTTAAAACTATTATTTGACAATAAAGCTACTCTGCGTTGTGCAATTTCAACTTTAGATAATTTAAAAATAGGAATACGCTTTCTAAATTCTTCAAACTTAATTTCTGTATTATCATTTAGTTTTATGATACTTGGATTTACCTCAATTTCATATTTCTTTACAATTTCTAACTCTTTATTTACTGCACCTGTAAAGGTTTCTAAATATGATTTTTTAAGTGAAAAAACTGTTAGTGTCTCTATTTTACGAAGTTTATCTTCTTCTTTTGTATTCTTTAATTTAAAGTAATCTTCATTATGTGCTGGAAAGGTACGCTTACCATTATTTTTTAAACCTTTGATACGAACACCTCTTCCAAATATTTGAATAATCTTATTCCCTTTTGAACTTCCTAAATTAATTAAACCAATTACAGATACTCTAAAACAGTTCCAACCTTCTGCAAATTTTCTACTACCAATTAATACGTTTATCGGTGAGTTTTGACTGTCTATATTTTTAAATGAATAGCGTTCTATATTAGATACAATTACCTTATCTCTTGGATTTTTTATGACGTTATCATTATCTAAATCGTTGATAAACTTTGCTCCATTACCTACATTTACAATTCCCCAATAACCACCATTACCATAAGACATTAGAATTTCATCATCAGTTTCTGGATTTCGTGTTAGCGTAAGTTTACCTGTAAACTCTTCATTAAAAAGGTATTTATAGGTTACTTTTTGCTCATCAGATAAATCAGCTAAAAAGTTGACAATGTTTGTAATATCTGAAACCTCTGGGTCTTCGTTTTTAGCAGATTTATCTTTGTTGTTAACCGTATTACCCATAAAAGCAATTAAAGGCTTGTCTGGATGCTGTGAGGCTTTAAATATGTCTTTTTGAATGGAATAATCTATGTGATGCCATAAGTCTATCTTTTCATTAATTACAGATAGATTTCGATGTAGATTATCATCAAAACTTTTCTCTAAAACGTCATCACCTACTTGCTGAAAGTAATAATCTTTACCATACCCATCTTTGTAAAATAAGTTATAGTTATAATCGTACACTATTGACTTTTCGTAATCTTTTTCTAAATCTCCACTAATGTTATGAAAGGTTGCAGAATACTCAAACAAGAAACTGTTTTCTATATTTAAACGCTTCCGTAATGTCATAAAAGCACCATCTGTACCTGTATTCCCAGTTGTACTTAAACCAATATGTGCTTCATCTACCAATATTAATCTTCGGTAGGATTTGCTTTCAGGAAAGTCGAAAAAATCATTTGGCTTGTTTAATAAAGCAGCTGTAGTATCAATTGTTAACCGAACCGCATTACGATATTTTGTATTTAGAAACTCAATAAAAGGTGTTAATTCTCTTTCGTGTTGGTCTATAAGATTTACACCAGGGGTTGTCATTATAATTTCAAAATCTCTAAAATTTTTACAATGTGCTATGTATTGTAAAATATTAAGATGCATTATGATGGTTTTACCACTTCCTGTAGCCATCCAATACGCTAAACTTTCTTTAGAAAATATAAAATCGTGTTCTTCTTTTTTAGTGAGATACAACTCTGTAAAGTATAGCGCTAATATTTGATAATAACGTAAAGTTACCTCTTGCTCTTGATTGTTTTTTAAATAACTATTGTAGTTTTTTAAATGCTTTTGTACACTACTTAAAATATCGTTATCTAAACCTAAAGTAGTATCATATAACTCTAATTTATCTTGATATACTGTTTCTCTAAAATCTACGTCTGGATGCGTTAACCCTTCTTTACGCAGATGGTTGTATAATTTTAACTCCATTGCGTTTATTATTGGTTAAAGATTTCTTTAGAAATAATTTTTAGTTCAATATCTTCATCACCTACTTTAAGATGATTGCTTTTATCTAAAGTAAGTGTTGCAAATTCTGCATTTACCTCTATTGTATGAATGTTAGTGTGTTTAGAAGTTATTTCAATTATTTGCGTGCTGTCATCTTCATTTATAGCAATATCTCGCCAAATAACTAATACACCATTGGTTGTTTCTATTACTTTGTAGTATTTCTTATTTAACTCATACGTTTTAATAGACTTTATAAAATACCCTTGTAAATAATTATAGGTTTCTGTAAGGTCTATAAAACCTTTTTGTGTAGGTTGCCCATAATTAATAGTGTTGCTAAATGGAGTAAATAAATTTAATGTAGTATCTAAACTATTTTCTTCTGGTTTGTATAAATATTTAATAGGCAAGTTTTCTGGTAATGCTCCTTTATATACTTGTAAATTATCTAATACATCTTCGTATTGCTCTAATACTTGGTATTTAAAGATATGTTTCAACGAACCATTATTATCTAATGGTTTACAGTTTTGCCAATTCTCACTAAATATTCTTCTGACAACTCTTTTAGTCAAAACTTTATCAAAATAGTCTCCCATTTCCATAAGCATATATTTTCTTTTACCTTCATTTTTATTCAAGTTTAAAACAGAATGAGCAGTAGTTCCTGTACCTCCAAAGAAATCAAGGACAAATGCGTTTGGATTAATAATTGATTTGACAATGTTTTCAATTAATTTAGTTGGTTTTGGGTAAGGAAATTCACCTAAATCATTATATAAATTTTCTTTTTCTTTATTACTATCCTGATTATCACCCCAATCGGTCAAAAGGTTAGAAATGCTTTTATTTCTTGACATTTCCTCATCTGTAGGATACCTTCTAAAAGAATATTTTTCAGTTATATAAATAAGTTTTTCTCTGCTAAATAAAGTTATGGCTTCTTGTTTATTTCTAAAATTAGCTTTAACCTTAAAATCATTTTGAACAATTCCATCTTTTATTACTACGTCTTCAAGATATTCTGTCGACATAGATTTATTCTGATATATACCTTTTTTAATTACACCTACTTTTAACCCCTTACTTTCAATCCCTTTTAAAATTAGCATTTCAGAAATAGGATTTGAAGCATTATCCACCCTTCTTGTGCCATCACTTGCTTTGTCTATGGATAGTTTTTTAATTAGAGCTTTGTCTTTAGCATATACGAATATGTAATCCGTCATTGTTCCGACCTGTGAGAGGAACGATGGTTGCTTTTTCTTTTTCCAAATAAGAGTAGATATTGAATTATTACCAAAAACTTCTTCTAATAATGATTTTAATCTAAAATACTCCTGTTCGCCGATGTTTATAAATATTAACCCACCTTTATCTAAAACCTTTTTTGCCTTAAACAAACGGTTTTCCATCATAGTTATCCAAGAACTATGTTTGAAATTATCCTTATAAGCAAAACCATCATCCCCTGTATTATAAGGTGGATCAATATAAATACAATCTATTTTTGATAAAAATTTAGTTTCTATAAAATTTAGCCCTTGGTGATTCTCAGACTTAAATAATACACCATTGGTTTTATCATCTAAATCATCAATTTCAGATATTATTTTGTCTTTAAATGGGTTAGTGCCGTCTATTTGTTTAAAGCATTTGGTATCTAACACTAAAGTTGGGTTGGCTTTTATATCTTCAATAGTTTTAATTTCTAAAGAAAAAAGATTTTGCCACTCTTTTAGTTGCGTTTTGTTTTCTAAAATTTCTTGGTAGTAGTTTTCATCTATATAATCTGCTGTGATACAATACTCGCTTTCTACTACTTTTTTCTTTTTGGTAAATAAGTGTTTTTGAAAATCTTCAATAGTACTTAAAAACTCTATAATACGTGTACCTACTTTATCAAATGCTTTTGCTATTAGTAAGGTTGTATTATCTAATTTACCTGCGTATATGCTTTCCAAATCATCAAAAATGTAATTTTTAACGTATCTGTTTTTCTCATTGGTTAAAAACTCGTTTAGATTTTCGTGTATAAAATAATCAGCATCATTACCAATGTAGAAACTGTTTAGTTTTTGGTCTAATGTATAGAGTGATTTTAAAGTTTCATCTGTAAACTGTTTTGTTTCTTCATCATATAAGCGTACACCTCTATCAAAATTGTTTTTTACTTCTTTTTCAATTTTCAGTTTCTTTTGACGTAAAGCAGACAAACCTTTTATTGCACCGTTTTGTACTTTATCAAAGTCTTTAGTTAGGTCTACAAAGACTTGTTTGGTTTTATCGTCTTTAGTGTATTCAAGATATTTGTCAATCGCTGTTTCTTTAAATACTTCTTTATAAATAGCTTTAAAAATTTCTACTTTAGAGGTAGATGCATCAGAAAGATTAAAAACAACTTGATAAATAGTTTCTTTAGTCGCTTTGTCTTTTACTTTTTCAATTCTATCAAAACGATAATGTTTTAATTGGCTGTCTTTATTGTTGTTTTGGCTTGTTCCTTCCTCTTCGCTATTTTCATTTGTTTCTAAACGGTATTCTATTTTCTTGCCATTTAAATCAAACTTTATAGCGTTGAAAGATGTACCTGTTTTAATGTATAAGCTGCCTTTGTGTTTCCAATGAAACATTGTATCACTACCATTATAATCTGCTTCGTAAGGCACTTTGTATAAGTCTCTGCTACGATCATTATAGCCAAAATCTCCATTAGAATAATACATCTGGAAGAAACCAAGTATATGATTGTAGATTTTGTCTTTTAGCTCGTCTGTTATGCCTTCTGATTTAGATAACGTGTTTAAGGTTTCTGTAAGTTTAGTTTTCTTGTCTTGATTTTGTTCTGTACTAATAAATAACTCTAATTGTTTGTAATTAGCTTCTGGGTCATTAAGAAGATTTTCTTGATTTAGTTTTTTTAGAAAATTTTCTAAATCTATAGCATCTGTTTTTTGATTTGCAAGATTTACTTCTTTTAAAGTTTCTTCAATAGTTGGTGCTAAATCGTTAGGATTATCTCCATCAATAAAGCTTTCTATGTGGTTACGTTTAAGGTTGTATATTTTATAAATACCAAAGTCCAAATCATTTTCATTGAATTGGAACATTTCTTTAAGGAAGTATCTTAAGTTATCTATTGATTTTGACATTGTTATGGCAGGATGTTTTTTGTTCTTGTAAAAGTTAAAAATATAAATATTTTTGTCCAAACGACGTAAATATTCACTTTAATTATTCAACTTTCAAAAAATTAAAAAAACACATATTTTCTAAAAACCTCAATCATTAATAAAATCGGAAGTAAACAACTAATTGAATGTCTAATATCTATAGCATTTAATAAGTAGTTAGAATTAACAAAGTGATTTCAGCCCCCTATCTCGTCCCCCTAAAAACAAAAAAGTCTTCAAAACCGATAGGTTAAGAAGACTTTAAGTGAGCCCTGAAGGATTCGAACCTTCGACCGCCTCCTTAGAAGGGAGGTGCTCTATCCAGCTGAGCTAAGAGCCCGTAATTTTTAAGTTGTTACGACCAACTGTGTCGGGGTGGCAGGATTCGAACCTGCGACCTCCTCGTCCCAAACGAGGCGCGATGACCGGGCTACGCTACACCCCGAGTGCAATTTCTTAGCGGAGAGACAGGGACTCGAACCCTGGCGACCCTAAGGTCGACAGATTAGCAATCTGCTGCATTACCACTCTGCCATCTCTCCTTTCGTTGTCAGACTAAAAGCCTGCACTGAAATTGCGAGTGCAAATTTAAGACTAGAAAAAGGATTACACAAGACTTTTTTCATTTTTTTTGAAAATATTTTTTCCTACTCAGGATATTCTACTCTTAAATGATAAATATTCATGAGTTTTTTCTTGATAACCTTCTTTATCATTTCTATTTCTCGAAAGGTAATATCCGAATTTAAAAACTGATTATCAGCCATTTGCTTACTAATGATTTTATCAATCAAATTACTAACAGACAAAGCTGTAGGTTTTGTTAAACTTTTAGAAGCTGCTTCAGAAGCATCACACATCATTAAGATAGCCGTCTCTTTTGAAAAGGGTATTGGGCCTTGGTATTGGAATTTTTTAATATCTACCACAACATCTGGGTTTAATTCTTTTTCTTTCATGTAAAAATAGTAGGTAGAACTGGTTCCATGATGTGTTCTTATAAAATCTATAATTCTATCTGGTAACTTATATTTCTTAGCTAATTCTACACCTTTTATAACATGATCTGTAATAATTTTAGAACTATCTCCGGGTGATAAATCATTATGAGGATTTACACCTGTAGACTGATTCTCTGTAAAATACATTGGATTTAACATTTTACCAATATCATGATACAATGCACCTGTTCTTATCAGCATAGAATTTGCTCCAATTTCATTGGCTGCAGCTTCGGCTAAATTAGCCACTTGCATTGAGTGTTGAAATGTACCGGGTGCTTTTTCATTTAACTCTCTTAAAAGCTTTGTATTGGTATTAGAAAGTTCTAACAAGGTAACGTCAGAGACCAAACCGAATACTTTTTCATACATATATATTAAAATGATCGATAAAAAAGACAACAACCCGTTTGCTGCAAAAAGCAAAAAGTATTGTCCGTTTATTTGAGATGCATTTCCTTCTCTAATTATAGAAAAAGCAAAGTAGGTAAGCATATAAATTAATGTAATCTGAGCAACTGAAATAAATAAATTTGCTCTCTTATACAATTCAGAAACAGTAAGTATGGTTACCATACCCGCAATAATATGTAAATATATAAACTCGAAACTATTAGGCACAATATACCCTAAAAGTAACACGGTTAAAACATGGGTAAATAAACCTAAACGGGCATCAAAAAAAGCTTTTAAAACTATTGGAAGCACACTTAAAGGAACAACATATAAATAATCTGCATTGTACTTAATAACCAATGTTTGTATAAAAATCATTGAAAAAACATTAAAAAAGATAAAAGTAACTTTGTTATTGTTATGATATATTTCTATTCTATACTTATACAAAAATAATAAAAGCATAAATAAAGCAAGTGAAACTAAGATGGTATATCCCAGAATAATCCAATTATAATTTGAGTCGGTCCAAACTTTAGACTCAGATTCACTTTTTAAAGAATTTAAGATGGCTAGTTTTTTCCCTTCAACAACATCTCCTTTTAATATAATTAACTTTCCAGATTCAACTTTTCCCTTGGTATAAGAAATGTTTTTTATGGAGTTATCTATTACTTTTTCTGTATATAAATTATCAAAAGAAACATTAGGTTTAATAATTTCTGATAACAAATCTAATAATACTTTTTTACCATAAAAAGATTTTTCCTTTTCTAAATTACTTCTAATAATCTCTAATACTTCCCTAGAGGTTAAAAGGTTTTTAAATAAGATATCTTCTACCTCATTTCCTTTTCTAATGGCAACTATTTCATTTTTATTAGAAACCCTATCTTGGCTTGCTACATCTAAGAAACCTTTTCTGTAAACATTATCAATTACTTTTTGACCAATTTCTGATAACCTTTTAACCTCATCTACATTTAATGAGTCAGATTCCTTTATAAGAGATATTCTTCTTTTATAATTTAACTTTACATTATTTTCTACATCAAAATCATATAAAAAATACATTTTTGAATTTACAGTAATCTCCTTTTTCTCGTTCGTAATTTCTTCTTCGGTTTTCTGAATAGCAAAATCAAAAGGGGCATATAAATTATCATATTTCCAAAGTTGCCCATTATTAAAATCATATTTAAATTGCCCCCCTTTTGGAAACAAATAAACAATTGCAATTGTGGCAACTAAAAACAATATTACCTTATAAATAATGGCGTTGTTTTGGTACAGTTTATTAACTATATTACTCATAGATTTTATCTTCTTACTACAAACTTACCATAAAAAAGTCACGCTCAAAAATTCAAGTTGATTAATAAAACTAAAATTGATTAAAAATAGTTAATTTAGCGCGACAAATCTTACTCACAGTAAATACTATATTTATGAAAGAAGTCGTAATTGTATCTGTAGCCAGAACTCCTATTGGAAGTTTCATGGGAAGTTTATCTACCATTCCTGCCCCTAAATTAGGTGCAATCGCTATAAAAGGAGCATTAGAAAAAATAAGCTTAAACCCCAATTTGGTTGAAGAGGTTTTCATGGGAAATGTAGTTTCTGCAGGTTTAGGTCAGGCTCCGGCAAGACAAGCAGCCATTTTTGCAGGAATTCCTAATACAGTACCATGTACCACAGTAAACAAAGTATGTGCTTCTGGCATGAAATCTATTATGCTAGCAGCTCAAACAATCGCTTTAGGTGATGCGTCTATCGTTGTTGCAGGTGGTATGGAAAACATGAGTTCTATTCCTCATTATCAACATGCAAGGAAAGGCTCTAAATTTGGACCAATAACCATGGAAGATGGTTTACAAAAAGATGGTTTGGTTGATGCTTATAATCATATACCTATGGGTATTTGTGCAGATACTTGTGCTACTGAATATGGTTTTTCTAGAGAAGATCAAGATGCATTTGCAATACAATCTTATAATAGATCTGCAAAAGCATGGAGTGATGGAAAATATGCTGATGAAATTGTACCTGTTGAAATTCCTCAAAGACGTGGAGAACCTATTATCTTTTCTGAAGACGAAGAATACAAGAATGTAAGAATGGATAAAATTCCTACACTAAGACCTGCGTTTACAAAAGACGGAACAGTTACCGCTGCAAATGCCTCTACAATTAATGATGGTGGTGCTGCATTGGTTTTAATGTCTGCTGAAAAAGCGAAAGAATTAAACATTACACCTATTGCAAAAATAAGAAGTTATGCAGATGCTGCTCATGAACCAGAGTGGTTTACTACAGCACCTTCTAAAGCACTCCCCAAAGCCTTTGCTAAAGCAAATATTTCTATTGATGATGTAGATTATTTTGAATTAAACGAGGCATTTTCTGTTGTTGGATTAGCTAATATGAAGATTTTAGGCATCTCAAATGATAAAGTAAATGTAAATGGTGGTGCTGTTTCTTTAGGGCATCCGTTAGGGGTTTCTGGAGCAAGAATAGTAATTGCTTTAACTTCTATCTTAAAACAAAATAATGCTAAAATTGGAGCTGCTGCAATCTGTAATGGTGGCGGTGGAGCAAGTGCATTTATTATAGAAAGAATTTAATAAAATATTTTATTTAAAACTTACCACTCAAAACTCACAACTTGTTATACGGCATTTGTAACTTAAGCATTGTTCCTTTAAGAGCAGAAGAATCAGACCAATCAGAAATGACTAGTCAGATTTTATTTGGTGAAACTTTTAAAGTGATAGAAAAACAAAAAGAATGGAGTAAAATTCGTTTGACTTTTGATAACTATGAAGGCTTTATAGACAATAAGCAATACCTAGAAATTACAGAAGGTTTCTATTTTAAATTAAAAACTGAAAAACAGTATTTTTCAGGAGAAATGATAGATTTTATTACCAATAGCAAAAATGAATTAACCACAATTCCTTTAGGTGCAAATTTACCTTTTTACAATGCTGGTAAACTTCAAATAAACTCAGATTTATATATATATGAAGGAGCTGTTTTATCTGAAGAAAAATCTAAAAAAAACATTGCACAAACTGCTTTCAATTATTTAAATTCTCCATTTTTATGGGGAGGAAAAACGCCTTTTGGAATTGATTGTTCGGGTTTTACACAAATGGTTTATAAACTTTGTGGACACAAACTTTTAAGAGATGCAAAACAGCAAGCTACCCAAGGTGACGTTTTAAGTTTTATTGAAGAAAGTGAAGCTGGTGATTTAGCTTTTTTTGACAATGAAGAAGGAGAAATTATACATGTAGGTATTATTTTAAGTGATTACCATATTATACATGCTCATGGTAAAGTAAGAATAGATACTTTAGACCATAGTGGTATTTTTAATGCAGAACTTCAAAAACACACGCACAAATTAAGAATTATAAAAAAAATGATATAATTTTTTTATAAAAATTTAATATAAAAAAAACCGAAACTAAAATTAGTTCCGGTTTTTTTTATCCTTAAAAGTCTTAACTATTGACCTTTCATTTCCTTGTAAATTGGTCTTAAAGCATCTGCTTCAGAAGTCATTTCTAAAGTATCGTAAATATTTAACAATGTGCTTACGGTACCTTCTGTTCTACTAAGATTATCTGCTTTTATAATATAAGGTAAAGCTTCCTTACAGATCACTTTTAACTCACCTTCTAATTCTGTGTATTTTTTTTCGTTCGATAAATTTTCATTCATCTCATTAATAACATCAATTCTTTTATTTAAAACAGTAACACCTAAATTTAAATAAGCATCTCCATATTCTGGATTCAATTCTATAGCCTTTTTATAAAAACCAATAGCCTCTTCAATATGTTTTTCTTGAGCACTAACAACACCTAAATTAAAAAACAAGGTAGGATTTGTAGGATCCATTTTTACAGCCTCCTTCATTAATTCTCCAAACTTATCCATTTTTTCTAGCTGAATATACATTTGCGCCTGATTTAATAGTAAATTTAAATCCTTAGGATTTGCTTTTCTAGCTTCTTCTAAAGCTGCAACAGCTAATTCTGGTTTTCCTTGGTTTACATATATATAACCAATGTTTTTAATAATTTCTGCTTGTTTAGATTCAGTTGTTTTATTACTAGGTTTTATGTATTTACCAAACTTAACCATAGCATCTCTATTTGCTTTGGTACCTAAATTTTCTTCTTTACCTGTTTCTTTATTTACGGCAATATACTGTGTAGCAATACCTGTATAATTAACATCCTGTAACTCTTTATAATATTTTAAAGCACCATCATAATCTTTAGCCAAAGAAGAACTTAAAGCTGCATTGTATAAAAACGAAGTATCAGTAGGACTTAATACATATGTTAAATAAAAATTATTAGTTGCTTTTGCATAGTCCTTATTATTATAAAAATCAATTGCTTTTTTAGAAGTAAACTGTACTAACTCTGACAATTTAGGCTGTGCTTCTTTAGTATACTTAGGTTTACCTATTTCTTTTTCATAAGAAATTAATTTATTATATGCTTCAGCAGCTTTTTTAACATCAGATTTTCCAATAGCAGTTCCTTTTAAAAAGTAATATTTTGCTTTGTATTTTGGATCCATTGAATCTTCTGTAGCTTTTAATCCAGCTAATGCTGCTTTCGCCTCTTTAAACTGCCCTTTTTTAATTGCCTTTTCCGCAGCTTTTATTTCGTCTTTTTGCGCATAAGAAGCTATTGATAATAAGCCAACCGTTAACGCTAATATTTGATTTTTCATCTTACTAATTATTAATTTATTGTTATTCTTGATTTTCATTTGAATCATTTTCAATTTCCGTGCCATTCTCTGTTTCACCTTCAACTTCTTCTTCTACCTCTTCTTCATGGACAACTTTTGCAACAGCGGCAATACTATCTGAATCTTTAATATTTATTAAACGAACACCTTGTGTTGCACGCCCCATAACTCTTAAATCTTCTACAGCCATTCTAATTGTTAATCCAGATTTATTAATAATCATTAAATCATTAGAATCATCTACATTTTTAATAGCGACTAAATTACCCGTTTTTTCAGAAATATTTAAAGTTTTCACCCCTTTACCTCCACGATTTGTAACACGATAATCTTCTAATTTAGAACGTTTACCGTATCCTTTTTCAGATACAACAAGTATATTACTTTCCATATCATTTACAGCAACCATACCAATTACCTCATCATTTTCATGTTGTAAAGTAATTCCTCTAACACCAGAAGCAGTTCTTCCCATTGGTCGGGTTTTAGCTTCTTCGAAACGGATAGATTTACCAGACGCTAAAGCCAACATAACCTGACTGTCTCCAGTAGTTAACTTCGCCTCTAATAACTCATCTCCTTCTTTAATAGTAATTGCATTAATACCATTAGTTCTTGGTCTAGAATATTGCTCTAAAGAAGTCTTTTTAACCTGACCTTTTTTAGTTGCCATAATAACATAATGGCTATTTACATAGTCTTCATCCTTTAAGTCTTCTGTTACCAAGAAAGCTTTTACACTATCATCTTGCTCTATATTAATAAGGTTTTGCATTGCTCTACCTTTGGTATTCTTACCTCCTTCTGGAATTTCATATACGCGCATCCAGAATACTTTTCCTTTCTGCGTAAAGAACATCATATATTGGTGATTTGTACCTACAAATAAATGCTCTAAGAAATCTTCATTTCTGGTAGTTGCTCCTTTTTGACCTCTACCTCCTCTATTCTGAACTTTATACTCTTCTAAGTTTGTACGCTTTAAATATCCTGCATTAGAAATGGTAACCACCACCTTTGTATCCGGAATCATATCTTCAATACGCATATCTCCACCCGCATATTCTATTACAGATCTACGTTCATCACCATATTTATCTCTAATTAGGGATAATTCTTCTTTTATAATATCGTAACGTCTTGGTTCGTTTGCTAAAATATCTTTTAAATCAGTTATCGTTAACATAATTTCATCAAACTCAGCACGTAATTTATCTTGTTCTAGTCCTGTTAATTGACGCAAACGCATTTCTACAATTGCTTTTGCTTGAATTTCTGACAACTCAAAACGCTCAATTAAACTCTCTCTAGCTTCATCTGCATTATTAGAAGCTCTAATAATTTTAATTACTTCATCTATATTATCAGATGCAATAATTAATCCTTCTAAGATATGTGCTCTTGCCTCTGCTTTTCTTAGTAAAAATTCTGTTCTACGAACAATAACTTCATGTCTATGTTCAACAAAATAATGAATTAATTGTTTTAAGTTTAATTGCTCTGGTCTTCCTTTTACCAATGCAATATTATTTACACTAAAAGAAGTTTGTAATTGTGTGTATTTAAATAATTTATTTAATACGATATTAGGAATAGCATCACGTTTTAAAATATACACAATACGCATTCCGTTTCTATCAGACTCATCACGAATATTGGCAATTCCAGATATTTTTTTATCATTTACCAAATCAGCAGTTTTTTTAATCATGTCTGCTTTATTCACTTGGTAAGGGATCTCTGTAACAATAATACACTCACGTCCTTTAACCTCTTCAATAACAGCTTTAGCACGCATTACAATACGTCCACGACCAGTATGAAAAGCCTCTCTAACACCATCATAACCATAAATAATTCCTCCTGTAGGAAAATCTGGTGCCGTAATATGCTGCATTAATTCATCTATCTCAATATCTCTATTATCAATATATGCCATGGTACCGTTTATAACTTCCGTTATATTATGAGGCGCCATATTTGTAGCCATACCTACCGCAATACCAGATGCTCCGTTTACCAATAAATTGGGAATACGAGTTGGTAAAACAGTTGGTTCTTGCAAAGTATCATCAAAATTTAAACGATGATCTACTGTTTCTTTTTCAATATCAGCCAACATGTCTTCTGATATTTTTTGCATTCTAACCTCAGTATAACGCATTGCTGCTGGCGAATCTCCATCTACAGAACCAAAGTTCCCTTGACCGTCAACCATCATATAACGTACACTCCAGTTCTGCGCCATACGCACCATAGAATCGTACACAGAAGTATCTCCGTGTGGGTGATACTTACCTAAAACTTCCCCAACAATTCTTGCGGACTTTTTATACGAACCTGTAGCTTTAATTCCTAACTCATGCATACCAAACAAAACCCTTCTATGAACTGGCTTTAAACCATCTCTTACATCTGGTAATGCTCTTGAAACAATTACTGACATCGAGTAATCGATGTACGCAGCTTTCATCTGCTCTTCAATGTTAATCGGAATTAACTTTTCTCCGTCTGCCATATTTATATTTGATTAATTTTACGTCATTTTTTTAAAACAAGGCAAGTTACTATTTTTCCTTGTTTTTACAAAGGTTTTAATACTTGTAATTGAGTAGAGTTATCAACATTTTTTCATAATTTTTAACATTAATTTATTTGCTTGATTTACAAGAGTTTTCTACCTTGGTATCATAGTCAAACTGTCAGTATTTTACCATTGGCACCTTTTTTGTAATTATCTATAAAAAAAAAGGACTAAATTTACAACACATCAATTATAGACAGAAAGAAATATGGACGAAAATTTTTCACCAAAGGTCAGAGATGTAATTACTTTCAGTAAAGAAGAAGCGCTACGTTTAGGGCAAGAATTTATTGGAACGGAACATCTTTTACTCGGTTTATTAAGAAAAGGCGAAGGAAAAGCAATAGATATATTAACAGCATTTGATGTTGATTTAATTTTATTGCGTAAAAAACTAGAGCAATTAAACCCTGCAAACCCTACTTTTTTAGAAAGTACAGATAAGCCAAACTTACGACTAACAAGACAAGCTGAAAAGGCTTTAAAAACAACTTTTTTAGAGGCAAAATTATATCAAAGTGAAGCAATCGATACTGCTCATTTATTATTATGTATCTTAAGAAATGAGAATGACCCTGCCACCAAATTAATTCATAAATTTCATGTAAATTATGATGAAGCTAAAACGCTTTACAAACAATTACATGTAGATGATACTGAGGCAGACCTTCCTATTAGCCCAATTGCAGAAACTCCTTCAGATGACGAGTATGCTTCCGATAAATCTAACCCATTTGACCAACCTCAAAAGGGAAAAACTGTAAAAAAATCGAAGACTCCGGTATTAGATAATTTTGGTAGAGATTTAACCGATTTAGCAGAAAAAGGAAAATTAGACCCTGTTGTTGGTAGACAAAAAGAAATAGAAAGAGTCTCTCAAATTTTAAGTCGAAGAAAGAAAAACAATCCAATGTTAATTGGAGAACCTGGTGTTGGTAAATCTGCCATTGCAGAAGGTTTAGCTTTGCGAATTATTGAAAGAAAAGTTTCAAGAATTTTATTTGACAAACGTATTGTTTCTTTAGATTTAGCAAGCTTAGTTGCGGGTACAAAATACCGTGGTCAGTTTGAAGAACGTATGAAAGCCTTAATGAATGAGCTTGAAAAAAATGATGATATCATTCTTTTTATAGATGAAATTCACACCATTGTTGGTGCTGGTGGAGCAACAGGTTCTTTAGATGCTTCTAACATGTTAAAACCTGCTTTAGCAAGAGGAGAAATACAATGTATTGGTGCAACTACATTGGATGAATTTAGAACAAATATCGAAAAAGATGGCGCGTTAGAGCGTCGTTTTCAAAAGGTAATTGTAGATCCGACTTCTGTTGAAGAAACCATACAGATTTTACAAAACATAAAAAATAAATACGAAGAACATCATCATGTAAATTATACAGATGCTGCTATAGAAGCTTGTGTAAAATTAACAAACAGATACATGACCGATAGATACCTACCAGACAAAGCTATTGATGCTTTAGATGAAGCGGGTTCTAGAATTCATATTACTAATATTGTGGTTCCGCAACAAGTTTTAGAATTAGAATCGCAATTAGAAATTATTAGAGAACAGAAAACCAAAGCAGTAAACGGACAGAAATACGAAGAGGCTGCTAAGTTGCGAGATGATGAAAAAAACATGGAAGCTGCTTTAAATTCTGCTCAAAACCAATGGGAAGAAGATTCTAAATTAAATAGAGAAATTGTAACCGAAGATAATGTTGCTGAAGTAGTTTCTATGATGACAGGAATCCCTGTTAACAGAGTTGCAGAAGCAGAAACAAGTAGATTACATGAATTACCAGACTTAATAAAAGGAAAAGTAATTGGACAAAATGAAGCGGTTACTAAAGTAGTAAAAGCCATTCAGCGTAATAGAGTTGGATTAAAAGACCCGAACAAACCAATTGGATCTTTTATTTTCTTAGGACAAACGGGTGTTGGAAAAACGCAATTGGCTAAAGTTTTAGCTCGTGAGTTATTCGATTCTGACGATTCTTTAATTAGAATTGACATGAGTGAATACATGGAAAAATTTGCTATTTCTCGTTTAATTGGAGCTCCTCCAGGTTATGTTGGTTATGAAGAAGGTGGACAGTTAACTGAAAAAGTTAGAAGAAAACCGTATTCTGTAGTCTTGTTAGATGAAATAGAAAAAGCGCATCCAGATGTGTTTAATATGTTATTACAAATATTAGATGATGGACATATTACAGATAGTTTAGGACGTAAAATAGATTTTAGAAACACCATAATTATTATGACTTCTAATATTGGTGCACGTCAATTAAAAGACTTTGGTGGCGGTGTAGGTTTCGGTACCTCTTCTAAAACTGCACAAGCAGATGAACATGCTAAATCTGTACTAGAAGGTGCTTTAAAGAAATCTTTTGCTCCGGAGTTTTTAAACAGAATAGATGATGTAATTGTATTTAACGCTTTAGAAAGAAATGATATTCATAAAATTATAGATATAGAATTAGACAAACTATTACATAGAATTTCTGATTTAGGCTATACTTTAAACTTAAGCGAAAAAGCAAAAGATTACATAGCAGACAAAGGTTTTGACAAAAAGTATGGTGCAAGACCACTTAAAAGAGCCATACAGAAATACATTGAAGATGCGTTAGCAGAAGAAATTGTAAATTCTAAACTCTACGAAGGTGATACCATACATATGGATTTGGATGAAAAAGAAAACAAACTCACCATTACCATTGAAAAAGGCGAAAAGAAGCCCGAAACAAGAACAGAAACTGAATCTTAAAATTAAAAAAGTCCCAAACGAAAGTTTGGGATTTTTTTTATAAAACTACAAATCCTGCACGATTGCCTATTAATTCAAATACCTTAACTTTGCCAAATTCTAATTAAAGACTTTTTATAAAAGTATACAATAACAGATTAAATTTTAAAACTAAATGAAACTCCCCCCTCTTCTTTTATTTTTATTAATAGTAAGTTGTACCTCTTTAAAAAAGAGCACAACTAATAGCTCTACAGAAGAAACAACTACTAAAGTTGCTTCTAAAATTATTTTCTTAAATTATAAAATTTCTAAAGACTCTGATACAAACACAGATTTTACTTTAATTAATAAAATAATTACTGATGGACACCTTAAAAAGAGACGGAAAACAGCAACAAGCCGTAACCCAGGAGATTTAATATGCCTTCAACAAGATATTAATTCAAAAATTATTGACAGTATTTATATAAAGAATCCATTACTAAAAAATGTTGAATTTGCAGATCCTTCAGGTGAACTAGGTCGAAAAACAATTGAATTAAATAGCACAACCATATCTGTTAGAATGGATTTAAATCCTCAAACAAAATTTATAACACTTAAATTGACAAATAACACAAATAACAGCCTTTTAAAAACACAATTATGAAAAAAATAGTACTCTTAACTCTTCTGTTTTTATCGACATTTGTTAACGCACAAACTTTTGATATAGAAACAATTTTTCAATCAGGTCCTAATGATAGTCGAATTAATGTAGTTATTTTATCTGATGGCTACCAAAGTAATGAATTAGGCCAATTTGTAACAGATGCTACCAATTTTTCGAATGCTTTGTTTGCAGAAACACCTTATAAAGAATATAAAAACTATTTTAATGTTCATGCTATAAAAGTACCTTCTAATGAAAGTGGAGCAAACCACCCTGGTACAGGTACCAATGTTTCAGAACCAGCACACCCTATAAAAAGTGTAGATAATTATTTTGGTTCTACTTTTGATGCTTTTGGAAATCACAGATTACTTGTATCTAATAATGCTACCGTTTTTAACGTTTTAGCAAACAACTTTCCTAGTTACGACATTGTTTTAGTACTAGTGAACAGTCCGTATTATGGTGGTAGTGGTGGTGAAATTGCGGTAGCATCTCTTGATGTAAATTCGAATCAAATTGCTATACATGAATTAGGACACTCTTTTGTTAAACTTCTTGACGAGTATTATGCAACTGATGATTATTTGTTAGAAGGCATTAATACAACACAGGAAACAGACCCTACAAAAATTAAATGGACAAACTGGATAAACAAAAACGGAGTTGGTATATACCCGTATGGAGAAACCGGAACGGCTGCAAGTTGGTATAGACCACACCAAAACTGTAAAATGCGTCGCTTAAACCAACCTTTATGTTCAGTTTGTACAGAGGCTACAATAGAACAGATACATTCTATGACCTCGCCAATAGATACTTATTCTCCACAAAATACGGGTCCTATAGATTTATCTACACCTATAGATTTTACAATAAACACGATTAATCCATTACCAAACACCTTAGCTATATCATGGACTTTAAACGGAACGGTTGTAAATAGTGAAGACTATACGGTCTCTATTTCAAAAGAAGATTTAGTGAGTGGAAACAATCAACTACTAGCAACTATTGAAGATAAGTCTGCATTACTTAAAGTTGACAATCACGAAACCATACATTTTGCCACAACTCTTTGGAACATAAATTCTAGTACCTTAAGTATCGATGATATTTCCACAAATAGTTTTGACATAAAACTATTCCCAAACCCTACTCAGGATATTTTATATTTTGATATAACAAACAATAATGAAAACTATAATGTGTTTATTAGTGCTATTTCTGGAAAGCAATTGATTCAGAAAAAAATTAATAACATAAGCGGAAATCAAAATATTAGAATAGGCGCACTACCTTCGGGAGTCTATTTTATCAATTTTACATTTGAAAACGGATTAAAAATCTCTAAGAAAATAATTAAAGAATAAAAACAATCCTTTTTTAAAACCTCAAATTAGTTTCAAAAAATCTCAAAATATACATTTTGAGGTTTTTTTTTGATTCGACCTTTTCTTCTTATTAATAAAGCCACATCCTTTTTAACTTCTTATATATTTTAAAAAAAACTAACTTAGCAACTGAATATCTATATCATCAATCAGTATTTAAAATAATGGAGAATATAAAATACTACACACTATTAAAGAAATCTAACAAAACGCTTGTCGATTTATTAGCTGATGAATCAGATTTTTCTGAGATTCCTAACACTTGGCATGTAGTAGTTGTTGATGTTAAAAACTCTACCAAAGCTGTTGACGAAGGCAAACATCATCAGATAAACTTAACAGCAACAGGTGCAATAATTTCTGTTTTAAACACCATTAGAAAAGAAAAACAGCATATTGAAATTCCGTATTTTTTTGGTGGCGATGGTGCTACTTTTATTATTCCGAACTTGCTTCTTAAGAAAATTACAGTAGTATTAGAAAATTACAGTCTTCATATTAAAAGAAATATAAATTTAACTCTTAGAGTCGGACATATTCCTGTTCAGGATTTAAACACTCAAAAAACAGTTTTAAAAATAGTAAAACATCAACTTACAGATCAATTAGCAATTCCTATTATTTTAGGAAATGGACTAAAAAAAGCCGAAGCAATTATTAAAAGTACTTTTACAGAAATAGAAGATATTAACTTTAAAAAAGACCTTTTAAACTTAGAAGGGATGGAATGTAGATGGAAAGAAATTAATCCTGCACAGACAAAAAAGAAAGTTGTATGTTTATTATTAGATGCTGTAAACGAAAAAGATCAAAGAATTATTTATAGAGACATTCTTACTAAAATGGATACTATTTTTGGAACTTTTAATAGCAGACAACCCATAAAAACTAAAAGTTTAAAATTAAATTTTAGTATTTCTAAAATATGGGAAGAAATGAAAGTTACGCTCGCCAATAAAAACCTGACATATCTATTTAAAAATTGGCTTAAAACACTTGTTGGAAAATGGTATTTTAGTATGTCTGAAAATGGAAAACAATATTTAAACCAAGTAAGTCAATTATCGCACACTTTTATGCTAGACGGCATGATTAATACAATATTTACAGCAGAGCAACCTAAAATAGATCTTTTTACAGCCTATTTAAATCAACTAGAAAAAGAAAAAAAAGTTATTTATGGCCTACATGTAACGCACGCTTCTGTAATGTCTTGTTATGTATTAGATAGAAAAACAAAACATGCTCACTTTGTAGACGGTACAGAAGGTGGTTATACCTCTGCAGCAAAAATGTTTAAAGTAAAAATGAAAGCATTAAATTAGTTTTATACTTTGAATTTTATCAAAAACTAAAACAAATGTTTTTACATGTTGATTTTATCAAATCAAAAAACTAACTTTACTTTTTACTTATAATTATAGAATAAAAGGTTGACTAAAGACCTTACCGTTCTAATCAATTTTAAATCGAAAAACAATGTCACAAAATAATATGAATATAGCAGTACTTATAGACGGAGACAATATACCTTCTGCTCACGTTAAAGAAATGATGGAGGAAATTGCGAAGTATGGTAACCCCACCATTAAAAGAATTTATGGAGATTGGACGAGTCCACATTTGTCTAAATGGAAAAATTTATTACTCCAAAACGCCATTACTCCCATTCAACAATACGCGTATACCACAGGTAAAAATGCTACAGATTCTGCCATGATTATTGATGCCATGGACATTTTATATTCAGAAAAAGTAAATGGGTTTTGCTTAGTTTCTAGCGATAGTGATTTCACCAAACTTGCTACTAGATTAAGGGAAGCAGGACAGCAAGTTATTGGTATTGGAGAGAAAAAAACACCAACCCCTTTTATTGTAGCTTGTGATAAATTTATTTATATAGAAATTATTAGAAAGCAAACGGAAAAGAAAGAAAGTATTAGTACTAAAGACAATGAAAAAGATAATGTTGATAAAATAACTTCAAAAGTGATCAAGTTAATTTCTACAACTATAAATGATTTATCTGATGAAGAAGGTTGGGCATTTCTTGGAGATGTAGGTAGTTTACTTCAGAAAAAACAACCTAATTTTGATTCAAGAAATTATGGTTTTGATAAATTAACTCCACTAATTAAATCAATTGGTAAATTTGAATTAGATCAAAGAGAAAACTCAAAAAGTAGGTATAAATTGATTTTTGTAAAGAATAAATAATACCATAGTTTTACCCAAATAATTAATTTACAAAGCAGCAATTTGCCTTCTGTATATGCTATTAATTTTAACTATTTTTATTTATGTATATGTTATATATTTGACCTTAAATTTAAGAATAAATAAAATGAAAAAATTAACTCTTGCACTTTTTACAATGCTAGTAATTGCCTCTTGTACTAAAGAACATTCTAAAGAATACATTTCTTTATCGGGTAAACTAGAAAACAACACAGATTCTATCATAACCATTTCTGGGAGAACAGGTGTTGTTAAAACAATTTCTATAAATAAAGATGGTTCTTTTAAAGACTCTTTAAAAGTACCTAGAGTAGATGTTTATACATTTGAAACAAGTAGAGAAAAAAGAGCTCCATTATATTTAAAAAATGGATTTGACCTTACTATTAAAGGTGATGCAGAAAAATTTATGACAAGTTTAAAATATACTGGTGCAGGATCTTCTAACAGTAATTTTATAGCTGCTCAGATAGAAAAAAGCCAGGAAATTGGAAACCCTGCGGATATTTTTGCTTTAGACCAAGAAGCTTTTGATGCTAAAATGAGTTCATTAAAAAAAGATTTTGATGGTATTTTATCTTCTTATGATGATTTAGATAGTTCTTTAGTAGATATGGCTTCTAAACAAAATACACAAATGTTTGAATATTTTGAAAAAACGTACATATCTAATAAAGGTATGGCCAAAGGAAAAGCTTCTCCTAAATTTGAAAACTATGTAGATGTTAAAGGAGGTAAAAAATCTTTAGATTCTTTTAAAGGAAAATATGTATATATAGATGTTTGGGCTACTTGGTGTGGACCTTGTATTAGAGAAATTCCTTCTTTAAAAAGTATTGAAAAAGAATTCCATAATAAAAACATAGAATTTGTAAGTATTTCTACTGACGAATCTAGAAGAAGTGGTGGTACTTGGGAAGCTGCAGAGAAAAAATGGAGAGATTTTGTAAAAGAAAACAAATTAGGAGGTGTACAACTTTGGGCAGGACAAGACTTTAGTTTTCAACAAGAATATCAAATATCTGGTATACCAAGATTTATTTTAATAGATCCACAAGGTAATATTGTTGATGCAAATGCACCAAGACCTTCAGATCCTAGACTTAAAACTTTATTAGAATCTTTAGGTATTTAATAAAATAGTAAGCATAAAAAAAAAGCGAAATCTACATGTAGATTTCGCTTTTTTTTATGACTTTATAATTAGGGATTACTCTTTGTAAACCCCCATTGTAGCATATTTATCCATTCTTTGAGAAACTAAATCTACCTTGGTTAAGTCTTTCAATTCACCAAAAGCAGCAAGAATTTGTTCTTCTACAGCCTTAAAAGCTCCTGCTCTATCGGTATGTGCACCACCAACTGGTTCTTGTATAATTCCGTCAATTAACTTTAACCTCTTCATATCTGTACCTGTTAACTTTAAGGCAGCAGCAGCTTGTTCTTTATACTCCCAACTTCTCCATAAAATAGATGAACAAGATTCTGGAGAAATAACAGTATACCATGTATTTTCCATCATATACACTCTATCTCCTACTCCAATACCTACAGCTCCACCAGAAGCTCCTTCACCAATAACTACTGTAATAATTGGTGTTTTTAAACGTGTCATTTCAAGAATATTTCTAGCAATTGCTTCTCCCTGTCCTCGTTCTTCTGCTTCTAAACCAGGATAAGCTCCAGGTGTGTCTAACAAAGTAACCACAGGAATACCAAATTTTTCTGCCATTTTCATTAAACGCAACGCTTTTCTATAGCCTTCAGGATTCGCCATTCCAAAATTTCTGTATTGACGCGTTTTTGTATTGTATCCTTTTTGTTGACCAATAAACATAAACGATTGATCGCCAATTTTACCTAAACCACCTATCATGGCTTTATCATCTTTTACATTTCTGTCTCCATGGAGCTCCATAAAAGTATCTCCACAAAGGGCTTTAATATAATCTAAAGTATAAGGTCTATTAGGATGTCTAGATAATTGAACTCTTTGCCAAGGCGTTAAGTTTTTATAAATATCTTTCTTAGCTTTATCTAATTTTTTTTCGATTTTCTTACAAGTAGCACTTACATCTACATCACTTTCTTTACCAATTATTTGGCATTTATCTAGTTGATCTAAAAGCTCTTTAATAGGCATTTCAAAATCTAAATATTCCATATTGTAATTATTTGATTTTAGTTGTTTGGATAGACAAACATACTATAAAATTAATTGTTTTTTTTAAAAGAAGTTACTTTTTTCTAACAGCCTTAGCTTTAAGCTTATTTCTTATCACCGTTTTATTCTTTATAATTCCGTTTAATAAAACCACAAACAAAACTATAAATGCTCCAAAATAAAATTCTGGATTCATTTTTTCTTTATCACCAAAAATAAATAACGCCAAAATAATTGCATAAACAGGCTCTAAATTAATGGTTAGCATTACGGTATAGGGCGATATATATTTCATTACCTTAACCGAGGCTATAAAGGCATACGCTGTACAAATACTACTTAAAATAAAGAGATATATCCAATCTGATGTTGGAATCACAAAAAAGGATACCGAAAACCTGTTTGTAATTAAAAGATAAACAGATATAAAAAGCACACCAAAAGTTAATTGATATAATGATATTGTATCTGCTTCATATTTTTTAATAAAGAGACCATTAAAAACAGAAAACAATGCGCTTAAAAAAGACGATATTAAGGCATAAATAATTCCTAATTGATATTGACTTTCAAAATTAAAGATAATGTAAAGTCCTAAAATAACAATTAAGCCCAATACCATTTCTAAAGGATTAATTCTTCTTTTAAAGAAAACAGGCTCTATTAAAGCTACAAAGAAAGCTCCCGTGCTCATAGTTACCAAGGCCACAGAAACATTAGAAACCTTAATAGCTTTAAAGAAAAAAATCCAATGTAGCGCAATAATAACACCTGTAACAAAAAACTTTACAATTCCTTTATTATCTACTTTAAACGATTTCTTTTTGATTATAAAATACAGCACAATAAAAAGTACCGCTAAAGACATTCTATACCAAACTAACGGAATGGCCTGTAGGCTAATTAAAGCACCTAAAATAGCAGTAAACCCCCAAATAAAAACGATGAGGTGCAGCAGTAAATAGTTCTTTAATCTATTTTCTTGCATAAAAGTAGAGGTAAATGGCTAAACAACCAAAAACTATATTTGGAAGCCAAACATATAGAAGAGAGTTTACACCCGCAACTGCACCTAAAACCTCTGCTATTTTCATTATAAAAACATATAGAAACATAATACCAATACCCAATGCTAAATTAACCCCAGTACCTCCTCTTCTTTTTCTAAAAGCTAAAGCAACGGCAATAATTGTTAAGATATAAGAAGCTATTGGCAAGCTTGTTCTTTTATAAAATTCTACCAAATAGGCATTTAAATTTTTAACACCTCGTTTTTTAGAAACATTAATAAACTTAAGCAACTCATTAGAAGGCATTTCTTGTGCCAATGCAGATTTGTATATTAAATCTTTAGGTGTAAAATTAAAAACGGTATCAATTTTAGTTCCTGAAAAAATACTATCTCTATCCTTAAAAATTTTACGCATTCTCCAGTTAGATAAAATAAAAGTAGAATCTTTTTTGCTATAGCTTATTCTATCTGAAACTAGTTTTGATTTCATTTTTATTCCATCATAAACTTCTGATGTAAAATCGTAACCAGCATTAGATTCCGTATCAAAGCTTCGTATAAAAATATAGGTACTATCTGTAAGTTGTAAACTAAATTCTTTAACGTATTTTAACTCGTGATTTCGTCTACTACTATGAACATATTCTCTTTCAAACTTCTTTCTTTCTTTACTACTGTTTGGCACTACAAAATGATTCATACCTAAAGAAACAACTGTAATTAAAGTTGCTCCTACAAAATAAGGATATAATAATCGTGTAAATGAAACTTTTGCATTTGTAATGGCAATAATTTCTGTATTGTTAGATAGCTTAGATGTAAATAAAATAACAGCTATAAATAGTGCCAAAGGCATAAAAGTATTGGCGTAATAGATGATAAAGTTTTTATAATACTCATCTACAATTTGATAAAATCCTAAATCTTTATGCTCTAAAAAATTATCTATTTTTTCAGAAATATCTATAGCAATAGCAATAGGAATCAAGATTAATAGGGTAAACAAAAAAGTTACCAAAAATCGTTTTAATATGTACCAATCTATTATTTTCACCTATTTTGTGTAATTGTGTAAATGTTTAATCGTGTAAATGTAAACTGTATAATTTTACTTTTTTTTACTGTTTACTGCCTCTGAAAACTGCTTACTGCTACAAACGTTTATCCATTTGTTTTACCATCATGTCTTTCCATTCTCTAAAATCTCCTGCTAAGATATGTTTTCTTGCTTCTCGTGTTAACCAAACATAAAAACCTAAATTATGAATAGAGGCTATTTGTTTTCCTAACATTTCTTTTGCTGCAAATAAATGACGTAAATAAGCTTTAGAATACATGGTGTCTACTCCAGTAATTCCCATATCGTCTATTGGAGAAAAATCTTCTGCCCACTTTTTGTTTTTAATGTTGATAGAACCATGTGCTGTAAACAACATTCCGTTTCTAGCGTTTCTTGTTGGCATCACACAATCGAACATATCTATACCTAAAGCAATGTTTTCTAAAATGTTAATTGGCGTACCAACTCCCATTAAATATCTTGGCTTGTCTTCTGGTAAAATTTCTGTAACAACCTCTGTCATTGCATACATTTCTTCTGCAGGCTCTCCTACTGAAAGTCCGCCAATTGCATTTGCTTGCTGACCTGAATTTGCTATATATTCTGCAGATTGTATACGTAAATCTTTATACGTACTTCCTTGCACAATTGGCATAAAAGTTTGCTCGAAACCGTATTTATAAGGTAATTTATCTAAATGATTGATACATCTTGTCAACCATCTATGCGTCATGTGCATAGATCTTTTTGCGTAATTATAATCGCAAGGATACGGTGTACATTCATCAAACGCCATAATAATGTCTGCACCAATAGTTCGTTGCGTTTCCATTACATTTTCTGGTGTAAAATGATGCGTAGAACCATCTATATGACTTTTAAACTTTACGCCTTCTTCTTTAATTTTTCTTCTTCCAGAAAGAGAATATACTTGGTATCCACCAGAATCTGTTAGAATATTTCTATCCCAATTCATAAACTTGTGTAAACCACCTGCTTTTTCTAGAATATCTAAACCAGGACGTAGGTATAAGTGATAGGTGTTTCCTAAAATAATATCAGGATTTATGTCGTTTTTTAATTCTGTTTGATGTACTCCTTTTACGGTTCCAACAGTTCCCACAGGCATAAAAATTGGAGTTTCTATAACTCCATGATCAGTAGTTATTACTCCTGCTCTTGCCTTACTTTTTGGGTCGGTAATTTTTAAGTCGAATTTCAATCGTTTAATTTTTGATGATTTTTGTAACTATAATTAATTACAAAACTTTAGAACCGATATAATTATCTGGTCCTCTCATTTATTTATTTTTTTAAATAAATTCCATTTCATTGCCTGCAAAGATACTATTATTTAAGAATTGATAAATAAAATGAACTGTTATAAAAAAGGCAAAAAATTATGGCTTTATTTTGGTTGGCTAAAATGTGCGTTAAGGATTGAAGCGGCATCCTTTTATTATGATTTTTATGCTTTTGCATGAAATTATAATAAAAGATATAGCGTAAAGCCTGACCTGCAAGGTAACGCCCAAATAATTTTACCAGCGTTTCTTTTTTGATGAAAAACTTGAATTATTTCTTTTACTTTTTGGTGATGATTTTCTAAAAGAAGCACTTTTTTTATTAAAATCGTTTTTAGTTGGAGCTGTTTTTTTCTTAGAAACTTGCTTTTTAGGTTTGTCTTTAACCGCAGATGCTTCTTGGGTTTTAGAGGATGTAGAAATCATTTTATTAATTTCTTTCATTTCTTCTTCTGTTAATTCTCGCCAATCTCCTGCTTGTAGATAACCAAGTTCTACATTCATTATTCTAGTACGTTTTAACTTGGTTACTTCGTAATCTAAGTATTCGCACATTCTTCTAATTTGACGATTTAAGCCTTGCGTTAAAACAATTTTAAAGATTTTATCACTTACTTTTTCTACAAAACATTTTTTGGTTACAGTGCCTAAAATAGGAATCCCATTCCCCATTTTATCAATAAAATCGTCGGAGATAGATTTGTCTACAGAAACAAAATATTCTTTCTCGTGATTGTTACCAGCTCGTAAAATTTTATTTACGATATCTCCATCATTTGTTAAAAAAATTAAACCTTCAGACGGTTTGTCTAAACGCCCAATAGGGAATAATCTTTCTGGGTAATTAACGTGTTTTACAATGTTATTTGGTTCTCTATCATCGGTGGTAGAAACAATACCCACCGGCTTATTTAAGGCAATATATAGCGTAACGTTTTTAGGTTCTACTAATCGTCCATCTAATTTAACAACGTCTTTTTTAGCAACTCTGTTTCCTAATTGCGTTGGTTTACCATTGATGGTAACTCTACCTTCATTTATAAATTTTTCTGCTTCTCTACGAGAGCACATACCAGATGAACTGATATATTTATTAAGGTTTGTAGATTTTTGATTTGTAGTATCCAAAAGAAAATATTTTTGCGCTAAAATACAACATTTCATTCACAAGGAGTTTAATCGCCTTGTTGAAAATTAAATTTCTATTGTACTAAAATTACAACACTAATCTATTTTCTTTTTATTAAACCATTTACCAACAAAGTTTAGGTTTAAAGTTATTTTATGAAATTTCTCTTGAATTAAATTGTTATCTAAAGTACCTTCTCTACCATAAGAATAAGAAATATTAAAATTATCGTTGCTATACTTTTTCATTGGTAAACCTAAACCAAAAGACACAAAATAACTATCTATTTGTTGGTTAGAAATCTTTAGAAAACCTGTATTATAATTAAAACCAGCTCTATATTTTATATTAGACCAATAATTATATTTTTTTGATGAAGACACATATTCTACCCCTACTGCATAGATAGATTGATCTGCATAACTTTCGTTATTTTGTGGTTGAGAAGTATCACTCCAAAGTAATTTTCGGTAATCTAAACTCGTCGTAATTTTTTTATTGATCACAGATGTAATTCCTACTCCGTAAGAAAACGGAAGTTCGAAATTATCTAGGTCATTTTCAACTTCATTTTCAATAGCAATTGAGGTTCCACTAGATGACGTTTTATAAGAAGTTCTTGTTTGCGTTCCTCCTAAAGATGAAGGCAATTCTAAGGTACCGCCAATAGTAGTTTCTACACCTTTAATTGCTGGTAATTTATATTGCAATCCTGTTTTTAACTTTACGCCTCCATAATAATTTTGGTCGCTAATAGAAACCAAAGAACCTGCATAGGCTAAACTTTCTTGATTTATAGAGCCAAAAAGAAAAGCGACATCTACCCCTAAAGATAAATTTTTAATCACTTTAAACCCCGTAGATATATAAAATTTATTTAAACCTCCTTCTCCTGTTACTCTTGTAATATAGGTGTCTGCAGAACCTTCAATGGCATTTTCTATATCAATATTATAACCTGTTTTTGTATACGGAAGTAAACCAACACTCATACCCCAACCTTGTTTTATTGGAAATGCAATTGCAATGTGAGAAATGTTACCATTGCTAGTACTTTCACTTATACTTTTGGTTTTTAAGGTAGAATATGTTCCGTTTAAACCAAACTCATATAAAAAAGACTTTGGTAAAATACCACTTAAACTAGCTGGATTAAATAAATTTATTTCAAACGGATTAGCTTGTGCAATACCTGTGTTACCTAACCCTGTTAAACCTCCTGTGGCTGTTTTATTTTCTACTCCTAAACCAAATAAAGAATAAGGTGTATTTGAATTACTTTGAGCAAATAAAGAATGTACAGAAGCGACCAATACTATTAATAATATCTTATTTTTCATCTTAATAGTTTAAATATTTTACTGATAATTTTATCTCTTTATTTGTACTTGCATTATTTTCTATCACCAAATTGTTTACTTCTTTTGAATAGTTTGGATATTGAATCATTAAAGCATAATTTAAATCGGTCTCTGAATTTAAAATTTGTTCTACAAAACCACTTAAATTAACCCTGTAATGCGTGTCTTCATTAAATTCATATGTATCTTCTACCAAAATAGCAGAAGCTGTATTGCCGTCTATATCTGTAAGTTGCTGTATAATTCTATTTTTATGATCTACAACATAAACCAACAAAGATTCTGGTAAAGGATTGTCATCATTATAAGTTCTTTTTAATGGATTAAACGTTAGTTCGGCACTTAAAGTAGATGCATTTTCATACAGTTCAGCAAGTCTTTTAATAGAAGGCATTTCTATTCTAGCTGTAATTCCAGATCCTCCCTGAGCAAATAATAAATTATCTGTACTTGTACTTAATTTAATTTCTTCTCCATCTTCAAATTCACCTACAATGGTATTAGATAAATTTGTTTTTATTTCGTTAAACTGTTGTGTGGCAGATGAAATTACAAAATCTATATAATAATCATTATCTTCACTATCATCATCTTTTATAGAGTAATACAACCTCATACTAGAGTTTCCTACAGTACTTGCTGTAGTTTGTACATTAAAACCTAAAACATGGCTATTTACAGAAGTATCTGGCGCTATTACCAATCCTTTAAAATACTGTAAAAAATCGTCTGTGTTATTAATATCATTATCTACTATTTTATTAAAAATATCTTCTCCTAAAACATCATCCATTTTAACAAATAAAGAATCTGTAGATTTATTTGGTCTTGGCGTAAATGACAGTTGCCCTAAAATTGCAGGGTCAAAAGCTAAGGAAGAAGTATTGTAAAAACTAGTAGCATCATCTGCGGGCGCTACCGTTTCTTTTATTCTATGTAATGTGTATGTTTGTACTTTAGTTGTATCACCATAATAGTAGTTATCATAATTTAAAACCATACCTATAGAGTCATACACGGCATCTGTACTTATAGAAAAACTAGAGGTAATTAATTGTAAATAAGATTTTGCAGATATACTCCCTAATTTTTCATCAACAACATTACCAACTAAAATTCTATTGGTACCAGAAGTAATTAAAGAGTCTAATTTAAAAGTCCCTGCTTTTATAGAAAAGGTATCTATTACTCTAACTTGAATGTTGTTTTCAATAAAATCGCTTCCTACTTCATAAGTAGTATCATCTGTAGCACAAGATGCTAAAAAAACAATACCTATAACACCAAAAATTAAATACTTCATTTTACTTTTTCAAGCAAAAATATTAGGGTGGTTAACATAACAAATCATAAAATATATAAACAGTCTTTTTTTATAGACTTACCACTATAAAACACCGTTAAACACAATAATTAACACCTTTTAAGAAAATTAACATTTGGTTTACATGTTTATCTATAAAATACCCTTGTTTGTCTATTTTGTACTGTTAGTCATTTATTAGCTTTTAAGTTTGCCCAATAATTAAGCAAATGAATAAATTAAATCTAATGAGAAAAACAAATTTAATACAAAAAAGTAGTGTGCTGTTTTTAGCAGCATTGCTAATGTCTCTATTTTTTATAGGATGTAGTAGTGATGACGATGATGATGAATACGGAAACTGGGTAGAAAGTTCTACTTTTGATGGAGATTCTAGAGCAAACGCTGTCAGTTTTACCATTGGTAATAAAGGATATTTAGTAACAGGTTATGATGGTGATGATTATTTAACCGATACTTGGGAGTATAATTCTGATAGTGATTATTGGGTAAAAAAAGCTGATTTTCCTGGTGTTGCCAGAAGTGGAGCTGTAGGTTTTGCCATTAATGGAAAAGGATATTTAGGTACCGGATTTAATGGTGAACTTGATGTAGAAGAACTAAAAGATTTTTGGGAATATGACCCAACTACAGATTCTTGGACTCAAAAAGCAGATTTTGCAGGAACAGCAAGATATGCTGCTATTGGTTTTTCTATTGGTAATGACGGTTATATTGGTACTGGTTACGATGGAAGCGAGCAAAAAGATTTCTGGAAATACGATGTTGCTTCAGATTCTTGGGAACAGTCTGTTGGTTTTGGTGGACAAAAACGTAAGAATGCTTCTGTTTTTAAAATTGATGAAGTTGCTTATATTGGTTTAGGTCTTCATAACGGAGCTTACGAAGAAGATTTTTATTCTTTTAATGGTACTACTTGGACACGTTTAACAGATTTAGATGACGATGATGATGATGACGATGATTTTGACACTCGCTTAAGTAATGGTGTTGCATTTTCTTTAGAAGGAAAAGGATATGTAACAACAGGAATCTCTGGTTCTATAACTACAAATGCTTGGGAATACACTCCATCTACAGATACTTGGGATGAATTACCTGTATTTGAAGGTTCTGCAAGACAAGATGCTTCTGCTTTTACTTTTGATACTAAAGCCTTTGTTTTAATGGGTAGAAGTAGTAGTAGTTATTATTTTGATGATGTTTGGGAATTTAAACCCAACGAATTAGAAAATGAAGATGATTAATACCTCTTTATTTTAAGAATACATTTTAAGATTGAGAATTAGATTACTACTAAAATAGGAACCTAGTTTTCAATCTTTTTTGTGATAAAAACAACAATTTGTTGGGAGACTTTTAAGAAACATCTAGTCTAATTTTGCATTTGTTAAACAATGAAAACATTGAGTCCTTTATTAAAAAAAACAAACACCACTATTATTGTCCATTGTCTTATATGGATTTTCTTTTTGGTGATAACCGCTATTCAATCTTATGCTCGGTTTAGTATCATTCCGAATGAGTTTTATATTTTAAACTTTACCTTTATCGCTGTTTTTTATTTAAATTATTTAGTTCTTATTCCCTATTTTTTACTGAATAAAAAGATTATTTTATACCTTATTATTTCCTTAGGAATTATATTTTCTATAATTTTTATGATGCAATATTTCTTAAGATTCTCTTTAAAACCACCTTTTGCTCAAGAAGGTTTTAATACTAACTTTCGCAGACCTAGAGATCATAATTTCAATTTAAGACCTTCAATTTTATTATTAATGTTCTTTGCGTTAAGTACTTGTACAAAACTAGTTGCAGAATGGTATAAATCTGAAAAAGAAAGAACTCTTGTAGCTTCACAAAAAGTAAATTCAGAATTATCCTTTTTAAAAGCACAATTAAATCCTCATTTTTTATTCAATACTTTAAATAGTATTTACTCTTTAGCAAACAAAAAATCTGATGATACCACAGTAGCTATTGTTACCCTTTCGGAACTTATGCGATACATGATTTACGAAGCCAATGAAGAGTTTATTTCTTTAGAGAAAGAAATAGAATACGTAAAAAACTATATCTCTTTACAGTTATTACGTTTAAAAGATTCTAGCGGTGTAAAAATTAATATTCATGGTAATTTAAACTATAAAATAGAACCTTTATTACTTATTTCCTTTATTGAAAATGCATTTAAATACGGAACAGATTATAAAGGAAAAACGGATATTACTATTAAAATTTATACCAATAATGATCAATTGAATTTAGAAGTTTACAATTTAGCATCACTACAAAACACCTTAAATAAAGATTCTGGTATTGGTTTAGAAAACATACAAAATAGATTGAATTTATTATATCCAAATACACATACTCTAGAGATTACAAATACAAAAAAATCATTTGAAGTAAACTTAAAAATCAACTTAAAAAAATAAAAAATGAAGTGTATAATTATTGATGATGAACCATTGGCTCTAGAATTATTAGAAGACTTTATTTCTAAAGTTCCGTTTTTAGAATTGGTTGGCTCTTGCTCTAATGGTTTTGAAGCATCAACCATCTTACAATCTCAAAAAATAGATTTAATATTTACAGACATCGAAATGCCAGATTTTTCTGGAATCGATTTTATAAAATCGTTAGACAACAAACCGCTGTTTATCTTCACAACCGCATACTCTCATTATGCCGTAGAAGGTTTTAATTTAAATGCCATAGATTACCTAGTAAAACCAATCCCTTTTCATCGGTTTTTAAAAGCAGCTACAAGGGCACAAAATTTACTGCAATCTAAAAATGAAGAAGAAACACTTAGTGTAAATAAAGAAGCTAATCAAGAATTTATTTTTGTGAAATCTGAATATGAAAATTTAAAAATAAACTTAGCAGATATAAAATATATTGAGTCTTTAAAAGATTATATTAAAATTCATACCAATAGAGAAAAACCTATTCTAACACTTAGTAGTCTTAAGAATTTTGAAGAAAAATTAGGGAAGGTAAATTTTATCCGTGTACATAAATCCTTTATTGTTTCTTTAAAACATATTTATTCTGTGCAAAGAAATAGAATTATAATTGATGATAACTGGATTCCGATTGGTTTAAACTATAGAGACGAATTTATCAAAAAAATTGAAAATTAACAGAACCTTTTAAAATTCATATAGAAAATTACATTTCTATACTTCTAAAAGTCAAATTTATTCTAGGCGAGTTTACTTTTTTTGTAGGCGGTAATCTGTGCAACCAATTGGTTTGTGTCCCTTTTTTCATCACCAATAAACTTCCGTTTTCTAAAATAACATCTATTCTTTGCTTGTTCTCTTTATGTTTAAAAGAAAATTTACGTTCTGCGCCTAAAGACAAAGAAGCTATGGCACCATCTTTCTTTAGCATTTTTTCTCCGTCGGAATGATACGCCATTCCTTCATCTCCAGAATGGTATAAATTTAACAAACAAGAATTATAGGTTTCCCCACTCTCCTGCTCTACTATTTCTTTAAGGGCTAACAATTCTTTAGTAAAAATATTTGCAGTTTTTGTTACTTTAGAATAGGTATAAGAATACTCCGATTCTCCATACCAAGCTACTTTTCTTTTCGTAAGTATCTTTTTACCAAAAATAATTGCTTCATCATTTTTAAAGTTGATAGTTTTCATTAATTTTTGATAATAGAACATACATTGTTTTTTATCTAGAATCAATCCATGATAATTTGTAATGCCATCAAAAGGTAAAACATTAACTATTTTTTCTGAAGAAAATAAATCCATTAAATAAAAATACAATTTTAACTTGAATTGATTACTTTTAAAAAGTCTAAAAAAAAACGATAATTTATATGCACAATAACTTGATAATATTAGCTGGCGGAGCTTCTTCTAGAATGAAAAAACCAGCAACTTCTAAAACCATAAATTCTGATGAAACTACACAAGCAAACAACAGAAGTAAAAGTTTAATTAGTTTAGATAATACAGGAAGACCTGTATTAGATTATCTGTTATATAATGCAAAAAAAGCGGGTTATAAAAACATCTATATTGTTATCAACGAAAAAGGTGTTTTGTTTAAAGAGTTCTACGGAAGTAAAGAGAAAAATAACGATTTTAATGGATTAAACATTTCTTTTCCCATACAATATATTCCAAAAGACAGAGTAAAACCTTTTGGAACTGCAGACGCTCTTTTGCAGGCAGTAGAGCAATTCCCTGAATTGAATAAGCAATTTTATACAGTTTGTAATAGTGATAATTTATATTCTACCGAAGCATTAAATTTACTTAGAATAACTGAACATAAAAATGCATTTATCAGTTACAATAGAGACACATTAGAATTTCCGCTAGAGCGAATTTCTAAATTTGCATTGACAAAATTAAATGAGAACAACGAACTCATTCGCATTCTTGAAAAACCTTCAGAAACAGAAGTGCCTAATTTTTATGATAGAGATAAAAAGTTAAGAGTAAGTATGAACATTTTTAAGTTTGATGGAAAAGAGTTTTATCCCTTTTTAAAAAATTGTCCTGTACATCCTATTAGAAATGAAAAAGAAATGCAAACTTCACTTTTAAATTACATTACAAAAACCAATAATAAAGTTGTAGGAATTCCACTTTCAGAGCACGTACCAGACTTATCTTCTAAAGATGATATTGCTACTGTAAAAGCCTATTTAAAAAAACATTATACAACCTTAGATTGGAGTTCTATTTAAACCTAAAAGACCTTAAAAAAGAAGGGTTCAACAATAATTTGTTGAACCCTTCTTTTTTAAATCTATTTTATAATACTATTTAATAGCTTCTGGATTTAATATTACAAATTCCGTTCTTCTGTTTAACTGATGCTCTGCTTCAGAACATTTAACATCATTAGAACATTTGTTTACCAATTGCGTTTCTCCATATCCCTTACCAGTTATATTAGAAGCATTAACACCTCTCGCTATTAACCAAGCTAATGATGATTGAGCTCTTCTTTCAGATAATGCCATATTATAATCGTCTGGAGCTCTACTATCGGTATGAGAACCTAATTTAATCTTCAATTCTGGATATTTTCTCATAATTCTAGCAACTTTTTCTAGTTCTATTGCTGCATCCCGACGAATAAATGATTTATCTAAATCAAAATAAATTGGGTTGATTGCAATCATTAAAAGTCCTCGGATTCTTACAAATTCACTTTCTTTTAAATTAAGGCCTAAAGTTAATTCTAAACTAGCTTCATTATCAGTTATAAATTGTTCTGAATCTTCGGTATAATAGACAAAATGGTTGGTAAAATCTTCCTTATCCCTTTTGTTTATTAGCTTTGAGGCAAACCAAAGGTTTTGAATAAAAAAAATGTAAATTTTGTGATAGTTTAAACACACATAAATACGGTACTCGCTTAAATAAACAACGTTACAAATGTTTAAATTGTAACAAGATTTTTAATGGAGGAAAACAAATTTCAGCAGATTTTCTTTGGGATGAATATGCCAGAGGAAAACAAACGTATATACAACTAGCAGTCAAATATGGATGCTCAAAAAGAACAATCCAACGTAAACTAGATCTTTATCAAGTAAAGCAAGTAGAAATAGCACCAAAGAAGGTTATTGTTTTAATGGATACAACCTACTGGGGCAGAAGTTTTGGGTTAATGTTGTTTAAAGACGCATACAGTAAAGAAAATCTTCTTTGGTATTACGTCAAATCAGAAACTAATACATTGTACATAAAGGGTATTAAAGAACTGAAATCTAAAGGTTTTTAGGTTGTAGCTATCGTTTGTGACGGCAGAAAAGGGTTGGTTGGAGCATTTAAAGACATACCTGTTCAGCTTTGTCAATTTCATCAAGTTGCAACAATAAGAAGGTATATAACTAAAAACCCAAAAACGCCCGCCTCTATTGAGCTGAAGCTTCATGTCGCTATGCTAAAAAACACTGATAAAGAATCATTTGAAGGAGGATTAAAAATGTGGTTTATTAAGTGGGAAAGCTTTTTAAATGAACGTACTATTAATATTGAAACAGGTAAAAGCTACTTCACTCATAAACGGCTTAGAAGTGCATATAGGAGCCTTAATACCAATATGACATGGCTATTTACTTGGTACGATAATTATGAATTAAATATTCCAAATACAACCAATATGATTGATGGTCATTTTTCTGATTTAAAAAACAAACTTAGAAATCATAATGGATTAACTAAAGAGAGAAAAATAAAATTTATAAATGAGTTTTTAAGAGCTAAAAGAATCTAATGAAATTACAAAATAAAGACCAACCATTTTGTCCATTAGGCCAAATATTTATTTTAATTGAATATTTATTTTGCACATTTTTTATAGCTCTATGCGAATACTTTTTATAAATAGTATTCGAATTTAAAAAAGAGAGTATCTTACCATATCCTCAACATTTCTAATTGCGTTAGAATTTAGAATCCTATCACTGCTTGAAAACGTCTTGAAAAAAGTAGAATTGAAGCCGCTTAAAATACGGTTTTAAGTACTGGTTTTGATTTTAAAGAAGTGACGCCAGATTATACTGTAATTAAAAATATAAAAGTAGAATGCAGTAAACATTCTATGATTTTATAAACGATACATCCGCTAATAGTATAATTAACAGAAAGAAATTACAACATCGATAACTCCAAACCAGTAAATGTTACTTCAACTAAAAAAACTAGCAAACATTTTTAACTACAAACCCATGCATGAGACATAAGAATATTTTATAGAAATCAGAAGAAAATAGGTAGAATTTTGGGCGGTGGATCTATAAAAAAAATACTATTCATTTTAGGGATTTTAAATTTGACAATGCTTAGGGTATTGAAATTGCTACATACAAACTAAATCAAGTTCGCAAAAAAAATATTTACAATGCAGCAAAATCCGTTTTATTGTAACCTGAAAAAACTACTAAACCAAATTAAACACCTGTACAATAAGTAATTACACAAATAATAAAAAAAATATTCATTAAAAAATAAGTTTCAATGAAAAATAGTATTTAATTATGCATCACATGATGACAGCAATATTAAAAATAATATTGTTACGGATATTTTAAAGTTATCGGAATCCTGTTTGTATAAAAATAAACAGGATTAAACGTTTAAGCTTAATCCTGTAGTTTTAATTACACAAGGGGGGCGTATAATTTTGGCTGTAAATATAAAAAAATATGACTAGCTTCTAGATAAAATCTCAAAAAAAAATTTATGATTCATATTTACCTGAGTAGTCCTATTCTTTCATTTCACCAGACTGATTCATTGCCATTGTGTGGTCATATTGGCAACAGCTTGGTAAACCATTGTAAGATTCTTCGCTTCCCGAGACTTTCTCAGTATCATAACCAGAAGCAGCAATTGCATTATGAATTTCCATAGCATCGGTTTTAGCATCATCAAAAGACACTTCAATTTCCTTTTTGTCTAAATTCCAAATGGCAGTTGCAACACCATCAACCGCATTCGCTGCTGTCTCTATGGTCTTTTTACACATGCCACAATTTCCTCTAACACCAAAAGAAACGTTTGAATTTGCCATTTTGTTAGTTACTTCTATCGTTTCAGTTTTCTGTTTGGCGTCATTTTTACAACTTGAAAAACCCATTGTAGCTATTACAGCTAGACTCAAAATTACTTTTTTCATTATTTCAAAATTTAATTATTTATTTTTTAATTACTTGTAAAGCCCATACGATTAATAAAAATCCAACACCTGTTAAAGCCGGAGCGGGAATTTTCATTATAAGACCAATACTTAGCATTGCTATCGCCGTTAAGGCAAGCAGAATACTTATTAAATTTAATGTCTTTATTCTAGTCATATAGCATTCGTTTTAATATTAATTAATTTCTTCAATTATACTACCACAAGTCATCATGGTCTCTCCGTAATAAGGATTTCTAATATCCTTTTCAGTACTCATCCACATGGCACCTTTATTATTGTTAGCCATCGGACACTTTTGAACATATAATGTCGATTCTAAATTATCCATATTCATTGCTATAGCAACTATATTTTCATTGAGTATTACAAAATGAGCACGTTGTTTTTCAATAGTATTATTTTCAGAAATAGCTTTTAACATGGATACCGTTTTATTAAAATGAACTAACTCCATTTGGCTTAAACCTTTTAAATTAATTTTTAGTGCTTTTTGAAGCATTGTATTTGCTAATTTAGAAACCTTATTGTAATCACTTGCAATAAGAGCATCTTTAATAGAAAAGTAAAGCGGTAGTGTCGTTTTAAATTCGTTTTTAAAAATTAGAGGAAATTTCATCTTCATGGTTCCAATAAGTGATATTGGTTCTGATTTAACTGTTTTATTCATCATCGATTTTTTGCCTTGCAATTGCGCCGCAGCATCTACCGTAAAGGTTCCGTTGGTTACAATTTCATCGCCATTATTTAGACCTTCTAAAACCTGATAATTAGCACCTATTTGATTGCCTAATGTAATCTCTTTCATTTCAAAAACTGGTTCATTAGGATTCGTTTTTAGATACACAACAGATCGTTTCCCTGTCCATAAAACAGCCGAAGCAGGTATTGTAATTGCTTGTTTTTCATCCACAGAAACCATACTTTTCATCTTTCCTTCTACAAACATACCTGGTTTAAACAGCTCTTTTTTATTATTTAAAACCACTCTTAAATTTACAGTTCTTGTTTGCGTATCTAAAATAGGATCTATAAAATTGACCTTTCCTTTAAACGTTTTATTCGGATATGCATTTGTGGTTACCACAACATCCTGACCTTTTTTAAACTGGCTAATTTTATTTTCATACACATCAAAATTAGCCCAAACTGTATTTAGATTAGAAACCTTAAAAATTGGTTTTCCATCCATGATATGAGATCCCTCATTTATCGCAATTTCTGTAACAACACCAGATACATGCGAGTAAATGGTAAAACTATTTTTCACTTTTCCTGTTTGCTCTACCTCATCTAATTGCGCACCATGAATCATCCAATTTTTAAACTTATTTTTAACAGCATTATATAGTTGTGGTTGAGATGCTTTTAATTTATAGGCCGTTATTAACTCTTGTTGAGCAGCAATCAATTCTGGAGAATATATTTGAGCAACTGCTTGCCCTTTATTTACCTGTTGTCCTAAAGAATTTACAAACAGTTTTTCAACCCTACCATCAAAATGCGCAGGCATCGTTGCTGTTTCATCTTCATTCTCTGTAATTTTTCCTGATAAAACAAAACCTGTATCAGCATCAGAACTATTTTCTCCTACGATTGTGGTTTGTATGTTGGCTAATGCCATCGCATTTTCTGAAAGCTTAAATTGATCCGCAGACAATCCTTCTGCACTGCTTGCAGCAGGAATTAAATCCATTCCACAAATAGGACAATCACCTGCTTCTGGTTGCATAATTTGTGGATGCATGGAACACGTCCACATTTGATTTGTTTCTGCTACAGCATCGTGCTTGTGCATTTCTTCTGTATTTGAATTCCCTCCAAAAAGCATCCAGCCTAAAAGTAGTCCAACAGCTATTAAACCTATATAAACACTATATTTTTTCATAAGTTTCTTTGTTTTTAAAACCTACAAGGAAGCTTCCTTTGTCAGCAATACCTTGCAGGTTAATTATCTTATTATTTATATTTTAATATTTCTTAAACGTAAGGCATTTGCAATTACTGTAACCGAACTAAAGCTCATAGCCAAAGCAGCAATCATAGGAGATAACAAAATTCCGAAAAAAGGAAACAAAACTCCTGCTGCAACTGGTATGCCTAATGTGTTATAGAACAGCGCGAAAAATAAGTTTTGTTTAATGTTTTTCATAACAGCTTCACTTAAATGTTGCGCTTTTACAATACCATGTAAATCTCCTTTTACCAAAGTAATCATAGCACTTTCAATTGCTACATCCGTACCCGTTCCCATGGCAATACCAACATCACTTTTTGCGAGTGCAGGTGCGTCATTAATTCCGTCTCCAGCCATTGCGACTACTTTTCCTTGCTCTTGTAATTTGGTTACTTCTTGCAATTTATTTTCTGGTAACATACTTGCTTTAAAATCGGCAAGATATAATTCGGTAGCCACAGCTTGTGCGGTATCATAATTATCACCTGTCAACATTATTACCGAAACTCCTCTATCTTGAAGTGCTTTTATTGCTTTTGCACTCGTTGCTTTAATTTTATCACCAATAACAACATAACCAACAACTTTTTTATCTACTGATAAAAAGGAAACTGTTTTCCCTTGTTTCTGATACGTTTTAGCTTCTTCTTCCATTTTAGGGGTGATTTCAGCATTTACATAATTCATCATTTTAGGATTTCCTAAAGCGATTTTTTTACCGTTTATTGTTGCTTCCACACCTTTTCCTGTAACAGCACTAAATTCTTCCGATTTTAAAACTTCCGTGTTTTGCTCTTCACCATATTTTACAGTAGCTTCGGCTAAAGGATGTTCACTATTTTTATTTAAAGACACAATGTATTGCAACACTTCTTTATCACTTAAAATAGCATTAAACGCAGCAGCTTTTTCTACGGTTGGTTTTCCTTCGGTAATAGTTCCAGTTTTATCAATAATTAAAGTATCTACTTTAGCCATTCGTTCTAAAGCTTCTGCATTTTTAACCAAGACACCGTTTTGTGCTCCTTTACCAACACCAACCATTATAGACATTGGTGTTGCTAAACCTAATGCACAAGGACATGCAATAATTAATACGGCAATGGCATTTACAAATGCATATACATACACAGGTTCTGGCCCATAAATTGCCCAAACGGCAAATGTTATTAAAGAAATCAACACCACCACAGGCACAAAATAACCAGAAACTTTGTCTGCTAAATTCTGAATTGGAGCGCGACTTCTACTTGCATCATTTACCATTTTAATAATTTGAGAGAGTAATGTATCGCTACCAATTTTCTCTGCTTTCATTAAAAAAACTTGATTCCCATTAATAGTACCTCCACTTACTTTATCGCCTTTAGATCTGTCTACCGGAAGCGGTTCTCCCGAAATCATCGATTCATCAATCGTTGAATTTCCTTCAGTTATAACACCATCCACAGGAATTTTATCACCAGGTTTTACTTTTAAAACATCATGTAATTCAATTTTATCAATAGTAACTTCTACATCTTCTCCGTCTACTATTTTTAACGCTTTATTAGGTGCTAATTTTAAGAGTTCTTTTACGGCTGAATTCGTTTTTCCATGTGCACGCGCTTCTAACAATTGACCTAAAAGAACCAATGTTAAAATAACAGTTGCTGCTTCAAAATAAACATGTACAGCACCTGATTCCGTTTTAAATTGAGCAGGAAAAACATCTGGAAAGAACATTCCAAATACCGAAAATAGCCAAGATACACCTGCGCCAATCCCTATAAGTGTAAACATATTTAAATTCCATGTTTTTATACTTCTATAGGCACGCTCAAAGAACATCCAAGTAGCATAAAAAACCACAGGAATAGACAGTGCAAACTGAATCCAATTCCACTGTTTTTGTTCCAAAATTGTAGATAATGGATTGTTTGGAATCATTTCGCTCATGGCAATTAAAAATATTGGCAAGGTAAAAGCGACTGCAATCCAAAACTTTTTTACAATCTTTTTATATGTTTTTTCTTCTGATGAAAGATCGGGCTTCATAGGCACTAAATCCATTCCGCAAATAGGGCAGTCTCCAGCTTCATCTTTTATAACTTCAGGATGCATTGGGCAAGTCCATTGTTCTGCGGTGTTAATAGATACGTTTTGTTCTTCTACTAAATCCATTCCACAGACAGGGCAATCTCCCGCTTTGTCATACGTTTTATCGTCTTCACAATGCATCGGACAATAAAATGTACCTGTGCCTTTTCCTTTCGGAAGTTCTTTTTTCACTTCTTTTATATGATGATGTTCTCCCGGTTTGTGAATGCTATATCGGCCACCATCATTTTTTAAAGCTTCTTGGAAGGTTTCTAATGAAATATGAGATTCCATTTCTATAGTAGCTTCTGCTTTTTCTAAATTAACTGTAGCTTTAGAAACACCTTTAACTTTAGAAAGTGTTTCTTCTACGTGTCCACGACAACCGTTACAAGTCATTCCGTGTATGTGATATGTATGTTTCATTATTGCTGTGTTAAATAATTAATAATTGTTGTTTGTAAATAATATGTTTTAATCGCTTCTATTTGATTCATTTGAAACTTTAATTGTAGTTCTTGAATATCCAAAACATCTTTAAAATCAATCGTTCCTGTTTCGTAGCTTTTAACAAGAATTTCTTTTGCATTTTTAGCCTGTTGTAAATTTTTAACCTGTGTTTTATAACTAATTCTTGCAGAAATCCGGTCGTTTACAGACTTGTCTAAAAGCGTTTCTAAGCTATTGAAGCGTTCTTGTTTTTGAGACTTAATCTCTTGTTGTTGCAACTCGTTTTGCTTAGTTTGTGATTTGTATTTTTTATTGAATATTGGAATAGAAACCGACACCATTGGCATAACTATATCTTTTCCATTATCGCTAAAACTCATGTCTGGTCTTTTTTCAATATTAACATAATCTAGACCAAAACCAATCAGCGGACTGCTTTCTTTCTGATTCAATAACTCCGATTTTTCAACCGATTGATACAGTTTATCATATTTTAATAATTCTGGATGTAATGCTAAATTATTAGTAGTGATTTCAAAATCTTCCGAAGGTATGTTCAGTTCATTTACAACCTTTACAGCAATAGCTTTCTCACGGTTTAAGAGCTTATTAAATTTTGTTTGCTCAGCAAGAAATCGCTGTCCTAATACTTCTAATAATTGCTGCATTTCATTCTGTCTCATTTGCAAACGCAATACATCTACCGCTGATGCTTCGCCAACCTCAACAGAAGTTAATGCTAATTTTTCATAGGTGTCCAGTAGTTTTATGTTTTCAACTAAAACAGTTTGTTTTGCGGTATTAGCATACAAATTGTAATACGATTGAGAAACTGAAGCCATTAATTTTCGTTTAGCAATAACAATGTCTTCATATTTTGCATCTGCCAAGGCATTTACATAATTTTCTCTTGCCGAAATAGTATTAAACCAAGGCAACATTTGTTTTGCAGACACCTTAAAACGTTGCGCTCCTGTTCGGGTTTCTGGTTCACTTACAAAATAACCAACAGCAAATTCTGTGTTAGGCAACGTGTTTACTTCATTCACTTTTTCTGAAGCAATGTTATATTGCAATTCGAATTTCTGAATTTCAGGACTATTTTCTAAAGCCTTATTAATGTAGGTTTCTAGTTCTTGTGCGCTAGTAAAAAGACTCAAGAATAAAGAACCAAGAAGCAAGACTACTTTCTGTACGATATAATTATTATTTTTCATGATTTGTTTTTTAAAGTCTATTTTCTAAGCTCTTTTCTCTCTATTCTCTTCAATTTCATCTCTTCTCTCCAGCTATATAAAACCGGAACAATAAAGTAAGAAGTGATATCAATCACCATTCCTCCAAAAATTGGAATTGCCATCGGAATCATAATATCGCTTCCTTTTCCTGTGGATGTTAAAACAGGTAACAAGGCTAAAATGGTAGTAACTGTCGTCATTAAACACGGACGAATACGTTTTTTAGCAGCTTCTAACGCAGAAGCTCTAATACTCATTTTATCCGCAGGTTTTTCACGATCAAAAGTTTGTGTTAAGTACGTTGCCATAACCACTCCATCATCTGTTGCAATACCGAATAAGGCAATAAAACCAACCCAAACAGCCACACTTAAATTGATAGTTTTCATATTAAAAAGATCCCGCATATTCTCGCCAAAGAAACTAAAATTGAAAAACCAATCTTGTCCGTATAACCAAATCATTATAAAACCACCAGCAAATGCAACTGCAATTCCTGTAAATACCATTAATGAAGTTGTTATAGATTTAAACTGAAAAAACAGGATTAAAAAGATGATAGCCAACGCCAAAGGAACTACTATAGCTAATGTCTTTTCTGCACGTAATTGATTTTCATACGTTCCTGTGAACTTATAACTGATTCCTTTAGGAACAATTAATTCTCCTGAATCTATTTTCTGTTGAAATAAGGCTTGTGCATTTTCTACCACCGCCACTTCTGCAAAACCGTCAATTTTATCAAACAAAACATAACCGACTAAAAAAGTGTCTTCACTTTTTATTACCTGCGGACCTTGTTCATAACGAATCGTTGCCAATTCACTTAAAGGCACAGGACTCCCTTTTTCCACAGGAATATAAATGTCTTTAATGTCTTCTGGATTGCCACGTAATTCTCTTGGGTAACGTACACGAACTCCGTAACGTTCTCTACCTTCCACAGTTTGCGTTAAGGACATACCTCCAATAGCGACTTTTAACACACTTTGAACATCTTTAATAGAAATTCCATAACGTGCTATTTTTTCTCTATCAATATCAATCAATAAATAAGGTTTACCAACAATTCTGTCAGCAAAAACAGCTTCTACTTTAACGCCTTCTGCTTGCTTTAAAAGACTTTCTAATTCTAGTCCAAAAGCTTCAATTTGTTTTAAATCTTGCCCTTTTACTTTAATCCCCATAGGTGCTCTCATACCAGTTTGTAGCATCACTAATCGGGTTTCTATAGGTTGTAATTTAGGTGCAGAAGTAACTCCGGGTAACTTGGTAACTTTTATGATTTCTTTCCAAATATCATCTGGATTCTTAATTTTTGGTCGCCAGTTACGGTAAAATTCACCATCATTGTCTTCGATAAGTTGTCCGCTAGAGACCTCACAGGTTTTTGAAACCTGTGAGGTCTTTTCCATTGGCATAGAATTACTTACGCACAAACTACCGTCTTTCAATATAAAATAACCATCGGCATTCACTTTATAACGCTGTCTTTTTCCTTCGGAATTACGCATGTATTCCGGTTTATACTGAATCATGTTTTCGTACATCGACAAAGGAGCAGGATCTAAAGCAGACTCCGTTCTACCAGCTTTTCCTACCACAGTTTCAATTTCTGGAATGGTAGCAACTGCCATATCTAATTGCTGTAACACACGTTTATTTTCTTCAACTCCTGCATGCGGAAGGGAAGTTGGCATCAGTAGAAAAGATCCTTCATTTAAAGAAGGCATAAATTCTTTTCCTGTATTGCTCATAATCCAAATTCCAGAAACAAGAACTGTAATTGGAACCATTAAAAACAACATCTTATTCGCTAAAGCCCATTGTAAAATTTGTCCGTAATATTTTCTAAAAATAGAGAACAGTCCTAAAATTCCGAAGCAAATAATAGCCACAAAAATTAAGTTGATAAAAATACTACGATTAAAACCTAAAGGTCTCCAATATTCTGCCAATAGAAACACAATTGCCGCCGAAGAAATAATGATATTTACAAGGTTTACTTTTTTACTATCTAGTTTTCCTAAAATGCCTAATAAGCCCAAAATTCCGAAAGCAACGACTATAAGACCTAACCAAAACCCACTTATTACAATTACAATTCCGGCAAGGATTAAAGCACCACTTACAATATATTTAAATGAATTTTTTAGCGTTGTTTTACGGAATAAAAAAGCTGCTAAAGGCGGAATTATAAACAAAGCTATCACTAAAGAAGCAGATAATGCCATCGTTTTTGTAAAGGCCAAAGGTCTAAATAACTTCCCTTCTGCACCAACCATCGTAAATACAGGTATAAAACTGATAATTGTTGTTAAAACCGCTGTTAATATAGCTCCGGAAACTTCCGCGGTAGCGTTGTAAATAATTTCGTTTATTGAAAGTTTATTGTTTTGAACATTAGAAATCATAGATTCCTCGTCGCTCGTACCTTGCTCTGTCGGAATGACATTTTCACTCTTCACTCTTAACTTTTCACTCTTTACTTCATTTTCATCAAGATGGCGAATCATATTTTCGGCAAGTATTACGCCTACATCTACCATGGTTCCAATAGCAATTGCAATACCAGAAAGTGCTACAATATTTGCATCCACATTAAATAGTTTCATCGTCACAAACACCATTAAAATAGCTACAGGTAACAATCCTGAAATTAAAAGAGAAGCTCTTAAATTAAAAACCATTACAATAATTACTAAAATGGTAATTAAAATCTCTAAAGTTAATGCTTCGGTAAGTGTGTCTAAAGTTTCTACAATAAGATCTGATCTGTCATAAAAAGGAACCACTGTTAGTTGAGATGTTCGTCCGTCTGCTAATACCTTCGTTGGCAAGCCTCCTTTTAGTTCGTCTATTTTTTCTTTTACATTGGTAATTACTTCCATAGGATTTGCTCCATATCTAGCAACTACAACACCACCAACAACTTCTGCGCCTTCTTTATCTAATAAACCACGTCGTGCTGCAGGACCTAGAGAAACTTTTCCAATGTCTTTAATTTTAATAGCAGTAAAATCTTTAGAAGTTACCACTGCGTTTTCAATATCTTCTACCGATTTTATATATCCTAAACCACGTACTAAATATTCAGCTTGATTTATTTCTAAGGTTTGTGCACCAATATCTTGATTGCTACTTTTAACCGCTTTTACAACTTGATTTAAACCAATATTATACTGACGCATTAATTCTGGATTCACATCTACTTGATATTCCTGAACATAACCACCAATAGAAGCTACTTCTGAAACGCCACTTGCAGACGATAAAGCATACTTAACATAGTAATCTTGTATGCTTCGTAATTCTTGTAAATCCCAACCACCAGTAACGTTTCCGTCTTTATCTCTACCTTCTAAGGTGTACCAATATACTTGACCTAAACCTGTGGCATCTGGACCTAAAGCAGGGTTAACACCTTCTGGCAATAAACCGCTTGGTAGTGAATTTAATTTTTCTAAAATTCGACTTCTACTCCAATAAAACTCGATGTCTTCTTCAAAAATGATATAAATACTAGAGAAGCCAAACATAGAAGAACTACGAATGGTTTTTACTCCAGGAATACCCAATAAAGAGGTTGTTAAAGGATATGTAATTTGGTCTTCGATATCTTGTGGCGAACGACCATCCCACTTTGTGAATACAATTTGTTGATTTTCACCAATATCTGGTATGGCATCTACAGCCACAGGATCACTTGGTAAAAAACCAGTATTCCAATTAAAAGGTGCGTTTACAGTTCCCCATCCTACAAAAAGGACAAGTAATAAAACGGCTACGATTTTATTCTCTATTAAGAATTTGATGCTTTTATTTAGCATTGGTTTAATTATTAAACAGTTAGAAAGTGGCGTTATCTTAAATAAGAAAACACCGAATACAGCAATTTATCCTAATGAAATAAATCACAGGATAATACAGTCTATTGTTTAAAAAATCAGATTAAATAGGTCTCGTCTAACTTAAAGATTTGCCTGTTAGCGAGCAGTGGTTCGTATTCTCCGTAAGAAGAAACATTGTTTTCTAAACCTTCAAAAAGGTTGATATAAGAGTAAATATATGAAGCTAAAAATACTTGTTGCTCAAAAGAAATAATATCTACTTGTAGCTGTAATTCATTTTGACCATCTACCATAAATTGTTTATCACTACAACAATTCTTTTTGATTACTTTACAATCCTCACTAGAAGGTTTCTCCATTTCCATTCCGCAACCTTTCGCTTTCTGAAACATGGCCGTTTCCACTAAATTATCGCCACAATAATGCATGCTTACAGTAAATGACATTGTAGAGAATAACACTACAAGGGCCATTATAAAGGACATTATTTTATGGGATATCTGTTTCATACTAGAAAACAAAGGTATACAAAATTAAATAACAAAATATTCCTTAAGAAAAGTTTAACTTAATCAACCTCCAATTTCTGCAGCAGTGTACATTAAAAAGACTTTCTCTATTAACTCTTTTTAAGCATTTTTGTATCACAAATATTCACTAACAATTTCCGTCGAAACGAATTGAATTAAATAAAGCGAATTCAAACTTATGATGTTTTTATTATACTCTAATCTAATTACACTTTAATCAAATGGAAAGTGCTATTTTTTGAAACACCTTAGAAAAATCAATTAAAAGAAAGTTATTAGAGTTCGCAGATATTTTATAACTTTCACAAAAAGCTACTTATGTGTTTTCATATTTCCTTAACCAAGTCTTTAAAAGAGCTAGAAAAAAAATCGAAGTTGCTTGTTAAGGATCCATTGTCTTATGAGCCTTATTATCATTTTAACGGTTGGGAAGCAAAGAGTTTAGCCATCGTAAAACAAGAAGACCCTACATTGATAGAACATGCGGCTTGGGGAGTTTTACCTACCGACTATCATGTAGAAAAAAGAAAATATTTCTTATTAAAAACCAACACCTTAAACGCGACAAAAGAACGCCTATTTGAAAGTAAATTGTACAGTCAGTTTATAAAATGGCAACGCTGTTTAATAGTAGCCGATGGTTTGTTTGAACCTCATTCTGAAGTTGGTATTAAAAACAAAATTCCGTACTACTTTAAAGAGAAAAACCATAATTTAATTGCATTTGCAGGTGTTTATTCGGTTTTAGCAGATAATTCTTTACATCAAAATTGCTCAGCTTCTATAATAACTACCCAAGCAAACGCTATGTTTAAAGAAATACACAATACACCAAATAAGTTGGGGAACTACAGAATGCCTTTAATTTTAGATCCCAGAAATTATGAAGAATGGTTGCATACTTCTGAAGAAAATTCAATTAAAGAATTATTGAATACTTTTACAACACAAGAATTGATTAACTATCCTGTTTCCACAGATTTATTTAGCACAAAAAAAGAGAGCAACCTCCTTTCTATTTTAAATGAAGTTCCTTATCAAAAAGGGTTATTTTAAATTACAAAGAAGCCGTTTAAATAGCATTTTAAACGCAAAAAAATAAAAATTCTTTTGATTAATTGCACAAAGAAACCAACAAATAAATAAGAGAGCAAATGAGTAAAGAGGTATCGTTTCAGAAACTATCAACGGAAGATTTTGAAGCATTAAAAAAAGCCAAACAGACTATGAATAATTTAGGTTGGGCTATTCGAAATGTAAATAAGATTGGTAACACCATAGAAGATGGTATGAATTACATTCCGGATAAAACATTGGTTCGAATTCAAAAAATAACCAAATCCGTGTTATTAACTGTTATAAAAGCTAATTTAATCACCATTCAAAAAAATAAAAAATTTAAAAAACCATCTAAACACACGTACAAAGCAATTGTAACCAGTTCTGGTGCATTAAGCGGTTTTTTAGGATCAACAACAGGTATAGGTACTTTGATTTTTACATCAGAATTAACCATAACCACCAAGTTTATTATGCGAACAATTTTAGATATTGCTCGCAGTGAAGGAGAAGATATTTATACCCTAGAAGGACAAATGGCTTGCTTAGAAGTTTTTGCTTTAGGCGGTGATTCTAATAAAGATGATGGTATGGAATCTAGTTATTATACTACGCGTATTGCATTAAATTCTGCCTTAAAAAATATATCTGCATCTGGAGTAAAAGTAGGTATTGAAACCCTTTTAAAGAGTGTAAGTTCCGTGGGAACAAATGTAATTACTAATTTTATTTCTAAAATAGCCACACAATTAAGTCTTTTAATTAGCGAGAAATTTTTGGCGCAAGCCATTCCCGTCCTTGGCGCCATTGGTGGAGCATCTCTTAATTTTGTATTTGTAAATCATTTTCAAGAAATGGCATCTGCTCATTTTAAAGTAAGACAATTAGAACGAAAATATGGAGCATTATTGGTTCAAGAAACTTACAATAGTATTTTGATCGAAGAAAAATAAAAAAAAACAAATTTCCAACCTTCAGTTTAAGCAACAAACTCGCCCCAAGGGTACAAGATCTGTTTTCGAAACAACTATTTTGCATTTCGAGGCAAGCCTCGGGCAATTACCATCGCTGTCTTACTGTGATCAAATTTAAAAAGATGATATACCTTACGTACTACAACAAATCTAGTTTTATAGTTTTATGGAAATCCGTAATTCTATATCAGTTCGTTTTAGTACTTTAGTCCTCCATTCATATGCTATGAAATTTAACGAAGATTCAAGAGTAAAAATCCCCTCAATTTTACATCTGATCAAGTTAGGATACACGTATCTTTCCTTGAAGGATAATAGTTGGGATTTAGAAACAAACATATTTACTGACATATTCTATGATCAGCTAAAAAACATCAATAAAAATCTTTCTCAAAAAGAAGCTGAAAAAGTTTTTACAGAAGTTTCTCTATCATTAGAAAACGAAGATTTAGGGAGAGCTTTTTATAAGAAACTGATAGATCAATCTGGAATTAAATTGATTGATTTCGAAAATTTTGATAACAACACTTTTCATGTAGTTACAGAATTACCTTATGAAAAAGATGAGGACAATTTTAGACCAGACATTATTATTTTAATAAACGGAATGCCACTTGTTTTTATCGAAGTTAAAAAACCAAACAATAGAAATGGTATTAAAGACGAGCATGATCGCATGCAAAGACGTTTTAAAAATAAGAAGTTCAGAAAGTTCATCAACTTAACACAGTTAATGGTTTTTTCTAATAACATGCAGTATAGCGATAATGATACTCAAATGTTAGAAGGTGCTTTTTACAGCACAACAAATTACAGAAAACCCATTTTCAATTATTTTAGAGAAGAAGAAACCTTTGATTTAGAAAAATTATTGTCTCCTATTTCTGATGAAACAGAAAATATTGTTTTAAAAGACAATAATTTAATCAGTATTAAAAATGCTGATGAATTTGCTTTAAATAAAAAACCTACTACTGCTACAAACTCTATTGCCACTTCCCTATTTCAAAAAGAACGATTAAAATTCATTTTACAATATGCCTTTGCCTATGTAGAAGAAGAAAATGGTTTAGAGAAACACGTAATGCGTTATCCGCAGATTTTTGCAACAAAAGCAATTGAAAATAAATTAGAAAACGGAATAAAAAAGGGAATTATCTGGCACACGCAAGGTTCTGGAAAAACTGCCTTAGCATACTTTAACGTAAAACATCTTACAGATTATTATCAAAAGAAAAATGTGATCCCAAAATTCTATTTTATTGTAGATAGAATCGATTTATTAAACCAGGCAGCAAAAGAATTTAATGCTCGTGGATTAATAGTTCACAAAGTAAATTCTAGAGAAGAATTTACAAGAGATATTAAATCTACCAATGTAATACACAACAGTTCTGGTAATGCAGAAATTACGGTTGTAAATATTCAGAAGTTTAAAGACGATCCTGATGTTATTAAAAACAACGATTATAATTTAAGCGTGCAACGTGTTTTCTTTTTAGATGAAGTACACCGAAGTTACAATCCAAAAGGGAGTTTCTTAGCCAATTTAGAATTAGCCGACAAGCATTCTATAAAAATAGGATTGACAGGAACGCCACTTTTAGGAAAAGAATACAATTCTAAAACCTTGTTTGGCGATTATATTCATAAATACTATTACAATTTATCTATTAAAGATGGCTATACTTTACGTTTAATTCGTGAAGAAATAGAAACCAAATTCAAACTGACGTTACAAGAAACTTTAGAGAAAATTAAAGTTTTAGAAGGTGATGCTGATAAAAAGAAAATCTTTGCACATCATAAATTTGTAGAACCAATGCTAAACTATATTGTACAGGATATGGAGCAAGCAAGAATTGCTATGGATGATACTTCTATTGGCGGAATGGTCGTTTGCGATTCTTCTGACCAAGCAAAAATGATGTTTGAAATATTTCAAGATAAATATGCTGTAAATGAAGCTTCTTATTTTTCACAAGCAGCCGAAGATCCTGAACATTATGGAAATCAAAAATTAGAAAAAAGCAAAGTAAAAAAAGCACAAGTAATTTTGCACGACGTTGGTACAAAACAAGATAGAAATGATTGGGTTGCAGATTACAAAGCAGGCAATATCGATTTACTATTTGTGTATAATATGCTACTCACTGGTTTTGATGCAAAACGCTTAAAGAAATTATACATTGGTCGTAAAATAAAATCGCACAATTTATTACAAACACTTACTAGAGTTAACAGAACCTACAAAAATCACAAATATGGTTTTGTAGTCGATTTTGCTGATATTCAGAAAGAATTCGATAAAACAAATCAAGATTATTTTAACGAGTTGCAATCTGAGTTAGGTGATGAAATGGAACATTATTCCAATTTATTTAAATCTGCGGAAGAAATAAAAAAAGAGATTGAAGAGATAAAAGATATCCTTTTTAAATTTGACACTATAAATGCAGAAGTATTTAGTCAGCAAATTTCAGAAATAAACGATCGCACAGAAATAAGACAAATTGCTAAAGTTTTAAACAACTCTAAAGAATTGTATAACCTAATTCGTTTATCTGGTAATTTTGAATTATTAGAACAGTTAGACTTTAGGAAACTTGTTATTTTATCTAGAATGACCAACGATAGACTAGCACTTATCAACACAAAAATAGCTTTAGAAACCAATTTAGAAACTAACAATATTTTAAATACTGCTTTAGAAGATGTCATTTTTGCTTTTACAAAAATAAAAGAAGAAGAAATGGTGTTGGCAGATGAACTAAAAGACACTTTACAAAAAACAAGAGAAATGTTAGGTGGTAATTTCGACCAGAAAGACCCTGTGTTTGTTTCTTTAAGAGAAGAATTAGAACGTTTGTTTAAAAAGAAAAATTTAAGTGAGGTTTCTAAAGAAGAAATGGAAGCCAATATAAAAGCCTTAAATGAAATTTACACCAAAGCAAAAAAACTAGAAAGAGAAAATCAGCTATTGAGAGCTAAGTATGATTATGATGAAAAGTATACACGAATCCATAAAAGATTGCTAGAGAAAAACCCGTTAACAGATAACGAACGTAAATTATTTGAAGCCTTAAAAGGATTAAAAACAGAAGTAGATAATGAGATTTTACAAAATGCAAAAATATTAGAAAACGAGCGTTATGTAGAAAAAATGATGATGCGTTTGGTGATTAATCAATTTAAAAACAAACAAAACATCAACATCAATGCAACCGATGTAAAACGCATAAATAATATTTTAGTAAAAGAATACATCAACGAATATAATGGAAATGTTGCTTAATAGAATATAAAAAGCAACTTCCGAAAAATACGCGGTAGTTCAAAATAAATAAAATGAACGAAATAATTATATACGAATCTAGCAACAATCAAATTGAAGTAAATATTCAATTTGAAAAGGAAACTGTTTGGCTTAACCAAGAGCAATTAGCTATTTTATTCGAAAGGGATAGAACTGTTATAGGAAGACATATTCGTAATATATTTAAAGAACAAGAGTTGGACGAAAAAGTGGTATGTGCAAATTTTGCACATACCACTAAACATGGTGCTATAGAAGGTAAACAACAATCTAAAGATGTAAAATATTATAATTTAGATGTTATCATATCTGTTGGCTACCGAGTAAAATCCTTACAAGCTACAAAATTCAGGAAATGGGCAACCCAAACCTTAAAAGAGCATTTAGTTAAAGGATATACAATAAACGAAAAACGTTTAGCACAAAAAGAACAAGAAGTACAAATTTTAAAAGATGGTATCACCATTTTAAGCAGAGTTATAGAAGAAAAAACAGCAGACAACCATTGGCTACCTGTTTTTGCAAAAGGATTAAGTTTGTTAGATGATTATGACCACGAAGAACTAGATGCAAAAGGACTCACAACAAAAGAAGCAGAGTATCCAAGTATTACAGACTATCAAAAATTAATCAATCAAATGCTTACTGAATTTGATTCTGATGTTTTTGGTAAAGAAAAAGACCAAAGTTTTCAAAGTTCAGTTGCACAGATTGAAAAAGGTTTTGGTACCACCGATTTTTACCCAAGTATTGAAGAAAAAGCTGCAATGCTTTTATATTTGGTGGTAAAAAATCATTCTTTTGTAGATGGAAACAAACGGATTGCAGCAGCTTGCTTTTTAAAATTCCTACAACAAAACAACATACTATTTAATAACCAAAATCAACCCATAATTAGTAATGACACCTTAGCCAGTTTAACCCTTTTTATTGCTTCTAGTAAACCAGAAGAAATGGAAACCGTAAAACGATTAGTGATAAGTGTATTGAATAGAAATAATTAAAAAATTACGAATTATCAATTACGAATTATGAAAGAAAATGTAGTACAAAAAATAAGATAATTAAAAGGTTCTCGATACAAAATTTCTGAAAAAGAAATTTCACTCGAACTGACAGAAAGGATTCTCTTTTATAGTTTTTACACTGTCACATCGAGTGATTTTGCTTTTCGCAAAATTGTATCGAGATGTTTCTAATTTTAAAATACAATCATAAATTTACATTAGCAATTATAGAAATAAAATCAATTAAATAATTACAAATGTCCGTTCGAGCGCAGTCGAGAACTTTAAAAATAAAATATCAGCTAAAATAGTATGACAACACAAAATTTTGAAACCAAAACCAAAGCATTAATAGACGATCTAAAAAGCGTTTGTGCAAACTATGGTTTAGGAAATGACGGAAACGAATTTAAAATAATTACCCAAGTATTTTTATACAAATTCTTAAACGACAAATACGTTTACGAACTAAAACAACTAGAACCTACTTTAGCAGAAGCCGAAGATTTTGATGCTGCTTTAAAAAGTTTATCCGCAGACGATTTAGAAATGTTAACGATGCAAATTAGCCAAGACACGGCAGTATTTGCGCCTAAAAACTTACTATCTCGTTTGTTTGAACAACAAAACAAAGATAAATTCTCGGAAATTTTTGATGAAACCTTTTTAGAAGTTGCCAGAGCAAATAACGATATTTTCTCGGTACTCACACAAGGTGGAGAAAAAGTGGTTTTGTTTGATGATATTAGCAAATATGTAACCGATAATAAAGATGCGTTTTGCAAAGCATTGGTTAACAAATTGGTTGGTTTTAGTTTCGAGCATATTTTTGAACAAAAGTTCGATTTTTTTGCCACTATTTTCGAGTATTTAATAAAAGATTACAATAGCAATAGTGGTGGTAAATATGCAGAGTATTTTACACCACATGCAGTTGCAAAAATTATGGCAGCTTGTTTGGTAACAGACAAAAACGTAACCAATGCTACTTGTTACGACCCAAGTGCCGGTTCTGGTACGTTGTTAATGAATATTGCTCACCAAATTGGCGAAGATAAATGTACTATTTACTCGCAAGATATTTCCCAGAAATCCTCTGGTTTATTGCGTTTAAACCTAATTTTAAACAACTTAGTACATTCCATACAAAACATTATACAAGGCAATACCATTTCTAACCCAACGCACAAACAAGAAAACGGACAATTACAAACCTTCGATTATATTGTTTCTAACCCGCCGTTTAAATTAGATTTTTCTGATTACTCCGCCTCTTTAGATTCTAAAGCCAATAAAGAACGCTTTTTTGCAGGAATACCAAACATTCCGAAAACCAAGAAAGACTCCATGGCAATTTATTTGTTGTTTATACAACACATTATGCACAGTTTGTCCGCCAAAGGAAAAGCAGCAATTGTAGTACCAACGGGTTTTATTACCGCACAAAGTGGTATTGATAAAAAAATTAGACAAAAATTGGTGGAAAGTAAAATGTTGGCAGGTGTGGTTTCTATGCCTTCTAATATTTTTGCAACTACAGGTACCAACGTTAGTATTTTGTTTTTAGACAAAGCAAATACCAAAGACGTCGTTTTAATTGATGCTTCTAATTTAGGAACCAAAGTAAAAGAAGGAAAAAATCAAAAAACCGTTTTAAGTAATGCTGAAGAACAACAAATTATTGATGTTTTTAACGCCAAAGAAATAAAAGACGATTTTTCTGTAGTAGTTTCTTATGATGATATAACCGCCAAAAATTACAGTTTAAGTGCAGGACAGTATTTTGAAGTAAAAATTGAATACATAGATATTTCTGCGGATGAGTTTACTACTAAAATGAACGATTTTGAAAGCAATTTAGAAACCTTGTTTGCTGAATCTAAAATATTGGAAAAGGAAATTAGTAAAGGTTTGAAAAGTTTAAAATATGAGTAATATGAAAACTTATAAACTTAGTGACCTTTATGAAATGAGTTCTGGAATATCTTCAAAGAAAGAACAAGCAGGTCATGGTTCGCCTTTTGCTTCTTTTAGTACTGTCTTTAATAATACTTTTCTACCTGATGTATTACCAGATTTAATGGATACTTCTGAAAAGGAAAAAGAAACTTATTCAATTAAAGTAGGTGATATATTTTTAACCCGAACAAGTGAAACATTAGATGAACTTGGTATGAGCTCAGTAGCAGTAAAAGATTACCCTAATGCTTCCTATAGTGGTTTTTTAAAACGACTTAGACCTACTCAAAAAAATATAACTTACGCTAAATTTATGGCTTTTTATCTAAGAAGCTATCTATTTAGAAAAACGATGAATAATAATGCTACAATGACTTTAAGAGCAAGTCTTAATGAGCAAATATTTTCATATTTAGATATTGTTTTACCTGAATATAATGAACAAATAAAAATAGGAGATTTATTCCACAAGATTAGTCAAAAAATAGAAATCAACAATAAAATAAACCAAGAATTAGAAGCAATAGCAAAAACGTTGTATGATTATTGGTTTGTACAATTCGATTTCCCTGATGCCAATGGTAAACCTTATAAATCTTCTGGTGGAAAAATGGTTTTTAATGAGGAGTTGAAACGTGAAACCCCTGTTGATTGGGAAGTTGGAAGGTTAGATGATATTTGTAATATAATTAATGGTTATGCATTTAAAAGCGAATGGTACAAGGAGAGTGGTGTTAAAATCATTAGAACTAAAAATTTTGAAGATGGATATGTTAATTTAAATGATATAAATTATCTAGAAAAAGAATTTGCATTAGAGTTTGAAAAATACCAGTTAAATCAATTTGATTTTCTAATGGTAATGGTTGGAGCTTCTACTGGTAAAAATTGTATTGTAAATTCTAATATATTGCCAGCATTGCAAAATCAGAATATGTGGAGATTTGTTTCTAAAACAAATAGTCAACTATTTTTAAATTTAAAATTGAAAAGGACTATATTAGAATTGGAAAGTACTACTAATGGAAGTGCAAGAGGTTTTTTTCAAAAGAGTACTTTTTTAAAGAAAAAAATAGAGATTCCAAACGAAAATCTTATTAGAAATCTATGTAAAAAAGTAAATCCTATTTTTCAGAAAATTGACAATAATTTAAAAGAAAACCAAAAACTTTCAGAATTACGAGACTGGTTATTGCCTATGTTAATGAATGGGCAAATTACAGTTGGTGGTGCAGAAAAAGAAATTGAGCGTTTGGGTTTGGTTGCTGAGGAGAGTATTAAATATGGGGAAAGATGAGTGAGTTTTTTAAATATAGAATAAAATTTATAAAAGATAACTTAAAATTTTTAATTGTATTTATTTTTTCAGTCTCATTGTCTTTAATTTTTATTGAAAAAATAAGTGTTTTATTAATAAAATTAGGCAAACATATTATTACTAATACTTATTCTTTCGAAATAGGTTATTGGATAATTTCACTTTTTTTTATTGTACTTTATATAGCACTAATTAGAAAAAAATTTATACATAACAAGAGAACTACTTTTTTAGTTTTTTATGTTACCATTATTTATATTTTATTAAGATTTATTTATACGCAGTTTATTGATTTTGCTCCTAATAAGTCAGATTTTAAATATGCAGATATCATACTTGTCCTATTTGCTGCTCATATTATAAATTTAATTGTAAATTTAGATAAAAACATTAAGATTAAAAGGCGAAAAACAGATGATGTTACAAACTTCTTTATTGAAGATAAAGCATTTGATAATGGGGAAATTGACAATGAAGCAATTCTTCAAAAACTTGTTGAAGTTGTAACTGATTTTAAACCAAATATTGCATTCAGTATTGGAATAAATGCTGTCTGGGGATATGGAAAGAGTAGTTTCTTAGAAAGATTTGATAAGGAATTCAAAAAGACAAACAACAAATCCGTATTATTCTGGTATCATATCTGGAAAAACAAGGGTTCAACAGCAATAATAGAAAACTTTTTTGATGAATTAAAGCAAAGTTTAAAACCATATTCTTCAGAAATTTCTGAAGATATTAATAATTACGTTTCTGCTATTTTAAGTCTTTCAAGTGGTGATTTACAAAAGATAATTTCAGTTGGTATGGAGCTGCTTTCAGAGAATAGTACTCTAGAAAAATACCACACCAAAATTAATAACACCATAAAAAAAATAGATAAACAAATAGTAATTCTATTAGATGACTTAGATAGGCTTGAGAAGGATGAAATATTAAATTCCTTAAAACTTATAAGAACCTTATCAGACTTTAATAATGTTGTTTTTATTGCTGGTTATGATAGAGAGTATGTAGTTAAAACTATAGAAAAATCCAAAGACAATTATATTGATAAAATTTTCAATGTAGAGATTAATTTATTGCCATTTGATCAAAAATTAATTGAAACAGAATTATTAAAACAAATAGACATTGCCTTTCCTATTAATATTTCCGAAACTGATAAAATTGGTTTTAATTATGGGTTTAAAAATTTATTCACTGAGAAACAATTAAACATATCAGATGTTTCTATAGATAATTTACATAACGATAACCTATATGTATGTGAAAAAAACAAATTGGGTTACAAAGATTTTTTAAAAACCTATAGAGATGTAAAACGTTTTATTAATGAGTTTAAATTTAATGCATCCCTTTCTGAAGTTGAAAAAAATGTAATTCCTGATGAATACATTTTATTTAAACTTTTAATTTATAAATATAGAGACTTACCAAATATAGTTTTTAATAAAATTGATGAACTTTTAAAGAAAGGTGTATTAGATTCTGAGAATAATAAGATTCAATTTTTAGGTGATTTAGCATTTAATGATGTTTATTGTTATGATGAAGAAGTAAAACTTAAAATTAAGAACATATTAGAAGGAATATATCCTAACGACGATATTGTAATAATAAATGCAGCTCTTTGTAAACTGTTTTCGGAAAAACCACAAAGGTATTATCAGTTAAATCAAAACTCAATTTCAAAGATTTATTATACTAATATTTATTTGAGAAATAATATTTTAGGAGCTGAAATTACTATTTCAGAACTTCAAGAAGCATTTGATGAAAATAACATTTTTAGTATTGCAGAGAGAGTTTCAAAGTTAAATTCTAAATCTAAAACTCAATTAATAAATGAAATAAAAGAATTTATTTTTAACAATCCTATAAATTCAAAAGAATCATTTATTGATTCATTAGAATCAATAAACATTACTTTAATGAATCAAGGTGCTTCTGTAAATCAGAGAATTGTAAAAATTTTAAATGATGGATACGTTAATGTATATAAGGAAAATAAACTTGAGTTTAAAAAAGAGATAGCAACAGTACTAGAATCCAAATTCATTGGTTATTTGGATGTTATATTACAAAGTTTACTGATTAACATTGAACGAGAAGAGAGTGGATTTTACAATGGACCGGAAGTCCAAAAATATAACGACAATCCACTAAATTCGGATGAAATTATTGGCCTATTATCTAAGAAACTAGAAGATTTAATAGCTGAAAAATTGAACGTAAAGCTGATCTTTGATTATTATTCTTCTATAATTGGAAAAATCGTTATTGGGAGAATTATTGTTTTATCAAATGAAGCCAATGAATTAATTCGAGATGATATTAAAAACAGATTTAAAGACTATTTAATAACTGCTCTTTTTGATTTTATGACAAAACCAAAAAAAGAAAGCGACTTTGTATTTCAACTTTGGGAGCCAAGTTTCTTTTTAGCAAATATATTTTCTAAAAAAAGCACTTATAATGAATTAATCGCTAACCCCCAAAAAGGCGAATTATATAAATTATATTTAAGTGAAGGCTGGGACAATTTTAATCATTTTATTCAAGATATGGATTTGTCAAATCTTAATTTAAGTGAACCTGATAAAAAGAGTTTCTTAAAGGGGAAAAAATTACTATACAAATTTATTAAGAACAATTACAAACCTCTTACTTGGGAGCAATACTCTGTTATTTGGAATGAGAAATAAATTAAATATAGAAAAATATATTACTACCATATCTAAATTAGATCCTTTAAGGAATTCAAAGTTTAAATACGATAGTGCCAGATGGGTAAAGTTAGAACCTGATTTTAAAAAACTTATTATTGACTTTGAAGACAAAAAAATTAATCGTGAAGAAGTAATTAAAGCCTATAGTGAATATTATTCAGGAAAGGGAGATCCTATAAGAGCGTTTATGTTAACAATGATTTGGGGATTTGCAGATACTGGTTATGGTACACATAGAACAAATAGTTATGTTTCAGTTCCATCAAATATAGCTTTAATAAAAAGCGCAATAGATGCTGTTAATCAGAATAATTTAAAAGTAGCCTTTAATGATTTAAAGAAAATTAAAGGATTAGGAGTAAGTTACATAACCAAGGTATTATACTTTGCTACAAGGGGTGCTAATCAAAGTAATTACGCTTTAATATATGACATAAGAGTTGCATCTTCTTTAGTACAATTAACAACACCAAAAGAAATTTTTGATATAGTTAGCGTTAGTCCTTCTTCAAAGTTTAAAGATTATGAAAAGTATAATGCACTAATACATAATCTAGCAATAAAGAATAAAATTGATGCTGAATCGCTTGAAATGTTTTTATTTAATCAAGAATTTTGATACTTCAAAAAAATTACATAATCGCTGTAACTAAAAAAAAATGCAAAATACCAGTATAATAAATCTATTAAATAATCTACCAGAGATCAACTTAACTGGAGAAATTCCATACAGTATTTTAAACCCATTATATAATCGAATATCTCAAAAGGAATTAGCACATAGTGAAATTATAGCATCTTTTCTAAACCCTAATGACTACCATAATCATGGTGTTTTATTTTTAAACCAATTTTTAAATGATATTGGGCTTAAAGATGAAGCGAAGAATCTTTCTAAATTTGATAATATTAATATTTACACAGAACGAAAAGTTAAAATTTCAGAAGACGCTAATTTACGACCAATAGATATATTAATTACTTGGGAATATGAAAATTGTAAAAACGCAATAATAATAGAAAACAAACTTAATTACGCACCAGATCAACCAGATCAATTAAATGATTATTACGAAGGTGTTATTCGAGAAGGATATAATGTAAAAAAAGTTATTTACATGCATATCGACCAATATATTATAAAGACGAAAAAGGATGTATCTAATGACGTTTTTACTTGTTTATTTAATTATAATGTATCACTTTTAATTGAAACCTTAAAAACCTGTAAAATAAAAAAATCATACTCTTATATTACAGAATATATTAATCTATTAAAAAATAATATCCAAAATTACAAGTATATGGAAACAGCTTTAAAAATTCAAAAGGATTTAATTGATAAGCAAGAGGAATTTAAAAAACTTGTGGCAGTTTCTAAAATTGTAAATAGTAAAGAATGGCATATCGCTAAATTTGACATTATTCAATCTGATTTAGTAGAAGGTTTTGTTAATGATGATCAATTGATTATTGGAGATGTAAATAAATCTAAAGCGTATAATTCTTATTATAAATCTTTGTATTTTAAAGATCAAACCTATTGGCTTGAATTATGGTCGGATGAAGATTCTGTAAATTTATATCTATGTTGTAAGGATGAAGATTCAAAAGTCCTAAACGAAATAAAATTCGGTGATCTTCATTTTAAATATGAAAGTAATTGGGATAATTGGCAGTATTATAACACAGATGGTAGCTGTATAGATTTCCCTTCTGATTTAGAGAGTTTTAAAGAACTTGTTAGAAAAGCTCTTAATCAATTAAAGAATTTAAAAGCTACTAACGAATAAATATAATTATCTAATTTAAAATGACAAAAAAAGAAGCGCTTGTAAAATATATTTCAGAAATGAATATAGATATGCTATCTCTTGTTTTAGAGAATGATACTTCTATAATGAATATTACCAAAGATCTTTTTTTAGAAAAGTTAGAAGAAATATTTACTGAATTAAAAGCAGTAAATATTAACGAGTTTTCTAAAGTAAAAAAAGGAGTTTCCGAAGATGATTCTGAAACCAATGGTTTAGAAGGCTATCAATTTATTACAGCAGATAAAAGCGCTTTAACATTCTTGTTTGAAGAAGAAAATGAAGATTTAATAGATATTTATAATTGTTATGAATTTAAACCAGATAAAGAAGAAACAACACCTATACTATTTTGCATTTGGAACGATGAAGAATTAAGTTACAGTCCAACTGATGAGTATATTTCTTTTACCACCAGAATTGATGCTTTTTATGCACAATTCGAGGCTTTAAAAAACACAATTATTCCATTAGAAATTTATGGAGATTGGTTTAAATTGGTAAAGGAACTTTATGATTGTATACCATTAAGAAAGTATTTAGAATATAAATTCTATTATGACTTTTCTAATTTTGTGGTTGACAATTTATTTGTACTTACTATTATAGAAGACGCTGAAAGAACTCAAAAAGCAGTTTCCGATTATAAAAAAATAGATATTTCTAATGAAATAGATATTTTAGAATGGCAACTTAAATATAAAGACATCAGATATGTTTTTAATGATTATTCTAAAAAGTTAGACAACTTTAAAGAGCGGTATTTAATAAAACATAAAACTGAAGATTCCATTATTTTAGATTGCTCTAAGTATAAGTTTTCGTTTGAATTTGCAGAAATAAGAAGTCAATAAAAAACTATAATTATTAAAAAAGAAGGGGGATTTAAAGTTTAACTTTTTTCATAAGAAAAAATCAAATTATCAAACGGCTTTTAAGACCATTAAATGTAACTAAAAATATGTGTAAAGTAATCAATAGAATAAAGTTCTGTACTTGTATAGATGATAATGTAGATATTGAAGAACTCAATCATTATTGGATTTTACACAGATATAATAAGGATAAAAACGAAAACGTTATGGGAACACCTGCATTACCTAGTGATTTACAACCCCATTTTGAAGTCAATGAAACTCTTTTAATAGATACTTTAAACACTACAGATGCATTTGACAAAAACATTGAACTAGAAAAAGGAGACAGACTTGAAGTTGTACTTTGTAATAACTCGAAAGATAATGAGCTCTACTATAATTTTAAGTTTACAGGAAAAAAATGGAAATCAATAGAATCTGACTGTTTTGATATAATGAACAATTTTGATGAAGTAAAAGGTGGAGAAATTAAGGAAATCTACTAAACAGAAATGAATAAATACGGTCTAACAGCCTTAAAAGCTGCGCAAAATTATAAACAATCTGATTCTATTCCAGAAATCTACGCTAGAGCTGCAAAAGAAATTTTCGAAACAAAAAGTTCACAAGATAAAGGTTGCCCGAAAGGTACTTTTTTAGGTTTGTGCGAAGAAGGTTTGGTAAAAGGAATTCCAAGAGGGAATTACACAAAATCTGTTAAGAATAAAGAATATGCTTTACAAGCTATTGAAATATTAAGATGGGCAGATAATAAAACATTTACTCCAAAAGAATTATGGACTGAATTAAACCTTGGTGATAAAAGATCTAATTCTCAAATGGATGTTGTTTTGGCACTTTGGGAGAATGGGTTGATTGAGAAATAAGAAATTGATTTGGAGATAAAAAAATAAAATATAATTATGATTATCTATAAAGATTACGAAAAACAGGTTTATGATTGGCTAATGCAAAAGCATGGAGTTGATGCTAGTTTTACGTTTTCATTGAGGCAGAAAGCTTCCAAAGGAACAGAGTTAGATTATTTTATAGGAACAGAAAAGTCCAATTATTTTGGAATTACCTTTTGGACATTACCAATTTCTTACCCAGGCTCATCCTCTGACTGCATTAATTTAATTTTTGAATCTAAAAACGATTATTATACCTACAAAATTGAGTTTACACAAACCAATTCACCTCAAGATACTCAAAATCAATCAGCTTTAAACCTTATTGAAGCTATTGAAACTCCAATAAAAGAAAAAATTGTATTACAAAGAGAAGGATCTCGAGATAAAAAAATGTTTGCCTATGTAACAAAACAACGATCGGAAAGTTATACCGATTTAGCAAGCATGCTTTTGGACATTGAAAAAGATTTAAACAGTATAATACCAATAATTAATAATTCTATTGAACAAGAGAAAATAGTAAACCCTGAATTTATAGCGCATAGAATTTCTAGTGAAGAATTTGAAAATATGCATTCTAGGTTAAAAAAGAGGTATGAAAAATATAAAGGTTTAAGAAATAACATTGAAAAAGTAATGAACTTAAAAGATGAATTTATTATTTGGCTTTTAAATAAACCAAAATCTAATTATTTCAGCAACGATAAAGAAAAACTAAGTAAATATTTAGATACATATAACACTTATTTTGATTTTGATATTTTTGAAGTTTCAAAATTTAATTATAAAAAAATTATAGAAGTCATTGATACTGCTGCATATCAAAATGAACAAAGTGAATTCTTTAAATTTAGTGATAGAGAAAGCAATCATAGACCAAGAGCTATATTAGGTAAAACTAATTATTATCAATTTTTGAAAGAAAAATTTGATCTAAAAATATTAAAATCACAAAAAGAACAAGTTAATTTAAAAATTGGGAGTTTAATTCAAGATTATAAAAGTGCTTTATTAAATGATAATTGGTTATATGTAGAATTATACAAATTTGAATGGGCTAATTGGTTAAATAAAAGAGTTGTTTTTGAAGAACAAACAGATGAAGAGATTTTAGAGCTCTGTTTGGCTTCTCAGAATGAAAACTATACTGATTCTAAAGGCGTACAATTTATAAAACAAGGTGCACGAGAAAAACTTAGCAAATACATTGGAATTGAAGATATTAAAATTTTTAGAGATCTTTATAATGGTATTGCGTTAGAAAACATAGATTATTCAGCTCGTAATATGAGTTTTCCTATTTTGTCTTGTTGGATGTCTGTTTTAGCTCCTGACACTGTTTTTCCTGCAAGCAGAACATCTTTTGCTGATATTATTAAAGAAGTGTTTTCAATAAAATTAAAGCATAGTAAAATTGATTTTGTGATTGCTATGCAAAAACCAATGCAGGAAATATGCTCTTTTTTATTAGAGGATGAAAAGATTACTGAATTTATTAGTAAAGAATTGCATAAATCAAAATTATCACAATTAGATGTAAACTGGTTAGTACAAGATTTTTTGCTGTATGTAGATAGGCATCCTAATTTAATAAATCCAATATCAGATACTGTAGAAGAGGAAGTAGAACAATATATTATGCTTGATAAAATGCCAACAAACCAAATTCTATACGGACCTCCAGGAACAGGAAAAACGTATTATTTAAAAGATCAATTATTTGATAGATATACATTAAAACAAACTTCAATCTCAAAAGAACAACATTTTGAAACAGTAATTAGTAGTTGTTCTTGGTGGCAAGTAATCGCAATTGCTTTACTAGATTTAGGAAAGTCTAAAGTATCTGGTATTTTTGAGCATGAATGGATTCAAAAGAAAGCAAGTTTATCTAATTCCAAGACAATTAGACCAACACTATGGGGTCAGTTACAAAGCCACACAATAAATGAATGTGAATTTGTAAATGTATCCAGCAGACAACAACCTTTGCTTTTTAATAAAACAAAAGACTCTTTTTGGGAAATATTAGAAGAGGAAGTTCAAGAATTAGTTCCTGAATTATATGATTTAAAGGATTCAGTAGATAATTATAGTCCAAATCCTGATACAATTATCAAAAACTACGACTTTGTAACCTTTCATCAATCTTTTGCTTACGAAGATTTTATTGAAGGGATTAAACCAATTTCACCAGAAGAAGGAGAAGAATCGAAAGATTTAGGATATGCAATTGAAGATGGTGTTTTTAAAAAATTATGTTTACGAGCAAAAAATGATCCTAATAATAGATATGCAATTTTTATAGACGAAATAAATAGAGGAAATGTTTCTGCTATTTTTGGCGAGCTCATTACATTAATAGAAATAGACAAACGTAAAGATGCCAAAAACGAAATAAGCATTAAACTCCCCTACTCTAAAACAGTATTCAGCGTACCTTCTAATATTGACATCTATGGAACTATGAATACAGCAGATAGAAGTGTTGAGGCTTTAGACACGGCTTTACGTCGTCGTTTTGAGTTTAAAGAAATGATGCCAGATTATGCTGTTATTGAAAATGAAGAAGTAGAAGGAATAAAACTTTCTGACGTTTTAGAAAAGATAAATCAACGAATAGAATTATTAATCGATAGAGATCATACCATTGGTCACTCTTACTTTGTAAATGTAGATACATTAGAAAAATTAGCCAATGCTTTTAACAATAAAATTATGCCTTTATTACAAGAGTATTTTTATGGAGATTATGGAAAAATAGGGTTGGTACTTGGGAATGGTTTTGTGAAAATTAATAAAAATGATACGATTCATTTTGCTAATTTTAAATATGACAATGCGAACGATTTTAAAATCGCTAGTTACGAACTAAAACATATTGATGAAGATACGGTTATTGATGCCGTTTTAGAGTTGTTAGGTAAAAAATAAATTTCTGAATAGCATTGGTAAAACAGCATAAAATATCCGTTTTCGAACACCAAAAATTATACATTGGTACACAAGGTTTTAAACAAACGCATTTAGATGCGCTTTTAAAACTAAACGAATACCATGATGGCAATTATTTTGAACCTATAGCAAAAGGGATTCGATTTAATCAATATGTTGGCGTTATTCAGGTTGATGGTTTGATTATAGAGATTAATCCAAAAGCAGATAAAGATGATGAAGATTACAAGTGGAAAGGTGTTTTATTAAAAATGCTGAAAGCTTGTGGAAAAATTAAAGCAGATTCCTCTGGAGATGCAAATGTAAAAAGACAACATCTTAATTTATTAGAAATCTATTTTGAATTGTACTTAAAAGAAGTAGAAATCTTGGTTCGAAAAGGTTTCATCAAACAATATAGAAAACAAACTAAAAATACAAAAGCACTAAAAGGAAAGCTAGAATTTGCAGGAAACATAAGACATAATATCGTTCATAAAGAACGTTTTTATACAACGCATCAAGTGTATGATAGCAACCATTTTTTACATCAAGTATTGTACAAAGCGTTAACTATTGTAAGTCAATTTACAAAAGGCACAAGATTGCAAGACTCAACAAATAGAGTTCTGTTAAGTTTTCCTGAAGTAGATACCAAAACCATTACCGCAAAACAGTTAAATACAATTATATTAAACAGAAAATCGAATAGCTATAAACCTGCCTTAGTTTTAGCACGATTGATTATTTTAAATTACTCTCCAGATATTGCGAGCGGAAAAGAAAAAATGTTGTCTTTATTGTTTGACATGAATCAACTTTGGGAAGAATATGTTTTAAAACAACTCCAAAAAGCGTCTGAAGGAACAGATATTAAAGTTTCAGGACAAGAATCAAAATCATTTTGGGGAGCCAATAGTTTAAGACCTGATATTGTTTTAAGAAAAGGGAATCAAACCTACATTATAGACACCAAATGGAAACGACCTCAAAAAAGTTCTGCTTCTGTAAGTGATTTACGTCAAATGTATGCCTATTGTCGTTTTTGGGATGCAGAGAAAGCCGTTTTATTGTATCCTGGAGAAACATCTGAAAATAAATTTAAATCGTACTTAACGGATGATTACTCAATCCATAGTGAAGAACCTAAAGAAATTGATCATCAATGTAAAATGGGGTTTGTTTCTGTTTTAGATAATGATGGTAATCTTAGAAATAACATTGCTACTGATATTTTAAAGTTATTGGATTTTGAGGAATAAACCAAAACGTTGAGAACTAAAAAAATTCCCGTAAAAAGATTTTAAATACTATTCAAAAAAACAAGTAGATATTATCAAAGTAATAAGGTGTTTTTTAAAGCTTTTCGTCCTTCTATCTATCTTTATTTCTTCATATTAATATTCGTCATATTCTTTTTTTGTAATTATCTTACCTCCTATTTCTGTTTCTAAAGCCAAGTTTGTGGTTTTGTCTATTTCATATTCATTAGATTTAATAATTTTAGTTTTAGCAATACACTTGTAGCTGTTTTTAATTGGTACTAATTTAATTACTATTTCTTCAAATTCATTTAGCAAATAAACTATTTCGTTCTTTTTTAACTTTTCAGAGATGTATTTTAAATTACTCATCTATAAATTTTTTAATTATTTCAGCTACCAATGTCCAACTATAGTTGATACATGATTAAATTAGCAATTGATTTAATCATATAAACTTAGCTAAAACTTATTAATTTATCTTTTTTTTAGAGAATATTTTATGGCTTCTTGTTCTAATTCATCCATTGTACGTATTTTATTTTCTAGCACCCCATTATCAATTAATTCCTTTTCAAAATATAACTTTTTACCTTTTTTTGAATGAGGTATATTTTTAGAATGAGTATATTTATAAATACATGATTTAGATAAACTCAAATAGGATGATCATTGAGTAATATCCATAACTTTAGAATGAACAGGAATTAACTCATTAAACCCCATATATGATTCTATTTTAAGTAATAAAAGCTCAATTCGATCTAATCTTTCATTTAAAATTTCAAAAGGATTTTCCATATGTGTCTTTTTAAGATAAAGTTATAGTCAAACAATACGATAATTTATATCAATTGTTTTTTTACAAAATAGTAGAATAAAGATAAAATACAGGAAAAATAAATAATAAAATAAAGGGAAGCTAATAAAGGAACTGTCAACTCAACTGTCAACTTAAAAAATAAACCCTTGATAATCAGCTGATTATCAAGGGTTTTGCGGAGAAAGAGGGATTCGAACCCCCGGACCTGTTACAGTCAATAGTTTTCAAGACTACCGCATTCGACCGCTCTGCCATTTCTCCAGTGTGTCTCATCAGGTTTACCCTGAATGCGGCTGCAAATATATAAACATTTTTTAGTTTTCAAAAAGAAAAAGTGAATTATTTTTAATTATTTTTGAATATCATTCATTCATATCTCTATCTCCTTATAAATCAAGTATTACAAACAATATATTTTTTTTAGAAATCATTACAAAACTTACTGAATCTAGAATTCTTGCAACCTAGTTTGTTATATTTGCATTCATTATTCTAATTATATAATTATGTCATTTAATTCCTTTGGAAATTTATTAAAAGTAACAACGTATGGAGAATCTCATGGAACTGCTATTGGTGGTGTTATAGATGGTTTCCCTGCCGGATTAGAGCTCGATTTTGAAGCCATTCAAAATGAGTTAGATAGACGTAAACCTGGGCAATCTAAAATAGTTACTCAGCGTAAAGAACCAGATACAGTTGAATTTCTTTCGGGAATCTTTGAAGGAAAAACAACAGGTACTTCTATTGGTTTTATTATTAGAAACACCAATCAGAAATCTAAAGATTACAATCACAATACCAATGTGTACAGACCTTCTCATGCAGACTTTACGTATGATAAGAAGTTTGGAAATAGAGATTATAGAGGTGGTGGAAGAAGTTCTGCCCGTGAAACGGCCAATTGGGTAGTTGCTGGTGCTTTGGCTAAACAGCTAATTACTAGCATGAATATCAATGCTTTTACATCTTCTGTTGGAGATATTTTTATAGACAAACCATATCAAGATTTAGATTTTTCTAAAACTGAAAGTAATATTGTGCGTTGTCCGGATGAAGTTTCTGCAGAAAAAATGATTACAAAAATACAAGAAATCAGAAAAGCAGGAGATACTATTGGTGGTACCGTAACTTGTGTTGCCCAAAATGTACCTGTAGGTTTAGGAGAACCAATTTTTCAAAAATTACATGCGCAATTAGGTAGTGCGATGTTATCTATAAATGCCGTAAAAGGTTTTGAATTTGGAAGCGGTTTTTGTGGTGCAAAAATGAAAGGCTCAGAACACAACGACATCTTTAACGAAGATGGTTCTACACAATCTAATTTATCTGGAGGTATACAAGGCGGAATTAGTAATGGTATGGATATCTACTTTAGAGTCGCTTTTAAGCCTGTTGCAACCATTATGAGTTCTCAACAGACTATTAACTCAGAATATGAAATTACAGAGATTACAGGTAAAGGAAGACATGATCCTTGTGTTGTACCTAGAGCTGTACCTATTGTAGAAGCAATGACTGCTTTGGTTTTAGCGGATTTTTGGTTGATTAATAAATCTAGGAAATTATAATTATTAAGTAAATTTAATATTTATATGGATTTTAAATTTACTTGGCAAAAAAAGTTTTTCTTCATAGCATTAATTTTTTATACTTTAACAGCTTATTTTAGCGTTGGGTATTTTAATCCTGATGAACACTATCAGATCATCGAATTTTCGGGGATATTAGATGGTAACAATACACCTCAAGATCTTCCCTGGGAGTATTCTAAACAAATTAGGTCTAGTATTCAACCATTCTTAGCATTTCTAATATTTAAAATATCAAGCTTTTTCTCAATATCAGATCCTTATTCAAAAGCACTTACTTTAAGGCTATTAAGTGCTGTTGTAGTTCTTTTATTTATCAACAACTTTATAAGCGAAGCAAAAAAATTAATCAGGACCAGCAACTGGATAGTTTTTTATTTTTTAAGTTATTTTCTCTGGTTTCTACCTTTTATTAATGTTAGATTTTCATCAGAAACTTGGTCTGGATTGCTTTTTTTATTTGGAATTACAATAATTCTAAAAAATAAAAAAAACTATTATCATTATCTTTTTTTAGGTTTAATTTTTGGTTCTAGTTTTTTATTTAGATATCAAATAGCTTTTGCTATTTTAGGAGTTATATTCTGGCTAATCTTTATTAGAAAAGAGAAATTAAATAAAATTATAATAATCCTTTTAGGTATTCTATTTACAGTTTTTCTAGGAATACTATTAGATTCCTGGTTTTATGGAGAACTAACCATTGCACCTTATAATTACTTTGTAGAAAATATTATAAATAACAAGGCTGCTGAATTTGGTGTATCTCCTTGGTACTTTTATATTGTTCTAATTCTATTTTATGCACTTTTACCAATAGGAATTCTTTTAATTTCTTCAACTATCATTTTCACATACCATAAAAAAACAAGTCTTATTACTTGGGCAATAATTCCTTTTTTAATTATTCATTCTTTAGTATCTCATAAAGAAATACGCTTTCTTTTTCCATTAATTAATTTCGCCCCAATTATATTAATCGTAGCTTATGAATACATAATAGAGAAGAAGTGGTTTATTAAAAATAAAAAATGTTTAAATATTAGTCTAATTCTAATTTTATTATTGAATGTTTTTGGGCTAATTTTCGCCAATACAAGAGCTGCTGGAGAAGGAAGAGCTGGTATTGTGTCCAAAATACATCAACTTAATAATAGAGAAAACCTTAATATTTATGTAACAGATGATTTTTACCCTAAGTATCTATGGTCTCTGAATGCTAATTTTTATAAAGAAAAAAATGCAAAATTCATCAACATAGAAAAAGACAAATACCAATCTATTTTTAGTACTGATAAAAATACTACAAACGTATTAATTCTTTCTATTAATGATTTAGAAAATGAGAAGTTAAAAGAAATACAATCTGAAACAAATATGGTTATAATAAAAAAAACATTTCCAAATTTGTTATTCTCTCTATTTAAAAAAGTTAATTTAGGTAATAAAGTGTTTGTACTTTACGCAAATAAAAAAGCGAAACTTTAAAGTTTCGCTTTTTTTTATGCCTGTCCCGTTGGTCCAAAATTCATTGGAATTGGAGGTTGCTCGTAATCCTTAATTTCACCATGTTGCTCCTCAAATTTTCTAACATTATCTGCTAAAGCTTGTGTTAAGCGTTTGGCGTGTTGTGGTGTTAGTATAATTCTAGATTTTACTTTTGCTTTTGGCACTCCTGGCATGATATTAATAAAATCTACAATAAATTCTGACATAGAGTGGTTGATAATTGCCAAGTTAGAATAGGTTCCTTCCGCAATTACTTGATCTAATTCAATATTTATTTGTCCGTCTTTGTTTTGATTTTCTTCCATAATTTATAGTGTGTATTTATTAATGTATAAAAGTTATAAAAAGAAAAAAGTTGAACTGAATAGTGTAATTAACTTACAGTAAACAATTCAACTTTTAAACTCTTAAACGTTTACACGTTATATTTAGAAACTTTTTTCTATTTCGTCTTTAGGACCAACTAGAATCTTTTCATAAGCTCTCATACCCGTACCTGCTGGAATTCTCTTACCAACAATTACATTTTCTTTTAAGCCTTCTAATGTATCTATTTTACCACTTACAGCAGCCTCGTTTAATACTTTTGTAGTCTCTTGGAAAGAAGCTGCAGAAATAAACGATTTTGTTTGTAGTGATGCTCTTGTAATACCTTGTAACACTTGTTCTGCTGTTGCAGGTTTAGCATCTCTTGCTTCTACTAAGTTTTGATCATTTCTTCTTAACAAAGAATTTTCATCTCTTAATTGACGTGCAGAAATAATTTGACCTGGTTTTAAGTTTTCAGAATCTCCAGCATCTTCAACCACTTTCATTCCAAAAATTTCATCATTATCTTTGATAAAGTCAATCTTATGAATTAATTGATTCTCTAAGAATAAAGTATCTCCAGAATCTATAATTTTAACTTTACGCATCATTTGACGAACAACAACTTCGAAATGTTTGTCGTTAATTTTTACACCCTGTAAACGATATACTTCTTGTATTTCATTTACTAAGTACATTTGCACTGCAGAAGGCCCTTGAATTCTTAAAATATCTGAAGGAGTTGTAGCTCCGTCTGATAACGGCATACCCGCTTTAATAAAGTCATTTTCTTGAACTAAAATCTGATTAGAAAGTTTTACTAAATACTTGCTAATATCTCCAGTTTTAGATTCTACGATAATTTCTCTATTACCACGTTTAATTTTACCGAAAGAAACAACACCATCAATCTCAGAAACAACAGATGGGTTAGAAGGATTACGTGCTTCGAATAACTCTGTTACACGTGGTAAACCTCCTGTAATATCCCCAGCTTTACCAGATTTTCTTGGTATTTTAACTAAAGTATGACCTGTCTCTACTTTCTCTCCATCAGTTACCATTAAGTGTGCACCTAAAGGTAAACTATATGAACGTAAAGCATTACCGTCTTTATCTTCTACTATTAAAGATGGAATGATTTTCTTGTTCTTAGAATCAATCATTACAATCTCTTGGAAACCTGTTTGCTCATCAACTTCTACAGAGTAGTTAATACCTTGAAATAGATTATCAAACTTCACTTTTCCTTCAAACTCAGAAACAATAACCCCGTTAAATGGATCCCATTGTACAATTACATCTCCCTTTTTAATAGATTTACGCTCTTTATCAAAGATAATAGAACCGTAAGGTATAATATTTGTACTTTGAGTAATTCCGGTTTTCTTGTCTATAATCTTAATTTCTGCTGTTCTAGAAATTACAATTTCAACCTCTTTACCATCATTGTCTTTACCAACAACTGTGCGTAAATCGTCAATTACAACTTTACCGTCAAACTTAGCAATTAATTTATTTTCTTCAGAAATATTACCTGCAACCCCACCAACGTGGAATGTACGCAATGTTAACTGTGTACCAGGTTCTCCAATAGATTGTGCTGCAATTACACCAACTGCTTCACCAATTTGAACTTTGTTAAGCGTAGATAAACTCTGTCCGTAACATTTTGCACAAATACCTCTAGTAGATTCACAAGTTAATGCAGATCTAACTTCTACAGTATCAATTCCAGACTTCTCAACAGCCATTGCCAATTGATAAGTAATTGGTTGATTCGCTTTTAAAAGAAGCTCTTCTGTTAAAGGATGATAAACATCGTTTAAAGAAACTCTACCTTCAATTCTTTCAGATAAAGGTTCTACAATCTCATCATTTTTCTTTAAAGGAGTTACTTCTAAACCTCTAAGTGTACCACAATCCTCTTCGTTTACAATAACATCTTGAGAAACATCTACCAATCTACGTGTTAAGTAACCAGCATCTGCCGTTTTTAAGGCGGTATCTGCAAGTCCCTTACGTGCACCGTGAGTAGAAATAAAGTATTCTAGAATTGATAAACCTTCCTTAAAGTTAGAAAGAATCGGATTCTCAATAATTTCTCCACCACCTGCAGTAGATTTTTTAGGTTTTGCCATTAATCCACGCATACCTGTTAACTGACGAATTTGTTCTTTAGAACCCCTTGCACCAGAATCAAGCATCATGTATACTGAGTTGAAACCTTGTTGATCTTCACGTAAACGTTTCATAGATAATTCAGTTAAATCATTATTGGTTCTACCCCAAATATCAATTACCTGATTGTAACGCTCTTTTTGCGTTAACATACCCATGTTATAATTTCCTACAATGATATCTACCTCTTTATTGGCTTCATCAATCATAGATTGTTTTTCTTTAGGAATAATAATATCCCCTAATGAGAATGATAAACCACCTTGGAAGGCAAATTTATATCCCATATTTTTTATATTATCTAAGAATTCTCCTGTAGTAGGAATGTTAGTCGCTTTTAAAATACCACCAATAATTCCACGTAAGTTTTTCTTAGTTAAAACTTCATTAATATAACCTGCAGCAGGAGGAACAACTTCGTTAAATAAAACTCTACCAACAGTAGTTTTTATAATTTTTCTAACTTGTTCTCCATTTTCATCTACATCATAAGTTCTAACTTTAATTCCAGCATTTAAGTCTACCATTTCTTCGTTAAAAGCAATCGTAACTTCTTCTGGTGAATAAAAAGTTAAACCTTCTCCTTTAATATGAACTTCTGGAGTAGAAATTCTTTCTTTAGTCATATAATATAAACCAAGTACCATATCCTGAGAAGGTACCGTAACTGGAGCACCATTTGCAGGGTTTAAGATATTATGAGAAGCCAACATTAATAATTGTGCTTCTAAAATAGCTTCTGGTCCTAATGGCAAGTGAACTGCCATTTGATCCCCATCAAAATCCGCATTAAATGCAGAACATGCAAGTGGATGTAAACGAATAGCTTTCCCCTCAATTAACTTTGGTTGAAAAGCTTGTATACCAAGTCTGTGTAATGTAGGAGCTCTGTTTAATAAAACTGGATGTCCTTTAATTACATTTTCTAAAATATCCCAAACAACTGGTTCTTTTCTATCTATTATTTTCTTTGCAGATTTTACTGTTTTTACAATTCCTCTTTCAATTAGCTTTCTAATAACAAAAGGTTTGTAAAGTTCAGCTGCCATATCTTTTGGCAATCCACACTCAGATAATCTCATTTCTGGTCCAACAACAATTACAGAACGCGCAGAATAATCAACACGCTTTCCTAATAAATTCTGACGGAAACGTCCTTGTTTACCTTTTAATGAATCTGATAAAGATTTTAAAGGTCTGTTAGATTCAGTTTTTACTGCAGATGATTTACGTGTGTTATCAAATAAAGAATCTACAGATTCTTGTAACATACGTTTCTCATTACGTAAAATAACTTCTGGAGCTTTTATCTCAACCAATCTTTTTAAACGATTGTTTCTAATAATAACTCTTCTATATAAATCATTTAAATCTGAAGTTGCAAAACGACCACCATCTAAAGGAACTAAAGGTCTTAATTCTGGTGGAATAACTGGTATAGCTTTCATAATCATCCATTCTGGATGATTCTCTCTATTTTTTTGAGAGTCTCTAAATGCTTCAACAACATTTAAACGCTTTAATGCTTCCGTTTTACGTTGTTTAGACGTCTCAGTGTTTGCTTTATGTCTTAATTCAAAAGACAACCCATCTAAATCGATACGTGCTAATAAATCAATTAAACATTCAGCACCCATTTTAGCGATAAACTTATTTGGGTCAGTATCATCTAAATATTGGTTATCTTGTGGTAACTCATCAGCAATATCTAAATATTCTTCTTCCGTTAAGAAATCCATTTTTTGTAATGGTTCTCCTTCCACATTCTTAGCAATACCCGGCTGAATTACTACATAACGTTCGTAGTAAATAATCATATCTAACTTCTTAGATGGTAAACCTAAAAGGTATCCCATTTTGTTAGGTAATGATCTAAAATACCATATATGAGCAACAGGCACTACCAAATTGATATGCCCTACTCTATCTCTACGTACTTTCTTTTCAGTAACTTCTACACCACATCTATCACAAACGATACCTTTGTAGCGAATTCTTTTGTACTTTCCACAAGCACATTCATAATCCTTTACAGGACCAAAAATACGCTCACAAAATAAACCATCTCTTTCTGGTTTGTGCGTACGGTAATTTATAGTTTCTGGTTTTAAAACTTCACCTTTAGAAATTTCTAAAATAGCTTCTGGTGATGATAAACCAATTGAGATTTTGTTAAACTTTTTTACAGTGTATTTCTCTTGTTTTCTTGCCATGTCTTTTGATAAGTATTCAGTTGGCAGTATTCAGTTTTCAGTAACAAAATTGCTACTGAAAACTGGTTACTGAAAAAATTTATTCTTCTAATCTAACGTCTAAACCTAAACCTTTAAGTTCATGCATTAATACGTTAAATGACTCTGGTAAACCTGGTTCTGGCATAGCTTCACCTTTCACAATACTTTCGTATGTTTTAGCTCTTCCCATTACATCATCCGATTTCACAGTTAAGATTTCTCTTAAGATACTTGATGCACCATAAGCCTCAAGTGCCCAAACTTCCATCTCTCCAAAACGCTGACCTCCAAATTGTGCTTTACCACCTAAAGGTTGTTGTGTAATTAATGAATATGGTCCTATAGAACGAGCGTGCATTTTATCATCAATCATGTGTCCTAACTTAATCATATAAATGATACCCACCGTTGCTGGTTGATCGAAACGCTTTCCTGTTCCACCATCATATAAATAAGTATGACCAAATCTAGGTACACCTGCTGTATCTGTAATCTCATTAATCTGATCTAAAGACGCTCCATCAAAAATTGGTGTTGCATATTTAGTCCCTAATTTTTGACCTGCCCAACCAAGAACAGTTTCATAAATCTGACCAATGTTCATACGAGATGGTACCCCTAATGGATTTAATACGATGTCTACTGGAGTTCCGTCTTCTAAGAAAGGCATATCTTCTGCTCTTACAATACGAGCAACAATACCTTTATTACCATGACGTCCTGCCATTTTATCACCAACTTTTAATTTACGTTTCTTAGCGATGTAAATTTTAGCTAGTTTTAAAATTCCTGCAGGTAATTCATCCCCTACAGAGATTGTAAATTTTTGACGACGTAAAGAACCTTGTAAATCATTTACTTTAATTTTGTAGTTGTGAACTAATTCACCTACTAAATTATTTAATTCTTTATCTGTTGTCCAAGAACCTGTTAAATGCACATAATCATCCACAGAGTTTAACATTTTAAGCGTATACTTTTTACCTTTTGGTAAAACTTCTTCCCCTAAATCATTAAAAACTCCCTGTGACGTTTTACCACTAATAAGTAAAAACAATTTATCTATTAAAACATCTTTTAAACCTTCGAATTTAGATACAAAAGAAGCTTCTAATTTACCAACTGCTTCTTTATCTCTTAACCTCTTGTTTTTATCCTTAACAGCTCTTCTAAATAACTTTTTATCAATTACTACACCATGTAATGATGGAGAAGCTTTTAATGATGCATCTTTTACATCACCTGCTTTATCACCAAATATAGCACGTAATAATTTTTCTTCCGGAGTAGGATCAGATTCACCTTTAGGAGTAATTTTACCAATTAAAATATCTCCAGGATGAACTTCTGCTCCAATACGGATCATACCATTCTCATCTAAATCTTTAGTAGCTTCTTCAGAAACATTAGGAATATCATTAGTTAACTCTTCAGTTCCCAATTTTGTATCTCTTACGTCTAAAGAATACTCATCAATATGAATAGATGTAAATATATCTTCACGAACAACTTTTTCAGAAATTACAATCGCATCCTCAAAGTTATACCCTTTCCAAGGCATAAAGGCTACTTTCATATTTCTTCCTAAAGCTAATTCTCCTTTTTGTGTTGCATAACCTTCACAAAGAACTTGTCCTTCTTCTACTCTATCCCCTTTTTCTACAATTGGTTTTAGGTTGATGTTTGTTCCTTGATTCGTTTTTCTAAATTTAATTAAGTTATAAGAAACTTCATCAGATTCAAAACTTACAAGTTTTTCTTCCTCTGTTCTATCATACTTAATTGTAATTCTATTTGCATCTACATAAGTTACCTCACCAGCTCCTTCTGCATTGATTAAAATACGAGAATCTTTTGCAACTCTACGTTCTAACCCTGTACCTACAATTGGAGATTCCGGTCTTAATAATGGAACTGCCTGACGCATCATGTTAGATCCCATCAATGCTCTATTCGCATCATCATGTTCCAAGAAAGGAATTAAAGATGCAGAAATCGATGCAATTTGATTTGGTGCAACATCCATATAATCAATCTCAATTGGATTCACCACAGGGAAATCACCACCTTCACGAGCAATCACTCTTTCAGCAACAAAACTTCCGTCTTCATTTAATTCTAAGTTAGATTGAGCAAATTTCATTCCCTCTTCTTCCTCAGCACTTAAATAGGTAGGTTCTACTGTTTCTACAACACCCTCATTCACTTTTCTATACGGAGTCTCAATAAATCCTAAATTATTCACTTTTGCAAATACAGAAAGTGAAGAAATTAAACCAATATTTGGTCCCTCAGGAGTTTCAATCGGACATAAACGTCCGTAGTGAGTATAGTGAACATCACGTACCTCAAAACCAGCTCTTTCTCTAGATAAACCACCAGGTCCAAGTGCAGATAATCTACGCTTATGTGTAATCTCTGCTAATGGATTCGTTTGATCCATAAACTGAGATAATTGGTTGGTACCAAAGAATGAATTAATTACAGATGATAATGTTTTTGCATTAATCAAATCGATAGGTGTAAACACCTCGTTATCACGCACATTCATACGTTCACGAATTGTTCTAGCCATACGTGCTAAACCAACACCAAACTGACTAGCTAATTGTTCTCCAACAGTTCTTACACGTCTATTAGATAAGTGATCAATATCATCTACCTCCGCTTTAGAATTGATTAACTCAATTAAATATTTTATAATAGTAATAATATCTAATTTTGTTAATACCTTTTGGTCAATCGGTTCATTTAACTGAAGTTTAGTGTTCATTCTAAAACGACCAACTTCACCCAAATTATATCTTTGTTCAGAAAAGAATAACTTATCTATAATACCTCTTGCAGTCTCCTCATCTGGCGGTTCTGCATTACGTAATTGTCTATAAATATGCTCTACTGCTTCTTTTTCAGAATTGGTAGGATCTTTCTGTAATGTATTATGAATAATAGCATAATCTGCCATATCGTTATCTACTTTATGTAGTAAAACGGTTTTAGCACCTGCTTCTATTATTTCATCAATGTGTTCTTTTTCTAAAATAGTATCACGATCAAAAATAATTTCATTTCTTTCGATTGATACAACTTCTCCAGTATCTTCATCCACAAAATCTTCATGCCAAGTTTTTAAAACTCTAGCAGCCAATTTGCGACCTAATACTTTTTTTAATCCAGCTTTTGAAACCTTCACCTCTTCTGCAAGGTCAAAAATCTCTAAAATATCTTTATCTCTTTCAAAACCGATGGCTCTGAATAATGTTGTTACTGGTAATTTTTTCTTTCTATCAATATAAGCATACATTACTTGATTGATGTCGGTAGCAAATTCTATCCAAGAACCTTTAAAAGGAATTACCCTAGCTGAATATAATTTTGTACCATTTGCATGGAAAGATTGTCCAAAGAATACACCAGGAGACCTGTGTAATTGAGAAACTACAACACGTTCTGCACCATTTATTACAAAGGTACCAGAGTTAGTCATATAAGGTATTGTACCAAGATAAACATCTTGAACAATAGTTTCGAAATCTTCATGTTCTGGATCTGTACAGTACAATTTTAGACGTGCCTTTAAAGGGACACTGTGCGTTAAACCTCTCTCAATACATTCTTGTATAGAATATCTTGGTGGGTCTACGAAGTAATCTAAAAATTCTAAAACGAATTGATTTCTTGTATCTGTAATTGGAAAGTTATCCATGAAGGTTTTGTACAAACCTTCTTCACCTCTTTCTTCTGCCTTAGTTTGAAGTTGGAAAAAATCTTGGAAAGATTTTACCTGAATATCCAAAAAATCTGGATATTCCTTAATCATTTGAGAAGTAGCGAAGTTGATTCTTTCAGTAGTGTTTTTCGTTGCCAAAAGAGAATATTTTTTTGATTAAAATCTGAAATAAAAATAAAAAACGAATATATACACAAAATGGTTTAGGTCTAAAAACGTTAGTTCTTAGTACCTAAACCTAAATTTGTTTTCCCGTTTCGAATACTCGAACTCGGGACAAAATGCTTACTTAAGCTCTACCTCAGCTCCAGCTTCTTCTAAAGATTTTTTAAGACCTTCAGCCTCATCTTTAGATACACCTTCTTTTACTGCTGCTGGTGCGCTATCTACGATACCTTTAGCTTCTTTTAATCCTAAACCAGTTAATTCTTTAACTAATTTTACAACTGCTAATTTAGAAGAACCTGCTGCTGTTAAGATAACATCAAATTCAGTTTGCTCATCTGCTGCGTCTTCTCCTGCTGCTGCTGGACCTGCTACTGCTACTGCTGCTGCTGCTGGCTCAATACCATATTCATCTTTTAAAATAGTAGCTAATTCATTAACTTCTTTTACTGTTAAGTTAACTAATTGCTCTGCGAAATCTTTTAATTCTGCCATTTTAATTTTGTTTTAAAAATTTTGTTTATTATAGTTTATTTGTGCGCGTAATTATTTTTCAGATAATGTTTTAATAATACCTGAAAGTGTTTGTCCACCAGACTGTAATGCTGAAATAACATTTTTAGCTGGAGACTGTAATAATCCAATGATTTCTCCAATTAACTCTTCTCTAGATTTAATATCTACTAAAGCACCTAATTGATCATCTCCGATATATACAGATTCTTCTGCAAATGCACCTTTTAATAAAGGTATACTTCCTTTCTTTCTGAAATCTTTGATTAATTTTGCTGGCGCATTTGCTGCTTCAGCAATCATCATTGATGTATTACCTTTTAATACTGTTGGTAAGTCTCCAAAATCTTTATCTGAAGCTTCCATTGCTTTTGCAAGTAATGTATTCTTAACAACTGATAACTGAACTCCTGCTTTAAAACAAGCTCTACGTAAATTAGAGGTAGTTTGAGCATCTAAGCCAGAAATATCTGCTAAATATAATGTGTTAGTTCCTGCTAATACTGCTGTTAAATCTTGTATTACTTGTGATTTCTCTTCTCTAGTCATAATTATAAGTTTTAACGTATTAAACAGCTTTCACCTCAACAGCAATACTAGGACTCATAGTACTAGACATAAAAACGCTTTTTACATACGTTCCTTTTGCAGTTGTTGGTTTCAACTTAATAATTGTTTGAATTAACTCGTTTGCATTTTCTTCAATTTTCTTAGCATCAAAAGATACTTTTCCAATTGCTGCATGAACGATACCAGTTTTATCAACTTTAAAATCGATTTTACCGGCTTTTACATCTGTAACAGCTTTTGCAACATCCATTGTTACGGTACCAGTCTTTGGATTTGGCATTAAACCTCTAGGACCTAAAATTCTTCCTAAAGGACCTAATTTACCCATAACACTTGGCATCGTAATAATTACGTCTACATCTGTCCATCCTCCTTTAATTTTTTGAAGGTACTCATCTAACCCAACATAATCTGCACCTGCTGCTGTAGCTTCTGCTTCTTTATCTGGAGTTACTAATGCTAAAACTTTTACATCTTTACCTGTTCCGTGTGGTAATGTTACAACACCACGAACCATTTGATTTGCTTTACGAGGATCTACTCCTAAACGTATAGCTAAATCTACTGATGCATCAAACTTTACATTAGTAATGTCTTTGACTAGCGCTGAAGCTGCTGCTAAATCATAAGACTTAGAGCTATCTACCTTTGCGTAAGCTTCTTTTTGCTTTTTTGTTAATTTTGCCATTTTACTACTTTTTATAAAGTTTATGCTGGTGCATTACCTTTTACTGTTAATCCCATAGAACGTGCTGTACCTGCAATCATACGCATTGCTGAAGAAATTTCAAAGGCATTTAAATCTACCATTTTGTCTTCTGCAATTACTTTAATTTGATCCCAAGTAACTGATGCTACTTTTTTCCTGTTTGGTTCTCCTGAACCTTTTTTAATTTTGGCTGCTTCTAGTAACTGAACTGCTGCAGGAGGAGTCTTTACAAGAAAATCAAATGATTTATCTTTGAAAACAGTAATAACAACAGGTAAAACTTTACCTTGTTTGTCTTGCGTTCTTGCATTAAACTGTTTACAGAACTCCATAATGTTAACACCAGCAGCTCCTAAAGCAGGTCCAACCGGCGGCGATGGATTCGCTGCGCCTCCCTTTACTTGTAACTTAACTACTTTACTAACTTCTTTTGCCATTTTAAAAATGTTTAATGATTTACTTTTAGTTGGAAGCCAAAAAATAAATCGATATCAATATATATTTGTGTAACAATTATATTTTTTCTACTTGCATATAACTTAACTCTAATGGTGTTTTTCTTCCGAATATTTTCACCATTACTTCAAGCTTACGCTTTTCTTCATTCACTTTCTCTATGGTTCCATCAAATCCATTAAAAGGACCGTCAACAACTTTTACAGTTTCACCAATATTAAAAGGGATTGCAATATTTTCATCTTGTATTGATAGCTCATCAACTTTACCTAACATTCTGTTAACTTCAGCCTTACGCATAGGAACAGGTTCACCACCTTTTACTTCTCCTAAAAAACCAATAACACCTGTGATACCTTTTATTACGTGAGGAACTTCTCCGGAAAGATTAGCCTCTACCATAATGTAACCAGGAAAGTAAACTCTTTCTCTATTTACTTTTTTTCCATTTCTAATCTGAACAACTTTCTCTGTAGGTACAATTACCTGACTTACATAATCAGATAATCCAACTCTAGAAATTTCAGTTTCTATATAAGCTTTTACTTTATTTTCTTGTCCTCCAATGGCTCTAACAACATACCATTTCATTACTGAATCTGCCGCCATAATTAGTTAGCGAATATGTTAAAAAAGTTATCTAAACCTGTTTGAAAAACATAATCTATACCAGCTACCGCTAAAGCAAATACAATTGTAAATACAGCAACAGTTACTGTTGTTTTTTGAGCTTCTTCTTTAGACACCCACGTCATATGGCTGCTTAATTCTTCAAAAGAATCTTTGATATATTGTATAAATTTCATTTTTCTTTTATGTTTTATTGCACGGGCGGAGAGATTCGAACTCCCGACAGCTGGTTTTGGAGACCAGTGCTCTACCGCTGAACTACGCCCGTATTATTTTCATTATTAAAGGCGTTCCGTTAAAAACGGAACACCCTTATAATTTATATATTAATAAACTAAAATTCTTAGTCTAATAATTCAGTAACCTGACCTGCTCCAACTGTTCTACCACCCTCACGGATTGCGAAACGTAAACCAACATTTAATGCGATTGGTTGAATTAAATCTACTGTAATAGTTAAGTTATCTCCTGGCATAACCATTTCAACTCCATCAGGTAAACTAATAGTACCTGTAACATCTGTAGTTCTTACATAGAACTGAGGACGATAGTTGTTATGGAATGGAGTATGACGTCCACCTTCTTCTTTTTTAAGAACATAAACTTCTGCCTTAAATTTACCATGAGGAGTTACAGAACCTGGCTTACAGATTACCATTCCTCTTTTTATATCTTCTTTTGCAATACCTCTTAATAAGATACCTGCATTATCTCCAGCCTCACCTCTATCTAAGATTTGACGGAACATTTCAATACCAGTAATAGTAGAAGTCATCTTTTCAGCTCCCATACCAATAATATCTACAACATCTCCTGTGTTAGCAATACCAGTCTCAATACGACCTGTCGCTACAGTACCACGTCCAGTAATAGAGAATACATCCTCAACTGGCATTAAGAAATCTTTATCAATCTCTCTTAAAGGCTCTTCAATCCAATCATCAACAGCTGCCATTAATTCTAAAACAGTATCAACCCATTTTTGCTCACCGTTTAATGCTCCTAATGCAGATCCTGCAATTACTGGCCCATTATCACCATCATATTCATAAAAAGAAAGTAATTCTCTTACCTCCATATCTACTAATTCGATTAATTCTTCATCATCAACCATATCCACTTTATTCATGAATACAACCATACGAGGAATACCAACCTGACGACCTAATAAGATATGCTCTCTAGTTTGAGGCATTGGTCCATCCGTTGCAGCAACAACCAAAATTGCACCATCCATTTGAGCAGCACCTGTTACCATGTTCTTCACATAATCCGCGTGACCTGGACAGTCAACGTGTGCATAGTGACGATTAGCAGTTTGATACTCTACGTGAGAAGTGTTAATTGTAATACCTCTTTCTTTTTCTTCTGGTGCATTATCAATCTGATCAAAAGATCTAGCCTCAGAGAATCCTGCATCAGCTAATACTTTAGTAATAGCCGCAGTTAAAGTTGTTTTACCGTGATCTACGTGTCCGATAGTACCAATGTTTAAGTGTGGTTTCGAACGGTCAAAAGTTCCTTTTGCCATAATTATTGATTTTAATTCTTAGTTTAATTATATTTAATGTGTACTGATAAATATTAAATGAGCCAGCGATGAGATTTGAACTCACGACCTCATCCCTACCAAGGATGCGCTCTACCAACTGAGCTACACCGGCTTGTTGATAAATTTGAGCGAAAGACCGGGTTCGAACCGGCGACATTCAGCTTGGAAGGCTGACGCTCTACCAACTGAGCTACTTTCGCAATAATATGTAAATTGTGGGGAGAGCAGGATTCGAACCTGCGAAGACGTAGTCAACGGAGTTACAGTCCGTCCTCGTTGGCCGCTTGAGTATCTCCCCTTTAATTTACTATTTTAATGAACTTTATTGCTTTCGCAATTTTTGTTGCTTTTGAGCCGATGGAGGGACTCGAACCCACGACCTGCTGATTACAAATCAGCTGCTCTAGCCAGCTGAGCTACATCGGCTTTTGTTGCAAAAAAACAACCCGCTATTTCTAACGGATTGCAAATGTACGAAGTTTTTTCACTTTTCAAAACTTTTTACAAACTTTTTTACTTTTTTTTTCAATTTTATGAAATTAATGAGTCTCGAAGCTTTTCTTTAGACCTTTTTAATTGTCTTTTTAAATTGTCAACAGCAGAGCTAATGCCTTCTTCAAAGGTTTTAGTCTCTCTTTTTACAATTAAGTCACTACCTGGTATATTTATTTTTACTTCTGTTATTTTATTTTCTTTATCACTTGTTTTTTGAACTTTTAAAAAAACTTCTGCATCTACTATCTTATCGTGAAACTTAATTAAAGTTTCGACTTTATCTTCTGCGAACTTTACTAATTCTTGATCTGCGTTAAAATTGACTGATTGAACGAATACTTTCATACATTATTCTTTTTTATGGCTCCTAGGGTGAGCCTGGTTATATACTTTTTTTATTATATCAAGACTATTTTGAGTATAGACTTGTGTTGAAGCTAAAGAAGAATGCCCTAGCAACTCCTTAACCGAATTTAAATCTGCCCCTTCATTTAATAGGTGTGTTGCGAAAGAATGCCTTAAAATATGTGGGCTTTTTTTCTCCTTCGATGAGACTTGACTAAAGTAAGTATTAATAATTCTGTAAACAAGAGTTTCATAAATTTTATTTCCTTTCTCTGTAATAAAAAGTTCATCTAAACCAATTGAAAATTCTTGTTTTAATTCTAAATACTTGTTTACTGTTTGAATTACAGAATTTAACAGCGGTATAAAACGCTCTTTATTTCTTTTTCCTAAAACTTTAATCGTTTTATCTGATAAACTAACATCTCTTTCTTTAATATTAATTAATTCTGCTCTACGAATCCCTGTTGAATAAAATAATTCCACAATTAATTTATTTCTAATAGCTGTAAAATTGGTATCTGCTTCTATTTCTATCTGGGTGATTACCGCATTAATTTCTTTTGAAGTAAAAGGAACTTGAACTCTTTTTTCTGTTTTTAAGGCTTTATGTTTAGATAACGGGTTTCCCTCTATTTGTTTTGTCTTCTGTAAAAATTTAAAAAACGATTTTAAAGAACTTACTTTTCTATTGATAGTTCTATTGGATATTTTGGAATCTACTAGAGAAACAATCCAGCTTCTAATTTGGGGATAATGAACTTCTAATAAATTCTCTTGACCATACTCCGACTCTAAAAAATCTCTAAATGAAATTAAATCGTTTTTGTAAGCCGTAACTGTATGTATAGAATATTTTTTTTCTAAAGACAGATATTCTAAAAAAGCATCAATCAAATTATTAGTTATTAAGGGTTAGTAAAACTACAAAAAATTGAACACAAAAAACCCGTATTGAAAAATCAATACGGGTTTTATTTCTTAGAATTAAGTAGAGATCCCAATAAAAACTAGAATTAATTCAACTTACAATTTTAAGTGCACCCTAAGGGTTTCTTAAAATTGAGTTTCATTAACCTACTTCTTCTTGTGTTCTTAATCTCTGAACGTAAGAAGCTTTAATTCTTTGAGCTCTGTTTGCTACAGAAGGTTTTGTGAAGTTCTTTCTAGCACGCAAGTTTTTCATCGTTTTTGTACGATCAAATTTTCTTTTGTAACGTTTTAAAGCTCTATCTATATTCTCTCCTTCTTTAATTGGTATAATTAACATAAGTTGGCACCTCCCTTCATAGTCTCTTTATATTTTAGAATAGTATTTAAACTATTATTTTTATTTTTTGGATTGCAAATGTAATTACAAATTATGAATTGACAATTAGTTATTACACTATTTTTTAAACAAGCAATATGCGTTAGGGATTGAATGGACTGTTTGAGCTCTTTTGTTTTGATAAAAACAAAAAGCGAGTAATGAAAGCCCGACCTTTAGGGAACGCCCTTAAAAGAGTGTTCAGTGTTCAGTGTTCAGTGTTCAGTGTTCAGTGTTCAGTGTTCAAAAATAAAAATTTTGAAGTACTTATACCTACAAGGTTTTGGAAACCTATTGTGAATTTTATGTTGCTGGTTTATATTCTTTCTTATCGATGACCATTTTTGCGATGATCTCTTTTAAGATTTCTGAAGTTCCACCTCCTATTGTACCTAATCTACTATCTCTTAGTAAACGTGCCATCGGATACTCTTCCATATAACCATAACCACCTAACATTTGTAGTGCATCGTTTATAACTTCGTCTGCCATTTTTGTTGACAGTAATTTAGACATGCTTGCTTCTTTTACCACGTATTGACCGTCGTTTAAGCGTTTTGTAATTGAGTAGTTGTATTCTTTACACATATCTACTCTACTTGCCATTTCTGCAATTTTGTGTCTTAATACTTGAAACTTATCTAAAGATTTACCAAATGCTACACGTTCTTTCATGTAATTTAGGGCATAATCCAATGCAAATTCTGCTCTTGCATGTGCATTTACCCCCATCACTAAGCGTTCTAAGGCAAAATGTTGCATTATATAAGGAAACCCTTTTCCTTCTTCTCCTAATAAGTTTGTAACCGGAACCTCTACATTGTCAAAAGCAATTTCTGCAGTATCTGAGGCTTTCCAACCTAATTTTTCTAACATGGTTGCTGAGAGTCCTTTTGACGCTCTGTCTACCACAAAAATACTAATTCCTTTATATTTATCTGAAGGATCTGTTTTTGCTGCAACAATTAAATAATCTGAAAGGAATCCGTTTGTAATAAACGTTTTTGAGCCGTTTAAAATATACTTGTCTCCTTGTTTAATTGCTGTAGAGCGCATGCCTGCAACATCAGAACCTCCAAATGGTTCTGTGATACACATACAACCTATCATATCTCCTTCTACACTTGGTACTAAATATTTATTTTTGATAAAATCATCTCCTTCTTCAGCAAGGTGCGTCATTGCCAAATATTCGTGTGCCCACATTGCTGCCGCAAAACCACCTGAATTAACTTTCTGTAATTCTTCTAAAAAGATAACGGTATAAAATAAATCTAAATTTAATCCTCCGAATTCTTCTGGAGTATTTAATCCAAAATACCCCATTTCTCCGAATTTCTTCCAGATAAAACGTTCTACGCTACCTTCTTTTTCCCATTTATCTATATGAGGAATTACTTCTTTTTTCAAAAACTCTTTAAAACTTGTACGGAAAGCTTCGTGCTCTTCAGTAAAATACATACTGTTCATAAGCCAATAAATGTGTTTGTTGTTTTGTTATTCAGCCACCAAATATAAGACTATTCTATCATATTTGTCTAAGGGAAAATCACGGATGTTTTTTAATTCTGAAATATCTTGAAGTTCTGCTACTTCATCTCTATATTCGAAAATCATTTTACATAAACTATAATCTATATAAGGATTCTTTAACAATTCTTTAAAAGATACGGTATTTACATTTACTTTTTTTAAGACCGGTTTATCAACTATTGTAAAGGTTGACAATATTTTTTCTGCTACTTCTTTTTCTAAACCCCAAACTTCATAAAGTTGATAACCATAAGAGAATCCTTGTAATTTGGTTCTATATTTTATAATTCGTTCTGAAAAAGTTGCTCCAATTCCGTTTATAGTTTTAAAATCTGCTGCAGTTGCTTTGTTAATATCTTTGGTTGATATTGGCTTCTTGCTTTTATAATAAGATTGCTTCGTTCCTAGTAATGACAGATTGGAATTTTGCTTTTGTTTTTTTTGATTCTTTTTTTGCACCCATTCTGGAAATTTAAAGTATGGTGAAATCTTATTTAATAAAGAATCTGAAATTTTTGTTACTTTTTGAAACTCTATTTTAGAGTTGACAAACTTATTCGTTTTTCTAAACACTAAGAGTCTATCTATTTCTTCTAAAGACATGCCCAATTGTTCTCCTTTATAATCTGTAATATAATTAGGGTTAAAAGGATACGTTTTAGGTTTTCTTTTCTCTATTTCAATAGCTTGTAAACTATCTATTTGTTGATGAAAGGATAAAACTTCTTTAGAATTTACAGTTGTGCTTTCATCCGAAGAAAAATCAATAAAAACAATAACAATTTGTACAATAAGGATAAGTATTACTAAAAAGAAAACCCCATTTCTTTGGCTTTTGTTGTACCAGAAATGGGATTTAAAAAAATTCATTTTGTTATTATTTATTTTTTACTTCTATGACCAATTGCTGTTAGATATCTTTTTAACTCAACTTTTACTTTTGGAGCCAATAAGAGTAACCCAATAACATTAGGAAATACCATAGCAAATATCATTGCATCAGAAAATTCTATTACAGAACCTAAACTAGAAGAGGCACCAATTACCACAAAGATTAAAAATAATGCTTTATAAGTAATATCCACTATTTTACTTTTCCCAAATAAATATTTCCATCCTTGAATACCGTAATAAGACCAAGAAAGCATTGTAGAAAAAGCGAATAAAATTACAGCAATGGTTAACAAAATAGAAAAATTAGGAATTGCAGAATCAAAAGCTACAGAGGTTAAATCTACCCCTCCTAAATGTTTGCCTGTAGCATTCATAATTACATTACCTCCTTCATCTAAATTTGAGTAATTAAATAAGTTATTTTTTAAGTTGGTTACCACAATTACCACAGCTGTCATTGTACAAATGATTACTGTATCTACAAATGGCCCAATTGATGCCACAATACCCTCACTCGCAGGAAACTTAGTTTTCACTGCTGCATGCGCAATAGATGCAGATCCAACACCGGCTTCATTTGAAAAAGCTGCTCTTTGAAACCCAACTATCATTACTCCTATTAAACCACCTACAACTGAAGTTTGACTAAAAGCTCCATTCCAAATTTGAGCTATTGCATCTGGCAGTATGGAAAGATTCATGATGATAATTACCAAAGAAGCACCTACAAACATAATTCCCATAAAAGGAACTACTTTTTCAGTTACCTGTCCTATTCTTTTAATTCCTCCTATAATTACAATACCAACCAAAACAGCCATTAAAACCCCAAAGAAAAACCCAGAATCTAAACCAAAAAGTTGTTTAAATTGTGCTGCTGCTTGATTAGACTGAAACATGTTTCCTCCACCAAATGAGCCTCCAATTACAAAAACTGCGTAAAACCCTGCTAAAACTTTACCAAATCCACCTAAGTTTTTTTCTTTTAATCCTTTTTTTAGGTAATACATTGGACCTCCATATATTTTTCCGTCCTCACCCACTTCTCTATATTTTACACCTAAAGTAGCCTCTACTAATTTTGTCGACATTCCTAAGAAACCGGCAACAATCATCCATATTGTTGCACCAGGACCACCAATTGCAATAGCAACTGCCACCCCTGCAATATTACCCAAACCTACTGTTGCAGACAATGCCGCTGTTAAGGCTTGAAAATGTGTAACCTCACCTATTACTCCTTCTGCTTGTATACTTTCAAAAACATCTCCACCAGGAGTTGCATCTCCTGCGGCTATATCAACCGAGTGATGATCTATCTTATCATATTTACCTCTAGTTGCATGAAAAGCGACACCTAATAAGGTGATATTAGCAAATTTAAAATACAATGTAAAAAATAATGCTCCAAGTAATAAAATAATAATTACGATTGGAACATCTATACCTACAATTGAAATTGGATAAAAAACTACGGAACTAACAGCATCTGCAAAAGGCTTAAATTTTGCTTCTATTTTTTCATCCATCGATGCCTCTTGTGCAAATGAGAACATTGGGATTGCTAATAAAAGTAGTGAAAGAAGTTTTTTATTCATAATTTATTTTGATTAATTTTTAAATAGTAGCTTGCAATATCTTAAAAAAAAGCCCTTTCAACAACTTTTTATGCATTAAAAGTGATTTTACACCAATGCTTGTTTAAATATCTGTAAATTTTCTTTGAATGATTTTGGGTAAAACGCCAACTCTTTATTTGCCTTAGATAAATCGAAACCTGTTTTTTTAGGTCTTAGTGCAGTTTGATTTAAAGTGGATGTAGAAATAGGCTTAATCAAGTTTTTATCTAAATCAAAAGCAACTGCAACTTGTTGCGCTATTTCAAAAACACTTAATAATTCGTTTGATGAAATATTAAAAATCCCAGTCGCTTTTTTATCCATAGAAATCTTACACGCTAGTGCCAAATCCTCTACACAGGTTGGCGTTCTAAACTGATCATTAACAATAAAAATTTCTTCACCTTTATCTAACATTTCTCTTACCCAAAGCACAATATTATTTCTACTCATGTCAAATACTTTACCATACACCAAAATAGTTCTTAAAATAGTGTAATTTATTTTTGATTTGGTTAAAATTTCTTCTGATTTCAATTTAGAAAGTCCATAATAATTTAATGGATTTGGAGCGTCTGTTTCTTTATAATTTCCTTTTATTCCATCAAAAATAAAATCTGTAGAAAGATGAATTAAATGTGCATTTATTGACAATGAAACTTCTGCTAACCATTTTACAACAGAAACATTTAGTAAATCACAAGCTTCTTTATTTCTTTCACAATAATCTACTTGAGTCATTGCTGCCGTGTTTATAATAAAGTTTGGTTGAATTTCTAAAATTGTTTTTTTAAGATTGACTTCGTCTGTTACATCCATAGAAATATAAGAAAAATCATTTCTACCACTTCTATTCTCCCCTCTTGATAAGCCAAAAACTTTATATTTGTCTTTTTCTTGAAGTAATAATTCTAATAAAGATTGACCTAACAACCCATTACTTCCAGTAATAACAACTTTATGCATAAATAAATAGATTCTTAATTTTATATTTTTTACTTAAATGGTCTTATTTTAAGTTTTAATATATAACGACAAAAAACTTAAAATAGTTTTCTTAATTTTATTATTTGACTTCGTCTACCCAAAACTATTAAATGAGAGCCCTCAATTAATTTACAATCTGCTTCCGGATTTATAATATACTCTTTATTAGGACCTATAAAACCAATAACAGTACAACCTGTTTGTTTTCTTAAATCTAAATCTAAGAGCGTTTTATTCAAATATTCTCCTGGCAAATCATTAACCGCTACTTCTTCTAAATTTGCTGTTGTTTCTCCTTCAATGGTTAATCTGTCTACAAACTCAATAACATCTGGCGTAGTTACCAAAGAAGCCATATGATCTCCCCCTAACTTATCTGGCATAATAACATTGCTTGCACCCGCTATCTTTAACTTGCTGTAAGAAGATTCATTTGATGCTCTACTTATAACTTTACAATCTTTATTTAACTGACTTACCGTTAAAACAACAAATAGATTATTAGCATCTGACGGTAAAGCCGTAATTAAATAAGATGCCTTTTCTATACCCGCAGCTTGCAAAGTTTCGTCTAAAGTAGCATCTCCATTAATATTTAAGATTTCTAAAGAATCTAAAATCTCAGTTCTTTCCTTGTTTTTTTCAACTACAACAAAGTCTTTATTATAATTAGTTAATTTTAAAATTGCTTGTTTTCCATTTCTACCATAACCACAAACAATGGTATGTCCTTTTAAATTGGCTATTTTTTTCTCCACTTTTCTGTGCTTAAAATGTTCAAATAATCTACCGCTCACTAAATATTCTGAAAAGGCTGAAACGGCATACCCAAAAACAGTAATACTAGTTAAAATTAAAAATATAGTAAAAACCTTTTCTTCTGCAGAAAATGGTCTTAACTCTCCAAAACCAACAGTTGTAACTGTTATTACTGTCATATACAGTGCATCTACAAAAGTATAATGAGAAAGCAACATATACCCAATTGTACCTATTGCAATAATAGTAACAACTAAAAATAATGTTTTATTGATTTTAGAATCTAATACCTTTATTTTCATATACTATAAGTCAAATACTGAACTTCTTTTGGTATACAACATATCTTTTAACTTAAATAAAAACGCCATCGTTAAATAAAAACCAAAAGACAAACCTACTGTAAAAAAGGTAACATAAATAAAAAACAATCGCACATTTAATGCTCTCATACCTATTCTATCAGCTAATCTTGATGAAACATGAAATCCATTTCTTTCAAAAAAGTGTCGAATATTATCTATCATTTAGGTTGTAATATTTAAATGCAAGATAGTATTTTATCAATTGATAACAACACTTTTTAGTTTACTGTTTTTATTAAAACCAGAACTTTACAAAAAGTTTAAGACTAAAAGCGTTTACCAATCTTCCTTAAATTAAAATTGGTTTCTTTAACTTTGCCTTTTCCAAAAAACATCTCATTTGAAAGACCAAGAATATATAGAAGTATACGGAGCAAGAGTGCATAACTTAAAAAATATTGATGTAAAAATTCCTCGTGAAAAACTAGTTGTTATTACCGGTTTAAGCGGAAGTGGAAAATCTTCTTTAGCTTTTGACACTATTTATGCCGAAGGACAAAGACGTTATATAGAAACCTTTTCTGCGTATGCCCGTCAGTTTTTAGGTGGATTAGAACGCCCTGATGTTGATAAAATTGACGGACTTTCTCCCGTAATATCCATAGAACAAAAAACGACTAACAAAAGTCCGCGTTCTACCGTGGGTACCATTACAGAAATTTACGATTTTTTGCGATTATTATTTGCTAGAGCTGCCGATGCCTACTCTTATAATACGGGAGAAAAAATGGTCAGTTATTCTGATGAACAAATTAGACAACTTATTTTAACCGATTTTGCTGATAAAAAAATTGCCGTTTTAGCACCTTTAGTAAAATCTAGAAAAGGACATTATCGCGAACTTTTTGAGCAAATATCTAAACAAGGTTTTTTACGTGTTCGGGTTGATGGAGAAATTAAAGAAATAGAAAAAGGAATGCGTTTAGACCGATATAAAACGCATGATATAGAAGTTGTTATAGATAGGCTTCTAATTAATAAATCTGCAGAAAAACGCTTAGAAGAAACCATAAAAACGGCCTTGTATTCTGGGAATAACATTATGATGGTTATTGATATAGATGACAATAACCCCCGTTATTTTAGTAGAGAATTAATGTGCCCAACATCGGGTATTGCATATCCAAATCCAGAGCCTAATACGTTTTCGTTTAATTCACCAAAAGGCGCTTGTGATAAATGTAATGGATTAGGAATTACCAATGAAATTAACTTAGAAAAAGTAATTCCAGACAATACAATTTCCATTCAAAATGGAGGAATCATTCCGTTAGGAGCACAAAAAAGCAGTTGGATTTTTAAACAATTAGAAAATATTGCAGAGCGTTATCAATTCAAATTAACAGATCCTATAAAAAACATTCCTAAAGAAGCCTTGGACGTAATTTTAAATGGTGGAAACGAATCTTTTGAAATTGAATCTAAAGCAGCCGGAGTTACCCGAAATTATAAAATAGATTTTGAAGGAATTATTTCTTTCATAGAAAACCAATACATAAGTGCAGAAAGCACTACTATAAAACGTTGGGCTAAAGGTTTTATGGATGAAGTTTCTTGTTCTACCTGCGGTGGAAAAAGACTAAAAAAAGAAGCACTTCATTTTAAAATTATCGATAAAAACATTAGTGATTTAGCGCAAATGGATGCTACTGAACTTGCAAAATGGTTTAAAAATATTGAAAAAAGTTTATCAAAAAAACAACTAATTATTGCTGCTGAAATTTTAAAAGAAATTAGAACCAGAATTCAGTTTCTTCTAGATGTTGGTTTAGATTATTTAACACTAGACAGAACCTCTAAATCTCTTTCGGGTGGAGAAGCACAAAGAATACGTTTGGCAACTCAAATTGGATCTCAATTAGTTGGTGTTTTATATATTTTAGATGAACCAAGTATTGGATTACACCAAAGAGACAATCAAAAATTGATAGATTCTTTGGTAAAACTTAGAGATATTGGTAATTCTGTTTTAGTGGTAGAACATGATAAAGACATGATGGAACACGCAGATTTTGTGTTCGATATTGGTCCTGGAGCAGGAAGACATGGTGGCGAAATAGTCAGTTCAGGAACTTTTGAGGAATTAAAAAAACAAAATACCTTAACAGCAGATTATTTAACAGGAAGAAGAGAAATTGCGGTTCCTAAAGTTCGTAGAGAAGGAAATGGAAAATTCATCAAACTAAAAGGAGCTACAGGAAACAACTTAAAAAATGTTTCGGTTGAGTTTCCTTTGGGAAAAATGATTTGTGTAACCGGAGTATCAGGTAGTGGAAAATCTACCTTAATAAACGAAACCTTATACCCTATTTTAAATGCTCATATATATAGAGGTGTAAAAAAACCGATGCCTTACAAGAAAATTGAAGGCCTAGAGCATGTAGATAAAGTAATTGCTATTGATCAATCTCCTATTGGAAGAACTCCACGTTCTAACCCTGCAACCTATACAGGAACTTTTGGAGAAATTAGAAGTCTGTTTGCAAAAACACCAGAAGCAGCAATACGTGGTTACAAACCTGGTCGTTTTTCGTTTAATGTAAAAGGCGGACGTTGTGAAACTTGCCAAGGAGGTGGAGTTAGAGTTATTGAAATGAACTTTTTGCCAGACGTACAAGTAGAATGTGAAACTTGCCATGGAAAAAGATTTAACAGAGAAACTCTAGAAATTAGATACAAAGGAAAATCTATTTCTGATATTTTAGATATGACTATTGAAGATGCCACTAATTTCTTTGAACTAATCCCTAAAATACACCGAAAACTAAAAACCATTAAAGATGTTGGATTAGGGTATATAACCCTCGGACAACAATCTACCACTCTTTCTGGAGGAGAAGCACAACGTATTAAATTGGCATCTGAATTATCTAAAAGAGATACTGGTAACACTTTTTATATTTTAGATGAACCTACAACCGGACTTCATTTTGAAGACATTAGAGTTTTAATGGATGTTCTAAACAAACTAGCAGATAAGGGAAACACCGTTTTAATAATAGAACACAATTTAGATGTAGTAAAATTAGCCGATTATATTATTGATGTTGGTATGGAAGGTGGAAAAAAAGGTGGAAAAATTCTATGTACTGGAACCCCAGAAGAAGTAGCAAAACACAAAACGAGTTACACTGCTAAATTCCTTAAAAAGGAATTAAACTAAAAATTAACTATAAGGAAATAGTTGTAATGTTGAAAAAGAACTATTTTAGCAAGCATTTCTTTTTTGAAAAAAAGGAACTATATAAAATTTAAAAAATTATAGAGCATGACAAATGACGATAGAAAAATAAAAGAAAAATTACAAACAAAAACCTGGAATGAAATAAAAACAAATGATTCTTGGGCTATTTTTAAAATAATGGCAGAGTTTGTAGAAGGTTATGAAAAATTAAGTAAAGTAGGACCTTCTGTATCCATTTTTGGTTCCGCAAGAACAAAACCAGATAATCCACATTATATCTTAGCAGAAGAGATTGCATACCAACTTACACAAAATGGATATGGTGTTATAACTGGTGGAGGACCTGGAATTATGGAAGCAGGAAACAAAGGTGCCCATAGAGGAAAAGGAAGCTCAGTTGGTTTAAATATTGAACTCCCTTTTGAGCAACATGACAACCCGTGGATAGACCCAGGAAAAAGTTTAGATTTCGATTACTTTTTTGTTAGAAAAGTAATGTTTGTAAAATACTCGCAAGGTTTTGTAGTAATGCCTGGTGGTTTTGGAACGATGGATGAACTTTTTGAAGCCATTACCTTAATTCAAACACATAAAATTGGTCGTTTCCCAATTATTTTGGTTGATAAAAAGTTTTGGGGTGGTTTATTCGATTGGATAAAAAACACACTTCTTGAAGAAGGAAATATTAGTGAAAAGGATTTGAACCTTTTTAGATTGGTAGATACTGCTGAAGAAGCTATAGAACATCTAAATAACTTCTACGATAAATACCACTTTAAACCTAATTTCTAGAGAATTAAAATAATTTCAACTTTTATAAAGCCCGTCTTCTTTCACAAGATAGGCTTTGTAAAATGAACCACTTATAAACAATAAAGATTTATTTGAAAAATCGTTATTACATATTACTAATATGCTTATTAGCAACCTCTTTTGTGTTTTCGCAACAGAACGCTATCAGCATAAAATCTAAATTAGATACAGAAAAAGACGAGTTAAAAATTCAACAAGAAATTATTTTTTACAACCCTTCAGATTCTATATTAACAAAAGTTTACCTGCATAATTGGGCAAATAGCTACAGAGATAGAAAAACACCTTTATCTAAACGTTTTATTAAAGATTTTAGAAAAGATTTATACTTTGCTAAAGAAGAAGAATTAGGTTCATCAACCATAAAAAGTCTTTATGTAGATTTTGAAAACGTTTTTTATAAAGAACTTGACAAACAAGCAGACATACTAGAAATTCAACTTGACAGACCTCTATATCCTAATTCTAAAATAACCATATCTATTACCTATATTATAAAAATGCCCAATGCTCGTTTTACAAAATATGGTAAAACAAAAACAGGGTATCATCTTAGAAATTGGTATTTAACACCAGCAATTTATAACAAAGGTTGGCAATTAATGAGTAATTTAAATTTAGATGATTTATACGAAAAAGGCACTGATTTTAAAATTGAAATAGATGTTCCTAATGCGTTTATTGTAGAATCTAATTTATACCAATATAAAACTAAAAAAGAAAAAACAAACAGTTACTATTTAGTTGGAAAAAACAAAACAGATGTTATTATTGGAATTAACAAAACAAAGCAACTAAAAACCTACACTACAAAAACAGTTACTGTACATACAGATGTTTTCTCTAAAGAATTAGACTTCAATTTAACAACAAGCATCTTAAATAGAGAGCTACTTTTTATTCAAAAATACTTAGGAAAATACCCTCATGTAGAAATTTTTATTGATAAAGCAACTCAAAGTAAAAACCCTATCTATGGTTTAAATCAATTACCTAGTTTCTTACGCCCATTTTCCGATACTTTTAAATGGGATATTACGATGTTTAAGGCACTAACAAAAAGGTATATAGAAAATACCTTACTCTTAAACAAAAGAAAAGATTACTGGCTAATAGACGGAATACAAAACTATTTAATGATCGAATATGTAGAAGAATATTACCCCGAAGTAAAACTTTTAGGTAAAGTTTCTAATTCTTGGTTTGCAAAAAGATTTAATATTTCTAAATTAGATTTTAATGATAAATATCCTTTTGTATACCAGTTTACGGCTCGTAAATTTTTAGACCAAGCATTAAATACTTCTGCAGATTCTCTTTCTAATTTTAATAGAAAAATTGTTAGTAAATACAAAGCAGGTTTAGGGCTTCGCTTTTTAAAAGGTTATTTAGGTGATAGTATTTTAAACAATACAATTCAAGAGTTCTACCAAAACAACCAATTAAAAATAATTTCAAGTAATAAATTTAATCAATTACTTTCTTCTAAAACTACTAAAAATTTAGATTGGTTTTTTAACGATTTTGTAAAAACAAATAAAAAAATAGATCATAAAATTGAAAAAATAAAAATTGGAAAGGACAGTATTTCTGTAACTATAAAAAACAAAAGAAACCTAACAACTCCCTTAGCTATTTATGCTATCAAAGACAAAGAAATAAAATTAAAAAAATGGATTTCTAATGTTGACAGTTCTAAAATTGTTAAATTTAAAAAAGGTAATTACGATACTTTTGTTTTAAATTATGAAAATTTGTATCCAGAGTTAAACACTTTAAATAACTGGAAAAAAATTGACAAAAAAATACTTAACAAACCAATTAAGCTTTCTTTTTTAAAAGATGTAAGTAGCCCAAATTACAATCAAATTTTTTACCAACCAGATGTGAATTACAATTTTTATAACGGTTTAATTTTGGGTGTTAAATTACACAATAGACCCCTAATAAAAAGAAACTTCGAATTTAAAGTATCTCCTTATTACGCAACAAAAAGTAACACAGTTATAGGTAGTTTTTCTTTACTTTATAATCAATATTTCGAAAAAACAAAAATTTACAGAGTCGCTTATGGGCTATCTGGTAGCACATCAGACTATGCCGCAAACCTCTCTTACAAATCTTTTACTCCGTATGTAGCTATTACTTTTAAAAGAAAAACCTTAAGAGATGTTTCTTCAAAGTCCCTTAGAGCAAAATTAATTCATATAGAAAAAGAGATTGCCCCAGATGCTATTAAAACAGATCAAGATAAATATAGCATTCTTAGTCTAAGTTATAATTATTCTAACCCAGACATCATTAAAGAATTTAGATACAATTTTAACACAGAATTTGCTAAAAATTTCTCTAAAGCTTCCTTAGATCTTAGATTTAGAACTTTAACAACTTCAGATACCCAATTAGATTTTAGGTTTTTTGCAGGTCTATTTTTTAAAAATAAAACTGAAGGGGATTATTTTAATTTTGGCTTAGATAGAAGTAATGATTATTTATTTCAATTAAATTACTTGGGGAGATCTGAAAGTTCTGGTTTTTTTAGCCAGCAATATATCATAACCGAAGGAGGATTTAAATCTGTGCTTCCTACACGATTTGCAAATCAATTTATGGTTTCTAATAATTCTAGCATTGGATTATGGAAATGGATAGAGGTTTATAATGATGTAGCTTTCTTAAAAAACAAAAACCACCCGTTATATTTTGCTTATGAAAACGGAGTTCGTTTTAACTTTGTACATGAGATTTTCGAAATTTACTTTCCCTTCTACTCCAACAATGGTTGGGAAGTATCTCAAGCAGCCTACCCACAAAAAATAAGATTTTCATTATCTGCAGATTTAAAATCTATTTATAACTTTTTTAAACGTGGATTTTATTAAATTAACAACAATTAGTTTTGTTTTTATTTGAAATATTTTCAACAAAAACAATATAATTCATGTAAATTTTACATAATTCTTAATAAATATTTATATTTTTCAATATCAACTAAAAAAACTATCTTTGTAAGACCTTAAAAATCTCATAAAAATGTTGCAGGAAACACCTATAGAGAATAAACAAAAACTTTCATTTCAAGATTTTAAAACTGAAGTTTTAAATGATTATAGAATTGCTAAAATTAGTAGAGAATGCAGTTTATTAGGCCGTAGAGAAGTTTTAACAGGTAAAGCAAAATTTGGAATTTTTGGAGACGGAAAAGAGGTTCCACAACTAGCAATGGCTAAAGCTTTTAAACTGGGCGATTTTAGATCTGGTTACTATAGAGATCAAACTTTTATGATGGCTATTGGAGAATTAACTCCACAACAATTTTTTGCTGGCTTATACGCACACACAGATATTAAAGCAGAACCAATGTCTGCTGGTAGACAAATGGGTGGGCATTTTACCACACACAGTTTAAATGATGATGGTAGTTGGAAAGACTTAACAAAACAATATAATTCTAGCGCAGACATTTCACCTACAGCAGGTCAAATGCCTCGTTTACTAGGCTTAGCACAAGCATCTAAAATATACAGAACAGAAAAAAGTGTACAACATAAATCTAACTTTTCTACAAACGGAAATGAAGTTGCATGGGGAACCATTGGAAACGCAAGTACCAGTGAAGGTGTTTTTTTTGAAACTATAAATGCAGCTGGAGTTTTACAAGTACCAATGTTAATGAGTGTTTGGGATGATGAATATGGAATTTCTGTTCACGCAAAACACCAAACAACAAAAGAAAGTATTTCTGAAGTTTTAAAAGGGTTTGAGAGAGACCACACCAAAAATGGTTTAGAAATCTTTGTTGTAAACGGATGGGACTACGTTCAATTAGTTGATGTATATAACAAAGCAGCGAAAATTGCACGAGAAGAACATGTGCCTATTTTAATACATGTAAAAGAACTTACACAACCACAAGGTCACTCTACCTCGGGTTCTCATGAAAGATACAAAGGAAAAGAAAGACTTGCATGGGAAAAAGAACATGATTGCATTACTAAAATGCGACACTGGATTTTAAATTTTGAACTAGAAACAGAAACAGGAGAAGTTTTACGCTTTGTAGAATCTGAAGAAGAGATTATTATTCTAGAAAAAAAAGCTAAAAAAGAGGTTGTTAGCGCCAAAAGAAATGCCTGGAACGCATTTATTAATGAAATAAAATCAGAAGTAAATACTGCCACTCAATTATTAGAAAAAGTTGCTAACAAAAGTAAAAATAGCAGTTTTATCAATAAACATATAAAAGATTTAATTTCTATTGTAGAACCAACTAGAAAAGATGTTTTATCTACTGCAAGAAAAACACTTCGTTACTTAAAAGATGAAAGTTTTGCAGAAAAAATACTGCTTCAAAATTTCATAAAAAACTCATTAAAAGTTGCTGAAGAAAAATTCTCATCACACCTGCATAGCGAATCTAGTTTTAACGCTTTAAACGTGCCTAAAAAGCTACCTGTTTACGCTAAAAATAAAACTTTAGTTGATGCACGAATAATCATGAGAGATAATTTTGATGCCATTCTAAAAAAATACCCTGAAGTAATTATTTTTGGTGAAGATGCAGGTTTTATTGGTGATGTAAATCAAGGATTAGAGGGGCTTCAAGAGAAATATGGCGAAACTAGAGTTGCAGATACAGGTATTAGAGAAGCAACGATTATAGGCCAAGGTATTGGTTTAGCACTGCGTGGTTTAAGACCAATTGCAGAAATTCAATATTTAGATTACCTACTTTACGCTCTACAAATTATGAGTGATGATTTGGCAACTTTACACTATAGAACTTTTGGTAAACAAAAAGCGCCATTAATTATTAGAACTCGTGGCCATAGACTAGAAGGTATTTGGCATGCTGGTTCGCCAATGGCAGGAATTATAAATAATGTTAGAGGAATTCATGTATTAGTACCAAGAAACATGACAAAAGCAGCAGGGTTTTACAATACATTACTAGAAGGAGACGAACCTGCCTTAGTTATAGAATGCCTAAATGGTTACCGATTAAAAGAAGAATTACCCATAAATTTAGGTGATTACAAAACACAAATTGGCGTTGTAGAAACAATTAAACAAGGTACCGATTTAACAGTTGTTTCTTACGGATCTACATTAAGAATTGTTGAGCAAGCTGCAAAAGAATTACTACAAGCAGATATTAATATAGAAATTATAGATGCACAAAGTTTACTGCCTTTTGACATAAATCATGATTGTGTAAAAAGCTTAGAAAAAACGAATAAGTTATTAATAGTTGATGAAGACTTACCCGGTGGAGCTTCTGCTTACCTTCTGCAAAAAATAGTAGAAAACCAAAATGGTTACATGTTTTTAGATAGCAAACCCGCAACTTTAACTGCTAAAGAACATAGAACAGCGTATGGTACAGATGGAGATTATTTTTCCAAACCATCTGCAGAAGATATTTATGAGAAAATTTATGAAATGATGAATGAAGCAAACCCTAGTAAATATAAAAGTTTGTATTAATAGATGTTGTAATTTATTACGAATGAAAAATTACGAGTTGAGTATAAAATAACTAATCTTGAAAATGAAAAAATACAAATACTTAATAGCGTCAGTACTTTTGATTATATTAATGATTTTAATTTTTATTCCGAGAAATCCAGAAAGAATCTATTTTATTTATGACAAAGATTTGAATGCTTGTAATCAAAAAATAATATGGCACGGAAGCATAAAAGATTCTTACTTAATTTGTAATCATTCAAAATTTATATATTTCAAAAAAAATCAAGAAAAGAAATCAATAATAACTAATCTGAGTAAAATAGATAATTATAAAATTCTATCAAAAGATGAGTTACTAAAAAGATTTCATAATGGAATAAATTATCGAGTAAAAAATGATTTTGATTTATTGGATAGATATAAGAAATTTGATTTTAGACTAATTATTAGAGATACTATTTTGAATAAGATAGAAATAATCCCAGTTAATAATATTCGAATTTTGAGTTGAACAATATAACAAATTACAACACCGTACAAAATTAATTGCTTGGTTTTGGCACATTTACGAAAATTCTTTGGGATTTTCTATTCGGTAATTATTTACTAAATTAAGTATTTAAACAACGCAACTAATCTTGTACAAACACGTTGCCATTAATTAGAAAGTTATTGACAATACTTCTCCAATGAATGATTCTGATTGGATCTTTTTTCTTGTAAATTAAAAAAAGTAAAGTTCAAAAAAAAAAAAAACACCTCCTTATTAAAGATTGGCAAGGTTGCAAATTATTTATATTTCATTGCCAAAGTAATAATCCGACTTTATATTCCTAGAATTGAAAATGATTTAACTTTTGGCTTTTTATTTGACAATGAATTTGTTACGGGCTATGATTCTTTTTTAACACAAAGCTGTCTAAATATCAAATTGAAACCTTAACAGAAACAATCTTGTGGAAAATTTCAAACAAAGACCTGCAAGAAGCTTATCAAAAAACAAGTAGTGGAAATATTATTGGTAGAAAAATGGCTGAAAACATGTTTTTAATAAAATCGAAAAGAGAGCTTTCTTTTTTAAGTAAAACAGCAGAAGAAAGGTTTTTAGATTTATTCTCTGACAGACCAGAATTATTTCAACAAATACCTTTAAAACATATTGCCTCATACATGGGTGTTACACCACAAGCATTAAGTAGAATAAGAAAACGTATTACTTAACTTGGGCTCATTGTTATCTCATAAACTTTTCTGAACTTTACATTCCAATAATTTAGAAAAACTAAAAACAATGAATAAATTAATCACAAATCGAAATCTGACAATTATAAATTTCACAATTGTATCCTTCTTTATTTTAATCTACATAATTAATTTTTATGAAATAGATTTTGTCTTAATTGGAGTACTTCGAGAATTATTAACAATCCCATTTCTTATTGCACAATTATTTTTCTTAGTCATTGGAGTAAAATATTTAATTAAAAACAGTCGGAATTTCTGGACAATAATTAGTTTTGTTTCATTAGCTATTTGTACTGCAATTACAATTGGGTCATTCATTTAAAAAAAATAAAGATTCACATGAGTAAACTGAATTCAATGATTACCTACATTCAATAATTTAACGCAACAACTTTACTCCAACCGCACACTGTAAGCACCTTTTTTTATTACAATAATTATTTTTAAGTTCTATTAAAGCCTGAGTTTCATAAGCATTTTTTGCTTTTATACCAATTTCATCAAACTTAGAAATAATACTATTTTTTTCTGATTTTATTTGCTGAAGAATCTCTAAAAACGCTACTTCATTTACTTCTCCTCTATTTTTTTGATATAAAAATTTTAGAGGAATAATAGTGTTTATCAGTAATAAATCTACAAACGATTTAGATAGTTTTTTTTGTGTTAATTTTGAAGTTTTATCAAATGTATAATGTATTTTCCAGAACGGATGTACATCAATTTCAAACAAATCATAAAATTCTTTTAAGGTTTCTATTTGCATCATTTTAGAAAATAAATTCTGATGTAAATGATACAAAGCTATTAATTGCGCAATACGTATCGTTGGAAAATTAGGTGGTCTCATTCTAAAAAAAGAAAACTGATTTTTAGAAATTGACTTCAAATTATATTTATGTTCTAAATAATTATACTCGGTTTTTAATTGTTGAGAATACACATCTTCAAGAACTTCCTCTAAAAACCCTGCTTGTCCAAATAACAAGGCAGCTAATTGATTTTCATTAAACCTTACTTTTCTTAGCATAGAAAAGTCAAAAGATGTTGCCAAACTAAAAAAGGCATCACCATTAACTTTCAACCCAAAATTCTTTGCTAATAACTTAAATAAAACCGCCTCATAGTCATTTTGATTATCTACCAAAACCTGATTCATTTCGATAGATTTTCGTTCTAAACGCTCAAAAAATAATCGTTCTTTCCAATTTTCAAGAGTAAAACTATCAACAGAACTAATTTCCGTTTCACAAGGAATCCAACGTTGATTGGTTGAAAATAAATTACGATAATTATCTAAAGCCGATTTAAACACAAAATCTTTTAAAACTAAAACAGGTAAAGGTATATTATTCTTCATAAAAACAGTTGCGTCATCTTCCCAAACCACATGCAAAATAACTGCATCATAATTTTTATCAATTTCATGATGATGCGCATACCAATCAGACGATTTTAAATGAATTTCTACATTACCAATCCAAAGTTGGTTTTCAATTTTAATTTGAGCGTTCAAAAAATCTGGTCCAGAATTATGGTTATGATTTCCAGCTTTTAAAATATTTAAACTTTCTTTAGTAGTTGTTTTTAAATCATGAATAGAAAATAATTGATACTTCCATACATAATGAAGAAAATCCTCATTCATAGTTTTTTTGTTATCAAGATACAAAAAATGATTTATACCTTTATCAATATTTATAATCACATGAATAGAACTCATCTAAAAGAATGACTTATTTTTGTAACCTAATTAAGATAAATGAATATTATAGATAGTTTAAAATGGCGTTATGCTGTTAAAAAGTTTGATTCAGAAAAACAGCTTTCTGAAACACAAATAAACACTTTAAAAGAAGCTTTTAACTTAACAGCAACTTCTTACGGCTTACAACCTTTAAAATTAGTTGTAATTAAAAATAAAGAGATACAAAAGGAACTAGTTGCACATTCTTTTAACCAAAATCAACTATTAGAAGCGTCTCATGTTTTAGTTATTTGTGTTATTGATAATTATACTACAGAAGAAATACAAAATTATTTTAAATTAGTTAAAGAAATTAGAAATACACCCGAAACCATTACAAAGCCCTTTAAAGATTTTTTGATGGAAGATGTTCAGAAAAAAACACAAGAAGAATTACTTCTATGGAATAAAAACCAAGCGTATATAGCATTAGGTAACTTAATGACCGTTTGTGCCATAGAAAAAATAGACGCTTGCCCTATGGAGGGTTTTATTCCGGATAAATATATTGAAATTCTGAATCTGAATGCACTAAATTTAAAACCCGTTTTGGTTTTACCTGTAGGCTTTAGAGCAGATGATTGTTATATGAAAGATTTAACTAAAGTTAGAAAAAACTTAACAGAAACTGTTATAGAAATAGTGTAAATTTACTGACTGAAATTTAGTTTTAAGGCTTTTTTTAGCCTTCAAAAATTTATAATAAAAAACAAGAAAATGAGTAAAGAAGTAAGAAGTTTAGAACCTAAAATTGTTTGGAATCATTTTGCAGATTTAAATGCAGTTCCTCGTCCTTCTAAAAAAGAAGAACGTGTAATTCAATTTATGGTAGATTTTGGTAAGCACTTAAACCTTGAAACTTTTGTAGATAAAGTAGGTAATGTAATTATTAAAAAACCAGCTACAAAAGGTTTAGAAAACAGAAAAACTGTTGTTTTACAAGGCCATTTAGATATGGTTCATCAAAAAAACTCGGATACCGTTTTCGATTTTGACAAAGAAGGCATCAAAATGCTAATTGATGGTGATTGGGTTACTGCCCATGGAACCACCTTAGGAGCAGATAATGGTTTAGGAGTTGCTGCAATTATGGCCATTTTTTCTTCTGATGATATTGAACACCCAAACCTAGAAGCGCTATTTACTATTGATGAAGAAACTGGTATGACTGGTGCAATGGGACTTGAAGGTGGGATTTTAGAAGGAGAGATTCTTTTAAACTTAGACACAGAAGAAGATGATGAAATAGGCATGGGTTGCGCTGGTGGTATAGACGTTACAGCCACTAGAACTTATAAGGAAGAAGAAACTTCTAAATACTCAACAGCTTTTTCTATTACCGTAAAAGGATTAAATGGTGGACATTCTGGAATGGATATTCATAAAGGACTAGGAAATGCCAATAAAATTATGAACCGTTTATTATTTGACGGTTTCACTAATTTTGGATTGCGAATTTCTGAAATAAATGGAGGTAGTTTACGTAATGCAATTCCCCGTGAAAGCACTGCTCTAATAACTGTAGATAAAATATCTAAAGAAGCATTTGTATTAGAAACCAACCTGCTTATTAACAATATAAAAGAAGAGTTCTTAACATTAGAGCCAAACTTAACTGTTGATATTCAAAAAGTTGCCTTACCTGTAAAAGTGATGGAAATAGGCGTTCAAGAAGGCTTTTTAAAATCTATTTACGCAGCAATTAATGGCGTGTATAGAATGAGTCCGGATATTAAAGATTTGGTAGAAACCTCTAATAATATTGCCAGAGTAATTGTAAAAGACGGACAGATAAAAGTAGGTTGTTTAACGCGCTCATCATCAGAAAGTAATAAATTAGATTTGGCAAATTCATTAAAATCTGCTTTTGAACTCTCTGGTTTTGATGTTGATTTATCAGGAGAATATCCTGGTTGGCAACCTAATGTAAATTCAGCAATTTTAGACATCGTTTCAAACTTATATGAAACCTTACATGGTGAAAAAGCACATGTTGCAGCTTGTCATGCTGGTTTAGAATGTGGTATTTTAGGTCAGAATTACCCAGACATGGATATGGTTTCTTTTGGACCAACCATAACAGGGGCACATTCACCAGATGAAAGAGCCTCTATTTCATCAACACAAAAATTCTGGAAATTTTTAGTAGCCATCCTAAAGAACATTCCAAAGAAATAGAACAATATTACTTGTTAGAAACCGAAGTTTACGCTTCGGTTTTTTTTTGATGAAATTTGTTTAAAAATTCGACAAAAACCATCATAACAAACTAAATGTCAGTATTTTATATTTTTATCTTTTTGTTAACATCTTTCATTTTCTAAAAACATAAAAAAACGTAATTTTACTAACTTTAAACTAAACTTTTATAATGGGGAAAATAATTGCTATTGCAAATCAAAAAGGAGGTGTTGGTAAAACAACAACAAGCATTAATTTAGCTGCTTCCTTAGGTGTTTTGGAGAAAAAAGTTTTGTTAATTGATGCAGATCCACAAGCAAATGCTTCATCTGGCTTAGGTATTGATGTAGAGGCTGTAGAATATGGTACCTATCAAGTTTTAGAGCATTCAATTTTAGCAAAAGACACAATTGTTAAAACAGCTTCTCCTAATGTAGATATTATACCTGCACATATAGATTTAGTAGCTATTGAAATAGAACTCGTAGACAAAGAAGACAGAGAATATATGTTAAAAAAAGCGTTAGTCGATATAAAAGACGATTACGATTATATTTTAATTGACTGTGCTCCGTCTTTAGGTTTAATTACTTTAAACTCTTTAGTAGCGGCAGATTCTGTTATTATTCCTATTCAGTGTGAATATTTTGCACTAGAAGGATTAGGAAAACTATTAAATACGATTAAAAGCGTACAGAATATTCATAATTCTGATTTAGACATAGAAGGATTACTTTTAACAATGTTTGATTCTCGTTTACGTCTTTCTAATCAAGTAGTTGACGAAGTTAGAAAACATTTCTCTAGCATGGTTTTTGATACCATTATTAGAAGAAATACACGTTTAGGTGAAGCACCAAGTTACGGAGAAAGTATTATTGCATACGATGCAACAAGTAAAGGTGCCGTAAATTACTTAAATTTGGCACAAGAATTATTAAAAAAGAATTCGTAACATGGCAAAAGCAACCAAGAAACAAGCTTTAGGACGAGGATTATCTGCTTTATTGCAAGAATCTTCTAACGTAATTTCTGCATCCGATAAGAATGCAGATAAAGTTGTTGGAAGTATTATTGAAATAGAATTAGACTTGATTGATGTAAACCCATTTCAACCAAGAACTTATTTTGATGAAGAAGCATTAAGAGAACTCGCTAGTTCTATAAAAGAGTTGGGCGTTATTCAGCCAATTACGGTTAGAAAACTAGAAGGTAATAAATTTCAATTAGTTTCTGGTGAGCGTCGTTTTAGAGCATCAAAATTAATTGGAAACAAAACTGTACCCGCATATATAAGACTTGCCAACGACCAAGAAATGCTAGAAATGGCATTGGTAGAAAACATACAACGTAAAAACTTAGACCCTATTGAGGTTGCTTTATCTTACCAACGTTTAATTGATGAAATTCAGTTAACACAAGAAGATTTAAGTACAAGAGTTGGTAAAAAACGTTCTACGGTTACCAATTATCTACGTTTGTTAAAATTAGATCCAATTTTACAAACGGGTATGCGAGATGGTTTTATTTCTATGGGGCATGGTCGAGCTATGATTAATGTAGAAAACACAGAAGATCAATTAGCTATTTACGAGAAAATATTAAGAGATAAGTTATCTGTAAGACAAACTGAAGACTTAGTAAAAAGCTTAAAATCTGGTACCATTGCAAAACCAAAGAAAAAACCTGTACCTAACTACATTAAAAGCAGTGTTAAAGATATTAGCGAATACTTTGGTCATAAAATAGACGTTTCTGTTAGTAGTAATGGTAAAGGTAAAATTTCAATTCCTTTTCATTCTGAAGAAGATTTTAACCGAATAAAAAACTTATTAAAATAAGTGCTTTTAAAAAATATCATATTTGTTTTATTACTAACGCTTCTTTCTGCGTCCATTTTTGGGCAGAAAGATTCTGTAAATGTAAAAGGTCTAAAAATTAAAGGAGATATAAAAATAGAAAAAGGTGGTGTTTATGATGCCTTAGCCCCATCTAAAGCAGCATTTTATTCAGCTATATTTCCAGGAATGGGGCAAATTTATAATAAGAAATATTGGAAAGCTCCAATTGTTTGGGCAGCTATGGGTACTAGTATATATTATTATTTAGACAACAACAAAGAATACAAAAGGTATAGGACCGCTTATAAGTTAAGAAAAAACGGATTACAAGATGAATTTACTCTAGATGATGGTACTGAAATAATTTCATTAACCACTTTAGAAACGGCTCAAGAACAACTAAGCGAAAATAGAGACATGTCTTTATTAACAACTGTTATTTTGTATGTTTTACAAATTGTAGAAGCTAGTGTAAATGCACATCTACTTCAATTTAACACCGATGATAATTTATCATTTAAACCCACTTTTGTAATTGATCCAATTTATGTGGAAGCACCAAAAGTAGGTCTAACAATTAAATATAATTTTTAAAATGAAGATTGCACTATTAGGTTATGGAAGAATGGGTAAAGAAATTGAAAAAATTGCTTTATCTCGTGGACATGAAATAGTAATTAGAAAAGATGTAGATGATGTAATTGATATAACGTTGGCAGATGTTGCCATCGATTTTAGCGTGCCTTCTTCTGCTTATAATAATATTACCAATTGTATAAACAACAATGTTCCTGTAATTTCTGGAACTACAGGTTGGCTAGATAAATATGAAGATGCTGTTGCACTTTGTAAAGAAAAAAACAGTGCTTTTATTTATGCTTCTAATTACAGTTTAGGCGTAAATATTTTCTTTGAGCTAAATAAGCAATTGGCAAAAATGATGAGTTCTTTAGAAGATTATAATATTTCTATGGAAGAAATTCATCACACCAAAAAATTAGATGCACCAAGTGGAACAGCTATTACTTTGGCGGAAGGAATTATAGAAAATTCTTCTAAGAATAATTGGGAATTAGATGAAAAAACATCCGAAGAAAATATTCCTATTGTAGCTAAAAGAATTCCGGATGTACCAGGTACTCACACTGTTTGGTACGACTCTGAAGTAGATTCTATAGAAATTAAACATACAGCTCATAGTAGAAAAGGATTTGCTTTAGGCGCTGTTGTTGCAGCAGAATGGATTCTGGGTAAAAAAGGAATTTTCTCTATGAAAGATGTGTTAAACATCCGTTAAAAACTGTAACATATTCTTTTTTTTTACTCTAATAAAATATAATTATCTCCTCGAGCGCAGTCGAGAGGTATAAAATAGATATTACAAGTTCTCGACTGCGCTCGAACAGACATTAAACAGTACAATTATGACTTATATAGAGTGGTTTATCTTTTTCTTAGCAATACAAGTAATTCATTTTTTAGGCACCTGGAAACTATATGTAAAAGCAGGTAGAAAAGCTTGGGAAGCTGCAATACCAGTATATAGCGGAGTTGTATTAATGAGCATTATTAAACGTCCAAAATGGTGGATTTTCTTATTATTCATTCCTATTGTAAACCTATTAATGTTTCCTGTTATTTGGATAGAAACCATTAGAACTTTTGGTTTTTATAAAAAATTAGATTCCTTTTTAGTCATTATTACTTTAGGACTCTATATTTTTTACATCAATTATGCCACTGACACAAAATACAATAAAGAGAGAAGTTTAAAACCTCGCTCTGAATTGGGAGAATGGGTAAGTTCTATTGCTTTTGCAATTATTGCAGCAACTTTAGTACATACCTATTTTATGCAACCTTTTACTATACCAACATCCTCATTAGAAAAATCTTTATTAGTAGGAGATTATCTTTTTGTAAGCAAGTTTCATTATGGTGCTAGAGTTCCATCTACAGTTATTGCTGCTCCAATGGTCCATGATTCTTTGCCTATTGTAGGAACTGCATCCTACTTAAAATCACCTCAATTACCTTATACACGTTTACCTGGCTTACAAAAAATTAAAAATAATGATATTGTTTGTTTTAATTGGCCTGCAGATACTTTGGCTACGATGTGGGGAGATACTTCTGGTAAATTCACGTATAAACCGGTTGATAAAAAAACCAACTATGTAAAACGTTGCGTAGGTATTGCAGGAGACTCTTTAGAAATTAAGGATGGTTATGTGTACATCAACGGAAAAAAGAACATATTACCATACAGAGCTAAAATTCAATTTTATTACACGTACGAAGCTAAATCTGCTATTGACATTAATAACTTTCCAAAATTTTTAATCAATAAAGAAAGAACAGGAGTTTACAAAATTTTAAATGAATATTGGAACAACCCAAAAGTTCAAGAAGCTTTTAAAAAGAGTGCTAACTTATCTAAAATAGGCTCAGATTCTTTATATACAGAAGTTGCAGGTGGCGTTTCTCAAGATTTAGCAAGTCGTCTAAAAATGACGAATGTAGCAAACAAAATAAACATCAATTTAACCGAAGAAGAGTTTAATCAACTTAAAAAATATCCTGCTACAGTATCTGTAAAAAAGGTAAATCATGGAGCAGATAATGCTATTTTTCCTCATGTAGAATCGAATCATTGGAGTCAAGACAATTTTGGCCCAATTTACATTCCTAAAGCAGGAGCAACCGTAAAGTTAGATGCTACTTCGATTCCATATTATGAACAAATTATTAAAAATTATGAAAACAACGATTTACAAATTGTTGGAGATAATATTTTTATTAATGGTAAAAAAGCAGATTCTTATACTTTTAAACAAGATTATTATTGGTTAATGGGAGATAACAGACACAACTCTCTAGATGCTCGTTATTGGGGATATGTACCTTTTGATCATGTTTTAGGTAAACCCGTTTTAATTTGGTTTAGTTGGGATGCAAATGCACCTACTTTTGGTGAAAAAATAAAATCTATCCGCTGGGACAGAATGTTTACAACCGTAGGTGGAGATGGTGAACCTGTTTCTTACAGATATTATGTTTTAGCTTTAATAGCTTTATATTTTGGATATAGTTTTTATAAAGGAAAAAAAGGTAAGAAATAGTATTCATTTTACAGTGGCAGTTTCCAGTTTTTCTCACGAAGACGCAAAGTTACAAAGAAACTAACTGTTACTGTAAACTGAGATTGCATACTGAGATTGCATACTGAGAACGAGACTGAATACTAAACCTGAAAACTAATAAAAAATGTCCTTATTTATACCTACTTACTTTGGACCTATTTCTCAATATTCAGAAATTGTAAAATCGGATTCAGTTGTTTTTGAAATGGAAGATAACTTTCAAAAACAGAGCTATAGAAATAGATGCTATATATATAATGCAAACGGAAAACAGCTATTAAATATTCCTGTTAAGGATAAAAATAAAGGAAGTTCTCAACGAAAAAAAACAAAAGATTTATTGGTTGATAACGATGCGCATTGGCAAGATCATCATTTAAAATCTTTACAAACTGCTTATAGGACTTCTCCTTTTTACGAGTTTTACGAAGACGATTTACTTAAAATATTCAACAAAAAATATACTTTTTTACAAGATGTAAATATGGACACGCATTTGTTTATTGCAGATGCCTTACAAATACCATTGCAATACTCTAAAACCGAAGAATATACTGTAGAAACTACAGAAAAGGACTTTAGAGAATTGGTAAATGCAAAACATCAACCAAAAAAATTAGTCGAAAAATACATACAAATGTTTGACGATAAGCATGGTTTTATTTCTAATTTATCTATTTTAGACTTAGTGTTCATGGAAGGACCAAATGCAATTAGTTTTTTATAATTAATTGCATTAAATTAAGACTTATAACTTCAAATCTCTCATTTGTGAACATATTATCTGTTTTTATTAATAACATCCACAAGTTACCTCCAGAATCTTATCAAAAATTTTTAGCACTTACTGAATTAAAAAAGTTTTCTAACAAAGACATTTTAACTAAAACGGGGGATATACCTGCCTATTTATATATTTTAAAAAGAGGAATTGTTAGATCTTATTACGAAGATGAAAAAGGAAAAGAATATATAAGAAGTTTGTTTGTTCCTTATTGTTCTACAGGTTCGTTTGGGGCATTGGTTTCTAATAAAAGTTCATTACTAACCTATCAATGTTTAACTGACTGTGAATTATATTCTATAAACTATAAAAAATTAAAAAAACTTGCTTCAGCGGATATTGACATTGCAGTTATGTATGCAAATGCATTAGAGAGTGTTTTTTTATTATTTGAAAAAAAAATATATAATTTATCGGTTTTAGATGCTACAGAAAGGTATAAAGCAGTTAAAAAAGAAATACCTAATATAGAAAATATCATTCCGCAGTATCATATAGCATCATATTTAAATATTTCGGCTGTACAATTAAGTAGAATAAGAAAAAAATTAAACTCAAAATAATTCTATTAACATAGGTAAAGAATTAAAATACAAATTATACCTAAATTAGCAGTGTAAAAGTTCAATGTCCCCCAATGAATAATTATACTCAAAAAGGTTTGTTTTGTAAAAAGAATAAACCTTTTTTTTATGTCAAAATTTATAATACATTATGCTCTTCATTTTATAGTACCTGCTTTTATAGCTTATTTCTTTTTTAAAGATAAATGGAAAATGGTGTACTTAATATTTTTGTTTTCTATGCTAGTAGATTTAGATCATTTATTAGCTACTCCTATTTTTAAAGAGAACCGATGCAGTATTAACTTTCATCCTTTACACTCTTATATTGCCATTGGTTTTTATTGCATTGGTTTATTCTTTAAGAAAACGAGAATACTTTGTATTGCACTGCTATTTCACATGCTAACCGATTACATAGATTGCTATTTATAGTATTTTTTAAGGAGTAGATCAAACTCATTAGAAACATGAAGTTTAAGCACCAAGAAAATATAAATCACAGTTATTAAAATACTTTTTAACGCTATATTTATAATAGGATGAACAGGAAACTTCCACAAATAGACATCACTTATTGGAAAATCCCAAAAGTTAAAAGCTAAATATAATAGAGCAATAATCAAAATCATTTTTAAAGACTTGTCTGTAAAAGGAGTCATAGAAAACTTACTTTTCACAAAAAATAATTTAAAAGTGTTTGCCAAAAAGACAACTATTAAAGTTGCTAAGGCCAAACCATCCGTTCCCATATCTAATTGATAATAAAACAATTTATTTAAAAAGTACACAGACAAAGCCATAAAGACACTAATAGGTAACGTAACTCGGTAGAACTTAGAATTATTTATGATAGCTCCATTATTACCTAAAAATCCGTTGTATAGCTTCAGTATAGAAATCATTAGCACTACCAAAGCACCCTCTCCGTACTCTTTAGGTAACAAGTTAAATAACTGCCCTACATTTGCATTAATCAAAACAAAAAATAGTCCGCTAATTAATAATAAATTAATAGAACTCTTTTTATACAAAGAAGCTACTTCTTTATGATTTTCTTCATTTAATGTCTTAGATGTTAATGGTTGTAGAATATTTAACATTGCCCTACTTGGCGCTTCTATAAAAGAACCAATAAAAACAGCTACTGAATAATAAGCTGCTTTAACTAAAGACTCTTTACCTGGTATCATAAACTTATCTATATCTAAAATAATAGCACCTGCACTTCCTGCTAAAATAATATAACCAGAAAAACGAATTACTTCTTTGAAATTATCTGGTTTAGAAAAGGTGAATTTTGGCATATATAAACTAAATGCATAAAACATCATTATAAACATTCTTAGAAAATAGGCACCCGTTAAATAATATATAAATTCTGGTTTTGTAATCAATTCAAAGTAGACCGCAAATAGTAAAATCATTACCATTACTCTATTATACAACTCTTTTAAAATATTACCAAAAACAGACTGAAACTGAACTTTAGCCCAAGCATAAAAAATCTCAAAGTAAGAACAAGCTACAGCAATCAGGTAAATAACAAACGTATAATCTTTTATAATTGGGTTTTCTATAGATAAATAATCACCTATTTCTTGATAAAAATGGTTTCCTAAAAAAGCAATAGGAATTGCAATTAATAATGGTAAAAAAAGGACTGATGATAAAAACCGATCTTTCTCTACTTTTGTAAAATAACTCGAAAAAAACTTCACAATGGTATGATGAATTCCTAAGGCAATTAAAGGCATTAGCAGGTTAGAAGTAGACAACAAAAAAGTTACCAAACCATAATATTCATCTTCTAAAAAACGAGTATATAAAAACAAGGTATTAATTCCGCCAAAAGCAAAACCAAGGTAAATAAAAAGAGTATTTTTAAATGACTGTTTTAAAATGATCCCCATACTTACGAATGTAAACTTTTAATAATCAAAGCTAACTCTTTCGTCAATTCTTTTCTATGATATCTTTCTATGCCTTTAGATTTCACTTCTAAAGTTCCTAGCTTAAATTGATGATATAACCGTTCTATTTCTAAGGTAATTTTTTCTTCATTTTCAAAATCAATTACAACTCCTGCATTGGTCTCTTTTAATATTTCTGATAAATCTCCATCTTCCGGTCCAATCGCTAAAATGGGTCTTTTTGCTGTTAAATACTCAAATAATTTTCCAGTTAATATTCCTTTAGATTTTTCTACATTCGGAATTAACAACAACAATACTTGTGCTTTTTTCTGATATTCTATAGCAGTCTCATGAGAAACATATCCTTTAAAATCAGAATTATCTAGTAAATTATTTTTTGATATTACTTCTTTAACTTCATCAGAAATATCACCAATAAAATTCAGTTTTAAATCGTTCTTAAAGTCTTTATTTTTTAAAGTAAGTTGGCTTAAAACTTTAAAAAACACTTTTGGGTTACTTTGTTTTGGCAACAACCCGATGTAGGAAATGGAAAATTTAGCATCTAAATTAATTGCACTTTTGGTTAAAACTTCATCATCAAAACCATTGCTGACAACCTCTACTCTACTGGCTTTTTTAGCAAATTCAATTTTTAAAGAATTACTAACTGTCAACACACAATCTGCATTTTTTAAAACAGTTTCTTCTAATTTTCTATTTCTATTTTTAGCAAATGATAATTGCTTAAAATCTTTATTATAATACAAATCTGACCAAGGATCTCTAAAATCTGCAAGCCATTTTATATTATTTTTCCTGTGTAATTTCTGAGCAATTAAATGCATACTGTGTGGCGGCCCCGTAGAAATAATAGTATCAATTTTATGAGAATCTAAATACTTCTGAAGGTATTTTACAGATGCTTTTACCCAAAACACTTTAGGATCTGGAATAAAAAAATTCCCTCTAATAAAAGATAAAATACCGCTGTTACTAACGTTAGAAATTCCGCTTTTTTTAGGTTTCTTTTTTTTCCAAAAAAGTAAATCCGTCGGTTCCCAAATAGGTTGTTTTAAAACTTCTATATTTTTTGGAACCTCATTTATTAAGCTTAAATCTTCCTTCGGATAATTGACATCATCAACGGTATACACCACAGGTTCTATTCCGAATTCTTGTAAATATTTTACAAACTTCAACCAACGTTGCACTCCAGAACCTCCTGCTGGTGGCCAATAATATGTAATTATTAATACTTTCACTATTGTAGGTTATCGTATAAATGTAGTAGTTTTTTAGAAGTTTGTTCCCAAGAAAATTCATTTTCTATAAACTCTTTTCCATTTTGCCCTAATTCATTTCTTAATTTTTCATCCTTGTAGAGCATTAAAATTTTATCAGAAAAATGTTTAACATCTCTATCTTTATGAATTAAGCCTGTATTATGTTTTTCAACAACTCTTTTTTGAGCGGTAGCATCACTTACCAAAAGAGGTTTTGCCAGACTCATATACTGAAAAATCTTATTTGCATACGCAACATCGTGTTGTAAATTTCTATGCAAAGGCGAAATACAAATAGCACTCGATAAAATATAAGACTGAAATAAAGAAACATTTTGCCAACCTTCAAAATCGACAAATTCTTCTAATTTTAAATCGGCAACTTGTTGTTTTAAAACAACATCTGTAGTATTCTTACCTACAATTACCAACTTAATATTTGGAATCGATTCCTTTAAAGAAATTAGCGATTCAATGGCTGTTTGTAAGCCTCTTCTTAAATGTGTATCGCCTAAATATAAGAGTACAAAATTGTCTTTGTATCTCTCTACAATCGTTTTATCAATCGTATAATTGGTGTAAAATGATTCTCTAATCGTATTCGGAACTAGTACTAACTTATCTTTTGCTGATGGAATTCTTTGTGCTAAATTCTCTAAAAATTCTGGAGAAACAGCAATTACCTTAGTTGCTTTTCCTATAAATTCCTTTTCTTTCTTTTTCCATTTTAATGGTGAAATCAAATACTTTCCCGGAAACTTTTGAAGATGTGGATACAACTTCATTACTTCAGGCATATTATCATGCAAATCTAAAACTACAGGTAAATGAAATCCATTATTCACATTAAAAACAGCCTGTGCAATTCTGATATCATGAATATGAAAAGCATCAATTTTTGTTTCTTTTACAAACTGATGAATTTTTTTTCCCATCAAAAAATGATACAAAGAAAAGGTATATGCTAAAGCGGATAATTTATACTCTAGTTTATTAGAAGCATATCTTTTAACCTGAATTCCGTTTATAACTTCAGACGATTTTTCATCGGCATATTTTAAACAAAATAGAAAAACATCATGTCCTGCTTTTACCAAAGAAACGGCTTCGTTTTCTACTCTCGGATCTGGTGGAAACGGAGCATCCAAAATCATTCCTATTTTCATTTCTTTAATCTCTTCTTTTCATAAAAGAACCAACCAACGGTTATCAATAGTAGCAAAGCATAAGAAGATAAAGAAATGATTTTCCCTTGCTGAATTACTTTTGGCTCAAACTTAAACTCTATCGTATGTTCTCCTGCAGGAATCGTCATTCCTCTTAACACATAATCTACACGTACGTATGGCGTTAATTTTCCGTCTACATAAGCGTTCCAACCATCTTTATAATAGATTTCAGAAAATACAGCAAATTGTTCTTTGTTTGTTTTAGATTGATATGTTAACGTTGTAACATCGTAATTTAAAAGTTTTATAGAAGCTGTTGAGTCAATTTCTTTAGGAAATATAATTCTATCTTTTACAGAAGGGTCGGATTGATAAACGGCAACCGTCTTTGTATTTAAAGAATCTAACGCTTGTATTTCCTGATTCGCAGAGTTTACAATTTTTACATGTTCTACAAACCATGCATTTCCGTTGGCATCTGGGTTTAATTGCGATTGTTTTTCTCCTTTATCATTGCCAATAATAAAATACTTGGTGTTTAACATGTTTAAAACTTGCATGTTATTTTTGGCTATTTGAAAATCGAATAATTCTTGATAACGTCCTAATTTAGCTGCATGATATCCACCAATAGATTGATGAAAATAAGAGGTACTTCCATCATTCATTGGATTTACCGTAAAATTACCAACTCTATAATGACTTTTATCTTGTAATATAATTTTATCTGCTGTTGAAGCTATAAATGGTTTATCAATTTTTCTTGCAGATTTAAAATCGGTTTCATTCACATACTTTTTATCAACAGAAATTAAATCGAACAGTATAAAAAGTGTCAGTACTAAAATAGCTACACCTTGTTTTAATTTCTCTTTTAACAACATCCATAAAACACCTGCAGAAAGTATCATTAAAAATAATGAACGCAAAGTATCTGTTAATAACATCGATTTTCTATCAGAAATAATTGCATCTGTTAAACCAGGTAACTGCTTGTATTGAGCATCTCTTAATCCTTCAAAGGTTGAAAAACCATGTGCTAGTAAAAAACCTACAATAATTAATCCTCCAAAAACATACACTGCTTTTTTTAGAGCATCTCGTTTTTCATCCGAAGAAATTTTAGAAGAAAAGAATTCTTTTAAAGCCAAAACACCTAAAATAGGCACAGATAATTCAGCGATGATTTGTATCGATGAAACTGCTCTAAACTTATTGTATAACGGAAAATAATCAATAAAAAAGTTGGTTAAAACATCAAAATTTCTTCCCCAACTCATTAAAATTGAAAATACCGTTGCAGCTACTAACCATTGTTTTAGTCTTCCTTTTACTAAGAACATCCCTAAGAAAAACAGAAAAAATATTACTGCTCCTATATATGCTGGTGCTTCTACAATGTTTTGATCTCCCCAATACGTTAATGCTTGTTCAGAATATTCCTTTGCTGCTTTTTTGCCTGCTTTCGCTTCTAAAAGTTGATAAAAATTTGAATCACCTCCTAATTTCTCCATCGTTCCTCCGCCCATAAAACGCGGAATAAACAAATTAAAAGTCTCTAATTTCGCGTAACTATATTCTGTTATATAGGCTTTATCTAAACCTTTAGTCACTGCTTTTTTGGTTCCATCAGGATTGATGGTTAATTCAGACTTACCTCTTGTACTATGGTCTGCATATTCTTTCATAGCCATTAAACGCGAAGAATTTGCGCCAACACCTAATAAAACAGCTGCAAGAATTACAATAACTTGTTTTATAAATGTTGGAATAATTTTTTCTTTAATGGCGTTTATAAGTTCTACCATTCCTAAAATTAATAGTGAAAACCCAAGATAATAGGTCATCTGAGGATGATTGGTATAAATTTCTAAAGCCATCGCTACACCAGTTACCAAAAACCCTAAAATATATCGTTTCTGAAAAACCCACAACAATCCGGCTAAAACCAATGGCATGTAAGCAATTGCATGCGCTTTTGCATTATGTCCTGCTCCAAAAATAATGATTAAATAGGTTGAAAACCCAAAGGCTAGAGAACCAAAAATTGCCAGTCTCCAATTGACTTTCAACGCCATCATTAATACAAAAAAACTTAAAAAGTACAAAAAAGTATAGTCTGCAGGTCTTGGTAAAAAACGTAAAGTTATGTCTAAAACTCTTACAAAATCATTCGGATAATAGGCACTTACTTGATACGCTGGCATTCCACTAAAAGAAGCACCTGTCCAATAAGGTTCTGCATTTTTATCTGCCCTAAAATCATTAATCTCTTTTACCATTCCGGTAAACTGAGTAATATCAGACTGATTCAGTTTTTGCCCTTTTAAAAGCGGATGAAAATATATAATAGATGCCAAAGCAAAAATTGCCACCGCAACTATATATGGTAAAATTTTAGTAAACTTCATAAATTAATCTATTTCCTCAAAATCTACATATTCTCCAACAGAGTTTCTACTTTGTTGCTGATTACTTGGTTTTTTGTCAATTACTGTTTCTCCTTCAGAAACCGTACTTTTTTGTTCTTGCCCTCCTCCATATTGTTGTTCTGCTTTCTTTTTAATTGTTTCTGCCGCTTTTTTAATTAAAAAAGGAGCGAACAATTTTGCTAAAAACTTAAAACCATAATAAAAAAGAACAATAAAAAAAATAGTTTTTAATAATCCCATTCAAATATATATTTATAAAAAATCAATCAAAAATAACAATTTGAATACAATTGAAGCGTTTACAAACTATAAAACTTTCTTAAACTCAAAAAAGTATCGTTTGCTTTTAAAAAATAGCATTTTTATCCTATGTTTGTGTAGCAGATATTATTACCTATAAAATCGTATCCAAAATTTATGAAAAACCTTTTACTTAAACTTTTTATTACATTTACAATACTTGTATCTAACTATACACAAGCACAATATACAGATGTAATAAATTCTAACAAACCTGGTTTTTCAGAAAGCCCTTATAGTGTTGGTACAGGTGTTTATCAATTTGAAACTAATTTTTTCTACAAAAAAACAAGTATAGAGCCCACTTTTTCTATACCAGAATCTTTTGGAGCAGATTTACTTTTTAGAACAAGTTTTTTTCTTGAAAAATTAGAATTAAATGCGCAGTTCACTTACCAAAAGGACGAAGTAACGTTTAATAACATTTTTACATCACAATATTCAACTTCTGGATTGAGTAAATTTACAATCGGTGCAAAATATTTATTATTTCAACCAGAATATACCGATAAAACGAAAGAAGTAAGAAGTTGGAGAAGGCGACATGCTTTTGATAAAAAACGTTTTATCCCTTCTGTTGCTGTTTATTTGGGTATAAATACAGATGTTGTAAATGACCTTTATAAAACAGAAAGTGTATCGCCAAAATTAGGCGTTTTACTTCAACAAAATCTTACCAATCAATTTAATGTTATTTACAATCTTTACTACGATAAAATAGGTACCGATTTTTCTGAAATTTCTTATATAGTAACAGCTACCCAAAATTTTAGCGATAATTGGTCTGGTTTTATTGAGCATCAAGGCATTTTCTTAAAACATCAAAATAATCTAAATATTGGCGCAGGATTCGCTTATCTTTTTAACAAAGATTTTCAAATGAACACCTCTGCTAGATTTATTAAAGAAGGAAAGTCTCAGGGTATTTACGCAGGTTTAGGGATTTCTTATAGAATAGATAGTCATTATGATTCTTATACCGATTTAAATGACAACGGACAACAAATAAAAGACACGCCAATAAGCAGATACAACAAAAAACAAAATAATTTTTTCTCTAGAATTTTTAGTGTCTTTAAGAAAAAAGATAAGAAGAAACCCATTAGAAAAAGAAGTCGTAAAAGAATTTCTACAAAAGAGAAAAAAGGTGGTTTTTTAGGTTTGTTTGGTAAGAAAAAGAAAAAAGAAGAATCAGAAATAGAAAAATTAGAAAGAGAAATTAAAGAGTTAGAGAAAGAAGTAGAAGATGATTAGAATAACAATTAGAAAAACTATTTTTGTAAAATGATTACAATCAAAAAAATGACTACCAGAAAGGAAATGAAACAATTTGTAACATTTCCTTTTTCACTATACAAAAATAATAAGTATTGGGTTCCGCCAATTATTAAAGATGAAGTTGACAATTTTGACCCAACAAAAAACCCCGTTTTTGAGAATGCAGATGCACAATTTTTTGTTGCCCTAAGAGATGGCGAAATTGTGGGAAGAGTTATTGCCATAATCAATTGGTTTGAAGTTGAAAAACAACAAATTAAAAAAATGCGTTTTGGTTGGTTTGATGTCATTGATGATATTGAAGTTAGTAAAGTACTTTTAGAAAAAGTTAAAGAAATAGGTCTAGAAAATAAATTAGAATACATAGAAGGACCAATTGGTTTTAATAATTTAGATAAAACCGGAGTTTTAGTGGAAGGTTTTGATCATATAGGAACCATGATTACCTGGTATAATCATCCATATTATAAAGAACATTTAGAGCAATTAGGTTTTGTTAAAGAGAAAGAATATTTAGAAAACAAATTCAAGTTTAAAAATGTAGATGGTGTTTATTTTGATAGAATAAGTAACATTTTAAAAAAACGATTAAAACTTAAAGCATTAGATTTTACCAAGACTAAAGACATTATGCCTTATGTAGATGAAATGTTTGAGGTTTTTAGCGCTTCGTACTCTAAACTATCTTCTTTTGTACCAATATCTGACTCTCAGATTGCTTTTTTTAAGAAAAAATATATTTCTTTTATCAACCCAGAATATATAAAATTTGTGGTAGATGAGAACAATAAACTAGTTGCATTTGCCATTGTAATGCCTTCTTTTTCTGAAGCTTTACAAAAAGCTAACGGTAAATTATTCCCGTTTGGATTGTTCCATTTATTAAAAGCAAGAAAGCACTCTAAAGACGTTACTTTTTACTTAATTGGTGTGCATCCAGCTTATCAAAACAAAGGAGTACATGCTATTATTTTTGATCAATACACCAAGACATTTGCGCCTTTAGGTATAGAAAATTGCATTAGAACTCCTGAATTAGAAGACAACGAAGCAATAAAAAAATTATGGGAAAATTTTCATCCTGTAACACATAAAAGACGTAGAACGTATAGAAAGAGTATTCAGTAAGCAGTAAGCAGTAAGCAGTAAGCAGTAAGCAGTAAGCAGTAAGCAGTAAGCAGTAAGCAAAATTAAAAAATCACTGGTTCTTTGCAACTATACTTCTTTGCTACTTTGAAACTAAATCAAAAAAAACATCAAAAACACCTAACTTTAATCTTTTAACGAAACGTGCAACTATTTTATAATTCAGAAATTTCTACAGAAACCACACAAATTACGTTTGATAAAATTGAGAGCAAACATATTGTACGTGTTTTACGCAAAAAAACAAATGATGTTCTAAAAATTACCAACGGAAAAGGTTTTTTGTTTGATGTAAAAATTATTCTTGCTAGTGATAAAAAATGTTTGGCAGAAGTGATTCATTTTGAAGAAAAACCAAAACCGTGGAATTATTACCTGCATATTGCCATTGCTCCTACCAAGTTAAATGATCGAATTGAATGGTTTTTAGAAAAAGCCACAGAAATTGGTATTGATGAAATTACGCCAATTATTTGTTCTAATTCAGAACGTAGAATTGTAAAACTAGAACGTTTCGAAAAAATCATTCAGTCTGCAATGAAGCAATCTTTAAAATTTACGCTACCAAAATTAAATGCACCTGTAAAATTAAATGATTTTATTAAACAAGATTTTGAAGGCAAGGTCTGTATTGCACATTGCGAAGAACAAGACAAAAACTTGTTACAATCTGTTATAAAACCATCCGAAAAAACAACTATTTTAATTGGTCCTGAAGGTGATTTTTCTGTAGAAGAAATAAAAAAATGTTTAGCAAAAAACATGATTCCTATTTCTTTAGGCGAAAGTAGATTGCGCACAGAAACAGCTGCTTTAGTTACTGTAAACACTATTTCGTTTATCAATCAGTAATTTTTACTATCTTGCTTTTAATTCTCACTAAAATAATTAATGAAGCAAATTTTAATTCTATTATTTATATTTCTTAATTTCTATACCAACGCGCAAGATGTTGCCATTTTAAAATATAATGGTGGTGGAGATTGGTATGCAAATCCAACTGCAATTCCTAATTTAATAGACTTTGCAAACACCAATATTGGAACCCATATTTCTAAAAATCCACAATCAGTAACGATTGGTACCGAAGACATTTTTAATTTCCCTATCCTCTTTATGACCGGACACGGAAATGTTTTGTTTTCTGATGAGGATGCTAATAATTTAAGAAATTATTTAATTTCTGGCGGATTCCTGCATGTTTCAGACAATTATGGTTTAGATAAATACATCAGAAGAGAACTAAAAAAAGTCTTTCCTAAATTGGAATTCAAAGAAATTCCAAATAATCACCCTATCTACAGTCAGACTTTTAAATTCCCAAACGGTGTTCCTAAAATTCATGAGCATAATAAAAAGCCTGCACAGGGTTTTGGTCTATTTTACGAAGGAAGGTTGGTGGTTTTTTACGACTATGAAACAGATTTAAGTGATGGTTGGGAAGACGAAATTATACACAACGATCCTAAAAATATCCGTGAAAAATCCTTAAAAATGGGTGCGAACATAATTGAGTTTGCTTTTAAGAATTGAGTTAGCTGTTAGCTGTTAGCTGTTAGCAACAATAAAAAACGATACGCCTTTGCAACTTTACGAGAAAAAAATAAAATTTGAACCAAGATTTTTTTGAAGCAAGAAAACCAGAAACCTTGAAACTTTTTTAAATAAATGCAAAACAACATAGATATAGACGATATTAAAATAAACTTTGATGAAAGTGGTTTATGGGTTTTAAACATTGCTATTGCCATTATTATGTTTGGAGTTGCTTTGGGTATTTCTATAGAAGATTTTAAAAGACTTTTTAAAAATCCTAAAATAGTATTTGTGGGTGTTTTATCGCAATTTATCTTATTGCCTGCTGCTACTTTTTTAGCTATTTTAATTATAGAACCTCATCCTAGTTTTGCTTTAGGAATGATGATGATTGCCGCATGTCCTGGCGGAAATGTCTCTAACTTTTTTAGTAAGATGGCTGGTGGAAATGCTGCTTTATCCGTTAGCTTAACAGCTTTTGCCACTTTAATATGTATAGTAATGACACCTCTAAATTTACAATTTTGGGGAAGTTTATACGAACCTACCAATAAAATTTTAAAAACTGTTTCTTTAAATCCTTATGATTTATTTAAACTGGTTTCTATAATTTTAGGAATTCCTTTAATACTTGGAATGGTTATTAAACATTACCATTCGGAAGTGGCGAACAAGATAGAAAAAGTATTAAAACCGCTATCTATGTTGGTTTTTATTGCTTTAATTTTTATTGCTTTTTATCAAAATTTAAATATTTTTATTCATCATATTCACCATGTACTGTTCTTAGTAATTTTTCACAATATATTTGCCTACATTTTAGGGTTTTATACCGCAAAAAGTTTTAAATTGAATAAAAAAGATTGTAAAACAATTGCAATGGAAACAGGCATACAAAATGGAGGCTTGGGTTTATTACTTATTTTCGGTTTCTTTGAAGGTTTAGGAGGAATGGCTTTATTAGCTGCTTTTTGGGGAGTTTGGGATGTTTTTTCTGGCATGGCATTAGCAACTTATTGGGGTAGAAAATCATCTTTAAAAATTATTAAATAAAATGGAAGTTTCTCAGATTTGGTTTCGTTTAGTACGTAAGTACGTTAAACTCGGACTAGTATTTTACACAAAAAAAATAAAAGTTGTTGGTTTAAAAAACGTTCCTAAAAAAGGTGCAGTACTTTTTGCAATAAATCATCCAAACGGATTGATAGACCCGTTAATTGTTACCACTAATAACCCAAGAGCAAGTTACTTTTTAGTAAAAGCAGCTGCTTTTAAAAATCCTATCATAGAAAAAATACTTAATTCTTTAAACCTAATTGCTATTTACAGAATGCGCGACGGCATCGATCAATTGGCAAAAAACGAAGAAGTTTTTAATAAATGTTACGATATTTTTAATAGAGGTAAATCTTTAATGATTTTTCCGGAAGGGAGTGATTGTAGAGACAGAACGGTAAGACCTTTAAGTAAAGGCTTTACCAGAATTGTGTATGGAGCTATTGAAAAATATCCTGATTTACAGATACAAGTGGTACCTGTTGGACTTACCTACCAAAATGCTTCCCAGTTTCCTAGTAAAGTTGCTTTGCATTATGGAACACCTATTGATGCTAGCGAGATTTACGCCAATAATATACCTAGTAAATCTATAAACATTCTAAAAAACGAAGTTGTAAAGCAATTAAAAGAACTCTCTGTTTATATAGAAAAAGATGAAAACTACAACATAACTTTAACAAAGTTAAACGAAGCACAAGTAGATTTTACAGAAGTTAAAAAGGTGCAAGAAATGATTAAAACAAATACCTTTCCGCCTAAAAAAGAAGGTACTACTAACTATTTAAAACCGCTTTATTACTTAATTATTTTAAATAGTATGATACACTATTTCATTTATAAAAAACAAGCCAAAAAGAATCCTGATATAGATTTTGTAGATACTTTTAGATATACGTATAACCTCTTTGTTTTACCTCTTTTTTATGCACTGCAAGCCTTTATTGTATGGTATTTATTTGGAAGCCAAATAGCTCTATTTTATTTTACTTTTAGCTGTTTTATAATATTTATATACAGTAAATTTTCGCCAACAAATACGGAAGCTTAGCTCTTAATATATAAAAAGTTGGCAAGCAAGTTTAGCCCTAATTAACTCTGCTTTAATATTTTATTGAGTCGTTGAATGCTTTGCATTTGTAGCAATTGTTTGAGCTCTTTTTTATTCTTTTTCTGAATAAAAAAAACCAGTGCGGAAAGCAGGAAATAGCTTCTAATCAATAATGGCGTCCTGAATAATTTGCTGAATTTCTGTACGCATATTGCTATTTACCAAACTTCTGTTTGCTGCCGTTGGATACACTCTATTAGACAAAAACACATACACAATTCCGCTTTGTGGATCTGCCCAAGTATACGTCCCTGTAAAACCAGAATGCCCAAAACTTTCATCGGAAACGCAACCACAGGTAGCCTTAACTCTAGGATTTAATTGTGGTTTATCGAAACCTAGCCCTCTACGTACATTTTTACCTGAAAAATAACGATGGTTAAATTTATTTACTGTTTCCATTTTTAAATAACGTTTACCTCCATAATATCCTTTTTGCAAATACATCTGCATAATCTTAGCAACATCATTTGCATTGGCAAATAAACCAGCATGACCACCTACTCCACCTAACATTGCAGCCCCCTGATCATGTACATAACCTTGTATTAATTGGTTGCGATAATAATTGTCTTTTTCGGTAGGAATAATTTCATTCTTAGCAAACTTTTGTAGTGGTAAATAACTAGTTCTATTAGCCCCTAAAGATTGATAAAAATCTTCATCCACTAATTTATTTAAAGGTTTATCGTATGTTTTCTCCAATGCTTCCTTAAATAGATAATAACCTAAATCGCTATATTTATAGCCCGCTTTTTCTCTTTGGTCTGCATCTCTAATATATTTATAAATACTATCCTTATAACTCTTGTTTATATATAAGTTTTTTGCAACTTTTATAGCAAATTTTGCTGATTTTTTACTACTATAAAAACTAGGTAAGTTTTTATGAGTCACACTATCTTGAGTTGCCACATAAAAAGGAATCCATGCTTTTAATCTACCATAATGAGAAAGTATTTCTCTAACAGAAACAGCCGCTTTATTAGAACCTTTAAAACTAGGTAAGAGATCTTGTAGCTTTTCATTTAATGTAATTTTATGTTCTTCTTCTGCCTTCATTATTAAAGGTAAAGAGGCTAAAATTTTAGTAAGCGATGCCAAATCATACACATCAGAATTTTTTACTTTTTCACTCTTATCATCCGAGTGATGTCCATAACTTTTCTCTAACACAATTTTACCATTTCTTGCCACTAAAACCTGAAAACCGGGTGCCATTTTTTTCTTTAAAATAATACTTGCTAAAGAATCTATCTTTTTTAATTTTATGGATGATAAATTAGCTGCTTCTGGTATGGTGTACTCAAACCTATTAAGGTTTGATGTAAGAAAACCTCTACCTTCAAAAAACTCACCTCTAATAGAAACAGGTAATTTTCCCTTAGCTCCAAAAGCACCAAAAATTAATTGAGCAGATAATTGTTGCGACAGTTTACTATTCTGATAAGAAACAATAACACTTTCTATATTTGTAAAAGTTTTTACCTGCAATAAACTATAAGGACTTGCAAATACATCTAAAATCACGGTATTATCTCTAGCAATTTCTTGCAACCAAACCAACTCTTTATTAGTGAATTTATAGCTTTTCCATGGGTTTGTATTCGATTTATGAAAACCAACTAATACCAAATTATACGGTTTCAGTTTTTTAATAAGTCCATCTAGATTATTATCAGAAATCATATCTACCTTGCCGTAGTTTTTCAGCATATTTACAAAATCGTACCCAGAATCATCCCCTAATTTTACGTATGCAATTTTCTTTTTTTCTAAATTTCTAACAGGTATATTTTCTCCAACATCCTTAACAACAGTTAAGGAACTTTTCACCAATTCTCTATGCAATAATTCATCTTGAATTGAATTTAAATCTTCATGAAGATTTTTTAATGATATCGGTTTGTACTTATTTAAACCCGCCCAATACTTTGCTTTTAAAATTTTACAAACAGAAACATCTATTCTTTCTTCTGTTAGCGTTTTTAATTCAACCGCTTTTTTAATTAAATTGATGGTTCCCGGAATCTCTTGCGGAATTAACAATAAATCATTCCCTGCCTGAATTGCTGCCAAATTAATTTCTGCTGATGTGGCATAATTAGCAGCACCTTTCATGTTTAAACCGTCGGTAATTACCAATCCTAAAAAACCTAATTTTTGTTGCAGTAAATTAGTCACTACGTTTTTAGATAAAGAAGTTGGCAATCTGCTATCAGATTCTAAACTGGGTATGCTTAAATGCGCTGTCATAACACTTGTTATACCTGCATCAAATACTTTTTTATACGGATACAATTCAATAGAATCTAAACGCGCCATATCAAAATTTAAAACAGGTAATGTTTGGTGAGAATCTGTTGCCGTATCTCCATGACCCGGAAAATGTTTGGCATTTGCCAAAACCCCTTTACTTTGCATACCCTGTGTAAAAGCGATGGCTTTTTGAGTTACATTTTCTTTGTTTTCTCCAAAAGAACGATTACCAATAATTGGGTTATCCGGATTTGTATTGATATCTACAACTGGAGCAAAATTAATATTAATTCCTAATCTTTTGCAGTGTTTCCCTAAGTGCTCTCCAAATTCTTTAATTAAAGAATCGTTTCTAATAGCTCCCAATGTCATGTTCCAAGGAAAACGATAGGTATCTTTTAAACGCATGTCTAAACCCCATTCACCATCAAAACCAATTAATAAAGGCACTTTTGCAGAATCTTGATATTTATTTGTAAGCCTTGCTTGCTTTTCTGGCGTACCTTGCATAAAAATTAAATTACCCACATGATATTTTGTAATCATGCTAGTAATATAATCTTCGTGCTTTTTGTCTTTATTAGAATAGGCTTGTATCATAAATAACTGACCTATTTTTTCATCTAAAGTCATATTTTTCACAATACTATCCACCCAAATATTTTGCGCTTCTGCATCTTTTGTAATTAAAGGATCTACACTTTGTGCAGATAAATTAAAAACAAAACTTATAAAAACGATTAATAGTAACTCTTTCTTCATATTTTTTTTACCCTATTTTTTTGGGCGTTTTAACAGGCTTTCACTACTCGCTTTTTTTAGGTTTGTTCTCGATACAATTACGCTAAAAAAGCGTAATCACTCGAACTACACCTAAAAAAGAGCTCAAACAAACCGTTCAATCCTTAACGCAACCAATTTGCAAGCTCAATTTAATAACTTAAAACAATTTTTATACCAAAAAACGTTTGTGCCAACTATCTTTTGCTGGAATCTCCCAATTGCTTTCAAAATCTGCTTTTGTATTTACCATATTATTAAACACAATAGTTTCTCCAGTTACCTTCTGTTCTTTTGCAAACTGCTGAAAATCGAACAATTTTACTAAATTAACATTGTCGTTATCTTTAAAAGTAACATTCATTTTATCCATTAAATCTAATTTCAATTCATTTTCTATTTCTTTAATAAAACGAACCGAACTATCTATAGAACAACCAGACACATTATTAAAACTTTCATCTACTGCTAACACTAAAAACTGATTGTATTTTATAGTAAAAGAACCTTTTAAATCGTCTCCATGACGCGTCCATTGATTGATGAAATCTATTGCTTTTTCAGTAATAAATTCAACTTCTTTTGCAGTAAATTCTCTGTCGGATTGATAAATCCAAACGCGAGAATTATTTGGTAAATTTTTATATTCTGTAAACATTGTTTGTTGTGTAATTGTTTAACTGTGTAATTATCAGATTGGTTTAACCAATCTAAATTATAAGACTTAAAATATTAAGTTCTTAGTTAACTATGAGATTTCTCATTAGTTAATATTGAGCGACGCCGAAATGCCTAAAAAGACTCATTTCGAAATGACAAAACCAAAAGACTCAACATGTGAGCGTGCTCCCTTGCTTTACTATCTTAAATTAAATTTCTGTTGCAAAGCTTGTAACTTTTCTGCGTCAGACATTTGCTTTTTTGGAGCCGTCATTCTTTCTTTAATTTCTTTCAACACCTTTTTGGTGTATAAAGGAAAGTCTGCATTTTGCATCCAGTTATTATACCCAGGGTTTTCTTTAAACACCTCTTCTACGGTTCTACCTTTGTATTTTCCGAAAGAGAAAATCTCTTGCTTTTCATCATTCATTAAAATAAAACCAGCAAAATCGGCTCTTTCTCCGTGTGTAGAATATTCACTTAAAGCATCTACAGAATTCTCTATATCTTCATATTTATCTAACTGAGCCAACAAAATTTCATAGGTTGCATTGGTATCTGCTTCTGCTCCGTGTGCACCTTCTAATTCTTTACCACAGTAAAATTGATAACCTGCACTTAAAGTTCTTTGTTCCTTTTTATGAAAAATGACTTGCACATCAATGGCTTTTCTATTTTTCATATCAAAGTCGATACCTGCTCGCATTAATTCTTCCGCTAAAAGTGGAATATCGAAACGGTTAGAATTAAAACCAGCTAAATCAGCATCACCAATCATCTCATTAATTTTTGGTGCCAATTCTTTAAAAGTTGGTTCTGAAGCTACTTTTTCATTGGTAATTCCGTGTACATCTATTGAGCCTTGTGGAATTTCCATTTCCGGGTTTACCAACCAAGTTTTACTTTCTTTATTTCCGTTCGGAAACACTTTTAAAATTGCTATTTCTACAATTTTATCCGTTGCAATATTTACACCTGTTGTTTCTAAATCGAAAAATACGATTGGTTTAATAAGTTTTAATTCCAAAATTTATTTTTTAAGTTTATTGCTCAACTTTGAATTTTCAATTCAAAACTTTGAACATTTTTTATCTATTCGTTATTTAATTGTGTTTTAAATTCTTCTACCTGATCCTGAATTTTTGCAGGAAGCGTAGGTTCTTTAAAATTATATTTTTCTAGTTCTTTTAATACAATATCTGCTAAAATAAACCTTGCTGTAGGTTTATCATCCGCAGGAATTACAAACCAAGGTGCGTTTTCTTTAGAAGTTCTATTTAATAAATCTTCATAACAAAATTGGTATTTATCCCACAATTTGCGTTCTTTTAAATCGCCTGCAGAAAACTTCCAATTCTTTGCGGGTAGATTTAATCTACGTAATAATCTGTTTTTTTGTTCGTCTTTAGATAAATTTAAAAAGAATTTTAAAACAATGGTTCCACTATCAACAATATGTTTTTCAAAATTATTGATTCTTTCCATTCTTTCGTGGAAAAAAGCATCATTGATATCTTCTAACGTATGTATTGTCGGAATATTTTCTCCAAAAACATAACCAGGATGCACTCTTGTTACCAACACATTTTCGTAATGCGTTCTATTAAAAACACCTATTTTCCCTTTTGCAGGAAGCGCAATATAATGGCGCCATAAAAAATCGTGCTTTAATTCTAATTCTGTTGGTACTTTAAAACTATGCACCTCAACTCCACGTGCGTTTACATCTTTAAAAACTTCTCTAATTAAGCTATCTTTACCAGATGTGTCCATTCCTTGTAAGCAAATTAACATACTATATTTGCCTTCTGCATACATCGTATCCTGAATTTTACTCAGTTTTTTTCTGATTTTCTTTAGCTTTTTCTCGGCCTTTTCAATTACTTCTTTTGTATTAAAATTAGCTAATTGAATAGTGTTTTCTACTTTATACTCCCCTTTATGCATTTTCATTTTAAATATTTTTTAAAGATAGAAAAAATAGTGATTTTACCTTTGGTTTTCATCGCATTTTATGATAATTATATTCACAATTTAGTCATCATTTAAAATTATAAAAAATTAAATATCTAAATCTTAATTTTAGCACAAAGTTATTTATTTAATAACCTTTAAATTTCATTATTTTTGCCACATGGTAAAAGAAATTCAACTTCGAGTAAATTTAATAGAAGAACGTAAAGAAAACATCTTATTATACAAAGCTTCTAAGCAATTAAGCCTTGATAAAAGTGAAATTTCTGCCGTAAAAGTATTACGTAAATCTATCGATGCACGTAAAAAGGACATCATCTTTAATTACAAGGTAGCCGTTTATATCAACGAGAATATTCCCGAAAAATCTGATTATATTTTTGAATATAAAGATGTTTCTAATGCCAAAGAAATACATATTATTGGTTTTGGACCCGCAGGAATGTACGCTGCTTTGCGCTGTATTGAATTAGGGTATAAACCTGTAGTTTTAGAACGTGGAAAAAACGTACAAGATAGAAGGCGTGATTTAAAAGCGATTAACCAAGATCATTTTGTAAACGAAGATTCTAATTATTGTTTTGGAGAAGGTGGTGCCGGAACGTATTCTGATGGAAAACTGTACACCCGTTCTTTAAAACGTGGAGATGTGAGAAGAATTTTTGAAAACCTTGTTTTCCATGGCGCTACAGAACAGATTTTGGTAGACGCACATCCACATATTGGAACCAATAAACTGCCAAAAATCATTGAGAATATTCGTGAGAATATTTTAAAATATGGTGGAGAAATTCATTTTGAAACTCGTGTTACAGATTTCACTGTAAAAAACAATAAATTACAAGCTATTCAGCTGAAAAACGGAACAGAAATGGCTGTGAATTCAATTATTTTAGCAACCGGACATTCGGCAAGAGATATTTACGAATTGTTGCATAAAAAAGAAATTGCTTTAAAGGCAAAATCTTTTGCTATGGGCGTTCGTGTAGAACATCCACAAGAAATTATTGATCAAATTCAATATCACTGCAAAGGAGAAAGAGATGAATTATTACCTGCTGCTGCCTATAGTTTAGTGCATCAAGTAAATAACAGAGGCGTATATTCTTTTTGCATGTGTCCCGGTGGATTTATTGTGCCTGCAGCTACTGCGAACGGAGAAGTTGTTGTAAACGGAATGTCACCCTCTCGTAGAAATAACCGTTTTGCAAATTCGGGTATTGTAGTTGAATTAGATATTGATAAAGATTTTAAGAAATACGAACATTTAGGTCCTTTAAAAGGCTTAGAATTTCAAAAAGATTTAGAAAAAATAGCTTTTTTAGCTGGTGGAAGAACACAAACTGCACCCGCACAAAGGCTGGTAGATTTTGTGGATGGTAGACTTTCTAACGATTTAAATGATTGTTCTTATCAACCTGGATTAAAATCGGCTCCTTTACATTCTTTATTACCTAAAATTATTGGTAGTAGATTGCGAAAAGGTTTTGCTGCATTCGGACAAAAAATGCACGGTTATTATACCAACGAAGCCAATATTATTGGTGTAGAATCTAGAACTTCATCACCAGTAAACATCCCAAGAAAAGAAAATTTAGAGCATACAGAAATAGAAGGCTTATATCCTTGTGGAGAAGGTGGTGGTTATGCCGGCGGAATAGTTTCTGCTGCCATGGACGGAGAACGTTGTGCGGAAGCTGCAATTGCAAAATTGTAGTTTTTAAAGCCTATTTTATAAAACTGTTTAGTTTGCTTCTAAACTTTTAAAAAACTATCTTTCCATAGTGCTAAAAAAAAATCAGTAACTACAAATATACACCTTATATCTGTATTGTTATAAAGCATAAAAAAAATGGAACAGATAGTTAACATCTTAAAATCGTTAATAGAACCTACTAGCATTATTCTATTATTAATTCTTTTATTATTTATCAATTCATGGATCTTTAAAAAAATAAAATCTAATAAATTATCTGGTAATATTTTAAAAAACAGTGTCTCCGCGCTAGTTATTTTTGTTGGTTTGCTTATTTTCATATTATCTTTTCCTATTGATAAAAGCCTAAAAGGTCAAATCTTAAGTTTTCTAGCCATTGTAGTCAGTGCAGGAATTGCGTTAAGTTCAACCACAATTTTAGGTAATATTATTGCAGGAATCATGAACAATTCTATGAATCGTTTTAGAAATGGAGACCTTATAGAAATTGGAGATTTACAAGGTAGAGTTACCAAAAAAAGTATTTTTCATACAGAAATTCAGTTAGAAGACAGTAATTTTATTACAATCCCCAATTTATACATCGCTTCCAATCCTGTTAAGCTAACTCGAAAAACAGATACTGTAATAGCCATTTCTGTTTCATTAGGCTATGACATTCCCAGAACAACTATAGAAAAACTGCTGAAAGAAGCTGCTACGTTAACCGGATTAAAAACGCCATATGTATACATTAAAAATTTGGGTGATTTTTCTGTAGTGTATAAAATACATGGTTTTCTAGAAGATAGCAGCAAATATTTTAGCACCATTTCTCTTTTAAATGGTAATGTAATGGATGTTTTACATAATGAAAAAATTGAGATTGTTTCTCCAACTTTTATGAATCAGAGAAATACAAGTGATAAATATTTTATACCAAAAAAGAGTACTGAGAAAGAAAGCACTAATAGCGAAAAAAACCCTGAAGATTTAATTTTTGACAAAGCGATAAAGTCAGAAAAAATAGAAAAGAAGAAAGACCAACTTGACGAATTAGATAAACAACAAGAATTACTCCGTAAAAAACAGAAAAGTTTAAAGATAGTAGATGAAATTCAAAAAAATAAATTATCAATAAAAAAAATTGATGACCTAAAAACAAAAGTTGAAAAAAGTATTGAAAAACAAAAGGAAGATGAGGACTTGAATAATTAACATCGCTTTGTTACAATTTATATAAAAACTGATTTTACTTTTGATGAACTACAAATCATCCGAAAGAATGTTTTTTAACGAACTTTTTCAACAAAATCCATATTCACTTTCCCCTTCCCTTTGCTTCAAGAATACCTCTAACCTCCAAAGCAAACTCAGGATTCTCTTTAATTAAAATTAATAAATCTCCTTTAATTACTGTTACTGTATAAGTGTTTGCCGATTCCCCCGAATAGTTACTATGATGTAATGTTTACATCTGTTGCAGTACTGCTAAAAGAAATCCAATCCACGTTTCTTGTAGACTCTTATGTTGCAGGTATAGCTGCACTTATATCCTCTTCACTAGAAGCAAAAGCAATTCCTAAAAATAACACGAGTACTATTAGTTAATTATATTTAGTTCCCCTTCACAAAACACCACCATAATTACCTGTAATTCAAATAATTAAGAGTAACTTATACTCATAAAACGGTGTCATGACTAACAATTCTAACAAAAAACAGTCATTATTATTATTTTATTCGAAAATGTAAATAAGTATCTGTAATTTTACATCTTAAATTTTATAAATGAAAATTACTATTGGTCGTGTTGATAAAGCAGATTTTCCGGAACTACATTTAGAAGACATTGATGTAAAAGTTGATTCTGGTGCTTACACCTCGTCAATTCATTGTTCTAATATTGAAGAAATTATTCTAAATAATGAACACTTTATCCGATTTAAATTATTAGATCCAGAACATTCATTATACAACAATAAGGAGTTTACTACTAAAAATTATGCTTCTAAATTGGTAAAAAGTTCTAATGGAATTTCTGAAAAAAGGTATTTAGTAGAAACTGAAATTGTAATTTTTGACCAAACTTTTCCGATTCATTTAACATTAAGTGAACGTAAAGACATGACCTACCCTGTATTATTGGGAAGAAAATTTTTAAATAAAATATTTGTGATAGACACCATAAAGAAAAATTTATCACACAAATTAAAAAACAAAATATAATGAGAATTGTAATCCTGTCTAGGAACCCCAACCTATACTCTACAAGAAGATTGGTTGAAGCTGCCACAAAAAGAAAGCACGAAGTATTTGTTGTAGATCACTTAAAATGTAACATTGAGATCGAAAGAAAAGCTCCAAAAATATTTTATAAAGGAGAATATTTAGAAGATATCGATGCTATTATTCCTAGAATTGGAGCTTCCGTAACTTTTTATGGAACAGCGGTTATACGTCAATTTGAAATGATGAAAGTATTTTCTGCAGTCTCTTCTATTGCATTAACTAGATCTAGAGATAAATTAAGCAGTTTACAAATTTTAGCAAGAGCTGGTGTTGGTTTACCTAAAACGGTATTTACAAACTACACAAAAGATGTAGAACATGTAATAAATTCTGTTGGAGGAACTCCTTTAGTTTTAAAACTTTTAGAAGGAACACAAGGTTTAGGTGTTGTTTTAGCTGAAACACCAAATGCTGCAACTTCTGTTTTAGAAGCCTTTAATGGCTTAGGTGCTAGAGTAATTGCACAAGAATTTATTAAGGAAGCTGGAGGTGCAGATATTAGAGCTTTTGTGGTAGATGGTAAAGTAATTGGAGCCATGAAACGTCAAGGAAAAGAAGGCGAATTCCGTTCTAATTTACATAGAGGAGGAAATGCAAATATTATTGAATTAACAGACGAAGAAGAAAGAACAGCTTTAAAAGCAACCAAAGCTATGGGCTTAGGTATTGCTGGTGTAGATATGCTACAATCCTCTAAAGGGCCATTGGTTTTAGAAGTAAACTCTTCTCCAGGTTTAGAAGGAATTGAAAAAGCAACTGGAAAAAATATTGCGAAAGAAATTATCCGTTATTTAGAATTACATGTCGAGTAAACCTTTTGTCCTTCTAGGAAAAGTAATTCCTGAAGGAAAACGTACAATTTTAGATTTAGAAGTAGCTAAATTACATACAAGAACAACGGTAAAAGTTCCGGTAATTATAGAGCGTTCTCATAATCCTGGACCTGTAGTTTTACTATTAGCTGGTATTCATGGAGACGAAACTAACGGTGTTGGTATTGTTAGAGAAATTATAGATTTAGGCATTAACAAACCTCAAAAAGGGACTATTATTTGCATTCCTGTTTTTAATATTTTTGGGTATTTAATACATACCCGAGAATTTCCTGACGGTAGAGATTTAAATAGAATGTTTCCAGGTACTTTAAATGGATCTTTAGCTAGCCAATTTGCCTATCAGTTTACAGAAAAAATTGCGCCGTTTGTAGATTATGTAATTGATTTTCATACTGGAGGTGGTAAACGTGATAATATAGCGCAAATTAGATGTAATAAAGATGATGAAAAAGCGCTAGAATTGGCAAAGGTATTTAACCCACCAATGATTGTTTTTTCTGAAAATATTAGAAAATCATTACGAGACACTTTACATAAAATGGGTAAAACTGTTTTACTTTTTGAAGGTGGAAAATCAAATGAACTAAATCCAACGATTATAAATGAAGGCGTAAACGGAACTAAAAATGTTTTAATTCGTTTAGGTTTAATTGAAGGAGAAATTACCGTAAGAGCAACTCCAATTTTTGTAAACAAAGCAAAATGGTTACGAGCAGCGCATTCTGGAATGTTTAAAATTACCGCTATCAACGGAAGTTTTGTAAAAAAGAAAGAGGTTTTGGGTATTATACAAGATCCTTTTGGCGAATTTAAAAAGAAAGTTTACGCACCTTTTAATGGTCATGTTTTTTGCATTAACAAAACACCTATTGTTAATAAAGGAGATGCGCTTTTTCATATAAGTATTGATGAATAATCTCTAGATTCTAAAAGATTTAGAAAATTAAAAAAGAACTGAGTATTTTTAAACTCAGTTCTTTTTTTTTGAATTCAACTCAAAAAAATATCCCTTTCAAGATTTCTAAAAAAATAGAAGTGCTAGAATTAAATACAACTTCAAATAAAATTAGCTTAGTAAGAAAATTATAAAAAGCAGCCGTTATAAAAATCCATTTCTATTACTAGAGACAACTAAACTCCTCAACTTCACTTTCAGAAATAATAGGGTTTGCTCCTTCATTTTGAGCAACTAAGGCACCAACAGCACAAGCAAAATCAATTGCTTTTTGTGGAGTTGAACCATTAATTAATTTACTTATTAATGAAGCTAAAAAAGAGTCTCCAGATCCTACTGTATCAGCAACTTTAATTTGATAACCACTATTGTAAAACAATGTATTGTCATATAATAAAACAGCACCATGCTCACCTTTGGTAACGCAAATATGTGCTGTTTTTGTTTTCTGAGCTATAAAATGTATGTTCTGTTCTAAATTATGAAAAGGAGAACCTAAAAAAGCACTAATTTCATACAATTCTTCATCATTAAACTTAATAAAATCTGCCTTATGCATCAACTCAACTAAAACTTCTTTTGCATAAAAAGGCGCTCTTAAATTCACATCAAAAATAGCATATTTAGCAAATTCTAAAAGTTGATACAACGTGTTTTTAGACACAGCATCTCTGGTTATTAAACTCCCAAAAACAAAAGCATCAGCTTGTTTTACCAAATCAGATGATTCTTTTGTAAATGGAATTTTATCCCAAGCTCTAGGATGAACAATCTCATATGTAGCAGCTCCTTTTTCGTTTAATGTTACTGCAACTTCTCCCGTTGTAAAATCTTCTAAAACTGTTACAGCCTTAGAATTTATATTTAATTCGTTAATATAATTCAAAATTATTTTACCTAATTCATCATTACCAATAGCACTTATCATGGCAACGTCATTATGAAAGGATTTTAAACGAATAGCAACATTTAATGGAGCTCCTCCTATTTTTTTATGTGTAGGAAAAACATCCCATAAAACTTCACCAAAACATACAATTTTAGACATCATTTAATTAAGGGTTTAGATTCCGATAAAAACCGGAATTAATTCAACTATAAAGAACTTAATCTGTTAATAATACACTTACATTTTTAGGGCAACTAATAAATATTAGATTCCATAGTGTTTTGATTTATAGAACTATTAAAAATGGTTAACATCCTTTTTGCGATTCCCGTCCAACCAAAATTTCTACGTGCAAAACGTGCTCCTTCAACAGACATTTCGTTTCTTAATTTAGGATACAACAGTGGCATTGCCATCATTGCACCAAATTCTTTTGGTCTGTGTGGATCTGCAAATAAAGCTTGATTTCCAAAATCAATTAAATCGCATAAACCACCATGCACAGTTATTACACTTGGTGTTCCACAAGCCATTGCTTCAATAGCAACCATACCAAAAGGCTCATATCTAGAAGGCATTACAAAAATACTTGCAGATCTATATACGTTTGCTAAATCTTCATCTGCAATATAGTTTTTCCACTTTATCTTGTCCATCACTCCAAGCTCCTTCGCTAGTACTTTTAACGTTTCTATTCCGTCTCTATCCTGTTGCGAATCTCCACCAATTGCCGCTACCAATCTAGCTTCCGGACACAACTCAAAAACAGTTGGTAAGGCATGTAATAACAAATCATAACCTTTATTATGTGCCATTCTACCGAGTGCTAAAATATCGGTTGGTTTGATATCATATTTTAATCGGATTTTATCATTCTCTTTAGATGGAACGGGATAGAATCTATTTTCATCAATTCCGGGAGGAATCATGCTACAATTTCTAGACAAAACATCATATTGCTGCACCAATAAATCTACTTGAGGAAGCGTCGTTGCAATTACAAAATTACACATCTGATACACAAAATATTCTTTCCTAATACGTTCTTTAAATCGATAGGTTTTTTCCATCTCTTTTTCGTCCATATCACTTCCCATAGAATGTTGTTTCCACCAACCTAAAGAATGTGGTGTATGTACATGACAAATTCCTAATTCTTCTGCAATTTTTTGTCCTGCCCAACCTGCATCCCAATAATGAGAATACACCACATCGTATTTTTTATTTTCTTTTTTTATAGCAGCCAATGTATTGGTCACAAACTTTTTTAAATGGTCGTGCATGTCTTCTTTTCTGATGAATTTTTTTCCACCAAAAGGAATTCTCCAAACACTAAAATTATCATCTACAACATCATACTCTGGTTGCTCTTCAAACTGCCGTGTTAACAAATCTACACGCTTGCCTAATCTACTAAATCTATCTGCTAATTCTAATACATATACTACTTGACCTCCTGTATCTGGTTTTCCTAATTCTGCATGCGCCCCTACATATCCATGTAAAGAAATCATTAATATTGATTTCATATTTCTATTTTTTAGTTTTAGTTTTAATTATTTTTAAATCATTGCAAGCTGATATATATTGAGCAGCAGACCAAGCTTGATATGCTTTTCCCATCGGTTTTCCGGTAGTTCCATGTGCCCATTCTGTAAACTCCCATTCTTCAGTAATTCCTTCTTTATTGATTAAAGCCAGTTTGTGTAACTCTTCTATTGCGATGTCTTTAAACCCTAATTTATTTACAAACTTTACCCAAAAACCACCTACAAATGGCCAAATACCTCCATTATGATAATGGTTGGGTAAATTCAGAAGATTTACAGTGTAATAAGGTTTCCAGTCTGGATCTCCAGGACTTACCACCGGGTATACATTTGCCACCGGAAATGGATCATTTACCCCAACACCCAACATAAATTTAAAGGTTTGATGCGCTTTTTCTGCATCTATAGTTCCGTGTAAAAAGGCCAATACATTTCCTAAAACATCACAACGCCAGCTAAAATCGAAAGGAGTAGTTTGTGCAATTAAATAAGAAGTATCTCCTAATGTAAATTGCTTCTCTGCAAAAGAAACCGATTGAAATAATTTTTGTTGAGTTGAAGGCCAAAAATTCTGTACTATCTCTTTTTTAATTACCTGAGACCATCTAATATGTTCCCCTGCATCCTCATGATTTCCTAACATTTCTAACATACGTCCGAAACACACATTAGATCTATACCAAAGAATTTCATCGTATAAAATATTATAACTTCTACCAAATAAATCTGTCCAGTCTCCTGCTTCCGGAATTTCTAAAAGGGCATCATTATTACTATCATGTGCTCCTAACCAACGCATGGTTTCCTTAATATCTCCAATATATTTTCTTAAGAAATCTATATCTTTGGTAACATTAACATATTCATAAAAAGCAATTACTACCCAAATACCACTATCTATAGAACAAATTCCACCAACTCCAGAATAATCTGGCTCACCATCTTTTAATCTAACATTTGCAGGTATTTGTCCATTTCTAGAAATATTATCTATTAAGGTGACTAATGTCTGTCTTTGGCATTTGTGAATTTCTTCATCATCAATTAAAGACAGCGAACCAATGACTGTAATTGCGCCATCTCTAGCCCAAACACTATGATAATTTTCATCGGTACCATTAGGAATATTATCCTTTATAGAACATGCAGAAAAACCAAGCGGCGTAATATTTTTCTTAAGGGCTTCAATTGCTTTTATATATCCTTCTTTAATTAATGCTACTTTTTCATCGGTATCTTCTTGTGTAAAATTCTCTTTCTCTTTTTTGATAAAAAAATCTTCTGAGTGATCTATTACAACATCATTAATTGCCTTTTCTGGTAAAATTCCGTAGAAAATTAATCCCTCTACAACTCCATCTCCTTTTTCTTTTTCTGTATGATATACCTTTTTATGCTTTGTGTATAAGTACAACTCTTCATGAGCATTTGCAACCACAATTCCGAATACATCTTTTAAATCGAACATGGCAGAATCATTACCACTATCTCCTGCAACTAAAACCTGATTAGATTTAAGTTTCAAGCGTCTTAATAGCCAACGTAAAGCGTTTCCTTTATTAGCCCATTTTGGTAATACGTCTAAAAATTTATTGCCCGAATACACAATATTAACATCCATGTCTGCATCTGCAAAATCTTGCTCTATACTTTCTATAAGTTCATTACTTGCATCATGAAAAAAATAGCTTCTTTTATAGGAGTGTTGAAATTTACTTGGTTGGTCACTAATAGGATGTTCTATTTTATGAATAATACTTTCAACAGATTCTAAATTCCAACCATCATCTAAAACATCATTAAATTCTTTTTCTACTGCCCCTTTTTTATAATTATAGATATGAGTTCCTACCCCAGAAATAATATAATCTGGTTTTGGAAGTACCTTTTTTTCTATTAAATCTAAAACATCATCAATTAAACGCCCCGTATTGTAAGTTAGAAGTACATCGTTTTCATCTTCATATTTTTCCCATATTTTTTTAAAGTTACTTTTATAAGTATGAAAATCTATTAAGGTATTATCAATATCAAATGATAATAATTTTATTTTATTTTCAATTTTTACGCTTTTTACAGTCATTTCATTGTGTTTTTAAGAGAGAATCATCAATAACACTGAATTTAATTAAAAATTAAAGAGCAACCAAAACTTAAGCGACCTATCGTTATTTGTAGCCCCATTTTTATGATTGTGATAATTATGACTATCAAAAAATAGTAAATAGAGAATGATAAAAATTATTTTCATAATTTACCTCCTATAAAAATAAACCTTGTTAATTATAAATTATAAGTACCTATAATTGCATGAAAAAAAAATAAGGAGTTGCTATTCGTTTCCTAAATTATGAAAGAAATTATATGATTTCACTTAAAAAATGATGCAGAATGAGGTATTTGATAGTCTAAAAAACATGCTTTACTGACCGGTATTTAACTTATTTTTTATAAAGTAGAAAATGAAGAAGGAGCTATACGTTGATAAGAAGCTGTAAAAGTAGCTTTATCTTATGGTTGGGTAGATGCTACTGTAAAAAATTTAGGTGATGGAAAACGTAGACTATATTTCTGTTCTAGAAAATCTAAAAATTTTTAAAATTTACACTAAGTTATAGAAAACAATACTTGTACTGGATTCATCAAGCAAGTCGAAAAAAGACAAGAAAAAACCGAATTATAGAAATAATTCGGTTGTGTTATCATACTATTAAAACTATTGGAACTCGGTCATTAATTACAGTCCACTCATAAAATTGCCATAAGGATCTTTAAACTGAGTACCTTCTGCAAAACGATACTTACTTAGTTTTTTAAATTCAACCAAAGCCCACAATACAAATTCTTTCATAAAATAAGTATCTGTTTCATTTAAGTTTGGTTGGTATTCTTTAATAAAAACATCTAAAGGTTTTACCTTATCTAATTCAGCTTTGTATTGCGCTTCTGTATATTCATCTAACAATTCAAAATCTTCATCAGCATTAAAGAACCAAGAAATAATATCATCATAAGGAGTTTCCGCTTCTTGTTTTTCTAACTTTTTAATCTCCGGAAAATAGGTTGGAAACAACGTTTTAATAGCATTTTTAATTAATGTTTCTGCCACTACTTGCGCTCCTTCTTGTTCGCCTTCATATACCAACTCTACTTTTCCTGTAATTGCAGGAATAATTCCGTCGAAATCATTTAGCCGAATCATTGTTTTTTCATCACCAGAAAGCAATGCTCTTCTTTCTGCCGTACTTAATAAGTTTTCAAACGCAGAAATACTTAAACGTGCACTTACACCACTTTTAGCATCTATATACTCACTTTCTCTCGCTTCAAAAACAATTTGTTCTAACAAGTCTTTTGCAAGTTCTGGTACTGTTATAAATTCTTTTTGAGAACCTACCTTGTTTGCTTCTTGTTGTGTAATGGTTTTAGCTGTTTCAATATCTTCTGGATAATGCGTTAAAATCTGTGAACCAATTCTATCTTTTAAAGGTGTAACAATACTCCCTCTATTGGTATAATCTTCTGGGTTTGCTGTAAACACAAACTGCATATCTAAAGGTAACCGTAACTTAAATCCTCTAATTTGAATATCGCCTTCTTGTAAAATATTAAACAACGCAACCTGAATTCTAGCTTGTAAATCTGGCAATTCATTAATTACAAAAATACATCTGTTAGCTCTCGGTATCATTCCGTAATGAATTACCCTATCATCTGCATAAGACAATTTTAAGTTTGCTGCTTTTATAGGATCTACATCTCCAATAATATCAGCAACAGTAACATCTGGTGTTGCTAACTTCTCTGCATAACGCTCACTTCTATGCAACCAATAAATTGGAGTCTTATCTCCTTTTTCTTTAATCAACTCAATGGCAAACCTAGAAATAGGGTTTAATGGATCATCGTTAATTTCAGATCCTTCTACAACAGGTATATATTCATCCAACAAATTTAACATCAATCTAGCCAAACGTGTTTTTGCTTGCCCTCTTAAACCTAACAAATTAATATTATGCCTGCTTAAAATAGCTCGTTCCAATTCTGGAATTACGGTATTTTCATACCCATAAATCCCTTTAAAAGCAGATTCTTTATTTTTTATTTTAGTTATCAGGTTTTCTCTTAACTCATCTTTAATTGATTTTGATTTGTATCCTAACTTTTCTAAATCTCCTAATGTTTTTATATTTTCTAAATTCATGTAATTCGATTTTTGCTATTAGCTTTTTGCCTTTAGCGCTTACTCTTGTGTTTTCTAACAGCTAAAAGCCAAAGGCTAATAGCTAAATTGTTACCCTCTAATTCTCTTTTTCCTATTTGTTTCGTAATCTTCAAAAATCATTTCTCCCAAACCTTTTAAACCAGTATAAAATGCTTTTCCTTGGTTTGCTTGTGTAAATGCTCTTACAAACTGCATCAAATACGGATCTTGTGCAATCATAAAAGTGGTAATAGGAATGTGTAATTTTCTAGCTTGTTGTGCCATTGCATAGCATTTATTTACAATGTATTTGTCTAAACCATTACTGTTCTTATAATATTGACCGTCTGGTAAACGCAAACAACTTGGTTTCCCGTCGGTAATCATAAAAATTTGTTTATTGGTATTTCTTTTTCTTCGGAGTAAATCCATTGCTAATTGTAAACCTGCCACCGTATTGGTATGATAAGGACCTACTTGTAAATACGGTAAATCTTTAATTTTGATAGCCCACGCATCATTACCAAAAACAATAATATCTAACGTGTCTTTAGGATAACGTGTGGTAATTAATTCTGCCAACGCCATCGCCACTTTTTTGGCAGGTGTAATTCTATCTTCACCATATAAAATCATAGAGTGACTAATATCAATCATTAACACGGTACTCATTTGGCTTTTATGCATAGTTTCTTCTACTACCAAATCATTTTCAGTTAAATTGAAACTGTCAATTCCGTTGTTAATTTGAGCATTCCGAATACTTTCTGTCATAGAAACTTTGTCTAAGGCATCTCCAAACTGATATCCTCTTAAATCTCCCGTATGTTCATCTCCAATTCCTGGAGATTTACTTTTATGATTTCCTGCGCCACTTCTTTTTATGTTACCAAAAATTTGGTTCAACGCTTGCTGACGAATGGCACGTTCCGTTTTTGGAGTTATCTTAATACCTCCCGTTCCATCACCTTTAATCTCTTCCTTTATATACCCTTTCTTTTTAAGATCTTCTATAAAATCATCAATAGTATAATTCTCATCCGTTAATTTATATTCTTTGTCTAAAGAACGCAACCAGTCTATGGCTTCATCAAAATCTCCAGAAGTATGCGTAATCAATTCCTTAAAAATTTCGAATAATTTTTCGAAAGGAGATTGGTTTTCTGCTTCATAGGTTTTAAAAACAAAACCTTTTCTTTTTTTGTTGTTTTTCATCCCTATAAAAGTACAATTTTATAAGGATGAAAAATAAAGATTAACATTGCTTTATTATATGTAAGCATAAATTTGTTTTATAAGAATTAAAAAACATTAAACAAAAATAATTATCTTTACAATATGGCAAAAATAATTATAACTGGTGGTACAGGTTTAGTCGGCAAAAGATTATCAAAATTACTGATTGATAAAAAGCATGAGGTTGTAATTTTAAGCCGTACTCCTAAACATAAAAATGAGTTTAAGTGGGATGTTTCTTCCAATTATATTGATGAAAAAGCATTACTCAATACAGATTACATTATTCATTTAGCAGGAGCAGGAATAGCAGATAAACGCTGGACTAAAGAAAGGAAACAAGTTATAATTGATAGCAGAGTTAAAACGGCTAATTTACTTTTTGATAAAACAGCTGCATTAAACATTCCTTTAAAAGGATTTATTTCTGCTTCTGGCGTTGGCTATTATGGAGCAATAACTTCTAATTTAATATTTACAGAAACAGACAAAGTAGGGGCTGATTTTTTAGGTGATGTTTGCCAAAAATGGGAAAATGCAGCACATCAGTTTTCAACAAAAAAAATACCGGTAACCATTTTAAGAACTGGTATTGTTTTAGCGGATAAAGGTGGTGCTTTAGAAAAGATGAAAACACCCATCGTTTCTCCTTTAGGTTCTGGCAAACAATTTTTACCTTGGATCCATTTAGATGATTTATGTGGAATATACATAAAAGCCGTTGAAGATAACTTATCAGGAATTTTTAATGCAGTTGCCCCAGAACATCATACAAGCAAAAGTTTTTCTAAAGCATTGGCTAAAAGTATTAGAAAACCATACTTAGGTATTGGAGTTCCTGGTATTTTATTAAAACTTATATTTGGAGAAATGGCAATTATTCTTTTAGAAGGAAGTAAAATTTCGGCAAAAAAAATCGAAAAGAACGGTTATTCTCTTCGATTTAAAACACTAAAAAAAGCGTTATATAATTTATAAAAATTCTTAGAAAGTTGTTGTAATATTTAAAGCTACATCACTCCATGTTTTAGAAACTCCGTCTGCCCCTTTATGTAAATCTAAACAAGCAGTATTTAAAGAAGCCAAAGCAGCACCAGCATTCCATTTTGTAATATCCATGGTACCTGTCATATTAAAAACATTTCCTACAATTGTATAGGTAAAAGCTACTTTTTCTGTAACTCCATTCATTTTTATTTCCGCAACACCGTTAGTATCATCTGTTAAAAGTAACTTACCAGAAAGTAATTTAGTGTTATCCATAATACCAAAAAAGAATTTTTTGATTTTAAAATCTCTACTCGTATCTTTTGTGAAAATACTACTTACAGGAATTGAAAATTCCGTATTATTAATAGCCTCTTTAACAGAATTTCCTTCTCCACCAGAGATAATATTTACGGTATTAAACTGACCTCCTACAGGAACTTTATCTGTAGTTTTATAAGCCACAAAGTTAATTTCGTTTTTCGATTGCTTTAAAGAAAAAGCAGCTGTACTTTTCTTTACTTCCATTTTACTTTCAGTCTCCTTATCAGATTTCTTTTCTGATTTACAAGAAGAAAAATTAAACGCTACAACCATTAATAATGATAAAATTACTACTTTTTTCATGATATTATTTTTTAATATTTAAAACTTGATTTGCTAATTTTATATACTCTAGTTTTGCTTCGTCAGATTTCATTCCGTTTAATTGCATCCATGCATTCAATTTAAATGCACTTCTAACGTTATGTTCATCATTAAAAGAAAATTTATTGCCAAAGTTAGCTTGTTTATTATAAGCATAAAACATTAGCATTATATCTGGGGCAATCGCTTTTCCCAATTTAGAAATTTTACAGAAAGCTTCATTAAACTCTTCGTCTAAATTAAACTCCATATTCTTTATTTTTCTGCAATTACTTGAACTCCACCTTTCACTTTATCTCCTAAAGATACATTTAACTTTGTACCTAATGGAAGAAAAAGATCTACTCTAGAACCAAATTTAATAAAACCTGCATCTGCTCCTTGTACAGCTGTATCTCCTACTTTGGCATAGTTTACAATTCTCTTAGCTAAAGCACCTGCAATTTGTCTGTATAACACATCACCAAAAACCTTGTTATTAACAACTACAGTAGTTCTTTCGTTTTCTGTGGATGATTTTGGATGCCATGCTACCAAATATTTTCCTGGATGATATTTGCTATATTTTACCACTCCACTCATAGCATATCTAGTTACATGCACGTTAATTGGAGACATAAAAATTGAAACTTGTAATCTTTTACCTTTGTAGTATTCTGGCTCTTCTACCTCTTCAATAACAACCACTTTACCATCTACAGGTGCAACTAATACATTATCATTTAAAGGTGCAATTCTTTTAGGGTTTCTAAAAAATTGTAAAACAATCACTAGAAAAGCAAGAAATATAACCTGAATTGCTTTTACTAGCCAAGGAATATCAATGAATTTTTCAGCTAAAATAACACCTGCTATTGTTATAATAAAAGTAATAACAATTATTTTATACCCTTCTTTGTGAAAACGAATCATACTTAAATTATAAAATTAATATACAAATATACAAATGGCGCAGCAAATAGCAAACTATCCAATCTATCTAAAATACCACCATGACCTGGCATAATACTACCACTATCTTTCATATTAGCTTGTCTTTTAAATTTAGACTCTACTAAATCTCCTATAGTACCAATTACACTTATTATAACAGCTATTACCAACCAATTTACAGCTGTAAAATCTACATTTAACTTGCTAATTATAAAAGCAGCTATTAATGCAAAAACCAAACCACCTAAAAAACCTTCTTGCGTTTTTTTAGGAGAAACGGAAACAAACAATTTTCTTTTTCCAAAATTTTTACCCACTAAAAAAGCAAAACTATCATTCACCCAAATAAGAATAAGAATAGAAATTATTAAGTGAGGATTATAGATTCCTTTATAAATAGGTAAAAGGATTAAAAAAATCATAGAAAAAATAGGATACCTAATTAGTAAACCAGATTTAGATCTATCGTTAGAAAAAGTAATTTCTTTTTTAGTAAATAAAGAATAGATAAGAAATAAAGATGAAACTATTGTAATCCCTAAAACACCTACAACAGCATAGCTTTCTGGTCTTTTTAACATTAAAAACAATGCTAAAGCAAAGAAAATATACCCTATATATCCTTTAAAATTAATTAGTTTAGAAAACTCCCAAACACATAAAAAACCAAAAATAGTTGTTAAAATTACATACGATTCTTTTGAAAAAAGAATCGCTGATATAAAAATTAAAACGTAGATAATGCCCGATAGGCTCCTTCTTAAAAGGTTACTCATATTATAAATCTTCTAATAGCAGCAAATATAAGTTTTTTGAGTTACTGTTTCCGTAGTTTAAGAAATTATCATCATTTTTATTAATGCTGTAATTTTTTATGGCAGAAATATTGGTAGGTAAATCACCCTTGTGGTGTATTTTAATACCTGTTAAACCCTGCCCCATATCTTTAACCAATTGGCTCGTAGTTGCGTACACTATAAAGTTCTGTGGCATCTCCGATAACTTAATACTTTTTAATTGTTTTGAAGAAAATAAAATATCTCCATTATCTGCAACTAAATGCTCACAATTCAAGAAAACAGGAATGTTAGAATGAAAATTACTATTCATTGCTACATCATTTTTGTTAAAAAAAGAAGATAACTGATTATCTAAAACTGTTATTTGATTCCAGTTATTCTCTTTTAGAATATTTTTTAAATTTTCTACAACTTCATTTTCTTTTAAACAATACAAAAACTTACCTCCTTTTTCCAAAAAATTATGCACAAACAAGTCATCCAAAGACAAATCTACTTCTTGCCTTTGGATTTCCTTTTCTTCTTTAACGGATGCTATGTTGAATAACTTTTTAAAAAAATTCATTTATATTATTCTTCAGTATTTAATTTAACTGGTGAAATAGCTTCTTTTTCATCTACAATTTCCACTTCAAGAGCTTCTTCAAAAGGTCTTTTTCCGAATATCTTTTCTAAATCGTCTTTAAAGATTACTTCCTTTTCTAATAACAATTCAGCTAAAATTGTTAGTTTATCTTTATTTTCATCTAATATTTGAATTGCTCTTACATATTGCGCTTCAATTATTTTAGAAATCTCTTGATCTATTGTTTTACCTGTTTCTTCACTATAAGGTTTTACAAAACCATCATTTCCAGAAGAATCATAATATGTAACATTACCAACGGCTTCATTTAATCCATAAACAGTAACCATTGCTTTTGCTTGCTTAGTTACTTTTTCTAAATCACTTAAAGCTCCTGTAGAAATTTTATTAAACATTACTTTTTCCGCAGCTCTACCACCCATAGTAGCACACATTTCATCTAACATCTGTTCTGTCTGCACAATCATTCTCTCTGCAGGTAAATACCAAGCAGCACCTAAAGATTGTCCTCTTGGTACAATTGTCACTTTTACCAATGGAGCAGCGTGTTCTAACATCCAACTAATTGTTGCATGACCTGCTTCATGAAAAGCAATCACTTTTTTCTCTTTTGGCGTAATTACCTTATTTTTCTTTTCTAAACCTCCAACAATTCTATCTACAGCATCTAAGAAATCTTGATGATGAATTGCTTTTTTACCATTTCTGGCAGCAATTAATGCAGATTCATTACACATATTAGCAATGTCTGCTCCAGAAAAACCAGGAGTTTGTTGTGCTAAGAAATCTATCTTAACATCTCCTGCTAGTTTTAAAGGTTTAATATGTACTTCAAAAATTTCTTTTCTTTCGTTGATGTTTGGTAAATCTACATAAATCTGTCTATCAAAACGACCTGCACGCATTAAAGCACTGTCTAAAACATCTGCTCTATTGGTTGCAGCCAATACAATTACATTTACATCTGTACCAAAACCATCCATTTCTGTTAGTAATTGATTCAACGTATTTTCACGTTCATCATTACCACCAGTCATACTATTTTTTCCACGAGCTCTACCGATGGCATCAATCTCATCAATAAAAATAATAGAAGGAGATTTTTCTGCCGCTTTTTTAAATAAATCTCTTACACGAGAAGCACCAACACCCACAAACATCTCAACAAAATCTGAACCAGATAAAGAGAAAAAAGGAACATCAGCTTCACCTGCAACGGCTTTAGCTAATAAAGTTTTACCTGTTCCTGGAGGTCCTACTAACAAAGCTCCTTTTGGAATTTTACCTCCTAAAGAAGTATATTTTTCTGGGTTTTTTAAGAAATCTACAATTTCTTGCACCTCTTCTTTAGCACCTTCTAGTCCGGCTACATTTTCAAATGTAGTTTTTACCTTTGTGTCTTTATCAAATAATTTCGCTTTAGATTTACCAATGCTAAAAATTTGACCACCACCACCAGCGCCTGCTCCACCGCCAGACATTCTCTTCATAAAAAACAACCAAACGGCAATTAATATTATGAAAGGTAAAAAGCCTAAAATAGTATCAAGTACACTTGTTTTATTTTCGTTTTTTATATCAAAATCTAAAGTATTAGCAACTCTTGCTTTTTCTATATTATTCTCAAAATTTTGTAAATCACCAAAATTATAGTCATAAAAAGAAGACCCTTTTGTATAAAAAGCAGAATTGATCACTTTTCTGTAACGTTCTTTCTTCTGCGCTTCTTCCTTAATATAAATTTGAGCTATATTGTTATTTAAAACAACAATTCTAGAGATATCGTTCTCTTTTAAAATATCATTAAACTCATTTTTCGAAATACTTTTAGTAGCTAAATCTCCACTACTAAAAAACTGAAATGCCATTATGACAACAAATATTGCACCATAGATCCAATACGCGTTAAACTTAAATTTAGGCAAATTTGCTTTATTATCTTTTTTTGAATCACTCATTTATTTAAAATAAAAAAATTTAAACTGATTTTATCTCTGTAATTTTTGCATCACCCCAAAGACTTTCAATATCATAATACTCACGAACCTGTTTTTGAAAAATGTGTACTACTACATTTACATAATCCATTAAAACCCATTCAGAGTTTGTTTGGCCTTCTATATGCCAAGGTTTGTCTTTAAGTTCTTTGCTAACTATTTTTTGAATAGAACCAGAAATTGCATTTACTTGTGTATTTGAGTTTCCTGAGCAGATTATAAAATAATCACAAACAGTATTCTCTATATCTCGTAAGTCTAATAATTGAATATCTTCTCCTTTTACTTCATCAATCCCTTTAATAATTAAAGCAATTAAATCATCTGTACTTACTTGTTTTTTCGTCATTAACTTTTTTCTATATTTAACGCAAAGTTATTATTTTTTTGCGAGTATTTTATGTATTATTACAGTTGTTTACACTTTATTTAACACTTGAAAATAATCAAACTTAGTGCCACCGATTCTACAAATTCTTTTTTAAAGGATTTATCGCAAAATTCTACCCTAGAGAATTTTACTACTATTGTGGCTCAAAACCAAACAAAAGGTAGAGGCCAACAGCATACAATATGGGAGTCTGCACCTTATAAAAACCTCACATTCAGCACATTTATATCTTTTGAAAATTTAAAAATAGTGCACAAAAAATATTTAAACTTTGCTATTTCTTTGGCTATTTATGATGTTTTATTCGCTAAAAAACTTCCTAAAACTTCTATAAAATGGCCTAACGACATTCTGTCAGCAAACAAAAAAGTTTGCGGTATTTTAATAGAAAATACTTTTTACGGAGATAGAATTAAGAATTCTTTTGTAGGAATTGGACTAAATGTGAATCAAGAATCATTTCCAGCATACTTAACCAATGCCACTTCTTTAAAACTAGAAACAGGCGCTACTTATAATTTAGATAATTTATTAACTACTATTATAGAAGAATTTCAACAAAAAATAAAATTGCTAACTTCTCAAAAGTTCAATCTTTTAGAAGAACAGTATTTAGATGTATTGTATAAAAAAAATATCCCTACTATGTTTAAAAATAGTAAGGATGAAATTTTTATGGGTATGATTTCGGGTATTTCCGATTTCGGAAAATTACAAATTCAATTAGAAGATGATTCTATAACTGAATTTGGATTGAAAGAAATATCGTTCCTTTAAAGTTTCCCTATATTTTCTGTTAGAGTATCTACAAATTTTGTCAATGGTTTTTTAATCATCATTGCCATCATTGCATTAAACTCGCCGTCAAATTTTAAAGTTATTTCTGTATTTTTTTCAGAAACCTCATTAATATCCGCAGCTAAAGTAAAAGGTAACTTACTACTTGCAGCACCTAAAGTAATATTAGAAAATGGTGTTTTTTCTTTTAATACCAATCTAATTTCTGGCATACCAGGTAAACCAAAAATAAAAGATTCTCCATCTACTTCAAATTTTTGAATATTTTCTGGCATTAATTGCTCAAAATTTTTCAAATCTGAAAAAAAAGTAAACACCTCTTCTGCAGATTTTTTAATGGTAACTGTATTTCCGTTTATATTCATGCTTCCGTTTTATTGTTTCCACTCACTTGGATTCTTTCTCCAATCGTTTAACGTAATTAGCTCTTTATCTGTAATATAATTACTATCTAAAGCTTGTTCTAGTAAGTTATCGTAACTACTTAAAGTGGTTAATCTTACGTTTTTTTCCTCGAAATTTTTAGTTGCAACATCAAATCCATAAGAAAAAATAGCCACCATACCTTTTACAACAGCACCTGCTTCTTTTAAAGCCTCTACTGCATTTAAGCTACTATTTCCTGTACTTATTAAATCTTCAATAACCACAACATTCTGCCCTCTTTCTAAATGCCCTTCAATTTGGTTCTTTCTTCCATGCTTTTTTGGCTCTGGCCTCACATAAATAAAAGGAACACCTAATTCTTGCGCAACTAAAACACCAATAGCAATTGCACCTGTAGCTACACCTGCAATTACGTCTGGCTTACCATATTCTAATTCTACAATTTTAGCAATTGCTTCCTTTAAAAAAATACGAACTGGAGGATAAGATAACGTAATTCTGTTATCACAGTATATTGGAGATTTCCAACCTGATGCCCAATTAAAAGGGTCATTTGGACTTAACTTTATTGCTTTTATTTGCAACAAAAGTTCAGCCGTTTTTTTTGCCGTATCTTTGTTTAAACTCATATCGCAAATGTATAAAGTTTTTGTAAATGATTCGCCAATAATTATCACTTCTTCTACAAAAAAAGAAAATATTTTTCCTGTTTACAATTTTAAGAATGTAGTTATTTTAGAAATCATAGATAAATTAAGGAATAATGAGCTTAAAGGGATTAATTTATACTCTACAGACTTAGAGCAAGATTGGAAATCTTTTTTAAGTAATATGAAACTCATTCCCGCCGCTGGCGGATTGGTTTTAAACCCAGAAAACAACGTACTATTTATTTATAGAAATGGTATTTGGGATTTACCAAAAGGTTGGGTTGAAAAAGGAGAAACAATAGAAACCGCAGCAATTAGAGAGGTAGAAGAAGAGTGTGGCATTACAAATCTTACACTTCGCCAACCTTTAATTACTACCTATCATATTTATTTTCATAAAGGAATAAAACTAAAACAAACCTATTGGTTTTTAATGTCTTCTGATTATTCAGATACGTTAACCCCTCAACTAGAAGAAGGAATTACAGAAGTTGGTTTTAAAAATAAATCAGAAATTAAGACTGCTTTAAAAAATACCTATGCCAATATACATTTGGTATATCAAGCATATATAGATACTTGTATTTAAGTGCAGACAACAACTGCTATATGCTTAGAAGTTCATAAAAATAGTTGGTCCTATTTTAGTCCTTTTAAAATTTTAAAACCTACCTTTTCTCTTTATCTCATAAAGTATTTTATAATTAGGTATTGCAAATTAAGATATTGAGCACTTACTTATCTGATCAGTAAATTTATAGGAATTAACGATACTTTAAAATCAAGGATAGTTTTCTAAAAAAACCTTCTATCTTTGCCGACTTGAAAAATTACCCAAATTATGACTGATTTTATTAGAAAAATATTACCAAATGCAAAAGATGATGTCCTTGCAGGAATAACCGTTTCCCTAGCAATGATACCAGAAGTTGTCGCTTTTGCCTTTGTAGCACAAATAAGTCCGATTGTGGCATTATTTGGTGCTTTTGTAGTAGGAATTATTTCAGCCTCTTTTGGTGGAAGACCAGGTTTAATCTCTGGGGCTGCAGGTGCCGTAGCAGTAATTTTTGTACACATGATACAAGAAGGACATGCAAAAGGATTGCTATTTGACAACCCAGTAGAAAACATGGGCTACTTTTATCTCTTAGCCGCCGTAGTATTAATGGGTGTAATACAAATATTTGCTGGTATTTTTAAATTAGGAAAATTTGTACGTTTAATTCCTCATCCTGTAATGATGGGATTTGTAAACGGTTTGGCCATCGTTATTTTTATGGCGCAATTGGGTATGTTTAAAGAGAATAAGAAAGATTTCTTCGGACAAAACATGCGTAAAACAGCCTCTAAAGAATTGGTTTATAAGGTTTCTAACAACCAAGTAAAAGATTTAATGTCTGATACGGTATTATTTACTATTGATGGTACTTCTGTTAAAAACAGCAATACAAACCAAGAAGTATTTGTAGTCTCAGACGGTCAGGTTTTTGATGCAAAAACTAAAAAGGTAGTTTTTAATGCTTCGGATGAAGGCTTTTATTCTGTAAAAGATAGTGGTGTTGTAAAAACAACCATGCAAGGAAATACTTTATATATAATGATTGGTTTGGTATTATTAACCATGTTTATTGTTTGGGGTTTACCTAAATTAACTACAAAAATTCCGGCAGCCTTAACAGCTATTTTAATTGTTACTTTAATTTCTATTTTTAGTGGTTTAGGCTCTATTAATGTTGGAGATTTTATTAGAAATGGTGGTGGTGCTGGTTTAAACGGAATTGCAGAACTTTCTAAAAACTTAAATGTTGTAGAACTGTGGAGCAACCTTCCTTTTAACTTAGATACTTTAAAATTTATTGCTCCGTATGCTTTTTTAGCGGCATCAGTTGGTTTAATAGAAACCTTAATGACCATGAATTTGGTTGATGAATTAACAGAAACTAGAGGAAACGGAAATAGAGAATGTATTGCCCAAGGAGCAGGAAACATTGTTAGTGGTGCCTTTGGCGGAACGGGTGGTTGTGGAATGATTGGACAAACAGTTATAAATATTAATGCTGGCGGACGCGGACGTTTGTCTGGTATTATGATGGCATTAACACTACTTACCTTTATTTTATTTGCTGATAAATATATTGAACAAGTACCAATCGCTGCACTTGTTGGGGTAATGTTTATGATGGTGATTGAAACCTTTGCTTGGTCTAGTTTTAGAATCTTAAAGAAAATACCAATGTCTGATGCTGCTGTATTAATCATAGTTTCTGCCGTAACGGTTTTCTTTGATTTAGCAATTGCTGTTTTTGTTGGGGTTATTATTTCTGCTTTATCTTTTGCTTGGACAAGTGCTAAAAAAATTAGAGCTAGAAAACGTTTTAAAGAAGACGGAACAAAAATTTATGAAATTTGGGGTCCTCTTTTCTTTGGAAGTATCACTGAGTTTAACGGTAAGTTTGATATAAAAAATGATCCTGATGTAGTAGAAATAGATTTTGTAGAAGCACGTGTTTCTGACCATTCTGCTATAGAAGCTATTTTTAATTTGGTTGAAAAATACCAAGCTGCAGGCAAAAAAATTACACTAAAACACTTAAGTGAAGATTGTAAATTGTTGCTATTTAAATCGAGCCCAGTTTTTAAAGATGTCATCTTAGAAGATATCGATGATCCTCGTTATCATTTAGCTGCAAATCCAGAGGATTTCCCTAAACCGTTAGGGGAATATAAGTTTTAGAGAAAGGTATTTAGTATATTATATAAAAAAGGTTAGACAATGTCTAACCTTTTTTTGTTTAGAAAATTCGGCAACATTATTTTCGATTTTTTAAATTTCGCAGACAGTGTTTGCCGTTTTCGTTTTACAATTTTTATAGGCATCTAATTCGACAACATTAAAGTTAATTTAAAACTTCGACAAATTCCCCAATAACTCTCATTTCAGTAATATTATCTTCATTTAAGATTATATTTTCAAAACTCTTATCATAAGAATTAGGTTTTAATACAATTGCATCATGCTGCCAACCTTCTTCAGAAACTGTTTTCTCGCTTGAATATGTTTTAACAGTAAAAGCCGAATTAAAATCAGGATCAAATGAGTCTCTATTTTCAATTAATAAAATTTTTCCACTACGAGAACCACTTACATTTTTTTTGAATATGCATATTGAATTATTAGGAATAATCTTATTCATTGATTCTCCAATCACTTTACAAGCGAAATAATCATCTGTAGCGTATTTTTCAGGAGCTGATGTTAAATTGTATTCTCTTTCATCTTGCATTTCACTAAAGCTTCCTGCTGCTGCGTAGAAATCATATAAAGGAATTGTGAATTCTGATAATTTTAGTTCTACTTCTTTTTTACCTAATTGTTCTTCAGGCTTTACTATGGTTAAAGGTTCTTTTTTCCTATTGATAGATGTTATATAATTATACAAATCATCTTTTACAGGTTGTTCCAATTGGAATTTAAAATGAACAACTGGTTTTCCAGATTCAGGCATTTCTGCTTGCTGAATAGAATCTTTAATAATTGATGCGTCACCCATAAAATAAAAATCAGTTCCTTCCGCATCTTCTTTTTTCACAAACAATAGTATGCGTTTTGAATTGATTACATTCTTTATTTCATTACTAGAAAGTTTCCTGTTTGACCTTGACTCCCAAGCAAAAACTGAAGGAGAAACAAAGTAATCGTTATATTTTATAGTATCTTCAATATCATCAGATTTATGATAAGTAACGAAACAGGGAGTGATTTCATTTCTTGTTCTGTAGCCATAAACAGTGCTACTTATATCATTTTCCCAGTTTAACAATCTACAAACATCCTTACGGCTGTATTTATTAAACAACAACAATCCATCTTTATAAAGATCTTTTTCAAAATTATTATTGAAAGTATTAATTGAATACTTTATTGAGTCCAGAAGAAATTCTTTAAAAATATCGTTAGATAGTATCTTTAAAAATTCATCATGCAATTTGAGTACATCATTTTCTAGAAATATGATTTCCTCTTCCTTTCGAATAAAGCCAAAATTGATGTTTGAAATACAAGATTTAATAGTTTCTAAACTTGGTTTATATTGATATTTATCAAATATAATTTCATTCAGTTTTGAAACACTCAGTTCATTTCTACAAAGTAATTCTTTTAAAATAAAACTTTCTTCAACCCTTTTTGCATTATTTATCTCTTTTGAAAAAAGTTCTAATAATTCAGAGTATTTTGCATCTAACTTTTTGTCAAATGACTTATCAACTTTATTGATAAAATTATAATATGACTTAGAATATTCAATGAATGAAAATGGCTCTCTAGCTTCATTCCTTACAAAATCCATCATCATTGGAATTCGTCCAATTCTGCTTTTTAAGTTATTGTAATCTATTTTTAAATCCGTAAGCAATTGCATCTTTGCAGAATCAATTGAAGCATATATTCTTTCTTTCGTAATTTCATCAAAATTAATAGTAGATTCTCCTGGAATCATACTACTACCTTCAGAAATTAACTTTCTAATTTTATCTTTATTAAAAGAAGTGTCTCCATATAAAGCTATTGGAATTAAATAATTGTTTTTATAATTACCAATAAAGTCAATGACAGTTAAATAATATTTATTGTCAGTTTTCCTTAAACCTCTTCCTAATTGTTGAATAAATATTATTGCTGATTGTGTTGGACGAATCATTATAACTTGATTAATTTTAGGAATATCTATTCCTTCATTAAAAATATCAACAGTAAATATGTAGTCTAGTTTTATAGATAAATTATCACTTTCTAATAGTTCTATTGCCTTTGCTCTTTCATCTTCGGAACTGTCTCCTGTTAAAGCAACCGTCTTATAACCTATTTCATTAAATTTTTCAGACAATTCTTTTGCTTCATTTTTAAATGAACAAAAAACCAATCCTCTAGTTATGCCATTATCCGAACCATAAAATTCAATTTTTGAAATAATCTTTGAAACTCTTTCATTTGCTGTTAAAAGCCTAAAATCTGATTCTTTTTCAAGTACTTCATCATTTAAACTTAAATCTGTTACACCATAATAATGAAAGGGAATAAGCATGTTCTCTTCCATTGCTTTATTCAGTCTAATTTCATATGCTATATTATGGTCAAAAAGACTGTAAATATCTTTGTCATCAGTTCTGTCAGGTGTTGCCGTCATTCCTAGAAGAAACTTAGGATTGAAATACTCTATCAATCGAACGTAAGAATCTGCTCCTGAACGATGTGATTCATCTATAATTATGTAGTCGAAAAAATCGTTTTCAAATTGTTCTAGATGATTTGTTTTTGAAATAGTTTGTACTGTTGAAAAAACAAAATCCTTATCTAATTCCCTTTGTTGCCCAGAGTACAATCCCATTGTTTTACTGTCTCCAAAAATAGTTTGAAAGGTTTCCATTGCCTTTTTTGCAATGTTTAACCTGTGAACAACAAATAATAGTTTTTTCGGGTTAAATGCTTTCGCATCAAAAGCTGCTAAAAATGTTTTACCTGTTCCAGTTGCAGATATTATTAACGCTTTGTTGTTTTTCTCTCGTAAGTTTTCTAAATTCTCTAATGCTTCTTTTTGCATTGAGTTTGGAATTACTTCTAAGTTAAGTTCTTTAGAAAACTCTTCTTCACTCTTTTTATAAACTAGAAATTGCTTTTTATAAATAGCTTCATATTTTTCTATATAAGCTTCATTTACAATTTCTCCTATTCTAAAATCATCTTGAAATTCAGTGATTACTTTATCTACTATAGAACTTGAGTTTCTTGCAGAAACTTTCATATTCCATTCTTTATTAGTAGATAATGCCGAAGAAGTTAAATTACTACTTCCAATTACTAAATTATAATAATCTGAATGTTTAAAAATATAACCTTTAGAGTGTGAATTTTCTTTAGTTACTATTTTTAATTCTATGTTCTTAAACTGAGATAGCCTTTTTAAAGCTTCAGGTTGTGTAAAGTTTAAATATTGAGAAACAAGTATTTTTCCTTTGACACCTTTATCATCAAGAATTTTAAAAGTATTTATTAATGCTGCAACACCGCTTGTTGTAACAAATGCAACAGAAATATAAAAGCTTTCACAGTTTTCTAGCTCTTTTATAATTGTTGATAAAACTTTTTTCCTTGGAATTTTTCTATTTACAAGTAACTCTGGTTGATAAAGAGCCTCAGAATCTAAATCTTTATCAATAAACCCTGTAAGTAAACTGTTTTTAAAACTATCATTAAAAACTTTATTCATCTTCAATTAGTTTGTTAACTATAGGAATATCCGCTTCAGCCCAATCCAGTTTATCGATATCTTTTATTGCTAACCATTCAGAAGAAATATGTTCATTTAATTGTATGTCTTTTGTCTCTGAATAACATTTAAAACTGTGCATTTTTAATTCAAAATCAGGATATTTATGAATAACAGTTACAAATAAGTCATCTATTTTAGTTGGAATAAAGTTCAACTCTTCAATAAGCTCTCTTTTTAAAGCTTCTTTTTCAGTTTCTCCTTTTTCAATTTTCCCACCTGGGAATTCAAACTTCCGGGAAATATAACTTAACTTATTTTTTGGTCTTTGTACACAAAAAATTTCATTTTCAAAACAAATTATTGCAGCTACAACTTCAACTTTTTTCATTTAAATTTTTATGATATTATTCAAAACCTACTTTTGACGAAATTAAACTTTTAAGTATTTAAAAACAAGTTAAAAGCTCCAAAAAGGAACAAAAGAAAACTCCCAATTTGCTTTTCTATATAATATAAAAATCAAGCTCATTTTACTATTTTTAATCAAAAACTTTACTCACAATCCACACTCTTAAAACCATCTCCAACATCCTCAGTTCTTAAACTCGGAACAATTTTATAATATTTTTTGATAAAGTCAATTTGTTTAGTATTTACAGCTGGCAAAGGAGTATTCCCTGCAGTCCAGAAATAACTTTCTTTTGTTGGCGAATTATAGTGAAACCCATTTTCTATCTGTTCTTCAAAATCGGGACTCATACTAGAATTTACATTTGGTTCTAAAATATTTTCAAATTTTAAAAGACTTGTTTTTGTATTCGTTTTTTTAATGGTGGTATAATTACTGAGTTTTAATTCTGTTAAAAAAGGAACCAAACTTAATAACAAACTCACAGCCATAAAAAATACAATTGTTTTTTCTTTTCTAAAAAACCAAACACAAATTTGCATGGCAAAGAATAACATATAAAAAAAGAAAAAACGGTATTGAGGAGAAAAAATCCAAGCCAATACAAAATGTAAAACACCAATTACATACAATATAAACACTGCTTTTTCTTTACTTTTAAAATACCATAAAAAAGGAAAAGAAATTAGAAGCGTCGTAAATATGATATTGATAATTCCATTGAATTTAAACGAGGTTATCCAAGCAATAAACAATTGAGAGGTAGAAAGGTTTGCTAATTCTTGATAATCGAAAGCAGCATTATACGTCCCTACTTTAAACAATTGAATGAGTGCTGTTGGCACTTTCCAATCTACATTTAAAACATCTAAAATTTGTAATGGATATAACAAGTATCCCGTAAGAAATACATTTTTCATTAAAAACAACACCAACACAAAAAAAGAGAAGAGTATTGGTTTTACCAACTTACCTTTTAAGAGACTATAGTGTTTTACCAATAAAATAATGGGTAATAAAACCAACACACAAGTGGTTATTTTTATGACACATAAGAAAATTGTTAGTAATAAAATAAGCATAAAACGAGAGTAATCAATCTCCTTAAAATGTTTTATAAAAAGATAAAACAACAACTGACTGATTAAAAAAACTGGTAAATCTGGTGATGGTGCATTGATAAAAAAGATGATAAAAGGCAAGCCAACCAACACACTACCTACATACAATTGATTTATCTTTTTACTTGTTTTATACTGATGCAATTGTTGAACGCAGAAAAAAGAAAAAATGACTAAGAAATAGCCATTCAAATCATTGAAATTCGTTTCTAAAAACGGAAAAGTAAACGTTGCTTGCAAAATATGCCAACTAGACATTTGGGCAAAAAAGATATGCAAATTCCCCAACCCTTTTACAAAACCATATTCATTTAACCACTTAATGGTTTGTATATAATAACTTTCATTATCAAAAATGGAAGGCGTAACCGAAGACATTGCCAACGCAATGCTAAAAATAAAAAGGAGTCCTAGTTTATACGTTTTGCTAAATAAGATCCAACTATTTTTAAATTGGGTAAAATGTGTTTTAATATCACTCTTAAAAAGCCATAAACCTGCAATTGTTATGCTAGACATAATACCATAAAAAACAAGATCTAAAGCAAAGAAAAAAGCATAGCACCAACTAAATAATGTAATTGAAAATAGGCCTAAAATATGGTGAATGGTAAAATTATGGGATTCAATTTTAAAAAGTTTTTTTAGTAAAAAACCAAAGCTTAAGGAGGAAATAAAAATATAAATCCAATTAATTAAAATTAAAAGCATGTGTTTTTTAAAATTGATTTTAGAGATTACAAGTTACGAATAAAATAATTTTTTACTTCATTAAATATCGAATTGTTCTCGACTGCGCTCGAACAGTCAACTCTTAAAAAAATTGACCACATAGACACATAATAAACATAGGTTTTGTGTGTAAAGAATGAAACCAATTTAAATTCACAATGTCCTCCTGAGCTTGTCGAAAGATCTTTAACACGCTAAAAAGTCTTCGACAAGATCAGACTGACAATGCACTATCGGAATTGTAACTATAAAAAGAACTAAAATAAAATACAAACTGGCATTGGCGCAGCAACTTCATTTACAAAAGTTAATTTCCCTGTAACAACATCTCTTTTAAAAGAAACAATATTATTGGTGTCTTGATTGGCAACTAATAGAAACTTTTCATCAGGAGACAATGAAAAATTACGTGGGTTTTTTCCTAAAACAGGTTCGTAACCAATTGTTGTTAATGTTCCGTTTTCTGAATTCACGGCATAAATAACAATCGATTCATGTCCGCGATTTGAAGCATACAAAAATTTTCCATCTTTAGTAATATGAATATCTGCTGCTTTACTAAACGTTGTAAAATCCTTTGGTAATGTAGCTATTGAAGAATCTACATAATAATTCCCTTCTTTTTCTTTTACTAAAGAAACCGTGTTGTTCAATTCATTTAAAACATAGATCCATTTATTATTTGGATGAAACGTTACATGTCTTGGTCCTGCTCCGTCTGCCATTTTTAAAGATGCTTGTTTGGTAGGAACTAATTCATTTTTTTGAGAATCTATGGTAGAAAACAATAATTCATTGGTTCCTAAATCTACAGAAATAACTTCTTTTTTTGTTGGATGAAACCAAGCTGAATGTGCATGAGGTCCTTTTTGTCTTTTGGTTGTTCCTTTACCAACATGTTGTTGTACGTTTAATAACGTAGATAATTTCCCTGACGTATCTGCTTTTAGTAAACCTACACTTCCGCCACCGTAATTTGCGGTTACAATATAATTATCTTCATTTATGGCAACAAAACAAGGTCCTGCTCCACCAGATTCTTCTTTGCTAATTAATACCAAAGAATCCCCTTCAATTTTAAAAGACTTTATAAACCCTGTTCCGTTTACGTTGGTTTCTCCAACCGCAAAAAGTGTTTTTTGATCTTTAGATTTTGCTAAAAAAGTAGGATTTACGGTTTCTGCAACCAATCCTATTTTTTTTAACGCTCCTTTTTCTGAAAGTTCATATTCATAAATTCCTTTAGAATCTTTTTGGGTATATGTACCAACATAAAAAGAAGTAGTCATGGTGTCTTTTTTAACAGTTGCTGTTTTTTTAGTTACGGTTTTACATCCGAAGAAAAATATTGATAATAGAAATATTGGTAGTAATTTCATAAATTAAAATGTTTTAAAAATTGGCAATCTCAAATGAACTGGTTCGTAATAAGGTGATTTTTTGTAGATATAGTTTAATTGTTCTCTTGGGTTCTTAGCAAACTCAGTATCCGATTTTAATTTTTCTTCAAACTCCTTTTTTACAGATGGGTTATCAATCAAAAATTGTGCTGCTATATCTTCAAAAACATAGGCAGAATAGCCTTCTTTTTGTTGTAAAACAGTATCGAAAAAATTCCAATTAAAAAACGAATCTGTTGCTGCTGCTTCTAACGTTTCTAACAAATAACGCACTCCGTTTTGATGTGTAGGAATATAAATGTCTCCTTTTCTAAATTGAAAATTTTCAGTAGACAGATTTACAGTAGTATTATAATGTAAATAATGACCTTCATAGGCTGTTTTTCGAGTTTCAAATTCAGCAATATGATTCACTTCCACTTCAATTGTGGTATCGTTTTTAAAACGTATAAACTTTATTTGATTGTTCTTTAATCGATCTATAATTTTATGCCAACCTTTTTGTAAAATATAGGCTTTCGGGATTGCTACAGACTTTGTTGTCTCAAAATTATTGTAATATTTTACCGATTTTGTATATGGTTTTGTTCTATCATAAAACAACCTTTTTCCTGTGGTTGCTTTACTATCTATATATTCTCCTTGGTATCCTTTAAACTGTAATTCTGTCGGTTTTTTTGTATCCACCTTAAAAGCAATAGGATAGGTTTTATTTGCCAAAACCTCAGCCATAGCATTTGCTCTTAATTCTTTAATTTCTGCAGAATTTTCTTCAGTAAAATCTAACGCAGAAAACAGCAATTGATAGGTTTGAGCTACTCTTAACTTATATGGTTTTAGCATGTGCGTTTCTACCATCAATCCTAAGGTATTAAATAAGGTTGTGTAACCCGTAGAATATCTTGGCGAATCGAAAAACTGAGACCAACCGTCTTCTGGTGTGGTACCCCAAACATTAACATACGGAGTAATTGAAATTCCTTTTTTAAGTAACAAATTCTCTAAACTCGGACGCATTTTCGTTTCTATAAAAGTACCTAAACCGCCACCTAATTTATTGTGTTGTGTAAATAAATGTGTAATTGCATATTGATAATCGGCACCATTACTTACATGATTGTCTATAAAAACATCTGGATTAACCGCATGAAAAATTTCTGCAAAAGCGGCTGCATTTTTAGTGTCTTGTTTTATAAAATCTCTATTTAAATCGTAGTTTCTGGCATTTCCTCTAAAACCATATTCTTTTGGTCCGTTTTGATTTGCCCTTGTATGAGAATTTCTATTTAAAGCACCGCCTACATTATAAACCGGAATGACACAAATAATAGTGTTTTTATATTTCTCTATTAAGGAATCGTTTTGTACGAGGTCTCTAAGCAATAACATGGACGCATCAATTCCGTCTGATTCTCCTGGGTGAATTCCGTTATTAATTAAAATTCTATTTTTTGGTGATTCTTTAATTTCATCAACATTAAAAACACCTTCCCTATTGTAAACAACAAGATGCAAAGGCTCTCCGGAATCTGTTTGTCCGAAAGAAAATAAAGAAACAGAAGCATACTCGTCTGCTAACTCTTTATAATAAGAAATTACCTCTTTGTATTCTGGGGTTTCGGTTCCTTCTAATTTTTCGAAAAGTGTTGTAAAATCTTTATTTTTATTGGAAGAATTATCACAAGAAAACAGCAACCATAAAACAGTAAAAAAAAGTATTGTTTTAAATATTTTATACATATTTATTTAACTCTTACCGTTTTAGGTACTAATTTGGTATAATCTCCATCATTTCTAATTACATCTCTTACAATTGATGATGATATGTAAGATGTACTTGCAGCCGTTAATAAAAATACGGTTTCAATGGGACCTAAATCTCGGTTTGTATGTGCAATGGCTTTTTCGAACTCAAAATCTGCGGGATTTCTTAAACCTCTTAAAATAAAATCGACATTATTTTCTTGACAAAAATGAACTGTTAAACCTTTATAAGTGACCACCTTTATTTTAGGTTCGTGCGCAAAACAATCTTCAATAAATTTTTTACGTTCCTCTAAAGTAAACATGTAATTTTTATCAGCATTTACACCAATAGCGATAATAAGTTCATCGAACAATTTTACACCTCTTTCAATGATATCAAAATGACCTAATGTTATTGGATCAAAGGATCCGGGGAAAATTGCTCTCTTCATTTTTTTTTTAAAATTTGATAATTTTGATAATTTTGACACATGAAACACGACAGATAATGAATCTTTCAATATTCTTACTTTATAATAAAATCACTTATCTAAAGAGTCTATGAAATTTGATATTTTTTGTTGTAATTTTTGAATTCTTTTTTCTAAATCGAGAAAAGTTTCATGAGACATAAAATTTAAATTATTACAAATTATAATTTGTGTCTCCCATTCAAAAGCAGAACCTAAACTATGTTCTAAAAAAGTAACAAAATGTTTATTAGTCCTTTTACTTGTTCCTTCGGATATATTAGAAGGAATAGAAACAGCACATCTGTTTAATTGACTCACCAAACCAAATTTTTCAAAATCAGGTAAAGTTGACGTGAATTTATAGTTTAAGGTAACTAATTCTATTGCTTCTTGCCAAATTTGTAACTTTTTAAAATTATGTCTTTTCATAGCTTTGTTATGTTTTTGATTTTTTTGATGCTTTTGAACCAAGAACCAAGAATTATTCTGGTTTCTACAATATACATAAATTAGTTTTTACTTCTTTTTTCAAAAAAAATCTTGTCTCAAAAATATCCTGATTCAATGACACAACAGTGATAATCTTGTTTCGTGGTTCAAAAACATCCTGTCTCAATCTCACAACAGTGATTATCTTGCCTCGTGGTTCAACATCATCTTGTCTCTAAAAACACTCTCTATTTAAGAGCAGATTGTATGGCATTGTCAAATAACTCTTCTAATGATATTCCTGCTGCTTTTGCTTGTTGTGGTAAAATACTATTTTCTGTTAAACCTGGCACCGTATTCATTTCTAAGAAATGTGGCACTCCTTCTACTAAAATATATTCTGATCGTGAAAAACCAGACATGTTTAAAATTCCATATACTTTTTTAGCAATCTCTTCTACTTTCGTCTTTTCTCTTATGGTTATTCTTGCAGGAGTAATCTCTTGCGATTTTCCTTCGTATTTGGCTTCATAATCAAAGAAATCATTTTCTGTAACAATTTCTGTAATTGGCAATACTTTTATTGCTCCTTTATATTCAATTACGCCAACAGAAACTTCTGGTCCGTCTAAAAAGGACTCTATTAAAATTTCTGAATCTTCTTTATACGCTTTTTCTATGGCTGGTAAAATAGCTTCTTTGGTGTGTGCTTTAGAAATTCCGTAACTAGAACCCGCATTGTTTGGTTTTATAAAACAAGGCAAACCAACTTTAGCTACAATTTTATCTAAATCTACAACGTCTCCTTTATTTAAATAAATAGAAACAGCTGTTTTTATTCCGTATTCTTTAACAACACTTAACGTATCTCTTTTATTAAACGTTAATGCCATTTGATAATAAGGAGCAGAAGTGTGTTTTAAATTAATGAGATTAAAATAAGCTAATAATTCTCCATTTTCTCCAGGATTACCATGAATTGCGTTAAAAACACAAGTAAAAGTGATTTTTTTATCATCTAAAATGAAAGAAAAATCGTTTTTATTGATAGGATACTCTTTATCAGCAGCATCTAAAGCAACCCATTTATCTTTTAAAATATGGACTCTAAAAGGATTGTATTTCTCTTTATTTAAGTGATTGTACACTACATTTCCGCTGGTAAGGGAAATATTAACTTCGGATGAATACCCACCCATAACAATAGCAATATTCTTTTTCATGGTTTCTAAAATAATAAAACAAATTTATCAAAATAATTATAGAAATAGCAACGTTTAGTTTTTATATCTTTGTGCGTTCTAAAAATCAAAAAATGAGTGTTTTTCAATTTCTAAAAAGTAAATCCTTCTTTAAACAAGTTGCCATTGCAATTGTAGGTTTATTGGTATTTATTTTTGCCTTAAAATATTGGTTAGGATATTCTACCAATCACGATCAAAAAATTCAAGTTCCTAATTTACATAAAATGTCTTTGGAGGATGTAGACCTAAAGCTAAAAGAACTTAATTTAGATTTTATTGTAATTGATAGTGCTAGCTACAACCCAGATTATCCAAAAAAATCTGTAATTGAGCAATCTCCAGAAACCGGCGATTTTGTTAAAGAAAAACGTAAAATATACTTAACATTAAACCCTTCTAAATATAGAGATGTTACGGTACCCGATTTAAATGGTAGAACAAAAAGACAAGCAACTTCTCACCTACGCTCTATTGGTTTTAATATTGGTACCAACCCAATTTCTGTTAGTGATATCGGTAAAGATGTTGTTCGTGGATTGCGCTACAAAGGAAAAATATTAAATCAAGGAGATAAATTACCACTAAACTCTGTTGTAGATTTGGTTTTAGGTGACGGAAACGGGAACTAGTTATCAGTTATCAGTTATCAGTTATCAGTTATCAGTTATCAAAATTAAAAAAACAAACAGGTAAATCTTGATATTTTAAATGAATATCAATTTAAACATAAAAATAAATTTTGCAAGAAAATCAACCTCAAGAAATAGAAAACGACGATTTATACGAACATCACAGATTTACGGCTAGTGAAGGGCAAGAACCTTTAAGAGTTGATAAATTTTTAATGAATTTTGTAGAAAACGCCACGAGAAATAAAATTCAACAAGCTGCTAAAGCAGGAAATATTTTGGTGAATGATGCGGTTGTAAAATCGAATCATAAAGTAAAACCAAATGATGTTGTTAGAGTTGTTTTGGCATATCCGCCAGCAGAAAATTTATTGGTTGCAGAAGATATTCCGTTAGATATTGTTTATGAAGATGACACTGTAATTGTAGTAAACAAACCTGCAGGAATGGTAGTACATCCAGGACATGGAAACTACTCTGGGACTTTGGTGAATGGCTTAATTCACCATATAGAAAACTTACCGACCAATTCTAATGAAAGACCCGGTTTGGTGCATAGAATTGATAAAGACACCAGTGGTTTATTGGTGGTTGCAAAAACCGAATTTGCCTTAGCTCATTTATCAAAACAATTTTTCGACAGAACTACGGAGCGTTTGTATTACGCCTTAGTTTGGGGAAATGTAGAAGAAGATGAAGGCAGAATTGAAGGAAATATAGGACGTAGTTTAAAAAACCGTTTGCAGATGTCTGTTTTTCCTGATGGAGATTTCGGAAAACATGCCGTTACACATTACAAAGTTTTAGAGCGTTTAACTTATGTAACCTTAGTACAATGTAAATTAGAAACGGGTAGAACACACCAAATTAGAGCACACTTTAAACATATTGGTCATACTCTTTTTAATGATGAACGTTATGGTGGAGATGATATTTTAAAAGGAACAACGTTTACCAAATACAAACAATTTGTACACAATTGTTTTAAAGTATTACCTAGACAAGCGCTACATGCAAAAACACTTGGGTTTACACATCCAAAAACAGGAGAGTTTATGCAGTTTAATTCTGAAGTACCATCCGATATTACTGAGTGTTTAGAAAAATGGAGAACATATTCTGAAAATTCAAAGAATATTGAATTAGAGTAACTAATTTAAAAAAAAGAGGCTATCTAAAAAGGATTACATCTTAAGGTACTGAACTTATTTCAATACCTCAACTTACTAAAGTTCAACCTTTATAAGAATCTGAAATATATTCAGATTGATAAAAATCTTACTTTTTAAACGACCTCTTTTTTACTTTAAATAGAAATTATCTATCAAAAAGAACTAACACTATTACATTTACTTATAATAGTATTAAATATTACTCTTAAAACACTTTTAAGATAGCTATAATCCTTTGTATTTTTATGCTATAATTATTTCTGAATTACATCCTATGAAAATCATCATATCTCCAGCAAAATCTTTAGATTTTGAATCTAAAGTACCTACAACGTTACACACACAACCTCGTTTTTTAGAGCAATCTAATAAATTGAACAAAAAACTAAAAACACTTTCTAAGAAGAACATCTCTGAGTTGATGAAAATTTCTGATGATTTATCTGCTTTAAATTATGAAAGAAATCAATCTTGGTCAACTCCTTTTACAACTACAAATGCAAAACAAGCTATTTATGCATTTACCGGAGCAGTTTTTAAAGGAATTGATGTAAATTCTATTGAAGAAGAAAAATTACCATTACTTCAAAATAATTTAAGAATTTTATCAGGTTTGTATGGTTTGTTAAAACCATTAGATTTAATTCAGCCTTATCGTTTAGAAATGGGAACTCGTTTAAAAGTTGGTAGTACAGAAAATCTTTATAAATTTTGGGATAACTCTATTGCAAACTCATTAAATGAAGAGTTAAAAGGTGGTGAGTTATTAGTAAATCTAGCAAGTACAGAATACTTTAAAGTGATCCCTAAAAAAGTTTTAAAAGTACCAATGATTACACCTGTTTTTAAAGATTTTAAAAACGGAGAATATAAAATTGTAATGACCTACGCTAAAATGGCTCGTGGTTTAATGGTGCGTTATATTATTGATAACAACGTTAAAACAATTGAAGATTTAAAAGGTTTTAATGTTGATAAATATCGTTTTTCTGAAGAATTATCTTCTGGAAATGATTTAGTATTTACACGTTAAAAAAAAGTCTACAGTTTTTCAGTCTTCAGTTAGCAGTCACAAACTGACTGCTAACTGAAGACTGCCGACTGATTTCTAACAATCTACAATTCTCACCGTAACTGCCAAACCACCTTCTGAGGTTTCTTTGTAGTTTTTATTCATGTCTTTAGCAGTTTCCCACATCGTGTCAATTACACTATCTAAATGTACCAAAGCTTCTTTGGGGTCTGTTTCTAACGCAATTTCTGCGGCATGAATTGCTTTTATTGCGCCCATAGAATTCCTTTCTATACATGGTACTTGCACCAAACCACCAATAGGATCGCAGGTTAAACCTAAATGATGTTCCATAGCAATTTCTGCGGCCGACAAACATTGTGCTGCTGTACCCCCCAACAATTCTGTTAAAGCTGCTGCTGCCATTGCAGAAGACACTCCTATTTCTGCCTGACAACCTCCCATTGCTGCAGATATTGTAGCATTCTTCTTAAAAATACTGCCAATCTCACCAGCGGTTAATAAGAATTTTTTAACCTGACTAAAATCTGCTTCGTGATTTTCTATCACCATATAATACATTAAAACAGCAGGAATTACACCTGCACTTCCGTTTGTGGGTGCTGTAACCACTCTACCCAAAGCCGCATTTACTTCATTTACAGACAGCGCAAAACAACTTACCCATTTTAATATTTCTCTAAATTTTACTTCTGTACTTCTAATGGCAGTAATCCACTCTTTTGGATTTGTATAACTAGTATCTTTTATTAATTTTTGATGTGTATCAAAAGCACGCCTTTTTACATTTAAGCCTCCCGGAAGCCTTCCTTCTGTATGGCAGCCAATGTACATGCTCTCTAACATGGTATCCCAAATTCTATGCAATTCTTTATCTATATGTTCTGCGGAATTAAGTTCTAATTCATTTAAATGAACAACTTCAGAAATTGATAGATGATCTTTCTCACAATATTCCTCTAACTGAATGGCTCTATTAATTGGATAAGGAAAATTCTTTTTATTGATTTCTATTTCTTCTTCTAGGTGATCATTTTCTTGCACAATAAACCCACCTCCTATAGAATAATAGGTTTCTGTAGAAATCTCATCTCCATTACAAAAGCCACTAAACGTAATTCCGTTTGCATGAAAAGGAAGAAATTCTTTATTAAATACAATAGATTTTTTATAAAAAGGAATTCGTTTACCTCCTTTAAATAAAATTTCTTCTTCTTCATTTATTCTATCAACAATAATAAAAACATCTTCTATAGGTATATATTCTGGGTCAGCTTCACTTAAACCTAATAGTATTGCTAAATCTGTGGCATGCCCTTTTCCTGTAAGAGAAAGAGATCCGTATAAATCAACCTGAATAGCATCCATTAAAGAAAACTTATTATTTTCTTTTAAATGGCGAATCCACTGTTCGGCAGCACGCCAAGGTCCAAGCGTGTGAGAACTAGAAGGTCCAACACCTATTTTAAGCATATCAAAAACACTAATAAATTGCGACATTCGTAAGGTTTAATTAAGAATAGTTGTAAAAATAAAAAATCCAACTCAATGAGTTGGATTTTTTTATTGAAAATATAATTTATATTAGTTGTATATAGACTCTTTACCAAATTCAACAGCTAACATATAATAAACTACTGCTCTATATTTACTTCTTTCAGATTTACCGATTGCTTCCACAACTTTATTAATTGCTTCATCCAATTTAGGACCATCTGCTAAACCTAACTTTTTAATTAAAAAATTATTTTTAACCGTTAACAATTCTTTTGCATCTGAACCAGATACAGTTTCAGCATCTCTTTTATAAATAGAAGGGCCTAATCCTTTTGTTACCGCTTTTAATAAGTCTGCATTATACTTTAGACCTTTATCGTCCATAAACTTAGAATACTGTGCTACTTTTTCGTCAAATTTACTCATGATTTTTTTTAGAATTTTAGATTTATAACTTATAGATTTACTTTGTATCAAATAGAACTACCCAAATATAAGGAATTAAAAACTATATTCAAATAATCTTCCTATTCAATATATTAGATACATTTTATGTCATAATGTCACATCAATTTAAAATATTTTTTTAAAATAACTGACATTTACTAGTCAAAAAGCGGTTGGCACACCATTTGCCTAATAGAAAACGTAAAATTGAATTTAAAATATTAATATAAAATAAATTATTATGAGTAAAATAATTGGAATTGATTTAGGTACAACAAACTCTTGTGTTTCTGTAATGGAAGGAAATGAGCCAGTTGTAATTCCTAACGCAGAAGGAAAAAGAACTACACCATCTATTGTTGCCTTTGTAGAAGGAGGAGAACGTAAAATTGGTGACCCAGCTAAAAGACAAGCTGTAACAAACCCAACAAAAACAGTTTATTCTATTAAACGTTTTATGGGTAATAAATTTTCTGAATCTTCTAAAGAAGCAGGAAGAGTACCTTATAAAGTAGTAAGAGGAGATAATGATACACCTAGAGTAGATATTGATGGTCGTTTATATACACCACAAGAAATTTCTGCAATGGTGTTACAAAAAATGAAAAAAACTGCTGAAGACTATTTAGGAACTGAGGTTACTGAAGCAGTTATTACAGTACCAGCATATTTTAACGATGCACAAAGACAAGCTACAAAAGAAGCTGGTGAAATTGCAGGTTTAGCTGTAAAAAGAATTATAAACGAGCCTACTGCTGCTGCATTAGCTTACGGATTAGACAAATCTCATGACGATAAGAAAATTGTTGTTTTTGATTTTGGTGGTGGAACGCATGATGTTTCTATCTTAGAATTAGGAGATGGTGTTTTTGAAGTATTAGCTACAGATGGAGATACGCATTTAGGTGGTGATGATGTTGATGAAAAAATCATTAACTGGTTAGCTGAAGAGTTTAACTCTGATGAAGGAATTGATTTACGTAAAGATCCAATGTCTTTACAACGTTTAAAAGAAGCTGCTGAAAAAGCGAAGATTGAATTATCTTCTTCTGCTTCTACAGAAATTAACTTACCATATGTTACTGCTACCGCTAGCGGACCAAAACACTTAGTAAGAACTTTAACAAGATCTAAATTTGAGCAATTAATTCACGATTTAATCAAAAGAACAATTGAGCCTTGTCAAACTGCATTAAAAAATGCTGATTTAACAATTGCTGATATTGATGAAGTAGTTTTAGTTGGTGGTTCTACAAGAATACCTGCTGTACAAGAAGCTGTTGAAAAATTCTTTGGTAAAGCGCCAAGTAAAGGTGTAAACCCTGATGAAGTTGTTGCTTTAGGAGCTGCAATTCAAGGTGGTGTTTTATCTGGAGATGTAAAAGATGTATTGTTATTAGACGTTACTCCTTTATCTTTAGGTATTGAAACTATGGGGAATGTTTTCACTAAATTAATTGATGCAAACACAACAATTCCTACTAAGAAATCTCAAGTATTTTCTACAGCTGTAGACAATCAGCCTTCTGTTGAAATTCACGTTTTACAAGGTGAAAGAGCAATGGCTGCAGATAATAACACAATTGGTCGTTTCCATTTAGATGGTTTACCACCAGCACAAAGAGGTGTACCTCAAGTAGAAGTTACTTTTGATATTGATGCCAATGGTATTATTAAAGTTTCTGCTTTAGACAAAGGAACAAACAAATCTCATGAAATTAGAATTGAAGCTTCTTCTGGATTATCTGAAGATGATATCAAAAAAATGAGAGAAGATGCAGAAGCAAATGCGGATGCTGATAAAAAAGCTAAAGAAACTGCAGAAAAAATTAACGAAGCAGATTCTATGATTTTTCAAACAGAAAAGCAATTAACTGAATTTGGTGATAAATTATCTGCGGATAAAAAAGCACCAATCGAAGCTGCTTTAGTTGAATTAAAAGCTGCTCATGAATCTAAAGATTTAGCACCAATCGAAGCTGCTTTGGCAACTATTAACGAAGCTTGGAAAGTTGCATCTGAAGAGATGTATGCTGCACAAGGTGGTGCTGAAGGAGCTAATGCTGGTGCACAACAAGGTCAACCAGAAGCAGATACTCAGGGAGACAATGTTGAAGATGTAGATTTCGAAGAAGTTAAGTAAGTGAAATAGAATTTTGATAAATCAAAATTCGTTATTGAACTTATCCCGATGAAAGAGGGATCTTCATAAAGAAATCCCCGATTATTCATTGGGATCTCATAAAAGTTATCTAAACTTAATTTGAGATTTTTATAAAAAGAAAAACATTTTTTCTTAAAATAACTAAAACGCAATCATTAATTTGATTGCGTTTTTTTTTAATCAACAACCTCACCCCACGAATACGAATTATGCTTCTGCGATAAATATTTCTCATTTCAAAGCAAGCCTCTGAGAACAAAACCCTTGGCTATTGCCCCGTGATTAAAAAAACACTATTTACAAAACATAAATATTAATTCGGAAACTAAAACAAGTCATTCGGAAATAATTATGTAAAATAACAATAAAACTTTTCTTTTTTTGAGTAAAATAAATAACTATGAAAAATTTAATTAAAGTAATGCTTTTATTTGTAATGTGTGTAACCATTATAAATTGTACTGAAGATGACTCGCCAATTGCAACTGTAATTACTACTGCAGATTTAACTACTAATGCAGATGAAAACATTTCACAAGGATCAGCTCTTGGCACAGTTACAGGGAGTTCTAGCACAGATAAAGCAGTAACTTTTAGTATTACAACGCAATCACCAAGTGGTGCATTAGCTATTAACGCAACATCAGGGGTTTTAACAGTTTCAGATGCTAGTGCATTTGACTATGAAACAAATACTCAAATTACAGCAACCGTAAAAGTAGCAGAAGATACTGTAAGTGAAAACGCAACTGTAACCATAAATATAAATAATCTTGAAGAAGGTAAAAAAGGAGATCTTATAATAGCAAAATAAGTAAATAGAAGAAAAAGTGAATTTTAAGTTAAGTTAAAAACGTAATCATTCATGTGGTTGCGTTTTTTTAGTTAGAAATACTTCAACTTAAAATTTTTAAGAATCAATTTAAACCTAAATTTACAATTCAACTATATTTTAAATTTAAAAATATCTAGAATTTACTTCATGGAAAAAATAAAATCGCTCTACAATAAAATAATGAATATTGGTGTATATGAAGATACCGTGAAAGAATATAAAAAAATCCGCTTGTTAAATGCTTTTAGCTTAACCTGGGCAGGTTCTATTCTATTGTTTATGATGTTCGACCCTTTTTTCAGTCAAAATCTTTTCCAAAGTTTAAAAGTACACGGTTTTTCTTTTCTATGCATTATTATTGTTTATACACTTCAGAAATTTAAAAAATACACATTAGCTAGAGTTGTTTATATTTCCGCATTAATTTCAGTTACTTTTATTTTTTCAAATTTTATAGAACCTTTAAGATTAATGGAGAATTTTTACTTTGTTTTCCCTTTAATTGCGCTTGTTTTTATTGATACCAGATGGATCACTATAACTATTATGATTGTTTGTTGGTTGCTTTATTATGTGCCTTTTAAGTTAGAAACAAATAAGTACCCAGAAGGTATGATGAATCCTGTTTTAATTCTAACAGTTTTTACAGGAACTTATATTATCTTAAACTACTCCAAAGTTTTAAATAAAAAAAGTGAGCAAAAACTGTTAAAAAGTAATCAAAAATTAGAGTTAGCTTATATAGAGTTAGAAGAACGTAAAAAAAGTGAATTTGCACACCTACAATTAAAATCGTTACGAGCTCAAATGAATCCACATTTTATGTTTAATGCCATGAACTCTATACAAAGTTTAGTTTTAAAAGGAGATAAACATGAGGCCTATAGTTACCTTACAAAATTTGCATCACTTATTAGAGAAAATTTAAATATGAGTGAAAAAAGTTTTATTGAATTTGATGAAGAATTATCACTCTTAAAAAAATATTTAGAGTTAGAAAAACTTCGATTTCGTGAGGATTTTGAATATAAAATTATAAACGAACATGAAATAAATGACATTAAAATACCTTCTATGATTATTCAACCTTTTATAGAAAATGCTATAAAACACGGTTTATTACATAAAATAGAAGGACTTAAAAAAATAAAAATAGAGTTCTATTTAGATACTGTTCTTAAATGCATTATTACAGATAATGGTGTAGGAATAGAAGCTTCAGAAAAAATTAATCAAGAAAACCTTACAAAAGAAGTTTCATTTTCTACAAAAGCAATTAAAGACAGATTGCTATTATTAAAAGACTATTATAAATCTGATATTGGTTTTGAATATGAAGAAATCTTAGAAGGCACAAAAGTAATTTTAAAAATACCTTATAACACTTAATAATTAACTAAAAACTTATAATCATAACAAAATGCCAGAAGATTCTATTATTAATTTAAAAGATTAAAGTTCAACTAGAACTATATTAAAAAAAAAGTCCAATAAATTGCAACTATAAAATGAACAAAAAATTAGAAAGCATTTTTACTATTGGTTTTAATAAGATTAATTCTGAGAAAGAAAATAAGAGAATAAAACTCTTAAATATTTTTTGCTTTACATGGTGCATTATGATACCAGTAATTACTTTTTTTGACATTCTTTTTAATCGAGAATTAAAAGACAGTTTAATTATGCATGGAATTTCTTATGTTATCATAGGTTTTATCTACCTATTTCAACAGAAAAGATATTACATAATTGCAAGAGTTCTTTTTATATCTGCAATCATAGGAATTACTTATGTTTTTACAAATTACACTACACCACATAGTCTAATTGAAAACTTCTATTTCATTTATCCTTTGATAGCACTTATTTTAATTGAAGAAAAATGGATAAACATTAGCATACTTATTCTCTGTTTTTTCCTCTATTTTGTTCCTAATTTATATTTTGAACACTACCCAGTAGAAACAATTTTACCTGTATTAATCTTTTGTGTATTTTCAGGTGCTTTTGTTATTTTAAATTACTCTAAAGTAATGAATATAAAAAGTGAAGAAAAACTAGAGGCAGCATATAAAGAATTAGAAAAACGTAAAAAAAGTGAATTTGCTCACTTACAATTAAAATATTTAAGAGCCCAGATGAATCCACACTTTATGTTTAATACCATGAATTCAATACAAAGTTTGGTTTTAAAAGGAAATAAACTAGAAGCTTACAATTACCTTAACAAGTTTGCCTCATTAATTAGGGAAAATTTAAACATGAGTGAAAAAAGTTTTGTTCAGTTTGATGAAGAATTATCATTGTTAAAAAAATATTTAGAACTAGAAAAGTTACGTTTTCAAGAAGATTTTGAATTCGATATTATTGGAGAAAATGAAATTAATAATATTAAAATACCATCAATGCTAATTCAACCATTTATAGAAAATGCCATAAAACATGGTTTGTTGCATAAAATGACAGGCATAAAAAAAATTAAAATAGAATTCTCCATAAATAACGTTCTTAAATGTATTATAACAGATAATGGAGTTGGTATAAAAGCCTCCCAGAAAATTAAAACAGAAAATCTTACCAAAGAACCTTCCTTTTCTACCAAAGCAGTAAAAGATCAATTAGAAATACTAAAAGACTATTATAAAACTGATATAGGTTTTTATTATGAAGAAGTTTTAGAGGGCACCAAAGTAGTCTTAAAAATACCTTATATCACAGAATAAATATGGATACAATAAATGCAATTATTATTGATGACGAAATAAATGCGAGAGAAAACTTACGTTATTTATTGAACGAATTTTGTAAAAATATAACCGTTATTTCTGAAGCTAAAAATGTAGATGAAGCAGTTCTAAAAATTAAAAAACACAAACCTCAACTTATTTTTTTAGACATAGAAATGCCTCAAAAAAATGGCTTTCAACTTTTAAATTCGTTTACAGAAATAGACTTTCAAATAATATTTGTTACTGCCTATGATAAATACGCTGTAAAAGCTTTTGAAGTGGCTGCTTTAGATTACTTATTAAAACCAATAGAAATAGAAAAACTAGTAAAATCTATCAAAAGAGCAACTACATCAATAGTAAATAAAACGAATAATAACAGAATAACTCTTTTAAAAGAAAATAAAAAAACGGTTAAAAAAATTGCCATCCCTTATAAAAGTGATTATGTAATTTTAAACATTACAGACCTTTTATACATAGAAGCAGATAGAATGTATTCTATTATACATACCAAAGGTGATAAAAAATATCTTGCTTCAAAAAAATTAAGTTATTATGAAAACTTACTTTGTGATGAAAATATTTTTATAAGAGTACACAGGTCTTGGATTATAAACTCTAATAAAATAGTATCCTACTCTAAAAAAGATAAAATGATAACGTTAGATAGTCATTTTAAAATTCCTGTAAGTAAAAGCTACAAAGAAACCTTCGAGAAAATGTTTTCTAGTTAAATTTTAGAAACCTTTCGGAAACTAAAGGTATCCATTCGGAATGAATTTTTACCTAATGATATTTAAATAGCATTTTTTTGCTTCATAACTATATAAAAAAACACATATTATGAAGAAAAAAATACTTATACTCTCACTTTTAATTAGTGGTTTTATGCACGCGCAAGTGCCAACAGATGAAATTTTACATTATTCTTTTACAGGTGGAAGCTTAACAAATATTGTATCCCCAGGTACTGGAGATTTAGTTCAATCGGGAAATGCAGCTACATATAATCAACTAGACCATTATGGAGTATCTTATCATAACACTCTTAAATTAAATGGAGATCAATTTACAGGTGGTACCGTAAATTCTTCAAATTCTGCATTAACGGTAAGTTTATGGCTAAAACCAACGTCAATAAATACAAATTGGGAACGAATTTTTCAAATATATGGTGCTTCTTCTAGAGGATTTAGGCTAGAGCAAAAAGGCGGAAACGTATTTGGTTGGTCTGGCTATGCAAGCAATTATGTTGGAGGTAATAATGGTAGAAGTGCTACTTTAACAAACTTGTATGATGGCAATTGGCATCATATTGTTATTAAGTTATTTAGAAACGGTGGTAATTATAACACTTATTTTGAAGTGTATATTGATGGGGTTAAAAACGGGAATTTATCTAACAAATTAGTTGGTACAGGACACAATCTTATTACTAATGGAACTTTTATTATTTCACCTTCTTCCGTTGCTAATTATAAAAAAGAAATAGACGATATTAAGGTGTATAGTAGAGCTTTATCTCCATCAGAAATTACAGCACTATACAACTTATGTGAAAATTGTTACACTTTAACAACAAACACAACTGGCAATGGTACAGTAACTGCAACTCCTTCATCAAACAGCACGTATGTTTCCGGTACAGTTGTAACATTAACTGCAACCCCAGATGCAGGTTCCGTTTTTAGTGAGTGGTCGGAAGATGTTTCTGGCAATACTGCTACAACAACAATTACAATTAATAAAAACACATCTGTAACTGCTGTATTTAAAAAGTTACCAACTTTTGTAGATGCCAATGCAACAGGAAATAATGATGGTACATCTTGGGCAAATGCTTATACAAATTTACAAACAGCAATAAACAATACTGCTGTGACAGAAGATATTTGGGTAGCAAGAGGTACCTATAAACCTACTATTGCAACAATACCAAGGAAATCAACATTCTCAATGAATAAGAGGCAAAAAATTTATGGTGGTTTTCAAGGAAATGAGACTCTTTTAATAGATAGAAATATGAGTTTATTATATACTACAAACGCTACAATCTTATCGGGTGATTTAAATGGAAATGATAATACTTCTCTTGTAGAAACAGAAGCATCCAGACAAGAGAATGCTTACCATGTGGTAACTATAAAAGGTAACGTTACTACCGGTGGAGAATTAAATGGTTTTTTAATAACAGGCGGTAACTCTAATGGTAGTTTATATAATAGCTGTAACACTGGCTCTTCTAGTCAATACGATAATAGAACAGGTAGTGCTATTTACGCGAACCCAGATAATGAAAATCGCCAAGTAAATATGAAGTTTCTCAATTGTACCATTGAAAAAAATACAGGTATCTATTATGCCGTTATGGGTAGATTTAATCCTTGCGGTAGCCAGACTACGGAATCTCATATAGATTTTGAAAGTTGTATTATAAAAGATAATTATTCTGCTTTATCTGCTAATATTGGTTATACAGGTAGCCAGCAGTATAACATTAAAAGTTATGGTAAAATAGTTAATTCATTAATAACAGGCAATAGCACTAGTGCAACGAATAAATCATCTGTATTATTAATAAGTAGTGGGGGGAGTTCCGGAACAACTCCTTCTGTAGAAGTTAGTGTTATAAATACAACAATTACAAAAAATAACTCTCCAAACAATAATGCAATAACCATAAATTTAAATCCAGCAAGTAGTTTTCCTATATATTTTTACAATTCTATTATATATAACAACGGAGGTACTACATCTATAAGTATTGGAGGAACTGGCAACAACGGAAATCAAGCAACTTTTACAAATAATATAGTACAAGGAGGTCATTATAGCTCAACAAATTTAGACCCAATGTTTGTAGATCCAGCAAATAAGGTTTTTACCTTACAATCAGGTTCTCCGGCAATAGACACCGGAGTTAATAGTAAAATATCTACAAATATTATTGGCGATTTATTAAATAACCAACGTATTTTTAACACTACAATAGATATGGGTGCTTATGAATTTGGATCACCAACTTTAGGTGACATAACTCCTACTTTAAATAAATTTGATTTTATTATCTATCCAAATCCAACAAATGGTATTATAAATATTAAAAGTGATACACATATTAAAACTATTGAAATTTATGATCTACAAGGAAAAAAAGTAAAAACTTATGTTGACAAAAAAGTAAATATTAGTAACCTAAATTCTGGAATTTATTTTCTAAAAATAACTACAGAAACCAATCTAATTGAAATTAAAAAAATTATTAAAAGATAAAAAAACCTGAGAAAGATAATTGTTTTTAATTAATTAAAAACGCAATCATTAATTTGATTGCGTTTTTTTGTTTTAAAAATGACAAATAGGAATACTCACTGGCTATGATAATTCAGATTCCTTTGCTAAATTTGCAACAACAAAGAGACACTTCAGGTTTTTAAAATCTGAAAGGTTTGCATTCATAAAAATAGACCTTTTGAAAACCTACAATAAAACCAACTTCTTTAAACATACTTTTTGTGAATTTATACAAATAGATAACTTTGAATTTCCTGAAAACACAAACTATAAAAGTAAATCTGAAAGTATGTATTATTATACTAAAGACGGTGTTTATAGAAAATCGAATCATTGGGGCCGTGTAGCTAATTGTAGATGGAAATTACAAGCAAACGAAGATTATAAAAACCAACAAATAGTCATTGGTTTTGCTAAATGGACTGACTTCTACCCTATCAATTCAACAGAAAAAATATTTTATATTGATGTCTGTTTTGAAGAAAAAACAGCGATAATTCAACCTAAAAAAGAAGGTAGCAAAAATTATTTATTTACTTTTTCTGAAGCACAAAATAGAATAAAACAAATAATTCAATTATTTAAAGATGATAAATGGGTTAATTATTTTGATGAAGATTTAGAAACTATTCGCTTTAAAGTAATCTCAGAATTCATCAATACAAACAAAACTTTACAACAAATAAAACGAGAGCAAAAACAATAAAATGTATTTTTGCAAGAAAGTTATTTTCTATTATGTTATTTAATTCTTTTGAATTCTTGCTATTTTTACCAACCGTATTTATATTGTATTGGTTTGTATTTAAAAAGTTACGTATTCAAAATATTTTATTACTAATTGCTAGCTATATTTTTTATGGTTGGTGGGATTGGCGGTTTTTATTTTTAATTATACTAAGTACTCTAGTTGATTACGCAATTGGAATTCAATTAGAAAAAACAGATCATCAACAAAAAAGGAAACTGCTTTTATGGTGTAGTTTAATTTTTAACTTAGGCTTGTTAGTCTTTTTTAAATACTTCAATTTTTTTATTGATAACTGGGTAAACGCATGGTCTAGTATTGGTATTACAATGCATAAAAGTTCTTTAAATATTATATTACCTGTCGGAATTTCTTTTTATACTTTTCAAACTTTAAGTTATTCTATAGACGTATATCGTAAAAAATTAAAACCTACAAAAAATTTTATTGCCTTTGCTAGTTTCGTGTCTTTTTTTCCTCAACTAGTTGCAGGCCCTATAGAAAGAGCTACAAATTTATTACCTCAGTTCTACAAAAAAAGAACCTTTAATTATAATTTAGCTACTTCTGGTCTAAAGCTTATTTTATGGGGGTTATTTAAAAAAATAGTTATTGCAGACAACTGTGCTATTTATGCCAATGAAATTTTTGATAATTACCAAAATCAATCTAGTATAACGCTAATATTAGGTGCTATTTATTTTGCTTTTCAAATTTATGGTGATTTTTCTGGTTATTCAGATATTGCCATTGGAACTTCTAGATTGTTTGGTTTTAAATTGATGACAAACTTTAATTACCCTTATTTTTCTAGAGATATTGCAGAGTTTTGGAGACGATGGCACATTAGTTTATCAACATGGTTTAGAGATTACTTATACATCCCTTTAGGAGGCTCTAAGGGTAATAAATGGAAACAAGTAAGAAATGTTTTTATCATTTTTTTAGTAAGTGGTTTCTGGCATGGCGCAAATTGGACTTTTATAGTTTGGGGGGCCCTTAATGCTTTATTTTTTCTACCGTTATTATTAACCAGTAAAAACAGACAAAACACGAACCTTGTTGCTGAACAACATTTTTTACCATCTCTTAAAGAATTTCTACAGATGGTAACAACGTTTATCTTAGTTACATTAGCATGGATCTTTTTTAGAGCAGAAACAGTTACTATGGCAATAGATTATATATCTAGAATATTCTTTAACACTGTTTACATAAATAATTCAATAGAAAAATTTAACTTTATAATCTTACTCTTTATTTTATTAGAGTGGTGTTCTAGAAAAACAGAAACTTTAAAAATTAAAAATAGAATTTTACGTTATGCTTTCTATTTTTTAATAGTTCAATCAATTTTATTCTATGCTGTTTCTAATAAAGTAGTAGATTTTATATATTTTCAATTTTAATGAAAAATTTTATAACTAAAACATTCCTAATATCTAGCCTAATTATAGGTGTTAATCTTATTTTTTATACATTATTAAGTCTTGGAAATTGGATTACTCCAATAGAAACAAAAAAAGCAAGTTTTTTTAATAATACAATAGAAAAACCTATATACGTTATTGCTGGTTCTAGTATGGGAAATTCTTTTGACTCTGAGCTGGTTTCAAAAAAATTAAATAGAGAAGTGTTTAATACCTCATTTACATTATCACATAAATCTAATTTTGTTTTATGTTATATAACGGACAAAGTAAAAAAAGGAGATATTGTTATTTACGGACCTGAATACGATAATTATTACGACCAAGACAATTCTATATCAACAGCACAATTAGCTTCGATTTACAATAATTCTTCTTTATTTAAATATCAAAGTTTTCAACAAAAAATAAAGTTCATATACAATATTCCTAAAATGAATACTTTACTTTCTTACAGAAAATTAAAATCCTTTTTAAAACCAAATTTATACAACGATTTAAAAAAATACAACTCAAGAGGTGATTATATTAATCAAAAAAACGAAAAAAGAACTTGGACTGCTAGTCAAGTAAGCAGATATGAAAAATATAATTACAATCATAAAATAAGCGAAGAGTTTAAAAAAAATATTTTATACGCAAAAAAAGAAGTCGAAAAGAAAGGAGCTTATTTCTTTATTACGTTCCCTCCTATTGCAGCATCTGAATATGACGATAGATTTTATACTGATATTATAAAATTTTATAAAAAAACAGATTTAAAACTAATCGGAACCCCTAAAACATTTGTTATTAATGACAGTTTAATATTAAACCATCCTTACCATACAACTTATAGCGGAACAAAAAAAAGAAGTCTTATTTTTACAGAAAAATTGAAACCAATTATATTACAATTAAAAAATTAGAATCCTTTTAACCATTATTATAAAACAAAATGAACATACCACAAACTAGTTTTCCAAGAGTTGTAATTATTGGTGGCGGATTTGCAGGTTTAGCTGCAGCCAGAGGATTAGAAGAACAAGAACTGCAAGTTGTTTTAATTGACAAACACAATTACCATACGTTTCAACCTTTATTGTATCAAGTAGCAACGGGTGGTTTAGAACCCGATTCTATTGCTTTTCCGTTAAGAAAACGTTTTAATGATGTAGAAAATTTCTATTTTAGATTAGCTGAAGTTGAGAAAATCAATCCAGAAAATAATACCATCGAAACTTCTATTGGAAGCTTAGAGTATGATGAATTAATTATAGCTACGGGCTCTACAACCAACTTTTTTGGAAATACAAACATCCAAAAACACACGATGGAAATGAAGTCCATTCCGCAGTCTTTAAATATTAGAAGTCTAATTTTAGAAAACTTTGAAGAAGCCCTATTAACATCTAACATTGAAGAAAGAAATGCTTTAATGAATTTTGTAATTGTTGGTGGAGGACCAACAGGTGTAGAATTAGCTGGTGCTTTGGCAGAAATGAAAAAAGGAATTTTGCCTAAAGATTATCCAGATTTAGACATTCGTCAAATGCAGATTAACTTAATACAAAGTTCTGAATGTATTTTAAAAGGAATGAGTGCAAAAGCTTCTGAAAAAGCAGAAGATTTTCTAATAAAACTAGGCGTTCATGTTTGGAAAAATTTACGTGTTTTAGATTATGACGGAAAAACAGTAACCACAAATGGTGAAGATCATTTTAAAGCCGAAACTGTTATCTGGGCAGCGGGTGTAAAAGGACAAATGATTGATGGTTTAAACGCAGAATGTGTTATAGAAAGAGCCGCAAGAATTAAAGTGAATCAATTTAGCCAAGTTCTAGAACATCCAAACGTATATGCAATTGGAGATGTTGCTTGTATGACATCAGAAAAAACTCCCTACGGACACCCTATGATGGCGCAACCCGCCATTCAACAAGGACGATTGGTTGCAAAAAATATATTGGCAAAATTATTTAACAAAGAACAAAAAGCATTTGTTTATAAAGACAAAGGCTCCATGGCAACTATTGGACGAAATAAAGCCGTTGTAGATTTACCAAAATGGAAATTTCAAGGAGTTTTTGCTTGGTTTGTTTGGATGTTTGTCCACTTATTTTCCTTAATTGGTTTTAGAAACAAAGCCATCGTTTTTCTAAATTGGGTGTATAGTTACATTCGTTTTGATAGAGAAACGCGTTTAATTATTAGACCTTATAAGAATAAAAATAGCTTTAGTTTCAGAAAATAGATGGCTGAAAAAAGAATTATAAAATGTCCGAACTGTGGGGTTTTCAATACCAATAAAGAGTATTGTTCTAATTGTAACACGCTTATCTCTCATCAAAAGAAAAGAGAGCTCAAAGCAAGTGCTGTAAAACAGAAAGAAGTAGATAAAGCTATTCATGAAAGAGAGAATCCTAATCTTGCAGAAAGATTAAAAAAGCATCCTAATGTTTTTTACCGTATTGTGGGTTGGGCTTTATATTCTGCAATTACAATTGTAAGTTTAATTGGTGCTGGTTTGGCTTGGTTTATTGCAATGGTGGCCGCCGGTTAACATGAAAAAAACACTCTTTTATTATTTTATCATTTCTCTATTAATAGGAATTACGGTCTATTTTCTTCAATACTTTTCAGTTCCTTTACCTAGAGTTATTCGTTTTTATGTGAACGATTTTTTAATCATTCCGATTGTTTTATACAGTAGTTTACAGGTTTTAAAATGGTCTAAAAAAGATAAAAGCTACACGTTGAGTTTACCAATCATTCTTTACGTTTGTTTTATGTATAGCCTTTTATTCGAGTTTATTTTCCCTAAATATTTAGCAAGATATACCAAAGATATTGTAGATGTTATTCTTTATTTCGCAAGCGGATTTGTATTCTATTATCTTCAAAAAGATAAAGACTGATAAAATTTCGAAATAAAACATTCGCATTTAACACAAGTGCTATTGCAAAAAAAATCTTCTTTAGAAGGTTCATTCGATCAATCAAAAAATCAGTCTAAAGAAGATATAAAGAAATAAAACACACTTAATTACTACTTAGACTCTTCATAGTTTTCATCAAGTGTTTCCGTTAACGTTTTCATAAAAGCAACGATAGCATCTTGTTCATCAGTCGTTAAATTCAATTCATCAAAAGGCAAGGTTTGGTGCTCCAAATCAAAACCTAATCCACCTCCACCACCAAGGTTATAAAAAGCTACTACTTCCTCTAAAGTATTGTAAACACCATTGTGCATGTAGGGAGCAGTTAATGCTACATTTCTAATAGAAGGTGTTTTAAACATCCCTTTATGCAGTTCCTCTTTATAGCTCCAATAAAATCCTAAATCGTCATCTAATTTTTTATTTTCCGCAGTTTCAGGTACCCCAATAACTTCTTTTTCAGTCTCCGTAAAAAATGGCGGTACTGTACCATTTGTTAACGGCATAAAATGGCAAGTAGCACACAAAGCTTTTCCCATAAATAAATTGTATCCAAGTTTTTCTTCATCAGAAAAATTGTTTTCTTCTCCTCTCATATTTTTATCAAATTTAGAATTGAAACCATTTAAAGTGGAAACATAAGATGAAATTGCTTTTATAACATCTGTATTATTAGATGACACTTTACCAAAAGCATCTTTAAAAAGAGGCGTGTATGTCGAATCTTTTAAAATAGCATTAGAAAACTTATGAACATTAGAGTTAAACTCTTTATCGTTTGTAAAAACAGCTGAAATTTGATCTATTAATGTATTTGACCTTCCATCTAAAAAGAAACTTTGTTGAAAAGCGGTATTTATAAGTGTTGGTGTATTTCGTTGTAAAGGATTCCCTTGATTATCTGAATTAAAATCGACATTATCTGCATAACCTTTGTCTTGTAAATGACAGCTAACACAAGCCATTTTTCCATTTTCAGAAAGTTTAGGATCTGAAAATAATTTTCTCCCTAAAGCTATTTGTTGATCGGTTGGATTTTGGTTGATCGCTGGCGTAAAATAATTTAGATTAAAGCTATTATCTTCAAAAAAGGTAGGCGCATCAAAATTAAAAGGCGTGGTATTTATGGGATTCCAAAGTGAACTCGCTTTTCTTATTTCAACCCAATTTCTAGTAATCGAGTTCATGTAATCTCTAGTAAATGTAAAACGGTCAAAGGTATCAAAGTCTTCATTTTTTTTAATAAACGAAATAGCGCTTTCAATATTACTGTTAAAAGCAGCGTCTAACTCCTTATTTTTTTCTTTTACAACACCCTGTATTGTTTGCTCATAAACGGTTTGCAAACTTTCTAAAGAAATAATCGTTTCTTTAATTCCTAAATGACTTACGGGTGTATCGAATCCTGAAATAGCCAAACTAACAATTCTTAAAAGCTGCTGATGTGTTGCAATAAAAAAACGTTGCGGATTTAAAGTTCGTTTTAGAATCCCTTTTTTAAGATTAGAAAGCATGCCTTTTTGCACATACAATTCTTGATTAAAATCTGCTTCTGAGGTTTCATTATCAAAAATACTTTCTTCAATTTTTTGATACCCTACTGGTTTTATTATTTTACCCGTATCTTCTTTATAAATTGGTAAGGCAGGTCCGTTAGCTTTGTGACCAACTTCCGGGTTTAAATAAGATGCATAAGGTTCTGCTTTTTTAAATGCAGCTCTAGATAAAGCAAAATACTTTTTTGATTTTTCGCCATGCATCCCTGCAACTTCTAAGCTATCTATATACAGCAAAGCAGTATCCAAACTTTGGGCGTAATACTGTTGGGCAGATGTCCAATCCACGATAGGAATCATTTCTTTTTTATCCTGATTACAGGATATCAAAAGAATACCAGTTAATAAAAAAAATAACGATTTAAAATATTTAAACATGTTGAAAGTTCTAAAAATAAAAGAATCTTCATTGTAAAAATGAAGATTCTTAATATTAAAAATATGGTTTGTATTATCTAGCTAATCCTTTCAATAAAACAATTTGTCCACCTTGGTTATGTGGTAAACTGCTTGAAACGAAATCATCGCTTTCCCAATAATGCGGTTGTAGATTTAATATAAAAGTATCTGGCACTCCAACTTTATCAGAAATATCTGTTAATGCACCAAATTCACCAGAAAAACCAGTTGAACCTGTTGGATCTAAGTTATTTTCAATTTTTAAAGCTAAAACAACTTTAGTATTGTTACCATTTAAATCACTTTGATAAATTTGAGCAGCATGATTTCTAGAAAAAGAGTTTGGATCTTCTTGCGTATAAATAAAGTTTTCTGTTACACAAATATTATCTGGACTTTGTAATTCTGAAACATTACCATCTTTATTATTAGTATCTGTATTTCCACTAATAATTTGCGTTAACTTACCTTCTAATGGGTTGGTTGCATCTAATTCCATTTTATAAACAGTACCCCAATCATTATAAGTTCCTCTCCCAGGTCCTCTACCAGTTACAGCAAAAAAGACCTCTCTTGCATCTGCATCGCTACCTTTTCTGTAATCTACATCTTCTACACGCATAAACTGAGAAGCAAATACATTTGTACAAGCTGTTTCCATTTCGTTTTTAGTTAAACTAGCTCCATCAACAATTTCAACAAATTCTATATCATACGATTTAGAAAACTCTAAACTTCCTTCGTTGTAAACAGTATTAGCTGTAACATCCATTGTTCCACCAGCACCATCAGACACTTGCTTAAATCTTAAAACATATATTTTTCCGTTTTCTAAATCGGCATCACCGTTTTCAGAAACATACATAACAACCTGTCCTTCAGAGCCACTAGAATCATCATCACCACCAACAATTACTGTTTTACCAGCATATGCTCCTTGTGGCAAAGGCACTGCATTTTCCCAAGAGAATTCTCCTAAAGCATCTAAACCAAAATCTGCCGTAGGTGTAGGTGTTTCAACCCAAGGGTCGATACCTTTTACATCGTAAGAAAGACTCTCTGAAGCCGATAAAAAGATGTCTTTATCACCACCGTGAATTGCCGCTTCCCACATGGTTCCAGAACATTGTCTAGCATAATCTGACACACCATTATTTAATAACCAATCTCCTTTAATAGGATTCAGGTCTTTATCAAAACGAATTCTAGAAACAGCATGATCATCTTCTGCATTCACAACATAGATATACTCATCTCCATCTTTTAAAAATCCTGCACCGTCTTGTGCACCTACTAAACGGAAACCGTTAGAAAGTACATCTGTAGAACTTATTAAAGAGAAAGCTTCTACTGAACTAAAGTCTGACTTTATTGTTACTAAAGGAGCTAAAGAAGATTTGTTAGAAAACATTTCTGGAGAAGGTGTAAAATCTTCACCATCTGCACCGTCAGATCCATTAATGCCATCAACACCGTCAATACCATCCACACCATCTTCAGGATTACAACTCGTAAAAACTGCACTTACAGAAGTTACTACAAAAAGAAATAAAAATAATTTAAAGTACTTGTTCATCATTTAATTTATAAAGGTTAATTAATCGGTTACAAAAGTATCCTTAGAAGCCTTTGCAAATATTAACTAAGCATTACTGTTCCCTTAATCTTGAGTAACTTTAGTGTTAAAAACGTTAATTAAATATTAACGAGTACATGAAATTGAAGCTATAACATTAAGTAAACATGAAGAAAAGAAGAACGCTAATCCTTTCATTTCAAAGACAACCTAAGATGGACTGTTCATTTTCAACAAACTAAAACAGCATAGATATGAAGAACTTAAAAGGCTTTCTAAAATTCATTAAAAAAAGATAATCATCACATTTAAAAAGCGTTTATTAAGAAAATTAAAGACAGTTGGCCATATTTTATAAAAACTTTACAATTCATCATTTAAAAATTACAACTCGGTATTTGTTTTTATTTTCAACATGAATAAGTTCACATCTTTGTATCATCAAAACAACCAAGATGAAACAAATACTACTTTTATTATTAATCAGCTGTCAATTTTCAATCATTGCACAAACCACCATCTCCGGAAAAGTAACGGACTCTAAAAACAATCCTATCAATGGAGCGAATGTATATTTAGACGGAACGTATGATGGAACTTCGACCAACGATAAGGGAGAATTCTCTTTCAAAACTGATGAGAAAGGAACACAAACCTTAATCATCTCTTTTATCTCTTTTGAACCCTTTATAAAAACTACGGATGTTTCATCACTCAAAAATTTAAAAATTAAATTAAGAGATGATGTAAATTCTTTAGACGCAGTTGTTATCAATGCAGGTACATTTGAAGCAGGAGAAAAAGCCAAAGTCACCGTTCTTAAACCATTAGACATTGTTACCACAGCAAGTGCTTTGGGCGACGTTATGGGCGCTTTGCAAACACTTCCTGGAACTTCTACCGTAGATGAAGATGGACGGTTATTTGTGCGTGGTGGTGAAGCAGAAGAAACTCAGATTTTTGTGGATGGAATTCGTGTTTTTACACCTTATACTCCAAGAGCAAATAACATTCCAACTCGTGGACGCTTTTCTCCTTTCTTATTTAAAGGAATTTCTTTTTCTACTGGTGGTTATTCTGCAGAATACGGACAAGCATTATCGAGCGTTTTACAGTTAAATACTATTGATGAACCTGTGGAAGAAAAAACAGATTTGTCCTTTATGACGTTAGGTTTAGGTGTTGGAAATACTCAAGTTTGGGGGAACAATTCATTTAGTGTAAATACTTCTTACATCAATTTAGCACCTTATCAAGAAGCTTTTCCTGATAGAAATACTTGGAAGAAACCTGTACAATCTTTAAGTGGAGAAATGGTGTATAGACATAAATTTAAGAATGAATCTTTATTAAAATTGTACGGCGCATTTAGTTATACAGATTTTGATGTTATACAAGATGATATTAATTTCGTTGATGGATTTCGTTTCGGACTGAAAAATAGAAACCTCTACTTTAATACTTCCTACAAGAACAAATTTGGCGATAATTGGAGAATAGAAACGGGGTTTAGTTTTACAAACGATCATTCTAACCTTAAAATTATTGACGATTTAGTAACAGACAATGAAAACTCCATGCACTTTAAAGTGAAGCTTAAAAAACAGTTTTCTAAACGATTTAAAGTAAGTTTTGGATCAGAATATTTTATGACAGATTTTAAAGAAGTTTACAACGCTAATAATAGCAATGAAATAGAATATGGATTTAACAATAACATCTTTGCTTCGTTTGTAGAAACAGATATTTTCTTCTCTAAAAATTTAGCAACAAAAATAGGAGTCAGAGCAGAACATTCTGAGTTATTAAATGAATCGACAATTTCACCTAGAACCTCTATTGCCTATAAAGTGAATAAAAACGCACAATTTTCCTTGGCTTACGGTCAGTTTTATCAGAATCCGAAAAATGAATATTTAAAATTCAATCAAGATTTTAAAGCAGAAAACACCTCACATTTAATTGCCAATTATCAACATACAAAACAAGGTCAGATATTTAGAATTGAAGCCTATTTAAAAGACTATAAAGACTTGGTGAAATATGATGACAACCAACCAATATTTACAAGTAACTTTAACAATAACGGAAATGGGTATGCCAAAGGTTTCGATATTTTCTGGAGACAAGATGGTAAAATAAAAAACACCGATTATTGGGTATCTTACTCCTATCTAGATACCGAAAGAGATTATAGAAATTATCCAACAGCAGCAAGACCTAGTTTTGCTTCCGAACATAATTTATCTGTGGTAGCCAAACATTGGATAGCAGATTGGAAAAGTCAAGTTGGTTTTAGTTACAATTTTGCTTCCAGCAGAAATTATACCAACCCAAATGAAACTGGTTTTTTAAACAATCAGACTAAAAACTACAATTCTTTAAGTTTAAATTGGGCGTATTTAATAGATCAACAAAAGATTTTATATTTCTCCGTAAACAACGTTTTAGGAACTCAGAATGTATTTGGCTACAACTATAAAAACACCGCAGAACCGAATGGAAATTTTGAGCGACAAGCAATTATCCCAAATGCAGACAGCTTCTTTTTTGTAGGTTTCTTTTGGACAATTAGTGATAATACAAAAACAAATCAGTTAGATAATTTGTAAACAAAAGGTTTTTAAAAAGAAACTCTAAAAAAGAAATTTGGAGTAAAACCTTGAGATTTTGTATCGTTTTTTACTAAAACAGCATTATTATCTGGTGTTATTTTACTTTCGTACTCTCTTTTTAAAATATTACCTTGGTTATAAATATTTAATAAAGATACCCCTACTTTCCCTTTTATTTTTTTATTCAGTTTAAAATCATAAGCACTAGAAAAATCTAATCGATGGTAATCTGGTAGCCTAGCATCATTAATTCCTTTTCTAAGAATTTCAAAATTATCATTTCGTCCTTCTACAGAAGAAAAAGGAATACCAACCCTGTAACTAAAGCCTGTAGAGAAAGTAAAGCTTTTATATTTAAAATTATTCGACCAATAAAAAGACTGAGAAACATCAAAATTACCACTAAACTCTTTTCCTCCATTAAGATCACTAAAAGTAAAGTTAGAACTACCAGTATTATAACTTACCCAAGTATCAAAGTTATGCCATGTTTTTTTTATCAGTAAATCTAAACCAAGAGTAATAGCTTCTCCTGTATAAATTTCTTGAATAAAACTATCAAAACCCGTTGTTAAAGTTGTTAATCCTTTTATTTTTCGTCTATATAAATCTACATCAACTGTAAAATTATTTGCAGAATACAAAGCACCAAAAGTAAACTGATTACTCTCTAACAAAGGGATTTCTTTATTGTTAGACAAAGCCCAAAGTTGATTTTCCAATCCAAAATCTATGGTATCAAATTCTAATAATTTACTCGTATTTTGTTGTTTAACTTCAAAAGAACTATTCATCCAAAATTTAGGTAAAACTTTTATTTGCATAAAAATTCTAGGCTCTATAGTATATCTATCAATAGAACTAAAATAGTTACCACGAACACCTGCTTTTAATACATACTTTTTCTTAAAACTATACGAATACTCACTAAACAGGGTGTGAATATTATTACTATTGGTATCTAATGTTAATTTAGTTCCATAAAACTGGTTGCTATTTTCTCTTTCCAAAAAGTAAGAAATATCCTGATATCCGTATTGATATCCATATTTCATTTGTTGAAACTTACCTATTGTTTGTAAAAAATCTAGTTTCACTTCAAAATTAGCAACATCATTTCTCTTTTCTATTTTAGCATATTCTTCATCATTAGAAACTTTTTGATTATTATAGTTTAAATTGTATTGAGAGTAATTTACATTAAAATTTTGAGAAAGTTTATCTGTCCATTTTCTTTTCCAGGTTGCACTATAACCAAGGTTGTTTAATCTTAAATCATCCGATCTATCTTCTTTTAAATCTAAGTTTAAAAAATTATAATCGAAATTATTTAAAATACCTATTTGACTTATAGATAAAAAATCATTTGCTGTTGGTTTGTAATTTATTTTTAAATTGTAATCTATAAACTTAAAATTATTATCGCTAATAACATTAAAGTCTTTGGCATCTTTAGCGTCTTCTGTTACTGAAGAATGTTGAAAAGCTTTGTTAGACAATTTATCTATTGTAGGCGTTCTCACAATATCTGAAATAGACCTTCTTACAGAAACAATTGCACTTACCTTTTCATTAATCGGCACTTTAATATTTGCGTCTACATGCGTAAAATTAAAACCAGCAGAACCAGACATTTTAGTTGCAATGTCCGACGATGTTTCTACATCTACAACTCCTGCAATATGATTACCGTATTTACTATTAGAAGCTGTTCTGTACACTGTAACTTTATCGATTATATATGGATTTAATGCAGAAATTGCACCGAAGAAATGACCGGTATTAAACAATTTAATTCCATCGAAAAGTATTAAATTTTGATCTGGTGTTCCGCCACGAACATGCAAACCAGAAGCAGTTTCATCAACATTTAAAATGCCAGGTAATTGTTGTACACTTTGTAAAATATCTGGTTCTGTAAGCCCTGGAAGTACATTTTGGTTTTTGGGTCTAAATACGATAGCTCCATCGATTGTTTTAGAAATTGAATTTGTTAAATAGTTTGTAATAATTACCTCGTCTAAAGAAGTAGACTCTTCAAGCATGGGGATTAATATGCAGTCTTCAAAAAGAAAATTACTAACACTAATATATTTCGTTTTAAAACCAATAAAAGAAACTTCTAAAACAGCAGAAGTTTCTATATTTTTAAAACTAAATTTCCCTTCGTTATTTGAAAGTACACCAATATTTGTCCCTTTTATTTTTACAGAAGCTCCTCTTAGTTTCTCTGCAATGTTGTTCTCATTTTGTAATTCTCCACAAATAGTAATCTTCTTTGGAGGTAAAACAATTAGAAATCTATTTTTACTTAGTTCCTTAATATCTAAATGAATCGTTTTTTTTAATTCTACTATTATTTCTGCTAACTTCTTATGATCAAAATTAAATACAATACTTTTCCCTTTTATTAAATGATTTGCATAGGCAAACTTTATATCAAACTTTGTTTCAATAGTTGTTAATATTTTTTTTAAAGAAATCTCTTTTTGTTTATCCTCTTGAGAAAAAATATTTAAGGATAAAATTAAAAAGAAAAGTAAGGTTCGTTTTTGCAAAATTTCTATTTTAAAGTAACGATTTTTTTATCATCAGAAACGGTATAACTTATATTCATCGGTAATAAAACAGCTTCTAAAGCTTGTTCTAAATTAGTATGCACAAAGCTACCTGTATAAAGTTGGTCCTTTTTTAATTCTAAATTTATCATTTTAATATTATACTGTTTTTCTATCGATTTTAAAACAACCAACAATGGCGCACTCACAAAAGAACTTTCTTGTTTTAACCAATCTGGATTCACTTTCTTAGTACCCAGTTTTAACGGAACAGCATCTTTATATTGTGAAAACGTTTTTCCCTTAGTCAATATAATTACAACATCCTTTCTTTCTACTTTTACTTTTCCTTCAAAACATGTAACACTTAAGAAATCTTCTTCTTCAAAAACGGTAAATTGAGTCCCTAAAACACTAATAATTCCTTCGGTAGTTTTTACCTGAAACTTGCTTCCTTTTGCTACTTTAAAATAAGCCTCCCCTTCTAACTCTAGCGTTCTATCTTGTTTCCAATTCTTCTTATTATAAGATAAACTAGATTTTGCATTTAAAATAACGGTAGAATTATCTGGTAAAATAATGGTTCTTCTTTCTCCGAAACCTGTATTAACATCTGTATTAAAATTTAAAAAATAAAAAGTACTAACCAGTAATAACAAAGTTGCAGCAACACTCATTATTTTTTTTAAGGTAAAGATTTTTACTTTTTTAGGTTTATCTACAGAAACCGCTTTTTTGTTTTCTGTAATTTCACTGACTATTTTTGAGAAGACTTCTTCTTTATTAAATTTTGGTTTTTTAAACAATGCGGCTTCTTCTGTAATTCTAGCAAATAATTGATAATCTTCTGATTTTTTAAACGCACTAAGTTCTTCCTCTGTCATTTCTCCAGAAACCCATTTGGCTAATAATGTTTCAGACTTTTCTATAGCTTCCATATTAAATTCCTTTTATATACGTTCTTATTTCTTTTAAAGCTGCACTCATTCTTTTTTCTACTGTTTTTACAGAAATTTCTAATTCCTCTGCAATTTCTTTGTATTTCTTTTTATCAATTCTATTCATCAAAAATACTTCTCTTTGTTTTTCTGATAAATTACCAATAACCGTTTGTAATTTTTTTAAAAACTCTTGCTCTTCTAACACATACTCAGGCGTTTCTGCAGTAACAGCATTCGGTACTATTTTCTGATGTTCTAAAACTACTTTTTGATGTCTATAATCACTTATAAATAAATTATTAGCCACCATAAATAAATAGGCTTTTGCTTTATCAAAAAGCACCTTTTTACAGTTAGACCACATGGTTACAAAAGATTCTTGTACAAAATCTTCTGCCAAATTTTTATTGCCACATTTATAAAACATAAACCCATAAACATCATCTGCATATTTGTTATAGAGTATTTCAAAAATTTTAGAATCACAAACAGACTTCAATTCTTTCATAGTATATATTCTTATTTATAAAACGTTTCAACTTGATAAAACCCTACAAAAAATAAAAAGGAGGGTTTTTTGAAAGTAAAACGTTTAATACTAAAGTCAACAAAAGTAATTACAAATAACAATTCTAAAATTATTTATTATCATGAAAAAACTAACATTATTAGCACTCTGTGTATTCTTAACCTATTCCTGCACAAATACAGAAGAAGAAAACGGATCTCTTAACGCTCCTATTATTGCCATTGATGTTGTAGAAACGGTTTTCTTACCAAAGAATAGCGTAGAAATAAATGCTACAATTTCAGATACTGGTAATCAGACACAAACTATTCTATGGAAAAAAACTGCTGGTGGTGCTGCGGATTTTGAAAGCGATAAAAAAGACATTACGATTACAAACTTAGTAGAAGGAAACTATAGCTTCACTTTAACTGTAAGTAATAATAACAACCAATCATCCAAAGAATCTATCTCTTTTAGTGTAAGTGACGCTAAAGTACTTTACAATTTAGATTTTGAAAATTCTAACGAAGGCTTTACAACAAGTATTTTTGGAAATTACACTGCTGGAAAAGAATTAAGAAACGTTACCGAAGAAACAAACCACTGTGGTACCGTATACATGGGTAAAAAAGAAGATTTTACAGATTGGCTTACTTATTCTTATGAAGGCAACAACTCTAACTTTGTAGCAACAAATATGGGTACTTGTCTAGGTTATTTTACTTCTGCTATTCAAAAAGAAATAACCTTTACAGAAGATTTCTCTAATGGTAAATTAGGAATTCAATTTCAATATTATAAACCTGGAGATTTTTCTAAATGGGGAGATTATAATTTAGAAATTCTCATTTTTGAAAATGATTTAAACTATACATCAGAACCAATTATGACTTTTACTCCTACTGCAAACCCAAAAGGTTGGAGTTTATATAATGAAAATATAAGCTTAGCAAAAGGCACTTATAAACTTGTAATTAGAAACACCAACGCACAAACTGCAATAGATAATATAACCTTTTATAAAAACAACTAAAATGAAAACTACTACTGCTACTACTAAAAAAATCGATCTAAAAAAAATAGGTAAATTAATATTAAAAGAATTAAAAGAAATAGGGAAAGCTGCTTCTTTTGCAATGAGTCATTAACTTTAAATACATCTTCTAAAAAAGGTTGTCTAAAAAGTGAATTTTTGTCAATTTGAATTTATTTCAGATTCTTTTGAAATTTGATATTCAGTAAATTAAGATACTGAAACAAGTTCAGCATGACAAGATTTATTTCTTTTTAGACAGCCTTTTTTTTCGTTATTTATAAAAAAACAAGTATTTTTTACATTTCAGAAACAAAAAACAACAATTCGGTATTATTCTTGTGTATTTCAAGTAGAAACATCAGATATTTGAATCATCAATAAAAAAGAAAAACAATCATGAAAAAATTACTTTTAATATTAGCCATCGTTTTTAGTGGCATTTCAACTACAAACGCACAAGAAAAAACGGCTGATTTAACAATAAATATTTCTGGTTTAAATTCTGATAAAGGCACTTTATTAGTTGGTCTTTACAACAAGAAAGACCATTTCTTAAAAAAACAATTTAAAGCTGATACCGCAAAAATTAAAGACAAAAAATCTATCGTAATTTTTAAAGATTTACCAAAAGGTGAATATGCTGTTTCTTTTGTTCATGATGAAAATGATAACAAAAAAATGGACACGAACATGTTTAAAATTCCTAAAGAAGACTATGGTTGCTCAAACAACGCGAGAGGCTTTATGGGACCTCCAAAATACGATGATGCTAAATTTCAATTAACAGCAAACAAAACAATTGAAATTAAAATATAACCCAATTACCTAAAACTTTTTAAGATGAAAAAATCTATTTTAATCATTGCAATTTTCATTGCGACAGGGATTGCTGCGCAAACAAAATATCAAAAAGGAATGCAAAAAGCATTCGGATTCTGGCAAAAAGGAAACATGACGGAAGCTTCTCATTTATTTGAAAGAATATCTAAAGCTGAACCAAAAAAATGGATGCCCGCGTATTATATCGCAACGGTAGAGATTTTAAGTAGCTTTGGTTTAAAAGATGAAACTGTTTTAAAAGCGAAATTAACAAAGGCTCAAGAATTTTTAGATGTCGCCAAATCAAATTCAGAAAATAATCCAGAAATTATAATTACCCAAGCACTATTAAACCTAGGTTATATTGCCTTTGACGGACAAAAATACGGCATGACGTTATCTGGAGAAACGAGTCAATTATATGCAAAAGCATTACAAATAGCACCCAACAACCCAAGAGTTATTTTAGGTAATGCAGAATGGAATATGGGGTCTGCTCGTTTCTTCGGAAAATCTACAAAACCATATTGTACAGAAATTAAACGTGCCATTGAGCTTGGCAAAAAAGAGGAAATTGATATTGAATTCTACCCAAAGTTTATGTTAGAGAGAGCTGAAAATGTTTTAAAACAATGTGAAAAGTAGTATTCAGTTTTCAGTCGCCGTTTTCAGTTAATCATGGACTGAATACTGCAACTGTTAACTGCCAACTTATTAAGAGAGTATCTTTCTTACTAATTCTTGCTTCGCAACCTCATCATCACCAAACAACCATTGCAACACATTATCTTCCCAAATTTGTCCTTTTTCTGTTTCTGTAATAATATTCTCATTAACTGCTAAATCTAAAATTTTACCAGGATAAGAAGACTGTGCATCACTTTCCATTTCTCCTAACGGATACGGATCGTCTAAACCCATTAAAACCTGACTTACACCTTGTCTTTTAAACATTAATTTTAACGAATCGGTATCATGGACCAACGTATCAAAAAAGATATTTTTATGTCCGACTGCCTTTCTAGGATGCGTTTTACCTTCAAACAAATCGGGTCTACCATCAAAACCCTGAATCCTTCTTCCTAAGTTCATTTGTGCCAATTGACCACCATGCGCAAAACACGTTCTTATGTTTTTAAAACGCTCTTGCATTCCGTTTAAAGTATAAAAATGATACGCATCTCCGCATTGTGCCAACATCCAAATTAAATGAAAACGCCAATTGGTATTTTCTAATTTTATCATTTTATCACCATCATACGGGTGAATTTCTATTGCCAATTTATATTTATCTGCCAATTCAAAAATCCGATCATTTTCTTCATCAAACACACAACGCCATTGCCCAATAGAATCCATAAAATGTGTAGGTAAGCATAATACTTTTAAGCCTAATTCTTCTACACACCGTTTTATTTCATCTAAAGCACCATAAATAAAACCAGGATGAACCACAAACCCACACGTAAATTTAGATGGATGTTCTCTTTGCACTTTTGCATTAAAATCATTCTGAAAACGCAACGCTTTTTTCATTTCTTCTAAACGCAATCCATTACCGTATAATTGAGAAAGATTTAAAACAACCGCATGGTCTAGCTTGTTTTTTTCCATCCACAATAATTTCTCATCTAAGAAAAAACTAGAATCTGTTACAGGACGTTTCCATCCTTTCTGCAACATGTGTTTACGCTCATCATCTACCCAAAAAATTTCTTTTTCCTTCATAAAATCAGGAATTTCTTCTGGATATGGTAATAAATGCGAATGTCCGTTTATGCGAAGTTTTCTTTTTTCCATCTTTCTGAATTAATTTCAGTGTTACGGTGTCATTGCGAAGAAAGTTTTTTTACTTTCTGTGGCAATCTCATTTTTGAGAATGAGATTGCTTCGTTCCTCGCAATGACGACCAATTTATTTTTTTACTGCATACCATAACTGATTAACTGCCAACTTTTTTCGGAGCTTCCATTACCGTTCCACAATTATCACACGTACATTTATTTATGTCAGAATAAAATTTATCAAAAATTATTGGCAAGTCAACTTCTATATTTTTTAGCTTAAATTTCTTTCTATACAACAAGTTTCCACAGTTTTCACAATACCATTGCAAAGCATCTTTCATCTTTTTGCTTCGCGGATATTCAATTACCAAACCAACCGTATTTTCTTTTCTTTGCGGCGAATGTGGTACTTTTGCGGGCAACAAATAAATATCACCTTCATTAATTTCTACATCAATTTGTTCGCCTTTGTCATCAATGATTTTTAAAATCATATCACCTTCAACCTGATAGAAAAACTCCGGAGTTTCATTATAATGATAATCTTTTCTATTATTTGGCCCACCAACAACCATAACAATATACTCACCATTATCCCAAACTTGCTTGTTACCAACGGGTGGTTTTAATAAATGACGATGTTCATCAATCCACTTTTTAAAATTTAAAGGCTGTACTAAATTTCTCATATTGTTTGGGTATTTAGATGTTTAAAACAAAAATCTATACTTTATAAAGTTAGTCTAAAATATTTTCGTTTTAAATATCTTTATTCTTAATTCTTATAAATATTTGGGCGTTCCCTAAAGGTCGGGCTTTTTACTATATCTTTTTGCAAAAAAGCAAAAAGGATGCCGTTTCAATCCCTAACGCAAAATCCGTTAAACTATAAACTTTTCGTTCTTCCACCATCAACCGGAAGATTAATACCATTAATATAACTTGCTTGTTCACTTGCTAAAAAAACAATAGCTGCAGCAGTTTCTTCGGATTTTGCAAAGCGTTTTGCGGGCACATAATTTTTCATAATTTGCTCCATTTCTGCTTCTGTAGTGTGCTCAATTTTTGCTTTGATCTTAATAATCTCATCTAAACGAGCCGTGTCTGTAAAACCTGGCAACACGTTATTTACTGTTATTTCAAATTCTGCCAATTCTGTAGACAATGTTTTTGCCCAATTTCCAACCGCATTTCTAATCGTATTAGAAACTCCTAAACCAGGAATTGGCTCTTTTACAGACGTAGAAATGACATTAATAATTCTACCAAATTTTTCTTTTTTCATAAACGGAACCAAAGCTTGTACCAAAATCTGATTACAAACAACATGCATTTGAAACGCATTTATTAAATCTGACGAAGTTGCAGAAATTAAAGCGCCACTTTTTGGACCGCCTGTATTATTGACTAGAATATGAAATTTTAATTTAGTCCTTTCTAAAACTTTTTGCAGCTCTTGTGGGGTAGAAAAATCGGCAACCAAATAACTATGACACTGATTATTATTGGGTAATTCTGCTAAAACAACTTTTAACTTTTCTTCATTTCTAGCAATTAAAGTCACATTTATGCCTTCTTCTGCTAATAAAATTGCAGTTGCTTTTCCTATTCCTTGTGTGCTTCCACAAACTAAAGCGTTTTTGTTATGTAATCCTAAATTCATATTTTATGTTTATGTCTAGTCGAGCACAGTCGAAAATTATATCATTTTACAATCTATGCAATTTGTCTCTTGTCTCTTGTCTCTTTTTCCTTGATTCTTTGTTCTTGATTCTTGGTACTTATTTATGATCTAAAACCATTTGTTTAATCTTCACGGCTTTTTCAAAATGATCTAATTTATGAGTTTCAATCCACCATTTTGCGACTTCCATTAACAAAACCGGATTGTCATTTTTATTCTTAAAAAAAGCATAAAATGACAAACCAACACTAGTTCCTTTTTTAGCTATTTTTTCATCACAAACTTCAATTATTTTTTCTTTTATATCTTTATTCATATTTTATTTTTCTAATTGATATAATGCTATCATTTTCTTATTTATAATACTTTTAGGAACATTTTTTAAGATAAAATTCCGAAAACTTTGACCATATTTCCAATGTGCCATTTTACCGGTCATCCAAGATTGATTAACAACCAAATTCACTTTCTTTTGTCTTTTCTGTTGAAACAACTCAAAAACATTTTTGTCTTTATTTTCAGCTATTAAATTACTTAAATAATAGGCATCTTCAATAGCTTGTGCTCCTCCTTGTCCCATATTTGGAGTTGTAGCATGACCAGCATCTCCAATTAAACAAATATTATTTTTATGCCATTTTTTAAGTGGGTTTAAATCGTGAATATCACTTTTTATAATTTGATAGATTTCTGTTGCAGCAATTAAGTCAGTTATTAAAGGATCAAAATCAGAAAACATTTTTAGCAACTTCTCTTTTACCAAATTAACCTCTACTTCCTCATTTTCTTTTGCCAAAACAACTGCAAACCAATAGGTTTTATCTTTTGAAACTTTCGATATTCCGAATCTAATTTTATTTCCCCAAAGTTCAAATCCTCTGTGTAATAAATCGTCTTCTAACACCCTATTTGTAATTCCTCGCCAACAAGTTTGCCCAGAATATCTTTTGCTACTTTCTGGAAATAACTGTTGTCTGACTTTAGAGTTGATACCATCTGCAGCAATTAAAAAATCTGTTGTTGTTTTAGAAGCATCATTAAATGTAACTTCTATTTTATTAGCTGCTATTTCTTTAAAAGATTCAAAACCTTTGTTTAAAAATATTTTCTCTTTCGGAATTTTATCAAATAACAATTTTTGAAGCGCTGCTCTATGAATTGCAACGGTTGTATAGCCAAAAATATCTTTTATAAAATCTTGATTACTATCTGAAATTGGTGATAAATCTTGTTTGCCAATGGTAATTCTATCAATAAAATTGCCGTTAGCAATTACGTCTTCTAAAACACCTAAACTTTCTAAAACTTGCAATGCATTTGGCGCTAACCAAATTCCGGCGCCGACTTCATTTAAAACAGGTGCTTTTTCAAAAATTTGGTATTCGATTCCTTTTTGTTCAAAAGCCAATGCTGTCGTCAATCCACCAATTCCTGCGCCAATGATTGTATATTTCATACCAATTTTAATTGCTTTCTGCCAACTCTAATAACTTTAATGTGGTATTATAATTTCTAGTTGTTGCGCTTACATACAAGCTTCTCTCAAATAAATTATTAGAAAGTTTAGTTTTAGCAAAACCAGTTTCGCAATAAATATATACCATATCATTATCTATTAAATATTTATCATTCTCAATATCTTTTACCTCAACTTTTGTTTCATATACTTTTTTATTTAAAAAAACAAAGGCAACTATTTTGGTGTTGTCTGTAGGAAAAGGGTAACTAGCAATTGCTTTTTTTAATTGAGGAATTGTTCTTGCAATTACAGGAATATCAAAACCAAATTTATTTTGAATTCCTTCATTAATTTTCTTACAAATCACAGATTTACCATCATCAGATTCTAAAATAATGTTTCCACTCTGAATGTATGTTTGTACGTTTTTAAAACCTAAATCGTTTAATAAATCACGTAGTTCTGCCATTGGGAGTTTATTTTTTCCCGACACATTTATTCCTCTTAATAAAACAATAAAACTCTTCATAATATGAACTAATTGGTTGGTTTTTGTAATGTTATTTTTACTTTTCTTATAAAACAGCAATTTGCAGTATCTTCTTTTTTAAGTAAAAACCTTTTAAAAGATACTGTTTTTAACTTAAATTCTTCTCGCTTCATTTCTGAATTATTACTTGTAAAATAAAACAAATGTTTAGGATTTTTTAAATCAATTTTATGATAAAAAAGATTTTTAATACTACCCTCTAGTTTTTCCTTTTTTAATTCCTCTTCGCTAAAATCAATAAAACTGACTTGTCTTTCATTTATTCTATCAATTCTTAACATTCTTTTTTGAAACTTAGAAAGCTTTTTCTTTTTATCCATTAATTTTAAAAGCATCTTTTTCTCTTTTTCTGTATGAAAAAAAGTATTACAAACATTGTAATTAATTTCATTTTCAACATTAGTAAAAATACTTAATCTTACTTTTAAAGAATCTTTTTCTAGATAAGCACGATACCCTAAAGTATCTTTTTTATTTAAAAACCGTTCTATACTTCTAGCTTCCGCATCGTAAGTAATATATGTAAACATCCCTCTATAATTATCTCTTTTAAAATTAGGGTATAATTTAACAGTTAAGTTTGCTGCAGTATCATTTGTGTAAATTAAAAGATCAGAAATACTATTTTCTTTTTTTTCCCAATCAATATTTAATGTTTTGTTTGCTAAATTCAACCTTTTTATAGATTTATTCGTAGCACTTACAATAGGGTCTTCATTTGCTTTTTTAACTTCAGAAATAATAAAATTTAATACAAGAGCTACTAAGAAAACACCAATAATACTTATAACAAATTTTAGAATAGTTTTAAAAATCTTATTATTAGAAACACTTCCTCTCTTTTTTTTACCTAAATACGAGTTTTCATTTTTTTTAGCCTCTGCATCATTTTTAATATTTTTATCAAATATATTTATTGGAAGTTTATTTTTCATTACTTACCTCATATTATAATCTTGTTAGATCATACTCTTCTAAAATAATATTGGTCTCTATTATCACTTTCTCTAAAATAACTTTTAACTCGTCTTTTGTCATGTTTAAATGCGTGTGGACTTCTTCTCCTGCAATTAAATTCAACAACGCTTTGTCTTGCGCTCTACCCTTTTTCATGGCTTCGTTGTACCCAATATTTGCATTAAAAGTGACTAACGAATATTTGGAGAAATACTCAGTTGGAAACGTCTTTTCTAAATCCATTTCTATTTTTCTTTTCTCTTTAAAAATAGGATTTGCCACATGATCTCGCATTTCATAAAAGTTATCAATTGCTAAATCTGCAATGGCATCCGTATCTTGTTTTCTTGCTTTTTGATAGGTTTTAAAAACAGTCTCCCAAGAATCTAAATTTTGATTTAAAATTTCATCAAAAACAGTAACATCTTCAAACGAGGCATTCATACCTTGTCCGTAAAATGGTACAATTGCATGCGCAGAATCACCCAATAAAACGGTTTTATTTTGATAAGACCAAGGCGAACATTTTACGGTTCCTAAAGCACCTGTTGGATTGTTTATAAATTCGTCTTTTATATTCGGAATGATTGCTAAAGCATCGGGGAACTCTTGCTCAAAAAACTGTGTTATTTTTTCTTCGGATGTTAAATTTTCGAAATTAAATTCGCCTTCAGTATAACTTAAAAATAGCGTAACGGTAAAACTACCATCTAAATTGGGTAAGGCTATTAACATGAAATCACCACGAGGCCAAATGTGTAAATGCTGATTGCTAATTTGATGTTTCCCGTTTTTATCCGCAGGAATTTCTAATTCTTTATATCCGTGATTTAGATAATTCTGAGAATAGCTAAACAAAAATTTACGTTCTAAATAATAGCTTTTTCTTAGAGAAGAACCTGAGCCATCTGTACCAAAAATTACATCTGCTTTTATAGAAAATTCTTGCTTGGTTTCGTAATCTTTAAAATGTGCGGTATTATTTTCTATATCAACATTTTTACATTTTTTATTAAAATGAATGTTTACATTTTCGTGCTTTTCTGCCTCGTTTAATAAGAGAGCATTTAAATCGCCACGAGAAATAGAATTGATATATTCATTTTCTCGACCAGAATAATTAGAAGCAAAGGTATTTCCTTTTTTGTCATGGATTAATCGTCCGAACATAGGAATACAAATTTCTCTAGCCTTCTCTTCTACTCCGCATAAACGCAATGCTTTAAAACCTCTGTCCGATAAAGCTAGATTGATAGATCTTCCGGCAGAAATATCTACTTTTCTTAAATCTGGTCTGCTTTCATACAATTCTATTTTATAACCTCTTTGCGCTAAGCGTAAAGCAAGTAAGCTTCCACATAAACCAGCACCTATTATTAGTATAGTATCTTTTCTGTTCATTTTTTCAAAAATTAAACCTCACAGGTTTTTAAAACCTTTGAGGTTTCTTGTATCTACAATAACTCTTTTAATATTGAAACCATGCTGTACACATCTTCAAAAGTATTATATAATGGAGTTGGCGCGCAACGGATAACATCTGGTTCTCGCCAATCTGTAATAATATGTTTTTCTGTTAGTTTTATATGCAAACTTTTATCGGCATTTTTAACCTGAATGGACAATTGGCAACCACGTTCTTTTTGATTACTTGGTGTAATAATTTTAATATCTTCAGAACCAATTTCATTGATTAAATACTCGAAATAACCGGTTAGTTTTTCTGATTTTTCTCTCAAAGCATCCATACCAACTTCATCAAATAAATCTAAAGACGCTTTTATGGCCGCCATAGATAATATTGGCGGATTGGATAATTGCCAACCTTCTGCTCCTTCCATTACATCAAAAGGCATTCGCATATTAAAACGGGTGGCTTTATTGTGATTCCACCAACCAGAAAAACGTGGTAACTCTTTATTTTTTGCGTGTTTTTCATGGACAAATAATCCGGCTAAACTCCCTGGTCCTGAGTTTAAGTATTTGTACGTACACCACGCAGCAAAATCGACTCCTGATTCATGCAAATTTGGTTGAATATTTCCTGCTCCGTGTGCTAAATCAATTCCTACAACACAATCTTTAGCATGACCAATCTGAGCGATCCGCTCTAAATCTAAAAACTGACCAGTGTAATAATTTACACCTCCAATTAATAACAACGCAATTTCGTTTCCTTGTTCTTCAACAATCGTTTCTAAATCTTCTATATTAAGTAACTCTTCTCCTACTCTTGGTTTCCACTCAATAATATCGTCTTTAGAAAATCCGTGAAATTCTAATTGAGATTGCACTGCATATCTATCCGAAGGAAAAGCATCACTTTCTATAACAATTTTATATTTTGTTTTTGTTGGCCTGTAAAACGACACCATTAACAAATGTAAATTAGTTGTTAAGGTGTTCATAATCACAACTTCTATCGGTTTTGCGCCAACAATTTTCGCCATTTTATCAGTTAATAATTCATGATAATTTAGCCATGGATTTTTTGCTTCAAAATGACCTTCTACTCCTAAATTAGCCCAATCTTCTAATTCCTGATTGATATATCCTTTGGTAGATTTTGGCTGTAAGCCTAAAGAATTCCCTGTAAAATACAACCAATCTTTTCCGTTTTTGTCTTTCGGAATATGGAATCGGTTTCGCAAATAAGAAAGTGGATCTTCTTTATCTTGCTGTTTGGCAAATTCTAAATTATTTTGATATTTCATCAGCGTTAAAAAATGAGTGTTTCCAAATATAAAACAATCCTAATTAGATTTCAATTTTTAGATGTGAATTTCAAACTTTTTTACCACGAATTCACAAATTATAAAGAATATAGTTTTGTATTTTAGCAAAAACATTTTTAATGAAAATTATAAAAAACGTTTCTTTTTTAATGCTAATGGTTTTTATGTCTTGTAAAAACGACACAAAAACAATAACTGAATTAGAAAATATTCAATCGAATTTAAAAGCAGAATTTGCTCCAGACAAGCGTGTGGAATTGTTTGACATCAAATTTGAATCAGTAGACAATCATCTTATTTTAGAAGGAGAAACTACTTCTAAAAAAGCTTTTTTGATACTTTTAGACAGCTTAAAAAATAGAAAATTAGCATTTACCAATCATGTACGTATTTTACCTGATTCTGCTGTAGGAAAACTACAATATGCAATTGCTAGAAATTCGGTCATCAATATTCGGTCTCAACCAAAACATTCTGCAGAATTAGGTACACAAGGTTTGCTTGGAATGTCTTTAAAAGTATTGGATAAAAAAGGTGATTTCTATAGAATTCAAACTCCAGACAATTATATTTCTTGGGTTGATAAAGGCGGAATTCAATCGATGACTAAAAGTGAGTTTGATGCTTGGAATAACTCTAAAAAGGTACTTTTTACTGAAATTTTCGGGTATACTTATGCTGATAAATCAGCAAATTCTGAAATTGTTTCTGATATTACTTTTGGTGGATTGCTTCAATATATTTCTGAAGACAATGATTTCTATAAAGTAAAATATCCTGACAACAGAATTGGATTTATTAAAAAGAATGAAGCTGTTATTTATAGTTCTTGGCTAAAAAATATAGTTGCATCAAAAGAAAATATTGAAACTGTAGCTAAAACCATGAATGGTTTTCCTTATTTATGGGGCGGAACTTCTAGCAAAGGAATTGATTGTAGTGGTTTTACTAAAATGGTGTATTTAATGAATGGTTTTATCATTCCTAGAGATGCTTCTCAACAAATTAATGCTGGTAAAACCGTAGATAAAAACTTAAAATTTGAAGGTTTAGAGAAAGGTGATTTACTTTTCTTTGGTACAAAAGCGACCCCAAATAAAAAACAACGTGTTACGCATGTTGGTATTTGGTTAGGTAATAACAAAATGGAATTTATCCATTCTTCTGGAAACGTGCATTTGAGTTCTATGAACGCTGATGAAACTAACTATGATGAATTTAATAAGAATAGATATTTAGGAAGTCAACGTTATTTAGGTGTCAAAGATGAAATGATTGTAGACTTGAAAGAAAAAATAAAGCTTTAGTTGTTACGTATTGTAAAACATTATGAATAAAACGCTGATATTATTAATGATTGTTCTGACTTCAAATTTAGTTGAAGCTCAGTTTATAAAAGAAAAATCAATAAATGCTCAGATCGGATATGGTATTAGCGCTCCTTACAATAGCATTGACGAGGTTGCTGATAATGGTTTTTTTATACAAGGAGAACTAGTATTAAAAGTGGCTTCTTGGTTTGAATTAAGACCATACGCAGGTTTTATTTTGACAAATTCAAACGGAAAAGATTTAAATGACAATCCGACAAATGAAAAAGCCGAATCAAAAGCTTTTTTACTTGGAGGAAAAGCAAGAGTTCGGGCACCAATTCCTTGGGTTGCACCATACGTTGAAATTGGAATAGGTACTTCAATTGGAAAATTTGAAACATTTACAGCTTTCGATAATATTGATAAAAGTGGAATTATATATCACATCCCTTTTTCAATTGGACTAGAGTTAGGAAAGAATAATAATGTTGATTTAGGATTTACTTATTATTTTCAACCATCAGTCCAACAATTCGCTGGAGCTTTTGCTGTTGGAATTACATTTCCGCTGAATAATAAAAAATAACGTATCACAACAATTAATTACCTAATTGCAAGAATATTAATAAAATATTGTCAGGCTTTCCATATCTGATTATTTTACTAACTTTAGTGTTTAAATGACGTTAGCTTTAATTTACTTAAAAATGAAATTAATACAAAAACGAGGAGAAAAAACTAAAGAATTTGAATTAATAGCTAATGAACTATTTGTCAAAGAAAAAAGTCTTTTAAGTACAAAAGAATGGTCTGTTGATATTGAGAATATTGCTCATTACAAAACCATTGAAACACATTCTAAAAAAGGAGTTAATATTATTGGAATCGTATTTATTTTAATTGCAATTTTATCTTGGGTTGGATTATTTATTGAGGGAAATTCTAATGGAGAAAAAGACGTAATTATTTGGGGTGGAATTTTCATGCTCTTTCTAGGTATTATTGCTTTAAAAGCTCCTATGAATAATACTTTAACGATTAATACATCTCATGGAAATCTAATTTTTTACTTAGATTCTCCATCAAGAGATGAGGTTGAAGAATTTGCTTCCGTTTTAATTAAAAAATCGAAAAAGAGTTTAGTTGAAAAATATTCTAGAGTAGATTTTGATATTCCAGAAGAAACTTTTATTGAACAAATAAATTGGTTATTGAATAATAATTTAATTGACATCAATTTTTACAATGAAAAGAAAAATGAATACAAAATTCAAAAACTAATCAAGTAAATACTAAAGCAAACACCATTTATAAAAAATAAATAGATTAATGTTTTACCCAAAAAGCAACTTTTTATAACACAACAATATTGGTCCTAATTTAAAAATGCCTTAAAAATCAATTACAAAACAATCATGAATAAAACACCAAAACGAACTTGCATCCTCATTATATTCTCCTTTGTTTTCTTAAGTTGCCATAACAATAAAAACAAAAGTAATTTTGAATTAAAACAAGGTGATTTACTGTTTCAGAATACAGGAACGGGCGAAATTGATAATGCCATTAAAGATGTAACAGCAACTTCATTAGCTAAAAACTATTCTCATGTTGGAATGGCAATGAAAAAAGACGGAAAATGGTTTGTAATAGAGGCGATTCCTAAAGAAGGAATTTGCCAAACTCCTTTAATAAAGTTTTTGAACAGAAATAAAAATAAGTTCAACAAATCTGCAACCACGGTTGCAAGACTAGATAATTATTACCAACCTTATATATCTAAAGCAATAGCATATGGAGTAGAAAGAATAAATACGCCTTATGATGAGATTTTTTTATGGGATGACAACTCTTATTATTGCTCAGAATTAGTTTATAAAATGTTTTCTTCTCAAGATTTACCAACAGAATCTATTCCTTTTCTTACACACTCAATGACGTTTAACGACAGCTCAGGAAACCCAATGCCTAGTTGGAAAGCTTATTACAAAACTCGAAACCAACCTATTCCTGAGGGCATTGAAGGTACAAACCCAAATTTGATGGCTAGCAGCCCTCGTATTAAATTTGTACATGATTATGAGAATGAATAAATGATAAAGTTATTTTATATAAATTACAGTTGACAATAGCGTACAAAATTATTTAATATTCTATTTTGTATTTCTTACCTAAATTTAATAAAAACAGCATTTGTTCTTTTAATAAACAGATTACTTCGTTTCTCGGAATGACAGCATGTTAACAAACAAGTCTAGCCCTGATTGAAACCTTTCGACTTCGCTCAAGACAGGCTTTCATCCTTTTTGCTTTTTCTGCAAAAAGATATAGTGGAAAGCAGGAAATAGCTTCAAAAAAAACACCCTTCAAATTACAATATCTGAAGGGTGTTTTAAGCTTTATAAAGTGAGTTAATACTTTCTTTGATACTTTACGTTTTCTTCTAAGTAAACCGAAGCTTCTGTTCCGTCGTTAATTTTAAACTTGGTTTTAAGGGTTTCTCGCTTGATAATTTCTTGCTTAAAAACCTCAAAGTGTAAATGTGGATTTGTAGACCAACCAATATTTCCGCTTTTTGCTATTAACTGACCTTTTGTTACTTTATATCCTGGTTTTACTTTAGCCGAATTAGTGTTAATATGAGAATATTCTGAAAATGAACCATCTGAATGGTAGATTAAAATAAAATTATTATACTCTAAGCAGCCTTTTGTTATACAGGTTTTGGTATTATAATCTACCACCTTAATTACAACGCCTTCTCTTGCTGCATAAATATCTGTACCAATTGGCATGAGAAAATCTAGCGCATTTTTCTTTTGATGTGTTTCTGCCCCATTATAGCCTTGAGACACTTTAAACTTTTTTCCTTTTTTATAAGGGAGGTTGTAAATGTATTCTTGATTTGAAACAGTATCTTTCTTTTTTACAGAAATAGTGTCTTTATCTTTTACTGCAACCGTATCTTTCACCTTCGTTGCAAAATCTCCGTAATTATACCTTGTTTTGGAGTTGTACTTGTACTTACCTGCTTTTATTGCTTTTAATGTAGTAATTACAAAGTCTTTTGTTCTTGCAGGAATTAGGTACGTTTTAAAATTCCCGTTAGATGTAGACAAATTCACTAACTCTAAATCTACTTCAACCGAAACCGGACAATACTCATTGTTGTCTGCTAAAAACTCAAATCCATTCTCTGCTTTTTTAAAATAGGTTTTAAAATTAAGTTGAGAGAATGAATTATAAGAAATTAATAAAATGAAAATAAATAGATATTTATTCATTGGCTATATTACTAATACAGCACTCTAAATTTAATCGTCCCTTCAATTTCTCTTAAGGCATCTAAAACTTCTTTGTTGTATTCTTTGTCTAAATCTGTAATTACATATCCTACTTTTGAGTCTGTAGATAAAAATTGACCATTAATGTTCAAATCATATTCTGCTAAAACTTTATTGATTTTAGCCATTACACCCGGTACATTCTTATGAATATGTAAAAAACGGTGTATATTTGTTTGTCTTGGCAAACGAATATTTGGGAAGTTTACAGCATCTACTGTATTCCCTGAATTGATGTACGCCATAATTTTACTTGGTACAAAATCTGCAATATCTCTTTGCGCTTCTTCTGTACTACCACCAACATGTGGTGTTAAAATTACGTTTGGTAAACCTTGTAATTCAGAATAGAATTCTCCGTTTTTTCTAGGTTCAGAAGGATATACATCTACTGCAGCTCCTGCTAATTTTCCGCTTTTTAAAGCAGCCACCAATGCAGGAATATCTACAACAAAACCTCTTGCTAAGTTTACTAAAAGTGCACCATCTTTCATTTGAGAAATTTCTTTTTCTCCAATAAAGTTTTTGTTTGCAGCATTGTCATCAATATGTAAAGTAACCACATCTGATAATGCTAATAAGTCTGATAATTTATCAACTTTAGTTGCATTTCCTAAACCTAAAGTATCTTCTACATCATAATAGTAAACATCCATACCTAAAGCTTCTGCTAAAATTGATAATTGTTTACCAATATTACCATAACCAACAATACCTAGTTTTTTACCACGTACTTCTCTAGAACCTTCTGCTGTTTTATTCCATTGACCATTGTGAATTTCTGTACTTCTTTGAAAAACACTACGCATTAGCATAATAATTTCTCCTATTGCTAACTCTACAACAGAACGTGTATTACTATAAGGTGCGTTAAAAACAACGATTCCTTTTTCTTTACACGCATCTAAATCTATCTGTTTGGTACCAATACAAAAAGCACTTACTACCATTAATTTATCTGCAGCATCTACTACTTTTTGAGTAACGTTTGTTTTAGAACGAATTCCTAACACGTGTACGTCTTTAATTTTTTCTATCAATTCGTCTTCAGACAAACTTTTAGAAACGGTTTCTACAGAAAAACCATCTGAAGACAACTTTTTAAAAGCATCTGGATGTACGTTTTCTAATAATAATATTTTAATTCTGTTCTTTGGGTATGAGATATTTCTTGGCAACTTGTTTACGTATAAAAATTCATCTAAATTTGGGGCAATATGGTCTGCGTTTTCTGTTGTTTTAATTCGAGAAACGTTTTCTGTGTACGCAAAAAACTTATCTGCTACACCAGCTTCTCTAGTTACATAATCGCTGTACCCATCGCCAATAACTTGTATTTCTCCTTCTAGGTTCATGTCTTTTAAACACTTTATCTTTCCGTTGTGCTGAGAAAGTGGATTGTTGGCATCGAAACCAATAATTTCTCCATCTTCTGCAAACTCAAAAGTATTTGCATACACTCTACCTGAAGGTATATTGTATTCTTTTACAATAGGATCTATAAATTCTTTAAATCCGCAAGAAATCACATAAATATCATCTGCAAACTTTTCGAAAAATTCTTTGTTGCTTTCTATGGATTTTGATACTTGCTTTTTTAAAGCTACTACTAAACCAGATAAATCGGCTTTGTTTGCTTTTAATAGCTTAATTCTTCTTTCTAAAGATTCCGTGAAGGATATTTCTCCGTCAATACCTAAATTGGTAATGTCAATTATTTCTTGAATAATTGCGTCTTTTCTAGGATTGTTTTCAAGGGTGATTTCAGCTAAAACATCTAATGCTTCTACCTTGGTTAAGGTGCTGTCAAAATCGAAAATATAATTTCTTTTTGTGGTAATCATTACTTAAGAATCTTGGTTGAATTTAAGTGAGTAAATCTACAAATATAGTAGGATACTATAAAGCTATTTTAAAGTTTTATGATATCTTTTTTATTTATTCTTTATATTAAAAAATAATAGTAATAAAGTGTTTTTTAACCTTAAAAATTATGAAATCCTAAAAGAAGTAACCACCAAACAATTGGCAAAGACTCAACAAAAAAAGAACTATAGTACTTAGATTGTGCTGTTCTAGCCCTCATCAGGAAAATAATCAATAGAAAAAAGAAAATCATAAATGGTGTTTTTACCATGCTAACACTAGAAATTAAATATTCTAAGACTAATGAAAACACCAATAGCATTAATCCTAATTTCTTCGTTTTTTCTATGCCTATTTTTTTTGGTATTGTTTGCAAAGAAATAGCGTCATACATTATGTCTCTTATATCAAACGGTAGTATTAAAATTACAACAATTAAAAACCGTTGCAACATTAAAAGCATCACGTTTAATGTAATTTCCTTACCTACAGCTATCAGCGGAATTAAGACCGTAAACCCAGCCCAAACTAAGGCAACCACAATAATTTTTAAGTAACTGACTTCTCTTAAATTTTTATCGAATCCACTTAAAAAAGGAACTGCATATAACACCGTTAACAAACAAAAAGGAATCGTGTAATACAAGGTTTCTACAGAAATTTGAACCACAAAATAACACAACGCTAAAAAACAGAAAAACGAGAAAATCTGGATATTTTTTAACCCTTTTGTTAAACTTCTGTGATGTAATTTTGCCATACCCGCATATTTTACAAAATTATACCCTGTAATAGTTCCAAAAAATATAAAGTAGTTTAAGTTGCCATTGTAAGGCAACTCTAAATAAATTTCTGTAATTCTTAAAAATGCATATACAGAAAATGCAACATGAATACTTGCATTTATATAAAAGTCGAACATTAATTTTAAGAATCTCATTCGGCAAAAATAGGTTTTATGTTCATAACATTCATTTTTGGTTGATAATTCTCTCGTTTTTGCTTAAGAAATGGAGAAAATTATTTTATTATTTCCCTACTTTTGAGACTTTTAAAATCAATTGGTTTAGAGGTGATAAAACACAAACTATATCGATTGAAATAAGCCTAATCAAAACCTTATTACATGAATACAAATTTGTTTCAAAACAGACATATTGGACCTAATAAAAAGGAACAAGAAAAAATGTTATCTACTATAAAAGCGGATAGTTTAGATCAGTTAATTTACCAAACTGTTCCAGATGATATCCGTTTAGAAAATGAGTTAGATTTGGCGCCAGCTAAGAGCGAATATGAATATTTAGCACATATAAAAGAGTTATCAGAAAAAAATAAAGTTTTTAAAACTTACATTGGTTTAGGTTATCATGAGGCTATTGTGCCAAGTGTTATTCAGCGTAATATTTTTGAAAACCCGGGTTGGTATACTGCCTATACTCCATACCAAGCAGAAATTGCACAAGGTAGATTAGAAGCTTTGTTAAATTTTCAAACCATGGTTTGTGATTTAACAGGAATGGAATTGGCAAATGCTTCTTTATTAGATGAAAGTACTGCTGCTGCAGAAGCAATGGCTTTATTATTTGATGTTAGAGAAAGAGCCCAAAAGAAAGCTGGTGTAAACAAGTTTTTTGTTTCTGAAGAAATTTTACCTCAAACAGTATCTCTTTTACAAACTCGTTCTACTCCTATTGGTATTGAATTAGTGATTGGAAACCACGAAGAATTCGATTTTTCTGAGGATTTTTTCGGAGCCATTTTACAATACCCAGGAAAACATGGGCAGGTTTATGACTTCGCAGATTTTGTTACTAAAGCGAATGAGAACAATATAAAAGTAGCTGTTGCTGCAGATATTTTATCATTGGTAAAATTAAAAGCACCTGCTGAATTTGGTGTTGATGTTGTTGTAGGAACCACGCAACGATTCGGAATTCCATTAGGTTACGGAGGACCTCATGCCGCTTATTTTGCAACAAAAGAAAAATATAAAAGAAGCATGCCTGGTCGTATTATTGGTATTACCAAAGATATACATGGAGAACGTGCATTACGCATGGCATTGCAAACTAGAGAACAACACATTAAAAGAGAAAAAGCGACTTCTAATATATGTACTGCACAGGTTCTATTAGCTGTTATGGCAGGTATGTATGCTGTTTACCATGGTAAAAATGGTTTGCAATTTATTGCAGATTCTGTACACAACAAAACTAAATTAGTTGCAGATTACTTAGATAAAGCAGGTTTCAATCAATTGAATACTTCTTATTTTGATACTTTATTAGTAGAAATAGATTGTATTAAATTAAAATCTGTAGCAGAATCTTTTAAAGTGAACTTTAATTATGTTGATAAAAAACACATTTCTATCTCTATAAATGAAGCAACTACTCAAAAAGATTTAATGAATCTGTTTACCATTTTCGGTCAACTTAAAAAGAAACCTGTTGCTTCGGAAGCAGAAAGTGTAGGTGATTTTCATCAAATTTTAACACAAGAATCTTTTAATGCAGATTTTGAAGTTATTACAGAAAACACCAAAAGAAACACACCATTTCTAGAAAACAATATATTTAACACGTATCAATCTGAAACAGACATGATGCGTTATATTAAAAAATTAGAACGTAAAGATTTATCATTAAATCATTCTATGATTTCTTTAGGTTCTTGTACTATGAAATTGAATGCTGCTTCTGAAATGTTGCCTTTAAGCAATCCACAATGGGGAAATATTCATCCTTTTGTACCTTTAAATCAGGCGGAAGGGTATCAACAAATGTTAAAAAGATTAGAGCATCAATTAAACATTATCACTGGTTTTGCTGGTACTTCTTTACAACCAAATTCTGGTGCTCAAGGCGAGTTTACCGGCTTAATGACTATTAGAGCGTATCACGAATCTAACAACGATTCTCATAGAAACATCTGTTTGATTCCTGCTTCCGCGCACGGTACAAATCCTGCGTCAGCTGTTATGGCTGGTATGAAGGTTGTAGTTACCAAAACTGATGAGAAAGGAAATATTGATGTTGAAGATTTACGTGCTAAAGCAATTTTACATAAAGATAATTTAGCTGCTTTAATGGTGACATATCCTTCTACACACGGAGTATATGAAAAAGCGATTAAAGAAATTACACAAATTATTCATAATAACGGCGGACAAGTATACATGGATGGCGCCAATATGAACGCACAAGTTGGGTTAACAAATCCTGCAACAATTGGCGCAGATGTTTGTCACTTAAACTTGCACAAAACATTTGCCATTCCGCATGGTGGTGGTGGACCAGGAGTTGGGCCAATTTGTGTTGCTCCACAATTAGTTCCGTTTTTACCAACAAATCCGGTAATTGCTACAGGAGGAGAAAATGCCATTACAGCTGTTTCTGGAGCTCCTTGGGGTTCTGCTTTAGTTTGTTTAATTTCTTACGGATACATAACCATGTTAGGTGCAAAAGGATTGACCGATTCTACTAAAAACGCCATCTTAAATGCCAATTATATTAAAGAACGTTTGCATGGAAATTACAATACGTTGTATTCTGGTGAAATGAACAGAGCTGCACACGAAATGATTATTGATTGTCGTGATTTTAAACAAAACGGAATTGAAGTAGTAGACATCGCTAAACGTTTAATGGATTATGGTTTTCATGCTCCAACCGTTTCTTTCCCTGTTGCAGGAACTATGATGATTGAACCTACAGAATCTGAATCTATGGCAGAATTAGATCGTTTTTGTGATGCTATGATTTCAATTCGTGAAGAGATTAAAAATGCATCTAAAGAGAATGACAACAATCCTTTAAAGAATGCGCCTCATACGCAAGAAATGTTAACTGCAGATGAATGGGCATTACCTTACACTAGAAAACAAGCAGCTTTTCCTTTAGAATATATTGCTGAAAATAAATTTTGGCCTTCTGTTCGTAGAGTAGATGATGCTTTTGGAGACAGAAACTTAATTTGTTCTTGTAACCCAATTGAAGATTATATGTAGAACGCACAATGTTCTTTTAATATTTTAAAACCGTTTCTTTTTGAAGCGGTTTTCTTGTTTTAAAAAACCGTTATTTGCAATGTTGATGTTTTGATTCAAAAAAAGAACTCAACTGAACATGCTAAACTGAATGCATAAATGAATATATAATACAGTATTATTTGCGTTCAGAAAACAATTATACTTCAATTTTTAATAGTATTAAATGAACTCTTAGAAACATTTTACATACTCTTGTTAACATTAAAACAAAATATTTAAAATAAATTCGTCACTAATAATCTACCGTAAAAATTGAATCCAATATATGCATAAGCTAAAAATAATTCTATTACTAACTGCAATAACAACATTAAACTCATGTAATTCTAACACCCCAAAAACCGATAATGATTGGGTCTACCTTTTTAATGGTAAAGATTTAAATGGTTGGGTTACAAAAATAAACCATCATGAAGTTGGCGATAATTACGCCAACACATTTAGAGTAGTAGATGGTGCAATTCAGGTTAATTATAATGAGTATTCTGAATTTGGAGAACGCTTTGGACACCTTTATTATGAAAAACCTTTTTCTTCTTACCACTTAAAATTTGAATATCGATTTACAGACCAATGGATGGAAGATGCTCCTCGTGGCACTTATAGAAATAGTGGTGTAATGATTCATTCTCAAAATCCAAATAGTATATTAAAAGATCAGAACTGGCCAATTTCTGTTGAATACCAAATTTTAGCGGAGAGAGAAGAAAATGAATCTAGACCTACAGGTAATATGTGCTCCCCCGGAACAGAAGTGTTTTTTAAAGGAGAAATGGACCCGAAACACTGTATACCTTCAAGTTCTAAAACCTATAAATGGAATCAATGGTTGTCTGGAGAAGTAATTGTTTATAGAGATTCATTAATTACACATATTGTTGAAAACAATAAAGTCTTAAAATATACTAAACCACAAATTGGCGGAAAAGTAGTAAAAGGTTATGATAAGCGTATAAAAATTGACGGTAAACCTTTAAAGAAAGGATTCATCGCTCTACAAGCAGAAGGACAAGGAATTGAATTTAGAGAAATAAAAATTAAAAATCTTAATTAGAAAATAATGAAAAGAAAACTTACAATTTCATGTGTACATTTTATATTAATATTATTTGCAAATTTTCTATTAATATCTTGTAACTCTAAACCTCAATCATCAAAAACTAGCAACAAAACTTTATCTGCTAAACAAGAATCTACTTCAGATTTTAAAATATCACTTGCTCAATGGTCTTTACATAGAGCTTTTAAAGATGGTAGCTTAGATCCAATGGACTTCCCTAAAATAGCGGCTTCTTATAACATTTATTCTATTGAACTTGTAAATAGCTTTTATAGAACCAAAGTAAATGACAAGACATATTGGAAAACCTTTAAGCAAGAATGTGATGAGAACAAAGTAAGCGTTGGCTTAATTATGTGTGATCGTTTAGGAAATCTAGGAAATCCAAATATTAAGGAGCGAATGAAAACTGTAGAAAACCATTATGCTTGGGTAGACATTGCTAAATACTTAAGCGCTCATTCTATTCGCGTAAATGCAGCCGGTAAAGGTAACGCAGATGATGTAGCACTAAATGTTATTGATGGCCTTTCTAAGCTAGGTAAATATGCATCAGAAAAAGGCATTAATATCATTGTAGAAAATCACGGAGGAAACTCTTCTAATGGTGCGTGGCTTGCAAGTGTTATACAACATGTTGGAATGGAAAATGTAGGAACTCTTCCCGATTTCGGGAATTTCTGCTTAAGTCGTGATTCTGAGAAGAATTGTCTATCTGAATATGACAGATATAAAGGTATTAGCGAACTAATTCCTTTTGCAAAAGGGATTAGTGCAAAATCGTACGATTTTGATAAAACAGGTCGTGAAACAAAAATTGATTTTCTGAGAATGATGAAAATCGTAAAAGAATCTGGATTTAAAGGTTATATAGGTATTGAATATGAAGGGAATTCTCTTTCTGAACCTGAAGGAATAAAAACCACAAAAGCATTACTTGAGATGGTTTTTACAGAATTATAACAACTATAATACCTATTCCGTAAAATACTTAAAAAAACCTCTACCCTACCTTCAACTTGCAATGATTTTTATCACCAAAAACTAAAAGCAAACAAATTTCAATAAATTTATACCCATTAAAAATTTTACATAAAATTATTATTATCATTATACTATAAGTTGTGAATTTTCTTTACTTTTAATACTTAAAATTTAACAGAAAATTCTATGGAACATATATATAGTAAATGGCATCATCCTTACAAACCGGCAGCAAAATATAAAAAGAAAGTCGCGTATTTTAGTATGGAATTTGGTATTGATCAGGCTTTTAATATTTACTCTGGAGGTTTAGGTTTTTTAGCAGGATCTCACATGCGTTCTGGCTTAGAACAAAAACAAAATATGATTGGTATTGGTATGCTATGGAAATATGGCTACTACGACCAAGCAAGAAATGATGACCAAACACTAAAAACAGAGTTTAATGAAAAACACTTCGATTTCTTAGAATATACAGGTATTGAAGTAACTATAAAACTTCATGACAATCCGAATGTAAAAGTAAGAGCTTATGTTTTAAAACCAGAAGTTTTTGGAACCGTACCTATGTACTTTTTAAGTACGGATGTAGAAGAAAACGACCATTTAACTAGAACGATTACAAACCATTTGTATGATCAAAACCCAATAACTAGAATATCTCAAAGTATTGTTTTAGGAATTGCGGGTGCGAAGGTAGTAGAGGCTTTAGGAGGTGCTGACACCTACCATTTAAATGAAGGACATGCTTTACCTGCTTTTTATTATTTAAGAGACCAAGGTGTAACCAAAGAACAAATGGTATTTACAACGCACACTCCGGAAAAAGCCGGGAATGAAGAACGCGATGCGCGTCTTTTAAACAGATGTGGTTTCTTTGGCAGATCTCTTTCTGAAGAAGAATTACATAAAGAAATGGTGAATGGAGACATGGTTAATTATACCATATCTGCCTTACGAATGGCTAGAAAAGCAAACGGAGTTTCTAAACTTCATGCTATTGTTGCTAACGATATGTGGAAAGACTATGATGGTATCTGTGAAATAATACCGATTACGAATGCTCAAAATCAAAAATTCTGGCAAGATGAAACTATTAAAAAATCTTGGAAGAAAGGAAATACGACTGCTTATAAAAAGAAAAAACTGGAATTAAAAAGTGAACTTTTTGAAGAGGTATATAAACAGACTGGTAAAAAGTTAGATCCAAATGTATTAACAATTGTTTGGGCGAGACGTTTTGCGGGTTATAAAAGAGCCGATTTACTTTTACATGATTACGATCGTTTCAAAAGATTATTACATAACGAAAAATATCCTGTACAAATTATTTGGGCAGGAAAACCATATCCGTTTGATTATGGTGCTATTGACACCTTTAACCATTTGGTACATCAATCTAAACAAGAGCCAAATTTAGCCGTCCTTATTGGTTATGAAATAGATTTGTCTAGAAAATTAAAATGTGGGTCTGATGTTTGGTTAAACACTCCTAGAATAACACGTGAAGCTTCTGGTACAAGTGGTATGACAGCTGCAATGAATGGTTCTGTAAATGTTTCTACGGATGATGGTTGGATTCCTGAATTTAAAAAAGACGAAGAAAACTGTTTCGTATTACCTGCACTAGATTATAAGTTACCAACCTATGAGCAAGATAAATTAGACACAGATAATTTATACAATATTTTAGAGAACAAAGTATTACCAATGTATTATGGCGCTCCTAAAAAATGGCAAAAAATAGTATTTAAGGCTATGGATGATGTTATTCCGGAGTTTACCACTCAAAGAATGGCAGATGATTATTATAAAAAATTATTTTAAGTAAAATCTTAATCAATAAATCTTAAAAATAGAAAAACCTGAACAAATACATGTTCAGGTTTTTTTTGTTATAAATAGATGTTTGAAATATTGATTTTTAAACCAAAAAAACTTTAAGTTTAATTAAAAATAATTTCGACACTATTTTTTTAATTGCATGAAATAATCTAAAATTTCAGGTACATTTCCATTCCCCATATCAGCAGCTACTGCAGCTTGAAGGTTAGAAGATGTAGCTTCTGCTATTTTAGAAGTTGTACCAAGATCATTCATCATTTGTACAAAATATCCTAAATCTTTATTTGCATTGTTTATAGAGAAACCTAAATCACTTACGTTATCTACAGCATAATTCTTACAGAATTTCATGAATGGAGAATTTGACGGTCCAGAAGACATAATGTCAAATAATTGTTGCGTATCTACTCCAGCTAATTTTGCTGCAGCAAAAGCTTGAGACATTGCTACAACAGTAGTCATCCCCATAAAGTTATTGATCAATTTAGTTGTATGACCTGCACCTAAAGCTCCTAAATAGAAAACGTTTTCACCTTGCTCATCTAAAACGGGCTTCACTTTCTCGAAAGTATCTTTATTACCGGCTGCCATAATATTAAGCAATCCGTCTTTTGCATGAGCTGGAGTACGTCCAAGTGGAGCATCAATCATATCAGCACCTTTTGCAGCTAAATCTTTACCTATCTTAATAGTAGAAGCAGGAATAGAAGTTCCAAAATCAATTAAAACGGCACCTTCTTTAATTCCAGCTAAAACACCTTCTTCTCCATAAACTATTTTCTCAACAACTGCAGAAGTTGTTAAACAGAACATTATAATATCGCTCTTTTCTGCTAATTCTTTTGGTGAAACAGCTTCCGAAGCATTACCGCGAGCAATAACTTTTGCAACTTCATCTTTATTAAGATCCATTACTGTTAGCTCGAAACCTCTCTTTTGCAGATTTTCAACCATATTACCGCCCATAAGGCCTAGTCCGATAAATCCGATAGTGGGTTTTTTCATATTTACTTATTTAAATTATAATTGTAGCTACAAAGATATGCTTCTGTTAGCACTTACAAAAGTATTTAACCAAACTCAATGAAGGATTGATGCGTTAAATAAACATAAAAATAGAAGGAAAGATCCATCTTGATGTAAGAAAGAACCAAAAAAAACAACTCAAATAACTGATTTACAATAAATCACACAAGTAATTACTTATTAAAAGGGAGCAAACACCACACCTATCTACCTCATAATAAAATAGTTAAATAAATTACAATCATCAGTTAAAAAAAGTAAAATATGTAAATTTATACAGAAAAATAATGATTAAAAATCAAGATAATTGAACACAAACTATTCTTAAGGCAATACCATAAAAAGATTATAATGATTTCCAATTATCTTTAAAATGAAAAACAAACGAAGAACGATAAAGAAATTAATTATTATTTTTCCCTACTACATTATCAATAATCATCTTTGCATGAATGCGAGAGTTCTCTATAAACCACTTGTGCGTTTCCATTCCGCCACAAATAACACCCGCTAAGTATACGCCTGCCACATTGGTTTCCATAGTTTCATCATTATAAGTAGGAATTTTATTTGCATCTTCAGAAAAAGAAACACCAATTTCATCTAAAAGCGTAAAATTTGGCTTGTAACCTGTTAACGCCAAAACAAAATCGTTCTGTAGCGTTTCTATTCCTTTTTCTGTATTTATTGTAATCGTATCTTTCGCTATTTCTTTTACAGTACTATTATAAAAAACCTTTATACTTTCTTCTTTTATACGGTTTATAATATCCGGTCTTACCCAATATTTTACACGCTGTCCAACCTCTGTTCCTCTAATAATTAAGGTAACGTCTGCACCTTTTCTATAACACTCTAAAGCTGCGTCTACAGACGAATTACTTGCCCCTATAACCGCCACCTTTTGTCCTGCATAAAAATGAGGATCATTATAATAATGAGAAACTTTTGGTAAATCCTCTCCAGGGACATCTAACAAATTTGGAATATCATAAAAACCTGTTGCAATAACAATGTTCTTAGATTTGTAGCTGTTTTTATCAGAAACAATGGTAAACTCATTATCTACTTTAGAAACTGACGTTACTTTTTCAAACAAATTGATATTTAATTTGTTTGAAGTAGCTATTCTTCTGTAGTATTCTAAAGCTTCACTTCTTCTTGGCTTTGCTTCTTTACTAATAAACGGAATTTCATCGATCTCTAATTTCTCTGAAGAAGAAAAAAACTGCATGTTCACCGGATAATTGTACACTGAATTTACAATAGGACCTTTTTCTAGAATTACATACGTCAACCCTTTTTTTTGAGCTTCTAAACCACAAGCAATACCTATTGGACCTCCTCCAACTATAACAATATCTAAATTTTTCATAAAATAAATAAGATTTTAATTAGGATAAAAAATTTCTTCTAAACTAACAACTTCTTCATCTTTTCTACGTCTAAAAACTTGATTAGCTTTTATATCTGAAATAGACGCTACTCCCATTGCTGCAACAACCTCTTTAACTGCTTCAATAGTTTTATTGTGGTAATTTTTAACACGTACATTTTTCTTTTCTACCACTAATGCTTTTACCAAATCGTCATCTTGTGTAGCAACACCAACAGGGCACGTATCTAAATTACATTCTCTAGCTTGTATACACCCTAAACTCAACATAAAACTTCTTGCCATTCCAATTGCATCTGCACCTAAAGACAAGTATTTTATAATATCGAAAGCATCAATTGCTTTTCCGCTTGCAATAATTTTTATTTGATCTTTTAATTTATGTTTTATTAAAAGTTTATTTACAAAAACTAATCCTTCAACAAGTGGCGTGCCAATATAATTAGTAAACTCCATTGGTGCAGCTCCCGTACCGCCTTCTCCTCCATCTACTGAAATAAAATCTGGATAATTATTAGCATCTGCAAAAGCTTGCATCATGGTTTCAATTTCTTCGTTATTACCCACACAAAATTTGATTCCTACGGGTTTTCCTCCAGATAAATCTCTTACTTTTTGTATGAAAATAATCATTTCTTCATAGTTAGAAAATGCGGAATGTCCTGGAGGTGAATCTACTTGTGTAAACGGAATAACTCCACGAATTTCTGCAATTTCTTCTGTGTTTTTTACTGCCGGAAGAATTCCTCCATGTCCAGGTTTTGCTCCCTGAGAAAACTTAATTTCAATCATTTTTACTTCCGGACGAATGGCATTCGTTCTAAAAATTTCGTCATCAAAAAAACGTTTTCCATCGGCATCGTGTTTTCCTGCGCCGAAATATCCAGTTCCTACTTGAAAAATAACATCTCCTCCTTGTAGGTGATAAGGTGAGATACCACCTTCTCCAGTATTATGAGCAAAATTACCCATTTTTGCTCCTTGATTTAATGCCATAATTGCATTTTTACTCAAAGAACCAAAAGACATTGCAGAAATATTAATGATAGAACCATCATATTTTTGAGTACACCTATCTGAACCAAAAACAATTCTTTCTCCTGCAATATGATGATGATCTTTTGGAAACAAAGAATGCTTTACAAATTCATACCCCTTTGCATAGACATTATGCTGTGTACCAAAAGGAACTGTTTGTTTAGATAATTTGGCACGTTGATATACAATACTTCTTTTTTCTCTATTTATAGGCGTACCATTTAAATTGTCTTCTATAAAATATTGTTGAATTTTATCTCTTTCATCTTCAAAAAACCATCGTAAACGTGCTATTACAGGAAAAGCTCTTAACAACGAATGCTTGGTTTGAAAGCTGTCATAAATTGCTAGTAAGGTTAGCAAACCAGAGATAGCTAATAAAATAATAGTGCCAATTTGCGGAATGAAGTAAACTAAAACTCCGGATAAAATAGTGATTCCTATAAAAATAGAAAGTATGGTATTTCTCATTATAAAATAGTTATTTAAAAGACTTTAAAAATAGTCATTTAGTACGATATTTTGCACAAGCCTTACAAATAGTTTGCGTTAAGGATTGCAACGGCATCCTTTTTATGCTTAATAATGTCATTGCGAGGCACGAAGCAATCTGTTTATAGAAAAGCAAGATTGCCACAGAAAGAAAAAAACTTTCTTCGCAATGACAAATTCAAAAAAGATATAGTGAAAAGCCTGACCTTTAGGGAACGCCCAAAATAATATATTTACCACATAGACACATAAAAAACATAGCGCTATGTAAACCATGTGTCTATGTGGTAAAAAAGAAAACTCCAACAAATAAATGTTGGAGTTTTAAATATGTTGAAAATTCTAAAAAAATTATTTTTTGAATTTTGCGTATTTGTTTTTAAATTTATCGATACGTCCTGCAGCATCAATAAGTTTAGATTTACCAGTGTAAAATGGGTGAGATGTTCTAGAAATCTCTAATTTTACTAAAGGATACTCAACACCATCAACTTCTAACGTTTCTTTAGTGTCTACAGTAGAACGTGTTAAAAATACATCTTCGTTAGACATGTCTTTAAAAGCTACCATTCTGTAATTTTCTGGATGAATTCCTTTTCTCATTTTATTATATTTTAATACTTTAATGTTATGTTTGCATGAGTAAAGTTGGTAAGGCTTACTCTATTCTCTAAATAGTTGTTTTTTACTATTTTGAGGATGCAAATTTAACTATATTTTTTAATTAACAAATAAATATTTCGTTTTTATTTGGTCTAATAAACACAATAGTTACTTTTACACCTACTTTTGTTGATGAATAGCGGTTTTTTATCACTTTTTTGAATACTAAAAAGATTAAAATTTAATATAAAAAATTACAAAAAATGAAAAATAGTACTCTATTGGTTGCTTTTTTAGCGTGTTTCTTACTAATTACATCTTGTTCTGATGTGTATAAATTTAGCTTAAACCATAAAAAACAAGTTACTTTAAATTCTAATTTAGAGGTTACTCTAAAAGAAAAAGAAGACAAACCAGTAACTAATGTCCAGTTTTTTGTGAATGGAAAAGAAGTTTCTTCTGAAGGAAATACGGCTTCTATAAACACCACTAATTTGGGTGTTGGAAAACATAAAATATCTGCCTTGATTTTTTATGCTGAAAAAACTAAAAAAGAAAATAGTTTTTTTGAGGTTTTAGCTGATAAAACTCCTATTGTTTATGACTATAAAATTATAAATGAATATCCGCATGATAAAACTGCTTACACACAAGGTTTAGAATATCACGATGGTTTTTTATATGAGAGCACAGGTCGTAGAGGTCAATCTAATCTTAGAAAGGTTGAAATTAAAACCGGTAAAGTTTTACAAAAAATAGATTTAGATAAAAAGTACTTTGGTGAAGGTATGACTATTTTTAACAACAAAATTTATTGGTTAACATGGCAAGGTAAAAAAGGTTTTGTGTATAATTTAGAAACCTTTAAACAAGAAAAAGAGTTTGCATACAATAATAGTGCAGAAGGTTGGGGTTTTACTCATAACGGAACTCAGTTGATAAAATCTGATGGTACTTCTAAAATTTGGTTTTTAGATCCGGATACTTTAAAAGAACTAAAATCAATACAAGTATACACCAATAAATATGCAGTAGATAACTTAAATGAGTTAGAATTGATCAATGGAAAAATCTACGCGAACAAATATCAACAAAATGCTATTGTTATTATAGACCCTAAAACGGGTGTTGTAGAAGGTATTGCAAATTTAAAAGGTTTGCATGCAGAAATGGAAAAAACTCAGAAGTTAGTGCCACAAGACGAGGTTTTAAATGGTATTGCTTTTGATGCAGAGAATAATCGTCTTTTTGTAACAGGTAAACATTGGGGCAAATTATTTGAAATTGAATTGATTAAAAAACAATAATTATCATCATAAAAAGTTCTAACCTTAATACATTTTAAGATTTAAAAATAAAAACAAATTTTACCACATAGAAACATAGACAACATATTGCTATGTATAGTGGTATTTTTTATAAAAACAACATGAGATACACTATATACCTCTTCTTAATTATTATTGTTGCTTCTTTAGGTTCTTGTAGAAAAGATTTTGACACTACACCTAGTTTAGGAAAATTAGAATTCTCTAAAGACACCGTTTTTTTAGATACCATATTTACAAATATTGGCTCTGCAACCTATAATCTAAAGGTTTACAACAGAGGAAAAAACGCAATCACCATTCCCGAAATAAAATTAGAAAACGGAACAAGTTCTAACTACAGATTAAATGTAGATGGAATTCCTGGAAAAGATTTTAAAGACATCGATATTCTTGCCAAAGACAGTATTTTTATATTTGTAGAAACTACTATAAATGCTAGCAATGTTTTAAATCCGCTTTACACAGATAGAATTTTATTCGACTCAGGAAGTTCTCTACAAGATGTAGACCTGGTTACTTTAGTGCAGGATGCTAATTTTATTTTTCCGGGTAAAGATGCCGTTACTATGAAAATTGATAGCCTAACTTTAAACGGAGAACCAACCACTTTAAAAGGTCGTTTTTTAACGGACTCAGAGCTAACAATTACCAATATAAAACCTACTGTTATTTATGGTTTTGCTGCTGTACCCGCTAATAAAACATTAACTATTGAAGCTGGAGCAAAAGTATATTTTCATGATAATTCTGGTTTAATTGTAGATGATAAAGCTACTTTAAAAGTAAACGGCACTTTAACTGAAAAAGTAGTTTTTGAAGGCGACCGCCTAGAACATGCTTTTAGTGAAACCGCCGGACAATGGGGTACTATTTGGATGCGTGCCGGAAGTAAAGACAACGAAATGAGCCATACCATTATTAAAAACGGAATAATAGGTATTTTGGTTGATAGTATCGGTACTCCTTCTACCCCAACTTTAAAACTACAAAACACAGAAATTTACAATAATTCTAGCTATGGTATTTTAGGTAGAGAAGCAAATATTGAAGGAAACAATGTGGTAATTGGTGCTGCAGGACAAGTTTCTTTAGCAGCAACTATTGGAGGAACCTATAATTTTACGCATTCTACTTTTGCAAACTATTGGAACAGCGGTTTACGTCAACTACCTGCTGTTTTAGTGAACAACTTTTTTGTGTATTCGGATGCAACCGGACAAGAAATTATTGAAACAAGAAATTTACATGCAGCAAATTTTACCAATTGTATTTTTGATGGAAACAATAATATAGAATTTATCTTAGACAAAGTTGATGGAGGCGGAATCTTCAACTACAACGTTCGCAATTCTATGATTAAATTTACAGACTATAATGATAGTTATGCCGATAATTCCGAATTAGATTTTTCCAATTCTTTTTACCAAGACAATATTATAAATGGAAAAGCTCATTTTAGAGATACTCAAAACAGTGATTTTATTATTGGCGAAGTGTCTGATGCTATTAACAAAGCAAAATCAACTGCTTTTTCTACAGATATTTTAGGGGTTGACAGAACAACAAACCCTGATATTGGAGCATATCAACATATTACTTTTGAAAAAGAAGAGTAATTTTCTTTTGACTAATAGACAAATAAATTGAAGCAAATTGCTTCTTTAAATTTTTACAAATGAAAAATATAGTTATAACAGGAACCAGTAGAGGAATTGGTTTTGAACTAGCAAAACAATTTGCAGAAAACGGACACAATGTTTTAGCTTTATCTAGAAACACAAAACCACTTTCTGATTTCAATCATAAAAACATTACATTATTTTCTGTTGATTTATCTGTAAATTCAGATTTAAAAAAAGTAACAGATTATATTAAAAACAACTGGAAACAAGTTGATATTTTAATCAATAATGCAGGTAAATTAATTAACAAACCTTTTACAGATTTATCTTCGGATGATTTTTTAGAAGTCTATAAAGTGAATGTTTTTGCTGTTGCAGAAATCACTAAATTAATGATTCCTTTTATGCAAAAAGGAAGTCATGTAGTTACAATAAGCTCTATGGGTGGAATTCAAGGAAGTCTAAAATTTCCTGGATTAGCCGCATATTCATCCGCCAAAGGCGCTGTAATTACTTTATCAGAATTATTAGCAGAAGAATATAAAGAACAACAAATAGCTTTTAATGTTTTAGCTTTAGGCGCTGTACAAACAGAAATGCTAGAAGAAGCTTTTCCTGGATATGAAGCTCCAACCACTGCTACAGAAATGGCAAATTATATTTTTGACTTCTCTTTAACAGGAAATAAGTTTTATAACGGTAAAGTATTACAAGTTTCATCTACAAACCCGTAAGCACTAAGCAAAATTAAAAATTGAATTCAAATTATCAAAATTTCGTTCCTTTAAAAGCAATTCCGTTTATAGAATTTCTAATAAACGAGCATTCTTTTACGCTAAAAATTGTAAATCAGAGAGAAACAAAACATGGTGATTTTAGACAATTACCAGACGGAAGGTTTCAAATTACGGTAAATAATAATCTTAATAAATATCAGTTTTTACTAACGCTAGTGCACGAAATTGCCCATCATGTTACGCATCAAAAATTTGGACGCGTACAACCTCACGGTAAGGAATGGAAAATGGTTTTTCAGCATTTAATGTTGCCTTTTTTACGTCCAGAAATTTACCCCATGGAGATGCTACCTTTTTTAGCTAGGTATTTTAAAAACCCAAAAGCAAGTACAGATACTGATGCCGATTTATCTTTAGCCCTAAGAGGAAATGTAGCAGAAACTGGCAAACATTTTATTTTTGATATTCCTTTTGGTAGTTTATTCGTCTTTAAAAACACGATCTACAAAAGAGGAAATAAACGTAGAACGCGTTATGAATGCATGAATATGAGTAACAAGAAAGTCTATTTATTCAATCAAAATGTAGAAATTGAATTTTATAAAAACGGTTAGCGTTTATTTACCTTAATAACATCACTTATAGAGTAATTCGTTTAACAAATTAGGTTATCTAACAAGTTATTTTTTTGTCAATCTGAATTTATTTCAGATTCTTATGAATATTGAATATAGATAGGTTAAGATACTGAAACAAGTTCAGTATGACAATATTCAAAACTTTTAGAAAGCTCCTTAAAGCTTATCTTTCTCTTTTGAGAAACAACGTATCTAAATCCATTTCTTTTTGCAACCAAGGACGTAATTTACTTTCTTTTATGTTAATAATGCTATCTGTTAACTTTAAGTTCCATTTAATAGTTGCCGTAGGAATAGTATCTATATTAATAAAATCTTTTGAAAATAAAACTTTTGAAAATCCGATTTCTTCTATATCACTATATAGAATTTTTGCCTCTTTAGAAATTCTACTAAAAGCAATTGCATTTTTATCATTATGCAGTGCATCATTTTCAATCCTTGTATTTAAAGCAGAAATAGTTCCTTCTAATTGGATTATTTTGTTTTGAAGTTCTTCTATCTGTTTTTTACTTTCAATCAACTCTTCCTTTTTCTCTGTGTAAGCTGTTGTTATCAACTCAAAACTTTTAGTATCACTTCCTTTAATATTAATTTTCACTTCTTTTAAGCGATCATATCTTGGGTCATTAACCAAACTACTTTCTAACATATTTTTCTCCGCAGCACTTACTTCATTAAAGAAATTTAGCTTTAAAACCTTAGTATCTGAATCATAATCCTCCTCTATCAGTTGAAAATTTTCAATAGTCTTTACTTCATTCTTTACAAAGGTTTTTAACTGTGCATTTACTCTACTTTCTTCCAAAGCATGTAAAAATGTATACACTGCAGGAATCATAACAGCAATACCTACAACCGTTGCAACAGTGGCATACCGTTTTCTTCTTGCTGCATTTGCGTATTTATGCATAGGAAAACTCAACAACTTTAAGACTATAAAGGTTGCCAAAGCGATAAAAATAGTATTAATAGTAAACAAATATAAGGCACCAAAAGCGTACGTAAACCCAACAACATCTCCAGAAAAACCTTTTGCCAAACCATAACCAGCAGTACACAATGGAGGCATTAAAGCAGTAGCAATTGCTACTCCAAAAATTACAGAAGCTACAGTTCCTTTTTTTGTTTTAGCAACCATTAAGGCCAAACCACCAAAAAAAGCTATCAGTACATCTCTAATATCTGGTTTTGTTCTGCCTAATAACTCTGAAGTATCTTCACTTAAAGGAAAAAAATAAAAGAATACAAATGACGCTAACAAGCTTAACACAATCATGGTAGTTAAACTTACTACTGATTTTTTAAAAACATCAATATCATTAATAGCAAAGGCACTTCCAATACCTAAAATGGGGCCCATTAAAGGAGATATTAACATAGCTCCAATAACCACAGCAGTAGAATCTGCATTTAACCCAATAGAAGCCACAAAGACAGCAAAAATAAGAATCCAAGCAGTAGCCCCTTTAAAAGGAATATCTGCTTTAATAGCTTCCATGGTAGCTTCATGGTCTGTATCGTGTCTAAAGTCTAAGAGTTCTATTAAATATCTTTTTATACTAGAGAGTAATCCCCTAGCTTCATCTTTCATTTCTTGCTTAGATTGATCTACCTTTTCCTCAACTACCTTATTTTCTTCTTCCATCAAAATTAAGTTTCTTTTTAACTTGGGAAAGATACAAAAATTTAAAACCGACAATTAAACAGCCTCTATTTTTTTTGCATAAAAAAAGCTTCACATTTCTGTGAAGCTTCTAATTTAATGTGACCGGGCTGGGGCTCGAACCCAGGACCCTCTCCTTAAAAGGGAGATGCTCTACCAACTGAGCTACCAGGTCATTTATTTTATCTTAATGACTAAAAGATACGCTTAATTAAAATTCGAAAAACAACGCTTCTCGATGCAATTACTTTAATAAAAAAACTTCACATATCTATGAAGTTTTAAAATTTTGTGACCGGGCTGGGGCTCGAACCCAGGACCCTCTCCTTAAAAGGGAGATGCTCTACCAACTGAGCTACCAGGTCGTTTATTTCCTTTTAAGCGGCTGCAAAGATATACTTTAAATTAAATAAAACAAATCTATTTATATTTTTTTTCATTTAAATATGCTTCTCTAACTTTCTTAAATAAATTAGAAGAATACACAAAACTCACAACAGCTTCATTATCAGTTTTAAATATATCTTCATTAGTACCTTCCCAAGCTTTTCTACCTTCTTTTAAAAAAATTATTTTTTCTCCAATTTCCATTACAGAATTCATATCATGCGTATTAATTACGGTTGTAATTTTATATTCATCTGTAATTTCTTGAATTAAATTATCTATCACAATTGCAGTTCTAGGATCTAAACCAGAATTTGGTTCGTCACAAAACAAATATTTTGGGTTCATTACAATAGCTCTTGCAATGGCAACCCTTTTTTGCATTCCTCCAGAAAGCTCTGCTGGTAACTTTTTATTTGAATTTTGTAAATTAACTCTATCTAAAACAAAATTTACACGATCTAACATCTCCACATTAGATTGATTAGTAAACATTTTTAAAGGAAACATTACATTCTCTTGTACCGTTTGAGAATCGAATAATGCACTTCCTTGAAAAACCATACCAATTTCTTGTCTCCATTGCTGTTTTTCTTTTTCTGTAAATTTTGTATTTATTCTACCATCAAAAGAAATAGTACCATCTTCTGGGGTATGCAAACCTATTAAAGATTTTATAAACACCGTCTTACCAGAACCACTTTCACCAATAATTAAACTAGTTTCGCCAGGAAGAAAAGTAGCAGAAATACCTTTTAATATTTTTGCTTCTCCAAAACCTTTATGTAAATTATTTACTTCTATCATTTTTTAGGTTAAAAGCATTTGAGTTAAAAAATAATTTGCTATTACAATTAAAATAGTCGTCCAAACCACAGCTTGTGTACTTGCTTTACCTACAGCTATAGATCCTCCTTTTACATAATACCCATGATAAGAAGGTACTGTAGCAATTAAAAAGGCAAAAACTAACGTTTTAATAATTGCATAGGTTAATAAAAAAGGATCAAAATCTGTTTGAATTCCTTCTATATAACTTGCACCAGAAAAAAGCCCCGATAAAACCCCAGTAACCCATCCTCCTAAAATACCTAAAAACATCCCTAATGATATTAAAAAAGGATAAAAGAAAACAGTAGCAATAACTTTAGGTAAAACTAAATGACTTAATGCATTAATTCCCATAACTTCTAAAGCATCAATTTGTTCTGTAACACGCATTGTACCTATACTAGATGTTATATAAGACCCAACTTTACCTGCTAAGATAATTGAACAAAAAGTAGGCGCAAATTCTAAAATAATTGAACGTTTAGCGGCAAAACCGATTAAAGATTCCGGAATAAAAGGATTGTCTAAATTTAAAGCAGTTTGCAATGCAATTACACCTCCAATAAAAAAGGAAATAAACATAATAATCCCTAAAGATTTTAAGCCTAATTCGTCAATCTCTTTTACCAAAGCTTCATAAAAAACTTTTCCTTTTTGTGGTCTTTTAAAAACACGACCTAACATGAGAAAATATTTACCAATATGTTCTAGGTAACCCATTCATTTTAATTTTGTGCTAAAGTATTAAATTATCATTAATAGTCTGTTAAATTGACAAAATCAAACCAAAAAATAATTACTTTTGGTCTATAATTTATATCTGTACTTATGAAATTTAAATATCTTTTTAGTTTTCTATGCTTATTTCTTTTTTTAGGAAACAATAAAATATTAGCACAAAACAAACAACCAAAATTAGTTGTAGGTGTTGTTATTGACCAAATGAGATACGATTACTTAACTCGGTTTTCTGATAGATTTGGAAAAGACGGATTTAATAGAATCCTAAAAAATGGGTTTTCATTAGAAAACGCTCATTATAATTATATACCAACCTATACAGCTGTTGGACACACTTCTATTTATACCGGAACAACGCCAAGTGAACACGGAATTATTTCTAACAATTGGTATGACAAATATTTAAAAAAATCTATTTACTGTGTAGATGATTCTTCTTATGAAACCGTTGGAAACAATGGAAAATATGGGCAAAAATCACCTAAGAGACTTTTTACATCAACCATAACAGACCAGTTACACTTGGCTCAAAACATGCATGGAAAAACAATTGGAGTTTCAATAAAAGATCGGTCTGCAATTTTACCTGCAGGTCATTCTGCAAATGCTGCTTATTGGTATGATGGTGGTAATTTTAATACCTGGGTTACCAGTACTTTTTATATGAATAAATTACCAAAATGGGTTAAAGATTTTAATGCAAACAACAAGGCAGATACATACCTTAATACTCCTTGGAAAACATTATACGATATAAAAACATATACCAATAGTAGAGCTGACGATAATATCTTTGAAGGAAAACTTAAAGGACAAAAAACTCCAACTTTTCCGAAAGACCTAAAAGCATTACGATCTAAAAACGGAAATTTCGATTTAATAAAAACTGTACCTGCGGGTAATACATTTACTGCAGACTTTGCTAAAGCAGCAATTATAGGTGAAAAATTAGGTAAAAGCCTATACACAGACTTCTTAGCTGTAAGTTTTTCTCCAACAGATTATGTTGGTCATAAATATGGCGTTTCTGCCATAGAAACAGAAGACACTTATTTACGTTTAGACAAAGATTTAGCAGATTTACTACTGTTTTTAGACCAACAAGTTGGAAAAGATAATTATACATTATTTTTAACGGCAGATCATGCAGCTGTTCACACACCAGCTTATTTACAATCTTTAAAAATTCCTGCTCATTATTTAAATATTAAAAAGTTTAAAGAATTTATTTTAGAAACTACTAAAAAGTATTTTAATTCTGTAGATTTAATTGAAAACGTTTCTAATTATCAAATATTTCTAAACAAAGAAAAAATAGAATCTTTAGGTTTAGAAGTAAACACTGTAGCTCAAAAATTAGCAGATGAAGTCCTTAATTTTGATGGAATTTACAAAGCAGTAACTGCAAGAACTTTACAAACAACACATTTCTCTTCAGGTATTTTAAATTCACTACAAAATGGTTATAATCAAAAATTATCTGGAGATGTTTTAATGATTCCTTATCCTGCTACTTTAACCGGAGGCAAAACAGGCACAAGCCATGGTTCTGGTTATTCTTATGATACCCATGTACCAATTATTTTCTATGGTAATGGTATCAAACAAGGGGTATCATCTAAAAGATATAATATTACAGATATTGCACCAACTATTGCAAACTTATTAAAGATTGAAGCTCCAAACGGAACAAGTGGTGTTGTTATTGATGAAGTTTTAGAAAAGTAAATAGCACATTTTACTTGGTTAAAAGATTATTTTAGACTCCTATTTCTGGAAAATAAAACTACAAAAGCAACCCCAAAATAAATTTTGGGGGTTGCTTTTTAATTATACTTTAAAAACAGAACTGTTTTGGTGTTTTTTTATCGCTTTTCTAGAAAGCACAATTCCTAATATTAAAGAAATAAAGGCTCCTATAGAAATCCCTGGAATAAAGTTGATAAACAGAAAAAAATCATAAGCCCCATGAAAAAGTACTGCAAAGAACAACCCTGCTAAATTTAAAGCTATTCTATTTTTAGAAAACTTAGCTTTCCCCATAAAATAACCCATTAAAATTGCAAAAGTAGCATGTGCCGGTACCGCCGTAAAAGCCCGTATAACACCTGTAGAAACCCCATGTTGAAAAACATATAATACGTTTTCTAACGTGGCAAATCCCATAGAAACCATAACAGCATATACAATACCATCAAAAGGCTCATTATATTCTTTATTTCTTTGTGCAAAATATTTTACAATTACATACTTAGAAAACTCTTCAACAAAAGCAACCACTATAAAGGCTTTTATAAACTGTTGAAAAATATTTGTAACCTCTGTTATAGGAAATAATTTATCAGCAAACCCACCAAGAATTACAGTTATTAAAACACTTGCAGTTGCGCCTAAAAGAAAATTCTTAAATAAAAAAGGAATCGGTTCTTTTTCAAACTTATCTTTAAAATAAATATAAAGTATAATAACCGTAGCAGGAGCAATAGCAAGAAGAAGTAAATGCATTAGAAAATATAACTAGATTTTTATAAAAAACGTAAAGATTAGTATAAATTAGGCTTAAACTTCTTTTATAACTTTACGTTTTTCTTATTTCTTTTTAAAAATTAATATTATTTCTTAGGTAAGAAAACTTCTGCCATCATGCAACGTGCACTTCCACCACCACAAAACTCAATAGTATCTAAAGGACTCGAAATAATTTTACACTGATTGTTTATTTGTGCTTTTTGCGATTGTGTTAAACTATTAAAAGCAACTTGACTCATTATTAAAAAACGTTCATCATCTTTACCACGAACTTGTAACATATTTCCTGCAAAATTAGTTACTTGCTCCTCCGTAATATCAATTACTTTTTTACCATCTTCTTTTAAATGTTTCAACACATTTTTACGTTCAGATTTATCATCAATAGAAGCCAAACAAATGACAGCTAAGTTTTCTGCAACACACATCATAACATTGGTATGATAAATTGCTACTCTCTTATCATTTACTGTCTGATTTGCTGTAAAAACAACTGGCGTGTATTCAAAATCCTCACAAAACTCGATAAACAATTCTTCATCTGCTCTAGGAGAAAGCGCACAATATGCCTTATTATTTTCTCTATCTAAACAGATACTTCCTGTTCCTTCTAAAAATATATGATCTTCTTCTGCCGAAGTATAATCTACTATATTTTCTATTAAAAAACCTTCCTTTTCTAATTCTTCTAAAATATCCTCTCGTCTTTCTAAGCGTCTATTTTCTGCAAACATAGGATATATCGCAACAGTACCATCTTCATGAAAAGAAATCCAATTATTAGGAAAAATAGAATCAGGGGTATCAGACTCCTTTGTATCAGAAACTACAATTACATGAATTCCAAAACTGCGTAATTTTTCTACAAAAGTATCAAACTCATATTGTGCTTTTGTATTTATTGTTGATGGAAGTGTATCATCAATTTCTTTTTGATAATAGTTATTTACAGCAGTTTGCTCATTCATCCTAAAAGCAATAGGACGAATCATTAAAATTGTATTTGTAGTTTGATTCATTTAATTCATTTATTTAAAACAAAATTAGCCTTTTTTTTAATCACTATAGATTTGAATGATTTTATTTTTGGATATAAAATCATTCTAAAAGTTTATTATTATCTTTTTGTTTATTTTTACTTCATGAAAAAGATACTTCCAATTTTTATATTCTTAATTTCTTTTTATTCTTTCGGACAAGAACTTCCCGATGGATTTGTCTATTTATCTGACCTAGATAAATCTATACAACTAGAATTACGATATTTTAGCAATAATAATTTTATAGGAAAACCAATTGATGGATATCATAAAAATTGTATAATTGTTACAAAAGCGTCAGCTAACGCTCTTATAAAAGCGCAACAAAGCCTCCGTAAAAAGGGTTTAAGTCTTAAAATATTTGATGCCTACAGACCTCAACAAGCCGTAAATCATTTTGTACGTTGGGCAAAGGTTTTAGAAGATACGTTAATGAAATCAGTATATTATCCAGATGTGCCAAAATCGCAATTATTTAAAAGAGGTTATATTGCCTCTAAATCTGGACATTCAAGAGGAAGTACTGTAGATTTAACAATTGTAAATACAAAAACAGGCAAAGAACTAGACATGGGTAGTTCATTTGATTATTTTGGAAACAAGTCTCATTACCTCTCTAAAATCATCACTCCAGAACAACAAAAAAACAGAATACTACTTAGAAATATCATGGCTAAATATAATTTTAGACCTTACAATAACGAATGGTGGCATTTTACTTTAAGACATGAACCCTTTCCTACTACCTATTTTAATTTTCCAATAGAATAAGAAGTTTTAACAAAACAGAAACACACTTCGCTCAAAATCGGCATTATATTTGCAGAATTGCTTGAAAGCATCATATAAATGAAAACAAAAATTAATTTTCTTCTTTTTTTAACTATTTCCTTATTCTCTGTTTATCAATTATCTGCACAGTTAGATTCTAATTCAGGAACCAAAGAAAAAGGTAACACTAAAGGACTTGTTTTAAATAATTCTAAAGAAGTTACAAAACCTAAAGCATTAGAATTGGCTGGAAGCGATGGTTTTAAAAATGCTTTTGATAAAGAAAACGATAAATTAAAAAAACAAAAAGAAGAAGACGATCTTAATAATAAAGGCATTTTAACAAAAGAAAAGCTAAGAGAAGAACATTTTTTAAAGGCTTTTAAAAAAATAAACGGACAATACCTATATCCAGTAATAGATCAAGACTTAGGTAGTTTTAGAACAGATTCTAAAAGTGTAAACATTATCTGTAGAGACTTCCAATACCCAGACGGAGATAAAGTGACCATACTTGTAAATGATATTCCGGTTATTCATAACATTACCCTAAAACAAAGTTATCAAAAATTTAATATCCCTTTAGAGGTTGGTATTAATAAAATTGCTTTTAAAGCCTTAAACCAAGGTTCTTCTGGACCAAATACTGCCGCTTTTAAAGTTTATAATGATGCAGGCCTACTACTCTCTTCTAATGAATGGAATTTAGCAACAGGTGCTAAAGCAACAATAGTAATAGCTAAAGACAAATAACTACCTTAAAATATTTTGTTTTATTTTAAAGTAATCTAGTTTTTTTATTCTACATAAAAAAGTTATTTTTGTGCTCATATTATATCTAATATAATAACTGCTTAAACGATTAAAATAACAATATCTCTAAAAATGAAAAAAATCACCAAACAAACCTATTTAGATTGGTACAAAGACATGCTTTTTTGGCGTAAGTTCGAAGACAAACTTGCTTCTGTTTACATTCAACAAAAAGTTAGAGGTTTCTTGCACTTATATAATGGTCAAGAAGCAATTTTAGCAGGTGCATTGCATGCAATGGATTTATCTAAAGACAAAATGATTACAGCTTACAGAAATCACGTACAACCAATTGGTATGGGAGAAGATCCTAAACGTGTAATGGCAGAATTGTATGGAAAGGTTACCGGAACATCTCATGGAATGGGAGGTTCTATGCATATTTTTTCTAAAGAATTTGGCTTTTATGGTGGTCATGGTATCGTTGGAGGACAAATTCCTTTAGGTGCTGGTCTTGCTTTTGGTGATAAATATAATAATACCGGTGGTGTTACATTAACTTGTTTTGGAGATGGTGCTGCAAGACAAGGTTCTTTACACGAAGCATTTAATTTAGCTATGTTATGGAAATTACCTGTAATATTTATTTGTGAAAATAATGGATATGCAATGGGTACTTCTGTAGAAAGAACTGCAAGCCATACTGATATTTGGAAACTTGGTTTAGGTTACGAAATGCCTTGTGGACCAGTAGACGCTATGAATCCTATAAAAGTTGCAGAAGCTATTGATGAAGCTTTAGATAGAGCTAGACGTGGTGATGGACCAACTTTCTTAGAAATGAAAACATACAGATATAGAGGTCACTCAATGTCTGATGCGCAGCACTACAGAACAAAAGACGAAGTAGAAGAATACAAAAAAATAGATCCTATTACGCAAGTAAAAGATATTATTTTAGAACAAGAATATGCTACTGCTGAAGAATTAGCGGCTATAGATAAGGACGTAAAAGTAAGAGTAAAAGAATGTGAACAATTCGCAGAAGACTCTCCTTACCCAGAGCTTAAGCAAATGTATGATATGGTTTACGAACAAGAAGATTATCCTTTTATAAGTTAAGATATGGCTACAATAATAAATATGCCCAGACTAAGTGACACCATGGAAGAAGGTGTTGTGGCAAAATGGTTAAAAAAAGTTGGAGATAAAATCGAAGAAGGCGATATTTTAGCCGAAATTGAAACTGACAAAGCAACAATGGAATTTGAGTCTTTCTACGAAGGAACTCTTTTATACATTGGTATTCAAGAAGGAGAAACTTCTCCTGTTGATGTTTTATTAGCTATTATTGGTGAAGAAGGTGAAGATATTTCTGCAATTATAAACGGTAGTGCAGAACCTGCAAAGGAAGCTGCTACTACAGAAGAGGTCAAAGAAGAAGCTACTACCGAAACAAGTACTGCGGGTTCAGTTGCAATTCCAGAAGGAGTGCAAGTAATCACAATGCCTCGTTTAAGTGATACCATGACTGATGGAACTGTGGCAACATGGTTAAAGAAAGTTGGTGATGTTGTTTCTGAAGGTGATATGCTTGCTGAAATTGAAACAGACAAAGCAACAATGGAATTTGAATGTTTCTATGAAGGAACTATCTTATACATTGGTGTGCAAGAAGGAGAAACGGCTCCTGTAGACAGTTTATTAACTATTATTGGCCCTGCCGGAACAGATGTTTCTGCTTTGGTTGCTAATGGTGGTAATTTAGATGCTGCCGCTCCTGCTGCTGCAGAAAAAGCTGAAGCTCCGAAAACTCCAGAAAAAGCGGCACCAAAACCTGCTGCTAAAGTTGAAGAAGCAAAACCAGTTGTAGTAAACAATACTTCTAACGGACGTGTATTCGCATCTCCTTTAGCTAAGAAAATTGCTTCTGATAAAGGAATTAACATAGCAGATGTTAGTGGTTCTGGTGAAAACGGAAGAATCATTAAAAAAGATGTAGAAAACTATACTCCTGCTGCTAAAGTAGAAGCTGCTCCAGCCGCTGCAAGTATTACTGCTAGTGGTGTAGAAAGCTCAGAAGAAGTTAAAAATTCTCAAATGCGTAAAGCTATTGCGAAGTCTTTAGGTAACTCTAAATTCTCCGCTCCAGATTTCAGTTTAAATATTGAAGTTGATATGGACAACGCAATGGCTTCTAGAAAAATTATAAATGCAATTCCAGACACTAAAATATCTTTTAATGATATGGTAGTTAAAGCATGTGCAATGGCATTAAAAAAACATCCACAAGTAAATACTTCTTGGACAGAAGCAAACACTATTTATCACAGTCACATTCACGTAGGTGTAGCTGTTGCTGTAGATGATGGTTTATTAGTACCTGTAATTAAACATACAGACGGATTGAGTTTAACTCAAATTGGTGCTGGTGTAAGAGATTTAGCAGGTAAAGCTAGAAACAAAAAATTAACTCCTGCAGAAATGCAAGGAAGTACTTTTACGGTTTCTAACTTAGGTATGTTTGGTATTGGTAGTTTTAACTCTATCATCAACCAACCTAACTCTGCTATTTTATCTGTTGGTGCAATTGTTCAAAAACCAGTAGTTAAAGACGGGCAAATAGTAGTTGGTAATACAATGAATTTGACTTTAACATCAGACCATAGAACAGTTGATGGTGCTGTTGGAGCTCAATTTTTACAAACATTAAAAACGTTTATAGAAAACCCAGTTACCATGTTAGCTTAAGGTTTACCTTAAATAATACAATAAAAACCATTTCAATATCTTTTTGAAATGGTTTTTATTTTTTATAACAACAAAAAATTATGAAAAAGAAAACTACATTATTAATCGTATTAGTATTTGCTTTATTTAATACAACCTTTAGTCAAGAAAAAATAAAGGGAAATAAATTAATATCAAAAATAAGCACAGATTTAGCTCCTTTCCATGCTATCGTTATAAACGATGATTTTAAAGTTAAGTTGGTAATCTCAAATATTTCTTCATCGATAGAAATAGAAACCGACAAAAACCTACACAAACATATCAATTTTAGCGTTAAAGATTCTGTATTAACTATAACTACAGACAAAAAGTTAAAAGCAAAAAAATTAAATATTGCTGTAAATTATAAAAATGCATTAAATGAAATAACTTTAAATGATGATGCAGAAATAACATCTTTAGGTACCATAAAAACAACCAATATGCTACTTAAAATAAATGATTATGGAATAGCTGATTTAAAGATAAAATCTGATAAATTTAAGCTCTTAAATAATAATAAATCACGAATTCAATTGAGATCTAAAAGCAAATTAAATATAGAAAGTAAAGATGTAGATTTAGATTTAAGCGAGTCTTGTAAGGTAGACATGATTATTAAAGCAGAAAATTTAAACACAAGAATGATTGGTAATTCTGGTTTAAATATTGAAGGAACTGCTAATTTATTTAATGCCATTACATTAGAAGACTCAGAGTTAAACGGAGAAAAACTAAGTACCAATACTTGTACTAGTATTATAAAAAATTCGGCTGCTATTACTATAAATGCCTCAGAAAATATTACTATAGAAGCATCAGATAAAAGTCAAACAGAAGTATACGGAAACGCTAAAATAGTTTTAACTGAGTTTACGGAAAGCGCTAAACTATTTAAAAAAGAATTGTAATACATCTTTAAAACTAAGAAAAAAGCTCGCAATTTGTGAGCTTTTTTTATATATTTATTCTGATGAAAAACTTAGAAGAAAAACTTAAAAATCCTGTTTGGTACTCTTTAAATGAAACACACAATCCTTTATTAATAAAGTATGAAGGTGTACAATTTTACCAAACAGACATCTGTTCTTTTGGTGCTTTTAAAGATGCCACTAAAACAGCCAACGCATTAAATAAACATTCTAAAATAGCCGAAAGCTTCTTTTTAGTAGTAGAAAAAGACACACCAACCATAGACACATCAAAAGTAGTATTAAAGAAAAAGTTTAATGGTTGTCAAATGGTTTTAGACCATTTAGTGGAGGTAGAAATAAAGGAAAAAATTATATTATTAACCAAAGAAAATATTAACGAAGTATATGACCTAATTTGGTTAGTAATGCCTGATTTTTATAAAAAGAGAGGTTTTGAAATGGGTAAATTTTTCGGTATTTATAAAGACAATAAACTAGTTGCCATATCTGGTCAAAGAATGCAAACTGATGATTTTATTGAAATTAGCTCAGTAGTTACACATCCTGACTATACCAGACAGGGTTTTGCAAAACAATTAATTTATCATACAACTAAAGAAATTTTAAAAGAAAAAAAACTACCTATATTGCATACCAATAAAGGAAACACCGCAATTCCTCTATATGAGAAATTAGGATTCAAATTAACTAGAGATATGAATTGGTGGTTATTCTGTAGAAAATAATAAACCTATAATTTATCAACATGCCAAAAAAAGGGAAAGGAAAAGCAAAAAACTCCGTTAATAAAGCAAAACACACCAAATTAATGAATCAAAAAATTAATAAGGTAAAACTAGAAAAACAACTAAATAAAGAACGTTTAAAAGCTATTATTAAAAAAGTCAACGATGCAAAAAAGGATGAACAATAAACTAAAATACTTTTTAGGTGCAATTATTTCTGTTCCGTTGTTACCCTTTTTATACTTTCAAGGAAAAAATATTAGAAAAAAAGTCCCGAAACTTCCGGAAGCAAAAGAACCTAAAGGCATTGTTAATGGTAATTTTAACAAAACGCTAAACCTACTTACTATAGGTGAAAGTACCATAGCAGGAGTTGGTGTAGATTATCATAAAAATGGGTTTACAGGCTCCTTATCTAATATACTTTCTACCAATTTAAAAAGCAATGTAAATTGGCGTGTGTATGCTAGAAGTGGTTATACCGTAGCTCAAGTTTGTAAAAAAATAATACCTAAAATAGAGGAAAATTCTGCAGATATTATTGTTATAGGAATGGGAGGCAATGATGCTTTTACATTAAATTCCCCAAAAAATTGGGATTCAGCAATAGAAAACCTCATCAATTTATTACAAAACAAATTTCCTGGTACTCCTTTATTCTTTACAAACATGCCTCCTATTAAAGAATTTCCTGCCTTTACAAAACCAATAAAGTTTGTAATTGGTAATTTGGTAGAGATTTTAGGAGAAAGATTACAAACAATAACTAAAGATAAAAAGAACGTTTTCTATTTTAATGAAGTTATCACGCTAGAAAATTGGAGTAAAAAACATGGTTTACCTACTAATAATTCTAAAACTTATTTTAGTGACGGCGTTCATCCATCCAAATTGACTTATAAAATTTGGGGAGAAGAAATGGGGAATTTTATTAAATGGAAATTAAATAAGTAAGATTCTCTTTTATCAAAATGAAGAAAAAAATTATTATTCTTGGCGCAGGACTTTCTGGTATCTATTTAGGGTATCAATTAAAGAAAGCTGGCTTTTCAATTCAAATTTTAGAAGCGAACGATAGAATTGGTGGTCGAATTTACACTAAAAAAGTAAATGATACAAAAGTTGAATTAGGAGCCACTTGGCTTTGGAGATATAATGAAGAATTATTAAAAATTTGTAAAGAACTAAACATCTCTTTATTTGAGCAAGATATGGATGGTGACGCTTTATTTGAAGCTACCGAAAATAACTTACCTCAACGTTTTAAAACACCCCAAAACCAAGAAATTAGTTATAGAGTTGTTGGTGGAACTGCAACAATCTTAAAAGAATTAACTAAAGATTTTTCTGAAGATGAAATTCTATTAAATCATAAGGTTTTAGAGATAGATGATATTGGAACTTCTTTAAAAGTAAGTACAGAAAAAACAGTATTTATTGCGGATATTGTTATCTCTACCATTCCTCCTCAGCTATTGGTAAATTCAGTTTCATTTTCTTCTAAATTAGATCCAAACCTTATACAGATTGCAAGTAACACACATACGTGGATGAAAGATTCTATAAAATTTGCAATCGTTTATAAAACTCCTTTTTGGAAAGAACAAGGTTTGTCTGGTGTAGCTTTTAGCAATATTGGTCCGTTTACAGAAATGTATGATCATTCTAATTTTGAGTATAACCGTTTTGCTTTAATGGGATTTTTAAATGGTGATTTGATAAACGAATCAAGAGATAGCAGAGAGAGAAAAATAAAAGAACAACTTTTTAAATTCTTTGGAAAAAATGGAAAAAACTATCTTTCATATGAAGAAAAAGTATGGAAGGAAGAAGAACTTTTAAATTTTGACAATAACAAGTTTATCCATCCACATTTTAATAATGGACATTCAGTTTATCAGAAAGAATTTTTAAAAGGTAAATTTATAATTGCTGGTTCAGAAACATCATCAAATTATGGAGGTTATATGGAAGGTGCAATTTATAGAGGAAATCAAATTGTAGAAGCATTGAAAAATAAATTTCAATAAATAAAAAACCTCAAGCTTTCGCTTGAGGTTTTGCATCGTATAATTGTTTCTATCTATTTATCAATAGAACCTAAAACGCGTTTCATAAAAGTATTTAACGCCTCTTTCTTTGGTGTACCGTCTTTTACCATTTTATCAACTTCAAGAGCACCATACATATTAGAAATTAACTCGCCTATAACATCTAATTCTTCGTCTTTTAAAGACGGAACTTCTGTTAAAGCTTCTAGAGTTTCAATAGTTTCCAAAACATAATCTTGATCGTTTTCTTCGATAAAATTAGTTAAATGTTTTATTACAGGTAGTTTCATAATTAGACAACTTCGTTTACTAAATCCTTTAAAACTTCAAACTTATTTGTTTGCGTTTGATTTACTAATTTACCATCTACAAAAGTGGCAAATGTTGGTAAATTACTAACATCTGCTAATTTTCTGCTTTCAGGAAATTTCTCTGCATCTGCTATTACAAAAACCATCTCTTCATTTTCTGAAGATAATTTTTTAAATTTTGGTTTCATAATTCTACAGTTTCCACACCAAGTGGCAGCATACTGTACTACTACTTTCTTATTGTCAGCAACTATATTTGCTAAATTATCTTGACTTAATTCTTGTACCATAATTTAATATATAATAGAAAAGGAGTCCGTGCTTATTCCCCCAAACTCACACGAACTTTTCCCTTTTCACAATTTATTTTTTAGTGAGAAGCTAAATAAGCTGCAGTTCCTTTTGCATCTGGAGACATTGCATCTTTACCTTCTTCCCAGTTTGCTGGACAAACCTCTCCATGAGATTGAACGTGTGCATAAGCATCAATTAAACGTAAAAATTCATTTACATTTCTACCAACTGGCATGTGGTTAATTCCTTCATGAAAAACAGTTCCTTCTTCATCAATTAAATAAGTTGCTCTATAAGTAACATTATCTCCTTCTACTTGAATTGTTTGTGAAGCTTCATCAAAAGTTTCGTTTGTAATATCTAAAATACCTAAAATAGAAGACAAGTTTCTGTTAGTATCTGCTAAAATTGGGTAGGTAACACCTTCAATTCCACCATTATCTTTAGAAGTACTTAACCAAGCAAAATGAACTTCTGGAGTATCACAAGAAGCACCAATTACAACGGTATTTCTTTTTTCAAATTCTCCTAAAGCCGCTTGAAAAGCATGTAATTCTGTAGGGCAAACAAATGTAAAATCTTTTGGGTACCAAAATAACAATACTTTCTTTTTATTTTTAATTGCTTCTTCTAATACATTTACTTTGAACGTATCTCCCATTTCGTTCATTGCATCTACATTTAAATTTGGGAATTTTTTTCCAACTGCTGTTGCCATTTTATATAAGTTTTATAATTATTAATATTCAATTTTCACTGATGCAAAGATAAAAAGAAAGCAAAAAGAAAGTAATTATTTTAATGGTAACTTTTGATATTACTATAGTTTTTAATTATAATAAAAATAAAAACAAATAGATTTTAGCTATTTACATAGATACAGAAAAGTAAATTCTTATTTTTAAAGAAATATCATCATCTATTGTTTTAAACTATTACAAAATAAAAACAATAGATAAAAATTATTTAAAAACATATTGTAGGTTTGTCAAAAATTAAAACATAACATTTAAAAACATATATAATGGAAAACTTAAAACACGGTTCTGGTGACATCACAAAATGTCCGTTTCATGGAGGAAACACAACTAATGAAACAAATAATGACTGGTGGCCAAATTCTTTAAATTTAGATATTTTACATCAACATGACACAAAAGTAAACCCACTTGGTGAAGAGTTTAATTACCACGAAGCGCTAAAAAGCTTAAATATTGAAGCTTTAAAAGAAGATGTAACAAAATTAATGACCGATAGTCAAGATTGGTGGCCTGCAGATTGGGGCCACTACGGCGGATTAATGATTCGTTTGTCTTGGCACTCCGCAGGTTCTTATAGAACTAGTGATGGCCGTGGTGGTGGTGGAACCGGAAACCAACGTTTTGCACCTTTAAATTCTTGGCCAGACAATGCTAGTTTAGACAAAGCAAGACGATTACTTTGGCCCATTAAGAAAAAATATGGGGACAAATTAAGTTGGGCAGATTTAATCATTTTAGCGGGTACCATTGCTTATGAATCTATGGGCTTAAAAACGTATGGTTTTGCATTTGGTAGAACAGATATTTGGCAACCAGAAAAAGATACGTATTGGGGAGATGAAAAAGAATGGCTTGCGCCAAGTGATGAACGTTATAATGACGTGGAAGATCCTAGCACAATGGAAAATCCGTTAGCAGCCGTACAAATGGGATTAATTTACGTAAACCCAGAAGGTGTTAACGGTAAATCTGACCCTGCAAAAACGGCTTTACATATTAGAGAAACGTTTGCTCGTATGGCAATGAATGATGAAGAAACTGCGGCATTAACTGCAGGAGGTCATACAGTTGGTAAAGCGCACGGAAATGGAGATGCTAGTAAATTAGGCCCAGAACCAGAAGCTGCCCCTACTGAAAACCAAGGTTTAGGGTGGTCTAATCCTACTGGAACAGGTGTTGGTAGAGATACGGTAACAAGTGGTATAGAAGGTGCATGGACCACTGAACCTACAAAATGGGATAATGGATTTTTCGATCTTTTATTTGGATATGAATGGGAACTTACGAAAAGTCCTGCAGGAGCTACACAATGGGCACCTATCAACATCAAAGAAGAAGACAAACCTGTAGATGTAGAAGATCCATCTATTCGTTTAAATCCTATGATGACAGATGCTGATATGGCGATGAAAGTAGATCCTATTTATCGTGAAATCTGTGAAAAATTTAGTAACGATCACCAATATTTTTCAGAAACTTTTGCACGTGCTTGGTACAAATTAACACACCGTGATATGGGACCAAAGGCTAGATATTATGGCCCAGATGTACCTACTGAAGAATTAATATGGCAAGATCCAATTCCTGAAGGAAATAAAGAATATGATGTAAACCTTGTTAAAGCAAAAATTTCGAGTACAGATTTAACAATTGCAGAATTAGTTGCTACTGCTTGGGATAGCGCCAGAACTTATAGGGGTTCTGATATGCGTGGAGGAGCAAATGGTGCTCGTATTCGTTTAGCTCCTCAAAAAGATTGGGCTGGTAACGAACCAGAGAGATTAAACAAAGTATTAGATATTCTAACTCCTATTGCTACGGAATTTGGAATTAGTATTGCTGATACCATTGTTTTAGCGGGTAATGTTGGTGTAGAAAAAGCAATTAAAAATGCAGGTTTCAACACAACTGTTCCTTTTACCGCTGGTCGAGGAGATGCTACGGACGAAATGACTGATGCGGCTTCTTTTGAACCTTTAGAGCCAATTGCAGACGGATATAGAAATTGGTTAAAACAAGAATATATTGTTAGTCCGGAAGAATTGATGTTAGATAAAACACAACTTTTAGGCTTAACTGCTCCAGAAATGACAATTTTAATTGGAGGAATGAGAGTATTGGGCACTAATTATGCAGGAACTAAACATGGAGTTTTTACAGATAACGAAGGTGCTTTAACCAATGATTTCTTTGTAAACTTAACTGATATGGGGAATACATGGAATTCAGTTGGTGAAGGTTTATATGAAATTAGAGATCGTAAAACGGGTGCTTTTAAATGGTCTGCAACAAGTGTAGATTTAGTATTTGGTTCTAATTCTATTTTACGCTCTTATGCAGAAGTTTTTGCACAAGATGACAATAAAGAAAAATTTGTGAATGCATTTGTAAAAACTTGGACAAAAGTGATGAATGCTGATAGATTTGATGTCAAATAATTAATAAAAAAAAGGATAAGCTTTTTTGTGAAAGCTTATCCTTTTAATAAACAAACTACTTATGAATATTTTAAATACTTTTTTTGATGCAATTCAATCTGTGAACATCAATGTAATAGAAACACTATTAAAAAGGTTTCCTAAATTGGCAAACGCACAAGATAAAAGAGGTTTTACGCCCTTAGTTTTTGCTACCTATTTTGATAAAATAGAAATTGCAGAAACTTTAATAAATCACAATGCAAATGTAAATCATAGAGATGCTAAAGGAAACACCGCTTTATTAGGTGTCGCTTTTAAAGGTAATGTTGATATCGCAAAACTTCTTTTAAAGAATAATGCAAATATGAATGTGCAAAACAATCTTGGTTATACACCTTTAATTTTTGCAACTATGTACAATCAACTAAAAATGGTGGCATTTTTATTGGAACAAAATGCAGATTTATCTCTTAAAGATAAAGAAAACAAATCTGCCTTAGATTATGCAAAAGCTAAAGAATTTACAGAAATAATCAGCATACTAGAAACTAAAGAAGCTACTTACTTGCAAACATTTTAATATCGTTTGCAGAGACTTCTTTTTCTCCCAAAATAATTAAACGTTCTACTACATTTCTTAATTCACGGATGTTTCCCGTCCAATCATATTCTTGTAATAATTTAATTGCAGCAGCAGAAAATGCTTTTTTAGGAGTGCCTTGTTCTACAGAAATTTTTCCAGTAAAAAAGTCTACCAATAACGGAATGTCTTCTCTTCTATCATTTAAAGACGGAACTTCAATTAAAATAACGGCTAATCTGTGATATAGATCTTCTCTAAATCTACCTTCTGCAATTTCTTCCTTTAAGTTTTTATTAGTTGCTGCAACAATTCTAACATTTACTTTAATGTCTCTATCAGAACCAACACGCTGAATTTTATTTTCTTGCAAAGCACGTAATACTTTTGCTTGTGCAGACAAACTCATATCTCCTATTTCATCTAAGAAAATAGTTCCTCCATTTGCTGCTTCAAACTTACCTGCTCTGTCTTTATTTGCACCAGTAAAAGAACCTTTTACATGACCAAATAATTCGCTTTCTATTAATTCTGATGGAATTGCAGCACAATTTACCTCAATTAAAGAACCTTTAGATCTATCTGATTTTTCGTGCAACCAATGCGCAACCAACTCCTTTCCTGTTCCATTAGGTCCTGTAACTAAAACTCTTGCATCTGTTGGTGCTACTTTTTCAATCATCTCTTTTATATGAGAGATTGCAGCACTTTCACCAATCATTTGGTAGTTTTTACTAACCTTTTTCTTTAACCTTTTATTCTCTACAGTTAATACTTTTTTATCTAAAGCATTTCTAACTGTATTTAAAAGTCTGTTTAAATCTGGTGGTTTAGAAATATAATCAAACGCGCCTAAACGCATTGTGTTTACTGCAGTATCTAAATCTCCATGCCCTGAAATCATTACAATCGGAATTTCTGGTTTTATTTTTTTTGCTTTCTCTAATACTTCAACACCGTCCATTTTTGGCATTTTAATATCACACAAAACCAAATCGTAATCATTATTTTTAATCATTTCAATTCCTAACAAACCATCTTCTGCCTCTTCTACATGGTAAGCTTCATTTTCTTCAGAAATAATCTTTGTTAAAACTCTTCTAATGGCGGCTTCATCTTCTATTATTAAAATCTTTGACATTATATTTTAAATTTAATACCTGTTCTTAAATAAAACGCATTTACTTTATCTAAAGTATATACATTCTTTCTGTCTTTATCTCTTAAAACATTACTCAATCTAATAGTGTAACCACTATAGGCAAACCACACTAAATGCTTTGTAAATTGATAGTTATAGCCTAAACCGGCCACCAATACAGATAAAGATATATTGTCTGCTTCTTTATTATCTATAATTATTGGCGTCTTTAAATGTGCAAAATAACCATCTAAACCTACAAAAGATTGTAAACTGTTTACTGGGTTTATTTTATATTTTAAATTCATTTTAGGTACACCAACTGTATAAGACCATTTCTCATCTACTTGCCTAAAGTAATTTATTAAAGGTAACGGAAAAGGAACACCTGCAGTTGTATTATAGGTTAACCCCAAAGTTAAACGATATGGCTTTGCTAAGTTTTTATCTTTTGTTCTATCTTTTATAAAAAAAAGACCTCCGTTAATAAAAAAATCTTCATTCGTTATTTTGTGGGTTAAGGTTGCAGCTAACCTAGGCGTAAAACTATAAGCAACTCTCCAATAATCGCTTATTTTATGAGTGTATGCTAAATTTAAATCAATAACATTAATATTTTCTAGTAGTGCTGTATTAAAAGGATATTGATCTTTTAAATTTAAAAATATCCTATTAAATTCTGAACCTATAATTAAATAACTACCTTCTTTTATTTTAATTGGATAATTAAACAACGCTCTAATTCTAGTATATTGATCATCAGATTTTTTTTGAGGAATAAAAGAATATTCTATTCTTGCTAAATCTGTTAATTGTGCATTTGCTATAAAGCTTGCAAACAATACTAGAATAATTAAAGATCTTTTCATTTTATACTTATTAAACTAATGGTTGTGTATTAGAGTAAACATGTACATCTCTTTGTGGATATGGAATTGAAATATTGTGCTCTTTAAACTTCTTATTAATTTCGAAACGCAAATCACTTTGTACAAATCTTGTTTCAAAACTATCATTTAACGAAAACACTAGTTTGAAATTTAGTGAACTATCTGCAAAATCTGTAAATAAGACATTTGGCTCTGGTCTTTTTAAAATTTTACGATGGTTTTTTGCAGTGTCTAATAAAATTTGTTTTACCAAATCTACATCGCTTCCATAAGCAACACCAACGGTTACAGATTCTCTAGTTTCAATGCCGTTTTCAGTCCAATTAAATAAAATATTGGTTAAATATAAGTGATTAGGAATTACCAATACTTTATTATCTATAGTAACTGCCCTTGTGGTTCTTAAACGAATTTCTAAAACTCTACCTACTTTTCCTTCTAACTCAATAATATCTCCCACATGCACGGATTGATCTACTAAAATAAAGATTCCAGAAAGAATATCCTGAAACAACGTTTGTAATGCCAAACCAACACCTATTAAAAGAGCCGCAGATGCAGCAAATACAGCTGTTACATTTACACCAGAAACATGCATTGCCACCAAGAAAATAATTAAATAAACAAACCATCTAAGGTAACTAAAGACGGTTCCAAATTTATGTTTATCATTTTCAGGCAATTTTTTTGTAACTATTCTTCTAATTAATTTAAGAAGAATTGAAGTTAAAAATAAAGCAAAAATTATATACAACAGCCCTCTAAGACTTACACTAATTTCATTAGAAAAATGAATAGTATAATCTAATATAGAATTTGCTTTCTCTATAATATCACCAGTAACTTCCTGTACGTTATCTTGCATTTACCCTTTATACTTCAACCATTTATATAAATCTTTATAAGTAGGTTTTTTACCATACATTAAAATACCTACGCGATAAATCTTTGCTGCCAACCATACCATAAACACAAATGTAACCAATAATAACGTCATAGAAATGGCCAACTCATACCAAGAAACTCCAAAAGGAACTCTCATTAACATAACAATAGGACTTGTAAATGGAATGTAAGAAAACAGTACCGCAATAGAACCATGAGGATCATTTATAACGGTTGCAAAACCAACATAAATACCTAACATTAAAGGCAACATAATTGGCAACATAAATTGTTGCGTATCTGTTTCATTATCTACCGCTGCACCAACTGCTGCAAACAAAGAACTGTATAACATAAAACCACCTAGAAAATAAAATATGAATAAAATAAACATTTTTAAAATTGGTAATTTTAAAATTTCCTGTACCACTACTTGCATCTCCCCTCCACCAACTGCAGATTTCATTGCTTCCATTTGTTCTGCAGGTACTCTAGCCGATTGCATACCTACAACATCAACCCCAAAAACAGAAGATGCAACGGTTGTTAGCACAAATAGTATAATTCCCCAAATAAAGAATTGTAATAACCCAGCAGAAGCATTTCCTATAATTTTACCTAGCATTAATTGAAAAGGTTTTACAGATGATACTATAATTTCTATAATTCTGCTTGTTTTCTCTTCAATAACACTACGCATTACTGAGTTACCATATATAATAACAAACATCATTAACAGATAACCAGCCATTGCACCAAGGCCTATTTTTAATCCGTTTATTAATTTTGAAGATTCTTCTCCAGAAAAATTAAACATTTTTATATCTGTATTAATTTTAGAAGCTTCTATTTTTTCTAAATCAATACCAAAATTATTTAGTTTTTCATGTCTTATCTTAGTCTCTATTTTATTTTCTAAAGAACCTATTACAGACATCCCTGGAGAATCTGTAGAATAAAACTCTATAGATTTTGCTAGCAATTCTAAACTATCTTGTTTTGGGATAATCAAGGCTCCATAATAATTGCCTTCTTCTACTTTCTTTTTTGTTTCTTCAATCCCTAAAGCAGTATAATCTTTATAATGAATGGTTTTAGAATCTTTAAAATCTTCTTTAGAAAACAAGCCTGAATTATCTACATAGACAACTTCTTTAACTTTTTCTTCATTTTTTTGCATCAGAAAATAAACCAAAGCACCCATACCTAACATTAATAAGGGACTTAAAAAAGTCATCATTATAAATGATTTATTACGAACCTTAGCAATAAATTCTCTATGTATAATTAGTTTTAACTTGCTCATTTTATAAACTGTTTTTATTTATTGCCTGAATAAAAATATCGTTTGCACTTGGTATCAATTCTACAAAATGTTGCACTTCTCCGCTACTTGTTAAAAAAGACAACAAATCGTTTGCAGAATTTCCTTCCGTTAATTTTACATTCATAGTTAAACTATCATTCAATAATTTAAAGTTGGATGGAAAAACTTCAAAGCGCTCTTTTAATTTTGCTTCCACTTCTTTAGGATGATCCGCATGAAGCCCCACTTGAAAAGTATGAGTTCTAAACTGACGTTTGATATCATCTAACTTTCCATCTAAAATCTTGTTCGATTTATCTATTAAGGCTATTTCATCACACATTTCTTCTACAGATTCCATTCTATGCGTAGAAAAAATAATGGTTGCTCCCTCATCTCTAAGTTGTAAAATTTCTTTGGCAATTAATTGCGCATTAATAGGATCGAACCCAGAGAAAGGCTCATCAAAAATTAATAATTTAGGATTGTGCATTACCGTTACAATAAATTGCACTTTTTGCGCCATTCCTTTAGATAGTTCTTCAATTTTCTTGTTCCACCAAGCAGAAATATCAAATTTATCAAACCAATATTTCAAACGTTTTTTAGCTTCGGCTTTACTCAATCCTTTTAATTGCGCTAAATACAAAGCCTGCTCTCCTACTTTCATAGATTTATACAAACCACGTTCTTCTGGTAAATAGCCAATTTGTGCTGTATGATGCGGTGCTAATACTTCTCCATCTAAAATAATAGAACCACTATCTGGCATTGTTATTTGGTTGATAATTCTAATTAAAGATGTTTTTCCGGCTCCATTTGGGCCTAATAATCCAAAAACACATCCTTTAGGAATATGTAATGAAACATTATTTAATGCTCTAAAATCGCCATAGTTTTTTACAACATTGTTAACTTCTAGTAAATTTTTCATCTGCCTTTTAATAATTTTTCTGAAAAGTTCTCAGTAATTACAAACTTACATATTTTCTATGTATTAGTATTTAAATACCCCCAAACGTTACAAGTTAAATGGTTTAAATTATTTCGGATAAAATTCTTTTTGCTATTTGTTTATAAGCTGTATTAACACTTTGTCCTCTATTTACATTCCATTCTTCAAGAGGTAATAATTTTTCTACACCATCATCTTGATGATAAGGTAAAAATTGATAATGATCTAAACTCATTTCTGAAAAATTTTTAGTTCTTTTTTTTACAAGTTCTTCTATTTTTGACCATTGATCCCAAAGACAATCTCTTACCAAAACATTGATAATTTTTTTATTTGGATCTTCTTCGATTAGTTCAATTCCTTTTTTAACCTCTTCGTCCATTATATAATTCGAGTCTAAAAAATTATGAGAAACCATATAGACAATAATATCTGCTGCTGCTAATTCTGATTGTATTTGTGAATTCCATTTTCCTGGTTTCATTTCATCACAAGACCAAGCATTAATTAAATTATATCGTGCTAAAAGTGATAGATGACTTTTTAACTCATCTTTAAACTTATAATCCTTTCTACTATAAGATATAAATATTTTTTTGGCTTTTTTTTCTTTATCCATTTCTTCTTCCATTATTTTATAATCTTTAATTTCATTTTTAGAATGAAAAAAATTATCTGTATTTTTATATAAATAATCTTCTTCACTTAGATCTTTTTTTCTTAACCTGACTAGTGTTCTATCTATAGGATAAATTAGATTAAGCTCACTCAAAACTACTTGTATGGTATTTTCATTTTCACTGAAAATCCGCAATTCTTTTTCATTTTTGTAAAGTTCTATCCAAACTAATGAACCTTCTTTGTCTTTAAAACAAATATAATTCTTGTAAAAGATTTCCTTATCATCAAAATTACAATGGTTTAAAATTTGAACTTGAAGTTGTTGTATTATGGCTAAGAAAACAAAATTAAATTTAACAATTACGTATCTTTCTTTTTCTTCCCATTGAATTGTATCTATACTTTTATCATCAAATAATGATGGACACAAATATTTATAACTTCTATTTAATGAATCAGGGTATCTCTTTGGTTCTGACAATAAATTACTTTTTAACATATACTCTTTAAATAGTCGTCTTTCTTCTGGTTGATATTTATTCCATATAAAATCTAAATCTTCATCATTCAATTTACCTTGAGTTCTTGCTAATGTATTATCTTTTAATTGTATTGTTTTATACACTGGATCTAAAACCCAATCCATTTGTAAGATAATAATATCATCTGCCAACCTTTCATAATAACCAATCACTCCTGATTTATCAAAAAAAGAAAGTAATGCTTTCGGTTCAGAAACTTTAGATTCCTTCCCTAACTCTTCATAACGTTCTAAAGAAATTATTTTATGTGTTTCTTTTTCTTTTTCCAAACGTTCTTGAAATACATGCCAGCTTTCAGGATAATACTTAATAGGGTATCTCTTATGTAAACTTTTAATTTTATTTTTAATAACATCACGAAAACTTTCTACTTCTTCAGTATTGTTTTTGCAATCAAAACGGTATTGTGTAGGGATCAATTCAATTTGCTTATTTCTGTAATTTGTTACAAGTGTTGCTAATTCTAAATCATCAGGAAGCTCTTTACTTTCAAACTCACCGTCAATTACATTCTCTACTAATAATACAATACTTTTCCTACCATAATCCGCAATAAAGTCTAACCAATATTGTAAATTATGAGTTTCTTCTTTAGAACATTTCTTCTTGCTTTCTTTACACCAAACTAGTACATATACTGCCTCCTCTCCCAAGAACAGACGGTGTGTGCTATGCAAGACCTCTTGTCCACCAAAATCCCATACATTCACTTTAACATCTGGTAATACATCTTTCCAAACCCCCAATTGTACTCCTTCTGTTCGTTTATTTATTGGAATTTCAGTTGGAGGTTTCAATGTTTTTAAATGTGCTAACAAAGTACTTTTACCTACACAACCATCACCTAAAAACAATAATTTTGTATTTCTTTTATTTGTGACTCCTAATTTAATATCTTTAAAATAAGCTATTAAACCATTTGCATCATTTAATAAATTGTAAGGTATATCTAATAAATTATTTCTAATATTTATTACTCTAAGCAAAGAAAGATTATTAACTATATTTTGAATACTCTTAACATTAATAATCCTATTAGAATCTAATTCCAAATTACTTAATTTTGTTAGAGACGATAGTGAATCAATATTTGTTAATTTATTATTACCCAAACATAAAGAAACCAAATTTCTCAAATGAGACAAATGAGTAACATCTTTTAATTCATTGTATTCTAAAGATAAATTAGTCAACTCAACTAAAGAAGACAATGGTTCAATACTACTCAAATTATTAAAACTTAAAGTTAAACTCTCTAAACTAGTTAGTGGACGTAAAGATTCTATATCTGTTAATTGATTTCTTTCTATAGCTAATGTTTTTATTTTAAATAAATTAGACACCTCATTAATATTAGATAATCTATTATATCCTAGATTTAATCTTGTGAGATTTGTTAATGAACTTAAGGATTCAATACTTACCAATCTGTTTTCGGATAAGAGTAACAAAGTAAGATTTGTTAAAGAAGATAGTGAACTAATGTCTGTGATTTGATTTTTCCTTAAATCTAAATTTATCAAAAATATTAAAGTAGACAAAGGATTAATATCTATCAATTGATTATACCCCGTAGATAAAGAAGTTAATTTAGTTAAATATGATAAAGAACTAATATCTGTAATTTGATTAGAACTCAAACTCAAATTAGTCAAAGACCTTAAAGTAGATAAAGGATTAATATTTGTAATTTTATTGAAATTCAAATCCAAATGAATCAAAGATGTTAAATTAGATAGAGGATTAACATCATTTAGGTTATTACTTGATAAATTTAAATTACTTAAATTAATTAAAGAAAATAAGGGATTAATGTCTGTTAATTGATTTGAACTTAAATTTAAAGCAAATAAACTCTTCAAATAAAACAAGGGGCTAATATCTGTGATTTGATTTTCTCCTAGATCTAAAATAATTAGGCTATTTAAAGAAGATAATGCACTAATATCTTTCAATTTATTTTTATGCAGATTAAGAAACATTATTTCTTGATTATCATTTAATAAATATGAATTTCTGTTTTTAGAATCAAAAACCCCACCTACTTCTAGTTGTTTTAAGTTAACACCTAACTCATTTTCTAATTTTAATATTTCTGGAGTTTTCATCGCTAATTTATTTTACTCAAATATATCAAATCATAATTACCCTGTAAAAACTCAAATAAGTTTATTTTTTGTTAAATTTATTATGCACGCATAACTTTTTCATTTATTTACTATGCATGCATAGTAAAATTTGTTATATTTGACGTAATGGATAAATTACAATCAATAGATCATGAGCTTAGAGCAACTTGGCAAGCAGTTGCAAAAGTGTATAATGAGCAAGCAGTAAAGCATGATAGTACAATGGCTACTGCTTTTGTGTTATTAAATATCGATAAACAAAACGGAACACCATCTACGGCTTTAGGACCTTTAATGGGTATGGAACCGACAAGTCTTTCTAGAATTTTAAAAACGATGGAAGATAAAGGTGCTATTTGCCGAGAAAAAAACCCCGATGACGGTAGAAGCATTCTAATTAAATTAACAGATTACGGCATAGAAATGCGTAAAATATCTAAAGCCTATGTAATACAATTTAATGAAACTATAAGAGAAAATGTTTCTGATAAAGAGTTAGCAGGTTTTTTTAAAGTAACATCAACAATTAACAAATTAATTGCTGACAAACATATTTATGGTACTGTTAGTAATAAAGTATAAAAAACAATTAACTAATGAATAGAAGAATTAAAAAAGTAGCAATAGTTGGCTCTGGAATTATGGGAAGCGGAATTGCTTGTCATTTTGCAAACATTGGCGTTGAAGTTCTATTATTGGACATTGTGCCAAGAGAATTAAACGCCAAAGAAAAAGCTAAAGGATTAACCCTCGAAGACAAAGTTGTACGAAATCGTTTAGTAAATGATGCACTTACAGCTTCCCTTAAATCTAAGCCTTCTCCTATTTATAATCAAAAATTTGCGAACAGAATTACTACTGGTAATTTAGATGATGATATTGCAAAAGTTGCTGATGTAGATTGGATTATGGAAGTTGTTGTAGAAAGACTAGATATAAAAAAAATAGTTTTTGAAAAACTAGAAAAATACAGAACTCCAGGAACAATTATTTCTTCAAACACTTCTGGTATTCCTATTCAATTTATGAATGAAGGAAGAAGTGAAGACTTCCAAAAGCATTTTGCTGTCACTCACTTTTTTAATCCTCCAAGATATTTAAAACTTTTCGAAGTTGTTCCTGGACCAGATTGTAAACAAGAAGTTACAGATTTCTTAATGATGTATGGTGAAAAATTCTTAGGAAAAACTTCTGTTTTAGCAAAAGATACACCTGCGTTTATAGGTAATAGAGTTGGAATTTTCGGAATTCAGTCTTTATTTCATCAAGTAAAAGAATTAGGCTTAACAGTTGAAGAAGTAGATAAATTGACAGGACCAGTAATTGGTCGTCCAAAATCTGCAACCTTTAGAACCGTAGATGTTGTTGGTTTAGATACGCTAGTACACGTTGCTAACGGAATCTATGAAAACTGTCCTGATGATGAAGCTCACGATTTATTTAAGCTTCCTAGTTTCATCAACCAAATGATGGAAAACAAATGGTTGGGAAGTAAAACTGGACAAGGTTTCTACAAAAAAACAGTAAATGCTGAAGGAAAAAAAGAAATTTTAACTTTAGACTTAGATACTTTAGAATATCGTTCTTCTAAAAGAGCAAAATTTGCAACTTTAGAACTTACGAAAACGATTGATAAGCCAATTGACCGATTTAAAGTATTGATTGGTGGAAAAGATAAAGCTGGTGAATTCTATAGAAAGAACTTCGCAGCCATGTTTGCATACGTCCAAAATAGAATTCCAGAAATTTCTGATGAATTGTATAAGATTGATGATGCCATGAAAGCAGGATTCGGTTGGGAAAATGGTCCTTTCGAAATTTGGGATGCCGTTGGTGTAGAAAAAGGAATCGAACTAATGAAAGCCGAAGGTAAAGAACCTGCAACTTGGGTAACAGAAATGTTAGCTTCTGGTTCTAAATCGTTCTATTCAGTAAAAGAAGGAGCTACTTATTTTTATGACATTCCTTCTAAATCTCAAACTAAAAAACCGGGTCAGGATGGTTTTATTATTTTAGATAACATTAGAAAATCAAACGAAGTTTTTAAAAATTCTGGTGTTGTTATAGAAGATATTGGAGACGGAATTTTAAATATAGAATTCCAATCTAAAATGAACACCATTGGTGGAGACGTTTTAGCAGGAATTAATAAAGGTATTGATTTAGCAGAAAAAGATTTTCAAGGTCTAGTGGTTGGTAACCAAGCAGCAAATTTTTCTGTTGGGGCAAATATTGGAATGATTTTTATGATGGCTGTAGAGCAAGAATATGATGAATTAAATTATGCCATTAAATATTTTCAAGACACGATGATGCGTATGCGCTATTCATCTATACCAACTATTTCTGCTCCACACGGAATGGCTTTAGGTGGTGGTTGTGAAATTTCTTTACATGCCGATAAAGTGGTTGCAGCAGCAGAAACGTATATGGGATTAGTAGAATTTGGAGTTGGTGTAATTCCTGGTGGTGGTGGTTCTAAAGAAATGGCTTTAAGAGCATCAGATTCTTTTAAGAAAGGAGACGTAGAATTAAACGTTTTACAAGAAAACTTCTTAACCATAGGTATGGCAAAAGTATCTACTTCTGCTTATGAAGCTTTCGATTTAGGGTTACTTCAAAAAGGAAAAGATGTTGTAGTTGTTAATAAAGACCGACAAATTGCAACTGCAAAAGCACATGCAAAACTAATGGCGGAAAGTGGATATACACAACCCGCAAAACGTACTGATGTTACCGTTTTAGGAAAACAAGCTTTAGGAATGTTTTTGGTAGGTACAGATTCTATGAAAGACTCTAAATACATTAGTGAACATGACATGAAAATTGCCAATAAATTAGCATATGTAATGGCTGGAGGTGATTTATCTGAACCAACATTGGTTACAGAACAGTATTTATTAGATCTAGAGAGAGAAGCATTTTTGAGTTTATGTACAGAACGTAAAACGTTAGAAAGAATTCAAGCAATGTTAAAAACTGGAAAACCATTAAGAAATTAGATTATTAGAACGTTAGATTTCTCGATTGTTAGAAATCTAAATATCTGAAAATCCAATAATCTAAAAATCAAGAAAAAATGAAAACAGCATATATAGTAAAAGCATATAGAACAGCAGTTGCAAAAGCTCCAAAAGGTGTTTTTCGCTTTAAACGAGCAGACGAATTAGGTGCAGAAACCATTCAGCACATGATGAAAGAAATCCCAAATTTGGATGTAAAACGCATCGATGATGTAATGGTTGGTAATGCAATGCCAGAAGGAGCACAAGGGTTAAACATGGCACGATTTATTTCCTTAATAGGATTAAACTCAGTGGATGTTCCTGGTGTTACCGTAAACCGTTTCTGTTCTTCTGGAATAGAAACAATTGCCATGGCAGCAGCTAAAATTAATGCAGGAATGGCAAGTTGTATTATTGCAGGTGGAGCAGAAAGCATGAGCTCTGTACCAATGACTGGTTTTAAACCAGAATTGAATTATGATACTGTTAAATCTGGTCATGCTAATTATTATTGGGGAATGGGAAACACTGCAGAAGCAGTTGCAAACCAATTTAATGTTTCTAGAAAGGATCAAGATGAATTTGCATTTAATTCTCACATGAAAGCTTTAAAAGCGCAAGCAGAAAACCGTTTTCAAGATCAAATAGTTCCTATTGAAGTTGAAGAAACCTTTTTAGATGCAAACGGAAAAAAAGCAACAAGAAAATATACAGTAACTAAAGATGAAGGACCTAGAAAAGGGACTTCTATTGAAGTTTTAAATAAATTACGCGCAGTTTTTGCGGCAGGTGGAAGTGTAACAGCTGGTAACTCATCTCAAATGAGTGATGGTGCTGCTTTTGTTATGGTGATGAGTGAAGAAATGGTAAAAGAATTAAATCTAGAACCTATTGCAAGAGTAGTAAATTATGCTGCTGCAGGTGTAGAACCAAGAATTATGGGAATTGGTCCTGTAGCTGCAATACCTAAGGTTTTAAAACAAGCAGGTTTACAACAAAAAGATATTGAACTAATTGAATTGAATGAAGCTTTTGCTTCTCAATCTTTAGCAGTAATGCGTGAGCTAGACCTAAACCAAGACATTGTAAATGTAAATGGTGGCGCCATTGCATTAGGACATCCATTAGGTTGTACTGGTGCAAAATTATCTGTGCAATTATTCGATGAAATGCGCAAACGTAACATGAAGAACAAATACGGAATGGTAACCATGTGTGTTGGTACTGGACAAGGTGCTGCAGGTGTGTTTGAGTTTTTGTCTTAAACGACATAAGACTAAATGAACTTAAGACGTAAGACTTAAATTCAATAAAAAAATTATATAACTAACAAAATCTGGTAATTCAATTGACGTCTTATGTCATCAGTCTTACCATCATAAGTCAATAAAAATATGGAAACAACTAATAAAGAACTTTTAAGAGGTGGACAATTTCTTGTAAAAGAAACAAACTGTGAAGATGTATTTACTCCAGAAGATTTTTCTGAGGAGCAACAGATGATGAAGGAAGCGGTTATGGAATTTAACGACAGAGAAATCATTCCGCATAAAGCACGTTTTGAAGCTAAAGACTATGCGCTTACTGAAGAAGTAATGGTAAAAGCTGGTGAATTAGGGTTTCTAGGAGTTGCAGTGCCTGAAGCTTATGGAGGATTAGGAATGGGATTTGTTTCTACCGTTTTAACTTGCGATTATATTTCAAGCGGAACAGGTTCTTTTAGTACTGCTTTTGGTGCGCATACTGGTATTGGAACTATGCCAATTACTTTATACGGAACGGAAGAACAAAAACAAAAATATGTTCCTAAACTAGCTACAGGTGAGTGGTTTGGTGCATATTGTTTAACAGAACCAGGTGCTGGCTCTGATGCAAATTCAGGAAAAACAACTGCAGAATTGTCTGCTGATGGAAAATCATACAAAATTAACGGACAAAAAATGTGGATTTCGAACGCAGGTTTTTGTCGTTTAATGATCGTTTTTGCTCGTATAGAAGGTGATAAAAACATAACAGGTTTTATCGTTGAATTTGATAAAGAAAATCAGAATGGAATTACTTTAGGAGAAGAAGAACATAAATTAGGAATTAGAGCTTCATCAACAAGACAAGTATTTTTTAATGATACGGTAGTACCAGCAGAAAACATGTTAGCTGGTCGTGGAGAAGGTTTTAAAATTGCAATGAATGCTTTAAATGTTGGGCGAATTAAATTAGCCGCCGCTTGTTTAGATTCTCAAAGAAGGGTGATTACACATGCTGTAAAATATGCAAATGAGCGCAAGCAGTTTAAAACTCCTATTGCAGATTTTGGTGCCATTAAAGTAAAATTAGCAGAAATGTCAACGAATTCTTATGTTGGCGAATCAGCAACCTATAGAGCTTCTAAAGATATTGAAGACAGAATTGCATTAAGAGTTGCAGCAGGAAACACACATCAAGAAGCAGAATTAAAAGGTGTAGAAGAATATGCTATTGAATGTTCTATTTTAAAAGTGGCCGTTTCCGAAGACATACAAAGTTGTGCCGATGAAGGAATTCAGATTTTTGGAGGAATGGGATTCTCTGAAGAAACTCCTATGGAATCTGCCTGGAGAGATGCAAGAATTGCACGTATTTACGAAGGAACAAATGAAATTAACAGAATGCTTTCTGTAGGAATGTTGATTAAAAAAGCCATGAAAGGGCATGTAGATTTATTAGGCCCAGCAACAGAAGTTGCAAATAGCTTAATGGGTATTCCTTCTTTTGATACTCCTGATTTTTCAGAATTATTTTCTGAAGAAAAACTAATGATCTCTAAATTAAAGAAAACATTTTTAATGGTTGCAGGTGCAGCGCTTCAAAAATATGGTCCTGAGATAGAAAAACATCAACAATTATTAATTGCAGCTTCAGATATTTTAATTGAAATATACATGGCAGAATCTGCCATTCTAAGAACAGAAAAGAATGTAAAACGCACCAACGAAAAAGAACAATCTGTTCAAATTGCAATGTCTAAATTATATTTATATCACGCAGTAGATATTATTGAAGAAAAAGGAAAAGAAAGTATTATTTCTTTTGCAGAAGGAGATGAGCAACGTATGATGTTAATGGGCTTAAAACGTTTTACAAAATACCAAAACTACCCAGATATTGTTGATTTACGTAACGAAATAGCAGAAAAAGTAAAAGCAGAAAATAAATACTGCTTCTAAAAATCTCTTGATGTCAAATTGAGTTTGTTGAAATTTTTAAACTCTTCTTCAAACTCAACTGACAATCAAAATATAGTAAAAATTTAATCTAACTTTTAGATTAAATTAGTTGTTTGTTGTAAAAACCATCATTAAAAATGATGGTTTTTTTTATATGCTAAATATTCATAATATAATTAAAATTATATTAATTTTGAAGCACATTCGTATTTCCTAAAATAGAAACCATAATGAAAAATAAAATATTTTTTTCTCTTTTTACAGCATTCATTTTTTTCGGTTGTAAAACTCAAATTACTACTATAAAACAACAAACTATAAATAAGACTCCAATTAAGGAACATACCATACAATCTTTATTGTGGGTTCAAAATGCAGCAGAATACAAAGCGTTAACTTATCAAGCCTACAATTTAGCACAGCTTCGATTAGATGAAATTTTAGCTAATAATACATCTAAAAAACCAATTGCTATTGTTACCGATATAGACGAAACTCTTTTAGACAACAGTCCGTATTCTGGTAAACAAATTAAATTAGACGAAAATTATACTTCAGAAAGATGGGCAGAATGGGTTGCACAGAAAAAAGCAAATGCCATACCAGGAGCGCTCGCTTTTTTTAAGTACGCTAAGCGTAAAAATGTAACCGTATTTTACATTTCTAACAGATCTGCAGAACAAACAAAAGAGACTATTAAAAATCTACAATTAAAAGATTTTCCTTTTGCGGATGAAACTCACGTACTTTTAAAAACCAATAGTAGCGGAAAAGGTTCTAGAAGAAGTATTGTCAACAAAACCCATGAAATAGTATTACTTTTGGGTGATAATTTATCTGATTTTTCATCGATATTTGAAAATAGCACTACAACTCAAAGAAATAAAAATACAGATAGCTTACATACCTCTTTTGGTAATAAGTACATAGTATTACCAAACCCAATGTATGGAGACTGGGAAACAAAAGGTATTTATGAGGGAAAATATAATTGGACTAATGATCAAAAAGATTCTATTCGTCATAAAAAAATCACTTCTTATTAAGTAGATTTTTAGCTAACTTATAAAAAGTGATTTCTAACCCAAATTTAAAACCTTAATTCTCTGCGGCGTATCTATTAAAGAGACTTCTTTGAATTACTTTTTTTGCATCGCTTAAAAGTTTTTCAACTTCAGGGATTGATTTTTTTTGTATTTCTGCAATTTCCTCTATTTGTAACTTTTGATTGGTACATAAATAGAAAACAATTCGCATTTCCGCAGGCATATTGTGCACTACTAATTCTATATGTTCATTAACTTTATCTTCTCCTAATTTTTTATCTAATGTTTCAGCTAATGCTTTCTCATCATCTTCCACAAAAACATCCTCTAAACTATAATCGTTATGATTGTATGTAAAATCATCTAGTTCTTCAATCATTAATAAATCTCCTCCTCCATCAGTACTAAATTTCTCTTGCATTTCATCCCATTCTGGTTTGGTATAATCATCTATATTTTTAAAAAACAATTCATTAAACTCTTCTTCTACAATAACATCATCTAACAAATCATTTGTTTTTTTAAACAACCATACATAGAAATTGTCTTCATTTTCTACAGCTTCAATAGCATCATAAATAGCTATAAAGAGCTGGTCAATAATATCATCAGCTTTATATTTCTTTTTAGAAAAATGACCTGTTTTTATAGCAGCATTTAATCTTTTATTTACATATTTTCGAATTTCTGGCAATATTTTTAAGACCAAATTATTAAAGGAAGTCTGATCTTTTTCTTGTTTTAGCTTTAATAAAGTAGAAAAGGACTTTTGAACAAACAAGCGAAACTCATATTTATTTTCGTAATAAGAAATGTGCGTTTTCATAATAAAAGGCTTTAGAACTATGCTTAAAGTTGCAAAATTAAACACCAAAAAAGAATGATATAAATCAGTAAAAAAACAATTTAAACAATTAAAAATCTGACTTAAAATAGATGTTTATAATATAATAATAATTTGGTGCATCACAATCCATTTAATATCAGTAGTTTTGCACGCAATTTGAAAATAACGAAATGAAGCGTATAAAAGAATATAAAAAACTTTTTAAAGTAGAAGGATCTATTGATTTAAAGGATTTAAAAAAATCTTACAGAGGTTTAGTGAAAGAGTGGCACCCAGATAAATTTCAAGATCAAGAAAAAAAGGATGAAGCAGATGTAATGAGTACTCAAATTATTGATGGGTATCATTTCTTAGTAAGTATAGCTCCAGAAACGAAAGCGGCTAATTTAGATGCTTATAAAACAACAATAACAGAATTTCAGGTTGCAGATTGGCACCATAAAAGTATGTTATTAGAGGTTACTTTTACTGATGGAAATAAATACGAATACTTTGGTGTTAGTAAAATACTTTTCGGAAAATTTGTAAACGCAAAATCAATGAACAATTTTGGTAAAAGAAATATATTTAATTCTTTTACTTACAGAAAATCTATGAAAGCTTCTGTAGAAGTTTAAGAATTTGTTATTCCTGCTAAAGCAGGAGTCCATACATAGAATATAAAGATTACTTCGTTGTACGCAATGAAACAACAAAAAAGAGATTACTTTAACAGTAATCTCTTTTTTTATATATAAAATACAATTGCGTTGCTTATTCTAGAGCACCTAAATAACGTTCTGCATCTAAAGCAGCCATACATCCTGTACCTGCAGCAGTTACCGCTTGTCTGTATTCTTTATCCTGAATATCTCCAGCAGCAAAAACTCCTGGTAAGTTTGTTTTTGTAGATTTCCCTTTGGTAATTAAATAACCTGTTTCATCCATATCTAAAACACCTTTAAATAAATCTGAATTTGGCGTATGTCCAATAGCTATAAATACACCTGTTACAGGAATATTTGTAGTTTCTTTTGTTTGGTTATTGATGGCTCTAACACCTTCTACAACATTAGATCCTAAAACCTCATCTATTTCTGTATTGTATAAAACTTCAATGTTCTTAGTCTTTTGAACTCTATGTTGCATCGCTTTAGAAGCTCTCATAAAATCTTTACGAACCAAAATTGTAACTTTATTACAAATATTAGATAAATAAGTAGCTTCTTCTGCAGCCGTATCTCCTGCTCCAACCACTACAACATCTTGTCCTTTGTAGAAAAACCCATCACAAGTAGCACAAGCAGAAACACCTCCACCAATTAGACGTTGTTCACTTTCTAATCCTAAATATTTTGCAGTTGCTCCTGTAGAAATAATAATAGTTTCTGCTTCAATTTGTTTCGTCTCATCCACAACAACTTTATGAATTCCACCCACTTTATCACTTAATTCTACACTAGTTACCAATCCAAAACGAACTTCTGTACCAAAACGTTCTGCTTGCTTTTGTAAATCGGTCATCATTGCCGTTCCATCTGTACCTTCTGGATACCCTGGAAAATTATCAACTTCAGTTGTAGTTGTTAATTGACCTCCCATTTGCATTCCTGTATACATAATAGGTTTCATGTCTGCTCTTGCTGCATAAATTGCCGCAGTATATCCTGCAGGCCCTGAACCAATTATTAAACATTTAATTTTTTCTATTGTATCTGACATAATATTCTGTATCAATTTTAGAAGTGTAAAAGTATCATATTTTGATACTTATAAATACAAATGTTTATAAATTTTAATAATGAAAACATAATTAAAGTAAATTAACAATATGTAATGAAAAATAATTATTAAAAATGATTGTTATTTGTAAAAAGAGTGTATCTTTGCAGTCCTTAAATGAACTATCATTTTCGGGGTGTAGCGTAGCCCGGTCATCGCGCCTCGTTTGGGACGAGGAGGTCGCAGGTTCGAATCCTGCCACCCCGACTAAAAGCTGAATATTTTTTAAAATATTCAGCTTTTTTTATTTTACAAAAAACCTTGTTTTTTTTTATATTCTGTGATCAATTTCAAAATTCATACGCCTTAAAACTTCTTAGCAAAAAGGAAAAAATCGGATCAAGTCAAAAAGTTGTGGGATTTAGAAATTAGGCATAAATATTTGAGAGTCTAAAAAGGAAAAATTTGATGTTTCTAACACCTCTAAATTGTGCTCTAAAGGCTTTAATTTTAGCATTAAAAGATTCTGCAGAAGCATTTGTGCTTCTATTGTCAAAATAGTTGAGTATATTCTGATAATGTACAGACATTGTTCTAGCAATGCTATTAAAGCTTTTAAACTTTGCTTGTCTTACCTTTTCATGGATCAACACAAAAAGTTGTGGGATTTAGAAATTAGGCATAAATATTTGAGAGTCTAAAAAGGAAAAATTTGATGTTTCTAACACCTCTAAATTGTGCTCTAAAGGCTTTAATTTTAGCATTAAAAGATTCTGCAGAAGCATTTGTGCTTCTATTGTCAAAATAGTTGAGTATATTCTGATAATGTACAGACATTGTTCTAGCAATGCTATTAAAGCTTTTAAACTTTGCTTGTCTTACCTTTTCATCCCATTTAGCAAGTCTAATTAAGGCAACAGTTTTATCTTTTGTTTGATTATAAATCCAGGATAAGTTTTGACATAAATTATATGCCTTTTCTATATCTGGATAATTTTTAAAAAGTATTTCAGCTCTTTCCTGTTGGGTGTTAGTCCACTTGTTACTAGATTTATATAATAGATATCTACTCCTAGCTAATAATTGTTTTAGAGTATCTCCATTTGGTAGTAGTTCAGGAACATATTTTAAGGAGTTGTTTTTAGCGTTTTCTATGGCGTCGTTTTCTTTATCTATTGCTTCCCAACGATGTTTAATTCTTATTTCTTGCAAAGCATCTAAAGCTAATTTTTGTACATGAAAGCGATCTATAACTAATACAGCTTTTGGAAATGATTTTTTAACGATTAACCCCATGTTTCCTGCCATGTCTAAGGTTACTTCGATTACTTTTTTCCGTTGTTTTAAAGCTATTTTATGAAGAATTCTAATAACATCTTCAGCTTTAGTACCTTTAATCATAGCGAGTAAAGCACCTTTCTTTCCGTTCGCATTTTTATTAGTCACGATAGTATATAAATCTCCATTAGAAAATGCTGTTTCATCTATGGAAAGATAACTTCCAATATTTTTAGGAAAAAGCAACCATTGTTCAGCATGCGGTTTTTGGTTCCATAGCTTAAAATCACTTAAATAATCTTTGTATTGTCTCTGTAAGCTCCTTGGGTTAACTCCGTAAAAGTTAGCGACGATACTTGTGCTTGTGGCGTTATTGTTGACTGATTTGTTTTAAAAAAGCAGCAAATTCACTAGTAATCCTAGTGCCTTTTGCTACTAATTGCCAATCTCTTACAACTACTTTCTTAGAACTTTCTTCCACCCAACGTCGTCTAATAACATGTAGAAAAACGTTTTTACCTCGGATTGGAAAATCTTGAATAGTCGCTTCAGGAAAAAAGCCTTTAGAACTTAATTTTAATCCTTTAAATTCTTCTGGAATCGTATTCAATTCGGTGAAATAGAAATGTAGTTCTCCATTTTTAACTTCATGTTTAGTGAGTTTAAAATAGTCTATAAGTATTTCTGGTAGTAATAATTTAGCAAGTTCAATTGAAGTATCCAAAATAGAAAGAATTTAAAAGTCAAAGTTCTTCTTTTTTAGTTTACTCCACAACTTTTTGTGTTGATCCAAAAAATCCCATCACAATTTCACCTACCTATATTAATTACTACACAGAACAAGTCAATAAGTCCTAATATTGAAAACATAAATCAAGGACTTCAAATAATTTAATATTCCCTAAGACTTACTTAGAAGTAAAAAATAACATTTATCATGTTTGAAAATAAAATAAATATATACTTTTGCTTGCTTAATAATATTCAATAAAAATTATTTTGAAAAAAAACACCTTAATAATCGTATTAACTTTTATTAGCTTTATTGCTACTGCACAAGAAGAAAATTTTAAACATTTTAGAGTTAGCCCTGTTTTAAGTCACACATTCATTCCTACCTCTACAAGCGATGGGGATAAAGTTGTTATTGTTCCCTCCTTTGGATTGGATTTAGAATATTGGATTAATGAAAAATGGGGATTAGGCCTACATAATGATCTAGAACTTGAAACTTTTGAAATAGAAAAAGAACATGAAATTTTTGTTGAAAAAGAGCATCCTGTCGTTTTAACTCTTGATGCACTTCATAAGTTTCATGAAAACTGGGTTTTAGTTTTAGGAGCAGGTGTTGAGTTAGAAAAACAAGAAAATCTTTTTATTGTTAGAGCAGGTCTAGAATATGAAATAGAATTTGGAAACAATTGGGATGTTTCTCCTACTGTTTTATATGACTATCGCGCAAACAATTTAGATACTTGGGCCATTGGAATTGGTATTGGAAAACGATTTTAATTACTAATCTTTTAGTTAAATTGCAATCACTATTCCTTAATATATAGTCTTGTAACAAATACACTAAGAGACATAAAAGCAAAAAACCTTGATAAAATTTATCAAGGTTTTTTGCTTTTAAAATAATATTAAATTTAGAAGAATTTATTCCTATCTAATACACTAGGTAAACCGTTGTAAAATCTAAATTTGGAGTTTGACATGCGTGCGCATATTGAATTCAACCAACATTTAAACAACCATTACATCCGTCAGTAGGTATATATACCTCTATTTCCGACCAAGAATCCGCATAATACCTGAGCTATAAAAGATATCAATAAGATAATTTTTAAAGGAACATTTTAAAGGCTACACAAAAAAAATAGTACTATTAATAAAAAATTAATAGTACTATAAAAAGTCATTCCGATAAACTTAAATAACTAGGTAAAATAAAACGTCTAGCTAAAAAATAAATTATTTCACTAACATTTCTTTGGTAGCAACGGTTCTAAAACCAATATGATCTGAACCAGAATTAGGCTCCATTCCCATTCTTGCGGAAATTCTAAAACTAGCACAATAAGACTCATGGCATAAAAAAGAACCACCTTTCATAACATACTCCACTTGATACGGATTACTAGGCGTGTATGATTTTTCTGCTCCTATAGGATTTGCAAGTACCACTGATGGATCTATACTTTGATAATAATTTACATTAAACAAATCAGAAGTCATTTCCCAAACATTACCAGCCATATCATACAATCCAATATTATTTGCTGGGTACGATGCTACTGGAGAAATGTAATCAAACCCATCTTCAGAAATATTTTCTGTTGGAAATTTACCTTGCCAAGTGTTTGCATTCGCATTTAAGTCTTCATACTTATTTCCCCAAGTATAAATATTATCTTCAAATTTACCTTGTGCTGCAGACTCCCATTCCGCTTCAGTAGGCAACCTTCTATTAGCCCATTTGCAATAAGCCAAAGCATCTTCTTGTGCCATATGTACAACAGGATAATTATCTAGACCTTCAATAGAACTTTTTGGCCCTTCAGGATGCTTCCAATCTGCACCAATTTGCCATTTCCACCACTGTCCATAATTATCCATAGATACAACTCCTTTAGCATGTTTATTAAAAATTAAACTTCCTGGTTGTAATATTGAATCTGCTGGTTTTTCTGTACCGGCAGGTAAATCTTTTTTAATTTCATCCCAATCTATTGGTCTTTCTGCAACAGTAACATATTTAGTTGCATCCACAAATTTCTTAAATTGTTTGTTAGTAACTTCATGTGTGTCAATAAAAAATCCATCAACAGAAACCTTATGCGCAGGTTTTTCACGCGGCATCGCATATTGATCCTCTACTTTTGCCCCCATTAAAAAAGTTTTTCCAGAAACCCACACCATATCTTCTGGCGCCTTAACCTCTTCCGTTAAAACTTCATTTTGTACGATTGTTTTTTTATCCTTTTCTGATTGTTTTTTATCACAACTACTAAAAAGAGTTGTTGCTAATACTACTGCAATTAATACTGTTTTCACATTAAAATTCATCTATAATAAATTAAGATTACAAGCAAATATAGATAATATATTGATGTTTATTCTTTTAATTTAAAAGCATCAATTTATTTTAACAAAAAATTATTGTTTAACAAAATAGATAATTAGTTAAACAATCGTATATTTACATAAATATCAAAAGATTATGGCTAGAAAGAAAAATATTACAAAAGACAATTTAATATCCTGGTATATGGAATTTATATTAGAAAACAACCATCAACCAAAATCTGTATATAGTTTTGCGAAAGAAAATAATTTTGACGAAGCTGATTTTTATAAATTCTATAGTTCTTTTGAAACTATTGAAGAAGCTGTTTTTACCGAATTTTTTAATCACACTATTACCGTTTTAGCCAAAAGTGATGACTACGAAAACTTTGATGCAAGAAACAAATTACTCAGTTTTTATTTTACATTTTTCGAAATACTAACAGCAAACAGAAGTTATGTTGTATACGCTTTAGAAAATAGCCAAAAAAATTTTAAAAAACTAAAGTCTCTTAAAAAACTGCGAGAAAATTATCTCAACTATGTTAAGAATATTGGCATAGAAAAATTAGATTTAAAACACGAAAAATTAGAAAAAATCCAAGATAAATCAATTCAAGAATCATCTTGGTTTCACTTATTGGTAACAATGAAGTTTTGGCTAGATGATGTTTCTCCATCCTTTGAAAAAACAGATATTTTTATTGAAAAATCTATAAATGCTCGTTTTGATTTAATGGACATTAAACCTTTACAAAGCATTATCGATTTTGGAAAATTCATTTTAAAAGAAAAAGTAAACTTCAATTAAATAGCCTATGAAAACAATAGATTCTATACCAACTTCTAAGATTCAGAGAGCTTCTAAATTAGTTACTACTGGCGCAAAAATAGGTGTAAATTATCTTAAATATTACGGAGATAAAATAACCAAAACAGAAGAAGAAGCCAAGGCTAAGCTAAACGAAAATAATGCGGAAGATATTTACGACGGTTTAAAAACCTTAAAAGGAAGTGCTTTAAAAGTAGCTCAGATGTTGAGTATGGAAAAAAGTATTTTACCGCAGGCTTATGTAGAAAAATTTTCGCTTTCTCAATTCTCTGTACCTCCACTTTCTCCTGCTTTGGTTACCAAAACTTTTAAAAAATATTTTGGAAAAGATCCGAATGAAATTTACGACAAATTTAATACCGTTTCTGTAAACGCCGCAAGTATCGGTCAGGTTCATAAAGCAGAAAAAGATGGAAAAGAATTGGCTGTAAAAATTCAATATCCTGGTGTGGCACAAAGTATTTCATCAGATTTAGCTTTGGTAAAACCTATTGCTATTAAAATGTTTAATATTAGAGGAAAAGATTCTGATAAATATTTTAAAGAAGTAGAAAATAAATTAGTTGAGGAAACAAATTACATATTAGAAGTTGAACAAAGTAAAGAAATTGTAGCTGCTTGTAAACACATTCCGAATCTTAATTTCCCTGAATATTATGCTGATTTATCATCAGACAGAATTATTACAATGGATTGGATGCACGGCGTACATTTATCTGAATTTTCTACAAACAACCAAGAAGTTTCTAATAAATTAGGACAAGCTTTGTGGGATTTTTATATGTTTCAGATGCATAACTTAAAAAAAGTACATGCAGATCCGCATCCCGGAAACTTTTTAATATCACCAGAAAACGAATTAATTGTCATTGATTTTGGTTGCATGAAAACGATTCCTATGGAGTTTTATGTTCCTTATTTTGAATTAGCAAAACCAGAAAGTATTAGTGATCCTGTTATTTTTGAACAGAAATTATATGAATTAGAAATTCTAAGAGCAGATGATTCTAAAGAAGAATTAGACTTTTTTAGAGCCATGTTTCATGAAATGTTAACTTTATTTACACAACCCTTGCATCAAGAAGTTTTTGATTTTTCTGACAAAGTTTTCTTTGGCAAGCTCTCTGATTTGGGTCAGAAATATGCCAAAAGCACAGAACTAAAAAACATGAATGGAAACAGAGGTTCTAAGCACTTTATTTACATTAACAGAACTTTTTTTGGTTTGTATAATTTAATGCATGACTTAAAAGCAAAAGACATAAAAATAAATAATTTTAAAACGCTTTAAAGTCATTTTAAGAATAAAAAAATGAAAGATCTAGAGCATCTTTATAAGATAAACCTTATAAGTAAGTGCTCTAGTTTTAAATCTGCCAATTTATAAGTTTGTAATATGAAATGCCTACCGTAGTTCAAATTAAAAAGTTATATGTAAAGGTTGAATTACTAAAAAAAAATTACCTTATCAAAGAACTAAAAACACAGCATAACTTCTATGAAAATTCTTGTAACAGGAGCAACCGGATATATTGGCAAACGTTTAATTCCGTTATTATTAAATGACGGACACACCGTTATTTGTCCTGTTAGAGATAAAATAAGAGCAGAAAGCTATTACAAAAATCAAAAAAACATTCAATTAGTTGAAGCTGATTTTTTAGACTATGAAAGCTTAACTCACCTCCGTAAAGATATTGATGCGGCCTATTATTTAATTCACTCTATGTCTAATTCTGCTAAAGAATTTCATGTTTTAGAAGAAAAATGCGCCTTAAACTTTAAAAAATATGCTGAAACGACCACAATAAAACAAGTTATTTATTTAAGTGGCATAACCAACGACACCAAGCTCTCTAAGCATTTATTATCAAGAAAAAATGTTGAAAATACATTAGCATCAAACACATATGCCTTAACCACTTTTAAAGCAGGAATAATTGTAGGGTCCGGAAGTTCTTCTTTTGAAATCATAAGAGACCTAGTAGAAAAATTACCTGCAATGATTGCGCCTAAATGGTTGAACACAAAAACACAACCTTTAGCAATTAGAGATGTCTTGTCTTTTTTACACAAAGCACTCGACAGAAAAGAATTATTTAATACTTCTCATGATATTTTTGGCCCAGAAATACTAACTTATAAAGAAATGTTGTTGCAATTTGCAGAAGTAAGAAAACTAAAAAGGTGGATTTTAACAGTACCTGTTATGACACCAAAACTATCCTCTTACTGGCTCTATTTTGTAACCTCTACATCATATAAATTAGCAAGTTCTTTAGTTAATTCTATGGGTGTAGAAGTAATTGGTAATAAAAGCGACATCAATACTATTTTAGACGTACAGCCAATGCCTTACAAAGAAGCGGTAAAATTAGCTTTTAAAAAAATTGAACAAAACAGCATTGTTTCCAGCTGGAAAGACTCTTATATAAGTAGCGGAAAACTAAAAAACTTTGTACATGAATTTGTAAATGTTCCAGAGTATGGCTGCTTTAAAGACCACAAAACAAGAATTGTAAAAAACAAAAAAAGAACACTAAACAGAATTTGGGCAATTGGTGGAGAAACTGGCTGGTATTATGGCACTTTTCTTTGGAAAATTAGAGGATTTTTAGATCAATTTTTTGGTGGAGCTGGTTTACGAAGAGGGAGAAGACATCCTACAGAGTTGAATGTTGGTGATGCTTTAGACTTTTGGCGTGTAATATATGCTGATAAGGAAAAAGGAAAACTACTACTCTACGCAGAAATGATAATGCCCGGTGAAGCTTGGTTAGAATTTAAAATTAAAGATGACCAATTACACCAAACAGCTACTTTTAGACCTCATGGTTTAGCCGGCAGAATCTATTGGTATGCCGTTATGCCTTTTCATTGGTTTGTTTTTAACGGAATGATTAACAATATAAACAAAGACTCTTAACAAACATCTGTGTTTAATACACACTCCTTCTATCTATAATACATAAAAACATCTCTACCTCTTTTTAGTTTAAAAAACACAAAAACAGCTTATTTAGAAGGCTCATTATTAAAAAATAATTGAATTATTCCAATTTAACTACTTAAAGAAGCTTTAAAATTCATTATTGGTTTTTGACTATTCTAATTAAAAAAAAGATACGACTCTCTGATCACTTCACATTTGCTCAGTCGAAAACCCTATTTAAACTACAGAATACCCTCCAACAAACTCAGGAAGACATTTAGATTTTCAATTATTTTAGTGACATAACAAAATGAAATTGGTATTATTTAGCTTTAAAAAGCTATTACAAATTAGTATCAAAATAAAAACATATCAATTTAAAAAATAAATTTTGTTTAATTATTTTGCGAATTAATTAAACATTTATTATATTTGAAATATAAATAACTGTTAATAAAAAATAAAGCCCCTAATTTCTATTCATATTTTTTGATAATAGAAAAAGATAATTTTTATTTTAATATATTTATCGTAGTTAAATGTTATAAACATATTAAAAACTACTAAAATTTACTCTATAATGCTATAAGATAAATCTATATTTAAATCAATTAAACGGCACAACTATTGATTATATAATAGCAATAGAATAAAAGACGAAACAAACATTTAAAGTTTATAAGTTTCCAAAAAGGAATATTTAAATGTAAAATACAGAAATTAAATTATGGAGTTAATAAAAAAAGCATTAGAATTTGAAACTAGAAAAATGAGATTCCCAACTACCAGTGATCGAGTATTGGCAGCTAGAGAAGCAAAATCTTTAATTTTAAGCTTAAATGAAATCTATAAAGAGAATAAAGATTCTGAAATTATGGATATCATGAAACGTTTAACCGTTATAAAGCAAAGAATAGAAAGACGTTTAAAAGGAAAACCACTTACTGCGTAATAATTACAGGTTTCTCTTGTTTTTCTAAATTTTATAATTATATTCACAAATTATAGAATAAAATAGAGAAATATAGAATGAATTTATTAGAAAGAGCGGAAGAATTTGAACATAGAAAATTCTCATTTAAAACAACTAGTGATAGAATTGTTGCTTCTAGAGAGGTAAAAGCCTTAATACTAGAACTAAATGAAGTATATAAAGTAGAAAAAGATCTTGAAATAATGGATCAAATGAAGCGCCTTACAGCAGTTAAACAAAAAATTGAAAAGCGCTTGAAAGGAAGACCTTAAAAGCAAATGAATAAAATTTTAGTTATTGGAGGAAGTAAAGGAATTGGAAAAGCAATTATTGCAAATTTAATTGATGAAAATTCTATTATAAATATTAGTAGAACAAACCCTTTACTTGCCCACACTAATCTCAATCACTATACTTGTGATATTCTTACAGATGAATTACCTAACATAGAAGCAATAGACACCTTAATCTACTGCCCAGGAAGCATCAATTTAAAACCAATTTCTAGACTAAAGCTAAATGATTTCAGAGAAGACTTTGAAATTAACGTTATTGGCGCTGTTAAAGCAATTCAGCATTACCTACCTTCTTTAAAAAAAGGAAACAAACCCTCTATTTTATTATTTAGTACAGTTGCCGCAAAATTAGGGATGCCTTTTCATGCCAGTGTAGCTTCAGCTAAATCTGCCGTAGAAGGTTTAACTAAATCCTTAGGAGCAGAATTAGCTCCTTTAATTCGTGTAAACGCAATTGCACCTACTGTAACAGACACAGATTTGGCTTCTAAACTATTACGTAATGAACGGATGATTGAAAACATAAAAGAGCGTCATCCTCTAAAAAAATATCTAGCACCAAAAGAAGTTGCAGATATGGCTTCTTTTTTAATTTCTGAAAAAGCGAGTGCTATATCTGGTCAAATTTTTGAGTTAGACTGCGGAATTGTCAGTTTTAAAATATAAATAAATCAAAATTATATGAATATTTACGATATAGAGATTAATAGTCTCCAGAATACCCCTATTCTTTTGTCAGATTTTAAAGGTAAATATATTCTTTTTGTAAACGTTGCTTCTAAGTGCGGATTTACACCACAATACAAATATTTAGAAGAATTACATAAAACATATAATGACAAAATAGTTGTAATAGGAGTTCCCTGTAATCAGTTTGGGAAACAAGAACCTGGATCCTCTTCTGAGATTCAAGAATTTTGTGAAGTAAATTATGGCGTTTCATTTTTAATTACAGAAAAAATTGATGTGAAAGGAGAAAACCAACACCTTTTATATACTTGGCTAACATCAAAGAAGTTAAATCATAAAAAAAGCTCATCTGTAAAATGGAATTTTCAAAAATATTTAGTTTCCCCAAAAGGAGAATTCGTTGATTACTATTTTTCAATTACAAATCCATTGAGTTCAAAAATAACAAAACACCTAATATAATAAAGTTATGTTTGGCTTATTTAAATAGAAAGTGAAATAGAAAAGCTGCAAGAAGCTTGCAATAAAATAAAGGAAGAAGCTTTTAAATTACAAGCCATCAATAGAACCTATAGCAATCAAAAATAGCTAGAAGCAGATAACATTTTAAAAAAAATGAGCCTTTAGAATATAAATAATGCATTTATGAAACAAGTAAAACTTACACTATTATTTTTAGTTATCAATTTTGGAGGATTAGCCATTGGAAGATGGTTAATGAATAACGGCCCACTTACTGATTGGTATACCAACTTAAACCAAGCACCTTGGACACCTCCTGGAATTGTTTTTGGAATTGCCTGGACCTTAATTATGATTTGTTTCTCTATTTATTTAGGTAAATTATTTACAACCAATTACAACTCAAAAATACGCTCTGTTTTTATAATTCAATTTATTCTAAACGTAAGTTGGAACTACATTTTCTTTAATCAACACTTAGTCTTAATCGGCTTCATAACAATTGTATTACTCACCTCTACCTTGTTTTATTTCTTTTTTAAACTCAGTAATAAAACTAAATATTATCAATATTTACTATTGCCATACATAATTTGGCTTTGCATTGCAACATCACTAAACCTCTACATTTTAATTCATAATTAACATGAAAATCTACACATTCCACAGAAAGCAAAAATTACCAATTACATTAGAAAAAGCTTGGGAGTTTTTATCGAGCCCTAAAAACTTAAAAACCATTACTCCTTCTTACATGAGTTTCGATATTCTTTCTGGAGCAGAAAAACCAATGTTTGCAGGTCAAATTATACAATATATTGTAACTCCAATTCTTGGGATAAAAACAAAATGGGTTACCGAAATTACACATGTAAAGGAAAATGAATATTTTGTAGACGAGCAACGTTTTGGCCCCTATGCTTTATGGCATCATAAACATTTTATTAAAAAAATTGAAGGTGGCGTAGAAATGGAAGATATTATAGATTATAAAGTTCCTATGGGAATTTTAGGTCAAATGGTGCACCCCATACTGGTAAAACCCAAATTAGAAGAAATTTTTGAATACAGACAAAAAAAATTAATTGAACTTTTTGGACAATATTACCCACCAATTAAATAGATTTTTGGTTTATAGAAATTAGACAACGATAATAAATGAAGACAGTTATACATATTTTTTGGTTTAGAAGAGATTTACGTTTAGAAGATAATTGCGGATTATATCAGGCATTAAAATCAGGCAAAAAAGTACTTCCAATTTTTATTTTTGATGAAGAAATTTTAAGTAAATTAAATAAAGAAGATGCACGTGTTTCCTTTATTTATCAAGAAATAGAACATATTCATAAAAAACTACTCGAAATAGGAAGTGCTTTTGAAGTACTTTACGGAAAACCAATAGAAATATTCAATTCATTATCAGAAAAACACAACATTGACACTGTTTTTACAAATCATGATTATGAACCTTATGCTATAAAAAGAGATTTAGAAATCAAGCAATTCCTAACATCAAAAAATATCAATTTTACAACGTTCAAGGACCAAGTAATTTTTGAAAGAAATGAAATTGTAAAAAAAGATGGAACACCGTATAAAGTTTACACACCCTATTCTAAAAAATGGTTAGAAGCTTTTCATTATAAAGGAATTCAATTTTATCCTTCAGAAACACTGTTAGAAAATTTTATCAAAAGTAAAAACCAACCTATTTTAAAACTAGAAACTATTGGTTTTATAAAATCTGAAATAAAAGTTACTTCTTACAAAGTATCTTCTCAATTAATTGACACTTACGAAGAAACCAGAAACTTCCCTGCAAAAGACAGTACCTCTAAATTAGGCACACATTTACGTTTCGGAACCGTCAGTATTCGCAAAATGGTTGACAAAGCATCAAAAAGCAATAATAGTACTTTCTTAAAAGAATTAATTTGGCGTGAGTTTTTTATGCAAATTTTATGGCATTTTCCTCACACTGTTAAAGACAGCTTTAAACCCAAATACGATAAGATTCTCTGGAGAAATAACGAAGAAGAATTCAAAGCTTGGTGTAACGGCGAAACAGGCTATCCATTAGTAGATGCTGGCATGAAAGAATTAAATAAAACAGGTTTTATGCACAATAGAATTAGAATGTTGGTTGGTAGCTTTCTTTGCAAACATTTATTAATAGATTGGAGATGGGGAGAAGCGTATTTTGCTGAAAAATTACACGATTATGAACAAGCAAGTAATATTGGTAACTGGCAATGGGTTGCCGGAACCGGTGTAGATGCTTCTCCTTATTTTAGAATTTTTAACCCCACTACTCAAATTAAAAAATTTGACAAAGACTTAAATTACATCAAAAAATGGGTACCTAATTTTCAAGAGCTCACCTACCCTACTCCAATTGTAGAACATAAACTAGCTAGAGAACGCTGTTTATCCACATATAAAAAAGCTTTAGTAGACTTTTAACTAACAATATTTAAAAACTAATAAAGGCAACAAATAAAATAAAATTACGTTTTTTAAGTATAAATAGAAAAATAACCTTTCAAATTATTCTATTTTATGTGAAATTATTCTTGTTCTAAGAGCTTCAATCTAGATTGAAGCTCTTTTTATTAAAAATAAATGTAATTTTATTTGGTAGAAACTAAAAATTGCTTTTAATTTGCGCTCTCAAAAACAAAAGCCGATGTAGCTCAGCTGGCTAGAGCAGCTGATTTGTAATCAGCAGGTCGTGGGTTCGAGTCCCTCTATCGGCTCAAATTAAAAAAGTCTCAAAATAATATTTTTTGAGACTTTTTTTTATGAAAAACACTAATTTAATTACAAATATATTTTACAACTTTCTTTTTAAAGTTTAATAATCTTTCACTGTTCCCCTCTTCAAAAGAACCGATTTAAGATTAAAAAAACCATAAGTTATTGCAAAATCTTTATTATTTTAGACGATTAATTATCCTAAACATAATTATATGCTCATTATTGGAATTGCCGGAGGTACAGGAAGTGGAAAAACTACGGTTGTAAATCAAATAATTAAACAACTACCTACAGATGAAGTTTGTGTAATATCACAAGATTCGTACTACAACGAAACGTTTAACTTATCTTATGAAGAAAGAACCAAAATTAATTTTGATCATCCAAGAGCTATCGATTTTGATTTAATTGTTACACATTTAAAAAAATTAAAATCGGGAAAAACAATTGAACAACCTGTATATTCTTTTGTTACGCATAACAGAACAACAGATACCGTAAAAACGCACCCTAGAAAAGTAGTGATTGTAGAAGGTATTTTAATCTTAAATAACAAAGCTCTTAGAGATTTATTTGATATTAAAATATTTGTACACGCCGATACGGATGAACGTTTAATAAGAAGAATTAGAAGAGATATTACTGAAAGAGGAAGAGATATTGATGAAGTTTTAAACAGATATCAAGATACTTTAAAACCAATGCACCTACAATTTATAGAACCTACCAAAAATTTTGCAGATATAATTATCCCAAATAATAAGCATAATTTAGTGGCCATTGATGTTGTAAGAACAGTAATTAACGATCGTTTATAAAGATTATGACTTTTAATAAGTTTAAAAACATAAGAGCCGTAAAAATTTTAACAAACGTTTTTGTTTTAATCTTAATTCCATTTTTAATTTGGATGTTCTTTTTTGATGAAAACTCTTACCTGGTACACAGAAAGTTTGATAATGAAATTACAGATTTAGAAAGTACAATTTCATTTTATGAAAAGAAAATAAAGGAAGACAAAGCTACCATAAAAAAGCTTCAAGATTCAATTCAGTTAGAACGATTTGCTCGAGAAAAATATTTAATGAAAAAAGAAAATGAAGATATTTATTTAATAGAATTTGATACCCTGAAAAAATAAATGAATACTCCTTTGTTTGATAATTTTTTAAAAACTACACCTGCTGCTTGGAAAAATAAAATCCAGGTAGATTTAAGAGGTGCAGATTATAATGACACATTACTTTGGAGAACTCAAGAAGGAATTGTTGTAAAACCTTTTTACACAGCAGAAGACAGAACAAATCTAAAAATAGAAAACCCAAAAACAGAATTTAACATTTGTGAAACTATTTTTATTGATGATGAAAAAATAGCAAACTCATTAGCCATAAATGCTTTAAAAAGAGGAGCGAATTCAATTCAATTTATAGCAAAAAAAACATTTGATTACAGAAAACTACTTGGTAACATAAATGTGAAATCAGTTTTCATTTACTTTAAATTTTCATTTTTAGACGATTCTTTCCAACTTGAAATATCAAAATTTATAAATTCAGACAAAACTTATTTTCAAACGGATATTATTGGAAACTTAGCAGAAACCGGTAATTGGTTCTTTAATTTAAAAGAAGATTTTATAAAATTAGAGCGAATTCAAAGAAATACTACAAATTCTATTGCTGTTTCGGCAGATTTATATCAAAATTGTGGCGCTACCATTACACAGCAACTTGCATATACTTTAGCACATGCAAATGAATACTTAAATAAATACGGAAGTAATGTAGCTAAAAAAATAACTTTTTCTTTTTCTGTAGGAAGTAATTATTTTTTTGAAATTGCAAAATTAAAAGCTTTTAGAATTTTATGGTCTTTAGTTATAAAAGAATATGAGGCAGAGGATTTAGAAGCCCATCTTTTTGTACAACCCAGTTTAAGAAACAAAACAATTTATGATTATAACGTAAACTTATTAAGAACAACATCAGAATGTATGAGTGCTATTTTAGGTGGCGCTAATACTATTTCTAATGTTTCTTATGATGCTATTTTTCATAAATCTAATGAATTTGGGAATCGTATTTCTAGAAATCAATTATTAATATTTCAGCAAGAAAGCTCCCTTCAAAAAGGTAAAAACGTTGCAGAAGGTTCTTATTATATAGAATCTATAACAGAACAATTAGCAGAAAATGCTTTAACGCTTTTTAAGCAAATAGAAAAAAGTGGCGGCTTTTTAAAACAACTAAAAAGTGGCATCATTCAGAAAAAAATTAAAGAAAGTGCTAAAAAAGAAGAAAATGGTTTCTTAGAAAAAGAAGTGATACTTTTAGGTACAAATTCTCTACAAAACAAAGAGGAAAAAATGCAACAAGCGTTGGAATTATACCCCTTTGTTAAGCAAAGAAATATAAAAACAATAGTTTCCCCATTAACCAGAAACCGACTTTCAGAATCGTTAGAAAAAGAACGATTAAACGCTGAAAAAGGTTCATAAAACCTGAAAATGGAAAAAAAAGAAGAAATTCTCATTGAACAAAAAAGACAAAATAAATTAAAAGAAGAAATACAAAAATTGAAGAAAAAACTACCTTCTATTATAATTGGATTTATTTTTTTTATTGCAGTCAGCCTTTATTTCTTAGAAGATAAATTTTATCATTTTTTTGGAAATAACGCCAATTTCATTTTTACTGCTGTTATAATTTTAGTCGTTTTTTCTATATTTTTAATTTTAACTAGTTCCTTTAAAATAAGGAAAAAAGAAAAAGAAATAAATGAAATTGGAATCAAATTATACAAACTTCAGAAGCTAGAAGTAGAACCCAAAAATGAATAGAAAAGAATTACAACATATAAAACTTACAAAAAATCACAAAAAACCAAGACCTTCTTTTAACCAAGAAGGTTTTGTTGCTGGTATTGCACCGAATTTACGAGGTACCTATGCCACCATGTATGTTAAAAGACCCTGGACCATAAGACAAAATGCAAGTTTTTCTACTTCCGAAGAAACCAATGCTTTTTATAGAAAACTTTTAGAAGCAGGACAAAAAGAATTATCTGTTGCTTTTGATTTAGCAACGCATAAAGGGTACGATTCTGATCATGAACTTGTACAAGGTGATGTTGGTAAAGCGGGTGTAGCCATAGATTCTGTAGAAGATATGAAGATTTTATTTAACAAAATTCCGTTAGATAAAGTATCTGTTTCTATGCCAATTAATGGTGCTGTCTTACCCATTTTTGCATTTTATATTGTTGCGGCAGAAGAGCAAGGTATTTCTATAGAAAACTTACATGGTACAATACAGAATGATATTCTCACTGATTTTATGGCAAGAAACACGTACATCTACCCTATTTCTCCATCCATGAAGATTATTGCAGATATTTTTAAATATACTAGCAATAAAATACAAAAATTTAATGCTATTTCTATTTCTGGATTTGACTTGCAAAAAGCGGGTGCAACTGCAGAAATGGAATTAGCATATACACTTGCAAATGGATTAGAATATATAAGAAATGGAATTGAAGCTGGTATGGAAATAGATTCTTTTGCTCCAAGAGTGTCTTTCTTTTGGGCTATTGGAATGAATCATTTTACAGAAATCGCAAAGTTAAGAGCTGCAAGAATGTTGTGGGCTAAAATTGTAAAAGAATTTAACCCCAAAAACCCAAAATCTTTAGCTTTAAGAACACATTGCCAAACAAGTGATTGGTCTTTAACAGCACAGGACCCTTTCAATAATATAACAAGAACAACTATAGAAGCCATGGCAGCTGCTTTTGGCGGAACACAAAGTTTACACACCAATGCTTTAGATGCAGCCGTTACTTTACCAACAGATTTTTCTGCTAGAATTGCAAGAAATACGCAAATCTATTTACAAAAAGAAACTCATATTACCAAAACTATAGACCCTTGGGCAGGAAGTTATCACCTAGAAAAACTAACAGAAGATATTGCTAACAAAGCTTGGGAGCTAATTAGTGAGATAGAAGAACTTGGAGGCATGACAAAAGCCATTGAAAATGAAACCCCTAAAATACGCATTGAAGAAGCTGCAGCTATTAAACAAGCTAAAATAGATACCGAAAAAGAGGTAATTATAGGAGTTAATAGATATCAATTAAAAAAAGAAGATCCTTTACAAATCTTAGAGGTTGATTATGAAACTGTACGTAATTCTCAAATTAAAAGACTACATCAATTAAAAGCTTCTAGAAACAATACTGAAGTTAAAAAGTCTCTTAAAGCTTTAACAGAAGCTGCAAGAACAGGAAAAGAAAACTTATTAGAATTAGCAGTAAAAGCAGCCAAAAACAGAGCTACATTAGGTGAAATTTCTAATGCATTAGAAGCTGTTTTTGGAAGATATAAAGCTGTTCATTAAACAGTTTATTACAAAGCATCAGAATTTTAAAATTTAAAAGAAAGATTCCGAAAATTATTTCATCCAAACTAGGATAAGATATATCTATAAAAAACTAGACTTTCATTTGAATTAACATCAATACAGAAATTATTATTCTTATTGAATCTTAATGAAATAAGCGACCTCTTTTAACAAACTTTAACAAGAAAAAAGAACTTTTCAAGATGTCTTAGTATTTCTTTTATCCTTAAATTTGCCACACTTTAAAAACTACTAAAATAGAATGAAAAAAATTCTTAATATACTCTACTCTACCAGATTAATGGCATTTTTATTTATCCTTTTTGCGGTTGCAATGGGAGTTGCCACGTTTATAGAAAATGATTTTGGCACACAAACTTCTAAAGCACTTGTATATAACACATGGTGGTTTGAGGCTATTATGGTCTTTTTTGTTATTAATTTCTTTGGAAATATTTTTAGATACAGATTGTACAAAAAAGAAAAATGGGCCGTTTTAATGTTTCATTTAGCTTTCCTTTTTATCATAATTGGAGCAGGCGTAACTAGGTATATTGGTTACGAAGGTACTATGATGATTAAGGAAGGAGAAACTGTAAATAAATATTTATCCGAAACTACCTATCTAAACATAATTGTTGATAATGGTAAGGTTCAAAAACCTGAAATTAACAAACCTATATTATTATCTGCTTGGGGTAAAAACTCATGGTCTTACTCAGACAATTTTAAAAACGAAGATAAAACCCAACATTTTAGTTTTGAGCTTGTTGATTATATCCCTAAGGCTGAAAAAAAATTAATAGAAGACGAAAACGGAGTTGAACACTTGTTTTTTGTAGAATCATCAGACGGAACTCGCCATGAACATTGGATTGAAAAAGGAACTATCCAAAATATTCATGGAGTATTAGTTGGTTTTGATGCTCCAAATAACAATGCTTCTATCAACTTTACAAATAAAGGAGGAAACTTAAAAATGGTTTCTAAAGATGAAGGTGATTGGTTTAGAATGGCTGATCAAAAAAGAGGAAAAATCACGAAAGACTCCATTCAGAATTTTCAATATTTAACTTTAAATAATATAGCAGGATTACAATTTGTGATTCCTAAACCTGCCGAAAAAGGGATTATGAAAACCATTAGCGGTAAAAAAGATAGTAAAAATTTAGATATTATTGTTTTAGATATTAAAACTGATAACAAAACAGAAAGAATAGAATTAACCGGAGGTAAATACAATGCTCAAGGTTCTAAAGAAGTTACTGTAGGTAATTTAAATTTTAGAGTATTATATGGTTCAAAAATATTAGAAACTCCTTTTTCAGTAAAATTAAATGATTTTCAACTAGAAAAATACCCTGGCTCCGAAAGTGCCGCATCTTATGCTAGCGAAGTTACTGTTATAGATGCAAAAGAAACATTTGACTATCGAATTTTTATGAATCATATTTTAGATTATAAAGGCTACAAATTTTTTCAATCTAGTTACGATTTATCTGGCCCAAGAGAAGAAACACACCTTTCTGTAAACCATGATTTTTTAGGAACATTTATTACATACTTAGGATATTCCCTATTATATACTGGTTTAATTAGTATGCTTTTTGATAAAAACACACATTTTAATGACTTAAAAAAAGGTTTGAAAAAAATTAAAAAGAAAAAAATGACAATGTCTATGGTGACTGCATTATTCATTTCTACTATTAGTTTTGGACAACATACAGAGCATCAAGAAAACAACATCACTAATCAACAAATAGACTCTATATTAAAAGCAAATGCAGTTGATATTAAACATGCCGAAAGTTTTAATAAACTAGTGATTCAAGATGCTGGTGGCCGTATGAAACCCGCAGATACCTTTGCGTCTGAATTGGTCCGAAAAGTTAGTAAAACAGAGACGTTTAATGGCATGCAACCAAGTCAGGTTTTATTATCTATTATAGAAAACCCTCGCTTTTGGTTTGAGGTTCCTGTAATTTATTTAGAAAAAGGAAACTCTAAAATTAGAGAGATTTTAAGTTTACCTAACACCGCAAAATATGCTCGTTTATCAGATTTTATTATGCCTAATGGGGCGTATAAAATAAAAGATGCCGTAGCAGAAGCACAGAAAAAAAATGTAAAAAATAAATTTGAAAAAGATTTAATTAAAATTGATAAACGAGTAGGCTTATTGTATAGTGCTATTGGCGGAGGTATTTTACGTATTTATCCAATTCCTAATGATGATAATAATACTTGGGTTTCTCAACCAGAAACCTCTACAGCAGGTTTTAAAGCTACAGATTCTGTTTTTGTACGTCAATCTTTACCCGTTTACATACAACTTTTACAAGAAGCTAAAAAAACCAAAGATTATACAAAAGCAAATCAGATTTTAGACGGAATTAAAAAGTTTCAAAAGAAATTTGGAGCAGAAGTATATCCTTCCGAAAATAAAATTGATTTAGAAATCATGTATAATAAGTGGGAAATTTTCACAAAGACTTCTATCTTTTATATGATTTTAGGATTGTTATTAATCTTTATTGAAATTTTAAAAATATTTTATTATAAATCTAAAACACTAAGCTACATTGTTAAAGGGTTAATTGTATTAACCATTTTAAGTTTTCTATTTCATACTTTCGGGTTAGCTGCTAGATGGTACATTAGCGGTAACGCACCTTGGAGTAATGCGTACGAATCTATTATCTATGTTGCTTGGGCAACGATGTTATTTGGTTTGTTTTTAGGAAAAAAATCTACACTAACCATTGGAGCAACTACTTTTTTAGCAGCCATTATACTAGTCTTTGCACATCAAAACTGGTTAGATCCAGCCATTGCCAACTTACAACCTGTATTAAACTCTTGGTGGTTAATGGTACACGTATCTATTATTGTAGCTAGTTATGGTCCTTTTTCTTTAGGTATGATTTTAGGTATTGTTTCTTTAATACTTATTGTATTTACTACAGATAAGAATAAAAAAAGAATGGATATCAATATTAAAGAGTTAACCATTATTAATGAAATGGCGCTTACTGTTGGTTTGGTTATGTTAACGGTTGGTAATTTTCTTGGTGGAATGTGGGCTAATGAAAGTTGGGGCCGTTATTGGGGTTGGGATCCAAAAGAAACTTGGGCTTTAATTTCTATTATGATTTATGCTTTTGTTTTACACATGCGTTTAATACCGGGTTTACGTGGTAGACTCGCATTTAATTTTGCTTCTGCATTTGCTTATTTATCTATTATGATGACCTATTTTGGTGTAAACTTCTACTTATCTGGTTTGCATTCTTATGCTAGTGGAGATAAAGCAGTAACGCCAAGAGAAGCTTATGTTTATATTGGGGCATTAATTTTACTAACCATTATAGCATCGTTTAAATACAAGAAATACTTTAAAAAGTAGCCACATAATTTAGCAAGAAAATGTACTTTTGCAATTGATTTATTAACAATAAAAAACAATATGTTTCATAAAAATATAAAATTAATTTTAGCTGGTTTAATTTCAGTTTGGGCTGTTTATCAATTTAGTCAAGGAAATATAATGAACGGAATTTCAATATTGCTTTTAGCAGGAATTTTTGTTTTATTTTATTTTAAAAACGAATTTATTTTACTGGCATTTTTACAACTGCGTAAACAAAATTTTGAAGGAACTAAAAAATGGTTGGGGTATATTAAAAACCCAGAAGCTGCTTTAATTGTAAAACAACAAGGTTATTTTAATTATTTACACGGAATTATATTAAGCCAAACAAACATTACACAAGCAGAAAAGTATTTGCGTAAGGCTGTCAAAATAGGTCTACCTATGGATCATGACTTAGCCATGGCAAAATTACAGTTGGCGGGTATTGCTATGACAAAAAGACGTAAACGTGAAGCAACTAATTTAATGGCAGAAGCTAAAAAATTAGATAAACATGGAATGTTAAAAGATCAAATGAAAATGATGAAAGATCAAATGAAGAAAATCTAGTTTTTTCATTTTTACTGATATAAAAAAAATCCGCTTTTCAGCGGATTTTTTTATGACTTATATTTCCTTAATTATAACTTATACTACTCTTTAAGCATTAAGCTAACAAAATTCCTTAGCTCTTATAAAGCCTTACCTTCCGTTAAGCTCAAGACAGGATATTTTTTGAGCTCTTTTTTGTTCTGATGTTTATCGGATAAAAAAGCGAGTAGTAAAAGCAGAAAATAGCTTCTAAAAAACATTCTACTTAATCTAACTTACGCTACTACCTTTTTACTTTAACCTTGTTAAGCTTAAATCATTATTATATTTAACAATAAATAATCCTTTATTTTCTGAAATCCCTGTAGACTTATCGGTATAATCAAACTTACTTTCTATTCTAAAAGAAGCACCTTCTTTAAAAGTATTTTTTAAATCATCTCCAGATGCTAATCGAATTAAAATATCATACGTAATATCAAAACCCTTGGTAGCATAAAAAGAAGGCATCGCATTGTTTTTACTAAAATACTGCTTATTAAATAACTGGGTAGATGCAGAAGCCTCATTTACATATTCATCACTAACATAGGTTAAATTTATTTTAGCCAACTTTAAATTTGCTATTTTATCGAATGCAGCACCTTTATTAAAAGTAAAAACCTGAACACTTGTTTTTTCTGGCAAACTAATTAAACTATTAATAGCATCTGCCACTAAAACCGTGTTACCTGAGGTTAAAATTATCCAATTATCTTCATTTGGTTTCAAAATTTCTAGGAAACGTTTTTTAGCTATATACCCTTTAGTTGGTTTTAAAATATGAACTACAGAAATAGAATCATGAGATTGTAAGGATTGTTTAATTACAGCATTAGAAATGTTAGAATCTGCTTTTCCGTCTCCTACTAGAATTAAATTTCCTTTTGTAAAGTTCTCTTTGATATAAGATGTTAATTCCTCTCTAAACACTTTTTTCTCTGGTGATGTTTTTATTAAACTAGACGCACTAAATTTAGACTGCTTCGTAGAATAAAAAGGAAAAACAACCGGCACCTTTACCTTATGTGCAACTATTTCTGCTTCTTCTGAATACAAAGGGCCAATAATTACATCATTTTTATTCAGATCATTTTGAGCTAAAATAGTTCTAATCTCTGTACCATTTTTTTGCGTGTCAAAAACATTTAAATCTACTTGAATTCCCTGTTTTCTAATAGAGTCTACAGCAATTTTGGCACCTAAATAAAAATCTGTTACCATATTTGCTAATTTACTTTTCTGAAAAATATCTTTAGCATCAACCGTATTGTATTCTTGCGCTTTAAAAGGTAATAATAAAGCAACTTTTAAAGAAATATCTTCTTCAATTACATCTTCATAGATATGATTTTCTAGCACTTCTTCTCCTTCTTCTATGCCTTTAATCTTTATAACCTGACCTACTTTTAATCCTTCTGATAAAACAGGATTCAGCGTTATCAATTCTTCTTGCGTTACATTATAAAAACGAGTTAAACTATAGAAAGTATCCCCTTTTTTAACTTCATAAACCACAAAGTTCTTTTTAAGCGCTGCTATATCTTTATCCTTTTTATCTTTTAAAGCGGAAGCTTTATCAGCAGTTGTTTTTACAACTTCATCTGCTTTACTACCTTTGGTAGTAGTTTCTGCTTTTATTTTTTTATTCGGTATTACGATTACTGAATTCACTCCAGGGTTTCTTCCAACATCCGGGTTTAAGCGAAGCAAATCTTTAGTCTTCATGTCCAATCTCTGGGCAATCCCTCTCATTGTTTCACCTTCTTTAACCTTATACTGAACGTATTTTTTTTGTTGACCGCACGATACGGTAAACGTTAAAATACATAGAAAAACAAAAAATTTTACATGTTTCATATACATTATTCCCATTCTATAGTTGCAGGTGGTTTAGAGCTAATATCATACACAACTCTGTTTACACCTTTTACTTGATTTATAATTTTATTAGATGTTTTTTGCAAAAATTCATAAGGTAAATTTACCCAATCTGCTGTCATTCCATCTGTACTTTCTACTGCTCTTAAAGCCACTACTTTTTCGTACGTCCTTTCATCTCCCATTACTCCTACAGAGTTTACGGGCAGTAGCATAGCACCTGCTTGCCAAACTTTATCATACAAACCGTCTTCTTTTAATCCATTTACAAAAATAGCATCTACTTCTTGTAAAATTCTTACTTTTTCTGCGGTAATGTCTCCCAAAATACGAATTCCTAAACCGGGTCCTGGAAAAGGATGGCGTCCTAATAACTCTGGATCTATTCCCATAGAAGCCCCCACTCTTCTTACTTCATCTTTAAAAATCATTTTTAAAGGTTCTACAATTTTCAATTTCATATAATCTGGTAAACCTCCCACATTATGATGACTTTTAATGGTTGCAGATGGACCTCCATTTACAGAAACAGACTCAATAACATCTGGGTAAATTGTTCCTTGTGCTAACCAAGTTACATCTGTAATTTGATGTGCTTCATCATCAAAAACTTCAATAAAAGCGTTACCTATTGCTTTTCTTTTCTTCTCTGGATCTGTTAAACCTTCTAAGGCTTTCAAAAAACGTGCCGATGCATCTACACCTTTAACGTTTAATCCCATACCTTCGTATCTCTTCAATACGGTTTCGAACTCATTTTTACGTAAAAGTCCATTATTAACAAAAATACAATATAGATTTTCTCCAATTGCTTTGTTTAATAAAACAGCTGCTACGGAAGAATCTACACCTCCAGAAAGACCTAAAACTACTTTATCATTACCAACTTTTTCTTTAATTGCTGCTACAGTACTTTCTACAAAAGAATCTGGTGTCCATGTTTGAGCAACACCTGCAATTTTAACTAAAAAGTTTTCTAAAAGTTGTTTACCATCTTTAGAATGATATACTTCTGGGTGAAATTGAATAGCAAAAGTTTCTTCTCCTTTAATTTTATAAGCCGCATTTGTTACGTCTTTTGTACTTGCCAATAACTCTCCATTAGTTGGCAATTCTTTTATAGTGTCTGAATGACTCATCCAAACCTGGCTACCTACTGAAATATTTTCAAAGAAAGTTTCATTACTTTTTATGTAAGATAAATTTGCTCTACCATACTCTCTAGTATTAGAAGGAGCTACTTGTCCGCCTGCATAGTGTGCTAAATATTGCGCTCCGTAACAAACTGCTAAAACAGGTTTTTTTCCTCTAATTTCTGCTAAATCTGGATGTAAAACATTTTCTCCTCTTACAGAGTTTGGGCTACCTGATAAGATAACTGCCTTAAATTCAGCATGGTTTTTTGGTAGATGATTATATGGATGAATTTCACAGTAAATGTTTAATTCTCTTACTCTTCTTGCAATTAGTTGTGTGTATTGCGATCCGAAATCTAAAATAAGTACGTTGTGTTGTTGCATGCGCAAAAATAATATTTTGAATTGAAACTGAACACAAAGTTTGTAAAGATTTTTTACTAAGATTACAAAGAAATATTAATTACGAGTACTTCTTAAAGTATACTTGCTTTTCATAAAATAAAAAGCATAAAAAAACTCAAGAAAAATGTTTTCTTGAGTCTTATTTTATTCCTTTTCTAAAGTTAGTAATAGCATACTAAACGCGCTATAACTTATTGTATTTGTTTATTATTTTACTTTTTAAAACTTATAAACTATCGCATTTATATTCATTCCTGCTCCTACAGAAGCAAAAATAACTACATCTCCTTTATTTACTTCTTGGTTTTCTATTTTACCTTTTAATACCAAATCTAAAAGTGTAGGTACCGTTGCTACAGAACTATTACCTAACTTAGTAATACTTAAAGGCATAACCCCTTCTGGAACTTTCTTTTTAAACAATCTAAAGAAACGTTTTATAATAGCTTCGTCCATTTTTTCGTTGGCTTGATGAATGAATATCTTTTTAACATCATCTATTTCAACACCACTTTTATCTAAAGCAAATTTCATTGCTGCAGGAACATGAATCAAAGCAAATTCATAAATTTTTCTTCCTAACATTTTTATATATTTAACATCTTGGTCTGCTTCTTTATTAAAAGAACTTCCATAATGTAAATAATACGCTTCGTCTTTTGTAAAAGTTTGGGTTCCATGACTTAAAATACCCACACCAGTTTCTTCCGTAGCTTCTAAAATACAAGCTCCAGCACCATCACTAAAAATCATAGAATCTCTATCATGTTTATCTACCACTCTAGATAATGTTTCCGAACCAATTACCAAACATTTTTTTGCCATACCGGCCTTTATAAATGCATGTGCTTGTATGGTTGCTTCTATCCAACCTGGACAACCAAAAAGAATATCATAAGCAACACAATTAGGGTTTTCTATACCTAATTTATGCTTTACTCTTGTAGCTAAACTTGGTAATAAATCACTTTGATTTCCACTTGCTTTAACATCTCCAAAATTATGAGCTATAATAATATAATCTAAATCTTCTTGATTAATATTAGCATCTTCAATTGCTTTTTGAGCCGCAAAGAAAGCTAAATCCGAAGAAGTGTAATCTAGTTTTGCATATCTTCTTTCTTCTATACCGGTAATCGCTTTAAATTTCTCTATAATTACATCGTTATCAGAATCAAAAGTTGAACCATCTTCATTTAAGAAGTTTTCGTTTAAAAAATCTTTGTTTTCTTTAGTTATAGAGGGGATAAAAGTACCTGTTCCTGTTATTTTTGATGAAATCATAATTGATATTAATATATTATTTTGCTAAAAAAATATTAGCCCTCTAAAGTACACATTTCGCTACAAATAGAATTAAAATATCTTACAAAAAATGATATTCAAAACTACTATTTTAAACAAACTACAAAATAGAGAAAATTGGGTTTATTTTATTTATATAAATCTAGTTTTAACTCCATAACAGTGGCTATAGACCTAGCTCTGTTCTTCATATTATCCGCATTTTCACCATCAAAATTGGCGTCAATAGTTTCAAAAAAATACGACATCCAAATGGCAAAATGCTCTTTCTTAAAGGCTACAAATACGTTTTTATCTACGTGCTTTTTCATTACATTGTTCGAGTAGGTATTTGTATCAAAAAGAATATCGTTCCAAAAATCAGAAATAACATCTAAATGTTCTTCTAATTGATTTTGCGCAACAATATCCTCAAAAAAAGGAATCATTTTATGATCTGCCAATAATAAGTTATAAAATTTTGTGATGATAAATTTTATGTCTTTTCTTGATAAAATATCTGGGTTCATTTTTTATTATTTTGAGCTTCTAAAAAGTTCTTTAAATATTACAAGTGTTTACAAATTTACTATTTGTTTGCGTTAGGGATTGAAACGACATCCTTTTTGCTTTTTTAGCAAAAAGATATAGCCTTTAGACTACGCTCAAGATAAATTCCAAGCCCGTTAAAACGCCCTAAAAAATATTATAAATAGGTACTATCAAAAGAAAAAGGCAATAGTGAAAGTAGCGATTCTGTAACGACAACTTCACCTACTTCTCCCATAAACAGCACCTGAAATGGTGTTTTTTGATTGATTTCGTATTCTGATAATGTTTGTCTACAGGCGCCACAAGGTCCAATTGGCTTGTTTACTTTAGTAATTGATGAACTAGCTGTAATTGCTAACTTTTTTATTTTCATGTTCGGATAGGTAGATCCTGCTTTCCAAATAGCAACTCTTTCTGCACACATACCAGAAGGATACGCCGCACTTTCTTGATTGTTTCCTAAAACAATTTCTCCATTATCTAATAACAAAGCTGCACCAACATGAAACTTAGAATACGGAGCATAGGCTTTTTTTCTAGCTTCAATTGCTTTTTGCATTAACTTTTGGTCTTCTACAGAAAGTTCTGAAATATCTTTATAAACAGTTGCGGATGTTGAAACTTCAATTTTTCTCATAAAAATCTATTCGTCAAAAAAAAGCAGCCTTATTTGACTGCTTTTAAATATTGTTATAAAATTACTAAAAATAATTGACTTTTAATAGTCATCAAAAACTTCACCTAAATCAAATGATAATGAAAAACGCAACGAGTTTTCTAATGGATTATTTACGTCTGAAGAATTAATTAAATAAGATAAATCTACATTTAAAGCGTTGGTTTTAAACCCACCACCTAACGTAAAATATTGTCTATTTCCTTTATCTGCACTTTCATGAAAATATCCACCTCTTAAAGCAAAGGCATTATTGTATAAATACTCTGCACCAAAAGCGTATGTAAATTCTTTTATTTCTTCGCTAAAACCTCCTGGAGCATCTCCAAAAGATTGAAAAATACCACTTACCCAACCAACATTATCATCTTCTCCCTCTAAAATAGTTCCATCCGTATCTCTAATTGGTGGAGTTGGTACTAATAATTTTGTGAATTCTAATGTGGTAGAAATAGTGTTATAATCGTCTAAAATAAAATCGAAACCACCCCCTAATTTTAAATTAGTTGGAATAAAGTCATCACTCCCTGGGCTGTAAGAAACCTTCGGACCAATATTAGCAATATTAAATCCTAATCTATAACGTCCGTTAAAATTTCCATAGTTTTCTTCGAAAGATTGGTAATATCCAGAAATATCTACTGCAAAAGAATTTATTGGTCTTAAAGTACTGTTTGTTCCATTAAAAGTTAAGTTAGAACGCACATACTTTAAACCAACTCCCATAGAAAAAGTTTCGCTTAATTTTAAAGAATATGCCCCTGTAAAGGCCAATTCATTTGGGTTAATAGAACCGTTATCAGTTCCATCGGATGTTGTTAAATCTATTTGACCTAAAGAAAAATACTTTAAATCTGCTCCCCAAGCAGCATTTTCGCTAAAACGATTCATGTAAGAAGCGCTTCCCGTAAAAATATCATCTGTTAAATTACGCAACCAAGGAGAATAGGTAATACCTGCTTTCACTTGTCTATTACTAAACGTCATTTTTGCAGCATTATGAAAAAGAGAAAAGGCATCTGCAGAAGTTGCAACCCCAACATCTCCCATACCACCTGCTCTTGCATCTGGTGTAATTAATAAAAATGGTACCGCTGTGGTAATTCCTCCAATATTATCTGTGTTTATTTCAGTTTGTGCCGTTGTCCTAATCGTAACAAACGCACATAATATAAAATAGATTGTTAATTTCTTCATTTGATTTCTTTATTCTGATTTTTATTTGACAAATATCTAATTTTTATTGAAGTATTACTAATTTTTCATATTTCTCTGAAACTAGACCGCTTGCTGTAGCTTTTACTCTTAATTTATAGACATAAACTCCTTTACCTATTTTATTACCAAAATCATCTAAACCATTCCAAGTAACACTTCTTACTAAGGTTTCTGCGTTTGGTATATTTTGGTTGATTGTTTTTACTAATTTACCTGAAACCGTAAAAATTTGTATCTGTACCTCTAAACTTTCGTTCGGTTTGTTATGGTTAAACCAAAATTCTGTATAATTTACAAAAGGGTTTGGGTAATTTAATACGTTTTCTAAATTTAGTATAGCATCACTAACAACCACAAAGTTTAACGTAAGTTCAGATGAATTATTATACGTATCCCAAGCTTTTATTTTTATAGTATGTGGCCCAACCTCTAAATCTCTTAATTTATAAGTGACTTTACCGTTAGTAAAATCGTCTAATTCGGTTTCATAAAAGTCATTTAATATAATTGGGTTGGTGTTATCGCCATCTAAAACCGCTACAATATCATGATCTACCGCAGTAATGGACGTATTAATTCCGCTAGTGTCGGATAAAACTGCCACTAAATTAGGCGACGCATTGGTATTTCCTCCATCAATAAAAGACTCATCATTCATAAATAGTTTTATTTCTGGACCAACCGTATCCTCTGGCGCATTTTTATCAATACCACCAACAACAATATCTACATTATAACCTGCTTTATCTATAGTTCCGTTTTCTGCATAAAAACTTAATTTACCTTCTCCGTATGCTATTTTAATGTCTTTTGGTACAATAAAATCAAATTCAAATACGCCATTTTTTACCGTAGCTTTTCCTTTAAACAACTTACTATCTTGCGTATCAAAAGGCATTGTTATTCCAAAACCATCATTATCTAAAGTCGTTTTATCAATTATTTTATCAAAAACTGTAGTTGATAAAGTTCCATTAAAATCTGATAACAAGACATTAGTATCATCTAAAATTTCTCCTTTAAAACGAACTTTAGACAAAGCTTTTAAGGTGTCTAATTGAGAAATATCTTTACCATTCATTTCTGTAATGCTTACTTTTGGTTTTGGTATTGCCAATTTCATAGCAGGATCTCCAAAATGAAAAATAAAGAATTTTTGAGTGCTAGTAAAACTATTCTTTGTTTCCATTAAAGATTGCGCAATTGATAAGTCTTCATCTTTAAACTCAAGTAAAACCCGAATTAATTCTTCATTAAACTTTTGCCCTGTAAAAATATAAACCTCTCTTGTAGTGGTTATCATACTTGCAGCCCCTCCATTTGCATTTAATAATGTAAGTTCACCAGCAGTAATTCTATTGGGGTTATCGAATCTAGAAAAATCACAAGTAACAGTAATCAAAAGCGGCAACGTACTAGGATTATTAAAACCCTGAATTTGTGATTTTGTCAATATTTTTTCTGAAGCAAATCCGTCTTCACTTCCATGTCCAAAATAATCAAAAACTAAAGTTCCTTTTTCTATAGCATTAGTAATTGCCTCATTAACTTCTGGATAACGTTCTCCTCCAGAAGAATTTTCTTGTACATAGTTATTTAAATAGATTTTACTAATATTAAAAATTGGTTTATTAACTTTAATCTCATCTGCAATAGACTCTACTCCTTGTTGTAAAACTTCCTCTCCACTTTCATCTATATCGTCTGCCAACATGGTTATTGTATTTCTCCAATCACCAAATGCATTTTTATTATAATAAGATAAAATTTTATCAACCACATCTTTTGCTTCAGTACCTGTGGAAACCGGAATTCTACTTGATGCAACATCAATTTTATCACTAGAGCTCATACCTCCGGCAGTTTCACCTAACATCACATAAAAATCATCTGTAACCCAAGAACTTGCTAAATTGAAACTTATATCTGACAATTTTACGGGTACAATATTATTATTCCCTGTAATTCTATCTTTATAATCGTAAGAAGCATCTCCAAAAAAGCACACATATTTTAGTTTTGTTTCTTCGGATGAATATGTCAGATAAAGATGTCTTAGAAAATCTCTAATTCCGGTAATATCTTTTGATCCAGAGGAGAACTCGTTATAAATTTCATTTAACAAAACTACTTTTGTAGATAACCCTGAGTTTTGTTGATGATAATCTGCTAACCTTTGTGCTTCACTAGAAAGGTCATCATTTGTAATAACAATATAATTAAGCTCTTTTAAGGCATGTAAATTTTGGTTAGCAACGCGTCCATTTTGTAATGCTTTTGGCGTGTAGTAATCATTTTCGTTTAAAACGATATATTCTTTTAAATTCCCATTTATATATAAACCACCATTATCTTTAAAATTAAAGCTACTTCCCGTAATTTCATTCTGTATATTTTGTGGTTCTATGGAATTTGAAACATCCCAAACTTGAAAAATATTTGTACTATTTTGAATTTGATATTCTACTGTACCTATAGTATTTGCTTGCTCAAAACTTCTAAAAGAAAATTGCTTTCCGGCTGCAATCAATTGTTTTTTACCAACAATTTCAATATAATCTAAAAAAGCGGTGGCAGAAGGATTTCCTCCATTATTATAGGTAATAGAAAAATCTAATAGATTTGCTGAGTTTATAAAACTTACAGATACTTCACCTGTATTTGCCTTTGTTGCTCCACTTGCTCCAGAGAAATTTAAAGTAGCAGCAGATGCACCATTTACATTAATAGCCATAGAGGAAGAATTGATAGAGGTAGAAACACCTCTAACTAAAACTTTAACATCTGTATTTGGAACTGCATTATTAAAAGGTATTTTAAAATTCTGTGTGTTTTCTATATTAAAATCCTGATTAAAAAACCATTGTGTGCCTGCAGCAATTAAGTTTTTTTCGTCTTTTTCGTAAAAAGTATAATCGTCAAAAGTATCAAATAGTGCCGTAGTTGCAGTAGTTATTGGTGCTTTTTGTTGTATTCTTTTTCCATCTACACTAGACACAGTAATAAAGTAATATGCCTTATCAGAATAAATATTTTGCCTATGTTTTATGTTACTAGCAGTTGTACCTTTCCAATCGTGTGGCCCTTTTGCATAAAACAAAATATAATCATCATTATCAAAAGAGCCATCGGCTTCTCCTTCTATGTATATGGCATTCTCTTGTAAGTCTTTAAATCTTTCATCCGCATTTAAAACGGGCAAAAGACTTCCTCCATTACCATAAATGCGAATTTTCTTAGGATTTAAGCCATTTGTAGAAATTCCTATTTGCTGCAATAGGCTTTTATTAATTTTAAAAACTCCAGTAGTATCAACAGAAAACTTAAACCAGTCTCCGGAAGAAAGCACAGAATTACTGCTCTGAGCGGAAATTAAGTGAATGAAACAAATAAAAAAAAGCGTTAAAAATTGTTTTCTCATAATAATATTCAAATAACGCAAATAAATTATAGATATTTTAGTACTTACAAAGATAAATTATACTAAATTTAAAAAACAGTCGTTTAAACAGATAAGAGAAGAAAAATGAAGCGTTAAATTTTCCGTTTTACTTGTATGACTGTAGAATTATTGTAAATTGCATCGCTATAATAAAAACCCTTAACTAATTTTTAATTAGGAAATGAGAAACGTATTAAAAACATCCTTAGTTCTACTATCTGTCTTAACATTGGCTAGTTGTAGTAAATCAACTTCAGGAAAATCGACACTTACAGGATTGCCTTTTAACAATCCTAAGTATGGTAATTATATAAGAGGAAATGAAACAGCCGGACAAGAAATTCCTTTAGGAATGGTTGCTATTGAAGGTGGTTCTTTTACAATGGGACAAGTACAAGATGACGTTATGTTTGACTGGAATACAACCCCTAAAAAAATGCATATTCGTTCATTTTACATGGATGAAACGGAGGTTACCAACTCTGAATACTTTTTATATATTCAAAATATAAAAGATGTTTTTCCTCCATCAGAAGAAAAATACAAACACATTTATAATTCCGTTTTACCAGACACTTTAGTATGGAGAAAAAGTTTAGGTAATACTGATATTTTATCTGAAAATTACTTAAGACATCCTGCTTATTCAGATTATCCTGTAGTGGGAGTTAGCTGGTTACAAGCAAACCAATACTGTAAATGGCGTACAAATGCAGTAAACTTAAAGAAATTAATAGACAAAGGGTACATTAAAAATATTTTTGAAAACGACAGTATTAGAAACTTCTTTGATACCGATGTTTTCTTAGCAGATTCTGATAATCTTTTTGATGGAGATACTACTGTTTACAAAAGAGGAATAAGATCTAGAGGTCCTATTAAAAATAATAAAGGTTCTTTTCAAGGAAGAAAAATTACCCAAGCAGACGGCGTTTTAAGTCAGAAATACAGACTACCAACAGAAGCAGAATGGGAATTTGCAGCTAAAGCGAATATAGAAAACAGAGAATACAATAACATTAGAGGTAGAAAGAAATATGCTTGGAATGGTAAATATTCTAGAGAAACAAAAAAAAGACATAGAGGAGATCAAATGGCTAACTTTAAACAAGGTGAAGGAAACTATAGTGGTTTGTCTGGTTGGAGTACTGATGGTTCTGACATTCCTATTATAGTAAAGTCTTACCCTCCAAATGCATTCGGATTATACGACATGTCTGGAAATGTGGCAGAATGGGTTGCAGATGTTTACAGACCTATTATAGATAATGAAGCAAATGATTTTAATTACTTTAGAGGTAATATTTTTACTAAAAAGATGATTGATAAAGACGGGAAAGTTGTGATAGTGAATAGCTCTAGCGCAGCAGAAGTAGAATACGATACGCTACCAAATGGTGTTATTACTCCTAAACAATTCCCTGGTACTATTAAATACATTCCTATTACTAAAGATGATGCTACCTTAAGAAGAAATTTTTCTGTTTCTGACAATACAGATATTGGTGATGGTGACTTAAATTCTTCTAGATTTTATGAAGAAGAAGAAGATCAATTTGGATCTAAACCAAGTATGTACAACTCGCCAAGAAACCCTACAAAAGAAATAGACCCAGAAACAGGTAGAGAAATATTAGTAAATGATGCTAAAAAAAGAACTACCTTAATAAGTAATAGAACAAGAGTATACAAAGGTGGTGCATGGTCTGATGGAGAATATTGGTTAGACCCAGCTCAAAGAAGATATTTACCAGAATATATGGCTACCAATTTTATTGGTTTTAGATGTGTAACGGATAAAGTAGGGCCAATGTCTTCTAAGAAAAAAAAGGCTAGAAACTCAGTTAGATAATAAAATATTTATTAAAAAATATAACCTCACTGTAAGATTTACAGTGAGGTTTTTTTATTTTTAAAGGATGAAAATCGAAGAAATTTACCAATTATATACCAAACATTTTCTTGTAGATACAGACACAAGAACTATTAGAAACCATACTTTATTTTTCGCCCTAAAAGGCGATAATTTTAATGGAAATAATTTTACAAAAGAAGCTTTAAAGCAAGGTGCCGATTACGCCATTGTAGACGAAGAATCACATAGCCATGAACCCAATATTATTTTAGTTGATGATGTTTTAGAAACGCTCCAAAAACTAGCAAACCACCACAGAAAGGTTTTAAACATACCAATTATTGGGTTAACAGGTAGCAATGGAAAAACAACTACCAAAGAATTAATAAATGCTGTTTTAAAAACAAAATATAAAACTACAGCAACCAAAGGGAATCTAAACAATCATATTGGCGTACCTCTTACCCTACTTTCTATGACTCCTGAAACTGAAATTGGAATTGTAGAAATGGGTGCAAATCATAAAAAAGAAATAGAATTTCTTTGTACACTTTGTGAACCAGATTTTGGATATATTACCAATTTTGGAAAAGCCCACTTAGAAGGTTTTGGAGGAATTAAGGGTGTTATTGAAGCTAAAAGTGAACTATATACCTACCTAAAAGAAAACGGTAAAATTGCATTTATAAACCCACAAGATGCTGTACAAGTAGAAAAAACTATCAATATAAAATCCATTTCTTTTAACAATAACTTACAGTTTTTAGAGGTAAATCCGTTTGTAAAACTATCTTTAAATTCTAAATCTGTTCAAAGCAATCTTATCGGAAAATATAATTACACAAACATAGCCGCTGCCTGCACTATTGGAAGCTATTTTAAGGTTTCTGACACCGATATAAAGGATGGTATAGAAAACTATACTCCAGAAAACAATCGTTCTCAAATCATCCTAAAAACGGTGAACAAAGTTATTTTAGATGCATATAACGCAAATCCTACAAGCATGAAAGCTGCTTTAGAAAATTTTGAAGCTATTAAAGAAGAAAACAAAACTGTAATTTTGGGTGATATGTTTGAGCTAGGAAAAACAAGTATAGAAGAACATCAAAATATTGTAGATTTAGTAGCGCAACTACATTTTAATAATTGTTTTTTTGTTGGTGAGAATTTTTATCAAACAAAAACAAAGAACAACGCGTATAAAACGTTTGAAGAGCTACTGCTTCATCTAAAAAACAATCCTCTTAAACAGCAATCAATTTTGATTAAAGGTTCAAGAGGAATGCGTTTAGAAAGACTGTTAGAAATTATTAATTGATATTATGGTTCGATAATAGACCTAAGCCTGACTCACTATTAGAACCAAGACTTGACTCTAACGGCATCATAAATAGATGTAATTTAAACTAAAATTAGTCTGCCTTTTCACAATAAAATTATTTCAACAAAATAAGTGTATCATTTAAAGAACCCACTAAATTGCTTTATAAAAAAAGGTTTATCAATCTATCAAAAAATAATAGATAACTAATAATTAACTAATATTATTTATATGATATTCAAGTAACTTATCAATAGGTCTTTGTATTACATCTGTAATTACTAAATTATTCTTTTTAGCCATTTCTTCTAAAATGTCTCTAAAATAATATGCTATCGATCCTATAAAGTAAATTGGAGTTTCTGCCGTTTTATTATATGGTAAAATTCTATATTTAAAGAATTCTTGAAATCCATTCTTTATAATTTTCTTAATATATTTTTCTTCTTTAAAATCAAACATAAATTTGGCAAAAGAAGCTAAATACATATTAGGATTTGGTTCTCTGTATAAATTTCTCTTAATATAATCTGGATCAAGATCAAACTCTTCCTTAAACTTCTTAGCAATATCACTAGGCATTGTATTATAGAAGTAATCAATAATCAACTTTTTACCAAAGTAATTACCACTAGCTTCATCCATTAAAATATATCCCAGAGAAGCCACTAACATCTCCATCTTTTCACCATCATAATAACAGCTATTAGATCCGGTTCCTAAAATACAAACTAAAGCTGGTTCTTTACCTGTTGCTGCATACACAGCCGCTAACATATCTTCCGCTATACATATTTTTGCATTTACAAAAATAGATTCTAAAATAGTTTTTAAAATTTGAATAGGTTTTGGAGTTCCACAACCCGCTCCATAAAAATGAATTTCCTCTACTTCGTCTTTAACATTAATTAATTGAAACATATTAATTATTCTGTTATAAAGCTCTTCTTCTGGCACAATAGCAGGATTTAAACCTAAAGTCCTAGTTCTAAAAGCTTCTTTTTTATTTTTATCTATAGCAATCCAATCTGCTTTAGTAGAGCCACCATCTGCAATTAAAATCATAATTATTTTGTTTTAACCAAAGATATTACAAGTAAAACTCATATACAATAGGAAATCAATTTTCAATCGTTTTCGTATTAAAAAATTTAATCTGAATACCAATAAGATTTAAAAACTGTATTTAATTATTGTAAATTTGTAATAAACATAAATAACATGCTCTTTTTTAAAAAGAAAGTAATTCCATTAATCGATTTCTTTCCTAAAGATTTTATAGATATTCATTCTCATTTACTCCCAGGAATCGATGATGGCGCTAAAAATTTAGACAAATCCATCGCATTAATTTCTAAGATGCGTTCTTACGGAATTAAAAATTTTATAACCACACCTCATGTTTTAGGAGATGTTTATCCAAATTCTTCACAAACTATAAAGGAAAAGCTTGAAGAAGTAAAAGCTGCACTTCAAAAAAGAAATATTACCGATATATCTATAAATGCTGCTGCAGAATACATGATGGATGAACAGTTTTCTGAACTATTAGAAAACAATGATATTCTTACTTTAAAAGACAATTATATTCTTGTTGAAATGTCTTATTTCAGTGCGCCCATAAACTTATATGACATTCTCTTTGAAATACAAGTTAAAGGATACAAACCCGTTTTAGCTCACCCAGAGCGGTATGGTTTTTTTCACAATGATTTTAACCATTATTATAAATTAAAAAAAGCTGGCTGTTTATTTCAATTAAATTTATTATCCTTAACGGAACAATACGGAAAAGGAGTGCAAAAAGTTTCTGAAAAGATTTTAAAAGAAAATTTATATGATTTTGTAGGTAGCGATACCCACCATAGTAACCATTTAGAATTGCTTAAAAAAATTGGAACTAAAAAGAATTTAGAAAAAATTAAACACCTTTTAGATAATAATAAAAAGTTCTTATAAATAAAAAAAGCATCCAAATGGATGCTTTTTTTATTACTTTAATATTCTTTTGTACCAAGGTTTCTTTACTTCCTCCACATAACCGTTTCCATAACCATAACCATAGCCGTACCCATAACCATAACCTCGTGTCATGTCCGTATCGTTAAGAACGATAGCCATATTAGGCAATTTCTTTTCATTATACAACGTCTGTACAATATTTAGCATACGCTTGTCTAAATAATTAGCTCTTGACACATATAAAAACATGTCTGCATACTTGGCTACTAATAACGTATCCGTAACTAAATTAACGGGTGCAGTATCCACTATAATATAATCATAATCCTTTTTAACCTCTTCAAATATATCTTTAATTTTAGAACTCAATAAAAGTTCTGCCGGATTTGGAGGTATCACTCCAGATGCAATAATATCTAATCCCTTAATTTCAGGGATCGAAAATTTTAGATCATCCAAAGAAATACTATCGTTTGTAATAAAATTGGTTATTCCTTTTCGTTCTGGGATTCCTAGATACTCAGTAACTTTTGGAGCTCTAAGATCCATACCCATTAGCAATACTTTTTTATTAGATAAAGAAAGTGCTGCAGCAAGGTTAATAGAGATAAATGATTTTCCTTCTCCACTGGTCGTAGAGGTAATAAAGATTGTTTTACCTTCACTCCCCTCTCTATTAGACAACATAAAGTCTAAATTAGTTCTAATTAAACGAAAGGCTTCTGCTGTACTCGTTCTAGCATCATTACCAATAACAATCTTCTCATTCGTTTCAGAATGCGGTACATCTCCAATAAAAGGCACCGTTGTTAACTCCTCGATATCCTTTCTCGTGTGAATTTTGGTATCTAATAAGTTTTTAAGGTAAATGATTATAAAAGGAATTAATACCCCTAATAATAATGCAGCTAAAAAGATAATTTTCCTTTTAGGTGAAACTGGAATACCATCACTATACGCAACATCAATAATTTTTGCATTTGGCACGGTTACCGCCAATGAAATTGCTGTTTCTTCCTTTTTCTTTAATAAATAAGAATACAAACCAGAAATTATTTCTTGCTCTCTACCTATATTTATGTAACCTCTTTCTAAAACTGGAATCGCAGATACTTTAGAGTTTATTCTATTAGCCTCACTATTAATTTGATTGTACTCCGTTTCTAATGAAGAAATTAAATTCGTTATACTATTCTTTAAATTTCTTTTTAAAGCATTAATTTCTATTTGGTACTGTATTATTTGTGGGTTCTTATCTCCAGCATTTACACTTAACCGATTTTTATAAACCACTAATTCATTATACGATTTAATAGATTCAGAAATAGCCCCCTCCGAAAAACCTAAATTTTGAGGTAAGGTTTCGTCTGTATTCGATTGCTTCTTGATATTTTCTAAAACACCTTCTGCTATATTTAACTGCGTTTTTATTTCTATCAGTTTTTCGTTATTTTTAGAAGCCGTAGTCAAAGCCAATTCACCTTCTGCAGATAATCCTGTAATCTTATTATCCGTTTTAAAGTTCTTCACTCTATCTTGAATAGCGTTTAAATCTTTACCAATGGCTTTTAAACGATCATCTATAAATTTTTTTGTTTTTCTAGAGACTTCACTTTTATCCTTAATAGCATCTAAATTGTACTGTTTTACCAATTCATTTAAAAAATCTTCTGCCTTTTCCTTAACAGGATGCTTAAAAGATAAGGTTAAAACACTTGAATTTTTACTTACAGTAGTAATATCTAATTTATTTTTATATACATCTATAACTTTACTTCTTTTTAGGAGCGTTATATAAAATTTATTTTCTTCTTTAAAATCAAATTTATCTGTTTTTAATACTTTGAAATTACCAATACCAGAGTTAACCGTTTTATTAAAACCATGTGACGAGATAAAATTATCTTCAATATCTTTCAACTCATATTTACTTTCTGATAAAATGTTAACGGTAAAAGAAGTGTCTTTTTTTTGTTGTAAAAAGAATGTATTATTAGTATCAAAAACAATTTGAATGGGATTATTACCATACACCTCTGTTTTCTTTATTCTTCCTTGCTCAAAATAAAGGGTTGTTAAGTTTAAAGAATCTACCACAGCTCCAATAATCTTTCTAGACTTTAAAATCTCTATCTCATTATCTGTATTATTAGAAGAACCACCTCCTACAATCCCCATGTCTTTAAAAGCCTCTAATTCTTTTGAAATACCAGACTTTTGATTGTCTTTTATCATAATAGAAGTAGATGCACTGTATTGAGATGTACTATATCGTAAATACAAAAAAGCCAATGCAACAGAAAGAAAACCTCCTAAAACAAACCATTTCCAATGAAATAGGTACTTTTCTAACTCTTCTCTAATATTAAGAGTTTCTGCCTCTTCACTACCTTTAAAATTAGTGTTTCCTTTTTGTATTTGCATTATTTATCTTGTTAAAAATGTTGCTACAGTTATAATTAATCCTGTAATAGATATAAATAGACTTGTATTAGAGTTTGAAGAAGCAGATTGAATCCTTGCTTTGTTATGTTCTACATATACCACATCATTTTGTTGTAAATAAAATACAGGTGAGGTTAAGGTTTTATTAGATAACAAATTGACTCTATATTTAACTTTCTTATTATTTTCCTCTCTAATCACCAACACATTATCTCTTTTTCCTGATATATTTAAATCACCTGCCAAACCTATAGCATCTAAGATACTCACTCTTTCATTTGGTATGGTAAAAGTCCCTGGTTTTTTAACATCTCCATACACCGTCACTTTAAAATTAGCAATGCTTATATTTATCGTTGGATTGGCAACATAATCTGGAGACAACATCCCTTTTAACAATTGCAAAGCAGCTTCTCTAGAGAGGCCTCCTAATTTTAATTTCCCTAATATAGGAAAATCAATTTCCCCTTTACTATCTATTAAATAGCTCTGCTGTTTAGGCGTTCCTGAAGCCGAACCAGTAGTAGTACCAAAGGTTACCGCCGGTAAATTAAAAGGTTTAGTAGCCTCTATATCATCTGAAGAAATGGTTATTTGTAATAAATCATCTGGTTTAAAAACGGTCTCAAACTTATTACTGACCTTACTTTGATCAATTTCATCAAACTGAAAATAAGCAATATCCTTATTAGAAACACAAGAGGACATCCCTAAAACCATTAAAAGTATGGTTATCTTAACTTTAATCATATTTTCTTCTTTTTTTGCAAAAATACTATTTAATATTGACTTCCTTAGGTCTTACATCTAATATTTCAAACTCAGAATTATTTGACACATATTCAGGAACTAATGTTTTCATTAATTTTACAAGTTCTCTATTATTCAATTTATCAAAATTAAGTGATAAGTCATCAATTTTTATTTTAACTACGGAATTATCTATCTCATGAGTTTTCGCAATCATTATTTTATCATGATACGTTTTAGTCGTATTCTCACCATCTGCCAATAATTCTTCATATAATTTTTCTCCAGGTCTTAAACCCGTAACTTTTATATCTATATCTTCAGGATACCGTAAACCAGATAAATAAATCATCCTTTTTGCTATTTCAAAAATCTTAACAGATTTCCCCATATCAAAAATATAAATCTCTCCACCTTTCCCCATAGTACCGGCTTCTAACACTAAGCTACACGCTTCAGGAATGGTCATAAAATACCTAGTAATTTTTTTATGAGTTACTGTTAAAGGACCTCCGTTTTCAATTTGTCTTTTAAATAATGGTATTACAGAACCATTAGACCCCAAAACATTCCCAAATCTCGTAATGGTAAATTTCGTTTTTTTAGAAGCTTTACTTACACAACCAATGTATAATTCTGCAATCCTTTTAGAAGCCCCCATCACATTGGTTGGGTTTACAGCTTTATCCGTAGAAATCATCACAAACCGTTCTATGCCATATTCATTAGACAAATCTGCTATATTTTTTGTTCCTAACACATTTACCTTAATGGCTTCATAAGGAGATTTTTCCATTAAAGGAACATGTTTGTATGCTGCTGCATGAAAAACTCTTTGAGGTTTGTATTTCTTAAAGATTCGTTCTACTTTAAACCGATCTCTTACGTCAGACACAATCGCTACAAAATTGGTAATTCCTTTTTGAATTAACTCCTGTTGTAAATCATACAAAGGAGATTCTGCCTGATCTATTAGTACTATTAATTTACAATTATACAAACTTAATTGTCTAGAAATCTCACTCCCAATAGAACCAGCTGCACCAGAAACCAACACCACTTTATTATTAACTTCTCTTTGCACAATTGGATTGTCTATAATAATTGGTGCTCTGTCTAGCAAATCTTCAATCTTAACTTGTCTAATTTGGTTTGCATTAAAATCGCCATCAATCCATTTAGATAAAGCTGGTACAATTTTAACATCAATACCTAACCCTATAAATTTATCTGTTATCGCTAATAATCGATTGGGTTTTATTTTTTGAATTGAAATAATTACTTCATCAACAGCATACTTTTTAATAAATTCTTTTGTAATCAACTTTGGATTATAAATCTTTACTCTATCTATTTTTTTTCCAATTTTATTTTTGTTATCATCTATAAAGCCAATAACGTCGTAATTATTTTTTTTATCTCTATTTAAGGCACCAAAAGATATAATACCCGATTCTCCAGCTCCATATATTAAAACATTATGAATCGATTCTAATTCTATAGAAAGAACGTCATAAAAAGATTTAAAAATAAATCTACTTAATATAAGCACTAAAGTGGTTACTAAATAATGAATAATAAGTATTGACTTTGGTATGTAAAAAGAATCTATAACTTTAAAAAAAACATTAAAAGTAACTGCTAAAAGAAGAAGTACGCATAATAATGAACTTGCAATAAACACGTTAAAAGCATCTCTAATACCCGTATGTCTAATAATACTTTTATAAGAACCTACTGTTAAAAAACTTACAACCGCAAAAAACAACACAAAAGGTATTTGGTTTAGTAAGTTATTGACATTAAAGTTAAAACTAACATTGAATCGTATAAAATAAGCGATAAAAAATGAAACAAAAACTAAAAATAGATCTACAAAAAATACAATCCATTTAGACGCATACTTATCTAATGTTCTTAAAATAAAATTTCTTATCATTATTTGGGGTGCTATTTATTAACAAATCTACAAAAAATTCTTAATGGATTCTGAAATTCTCAATAAATCATTTTTCTCTAAGTTAGAACCAGATGGTAAACAGAGCCCTTTCTTAAATAAATTTTCGGCTACTTTACCTCCATAATATGGATGATTTTTAAAAAGTGGTTGCAAGTGCATCGGTTTCCATAAAAGTCGAGATTCTATATTATTCTCTCGTAGCAAGGTCATAATTTTAGTTGTACTATCTCCAACTCCTTCTAATTCAAATAGAATACAACTTAACCAATAATTAGAAACAAAAGATGCTGAAGGTTCCTTTAATAATTGAACTCTAAAAAAACGCTTAAAATAATCCTTATAAAAATCATTGATGGCACGTCTTTTTTTTAAGTATTCTGGCAATTTTTTTAGTTGCGAAACGCCTAAACGTGCCCCTAAAGAATTCATTCTATAATTATACCCTAAAACCTTATGCTCGTAATAATTTTCTTTTTCTTTAGCTTGGGTGGCGTAAAAAAAAGCTTTTTCCTTTTCTTTCTCTGTATTACAGATTAAAGCTCCACCGCCTAATGTAGATACAATTTTATTATTATTAAAAGAAAGGATTCCAAAATCTCCAAAAGTACCACATTTCTTTCCCTTATATTCAGCTCCCAAAGCTTCTGCGGCATCTTCAATCAACGTTATATTGTATTTACGAGAAATACGTACTATTTCATCAACCTTTGCGGGCATTCCGTAGAGATGGACAAAAATAATAGCTTTTGGTTTTTTTCCTTTTAAAATTCTATCTTTTATAGCAAGTTCTAATTGATCCGGACACATGTTCCAGGTTTCTTTTTCACTATCAATAAAAATAGGAATTGCTTTTTGATATAAAATAGGGCTTGCAGTAGCAATATATGTCAGCGATTGGCACAAGACCTCATCTCCCTTTTCTACGCCACTTAAAATTAAAGCCAAATGTATCGCAGAGGTGCCAGAGTTTACTGCAACCACTCTCTTTTGGTGCTCATAATAAGCTTCTAAAGAATTTTCGAAATTTTTAACATCATCTGTACCTATTGATGAAAAATTAGTTTTTAAATCAATATTTATAATAGACTCAGATAAAGGAATTTTATTTTGCATTGTTCACTTTTACTTTTTTCTCAATCAATTTAAAAAGGAAAACATACAGTATGGCAAAAAAGAGAATTAACCCAAAAGACACCAGTAGCTGAATTGATACATCTAATTTATACGTTTTTAAAATGATGAAATTTACCACTAATTGAAGCCCACCAAAAATCATGGAAACTTTTAAATGTGATATTTTGTATACATCAACCAATTTTTGATAGATATGATGCCTATGAGGATCTAAAATACTTTCATTCGTATAAAGTATTCTATACAACATGGTGCACGCTGTATCTACACCATAAATTAAAACCAACAATAAAAAAATGGGTGATTCTAAATGTAAAGTAAATAAAACACCTATAAAAAAAATTAACATTCCAATAGCGATACTACCAATATCTCCCGCAAAAAACAATGCTTTTTTTCTGAAGTTATAAAATCCAAATACCAAAAGTGACAATCCAGAAAAAACGATTAAATCATTACTAACAATTTGCTCATTTAAATTGACAAAATACATACCAGACAAAACAACCAAACTATAAATACCTGTTATTCCGTTGATACCATCCATAAAATTAAACATATTTATGAACCCAACACCTAGCACTAATAGCGGTATGGAGTAATACAATGGCACAATTGGACAATCTACTTGGTACAGAATTAATAAAACTGCTATTATTTGAAAAGGAAACCGAATTCTAGAACTTAAGGTATAGATATCATCTAAAAAACTAACAAAAGAAATTAAAATAAGCCCCAAAACAAAAAAGGGATATTGAAAATCATTTAAAAAGAAAAATAGTAAAATTGCAATCGGAAAAATAATTCCTCCTCCTCTTATGGTTACTTTCGTATGAGAACTTCTCTCATTGGGTTTGTCTACAATATTAAATTTATTGGCCAACTTTAAATACACAAAAGAGGCAACAATCAATATACATAAAACAATTATATTTTTCTCCATAAATTTAAAATGATGCGATTGTTTTTTCGATACCTTCTTTTACTGATAAAGGTAATTCTTTTTGAAGTGCTTTTTTTATTTTTGAATTAGAAACCTCATAATTTTCTGTGAGTTTTTGCAATCTCTCAGAATTGATAGGAATCGGCAATACATCTCCTAATTTAGCCAAAATATTTACAAAAACCTTTGGTATATTTAAAACCTTGGCTGGTTTTTCGATAACATCTCCTATAGTTTTTACTAATGCTGTTGTAGATAAAGAAGCATCATCGGCAACATTGTATATCCCAGATTTTATATTTTTATTTTCTATCAATTCATTAATTACAAAACATAAATTTTCTACAGAAACAAAAGATCTTGCATTTTTATACTTCCCAAAAGGGTACGGAATACCTTTAGATACAAAGCTGTACAGTAAATTTAAATTTCCTTTATTATTAGGACCATGAATCATACAGGGTCTTAAAATATACACTCTTTTATTTTGTGGAATTTCTTGTGATAAAATAAACGCTTCTGCAGCTAACTTAGATTTGCCGTACACCGTAACTGGATTTGGCGTTACCTCTTCGGTTAAAACACCTTCTACATCATCTGCAGCAGCTTTTACAGAACTCATGTATATAAAAACTTCACAATCACTTTCTAAAAATTGATTGAAAAGTGTTTTTGTTAGCTCGGTATTTACCTCAAAATATGCTGCGTCTTCAGATGTTTTTTTTAAATCGTGCGCTTTCCCTGCTAAATGAATAAAACTCTTAGCTTGATTAAGCTTTTCTAAACTTAAAGTTTTATAACTAAGCTCGTTTGACTTTGGATTTCTAGAAACTCCTACAGTCTCTTTTTTCTCTCTTGCAAAGTAGTCTACCAAATTAAGACCTACAAAACCTTTATTCCCCGTAATTATGTGTAAGTTCGTATTCAAATTACTTTTTATTTAAAAACCCAATTATTTTCCAGAAACCTCTTAACTGTACTTTTAAATAACTAAACTTTATATTATTTCTGGTCAATGCTTTTTTTATTTCTTTTGAAATTAATTGATAACTACTAAAACCAGAACTACTTACACCACCTATTAACATAGACGTAGTTGTAATGTCAGAAAATTTCCAAGTGATCTTATGTTGTAAGAAAAACCGAGTAATTAATTCATAATCTGCACCAATCGTAAAATCTAAATGGTAAAGTCCATATTTTTTAAACAAATCTCTTTTAAAAAATATCGCTGGATGCGCAGGCATAAAGCCTATTTTCAGCTTCTCTGGGTTCCAATTTTTAGCAGAATACTTTCTTACCGTTTTTCCTTCTTCATTAAATTGTAAAATATTACCTACAGAAGCATCAATATTTTTATTTTTTAAATGAAAATTAGCTACATTTTCTAGCACTTTTTCATCTGTAAAAATATCATCCGAATTTAAAACCCCTACAATATCTCCTGTAGCCATTTCAACCCCCTTATTCATGGCATCATACAACCCTTTGTCTGGTTCAGAAACCCATTGAGACACCATTGACTCGTATTTCTTTACTAAATCTATAGTACTATCTTTAGAACCTCCATCTACTATAATGTATTCTATATTCTTGTATGTTTGTGCCTGTACAGATTTAAATGTTTTTTCAATAGTTTTTTCGCTATTGTAACAGACTGTTATTATGGAAATTTTCATTTATTTAATTTTACGCAACCATTTTAATGTTTTGACAATCCCTTTTTGTCTATTAAATGGTAATGTTGGGGCAACTTTCATAGTTCTAGACAAGTCAACAATATTATTAGTTGTCATATTATTTAATCTAAAAGATGTCATAGGAAAACTTACTCCTAAACTTTTTAAAACATCACCTCCAATAGCTATAATCTTTATTAGAAAATAAGGTATTTTTTTTACAGAATATCCTAATTCATTTGAAATTTCATTTGCCCAAACCTCAATATTCGTAGGGTCGTAATCTCCAATATAAAACACTTTATTTGACTCATCCTTTGTCTCAGTGAAAAGAATTTGTTCTATTTGATAAATAGCATTTCCTATATATCCATATGTTTTTGTACAACCTTTATTTCCTATATGAAAATACTTCTTATCTATAACCATATCAAAAAAGTTTTTATATGGTACATCAAACCATTCTCCCCATATGGATGTAGGCCTTATTATTGCCCAATCACAAGATGGAGTATCTGCCCAAACATTATTTTCAGTTTTAACTTTACTTTCTCCATAAACGGTATTTGGTGCGTAGTCAAATTGATTTTTTGGATGATAATTTGCTTTACAAACAAGCATTGAAGAAGTAATAATAACTTTTATTAAAGATTTTAGATTTTTAACCACACTCATTAAATTCTCAACACCTATCGTATTTGCTTGATAATCATTTAATGTCTCACCTCCTAAATCTGTTCGAGCAGCTAAGTGAACAATATAATTAGGTTCAAAAAATATAACCTCTTTTTTAAGATTTTCAAAATTAGTAATATCTATATTTTTCCAACATTTAAAATGTTTCTCCCTTTTTGGTTCTTTAAAATCAATATTTAGAACCTCAAAACCGTCGATTAAAAATTTATCTATTAAATTAGTCCCTATAAAACCAGATCCTCCTGTTATTAATATTTTCATAATTATTTAGTTAATTGTTTTATAAAAACATCGACTACAGTATCCCAAGAAACAGGAAATTTTTTTAAAACATTGCTGTAATCCATTACTTTTCCAACATTTAAATCATTTAGTAATCTATTTAAGGTTTTAAAAAAACTTTCTTCACTATTATGTTGAAAGTAATATGCTTTATCATTACATATCCATCTAGAATAATTAAAGTCAGCTATTAATATAGGCAAATTTATTGTTAATGATTCTACAATTGGAAGCCCATATGTTTCAATAGAAGACATAAATAATAAAGCATCTGCTTTTTCATACTGAAAATTCATCTCATCAGTATTCAGTCTACCCAAATTTTTTACGAAATTAATAGATTTATATTTTTCAAACTCCTTCTCTCTTAATGTTAATTGAATTTCAATGTTCGAAATATTAATGTTATTTTTAATAACGTAATCATTTAACTTTAATAAAAAGTCATGATTTTTATATGGGCTATAAGTTGCAGGATAGAATAAATGCTTTTTACTTGAAACTTTAATTTTATTCGTTTTTTGATGAGTTTTTAACCAATTTGGTGCTGGTTGTGGACATATAACTAATTTATTTTTAATTTCAGGATATGACTCTATTAAATCATTTGCCATGGCACCTGTTTGGACAATGATAGTTTTTGTGTATTTTAAATTTGCAGAAAAAAGAAACCGTACAACTCTAGCACTTAAACTTTTACTTGAAAATTTATTAACCCTTGGATAAGCCATATACGGGTAATGTACAAGAACTACTTGTTCTTTAATCCCTCTTAAAGGAATATCTCCTAAAACAATGGTAGGAACATTTTTAAAAAGAAAAAAAGAAAAAACAGATTCAAAAACTCTAGATAATGCTTTTGGAAGAATTCTACGATATACTTTTATATTTAAAAAACTTGATTCATATTTAGACAATTCTCCTTTATCAGATACGTAAACTTCTGACTCTCTATACTCTTCAAAATCCTCAAAAGCATCTAAAAATGATTTTACTACTTGAATAGCTCCTAGTCCATTAATGTTTGTTGCGTGTATTTGAATGTCACTCATTTTAATTATTTAAATTTATTACTACTATTTATTGAAAATTTTAAATTAGTTACGGCTGCTATAAATAGAAACGTTCCAATAGTAAAATATCCAGCTCCTCTAAAAAACAATTCAAAAAACAAACCAAGATAACAGCATTGTAAAAAAACTACTCCAGATCTTTTTTCTTTGTTTTTCAAATTTAGTATTAACTGTATAAAGCCTATCACATATAAAAGAATAAAAAAAATACCAAAAACACCAAATTCTGCAATTATTTTAGGAGAAACACTTCCTCCATCATATTTATTTAACTCCTCTAGATTTAAAATAGATAGTGCTTGAAAAGCACTACCATTATTTTTAAGAACACTTGAATAACCAAGTTGCTGATATCCAATGCCAACACCATCAGTTACTGTAAAAGATTCAATTGCATTATCCCAACCTTTTAAAAAAACCAAACTAGAACCACTTGTAGTATCTGAACTTAAATTAATTCGACTGGTAAAATATTCTGTATCCATAAAAGGTAATGTTAAAATACCTAAAAAAATAAATAAAACAATAGACAAAATAAAATCTCTTAACTTAACTATATAAAATAGCGAGGAGAATACAACAACTAATATAATTGTTAAGTTTTTACCTATAGCTCCCCAAAATAAAAAAACAAGCAAATAAACTATATTTCCTTTTAATTTTTTTCTAGAAGAATAAATTAATAATGGAGCCAAAAATATAGCGACATGAGATGGTTCTTGAAATAAACCAACCGGTGACCAGCCATCACCTAAATTAAGCCCAATATAAGAAAAAAGTATGTTTAGGATAAAAAAAAATATTAAAAAAAGTACAATCTTATTTATACTTTCCTCAGATTGAGTTATAATAATATTACCAAAAAACCATGCAGATAAGAATGTTATTATTAGGCCAATATAAGTAACAAAAAATTTAGTTAAATTAAAAGGATAGTCTAATACCAACATGATATATGCAGAATGACAAAAGATAAAACTAAATATTAAAATTATAGCAATACCAATATATTTTTTTTTATAATTTAAATCTATTTTTCTCTTTAAATTTGATAAAGCATATACTAAAAACAACAAGTCAAAAACTATTATCCCTTCTGCATAAGAACTTGAATTAAATAAACCAATAAATATAGGAGGAATAGAAAATAATAGAAAAAAAACCAATAATGGTATTTTTCTATATTTATCAATAAGCTTACATCTTGTATGTAGTTTTATATCTTTCATTAAGCTAGTATTTGAACTTGTATTTAACTTTCAAAAAAATATTATATAAAGAACCAATTATTTTTTCAGGAAAAATTATATTTACCCATGCCTTTATATAAATTTTACTAAGATTCCAATAATAAATAAAAAAAGGTAGTTTTACATTAAATTCTTGGTTGATTAGTTTTAATTCCTTAATAATCAATAATAAGTTTTTACCTGTAGTAGACACCCCACCAAAGAGCATTTTATCTATGTATATTGGTAAAAATAAAGGTGATTTTTCTTTTACAGCTTTCATTAATGAATGAGTATCTCCAGCAATTTTTAAATTAGTAGGAAATAAATATTTTTCTTCATTAAAAAAAGAAGCGTGTAAAAAGCTACCCGGATGAGGAGGTAATGCAATCCTTATAGATTCTGTTTTATTTTTTAACAACTCCCAAGGTTCTCCCCAATCTGCAACTGAAACATCATCGTCATTTACAACGTCAACTTTACCATAGACTAAATTATATTTAGGAAAGGCATCTATAAGATAAAAAGATATATCACTAAGCACTTTGTTTGAATACAAAACGTCACCTGCTCCTAAAAATAAAACCCAATCTCCTTTAATATGTTTTGTTCCTTTATTCCAAGCATCGTATATACCCGTATCTTTTTCGCTTAACCAAAATTCAATAATATCTTTATTTTTCTTTATTAATTCTACTGTTCCATCTTTAGAATTACCATCAATAATTATCCATTGTATATGTTTATAACTTTGGTTCCGAATAGAAACAATTGTTTTTTCTAAGTCCGTAACCGCATTATATGTAGAAGTTATTATTGTTATTATAGGTTTAAATGTATTTTGTTCCATAATTTGTATAAATGTTGTATTATAGGTTTTTTATAAACCTAGCTGGATTTCCTCCCCATATTTGATTACTTGGAATATCTTTTGATACAACACTACCAGCTGCAATAATAGAATTTTCCCCTATTGTAACTCCTTTCAATATAATAGAATTTGCCCCAATAAAAGAACATTCTCTAATTTCAATAGGTTTTGTAGCCACAAATAAATCCCCATTAAAACATCTTTCATTACTATCAATAGAATGAAAATTGGTATCCCATATCTTACACCCGCCTCCAATAAATACATTCTCTTTTATTATTATTTTTTCCCAGCAAACAATTGTTGTGTTAGAAATCCCTACATTATCAGCAATATCTAATTCCCCATTTGTAGAACATATTAATCTCAAACATGTATCCCCACCAATTGGATTCATCATATTTCCAGAATGAGCTATAAAGTTTTTACCTATTTTTAAATTTCCTTTATTCCTAATTTGTATTCGTCCACGAATAATATAAGAACTATAATGTACCTTATTTACTTTTAACATAATAAAATTAAATAAAGTATTAAAAAGTCCAAAAATAAATCTAAAAAATGTTATTATTCTTTTAATCATAAAGACTAGTTGTTCTTTGAGAGTTTAATTTTGCAGAAAACACTTCTTCTGCAAATAATCGTGCATTATTACCATATTTTTTCATAATATGTCTATCTTTATAAAAGAATAGAATAGCCTCTTTTGCTTCATCAATAGTATTATATAATATACCTGTATTATTATTTTTTATTAATTCATTTTGACTATCAACATTTGAAACAATTGATGGTATACCAATAGCGGAAGCTTCCACAATAGCTCTTGCAAAATGAGGCTCAATAAAAGGACTTAATAAAACATCACTAGCACAAAGGTACTCTTTAACATCGTTAACCATGGGGATTAAAAATACATTATCTGTTATATTTTCACCTATTTCTTTTTCATAGTTCGTTTCATTCTTAAAACCGAAAATGGCAAACTTTATATCATTATACTCTTCTAAGTCCTTAGCTATTTTCAATATATTTGAAACACCGTTTTCTTCAGAGACTCTTGCAAAATAAGAAATTAATAAAATATTATCATTACTAATATTTAATTTACTTCTATAACTATTTCGAGTAAGCTCATTGAAATTATATTTATTGATATTTACAAAATTATATATTACAGCTACATTGTCTTTTGTTGACAAAAAAGGTTTTGCATCATTTTTGCTTATTGCAACAAACTGATCAACGTATTTTTGATTTTGCTTAAGTAATATTTTCCCAAAGAAATTAGGTAAGAGAGGCTCTCTAACATGTGAGATTACCTTAATCTTTTTATTAATCTTAAAAGCAGCTTTTGCAAATTGAAACAAACATGTTGTAGAAAGATGAATAATATCTGGTTTTATTTTCTTAATTACCTTTTTCCCTTCAAAATAAGTAGGAAAATATCCTATTATATTTTTCAAAAACAAAACAAAGTTCATACCAGAAACAGTTGTCCCGTGAAAAGGTTGTAGAAACTTACTTTTATTAAAAATAACTTCGGCACCTGCTTCAATAAATAAATCTCTTGCAACACCATCTCTCATCATCCATACGATAGGTTCATAAATTGATTTATCTAATTCATTTATTAAAAAAGCCAAGCTTCTTGGAGCTCCTCCCATAGCACCAGAATGATGAATATATAATACTTTTTTTTTCATATTAACTTTCATTTAAATTCTTTAAACATATATAATTAATTAACTACTGTATTCAAAAGACCCTTAGACAACTTTTTATCGAATAACTGTTCGTTTTTTAAAATTTTTTCTATATCCCAATCCCACCATTTCATATCTTCCAACAACCTAATAACATCATCATCAAACCTATACTTGATTATTTTTGCGGGAGAACCTGCTACTATTGCATATGGAGGTACATCTTTATTAACCACACTATTACTTCCTATTATAGCTCCGTTTCCAATCTTAACTCCCGAGAGAATAACTGAGTGTGCTCCAATCCAAACATCATTTCCAACTTGAATTGGTCCTTTAGAAAAAGTATCTTTTTTTTGTTGTTTAAAGACATGTTTTAAGATAAGGTGCGTTGTTATTCTATCTGAGTAGTGGCTAAATTCCTGAAAAGAAACATTTCTAGCTATGCTACAAAACGAACCAATATTTATGGAATGGATATCTGAGTAAAAATCAGTGTTTGGTCCATTAATAACAGTGTATCTTCCCACCTGTATTCCTGAACTACAATTCATAGTTACACCAGCTTGTAATATTGCCTTATCGTTTATTTCAACATTCCCTGAAATTAAAACTTTATTTAATTTGGCTGTAGAAGCTATATAAGATGTCTTAGTAATTGAAATAAAATTTATTCGTAAAAACCTATAATAAACGTAAAATTTTATTTTTTGTATAAACTTCTTCATATTGTTAAATGAGTTTAAATATTAACTTAGTTTGATCTATATTTGCTTTCAATCACTAATTTGAAATTATAAATTTATATAATGATTTTCTTTTTTAAAAAAAAATAAATCATTAAAGATAGAGTTATCAAAACTACCGTTATACCCAATTTATAAAAAAACAAATATTCCACCAAAAAGTATGCAATAATAGTTAAGATAATATTAAAAAATATCCAATAATATTGATAATAATTGATTGATTTAATTTCTTTGTATTCCTTTAATAAATAGCTAAAAATCGCCATACCCATAAAAGCTATAAATGTAGAATAGGCAGCAACTTTATATCCATAAAAAGGAATAAATATTAAATTAATAATAATGTTTAGAACACCTGCTAAGAGTGAAATTTTCCAAAGATTAGTATTCTTGCCCAAATAATTTAGTTTTAACACTGCACCTAAATAAATAGGTCTATAGTTATAGGCCATAATTATAATTATAGCCAAACCATACATGCTTTTTAACTCATTATTTTTAATCAAAATCTGAAATAATTCTTTCATCCAAATACAACTCAGAAAAGTAAAAATAGATACACCTAATTGAGATACAAAAATTAATTTTCGAACTTCTAACTCATCCTTTTTTTTATAAAATTCATATGCCAGTGGTGTAATTGCAGTGGACAATGAATTTACCAACGTTTGAAAAGGTGAGGATACTGAATAAGCCAAGTTATATTTTCCAATTCCAGACGAATCAACTTTTTGATAATCCATTACAATTTTATCCGATGAATCTAACAAAAAGGCTGAATAAAAATGAGGAACCATTGGTAATGATTCTTTTAATGAGCGCTTTATGGTGTTAATCTTAAAATTAAAAATAGGAAACAATTCACTCTTAAAATAAATAATATGAACAAAAGATAAATTTGTAACTGTAACACCTATAAAAGAGGCATAAATCCACCCCATGAAGCCCATTTTAAACTTAGAAATAAATAACAATTGTAACAATACAGTAACAACTCCCCCTATTATATTCCGATAAGCCAATTGTTGGGGCTTTTGATTCACTTGAAAATAAGTAAGAGAAATAATAGATAAAGGGCCAAATATAATATATGGAAGTATGGTAAGTATTATAATCGTAAACCTATACCTTTCAGCTCCTACCGGTAATATATAATATATTAATAGTCCCAATAAAAAACCATAAATAATATTCCAAATATGTAAAAACCCAAATAATTGCCTCCACAAAATTTTATATCGATGACCATAATGATAAAAGCTATTTAATAATACTATTCTAATACCTAATAGTGATAAAACTGAAAATGCAGATGTATAAGCAAGTATTACTCCATATACTCCATAATCATTAGCAGTTAAATCTTTTGTTATTATTGGAAGAATTACAAGTCCTAATATTTTAGGTAACTGAGGAGCTAGACCATAAATTGCGGTATGTGATAATAATTTTTTCACCAAGTAATATTAATTTGTTCTTAAAGACTATTAAATAATTGAACTAAACCTGAAAAATAATCTTTATCTTCATTAGAATTAGATTGAACAGAAAAACATTTTTTATCTTCTATTTTTTTTATTTCATTAAAATAATTCAAATCTAAATCTAAATCTAAATATTCCATTTTACCATCGTCCAAATATTCTGAATAAGTTTGAGCCCCCATAAGGTCTATAACGATATTAATTGGGACACCACAAAGATACGCTTCTATTAAAACACCTGAATAATGTGAAACAAGGGCAAAAGTACTTCTTAAGATTAAAGGCAAAGGTAAACTAGTTGCTAAATCAATTACTACTTTATGTTGAATATTATTATCTATTACTAATTTCTTTATTACATTTAATTCTCGTTTAGTCATCCTAGGATGTAAGCGTAAATACCAAACATAATCTTCGTCCGTACTTTTTATTGACTGAAGAATAGTCTCGGAAAGTATTATATCTAAACCAGGCTGGAGTGAATGAAGTATTATTTTTCTTGTCTCCGTTAATTGTTCATTACTATTTTGACTTAAAAAATCAATCCATGGATTTCCTCCTACAATAACCTTTTGTTCTTTTTCTTTAAATATGTTTTCTAAAGAGAGTTTAGAGGTTGAATCCCATACCCAAAAAACATTAGGTAATGAATTTGATTTCTTATAATTCGAAAACGAATAACAGGGTTGATATTTACCTTGGCTCCCATGTTGAATATCAACTGTACATATATTTTTTTCATTGGCTGCAAGTATAAGTCCAAAAAGTTTTGGATTATAATAGCATAATGTAAAAACAGCTTTTGGATTAGTTTTATCCAAAATATCAATCCATAAATTTTTCCAAAAGAAAATTTCATTTAAATCTAAATCTATTTTTTCTTTTAAGTCTATTTTATTAAGATTAGTTTTTTTTGAATAAATATCAATTGCACCATCTAATATATTACTTTCAAACTTATCTTTTTTCACTAAAGTTCTATAATAAGAAATTAGTCTTGAGACATTTAGTACACGTTTTTTTTTGTAATACAATTTTTGAATCCCTGAAAACTCGTGTTCAAAAGAAATAGTTTTAGCTGACATTTCATTTTCTAAAAAATCCATAATTGGATCAAAAAACTTATTCATTGATTTATTTTCATAAAAAGTTCTATGTGCATGATAACCAGCAAAAATATAATCAGTTTTTTTCAAAGAATTTAATACTCTTATCCTAAGAATAAAGGAATAAAAAAAATTAAGAAACAAAAATTTGCCTGTTTTTTTGAGAATTTTTATATAAAATACAGGCTTAATTGGAGCATCACTATTTTTGTGATTAAAGAAAAATAGACTAGTTTTGAATATTGGCCAAACATCTGTCTTTTTATATTTTAAGGAGTAAACATCATTATTTTTTTCTATATCTGATAAAACCTCCATCTTTTTTTTCCTCATACTAAATCACTTTTGATATTAATAAAAAACAACATATATCTAAACTTTTTCTTTTTTAAAAGAATTAAAACATCTATTGGCATAATCCAAAAAAAAATTAAAAAATTTTTTTTTGGATTTTTAAGTAGTATTAAAAAAATTGACTACTAAAATTTCTTATATAATAATTATTTAGTTCTTTTAATTTAATGTTGTTGTAACCGTAAAATTTAATAGAATTATAATCAGCCGCTTCATAGTCGTTAATAGAATCACCTATTAAACAGCAATCTTCTAAATTGTACTTATAATCTTTTAATAAGGTAGTAACTAATTGTTTTTTTGGAGTTGGAGAACCATGAATAGATAAAAAACAAGAATCTAAATTCAATTGAACACACAAAAACCTAAGTTCATTTTGATCAGAACCAGAAACAATATGAAAATTGTAATTTTTATAATTATCTTTAATGAAATTAACGGAATCCAAAATAAGATTATTTGGATTCACTAATTCTTTTTTCATTAATATAGAAAAATATTTTGCATATTTCAAAACTTCATCTTCTGTTATTTTTTTCTCTAAAATTTCTTCGTAAAAATATCTAATTTTAACATAACGTGACAAACCACCATTTAAATTATGATATTCTAACAATTTATCTACATGTACTTTTTTAAAAGATTTAAATATTTCTCTAAAACCCCAATCTCTAATTTTCATGGAATCCAAAATAACACCATCAAAATCCCAAAGTATATTCTTAATCATTAGTTTTCAACTTTCTTAAGAACCTCTTCAACCTTAGCAACATCTTCAATAACATCAACTGCCAACGAACTTTCTTTTGTTTCGACCATTAAAATAGGAATATTTAAATCAAAAAACCTCAGAATCTCAATATCCTCATGTTTTTCTATCTCTGATTTTTCGGTTTGTTCTCCAAAAACTCTCAATTCTTTTTTATTAAATGCATAAATACAAACTTGTTTTTTAAAATCTTTAGCATCCGCAGAGTCAACAGTTTTACTGCCTGGAACTGGCAGTCTTGACATGTAGATTAATTTATTAGATTTATTTACAATAACTTTAGGAATATTTACATTGTTTGGATCCTCTTTATCTGTAAAACCACACATTCCATTAATAACAAAATCAAAATTATTTTTTTTAACATTTGCTATTTTTACTATCTCATTAAAATCTAAAAGAGGTTCATCTCCTTGAATATTAACATAAATATCTGCATCAACTTTCTTAGAAAAATCGTAAACTCTATCTGTCCCCGTTAAACAGTCCTCTGATGTCATTGTAACATTGAAACCAAAACTCTCAACTAAGTTTTTAATTTGAAGGTCATCAGTAGCAACATAAGTATTTTCCCTACCTAACGCTTTTTCAACTATCTGAGCCACCCTAATTATCATTGGTATACCGTTTAATCTAATTAAAGGTTTACCTGGAAATCTTGAAGATTTATATCTTGCTGGTATTACTCCTACTATTCTCATTATATCAAACTATATATTGAAGTTAATTCTATATTCTCATATTTAGTAGGGCTTATCGATTTTACGGAAAAGCCTCCTATTTTTAAAGCATCATTAATAATATTTTGATTCTCCTGAGCTAATACAAATTGATTTTTATTTAAATCTATATCATATCCATCAAATCCTACCAAAAACAATTCTGTTACACCAAGGTCTAATGCAGTTTGCAAAGCAACTACAAAAGGTGAATCTAACGAAGAATTTGTAAACTCAATCTCCCCTAATTCTTTCGCTATTAACTTTATTCGAGAAGGAAGAGAAACTCCCATTTTTCTCGGATATGGAGGAAGTATAAACATAGAATTTGTTCTTTCTGAAACATCTATTTGATCTAAAACACCCTCATCTTCTACCCCAACTAGGGAGATTGATTGTTTACAATTTAAATCTTTAAATTGTAACACATTTTTTATACCTGCATGTATTAAACAAAAATCATCATTTGATTCTGCATATTTTACAATAGCTTCTTTATGCGAATAAACGGATTTCCCTCCACCTAAAATAATCGCTGTTTTAAAGCTTTTTTCTTTAGCTAAAACTGGTAACTTAATATTATCTTCTACGGTTAATTTTTTATTATTTAAAGCATTTAATATTGAACTTAGGGAATACCTATTCATACCTACCCATTCCATTACATCTTTTTGAGGTAAAGAATGAGCTCCAGAGAACATATAAGGTAAACTTGTACCCCAATTACCATATTCTTTTTTCAATTCCTCGAAACTAGCTACAACACCCCCTAATAAATCAAAATCAAAATTAACTTTATTCTGACTTTTTAAATAAGTTAATAATAACTCGGTTTTTAAATTCCCAGCTCCTCTTCCCATTCCTGTAATTGTTGCATCAACAATATCACACCCTTGTTCTAAAGCTGTAATGGTATTAATAAGCCCCATATTAAGATTATCATGTCCATGAAAACCTAGACTTACCTTTGTTTTAGATTTTACTAATTGTATGATTTCTTTTACTTCATTTGGTAAAACACCTCCAAAAGAATCAACCATATAGAAATAATCTAATGTTTCATCTAATCCTTCTAGTAAGTCTAAAAAAGATGGATCTTGTTTCCAGTTAGACATATACATCACGTTAAAAGCAACCTCAAAACCTAAAGCTTTTACTGCTTTTGCTAATTTAATAGCCCGTTCGAAGTTTTTAGGATCTACAGCCATTCTAATTAAGGTTATGTAAGGTTTTATTGGAGTCAATAATACTTCTAAATGTTCTGGTCTAATGTCTTTCTCATTTAGAATAATCACTAATTTTTTAGAAGGCATTAATCTTTTTAATTCATCTAAAACATATATTGGACAGTAAAAATACTTTCCTAGATACCCTTTTAAAAGTATACTTCTATAACCAACTTCAATATACTCTATAGGAAGCTCTTCCATAGATTTACAATATTCAGTTATCAAACTTTGATCAAAGTCCCAATTTGTGTAATACCCACCGTCCCTTATAGTACAGTCAAGAATTTTCATAATTATTTATTTTTTACTACTAAAAATGGAAAAACCACCTTAATTAAAATATTTTAACACACAATAAACCTATACTAAAACCCTATTACTCCGCCTGCTTCAAAATTTCATGACCCGCTTTTAACAGAACAACATCTTTTTTCATGATTTCCACATCACCTTTCATCATATCTTTTACCAAAGAAGCTAAATCATGCTCTGGCACCCATCCTAATTTGTTTTTCGCTTTAGAAGGATCTCCAATTAATAAATCTACTTCTGTTGGACGGAAATAAGAAGGATCTACAGACAACACTTCTTTCCCTATTGCTACTTGAAATTCTTTATTATTACATGCAACAACGTATGCTTTCTCTGCTACGCCTTCTCCTTTAAATTCAACGTCAATACCTACTTCACTAAATGCCATACGTACAAAATCACGCACTGTGGTAGTTACACCCGTAGCAATAACCCAATCTTCTGGTGCATCTGCTTGTAAAATCATCCACATCATGCGAACATAGTCTTTTGCATGTCCCCAATCACGTTTTGCTTCTAAGTTTCCTAAAAACACTTTTTCTTGCAAGCCTAAAGCTATTTTTGCTACGGCACGCGTAATTTTTCTAGTTACAAAAGTTTCCCCTCTTCTTGGTGATTCATGGTTAAATAAAATACCATTACACGCAAACATATTATACGCTTCACGGTAGTTTTTAGTTATCCAAAAGCCATATATTTTAGCTACTCCATAAGGAGAACGAGGATAAAAAGGAGACAATTCATCATAGAAACCTCTTTCATTTTTATTCTCTGGCATCCCTCCATATAATTCTGAAGTAGAAGCTTGGTAAATTCTTGTTTTCTTTTCTAATCCTAAAATACGTACTGCTTCTAAAATTCTTAAAGTTCCTAATCCATCAACATTACCTACGTATTCTGGAGTATCAAAAGAAACAGCAACGTGAGACATTGCCCCTAAGTTATAAATTTCATCTGGTTGACATTCTTGAATGATACGCGTTAAATTCATCGCATCTGTTAAATCTCCATAATGCAATTTTAATCTTTGATTTGGATCATGTGGATCTTGGTATAAATGATCAATTCTGTTGGTATTAAAAAGAGAAGATCTTCTTTTAATACCATGTACTTCATATCCTTTTTCTAATAATAACTCAGCTAAATATGAGCCATCCTGTCCTGTAATTCCTGTGATTAATGCTACTTTCATATCGTTTTTCGTTGTTCGTTGTTCGTGGTTCGTTGTTCGTTGTTTGTGGTTCGTGGTTCGTGGTTCGATTTTCGATGACCGTGTTTCGTTACTCGTTGGACGATAAACGATGGACGATTTTTCACTTTAGTGATTTTATTAATTTATACAGCATCATCTTAATTCTTGTACAAAGATCTAATAATTTCGTATACTCATCATTAGAAATATACCCTAAATCTTTTGCCAAAAATAATTGATAATTAGCTTCTTCTAAAGAGCCTTTCGCAATATATAAAAATTGAATAAACTCCTTTTTATACTGCCTCCCTTGCCCTTCTATTATATTTGTTGGAACACTACTAGAACTTCTTCTTACTTGATTGGTTAACCCAAATTTTTCTGAGGAAGGAAAGTTATTTGAAACCTGGTATACATCAAGAGTTAATTGATGCGCTAGTTTCCAAACTTGTAGTTTACATTCCATTTTTTTGTTCGATTTTCGTTGTTCGTTGGTCGTGTTTCGTTACTCGTTGTTCGTTGTTCGATGGACGGTAAACGGCAAACGATAGACGATTTTCGTTACTCGATTTTCGTTGGTCGATAAACGATAGACGATTTTTAAAGCTTGACTTCTTTAAAGTTTTCTATATTCTCTAAAAACCAAGTATAGGTTTTTTCTATTCCATCTTCCAATTCTGTAGAATATTGCCACCCTATCTCTTTCATTTTCGAGACATCCATCAATTTTCTTGGCGTTCCATCTGGTTTTTCAGAATCCCAAACAATTTGTCCCTGATGTCCTATTACTTTTTGAATGGTCTCTGCTAATGCTTTAATGGTAATGTCTTTTCCTGAACCAATATTGTATAAATATTCTGGCAATTCATTTTCTAAAGCATACACCACAGCTTCCGCCATATCATCTACAAATAAAAATTCGCGCATTGGCGTTCCAGTTCCCCATAAAACAACATCCGAATTATTATTTTTAGCATCATGAAATTTACGAATCATAGCAGGCAACACATGTGATGATTTTAAATCAAAATTATCATGTGTTCCATATAAATTGGTAGGCATTAAGCTTACATAATCTTTCTGAAATTGCTTTCTAATTGCTTGACATGCTTTTACACCTGTTATTTTTGCAATCGCATACCCTTCATTTGTTGGTTCTAAAGAACTTGTCAACAAATGCTCTTCTTTTAAAGGTTGCGGAGCAAACTTAGGGTAAATACAAGAACTCCCTAAAAATATAAATTTCTCAATACCCGACTTTAAAGCACTATCAATTAAATTGTTTTGAATTTGCATATTTTCCATCAAAAATTGATACGGAAAATCGTTATTTGCTAATATTCCACCAACTTTTGCAGCTGCATCAATTACAACTTCAGGTTTCTCCTTTTTATAAAAATCAAGAACTGCTTCTTGTTTTTTTAAGTCTAACTCTTTACTCGTTTTACCAATTAGGTTAGTGTACCCTTTTTTTTCTAATGTTCTCCATACTGCAGAACCCACCATACCTCTATGGCCTGCAATATAAATTTTAGTATCTTTTTTCATCATTTTTTTTCTTATCTGATGTCTCGTTGTTCGATGTTCGTTTTTCGTTTTTCGTTTTTCGTTTTTCGTTTTTCGATATTCGTTTAAGCGGTAAACGAATATCGAACATCGGAAATCGGTTTTATTTCCCTATTTGAAAATACTCAAATCCTTTTTCTTCTAAATTAAAAGCATTATATTGATTTCTACCATCAAAAATAATAGGATTCTTTAACTGCTGTTTGATTTCCACAAAATCTGGAGAACGAAATTCTTTCCATTCCGTTAATAATATTAATGCATCCGCATCTTGTAAGACTTCATACTTAGAAGTACAATACGTAACATTTTTAGCCTCTTTTAAATAAAACTCTTTTGCTTCTTCTACTGCTTTAGGGTCATATGCTTTTACTTTTGCGCCTCTTTTCTCTAATTCTTTTACAATATAAATAGCTGGTGCTTCTCTCATATCATCTGTACCTGGTTTAAAAGCCAATCCCCATAAACCAAAAGTCATTCCAGATAAATCTTCTCCAAAACGTTTTACAATTTTATTGGCAATCACCAATTTCTGAGCATCATTTACATTCTCTACAGATTCAATTAAATTTGCTTTATACCCGTTTTCTTCGGCTATTTTCTTTAAAGCTTTTACATCTTTAGGAAAACAAGAACCACCATAACCCGCACCTGGATAAATAAAACTATACCCAATTCTTTTATCAGAACCAATTCCTATACGTACCATATTAGCATCTGCACCTACTCTTTCACAAATATTTGCAATCTCATTCATAAATGAAATTTTTGTAGCCAACATAGTATTAGCCGCATATTTGGTCATTTCCGCAGAACGGATGTCCATAGTAATAAAACGATCATGCGTTCTAAAGAAAGGCGAATATAATTGCTTCATTAACTCAAATGCATATTCAGAATCTGCACCAATAACAACTCTATCCGGTTTCATAAAATCGTCTATCGCAGCACCTTCTTTTAAAAATTCAGGATTAGAGACAACACTAAACTCAATCTCTTCACCTCTTTTATCTAATTCTGCTTGAATAGTAGCTTTTACCTTATCTGCTGTACCAATTGGCACAGTAGATTTATCTACTACAATCAATCTTTTCTGCATGGTTTCTCCAATAGACTTCGCTACCGCTAAAACATATTGTAAATCGGCAGAACCATCATCTCCCATTGGTGTCCCAACAGCTATAAAAACAATTTCTGCATCGCTGATAGCTTCTCCTAAATTCGTTGTAAAAAGTAAATTTTTATTTTTTACATTCTTTAAAACCATTTGTTCTAAGCCAGGTTCAAAAATCGGTAAAATTCCTTCTTCTAATTTTTGAATTTTCTTCTGATCGATATCTACACAAGTTACCTTATTTCCCATTTCGGCGAAACAAGTTCCAGACACTAAACCAACATAACCAGACCCAATTACAGCAATATTCATAATTCTTTTTAATTTTTAATTTTCTATTTTTTTTTAAAGATATCGCAATAAAAAAACACTTAAAATAAGTGCTTATTTAAAACTTAATTATTTTTCAACAACCAAGATGATGATTGTATTTTATCACCCAAACCATCAATCAAATCAATATTTAATTCTTGACAAACCGGTGCTTCTGGAATTGAGTTATTATCTTGATCACCTCCATTGGCAAAACCTATTTGATACTCTTTGCCATACTTTTCATAAATAGCACGTATAGAAGCACAAACAGTTCTGTCTTTATCAACAGAAATCATTGCTTTATCTACAGATTTAATATTTTCTACAATAAACAAACGTTCTTCTTCTTTTTGAAATTCTTTAGAACCTTTTAAACCTCTTTGAAGATCGCTATTCACAATAACAAACAATTCATCTGCCAATGCTTTTGCATTGTTAAAATATTCAAGGTGTCCTTTGTGAATTGGGTTGAAATATCCTGATACTATAATTAGTTTCTTCATATATTCTTTTTTTGACTAATATGTAATTAATTCTTCCATAGAAAAAAAGTGGTTTCCTTAAAAATAATCTACAAACAACAAAGTGTTCATAGATTATTATAGACGCCCCTTTATTTCTCTTTCTTTTTTAAATTCTCTTTTTCATGAACTTCTTTACGTAAGCCACTGCTAGAAAAACGGTGTTCTCTTTTATTGAAGTATAGGTCAATACCTTTTTCTTCACAATACTTTCTGCCTGTAAATTGCTTACTAGCATATTCATCCCCTATAATTCTAACATCAACTTTAAAAGATCTTAAAATATCTTCTAAATCTTGTTCTGTTGCATAAGGAACAATCTCATCTACATGCTTACATCCTTTTAGTTGAATGTATCTTTCAACGACAGATTGCACTGGCATATTTTTTTCTGGACGATCTAAGGTTGGATTTGTTTGCAATCCACAAATTAAATAATCACATTCTAGTTTAGCTTCTTCTAACATTTTTACATGACCTGCATGAAATAAATCAAAAGAACTAAAGGTAATTCCTACTTTCATAAATTTCTTTTTTAGCAAATATATATTAAATTTTTAATAAACAAAGACACTGTTCCTTCTACGCTTCGCTCAAACCTATCTAAAGTTATAATAATAATAATAAAAAATCAAGAGAATCTCGCTAAAACAAAAGCAACAACATTAATTAGATCAACCTTTTTTAAGCCTCTAAAAAAACAACTATTACTTAACAAATAGGTGTTTTTCTCCTAGTTTACTAATCGACGCATTTCTAATATTATGAACAATCTTAATAGAATCCTCAGAATCTTTAAGTCCAAAACCATTTCCTTTTAATATTTCTTGATAACTTATAGTGTGCAAATCTGTAAAACCTGCACTAAACTCTAACTCTTCAGTATCTATAGTAATAGATCTAAAAGTTCTTTGTCCTTTTTCTTTTATTTCCTGAGGTAAATCTTCTTCATTAATTGATAAAAACCAGCGTACTCTAGCATTTTTAAACTCTAAATACCCAGCCGATTTATCTTTTTCTCTTACATGAACTACATTCTCTTGAACCTCTCCAAAAATCCAAGAAAGCATATCGTAAAAATGAACTCCTATATTTGTAGCGATTCCTCCAGATTTACTTTCATCTCCTTTCCAAGAAATATCATACCATCTTCCTCTAGAAGTTATGTATGTTAAATCTACATCATATTTTCCATTTTTGTTTTCTGAAGCTACTTTGTTTTTTAAGGCAATAATACTTGGGTGCAGTCTTAATTGTAGAATTGTATTAATTTTCTGACCAGATTCTTTTTCGATATCCTTTAAAGCATCAATATTCCAAGGATTTAAAACTAAAGGTTTCTCACAGATAGCGTCCGCACCTCTTCTTAAAGCCATTCTAATATGAGAATCGTGTAAATAATTTGGCGTACAAATACTTACATAATCCAAATGAGTGCCTCCTCTTTTCAGTTTTTCTATATGACGATCAAATCTTTCAAACTCCACAAAAAAATCTGCTTTCGGAAAAAAACTATCCATAACCCCAACACTATCAAACTTATCTAAAGCTGCTATTAGTTGGTTATTAGTATCCTTAATAGCTCTTAAATGTCTTGGCGCAATGTACCCTGCAGCACCTATTAATGCAAAATTCTTCATTTTTTATAGTGATTTATCTACATGCTTAGAATCTAAAAAATTCTTAACATCATATACAATTGATTTTTCTTTTTTAATTTCTACAAAATTCAAGTCTTGAAATTCTTTATGCGCTACCACTAAAATAACGGCATCGAATTTCTTTTTAGGTAAAACGGTACTCGAATCTAACTGGTATTCTTTTTGAACTTCGTTTGCATTTGCATATGGATCAAAAATGGTTACGTTTGCTCCATATTCTTGTAACTCATAAATAAGATCTACCGCTTTTGTGTTTCTAACATCCGGACAGTTCTCTTTAAAAGTAATTCCTAAAACCAATATTTCAGCTCCTTTTACTTCAATATCACGCTGAATCATCAATTTAGCAACTTCAGAAGCTACATATTTGCCCATACCATCATTTACACGCCTACCTGCCAAAATAATTTCTGGATGATACCCATATTCCTGTGCTTTTTGAGCCAAATAATAAGGATCTACTCCAATACAATGCCCACCAACCAAACCTGGTTTAAATGGTAAAAAATTCCATTTTGTTCCCGCAGCTTCTAAAACATCTTGCGTATTGATACCCATCAACCCAAATATCTTAGCCAATTCATTTACAAAGGCAATATTGATATCTCTTTGAGAATTTTCAATCACTTTTGCAGCTTCAGCAACTTTAATTGTAGGAGCCAAATGAGTCCCTGCAATAATTACAGATGCATACAAGTTATTCACTTTTTCTCCTACTTCTTTGGTTGAACCAGAAGTAACTTTTAATATTTTTTCTACGGTATGTTTTTTATCACCTGGATTAATTCTTTCCGGAGAATACCCTACAAAAAAGTCTTTATTAAATGTTAAACCTGAAACTCTTTCTAAAATAGGCACACAATCTTCTTCTGTAGCTCCAGGATAAACCGTAGATTCATAAATTACGATATCTCCTTTTTTAATAACACTACCAACGGTTTCGCTTGCCTTTATTAAAGGAGTTAAAACGGGTCTGTTATTTTTATCTACTGGCGTAGGCACTGTAATTACAAAATAATTACAATCTTTTAACTCTTCTAAATTAGATGCAAAAAACAATCCTTTTTCTCCAGAATTCTCTTCAACTATTACATCTAGTAATAAATCTTTAGAAACCTCTCTAGTTTTGTCTTGTCCTAATTTTAATTCTTCTATTCTAGGCTGATTGATATCAAAACCAACAACAGCATACTTTGTTGCAAAAAGTCTTGCTAATGGCAAACCCACATATCCTAAACCAATAATACCTATTTTAATTTTACTCATTCTTTAAGTTTTTCCAATACCAATTTATAGACTCCTTTAACCCTTCTTTTAATGAAAACTCCGGATTATAATTTAATAACTTTCTAGCCTTTGATATATCTGCATGAGAATGTGGAATGTCTCCAATTCTATTTGGCCCAAAAACTACGGATACATCATTAATTTTGGAATTGTATTTCGACAAATACTCCTTTAAATAATCACACAAATCTACTAAGGTATTTCGATCTCCAAAAGCTACATTATATATTTCATTTGCCGCTTCTTTATCTGCAATTAGACTCAACAAATTTGCTTGAATCACATTATCGATATAGGTAAAATCTCTAGAATAAGTTCCATCTCCATTAACCACAGGAGACTCTAAACTCATAAATTGATTTACAAATTTAGGAATTACAGCTGCATACGCTCCATTTGCATCTTGCTTTCTACCAAAAACATTAAAATACCTTAAACCAATTGTTTCTAAACCATACGTTTTCCCAAAAACATCTGCATACAATTCATTTACATATTTAGTTACTGCGTAGGGTGATAACGGTTTACCGATTACATCTTCTACTTTAGGTAACGATTCAGAATCGCCATACGTAGAAGAACTCGCAGCATATACAAATCTTTTTACATTGCTGTCTCTTGCTGCTACTAACATATTAAGAAAACCCGCAACATTTACATCATTTGTTGTAATAGGATCTTTAATAGATCTTGGCACAGAACCTAATGCAGCTTGATGCAAAATATAATCTACACCAGAAGCGGCCAACATACAATCTTCTAGATTTCTTATATCTCCTTCTATTAATGTAAAGTTCGTATTATCTATAAGCGCGGCAATATTTTCTCTTTTACCTGTAGAGAAATTATCTAAACAGATTACTGTATTTTTTTTTGCGAGTAAAGCCTCACACAGATTAGAACCGATAAAACCAGCACCTCCTGTAACAAGAACCTTTTTTCCCGACAATTTAATATCCATTAAGAAATAATTTTAGGTATTTTTTTAAAGAAACAAATATAATAAAAGAATCATTGGCCTCTTTACCAAAAACCATTAAAAACAAAAAATCCTTCACAAAATGTGAAGGATTTTTACTTTGGTGGGCAATGAGGGATTCGAACCCCCGACCCTCTCGGTGTAAACGAGATGCTCTGAACCAACTGAGCTAATTGCCCTAAGCGGCTGCAAATATATAATCTTTTTTAGATATACCAAATAAAAACATAAATAATTTTATTTTTAAATTAAAAAAGATCTAAAACAAAAAATCCTTCACAAAATTGTGAAGGATTTTACTTTGGTGGGCAATGAGGGATTCGAACCCCCGACCCTCTCGGTGTAAACGAGATGCTCTGAACCAACTGAGCTAATTGCCCTAAAGCGGTTGCAAATATAACACTTATTTTAGTTCTACCAAGTAAAAATGAAATTTTCTTTAGATAATTTCTGCTACAACAAAAGTACTTCCTCCTACATAAATGATATCTTCCTGATTTGCAAAAAGTAACGCAGCATCAAAAGCTTCTTTTACTGAAGAATATTTTTCCCCAAGCAAACCAAACTCTTTTGCTTTTTCTTGTAAAATTGCTTCAGACATACCTCTTGGAATATTGGGTTTGCAAAAATAATAAGATGCCTCTTTTGGAAATAGTGGTAAAACCTCTTCTAATTTCTTATCAGAAACAACTCCTAAAACAAAATAAATCTTTTTAAATGGTACTGTTTCTAATTGTTGCAACACAATACTTAAACCATCTTTATTATGAGCAGTATCGCAAATTACTTTTGGTTGCTCTTGTAAAACTTGCCACCTACCTTTAAGGTTTGTATTGTTTACTACATTCAGCAATCCTATTTCTATGTTTTTTGTTGCTATTTTAAAGCCCGTTAATTTTTTAATTGCCGCTACAGCTGTTTTGGTATTTTTCTTTTGATAATCTCCCAACATATCTGTTTGGTAACTTTTATCATCATCCGAAGCAAAAGAAATAGGCGCTTTGCATTCTTCCGCTTTCGCGATAAAAACCCCTTTAACCTCTACTTGCTCTTCTCCGATTACAACAGGAATATTATTCTTAATAATCCCTGCTTTCTCAAAAGCAATTTCAGGTAAGGTTTCTCCTAAAAACTGCGTATGATCTAAACTGATATTTGTAATTACAGAAACTTCTGGTGTAATTATGTTGGTAGAATCTAATCTTCCTCCTAAACCGACTTCAATAATAGCAATGTCTACTTTTTCTTCTGCAAAATAATCAAAAGCCAAACCTACCGTCATTTCAAAAAAAGACAGCTTTTGTTTTTCTAAAAAATTTTTATGTTGTTTGATAAAAGATGAAACCTTTGTTTCTGGAATTTCAGCTCCATTAATTCTAATTCTTTCTGTAAAATTTTTTAAGTGAGGAGATGTATACAACCCAACTTTATAACCCGCTTCTTGTAAAATTGAAGCTAACATATGACTGGTAGAACCTTTTCCGTTGGTACCACCAACATGAATTGATTTAAACTTTTTTTCTGGAAAACCCAATTCTTCTGAAAGCGCTAAAGTATTGGTTAAATCTTTTTTGAATGCTGTTTTACCTTCTCTTTGGTACATCGGTAATTGTGCAAACATCCAATCTAATGTTTGTTGATAATTCATACGACAAAAATACGTGATTATTTAGACAAAGAAAATTTATAAATAATAGTTCCTACCTGATTTGCAGGCGCTTTTTCATCAGAATTCCATTTTGTTCTTAACGCCGCTTCTTTTGCTGCTTTTAGTAAACAAGAAGCTGTATTTGTACTCCCTTTATAGCCTGGTTTTGCAAAAACTACTTTCCCATTTTTATCTACTTGAATTTGCACCACAACAGTACCTTCTTCTTGACAATCTGGTTGTACTTTGGGTTTAGAAAGCGCTTTTCTACCCTTCAAATCATAACCATCTCCATCACCACTGCCTGTATTTCCATAGTATTTAGAAGAAGTCGGATCTCCATTTTCTTTTCCTTTTACACCTGGCTTATCATCATCTCCTTCTCCTTGAGGTTTTCCGTCAGAAGAATTTCCGTTTAATAAACTATTTAAAGCGTCTTGGTTTGCTTTTGATGGTTTAGGTTTTGGTTTTTCTTTAGGAACTTCTTTTTTAACAACTTCCTTAACTTCTTTTTTCTTTTCTACAACCTTTTTAACGGGCTCTTTCTTTACTTCTTTAACTTTTTCTACTACAGGCACCTCTTTCGTAGTCTCTTCTGTAATAATATCTTCTTTAACAATTTCTTTAGGCGTTTCTTTTACAACTTCTTCTTCAACAACCTTTTGCTCTTCTACTACTTTTGGTGCAGCAATTTTCTTTGTATTTTCAACAGGCACTCCACTTCCAACTTCTGATGTTCCAAAGTTTATAGCAACTCCATATTCTTCTGGAGGATCTAAATAATGCATTCCGTAATTAAAAATCCCGAAGATTAAAAGCATCAGAATAACCGCTGTAATTACAGCTGATTTACGCTTATATGTTGTGTTTAAGATTTGCATTCTTATATATTCTACTAAAGAAATTTTAAATTCCGATAAGAAACTTATTTGCCTTTTACAGCTAAAATCATTTTCAGTTTATTCTTATTTGCGATATCAATTACTTTCATCACATTTTTGTAAGGCGCATCTTTATCACCTCTTATAATAATGGTTTTCTTTTTATCTGCTCCAACACTTTTCAGTATTTCACTTTCTAAACGAGATGCACTCACTTTTGTTTTATCAATATAAAATAAGGATTCATTTGTTATTGATACTGCTACCGATTTATTATTTTCTGTTTTACCTCCTGCTTTTGGTAATAAAACATCAATAGCACTAACCGTTACTAAGGTTGATGTTAGCATGAAAAATATCAACAATAAAAAAACAATATCTGTCATTGACGACATATTGAATGTTGGATCTACTTTATTTCTTCCACGTAAATTCATACAAATAATTTTGAATTCTTTATACTGGTTCGTTTAATAAATCTAAAAACTCAACAGATTTTGCTTCCATTTGATAAATTACTTTATCAGTTCTTACTACTAAATGATTATAGGTTACGTATGCAATAATACCTACAATTAAACCAGCAACCGTAGTTGTCATTGCTGTATACAAACCATCTGAAAGTAGCTTTATATCTATTTGACCACCTGCATTTGCAATTTCATGAATTGCTACAATCATACCAATTACAGTTCCTAAAAAACCAATCATAGGTGCTGCACCAGCAATCGTTGCTAAAACACTCACGTTTTTTTCTAGTTGATAAACCTCTAACTTTCCTGCGGTTTCAATTGCCGTATTTATATCATCTAAAGGTTTCCCTATTCTAGAGATTCCTTTACTAATTAATCTTGCAGTTGGGGTATTTTTACTTTTACACAAAGCATCTGCAGCTTCTAATTTTCCGTTTGAAACAAAATCTTTAATTTGATTCATAAAGTTTTCATCTATTTTCGATGCTGCTTTTATAGCAAAGAAACGCTCAAAATAAATATACAAACCCACTGCTAACAACACAAAAAGCAACGCTATAATTATTTGCCCGCCTAAACCACCATCCATAATTAATTTATAGATAGAGAGTGTTTTTTCTTCTGAAACAACTCCTTCTAAAACCTCTTTATTCTCTTGAAAAAATGACAACATTTTATTCTATTTTTAAGTTCTAATTAAGTAACGACCATTCTTTTTTTAAATTGTTTCAACCAAAAAGAATTGGCATAATTTTATATCAAAAAAAATGCCATTTTAAGAAAAAACTCAAAATGACATTTTTATATTTATTATTTAACCACTAAAACAAGTTTTCTGTAGCTACAAAAACCGCACAACCTATTAAAAAACCAATAGCAGCTAACCAAGCAATATTTTTTAAATACCACATAAAGTTTATTTTTTCCATTCCCATTGCAACCACACCTGCTGCAGAACCAATAATCAACATACTTCCTCCTGTACCTGCAGAAAAAGCAATAAAATGCCAAACTGGTGCATTTTGTGGATCTTGAAACATACCCATACTTGCTGCTACCAATGGCACATTATCTACCACCGCAGAACCAAATCCTAATAACATCACTACAATGTCTTCATTAGGTATAATTTCTGCCAAAGCTTCTGACCCAATAAATAACAAACCTAAAGATTCTAAGGCAGCGACTGCCATTAAAATTCCGAAGAAAAACAAAACACTTGGCATTTCAATTTTTGATAAGGACGAATGTACCGGACTATGAAACCCTTCTGAATCGTCGCCACTTTCATCAATAACATGAGAAACACTGAATTTTGATCTACTATAAATTTCAGCAAAAATTCCGACCACAGAAAGAGAAAGCATCATACCCACATAAGGCGGTAAATGCGTAATGGTTTTAAAAAAAGGAACAAACAAAATAGCTGCCAATCCAATATATAACATTCTTGCAGAATACTCATTAACTTCTTCTTTATCCGCATCAAGCTCCACATCAATTTCACCCTGAAATACTTTTTTTCTAGAAGCTATAATCGTTGGAATTACAGCACATAAAATAGATGGTATTAGTAAATGTTCTATTAATTTATCTGCGGTTACTTTACCACCAATCCATAACATGGTAGTTGTAACATCTCCAATAGGAGAAAACGCCCCACCTGCATTCGCCGAAATAATAATTAAACCAGCAAACCATAAACGTGTATTTCTGTCTTTTATAATTTTTTGAAGTATCGAAATCAATACAATTGTAGCTGTTAAGTTATCTATAACCGCTGACAAGAAAAATGCTAAACCAACAAAAATCCATAAAAGTGTTTTCTTCTTTTTAGTTTTTATATACCCTTTAAAAGTTGCAAAACCATCAAAATAGTCTATCATTTCTACAATTGTCATTGCACCTAATAAAAAGAATAGTATTTCTGCCGTTTTACCTAAATGATGTAATAAAGTTTCTTCTAATAAATGATGTTTTTCTTCACCAGTAAAATTAGCAAACCCTTCTATTAATTTATGCGCACTAGAATCAAACCAATTAGGAAAAGCATCTATACCAAATGCTACTAACGCCCAAAGAATTGCCATCATTGCCAATGCTGGTATTAGTTTATCTAGCTTTAAATTGTGCTCTAACGCAATAGCTAAATAACCAACTATAAAAATTAAAATAATAAGAGTTTCCATAATTTACTTTTGTTTTACATTACTTTTTTGGCTTAGAAAATGCCTGTTTACAAATATCAATTAAAATTAGGCATTAAAAAAACTTAATCTAAACTGATTCCTTTTAATTTACATTTATTCTTTTAGCGCTATCTCAAACGCTGTTTCACTTATTTTAGTTTTTAATACACTTTTAACAAACATTCTTTAAAGTACTTTTTTTATGGTATTAAATATTTTTTAAAATAACTTCACCTATTATTCTTACAATTCCTTTCATAAAACAAGCAAAAACTATTACCATTTTACAACCAGAAATAAAATATAGAGTTCTACTTACTCTTTACTTGTGTCTTACATAATAGATTAAAAAAAAATCTTTAGAAACAAAAGACACATTTGCTCCGAAAGAAGTTACTTTTAAAGTCACTTATATACTACCATAAAATTTTCCGAAATATCAGAAAAATAATTGCTGTTTTTTATGACTTTTATCACTCTATACCTTAAATTATTTCATCTAAAATTTTTAAATAAATTAAATTTCCTTTTTGCTTTTTAGGTAATTTTAATTTTCCAATAAAAATTGCCCAAAGGAAAAAAGTTAAAGTTGATTCATTTTAAAAAAAATATAATATTATTATTTTAGTTGATACCTTACAAACTTACAGTAAAAAAATGAGTGTTCAAATTTTTTTTATTCTAAAAGAATTTATTCAAATTCTAATTCCTTTTTTACAGAAATCAAACATTCTAATAAAACCTAAAAACTAAAACTTCGGATAAAAAATATCGCCAGACGAATGATCTCTACTCGCACCAGTTACAGAACTTAAACAATTTATCTTATCTTCATTTCTTAACAAGCCCAAAAAAGCAAAAATAAGCGCTTCTTTAAAGTTGATTAACTTATGATCTGGAATAACAAGGTTCACCTTTTTCTGTCGTTGTATCTCGCAAATTAAATACGCATTAAAAGCACCGCCACCTGTAACCAAAACCTTCGCATTTTTAGGCAATACTTTTGCAATTGCCCATGCAATATGATCTGTAAATGTTCTCAATAAATCTTCTGGTTTTCTTTTTGACGATTCCAATCTTGGAAAAATTTCTTTTTGAACCCATTCTAACCCTAAAGATTTTGGAGGTTTTTGTTGATAATAATCCAACGCCCTTAAATCTGCTTCTAATTGTATTAAAGAAGTTCCGTTCGCTGCAATTTGCCCTTTATCATCATACTCAAAACCCAATTCTTTCGCATACTTGTTTAAAACAATATTTACCGGACAAATATCATACGCAATTCTTTTTCCTTCCTTATTGTAGGAAATATTAGAAAAACCTCCCAAATTTAAACAGTAATCGTAATCTGCAAACAACAATTCATCTCCAATTGGTACTAAAGGCGCTCCTTGCCCGCCCAACTTAACATCTTGTGTTCTAAAATCGCAAATAACTTTTTGATGTGTACTATTTGCAATTGTTTGGCCATCTCCCACCTGAAGCGTAATGCTATTATGTGGTTGATGTAAAACCGTATGACCATGAGATGCAATAAAATCGATGTTTTGAATCTGAAATTTATCAATAAAATCATTAATCACTTCTCCTAATAGAATACCATAATTAAGATTCAACTCTTTTAAAACATCCGAAGAAAAATGGATAGCTTCCTGTAAAGTTGACTTCCATTTTTTCGAATACGAAACTGTCTCCGAGTGTAAAATATCGAATTCTTGATAGTTATTTTTATCAAACTTAACATACACCAAATCTATTCCATCTAAAGACGTCCCAGACATTAAACCAATCGCAAAAACTTCACTTTTATTCATATCTGTAAAATTAACAAAACTCTATTGATAATATGTTACGAAATCGATATCTTTGAGTTCAAATTTTACGAATATAACAAATACATATACAGATGGATTTTAGTTTAACAGAAGAACACATCATGATTCGCGATGCTGCAAGAGACTTTGCGCAAACAGAATTACTACCTGGAGTTATAGAAAGAGACAATAAGCAAGAATTCCCAAATGAATTAGTAAAAAAAATGGGAGATTTAGGCTTTTTAGGCATTATGGTAGACCCAAAATACGGAGGAAGTGGAATGGATACTATCTCTTACATACTAATTATGGAAGAACTTTCTAAAATTGATGCTTCCGCCTCTGTTATTGTTTCTGTAAATAACTCTTTAGTTTGTTACGGATTAGAATCCTACGCATCTGAAGAGCAAAAACAAAAATATTTAACCAAATTAGCAACAGGAGAATATATAGGCGCTTTCTGTTTAAGCGAGCCAGAAGCAGGCTCTGACGCAACATCGCAAGCAACTACTGCAGAAGACAAAGGAGACCATTATATAATTAACGGTACTAAAAACTGGATTACCAGCGGTGGACGTGCAGACGTTTATTTGGTAATTGCACAAACACATAGAGAAAAAGGTCACAGAGGTATCAATGCTTTTATCGTAGAAAAAGGAACTGAAGGTTTTCACGTAGGCCCAAAAGAAGATAAATTAGGAATTAGAGGTTCAGACACCCATACATTACAATTTAACGATGTAAAAGTGCCCAAAGAAAATAGAATTGGAGAAGATGGTTTTGGGTTTAAGTTTGCCATGAAAACACTTTCTGGCGGAAGAATAGGTATTGCCGCACAAGCTTTAGGTATTGCAGCAGGCGCTTATGAATTGGCTTTAAAATACGCCAAACAACGTAAAGCATTTGGTACCGAGATTTGCAATCATCAAGCAATTGCGTTTAAATTAGCAGACATGCATACAGAAATAGAAGCAGCAAGAATGCTAGTAACAAAAGCCGCATGGGACAAAGACCAAGGTAACAATTACGACATGTCTAGCGCAATGGCTAAACTCTATGCAAGCAAGGTTGCCATGGAACACACTGTAGAAGCAGTGCAAATTCATGGAGGAAACGGTTTTGTGAAAGATTACCACGTAGAACGCTTAATGCGAGATGCAAAAATTACACAAATCTACGAAGGCACTTCAGAGATTCAAAAAATAGTAATTTCACGCGGAATCATCAAAGGATAATACACTCCTTATATATAAGGTATAAAAACTCATCTTTCCTGCAAGGTTTCTAACACCTTGTAGGATTTTTTTTGGACGTATTTTGGTAAAAAACAAAAACCGCGCTTTCCACTATATCTTTTTGCATAAAAAGCAAAAAGGATAAAGCCTGTCTTGAGCGCAGTCGAAAGGTATCAATCGCTCACGCAAGCCCACTGATACCAAATAAATTTTATAATGATTGATGATAAATTTTATTTTTTTTTTAATATAAAATAGAAAACCCAATCATAGCCTTAGCTATAGTTCCATTTTATATAAAAAAAAACGAATTTAATCCATCTTTTTGATGTTTCCCTTTTATTAACAGCTAATTACTTTCTTTTAAAATGTATTTAACTCTTAAGTCACCCCTCAAAAAGATTTAAAATCTCTACAGTTCGGCTAAAGCCATTTTCTACCTCATTAACTATAACACAGACTAAAGTCTGTACCAATTCAAAAAAAACTATGCTTTCTATGTTGCTATATGGTTTAAACTTTTAACCCAAAATCATACAATTCCAAACCAGAGAAATAAGTCAATTCAACAAAACAAACAAAAGTTTATGCTCCATGTTACCATATTGTTTATAAATCCAACTCAATATCATACAATTGCAAACCAGAAGATGGCGCATTGTTTCTCATATACTTTCTATCGTTATCTTCTTTTAAAGAAGCTTCAATAAACTGCAAATCTAGATTTCCTTTACCAACTTCAAATAAAGTTGCCATCATCAATCGAATCTGATATCGTAAAAAACCTTTCCCCCTCACTTTTAATATATAGGACTTCTCTGGAAAAAAATTAGCCGTTAAAATATTATTTTCTACAATTTCGCAAGAATCAATGATTCGTTTAAAAATAGTTTTCTCTGAAGGTCTGGTACAATACTTATGAAAATAATGTTCACCCTTAAACAACTTCGCTGCTTGCTGCATGGTTTCTAAACCAAGTATTTCATCAACATTTACAATAAAAGGCGCAGCAAAAGGGTGATTCTTCTCTCCAAAAGAAAAATAATAATGATACTCTTTAATCTTTGGTGAATTAATAACATTAAAACCTCTTTCTACCTGTTGTATAGAAATTGCTTTAAAATCTGGCGAAAAATTAGCATTTAAAGAATCTATAAAAGAATCTTCATCAACCAACACATCTGTAAACATTTGAATATAGTACGTATTTGCAGAAACCTTAGCATCTGTTCTACCTACTCCAATCGTTTTATAGTGAACATCCTCAAAAACAAAAGACAAGGTTTTATCTACCATATCATGCAATGTTTTAGCATTTGTTTGTTTTTGCCATCCAGAAAACCGAAAACCGAGAAATTGTAACCTAACTATATAAGAAAATGAATATTTCATAGGTGCAAATGTACAATAATTACATTTTTTTTTACAAAAGGTGCATTTTTATGGATATCCTAAAATTACGATACCCATTTTTACATACCCACCATTTTGCACCCTTCAAAAACTAAAAAATGAATTAATCTTAAATTAAACCCTATTTTTTTGAGGGTTTACCTTTTAAAAAGGCTGTTTTTAAAAATACACCCCTTGCCAGTTTCAATTTAATATTTACTTTTGACCCAGTTCAATTAATATAAAATCATTAAACACTAAAAGAACAAACATTATGAAAAAAGTAATTTTTACATTATTATTAGCAACTAGCTTAATAGCTACAGCTCAAGAAAAAGACGAAAAAGGAACTTTTACATTAAGCGGAACAGTAGATGTATATGGTACTGCTAATTTTGCAGACGGATCAGGAACTCCTGGAATATTAATTGCAGCTCCAGAAAACGCAAACGGATTTGGATTAGGTTCTGCTAATACAGTTTTTGCTTACGAAAAAGGAAAAGCGGGTGTTGTAGCAGATATTGCTTTTGGACCAAGAGCAGACGATGCTAACATGGCAGGTGCAATCAATCAATTATATGCTTACTATAATTTAAATGATAAAGTAACTTTTACAGCAGGACAGTTTAATACTTTTTTAGGATATGAAGTTATCAATCCTTCAGTAAACTTCAACTACACAGTTTCTTATTTATTTAACGCAGGTCCTTTCTCTCATACAGGTATAAAAATGGATTATGCTGCTTCAGAAGATTTATCTTTTATGTTAGCACTTACAAATTCACACGGTATATCTAGTTCAGACGGTAATACAAGTGGTGAAATGCAAATTGGTGGTCAAGTAGGTTACAAAGGTCAATATTTAAATTTAATCTACGGAGGAGTTGATGGAAGTGGTATTACTGACAACATTTTTATTGATTACACAGGAGGCTTTGATTTATCTGACACTTTTTTCTTAGGTATAAATGCTGCTTACGCAAACTCATCGGATGCTGATGCTGGTTACCAAGGTGTTGCATTATACTTACAAAATTCTTTTTCAGATACTTTTGCTTTAGGTTTAAGACCTGAATTTTTTCAAGCAAACGGATCTTCTGATGCTTCTGTAACTGCATTTACATTAACAGCTAACACATCTTTAACTGACAACTTAAAATTAATCACAGATTTAAGATTTGACAATTCTGATGATTATATTATCGAAGCTTTTCCAACTGAAAAAAGTGTATCTACATTAACAATAGCTGCAGTATACTCTTTCTAAGAAAAAGAAAGAAACAAGAAAAGAGAAACAAAACATTAGTACTAACTAAAACTTTATATACATGAGTTTATTTTTAACATTATTTCAAGATACTCCAGCAACAGAAGTTACAGCAGCTGTTGAACAAATAAATGGAGATATGGGAATGCTATGGATGCTGATTGCAGGTATCTTAGTATTCTTAATGCAAGCAGGATTCACCTTAGTAGAATCTGGTATGACAAGATCTAAAAATGCAGTTAACATTGCAATGAAAAACTTACTAGATATTTGTGTAGGGTCTTTAATTTTTTGGTTAGTAGGTTATTCGTTAATGTACGGAGACACTTCTAATGGATGGTTTTTCTGGGGCGGCTTATTTAAAGGTGATGGAGCAGATTTATTTTTCCAAACCATGTTTGCTGCAACCGCTGCAACAATTGTATCTGGAGCAATAGCAGGAAGAACAAAATATACAACATATATTATTTTCTCTATTGTAATGACAGCAATTATTTACCCAATTGCAGGTGGATGGCAATGGCAAGGTGAAGGATGGTTAACCAAATTAGGTTTCATCGACTTTGCTGGATCTTCTATTGTACACTCTGTTGGTGGATGGGCTGCTTTAGTTGGTGCATTTATGGTAGGACCTAGAATTGGAAAATATGTTGACGGTAAAGTTTTACCGATCGCTGGTCATAACCAAGTATTAGCAACTTTAGGGGTTTTTATCCTTTGGTTTGGATGGTTTGGTTTTAACGGTGGATCTCAACTAGCTTGGGGTGGAGCCGATTCTATCGCAGCTTCAAGTGCTGTTTTAGTTACAAATTTAGCAGCTGCTGCTGGTGGACTTGGAGCTTTAATTACAACTTGGATCTGGTATGGTAAACCAAACTTAGGACAAACATTAAACGGAACATTAGCTGGTTTAGTAAGTATTACTGCAGGTTGTGGAAACATGACTACTGAAGGAGCTGTTTTAACCGGATTAATAGGAGGTATTTTAGTAGTATTCTCTATTGAATTTATTGAAAAGAAATTAAAAATTGATGATGCCGTTGGTGCAGCGTCTGTACACGGAGTAGCAGGTGCTTTTGGTACTTTAGCTATTGGTTTATGGGGTGTAGATGGAGATACTGCTATTGGATTATTTAATGGTGGAGGAGCATCTCAACTAGGTGTGCAAGCAACTGGAGTTTTAGCATACGCAGTATGGTCTATCAGTTTATCATTTATTGTCTTTACAATCTTAAAAAAGACTATGGGATTACGTGTTTCTAAAGAAATAGAAATCGAAGGATTAGACGTACACGAACATGGTTCTATTGCTTACCCTGGTGTAAGACAAAGAGAATTTGACGATAAATAAAATATCAAAAAAGTTTAGTTATTATTCTTTTTAAAAAAAAATCACATAACTTACTAACCTAAGTTGTGTGATTTTCACATGAAATAAATAAAAACAAACAATTAACAATTAACAATTCATTTTATCATGAAAAAAATAGAAGCAATTATCAGAAAATCTAAATTCAGTGCCGTAAAAGAAGCATTACAGGCAGTTGACGTAAATTTTTTCTCTTATTGGGATGTTACCGGTATAGGTAACGAAAAAGAAGGACACGTGTACAGAGGCATAAGCTACAGTACAAGTGATATACAACGTAGACATTTATCAATATTAGTAAATGATGATTTTGAAAAAATCACCATAGATGCATTACTTAAATCGGCTGTTACAGGAGATGTTGGTGATGGTAAAATTTTCGTATCAGACATAACCGAAGTATACAGAATACGAACAGGAGAAAAAGGCGGTGAAACTTTAAAGAAAAAATCTAAATAAAAAAACATGGAATTATTAACAATTAACAATGTATGGATGATGATCTGTACAGCACTAGTTTTCTTTATGCATACAGGTTTTGCATTTTTAGAAATTGGTTTAACAAGACAAAAAAATACACTTAACATATTATTTAAAAATATATTTATCGTTACTATCGGACTATTGTTATATGCTTTAGTTGGTTTTAACTTAATGTACCCTGGTTTTGCAGATGGATCATCTGGAATTTTTGGTTTTGCTGGGTTTGGATTATCATCTCCATTAACTGCTGAAGGTACTTTAGATTTAGCCTACAACCAAGGCTACACCTATTGGACAGATTTCTTATTTCAAGGAATGTTTGCTGCAACTGCTGCAACCATTGTATCTGGTGCTGTTGCCGAAAGAATGAAAATTCTTCCGTTTATGATATTTGCAGTGATCTACGTTGGGTTTGTATACCCAATTGCTGGTTCTTGGAAATGGGGTGGTGGATTTTTACAAACCCTAGAAACTCCTTTCTATGATTTTGCAGGTTCTACTTTAGTACACTCTGTTGGTGGATGGGCAGCTCTTGTTGCTGTTTGCCTTTTAGGAGCCAGAATAGGAAAATTCAAAAATGGAAAAATACAAGCAATACCTGGTCACAACATACCATTTGCAACTGCTGGTGTTTTAATTTTATGGTTAGGATGGTTTGGTTTTAACGGAGGTTCTGTTTTATCTGCAGACCCAGAATTAACCTCACTTACATTAGTAACCACTTGTTTATCTGCTGCTGCAGGTGGAGTTGTTGCTGCAATTGTTTCTACAATAATGTATAAAAACTTAGATTTAACAATGTTCTTAAATGGAATTTTAGGAGGATTAGTTGGTATTACTGCAGGAGCAGATCAAATGTCTCCTACAGACGCTATTATAATTGGTGCAATTGCAGGTGCAGTTATTGTATTTGCAGTTAGCCTAATTGATAAATTAAAATTAGACGACCCTGTTGGTGCTATTGCAGTACACCTTGTGTGCGGTATCTGGGGAACTTTAGCTGTTGGTTTATTTGGTAACCTTGCAGGTGTAGATCAATTTATTAGCCAATTAATAGGTGTTGCCGCTTATGCAGTTTTTTGTATAGTAACTTCATTTATTATCATATACACACTAAAGAAAACAATGGGTATAAGAGTTAGTGAAAAAGAAGAAATAGAAGGCCTAGACGTACATGAACACGGTATGGATGCTTATCCAGACTTTCGTTTAAACGAGCACTAAAAATTTTAATTCAGTGATTTTAAAGTCTGTAAATTTAAATATTTACAGACTTTTTTTGTTTTTATGAATATGGCAATAAAAATCCATTAGATTGCCATAAGCATCATTTTTACACCTTTTTATTGGTTTCATCATAAAAATCACATTAAAAGAGTAAGAATACTGAGTCCTTTTCAATAAAATACATAGATTTGTATATATAATTGAATACAATATGGAGAAACAAGGATTATACTTACCAGAGTTTGAACACGAAAATTGCGGTGCCGGTTTTATCTGTAATTTGAATGGAGAAAAAACGAATCAAATTATACATGATGCCCTAGAAATTCTAGAAAAACTAGAACATAGAGGGGGTGTTAGTGCAGATGGAAAAACAGGAGATGGCGCCGGAATATTGATAGACATCCCTCATGATTACTTTAAAAGAGTGTGTGATTTTCCTATTCCAGAACAGAGAGAATATGCTGTTGGAATGGTGTTTCTTCCAAAAGTTACCAATCAATATGACTTTTGTAAAACTACATTTGAAAACGAAATAAAAGAACAAGGCCTTGAAATCTTAGGATGGAGAGAAGTACCTGTAGATTCTTTTCAATTAGGAGAAATTGCGTTAGCATCTGAACCAAATATAGAACAACTCTTTATTGGTAAAACAGAAGAAATTAACGAAGCTACCTTCAAAGCAAAACTATATGCTGCAAGAAAAATAGCAGAACATGCTATCAGAAAATCTAAAATTTCTGAAAGCAAATATTTTTACATTCCTAGTTTATCTTTAACTACTATTATCTATAAAGGTATTATTATGCCAGAAGATATTGGACCTTATTATAAAGATTTACAAGAAATAGACTTAGTTACACGTTTGGCTTTAGTACACCAACGTTTTTCTACCAACACGATGCCAACTTGGGAGTTAGCACAACCTTTTAGACACATGTGTCAGAATGGTGAAATTAACACGTTACGTGGTAATGTTAGTAGAATGCGTGTACGAGAAGAAATCATGAAAAGTGATGTATTCGGTCCACAAATAGACAAATTATTCCCAATTATATTACCAGGAAAATCAGATTCTGCTTCTATGGATATGGTGGTTGAGCTATTAACTCACACCGGTCGTTCATTACCAGAAATTATGATGATGATGATACCAGAAGCCTGGGAAAAACATGCAACAATGTCTAAAGAGCGCAAAGCTTTTTATGAATACAATGGTTGTATCATGGAACCTTGGGATGGACCTGCATCTGTACCTTTTACAGACGGAGATTATATCGGTGCCTTATTAGATAGAAACGGATTAAGACCTTCTAGATATACTATTACCAAAAGTGGTAGTTTAATTATGTCATCTGAAATTGGTGTGGTAGATGTTGCGCCAGAAGACGTAAAAGAACATGGTAGATTAGAACCAGGAAAAATGTTCTTGGTAGACATGAATGAAGGTAGAATTATTGAGGATGAAGAAATAAAAAGTAAAATTGTTTCTGAAAGACCTTACCAAGAATGGTTAGATAACTCTCGTTTACACTTAAAAGATGTTCCTTACAATGGCGAAACTTGCCCTATAGAATCTATTGATATAAAAACGCGCTTAAGTTTATTTAATTACACTTTTGAAGATATTCAAGAAGTAATTACTCCAATGGCAATTGTTGGTAAAGAAGCGCTAGGATCGATGGGAATTGACACACCTCTAGCTGTTTTATCAGACAGACCTCAATTAATTTCTAATTACTTTAAACAATTATTTGCCCAGGTTACAAACCCTCCTTTAGATGGAATTCGTGAAGAAATTGTAACAGATATCAGTTTAAATTTAGGAAAAGATAGAAATATTTTTAGCATTACAGACAGACAGTGTAGAAAACTAAGAATTCAAAACCCTGTTATCTCTAATGCAGATTTAGAAAAAATTAGAAATATAGATATTGAAAGCTTCAAAGCAGAAACTATTCAAATGCTATATCCAAAAGCACAAGGTTTAAACGGTTTAGAAGACGCTTTAGATGCTATTGTTGTTAAAATTGAAAAAGCATTAGACAAAAAGAATAACATTATTATTCTTTCCGATAGAGGTGTAAACAAAGAGCTTGCTCCTATACCTGCTTTATTAGCTTGTTCTTTTGTAAATCATCAATTAAATCGTTTACGTAAGCGTTCTCATTTCGATATTATTATTGAATCTGCAGAACCTCGTGAACCACATCATTTTGCAACTTTATTTGGTTATGGCGCAAGTGCCGTAAACCCATATATGGTTAACGAAATTATTAGAATGCAAGTTAAAGAAGGTTTCATTACTGGTATGGATGAACAAGGAGCGGTTGATAACTTCAACAAAGCTATTGGAAAAGGTATCTTAAAAGTAATGAACAAAATTGGTATCTCTACATTACATTCTTATAGAGGTTCTCAAATTTTCGAAATTGTAGGTTTTAACTCACAATTTGTACAAAAATACTTCCCTTATACTGCGTCAAGAATTGAAGGTATTGGCTTATATGAAGTTGAAAAAGAAATTGATCAACGCTACAAACAAGCATATCCAGAAAAACATATTGATAAAAACTTAGCGTTAAATGTTGGAGGAGATTATAGATGGAGAAGAAACGGAGAACGCCACTTATTTAATCCAACGACAGTTGCAAAATTACAACAAGCAGTAAGATTAAGTGATCAAAAAAGTTACGATGTTTATGCTAAAACTATAAACGAACAATCAGAAAGCTTAATGACCATCCGTGGTTTATTTCAGTTTGATAACCTAGATCCAATTCCATTAGAAGAAGTAGAAGACTGGACAGAAATTGTAAAGCGTTTTAAAACAGGTGCAATGTCTTATGGATCTATCTCTAGAGAAGCACATGAAAATTTAGCGATTGCCATGAATAGAATTGGAGGAAAATCTAATTCTGGTGAAGGTGGTGAAGACAGAAAACGTTTTCAAAAAGATATTAATGGAGACAGTAGAAACTCTGCCATTAAACAAGTAGCATCTGGTAGATTTGGAGTAACTTCTCATTACCTATCAAGCGCAAAAGAAATACAAATTAAAATGGCTCAAGGAGCCAAACCTGGTGAAGGTGGTCAATTACCTGGTGCAAAGGTTTTACCTTGGATAGCAGCAGCAAGAAACTCAACTCCTTTTGTTGGATTGATTTCCCCTCCTCCACATCACGATATTTATTCAATTGAAGATTTAGCACAATTAATCTACGATTTAAAAAACGCAAACAGAGAAGCTAGAATTAATGTAAAATTAGTTTCTGAAGTTGGTGTAGGTACAATTGCTGCTGGTGTTGCTAAAGCAAAAGCAGATGTTGTTTTAATATCTGGTTATGATGGTGGTACAGGAGCCTCTCCTCTTACATCATTAAAGCACGCAGGCTTACCCTGGGAACTTGGCTTAGCCGAAGCTCAGCAAACTTTGGTAATGAATGATTTAAGAAGTAGAATTGTTGTAGAATGTGATGGTCAATTAAAAACTGGTCGTGATGTTGCTATTGCAGCTTTATTGGGTGCAGAAGAATTTGGTTTCGCAACCGCTCCTTTAGTAGCTTCTGGTTGTATTATGATGCGTAAGTGTCACTTAAATACATGTCCGGTTGGTATTGCAACTCAAGATAAAGAGTTGCGTAAAAACTTTAAAGGAACACCAGAACACGTAATTAATTTCTTCTTTTATATTGCTGAAGAATTAAGAGGAATTATGGCACAACTTGGTTTTAGAACCTTAGCAGAAATGGTTGGTCAAACTCATAAAATTAATGCAAATCATGCTATTAAACATTACAAAGCAAAAGGGTTAGATTTATCTAGTATTTTACACAGACCAACTGCCTACAGAAGCATGATTGTTAAAAATACAGAAAAACAAGACCATAATTTAGAAGGAGTTTTAGACTTTACTATATTAAAAGATTCTCACAGAGCTTTATATAGAAAAGAAAAAATGAACTTAGCATATCCAATCAAAAATACAAACCGTACTGTTGGAGCTATTGTGAGTAATGAAATTTCTAAAATTTACGGACACTTAGGTTTACCAGAAGACACGCTAAACATTAACTTTACAGGTTCTGCAGGTCAAAGTTTTGGCGCATTTGCTGCACACGGACTAACATTTATTTTAGATGGTAATACTAATGATTATTTAGGTAAAGGCTTATCTGGCGCAAAATTGATTGTTAAAAAACCAGCGAAAGCAGACTTCTTAGCAGAAAACAACATCATTGTTGGTAACGTTTGTATGTTTGGTGCCGTAGCCGGTGAAGCATATATAAACGGAATTGCTGGTGAGCGTTTTGCAGTTCGTAACTCTGGTGCAACAGCAGTTGTAGAAGGTGTTGGAGATCACTGTTGTGAATACATGACAGGTGGAAAAGTAGTAGTATTAGGTAGAACAGGAAGAAATTTTGCCGCAGGTATGAGTGGTGGTATTGCTTATGTATACGACCCAGAAAACAAATTTATAAACGGACTCTGTAATACTGAAACTATAGAATTCGAAGATATTTCTGAAGAAGTTGCTGCAGAATTAAAAGCATCTATAGAAAAACACGTTTTATACACTAATAGTAGCAGAGGTGCTGCATTGTTAGCAGATTGGGATACAAGTTTAAAAAACTTTGTAAAAGTAATGCCAACTGAATACAAAAAAGCTTTAAAGCGTTTAGAAACAGAAGAACCAATGTTCGAAGAACTAACAATAGCATAATGTCATGGGAAAAATAACAGGATTTAAAGAATTTGAAAGACAAGATGAAACATATACTTCTGTAAAAGATCGTGTAAAAAATTATAAAGAATTTACAGTTCCTCTTTCAGAAGAAGAAAAAACAAAACAGGGTTCACGTTGTATGGATTGTGGTATTCCTTTTTGTCACAGTGGTTGCCCATTAGGAAATCTAATTCCAGATTTCAATCACATGGTACATCAAGGTGAATGGCAAAAAGCATCATGGATACTACATTCTACAAATAATTTTCCAGAATTTACAGGTCGCTTATGCCCTGCTCCATGCGAACAAGCATGTGTATTAGGTATTATAGAAGACCCTATTGCTATTGAAAATATTGAAAAAAACATTGTAGAACGTGCTTTTAAAGAAGGCTGGATAAAACCACAACCTCCAAAAAGTAGAACTGGAAAAACGATTGCCATTGTTGGTTCTGGACCAGCTGGTTTAGCAACAGCTCAACAATTAAACAGAGCCGGTCATACCGTTACTGTATTTGAAAGAGATGATGAAGTTGGTGGTTTATTACGTTACGGAATTCCTAATTTTAAAATGGAAAAAGGAGTTATCGATAGAAGAGTTGCCATCCTAAAAGCTGAAGGAATTATTTTTAAAACAAACGTAAATGTTGGGGTTAATTATGATGTAAAAGACCTTAAAGCTTTTGATAGTATTGTTCTTTGTGGAGGAGCAACAGAAAGACGTAGCTTACCAACACCTGGTATTGATGCCGATGGTGTTGTACAAGCAATGGATTTCTTAACACAACAAACAAAAGTAGTACTTGGTAAAGAAGTAAAAGACCAAATATTAGCTACCGATAAAGATGTTATTGTAATTGGTGGTGGAGATACAGGTTCAGATTGTATTGGTACTTCAAACAGACACGGAGCAAAATCTGTGGTAAACTTTGAAATTATGCCAAAACCTCCAGGACACCGTTCCCCAACAACTCCATGGCCTTTCTGGCCTTTACAATTAAAAACCTCTTCTTCTCATAAAGAAGGTGTAGAACGTAATTGGCTAATTAACACCAAAGAATTTGTTAAAGACGAAAACGGGAAATTAATTGCTTTAAAAACAATTAATGTAGAATGGAAAATGGTACCAGGAGAAAGACCTCAATTAATTGAAATAGCAGGTACAGAAAAAACTTGGCCATGTAATTTAGCTTTATTAGCTTTAGGTTTTACAGGACCAGAAAGCACTTTAGCAGACAAATTAGGTCTAGAGAAAGATGGACGATCTAACTACAAAGCAGCATACGGTAAATATCAAACCAATGTGAAAAACATCTTTACTGCCGGAGATATGCGTCGTGGACAATCTTTAATTGTTTGGGCAATATCAGAAGGTAGAGAAGCTGCAAGACAAGTAGATTTATTTTTAATGGGTAAAACAGAATTACCTACAAAAGATGTTTCTGGCGATTTAGTTGCCATGTAATTTATTCAAACTTTCAGTTCGAGTAATTCCGTTTTTTTTCGGAATTGTATCGAGAACATATAAAAACTCATCAATTTAATTATTGATGAGTTTTTTTTACCCTAAAAATCTTTATCATTTGGGCGTGCCCATTTTTTAAAAACATCATTTAAAACAATAACCATTTAGATTAAAAATGGTCAGGCTATCCATTACAAGTCCTCGTTCGTACCTCACTGTGGGCTTTTCATTACTATCCTTCACGCAAAGATGATACTCTATAAAATAAAGTAAATAAAAGTAATTGAATTAAATACAAACGAACTCTATAGAAAAACGAATAAGACTCCACTACAGAAACTAGCAATTATTAATATAAATCGCCTTCTTTAACAGCACTCCTTTTACGCTTCAGTCCCTTTTTTAAATTTACCAAAACTATCAGTCGGATTCAACCATTTGTTTTTAGTTGGTGTATCTATTTTTACCAAAACATCTTCTACTTCTACCTCAATATCTCTTATATACATATTATCTAACGGTATATTATATTTCTCTTCTAACACTTCACAAGTCCTTATTACAGCATGCTTAGCTTGATCTTCATCAACTTCTAGTTCTTTTGGTTTTACAGAGCACCTTCTTATAACCAACATACATAAAAGAACAAATACTATAAAACAAAAAATAGTTACCATTACAAATTGTATCAGTTTAACACCAACAGGAAGCACAATCATCTAACTCCTAAACAGCCTACAATTTAACAAATAAATCATATCCATAAAAAAAAGCCTTATCAATTAAGATAAGACTTTTTTTGCTCCCTCTCTAGGACTCGAACCTAGGACCCTCTGATTAACAGTCAGATGCTCTAACCAACTGAGCTAAGAAGGAGTTTGCGACACATAAAATGTGTTTTGCGAGTGCAAATATACATTTTTTTATAACCTATGCAACTTTTTTTTACAAGAAAGACGAGCACTATTCTAAAGCACTAATAATCAACAACCAAAAATTTAAAACCTAATTAAAAAAACACATAACTTTTGGACTTGATCCCTTGATCCTTAAAAAAACACATAACTTTTTGTATTAAACTAGAATCAATAATTTATAGAACCAAATAATTTTTAGTCATAAAAAAAAGCCTTATCAATTAAGATAAGACTTTTTTTGCTCCCTCTCTAGGACTCGAACCTAGGACCCTCTGATTAACAGTCAGATGCTCTAACCAACTGAGCTAAGAAGGAGTTTGCGACACATAAATGCGTTTTGCGAGTGCAAATATACACCCTTTTTTAACTTCTCCAAACATTTTTAAAAAAAAGATTAAAAAAAAACAAGAAAAAGTATTTTGTATTATTATTGTTAAATAAATACACGTTTAATACAAAATTTGTATTTTTGATTCTGCATTACATACTTTAAAAAAGTAGAAACTATAATATGGATAAATTTTCGTTTTTAAACGCAGCACACACAGGCTTTATAGCTGATTTATATGATAAGTATTTAATAAACCCAGATGCCGTAGAACCAAGCTGGAGAAGCTTCTTTCAGGGATATGATTTAGCTAATGAGAATTATTCTTTAAAAGAGGAAGAAGAAGAAGTTTCATCAGAAATACCTCAAGAAGTTCGTAAAGAATTCTTTGTTGTAGATTTAATTAATGGCTACAGAACACGTGGTCACTTATTTACAAAAACAAATCCGGTTAGAGACAGAAGACAATATTCACCTACTTTAGATATCGAAAATTTTGGACTTTCCGAAATCGATTTAGAGACAGAGTTCTCTGCTGGTGAAGTTTTAGGCTTGGGTAAAGCAACACTTTCTGAAATTATAAAAAACTTACAACGTATTTATTGTAATTCTATTGGTGTAGAATACATGTATATGCGTAACCCTGAAAAATTAAAATGGTGGCATGAACGTTTTAACAAAAACGACAACCACCCAAGCTATTCTATAGAGGCTAAAAAATATATTTTAGGTAAATTAAACCAAGCAGTAACGTTTGAGAGTTTTTTACAAACTAAATACGTAGGTCAAAAACGCTTTTCTTTAGAAGGAGGAGAAACCTTAATTCCGGGAATGAGCGTTATCTTAAGAGATGCCGCGGAAATATACGGCGTAAAGGAATGTGTGATAGGAATGGCGCATAGAGGTCGTTTAAACACCTTAGTAAATATCTTTAAAAAACCTGTTAGAGATTTATTTAGTGAATTTGAAGGGAAAGATTTCGAAGATGAAGATATCGATGGAGATGTAAAATACCATTTAGGTTTAACTTTAAGTAAAACCTATAGAGATGGTAACGAAATTAAAATGAATCTAGTTCCTAATCCATCTCACTTAGAAACGGTAGCCGCCGTAGCAGAGGGAATTACAAGAGCTAAGATTGATAGAAAGTACGATGGTGATGAAAGTAAAATATTGCCAATTATAATTCACGGTGATGCTGCAATTGCAGGTCAAGGTATTGCGTATGAGGTAACTCAAATGGCAAAATTAAATGGTTATAAAACAGGTGGAACAATCCATATTGTTGTAAATAACCAAATTGGTTTTACAACCAATTATTTAGATGCACGTTCTAGTACATACTGTACAGATGTTGCAAAAGTAACTTTATCACCAGTATTACATGTGAATGCAGATGATACAGAAGCTGTTTGTCATGCAATGGAAATGGCATTAGAGTTTAGAATGAAGTTTAAACAAGATATTTTTATCGACTTATTAGGCTACAGAAAATATGGCCATAATGAAGGTGACGAACCTCGTTTTACACAACCAAAACTATATAAAGCAATCTCTAAACATAAAAATCCAAAAGATATTTATGCAGCACAATTGCTAGCTGAAGGTACAATAGATAATTCTTATTTAAAAGAAATTACTACTGAGTTTAAACAAATGCTTGAAAGAGAATTTGATGAAGCTAAAAAAGTAGAAAAATCTATTGTTAGAGAATTTATGCAATCTACCTGGGAAGGGTTTGAACGCCAAGATTTATCTGCAATGTTACTTACGGATGATACAAAATATGACGAAGTAAAATTAAAAGAAATTGCAAAAGTAGTTTCTACAGTTCCGGAAGGAGCAAACTTTGTTAGAAAAGCTGAACGTATTTTAGCTGGAAGAGCTAAAATGGCTTTTGAAACTAATAAATTAGACTGGGGAATGGCAGAAACGCTTGCCTACGGAACTTTAATGGAAGAAGGATATAACGTAAGAATTTCTGGACAAGATGTAGAAAGAGGTACATTTTCTCACAGACACGCTATCTTACGTGATGAAATTACAGAAGAACGTATCAACTTACTAAATACAAACCCAAATAATAAAGGACAGATGACGATTTACAACTCGTTATTATCTGAATACGGTGTGCTTGGTTTTGATTATGGTTATGCCATGGCTAACCCAAACTGCTTAACTATCTGGGAAGCGCAGTTTGGAGATTTCTCTAATGGAGCACAAATAATGTTTGACCAGTATATTTCTGCTGCCGAAGATAAATGGAAATTACAAAACGGAATTGTTGTTTTATTACCTCATGGTTATGAAGGACAAGGTTCTGAACATTCATCAGCAAGGATAGAACGTTACTTACAATTATGTGCTATAGATAATATGACTGTTGCCAATTGTACAACTCCTGCAAATTTCTACCATTTATTACGTAGACACATGAAACGTACGTATAGAAAACCTTTAGTTGTATTTACACCTAAAAGTTTATTACGTCACCCAAAAGCAGTGAGTACTATTCAAGAATTGGCAACTAATGATTTTCAAGAGGTAATAGATGATACAATAAACCCTAAAAAAGTAAAGAAATTAGTTTTCTGTATGGGTAAATTCTATTATGATTTATTGGAAGAAAGAGAAAATTTAGATAGAGATGATATTGCTTTGGTAAGGATTGAGCAGTTGTTTCCTTTACATTTAGAGAAAATTCAGAAAGTAATTGATAGATACCCTAATATTGAAGAATATATTTGGGCACAAGAAGAACCTAGAAACATGGGAGCATGGAGTTATATGTTAGAACGTTTTGAGTTAGTCAAATTAACAGTTCGTTCTCGTAAATACTATGCAGTGCCTGCTGCTGGTTCTAGTACAAGATTTAAAAAACGTCATAAAGCTGTTATAGACAGTGTTTTTGATACTGAGTAAGTCGCGTTAAGGATTGAAATGACATCCTTTTTATTTTGACTGTAAAGGAAAAATAAAAAGATATAATGGAAAGCCTGTTAAAACGCCAAAATAAATATAAAAAAATAATTAAATAGCGTACCGTATTAAGTTTGGTATTAATAAATTAAGAAAGCATGAGTGTTTTAGAAATGAAAGTTCCTTCTCCGGGAGAATCAATTACAGAAGTAGAAATTGCAACTTGGTTAGTTGAAGATGGTGATTACGTAGAAAAAGATCAACCTATTGCAGAAGTAGATTCTGACAAGGCAACCTTAGAATTGCCTGCTGAAGAAAGTGGAATTATTACTTTAAAAGCAGAGGAAGGCGATGCTGTAGCAGTTGGTGCAGTAGTTTGCTTAATTGATACAAGCGCAGCAAAACCAGAAGGAGATACACCTGCAAAAACAGAAGCCCCAAAAGAAGAAAAGAAAGTTGAAGTAAAAGAAGCGCCAAAAGCTGCTACTTATGCAACCGGAACAGCTTCTCCTGCGGCCAAAAAAGTTTTAGCTGAGAAAGGAATTGCTCCTTCTACTGTAAAAGGTAGTGGAAAAGATGGTAGAATTACCAAAGACGATGCTGTAAAAGCAGTACCTTCTATGGGAACTCAACCTGCAAATGGGTCTAGAGGAACAGAGCGCAAAAAAATGTCTATGTTACGTAGAAAAGTTGCGGAACGTTTAGTAGCTGTAAAAAGCGAAACGGCTATGTTAACTACTTTTAACGAAGTAAACATGCAACCAATTTTTGATTTACGTACAGAGTATAAAGAAGCTTTTAAAGCAAGACACGGAGTTGGATTAGGCTTTATGTCTTTCTTTACTTTAGCAGTTGTTAGAGCTTTAAAATTATTCCCTGATGTAAACTCTATGATTGATGGAGATTACCAAATAAAGAACGATTTTCAAGATATTTCTATTGCAGTATCCGGACCAAAAGGTTTAATGGTTCCTGTAATTAGAAATGCAGAAAACTTATCTTTTAGAGGAGTAGAAAGTGAAGTAAAACGTTTAGCAATTAGAGCAAGAGATGGTCAAATTACTATTGATGAAATGACTGGTGGAACATTTACAATTACCAATGGTGGTGTATTTGGTTCTATGTTGTCTACTCCTATTTTAAACCCTCCTCAGAGTGGAATTTTAGGAATGCACAACATTGTTAACAGACCAATGGCAGTAAATGGCGGAATTGTAATTCAACCAATTATGTATGTTGCTTTATCTTACGATCATAGAATTGTAGATGGTAGAGAATCTGTTGGTTTCTTAGTAGCCGTTAAAGAAGCTTTAGAAAACCCTATTGAATTATTGATGGATAACAATCCTTCAAAAGCTTTAGAAATGTAGGTTCCTTTTGAAACAAGATGAAATAAAGTCGAGCCATTTGACTTATTAGATATGGAAAACCTTTTTGAGAAATCAGAAAGGTTTTTTATTTAAAATAGTTTTCTATAATTGCCCTACTTCTATTAAAAAACATCTCTTTAAAGTTGTTATACAAAACAACTGTTTTAGGACATATAAAATAACTTATCAAACCCAAACTACATAGTAACACTAGAACAGCACCAACCTTACGTAAACCACCTATTTAAGCCATGTTATTATCTTAAATATAATGTTCTAAAGCTATTTTTGGTATAATATAGTTATGTGAACATAAAGTCTTTATATAACAAAAAAATCCGTTCAAAAATTTGAACGGATTTTATATTTTATATAAAAGGAAACTTAGTTACCTACGTATAGGTTTGATCTGTTATCCTCTACATCAGAAGCTTTTTTAAGAGCCTCGTACATTGTAAAAGTTTTTGCTTTTCTTGCCTCTGCAATACTTTTTCTAGCAACTTCATAATTAGGTAAAGTAGTTGGCAACTGTTTATTAATTACTGCAAAAGCATACACACCTTTATTACCTTCAATGTTTTTGTATACTTTGTTTAATTCTGCATTAAACATTGCTCCTACTACTTTAGGCTCAGAACCTGCACCTGATAAAGTTGGACTTTTTAAATTAATACCGCTTGCATTTCTAACGTTTGTATTATTCTCTTTAGCAATATCCGCTAAAGTACTTCCATTAAATTTGTCTGCAATTAATTTTGCTTTCTTTTGGTTTATCAAAATAGGCTTAACAGTGTTTGTTGCCTTAGCAGCAGACATTAATCCTTTTTCTGTTTTAGCAGTAACAAAAGCAACTACATGACTTCCTTCTAAATCAAAACGTTTAAAATCTCCAGGTTTTGTATCCTTACCAAAAGCCCAAGAAATAATTTGTCTTTGATTACCTAAACCAGGTACATTCTCATCTAAAACTTTTAAACCAATAGCAGGTCTTGTTATATATTTATTTTCTTTGGCTATTTCAAAAAACTTTTTATCTTTTGATGTTGCTAAAGCAAACTGTTCTGCTTTTTGAAAAATCTCATTTTCAGTAGCTTCAGAAGCAATTATTTGTCTACTATAAGTTGCTAATTTTAATGCTTTCTGATTATTTTTTTGACCATCAATTCTAATAACATGGAAACCAAATGGTGTTTCTACAACTCCAATATCTCCTTTACTCCCTTCAAAAACAAAATCTCTAAATTTAGGAGTCATTCTATTATAAGTAAACCAACCTAAATCTCCTTCTTTTGCTCCTGAACCGATATCTGAAGATAAGGTTTTAGCTAAATCTGCAAATTTATTTTTATTCCTTTTTACTACCGTTAAAATACTATCTGCTAAAATTTTAGCTTCGTCTTGAGTTCTTGTAACATTTGGCGCAACTCTTTGAGCTCCAATAAATGGAATTAAAATATGACTTGCTCTAGCCGAGTCTGGCATATTAGTAACAGCAGTAATTTTTGATATTTTAAAATATCCTTGTTCTTTATATGGACCAAAAACATCTCCTTTTGTTCCTTTAAAAATTTCTGAAGCTACTGTTGCATTAATCTCTTTTTGAAATTTAAAATTATTATCAATACTTGTATCAGAATCATTTTCACTTAAAAACTCAGTATCATTTGTAGCGCTTTTAAAATCTTCAATTAATTCGGCAACACTAGCTTTAATATTGTTTTCATCTTCTAATGAAGCAGTAATATCAAACTTTACGTAAGATATATCTCTAGATTCATCTACTTTAAAGTTATTTGCATTTGCTTTGATATAAGATTCTATTTCTCCTTTAGATACGTTAATTAAACTATCTGCAATTGATGTATAAGGTACAAATACAAACTGAGAAGATAATTTTGTATTGTCTACAAAATACTGAGCTTCTCCTTCTTTTAAAGAAGCACCAAGACCTGCAGTAACTAAATTATTATATGTATTTCTCTCTCCATTATCTCTAATTTGAGTCATATAATTAGACCAAGCTCTCCACATATCTGGATTATTCTCTTTTGTGTCTGCTAAAAATTGCTTGAATTTTGCTTCATCAAATAAGCCTGCTGCATTTTGAAATTGAGGGTTATCTTTAACTGAAGGAGCATTAATTACTTCATTCCACACATCTGCTTCACCAACCGTAATTCCTGCTTCTGATAATTGATTTTGATAGATTTTTTTTCTAACAATATTATCCCAAACATTTTTAGATGCTTGCATTTCTGTAACACCATTTCCTACTTGTTGTTTATACGCTTCTAATTCTGCAGAAAACTCTTGTCTAGAGATAGACTCTCCATTTATTTCACCTACTTTATTTACTTTACTTGAATTGAAAAAATCACCTAAAGTAGATGGATCTAATACAAAAGCAAAAAGTGCTAAACCAATTATAATGATTAAGAACATTGAACGTTCTCTAATTTTTGATAAAATTGCCATACGAATTTATTTAATTTCAGTTTGCGAATATACGATTTGGGTTTTAATATTGCAACCGATTTTATACTTATTAGTAGTAACTAAATAGTTCTAAAAATAAAGAGACATTCTAAGCATCTTCATCTACTTTTTTTAAACGAACTTCTTCTATTTTAGCACTGCTCATTTTTAAGATTTTAATCTCAAAATCTTCAATATCAACCACTTCATTTTCGGTAGGAATATTTTCTGTTTGTTCTATAATAAAACCTCCTAAAGTTTCATAAGCCTCAGATTTTGGTATATTTAAATTATATTCTTCATTTAAATAATCTACCTCTAATCTTGCCGAAAAGTTAAATTCAGTTTCAGATATTTTCTTTTCTAAAAATTCCTGACTATCATGTTCGTCTTCAATTTCCCCAAATAATTCTTCTACAATATCTTCTACAGTTATCATTCCAGATGTCCCACCATATTCATCAACCACAACAGCAACACTTTTTCGTTTTTTCATTAAACTATTTAAAATATTGTTGATCATCATAGATTCTGGCACAATCTCTACAGGTAATAAAATAGATTTAATAGTTTTTGGTTTTTTAAAGAGTTCAAAGGCATTTATATACCCTATTACATCATCTAAAGATGTTTTATAAACTAATACTTTAGACAAACCAGAATCTATAAAAATGTTTTTTAAATTGCTTACTTTTTCGTGTAATTCTACAGCAACAATTTCGGTTCTAGGAACCATAACCTCTCTTGCTTTTACATTATGAAAATCGAGTGCATTTTGAAAAATTTGAATTTCAGAATCTACTTCATCATCATTATTACCCGTTTCTAATTGTTCGGTAATATAATACCCTAATTCTTCTTTACTAAACTCCGTTTGCTGTTCTTCTGCATTTGTTTTAAAAAAAACACGAAGGAAAAAATCTGATATCAAAGTAATCACTTCAGAAAAGAAGTGAAATAAAACATAAAAAATATAAGCTGGTAAAGCAAAGATCTTTAATACTTCATTTGCATAAATTCTAAAAATTGCTTTTGGTAAAAATTCTGCCGTAATTAATATGATTATTGTGGAAATAATAGTTTGTATAAGAAGGGTAGAAAATTCATTAAAAATATCATTAGGTAGAATGCTAATTAAGACTTCCCCCATGTAGTAACTATAAATTACTAAAGAAATATTATTACCAACTAGCATGGTAGTAATAAATTTTGATGGCTTTTGGGTAATTTTGTTAAGAAGTCTAGGAATAAAACCTTCTCTTTTTTTTTCTAACTCTATATGTAGTTTATTGGCGGATACAAATGCAATCTCCATTCCCGAAAAGAATGCGGAAAGAATAATTGAGATTAGTATAATTATGACTTCAATTTCCATCAAGAAATTTATAATCTATTGGTTTTGGTTATTTCTTGTTTCTACTTTTTTTCTAAAATGTCTTTTAAAGAAAAAAACTAAGGTAATAAAAATAGAAGCTCCAAGAAACAAATATGCTTTTTCTCTTTCCTCACTCCATCTAACAATGCCTTCTATTAAACATATTATAGCTACTACTAAATAGCCATATTGAAATATTTTCCAAACTGTATTCATTTTATTCTTTTTCTGAAGTTACTAACCTTCCTGTTGTTTTCTTAGCTAAATATTTGCTTAAATTTTCTTTACATTCAAAACCAACACCATAAATAGTATCTTTTAAAGTAGTTAATGTAAATGCTTTTTCAGAAAAAAAGTAATTGGTCTTTTGATCCCAAAACAATTGCTCTGTTTTTAATTTAGAGTGTTCTTTAGGGTTTACAACAACCACATTGCCCTTAATTTCAGAGATTAGCGTCTTTGAATATGACAAAGCATAATCGCCTGTAATGGTAACAGAATCCTTTCCTTCAAAATTTACAATTTCTATTCCTTTCGGAAATTCATTATAAGGGTGTTGTTTTCTATTACTAAAATCGTACAATAAAGGTGTTATTAATTTTGAAGTAATTCTACCTGAATCTTTATATACATGAAATGCATTTTTTGCGATACTAACTGGTAAGTTTTTAGATGCCAAAAAATCTCTAACTTCTTTGGTGTTGTTAGAGCAAGAAAAAAGCATTACTGTAACAAATAGTACAGCAATGCTTTTATATAATATTTTTTTATAATTATTCACAAAAGATTAATTAGGAACTCTTACAGTTTCTCCTATCCAACACTTTATTGTATAACTACTACCTGGATTTACACCTGCAGTAAAAATAACTTTTTTACTTGGTACATTTCCTCTATAACTTCTAATATATGAACTTGCTGTTGATGAAATACTTGGATCTACAGAGGCAGCTCTTTGCACTTGGTTTAAAGCAGCAACATATACCATTCTTTTTTCAAATTCATCACTACCACAATTATTTACACTAGAAGCATATAAACTTCCAATAAATAAATATGCTTTACCTAAATTAGGATTATAACTTAAAGCCTCTCTAGCTAAACTTCTAGCTTTACTTAACTGTCCTCTAGATTTAGCTGCATGTGCAAACTTTAATTTATATTTTGCTTTCTTTAAAGGGTCTGTTTCTAAATTAAATGATTTTTCTCTCATTGAATTTGCTCCAGTTGTATCTCCATTATCTTCTAAAACACTCGCTAAGAATGAATATGCTTCAGGAGAAGGAGATGCTTCTGCATAAGCTCTTACTAACTCTTGATACAAAGGATCTGATTCACAACCTTTGTTAAACATTCTAGAAACTGATCTTTTTAACCAAACAGCATTAGATCTATTTGCTTCAAAATCTCTTCTGTATAATGGCACTAATCTTTCACAGGTAGCAATTTCAGAAATAATAGCATCTAAACCACCTTCTACAGTACCCAATGCTTTAGAGTTAATTGTATAAGCTCTTTTTAAACTTTTATCTCTTTTATCTAAAACTTGTGTAGTATCTTGGTATTTTACTAATTTCTTAGCATAAACTTCTAATTTTTCACTTACAGATTCTAAAACATCATCATAAGTATCAAATACTTTTTGAGGGTTTGTATCTTTATTTCTATCTGTAACTCCCTGAAAATAAATATATAAGTTCTTTACGCCCATTTTAGTAGGATCTATACTATATCCTTTTTCTAAAATTGCAAAAACCTCATCATCAGAAGCTAATTTATTATCTAACAAATAAGTAGCATAATCACTATGTACTTTTGCAGGATTATCTGTTGGGTAATACTGAAGCCTTTGTTCGTAAACTCTTTTTGCTAACACAGGATCTTTTCTAACATCTTCTGCTAAAGTTGATCCAAATTTATAAATGTTTACCGATAAATCTTTACAGTTATCCATTAAATAAGACCAATCTTTAAAAGCTTCTTCATACTTTTTTGATTGGAAATCTCCTTTAAAAAGATTGTATTTAATTGTACATTCTCTTTTTGCATCGTCTTGCGCATTTGTTTTTGCTGATGCTAATAATAACATTGCAGCTAGTAAAAACGTAATTTTCTTCATTTTGTTAGTTTTTTGTTAATCTATTTTTCTTTTCTGAAACCAATTAGTGTCTGTCAAAGATAAACTTAATCTAAAATTAAAATAATTTTCTTTAATTAAATTATTACTGGTTGTTCCTCTTTTACCAAATTCAAACCCCATATTTAGAGAGGATAATTGTTTCAATGGTAAACCTAAACCAAAAGATATGCCAAAGTCATCTACAGACGTATAATTTGTATGAGGAGAAGAACCATCCACCAATAAACCAGTCTTTTTAAAACGAACACCACCTCTATACGTAACTCTTTCCCAATAACTAGAAATCGAATTTATTTTAGGCAAATAATAACCACCTAAAGAAACTCTATTTGATTTACCATATTTATAAGCATTATTAGGTGTATTTAAAAAACCAGTAGTTTCTATTGCATCTTGATTTTCGTATTCTAAACCAACATACCATTTATCATCTTTCCCTAAACCTGCTCCCAAAATTGTTTTTAAAGGCAACTTATAATTTCCAGTTATACCATTTTGAGAAATAGTATCTCTACCAAATTCTGAACCAGAACCTGTAAAAGTAAGAGAGTATAAATAATCATCTCCAGTAACTTTTAAATCATTCCCCATTTTTAGAGTAGCTCCACCACTTAGAATCATCTTATTTTTAAGAGCCTTTTTATATTGTGCTCCAAGAGTTACAGAACCACCTCTAACAACGGTAGCTTCTTTATATTTAGTTGCTAAAGAAACACCTAACCTTTGACTCGTAATACTCTTATCTATACTTCCAAATTTATAATCTACTTCTATACCTAAAGATAATTCTTTATATACTTTTATACCGAAGCTAGAGTAAACTCTACTTACACCACCATCCCCAGAAAAAGCTGTATTCTCTATAATTACACCACTATCATCTAAAATAGAATTAGATAAAGAGTACCCTACAGAAGAAATCGGTTGTATACCAAAAGACATACCTGCTTTATGACCAAGAGGAAATGCCAATGTAAAATAACTTAAACTTGTAGAATTAGAAGACTGTGTTTCTCCTTTATTATCTATCGATAACTTATTATTTAACAAACCAAAAGAATACGTTGTATACCTTAAACTAGCATACGAAGCGGGATTTGTAAAGTTTAAATACTTATAATGGCTAAAGGCAACTCCAATGCCTCCCATTGCACTTTGTTCTACTGTAATTGGGTTAAATTCATCACCTATACCAAAAAAAGAATATGGCGAAGATCCTGTTCTTTGAGCCGTAATAGTTAAAGAACTTATTAGTAAAAAAACTAATAATATATGTCTAATCATTTGTCTATATTAAATATCAATATTCTATTTAATCCTTGAAGAAGAAAATTTTGATTGGCAAATATGCTACTTTTTAATTGCTTTGACAAGAATTTTGTGTCTCCTCCTGTTAAAACCACTGTTAAATCCATATATTTTTTTTTATATTGATTAATTATGCCTTCAATTTCTTGAATTACTCCATTTACAACTCCAGAATTCATACTCTCTTTTGTGTTGCGCCCTATAACGTTACTCATTTCTTCTTTTTCTAATAAAGGTAAGTTGGCTGTAAAATGATTCAACGAAAGAAACCTCATTTTTATTCCGGGAGAGATTGCACCTCCTAAATATTCCGATTGCTTATTAACAAAATCGAATGTAATACAAGTTCCTGCATCTATAATTAGTATATTTTTATTAGGAAATTCATTTACCGCACCAGCCACCAAAGCAATTCTATCAACTCCTAAAGTATTTGGCGTTTTATATAAATTAACAAAAGGAACATTTGTAGATGATGATAAAACCATTAAATGGACTAAATTTTGTAGTTTTTCTATCGTTGTTTCTGATATAAAACTCACGGAAGACAAAATTCCATGGCTAATTTTATATTTTTTTAAAATTTTTTTTATTTCTGATAAAATTTTTTTTCTATCAACAACAACCATATCAAAAATTGTATCATTCTCAAAAACAGCTACTTTTATCCTTGTATTGCCTGCATCAATTATTAAGTTCATCTTTAATTTTATATGAAAATCAAAAATACAATAGATTTTTTTAATTTTATACTTGCACAACTTAAAAAAGGTTGTATATTTGCCACCGCTAAGGCAAAGATGTTAATTTAACTTCTAAACCAATGGTACCTTAGCTCAGTTGGTAGAGCAAAGGACTGAAAATCCTTGTGTCCCTGGTTCGATTCCTGGAGGTACCACTTAAAAACCCTATAAACGTATTGTTTATAGGGTTTTTTCTTTTTAGAACACTAAATAAAGTGCTAATAAAAAACATTTACTTGTTTAAAAACGATCAAGGAAAAATGTAGTTTTAAAAACAACCATAAAAGAACTAATTTAATTTGTTTCTAAATCTTTAAAAAACTATTTTCGTTAACTTCTGATATAAAAGATTGAAACGATTTAATACCGTTAGAGTTAGCTTTAATGCAGTTAATAGAAAAAAAAGAGTTTATAAATGAAAAGAAATTAAATCAATAAAATAATTGCTATGTATTTTTCAGTTAAACCGTATTTTAATGGAATGAAATACTTAACTCAAAACATTAATATTCTATTTGAAAATTTAAATTCTTTTTTAATTTTTACAGGATTAGCAATTAGCTTTTCAACACTTCAAGACACAACTAAAACATCTCTTAATTTCGAGAAGAAAATATGGGAAAACCCAAGAAAGGGAAAAATTATAATAATTACGATTTCCTTGACTACTTTTTAGATATTAGCCTATGGGATTTTTGGTTTATTCATAATAAGTAATGAAAATCTTAAGGAATTATCTTTTGGAGCTATAACTTTAGGAATTGGACTTATTGGATTTTTGAAAACTGAAGTTGAAATTTTTGACAATCATAGAAAGGATCAAAATACGACAGACAAAAATGTATAACAATTTTATTTAATACCAAAACGAAATCTAAAATTAACTTATGGGAAAAAATAATATTTCTGAATTAACCAACGAACAACTATTAATTGAAAAAAAGAAATTAAAAAAGTCTGAATTTATAAGTGCTTTAATGATAGGATTTCTTGCCAGTATAGTCGTGATAGGAATTGTTTCATCTATTATTTCAAATAATATTATAGTGATCATTCCTTTACTATTTCCTATCTATTTTATTTATAAATTAATAAGTAATTCAAAAAAGAATAACGAGCTTAAAATAATATTAAAAGAACGAAATCTGAACTAAAATTACAAACCGATTTGATTGAAAAGCACTAAAAGCCAACAATGTCTAAAAATTGCTTAATTCAATAAATTAGAATGTTTCTAAAACAAAATAATATTAAATTTAAACATCGGAAAATTACGGTTTCAAAACCGCAACTTTGGTTATTATACCCAGTTAACGAAACCAATAATCACAAAAAAAAACGAACTCTCACAAGTTCGTTTTTTTAATATAAAATATTTCGTTAAAATCTACTCAGCCAAAGCCGCTCCAGAAGCAGCCACAGATCTATCAATTTTACGCATTAAACCCTGTAACACTTTACCAGGTCCAACTTCAATAAATTCCGTTCCACCATCAGCAATCATTGCTTGTATACATTGCGTCCATTTTACTGGCGCCGTTAACTGTGCAATTAAGTTTTCTTTAATTTCATCCGGACTCGTAACCGCCTTCGCAACCACATTTTGGTATACAGCACAAGTAGGTTTGCTAAATACAGTCGCTTCAATTGCCGCAGCTAATTCTGCTCTTGCAGGCTCCATCATTGGCGAATGAAATGCACCCCCAACAGGTAATAACAACGCTCTTCTTGCTCCTTTTTCCGTTAAAACTTCACAAGCTTTTTGTACTGCAGCAACTTCTCCAGAAATTACTAACTGTCCTGGGCAATTGTAATTTGCTGCCACCACTACTCCATCAATTTCTGCACAGGTGTCTTCAACTACATCATCTGCCAATCCTAAAACTGCCGCCATGGTACTTGGGGCTGCTTCACATGCTTTTTGCATTGCCAAAGCACGTTTAGAAACCAATTTTAAACCATCTTCAAAAGTTAAAACTCCGTTTGCAACCAAGGCAGATAATTCTCCCAAAGAATGTCCTGCAACCATTTCTGGCTGAAAAGAATCGCCTAAAACTTTTGCTAAAATTACCGAGTGTAAAAAGATTGCCGGCTGCGTAACTTTCGTTTCTTTCAACTGTTCCGCCGTTCCTTCAAACATAATATCTGTAATCGAGAACCCTAAAATCTTGTTTGCTTTTTCAAAGTATTCTTGCGCCAATGCAGACTTTTCGTATAAATCCAATCCCATTCCTGTAAATTGCGCTCCTTGACCCGGAAAAATATATGCTTTCATAAATTGTATTTTTGTGTAGTTGTTTATTCGTTTAATTGTTTGCAAAAATAATCATTTTTATTAGAAGCTAATCCCGCTAGGAGTTTATCTTGAGCGCCGTCGAAAGGCACTCGCTTTTTTTATTCAGAAACAGCATAAAAAAGAGCTCAAACATTAGTTTATACTGAGCGTAGTCGAAGTACTGCAATCGGGGCTAAACTTGTATGCAAACTATTTGTATTTAAAAGGTAGCAAATAAGTATTAAGAAAATATCTTAAAAGCAATACCAAATAACCAAATTTTCAGTTATTATTTGTAATCAACTTAAAAAAAATTCGTCTATATATTTAGAAAACACAAAACAATGAAAAAAATTCTTTTAGTAATAGTTACTCTTTTTACATTATCCAATACAAATGCGCAAACATCAATATTTAACGATTTATTGCAAAAAAATGTTACCAAAAACGGAATTGTAGATTACAAATCTCTGAAACAAAATTCATCAGAATTAAACAATTATCTCTCTTATTTAGAAAAAACGACTCCAGATAATTCATGGTCAAAAAACAAACAAAAAGCCTTTTGGATTAATGCCTACAATGCCTATACTATTAAAATAATTTTAGACAATTATCCTTTAAAAAGTATTACAGACATCAAACAAAACGGGCTCATAGCTTGGAAAATTCCGTTTGCTAAAGTTGGCGGAAAAACCTACACTTTAGATCATATAGAACATACCATTTTAAGAAAACAATTCTCAGATCCAAAAATACATGTTGGTGTAAATTGTGCTTCTGGTTCTTGTCCAAAATTAGGGAACAAAGCATTTACAGAACAAAATGTAGAAGCAGAATTAACGCTTTTAATGAAAGGTTTTGTAAACGATACTTCGAGAAATAAAATTACAGAAAACAACATTCAAATATCTTCTATTTTCAATTGGTTTAAAGAAGATTTTATAAAAAACGGTTCAATTATCGATTTTTTAAATACGTATTCAGAAACTAAAATCAGCCCAAAAGCTAAAATTAGTTATTTAAAATATGATTGGACTTTAAACGGAAAATAGTATTTTTATTTTTCATAAAAAACATTATAACACGCAACAAAGAACTTGTTCTCAAGTTCTTTGTTGCGTGTTATAAAAAAGATTTTACAATTGTATAAAATAAAAAAACTTTAACTTTATAAATTAATACAAGCTGCTTACCTTTTCAGAAAACTCTAAAAAAAATAGCTCTAGAAATTAAATTCAAATAACATCTACCAAAGGAACAAATAAGTATAAAATGAAGAAAATTTTAATTCTTTTTCTACTGATAACATCAACATTATCTGCACAAAAGAAGTTGGATAAATTATTGAACAAATTCAACAAAAACAATGTTCCTTATATTTCTGTAGATACATTAGCAACTAGAAATGCTATTCTTTTAGATGCTAGAGAAGAAAAAGAATATAAAGTCAGTCATTTAAAAAACGCTATTCTTGTAGGTTTTAATCATTTTAATATCCATAAAACTTTAGAAAAACTACCAGAAGACAAAAGCGCAAAAATTGTAGTGTATTGTTCATTAGGTATCCGTTCTGAAATTATTGCACATCAATTAATTGAAAAAGGGTATACAAACGTTTTTAATTTATATGGCGGAATTTTTGAGTGGAAAAACAATAATTATCAGGTCCTTGATACTTTAGGGAATACCACAGAGAAAATCCATACTTTTAATAAAAAATGGAGCAAATGGCTTTTTAAAGGAGAAAAGGTTTATGAATAAGTCTGCAGTAGACAGTTGCAGTTTTCAGTGATCACTGTTGTGTATTTTAAATAAGTTTGCAGTGTACAGTAACAGTTTTCAGTGATCACTCTTGTGTTAACAACACTATAAAAAATTCTTATCACATAGAAACATAGGATAAGTAATTCTGTGGTAATTTTTCAACGACAATATTATCTTTATTTAATCATGTTAAAAAAATCAAATAGTGAAAATTTATTATTAATCTTCACCAGAAATCCGGAGTTAGGCAAAGCAAAAACACGTTTAGCTAAAATAGTTGGTGATAAAACTGCCTTAGAAATCTATAAATTCTTATTAGATAAAACGAAAGAAGTAACTTCTAAAGTAACATCAGATAAAGCGGTTTATTATTCTGTAAAAATTAGAGAAAACGATATTTGGGATGCAAATAGCTATCAAAAACACCAACAAGTTGGAGAAGATTTAGGCATTAGAATGTTAAATGCTTTTAAAAATAGTTTTGATGCTGGTTATAAAAAAGTAATGATTATTGGCAGCGATTTATATGATATAACATCAGAAAACATAGAAAATGCATTCGACCAACTAAACTCTAATGATGTGGTTTTAGGACCTGCAGAAGATGGTGGTTATTATCTTTTAGGTATGAATGCTTTGCAAGAAAACATCTTTAAAAACAAAGATTGGGGGACGGCTTCAGTTAGAAAAGATACCTTAGCAGATTTACAAGATAAAGCAGTATTTTTGTTACCAACATTAAATGATGTTGATGTTTTTGAAGACATCGAGCATCATCCTGCATTTGCACAATTTTTAAAATAACAAAATTTCCCTCGAGTGCGGGCGAGAGGTAACATTATTCAGTTCTCTACTACACTCGACCAGACAACAGATACTGAACTAAATTCAGCATAAATGAAAAAACAACAATTACAAGAAACCATCGATTTTTTAAAATCAAACGGAATTACAAATCCAGAAATAGGAATTGTTTTAGGAACAGGATTAGGAAAACTAGTGGACGAAATTTCAATAGAAAAAGAAATTTCGTATTCCGATATTCCAAATTTTCCGGTAGCCACTGTAGAGTCTCATTCTGGTAAATTAATTTACGGAGAATTATCTGGTAAAAAGGTACTTGTAATGGCAGGACGTTTTCATTTATACGAAGGTTATAATCCGTGGGAAGTAACTTACGGAATTAGAACCATGCACGGTTTAGGCATTCAAAACCTACTAATATCTAACGCTGCAGGAGCAATAAACCTCAACTATAAAAGAGGAGATTTAATGCTGATTGAAGATCACATTAATTTACAAGGAAGCTCTCCTTTAGCTTTTCAAAGAGCCAATACTTTTGGTAACATTTTTGCAGATATGTTAGAGCCATACTCAAAAGATATTAATGCCAAAATTAGTGCCATTGCTAAAGAACAAAACATTTTACTACATCAAGGAGTTTATACAAGTTTATTAGGTCCGCAATTAGAAACGAGAGCCGAATACAGAATGTTACAAATTTTAGAAACGGATGCTGTTGGCATGAGTACTGTGCCAGAAGTAATTGTTGCAAAACAACTGAACTTGCCTTGTGCAGCTATTTCTGTGTTAACGGATGAGTGCGACCCTAAAAATTTACAACCTGTAGATATTGAAGAAATTATAGCGATTGCCGGTAAAGCAGAACCTAAAATGATTGCATTGTTTAAGGAAGTTATTAAAGAACTTTAACTTCTATGTTATATAAAAGCAGGCTACATAAATTGTCTAGAATCTAAAACCTTCCAGGTAGTTTCATGTAAGTCTGCGTTTAGAAAAATTTGACATGCCAAACGCGTATTAAAATATTCTGGGTATTTGTTTAATATAGTCTGCTCATCCCCTATTTTATTGATTTTACAAGCACCTTTTAATTGCTGTACCATACAAGTACCGCACCAAGCTCTTCCTCTACAATCGCCAATATCTTCTGCCAAAGCATCCACAATAAAGACCATTAAATTTTGTGTTTCGTTGGGTTCAAAAGTCAATGTACTTAAAACTCCAGAACTGTCTTCTATATGTATGTTATACATGGGGTTATTGCTTTATTTTGTCTTAAGACTTACTATATTCTTTTTTTCTTTATTACAAAATACCTAACTTAGTTGAGTATTTTTGCCTTGTTATAAATAACATTTTTTGCTGTTTATTATAATAAAAAAAGGCCATCAAACTTAAATCTAACTGAAATTTTATCTTTGTAAAGATAACGTTTAACTGTAAGTATTAATATTAATTCATGACCAACCCATTCAGATTTAAAAGCCTGAAAAATCTTTATCTCTAACAAATGAACAAATACCTAGACATCATAAAAAACTCTTATTCCGATTATTGGAATTACGTAAAACAATCTGTTTTAATGGAACTCAACTGGGAGAACTATTTCTATGGATTGATTATTATTTCATTGGTTGTTTGGGGTTTAGAAATTATTTTTCCTTGGCGAAAAAATCAGTCTATTTTTAGAAAAGACTTTTGGCTGGATACCTTTTACATGTTTTTCAATTTCTTTTTATTGAATTTGATTGTATTGATTGCACTATCTAACTCTGCAGCACAATTGTTTGATGATCTTTTAGGAATTGTAGGTTTGTCTATTACCAATTTTCAATTGATAGAAATTAACAACCTTCCATTTTGGGCTAGAATTTTTATCTTTTTTATTGTGGTAGATTTTGTACAATGGTGGACGCACAGACTATTACATACTTTTGAGTTTCTTTGGAATTTCCATAAAGTGCATCACTCTGTAAAAGAAATGGGCTTTGCGGCACACTTACGTTATCATTGGATGGAGCCTGTGGTTTACAATTCTTTAAAATACATTCCGTTGGCTATTATTGGAGGATTTTCTGCTCAAGATGTTGTTTTTGTTCATTTTTTTAATATTACCATAGGGCATTTAAATCATGCAAATATTAATTGGGATTACGGTTGGTTAAAATATATTTTAAACAACCCGAAAATGCATATTTGGCATCATGTAAAAGAACTACCAGAAGACAGAAAAAACGGTGTTAACTTCGGAATTACATTAAGTATTTGGGATTACATTTTTAAAACAAATTACATTCCGTATTCTGGTAGAGATATCGAATTAGGCTTTGATGATGAAAACCAATTTCCTGAAGATTTTATACATCAAGAAATATATCCTCTAGGTAAAAAGTAACCCTTTTTGTATCTTTATCGTTCTTAATTTTTATCAATATGAAATATATTAAAATACTGTTTTTATTCCTATTTGTACAAGTTTCTGCACAACAAGGAGGTATGTGGATTCCGTCTCTTTTAGAAGGAATGAATGAGCAAGAAATGACTTCTTTAGGAAGTAAATTAACAGCAAAAGACATTTACGACGTCAACAATTCTAGTTTAAAAGATGCTATTGGGCATTTTAATGGAGGTTGTACTAGTGAAATTATTTCTCCAAAAGGTTTAGTTTTAACCAATCATCATTGTGGTTTTGGGCAAATTCAAGCGCATTCTACTTTAGAAAATGATTATTTAAAAGATGGTTTTTGGGCGATGAATTTAGAAGAAGAATTACCAAACCCAGGTTTATATATTGAGTTTATTGTTAAAATTGAAGACGTAACAGATACTGTTCTCCAAGGTATTAATGATTCGTTAACGGAAAAAGAAAAACAAGCTATCATCACAAAAAATGGCAATGCTTTACAAAAGACAATTACCAAAGAGCCTTGGCAACATACCAAAATAAAATCATTCTTTAAAGGAAATCAATTCTTTTTGTTTGTCACAGAACGTTTTAACGATATTCGTTTAGTAGGTGCACCTCCAACAAGTATCGGTAAATTTGGTAGCGACACAGATAATTGGGTTTTCCCTAGACATACTGGTGATTTTTCGATGTTCAGAATTTATGCTGATGCAAATAATCATCCTGCAAAATATAGCAAAGATAATGTGCCATACAAACCAAAACACTTTTTACCCGTTTCTTTAGACGGTGTAGAAGAAGGAGATTTTACCTTAGTATTTGGTTTTCCTGGTAGTACAGATGAATATTTACCTGCTGTTGCCGTTAAGCATATTACACAAGAATACAACCCAACAAATATTGCCATTAGAGAAGCTGCTTTAAAAGTAATTGACGCAAAAATGAAAACGAGTGATGAAATTCGTATCAAATATGCTTCTAAACAAGCTAGAATAGCAAATTATTGGAAAAAATGGATTGGAGAAAATTTAGGAATTCAAAAAAGTAATGCCGTAGAAAAAAGACAAGACTTTGAAGCTACATTTACAAAAGCGTTGGCAGAAAAAAACTTAACTGAAAAGTATGGTAATATTCTCCCTGAATTTGATCGTTTGTATAAAGATTTTGGGCCTATAAATATTAAAAGAAGAAACTTTATTGAGGTCTTTTTAGTTACCAATGAATTAATGTCAATGACCTTTAGAGCGTATCAATTTGAACAAGCTGTTAAAAAAGATCCTACTTCTTTTGACAAAGCTAAAGTTGCCATAGAAAACACTTTAAAAAGGATTCATAAAAATTATGATGTTGGCGTAGATAAAGGTGTTTTTAAAAATGTGATGCCTTTTTACAACAAAAATGTTGATGCTAGTATTTATGAAAAAACGGCTTTCACAAACTTAGATACTTCTTTAAAATTGTTTGATGGAAATGCCAAAAAGGTGCTTAAAAAATTAAATAAAGATGCTGCTTATCAATATGCAAAACCAATGATTGAAGCATTTTACAATGCTATTAACAAAGAGTATCAACAAAAAAATGAACCCATTTTAGCCTTGCAAAAAACCTATATGAAAGCATTGATGGAAGCGTTGCCAAACGCACGCTATTTTCCGGATGCAAACAGTACTTTACGTGTAACGTACGGACAAGTTAGAGGCTACGCTCCAAGAGATGCGGTGTACTACAATCCGGTGAGTTATTTAGATGGAGTTATAGAAAAATATATTCCTGGAGATTATGAGTTTGATGTTCCAAAGAAATTACGTGAATTATACAAAACGAAAGATTACGGACAGTATGCAGATAAAAAAGGTAAAGTTCCCGTTTGTTTTTTAGGTACAAATCACACCACAGGTGGAAACTCTGGAAGCCCTGCAATAGATGCGGAAGGAAACTTAATTGGTTTAAATTTTGACAGAGTTTGGGAAGGAACCATGAGTGATATGAACTACGATCCTGAGATTTGTAGAAACATCATGGTAGATGTGAGATATGTATTATTTATTGTTGATAAATATGCCGGAGCAACTCATTTAATTGATGAAATGACATTAGTACATCCGAAGAAAAATAAATAATTAAAGTATATATTAAGTATTAAAAAAGGTTTAAGAAACATGAAAATGAATGTTTCTTAAACCTTTTTTTGTGTTGAAAAATCAGTGTATTCTTGTTACTAAATAACAATACCAAATAAAGGATTTCAAAGTCGTTCCTCATTCGGAAGGACAAGCTAAACCACAAGCAACATAAAAATTACTTATTCCTACCTTTTTCATTAGGGTACAAACTTGGCAAATCATCACTTTGTACAAACTCTTTGGTATCAATATTTAAACCAGTCACTTTTCCTTTAAAAGCAGCACCGGTATCAATATTCCAAACATTTGCAATGTTTATTGGGTTTGACTCATTATAGTTTGTGGTAGGTGTATGACCTATGTAAATTTCCTTATAATGTTGTATTCTTTTAGGATAAAATAAAGAATTTTTCTCTATTCTAGAATCTAAGGCTAAAAGCATCTCCCACAAAGATCTATCTAAATAAAACAGCTCTTGAAACTGCTCTTTTTCTACACCGTGTAAAGAAGTAAAACCGGCATGTAAAAACAATCTATTTTCTGTATCTATATGATATAATGGTAAATTCTCGAAAAAAGTTAAGTGTTGTTTTTTTTCTTCGGATGAAAAATCGGCATAACTTTCCATGGTTTCTTTACCTCCGTGTAAAAACCAAGTAGGATTTACATCCTTCTCATTTTTTAACCAATTCTGGCACCAAACATCATGATTTCCTTTGATAAAAACACACTCGAATTTTTGAGCTAATTCTAATAATAGCTGTACAACTTGTGCAGATTGACTCCAACCATCTACATAATCTCCCATGAAAATGATTTTATCACCATCTTTTAATTCAAGTTTATTTAATACCTGAATTAATGCTTTTAAGCCTCCATGAATATCTCCAATTGCAAAAGTTCTCATCTTAATTTTGTTTTTGGCAAAACTAAGTGTTTTTATAAAAAAACAAGAATTGTTAGATTAAATTTAGATTACTATTTATCAATCTTAACTTTTAGAAATCTTTTAAACTCAACTATTCTGCAGTAAAGTTTTCTTGAATCATCAAATTCACCCAAAAATCATCACTTAAACCCATTACAGTAATTTTATAATCTTCATTTAAAATTAATGCCGCTGGAGTCTCTAAATTTATTTTTGAAGTTACATTAGAAGTATCATAATACTGAAACATTTTATCTTCTGTAAAAGTACCTGATAAAAGATCACTATCAGAATCTGTAACTATTTCTAAATATTGAACATTTTCTTTATAAGATCCATCTGCCCATGTAAATTTCGGCATTAATGATTCCGAAGCATCTATGGTAAGATCCGTAAACCATTCTGTAGGCCTATTTTGATTTTTAATTTTTACTGGATTAGAAATATGCAATGTTTCACCAATAACATACGTAATAATACACCAACTTTCTGCATCATCTGTTCTATTGTACCTTCTTAGTTTTCCTCCATAAACAGCTTCATCTTTCAGCATTTTTCTTCTATAATTAGAAAAATCATTTTTACCTACCAAGGTATTGTCTGTTTCATAATATCTCATGGCAGAAGAACCTGTTAAGAAATCATAATAAATATAAGAAAGACTTTTAGAACCACTACTACTAGCCGCAAAAGCCAATGCACTTTCAATTGTTTTTGATGAATTTAAAGCTACATATTCTTCTAAATTTCTTGGTACAAATGTTTCTAAAATTACGGTATTTACCCAATAATCATCACTAATTGCCATCATTGTAAAAAGATACTCAGTATCTTCTACCAAATCATCCGGAGTTTTAGAAGTATTTAGAGAGCTCTCTACATTAGAAGTATCAAAATACTGAAACGTTTTATCTAAAGTATATGTACCTGACACAAAAGTATCATCATCTACTTCAGAAATTGATTCAAAATAAATTGTATTGTCATCCACTCCAAAATCTGACCAAGTGAATTTTGGATTTAATGTAGTTGGAAATTCAATAGAAACTTCATCCGTCCAACTTGTTGGGTTTGTTACATTTTTTAAACGAATTGGATTCGATTTATGCAATTCACCATCTAACATATAGGTAACTAAGCACCATTTTTCTTCGGAATCTGATCTTGTAAAACGCTTCAATTCTCCTTCAAAAACATCCTTTGCAGTTAGGTTCTGTCTTCTGTAATTAGAAAGGTCTGGTTGACCTACCTCTGGGATATCTGCCTCATAATATCTAATATCTGTGGCACCTGTTTCTGGTGCTGTATAAATATAAGTAGTACTTGTGCTACCGCTAGCACTTGCCGCATATGCAAAAAAGTCTCCTGAATCTGTATTTGACGCGGCCTCTATATATTCCTGTAAATTTCTTGGAACAGTAATGTCATTATCTTCTGTACATGAAAAGAGAAAAAAGGGAATAAAAACTGTAATCAGGAAATTTTTAATGGTCATCTATATTTAAATTTTAATAGTAATAATTGGCAAGGTAGAATGATTTGCAACATCCTCGGCAACACTTCCTGCAAAAATATGCGATAATCCTTGTCTACCATGTGTAATTACAGAAATTAAATCTGCACCTACAGCATTCGAAAAACTAAGAATTCCTTTTTCAATAGTTCTATCGCAAACATAGTTTACATTAATCATTCTATGCACATCTCCTTCTGCTTTTAGTAAAAAATTATTTGCCATTCTTTCCATTTCTGTAGTTGTTTTAAACTCTTCATTTGGCAAATTCACGTATAAGATATGTTTTTGAGCATTTAAAAAATCTAATGCTTTTAGCATTCTATTAAATGCAGGTATACTTTCTTCAGAGAAATCTGTTGCCACAACAATATCAGAAAAATCGGCATTTACCATTTCATTTTTAATCACCAAAACCGGCAAATTAGAAAATCTTACCACTTTTTCTGTATTAGAACCTATAAAAAATCCTTTTACCCCTCCAGTACCCTGAGAGCCCATAATAATAAGATCTGCTTTTATTTCTTCTGCTATTTCATTTATCTCACTAAATACTTTAAAATGTTTTATAATAGGAATAATTTTTATTCCTTCTAAATAATCTTTTTTAAGAAAATCTTTAAACTTTTTTTCTGCTAATTTTAAGAAAAATATGGCTTTTTCTTGTTGATTGTCTTCACTTTCTGTTAAAGAAACCTCTTGCATATCTAACATGTGCATTGCATACACAGTTGCATTGTATTTTTTAGCTAGTAATGCTGCTGTTTTTAAAGCAAACTCAGAATATTTAGAAAAATCTATGGGTACAATTATTTTTTTCATGATAGTGGTGGATATATCGGTTAAAAATACAAATTTAACAACTAATTAAAGAATTATATAAGATATTGGTCATGTTTTAAAATTCTATTTTTGTTGATATAGTTTTCTAAGAACAGCTTGTGCTGGTTTATTTTGAGGTGTAAATCTATTATCTTTTTCTCCTCCCACTTTATCATAAGCGTGAAACCATTTCCAAACAAAACCACCAGCAAACCAATCTTCTTTCCAAAACTCATTATGTATTGCTTGCAAACCGTTTACTTGTGCATCTAAATTTACCTGCCCCTCTACTCTATTTGCATCCCAAGGTTCTTTCCCTGTAAAATCTACACTTCTATACCCAAATTCTGTAAATAAAACGGGGATATTAAATTGCTTTTGAACCTGTGAAATTTCTTTTTTATGAGGTTCCCAACCTATTTCGAAATCTTTAATAGAAGGTGTTTTTTTATCGCTTAAAGGAAAATAGGCATCTATACCAATAAAGTCTAAATCTTTCCAGATATCAATATGTTTATATTCGTCCCAATTTGCAGCATAGGTTAATTTACCTGTATAAATTTTTCTTATTTCTTTAATAAGTTTTCTCCAATATTCTGGCCTGTTTATTACAAACTTACCTAATTCTGTACCAATACAAAGTATTCCTGCATTAATTTGTTGTGCAGATTTTGCATACGCTAATATAAATTCTGAATATGATTTTTCTAAAATAGTCCATTTTTCTTCAGAATTCATTTCTATATGTCCCGTAAATTGTCCACGACCAACCCAAAGCTGGGGTTTCACCATCACCTTTACATTTTTCTTTTTAAATTCATTTGCATATTGTAACAAGCCATTTTTAGTTTCTCCAAACCATTGTCTGCTTGTATTGTGAATTACTTCTGGTGATGATAAATCTCTTATAAAACCAAAAGGCATCAATGCAACATAATTGCTTTGTGCTTTTAAAACAGAATTAGTATGTGTTGTATCTATCTGATCTCTTGATGCAACAAAACTTAATCCGTTTATTTTTTTTTGCTGACTATTACAAGATAGCTGAATAAATATCAGCAATAAAAAAAGGAATTTATATGTTTTCATAAAGCCCCGAAAATAGTTTTTTATAAAAACAATGCTCTTAAACCAATGTTAAAACTTTGTATAAAGTATGTTTCCATTCTCTCTTAAAAATCATGATGTTTTTTTGTAAACCTTAAAAAACTTATTTATATCCATTCTAAATTAATCTTTCTATTTAAGTTCTTAACTTTAGCTTCGACTTAACCCCCAAGAATTAATCATCCTATGAAACATATTGTAATAATTGGTAACGGAATTTCTGGAGTTACTGCAGCAAGACACATCAGAAAAAACTCTGACAATAAAATAACTATTGTTTCTGCAGAAACAAAATATTTCTTTTCTAGAACAGCACTAATGTATGTGTATATGGGACACATGAAGTTTGAACACACACAACCTTATGAAAATTGGTTTTGGAAAAAAAACAGAATTGAACTTAGAGAAGGTTTCGTTAGTAAGGTAGATACTGATAAAAAAGAATTGGAATTTAAAGATTCTTCTACTCTTTCTTACGATCAATTAATTATTGCAACGGGCTCTAAACCAAATAAGTTTGGATGGCCTGGTCAAGATCTAGATGGCACATTGGGTATGTACCATAAACAAGATTTAGAAAAATTAGAAAAATATGCTCCCGATAATAAAACGTGTAAACGTGCTGTAATTGTTGGTGGAGGATTAATTGGTATTGAATTGGCAGAAATGCTAAGAAGCAGAAAAATACCTGTTACTTTTTTAGTAAGAGAAGATAGTTTTTGGAACGGTGTTTTACCTGCACAAGAATCTGAAATGATTAACAAGCACATTAAAGAACATCATATAGATTTGCGCTTAAGCACCAATTTAAAAGAAATTAAATCGGATGAAAACGGACGTGTAAAATCTATTATTATTGAAGAAACGGGTGAAGAAATTCCTTGTAACGTAGTGGGATTAACCGCTGGGGTTACACCTAATATCGATTTACTAAAAGAATCTGGAATAGAATTAGGAAGAGGTGTAAAAGTAAATCGTTTTTTAGAAACCAATATAAAAGACATTTATGCCATAGGCGATTGTGCAGAACAGCACGAAGCAATAGGACAACGTAGAAATATTGAAGCCGTTTGGTATACAGGAAGAATGATGGGAGAAACTTTAGCACAAACCATCTGTAATAATAAAACAGCCTATAAACCAGGACATTGGTTTAACTCTGCAAAGTTTTTAGACATCGAATATCAAACCTACGGTTGGGTTTTTAGTGAAAAAGGGAAACAAGAAAACGAAGCGTATTTTCAATGGCAACATCCTACAGAAAATAAATGTATTACCATTTCTTTTGATAAAAACACTAATAACTTTTTAGGCATCAATACCTTCGGAATTAGAATGCGTCATGAAATTTTTGACAAATGGTTAACCGAAAACAAATCTATAGAACATGTATTAGAGTTTTTAGCCGATGCTAATTTTGATCCTGAATTTTTTAAACTACATGAAGCTGAAATTTTAGCCAAATTCAACAACGAAAATAACACCAATATTCAACTAAAAAAGAAAAGTTGGAAACGTATTTTCGCTAAAGTTTAAACACATCAACCTGCAAGGTTTTTAAAACTTTGTAATTTTCTAAAGCACAATAATAACTAATACTACAAGGTCTTTGAAACCTTGCGGGAAACACAAAACTAAATGAAACTCATAAAACAATCTGGTTTAATTATCTTCTTAGCAGGATTAACCTTCTTTATAGCTACCGTTTTTACTGGCTCTTTTAATACAACACAAACAGAATTAGATACCTTTATTAAAGAAAAAGGTTATAAAAGCGAAATTATAAAAGACGAACTTTCTAAAGCTATTGTTACTGAAGACAACTTAAACATTTTCGAATTTTCTAGTGGTGTTATAAATGCTATTGAAACCTCTAACAACCATTATGATGCATTGATTGCAAAATTTGATGCAGCAAAAAATTGGGACGAAAAAGGAAAACAATTTCAATATAAAATCTTTGGAAAACCACATAGTATCAGTTTTGAACTCGCTAAAAGGTCTGGAAAAGGTTTTGCCGCAGATAATACAGGATTGGCTTGGTTTCTAACATTTGGTTTAGGTATTATCGGTGCTCTGCTATTTATTGTTCCTGATGTTATTTTACTAGGAAAACCAGGTATCAAAAATGATGGAATCTTCTTAAATGCAGCGACCAACCGCGGTTGGATTGGTTGGTTTACGTTTATCTTTTTAGTAACTTTTTATATTCTACTTTATTTTTATCCAGATTTTATTGTAAACTGGGTGTATTTAGTAGATCCAATTAGTAAATCTCTTAGTGGAAATCCTGCGGGTCAATGGTTTTTATATGGTTATTTATACTGTGTGGTTATGACTGTGATGGCTGTAAGAATGTATATAAAATATCGTCATAATAAATACCAAATATTAAGAACTACTTCTGTTTTATTTTTTCAAATTGTGTTTGCTTTTTTAATTCCGGAAATTTTAGTCCGTTTCGAAAAACCTTGGTACGATTTTAAAAATGCGTTTCCATTAGATTACGATTTCTTCTTTAAATGGAACTTAGACGAACTGCTTGCTAGTGGAGGTTTTGGTTTATTTATTCTAGTTTGGGGAGTAGTATTAACTATTGTAGTTGTGCCTGTAATGGTTTATTTCTTCGGAAAAAGATGGTACTGTTCTTGGGTTTGTGGCTGTGGTGGTTTGGCAGAAACATTAGGAGATCCTTACAGACAAAACTCTAGTAAAACACTGCTTTCTTGGAGAGCAGAACGTATTATTATTCATTCTGTTTTAGTTTTTGTTTTAGTGATGACTGGTTTTGCTTTGTACACCTTTTTCTCTGGTGCAGACACTGTTTTAGGAATTAAAACACAAACTATTCAAGATATTTATGGCTTTTTAATCGGTGCTATTTTTGCGGGTGTAATTGGTACTGGCTTCTATCCTATTTTCGGTAACAGAGTTTGGTGTCGTTTTGGTTGTCCTTTAGCAGCATATTTAGGTTTTATTCAACGTTTTAAATCGAGATTTAGAATTACCACAAATGGTGGACAATGTATTTCTTGTGGAAACTGCTCTACCTATTGTGAACAAGGAATTGATGTTAGATCTTATGCGCAAAAAGGAGAAAACATTGTCCGTTCTAGTTGTGTAGGTTGTGGAGTTTGTTCTGCAGTTTGTCCAAGAGGCGTTCTAAAATTAGAAAACGGACCAGAAGACGGTAGAATTAATCCGACAGAAATTTTATTAGGTAATGATGTTGATTTAATGGATTTAGTGAATCAAAAATAAGTAGTCCGTAAAAACAGTATTCAGTTGGTAATCTCAGTTTACATTAACCAATTCATCATTTTTTTTAATCGATATAACTCTGTGAATCTCTGAGAAAACTCCGCGAATCTCTGCGCAATAACTTAACAAAATGAAAAATTTACCTATTCTTTCTTTTCTCTTTTTTTCGTTGATGCTTTTTGGTCAGAAAAAATATATGAAAGAATATTTCAAAAACGGAATACTAAAAGAAGAAGGTTGGGTTTTAAATGATCAAAAAACTGCCTTTTGGAAATTTTATTATAAAAACGGAAATATCAAGAAAGAAGGGCATTTTACTAATAATTTAGAAACCAATTATTGGTATTTTTACAGCGAAAATTTATCAAAAGAAAAAGAAGGACATTTTACAAAAGGAATTAAAAACGATTGGTGGTTATTTTACGATAAAAAAGGACAAATAAACCATAAATGTCAACTTAAAAATAATCAAAAAAACGGTTTTTGTTTGATCTATAAAAATCGAAAACTGATAAAAGCATCAAAGTACAAAAACAATAAAAAAATAAAAGAATGGACAGACTTTTCATCCTTTAGGAATGAAAACAGTCTCAATGATTTAAGATGATAAAACCTATAATAAAAGTTATTATTCCTGCTTATAACGAGCAAGATTCTATAGTAAATGTTATTAACGACATACCTAAAATAGTAGATGAGGTTATTGTTATTAGTAACAATTCTACAGATAATACAGAAATAAATGCAAAAAATGCAGGAGCTACTGTTTTAACTGAAAACAGAAAAGGATACGGCTATGCCTGTTTAAAAGGAATGGAATATATTCATCAACAAAAAACAACACCAGAAATTATTGTTTTTTTAGACGGAGATTATTCCGATTACCCAGCACAATTAACAGAAATTATTTACCCTATTGTAAATGACAATATCGATTTTGTAATTGGTTCTCGGGTTAAAGAATTAAGAGAACATGGTTCTATGACGCCTCAACAAATTTTTGGTAATTGGTTGGCTACTTTTTTAATGAAGTTATTTTTCGGTGCAAAATTTACAGATTTAGGTCCTTTTAGAGCTATTAAATATGATAAATTATTGGCTTTAAACATGGAAGATAAAACTTATGGATGGACCGTTGAAATGCAGTTAAAAGCATTAAAACAAAAATTAAGTTATGTAGAAATTCCTGTTAAATATAGAAACAGAATAGGCATTTCTAAAGTATCTGGTACGGTAAAAGGAAGTATCTTTGCAGGAGTAAAAATATTAGGTTGGATTTTTAAATACAGTTTTAAATAGTGGTTATAGAATACATAATTATAGTGATTTATTCAATTTCGTTATTGCTTATTTTCATGTACGCTTTAGCGCAATTAAACCTGCTGTTTAACTACTTAAAAGCTAGAAAAAAAGAAGATAGTTCAGAAAAATTCGACTTTTCAAATTCAAAAGAAATTCCGTTTATAACCATACAATTGCCCGTTTATAACGAATTGTATGTAATGGATCGATTGTTAAAAAACATTGCAAAAATAGAGTATCCAAGAGAAAAGCTAGAAATTCAAGTTTTAGATGATTCTACAGATGAATCTGTAGAAATTACCGCAAAACTAATCAAAGAAATTCAAGCACAAGGATTAGATATTCAGCATATCAAAAGAACCAATAGACAAGGTTTTAAAGCAGGCGCCTTAAAAGAAGGTTTAAAAATTGCCAAAGGAGAATTCATCGCTATTTTTGATGCAGATTTTTTACCACAACCAGATTGGTTATACCAAACGGTTCCGTATTTTAAAGACCCAAAAATTGGAGTGGTTCAAACTCGTTGGGGTCATATCAACAGAAATTATTCTACACTTACAAAAATTCAAGCTTTTGCTTTAGATGCACACTTTACCTTAGAGCAAGTGGGTAGAAATAGTCAAGGTCATTTTATCAACTTTAACGGTACAGCTGGCGTATGGAGAAAAGAGTGTATTTACGATGCTGGTAATTGGCAGGGAGACACGCTTACAGAAGACTTAGATTTAAGCTACAGAGCACAACTAAAAAATTGGAAATTTAAATACTTAGAAAATGTAGTTACACCTGCAGAGTTACCGGTAGTTATTAGTGCTGCAAGGTCTCAACAATTTAGATGGAACAAAGGTGGCGCAGAGAATTTTCAGAAAATGATGAAACGTGTTATTAAAAGCAAAAACGTTTCTTTTAAAACTAAAATTCATAGTTTATTGCATTTATTAAACAGCTCTATGTTTACGTGTATTTTTTTGGTTGCTGTTTTAAGCGTACCAATGTTGTACATAAAAAATGAATATGAACACTTAAAGGTTTATTTCTATGTAATGAGCTTTTTTGTAATAAGCTCTTTAATCTTTTTTGTTTGCTATTGGTTTATGTTCAAAGCTATTTATGGCGGAGGATTTGTCAAATTTATAAAATACATTGGATCATTCTTCACTTTCTTTTCTGTTGCAATGGGATTTTCATTACACAATACAATTGCTGTTTTAGAAGGTCATTTAGGTAAAAAAAGTGAATTTATAAGAACTCCAAAATTCAATATTGGTGGAATAAAAGGAGAATGGAAAAGCAATAAATACATTTCTAAAAAACCCTCTTTCCATGTTATTTTAGAAGGTTTATTAGCAATTTATTTTGTCTTTGGTATGTACAGTGCATTTGTTGTTGGAAACCAAGGTGGAGATTTTGGTTTATTTCCTTTTCATTTTATGCTTTTTATAGGTTTTAGTTACGTCTTTTTTAAATCTATATTTTCTAAAGCTTAATGTCGTTTTTTACAAAATACAAAGATGTTTTACTAATTTTAATTAGCGCACTATTATATTTTATTTTTGCCTATTTTTTAGAAAGAACAGCATTTAACAACCTTCTCTTTTTATGGTTTTCTCTTTTTGGATGTTCTTACTTATTGATAAAAAGCAAAACCATAAACACCTCAACTTTAATTGGATTAGTTATTCTTTTTAGGTTGATTTTCCTCTTCGCTATCCCTAATTTATCTCAAGATTTTTATCGTTTTATTTGGGATGGACGCATGATTCTAGAAGGTTTTAATCCCTATTTATCCTTACCCGAAACGTATATTCAACAAGGCCTTCATCCTATAGCAGAAACAACTAACTTATATGCTGGAATGGGAGAAATGAACGGAGGTCATTACACCAATTATCCTCCAATAAATCAGCTTTGTTTTTTAATTGCTGCATTATTTGCTAATAAAAGTATATTTGGTTCTGTAGTTGTTTTAAGATTGATTATAATTCTTGCTGATCTTGGGATTCTTTACTTCGGTAAAAAATTATTAGCACAATTAAATCTACCTGTTAAAAACATTTTTTGGTACGCTCTAAATCCTTTTATCATTATAGAAATGACTGGGAATTTACATTTTGAACCTGTGATGTTATTTTTCTTAATTTGGAGTCTATATAAGTTACAGCAACAAAAATGGGTTTTGGCAGCTATACTTTTAGCTTGTTCCGTTTCCGTAAAATTAATTCCGCTTTTATTTTTACCTTTATTTTTTCAATGGTTTGTAGATTATAATGGCATTACCAACAAAATGAAGCAATCTTATGAGCAAAGAAAGAACAAATGGAATTCTGCCTTCACTGGAATCACTAAATTAATAGGTTTTTACGCTATCACATTTACAACCATTATCCTTTTATTTCTCCCTTTTTATTCATCAGAATTTATTGAAAACTATGCAAATTCTGTAGGTTTATGGTTCAAAAACTTTGAATTTAACGCAAGCTTTTATTTCATTTTTAGAGAAATTGGTTACTTATTTAGAGGGTATAATGAGATTGCAATTATTGGTAAAATAACACCAATTCTTACCATTTTATTTCTTGTAATTATTACTTTTTTTAGAAAAAACAAATCAATGATTCAATTAATAACAGCATTATTATTTGGCTTGTGTTTTTATTATTTTACAGCAACAACAGTGCACCCTTGGTACTTAGCAACACCATTAATTTTATCCGTATTTACTAGATATCGTTTTCCAATTATATGGACTCTAGTAATCATTTTCAGTTATCAAGCGTACGCAAATACTCCTTGGAAAGAAAATTTATGGTTTGTTGGTTTAGAGTACCTTATACTTTATATATTCCTTGTTTTTGAGCTTCGTAAAAACTTTAAACATTATAAAATTGTAAAATAATCAATTTTTGCCTTTATATTCCGAGAATTTTGTATTTTAGTCATTAATTTTTTTGATATATATATGAAAAGACTTACCATAAAAGACATTGCTAAAGAATTTAATGTTTCAATTTCTACTGTTTCTAAGGCTCTTAATGACAGTTACGAAATTAGCGTAAGTACTAAAGAAAAAATTCAAAAATACGCTAAAGAAAAAAATTACAAACCCAACTTTAATGCACTTAGTTTAAAAAACAGACAGACAAAAACGATTGGAATTATAATTCCAAATATGTTAAACTATTTCTTTGCACAAGTTTTTAACGGAATAGAAAAAGTTGCAAACGATAGAGGGTACAAAATAATATCATGTATTTCTAACGAATCTTTTAAGAAAGAAGTAGAAACTATAGAAATGCTTTCTAACGGAAGTATAGATGGTTTTATCTTGTCTCTTGCAGAAGAAACTATTTCTAAAGGAGATTTTAAACATTTTCAAGAAGTATTAAATAATGACACACCAATTGTAATGTTTGACAGAGTTGCAGATAAATTAAAGTGTGACAAAGTAGTAACTGATAATTTTGATAGTGCTAGAAGTACTGTTTCTTATTTAGTGAAATCTGGCCATAAAAACATTGCCTTTATTTCTACGATGAATAATTTAGAAATTGGAAGAAGAAGACAATTAGGATATTTAAAAGGTTTAGAAGATTACAATATTAAAGCAGAAAAGAATCTAATCATAAACATAGACGACAACTATAAAAATTATGAAGAAATTTTAACTCCTATTTTTAAAAACAACACCATAGACAGTGTTATCGCCACAGATGAAGCTTCTGCTATTGCTGCTATGAAAGTAGCTATAAAACTAGGGCATAAAATTCCAGAAAAGTTTTCTGTTATTTCTTTTTCTAACGGAATCTTAGCCAGACACTCTAGCCCAAGAATGACTACTGTTAGCCAACATGGAGAAATTATGGGAGCTACTGCTGCAGAAATGCTTATCAATAGATTAGAAGACAAGTCTAAAGTTAAGAAAAAACATGAAACTGTTATTATAAAAACAGATTTGGTTGAAAGAAATTCTACTAAAAAAATCTTATAAATTTCACACCCATTTAGAGTATAATGAATTTATCTAAAGTAAAATTAGTAGTTTCTGACATGGACGGAACACTACTAAACTCCAAAGGAGAAGTAAGCAATTTATTCTTTGAATTATTTGAACAACTAAAAAAGAAAAATATTATTTTTTGTGCCGCAAGCGGAAGACAATACAATAGTATCGTTTCTAAATTAGATGCCATTAAAAAAGATATTTTTATAATTGCAGAAAACGGTGGTATTGCTAAAAAAAACGACGACTTATTAGTCTTAAATTTACTTTCTGCAGATAAAATTAAAAAAATACTTCCACTACTACAAAGTATAGATAATTCTCACGTTGTTTTGTGTGGAAAAAATGGTGCTTTTATAGATACTAAAGATCAAAAATTCATTGATTTATTTCAAGAATATTATAATAAATACACAATTGTTGATGATTTATCTAGCATTGTAGACAAAGAAGACTTCTTAAAAATAGCCATTTATCATTTTACTTCTTCAGAAAAATATATTTACCCAATCATAAAGGATTTTGATAGCGATTTATTAATTAAAATTTCCGGAAAAAACTGGTTAGATATTTCTGATAAAAAAGCAAATAAAGGAAATGCTTTAAAAAAGGTACAACAAATTTTAAACATCACTAAAGAAGAAACCATGGTTTTTGGTGATTACCATAATGATATAGAAATGCTAAAAGAGGCCGACTTTAGTTTTTCTATGAAAAATGCACATAAAGACATTACCGAAATTGCTAATTACGCTACAGATAGCAATGATAATTTTGGTGTAGAAAAAATACTAAAGCAATTGGTAGAAAACTAGCGATTTGTATAAAAAACGTAAGGCAGGTTATAAGCACTATTGTTTCAGTTTCTAACTTAGCTAAATATAAATAAGTACGGGCTTTTCAATTAAACCTAGATTTACCCTATCTTTTATATTATGTTGGCTTTAGTTATTTTTGAATTATAGAAAATCAATAATTTAACTTATTTTCAAATTTAAAATACTTAGTGACTGTAAGTATAGCTCATTAAATATATGGTAACTAATAGTGTTAAGGTCAGAAATATACTTGAAATTACGCCAGTTACAATAGCCGTTTTATTTTTATTAATCCGGAATGAAATTATAGATAGTACTAGAGATATTAGGAATAATATGGGTAGTCCCAAAATAAAAGTTTCTGGAATTTTCCAAGATATGGGGTTATCATTAATAACCAATAATATAAATAGACCTAATATCAATAAAATAAAAACAACTGCAATATTCATTTTTTTATGTGCTTCCATTTAAAAATATTTATTAGACAGTATTCTTTATTTAATTAGGACTTCTCTTAAATTCTTGAATGGGAAATGTTTTATTAATTAAACCAAACTCTAAATAATAGAATTATTGTATTAACAAGTGTTGTCCTATAGAAATAACATTATCTTTTAAGCCATTAACTTCTTTAATTAAGGCAACAGTTGTATTAAATTTTCTAGCTATAGAATATAGCGTATCTCCTTTTGTAACTTCATAATATTTTGCAATACTATTTTTAGAGCTCACCTCCTTTTCTACAACTTCTGTAGCTTTGTCATCTAATTTAAAGTCTTTCTTTTTTACCTTATCAAATTCATATAACTTATAATCCTCAATAATTCTTATAAGCTTATTTGGATATTGTTTATCTGTAGCATAACCCGCTTTTTTTAAGCCTTTTGCCCATCTTTTATAATCCTTAGCCCCATAATTAAATAAGAAAGAATATCTTTTTCTTTCTGTTAAAAATGCAGAATGATCATCATAAGACGTTTCTACAAATTGGTATTTTCTAAAACACTCTCCTTTTTCATCATCATCATGATATACGCGTTCTCCCTGCCATTGTGTATGACATTTTATACCAAAATGATTATTTGATTTTAAAGCTAACTCACTTCTTCCTCTACCAGATTCTAAAATTCCTTGCGCTAAAGTAATACTTGCAGGAATTTTATTTTCATGCATTTCTTTCACAGAAATGGGTGCATATTTTCTAATATAGGCTAATGTCTGTTTATTTAAACTAGAGTTTTTATTTAATAATTTTTTTGTGAGTTCTTTTTCATTTACAGAAGGTAACTTCTCTGGTTTTGATTCATTTAAAACTACACCAGTGCTTTTTTTAGTTTTACTCTGACTCGCTTTTTTACTAGAACCACAACTTGATAAAATTAATACACTAACACAAAAAAATACTACTCTTAATTTCATACACTTTTAATTATCTGCTCATTTTTCTTTTCTAACATCTGGTTAAAACCCGCTATTCCCTGAATTCCTCCAGTATGAATTGCTAAAATCTTAGTCCCTTCTGCAAAAAAGTCTTTTTTAATTAAATCTACAATACCAAACACCATTTTTCCTGTATAAATAGGATCTAATAAAATACCTGTTTTATCTGTAAAATCGTTGATAAAAGAAATTAAATTCTCGTCATATTTTGCATAGCCACCAAAATGATACCCTTTTTGTAATTTCCAATTATCATTTTTAATGGTATATTTTTTTATTTCTTCGGATAAAAAATTTCCTTTTAACGCAGGAAAACCTAATACTTTTTGTTTCCTTTTTAAAGACTTTATCAAACCCGCTAACGTACCTCCAGTACCCACTGCAGCACAAACATAATTAAATTGAGCATCTTCTTTTGTTAAAATTTCTTCACAACCATTAACTGCCAAAAAATTTGTTCCACCTTCCGGAATTAAATAAAAATCGCCCCATTTATTTTTCATTTTTTCAATGAAACCAAACGATGTTTTTTGTCTGTATAATTCTCTAGAAACAAAATGGAATTTCATTCCGTGATCATGTGCCACCTTTAATGTAGGATTTTCTTCTAAAGTTTGTTCTAGATTTTTACCCAATTCCTCGCCTCTAATAATACCAAAAGTTTTTAGACCTTCCATTTTACCTGCAACTGCAGTTGCAACAATATGATTAGAATACGCACCTCCAAAAGTAAGGACCGCCTTCTTTTTAAGTTTTTTAGCTTCTAGTAAATTGTATTTTAATTTTCTAAATTTATTCCCTGATACAAAAGGGTGTATTAAATCTTCTCTTTTTATAAAGAGCTCTATATTTTTTTCTTCTAAGATTGGGAGAAAAACTTGTTGGTTTTGAGCGATAAATTCACTCTCGAAAAAAGTATTGTTTGTGTTACTCAATGTTAAGAATTTGTTACCGCAAAAATAACAGATATTATTTTGTTACCTACATAATCTTTGCTTTTTAAAATTAAAACGACAACTTAACCTCTTTTATTTCTAAAAAACACTCAAAATTTCTTCAAATTAATCTTTTACCTTAAAAATTGAGTGCTAAAAAAACAATAAAATTCAAAAAATTAAAGAAAGTGCTCTTTAAAGAAATAATTTCAACTTTCTAAAAACAGGATTTATCAGCCATATTATTCTAAAGAAGCTATAGCCGAATAACGCCAATTAAAATAACAATAGAGTAATTGGTTAATTAGGGCAAAAAACCAAACAAATATCGCTCTAAAACAAATTAGATACTTTATTCTTTTAAAACATGAGAAAACTCAAATAAAAACGAAGATATTTTTATCTTCCTAATAATTATGTTTTTCAAACAAGACTAAAAACACTGATATTAACACTTATTAATGAGTAAGTTAACACCAAATATTGAGTTTTAAAAAAAATAAATATATTTTTATACGAATGTAATTTCAATCGAAAAATAGTATAATTTTACTTAAAATTCATATCGCGATTATGCTCCATAAATGAACAAATACATTGTTGCCAATCAACCAGAAAAATGGCTTTTTTCTATTGATAATATTACGGTAATTTCCTCACAAGAATACCTTACCAACCCAAAGTATGCTTCTTTAAAAAAAGCTAGAATATTTAACCTTTGCAAAAACTATAGTTACCAATCTAAAGGGTACTATGTTTCTCTTTTAGCTGAAGCCAGAGGACATTTAGCAATACCTACTGTAAAAAACATTGTAGATTTAAAAACATTGAAACTTGTAAAAATTGTTTCTGAAGAGTTTGATGATGAAATTCAGCAAAGTTTAAAAAATATTAAATCGAGAGCTTTTACTTTAAGCATTTATTTCGGTCAAAATGTAGCGCAAAAATATAAAGGATTAAGTAGTTTGTTTTACAAACATTTTCAAGTCCCTTTTTTACGCGTTCATTTTAACTTTAATAACAAATGGAACATACAAAGTATTGAGGCTATTTCTGAATCTGAAATACCTATAGAACATTTAGAATGTGTCTATGAATTTGCGAATCAGTACTTTTCTAAGAAACGTTATGACACGCCCAAATTAGCCACTTCAGATTTTGATTTAGCCATATTAGTAGACCCGAACGATCCTGCCCCACCAAGCAATGCAAAAGCCCTAAAAAAGTTTGTGGATATTGCAGAAAAGATGAATATTTATGCCGAAATAATTCATCCAAAAGACCTTAGCCGATTATCGTCTTTCGACGCATTATTTATCCGCCAAAGTACAGAAGTTAATAATGAAGCGTATGCATTTGCTCGCAAAGCACAGCAAGAAGGAATTGCCATTATAGATTACCCAGATGCTATTTTAAAATGTTGCAATAAAGTTTTTATGGCAGAGGCTTTAAACAATGCTAATATTGCCACTCCAAAAACAATTATTGTACACCAAGACAACATAGATACTGTTATTGATAAAGTTGGTTTGCCTTGTGTACTTAAGGCTCCAGATTCTACATTTTCTTTTGGCGTAAAAAAAGCAAAAACAGAAAGCGAATATTATTCTTTGGTAAATGAGATGCTAAAAGAATCTGATTTAATTATTGCCCAAGAGTTTTGCCCTTCTGATTACGATTGGAGAATTGGTATACTTGATGATAAACCGTTTTTTGCTTGTAAATATTACATGGCAAAAGGACATTGGCAAATATACAATTGGAATGCAAAAAAGAAAAACGAACAAGATGGTGATGCAGATTGTTTACCCATAGAAAAAGTGCCTAAGAAAGTTTTAGACATGGCGCTAAAGTCGGCTAAAATTATGGGAAAAGGACTTTATGGAATCGACATAAAGGTAGTAAATAACAAACCAATGGTTATCGAAATTAACGACAACCCAAATGTAGATTTTGGAGTAGAAGATCTTTTTTATGGCGATTTAGTGTACACCGAAATTCTTTCAGCATTAAAAAAACGTTTAGAATAAAATGGCTAAAAAATATAAATTATTTGAAGTATTTGGCATCGAATTAGAATACATGCTAATTAATAATACTTCCTTTAAAGTTGCGCCAATTGTAGATAGCTTGTTAACCAAAAAAAACGGAGAATTAACTTCTGATATAGATAATGGAGCAATTGCTTGGAGTAACGAATTGGTTGCACATGTGGTAGAAATAAAAACCAATGGTCCTACAGCAGACCTAACTAATTTAGCTGATGAATTTCATAAAAACATCGTAGAAATTAATACGATTTTAAAACCTCTAAACACCAAGTTATTACCAACAGCGTGCCATCCTTTAATGAATCCTTTGCAAGACACACAACTATGGAAACATAGTTATAGCGAAGTTTATGAATTGTACAATCGTATTTTTGATTGCAAAGGTCATGGTTGGTCTAACGTACAAAGCACGCATATTAATTTACCTTTTTATGATGATAAAGAGTTTGAAAAACTGCATGCTGCCATTCGTGTTATTTTACCTTTAATTCCTGGTTTGTGCGCAAGTTCTCCAATTTTAGAAGGTAAATTTACTGGTTTTAAAGACACCCGATTAGAACACTACAAATCTAACCAAAAAGAGATTCCGGAAATGACAGGAATGGTGATTCCGGAACAAGTTTTTTCTAAAGAAGCCTATCATAAAACTATTTTTGATCCTATTAAAACAAAAATAAAAAAACACGATACAGAAAATATTTTAGACCATCATTTTCTAAACTCCAGAGGAACTATTGCCCGTTTTGATAGAAATTCCATAGAAATTAGATTGGTAGACATACAAGAATGTCCGAAAGCAGATATTGCTATTTGTGTATTCATTATTGAAGTTTTAAAACAGCTTGTAAACGGGAAACTAGCTCGTTTAGAAACTCAAAAAAGTTGGCACGAAAAAGACTTGTTTCCGTTTTTAAATGCGATTATTAAAGAAGGTGAAAACTACACAGTTACAGATAAAAAATATTTAGAAATTTTTAATTTACCTAAAATAAGTACGGTAAAAGGAATTTGGAAGCATTTGTTTGAATTGGTAAAAGAAAATATTTCGGACAATTACAAAGATGCTTTACAGATCATTTTTTCGCACGGAACATTGGCTACCAGAATTGAAACTGCTCTTGGAAATCATCCGTCAGAAAAAAAGATTATAGATACCTACTCCCATTTATCAGATTGCTTAGAGACCAATACGCTTTTTATTCCGAATATTCAGAAATGAAACTGGTAATAACTTGCGAACATGGTGGAAATGAAATTCCTGAAAAACATAGGGTTCTTTTTACCGATAAAGAAATATTAAACACGCACAAAGGGTACGACTTAGGCGCATTAGATGTTTTTAATTTTCTAAAGCCGTTAGCAACCTACTTAAATTTCAGTAAAACAAGCAGACTATTCATAGAGTTAAATAGATCCCTTTGGCATAAAAATTTGTTTTCTGAATTCACTAAAAACTTAGCTATTTCAGAAAAAGAAGACATTATTAATACACATTATACTGTTTATAGAAAGGAAGTAAAAAATAAGATAAAAACACTAATTACAACCAATAATACGGTTGTTCACCTTTCTATACACTCGTTTACACCTATTTTACAAACCAAAGTTAGAAACTGTGATATTGGCTTTTTATACGATTCATCAAAACCACATGAAAAAAAAATAGCCATACAACTTAAAGCTGCTTTGCATAGCATAAACCCAAAATGGCATGTGCGTTTTAACTATCCGTATTTGGGTAAAGCCGACGGATTTACAACGTATTTAAGAAAGATTTTTACAAAAAACTATGTAGGAATTGAAATTGAAATCAATCAGAAATTCTCTAAAAACAACATCATGAATTTACAACTTAAAGAAGATCTATACAAAGCAATTTGTGAACTAAAAGAATAAAAGTTCATACTGTCATTTCGAAATGAGTCTTTTCGGACGATTGGGAAATCTCTGTATAAAAAACATATATTATGAGATTCCTCGTCGTACTTAACTAACATTAATGTCTTTTACAAGTAACTGTACATTAACTAATTATTCCGTTTTTCAAATTACAAAAAAACTCCACAAATTTGTCACTTCGACCTTTTCGGAGAAGTCTCATAAAGAGGAGAACGCAAAATTGAGAAAGATTATGTGATTTCTCCCTTAGGGCCGAAATGACAAAACTGTACGTCATCATTTCCGCTTATAATTCTTTATTCTCGGAATTCGGAATGACATACACAGGTTAAAAAACCAACATATCATTTCGAAATGAGTCTTTTTAGACGATTGAGAAATCTTATATTTTTAAGTTCAATAAGACTAAAAATAGCACGCATTTAGTAACTAAATAAAAAGTAGAACGTTTTTTAGACTGTTTTGTAGTGTGTTTTAGTATCTAATTTAGTAAATATTTAACGACCAAGAAACTTCGCGAGGACTTTCGTAAATTGGCTAAAACCATCAATTAATTTTATACGATAATACCAGTAGTTATTTTCCGTACTAATTGTCGATATCACTAATAAAATCTTCAGTAACATTTAGAGAAGTCTGAGCTTGAGCATTAGCAACCCTTTCTAAAGGATAAGTAGGAGATTCTCTAACTCCAATTCTTCTTCTTCCATCATCAAATTTCCAAAATTCTACTATTTCAATACCTCTCTTTCTGGGCTCCATAAATAAAGAGAAATCCAAAGTGTAAGCTTCATATCTACCTTTTCTTCCGGATGCAGCAGATGTATCTGCCTCAATTACGTGAATCAATTTAAAATCCATCAATTGCAATATCAATTCGTGAGCCTTAGAATGTATTTGAGCATCCTCTTGAGAAATTAGAAAGCAAGTCCTTTTCTTTTCTTTGATACAAAAGGTCATTAAATCCCTAAAGATCGCTTCTAAATTTGTAGCTTCAATATTGACATCATTTCTTAATGCCTTTAATTTAGATTGATAAGAAAAACTACTTGCTGCTTTCCAAATATTAGTAGATGTTAAATGTTTCGTATGCCCTTTTGATATTGCTTGGTCTATAGCATTTACAAATATTGTTAAAAAATCCCGAGGAACACCACCTGATGCAATCACAAGACTTTCAAATGCATTATGATTGAACAAAACCTCAGATGCATTATCTAAAAGAACATTTTTGCCCATAAAATTTAAAATTCTACCCAAATATTCACTTGGTGAAGAGAGATTTTCTAAGGTTCTATCTAAATTGATTTCCTCCACATCTTGGGTTAATTCTAATCCTATAGTCTGATTATCGTGTCTAATTAAATCCGTTCTATGTCTAATAGATGCAACTTTTAAATAAAACTCCGTACCTCTAAAAAGTCTATGTAAATAGTCTAATACGTCTGGTTGTTTGTCCCTTTTTATTAGATAATAGTCATCTAATAGTATAAAACACGAGTCGAATTTTGATTTTTTTATCTCTTCTTCAATAGCTGTTTTATAATCAGTCAAATACCTCTCTAAAGTATCAAGCTTACTTTCTTCAAATTCACTAAGAGTGCCTGATGTTTTTGAGCGATTAGTATTTAAATTAACTCCTATATAACCTCCACTTCCTCCAACTTTTGTTTCCTGTCTATCTTCCTGTTTTACTTTTTTCGTCTCTGCTTGATTCAGTAGCTTTCTTAAATCTTTAATATGTTTTTGGACTATAGTTTCTTGAAAAAAAAATTTTCGCCATTTCTGTTTCGAAGATGGTAAATTTTCCATTATTTGTAGTAAAAGTCGAATTAGTACGTCAGGATAACCTAGTCTTTTAATTTCATCTGTAGAGATGTAAATTGAGAGTGTTTTTTCGCTTTTCCCAATATCATTTTTATAGTGAACTAATAAGCACGACTTACCCGAGCCTCGTCTACCAAAAATAACTTGTTGTTGCTTTGAACCAAGTCTTTCTAAATGTCCTTCTACATCAATATATTTCGGGTTATGGTTTGGTCTAATTCTAAAAGAATCTTTGATGATTTTTTTTAATCTAACTACTCTTTTATCTTCTAGCATATTTTTTTCATAATTATTGGCAACGTCTTATACAATAAATTAAAACTTGTGATATCCGTAAAGGTTACGACTATAAAAAACGCCAAATACTTAAAAAAGTATCTGGCATTTTCATTTCATATAAACGAGTCTATCCACATTTAGAAGAACCACAATCTTTACAAGTTAAACAACCTTCTTGATAAATTAAGTTTGTAGAATTACAATTATCGCAGGTATGTCCTTTTACTTCGGTACCATCTTCTACATAACGTTTTAAAGCACGTTGTACACCGTTTTTCCAAGAACTAATAGATTCAGAATCGAATTGTAAACTTTGTATTAATTCTACAATTTTATCAATTGGCATTCCATGACGTATGGTTCCAGAAATTAGTTTTGCATAGTTCCAAAATTCAGGATTAAATTTATGAGATAAACCTTCAATAGTAGTTTTATACCCTCTTTTATTTTGATATTGAAAATCGTATCGGGTAGTTCCTTTTTCATTTTTATTCTTAATAATAAATCCTTTATCTACCCAACGCGGAATTAGAATTCCGTCTTCATCATCTGCCAACCCTGTAAATACTTCATAAGGTCTTCCGTCTACCAAACCAACAAAGGCAATCCATTTTTCTTTTTGATTTTGAAAACGAACTACATCTGCTTCTAAAGTTTGTGGACGTTTCTTAGAAAAATTAGTTGTTGTAACCTCTTTCTTTTCATCCGCAGAAATTAAAACTCCAGAACGAGAACCATCTCTATAAACAGTTACTCCTTTACAGCCAACTTCCCATGCTTTTAAATACAATTCGCCAACCAATTCTTCTGTTACATCGTTTGGTAAATTAACGGTAACGCTAATAGAATGATCTACCCATTTTTGGATAGCGCCTTGCATTTCTACTTTGCTATTCCAATCAATATCATTAGACGTTGCTTTGTAATATGGAGATTGTTTTACCAACTCGTCTATTTCTTCTTGTGTAAAATTCTTAGAAGAATCGATGTTATTTACTTCCATCCATTGTTTAAAACGATGGTGAAAAACTACATATTCTTCCCAAGAATCTCCAACCTCATCCACAAAATCGATACGTGCATCTTTATCATTCGGATTCACCTTTTTTCTACGCTTATACACCGGCATAAACACAGGCTCAATTCCAGATGATGTTTGCGTCATTAAACTGGTAGTTCCTGTAGGCGCAATGGTTAACAAGGCAATATTTCTACGACCATGCTCTAACATATCATAATACAGTTTACTATCTGCTTCTTTTATTCTTAAAATAAAAGGATTCTCTTTTTCTCTGTCTGCATCAAAAATAGCAAATGCACCTCTTTCTTTTGCTAAGTTTACAGAAGCTCTGTACGTTTCTACTCCTAAAACTTTATGTACTTCTGTAGAAAAAACATTTCCTTCTTCACTACCATAACGAATATTTAAAGCCGCTAACATATCTCCTTCTGCAGTAATACCAATACCGGTTCTTCTACCCTCTTCTGCTTTATGTTTAATATTCATCCACAGGTTTCTTTCTGTAGCTTTTACAACTTCTTCTTCTGGATCTGCATCTATTTTTGCTAAAATTCCATCAATTTTTTCTAACTCTAAATCAATAATGTCATCCATCATTCTTTGAGCGATTACAATATGCTTTTTGAATAATTCAAAATTGAATGCTGCCTTTTTTGTAAACGGGTTTTCTACATAAGAAAACAAGTTCATAGCTAACAATCTACAAGAATCATACGGACATAAAGGAATTTCACCACAAGGATTTGTAGAAACCGTTTTGTAACCTAAATCTGCATAACAATCTGGCACAGATTCATTAATAATGGTGTCCCAAAATAAAATTCCTGGTTCTGCTGATTTCCATGCATTGTGTACAATTTTTTTCCAAATTTTAGTCGCTTCTATTTCTTTGGTATACACAGGATCCTTACTAAATGTTGGATATTTTTGCGTGTATTTACCGTCACTTTTTACAGATTTCATAAACGCATCATCAATTCTTACAGAAACATTTGCTCCGGTAACTTTTCCTTGCTCTAGTTTTGCATCAATAAAATCTTCTGCATCTGGATGATTGATAGAAACAGACAACATTAAAGCGCCTCTTCTACCATCTTGTGCAACTTCTCTTGTAGAATTAGAATAACGCTCCATAAACGGAACAATTCCGGTTGATGTTAATGCTGAATTTTTTACAGGAGATCCTTTAGGACGGATGTGAGATAAATCGTGCCCAACACCACCTCTACGTTTCATTAACTGTACTTGTTCTTGATCTATCTTCATGATTCCTCCGTAAGAATCGGATTCGCCATTGTTACCAATTACAAAACAGTTAGACAAAGAAGCTATCTGAAAAGGATTTCCAATTCCTGCCATCGGACTTCCTTGAGGTACTATATATTTAAAATCTTTAATAGCATCAAAAATTTCTGACTCTGTTAATGGATTGCTATATTTTTGCTCTACTCTTGCTATTTCTGATGCAATTCTCTGATGCATTTCATCTGGAGTGCTTTCGTAAATATTATCTGCAGAATCTTTTAAAGCATATTTGTTTAGCCATACAGATGCAGCTAATTCATCGCCTTTAAAATAGTTAAGAGCAGCTTTTAAAGCTTCGTCTCTAGAATATGTTTTTGTTGGAATAAGTATTGTTGAAGATTTCATTGTATGATATAGCAATTAGATTATTTTTTGTTCGATAAATATCCCACAAATGTACAACCTAAAAGATGACAATTATCATAAAGTTTACAAGAAAATAAATTAACACACTTAAAATCAATTAAATAAAACTTATGAACACAGAAAAGTTAACAAATAATTTAATTTTTATTAAAATATTATTGCGTAAAACAACATCGCTAAATATCAGCATTTTAAAATTTATTTAGACCGTTTGTATAAAAAATAAAGGACTTTTTGGGATAAAAAAAGACTTAAATAATACCATTTTTCAACTTTTTACGAGACACTTTTTTAAACTACAGAAAACCATAAAGTTTTGTGTTTTTATAATGATTATAAACAAGGATCATCTTTTATAATACCTACACCTAATTTAAAAAGCAATCTATTTACTTATAAATAGTAGCCCAAATTAAATTATTAAACAAAACAGACAGACTTGTCTGTTTTAAATATTTTATTATATATTTGCAATATGAAACATGGTGAAGTAAAAAATAGAATTACTGAAACAGCCTCCTTTTTATTTTATAAGAATGGGTATAATTCTACAGGTATAAACCAGATTATTGCAGAAGCTGGTATTGCTAAGGCTACACTTTATAATCATTTTAAATCTAAAGAAGAGATTTGTTTGGCCTATCTTCAATATAAGAATATCAATTTTATTGAAGATTTTGAAAAGTTCACCACATCAAAACCAAAAGGAACAGATCAAGTCTTAGCCGTATTCGATTTTCTTCGATTATTTTATCAAGATAAAGATTTTAATGGGTGTTGGTGTATTAAAACGGTTTCAGAAATACCAAAAGACAATGTGATTATTAGAAATGAAATTCAGTCTCAAAAAAACGAATTGATTGCACTTATCACCAGACTGACTGCCAACAATCTTGAACACCTAAAAAGCGAGCAAGTAAGTTCATTAGCAAGACAAATCTATTTACTTTACGAAAGTGCAGTAGGAGAAAGTCACTTACACCAGCAAGATTGGCCTATTATAGAGGCTAAAAATTTATGTGAAAAAATAATAACCTAAAAAAAATTTAACCCAAAAAAGACAGACTTGTCTGTCTTTTTTTAAGTAACAATTTATTATGAAAGAAAACAACACATCAAGCGATTATTCAAAACTAGAATTAGGCGAATTCTCCAATCTGACTGAAAATGTATTTCAACCAAGTCCAGATTTTAAATTAGATGGTAAAAAGTTTGTAAAAGATGAGTTAGGACTAACCAGTTCAGAAATATCGTTTAATACAATGGTACCACACACGGCAATTCCACTACTTCATAAACACAAAGAAAACGAAGAAATATATATAGCCGTTAAAGGGAAAGGACAATTACTTCTTAATGATAATTATTTAGATCTAAAAGAAGGAACAATTGTAAGAGTTGCAACAGATACAGAAAGAGCAATCAGAAATAATTCGGACGCACTTTTCTCTTTTATCGTAATACAAGCCAAAGAGAATTCATTTAAAGGAAGCAACATTTCTGACGGATACTTAATAGAGAAAAAACCAAATTGGAATTAATTAATCATAAAATAATAAATAAAATGAAAGAATTTACAAATAAAGTAGCCTTAGTAATTGGCGGAACAAGTGGTATTGGTAACGCAACAACAAATGCATTATTAGAAGGAGGAGCAACAGTACATGTTGTAGGAAGAAATACGGATAAAATTGCCGATGCAACCAACTTAATTAAACACACAGCAAACATATCTAACACAACAGAAGTTGATGCTTTAATAGCTGAAATTGATGGTTTAGATAACTTAGATTATTTGGTAAATGCTTCAGGAATTTTTGGCCCAAAACCATTTTTAGATCATACAATGGAAGATTATAATTCTTATTTAGATTTAAATAGAGGGTTCTTTTTCATCACACAAAGTGCCGCTAAAAAAATGAAAGCTACCAATGGAGGTGCTATTGTAAATGTAGGTTCTATGTGGGCAAAACAAGCTGTAAAAGCTACACCTTCTACGGCATATTCTATGCAAAAAGCAGGTTTACATTCGTTAACTCAACATTTGGCTATGGAATTAGCAGACGATAACATTCGTGTAAATGCGGTGTCGCCAGCTTTAGTAAACACGCCTGTGTATCATGGTGTTTTTGGAGGTGAAGAAGCTGCAAAAGAAGCATTGGTTGGCTTTAATGGTTTTCACCCAATAGGTCGTTTTGGTGAATCTGAAGATATTGCCAATAGTATCATCTTCTTATTATCAGACAAAGCGTCTTGGGTAACAGGTGCTATTTGGGATACCGATGGTGGTGTTATGGCTGGTAGAAATTAAAAACAAAAAAAGAGGTTATCTAAAAACGAAATAGAATAACGAGCTATCAAAAACACATTCGCTAAACAAAACAAAAAACTCCAACTACTTATAGAAGCAGTTGGAGTTTTAGTTTTAATATAATTTAAGAATGACTTGGCTTTTTAATATTCAAAAACGCCATACTCACTTGTAATTGTTAATTTTTTAGTTTCTGAAGCTTCTACTCTACCTACAATTTTAGCATCTACATTAAAAGATTTAGAAATAGCAATAATATCTTCTGCAATTTCTGGAGTTACATAAATTTCCATTCTGTGTCCGCAGTTAAAAACCTGATACATTTCTTTCCAATCCGTTTTAGATTGCTCTTGTATCAATTTAAATAATGGTGGAATTGGAAACATGTTGTCTTTTACAATATGTAAATTATCTACAAAGTGTAATATTTTTGTTTGCGCACCTCCAGAACAATGAATCATACCGTGCACTTTATCCGAAGAAAAATTAGATAAAATCTTTTTTATAATTGGTGCATATGTTCTTGTTGGAGACAACACCAATTTACCAGCATCAATAGGAGAATCGGCTACTGAATCCGTCAATTTTGTATTACCAGAATACACTAGTTCCTCAGGAACAGCAGCATCAAAGCTTTCTGGATATTTTTCGGCTAAATATTTATGAAACACATCGTGTCTTGCAGATGTTAATCCGTTAGACCCCATACCTCCATTATATTCAGTCTCGTAACTTGCTTGTCCAAAAGACTCTAAACCAACAATTACATCTCCTGCTTTTATGTTTGCATTGTCAACAACATCTGTACGTTTCATACGTGCAGTTACTGTAGAATCTACAATAATGGTACGCACTAAATCGCCTACATCTGCAGTTTCACCTCCGGTTGAATGAATGGTTACTCCAAATCCTTTTAAGTCTTCAATTAACTCTTCTGTACCGTTTATAATGGCTGATAAAACTTCTCCAGGAATCTTACTTTTATTTCTACCAATAGTAGAAGACAACATAATATTATCTGTTGCACCAACACACAATAAATCATCAATATTCATAATTAAAGCATCTTGTGCAATGCCTTTCCAAACAGAAATATCGCCGGTTTCTTTCCAATACATATATGCTAAAGAAGATTTTGTACCCGCCCCATCTGCATGCATGATTAAACAATAATCTTCATCATTTGTTAAATAATCTGGAACAATTTTACAGAATGCTTTTGGAAATAAACCTTTGTCTATATTCTTAATTGCATTGTGTACATCTTCTTTTGATGCCGAAACACCTCTTTGCGCGTATCTTTTAGAAACTTCTTTACTCATGTTGTTGTGTTGTTGTTGATTGCAAATTTAACTTTCTTTTATGTGGCATCATAAAAAAACCAAATGATTTTTGTCATTTGGATTTTAATATCTCATGTTTTAAGTAAAATTATTCCCAATCTGGCATAATTGCACTTTGAAACACTTCTTGACGACTATTACTTCCATCAATTGGTGATACAAATATTTTAGTATCCGAAATACCATCGTTAGATGTATTTACGTATATTATTTCTGCTTCATTTGGAGAAAGTCGGGGATCTAAATCATTACTTCCGCTTGGCTTTGCAATAAGTATTTCTGTTTCTGTCATTGTAGCTAAATTATATTTAAAAATTTTATTATCTAACCTTCTATAATTAGATGATTGAAAATCACTTACATCTTTAGTATAGATTAACAAATTACCATCAACAGATAAATTTAAACCTCCTAAAGCACCAATATTTGCAGACACTACTGTGTTTATTACTGTTCCACTCATATCAATTGTATAAATAGAACCATCATAACCATCAGAATTATTTGTTCTTAGAACTATTCTTGTTCCGTCACTACTCCAATCACATTCAGTAATTAAATGGCCATTTGTTGTTTTATATATTAATTGAAGACCACTACCATCTTTATTAATCATATACAATTTATCAAAACTTGGATAGATAAATTTATCACCCGTTGTTGACCAAGAAAAATCTACTTCATTTAAATCAAAAGTACTAACTGGTGTATCTGAAGTTACTCTTTTTACATCAGAACCATCTGGCTTCATTGTAAAAATATGTGCCTTATTATTATACATCCTTAAAAAAGCAATTAAATTTACAGTATTATTTTTTCTAGGCCTCCAAGAGTTTGAGTTAGATTCAGTTAATTGAACAGTGTTAAATGTATCAGAATCTTCATTTAAACTTGATGAATAAATTACATTATTCCCTCCTTCAACTTTAACATACATATACCTATTCTCTGTATTTTCTTTTACTGTAAATGAATTTGAAGCACTTAGTACTTCTGAATTTATATTATCAGTTACAGCTACTTGCCAAAAATATTTACCTCCAAACTTTAAATTAGAAACCACATAAGTAGTATCAGAAAGGCTTTGAACTGTAATCACATCATTATTAAAATCATTTTTAATATCTAATCTATAAGTTAGCTCATCATCATCTACACTAGAGGAAGACCAAACTAATTCAACTGTATTTTCCGTATCTACTGCACCATCAATTGGTAATAATAATTCTGGAGTTATCGGAGGACTATTAAGCCCCGTTTCTACCTGCATTTCAAAAACAACATTTACTGTTGCTCCTTCCTCTAAAGACACAGGTTCGAAACTAGCTAAAAAACCATCTTTAGAAGCTTCTACAGAATATTCATTTATAGGTGCTTCTTCATATAAAAACTCTCCATTAACATCTGTAAATGTTGTATTATTTGTAGGCGACAATGTTATTTTTGCATTTTCAATAGGCTCAAAAGTACTTGCTTTTACAACTTTTCCTGTAATTTTTCCAAATTCTACACCACTAATAGTACTATCTTCCCCGCAGCTTAAAAATAGGCTGACGCTTATAAGAATTAATATTTTTTGTAAGATTTTCATACTAATTTTTTTTTTAAAAATAGAAATTAATTCCCGCTCTAACATTCCAAATCTTATCATCTCTTTCTCCTCTTACTAACCCTTCTAAATTGTCTGATGCTAAAATATTTTGCTCTCCTCTAAGTATCAATCCTAATTTATTGGTTACTAAATACTCTAAACCAACACCATATTGAAATTTAAAGTAAGTAACATTTAAGTTTTTATTTGAGACAGAACCTAAACCAACATACGCATAAGGTGTTAACCTATCATTAGGTAGTAAATAGTATTCAAAATTAACATTAGAATCAAAAATTGATTCTTTAAAGATATTTTTATTAGAAAGCGTTGTAGAACCAACTCCTAAAGAAAATGCATATTTAGGATTTTTTAGAAAGTATTTAATCCGTAGGTCTGCCCCCATATTAAATTCTGCATCTGAGTAATCACCTACAATTTTAGACAATCCACCTGCAGCACTAATAGCCATTTCTCCTCTTCTTGACTCTTGTTTTCTATTAAACAAATCTGTTAACTCTACTTCATCTTGCTCTTTTTTGTAATTCTTTTTTACAAAATCTACAACTTTACTACCACCTTCTGGCTCCCATATACCATCAATAATACCTTCTGTAATTAATAGCTCTACAGCTTTATCAATAGCCTCTTTAACAGCTAATTGAGCCGGTTCATTTTTGGTGATTCCTGTCTCCACTTCTAACAGCCTTCTTAAAGATACATATTTAAATAAATTAGCAGATATACCTTGTGATAAAATAGTTTTAGAAACATATACATTTTTAAGAATTTGCCCCGTTGATGTAGAAACAACTCTTAAATACACTGTAATTCTATCTTGGCGATATTCTCCGGAAGCACCAACACCAAAGTAACGCAAACCAGAACCACCTGTAATAATATTAGAATCGTAAGATACAACACCACCTTCTATAATATAATTAGCAAATAATAAAGGTGGCATTTTTACAGGTTTATTGCCTCCCGCATATTCTTGCCGAGTATTTCTAATTATTTGTCTTTCATTTAATAAATTACCTATATTTTCTCTTTCAATTGGCGTAAACCAATTAGATTCTTCTAATGATTTTAATAGAATAGAAGTACCTCCTTGCGTAACAGCTGTGCTAAAAGTAGAACCATTTTCTACGGGTTTATACTGCCCAGTCTGATCTCTAAATTTATACACCCCAACTACTGTTTTATGTTTTGGTAAAAACCGCTTTATAACCATTTCTGGTGATGTATTTTCTCCAAGCCTAGCCCTTGATTGAGTTAAAGGTTGATTAAAATAAGCTCCACAACTAGAAAAAAACATTGCTACTAGAAAATAACATAGATTAAAGTGCTTTCTTTTCATAGATTTTAATTAATTAGTTAGGAATTGTTATTTGCGTTTGTTCTCCTGTAGATGTATTTAAAATACTTACACTTAACCCGCCAACTCCCGGAGTAACTTCTACAACTAAAGAACCATAAACATACGTTCCCTCTGACAATCCTTGATTACCAAATTGTTCTTGAAACAATCCTTGAGAGAGTGAATTTAATAATTGTCTGTTTAAGCTTTCTGTAAAATTCTCTATTTCTGAAGATTGACTAAACTGACTTGAACTTTCTTCTTTAAAATCATTTTGCGCATTTGCGGAAGCTAATAATTGTTGATACGCAAAAGAATCTCCTCCTCCAAAAAATGGACTTATTGATTTGTACACTAACTGTTGTGAAAATGAAAAACCTGTAACACAAACAAATAAAACGAATAATATTGTTTTTTTTCTCATAACATTTTACTTTTACATTTTACTTTTTTTCCTAAGTTCTTCTCTTTGTTTAGCATAAAAATACAAGCGTTCTAACGCCACTCTAACATTCGATTTTAAATACTCTTCATCTGGTCTTGAAAAAAACTCATGTATTTTAATATCTTCTGCTTCAACTACAATAATACTTGTTCTACCCATACCGGGCTTTTCTTTTATTTTTATTATAAAAGGATACTTTATTCCCGATAATAAATACATTTGATAAAAATAGTCATGATAATCTTTACCAAGCTTAGTTATTGCTTCATCTACAACTATTCCTTTAAGAAAAAAATCTTTCTCTTCTGTTTTTACTGCAATCTCTTGCTGTTTCTTTTTAGGTAGTATCCAAACTGAGTCTTTAGAGATTAATTTTTCGCGATATTTAACAAATAAATAAACCTTTAATTCTTCATCTTCATTTAAGTTAACTCTAATAGAAGAAACTTCCATTTTTTCATTCGGCTTTATAGAAAACTCTCCAGACTGTTTATTATTAGAATAGTTTCCACTTTTCCCTTTTTTTAGTGCTATTAAATTATAAAACAATTTATCTATATGCAATAACCCATCATTATTTATTTCTGCTTTTAAAGTAATAAAACTATCTTTTTTATCAACATTAATTTTCCCGTAAACATCATTTTCAGATTGACTGAAACCAACATTACAGTTTAAATATAAAATAAAAAAAACAATTTTAAAAAAATGCATTTAATAGTTTTTAATAATAAGTGACTGATAATTAACACCTTGATTATCAGTTTTTTGATTAATAACAGCTCCATTCATCATTGAATTTGTACCGTAAATTTGTAATGAATTAGAATTACCTTGTTGTAGAACACCAAAGTTTATAGGATTACTATTATAATAGTTAATAAAACTATAATAATTTTTATTTCCAACTTGATTTACATTTTGAGAAGTTTGGTTGGAACTCTTTATATCTGCAATATTTTCAAATCCAACTTGATTAAGCACCACACTATTTATATTCCCTGCCTGTTGTTGAAATAAATTATTTTGACTAACACTATTAACCAATAAGTTATTACTATTTAAAAGCAAAGAAGCATTATTTGGATTTATCTCAGATACGTTATTTGAAAAATAAGTAGGTAATTTTTCTTGTTGTGCAAAAACCCCATTAACATGTAAACTACACAAGAAAAATAGAAGAAAATACCATATGTTTTTAATTTTTTTCATAGTAGAAGGTATTAGAAGAATAAGTAAGGAGAAAAATTTCTCCTTACTTATTAAATTAATTTAATAATTTATTACTTTTAGTTACCAATTTGCTCAACACAAGCTTTATTAGCACCACCGCTTTGCATAACAGTACTCATATTACTAGATAAGTTAGCTGTTTGAGTAACAGTCGCTTTGTTTCCAGGAGTCCAAGTATTTGCACCCGCTACATTAGTTTGCGTAATTGCACTAGTGTTATTTCCTGCAACTGAATTTTGTGTTACACAAGCTAAGTTACTACCCAACCATGGAGTTCCAACAAAAGTTTGACTTACTGTAGAAGTATTAGAATAAGTACTTCCTGCAACAGATGTTTGATCTTCAGCAGATGTATTACCTGTTCCATTTTGAAGAGAATACGCATTATTATTACTACCTCTTTGCATTTGTTTTGCCTCGTTAAATGAACCTGTTTGGTCTATTTCTGCAACACTACCAGCAACACCGTTAGCTCCACTGTCTTGATCTTGTTCTGCATAGTTTGCTCCTAAACCTAAGAAACCAGTACCTACTTGCGTTACAGTTGCTGTGTTATTATCATAACGTTGTTTTTGGAAAGAAGTATTTAACGTTCCTGTTTGAAAAGCACTTGTAGTATTATCTTCTGAATACCCAACACCTACATCTTGTTTAGCATAATTTGCAATTCCTCTTTGCTCAACCACACCTGTGTTACGGTCTCCATCTTGCTTAACATCTGAATGATTTAGAGCACCATCTTGATAGATTCTAGCTTTATTACTATCTCCACCATTACCTGTACCCATATTTTTACCATCTTGGTCTACTATAGAGTAATTCCCATTTCCTACTTGATAGGCATTTGCCTCATTTGAAATACCATTTTGGGTTATATCACTCGTATTATCCACAGCTCCTCTTGGGCCAGACGTCATTTGTGTAAAAGAACAATCGTTACAATTTGCTTGTGGTGTTTGCGCAAAAAACGCTCCGGTAGCTAAACACATAGCCATAATTACTAATTTTTTCATGATAAATAATTTAAAATACGTTAGTTAAAAATTTAGCACATCAATCTCTATTCAAGATGAATTGAATATTGAGGTACTCTTAAAAATTTTTAGGGGTAATTAAAATTATTAGGGGGTAAAATGTTCTGTCATTAAAAAATAACTTTTCATTTTCAGTCAGCTCAATTAAGAGTTGTGGCAAACTATATAGTTTAATCTTCTACTTGTTATAACATTGTAAATATAAGAAATTATCAATCTAATTCCTAGAATAAATAAAGCTCTTAAAGAAAATAAAACACAATAATCTGTAAATCAGTAAACTAAAAATTAAAAAAGGATGAAAACACCTATAAAAACAGGTTTAAAAATGAATAATTCTCAATTTAAACCCATACTTTTTAATAGATGAATAATTTAGTTGCTATTTATTTAGTAAATAGCAACTCTCTATATTTATTAAGTGGCCATAAATTATCGTCTACCATAGTTTCTAACTTATCGCAATTATAGCGTATTTGCTCGAAAAATGGTTTTACTTTTTTACAATAATGTTCGGCACTTTTTAAGCCTTTAAGCTTGTTTGCTTTTCTGCGCTCGTCTACCATTTTGTTTACCAAAGAATTAATTTCGGTAATATGATTGGAAATAATCATAATTAACTCAATTTGTTCTTTTGCAATGTTTTTGTAATCGCCTCCAAATATTTCTTTTAAATTTTTAGTATTTTCTAGTAAGGTATTTTGATAAATAATTGCTGTTGGCACTACACTATTTTTTGCCATATCTCCCAAAATTCTACTTTCTATTTGAATTTTTTTGGTATAATCTTCTAAATCTATTTCGTATCTAGCTTCTAGCTCTATACTATTCATCACCTTCATTTCTTCAAAGAGATCAATTACTTTTTTGGTAATTCTTACTTTTAAAGCTTCTGGTGTTGTTTTGTTATTACTTAATCCTCTTTTTTTGGCTTCTTTTTCCCAAGCTTCGCCATAACCATCGCCTTCAAAACGAATTAATTTAGAATCTTTAATATATTCTCTTAAAATATTAAATATAGCTTCGTCTTTTTTAAGACCTTTTTCATCTATTAAAGCATCTACTTCAATTTTAAATTCTTTTAATTGATTTGCAACAATGGTATTTAAAACCGTCATTGGTTTGGCACAATTTGCCCAAGAACCTACAGCTCTAAATTCGAATTTATTTCCTGTAAATGCAAATGGTGATGTTCTGTTTCTATCTGTATTGTCTAATAATATTTCTGGTATTTTACCAATAATATTCAGTTTTAAATCTGTTTTTTCTTGTGGAGAAAGTTTCCCTTTGGTTACGTTCTCTAACTCATCTAAAACGGCCGATAATTGTTTACCAACAAAAACGGACATGATTGTTGGTGGTGCTTCTTTAGCTCCTAACCTATAATCATTACTAGCGGTTGCTACGGAAGACATTAACAATTCTTCATACGTGTAAACAGCCTTTATTGTGTTTACAAAAAAGGTTAAGAATTGCAAATTTTTCATGGGTGTTTTACCCGGACTTAACAAATTTGTTCCGTTGTCTGAGGTTAAAGACCAGTTATTATGTTTACCCGAACCATTAATATCTTTAAAAGGTTTTTCATGAAACAAAACTTTAAATCTGTGTCTTCGTGACACTTTTCCCATCACATCCATAAGCAAAGAATTGTGATCTACCGCTAAATTTGCTTCTTCAAAAATGGGTGCAATTTCGAACTGATTTGGTGCAACCTCATTATGTCTTGTTTTTACAGGAATGCCCAATAACATACATTCTTGTTCTAAATCTTGCATAAAACTCATTGCTCTAGCAGGAATAGTTCCAAAATAATGATCTCCTAATTGTTGCCCTTTTGCTGGTGTGTGCCCAATTAAAGTTCTGCCTGTAAATTGTAAATCTGGTCTAGATAGTATTAAAGCATCATCTATTAAAAAGAATTCTTGCTCCCAACCTAAGGTTGCATTTACTTTATTCGCATTTTTATCAAAATATTTACAAACTGCAGTTGCATGTGTATCTATAGCTTGCAAAGCTCTTAATAATGGCGTTTTATTATCTAAGGCTTCCCCTGTATACGCTACAAATATCGTAGGAATACAAAGTGTAGATTCGTAAACAAAAGCGGGTGATGTTGGATCCCAAGCCGTGTAACCTCTTGCCTCAAACGTGTTTCTTATTCCACCATTAGGAAAACTAGAAGCACCTGGTTCTTGCTGAACCAACTGTTCTCCATCAAATTTTTCCATAGCCAAACCTCCGTTGATACATTCAAAAAAAGCATCGTGTTTTTCTGCCGTTGCACCTGTAAGAGGCTGAAACCAATGCGTATAATGCGTTGCTCCTTTAGACATTGCCCAATCTTTCATACTAACCGCAACCTGGTCTGCAATTTTACGATCTATTTTAGTTCCAACATCAATTGCATTCATTACACTTTGGTAAGCTGCGTTCGTAAGGTACTGTTGCATAGCGTATTTATTAAATACATTTTGACCAAATAGTGTTGATCTTTTTTCAACTTGAAGTATTTTTAATGGACTTCTATGCAAGGTTTCTTGCAAAGCACTAAATCTAATCCTTGACATATTATGAAAATTTTCTGCTTATTTTTAACTTTAAACAAATATACCCTTTAAAAATTAGGGATAAAATTATTCTTTATTGATTTTAAACATTTTACCCCTCTTTTTTTTGATATCTGATGAAAATAATTGATTTTTGTAAAAGAAACATCACATAAACACTAAAATATTATGGCAAAGATTAAATTAGAATACATTTGGTTAGATGGGTATTTTCCTACTCAAAACCTTAGAAGTAAAACGAAAGTTGAAGAACATGAAGACTTTAAAGGGACTATTGAAGAATTAGGCCTTTGGTCATTTGATGGTTCATCTACAAAACAAGCTTCAGGAGGTGCTTCTGACTGTATTTTAAAACCAGTTGCTATCTATCCAGATCCACAAAGAAGAAATGGATATTTGGTTATGAATGAAGTAATGAATGCTGATGGAACTCCACACGAGTCTAACGCACGTGCTACTATTGAAGATGATGATAACGATTTCTGGTTCGGTTTTGAACAAGAATACTTTATAATGGATACAAGTACAGATTTACCATTAGGTTTCCCAAGAGGTGGTTACCCAGCTCCACAAGGAATGTACTATTGTTCTGTTGGTGGTAAAAATACTCACGGACGTGATTTCGTAGAAGAGCATGCAGATATATGTATTGATGCTGGTTTAAACTTTGAAGGAATTAACCAAGAAGTTGCATCTGGACAATGGGAATACCAATTGTTTGCAAAAGGAGCTAAAAAGGCAGGAGATGAGATTTGGATTTCTAGATACCTATTAGACCGTTTAACTGAAGGTAGAGGAATGTACATTGAGTACCATCCAAAACCATTAGGAGACACTGATTGGAATGGATCTGGAATGCATGCTAACTTCTCTAATTCAATATTAAGAGAATGTGGTTCTAAAGATAAGTACATCGAAATTTGTGAAGCTTTCCGTCCAGTAGTAAAAGAACACATTGAAATTTATGGTGAGTTTAACGACCAACGTTTAACTGGTAAGCATGAAACTGCTGCAATCACTGATTTCTCTTGGGGTGTTTCTGATAGAGGAGCATCAATCCGTATTCCAATTATCGTTGTAGAAAAAGGATACAAAGGATGGCTAGAAGATAGAAGACCATCTTCAAACGCAGATCCATATAAAGTTGCTGCAAGAATTATTAAAACTGTAAAACCAGTTAAATAATCTTACTACTTTTAGTAAAATATAAAGAGGTCGTCTAAATTATTTTTAGACGACCTTTTATTTTTTTATTATTTTTAGATTATGAATCAACAACCTCAAACTAAGAGCACCAGATAAGCTTTCTAAACACCTATTTTCACTTATAGAAAAGCCTACAGGAATTAAACCCTTGGATATCTACCTTTGATTAAAATTATCAACAAATTCTATTGGTTGATAATTTGAAGTTCCACTCTACTTATTAGAAATCCTCTAAAGACCAATTATCTGTCTAATGTAAAACACAGTAAAGAGACGAACAGAATGCTTCCCTAGAGCAAAATAATCATACCTAAAGAGAGAAGACTCTATAGATACTAACGATAGATTTTCTAAATAACCTGACTTTTCACACCCATAAAACCCCAAATCAATACTTTTTTTTTTAAAAAAAATTATAATCACAAAAAAAAAGAGACGGTCTTTTTAGACAGCCTCTTTTTTTAAAATTTTATAGAAGTAATTTTTTTACTTTATATACAATACTTCTTTTACTGCTTTTATTACGTCTTTGTAATTAGGTATCCAAGTTTCTAATAATACAGGAGAATATGGAGCAGGTGTATCTGCTGTTGTAATTCTTTTTATTGGAGCATCTAAATAATCAAAAGCTTCATCTTGCACTCTGTATGTAATTTCTGTAGAAATACTTGCAAATGGCCAAGATTCTTCTAAGATAATTAATCTGTTAGTCTTTTTTACTGAAGTTATAATAGCAGCATGATCCATAGGACGCACTGTTCTTAAATCAATAATTTCAACAGAAATATTTTCTTTGGCTAATTCATCTGCAGCAGTATAAGCTTCTTTTATAATTTTTCCGAAAGAAACAATAGTTACATCTGTTCCAACTCTTTTTATGTCTGCAACTCCAATAGGGATAATATATTCTCCTTCTGGGATTTCCATCTTGTCTCCATACATTTGTTCAGACTCCATAAAAATAACCGGATCGTCATCTCTAATTGCCGCTTTTAATAAACCTTTTGCATCATAAGGATTAGAAGGTATAACTACTTTTAAACCTGGTGTGTTTGCAAACCAGTTTTCAAATGCTTGTGAGTGTGTTGCTCCTAATTGACCAGCAGAACCCGTTGGACCTCTAAAAACAATAGGACAATTAAATTGTCCGCCAGACATTTGTCTAATTTTTGCAGCATTATTTATAATTTGATCAATACCAACCAAAGAGAAATTAAAAGTCATATACTCTACAATTGGCCTAAGACCATTCATAGCAGAACCTACTGCAACTCCAGCAAAACCAAGTTCAGCAATAGGTGTATCTATAACACGTTTTGCACCAAACTCATCTAACATACCTTTAGATGCTTTGTAAGCACCATTATATTCTGCAACTTCTTCGCCCATTAAATAAATGCTTTCATCTCTGCGCATTTCTTCACTCATTGCCTCACAAATTGCCTCTCTGAATTGAACTGTTTTCATCTAGTATTAATTGTAATTAATAATTATAGACGCAAAAGTAAGGAAATTATGAGTAAAATAAATGTACTTTTATTGCAAATTAAAATAATTTACTATTTTGGTCAAAATATCTTTTTTCTGTGGTAAACAAAAGTTATTATTATTTGTTTATTTACTTGTTAACACGCTGTTTGTACTAAAATATGGCGCTAGACTTTCTTATATTTCTAACTATCTATTATGTTTCTTATATGCGCTTGTTTGTATGTCTGTTTTTATAGGAATTCATAAACTAAAATTATATTTTAATAAGCTAAAAAAATTTAATAGTTATTTTATATTCTTTTCTGTATTTATTTTTCTTTTTCTCCTTTTCATCAACTTAAGTATTGATGGATATTCATTAAATGTAGACAGATGGTCTGCAATGGAAATTGGTATAAAAAGCTTACTAGAAGGCAAATACCCATATGCCGTTTTAGATCATTTAGGTAATACCACATCTAATTTCCCTGGCCTATTCTACTTAGGACTTCCATTTTATCTTTTAGGAGACGTAGGCCTACTACAACCCTTTACTTTGTTACTATTATTATTTTTTTTGTTTAGACTAAAAATAGAAAATTACCAAAAAGTTATTGTACTAGCTTTGTTATTATTTGCTCCAGCATATTATTGGGAAATAATTGTAAAAAGTGATTTTATGAGTAATAGCATTTTACTCTTATTATTTATTTCAACCTGGAGCAGTAAATTTGGAAAAGATATTTTTAAAAAAGGAATATTCTTAGCAATTATTTCTGCTTTTTTTGTATCAACAAGAGGTACTGTAATCATTCCACTAACGTTATTTTTATTTTCATCATTTATAAAAACAACAACCTATAAAAAAGTATTATTTTCTTCAGTTTTTATAATATCTCTAGTATTAATTTCTTTACCTATTTTTATAAACTTACCAAATTTTGATTTTATAATTGAACACAATCCGTTTAATCATCAAACAAGATATGCTCCTCAATTTTTAATAATTACAGCATTAATAATACCTTTTATTTTATCTTTTAAAATAAGCAAAACAAGCGATGTTTTTCTATATACCATATACATTTTAGGTGGACTGGTGGGTATTTCTTTTATTCTTAATTGCATAGAAGAAGGTTTTGATCAAAATATTTATGGAAACTTGTTCGACCTCTCCTATCTTTCAATTGTGCTACCGTTTATCCTTTTTTATTTAATGGAAGAATATCAAAATATAAAATTAAACTAAAAGTTAAATAATTAAAAAAAATACTATGCATGCATAGTATTTTTTAAAAAAATTACGTATTTTCGTTCCCGATAAAAAGTATAAAAATAAAATTTTATGAAAATATTGGTTTGTATTAGTCACGTTCCTGATACCACATCTAAAATTAATTTTGCAGAAAACGATACAAAGTTTGATACAAATGGAGTTCAGTTTGTAATTAACCCTTATGATGAGTTTTGCTTAACTAGAGCCATGTGGTTTAAAGAAAAACAAGGAGCTTCTGTAACAATTGTAAATGTTGGTGGGGCAGAAACAGAACCTACATTGCGTAAAGCCTTAGCAATAGGAGCAGATAATGCAATTCGAGTAAATGTAAATCCTACAGACGGGTTTCAAGTAGCAAAAGAATTAGCTGCCGTTGTAAAAAGTGGCGCGTATGATTTAGTATTGGCAGGAAAAGAATCTGCAGATTATAATGGTCAAATGGTTCCAGGAATGTTAGCAACTTTAACCGATTTTAATTTTATAAACGGTTGTGTTGGTATAGAAGTAGACGGCACAAATGTTTCTGTACAAAGAGAAATTGATGGAGGTAACGAAACTTTATCTACCAATTTACCTTTAGTTATTGGAGGTCAAAAAGGAGTTGTAGAAGAAAAAGATTTGCGCATACCAAATATGCGTGGAATTATGATGGCTCGTAAAAAACCTTTACAAGTTATAGAAGCTGTTGGTGCAGAAGCATCCACAACTATTCAATCTTTTGAAAAATTAGCACCAAAAGGAGCCGTAAAATTAGTAGACGCAGACAATGTAGATGAGTTAATTAGCTTATTACATAATGAAGCAAAAGTGATTTAATCAGAGATTAAATCATTCTGAACTTGTTTCAGAATCTATAAAAAAAAGTGTAACTGTTTAAGCGTTGAATTGTGTAACTGTAAAAGTTACAATCCAACAATTACACGATTAAACAAATACACATTTAAACAATTTTAAAAAAAATAATTTGTTGGTATAGGAAACTAAAAACTATATACTAACAACTAAAAACTATATATAATATGTCTGTTTTAGTTTTTGCCGAATCATCGGAAGGAAAATTTAAGAAAACTGCTTTAGAAGTAGTTTCATATGGAAAAAAAGTTGCAGAACAATTAGGTACTAATGTTGTTGCATTAACAATAAACGCAAGCGATTCATCAGAATTATATACCTACGGAGCAGAAAAAGTAGTTTCCGTAACTAACGATGCTTTAAATACATTTAACGCAAAACAATATGCAGCTGTAGTTACAGAAGTAGCAAAAGCACAAAATGCAACAGTTGTAGTTGTAGATTCTAGTATAGATGGTTTGTATATAGCACCAATTGTAGCTGTAAACTTAGAGGCAGGTTGTGTTTCTAATGTTGTAGCTGCACCATCAAACACCAATCCGTTTACTGTAAAAAGAAAAACTTTTTCTAACAAAGCCCTTTCAAACACCGTAATTTCTACGGATCATAAGGTTATCGGACTTGCAAAAAATTCTTTTGGAATTCATGAAAATGTTGTTGCAGGTACTACAGAAACTTTTGAAGCTACGATTGTAGCATCTAAAGTAAAATCAGAAAAAGTAGAAAGAGTTACTGGCAAAGTAACCATTGCAGATGCAGATATTGTTGTTTCTGGCGGTAGAGGTTTAAAAGGACCAGAAAACTGGGGCATGATAGAAGAATTAGCCAGTATTTTAGGTGCTGCAACAGCATGTTCTAAACCCGTTTCAGATTTAGGATGGCGTCCACACTCAGAACACGTTGGGCAAACAGGTAAACCTGTAGCAGCCAATTTATATATTGCCATTGGTATTTCTGGAGCAATTCAGCATTTGGCAGGAATCAACGCATCCAAGGTAAAAGTTGTAATTAACACAGACCCAGAAGCACCGTTTTTTAAAGCGGCAGATTATGGTATTGTTGGTGATGCTTTTGAAGTTGTACCAAAACTAATCGAAAAATTAAAAGCTTTTAAAGCGTCTTAAAATCTTTTGGGCGTGCCCAAATTATTTAAAGTATATTCTTAGAAACTTATCAGAAGTAAAATTTTGATAAGTTTTTTTTATCAACTTTTATCAAAACCAAAATAATTTCGTCAGGCTTTTCGCACTCGCTTTTTTATTTTAAAAGAAAAATAAAAAGAGCTCAAACAGTTGCTTCAATCCTTCACGCAATAGTAATTGTCACTTTTTAAAGAAATATCAGTATTAACCTATTATTTTTATTAAATTGTGCCCTCTAAAAAGTTTGTAAAAATAACTTCAAAAAATTTTACATTTTTTTTTAGATTTACGTAAATAAATTTATGAGTTTAATACAATTAACTATAAAAGGTATTTCTTACAGTCAAACTCAAAGCGGTGCTTATGCGTTGGTTTTAAGCGAAATGGAAGGTACAAGAACTTTACCTATTATTATTGGAGCCTTCGAAGCACAATCTATTGCCATTGCTTTAGAAACAGAAATTAGACCTCCAAGACCACTTACACACGATTTATTTAAAACATTTTCAGACCGTTTTTCTGTCAAAGTAAAAGAAGTAATTATCCATAAATTAGTAGATGGTGTATTTTTTTCTAGCTTAGTTTGTGAAAAAGACGGTGTAGAAGAAATCTTAGATGCAAGAACATCAGATGCAATTGCTATAGCTGTTCGTTTTCAGGCACCAATATATACTTATGAAAATATTTTAGAAAAAGCAGGTATTTTTCTAAAGATAGAAGAAGAATTTGGTATTGAAGATACTTTAGAATCTGAAGAAGACTCTTTAGATTTAGATGCGTTAATCATTAAAAAAGAAGCTTCTTTTTCTGCTGTAAGTTTAAAAGAGCTTCATGAACAATTAGATAGTGCAGTTTCTGATGAAAATTACGAATTAGCTGCAAAAATTAGAGACGAAATTAGTAAACGCTCTTAATATTATTAGTACACATTATGAAAAAAATATTTATTGCCGTTTTCTGCTTGTTTTCAATTTCAATTTTTTCTCAAAATACAGAAACAGTTTCCGCTGTAACAGAAATATTACCTAGTCAAGGTTTTTCTTTAGAAAGTTTGTGGAGAGGAATTTTAGGAATCGTGTCATTAATAATTATATCATTCTTATTTAGCGCAAATAAAAAAGCAATCGACTGGAAAACTGTTGGTTTAGGATTGGCTTTTCAATTAATAATTGCAATAGGTGTTTTAAAGGTAAGTTTTATTCAACATGGTTTTGAATTTGTAGGAGGTATTTTTGTTAAAGTTTTAGATTTTACAAGAGCTGGAAGTGAGTTTTTATTTGCAGGTATGGTAGGTGATATGAATAAATTTGGATTCATTTTTGCTTTTCAAGTTTTACCAACAATTATCTTTTTTTCTGCACTTACATCTCTTTTATTTTATTTAGGAATTATTCAAGTTATTGTAAAAGGTTTTGGTATTGTATTATCTAAAGTATTAAAAATTTCTGGAGCAGAAAGTCTGTCTGTTGCAGGAAATATTTTTTTAGGTCAAACAGAAGCTCCTTTACTAATAAAAGCTTATTTAGAAAAAATGAATAAGTCAGAAATGCTATTAGTAATGATTGGTGGTATGGCAACTGTAGCAGGTGCTGTATTAGCTGCTTACATAGGATTTTTAGGTGGTGATGACCCCGTTTTAAGATTACAGTATGCTAAACATTTATTAGCAGCATCTGTAATGGCGGCACCTGGAGCAATAATTATTTCAAAAATATTATATCCTCAAACAGAGAGCATTAATACTGATGTAGAAGTGTCTTCAGATAAAATTGGAGCTAATATTTTAGATGCAATTGCAAACGGTACAACAGAAGGTTTGCGTTTGGCAGTAAATGTTGGTGCTATGTTGTTAGTTTTTGTTGCTTTTATAGCAATGATAAACTATGGTTTTACATCTTTAGGTAGTGTAACTGGTATTAATGATTGGATTGTACAAAACACTGCTTATAAGGAGTTAACCTTAGAGTTTATTTTAGGATATATATTTGCGCCTTTAATGTGGTTAATTGGTGTTGCTGTAGAAGATATGGCACTTATGGGACAGTTACTAGGAATAAAATTAGCTGCTAGTGAGTTTGTGGGATATATACAATTAGCAGAATTAAAAAACGTAGCAAATGCAACGCATTTAACTTTTAATAAATCTGTTATTATGGCAACGTATATGTTGTGCGGTTTTGCCAATTTTGCTTCTATAGGTATACAGATTGGAGGAATTGGTTCTCTTGCTCCAGGTCAACGAAAAGTTTTATCAGAATTTGGAATGAAAGCCTTAATTGGTGGTACCATAGCTTCTTTAATGTCTGCAACAATTGCAGGTATGATTATTGGGTAAAAAAGTTGTAATTGTTTAAACGTTTACACGTAGCTCAACTAAACAATTACACAACTAAACAATTAAACGATTAAACAATGCATCAATATCACGACTTAGTAAAACACGTTTTAGAAAACGGAAACGAAAAAGGAGATAGAACAGGTACCGGAACAAAAAGTGTTTTTGGCTATCAAATGCGTTTTGATTTAAGTAAAGGTTTCCCAATGGTAACAACCAAGAAATTACACTTAAAATCTATTATATATGAATTGCTTTGGTTTATAAAAGGCGATACAAATATTAAATACTTACAAGAAAATGGTGTAAGAATTTGGAATGATTGGGCAGACGAAAATGGAGATTTAGGTCCGGTTTATGGACATCAATGGCGTAATTGGAATAGTGATGAGATCGATCAATTAAAAGATGTAATTTCCACTTTAAAAAATAACCCTAATTCTAGAAGAATGATGGTTTCTGCTTGGAATCCGTCTGTGATGCCAGATACCTCTGTTTCTTTTTCGGAAAATGTAGCAAATGGAAAAGCAGCTTTACCTCCTTGTCATGCATTTTTTCAGTTTTACGTTGCAGATGGTAAATTATCTTGTCAGTTATATCAAAGAAGTGCAGATATCTTTTTAGGAGTTCCTTTTAACATTGCCTCTTATGCCCTATTTACTATGATGATTGCACAAGTTTGTGGTTATGAGGCTGGAGAATTTATTCATACTTTTGGAGATGCACATATCTATAACAACCATAAAGAACAATTTGATATTCAGTTAGCTAGAGATATTAGACCTTTACCAAAAATGAAAATAAACCCAGCAATAAATAATATTGAAGATTTTACTTTCGAAGATTTTGAGCTGTTAGATTATACCCCTCACCCTCATATTAAAGGTAAAGTTGCTGTATAAACTAAAAAAAAGATAATGTAGATAAAAAAAAAGAGCTTTCAATTAATTAATTGAAAGCTCTTTTTTTTTATATCCGTAACGTTGCTATTATAAATTTAACACGCTATTTTCTGCTCCTGCAAAGTCATTCCATGCAAGTCCATCTGCTTCTTGTTCGTTTGTGTAAGCACCGTCTATTAAGTATTTAAACTCGTAAGACTTTCCAGATTCTAAATCTACAGTACCTTTAAAAGAGCCATTTTTCAATTTCTTTAAAGGAGTTGCTTTTTCATTCCACTCGTTAAAGCATCCTACTACTGATACTTTTTTAGCTTCTTCAGCTGGTACAGTAAAAGTTACTTTACAAACTGGTTTACTTTTCAAAAATTGTTTTTTAATTGCCATAATTATTCTATTCAAAATTTTAAGTAAAAATATATAAGTATATACTTATAAGCATCATAAAATTGTAAGAATATGAAATAATTATCAGTTTTATAAAATGAATATATGAATTATTGATAATTCCAAATAAAAGGGAATTTAAATTGTTGTTTATATAAAAAAAGAGGTTTTCCTTTTTGCTTGATTTTCAGTTATTTCGCATCGAAATCGTATTCGTCAATGAATAAATTTCACTTAAAGTGCCCTTAAAACATCAATTCTAAAGAGAATTACTTTATTTTCGTTTAAAAAATAAGATTCTATGATTACAATTATAGCGGCTATTGCAAAGAATAATGCTTTAGGTAAAGACAATGATTTAATTTGGCATTTACCTGCTGATTTAAAACGATTTAAAAAAATAACTACCGGACATTACATTTTAATGGGTAGAAATACTTTTGAGTCTATAGGAAAACCTTTGCCAAATAGAACTACCATTATAATTACCAGAAATAAAAACTATTTTAAAGATGGTTGTTTAATTGCAAATAGTATAGAAGAAGCTATAACGTTAGTGGAAAATAAAGATGATGTTTTTATAATTGGTGGCGCTCAAATTTATAAAGAAACCCTACAAAAAGGATTGGCAGATCAATTAGATATCACTTTAGTGCATAAAGAATTTGAAGCAGATGTTTATTTTCCGGAAATAGATTTAAAAATTTGGAAAGAAACAAACAGAGAAGATTTTACAGCAGATGATAAAAATAAATTTGATTATAGTTTTGTAACTTATACCAATTTAACCAGATAACCTTTCAGTAAATTATCGCTTTTATTAAGATTAAATTGGTAGTACAATAAAAAAACTTATCTAATTCTTCCAGTCCTAAAACCACCACCTAAATTCATTTTATACTTTTTTTGGGCAAATAAAAAGTAATTAAAAAGTTTATAATTTACATCATAACCATAGTCTATAGTTGATTGATAATCAATTATGTTTTCATAAATACTAGAGTTATATTGATTTAAGTTTCTAGCTCTGTTATTCCATTCTAAAACCCAAACTCTATTTCTAGCTTCTAGGTAAGATTGAGAATAATATCCTTCTGGTTGTGCTACAGAATTTAAAAACAACGTAAAACCAGGGTCTATTATAATTACTTCGTACTCTAAACTATCATTAGCAATAACAACAGGTTCTTCTGTTTGTGAAGTATTCTTTTTTATAGGTGATGAACCACAAGCCCAAAAAAAGATTCCGATAGAAAATAATAAGATTAATTGTTTAATAAGTTTCATAATATCTAAATATATTAAAATTATATAAGTTTTTCATGATTGATAATGAATATTTCACCATTTGCATGAACTGTTACTCAAAAGTAGTTGTGTTATTTCAGTTAAAAAAACAAGAATGAGTAAAACCCTTCTTTTAGTTAGTTAACGTGAATTTTAAATCAAAAATTATTTCACAGATAATTGATTTTTAATTGATTTAATATTATTTTTCAACCTTAATAATAAAAGAATGAAACAAAGATGCTTTTGGGTAACAAATAGTGAATTGTATAAAAAATATCATGATGAAGAATGGGGTACACCCGTTTACGATGATAAAACGTTATTTGAATTTTTGATCTTAGAAACTTTTCAAGCGGGTTTAAGTTGGATAACAATTCTAAATAAAAGAGAAAACTTTAGAAAAGCTTTTGATAATTTCGATTATAAAAAGATTTCAAAATATCCAGAAACTAAGTATGAATCTTTATTGCAAGATACAGGTATCATAAGAAATAAATTAAAAATACGAAGTACCATAACAAATGCTCAATTATTTATAGAAGTTCAGCAAGAATATGGTTCTTTTTCAAAGTTTATTTGGTCTTATGTAAATGAGAAACCTATTATCAATAAATTTGAAAAGAAAGAAGATGTTCCTGCAACGACAGAACTTTCAGACAAAATTTCTAAAGACCTAAAAAAACGTGGATTTAAATTTGTGGGATCTACTGTTATATACGCCTTTTTACAAGCCACAGGTTTGGTAAATGATCACACAATAGATTGTTTTAAATATATAAATTAATGAACGTTTTTTCAATTCCAAAATCAGATTTTAAAAAAATAACTAACATCTTTAATCGAGAAATTGGTCGGTTTGTATTTTTTGTTTTTCTCTTGTTTTTTGACAGTATTTATTTTGCTGAAAATGTAACAAATTCGCAAATATTGATTAATATTTTAATGGTTGCAGGGTTTTTTAAAATGTATTTTAGGTCAAATCCAAGAACTAAAGAACTGATGATTTACGCAGTAATTTTAGGTTTTATTGGCGAATATTTTTTTTCTCGTGGTTTGCATATGTACACTTACAGATTAGAAAATGTACCATTATATGTTCCTTTAGGTCATGCAGCTTTATATGGAAGAATTTTTATGTTTACTAAATCGTCTGTTGTTAGAAAATATGATAAAAGTATTGTACAATTTTTTGCAGTTTGTATTTCGATTTTAGCAATTACTTCTTTAATTTTCTTTAACGATGTTTTTGGGTTTGTAATGACAATTTGTATTTTTTTATTGCTTTGGAAAAAACCAAAAGATAGATTGTTTTTCTTTTCGATGTATATTTTAGTTGTTATTCTAGAAATTGGCGGAACAGCTTTTGGGTGTTGGGAATGGCCAGATACTGCATTTGGAGTTTTTAAGTTTTTACCAAGTAATAATCCACCAATAGGAATTAGTTTACTCTACTTTTTATTAGATATTGGTTGTTTTCTTATTTATACACAACGCCATAAAATTGCATGGAATCGGTTAAAAAACATTCAAAGAAATCAGGCATAAAATTCGTACATTTATACTTCAATTATAAATGAAGTAAAATGAAAATAAAACAAATAATTTATGCCTTTTCAGTAGCTATTCTATTAGCTTCTTGTTCATCAGAAAAGAAGAGTGAAGCAGTAGAGGTAACAACTGAATTTAATCATTTTGTAGAACAATTTGCAGATATTAAAGTATTGCGTTACAAAATACCAGGTTTTAAAGAACTTACTTTAAAAGAAAAAAAACTTGTTTATTACTTAACACAAGCAGGTTTATCTGGTAGAGATATTATGTGGGATCAAAACTATCGTTATAACTTAAGTGTTAGAAAAGCTTTAGAAAGTATCAATAAAAATTATACTGGAGATAGAGAAAGTAAAGACTTTATAGCCTTTAAAACGTATTTAAAAAGAGTTTGGTTTTCTAACGGAATTCATCATCATTATTCTAATGATAAAATTAAACCAGAATTTTCACAATCTTATTTTACAAATGATTTATTAAAAAATTCAAACACTAATTTATCATCAGAAATTGTAACTATTTTGTTTAATGATGAAGAGGATAAAAAAGTGACTAAAAAAGCTGGAATTGATAATATTTTATCTTCTGCCATTAATTTTTACCAATCTGATATTACAGATAAAGAAGTAGCTGATTTTTATAAAACGGCTTATAAAGGGCCAAAAGATCAACCAATTGAAGCCGGTTTAAACTCTAAATTAGTAAGAGAGAACGGAAAGTTGGTAGAAAAAGTTTGGAAATCTGGCGGAATGTATGGTGCTGCAATAGACCATATTATTGGTTGGTTAGAAAAAGCGCAAGCCGTTGCAGAAAATGATAAACAAGCAAATGCTTTAGGTTTGTTAATAAAATATTACAAAACAGGTAGTTTAGATGTCTGGGATCAATATTGTATTGCTTGGGCAACATCTACAGAAGGAAATATCGATTGGATTAACGGTTTTATAGAAGTATATAACGACCCAAAAGGATATAGAGGTTCTTATGAAACAGTGGTTCAAATTAAAGATTTTGATATGTCTCGTAAAATGAAAGTTTTATCTGACAATGCACAATGGTTTGAAGATAATGCTCCACTAGACCCAAAACATAAAAAAGAAAATGTGGTTGGAGTTTCTTATAAAACTGTAAATGTTGCTGGTGAAGCAGGAGATTCATCGCCTAGTACTCCAATTGGAGTGAACTTACCAAACAACAACTGGATTCGTCAACAACATGGTTCTAAATCTGTTTCTTTAGGAAATATAATCGGAGCCTATAATAATGCAGGCGGAACAGGACGTTTAAAAGAATTTGCAAATGATGAAGAAGAAATTAGATTGGAAGAAAAATACGGACAGATTGCCGATAAATTACATACAGCTTTACATGAAGTTGTAGGGCACGCTTCTGGTAAAATAAATGCTGGTATTGGTCAACCTAAGGAAACATTGCAAAATTATGCTTCTACAATGGAAGAAGGGCGTGCAGATTTAGTTGGTTTGTATTATTTAATGGATCCTAAAATTCAAGAATTAGGTTTAACAGATAATTGGAAAGAAACAGGAATGGCTGCCTATGATGGTTATATTAGAAACGGATTAATGGCGCAATTAATAAGAATTAATTTAGGTGATGATTTAGAAGAAGACCACATGGTAAACAGACAATGGGTTTCTGCTTGGGCTTTTGAGCATGGAAAGAAAGACAACGTAATAGAAAAAATTGTAAGAGATGGTAAAACCTATTTTAATATAAATGATTACAATAAATTAAGAGAAATTTTTGGAAGTTTACTAAAAGAAGCACAACGTATAAAATCTGAAGGTGATTTTGAAGCTGCTAAGAAACTAGTTGAAGGCTACGGAGTAAAAGTAGATCAAAATCTACATAAGGAAGTTTTAGAAAGAAATGCACAATTTAAATCGGCTCCTTATAGTGGTTTTGTAAACCCTGTTTTAGTACCAGATGTAGATAAAAACGGACAAATTTTAGACGTTAAAGTAACACAGCCTAAAAGCTTTGAAGAACAAATGTTATTCTATTCTAAAAATTATAATTTCTTAGGAACGAAAAATTAAATTCATTTTTTTCATTAAAATCAGTCATCTGGTAGATATATTTTAATATAAAACAGAATCATAACTAAGGTTATGGTTCTGTTTTATATTTTTGTTTTTTAAAACTTTTTAAATTGTCATAGATAATAGAAACAATCCATATTATTACAAAATTAAAATCTCCCCTATTCTCTATTTCACTATATTCAATCCGAATATTATTTTATTAAGTAAGAAACTAAATAACACACCGACTAAAGAATAATTTATAAACTAATGCGTTATTTAATTTCTTAAAACAACAAGAATTATTTTTAAACATGAAATACAAATTTATACTAATTTGCACCCTTTTTGTATCTATCTCATTACTAGCACAAACAAAAGTAAAAGGGATTATTACAGACACAAATAATATACCGCTTCCTTATTGTAGTATACAATTTAATGGTTCTACAGAAGGAACTACAAGTAATGAAAACGGTGGTTTTTATTTAGAATCTAAAGATAATTGGAAAGAAATAGAGATCTCTTTTATTGGTTTTAAAACATTAATAGTAACTTTAGAACAAAGAATTAACTACAATTTAAAACTTACGCTAGAAGAAGAGACAGACGCTTTAAAAGAAATTATAATAGTAACAGGAAAACAACCTAAAAAAAACAATCCTGCAATTGATATTCTTAGAAAAATTTGGGCGCAAAAGCGTAAAAACGGATTAAGTCATTTTAATCAATATAAATATAAAAAATATGAAAAAGTAGAATTTGATTTAAATACTATTGATGATAAATTAAAGAAGAAAAAAATATTTAAAGGGCTAGAATTCGTTTTTAAAGATGTAGACACTTCTAGCGTAACAGGAAAAACTTTTTTACCCGTTTTTTTAAACGAAGGCCTTTCTGAAGTTTATGGTGATAATATTCTAAACAAAGAAAAAGAAGTTTTAATAGCCAATCAAAACTCTGGTTTTAGTACAGAACAGCAACTTATCGATTATGTAGATGATCTATATTCTGAATACAATATCTATGATAATTATTTAAAAATTTTTGATAAAAGCTTTGTGAGCCCATTATCAAAAACCGGAATCAACAATTACAATTACGTTTTAGCGGATAGCTCTTTTATAGACAAAAAATGGTGCTACAATATTATTTATTACCCTAGAAGAAAAAACGAACTTACTTTTAAAGGTAATTTTTGGGTTAATGATTCTACTTTTGCTGTAAAGGAAATAAATTTACAAGTAGTAAAAAACGCCAATATAAATTGGGTTAAAGATGTATATATAGAACAAGAGTTTGAGCTGCTAAACGATTCTATTTTTGTTTTAAAGCGAGACTTTTTATTATCAGATTTTGCACTTAGTAAAAAAGACAAATCTAGAGGTGTATATGGTAAAAAAACTACTATTTATAAAGATTATGTTTTTAATCAACCTTTAAAAGATGAAAGCTTTTATGATAAAAAAGTTTTTAACCAAAATAACGACTCTACCTACAGTATGTCTAGAACATTTTGGGATAAAAATAGATTAGAAGCACTAAATAAAAATGAAAAAGGAATCTATAAATTAATAGATACCTTAAAAACGGTTAAAAAATTTAAAAACATTAATAAAGCTGTTCAGACCATGTATTCTGGATATTTTGAAATTGATGCCTTAAATATAGATTATGGTCCTATTTTTTCTACTTTTGGTTATAATGATGTAGAAGGATTACGAATAAGAGTTGGTGGTAGAACCTATAAATCTACAAATGATTTGTTTAGACTAGAAGCATATACGGCTTATGGCTTAAAAGATGAAAATCTAAAATATGGATTTCAGGCAAAATGGCTTCTAAACAAAAAAAATAGACTTATAATTACTAGTGGTAAAAAGCATGATATAGAACAAATTGGAGCTACTTTAACAGCAAATACAGATGTTTTAGGAAGAAGTGATGGTTCTTCATCTTTAATAGGAACAGGTACCAATGATAAATTAACAAACATTAACATTACTACGCTTACAGGAGAAATTGAACCAACCCCAAATTTAATCTTGAAGCTTTCTGCAAATTACAAAACACTAAGTTCTGCTTCAGATACATTTAGTTTAGACTACAATGATGTTACTGCATCATCAGGAATTTCATCAAAAATAAGACAATTAGAAACCGTATTTTCCATAGGCTACTACCCTAAAAGAAAAATGTCTGGTTTTGGAGTGCAAAGAGAACCTGCAAATACTAATTACACCCAATATTTTACGCAAATATCCAAGGGAAGTAAAGATATTTTTGGTAGTGATTTTGATTATACTAAAGTTCAAGTTTCTTTATTTAAACTATGGGAAATAGGCGGACTTGGTCGATTAAAAACCTCTTTAGAAATAGGACAAACTTTTGGAGAAGTTCCTTTAGGCTTATTAAGTGTTGCTCCAGGAAATCAAACTTATTTTATATTTAACAATACCTTTAACCTATTAAATTTTTATGAATTTGTAACAGATAAATACGCTTCCTTTCATTTAGAGCATAATTTTAATGGAAGAATATTTTCTAGAATTCCTTTATTAAAAAAGACCAAATTGAGAACAGTTATAGGATTTAAGACTTTTTTAGGAGCCATCTCAGACAAAAACGTAGCACTTAATACAACTGGTAATAGTGCAGAAACAACTTTAACAGCACCGTCTCAAGACCCGTATTACGAATATAGTGTTGGGGTTGCTAATATTTTTAAATTGTTACGTGTAGACTTTAACTTTAGAGGAAATTACTTTGATAATACAGAAGCTCGAAAATTTGGAATAACCGCAGGTATAAGGTTTAATTTTTAAAAAATTAAAAACAAATACTTATTTTTAATTTATCTTAATCGAAAACCTTTGCGTAAATTTATGCCGTAAAACATAAAATAAAATTTAATTTATAACTATTTTTGTGTAAAACCAAAAAATGAAAGAACCTAAGACAATGAGTAAAGAACCAAAAAAACAAGTAACTTTTGATGTACTTATAGAAATACCTAAAGGAAGTAGAAATAAATACGAATATGACTTTACACTTCATAAAATTAGATTCGACAGAATGCTTTTTTCTTCTATGATGTATCCTGGTGATTATGGTTTTATCCCTGAAACATTAGCTTTAGACTCTGATCCATTAGATGTATTAGTTTTAGGACATCAACCTACTTACCCAATGGTGGTAATGGAAGTTAGACCAATTGGTGTTTTTTATATGACTGATGAAAAAGGACCAGATGAAAAAGTAATTTGTGTGCCTGTTTCTGACCCTATCTGGAGTAACAAAGAAGATATTGCAGATTTAAACCCACACAGATTAAAAGAAATAGAACATTTCTTTCAAGTTTATAAAGACTTAGAAAAGAAAAAAGTTGATACCGGTGGTTGGGGAGATGCTACAGCAGCCATTAAAATTTATGATGAATGTGTAAAACGTTATGACGAAAGCGAACACAAGAAAAAAAGAACATTTACAATCTAGTAAATAACCATAAAAGTAAAAAACACCTTAAAATTTAAGGTGTTTTTTTTTGATTGAAATTTAAAAAATTAATGCTATCTAATATCGATTAAACCTATTAAAAAAAGTATAAGAATATCCAAATTCGATAGAGCTCACCAATAAAGATGACATAAGTCATAGTATAGATAATATAATTTAAGCCCCAATTAAATATATAATCTTTAATTTATATAGGCTTTTTTTATCAATTTAATTTAACTATTTTTAACAGTATTAAAAAAATTAATAATTTAAATGAACTAACTAATATGGAATTAATAGTAAAATTTTTACCACTATTTGGTGTGGTAGCATTAATATTCGTTTTTCTAAAAAGCGGTTGGGTATCCAAACAAGAAGTTGGTGATGAAAAAATGGCACGAATTGCTAAAAACATCGCAGATGGAGCAATGGCTTTTTTAAAAGCTGAATACAAAGTTTTAGCCATTTTTGTGATAGCAGTAGCTATCTTGCTTTTCTTTAAAGGAAACACAGAAGTAGGCTCTAACGGAATGGTTGCAATTTCTTTTATCATTGGAGCAATTTGTTCCGCTTTAGCAGGTTTCATAGGAATGAAAGTAGCTACAAAAGCAAATGTAAGAACTACAGAAGCCGCAAAAATATCATTAGGAAAAGCATTAGAAGTTGCTTTTGCTGGTGGAGCTGTAATGGGTTTAGGTGTTGTTGGTTTAGGAATTTTAGGCTTAAGTGGCTTATTTATGTTCTACCAAAGCATGTGGCCTGGAGCAGAAAATTTATCTATGGTATTAAATGTACTTTCAGGATTTTCATTAGGCGCTTCCTCAATTGCATTATTTGCACGTGTTGGCGGTGGTATTTATACAAAAGCTGCTGATGTTGGTGCAGATTTAGTAGGTAAAGTAGAAGCGGGTATCCCAGAAGACCATCCATTAAACCCTGCAACTATTGCAGATAATGTTGGTGATAATGTAGGTGATGTAGCTGGTATGGGAGCAGATTTATTTGAATCTTATGTTGGCTCAATCATTGGTACAATGGTATTAGGTGCATTCATCTTAACACCAAGTTTTGATGGCTTAGGAGCCGTTTATTTACCTTTAGTTCTTGGAGCCGTGGGTATCTTAATGTCTATTTTAGGTACATTTTTTGTAAAAGTAAAAGATGGGGGAAATCCTCAAACTGCCTTAAATATTGGAGAATTTGGTTCTGCAGGTTTAATGGTTGTAGCTTCTTATTTTATAATCACCGCTTTAATTCCAGAATCTATACAGGGTTTACCTTTTGGAGCTATGGGTGTTTTTAAAGCAACATTAGCCGGTTTAGTAGCTGGTTTGGGTGTAGGTAAAATAACAGAATATTATACAGCTACAGGTAAAAAACCTGTTATGTCTATTGTAAAACAATCAGAAACAGGAGCGGCAACCAACATTATTGCTGGTTTAGGTGTAGGTATGATGTCTACAATGATCCCTATTCTTTTAATTGCTGCTGCTATTATTGTTTCTCATTATTACGCAGGCTTATACGGAATTGCAATTGCAGCTGTTGGTATGTTGGCAAATACAGGAATTCAGTTAGCAGTAGATGCTTACGGACCAATTTGCGATAACGCCGGTGGTATTGCTGAAATGGCAGAATTACCAAAAGAAGTTAGAGAACGTACTGATAAATTAGATGCTGTTGGTAACACTACTGCAGCTGTAGGTAAAGGATTTGCAATTGCTTCTGCTGCATTAACGGCTTTGGCTTTATTTGCTGCCTTTATGAAAACTGCTAATGTTGTTGCTATTGATGTTTCACAGCCTAAAATTATGGCTGGTTTATTAGTTGGTGGTATGCTACCATTTGTATTTTCTGCATTATCTATGAATGCTGTGGGTAGAGCTGCAATGGCTATGATTGAAGAAGTTCGTAGACAATTTAGAGATATTCCAAAATTAAAAGCGGCCTTAGAAGTGATGCGTAAGTATGATTCTGATATGACAAAAGCTTCTAAAGAAGATAGAGCTATTTTTGATGCTGCTGATGGTGTGGCTGATTATGGAAAATGTATTGATATTTCTACAAAAGCATCAATTAGAGAGATGGTGTTACCTGGTTTATTAGCTATAGTTGTTCCTGTTGCTGTTGGTTTTATTGGTGGTGCCGAAATGTTAGGAGGTTTATTAGCAGGTGTTACAACTTGTGGTGTTTTAATGGCAATCTTTCAATCTAACGCAGGTGGTGCTTGGGATAATGCTAAAAAAACAATTGAAGAACAAGGTGAAAAAGGATCGGATGCTCACAAAGCTGCTGTTGTAGGAGATACTGTTGGAGATCCATTTAAAGACACTTCTGGACCTTCTTTAAATATTCTTTTAAAATTAATGTCTGTAGTGGCTTTAGTTATTGCTCCTAGTATTGCTTTAAATAGTACTGCAATGTCAGATTACAATACTAAGAAAGAAGTAAAAGTAGAGATTACTCAAACTTCTGGAGATTTAGCCATGGCTACAATTACTACGACAAAAACCATTGATGGAGTTGTTTCTGAAGATATTCAAAAAATAGAAGGAACAGTTGCTGAAATTGAAAAGAAAGCGAAAGAAGCTGGAAATATTGTTTCTGTAAATGTTATTAAAAACAAGAAACAAGCAAGTATTAAATAGTAAAAATTCATATTTAAATTCATAAAAAAGCATCCTTCCGAAATTTTCGGGATTGGATGCTTTTTATTTTTATAAGAAAGATGAAACAACAATATATAAATTGAAATTTAATCTTAATACTATATTTTTTTTCTTCCAGTAATTAGAGATAATAAGAAAAGGATAATGAATATTACAAAAATTATTTTAGCAATTCCTGCTGCAGCTCCTGCAATTCCTCCAAATCCTAAAACACCTGCTATTAATGCAATTATTATAAAAGTGATTGTCCAACGTAACATAATTTTAAATTTTTAAATGAACGTTTGTTTCCTTTTAAGATGCCAAACGATGTACATCTTTACTATACTTAATTTCTTTTATGTAAAAATATAGAAATAGTAACATTCTTTTGAATGCATATACTTTAAATCTTAACTCATTAAAGTTCTAATCCTCTATCAAGTTTTAATTGATACTTTAACTAATGATAAAAAAGACATTCTTTTTATTAAAATTTAAACTATTTTTAAACTTTCTATAGAGCATCTATAAATTGTACTTTTAAATTCTTTGCACCCATGATTGATATTGAAATAATTGCTGATAGTGACAAAGATTTACTTCAGCAAATTGCTAAAAAAATAGGAGGCTCTATAACTAGTAATTGGAGTGAAAATGTACTTACAATTAATAATGAAAATGCAACTGGTAGTATTCGTTTTATCCCTTTTGATTGGGGAGTAAACTTGTTAGATTTTGATATTAAGTTGCACAAAGAGTTTATTTTTAAAATTCAGGCTGTACCAGAATTTAATCCTCTTCGGTTCATGTACTCTTCTCTTGGCTTTTTTAAACATCGCTTTGGTATCGACAATAAAGAAAGTAAAATTGACCAATTTCAATCCTTAATTTTTACGAACAAAACTGGCGGCTATAATTATATTCATTTGCCAAAAAATGAAAAAGTAGAAATTAATCTAATTGAAATAGTAAGAAAGAAGTTTTTAAAAAAAAGAACTACAAATGTTTCTACTTTAAATGAAAAATTATACGAAGTTTTTGTAGATACAGATCATGATTATCGATTTATAAATTACGGAACTCTTAATTTAAAAATGGCAGATATAATTTCCCAAATAAAAAATGTAAAAGGAAAAGGAATGTTACGCATTCTTAAAATTGAAGCTAGAGTTTATGAGGTTTTATCAATGCACATACAGCAACACAACAGACTTTTAGATGGTGTAACTTTACCTAAATCACTTACCAAAAATGAACTAAAAATAGTTCGTAAATTCGGAAAGTTAATCGTAAAAAATCCTGCAAAAAATTACACTTTAGAAAACCTTTCTTTAGATTCTGGCCTAACACAAGCAAAGCTGCAAGATGGTTTTAAATTTTTATACAATAGAACTGTTACCGAATACATCAGACATATTCGTTTAGAATCTGCTAGAGATTTGCTAAAAAACACCGATTTAAATATCTCTCAAATTGTATACAGTATTGGATTTAGCAGCAGAAGTTATTTTTCTAAAATTTTTAGAGAAAAATATGGCATTACTCCAAACGGATTTAAAAAGAAACTATTAGCCGTAGTTTAAATTACCTGCTATTTAAAAATTTTCTTTATAAACATTAATGTTCCAAACTTGCCAAAAGCAGAGACAACATTACTAATAATACTAATAGGCTTTATACTTTCCTCAAAGTCATTTTTTACCATTTTAAGTTCTTCCAAAGCAATTTGCTTTTCAAGAGAAAGTTGTCTTAAATGATTATTTATTTCTTTAAAACTTTTATATGTTTTCATTTCCTATTTTTTAAAGGTTTGTTTACTAATCATAAAATATTTTCGAAACTTTAGATATTACTTTTTTATCAAAAGAACCCTTTAGAAAATAAATTAGCAAAGAAATAATTAGAAAAAATAATCCCACAAACAAATACCCTAAAGCTGTATTTTCTAGAAATTCTCCTAAAGCAATTGCAGAAGAAAACGCCAAAAACACAAAGCCTAAAACCGCCAAACTACCAATAATAAAAAATTTTACAATGGTACTTAGTGTTAAGGCTGTTACTTGAAAAGCCTTTAACTTTGCATAGTCTAAACTTTTAGAAACATACTCTTTACTAGCATCAGAGCCTTTATCTGCCGTATTTTTTATATTGTCTAAAACGTTCATCTATTAGGCAGATTTTTGTAATTTTTTATTTTTCTCTTTCAACTCCTTTAATTTTTTTTCTAATGTAGAAATAACATCTTCTGCTTTATGACTAACGTTAGAAACCACCTCTTCTAATTGATCATCTAATGTTTCTTTTTTACTTGAAACTGATGAAGAAACCTTCTCTGTTAAATCACTTGCAGTATCAACTATTTTATCTTTAGCTGCCAACGCTTCTTCAGAAATTCTCTTTCTAGTTTTCACTCCTTTATCTGGTGCAAATAATATTCCTAATGTTGCTCCTATTACGGTTCCTGCTAATAATCCTACTACTGTATTGCTATTATTACTCATAATTTTAATTGTATTTAAGGTTAAATAAATTTAGTGTGTATCACTTATACAAAAGTACAATAAAAACAACCTAAGCATTAACTCAATAAATTTAAATATTAGCTCAAACAAAAAAAAACACCTCAAATTGAGGTGTTTAACTAAAAAAAACTAAAAATCACTAAAATGCATACCGTTGCGGTCCACCTCTTCGAATGTCTTCGCTTGCAACTTCTTCAAATTGCGTAAAATTATGTCTAAAAGCATTAGATAACTTAAAAGCAGTTTTATAATAAGCTTCATCATTGTTCCAAGTTGCTCTTGGGCTTAATAAATCTGTAGGAACTCCAGGACAACTTCTTGGTTGCGCCACTCCAAAAACAGAATGTATATGGTAATCTTCATATCTATAACTACCTAAATCGCCATTTAAAACAGCCGTAATCATTGCTCTGGTATATTTTAAAGGCATTCTTCTACCAACTCCATATTGTCCGCCAGACCAACCTGTATTTATCAACCATACATTTACACCCGCATCTTTCATTTTTTTACTTAGCATTTCTGCATATCTTGTAGGATGCAATGGCATAAAAGGTGCTCCAAAACAAGCTGAAAAACTCGGAGTTGGTTCTGTAACTCCTGCTTCTGTACCTGCTACTTTTGCAGTATAACCAGATATAAAATGATACGCTGCTTGGTTAGGCGTTAACTTAGAAATTGGAGGTAAAACGCCAAATGCATCCGCAGTTAAAAAGAAAATATTCTTTGAATTTTTCCCTATGGATGGTACTTGTATATTTTCTATATGATGAATTGGGTAACTCACCCTTGTATTTTGAGTAATAGAAGTATCCGAAAAATCTACAACACCTTGATCATCCATAACCACGTTCTCTAAGATTGCTCCTTTTTTAATCGCTGCAAAAATTTCTGGTTCTTGTTCTGCGGATAAATTAATCACTTTTGCATAACAGCCACCTTCAAAATTGAACACCGTATTTTCTGCCGTCCAACCATGTTCATCATCACCAATTAAACTTCTATCCGGATCTGTAGATAAGGTTGTTTTTCCCGTACCAGATAATCCGAAGAAAATTGCAGTATCTCCATCTTTACCAACGTTTGCAGAACAATGCATGGGTAACGTATTTCTATAAACTGGTAAAATAAAGTTTAGCGCAGAAAAGATTCCTTTTTTAATTTCACCAGTATATCCTGTTCCCCCAATTAGTGCTATTTTTTTACTGAAATTTAAAATAGCAAAATTATGTTGACGAGTGCCATCTACAACCGGATTTGCCATAAAACCAGGCGCATTAATTACAGTCCATTCTGCAGTAAAATCTTCTAATTCTTTTTCTGTAGGACGTAAAAACATATTGTAAGCAAACATATTGCTCCAAGGATGCTCATTAACAACTCTAATATTTAATTGGTAGTTTTCATCTGCACAGGCATAACTATCTCTGACAAAAATTTCCTTTTCAGATAAATAATCTACAACTTTAGCATACTAAGCATCAAACTTTTCAGACTCAAACGGAATGTTGACATCACTCCACCAAACCTCATCTTTGGTTACTTCATCTTTCACTATAAAACGATCTTTAGGCGAGCGTCCTGTAAACTCTCCTGTATTCACTGCAATTGCTCCTAAAGAAGAAACTACTCCCTGCCCCTTTTTAAGTGTTTCTTCATGCAATTCATCTGAACTTAATTGATAGCGAACTGTTGCATTTTTGATTCCTAGACTATTTAACGAAATCGATTTCGTATTTGTATCTACCATATCAATATATTTAATTATTTATAGATTAACTGCGGACAAAATTACACAATAATTTCAAACAGCAATATATATTGACAAAAAATTATCAAATTATTTACTTTTACGATGTTTTTTTAAGAATATCATAATCATTAAAACCCAACCAATCATCAATGTTAAACCTCCTAAAGGAGTAACAAACCAAATAGATTTTGCTGTGATAGAAGTTAAATGAATCGCATAAATAGAGCCCGAAAAAAGCAGAATCCCAAAAAAGAAAACATAGCTAATCTTATTTTTTTGTGAAGTAGTAAAACCATCATAAATATTAACAAATAACAAGACAATAACATGATACATTTGATAACGTACCGCCGTTTCAAAACTAGACAATTCTGAAGCTGTCAAAATTTCTTTTAAAGCATGTGCCCCAAAAGCACCTAAAACAATGGCTAACATTCCTAAAACGCATGTAATAACTAAATTTTTAAACATTTTAAATCGATTTTAGCAAAAGTAATGTATTCTAAGCCTCCTATAAAATCTCTTTAATTATTAGAAAGAGATACAATACCGTCATATTAATTAAAAGATTGCTTCATGCCTCTCAACGACAAAAAACTACATCTTTAAATAAAAATCCTTTGTCAGATTAATATAATCTTCTGTATATTGATGACGTTCAATTTCTATAATTAAACTTTCTTCTTGTATTTCAGTTTCATTAAAAGAAAACTCTAATAAACATCTTTTTACTTCTGATGTTTTATTGCCTTGAACCCTACAAATTCTGTTTAAAAACAATGTCTTTTCTTTTGCTAGGTTGATAAAACCTTCTTCCTCCTTAAAAGGAATAACGACACAAAATTTCCCGTTTTCTGATAATATTTTAGAAACACCAACAATCAACTCTTCAAAAGAAAGAGAAGATGTAAAACGAGCCATATTTCTAGCAGTATCTTCAGTTTCAAAATCAGCTGTATAAAATGGCGGATTCGAAACAATTAAATCATAGGTTTCCTCCTCCTCTGCTATTTCATCTGCAAATTCAGTAAAAGTAGCATTGTAACAATACAAGCGATCTCCCCAATCAGATTCTTCAAAATTAGCTACGGTTTGTTCATAGGCATTTTCATCAACCTCAACAGCATCAATTGTCATGGCGTCAGAACGTTGCGCAATCATTAAAGAAATAACACCAGTTCCAGATCCGATGTCTAAAATTGTATCCGGATACTCATCTACAGAACACCAGGCACCTAATAAAACACCATCAGTACCCACCTTCATAGCCGTTTTATCTTGATGAATGGTAAACTCTTTAAATTTGAATGGTTTCAAAATGTAAATTTCAATTTTTAAGCACCAAATTCCAAAAAATCAGGCTTTATTAATAATTGCAGATAAAATTTTTCTTAATTCGTCGCATTCTTGAATCATTTTTTCGAATTCAGTAGTAAACTCTTGATTCATATCTCTTAAAAGACGTAACCAAAGAATGGACTCTTTTGCTTCTTTTCTAGATATTTTTATATCTAAAAATAAAATCCTTATCTCCAAGCTTTTCATTTGCTTCAATGTAATTCGCTGCAATAGATCCAGAAGACTTAACAAGTTGTCTAATATCCTCATTATTGGAAGTGTTTCTAACCAATTTTTTCAATAGAAACCTGCAATCTCTCGCAAATAAGTATGTTCTTTCTTCTAAATTGTATACTTTTTTCTCCACAACAATTGGAATTTGGAATTTTAAAAATTGAATTTTAAAACCCTTTGTAGAGAGGAAGGGATTCGAACCCTCGGTACCGTTACCAGTACACTACCTTTCCAAGGTAGCTCTTTCGACCACTCAGACACCTCTCTTTATTTTAAGACAAATACAAATCTATCAACCCTTGCGGAGTATCCACTTGAATTGTTTTGTTTTCTCTATCTACTTTTTTAATAAATTCATCTACCATCGGAATAAAAATTTCCGTTCCATCTCTGTCAATTTCAAAAAGAGGTTGTGCAGCTTTGTCATTTATATGAACAATCTGCCCCACTTCTCCAAAATTAGCATCCACAACGGTAAAACCAATTACTTCATGATAGTAAAACTTATCGCCAGTTAATTTTGGCAACATTGTATTTGGTAAATAAACACCACATTTTAAAATAGAATCGGCTTCTTCATCAGAATAAATATCTTCAAACTGAACGCGTAACTGATTCCCTTTATGTAGTGAACTTTTATCAATAAAAAATGGAACCAAGTTTGTCCCGAATTCGACATAAACTGATTCCATTTCTGTGTACAACTCAGGCTCGTCGGTATCTAATTTGATAACCACTTCACCCTTAAAACTATATTTTGTAACGATTTTGCCTAAATAAAAACAATCTTCTTTACGCATCTTCGTATAAATTTATAATTTATTCTGCTGATTTTGCTTGAGCTTCATCAATAGTATCTGGAGCAACTTCTTCTGCTTCAGTTTCTGCTGCTGCTTCTACAACCTCTTCAACAACTGGTTTAGCTGCTTCAATTCTTGCTTCATTAACTGCTTTTTCTGCTGCGAATGCTGCTGCTTTTGCATCAGATTGTGCTTTAGATAAACCAGCTTCTTTATCCGAAATCTTAGTCGCTTTTGCTTCTACCCACGCTGCAAATTTTGCATCTGCTTGCTCTTGAGTTAAAGCACCTTTTCTTACACCACCAGCTAAATGATTCTTTAACATAGCACCTTTGTAAGATAAAATGTTTTTTGCAGTATCAGTTGGTTGTGCACCATTTTGTAACCAAGTTACAGCTAAATCTACATCTAAATCAATAACTGCAGGGTTAACGTTTGGATTGTAAGTACCTATTTTTTCTAAGTATTTACCATCTCTTTTTGCACGAGCATCAGCGGCAACGATCCAATAGAATGGTTTCCCTTTTTTACCGTGTCTTTGTAATCTAATCTTTACAGACATAATTTGTTAATTTGTTAAGGTTCTCGACCTTGATTATTAAAAATCTTACTATCTCGTAGTAAGTGGGCGCAAAAGTACAAAACCTTTTTCAAACTAAAACGCTAAATATCAATATTTTTTAGGGCGTTACCACAAGGGTCGGGCTTTCACTACTCGCTTCCCACAAAAAAATGTGGGAGAGCTCAAACAAACCGCTCAATCCCTAACGCAATCCTCAAATATTTTATTAAAAATTATATTTCCAGAAAAAACTTAACATGTTAAATAATGATAACTTAACACAGCTACTTAATTAAACATTTATTTTTATCTATTAAACCCTTTTTACATGTTTCCCATCCCTAGACCAAATAATAACGGTTATGAAAATTTTGACCTATTTTCTGAAATAAATAATTCAAACATACAATTTTGTGAAGAACATATACTTGAAATAAACGTAAAAAAAAATAGATATATATATTTGCCATCAAACAAAGAAAACTACATCTACGAGATAATACAAGGTGCTGTAAAACTTGGCGGATACTCAGACAATGGAGAAAGTTTTGTTTATGAAGTTTTGCCTCATACAGAGTTTTTTGGTAATTTCAAATATCTTAATGGTCAGTTTCAAGAATACGCAAAAGCAATAGTAGACTGTAAAATTAGAGTATACAATTTAGATTTTTTTAAAGCAACTGTGCTAACAACTCCATTTATTTCTAACTGGTTTATTTCTTATATAGTAAAACGATGGTGTGCTGCAGAAGTAAAATTAAAAAACATTAAAGAAAAACAGATTGAAGAAAGAATAGCTTCTCTTCAAAACCATTATAGTGTGCCTATCGAAGACGCAAATGGCAAACCTTATATTTTATTTAGCCTATTAACAAAACAGGATATGGGTGACCTTATCGGGGTCACCCGTCAAACTGTTGCTTCTATAATACAGAAAGAAAAGCAATTAATTTTTTAAAATCCCTGGAAACAAAATACCACCTTTAGACTTAAAATAAGTAACATCATAGATTTCGTGTTCTAGATAAAAAATTCTATTTATAAGAGTTTTATGCAAAGGGCATATTACTTAAAACCCTTTATAAATTATTATATAGGATAAGTTTGTACAATTTTTTGTTGTAGCGTGCCATCTCCACGCATTTCCATCACAACCTCTTTTTTATCAAAATTAATTTTTAACACCCCAAAACTTTTTGTAGAAATAACTTTACCTACTCTTGCAGGATTGTATTCTTTAGTAAAGTTCTCACTTGCGTGTGTCATTCCACTAGATGTAAAATCAATTAAAGGGTAAGTTAAGCCATTTACTTCTTCTTTAGAAAACTCCGATATATGACGATCTCCAGACAATAGAATAACATTATTAGCTTTTGAAGATACAATTACATCAAGTAGTTTTTTACGTTCTAACGGAAAGTTTGCCCACTTTTCATAAGGATGTTTTTCTGCAATTACCTGCACACTACTTACAATAATATTAAATTTTGCAGATGAATTAACCAACTCACTTTCTAACCAAGCCCATTGTTGTTCACCTAAAATAGTACGATTATCTTGATCACCTTTTACACTTTTTTTGTTAATAATTGTTCTAAAATAACGAGTATCTAACAAAATAATTTTTACAGATCCTTTAGCTGTTTCGATAACTTCAGAATTATACACCCCTTCTCTTTTTCTTCTAGGAGAATTTTTATCAACTCCCAAAAAATTCAACAATAGTTCCTGACTTTTTTCTTTTTTAGGATATTCAGCGCCTGCATCATTGGCTCCAAAATCATGATCATCCCAAGTTCCCAAAACCTTCGTTTCTTTTAAAAGATTTGCATATCCTTTTTGCTTTTTTTGAAGATTATAATCGGCTTCCATTTTATCCATATTCTCCGTGTCTGCATAAATAATATCTCCTCCCCATAACCAAACATCTGGGTTCAATTGAGCAATATCATCCCATAACAGATTCTTTTGATTAGGTTTATTACAAGAGCCAAAAGTAAGTACAAAATCTGCTGTTTTTTCTTTTGTAGACTGCTTAGAATAAGCTTTATCTTCACTTGATTTAGAAGTTGTTTTACAAGACAAAACTGTAAAAACAAGAAGTACTATAATAATTTTTTTCATTTTTTAAACTTTTTATTTAATTATAAATGTTGTGGTTACTGGTAAATGATCACTAATTTCTCTCATTTTTTGCGGTGCAAAAAGCTGAGGTACTTCAGCAGAATTTTCTTTATATTCTTTATACATATTGGTATTCATCAACATATAATCTAACCTTCTTTTTGGGTCATCTGAAGTATGTGTCATTACTATTTTTGGTAATGGATCTATAAATTTTTCTCTCTTTACTTTTTCATTTAGAAATAGATTAATTTCTTCGCTACCTTGTACACTATTAAAATCTCCGACTACTAAAATATTTTTGTTCTTGTCTTCTTTTAAGAATCGCTTATACTGTTGTTTCAGAAAGTTAATCTGCCCTTTTCTCATTGCTATATTTCGTTCTCCTCTACCTGCTTTTAAATGAACTCCGGTAAGTAAAAAATTATAATCTTTAGTAGGATATACTTCTATAGACCACATTCTAGTATTTAAAGTGTTTTGTGTTTCTAATTGTCCTTCTTCATTTTTATACTCTAAAAGTGGAGTTGTTACATTTCCGTATCCATAAATAATACCTAACGGAAACCTACTCATAACCACTACATTCATATACCAACCCTGGCTAGGCACATCTGCAAAATAGGTATACCCCATGTTTGGCAAATTTTCATCAGCAATACTTCTTAAAAATTTTGCACTTTCAAATTCTTGCAATACAACTACATCTGCATCTATTTTCTTTAAAGCAGTTACTAAATTTGCTACTTTATTATACATTAAAGAATCGGGTTTATTTTCCCTTTTAGAATCTATATAAGGATCATTAAAAGAATCTACAAAATGCTCTACGTTCCAAGAAAGGACTTTAAAACTATCTTTTTCAGGAAAAATGTAACCAGAAGGAATTACTTCTCCATTTTCTTTTCCTACATAACTTTTTTCAGAAAAAGAAGCATCTTTTTCTATTAAATTCTTTGAACCTCCGCAGCTTATTAAAATTAAAAAAACTAAAATGTAAATACTATTTTTCATAAATTATACTATTAAAAAAAGGGTTTGACAGAGAAATATCAAACCCTCAAATAAACAAACTATTTTTTTTTAATTAAACGAATACCTTACACCAAACTGCAATCTCCAAGGAGTTCCGTTTATTGGCTCTGTACCAGCACCTGTTTGTATATTGTATTCGTAGCTATTTGTTGTTTGATCAAATCCGTTAATATTCATAAAATTTCTGTTTCCAAAATTATGACTGCGTCCCCACTCTTTATTTAATAAGTTCATAAAGTTAAAAACGTCTGCAGATATTTCTAAAGCATGTTTAGGGTTTAAAAAACTAAACTTCTTTACAAGACGAAGATCTACTGTTGCACTAAAAGGATTTTTCCCTCCGTTTCTTTGTGCAAAACTACCATAACTTTCTTTTAAATAATCTTTAAAACCTTGAGAAGTTTCTGGATCATTTAAAACTTGATTATAACTATCTTTAATATATTGAGGCGTACTTGCATCATTTGGATTAAAAATATATGCAATTTCATTACTTAAATTAAAGTCTCCATTTGCACTTCTATTACCGCCAGATTTAAGAGAATACCTTGTACCTCCTGTCCCCACAATTGTTGCACCTAAGGTAAATCCTTTCCAAGTTGGTGTTGCTCCGTTTACAACAATTTTAGTGTCAAAATGATTATCTGAATAACCATAATTTAAATCTCTTGGATCTCCTTTAACAGGTAAAAAAGTAGACGTATTAGCAACACAACAGTTGTAAGAAGAATTGTCTTTAGAACGATTTACAGTAAAACTTGCATTTACATAACCATCTTTTCCTATTCTAGCAGAACCATCTACCACTAAAGCAAGATTATCTAAAATTCCATCAGAAGTTAACACTAAAGTTCTACCTACTAAATCAGATTTTCTAGACTCCGTCCAGTCTGTATTCCCATTTGAAGAAATTGTGTTTGCAGGTACAAAAACCTCTCTACCTTGTGGCGTTACAAAATAAGGTTCTGCTACTAAATTTGCTTCCTGGTATACATAGTTGTTTTTAGTATGACTAAAAACAGCATTTACTCCTAAACTATATCTATCTCCAAAAAAGTGCGTATAATTTACGTTTGCTTTATAAATAGTTGGTACTTCAAAATCTGGACTGACCGCATTTATAGTAGAAAATGGAGTTACTCCTGCTGGAACACCGGGTGCAGTACTTGGGTCATTTCTATATCCTTCAAAATCTGGTGTTGGTACATTTGCACCTGTAACATCAATAGCTCCTAATAAAGTTCCACTATTTTGAATGTTATTAACTTGTGCATAATAATGGGGTTGAGAAGTAAAGACACCTCCACCAATTTTCAAAATATCAGTATCATTTCCTTCAATATTCCACGTTAATTGAACTCTTGGTTGAATATTATCAAAATCTTCTGGTTTTACATCTGTACGAATTCCTAATTCTTGATCAACTAAAGGATTATATTCTGCATCATCTAAAAATGCTGTTGCATCATAACGGATACCTGCTGCAATATTTAAATTAGGATTTATATCAAATTCTACTTGAGCAAAAAGCGATAAATCTAAAACAGTTTGTTTCACTAAAGAAGATCCCTGTAAAGGTACTTCTCTTGCATATCTAGAAGCGTTTAAGTTTTCGAAATCATCTAAAGAATCAAAGAAAAAACGACCATTTTGCTCATTAGATAATTGCGTTTCTAAGTAGGTAATTAAGTTATCTGTACCAAACGTAAAGTTAAATTTACCTGCGCTAAGATATGTTGTATTTGATATCTGAAGTTGATTTTCTAAATTAGTTTCTGGCGAATAACGTTGTCCTCCTAATTGTACACTTCTACTACTGCTATTACCATTTGGCAAAACAGATTCTACTTGTACAATTGCTCTTGGTATATTTTGTGATGGCAATTCTGAATTAGGTCCAAAAACACGTTCTGCATGTTGGTATTGAACTTTAAACTCATTCGTTACGCTCGATGAAAAAGCAGAACGTAATGACAGAAACATACTATTTTCTTTTGATTCAAAATCAGAATAAGACTCGGCAACTTCTATATTAGAATTATCACTTACACTTAAAGGATTGTCCCATTTATTATATAAGTTTCTAAATGTTAGTCTGTGCTTAGCGTTAATTTGCCAATCTAATCTAAAAAATAAGTTATTTGCTTCTGTTACTCTATCAAATTGCCCTACTTGTTTAGAATCACTTAAACCATATTGATCTCTACCTATTTGTAAAAAACGATTTAAACTTTCTTCTGAAATTTGTAAATTATTTGCATCATTATCACTTTGTATGTTTGCAATAAATTGAGGATCTCCTGCATCTTGTCTTTCATAAACTAAGAAAAAATGCAACTTATCTTTAATTATTGGACCTCCTAAACTAAAACCAGATTGAGAGTTATAAAAATCTGCTTCTCTATCTTGTCCTTGTATGGTATATTGACTTTGAAGGTTATCTGCTCTATGGTAAAAGAAAGCACTTCCCTCAAACTCATTTGTACCCGATTTTGTTACAGAAGTAATTGAACCTCCACCCTGGCGACCTTGACTTACATCATAATCATTTGTAGAAACTTCAAATTCTCTAATGGCTTCTTGAGAAATCGTATAAGGACCTCTACCAACCTCGCCAGCTGTTAAAGTGTTTCTAAAATTAACACCATCGATAGTTACATTTGTAGACGTACTTCTTTGACCTCCTAAATTTAGACTTCCGGCTCCTTGCAACGGAGACAAACTAGTAAGTCTTGTGAAATTTCTTCCTTCAGATGGTAAGTTTTTAATTTGAACTTCTCCAATTTTTGTTGAAGCTCCCATTTGCTGAATACGTTTTGTTAAACCATTAGAAGAAATAACAATCTCATCTAAAGAAGTAGCAGATTCTTGTAATACAAAATCAACAGTTAATGCATCATTTAAGTTTAATAAAAAACCTTTTTGAGCTAATTCTGTAAAACCTAAATATTTTGCAGTTACAGAATAAGGACCTCCTAAAGGTAATTGTTGAATTTTGTACCTTCCAGTTTCACTAGTTGTTGCTCCAGAACTAAATCCTGTAGAAGTATTTTTAACAATTACGGTAGCGCCCATTAAAGGCTCTCCACTTTTGTCTGTTATTATTCCTTTTACGGTTGCATTTGTTGCTTGCCCCAAAGATTGATGAATGTTAAAAAATAATAGCCCAAAAGTAATCATCATACTAATGGTTAAGCGATTTTTTACTACTGATAATTTCATAAGTTAGATTAGTTTTAATAAGCACCAAAACTATACTTAGCAAGACAATCATTAATGTTAAGTATTAACATTGATTTAGATTTAATCTTAATTTAAACGTTTCTTAATATTGAAAAAAGCGATTATAGCCATCATCTTTTAGCATAAAACACTCATTAAACTTATACAAATCAACAAGTATTTATCAAATTTTAGAGTTGAAAACATTTCTTAATATTTAAACAATAGTATATGAGTTAAAATCTAAATCTTATGCACTAAAGACAAAGCCTGTTGTTTTCTAATTTTGTACCAGATGTGAAACAATACACATCTTAAAATAATCTATTGAAATTTAAAATGAAAACGATAGTATGAAGTACACAGAAAAAATTTCGAACAAATTAAACGAATTATTAGAAAAAAATTATGATGCCGAAAAAGGGTATTTAAACGCTGCAGAAAATGTAGATAACCCTAAATTAAAAATTTTCTTTAAAAAGAGAGCTAGCGAGAGAAGTCAGTTTGCAAAAGAACTTAGAACAGAAATTTTATCTTATGGGCAAATACCAGAAGATAATGGCACATTAAAAGGAGCGGCGCATAGAAACTGGATGACATTAAAATCATTATTTAGCTCAAATGATGAAGAGGCAATTTTAGAAGAAACCATTAGAGGAGAAAGAACTAGTTTAGAAGAATATACTGAAATTCTAGATAAAGATAATGAATTTGCACCATCAACTAGAAAGATGATAGAAATGCAGAAACAGAAAATTCAAGGTGCCGTTAATTTATTAATGGTAAAAGAAGAATTAGCCTAAAATAAAACATTAGTAAACTTAAAACTAATTTCACATAACACTATAAAAAGTCAATCCTTTATTGGATTGGCTTTTTATTTAATTTTCAAAATCATCGATTACAAACGAGTACAATTATTAGCCGCATAATGCAATTAAAATAAACCTGAGCATCTATATGAGATTTCTCTCTACATTCAAAATGACAAACTAAATGATTCTTCCGCGTGAAGGATAGTAGCCTTTCGACTTCGCTCAAGATTAATTCCAAGCCCACAGTGAGGTACGAACGAGGACTTGCAACGGATAGCCTGACCATTTTTAAAACAAAAACTTAATGCTACTATCTAAATGATTTTAAAAATGGGCACGCCCAAAAACATACGCAAGCTTACTTTCGTTTACGCTTAGTGTAATCAAATACTAATTTCTGGTATGATACTCGTTAACAATCAGCACTAATCTAAGAGAAAATTTGTTGATAAAAGAAAACAACTCATCCATCATTTGTAAGAACAAATTTCTATTTTTACATGTTCTTTTAAACAGTTAAACGCTTCAACATTTACACAGATTTATGTACTTAATTTTTGATACTGAAACTACCGGTTTACCAAAAAGTTGGAATGCTCCAATGACAGACACAGACAACTGGCCAAGGTGTATACAGATTGCTTGGCAGCTGCATGATGAGATGGGGAAAGTGTTAGAACACAACGATTTTCTAATACAACCAGACAACTTTAATATTCCGTATGATGCAGAAAGAATTCACGGAATTTCTACGGAATTAGCCGCAGAACAAGGAATTTCTTTAAACGAAGGTTTGGTTTTGTTTAACGAAGCATTGGCAAAAACGAAGTTTATTGTTGGTCAGAATTTAAATTTCGATTTAAATATTATGGGATGTGAATTCCATAGATTAGGTATAGAAAGTAATTTAACCTCACTCCCTATTCTGGATACGTGTACCGAAAAAACGGCTACTATGTGTCAGATTCCTGGTGGTCGTGGTGGTAAATTTAAATTACCAACGTTAACGGAATTGCACAATCATTTATTTGGAGTTGGTTTTGGCGAAGCACACAACGCAACTGCCGATGTGGAGGCAACCACTCGTTGTTTTCTAGAACTAATTCGTTTAAGAGAATATACCAAAGAGCAATTAGATGTAGATGATGATTATTTTAAAAATTATTCTGAAGCAAACCCAAAACCAATTGAGGTAATTGGTTTAAAACACATCAATCTAAAAAAGGAAAGCGAAATAATTCGTAAACGTTTAGAGAAATTAAAAGGCGTTAAAGAAACTAAATCTACTTCTGAAGGTTTAGCCGAATTAGAAAATGTTCAATTTTCGCACTTACATAATCATACGCAATATTCTGTTTTACAAAGTACCATGCAATTGGGTAATATTGTAAAAGCCGCAGCAAAAGACAATATGCCTGCGGTTGCTATGACAGATACAGCGAATATGATGGGTGCTTTTCACTTTGTGAATGCTGTTTTAAGTCATAATAAAAACGCAGAAACTCCCATGAAGCCAATTATTGGTTGTGAGTTTAATATCTGTGAAGATCATAAAAATAAATCGCAAAAAGACAACGGTTATCAGGTTGTTTTACTAGCAAAAAATAAAAACGGGTATCACAATTTAGCAAAAATGTCTTCTGCTGCATTTGTAGATGGTTTTTACTATGTTCCTAGAATTGATAGAGCACTCGTAGAACAATACAAAGAAGACATTATTGTTTTAACAGGGAATTTATATGGTGAAGTACCTAGTAAAATTCTAAATTTAGGAGAGAAACAAGCTGAAGAAGCGTTAATTTGGTGGAAAGAACAATTTAACGACGATTTGTATATCGAGTTGATGCGTCATGATCAGGAAGACGAAAGAATTGTAAACGAAACTTTGCTAAAGTTTTCTAAAAAGCATGAGGTAAAAATTATTGCCACTAACAACACCTTCTATTTAGAGAAGAAAGATGCAAATGCACATGATATTTTATTGTGTGTAAAAGATGGCGAAAAGCAAGCTACTCCTATTGGTAAAGGACGTGGTTATAGATATGGTTTACCAAACCAAGAGTATTATTTTAAGTCTACCGACGAAATGAAAAAGTTGTTTGCTGATATTCCTGAAGCAATTAGCAACATTCAAGAAATTGTAGATAAAATTGAAATTTTTACGCTTGCAAGAGATGTACTATTACCTGCTTTTAATATTGGTGATGAATTTAAAGATCCGGAAGATGAAAAAGATAACGGAAAACGTGGAGAGAATAACTTCCTAAAACATTTAACTTTTGAAGGTGCTAAAAAACGATATGGAGAAATTACAGAATCCATTAAAGAACGTTTAGATTTTGAGTTAGAAGTTATTGAAAAAACAGGATATCCAGGATACTTCTTAATTGTAGAAGATTTTATTAGAGCAGCAAGAAAAATGGATGTTGCCGTTGGTCCCGGGCGTGGTTCTGCGGCAGGTTCTGTAGTTGCCTACTGTCTGTGGATTACAAATATTGACCCAATTAAATACGATTTACTTTTTGAGCGTTTCTTAAATCCAGAACGTGTATCCATGCCCGATATTGATATTGATTTTGATGATGAAGGTCGTGGGCGTGTAATGGATTATGTAATTGATAAATATGGTGCAAACCAAGTAGCACAAATTATTACGTACGGTACCATGGCTGCAAAATCTTCTATTAGAGATACTGCCAGAGTTTTAGATTTACCACTTTTTGAAGCCGATAGAATTGCCAAATTAATTCCGGGAATTAAGCTGAAAAATATTTTTGGCGATGATGCAAAAAGTAAAGGTAAAGTTGATGGTTTACGTGCAGAAGAAAAAGTACTTGTAGAAGAATTAAAACAAATGTCTTACGGAACCGATTTGGTTTCCGAAACGATAAATAAAGCAACAATATTAGAAGGTTCTGTTAGAAATACCGGAATTCATGCCTGTGGTGTAATTATTACTCCTGGAGATATTACCAACTACGTACCTGTTGCTTTGGCAAAGGATTCCGACATGTACGTTACCCAATTTGATAACTCTGTAGTAGAAACTGCAGGTTTATTGAAAATGGATTTCTTGGGATTAAAAACGCTAACTTTAATTAAAGACACCGTTAAAATTGTAAAAGCAAGACATGGCATCACACTAGATCCAGAGAATTTTTCTTTAGAAGATGTAAAAACGTATGAATTATTCCAAAGAGGAGAAACCGTTGGTGTTTTCCAGTATGAATCTCCCGGAATGCAAAAACACATGCGCTCTTTAAAACCAACCGTATTTGCCGATTTAATAGCAATGAACGCCTTGTACAGACCTGGACCAATGGAATACATTCCGTCTTTTATTAATAGAAAACATGGAACCGAAGATATAGAATACGATTTACCTGCCATGGAAGAATATTTGGCAGAGACCTACGGAATTACAGTTTACCAAGAGCAGGTAATGCTTTTATCGCAAAAATTGGCAGATTTCACCAAAGGTGAAGCCGATGTTTTACGTAAAGCAATGGGTAAAAAACAGATTGCGGTGCTAGATAAAATGAAACCAAAATTTGTGGAACAAGCTGCAGCTAAAGGTCATGATCCAGAAAAATTAGAGAAAATCTGGAAAGACTGGGAAGCCTTTGCAAGTTATGCCTTTAACAAATCTCACTCTACCTGTTATGCTTGGATAGCATATCAAACAGCGTATTTAAAAGCGCATTATCCGGCCGAGTATATGGCTTCTGTACTTTCCAATAATATGAACGATATTAAATCGGTTTCTTTCTTTATGGAAGAATGTAAACGAATGGAATTACAAGTTTTTGGTCCGGATTTAAATGAATCATATTTAAAATTCTCCGTAAATAATGAAGGTGCTGTCCGTTTTGGAATGGCAGCCGTAAAAGGTGTTGGTGCCGGAGCCGTGAGAGCTATTATTAAAGAACGAGAAGAAAATGGAAATTACAACTCAATTTTTGATTTATCTAAACGTGTAGATTTAAGAGCTGCCAATAAAAAATCTTTTGATAGTTTGATAAAAGCAGGTGCTTTCGATTCTTTTACAGATACACACCGAGCTCAATATTTTGCCACAGATGAAAAAGGAATGACCTTTTTAGAGCGCGCCATGAAGTTTGGGCATAAATATCAAGAAAACGAAAACTCTGCGCAAGTTTCTATGTTTGGCGAAGCTTCTACCGTTCAATTTCCAGAACCCGATATTCCAGAATGTGAAACTTGGGGAACCATGGAGTTATTACAACAAGAAAAAGAAGTTATTGGAATATATATTTCTGCACATCCTTTAGATGATTTTAAAAACGAAATAAAATTTTGCAACGCATCTTTAAAATACTTTAAAGCAGATCTTGCAAAGTTTGTAAACATGAATTTAGCTTTTGCAGGAATTGTTACCGATGTACAACACAGAGTTTCTAAAGCCGGTAAAGGTTGGGCAATGTTTACCGTTGAAGATTATGGAGATAGTAATGAATTTAGAATTTTTGGGGAAGATTACCTAAGAATGCAACATTTCTTAGTACCTAATCAGTTTTTATTTATACGTACAACCGTACAACCTGGTTGGACCAATAAAGAAACAGGAGTTGTTGGCGAACCAAGACTAAAGTTTCTAGAAATGAAATTGTTACATGATATTATGGATGAACTCTGTAAAAAAGTAACCATTCAACTTCCTTTAAGTGAAATTAAAGAAGAATCTATTTCCACTTTAGAAAACATATTAAAAAAGACACCTGGTAAACAAAATTTAAATTTCACTATTTGGGACGAAAAGGAAAAACTAGAAATTAGTTTACCTAGTAGAAATACAAAAGTTCATATTACCAACGAGTTGTTAGCTGATTTAGATAAACAACAAATTGCTTATAAATTGAATTGATTCTAATTAACAGAAAAAAACAAAAACAAGCACGATAAAAAAATATTAATGCTTAATTTTGTTTAATCTTTTAAAAAATAAATGAAACAAAATAAAAATGGTACTTGGGTAAGTTGGAACGAGAATCTAACTCACAATTACAAATCGCTTTATAAAATTACTTCTGAAAAAGAATTACAAGAAGTAATTGCTAATTCAGAAAAAATTAGAGTTTTTGGAAACAAACAATCCTCTGCAGATATTGCTTCTGGTGTAGCTACTTTAATTGATATTAGAACTTATAATAAAATTATATCTTCTAATGATACTGAACATACAATTACAGTTCAATCTGGTGTAATTCTAGGCGATTTATTAGAAGCCGTAGAAGCAAAAGGTTGGTGCATTCCTTGTTTACCAGATATTAACACCATTACTATTGGTGGTGCTTTGGCAACAGGAACTCACGGAACAAGCGGAAAACTATTATCTGAATATATTACAAAATGTACTCTTATTTTGGCTGATGGTTCTGTGAAAACCATAACAGAAAAAGACAAATTAATTGATGCCGTTAGAGTTTCTTTAGGAGTTTTAGGGGTACTTTCTGAAATCACTTTTCAATGTGAACCTATCTATACTTTACATGTAAAAGAAGCTCCGGAAGACGATAGTGTTTGGTTGCCTAAAATCAATGAACGCCTAAAAAAACATGATTTTCTAAGAATCTTATGGCTTCCTCATACCGATAAAGGGTATGTGATTACAGGTGACAAAATAGACCCAAACACAGAAATTATAGAAGATTTGGGTCCTAAATATTTAAAACATAGAAGAACTGCCTCTAAAATATTATACAAATACACACATGTTTTTCCTTGGATAACAGCCATTGCAAATAAACTTTTATACAGAGGTTTTTTTAGTTCAACAAAAGAACATAAAGGTTCTTTATACCAAGCTACGGTTACAAAATCTAGAGGTTCTACTTTAGAATTGGCAGAATGGACCATTGGTTTAGATGTTTTTCCTACAGTTTTTGAAGAACTAAAAACAGAAATTAATAAATGGAGTAATAAATCTTTTATCCATATTCCTATGGATGTTCGTTTTGTTTATAAAGATAAAACCTGGTTGAGTTATGCATACGGTAAAGATACGGTTACTATGGGATGTGTGTCTAGAAACGCCGCTACAGCAGATACCTATGAAGCTTTTAAAAGTATTGAAAAAATATTCTTAAAACACGGAGGAAAACCGCATTGGGCAAAACGTTTTACAGCTAAAGATGCAGAGCTTTCTAAAGTATATTCCAAATGGGAAGATTTTAAATTTTTAAGAAGAGAATTAGATCCAACAAATAAATTTTTAAACCCGTATTTAACGGAAATATTCAACGAAAAAACAACCAATTAATGGTATTACCTAAAGGATTTTTATTTGATTTTGATGGCGTAATTGTAGATAGTTTTGAGAGTCATTATTCTGCTTGGACTTCTGCTTTTAAAGAATTATTTAACCAAGAAATAGCTCCGTTTCCTAAATTCAACGCAGGAAAATCTCCCATGATTATTGCCGAATATTTTTGTGCTGTAATTGGTAAAGAGGCACAAACGGAAGAATTGTATTTTTTAAAAGACGAACACATAAAAACACGTTTTAAAGTTCCTAAATTATTACCTGGAGTTAGAGAATTTACAACACTTTTAACCAAAGAAAAAATTCCTTACGGAATTGCTAGTAACGCAACAAAACAGTTTTTAAAAAATAGTGTTCATCATTTAGATTTAAACTTTACTACTGTTTTTGGCGTGCAAGACTATGTAAAACCAAAACCTGCACCAGAAGCTTATATTCTATTGGCAGAAACCTTAGGTTTTAAAGAAGAAGATTTTAAAGATATTTGGGTTTTTGAAGACAGCTTAACCGGCACAAAAGCGGCAAAAGCTGCAGGAATGGTTGCAATTGGAATTACTACACAATATACAGAAGAGGAATTAAAAGAAGCAGGAAGTATTTTGGTTTTTCCTACTTTGTTAGAAGCTTTTCATTATTTAACAAATTAGCCTTATTTTAATTTTAAAATCAGTGATAAAAATTCACACACTGTTCTTTATAAGTGAAACTAGTTTTTAAGAAGTACAAGTGTTGTCATAGCTCTCAAATCATTAACATTAACCGTTTTTAGAGGAACTAAAAAGGATAAATTGTTAGTAGCCATTATATCTTCAAGTAATGTACGCGTTAATAAAAAACGCTCTGATAAATCAGGTAATTTAGCAATTCCTGTAGGAGTCATTTTAACGAATTTTTCTATTCCAATATCTGAGGTCATTCTAATAAACAATGTCCCTTTTGGTTTTAAAACACGCACTAGTTCTGAAAACATATCCTCAAAATGTGCTGTATTCTTTGCAAAATGTAATACTGCATTACAAATTATATGTTGAAAAGATTCCGATGTAAATGGTAAATTTTCTACATTAGAAACACTAAAGTTTTCTTTTTTATTTGGATATAATTCTTTTGCTACATTAAGTCTCTCTGCATCATTATCGACACCATAAAAAGTATAAGCATTTTCATAAAACCATTTTAAATTTCTGCCGCTTCCACAACCTGCATCCAAAATTTTATCAGCCTTATTATAACGTCCTTTTGTAATTTGATCTAAAAGATAAATATCTATGTTTGCTATTTGATCTAAACAATTATTTGTTGACATATTTATTATGTTTTCCGTAAATCAATAAGTATTATTATTTTTATAGAGAAAAATTAAGCTGTAACTTCTCTAAAAAGCGTTTCTAAATTTTTATTCTGAGTATTTAAACTAAGGATTTTTAAACCATTTTCTTGGGCAAAATCGAATACTTTTGGTCGCATATCTTCTTCACTTTCAAAAGTGATAAACCAAGTATAGTCGTAATTATTTTTATAAGAAACCACGTTTGCTAATCTTTTTATAAATTGCTCTTCAACCTTATAATCAAAAGTAACTGCTATAATTTGTTGGTTATTTTCTTTGAGATCCTCTAGTTTTTTATCAATTAAAAGTTCTCCTTTTTTTATGATGATGACACGATCGCAAACGGCTTCTACTTCTTGCATAATATGTGTAGAAAACAAAACCGTTTTGTCTTTTCCTAATTCTTTAATCAACGCTCTTATTTCTACTAATTGATTAGGATCTAAACCTGTTGTTGGTTCATCTAAAATTAACACTTTTGGGTTGTGCAAAATAGCTGCGGCTAAACCAACTCTTTGTTGATATCCTTTAGATAATTGACTTATTTTTTTGTGCGCCTCAGTTGTTAGTCCAACTTTTTCAATACACGCTTCTATTTGGCTTTTATCAACCTTAAAAATAGCAGCATTAAATTGTAAATATTCACGCACATACATCTCTTTATACAAAGGGTTGTGCTCTGGCAAATACCCAATTGTTTTTTGTGCTTCTAATGGATTATCCAAAACATTTATTTCATCAACAAAAACTTCACCTTCATGGGGTTTTATAAACCCCGAAAGTATTTTCATCATAGTAGATTTCCCTGCTCCATTTGGACCTAAAAAACCAATTATCTGGCCTTTATCCGCAGAAAAAGAAACGTTATTTAATGCTTTTTGCGTTTTATAAATTTTAGAAACCGATGTTACTTTAATAGACATTGTGTGCGTGTAGTTTACTTACTTTAAATAACGAACCTATTTTTAAATTAGTTTATAAAAAATAACAAGAGTATCTTTAGTTTTTAAAAATTACATTTTTTAACTTTTGTTTCAATTTTTTCTTTATATCTACAGGATAAGAACGTTCTCCCATAAATATATCTGTCATTGCTTCACAAAAACGATCTCCATACTTTTTCATTAAAAAATGTCTTACTTTTTCATTTTCATAGAAAAGTTTAGATAAGTACACTCCTGTTTTTAATTCTGGAATTAAAACCTTGTTTAATTTTGTATCGTATAATTCTTCGGCCAACTTACTTTCTAATTTACTTTCTATGATTGCGTCTGCAGCAATAACACCAGAAAGAATTGCATTAGAGATTCCTTCAGCGGTTATAGGATCTGCAAATCCTGCTGCATCCCCTACTAAAAAAACATTTTTTCTAAAAAACCCATCTGTTCTAGGTGAAACTGGTATTTGAAAACCATGAAAAGCTTCGCTAACCACTTCGTTAATTCCTAAAGTTACTAAGTATTCTTTATAATGCTTTTTTAAATCTAATTTTGTTCTTTTGGTAGAGGCTACACCAATAGACAAGTGGTTTTCTTTTGGAAAACTCCATCCATATCCTAAAGGAACCGCATCAAAATCGAAACGAACTTCTTTAGATAGTCTATCAAAATCTTCTTTACTAACCTCTACTTCATATTCTAAAGCAGGTATTAAATGTCTAGTTTCTTCCCAACCTGCTAACTTTGCGGTTGTACTTAACGCTCCGTCTGCAGCAATTACAAACTTAACTTCTACATCTTCTTTAGAAGTTTGTAATGTAATTTTATCTTCAAAAAGTATATTCTTTAATTTATGGTCTTGTAATAATACAATGCCTGCTTTTTTTGCTTTTTCAACAATAAAGTTATCAAAATCATCGCGCATGATCATGCTAATAATAGGTTCTTCTCTTTCTGATGTTAAATGAATACCAGCTTTATCAAAATAAATGTCAATTTTCTTAAACTCTCTTTCTACAACAGAACTAATATCAAAAGGCATATTTCTTCTTCCTCTATAGACAAAACCTCCACCGCAAGTTTTATATCTTGGTAACACTTCTTTTTCTATTAAAACAACAGAAACTCCATTTTCTGCTAATTTTAAAGCTGCCGAAGCTCCAGAAGGTCCACTACCAATTACTGCTACATCAAATTTTCTCATTATACTTAACTCCTTTTAAAATTTTATGAATACAAATAATAATAAATAACTCAGAATTATAATTTTGAATTTATTGACAAGATCACATAACTTCATTAATTATTATCTTGCAAAGATATTGTTTCTTATTTTAAATTTAGGCTATAAAAAAAGCCCAATAAATTGAGCTTTTTTATTTAAAGATTTAATTACAATTGATATTTTACTCTAAGACTTACAAATCTTGGTAAAATAAAAGTTTCATTAATTGTAAAAGCAATATTAGTTGTATTTACAGATGCTCTAGAACCAGAAGCTAAAAGATTACTTCCTACTAACTCATATTCCCATTTTGCATCTTTACCTTTTCTGTATGAAAAAGAAGCATCTAAACTTTTAAACGAATTTGCAACTACTCCATCTTGTTTTACTTCGTTGTAAGAAAAATCTGATCGAATAGTTAACGAGTTCCAAACATATGCATCAAAACTAATAGAAGGTGCATTTGTAATACCTTTTACAACGGCTTCTCTAGCACTATTATCTTGATCTGAAAAACTTAATTTATACCCCAATGATACATTTGGTGCTTTGTTAAAGTTTGTACTAACACTTGCGTTATAACCCTGAGAAAATAATTTATTGGTATTAAAAGCATTATTTAAAGACTGGTATGTTTTACTGTAACCTAAATTAGCTCCTAAAGATGTTTTAATCTTATTAAACGTTTTACCAACTCTTGCAGAACCTGTAAAACTCTCATTATCAAAAGGTGAATTTAATGAAGTACTTGTAGAAACTACAGATCCTGGCTCAAAAATTATGTTTGAGTTAATTTGATCTATCGTTTTTTTGTAATTAAGCCTCGCAAATACGTTTGTGTAATTAAATAAATTAAAGCTAGAATAATTTAAGTTCACATTATGCAAATGTGCATTGTCTAACTCGTGATTACCATAATAAAAAGAATTATAACTATTTGCTACAATACCTCTAGCAAGTTTATTTACATCTGTAAAATTAACTTCTTGTTTATAAGAAAATTGTAAAGATTCACTTTGTTTAAATTGTGCTATTATAGATAATTCTGGAAAGAATTTTTGAAATTGATCTTTAAAAATTTCTGTTTCGTATTGTGTATTTTTAACATCATACGCATGCAATGTAAAACCTGGAGTAAAAGTAAATATACCTGCTTTTAAACGATACCTTAATCCTGCATAAAGATCAGAAAAACCGTACTCTGTATCGTTTGTAAACGCTCTAGCATCTTCCTCTGGAATAGTTCCGGTTGGAATAGATTCACTTCCATCATCTAAAATTTGGAAAAATTTAGAATCAAAATTTTGCTTACTTTGTATGGTACCAACTACAAAATTTAAGTTACTCTTATCATTTAAAATATTATAATAATCTAATTTTACATCTAATTGATTCGATTTTACACGTCTGTCTTGTTCTAATGTGTACAATAAGTTACTTGAACTTGGTTCTTTATCTAAACCTAAAGTTTCCGCTTCATCTACATAGCTATCTTTTTCTAAAGAAGCAACATAAAACGGATCTTCATCTTGTAATAAATGTTTCGCTTCTAAGGCAAAGATATTTTTTTCATTTGCCGTATAGAAATAACTAAAATTTTGATTGATGGTATAAGGTGTAGCGTTCTCTTTTTCTGTAATATTACTTAAAACATCCGATGCAACATCATCTGTTCTATATTCGTTTGTAAAACGCCCGATTAAATCATAATTAAATTGCTTTCTTGCATTCTGCTTATAATCTGCACTAAATTTAAACAAACCTGTATTACTTGTTTGGTCTGTTGTACTCTCTGTATTCTCATCTGGTGTAAGAGGATCTATATAATCTGTAGCTACATTATTTTGTTGTCCGTTGCTATTACTAGAAAAAATTAAAAACCCACTTAAATCTAGTTTAGCATTTGGTGAATAACTAAAATTCATAGCCGTTAACTTAGTCTCTATTCTGTTTGCATTTCTAGCATTTGCAGTTAAAAAACCAATACCAGCACTCGCTAAACTTAAATTTGTTCCGTTAGACGGACTTTGACTTCTAAAACCACCGCTAAAACTTCTAATATCTCCTCTATCTAAAACAACTTCTCCCATATTGTTAACATCACCAATAACGTTAATGGTGTATTTTGGAGAGTAATAAAATAATTTTGGTTGTAATAAATATAAGGTTTCATCTGGCGCATTTCCTGCTCCAGCAGTTATATCTCCAAACCAGAAATTCTTTTTCCCTTCTTTTAGTTTAATATTTATAGCAACTCTATCTTCATTGTTTTGTACACCACTAAGCTGACTAACATCTGCGTAATTTCTTAAAACTTCTATTTTATCTAAAGCATTAGAAGGAATATTTTTAGCAGCCAGTTTTGTATCTCCATCAAAGAAATCTTTACCGTCTATCATTACTTTTTCTACTGTTTTACCTTCTACTTCAATTTCTCCATTATCATTAATTTCTACACCTGGTAATTTCTTTAAAACATCTTCTAGTTTTCTTTCTGAACCATTTTGAAAAGAATCTGCATTATAAACAATGGTATCTCCTTTTACCGTAACAGGCATTTTAGAAACAATATTTATACCATCTAAAGCATTATCAAAAGCTAACATAACATTTGTAACAATTTCTGCTGACTTTGTTTCTATTGTAAAATCGGAAGATTTCATACCTACGTAACTAATTTTCAACAAAATAGTTGCGTTTTTATCTACATTTAATTTATAAAAACCCTTGGTATCTGTAAAACCATAAGAAGCAATTTTATTAGTAACCTTATTAATAGCTAATACATTTGCCATTTCTAAAGGTTCTCCAACACTATCTTTAACAACTCCTGTTAATTTTACCTGAGCGTTGGTAAAAAGCGAAACCATAAAAACGGTTAGTAGTAGTAATTTTTTCATTTTTGTGTAATTATTCCTTTATTGTTTAATGAAATCCGCCTCCACGATTACCACCTCTACCTCTATTTTGAAAATTTTGTCTTAGCTCTTCCATTTTCTTTGTAACAGTTTTGGTATATTTTTCTCTAGTAATTTTTTTTCCTTTTGATGGAGCTTCAATAGAAGCCTTTTCTGAAGGATTTAATACTATTTCTGTACATAAAATAGTGGTAGCTCCTTCATTTATTTCTAAAATTAAACCCGGCAATCCCCAATATGCTCCAGGACCATTACTAACAGGAATCTGTGGTGTATACCAAGCTGTAACTAAAATTTGTTTTACTTCTTTTTCTTCTTTATTATCCTCAGAATTGGGTCTTCTAAAATTAGAAAAATCTAAAGGGTTTGCATCTTTAAGTAATGTTGCTTTATAACAAAGGTAACTACCTATTTGTTTAGTTTCTCCGCCTAACTCCCATTGTGGTTGCTCCATTTCGTCAGAAATTAAAAACTTTTTACCAAAAAATTCGGTAGACTCTAAAGCTTTTTTTTCTTTAGTATTTTTATATTTTGTTCCTCCACTAGAAAAACCTCCAAACCTCGGACCTCTTCCTCCTCCACCTGCTGTTGGTGCCTCTAACTTTGCATCTTCTTTATAAAGAGACGAGCTTTTATCAAAATTTAAAATAAAGGTTTTTTCTAATTGAGATTTCATTCTTTCTTGAAGCTGTTTTTTTCTTGCTTCAGAAAGTTGTTCTCCACCTCGTGCAAAGTTGTCTAAGTTTACAGAGGTTTTAGACATATAAATAGCCTTCCCTTGAAAATCTTTTTGCCCAAAAGTAATAATTGAAACAAGTGTTAGAATAAGTGTAAATAATGATTTCATCTGTAAAATTTTAATTTTTGTAAAATAAATCCAATTATAATTATTAAGACTTAAAAAAAACCTAAAAGTTTAATTGTAATAATAAATGTTTTTTTATAGACATTAGAAATTTGGTTATAAATTAGATTGTTAACCTATTCTATTTATAATTTTTACTATTTTAGCATCACTTTTAATCTTATTAGAATATAATTTATGCACGTTGCAATTGCAGGAAATATTGGCGCAGGTAAAACCACGCTAACCAAATTATTAGCCAAACATTATAAATGGAAACCTCATTTTGAGTCTGTGGATGAAAATCCGTATTTAGACGATTTTTATACAGAAATGGAACGTTGGTCTTTTAACCTTCAGGTCTATTTTTTAAATAGTCGTTTTCGTCAGATTTTAGAATTGAGAGAATCTGGTAAAAATATTATTCAGGATAGAACCATTTATGAAGATGCACATATTTTTGCTCCAAATTTACATGCAATGGGTTTAATGACTAATAGAGACTATGGTAATTATAGTTCTTTATTTGAATTAATGGAAAACTTGGTAACACCACCAGACTTATTAATATACTTACGTGCAGATATTTCTACCTTAGTGGGTCAAATTCATAAACGTGGTAGAGATTATGAAAACTCTATAAGTATCGATTATTTAAGTAGGTTAAATGAGCGTTATGAAGCTTGGATATCTACCTATACAAAAGGAAAATTACTTATAATTGATGTTGATAATTTAGATTTTGTTGATAACCAAGAAGATTTAGGTTATATTATAGATAGGATAGATGCTCAAATAAATGGGCTATTTTAGAAATACAGAATTTCAGATTTCTTTTTTAAAAGGAATGTTAATTTAACAGAAACCCTAGCTAAAGAAAGCCTTGTAAAACTTATATAAATAGAAAAGAGACCGTTTTCACGGTCTCTTGTTTTTGTGATAAATCACAACTATGATAGTACGTCTCCCAACGTTCTATCAAATCTTATAGAAAATTAATCGATTACTTCAATTTGATTGTCTACTATATCTTTAATCGGAATAATTACTTTTCCTTTTTCGGTGATTAATACCACGCATATATTATCTATTAAACCAACAGTTCCTTCTAAACCATTAATAATAACTTTATCTCCTTCTTTAATATTTTTTCTAGTATAATAACCAAATAATAATCTTTTAATTACATCTCTAGAACCTAGCCCAAATGCAATGGTAAATGATGCTAGAATTGCTCCTAGAATTATAGAAAGATTACTTGTAATTAAATCTGTATTAACACCTGCTTGGTTTAATGCTGTTACGGTAACTACAATAGCAATTAAATAAAAGGCAATATTACCAACTAAATTACCTCCGGTTAACTCTAAAGATTTAAACATAGCGGTTAAAGCTTTTTTAACCAAATTAGCTACATAAATACCCACTGCAAAAATAACAAGTGCACTAATTAGTCTTGGTAGGTACCCAATTAAATTACTTAATTGTTCAGAAACCATTCTTAAACCTAATAATTCTGAGCCAACTATTATAAAGATTAAAATTAAAACCCACTTAATAGCTGTAATAATTATTTTTGTTGGTTGAATTTTTAAAGAAGACTCTCCAAAAATTTCATCTACATGTAGTTTTTCTGGTAAGTTATCTATTTTGGTATAGCCTAAGGCTTTTTTTATAATATATAACAGAAATTTTATTAATAACCAACCTATTATTAAAAAGCCAATTCCTTTTAATAATTGCGGTAAAAAATCAGTAAAATTAGTCCAAAGTGTTTCTAGAAAACTAAAATCTACATCAGATTTTAGCGCAAGTAGTAATTTATTTGTCATTATTATTAGCTTTTATAATTCGATTTATTGTTACCATTGTTTAACAAGTCTCCAATTGTATTCGGATATTTCACTAAAAATAAATCAGCGATATCTAGAGTGAGTTTAATCATCGAAATATCGCTTAAAACTTTTTCTTTTAGAACTTTAGGCACACTGTGGTGATGTATAATTCTCTTAAAAGGATTGCTCATATTTATAATTCTTCATATGTTCTTACAAGTTTTTGTTTCGCTCTTTTAATTCTCATTTTAACAGCGCTTTCACCAATACTTAAAGATTCTTGAATCTCTTTAATCGTCATATCATCTTGATATTTCATTAAAAGAATCATCTTTTCTGTTGGATCAATTAAAGTTAATGCTTTTGCCAATTTCTCTGATTTCAACTCAAACAGAGTTACATCATCAATTTCTTGAAAATCATCTTCTTCTTTTATATTATCTGTAACAACCGTAACTTTTTCCTTCTTTTTAAAATCATTTCTTTGCACGTAATTTACACAGAAATTATAAGTAAAAGAATACAACCAAGTAGAAAACTTAGAATTACCCTTAAAGGTTTTTATTTTTACAAATAACCTGATAAAAACGTCATGTGTTAAATCTTCTGCTTCTTCCTTGTTTTTGGAAAAACCATAACACTTATTATAAACTACCTTAGAAAATCTATCATATAATACAGCAAACAATTGTGAGTTATTTGTTTCTACTATTTTAAAGACTAATTCTTCGTCGCTTAAAGCTTTAACATCTATCGTTTTCAATTCAGTTATTATTTTGACACAAAGAAATAAAAGAAGTCACATTTAAAATAAATAAAAAGTTTAAGCACCCTTTAATGTCGGTGAATGGCAAGAAACCTACTTTTAAAAAAAAACATGAAACTTTTTGTAACATAAAGTTAGATTCATACGTATAATAAAATGTAGCAATACATTAATCCTTTAAAAAGCAATAGAGAATTAGATGAGACAACTAAAAATTACCAAGCAGGTTACTAATAGAGAAACTGCATCGTTAGATAAATACTTACAAGAAATAGGTAAAGTAGACTTAATTACTGCTGATGAAGAAGTAGAATTGGCACAGCTTATTAAAGCTGGTGACCAAAGAGCATTAGAGAAATTAACAAAAGCAAATTTACGTTTCGTTGTATCTGTTGCAAAACAATACCAAAATCAAGGATTAACGTTACCAGATTTAATTAACGAAGGAAACTTAGGTTTAATTAAAGCAGCAAAACGTTTTGATGAAACAAGAGGTTTTAAATTTATATCATATGCCGTTTGGTGGATTCGTCAATCTATCTTACAAGCCTTAGCAGAACAATCTAGAATTGTACGTTTACCGTTAAATAAAATTGGTTCTATCAATAAAATTAACAAAATGTACGCTTTCTTAGAGCAAGAAAACGAAAGACCTCCAAGTCCAGAAGAAATTGCTAAGAAATTAGATATGACTGTGAATGACGTAAAAGAATCTATGAAAAATTCTGGTCGTCACGTATCTATGGATGCTCCTTTAATTGAAGGTGAAGATTCTAATTTATACGACGTTTTAAACTCTGGAGAATCTCCAAATCCTGATAGAAAATTATTACACGAATCTCTAAGAATAGAAATTAATAGAGCTTTAGAAACATTAACTCCACGTGAAGCTGATGTTGTAAAATTATACTTTGGTTTAGGAGAACACCAACCAATGACTTTAGAAGAAATTGGTGAAACTTTCGATTTAACTCGTGAGCGTGTTCGTCAGATTAAAGAAAAAGCAATTAGAAGATTAAAACACACTTCTAGATCTAAAATCTTAATGACTTACTTAGGTTAGCAATCGCAGATTGCATTAGGTATTTCACTTACAATCTTAAAAAGTATATAAAACTTAAAACTCTCAAATTCATTTTTGGGAGTTTTTTTTTGAAGCTATTTCCTGCTTTCACTACTCGCTTTTTTTATCCTAAAAAGGAATAAAAAAGAGCTCAAACAAACCGTTCAATCAGGGCTAAACCTATTAAAATTCAAATTTATTAAACACTAACATTTGCTTCTTTTTAAAAACCTTTTACCACGTAGTCACATAGAAAACCCAACGCTATGTTTTCTATGTGACTATGTGTTTAATTTATCAATCAGAAAATTTAAATAATAAAAAGATTACTTCTTCATTCTTTATCGCATTAACGAATTAATTACCTTTGCAAAATAAAATAACAACACAACAACAAATAAATGAGTAATTTACTTGCACCTTCAATTTTAGCAGCAGATTTTGCAAACCTACAAAGAGACATCGAAATGGTAAACAATAGTGAGGCCGATTGGTTTCATATTGATATTATGGACGGTGTTTTTGTACCAAACATTTCTTTTGGAATGCCGGTTTTAAAAGCAATTACAAAACACGCTACAAAAACAATTGACGTACATTTAATGATTGTAAACCCAGATCAGTACATACAAACATTTGCAGATTTAGGTGCAGATATTTTAACCGTACACTATGAAGCTTGTACTCATTTACACAGAACAATACAAGCCATAAAAGCAGCAGGAATGAAAGCCGGAGTTGCTTTAAACCCTCATACACCGATTGCCGTTTTAGAAGATGTAATTGAAGATTTAGATATGGTTTGTATAATGAGTGTAAACCCTGGTTTTGGCGGACAATCATTTATAGAAAACACGTTTAAAAAAGTAAGTCAATTAAAACACTTAATAGATTTTACAGAATCTGAATGTTTAATAGAGATTGATGGAGGCGTTACCTCTTATAATGCAAATGCATTAATTGAAGCTGGAGCAAATGTTTTAGTGGCAGGTAGCTTTGTTTTTGGAGCTGAAAACCCTACACAAACTATTGCCGACTTAAAAAAGACGATCGAATAATTGTTATACACAGTAGTAGACATAGAAACCACAGGAAATGGATATAAAGGTTCTAAAATAACCGAAATATCCATTTTAGTATTTGACGGAAAAGTGATTGTTGATGAGTTTACTACTTTGGTAAATCCAGAGCAAAACATTCCCGCTTTTATTACCAATCTTACAGGCATTACAAATGCAATGGTAAGAAATGCTCCTAAGTTTTATGAAATTGCAAAAAAGGTAGCAGAAATTACGGAAGACACCATTTTTGTAGCACACAATGTCAACTTCGATTATAATATTATTCACGAAGAATTTAAAAATTTAGGATTCTCTTTTAAACGAAAAAAACTCTGTACCGTTCGTTTATCAAGAAAGATAATTCCGGGTTTAAATTCTTATAGTCTAGGTAATATTTGTACTATTGAAAATATTCCTATTGTTGGCAGACACAGAGCAAAAGGAGATGCAGAAGCAACCACAGAATTATTTAGAAGATTAATAGAAAGAGATGATAATTTTACCATCAATTCTTTTTTAAACCCAAAATCTAGACAAGCCACCTTACCGCCTCTTTTAGACAAAAAAGTTGTCGATAATTTACCCGAAACTTTTGGCGTTTACTACTTTAAAAACATTGATAAAGAAGTTATTTATGTGGGTAAAGCCAATAATATAAAGCAACGTGTCATCAGTCATTTTTATGACAAAAAGAAAAAAGAGCAAACCATGTGTATGGAAACTGCCGATATTTCTTATACAAAAACAGGTAGCGAATTGCTGGCTCTTTTACATGAATCTGCAGAAATAAAACAAATTTACCCTAAATTTAATAGAACACAAAGACGGTCTGGAGAAGCTATTGGTTTATTTTCTTACGAAGACCAAAAAGGCATTATGCATTTAGCTTACAATCGGTTAAAATTGGTACCCAATCCAATGATGAAATATTACACTGTTGCCGAAGCTAGAAACCACTTAGAACTTCTTTGCAAAGAATATGTATTATGTCCAAAATATTGCCACCTGCAAACCAATGTTGCGAGTTGTTTCCATTATCAACTTAAAGAATGTAAAGGTATTTGTTGTGATAAAGAAGCCGTAGTTGATTATAATAAACGTGTAAAAGAAGCTATTAAATCTGTTGGCATTGGCGCAGAAAACATAGTTATTAAAGAAACTGGTAGAACGGAGAATGAAGTTGGTTTTGCCTTAATTTTAGATGGAATTTATCAAGGTTTTGGTTATGTAGATTTGCAGCAATCTGAACAATTAGAAAACCCAGAAGATTACCAGTTTTTTGTAGAACCTAAAAAAGACAATAGAGATATTCAGAGAATAATTGCTTCTTATTTAAAAAAACAAAGTACTGATAATAATGATATTACTAAATAAATAACGATTATTATTAACCCTTCTTTTAACCCAAAATAATTATTTTTAGAATCTTTTAAATAAAAAAAGAGGCTTTAAAAAAGCCTCTTTCTTACTAACTAACCAATATAAAAACCACTATAATTTCGCTACCAAATATTTTACTAAATCCCTTGTAGTAACTATTCCTACTAGTTCAGAATCTTCAACTACTGGTAAAGCGTGAAATCCTTTTGTTGTTAATAATTCTGCTGCATCTTTAATAGATGTATAAGGCGGAATTGCTGTAATATTTTTATCCATAACCTGTTTTATTGTAAATGTATTATTTACAAAACTATTTACAGAAGTTCCATCTTCATTTAAACGAGATTCACTAACTTTTTGTATATCAGAGTAACTTAACATCCCTATAATTTCCTTATCACGAACTACAGGAATATGTTTTATTTTATGTTCTATAAACATTTTTTCTGCGGTTACTAAATCTCCATCAACATTTAATGTAACTAAATTTGTTGCCATTATAGTTGAAATAGGTTCGTCTCTTCTCATAATTTCCCTTTTAAATATAAAAGCAAATTTCTGAATAAAACCAACCTTAAAAGATGATTTATATCAGTTTTAAAAAATTAATGAAATATTTAACTTCTGCTAATCAAATAGTATTAAGAAACACTTAAAGAAAAACACTTAAAACAATAACCAAATCGTTAATTAACAAGTATCATTTCACAATAAAAATCACATCTATAACTCTGGTTTCCAAGGAATAAATGATATTTTAAAAAAAAATAGTATTTTAGTACTATTGAATACATACAATACACAGGCCCCCGATGTAAGTTGTAATAGATTTTAAAAAAAATTACTAATTAGGGCCTAAGATATACAAAGGTTAAATATCCGTATACTATGAAATCAATAACTACCTACAATAAATAGCAACAAGAAACGTTCACAAATGTGACTTACAAAATAAAAGTGTGTCTTATAAGTAGAATCTGCTCATAGTTAAAACCCTAATTACAAGATAACTATTAAAAAAAAACATAATAATCATCCTCCAAAATAACTGAAAAATGTTTAACTTAAAAAATAATATTCTCTTTATAATAATATTATTTAGCTGTGTTATAAATAATACATATGCTCAATCTTCATATTGTACGCCTATAAATTCTAAGAGTAATAATACGTTTTTTATAAGTAAAGTAAGTTTTGGTGACATTTTTCAAAACTCAGATAATACGGCATCTGTTTACGAGTATTACAATACTTTATCCACACATACAGATGTTAATTTAGGGCAAGATTATCCTGCTTCTATTAGTTATCGTGCACCAAACTATAATACAAGCACATTAAAAGTATGGATAGATTTCAATAAGGATGGTGATTTTTCTGACTCCGGAGAAGAAGTGTATACCAACACAGTAACCGAACCTTTTAGTGAAGACGGGGTTCAAAAAGATTTTCAAATAAATATCCCCACAACTGCAACTACTGGAAAAACTAGAATGCGTGTAGCCATAAATAGAAAGAATATAAGTAATGCTTGTAATGCTGAACATCAAGCAGGTGAAATGGAAGATTATGATATTTACATAAAAGACGAGGTTGTAGCCCCCATTGCAAACTGTGTTGGTTCTATTAATATTAGTTTGGATGCACTAGGAAATGCATCTATAACAGCAGAAGATATTAACAACGGTTCTTACGATGCTTACGACACTCCAAATGGACTAGATTTACATTTATCATTAGACAAGTATAACTTTAGTTGCCAAAATGTTTCAACTCCCACAACCGTTACTTTAACCGTTGTCGATTCCGATGGCTTATCATCCACCTGTACATCAACCGTAAACGTTACATCTTATACTGGTAATTTTGTAGCTCCAACTTTAGAAGATATAAAAGAATATTGTTCATATACCGCTGCTACTCCCGTAATGAACCTTAATTGCACACAAGAAATTACAGCTACAACAACAGACGATACAACTTTTAACTCCCCAGGTTCTTACACTATAGATTGGGTATTTGATAATGGAACAACCACAAAAACGAGTACACAAAACATTACAATACAAACACCTACTTTACCTACTATTTCAATAACAAATATTAGTGAAACTACTGCAATAGTTCGTTGGGAATCTGAGGATACAGACTCTTTTATAGTACAATATCGTTTAAACGGCACTACAGCGTGGAATGAAATAACTTCTACCTTAAAATATGTAAAAATAACAGGTTTAGACGACGGTTTAGAATATGATGTACAAGTTAAAACAGCATCTACATGCGATGATAGTTATACTGGAACCGCTACTTTTAACACTGTAGACGTAGAATATTGTGATGACAATGTAGATATTGAGAAAAACAATAAATATTATATTTCTAATGTTCATATTGGAAATATCAACAACTCTAGTGACAGTAATGCAGATGTCTACAAATATTATAAAAACGTTTCGACAAATATCGTAGCAGGAGAAACATTTTCTGGAGAATTAACTTATACTAGAGACACTTATAATAATACATTTGTAACTGTCTGGATAGATTATAATAACAACGGTGATTTCTCAGACCCGGAAGATGAAATTTTTAGTGCCGCCAATCCTGCGGATATAAATAGTGTTTTTAACATAGCACTTACAAATATTTTAGTACCAGAAACTGCTGCATTAGGAAAAACAAGATTGCGTGTTAGCATTAAACACAATGCTACTCCTTCAACTGCTTGTAATTTTGATAGTCAAATAGGAGAAATTGAAGATTATGACATATATATAGGCCCAATAGACAATACAGCTTTTGAGTCCGCAATGATTACACAAGTACTTAACTACAATGAAACAGACAGATGGATAGAAGTTACAAACACAAATCTAACAGAAACAATACCCGCTAATAAAGTTGCTTTGGCTTTATTTAAAAACGTGTCTGGAGATCAGACAGGAGTTACGCCTTCTTCAACTTTTTTTATAAACTCAGAGATAGCACCTGGTGCAACTGTTTTAATTAAAAAACCAACTTCCACCTTTACTTCAACAGGTATAACCATAGAAGAAACTCAAATTACAGATTTTGGTGATGGTGATGACATCATTATAACTACAAAAAAAACAGATAACACAGCTTGGGAAAACAGGTATGACGTAGTTTCTTATATAAAAAACAACACTTCTCTAGTAAGAATAGATGAAACCATGGCTCCCAACAAAAATTATAATTCTGCAGAATGGGTAGAATTTATTGATGACGATATAACTCCATACCAAACAGTGGGGGAAACCGATGTTACTGGAACTAAAAGACACTCTCAAGACCCCTTAATTTCTGAAATTGAAGACTCTAATTCTGAAGCAAATACATTATTAGGACTACATAAGTTAAAAGAAACAACTACAAATATTGATGGTACTTGGGATAATGGTTTCCCTGACAGATCTCGTTCTGTTGTAATTGATCAGAATTTTGAACATTCTGTAGATAGACTAAGTGCAAGAACACTAGAAATATCAACAAATAAAACATTAACAGTAACAGACCAATTGTTAGTGGTTACTAATAATATAACTTTAAATGGAAACATTCGTTTAAAAGGTCCTTTATCTCAATTAGTACAAACACACTCGAGTACGAGTATGATTTCTGGTACTGGTAAATTGCTTATAGACCAAAAATCTATGGTACCTAGTTTGTATCGTTATAATTATATGAGTTCACCAGTTACTTCTGGGACTAACACCTATACTTTAAAAGACGTACTTAGAGATGGCACTGATATAGACAACCCTAAAATAATTAATTTTAAGGAGGGTTATGATGGTGCCACTACAGACCCTATTTCTTTAGCAAAATACTGGATATACACCTACTCTCCTGCCACTAACGGAAGATCTAATTGGGAACATCAATATGATAATCTTCCTATTAAAAAAGGTGACGGTTATATTTTTAAAGGACCCGGAAAATTATTAGGTCAAAATTATACCTTTATAGGAACCCCAAATGATGGTGATTTTGACACTGCGCTTCCTATAGGTGCGGGACAAGATTATTTAATAGGAAACCCCTTTCCTTCTGCAATGAATGCTAGAAAATTTATTGAAGATAATAGCACCATCACCGGAACGCTTTATTTCTGGGAACATCATGAAAGTAAACTTGGTGAAGTAACGGGAATAAACGGACATATATTTGGTGGCTATGTTGGTGGCTATGCAACCGTAAACTTATCTATGGGATTAAAAGCTGCAGACGCTACAATTTCTAGTAATGTAAATAACGGAACTTCTGGCTTAGGCAATGATACTTATACAAAACCAGAAGCATATATAGCCGTTGGGCAAGGTTTCTTTATAGAAGGAGGTACAGGTGGTGCAATTAACTTTAACAACAGCCAAAGAGCTTATGTTCCTTTAGCGGATGGTGAATCTGTGTTTTATAAAACAAATACAAAAAGCAGTAAGACAGCAACCGTAAATACGAGTAATTTATTACCTATTATTAAATTAGGTTTGGATTATAAAAACAAGGACGACTTATTGCTACACCATCAAATTGGTATTTCTTTTGATAAAACAAATTCTTTTAATTTTGATAGAGGATATGACTCTGAACTTTATGAAACTAATGAAACAGCTGTATATTGGAAATTCCCTAATAATGACACCAAGTATGTAATTGCTGGGGTACAAGCTATTTCAGATCATTTAGAAGTTCCTTTAGAAATTACAATGGGCTATTCTGGAACGGTAGATATAATGGTAGATGAAATTCAGAATGTTTCTAATCACCTATTTCTTACAGATAAACTTACCAGTGAATCTTATAATATTACAGATGGTAAAATTACATTAACTCTAGATAAAGGAGTATATACAGATCGTTTTGTGCTTGCTTTTGCTACAAATAGTGCACTAAGTATAGAAGAAGATAGCTTATCTATGTACACCAATATTTATGCAGATAATGAGAATCATCAAATTGTAATTTCTAAAAACAACGAAGTAAACATTACCAATGTGGAGTTATTTGACATCCTTGGTAAAAAGGTAAATCTTTGGGAAATTACAGAACAAAAAAATACGTATCAATTAGAGATTAAAAATAAAATACTTACAGGTATTTATATTGTAAAAATAGATACAGACAAAGGTACAATGAATAAGAAAATTGTAATTGAGTAATAATATGACTTCTTGCTTTTAAAGAACAAGAAGCCACATTATTATAAACACTTAAAATAGAAAGGATTGATAATAAGAAGTTTTTAAGAAAAATGTTTCTTCTTTTATTGTAATTCTTAGTTACGTCCCCTAATAGCTAAACTCCTTTCTATCCTTTTTAAAAAGAGGATAGCTCCATATCCAAAGACTTTAACACTACAATAAGTTTAAAAAACATAATTATTTAGTATTTTATAAAATTTACCCCAACATAACTAACTAACTAACAAAAGAATAACGATATTTGTAATCTAAAATTTCTTATTATGCTATTACATTTAAAAGATACGAATTTATTTGTGGTAATAATTCGTTCTATATTAAATGATTACTTCCTCTTCTTTCAAAGATTAATAACAACAAAACATTTAAGTTCAATAAAGAATTATTGCTCTATAATTGAAAACAGTGTTATTAACATTGATAAAATAAAGAACATCAATCAATATACATCAAAGACAAATTAACGGGTACAACATAGCAAATAAATAAGTCTGGTGAAATTTATCTATTAAAAACAGACACATACACAGATAGATTTTAATTAGCTTTTAAGACTGAAGCCAATACTGTATTAAGTGTAAACGATGATGAATTTTCTGGTTTAGCTAGTTTTTACGAGAACTATGATAATCAGCGTATTATAATAGTTAAAAACAGCAAAGTAAACATAGAAACTGTAGAATTGTTTAACATTCTTGGTAAAAAACTAAGTTAATTAACAAAAAACTATGTACCCTTTAGAAATTAAAAATGCTAATTCTAACTAAAACTCTCATAGAGGCCCAATTGATGAACCAAACTCTATAAAAGAATACTGACATTTTAAAACTATATAAAACTGAAAAACTATACGTATTTCTAAAATAGTTTGAAATAAAAAATTTAAATAATAATTAAAGTGACTTTTTAATTCTAAAAGGGTCTTAACCTTGATGGCTTATTAATAATAACATTTTTTTGCACTTTTTAAAAAATTTTCTTACATGATTAAATATCTACTAAAAACGAAACTATTTGGGGGAATAATTCGTTTTAAATTTAAAACTCCTTTACATTTATTCATTGTATTTGTGTTGTTTTCTTTAATAAATACAAATGCACAATGTGATAGTCCTAATTTCACTCTAGATAGTGACCAAAGCAGTAACTATACTTTTTTAGCAGGTGTTACTAAAATTGAAGGTGCAATTCGTATTTATAATTCAACTGCTACTTTTAATGATGGAGCAGTGATTTGTATTTCGGAAGGAAATTCTTTAACAATTTCAAATTCTTCTTCTTCTGCAGGAAGTATCTCTTTTATAATAGAAGGTGGCGAATTGATTTTTAACCAAAACCCACAATTTGATGCTAATGTAAAAGTAAAAATAAGTAAAACAGGAACATTTACAGCTTTAAACACAATTAGTTTTAACGGTGGTAAAAATGAAATATATAATGAAGGAAAACTAAATGTTAGTCAATCATTACAATTTGGATCAGGTTCTAAAAATGAAATTGACAATATAGGCACACTAACTGTTGGTGGTGAAATAAATGCTCAAGGTACTGGTTTAAGTCATTTTAGAAACCAGAATATAATGGTTGTTGGTAATAATTTTCAAATAAGTTCTGAAACAACTTTTGTTAACTGTGCAGAATTTACATCTGATAACTCTTTTAACAACAAAGGATTGGTTGTTAATACAGGTACTTTTAATATTAATAATGGGTCAGTAGAAATAGGACAAAATACATCGGTATTTAAAAATTTTGGTAGTTTTTCTGTAAACGGAGATATAAATCTAACTGGAGAGTTTTATAACGAAGGGTTTGCAGATATTAAATCAAGGATACAAGGTGGTGGAAATGTAACAGGTCCTCCAACATCAGAATCTAAAACAGGTTATATTAAAATTGGTGGTCAATCAAATATTAGTGGAACAGTTGGCCCAAATCTAGATTTCTCATACACATTTACTACAGGTGTACCAATACAAAGTACAAAAATAGACCCATCAGTTACATATAATTGTGCTGATAATGGTAGTTGTAATAACCCAATGGATACCACAGAAGTCTGTGCTAATTTAGACGGTACAATACCTTGTGCTTTAAATGATCCTGGCACACTAAATGGCTCTTGTATAAACGGTTCTGACTTACAATTTACATTAAATTTAACAGGAAACGGTAAAACAGGAGGATCATATACAATTTCAGACACTACAGTAAGTACAGGTTCATACGGTACATCTACTGTTTTTATTATAACTGGCGGTGCAGATAGTAACGACAGAACTATTACTATTACAGATGTAGATGACCCAGATTGTAATTTAACATTTACAGTTACAGGAACGGTATCTTGTGATAATGATAATGATGGTGTAGATGATTATTTAGACTTAGATGATGATAATGATGGTATTTTAGATACAACTGAATATAATTGTTCTCCTCAAAATTTAGTTTGGAGCGATCATTTTAATGAAGGAACTAGTCCAAGTACTGGAGATGATCCTACAACTGCTACCGCTAGTCCAACTTTAAGTTTTGATGGTGTAGATGTAACTGTTTCAAGAACAACTAATACAACTGGAAATTGGAAAATTGAAAACTCTTATTCTACAACATACGCATACGTTTGGCGACAAGAATCGATATCATATGGAGAAACTATAAATACATTCCAATTTTCTAGATCGGTTAATGATTTGTCTTTTACGGTTTATGACGTAGATGCTGCTATATCGTTTATCGATGAAATTTATTTTGAGGTTATATCACAAGGATCTTCTTATATAATGACACCCTCAGATTATACGTTCAGCGGAAGTATTACCAATTCTTCTGATAATACTTTTACAGGTGCAGGTACAGATGAAAATTTACAAATCAATTTTTCGGTTCCCGTAGATAAGTTAGTAATTCACTATAAACAAGTAGCAAACAGTGCTTCTGGAAACCAGGCAACTGCAATAGGAGATTTGTCTTTCTGTGTTCCTGCAGATACAGACAATGATGGCATACCAGATTATTTAGATACAGATAGTGATAATGATGGTTGTAGCGATGCTGATGAAGCATATTACGGTACCGTTAATAATGCAGACGGAGACAATAATGGTACTTATGGTACTGGTACTCCAACCGTTAACAGTAGTAATGGTAAGGTAACTTCTGCTTCATATAGCACTCCAAATACTTATTATTTAAATGCTACTGCAAATACTTGTGAAGATAACGATAATGATGGAATAGCAGATTTTGAAGATTTAGATGATGATAACGATGGTATTTTAGACACTGACGAATTAAATTGTCTTTCAGCTTCTACTGCTACAGATGGTATAACTGATTCTCAAGGTTTTGCTTCTACTACATCTATAAATGATGGGGATGTTGTTGCAGACGACGGGTTTGCTATGAATAATACTAGTCATTATTTTATTTTAGATTTAGGTCAAGTATATGAATCAGGAACTACAATTAAGTTTGATATTTGGGGAAATAACACAAGTACAAGAACAGTCGTAACATCAGAAATCCCTTTAGGCACCTATTCAACTACTAATTTAATAAATTCACAAACAAATGCTGTTGGTGTAGATACTTTAGCAGACTATAGTTATACTCTAGAAAGTGCTACACAATATGTACAAGTAGATATGGTTGCTAGAAGTGGTGGTAGAACTGAATGGGTAGAAGCTACTATAACTTTAAATTGTAGTTCTCAAGATACAGACGGCGACGGAATTTCAAATCACTTAGATTTAGATAGTGATGGAGACGGTTGTTTTGATGCCTTAGAAGGTGCAGAAACAATTACAGCTTCTCAATTAACAAGCACAGGTGCAATAACCGGAACCGTAGATTCAGATGGAGTTCCTACTGCTGTAAGTGCCGGTGGTCAAGGCCAGGGTGCTGGTACTTCTACCGACAAAGACATTCAAAGTTCAGAATGTAATACAGCTGTAAACACAGTAAATGACATCAATCAAACTCCCATAAATACATCTGTTGATGGCGCATTATTAACTAATGACGAAAATGTAACAAGTGTAACTTCGGTTATTATAAATGGTACTACAACTGCTGTTACTACTGCAGGAGTAACTATTAATAATATTCCTGGTGTAGATGAAAACAATGTTGCAGTTCCTAATGCTGGTACAATTACAATCAAAGAAGACGGAACGTATACCTTTACTCCTACTCCTGGTTTTACAGGAACTATCGATCCGATAACCTATACAGGTGAGGGAGCAGATAATGAAACAGATACAGCTACTTTATCCATTGAAGTAATTCCAAACATTCAGCCAGTTGGAAATAATCCGCCAACAGCGCAAAACGATGTAAATACTACAGAGTTAAATACAACGGTAAACGGTACCGTACTTAATAATGATAGTGATCCAGATAGTAATCCTCTTACAGTAACATCTGCAACAGGTTTAACTATTGGTTCTGCTTCTTCTGTTAGCGGTGTAGATGAAAATGGAGCTACTGTAAATGCGGGTACTGTTCAATTAAATACCGATGGAACGTATACATTTATTCCGGCTACAGGTTTTACAGGTACTGTAAATGATATTACCTACACTGTTTCTGATGGAAATGGTGGAACTGATACCGCAATTCTTAACTTAAATGTAATTGCTAATTTTGGCAACAATACTTTTACAAATGATGATGCAAACTCTGCGCCGCAAGGAACAGATATGACTGGAAACTTATTGGCGAACGATAATGACCCAGAAGGTAATGACCAAGATATTACTAGTATTTTAGTAGACACAAATGGAGACGGAACAGCAACTTCGGTTACTCCAGTTGCTGGAACTCCAATAAATGTTTATGAAGATGGAGTGAAAGTTGGTACAATTGATGTAAATCCTGAAACAGGTGCATACACCTTTAAACCAGAATCTACTTTTGTTGGTACTTTGCCTGTTACTTACACAGCATGTGATGACGCAACGACTCCTGCTTGTGACCAAGCTACTTTGTATTTGACTTCGATTCCTGTAGATATTACGGCAGAAAACGATATCAATCAAACGCCACAAGACACACCTGTGGACGGTGCTTTATTAACAAATGATGAAGGTGTTGATAGCGTAACTACTGTAAAAGTAGGAACTACTGATTATACTGTTCCTGCAGGAACTACTGGAACTCCAGGAAGTGTAGTAATTACAAACGTACCCGGTGTAGATGAAAACGGAAATCTAGTTACAAATGCAGGTTCAATAACTATTAAATCTGACGGAACTTACTCTTTTGAACCTACCGCTGGTTTTACAGGAACTATCGATCCGATAACCTATACTGGTAAAGGTGATGGTACTGCTACAGATACAGCAATATTATCTATTGAAGTAATTCTGAATGTGCAGCCAAATAGCAATCCGCCAACGGCGCAAAACGATGTTAATACTACGGAAGTTAATACAACAATTACAGGCTCAACTGTATTGGCTAATGATTCTGATACAGATAATACAAATGCTGAATTGACAGTTTCTTCTACGCAGGTTACTACCGGTACTGCAACTCAAGTTTCTGGAAAAGATAAAGACGGAAATGATGTTACAGATGCTGGTGATCTTACTTTAAATGCTGACGGAACCTATACGTTTGTTCCTTCTACAGACTTTACAGGTACCATTAATGATATTACATACACCATAACTGATCCTGATGGTTTAAAAGATACCGCAATTCTTAGTATAGATGTAATTGCTAATTTTGGCAACAATACTTTTACAAATGATGATGCAAACTCTGCGCCGCAAGGAACAGATATGACTGGAAACTTATTGGCGAACGATAATGACCCAGAAGGTAATGACCAAGATATTACTAGTATTTTAGTAGACACAAATGGAGACGGAACAGCAACTTCGGTTACTCCAGTTGCTGGAACTCCAATAAATGTTTATGAAGATGGAGTGAAAGTTGGTACAATTGATGTAAATCCTGAAACAGGTGCATACACCTTTAAACCAGAATCTACTTTTGTTGGTACTTTGCCTGTTACTTACACAGCATGTGATGACGCAACGACTCCTGCTTGTGACCAAGCTACTTTGTATTTGACTTCGATTCCTGTAGATATTACGGCTGAAAATGATATCAATCAAACGCCACAAGACACACCTGTGGACGGTGCTTTATTAACAAATGATGAAGGTGTTGATAGTGTAACTACTGTAAAAGTAGGAACTACTGATTATACTGTTCCTACAGCAACTGGAGGAACTCCAGGTAGTATAGTAATTACAAACGTACCCGGTGTAGATGAAAACGGAAATCTAGTTACAAATGCTGGTACAATTACTATTAAATCTGACGGAACTTACTCTTTTGAACCTACCGCTGGTTTTACAGGAACTATCGATCCGATAACCTATACTGGTAAAGGTGATGGTACTGCTACGGATACAGCAATATTGTCTATTGAAGTAATTCCGAATGTGCAGCCAAATAGCAATCCGCCAACGGCGCAAAACGATGTTAATACTACGGAAGTTAATACAACAATTACAAACGCAACGGTACTTTCTAATGATTCTGATCTTGATGGAGATACTTTAACAGTAACCGCTGCTAATGGATTAACTATTGATACTGCAACACAAGTTACTGGTAAAGATAAAAATGGAGTTGTAGTTGCAAATGCAGGTACTCTTCAATTAAATACGAATGGAACTTATGAGTTTATTCCTGCTACTGATTTTACAGGAACTGTAGACGATATTACCTACACAATTTCTGATGGAAACGGTGGTACAGACACCGCAATTCTTAGCATAGATGTTATTGACAATTTAGGAAATAACACTTTTGCTAATGATGATGCCAACTCTGCTCCACAAGGAACAGATATGACTGGAAACTTATTGGCGAACGATAATGACCCAGAAGGTAACGACCAAGATATTACAAGTATTTTAGTAGACACAAATGGAGACGGAATAGCAACTTCGGTTACTCCAGTTGCTGGAACTCCAATAAATGTTTATGAAGATGGAGTGAAAGTTGGTACAATTGATGTAAATCCTGAAACAGGTGCATACACCTTTAAACCAGAATCTACTTTTGTTGGTACTTTGCCTGTTACTTACACAGCATGTGATGACGCAACGACTCCTGCTTGTGACCAAGCTACTTTGTATTTGACTTCGATTCCTGTAGATATTACGGCTGAAAATGATATCAATCAAACGCCACAAGACACACCTGTGGACGGTGCTTTATTAACAAATGATGAAGGTGTTGATAGTGTAACTACTGTAAAAGTAGGAACTACTGATTATACTGTTCCTACAGCAACTGGAGGAACTCCAGGTAGTATAGTAATTACAAACGTACCCGGTGTAGATGAAAACGGAAATCTAGTTACAAATGCTGGTACAATTACTATTAAATCTGACGGAACTTACTCTTTTGAACCTACCGCTGGTTTTACAGGAACTATCGATCCGATAACCTATACTGGTAAAGGTGATGGTACTGCTACGGATACAGCAATATTGTCTATTGAAGTAATTCCGAATGTGCAGCCAAATAGCAATCCGCCAACGGCGCAAAACGATGTTAATACTACGGAAGTTAATACAACAATTACAAACGCAACGGTACTTTCTAATGATTCTGATCTTGATGGAGATACTTTAACAGTAACCGCTGCTAATGGATTAACTATTGATACTGCAACACAAGTTACTGGTAAAGATAAAAATGGAGTTGTAGTTGCAAATGCAGGTACTCTTCAATTAAATACGAATGGAACTTATGAGTTTATTCCTGCTACTGATTTTACAGGAACTGTAGACGATATTACCTACACAATTTCTGATGGAAACGGTGGTACAGACACCGCAATTCTTAGCATAGATGTTATTGACAATTTAGGAAATAACACTTTTGCTAATGATGATGCCAACTCTGCTCCACAAGGAACAGATATGACTGGAAACTTATTGGCGAACGATAATGACCCAGAAGGTAACGACCAAGATATTACAAGTATTTTAGTAGACACAAATGGAGACGGAATAGCAACTTCGGTTACTCCAGTTGCTGGAACTCCAATAAATGTTTATGAAGATGGAGTGAAAGTTGGTACAATTGATGTAAATCCTGAAACAGGTGCATACACCTTTAAACCAGAATCTACTTTTGTTGGTACTTTGCCTGTTACTTACACAGCATGTGATGACGCAACGACTCCTGCTTGTGACCAAGCTACTTTGTATTTGACTTCGATTCCTGTAGATATTACGGCTGAAAATGATATCAATCAAACGCCACAAGACACACCTGTGGACGGTGCTTTATTAACAAATGATGAAGGTGTTGATAGTGTAACTACTGTAAAAGTAGGAACTACTGATTATACTGTTCCTACAGCAACTGGAGGAACTCCAGGTAGTATAGTAATTACAAACGTACCCGGTGTAGATGAAAACGGAAATCTAGTTACAAATGCTGGTACAATTACTATTAAATCTGACGGAACTTACTCTTTTGAACCTACCGCTGGTTTTACAGGAACTATCGATCCGATAACCTATACTGGTAAAGGTGATGGTACTGCTACGGATACAGCAATATTGTCTATTGAAGTAATTCCGAATGTGCAGCCAAATAGCAATCCGCCAACGGCGCAAAACGATGTTAATACTACGGAAGTTAATACAACAATTACAAACGCAACGGTACTTTCTAATGATTCTGATCTTGATGGAGATACTTTAACAGTAACCGCTGCTAATGGATTAACTATTGATACTGCAACACAAGTTACTGGTAAAGATAAAAATGGAGTTGTAGTTGCAAATGCAGGTACTCTTCAATTAAATACGAATGGAACTTATGAGTTTATTCCTGCTACTGATTTTACAGGAACTGTAGACGATATTACCTACACAATTTCTGATGGAAACGGTGGTACAGACACCGCAATTCTTAGCATAGATGTTATTGACAATTTAGGAAATAACACTTTTGCTAATGATGATGCCAACTCTGCTCCACAAGGAACAGATATGACTGGAAACTTATTGGCGAACGATAATGACCCAGAAGGTAACGACCAAGATATTACAAGTATTTTAGTAGACACAAATGGAGACGGAATAGCAACTTCGGTTACTCCAGTTGCTGGAACTCCAATAAATGTTTATGAAGATGGAGTGAAAGTTGGTACAATTGATGTAAATCCTGAAACAGGTGCATACACCTTTAAACCAGAATCTACTTTTGTTGGTACTTTGCCTGTTACTTACACAGCATGTGATGACGCAACGACTCCTGCTTGTGACCAAGCTACTTTGTATTTGACTTCGATTCCTGTAGATATTACGGCTGAAAATGATATCAATCAAACGCCACAAGACACACCTGTGGACGGTGCTTTATTAACAAATGATGAAGGTGTTGATAGTGTAACTACTGTAAAAGTAGGAACTACTGATTATACTGTTCCTACAGCAACTGGAGGAACTCCAGGTAGTATAGTAATTACAAACGTACCCGGTGTAGATGAAAACGGAAATCTAGTTACAAATGCTGGTACAATTACTATTAAATCTGACGGAACTTACTCTTTTGAACCTACCGCTGGTTTTACAGGAACTATCGATCCGATAACCTATACTGGTAAAGGTGATGGTACTGCTACGGATACAGCAATATTGTCTATTGAAGTAATTCCGAATGTGCAGCCAAATAGCAATCCGCCAACGGCGCAAAACGATGTTAATACTACGGAAGTTAATACAACAATTACAAACGCAACGGTACTTTCTAATGATTCTGATCTTGATGGAGATACTTTAACAGTAACCGCTGCTAATGGATTAACTATTGATACTGCAACACAAGTTACTGGTAAAGATAAAAATGGAGTTGTAGTTGCAAATGCAGGTACTCTTCAATTAAATACGAATGGAACTTATGAGTTTATTCCTGCTACTGATTTTACAGGAACTGTAGACGATATTACCTACACAATTTCTGATGGAAACGGTGGTACAGACACCGCAATTCTTAGCATAGATGTTATTGACAATTTAGGAAATAATACTTTTGCAAATGATGATGCCAACTCTGCTCCACAAGGAGAAGAAATCTCCGGTAATGTATTGAGTAACGATAATGATCCTGAAGGAAATACGCAAACAGTTACAGCACAAACAAATGTTATTCCAAATATTGGTACAGTAACCATAGCAACCGATGGTTCTTATACTTTTGTTCCTGAATCTGATTTTGCTGGAACTGTTCCGGTAATATACAACGTATGTGATAATGCAACTCCACAAGCTTGTGACCAAGCTACTTTGTATTTGACTTCGATTCCTAAAATAATTGCTGCAGATGCAATGATTACACAAGTATATCAAGTTGGTACAGAAAGATGGATTGAAATTACAAATATTGGGACAACAGATATTCTTGCAAATACTATTATAGTACAATTGTATAAAGATCAAACAACGGATCCTACAGAAGCGCCAAACGTTTCTTATACAATTACAACTTTATTAGAAGCTGGTGAATCTGTATTGTTTAAAAACTCTGCAAACGGAATTGTGAATTTAAGAAGTACGGCAACAGTTGTTGAAAAAGATGACTTAACAGATCTTGAAGGAGGAAATGATATAATTACACTTTCTACCGCTACAGGTACTACTTCATGGGCCAATAGATATGATGTTGTTAAAGACATCGCAAACAACACTTCAGTTGTAAGAATTGATGACAGAGGTGATAATACATTTGGACCTATAAAAGACTATATAAGTTCTGATTGGGTAGTATTTATTGATGATGCAATTACTCCTTATCAACCGGTAGGTACTGAAACAGCTGACATAACAGCTATTGTAAGACATCCTCAAGATGCTTTAATCTCTGAAATAAAAAAGTCTAGTTTAGAGGCAAATACTTTGTTAGGTTTACATAGAGTTAATATTACAACTTCTAATTCTAGCAGTAACACTTGGACAAATGGATTCCCAGACAGATCTCGTCACGTAGTAATAGACCAAGATTTTGAACATACTGGTAATAGATTAAGTGCTAGAAAACTAGAAGTAGCTGCTACTTTCACGTTAACAGTAACAGATCAATTGTTAGTAGTTACTAATGATATTATTTTAGATGGTAATATCCGTTTAGCTGGTACATCTCAATTAGTACAAACACACACAGGTACTAGTACAATTACAAGTACAACTGCAGGTGTTATGGGGAATCTTTTAGTAGATCAAAATTCTACAATACCAAGTTTATATAGATATGGGTACATGAGCTCCCCAGTTAATTCATCTGGCTCTACATACTCCATAGAAGATGTTCTTAAAGATGGTACTATACCATTAGATGCTACCTCTGTAGTAGGAACTACCATAGCAAAAGATATTACTTTTGTTAGTGGATATGATGGTACTTATGACGAAACTACAAATACCGTGGCTATTTCTTTAGCAGATTACTGGATATACACATACGCTCCAGGATCTACAGGAAGAGCTAATTGGGTACATAAGTGGAGAGCGGGAACAATAGATAGAGGTGATGGGTTTATTTTTAAAGGACCTGGAAAAGAACAAAATTATACTTTTATAGGTATTCCTAATGATGGTAACTTTAATACAGCACTTCCTATTGGTGCTGGTGAAGATTATTTAGTTGGTAACCCTTTTCCTTCTGCTATGAATGCTAGAAAGTTTATGGAAGACAATGTTAGTTCTATTAATCAAACACTATATTTCTGGGAACATCACAAAAGTGCTATCGGTGAAGGAAACGGAATCGATGGACACATATTTGGTGGATACATTGGTGGATATGCAACACTTAACTTAGCAACAGGAACAGCTGCAGATAGTTCTATCCCTAGTAATAAAGATAACGGAACTTCTGGTTTAGGTACTGCTAAATATAATGAACCTAAACCATATATTGCTATGGCACAAGGTTTCTTTGTAGAAGGAAACGGAACTGGTGGAGTTATAAAATTTGATAATAGTCAAAGAGCTTATGTAACCGAAGAAGGTGGTATAAATGCAGAATCTGTATTCTTTAAAACAAATGCAAAAAGCAGTAAAACTGAAACTAAAAGCAATTTATTACCTATTATTAAATTAGGTTTCGAATATAAAAATGCTGAAGACTTATTCTTACACCATCAAATAGCAATTTCTTTTGATCAAGTAAATTCTTTTGATTTTGATAACGGATATGACTCTGAAGTATACGAAACTGGTAAAACAGACCTATACTGGAAATTCCCTTCAGATGATAACAATTATGTAATTGCAGGTGTACAAGAAATCTCTAATGAATTAGAAGTGCCTTTAGAACTTGCAATGGACTATACAGGTCAAGTAAATCTAATGGTAGATGAAATTCAGAATGTATCTAGAGACATTTACATTACAGATAAGCTTACAGGAATTTCTTATAACATTACTAGTGATATAATTACTTTAGACCTAGAGAAAGGTACATATACAGATCGTTTTGTATTCGCTTTTAAAGAAACTTCTGTACTTGGTTTAGATGAAGATATCTTAGCTGCATATACTAATATCTATGCAGACAACGAAAACCATCAAATTGTAATTTCTAAAAACAATGAAGTAGCAATTAATAAAGTTGAGTTGTATGACATACTTGGTAAAAAAGTGAGTCTTTGGAATATTAAAGAGCAAAAAACCACGTACCAATTAGACATCAACAAACAAATACCAACAGGTGTCTACATTGTAAAAATGAATACCAATAAAGGTTCAATAAACAAGAAAGTAGTTATTGAATAATGCTTTAGAGAAGTACTTAAAATAGCAGAACAATTATTAAATTTAAACCAGCGAATTCATTTTCGCTGGTTTTTTTTGTGATCATAAATGCAACATAAATGGGTAAAATTTGTCATGCTAAAGTTATTTCTGAATCTAAAATTTAAAAAATAAATCGTAATTTTTTAAACTTAATCGTTTGCTGTACAAACTATATGATTAATAATTACTACTTTTGCAACTTAAAAATTTCTTTTTAATGACCAAGCTCATAATTGGAATGAAAATATTTGGGGGAATATTTCATTTTACAATACAGGTCCCCATCTATTTTGTTCAAAAAATAAAAAAAACTTTAAATCAAGTAGAAACTTCCTTGTTTTTAATACTTAAAAGTTTAAACAAGCCTATTCGTGCGCTCAAGCATGAAATAGCAATTGGACAAGAATTAGCCACAAAAAAACAACTAATACTTATAAAATAATAAATAACTTTAATCTTTAGAAATAAAAGTGACTTTTCTATTTTAAAAAGGTCTTAAACTTGGTACTCGTTCATAAAAACGATGCACAAGCTGCTAAAACTTTCTTAAATGATTAAATAAAGCAGTCTGCAATAAAATGCACTGTACATTAAAAACGTAAAAAAAATATTTATCAAAGTAAAAAAACATGAGAAATAAATACTTATTTATAAAAGGATTAATTACCTGTAGTTTCCTTTTATTTTTTATTACAAATACTCAAGCACAGACAAATGCAACGAGTATTAAAACAGGTGCAAGTTTTAAATGGACAGTTGATCAACCTACAAGAAAACATCCCGCTATTATAGAAAGTATTATTATAAATGGTGAAGAATACGATTTATTCGTAGCTCCTTCTGGTTATCAATTAACGGAATTAGGTCCAGATGGTCATAGTAAAAATGCCATTAATCTAAATGGTGCCAAACAAATAAAGAATAGTGGTCCTACTCCTGCCTCTACAGTAAATGGTTACGGAAGTGCTGCTTGGAATACAGCAGCCTTAGCCGCTTTTCAAGATAAAAACTTAAACCATTATTTTACGGCCAAACCAAACGGAGCAGATATTTGTGATAATTTTACTCTGGAAGAAGATATAAATACAAAAACGCAAAGACAATCATTATTATACAGTCCGGCAATTCCTTCTAACCAAGGAGCAATTGTAGCAATTACAGAACGAAACGCTAACAACTGTTATCATATTGAAGTTTTTGGTACAACTAACACTAATAACACAGAGCACTCTTTAGGAGAAACTTTTGTAAAACCATATGGTTCTGCTAAATTTGGTCCAGGAGGAACAGGAGTTTCTGGAGCAGTAACAAAACCAAGTGATGGTTCTGACTATTGGTTATCAGACCGTGTTGTAGATACAGGTGGAACTCTAGGTATCGCCTTATTTTATTTAAACGAAATAGCGCCTACGGGTTCTAAAATTACTAGAGTTCAATTAACTGCAGCATCAAGCGATCATGGTGATGGAAAGTTTTTTATTGTTCAATCTTACGCAACAAACTCACAGACAAAAATTATCTGGAACCAACCTTTTATAAATGGTAATGTTACAGATAATAATCAGGTACCAGTAGGTTCTACTTACAGCAATGTTGGTTCTGGCCCTAGTAATGGAGTTTTAGAGTTTAATGCAGACGGTACTTATACATATACACCAAATGATAATTTTACAGGAATTGATACTTTTGAATACCAAGTATGTTTACCTGCGCCAAATACTTCTCTTTGTGATACAGCAACAGTAACAATTATTGTTAAACAAGGTGATTCTGATTATGATGGGGTTACAGATGACATAGATTTAGATGATGATAATGATGGTATTCCAGACATTTTAGAAAGCGGAGGAAACAACCCTGATGGAGATGAAGATGGAGACGGAATTCCTAACTACAAAGACACTACAGACAATGGTAATACCGGAGATAGTAGTGCAACAAATTATACAGATGCTGATGGAAATGGTATTCCGGATGTATACGATACAGACGGAGACGGCATTGCTAATCATTTAGATTTAGACGGAGACAACGATGGTATTGCAGATATTGTAGAAGCAGGTGGTGTAGATACTAATGGAGATGGTGTAATCGATAACCCAACTGATGGAGATCCAACATCAATGGTAGATGCAGATAATGATGGTTTAGCAGATATCTATGATAACAATGTAACAGGTGGAACTAATGGAACACCTATTGCTAATCCAGATTCAGATGGAGATGGTATTTCAGATGCACAAGACTTAGACTCAGACAACGATGGTATTCCAGATGTTGTAGAAGCTGGTGGTATAGATGCAAATGGAGATGGTAGAATAGATGGTAGAATAGATGATACAACAGACAATGATAACGACGGATTTGCAGATTCTGTAGATGGAGATGTAAATGGAACTACAGACGATACAAAAGCACTAATTATTACAGGTGAAGATGGTAATAATGATGGTGTTCCAGACAGTTATCCGAATGGAGATACAGACGGAGACGGCTTATTAGACAGTAAAGACTTAGATGCAGACAACGATGGTATTCCAGATTTAATAGAAGCTGGCGGAGTAGATACTAATGGAGACGGACGTGTAGATGAAGATACAGATACAGACAACGATGGTTTGGCAGACATTTATGATACAAATGCTTCAGACGGTCCAGGAACTAATGGTACAAACGGTAATGCACTTGTAAAAACAGATGCGACTGGTACTATGGTAGGTGGCAATAATAATACTATTGACACCGATGGTGATGGTATTCCGAATCATTTAGACTTAGACTCAGACAACGATGGTATTGTAGATATTATTGAAGCCGGAGGAACCGATGCTAATAGAGACGGAAAAGTAGATAATATTGATGCTACAGGTAAATTAACAACAGACACAGATAATGATGGTTTTGATGATGTTGTAGATGGTAATGTAAACGGAACAGACAACTCAAGTAATGCTTTAATTACAACAGGTACAGATACGAATACTGATGGAATAGCAGACACTTACACAAAAGGTAATGCTGATACAGACAATCTACCTAACTTTTTAGACATCGATGCAGATAATGATGGTATTCCAGACAATATAGAAGCACAAACTACAGCAGATTATATTGCTCCAAGTGGTGTTGGTACAGCTATGGCTGACGCAAATAATAATGGTATCGACGATAAATATGAAGTAGGTACCGTAGGTATTACTCCAACAAATACAGACAATACAGATAGCCCAGATTATTTAGACTCAGATTCAGACAATGATGGTATTGCAGATATTGCCGAAAATGGAAATGAGAGTAACAGTTTGTCTGGTATAGATACCGATGGAGATGGTTTAGATGATAATTTTGAAGGTTCAAATAAGAATGATCCTTATGACGTAAATGATGAAATAGATACACCAAATGCAAGTAATTTAGGAGATGAAGATTCAGATTTAGATTCAGGTGGAGATGTAGATTATAGAGATTTTAAAGATAATGATGGTGATGGAGTATCAGACTTCTTTGATTTAGATGATGATAATGACGGAATTTTAGATACAGATGAAGGCTGTGGTAACTTAATTATAAATGGTGATTTCGAACTTCAAGATTTTTCTAGTACATCTGAATTTCCAAACGGAGGAACAAATAGTTCTGGTACATTTATAGGAAAAACATTAAACACAAACACTTTAACAGGTTGGAATTATACACAGAACCTAGACGGATGGGTTGGAGGACAATCTCCAAGTTGGTCTCCTAATACATATGCAAACGCTTATAATGGAAAGCAATACATAGACGTTCTTGGTAATAACGATAAAAGCGATGGAGGTGTAAGCAATATTCTTTCACAAACTTTTACTACAGTACCAGGAAATACATATACACTTTCTTTTTATTGGGGAGAAGATATTGGTCATGGAACAGGTCAAGATGTTACTTTAAATGTAAAAGTAAAAGATGCAGGTAGTTCTACTATTTATGATCAAACATTAAAAGCAAAAGCAGAAGGTACAATTAACGGAATTGTTGGTCCAAAAAAATGGTATAGCTTTACTACTGTTTTTATAGCTACAACTACAGAAACTTCAATAGAGTTTCAAGCATCTCCTCCTGTACCTGGTTCTATAGGTATTGGTGCTTCACTAGATTTAGTAAGTGTTTTTGCAAATAATTGTGCAGATACAGATGGAGATGGTATTCCTAATTCTTTTGATTTAGATTCAGACAATGATGGTATTCCAGATTTAGTAGAAGCTGGCGGAATTGACACAGACGGAAATGGAGTAATAGATAGTATTAATACAAATGGTACTCTTGTAAACGATAAAGATAAAGACGGTTTAGATGACCTTTACGATACAAATGTAACAGGTGGTACTAATGGAAATGCTATTACAAATCCAGATACAGATGGAGATGGCATACCAGACACATTAGATTTAGATGCAGATAATGATGGTATACCAGATGTTATAGAAGCAGGTGGTACAGATACAAATGGAGATGGTAAAGCAGATGGTTTTGTAGATACTGATAACGATGGTTTTAATGATAAAGTAGATGGTGATGTTGGACAAGACGGAACATCAGAAAATACAGCAAATGCTTTAATATTAACAGGTAGTGATACAGATCCTACAAATACTACACCAGACGGTAAACCAAACTCTTACATAAAAGGAGATTCAGATAAAGATAACATTCCTAATCACCTAGATTTAGATGCAGATAATGATGGCATACCAGATGTTATAGAAGCAGGTGGTACAGATGTTAATGGAGATGGTAAAGCAGATGGTTTTATAGATGTAGATAAAGATGGTTTTAATGATAAAGTAGACGGAGATCCTACTAATACTTTAGTTTTTAACGACGATACTTTAGTAACAAATGCAAATCCTTTAATTATAACTGGGGCTGATAATGATAATGACGGAAAACCAAATAGTTATCCTAATGGAGATTCAGATGGAGACCAAATATTAGATTTACTAGATTTAGATGCAGATAATGATGGTATACCAGATGTTATAGAAGCAGGTGGTACAGATTCTAATGGAGATGGTAGAGCAGATAACTTTAAAGATACAGATAAAGACGGTTTTAACGATGTTATAGATGGAGACCCTACAAACTCATTAATTAACGGAATAGACACATTAGTTTCTGGTGCAAATCCATTGCTTACTACTGGTGTAGACAGCAACAATGACGGTAAACCAGACACTATAACAACAGGAGATACTGACGGAGATGGAATAAGAGATTATTTAGACTTAGATTCAGACAACGATGGTATCACAGACGTTATAGAAGCAGGTGGTACAGACATCAATAGAGACGGAAAAGCAGATATTGACGCCAATGGCGATAATGTAGCAGATACTTTCTTAGATGTAGATAATGATGGTTTTTTAGATGCAGTAGACGCAGATCCTACAAATGCATTGCCTTTAACAACTAATAAAGATGCTGATGGTACAAATACAGCAAATGCTTTAATAATTACAGGCTTAGATAAAGACCCTACAAACCCAACTAGTCCAGATGGTAGACCAACTTCTTACCTTAGAGGTGATGCAGATAACGATGGTAAACCAACCTTTTTAGACATCGATGCAGATAACGATGGTATTCCAGATAATATAGAAGGACAAAGTACTGCTGGATATACTCCTCCAACAGGAACTACTATTGCAGATACAAACAACAATGGTATAGATGATGTTTACGAAACTATCGGAGGATATGATGGCTTAGGTATCGTTCCAGAAAATACTGATGGTGCAGATACCCCAGATTATTTAGACAACGATTCTGACAATGATGGTGTTTTAGATATTGCAGAAAATGGTAATACAACACACAATGTAATTTCAGGAGCTGATACTGACGGTGATGGATTGTTTGATATTTTTGATGATAATGACGACTCTAGTACAAACGGAGCAACTGTTAACGACGGAGCAAATGGTAATAATACAGTTACTACGCTAACTACTTTAGAAAACTCTTTTAAAGATGAAGATAATGACTTTGACCCAGCAAATCCTGCTACCGGTAATCTTGATTATAGAGATATAAAAGACAACGATAACGATGGTATTGCAGATGCTGTAGATTTAGATGATGATAATGATGGTATTCCAGATTTAGTAGAAAATGGAGGAAACAATCCTGATGGTGATGCCGACGGTGATGGTATTCCTAATTACAAAGACACAGAAAATACCAAAGGTACTACTGGAGACGGAAGCACAACAGATTATACAGATACGGATAATAATGGTATTCCAGATGTATACGATACAGACGGAGATGGTGTTCCAAATCATTTCGATTTAGATGCAGATAACGATGGTATAACAGATATTATTGAAGCTGGTGGTGTAGATACTAATAATGATGGTTTAGTAGATAATATCAATACAGACGGTACACTAATAAACGATGTTGATAAAGATGGTTTAGATGACCTTTATGATGCGGACGTTACAGGTGGAACTAACGGAACTGCTATTACAAACCCAGATACAGATGGTGATGGTATTGCAGATGCATTAGACCTAGACTCAGACAATGACGGTATTTCGGATATTGTAGAAGCTGGTGGAATTGACACAGATGGAAATGGAAAAATAGACGATATTAATGCAGACGGTACACTTGTAAATGATTTAGACAGAGATGGTTTAGACGATTTTTATGATGTAAATAGTGGTACAAATACCAATACAATTACAAACCCAGATACTGACGGTGATGGTATTTCTGATGCAAAAGACTTAGATGCAGACAACGATGGTATTCCAGACGTTATAGAAGCTGGTGGTACAGATGTTAATGGAGATGGTATTGCAGATAATTTTATTGACACAGACAATGACGGTTTTAATGATAATGTAGATGGAGACGTTGGTCAAGATGGTACCTCTGCAAATACAGCAAATGCTTTAGTAGTTACTGCTAATGATGGTAACAATGATGGTAAACCAGACTCATACACTAGTGGAGACACAGATAATGATGGTATTCCAAATCACTTAGATTTAGATGCAGACAATGATGGTATTGCAGATATAGTAGAAGCTGGTGGTGTAGATACAGACGGAAACGGAAAAGTAGACAACATAAACAAAGATGGTACACTTAAAAACGATACCGACAATGATGGTCTAGATGATACTGTAGATGGTGATATTGGAAACAACTTAACAAGTGGTACAGACACTATTGTTGTTAATACAAATCCACTAATAACTACAGGATCAGATAACAATAAAGATGGTAAACCAGACTCGTACCCTAATGGCGATAAAGATGAAGACGGAATATTAGATCTTTTAGATTTAGATGCAGACAACGATGGTATTCCAGATGTTATAGAAGCAGGTGGTACAGATACTAACGGAGATGGTATTGCAGATGGTTTTATAGATACAGACAACGATGGTTTTAACGACAAAGTAGATGGAGATGTTGGTCAAGATGGTGTTTCAGAAAACACAGCAAATGTGCTAATTGTTACTGGTAGTGACACAGATAACAATGGTAAACCAAACTCTTACAAAACTGGTGATACAGACGGAGACGGAATACTTAATCATTTAGACCTAGACTCAGACAACGATGGTATCGTAGATATTATTGAAGCCGGAGGAACCGATGCTAATAGAGACGGAAAAGTAGATAATATTGATGCTACAGGTAAATTAACAACAGACACAGATAATGATGGTTTTGATGATGTTGTAGATGGTTCTTTAAGCTCAAGTACTCCTTTAATTATTACAGGAGGGGATACAGACAACAATGGTAAACCAAATTCATATACTAAAGGAGATACAGACACAGACAATATCCCTAACTTCTTAGATATTGATGCAGACAATGATGGTATTCCAGATAATGTAGAAGGACAAACAACTGCAGGCTATAAAGCACCTACAGGTATTGGTAGCGGAGTTTCTGGTATAACTGACACTAACAAAAATGGTGTAGATGATACCTATGAAACTATAGGAGGACATGATGGTTTTGGTGTTATTCCAGAAAATACAGATGGTACAGATAATCCTGATTATTTAGATGATGATTCTGACAATGATGGTGTTTTAGATATTGTAGAAAACGGAGATACTGATAATGTTGCTTCAGGTAATGACCTAGACAAAGACGGTTTAGACGATGCCTTTGATGATAATGATGATTCGGCTATTGCAGGATCTACAGTAAATGACGGTTTAGGTAATGAGGATAAAGTAACCAATACGGGTACTTTAGACACTTCTTTACAAGATGCCTTTGGAGATGCAGATCTAGACATTAATACGGGAGGAGATTTAGATTATAGAGATAAACCAGACGCAGCAAACGTTATGATTACGCAAGTGTATCAATTTGGTGCAGAAAGATGGATAGAAATAACCAATATTGGTACAACTGATATTCCTGCAAACACTATTAAAATTCAATTGTACAAAGATAAAACTGGTGATCAAACAGGTGTAACTCCAGATGCTTCTTATATTGTTGGTACAGTACTAAAAGCTGGTAAATCTGTATTATTCAAAAAGAGTACAAATAGTATTATTTCTACGAGTGAGATAGCAGCCGATGCAACAGTAATCATTAATAACGATTTAACGAAATTATATGGTGCTAATGATATTATTACACTTTCATCTGCCTCTGGTATTTATTCTTGGGCCAATAGATATGATGTGATTTCCAATATTACTAATAAAACATCAGTGGTAAGAATAGATGAAACACTAACAACTAACACTACATACACACCAAGTGAATGGGTGGTATTTATTGATGATGCAATTACTCCTTATCAACCGGTAGGTACTGAAAAAGAAGACATAACAGCTATTGTAAGACATCCTCAAGATCCTTTAATCTCAGAAATAAAAGAATCTAGTACAGATGCGAATACGTTATTAGGTTTACATAGAATTAAGAAAACCACAACAAAATCTGATGGTACTTGGGACAACGGTTTTCCAGACAGATCTCGTTACGTAGTAGTTGATGAAGATTTTGAACATACAGGAAGTAGATTAAGCGCTAGAAAACTAGAAGTAGCCACAGCTAAAAAACTAGCAGTAACAAATCAGTTATTAGTAGTTACCAATGATATTACTTTAGAAGGAAATATTCGTTTAGTAGGTACTTCTCAACTAGTACAAACGCACACAAAAACAACTCAAATATCTGGTGTTGGAAAACTATTAGTAGAGCAGAACTCAGAGATAGATAGTAAATATCGATATGGTTACATGAGTTCTCCTGTAAACCATACAGGTTTCACTTATACCATAAAAGATGTTTTAAAAGATGGTACTACTCCATTAGATGCCACTTCTCCATTAGGAAAAACAGTAGCTAAAAACATTAAATTTGTTGCTGGGTATGATGGTGCTAAAACAGATCCTATTTCACTTGCAGATTACTGGATATACACCTATTCTCCTGCCTCTGACGGTAGATCTAATTGGACACATAAATATGAAGATAAAGCAATAAATCGTGGAGATGGCTTTATTTTTAAAGGGCCAGGTGCAGTGCAAAATTACACATTTATAGGTACACCTAATGATGGGGAATTTAATACTGTAGCCGAAATTGGTGCTAATGACGATTATTTAATTGGAAACCCTTTCCCTTCTGCTATGAATGCCAGAAAGTTTATGGAAGACAATGTTAGTTCTATTAATCAAACACTATATTTCTGGGAACATCACAAAAGTGCTATCGGTGAAGGAAAAGGAATCGATGGACACATATTTGGTGGATACATTGGTGGATATGCAACACTTAACTTAGCAACAGGAACAGCTGCAGATAGTTCTATCCCTAGTAATAAAGATAACGGAACTTCTGGTTTAGGTACTGCTAAATATAATGAACCTAAACCATATATTGCTATGGCACAAGGTTTCTTTGTAGAAGGAAACGGAACTGGTGGAGTTATAAAATTTGATAATAGTCAAAGAGCTTATGTAACCGAAGAAGGAGGTATAAATGCAGAATCTGTATTCTTTAAAACAAATGCAAAAAGCAGTAAAACTGAAACTAAAAGCAATTTATTACCTATTATCAAATTAGGTTTCGAATATAAAAATGCTGAAGACTTATTCTTACACCATCAAATAGCAATTTCTTTTGATAAAGTAAATTCTTTTGATTTTGATAACGGATATGATTCTAAAGTATATGAAACTGGTAAAACAGACCTTTACTGGAAATTCCCTTCAGATGATAACAATTATGTAATTGCAGGTGTACAAGAAATCTCTAATGAATTAGAAGTGCCTTTAGAACTTACAATGGACTATACAGGTCAAGTAAATCTAATGGTAGATCAAATTCAGAATGTTTCTAGAGACATTTACATTACAGATAAACTTACAGGAACTTCTTATAACGTTAAAGATAAGAAAGCTACTTTAACTTTAGCTAAAGGTGTGTATACAGATCGTTTTGTACTTGCCTTTAAAGAAGCTACAGTACTTGGTTTAAATGAAGATATTTTATCTGCACAAACAAGTATTTATGCAGACAATGATAATAACAATATTATCATCTCTAAAAATCAAGAAGTAAACATTCAAAAAGTAGAGTTATTCGATATCCTTGGTAAAAAAGTAAGTACTTGGAATATTAATGAACAAAAACCTACATACCAATTAGACATTAAAAAACAAATAATAACGGGTGTCTATATTGTAAAAATGAATACCAATAAAGGTACCATAAGTAAAAAAGTTATTATTGAATAGTGCTTTAAAGAAGTACTAAAAATAGCAGAACAATTATTAAATTTAAACCAGCGAATTCATTTTCGCTGGTTTTTTATTATCATAAATTAAAAATAAATTATTGAAAATTGTCATCCTGAACTTGTTTAAAAACCTTAACCTTATGAAGTTAAACCTTCATAAGCATCTAAAATAAATTCGGAAAGACATGAAACTCCTTTATTAGAAAACCACTTTAATTCTATAAATTAAAAAAGGCTAAGAATTACACAATGTAATTCTTAGCCTTTTTTTTGTGACCGCGAAGGGATTCGAACCCCCAACCCTCAGAGCCGAAATCTGATATTCTATCCAGTTGAACTACGCAGCCATTTTGTTTTCTATAAAGGAAAACAAAAAATATTTTTTACATTAAATTCTTTTTCACCAAAGTAGAAATAACTTTACCATCTGCTTGTCCTGCTAATTCTTTAGAAACAACTCCCATAACTTTTCCCATATCTTTCATACCAGCAGCTCCTAATTTTTTAATAGCTGCAACCACCACTTCTTCTACCTTTTCTTCGGATAAAGCTTCTGGTAAAAACTGTTCTAAAACAGCAAGTTCTTCCAATTCAGGATCTGCCAAATCTTGTCTTCCTTGTTCTATAAAAATAGCAGCACTGTCTTTTCTTTGTTTAACTTGCTTCTGAATAATTTTAATTTCTTGCTCTTCTGTAATTTCTGCTTGAACACCTGTTTCTGTTTTCGCTAATAAAAAGGCAGATTTTACTGCTCTTAAAGCCTGTAAAGCAACAGTATCTTTTGCTTTCATTGCTTCTTTCATTTTATCCATTACTTGTTTTTGCAAACTCATTGTATTTTATTTTTAATTAATTATTTTTTCGTTTTTTTTAAGTATAAAACTTTCTGATGATAATCTATAAATGCTTTTCCTTTTTGTAACACATCTGCGCCAATAATACCGTGTACTTCTTTAGCCTTGTGCTGTGTTAAAGCCGTATTTACATGAGATAAATCAAACAATACCAAATGGCATTTCTTAGTTTTCCAATCTCCTATTTTTAGAGAATTGTTATCTGATTGCAAAGTTTCCATATCCGTTGCTCCTGCCCCAGCCGCTTTGGTTTCACTTTCTTCAGCTTCCAAATTAAAATGAGTGATCATGTCTAATCCTACACAAGAGTTAGAAGCGCCTGTATCTAAAATAAAACGTCCTTTTACACCATTAATAATTGCTTTCAACTCTAAATGATTGGTGGCAATTCTCTTTAATTTTATTTTAACGAATTTCTTCTTCTTTAAAATTTTCTCAATACTACTCATTTATTATTCTTTGAAGATATCAAAAATACGATTTATAAATTTTAAGAAGTACTATCGTTCTAAAATTTCTTTCAGATTCTCTTTATATATTGTAAACTCCCTAAGGTTATGATGCGTTCCTCCATCAATTTCAATATATTTATTTTGAGTTGATGCGTTGAGTTCCAATAACCTTCTAGATTGTATATAGGATGTGGTACTGTCTTTATTTCCATGAAAAATGGTAATAGGACAAGTTACTTTAGAAATGTCCTTATCAGACCTAAATTGATACTTTAATAAAAAAGTTGGAGCAAATATAGATTTATATTGAGCCGCCTTTTTAAAATTATAAAATGGAGCTTCTAAAATTAATTCCTTAGGCTTATTTAAAGAAGCTATTTTTGTTGCAAAAGTACCACCTATAGAAAAGCCATAAATTACAATTTCATCCTCTTTAAAGAGCTCTTTTAGGTGCGTGTAAACAGACAAACCATCATTGTACATAGCGGTTTCATTATATCTACCTATACTCTTTCCATAATTCCGATAATCATACACCAAAACTTCATAATTGTAATCTAAAAAGTAAGCAACTCTATCACCCCACTTTGTTAAATTCCCTTTGTTACCATGGCAAAACAAAACAACTCCTTTTGGGTTTGGTAATTGAAAGTGTAGTGCATTAATTTGAGTGTCCTTATCCGTTTTTATAAAGATTTCTTTAAACTTGTTAGTAAATTTAAATGGATAGTTTTGATCTAGTTGATCTCCATTTAAAAAAATAAATTTTTCTTGAAAGCTAAAAATGACAATAGCAACGAATACAAAAAGGCATCCTAAGATTAATAATACATACATTTTGTTTAGAAACTTTACACAAAACTACTTCTTTTAAGGGAATAAAAAAACCGATTCATTTCTGAATCGGTTTTAATAATACTATTTATATTGATGAAAGATACTGAAACAAGTTCAGTATAACATTACTGTCTATCCTCCAAAGTCATCAAAACGAATATTTTCATCAGCAAGACCAAAGTCTTCACCCATTTTTTGAACTGCGTTGTTCATTAAAGGTGGGCCACAGAAATATAATTCTAAATCTTCTGGTGAATCATGGTGATTTAAGTAGTTTTCAATTACACAGTTGTGAATAAAACCTACAAAACCATCTCCAGCTTCATCATTAATGTCTTTTTTCTTTGTCCAATTATCTGCTTCTGTTGGATCAGATAAAGCAATATAAAACTTAAAGTTTGGAAAATCTTTTTCTAAAGCTCTAAAGTGTTCGATATAGAATAATTCTGCTTTAGAACGACCACCATACCAATATGTTACTTTTCTTCCAGTTTTTAAAGTTCTGAATAAGTGATATAAGTGAGAACGCATAGGTGCCATACCTGCTCCACCACCTACATATAACATTTCTGCATCAGATTCATTAATAAAGAATTCTCCATAAGGTCCAGAAATAACACATTTATCTCCTTTTTTAAGGTTAAAAATATATGATGACGCAATACCAGGATTTACATCCATCCATCCACCTTTCACTCTATCAAAAGGAGGTGTTGCAATACGTACATTTAACATAATTTCTCTTCCCTCTGCAGGATAAGAAGCCATAGAATATGCTCTTTCTACAGTTTCAGTATTTTTCATTACCAATGGTCTTAAGTTAAACTTATCCCATTCTGCTTCAAACTTATCTGGTGTATCGTGCTCTTCTGGATGTGCTGTAATATCCATATCAGCATACTTTACTTCACAAGCTGGAATTTCAATTTGAATATACCCACCTGCTTTGTATCCCATATCTTCTGGAATTTCAACTACAAACTCCTTAATAAATGTAGCTACGTTGTAATTTCGAACAACAACGGCATCGAATTTCTTAATTCCAAAGATTTCTTCTGGAATAGAAATATCCATATCTTGTTTTACTTTTACTTGACAAGCTAAACGAATTCCTTCTTTTAATTCTTTACGAGTAAAGTTAGGTATTTCTGTTGGCAAAGCTTCACCTCCACCAGAATTTACGTGACACTCACATTGAATACAAGTTCCACCACCACCACAAGCAGATGGTAAAAATATTTTCTCGTTACCTAATGTTGTTAAAAGTGAATTACCTGAACCAACTTCTATTTTACGTTCACCATTAATAGTAATTGTTACCGGACCAGATGGCGATAATTTTTGCTTTACAAATAATAATAATGCCACTAATAACAGTGTTATTATTAAAAAAGCTGTTACTGTCGCAATAATGGTTCCTGTTGTACCTGCTGCTAATATCATCTTACTACTTATTTATTTTAGTATTTTCTGCTATAATTTCTTTAGCATCTTCTTTCTTTAAAAGGTCTTTTTTATCAGCTTTAGCTTCTACCTTCGGAGCCTCTTCTTTCTTTTCATCACCACCAGTTAACATACCTCCAAAACTCATAAACCCTATTGCCATTAAACCTGTAATGATAAAGGTAATTCCTAAGCCTCTTAATGCCGGTGGAACGCTTGAGTATCTAATTTTTTCACGAATAGCAGCAATTGCCAAAATTGCTAAAAACCATCCTATTCCAGAACCTACACCGTACGTTAAAGCCAAACCTAAAGAAGGAATTTCTCTTGATTGCATAAATAAACTTCCTCCTAAGATGGCACAGTTTACTGCTATCAACGGTAAGAAAATACCTAACGAGTTGTATAACGATGGTGAAAACTTCTCTACAATAATTTCTACCAATTGTACCATGGTTGCAATAGTTGCAATAAACATAATAAATGATAAGAAACTTAAATCTAATGTTTCTGCTCCGTCTACTCCATATTTAGCATCTAACCAAACTAAAGCACCTTCTTTTAAAATATACTGATCTAATAACCAGTTTAAAGGTACAGTTACCGCTAATACAAAAATTACAGCAGCTCCTAATCCTACGGCAGTGGATACTTTTTTAGATACGGCAAGGTAAGAACACATTCCTAAGAAGGTTGCAAATACCATGTTATCTATAAATATCGATTTGAAAAATAATTCTAAATGTTCCATATTTTTTTCAATTATCAGTTATCAGTAATCAGTTTTCAATGTTTTTGTTCATTGATAAGTGAACACTGATAATTGTGTTTAGTTCTCTTCTATTAATGATGTATTTCTACTACGTTGAATCCAGATAATGATACCTAAAACAATTAATGCCATTGGCGATAATAACATAAATCCGTTATTTTCATATCCTATTGCATACAATCCTGTTTTTTCTATTGGATCTCCTAAAACTTTAAATCCTAATAAAGTACCAGAACCTAAAAGCTCTCTAAAGAAACCTACAATAACTAAGATTAAACCATAACCTGCTGCATTACCTAGTCCGTCTAAGAAAGATTTCCAAGGTCCGTTTGCTAAAGCAAAAGCTTCAAAACGTCCCATAATAATACAGTTTGTAATAATTAAACCTACAAAAACCGATAATGTTTTACTTAGTTCATAAGCAAATGCCTTTAACACTAAATCTACAATAATTACTAAAGCAGCAACAACAACCAGTTGTACAATAATTCTAATTTTAGAAGGAATGATGTTACGCATTAAAGAAATAACAACGTTACCAATAGCTAAAACTGCCATTACTGATAATGCCATTACAATAGAAGCTTTTAACTCTGCTGTAATTGCCAGTGCAGAACAAATACCTAATACTTGAATAGTAATTGGGTTATTATCCAATAATGGATCTGTGATTAATGCTGCGTCTTTTTTTGATAAAAGTCCCATAAATTATTTTTTTAAAGTTTTAAAATAAGGTACATAAAGATTTAAATCAGTTTTAATCATTGCAGATACTCCATTACCTGTAATGGTTGCTCCTGCAATTGCATCTACCTCATTATCTGTCTTATCTTCGTTCTTTGGATCGTTATTTCCTTTGGCTACAGTAATTCCTGCAAAGCTTCCATCATCTTTTAATAAATGCTCTCCAATAAAATCGTCCATAAAAAAACGTTGTTTAATGTTTGCTCCTAAACCTGGTGTTTCTCCTTTATGATCAAAATAGGCACCTTGTACTACCATATTTTTATCCATAGAAACATACCCCCAAATGGCATCCCATAAACCTTTACCTCTAATTGGGGCAACGTAAAATGTTTTTCCATCTTTCTCTCCAATAAAAAGTGGCAAACGTCTAGTTTTCCCTTCTTTTGCTTTAGATTGTTCTTTTTTAACATCAATTAAATACGCTTTGTCATTTTCGGTAATTTTATCACCTTCTATAACAAGTTGTTTTTTGATGTATTTAGAAAATTCTGTTTGAGCAACTTTAGTTGAAACAAAGTTTGCATTTGTTTCATCATTATCATTAACACCCATTGCATAAAGGATGTTTTGTTGCTTCTCTATCTTTTGGTTGGTTGTAATTGTTGGCTTGGTTAGTGAAAAAACCGTAGCTAACAATGACCCCACAATTACTACCATTACAACAGCAAAAACTATTGTATATACATTACTATCTGTTCTCTTACTCATAATTAGGCAGTTTTAACTTTAGTACGTTTTAATCTTTTCTTTATGTTTCCTTGAACTACGTAGTGATCTATGGTTGGTGCAAAAACATTCATCAATAAGATGGCCAACATTACCCCTTCTGGATATGCCGGATTAAATACACGAATCATAATAGCCATAAAACCGGCTAAGAAACCGTAAATCCATTTTCCTTTGGTTGTTTGTGCTGCCGTAACAGGATCTGTAGCCATAAACACAGCTCCAAATGCCAAACCTCCTATTAGTAATTGCTCATACCAAACAGTATTCATTAAACCGTAAAACTTACTAGAATCTGTAATAATCCCTGCTGCAACAATTTGATTAAAAATGAACCCCATTACCGCGGCTCCTAAAAATGTTGATACAATTATTCTCCAACTTCCAATTTTTGTAAAAATCAGAAAGGCTGCTCCTAAAAGAATTAAAAACGTTGATGTTTCTCCAATAGAACCGGGTATAAATCCGAAGAATTTATCCCAAATAGTATAGACTACTTCATGATTTTGAGCATACGCTCCTAAAATAGTTTCTCCAGATATTGCATCTGCAGTTCCTGCTTTATTAACAGCGTCATATACCCAAACTTTATCTCCAGACATCCATGTAGGATATGCAAAGAATAAGAATGCTCTAATAGTTAATGCAGGGTTTAAGATATTCATCCCAGTTCCTCCAAAAACTTCTTTACCAATTATAACTCCAAAAATTACAGCAATAGATAACATCCATAACGGAGTATCAATTGGCACAATTAAAGGAACTAACATTCCTGTTACTAAGTATCCTTCTTCTACTTCATGACCTTTAATAATAGCAAAAATAAATTCTACTCCTAGACCAATTGCATAAGAAACAATTACTAATGGTAATACTTTTATAATTCCAATCCAAAGATTATCAAACGTAAAAAAGTTAGCTAAGACATCTGTTCTTAAAGAACTATCTATAGCCGCGTAGTGTTGAAAACCTGCATTAAACATTCCAAAAATCAAACAAGGAATTAAAGCCAATATTACCGTGTTCATGGTACGCTTTAAATCGTCTGCTGCTTTTATATGTGTTCCTCCGTGAGTAACATCATTTGGTAAATATAAAAAGGTATGGATTGCATTAAACGCAGGTGCCATTTTAGTTCCTTTATATTTCTCTTTTAAATTATGTAAATTTTGTTTTAAGCCCATAATCTTATCCTAATTCTTCTCTCATTAAATCTAAACCTTCACGTATTATACTTTGGTGAGGTTGTTTAGATACACAAATAAATTCTGTTAGTGCAAAATCTTCTGGAGCTATTTCATAACCTCCTAAAGCTTCCATTTCATCTAAATCTTTATACATAAATGCTTTTAACAATTGCATTGGATAAATATCTAAAGGAAAAACCTCTTCGTAAGAACCAGTAACCACAAATGCTCTATGCTCTCCGTTTGTATTGGTATTTAAATCGTATTTTTTCTTTGGAGTTAACCAAGAAAAAGTCAACGCTCTTGAAGTTGAAATTTTATTAAAAACTGGCGCTGTCCATCCTAAAAACTCATAATCGTCTCCTTCTGGAATTGCCGTAATTTGATTGTCATAATACCCTAAGAATTCATCTTCTTTTACTTGCTTTCCAGAAAGTACGTTTCCACTGATGATTCTTGTATTATCGTTTACTAAATTTTTAGCCGTTACATCTGCAATAATTGCTCCTGCAATAGCAGTTACATATTGCGGCTTGCTAAATTTAGAACCTGTTAAAGCTACCGTTCTTGTTGCATTAAACTTACCTGTTAAAAGTAACTCACCAATTATAACTAAATCTTGTGGTGTAATTACCCAAACAACTTCTCCTTTATTAATAGGATCTATGTTTGCAATTTGAGTACTCACATTCCCTGATGGATGTGGGCCAGAAACTTTATGCAACTCTACGCCGCTTACTTTAGCTAAAGGCGAATTAGAATTTGCGCCAACAGAAACATGTACTTTACCTTCGGTAAGTTTAGAAACCGCTGTAATTGCTGCTTGCAATTCGGCTTCTTTACCTGCTAAAGTAAAATCTAGATCTGCTGCTAAAGGTGCACTTGCGTAAGCAGATACAAAAATTGCTTTTGGTGTTTGGTTAGGATTTGCAACCACGTCATACGGACGCTGTTTTACAAATGGCCAACAACCCGAAGCAAATAAATGATTCTTTACCTCTTCTGCAGACATTTTTGCCGCATCTTTAGTGCCAAAATCTTTATATTCTTGTGTTGAATTTGCTGCAATTTTCATTGCTAACACCTTTCTTCTTGCTCCACGAATTATCTCTACAACTTTACCAGAAACCGGACTTGGAAATAAAATACGTTCGTCACTTTTTGAATAAAAAAGTGTATCTCCCGCTTTTACTTCTGCTCCTTCTTTGGCAACAAGTTTAGGTATAATTCCATGAAAATCTTCTGGCTTTATTGCATAAACACTACTAAGAACACTCCTTGTAGTTGTTTTTTCTGCAGCGCCAACAAGCTTAATATCTAAGCCTTTTTTAATACGAATGTCTTTTGACATAGTAAATTGGAATTGTTAGTTATCTTAAAAAATCAAGCAAATTTAGGCTTTTTGCTATGTATCATGGAAATATTTTAACTTTTATCTTAGATAAATATTCTTATTTATAACAACTCTAAATAGTAGAAATAAATGAAAACGTTGTAGTAATAAATTTTGGCTTAAATATTGATAATTAAAATAAATGAACACTATTTTTGTAATATGTATAAAAAGCATCTAATTACTATTTCTATCCTGTTTTGCCTAAACTCTTTTTCGCAAAACTTAAAATCGATACAATTAAGACCTTTGCAAGAAAACAGCTTTTCTTCGATTGTTCCTTTAGGCACTGTTTTAGAGTTATCTTTTGATGATTTAGATGCAGATAGCAAAGATTATCAATATAAAATTGAACACATGACGCATGATTGGCAATCTAGCCGATTATCATCTAGCCAATACATAGATGGTTTTGACCAAAACACTATTATTGAGGTCACCAATTCTTTTAACACATTACAAAGCTATTCTCATTATTCTGTTCAAATACCTAATATAAATACCGTAATTACCAAAAGCGGAAATTACCTTCTAACCGTTTTAAATAGTTATGATGAGCCTATGTTTACAAGGCGTTTTGTTTTGTATGAAAGAGCAACCACCATTGGCGTATCTGTAGAAAGAAGTAGAAATACAAAAACATTAAACACCCAACAAACGGTACAGTTTTCTGTAAATCATCCTAATATTACCATCAATAACCCTGGTCAAGAAATAAATGTGGTTATCTTAAAAAACAATAATTGGAACGAGAAAATAACCAACTTACAACCAACTTTTTTTAAACCAAATCAGTTATTATATACGTATACCAACAAAACCAACTTTTGGGGAGGAAACGAGTATCTATACTTCGATAATAAAATTGTCAGAAATAATAGTTTAAATATTGTAAAAGTGATTAAGGAAGATATCTATCATAATTATTTATACCCTTTTACTTATAAACCCTACAGCGAATACAAATACAGCCCAGACATTAATGGTCAATTTGTTGTAAGAACTCTAGAAGCCAATGATGCTGAAACGGAAGCCGATTACGCCATGATGCATTTTTCTGTTTTAGTTGATGAACCTTTTACAGATAAAGACCTATATGTTTATGGCGCCTTTAATGATTTTGATATTAGCGATGAAAACAAAATGCAGTATAATGCCAAAGAAAAATACTACACCGCAAACATCCTTTTAAAACAAGGTTTTTACAATTATACATTTGCTACTATAGGCACAGAAGGTAAAGTAAATACAAATGATGTATTGGGTACATTTTATGAAACAGAAAATGAATATACAGTTATTGTCTATTACAAACCTTTTGGCAGTTTTTATGAGCGTGTAATTGGTGTTGGATCAGGGTATTTTAATCAGAATAGGTAAACAAACACTTGTTTATTTACTTAAAAATAAGCATCTTATTTATTATTTTCATCAACTTAAACCGCTAGGAAAAAAAATAATTATAGCCTTAATTTTATGCAATCATTAAAAAATAAATTCACTTTTAAAGTTTTAATAGGCTACATAATGCTGGGCCTTTTAGCTACCATTGCTGGTTTTTTAGTGCTATCTGAAGTAAAAACATTTACAGATTCACAAAAACAAGATGTATCAGACAGGAATATAATTGTTAAAACAGGAACTTTAATAGCCAATATTTATAAAAATGAAAGCATGGCTAGAGCTGCGCTACAATTCAATTCGCCTACAAAATTTAAGGAATACCTAGATGAAAATAAAAAACTAATATCAAAAATAGATTCACTTAGTATTATTGTTGCTAAGAATTCTCAAGAATTTATTTTAGATAGTATTAAATTAATTATTGATAAAAAACTAAAAAACATTATCGATTTAAAAGAATTAAATACCAACTATGATTCTAACAAACCCATAAACGAAGCTATTAATAAACTAGGTTCTATAGATTCTCTTCTTTTAAAAATTACAATAAATGATTTTATTAAAAACCCCCTATATTTTGATAATGAATCTAGTTCTAAATTAGAAAATTTCGCATTAGCTCTAAGCCAATATGTACCCAAAGATTCTATTAATAATATTGAGCAAAAACAAATAGACTCGTTAGTCTCTATTTCTAGAAAAATGCTAAAAGAGGCTCAAAACAAAAACAATAGCCAACGTTTTTATCTTAGAAAAAAACAAAACGAACTTATTAAAAATGATTTAACCATTTCTAGAAAATTACAGGAGCTAATAGAAAACCTAGAAAAAGATATTCTCTTTTATACGAGTAATATGGATCAACAAAGAGAGGAAACCTTAAATCATAGTAGAACGATTATTATATTTGCTGCAGGTATTAGTTTTATAATCATTATCATTTTCTCTATCATTATTTTAAGTGATTTCTGGAAAACACAACGCTACCGTATGCAATTAGAAAAAGCGAATAGCACTACAAAGTCGCTTTTAAAAAGTAGAGAACAGCTAATTTCTATGGTAAGTCATGATTTAAGGACACCACTTAGTACTATTTCTGGCTTTAGTGAACTGCTTCAAAAATCTACAGAAAGCACAAAAGACAAAAATTACTTAGACCATATTAGAAGTGCATCCACTTATATGGGGCAATTGGTAGATGATCTTTTAGAGTTCTCTAAACTAGAAAATGGCAGTATAGCCATAGAATCGATTCCTTTTAATTTAGAAAATTATATTCATGAAATTATTCTAAATTCAAAAAATATTATTCAAGATAAACCTGTACGTTTTGTGGTGCAACAAGACGATTCCATTAACAGTCTTATTATTAGTGATCCGTTTAGAATTAAGCAAATTTTATACAATTTAATTGTAAATGCATGTAAATTTACAAACGAAGGCACTATTACCATTAAAAGTTCTATAAAGCAACAAGACCACAAAAGCACCTTAGAAATTTTAATAACTGATACTGGAATCGGGATTAGTAAAGACCAAAAAGCCACTATTTTTAAAGCTTTTAATCAGGCAGAAAATGCAAGCGACAACAATTTAAAGGGTTTTGGCTTGGGTTTAACCATCTCTAAAAAACTAGCAGAACTTTTAGGAGGAAAACTAACTTTAGAGAGTAAACTAAACATAGGCAGTACTTTTACCTTAAAAATACCGGTAAAATTATCTGACAAACCAATTATAAAAATTGAAGAAATTAAAAACACCTCTACCGATTTTAACTTAACGGCTGTGGTTGTAGAAGACGACGCATCTGTCCGCTTACTTTTAAATGATTTTTTAAAACAATTTAATATTAAAGTATTCACCTTTGAGAATGCACAAAATGCCATTAAAGCTATTGATAAAATTTCATATAATTTTGTGATAACAGACATTCAACTTCCAAAGATGAATGGTATCCATTTTATGGAAATCCTTAAAAACCATAAGCTTTACAAAAACCAACCGATTATTGCTATGACCGGGCGTGCAAATATTTCTAGAGAAGAGTATTTAAAAATTGGCTTTGCAGAAATATTGATAAAACCATTCAACTCCAACCAACTGCAAGATATTTTACAGCTATTTTTTAAGTCGAATAGCATACCTCTTAAATCTAAAAAAGCAAACAGTCCAGAAAAAGTAACTACAGGTTTTAGTATCAAATCTTTACAATCTTTTTTAGGTAATGATATTGCTGCTATAGAAAACACCTTACATATTTTTTTAGAAGACACTAAAAAGAATCACTTAACATTAAAAAAGGCCAAAGAGGACACTGATGTTAAGACCCTAAATAAGATAAGTCATAAAATGCTTAGCATGTTTAAGCAGCTAGAAGTAAAAGCCGTTATCCCTTATTTAGAGGTATTTGAAACCACTAAATCTATTGATAATACAGATTTTATTAATTTTGAGAAACAGTTAAATATTTTTATAACAACTTTAAAAGAGTACCTTAATTAAGGTCATACTCTTTCATCTTGTTATAAAGCGTTTTTCTAGTAATATTTAATAATTTTGCCGCTTGCGTTTTATTATTTCCTGCTTCTTCTAGCGCACTTATAATAAGTACTTTTTCGTTTTCTTTGGTAGAAAATTTATTTAATGAAATAGTATTTTCTTTTACTTTCATTAATTCGCTAGGTAACACATCTACATCAATAACTTCTGATTTTGTTAATAAACAAGCCCTTTTTATAACATTAGACAGCTCTCTTAAATTACCTGGCCACTGATAATTTTGAAAAATAGTTAATACTTTTTTGGAAAAACCAATTACAGATTTATTCAACTGTTGGTTTGCCTTGTTTAAAAAGAAATCGGCATATAAGATTAAATCGTCTTTTCTATCTTTTAGATTAGGCACTTTAATAGAAAACTCATTTAAACGATGATACAAATCTTCTCTAAAATCACCTTTTTCTACAGCCAAAAGTAAATCTTCATTGGTTGCTGTAATTAAACGAATATCAACCTTAATTTCTTTGCTACTTCCAATAGGTTTAATTTTTCTTTCTTGTAAAGCTCGTAATAGTTGAATTTGGTTTTCATACGTTAAGTTACCAACTTCATCTAAAAAAAGTGTCCCTCCATTTGCAGCTTCAAAATGCCCTATTTTATCTTCATTAGCACCTGTAAAAGAACCTTTTTTATGACCAAAAAACTCACTCGAAGCAATTTCTCTAGGTATTGCACCGCAATCTACAGCAATAAATGGTTTATTGTGCCTAGGGCTTTGTAAGTGAATTGTTTTAGCTACTACTTCTTTTCCTGTACCACTTTCTCCAGTAATAAGTACAGACATATTTATGGGAGCCACTAAACAAATATATTCATCTAAAGTTTTTGAAGAATTACTTATTCCTTTTACAAAATCTGTTGTAGTGGTGCTACTTTCTTGTGTTCCTTTTTTTTGTTTTTCTTGATGAACAATAATATCATCTTTTTTTTCTTCTAAAGCATTGCTAATAACTTCTAAAACTTCACTTGGGTTAAAAGGTTTCGAAATATAATCAAAAGCACCTTGTTTCATGGCCTGTACAGCCGTAGAAACCTCTGCGTAACTAGTCATTAAAACCACAGGAACAACTTGTTTACTCAGTTTTATTTTTTTTAGCAAGGCAATGCCATCTCCATCCGGAAGACGTAAGTCTGTAAAAACTAAATCATAGTTTTTCTTTTCTATTTGCTGCAAAGCATTTTTTAAATTATAACTTACCTCAACAACATAGTGATGTCGTTTAAGAAATTGCTTCAACATTTCTGAGAAAGCCACATCGTCTTCAACTAATAAAATCTCCTTCATAAAGCTTACACATTTCTTACAAAAATATTAAGATAAATTGATTGTTATAAAAAAAAAGACATTTTAATTAAAAAATGTCTTCCTATTGAAAAATTAGGGGATTAAAAATCTTTACATATTAGAACGAATCTACTCCTCTTCACTAACGTTTTCTCCTTCTTTTACTGTAATAACAGCTGTTTCTTTTAACCAATTACCCTCTTTATCCGCATAAACTACATTTTCAGTGCCATTTGCAGTAAGTATAATTTTATACTGCTCACTTGTATTTACATATACTTTAGTAATTGTAGCTTCTGTGTAATCTTTTACAATTGCGTTAGAAACTGCTTCTGGTAATTCCTTTGCTGTAATTTCTTTAAAATCATCATTATTTACTACCACAACAATTTCATCTGCATTGTTAGTATTGATATTGTTTGCTGCAAATACGGATACTCCACTTGTTAAAAGCGCTACGGTTACTGTTAAAATTAATTTCTTCATGATTATATGTTTTAATATTATTATTGTTTGGGGATTTTTAAAATTGAGTTAAAAAATACTTAGACCTAAAATTTAGTCTACTTTTTTAGCAAGAACATCTTCTTCTTTTAACCAATTACCTTCTTTGTCTGCATAAACTACCGTTTCTGTTTCATCAATAGTAAGTTCAATTTTATATTGTTCACTTCCGTTTACATAGGCTTTACCAATAATAGCCGTTGCATAATCTTTTAAAATTGCATTACTTACTGCTTCTGGTAAATCTTCTAAAGCAACTTCTTTAAAGTCTTCATTAATTGTCATCACAATTACTTCGCCTGAATTGATGTTGTTGTTAATGTTTGCTGCAGAGATTGAAATTCCACTAGATAAGATTGCTACTGCTACTGTTAAAATTAATTTTTTCATAATTTAAGTTTTAAGGTTATTATTATTTACGATTAGTATATAGAAATAAATATGCCGCAAAGAACTAGCATTGCAAAAAACAAACTAAAGCGCTAAAAAACAATTGTTTAAGTTTTTTTTATTTTATTTCAGTATCTATAACTCGTGTAAAACACGTGTAATGAATCATCTGATTGAGTAACTTTTACTCAATATAAAATAGCACCCACTTTATTTTAAAAAGTATATTCATACAAAACGAGATGAGAACCTAAATCAAAATTACATGAATACACAACTAGTAGCTTTTATAAATATTTAGAATTTGTAGTAAGAAAATCCATCAATTCTCATTACACATTTCAAAAAAATATAAATGAAGTGAAAAATCATTTGTAATTTATTATCAAAAAAACTACTTTTACTAGCAATGATAAACCAAATTACAAAAGGCATAAAAATTTCTGTTGACACCAAATACAAAGGCACAAACTATAGAAACAACAGACTGCACCATATTTTTGGGTATATAATTACGATTGAAAATAAATCTACCGAAACGGTAAAACTTACAGATAGATTTTGGACCATTTTTGACACACTTAATAATACAGAAATTGTTAGCGGAGAAGGTGTAGTAGGACAAACCCCCACTTTAAAACCAAATGACACATACACCTATAGTTCTGGATGTTTTTTAGAATCTAACATAGGTGCCATGAAAGGTTTTTACACCATGATAAACCTAGAGACTTTTGAGCAATTTAAAGTAATTATACCAACTTTTCAACTAACAACCCAAGCAACATTAAACTAGCTAAATCTAAAAAGAAAGCAATTACCATAAAAGATCCTGCATGTTTAAATTGCGGACACCCTTTTAACGGACAAGAAAAATTTTGTCCGGATTGTGGGCAGAAAAACAAAGGAAACAAGATTACTTTTTCAAGTTTTATTCATGAACTGTTTAGTGGCTTATTTAATTTTGATGCAAAGTTTTGGAAAACCTTAATTCCACTTTTAACAAAACCAGGAGAAGTATCTAAAAATTACATTGCTGGTAAAAGGCAACGCTATTCAAGTCCTTTTCAATTTTACCTAACCGTTTCTGTCCTCTTCTTTTTAATTGTGGGGCTTACGGATAGTTATAATGATTTCAACAATTTTAGAAATGGAAAAAAATCGAGTAATAATTTATTCCCTGGCATTAATCTTAATTTTAAAAAAGACCATAAAAAGGATTCTATTCTAAACTTAAAAGAAATAGATTCTTTAAGAACAGCTCTTAAAGATACTATTTTTAAAAAGCCATTTCTTAAAGTTGCTGGCAAAGAAATAAAGATTATCAAAATGCTAAATTTTCAGAAAAAACATCCTGAAATTTATGTGGACGACGCTTTAGACAGTTTAAAAATAAATAAAAGTTTTTCAAACAAATTTTGGTATTCAAGATCTAAATTACTCAACAATATTTTAACAGATAGCGCTGTTTCTAAAAAATTAAGAAAACAGCTACTTTCTTACTCTACCGTTGCACTATTTATATTATTACCTTTATTTACACTCTTTTTAAGGTTTATTTACATCCGAAGAAAGTTTACGTACGTAGAACATCTAATATTTGTTTTCCATACTCAAACTGTCTTTTTTCTATTGCTTTCAATTTTTTATATTCTAAATTTCTTTATAGAAACAGACAGTTACGCAGGTTTATTTTTATTAGTTTTCTTATTATATTTATTTCTAGCAATGAAGAATTTCTATGAACAAGGTTTTATTAAAACTTTTTTTAAATACCTATTGGCAAATGTTTTGTTTATGATTTTCACTTCGCTTGGTGTTGTTTTTATTTCATTTATTGCTTTTGCATTATTTTAGATGTATTTACAAAATCTAAATAGTGCATTTTAACTTCTAAATTTACTTTAACCACCGAAGTAATACTAACCGTTTCCACTGATTTACGTTTCATTTTAGGAGAAGTACCCAAAGTCCCTAAGTTTTCATTTTGATGAAATTCTAATATATTTTCTTGATGAAATTCATCATTTTCTAATAACCAATTCGCAAACCATTCTTCTCTCATCTCTTTCATTTCTTTTGTATACAAGGTAGAGGAAGACCAAATTTTAGGTTCTTGTGGTAATTTATTAAAATGTTTTGTAGTACCATCCCAAACCAACTCATAGATTTCTAATTGATTTTGCCAATCAACTAAAATTAAAGTAAAAGGTTCAATGTCGCTAAAATCATAATTATTAATAAAAGAAACGCCATCAGTAGCTGTTAAAATATTTTTTACAATAACCCCTCTACTCATTTTATAAAAACTCTTTCTTATATGTATTTCAAAACCACCATTTAAAAGGCAAACCAATCGTTTTTTATCACTTAAACCAATCCAAGTTCCACCAGCTAATTCATCTTTAGGATAGGTTAACTCAACCCCATTTTCTATATATCTTTTTGGTGAAATTGTATTTCTTAAAGGAGCCTCATCTCTATTAGATGTAAGAATAAAATTATCACCTTCTAAGGGCAGATAGGTTACTGTACACATATATCTTTTAATTATTTATGATAAACTTTACGTTTAGACGATATCTTTATATATTCCTTAACAAAAGACATTAAAATCTGACTAAAATTATTGAAACAAAAATTGTAACTTTGAAACTCAAAATTAGTCGATTAAAATTTAAAAAACATACAAAATGGCAAGAGGATTTTTTAATGTTCCAAAAGCAGTAAATGAACCTGTAAAAGGGTATGCTCCGGGCTCTCCAGAAAGAGCGGAATTATTAGCTACTTATAAAACAATGTTTAACAGCAATATTGATGTGCCAATGCACATTAATGGTGAAGAAGTTAGAACCGGAAACACCAAAAATATTACACCTCCTCATGATCATAAACATGTAGTTGGGCAATATCATACAGCAGATAAAACACATGTAGACGCCGCTATTTCTACAGCTTTGGCTGCTAGAGAAGCTTGGTCTAATGTAAGTTGGATGGAAAGAGCTGCTATTTTCTTAAAGGCTGCAGAATTATTAGCGGGTCCTTATAGAGCAAGAATGAATGCGGCAACAATGATTGCACAATCTAAAAACGTATTTCAAGCAGAAATTGATGCTGCTTGCGAAATGATTGATTTCTTCCGTTTTAATGTAGAATATATGACTGATATTTTTAAAGATCAGCCAGCATCATCTCCAGGAGTATGGAACCGAGTTGAGTACAGACCTTTAGAAGGATTTGTATATGCAATTTCTCCTTTTAACTTTACTTCTATTGCTGCAAACTTACCTGCATCTGCTGCTTTAATGGGAAATGTTGTTGTTTGGAAACCTTCTGATCACCAAGCATATTCTGCACAAGTAATTGTAGATTTATTTAAAGAAGCTGGTTTGCCAGATGGTGTTATAAACGTAGTTTACGGAGATCCTGTTATGATTTCTGATACCGTTTTAAGTTCTCCAGATTTCTCTGGATTACACTTTACAGGTTCTACTCATGTTTTTAAAGAATTATGGAAACAAATTGGTAACAATATTCATACTTACAAAACATATCCAAGAATTGTAGGAGAAACAGGTGGAAAAGATTTTATCTGGGCACACAATTCAGCAAATCCTTTACAAATTGCAACCGCAATGACAAGAGGTGCTTTTGAGTACCAAGGTCAAAAATGTTCTGCTGCTTCACGTTCTTACATTCCTGCGTCTCTTTGGCCAGAAGTTAAGAAACACTTAATTGCACAAGCTAGCGAGTTAAAAATGGGATCTCCAGAAGATACTTCTAACTTTGTAAATGCAGTTATTCACGAAGGTTCTTTTGATAAAATTGCAGGTTATATAGATGCTGCAAAAACAGATAAAGATGCAGAAATAATTATTGGTGGAAATCATGATAAATCTGTTGGTTACTTTATAGAGCCAACGGTAATTGTTAGTCAATCTCCAAAATACGCAACGATGGTAACTGAGTTATTTGGCCCAGTTATGACGGTTTATGTATATGAAGATGCTGAGTGGGAAGCTTCATTAAAATTAGTTGATGAATCTACAGAATACGGATTAACAGGAGCAATCTTTTCTACAGATAGATACATTGTAGAAAAAGCTTCTAAAGCATTAGAAAATGCTGCAGGAAACTTTTATATTAACGACAAGCCATCTGGAGCTGTTGTTGGTCAGCAACCATTTGGAGGAGCAAGAGCTTCTGGAACAAATGATAAAGCGGGTTCTGCACAAAACTTATTACGTTGGACGTCTGTTAGATTGATCAAAGAAACTTTTGTAACACCTACAGATTATAAATATCCTTTCTTAGGATAGTCAAAAATATCATTTTATAAAAAAAGCCCCATCAAATTTGATGGGGCTTTTTATTTCTCTTATTTTAGAGAAATAAAATAATAAACTATGGAATACAAATACCTAATGTACTCGCATTTAATAACAGTTATTCCTTGTATTTTTATGGGTGCTTATCTATTAGCTTTAAGAAAAGGAACTCCGTTTCATAAGTTACTAGGAAAAATCTACATGTCTTTAATGATGATTACCGCAATCATTACATTATTTATGCCCGCTTACGTAGGTCCACAATTATTGAATCACTTTGGGTATATTCATTTATTCAGTTTTCTAACAATCTATAGTGTACCAACGGCTATAATTGCCGTAAAAAAAGGACAAATTAAAAAACACAACCTAAAAATGATATTCCTTTATTTTGGAGCCATCGTTATTGCTGGCGGATTTACTTTAACTCCGGGTAGATTTTTACACACTTTCTTTTTTGGTAGTTAACCATAAAAAAAAACATCACTTTTAAAGATGTGGTTATAGCACTGTTTTTACCTAGTGTATTGTATATTTTATTGAAATTTCAACTATCTAGAAGGTTTTAATATTGAAATTTTTATTAAGAATATGAATTTTAGCTTCTAAATTAGTTCTCGATACAAAATTTCTGAAAGAGAAATTTAACTCGAACTGACATACTGTATTGTCTTTTCGAAATGAGCTTTTTTAAACGATTGAGAAATCTCATCCAAACGAAAACTCAACCGGTTATTAATATCTATTTTATAATCAACTTTCTTGTTGTTTGTTTATATCCATTAGTAACTTTTAACAAATACAAGCCTGAAGCAGCTTTTTCAAAAAACACTCTTTTAGAAAAATTGGTTACAGTATTATAATATTTTTTTTCATCAATCAATCTTCCTCTAACATCAAATAATTGTACAGATACTTTATCTGTATTCACTAACTGAAGATTCAGTGTAAATTCTCCTTTTGTTGGGTTTGGATATAAATTAAAACCTTCAAAAGCAACCTTATCAATAGAAGCCGTATTATCTACAACTACAGTATAATCTTCGGTTTCGCCCCATTCCGTTAAATGATCAGAATCACAGGCTCCATCTCCATAACCTCCTGTAGAATCATCATATTCTATAACAACTCTCATTGTTGTGCTTCCAAATTTGGCATCAGTAGGAACTGTAATCATAAAAGTTTTAGTTCCAATATCTGCTAACTCAGTCCCCAAATCATATCTTTCCGAAGTTTTATCAAAAACAAAATCTTGATTCCAATCTACAAATACATACACATGATCTTGATATCCTCCTGTATCTAAAGTTACAGATACTTGATGTTCATCTCCTCTTTTAACAGTGGTTTCAATCGTTTTAAAATCTTCATATCCATTAACAGCTGCATTTCCAGAATCATTATTAATGGTATTAAATGTTACATTCGTAATAAATTCTGTCCCTTTAACATCGTCTGTAAAGTTAGAAGCACAATACGTAGGTGTTAAGGTTTTAAATTGAAATACATTCGAAAAACTTCCTTCTCCACAACTATTTTTAGCTTTTACCCTCCAATAATAAGAAGTATTTACAGCTAGTCCTGATAAAGAATACTCATTTAAAGTTACGTTTTCACTGGTTATTATATTCGTAAAACCACTGTCAGCAGCCACTTGCACATCGTAATTACTGGCGTTTGAATCTGCAACCCAATTTAAGGTTGTACTTAAATCTATTTCATCTGTATTATTAGCTGGAGATGTTAAGGTTAAAGCGCCAAAACTAACAGTTGTTATATTTAGTCCTAGATCTATATTGTTATTTATACTCGAAGAATTCCCTATTACATTTATGGTATAAGCTTGCGGAGTTACACCATTTAAACCCGTTATGTTCACTGTAACATTGCCATCGCCACTTATAGTAGTTGGATTAAAAGACACTATAGCTCCTGCTGGTTGCCCCGTTGCAGTAAAAGACACCGCCTCCGAAAATCCGTTTACAAAATCAAAATTTAAAAGATAACTTACAGATTGATTTCCTGTATTACAAGCAAACTGTGTTCCACTTGTGTTCGTCATTTCAAAAGTTGGCGTTGATGAGTTTATTGTAAAGTTTGTTGCATTTACATTATAAAAAATATTATCTGCCGCTTCCACCATAATTCTTGCAGACGTTGTTGGATTCTCTGGAATTTCAACATCTTCAGTACCATCATTTGGTGTGTTTTCTTTTAAAATAATAGGAAAAGTTAATCCGCCATCTATAGACAATTTAATCGTTACATTTTGGCAATTAATAGGAGTAACATCCGTGGTTCCTTTATTCCAAGTTATTGCTTGAGTTGAACCACCATACCAAGTAACCGGAGTACTTGGTGTTAAAACGGTAAAAGCATCTGCGTCTTCTACGGTCACTTTCATATTATCTCTTGCGGTACTTCCCCCACCCGCATGATTATCTCTTACTAGAAAAGAAAAATTTAAATCTCTTGCTACAGAAGGCAACACTTCCCAAGTTGAAGCAATACTACCTGCAACCACAGTTGCTAATTCTGGCATGTATCTTTCTGAACTCGTTGCAGAAGGTAAAGATCTAAACATTGGCCCTCCTGAATTTGTTGCAACAGGAGGCATTGTTGCTACCTCATTATCTGTTTGCTCCCAATTATAGGTTAAACTAGCGGTTCCGTCTGCATCCGTCCCAATTCCTTTTAATAAAAAAGGTGTAGATTTTGGAATACTATAATCTAACCCTGCATTTGCAGTGGGAGCTGAATTATTTGCATCTGTTAACACAGCACAACTTGCAGAAGATTGAATGGTACTCCACATTTCCGCAATGCTAACTGCGTGAAAATAATCATCACTTTTAGATTGTACATTTGGCGAACAAATACCGGCATACCCCATTATAGTAGAAGCACTTCCTGGTTCTACTGCTGTTCCGTTATTTCTATTACAATCATCATTATTCTGTGTATGATTTGCGCCAAATTGATGTCCCATTTCATGTGCCACATAATCTATATCATAAGCATCTCCAATAGGCTGACTTCTTCCTGTTACACCGCGTGCTTTACTTCCCGTTATACAAACTATGCCCCCACCTGCTAAACCATCTCCTCCAATACTAAAAACATGTCCTATATCATAATTGGCATTTCCAATTTCTGCGTCACAGATTGTTTGTACTTCGTTAAGCATTGTATCAGGATCTCCATCGGTAATATTATCTGTAGCCGCATCTAAAAAAATCACTTTATCATTATCTCCAACAATAACCATCTTTACAGATAAATCTCTTTCATAAACACCATTTACTCTTGTCATGGTCGTATTCATTGCAGATAACACTGCTGCTTTTTTTACTTCATCTGTTGCTGCAGTTGATATATTTTGATTGGTTAAATGAAATTGAGCGTATTCTCCACTACAGACTAAAGCTAACCTAAAAGTTCTTAATTTTCCGTCATTAGCATTTTTAGAAGCATTTACTTGCGTAATAACTCTTCTTGAAACCTCTTCTACATGACACGTAAAACCATCTTTATCTGGTTCTAAATCACTTCTTTTGTAAACTATTAAAGATTTATTATCTTTAGAATAAGGATCTATATATACTGTTTTTTCTACACCAGAATACACTACCGCATGAAAACCATCTGTACCAACACTAATTTTTGCTACTGCCGTAGGATCTTCTATCCCCTGAGCAGAATACGACTTAATCATTGAAAATTTTTCTGATAACTTCGTTTCAAAATTTGAATCTTCTTTAATTAAAAAATTAGAGAAGCCTCCTTTAGCATTTGGCAGTTGTATTGTTTTTTGTGCCCTTTTAGATTTTGATTTTAATACTGTATTAAAGCTATTTACATCTATTGAGACTAGATCATATGCTTTAGGAAAATTTTTCTTTTGATAAACTTTGTCTTCCTTAATTGTATAACTATTTTTATCAATCTTTTTTAAAAAATTCTGAGCATTTACAACACCTATAGAAGAAAAAGATATTATAAAAATAAATAATACAGAAAATCTTGTATTCATAAAGCAGTAATTTATATAAAATTGTTATCAAATATAATGAAATAATTATCTTTGTAGTCGACATTATGAATAGAAACATACTATTAAAGGACTTATCCGTAAAAGATTACAAAGAAACTTGGGATTACCAAACTGAATTATTACAAGAAATTGTAGATGTTAAGATTGATAATCGTAAAAGTGAAAACAAAAACCCTACCAAAAATTACTTTTTATTTGTAGAGCATCCGCACGTTTACACCTTAGGTAAAAGTGGACATATGAGTAACTTATTACTAAATGAAAAGCAGTTGGCAGAAAAAGGGGCTACTTTTTATAAAATAAATCGTGGTGGAGATATTACCTATCATGGTCCTGGTCAAATTGTTGGATACCCAATTCTAGATTTAGAAAACTTCTTTACAGACATACATAAATACTTACGCTTTTTAGAAGAAGCTATTATTTTAACCATTGCAGAATATGGTATAAAAGCAGAAAGAAGCGTTGGTGAAACAGGTGTTTGGTTAGATGTTGGAACACCATTTGCTCGTAAGATTTGCGCTATGGGAATTCGTTCTTCTCGTTGGGTTACCATGCATGGTTTTGCTTTGAATGCAAACGTAAACCTTGGTTATTTTGATAATATTATTCCTTGTGGAATTAAAGGAAAAGCGGTCACTTCTATGGAAGCAGAACTCAATAGAAAAGTAGATGTAGAGGAAGTAAAAGCTAAAATTTTAAAGCATTTTAAAGTGCTTTTTGAAGTGGAAGCATTTATTGAATCTTAGAATTTGGCTAAAGCCTTTATCGCTTTCTAAAACAAAAAAACACAGACTGAAGTCTGTGTCTATTTGTTTCTAGAATCTTGTTTCTAAATTCTTAAATCTATTTCTCTTCGTTAAAATACACTTTATAGTATTTCATTTTCTTTTCTTCATCATATCCTCTTTCTAAATATTCTGATGCCGCTTCTGGTGCATCTACATCTAGTTTTATGTTGATGTTGGTATCTAACTTAATTTCTGTTTTTAGTTTGTTTTTTTCCTTCTTTAAAACAACTCCAGAAACATCAAAATTATTTCTGATTAACACATCGTTTAACTTCTCGAAGTGATTTTTATACTCGTCAAATTTTTCTTTATGTTTCTCATCATCAAAAACCTCATCTTTAAAAGTAGCGTAATCTACAGCTTCATTTTCTTTAAAATAATCTACTGTACTTGCTAAGAAGTTTCCTTTTTCGTGCATGCCTAATTCTGGCTGAATTACTTCTTCAGAAAATTCTTTACACATTTCTAAATAGTTTTGTGTATGTGAATTATAATCGTCTGCTAGTTTTACAGATAAGAAGTTCTTAACCCAATATTGTGCATCGTAATTATTATTATCTACAGACAATACAACGGTACCTTCTTCATCTGAGGTGTTTAAAACCAAACATCCTTTATCTATTCTTTTTGTAGAAATTCCTTTTTGTACAACAATATCAAAACTTTCGTTATCGTCTAAATAAGTCTGAAAGAAATCTACTTTATTTTCTATTTTAAAAACTCCAATTGCTTCTGTTAAAACATCTTTATACTCGATACCTTCTATATAAACCACCAAAACATCACCAGTTTTTATTTGTGCTGAATTAGATTGTTCAAATAAATGGTTTACAATGCTTTTAGAGTATTCTACAAAACTTTCTTCGTCTGTAAAAACCTCTGAAGCAAATTTATTTACCTCGTTTAAACGTACGTCTTCATGTTTTGTAAAACGGTAACTTTGAGTTAAATTTCCGAATGGCTTTAATAAAAAACCTTTCATTAAATCGTAACTTTCTTGATCGAAACGAATTAAGTCTTCAGAAAAAACATTTTGTCCGCTATTAAATTTATTGGCTACTTTATGTAAAATACATTTGGTAATTTCTGCTTTGGTTTTTCTAATCATTACTTAAATTTTTGGAGCGTAAAAATAGTTGAAGTTTTTAAATAAAAAGGAAATAATTGTATGAGATTTTCTAAAAGTTAGCAAAATGGCTTAGCCCTGATTGAACCTTTCGTCTGCGCTCAAGACAGGCTATTTTTTTGAGCTCTTTTTTACTGTCAGTTCGAGTGAATTTGTGAAGAATGAGCAAATTTGTATCGAGAACAGAAGTAAAAAAGCGAGTAGTGAAACCAGGAAATAGCTTCTAAAAAACAATTTATAACTTTAATTTTGTCTGTTCTGGCAACAACTTAAACGTTTTTCTGTGGTACTTTGTTGCGCCAAATTCTCTAATTCCGTTTCTGTGTTCTTTAGTTGGATATCCTTTATTTTTTGCCCAATTATACATTGGGAATTCTTGATGAATCTTTGCCATATACTCATCTCTATAGGTTTTTGCCAATACAGAAGCGGCGGCAATACTTAGATATTTAGCATCACCTTTTACAATAGTTTCATGCGGAATATCTTTGTAATCTCTAAATTTATTTCCGTCTACAATAATAAATTCTGGCTGAATTTTAAGCATTTCGATAGAACGATGCATGCCTGTAATAGAGGCTTGCAACACATTTATTTGATCTACTTCTTCTTGCCAAACAAAAGAAACTCCAAAAGCAATGGCATTTTCTTCTATAAACGGACGCAATTGATCCCTCTTTTTTTCGGACAATTGCTTAGAGTCGTTTAAAAAAGGATGTGTAAAATCTTTTGGTAAAATTACCGCAGCTGCCACAACAGGCCCACATAGGCAACCTCTACCGGCTTCATCTGTGCCGGCTTCTAAAGAAAAACCACTATAATTTGATGCTAACATTTTGCAAAGAAAAGAAAAGTTTAAATACATTTGAAGAAACATGCCTTAATTAACAGATTTCATAATAATTATTAACAATTATTTTCGTTTAATTATTTTACATTTGCCATTGCACAAACAGTCTATGAATAAATCGTTATTTTTCTTATCAATTTTTGTTCTCTTTATAACAAACACCTTGTTTTCTCAAAGAACTTTTAACCCAGTTCAAGAAAACGGTTATAATACCACACAAAATGACACCCTTAGAAATACGGGAGAAATTAAGGTAAAGTTATCTGGTAAAACAAAGTATACGGACTACAAAATATTTTCTCACGATAGAGATACTACCTATATAGATACTACTTTATCGATACAAAAAGACTATAAGTTTAATTATTTAAGAACTGATAACTTTGAGTTATTGGCTTTTCATAATCAAGGACAAACTTTCACCAATTTAGGGTATGATTTTAATAATCTAAAATTATTACCAGATATTGGTTTTACCGCAAAACAGTTTAGTTATTTAGATGTTGATGAAATAAAATATTACGAGGTTCCTACACCAACAACAGAAATTACATACAGAACTGGTTTGCAACAAGGGCAAATTCTAGACGCTATTTTTACGGCAAACTTTTCTCCGAGATTAAACGTATCTCTTTCTTATAAAGGGATTCGTTCTTTAGGTGCTTACAGAAGATCTTTAGCAAGTCATGGTAATTTTAGAGGTGCTTTTCATTACAGAACTAAAGAAAACCAATATGAAATTCGTGGTCACTTAACATCTCAAGATTTCTTTAACGAAGAAAGTGGTGGATTGCCACAAGCGGAAATTGAGAAGTTTGAAAGTAATGATCCAGACTATACTACAAGGTCTTATTTAGATGTAAATTTAGATGATGCAGAAAATAATTTTGAAGGTAGAAGGCTTTATTTAGAGCATAGTTATAAACTGATATCAAATAAAGACAGCGTCCATAAAAAAGATTTTAGCAACTTAAAAGTTGGACATGTTTTTACGACAGAAACCAAAGAATATAGTTTTACGCAACCTACAATAACTACAGAGTTTTTTGGTGATTCTAATGATTCTGGAGCAAGCAATAACCAAGCTAAAAATACCATTACTAATAATGAGTTAAACTTAGAATTTAATTCTAAATACGTACTGGGTAAATTTAAAGCGAAAGTAAATATTATAAATTATTCTTACGGATATGACTCTATTTTAAACTCAAATAGTAACATTTCTAAAATAAAATTAGAAGGTAGTGCCATCTCTGTTGGTGCAGATTGGAATGCTAAGATTAAAAACTTTCATTTAAATGCTACGGGTAATTTATCTCCAGGAAGTGGTAGATTGTCTGGTAACTTTTTACAAGGAGAGGCTTTGTATAAAAAGGATAGCGTTTTTGCAATAAAAGGAAGCTTGTTAATTAGTTCTAAGTCGCCAAATTTTAACACCTTACTACACCAAAGTAAATACGATGCTTATAACTGGTATAACGACTTTAGCTCTGTAAACACCAGAGATTTAGGGTTCGATTTAAGTTCTAAATGGTTAAATGCTTCGGTTAATTTTACCAACATAGATAATTACACGTATTTTGATGCCGATAACAAACCGCAACAATTTAATAACCAAATTACCTATTTAAAAGTAAAAGTTAGTAGAGAGTTTCGCTATAAAAAGTTTGCTTTAGACAATACCATAATGTACCAAAACGTAAGTAGCGGAAGTTCTGTTTTTAGAGTACCAGAATTGGTTACCAGAAACACATTCTATTACCAAGATTACTGGTTTAAAGGAAAACCAATGTTGGTAAATATGGGAGCAACTTTTAACTACTTTACAAAGTATAAAATGAATGCTTATAATCCGTTATTGGCAGAATTCACCTTGCAAAATGACCAAGAAATTGGCTTTCCTTCTATAGATGTTTTCTTTAACGCACAAGTACGAAGAACGCGTTTGTTTTTAAAAATAGAGAATGTAACTTCTAGCTTTACAGAAAAAAACTATTACTCTGCACCTAATTATCCATATAGAGATTTTACCATTCGTTTTGGATTGGTTTGGAACTGGTTTATATAAGCCCATCCTAAATCCTTCCCGAAGGGAAGGACTTTTAGCTAGTTTGCTCATAAATTAATTTTATTATGATTTTGATTCTTTCTTTAGTTTTAATTCTAATAACAACAAGTGTTCTTAGTTTAATACTCTTATTCAAATGGAAAAATTTAGCAACTTTTATTTTACTAAATATATCAATAATCATTATTTATATTACTTTGATGTATTTTACAAATAACAACTATAATTTTGGTTTCTACTTTAGAATTCTAACGTATACAACCCTTCAATCAGCTATAATTTTTATATTTTCAATTTACAAAAATTTTAAATTAAGGAAAAATGATAAAACAACTTAAAGATAACTGGAAACTCTTTTTAATGGCAAGTTTAACATTAGGGCTTGCGCCTTTTAATCCGCCACATATTTTGGGTAAACTTCAATGGATTTTAGGTGGAGGAGCTTTTTCTGGGGAACACGCCATGCAACCTCAAGATTGGTTTGATGTTTTGCTACACGGAAGTCCGTGGTTGCTTTTAATCATTTCTATTGTTTTAAATCTTTTTTCTTTACAAGGAAACAACCATAAGAAACAATAGAACTCTTACCTTTCTCTTAACATAAATTAAAAAACCTTCTCTTTAGATTAAATTTAGAATCGAATACTAATTTTATTGTTTTAAATTTATAGGCATGAAATATCTAATAGCTGAAGATGAACTAGATTTACAACAATCTATCGTAACTTACTTGCAACGCGATGGAAATATTTGTGAAGTAGCATCAGATTTTTATGAAGCTTCCGAAAAAACCGCCATATATGATTATGATATTATTATTTTAGACATTAATTTGGTTTCGGGCAGCGGTTTAGAAGTACTAAAATCATTGAAACAAAATAAGAAAAAGGCGGGTGTAATTATCATTTCTGCCAACAACTCATTATCAGACAAATTAGAAGGTTTAGATTTAGGAGCAGATGATTATATTACAAAACCGTTTCATTTAGCAGAGCTTAACGCCAGAATTAACGCAGTACTTAGAAGAGGTAAATATGGCGGCGATGAAATTATAACGTTTCATGAAATACAAATTAACACCAACGCCAGAACCACTCATATTGAAGGAAAACCAATATCGTTAACCCGCAAAGAATACGATTTATTAGTCTTTTTCATTTCTAATAAAGGACGTGTTTTATCCAAAGAAATTATAGCGGAACATCTTTGGGGAGATAATAGTGATTTACTAGATAATTTTGATTTTATTTATGTTCATATCAATAATTTACGTAAAAAACTAACAATAGAAGGCGCTAAATATATTAAGACTGCTTACGGAAGCGGTTATAAATTTATAGAGGATTAAACACATGTCAAAAAAAGTAACGCTTCTAAAAAAGACATCTAAAACATTCCTTTTAACTGGGTTTATTTTGGCTTTTTTAAGCGCTGTAATCTTATATTTTTACACAAAAAATCTTTTAAAAAGTGAAATAGAAGAAGAACTTTATTCCACCGAAGCACGAGTGATTAATGCTTTAAAAAATGGAAGTACCAGCTTATCACTTCCTCCAGTTACCGAAGTAATTATAACAGACCACTTAAAAAGTAAAGTATTAAAAGACACCTTAATTTACGACCCTTCACAAGATGAAATGGAACTATTTAGAGAGTTATCTACTTTCAAAAAAATTAATGGAAAAAACTATAAAATAACGGTGCGGAATTTGGTGGTAGAGTCCGAAAGTTTTTTGGTGGCAATCGTTATTTCTAATATCCTGATATTGGTTGCAACCTTTATGTTTCTTTTTTATTTTAATAGAAAAAGAAATCTAAAATTATGGCATCCTTTTTTTAAAAACTTAGAGCAAATGAAACATTTTTCTCTAACTTCTAAAGAACCAATAGCCCTTATAGATAGCGATGTTTTAGAGTTTTCTGAATTAAAAAATGAAATTATATTGCTTACGGAAAAAGTAAAAACAGATTACGAGAATTTAAAACAATTCTCTGAAAATGTATCGCATGAAATGCAAACTCCTTTAGCTATTATTCAAGCTAAAATTGACAATCTCATAAATGAGCATGGCATAAATGACAAACAGTTTGTACAAGTAACTTCCATTCAAAAAGATATTCAACGTTTAAAACAACTGAATAAAAAAATAACAATACTTACCAAAATAGACAACCATCAGTTTATAAATCTTGAAGTTGTAAATCTCACGAAACTTATCAATGAAAAAATAGAGAACTTTAAAGAATTAAAACAAGTACACCTTTCTCTCAACATAGAAAAAGAATTAACCATTTCTATGGATTCTTACTTGGCAGATATTCTTATAAACAATTTAATTTCCAACGCTATAAAACATAGTAAAAAGGAAGAAGAAATTACAGTTTACACCAATGGTTCTATTTTAAGTATTTCTAATTTTGGAGACAAAGCACTGGTAAATCCTGAAAATATATTTTTACGTTTTTATAAAGAATCCAATAGAAAACATTCAACAGGATTGGGTTTAGCCATTGTAAAAAAGATTTGCGATTTTTATGGATTTACTCCATCCTATTCTTTTAAAGAGCATCAACATATTTTCTCTGTTCGTTTTAAATAGTACCAAATAAACATCAAAATTCATTTGGTATAATTAAGTTATCAAAACTTAAGAAAAACTTAAGATTTGAGCCTTATTATTGCAGGAAATCTTAAAATAATGCTCAAAAAAATATTATTATTTGTTGTAGTACTTTCATTTTCTACACCCTTGTTTTCTCAAAATAAAGTTACTATTTCTGGAAACGTAAAAGAAAATAATAATGATAATGCAATTGCATACGCAAATGTAGTTCTGAAATCGAAAACACAGAAAGCCTTTATAGTTGGAACCGCAACAAACGATAATGGTTTTTTTACCATAAGCAACGTAACATCTGGAAACTACTTTTTAGAAATTTCTAGCATAGGTTATCTTACCTACAAAGAAGCCATTTACATAGGAACCTTATCTAATTTCATCAATTTAAAAACCATTCAACTTACCCCAGACGTTACCAGTTTGAGTGAAATTGTAATTGACACGAAACAAGATGAAATTAGTGCGAAAATGGATAAGAAAACCTATTCCTTAAAAGATAACATTAATCAAAGTGGTGGTTCCGTTTTACAAGCCATGCAAAATTTACCAAGTGTAAGTGTTTTAGATGGTAAGGTAAAATTACGTGGAAATGATAAAGTAATTGTACTTATTGATGGCAAACAAACTGCGCTTACTGGTTTTGGAAATCAAGCTGGTTTAGACAATATTCCTTCTTCTGCTATTGATAGAATTGAGGTGATTAACAATCCGTCTTCTAAATATGATGCCAATGGAAATGGAGGGATTATCAACATTATTTACAAAAAAAACAAAGTACAAGGTTTTAATGGTAAAGTAGGTTTTACGGGAGGTTTAGGCGCTTTGTGGGAACGCAAAGAAAACTTACCAAGTATAAGACCTCAATATTCGGCAACTCCAAAAATTAATCCATCGTTATCTTTAAATTACAGAAAAAACAATATCAATGTTTTTTTTCAAGGTGATTATTTATACACCGAAACGCTGAATAAAAACGAGTTTGTTACTCGTACGTATGATGATGGAACTATTATTAAGCAACAATCTAAACGAAATAGGGACACACATTTTTCAACCTTAAAATCAGGTATAGATTGGAATATAGATGATAAAAACAGTTTCACTTTTTCTGGTTTATACGGTACTGAAGTAATTATTGACAATGGAGACCAACCATTTTTTAATGAAGACTTAAGCAATCGTTTAAGACTTTGGCAATTTCTAGAAGATGAAGTAAAAATTACTGCAATGGCAACCGCTAACTTTGTACATAAATTTAAAGAAGCCGGACATAATTTAACGCTTGGTTTCAATTATACCTTTCATAGAGAAGATGAAAAATATTTTTTCGATAATATTTTACCAAACGAACCCGTAAGTGAAAACTCATTTAAATTACTTTCTGATGAGCAAGTGTATGATTTTAATATCGACTATGCAAAGCCATTAAAATATGGTAAAATGGAAACAGGTTTAAAATTCAGAAAAAGAAATATTCCTATTAACATGCAGTTTTTCCCAGGAACCAACACACCTCTTGATATTGAAGCAGGTGGCGAAGCAGAATACAAAGAATTGATTCCTGCTGTGTATGGAAACTATATTTTTGAGAATGAAAATTACGAAGCAGAAATAGGTTTGCGTGTAGAATATGTAGATTTAAACTATAACGTAAACCCAGATCATAACACATACAAAAATGGTGGTTATGATTATTTTGAGCCGTTCCCAAATGTTCGATTTGCTAAAAAAATTGATGAAAACAATAAAATTTCTATTTTCTATAACCGACGTGTAGACAGACCCAATGAAGTTGATATTCGTATTTTTCCAAAATATGATGATGCAGAAATCATTAAAGTAGGAAACCCTAATTTACGTCCGCAGTTTACCAACTTATTAGAATTCGGTTATAAAACCAGTTGGAATTCTGGTAGTTTATACAGTGCCATTTATCATCGTTTTGCAGACGGAACCATCACAAGAATTTCTAGTTCTATTGGCAATGATCCTTTAATTTATGCCATTTTTCAAAATGCAGGTAAAAGTTCTAATAGTGGTCTAGAAATGGTTTATGAGCAAGAGGTTTCCGATAGCTATTCATTTAACTTAAATGGAAACATCTATCAAAATAAAATAGATGCTTTTTCTGTTGTAAATTTATATCCAAGTGAAAATATTTTTTCTGCGGATCAACAAAAAATAACTTCCGGAACGTTAAAACTAAACAACACCTTTCATTTTTCAAATAAGTTAGACGCACAATTAACGGCAAGCTATTTAGCCCCAGATATTATTCCGCAAGGTAGAAGGGAATCTATGTTCTCTTTAGATCTAGGACTTAAAAAATCAATTCAGAAAGGAAAAGGAGAACTCTTTTTTAATGCTACAGATTTATTAAACACCATGGTAATTAAAAAAACAGTTGAAGGGAAAGGTTTTAGCTACACTAGTAATAATTATTATGAAACTCAAGTAATTCGTTTAGGGTATACTTATAAGTTTTAATCCTACTTAATTGTCTTAAGGTTTCCTTTAAAATTGATGATTCGTTTTATAGTTATAATTAAAATCGATATCAATTATGAAAATAAATAATTATATCATAAAAAACAGCTACAATACGCTTTAGATTTCCTTAAGGTTTCCTTTAAAATTACTTTAGAATTATAAATTAATTTTGACATATTTAATATAGAATCTATTACGAATGAACAAAATTTTCCCTTCTCGTTTTGCGTTGCTAAAAGCTTACATTAGCTTGTTTCTTATACTATCATTTATTATTAGATTGAGTTTCTTAATTTGGAACTTTTCTGAACTAGACAAAAGTGGTTTTACATTAGGAAAAACTTTTCTAATTGGCTTTTTATTTGATGTTGCCACAATTTCATTTTTTACAATACCATATCTTATCTACTTACTTCTTTTTCCAAAGCATTTTTATGGTTCTATAATAGATAAAATTATCACCTATTTTGGTTTCTCTTTAGGGGTGCTCATACTATTCTTTTCTTTTTTTGGTGAATTTACATTCTGGGAAGAATTTCAGAGACGCTATAATTTTATTGCAGTAGATTATTTAATTTATACTTATGAAGTTGTTGAAAATATAAATGAATCGTACCCTTTGCCTATTCTTATTTCGGCAATGTTAGCATTGGTTTTAATTAGTATTGTTTTGGTTTATAAATTAGGCTATTTTGGCAAAGTTTTTACCAGTGAAACTAATTTTACATCAAAATTAATTGCTACCATTCCTTGGTTTATAATTGTAGCAATAAGCACCTTATTTATTACAAACAAACAAGCTGACTTCTCTAATAATAGATATAATAATGAATTGGCAAAAGCAGGGATTTACTCTTTCTTTGCGGCATTTAGAAACAACGAATTACCCTATAATGAATTCTATAAAATTATTCCGAAAGAAGCAGCATACAAATCGGTAAAAGCTAGCCTGCTGGATTCAAACAATACATTTATAAACCCAAATAAAAATGCTATTTATAGAACAATTTTAAATTCTGATAGTATATCAAAAGCCATTAAACCCAATGTAATTTTTATTTGTATCGAAAGTTTAAGTGCTAATTTTTTAAAAGAATTTGGAAACACAAACAACATTACACCAACTATAGATTCTTTAGCAAATAATAGTTTGTTTTTTAAAAACCTCTTTGCTACGGGAACACGAACTGTAAGAGGTATGGAGGCTATAACTTTATCCATTCCGCCAACAGCGGGAAGAAGTATTGTAAAACGAAAAGAAAATCAAGAGCTATTTACAATTGGTGAAGTGTTTAAACAAAAAGGATACGAGCGTAATTTCTTCTATGGAGGTGATGGATATTTTGATAACATGAATACTTTTTTTGGAGGAAATGGGTTTAATATTGTAGATAGGGGTCGTGGATTTTTATTAGACAAAAGCATTTCAACTACAAGAACCAACATTGAAGATGCCGAAGTTACTTTTGAAAATGCTTGGGGAGTTTGTGATATGGATCTTTATAATAAAGTAATAAAAGAAGCAGACAAAGCGCACAATTCTAGCAAACCTTTTTTCGATTTTGTAATGACAACATCAAACCACAAACCATATACGTATCCGACAGGTAAAATAGACATTCCTTCGGGAACAGGAAGAAATGGAGCTGTAAAGTATACAGACTATGCTATTGCACAATTCATAAAAAAAGCAAAACAAAAACCTTGGTTTCACAATACTGTTTTTGTGATTATGAGTGATCATTGTGCTAGCAGTGCCGGACGTTGGGAATTAGACGTGAAAAATTACCATATACCTGCAATTATATTTAATTTACCCAATCAGCAACCAAAAAAGATAGACAAACTTGCCTCACAAATAGATGTATTTCCTACATTGTTTGCTACCTTTAATTGGGATTACACCTCTAACCTCTTTGGCCAAAACATTTTAACTATGCTACCGAATAAAGAAAGAGCTTTTATTGGTAATTATAGAAAATTAGGGTATCTAAAAGATAAAAAAGTATTGATATTAGACGAACAAAAAAACGCCAATTTCTATTCTTGGAATCCTTCTGACAACAGTTTAAAACTCGTTCCTACAGATAAAAAATTTAAAAACAAAGCTATTTCTTTTTATGAAGTTGCAGATGATTTGTATAGAACTAACGGATTAAAAATAAAAGAGTAACAAGTTTGATAGCTATTCATTTTATCGTAAACCCTATTGCAGGTTCTGGAAAACATCGTTTTTCTAAAACATTTCTTCAACAATATTTTGAAGTAGACACCTATAAAATTACCATTAAAACGTCTAATTTTAAAGGACATGCCATAAACCTCACTAAAGAATCTATTCTTGATAAAGCTGCAATTATTGTAGCATGTGGTGGAGACGGAACTATAAACGAAGTGGCGTCTACACTTGTAGGAACAACTATTCCTTTAGGAATTGTACCCATTGGTTCTGGTAACGGTTTGGCTTCTAATTTGAGTATTCCAAAAAATATACTGCAAGCTTTTTACACCATAAAAAATAATAAGAAAACATCCATAGATGTTGGTTGTGTAAATGATCGTTATTTTTTTAGTAATACAGGTTTTGGCTTTACTGCAAATGTTATAGAAAACTATGAAGCTTCATTAAAAAGAACACTTCTTTCTTATATAAAATCTTCTTTAAAATCTTTCCGTGAATTTGATAAACGAGCGGAAATTAGCATCACTATTAATGACGATTCAGAAGTCTTAAATCCTTTTTTAATATTTATTTCTAATTCAAATGAATTGGGGTATCACTTTAGCTTAACACCTAAAGCATCTCTAAAAGACGGACTTTTAGACGTGATAATTGTTCCCAAAATAGGCAAATTAAAGATGCTTTTTTTTGGTTTTTGTGTATTTATTAAAAAACCCAATTTATTAAAGGAAGTAAAATATTTTCAAGAAAGGGAAATAAAATTAACAAGAAAAAGAGGCCCTATTTTTGAAGCACAAATAGATGGAGAACTTGCTAAGATTGAAGAAGAATTACTTTTCATTTCTGTAAAGGAAAGATCTTTATACATACTAACTTAAGTTAATACACCATTTATCTTTAAATTTTCTTTAGAATTCTTCATTACTTTTAAAAATTTAATTTTTAAAAGTAATGAACCCAAAACATACAAAATTTATTTTACTGCCTTTTATTGTATTATTTTTCACATGTTCAACAATTTTAGCTCAAGATGCTAGTGTCGCTAAAGAAAAATCCGGAACAACACAACAAATAGGAGATATAGCGCTCTTTGCTTTACCATTGGCTACTTTAAGCTCTACTTTTATTATAGGTGATAAAAAAGGAACTTGGCAATTTACAAAAGGCCTTTTAATTACTAATGCAGTTACCTACGGTTTAAAAATTGGAGTTAATAAACAACGTCCGGATTTAAGTAATAACAACTCATTTCCATCAGGTCATACCTCTACTACATTTCATAGTGCTGGTTTTATACATAGACGCTATGGTTTTAAATATAGTATTCCTGCTTATTTAATTGCTGGTTTTACTGCGGCGAGTAGAATCGATTCTAATAAACATGACATTCTGGATGTACTAGCTGGAGCAGCAATAGGATTGGGAAGTAATTTATTATTCACTACAGAATATCAACAAGAGCACATGGAACTTACTTTTAATAGTGCTAATAATGAATATTTAGTTGCTTTTAAATATCATTTTTAAAAGTCGTTTTTTTTTAATTCAGATCTTTTTGCATTAAAGACAAAAAACGTCCCAATACAGCACTACCTATCTTACCCTTTTCTAGAAACCCCTGAGATTTATAAAAAGGGATTGCGTTTGGGTCAGCCACTAATTCTATTGTTGTCGCATTAGCCTTTATTGCTTTTTTTAACGCATGTACTACCAACTTTTTTCCGATGCCTTTACCAATAAAAAGAGGTAAAACAAACAACATTTCTAATTTAACTAGATCTTCTTTAGGATTATTCAATACATAAAAACCAACAGCCACGTCATCAACCATAAGTTTATATACGTTGCAAGTTTCTATGGTTTCAGGGGTAACAGTTAAGTCTGCTCTCCAACCTTCTATCAATTTACTAGAATACCCCCAATAAGCTTTCGATTTTAAAGCAACTTCTGTAAGTATTTTTGCATCAGAAATAAGCGCAGAAACTATCATATTATTTTTTTACTAACTGTCTAATTTTAATATTTAAAGCGGCAAACAATAAGGATGTAATTGGACTTAAATAATTAAAAATAGCATAAACGGCATAATCTGCCACTGAAACGCCCAATACAGTAGATTGATATGCTCCACAGGTATTCCATGGAATTAAAGCTGAAGTTACCGTACCAGAATCTTCTAAAGTTCTACTTAAATTTTCTGGTGCTAAACCTTTATCTTCATACGCTTTTTTAAACATTTTACCCGGAATTACAATTGCCAAATATTGGTCTGAAGCAATTATATTTAATCCTAAACAACTTAGTACGGTACTGGCAAATAATCCAAAAACGGAAGTTGCTATAGACAATAACCCTTTTGTAATTTTTGCTAGTGCCCCAATGGCATCCATAATTCCTCCAAAAACCATGGCGCAAACAATTAATAAAATGGTCCAAATCATTCCATTCATTCCTCCAGAAGAAAAAAGTTCTGATAATTTAGCATCATCTGTTTTAATATTAGTGTCTGTTAAAATGGCATTTATTATTGATTGAAATTTAGAATCTGATAAACTATCTAAAACATCACTTTGAAAAATAAACGCAAAAACAGCTGCTAACACGACACCTGTTACCAAAGCAATTAAAGGTTTTGTTTTCATTAAAATCATTGCGATAACAATACCAGGAACTAAAAATAACCATGGTGAAATATGAAATGTGTTATCTATAGTTGCCAGTAAATCACTAATATCTGCAGTACCTGTGGTATCTATAGTAGCACTTAAAATAGCAAACACTATTAAGGTTACTATAATTGTTGGTACCGTAGTAATAGTCATGTATTTTATATGCGTAAACAAATCTGTCCCTGCCATTGCTGGTGCTAAATTTGTAGTATCGGAAAGTGGCGACATTTTATCTCCAAAATAGGCTCCGGAAATTACGGCTCCGGCAATCATTCCTGTTGGAATTCCCAAAGCACTACCAATACCTACCAAAGCAATACCAACCGTTGCAGAAGTAGTCCAAGAACTACCTGTTGCAATAGAAATTATTGCGGCAATAACTACAGATGCCGGTAAAAATATACCCGGACTTAAAACTTGTAACCCGTAATATACCATGGCAGGTATTACGCCACTAACTAACCAAGTACCTGCTAAAGCGCCTACTAAAAAAAGAATCATAATTGGCACAAAAACACTTTTCCAGTTTTCCCAAACCTCTGCAATCATTACCGTAAGAGAAACTTTGTTAAAAAAACCAACGGCAGCGGCAACTCCACCTCCGATTAATAAAATAAACTGATTTGTATACCCGCCAAACCATTCTTGATCATCCACAAAAAAGATATTATATGCCAATAACCCCATTAAAACTACTACAGGAATTAAAGATTCTAAAAGACTTAACTCCTTATTTTCTATAATTAATTGGTCTTCTATGTTTATTTCTGAAAGATTCTTGTCCTCTGGCATGCGTATCATTTTGTTTGTGTAATGTTACGATTTTACAAGAAGTTATGCAAATTGAATACTTCTGAACAATTATTTTTAACAAAAATGAAAAATATACTACTCTAATTAATTTTTATCCATTTTAAAATACATAAAATGGTTTTTCTATTTTTAAATTAACTTAAAACACCTACTTTAACCATACAAGATTTCATTCTATGGTAAGTTCTCTCAATATCATTATCTAAACCAATAGAAAAACGTATTAATCCATCTGAAAGTCCCATTTCTTTTTGTTCTTTTGCTGGTATTTCTGATGATGTAGAACTTCCGGGAGAAGAAAACAACGTCTTATAAAAACCTAAACTTACCGCCAAATTTCCTAAATTTTCATGTTGCATCAACTCCATTAATTCATTGGCTTTTTCTAACGTGCCAGCATCAATAGTCAGTATGCCTCCAAAACCATATTCTGCATTCATCATACTTTTAAACAACAGGTGAGAAGGATGAGACACCAAACCTGGATACACGGTTTTCAATCCATCAGCTTCAAATTTGTCTGCTAAAAACCCCGCATTAAAACTGTGTTGTTTCATTCTAATGTGCAAGGTTCTCATGTTTTTTAAAACTGATGCAGCTCTTAAGCTATCCATGGTAGCTCCTAACAACATACTTGCACCACTATTTACATTTCGTAAATCGTTGATAAATTCCTGAGTTCCGCACACTACACCTCCAACTGTATCTGAAGACCCATTTATAAATTTTGTTAAACTATGAATTACAATATCAGCACCATACTTTGCTGGGGAAATTGACAATGGAGAAAAGGTATTATCTACCACTAATTTTAAATTATGCTTTTTCGCTAAAGCGGATAAACCTTTTATATCTGCTACCTCTAAAAGCGGATTACTTACAGCCTCACAATACAAAACTTTGGTATTTTTGGTAATAGCGGCTTCTACAACATCTAAATCTGTAATATCTACAAAAGTGGTTTTAATATTAAATTTAGAAATAAAATTCTTTAAGAAAGCATAGGTACCTCCGTAAACTGTTCTACTAGAAACAATATGCTCTCCGGCATTGCACAACTGCATTAAAACAGGTGTAATTGCCCCCATTCCAGAAGCAGAAACATTGGCTGTTTCTGTACCTTCCATGGCTGCCAAAGCTTCTCCTAAATATAAATTTGAAGGTGATGAATGACGAGAATATAAATAACAGCCATCTGCATTTCCTTCAAAAGTATCGAACATGGTTTTTGCTGATATAAATGTATAGGTTGATGAATCGGATATTGACGGATTAACGCCTCCGAATTCGCCAAAGTATTGTAAATCTTGAATTTTATCTGCGGGTTTAAAAGCCATAATTGTATTGATTTTCTGTAGTTTCTATAGTTATATATTATTTACAAAAAAACGATGAATTAGAAAATAAATCAACACTATGCGTAAAGTATAGATTATTTTACTTAATTTGATTTAATTACCAATTTAAAAAACTACAAAACGTTGTTTAAAATTCATTTTTTAGAAAATTTACATGTTAGATACTATCGATAAAAAACTCATCAACTTATTACAAGAAAACTGTAAACAAACTACTAAACAATTGTCACTTCATTTAAATTTATCTGTTACGGCTGTTTATGAGCGTGTAAAAAAGTTAGAAAATCAGAAAGTGATTAAAAAGTATGTGGCCATCATCAATAAAAATAAAATTGAGAAGTCTTTTTTAGTTTTCTGCCATATAAAATTGATTCAACATTCTAAAGAATATGTAACCACTTTTGAGCGTGAAGTTTTAAAATTAGAAGAAGTATCAGAATGTTTTCATGTTAGTGGAGATTATGATTATATTCTAAAAATCTACGTAAAAGATATGGATGCATATCGTAATTTTATGGTTACAAAATTAACGGCAATCAAATATATTGGCAGTACACATAGTATATTTACCATTGAACAAGTAAAAAACACCACCGCTATAAAACTATAAAATATGCAATCTACACGCTATAAGTTTCTTGAACTGTTATTCATCTTTGTATTAATTCCGATAAGCTTTGCCTTTACTTACTCGCCAATTTTAAAGTTAATTATTGGTGTTGCAGGGTTTACCTATATTATTTATGTGCTTTTTAAAGTTGAAAATTTGAAATTTAAAATTGATAAAAAAATCAACAGGAAAAAATTTTGGATAACAACATTAATTAAACTTGTAATTATTGCAGTGTTAACTTTAGTTTATGTTTGGTTTACAGATTCTAAAAGTCTCTTTACTGTAATGTTAAACAAACCAAAACTATGGGTTCTTATCTTACTATTTTATTCGTTGTTTTCGGTATATCCGCAAGAAGTAATGTACAGAACGTTCTTTTTTAAACGCTATAAAAATCTTTTTAAAAATGAAACCCTATTTATACTTTTAAATGCACTTTTATTTTCTTTAGCACATTTGTTTTTTAAAAACACTTTGGTATTATTACTTACTTTTATTGGTGGAATTCTTTTTGCTATTACCTTTAAAAACACAAAATCTACACTGCTAGTTTCTATTGAACACAGTATTTATGGTTGTTGGTTATTTACTGTGGGTATGGGAAGTATGTTGGGATTCCCTTCTTAAAACCAAAAAAAAAGAGGCCAAAAACATACGTTTTTGGCCTCTAAAATTGAATTTGAATTAATCTAATTTACGCTTTCGTTTTTACAACAAAAGAGAAAGTCATAATATCATCTATAAATTTATCTTTTAATTCTTCAAAGAATTTTTTAGAACCATATTTTACATTAAAATCTGCTCTATCCACATTAAAAGATTCACTTTTAAAAACTGTTACACCATTTTCTGTAGAGATAGTTGCAGGTATTGTAATACTTTTTGTTACATCTTTAATTTGTAAATTTCCTGTAACGGCTAATTTACCATCAACTTCTTCTACTTTAGTAATTACAAATTTTGAAATAGGATAAACAGCTACATCAAAAAAGTCTGCACTTTTTAAATGACCTTCAATTTTCCCTGCTCCTTCAGCTCCTTTCATATCAACATTTGTAACGCTACTCATATCAATTACAAACTCGCCATTAGTAAGTTTACCATCTTCTATTAATAAACCTCCACTTTTTAAAGCTACAGTTCCATTATGTGCGCCTCCTGGTTTTGTTCCTTCCCAGTTTAAAACTGATACAGAAGTATCAACATTATTTAATTCAGCAACATTAACGGTAACTTTTACAGCTTCTTTAGCTTCTACTTTCTCCTTCTTTTCTCCTTTACATGCAGTTAAAACTGATGCCACTACTACTAATGATAAAATTATTTTCTTCATTTTAAATTTAATTTAGATTGATTTTTGTTTTATTTTCCATGGCAAATATACATAATTTATTTCCCTTGGAAAATATTATTTTTGTTTTATGATGAAATTAACAACATAAGCCGCCGCTTGCAAGCCAAAAAGTGCTGGCATATAGCTTATTGTGCCGTAATAAGATTTTTTAAAATTGGTACCATCTGTTATTTTTACACTGTTAGAAATTTGCACTTCCTCAGAATATACGGCTTTTACACCTTTATCTACTTTACGTTCTTTTAATCTTTTTCTTAACACACGAGCCATTGTGCAATTCTTAGTATTGCCTATGTCTTTTATTTTTACTTTGGTGGCATCTAATTTACCACCTGCACCCATAGAAGATATAATTTTTACTTTTTTTCTTTTGGCTGCTACAATTAAATTCACTTTTGGTGTAATACTATCAATGCAATCTAGAACATAATTATATTCATTGGTTACAATCTCATAAGCTCTTTCTGGTGATAAAAATTCTTCTAAAACAGTCAATTCAATTTCCGAATTTATCTCTTTTAACCTTTCTGCCAACACTCTTGCTTTCGATTTACCAATGGTAGAATCTAATGCTGTTAATTGACGATTTTTATTGGTTTCATCAAAAACATCTCCATCTACAATTGTAATTTTTTGTACACCTGCTCTCGCTATAAATTCTGCGGCATAAGAGCCTACACCACCCAAACCAACTAACAAAATATTGGCTTTTTGCAATTTTTCTAAGCCCTCTTTTTGCACTAATAATTCCGTACGCTCTAACCAACTCATTTTATAAATATCTCTTTAAAATTTTTATTCATTATAGATACAAGTTCCTCTATTTCTATATTTCTTATTGTTGCAATTTTCTGATACACTTCTTGAATCTCTATTTCTGCGGCATCTGTTTCTAATACGAAAGATGAAAGTGAAATTTCGGAAATTACTTTTTGTAACTTATTATTTTTGATAATAGCAGCTCCAATAGATAAAACAACTCCGTTTTTAAGGAGACTTTTTGCTATTTCAATATTCTTATTAAAACCATGAAGTACCCAAGTTTGAGTTGGTTTTAATTCTTTTTTAATTTCTATAATTACTTGATGTGCTTTTACACAATGAATTATTAAAGGTTTTTTATATTTCTCTGAAAGTAGCACTTGTTTTTTAAAAATAGCTTTTTGAAGTTCAAAATTAGTTTCTGAAATTTTATCTAAACCACACTCACCAAGCGCTAAACAGTTTTTATGTTGAAGTTGTAACGAAACAATTAAAAGATCCTGTTCTACTGTTTCTTCTTTGATATACCAAGGATGAATTCCTATTGAAAAAGGTTTAGAAAAATTAGTAGCATTTGGATATTTATTTAAAATCGAAAACACATGCTGGTCAGCACACATGCTATGTGTATGCACATCAAAAAAAAGCATAAAAATTACTCTTTATTTTTAGAATCTATAATAATTGTAACCGGACCATCATTTACCAAAGCTACTTTCATATCTGCACCAAACTGACCTGTTGGCACTTTTTTACCAACTTCTTTTTCTAACGTTTCTACAAAATTCTCATACAACGGAATTGCCACTTCTGGTCTTGCTGCTTTAATATAACTAGGTCTGTTTCCTTTTTTAGTAGCCGCTTGTAACGTAAACTGACTCACAACAATTACTTCGCCATCAATGTCTATCAGAGATTTGTTCATCACTTCGTTTTCATCATTAAAAATGCGAAGATTGGCCGTTTTTCGAACCAAGTAATTAATATCTTCTTCAGTATCCTCATTTACAATACCTAATAATACTAAAAGTCCGTTTTTTATTTCTGCAACTTTATGATCATCTATAGTTACACTGGCTTCCGATACTCTTTGAATTACAATTTTCATAGTTTACTCATTATCTTCTTCATTCCAAACATCTGTTCTAAAATGTTCTTTGTCCTCATCTCCACTTAAAATTTGCAGGTAACTTTTATAACGAGACCAAGAAACTTCTTCTTTTTCTAAGGCTTCTTTTACAGCACATTGTGGTTCTTTGGTATGAATACAATTATTGAATTTACAATTTTGTTTTAAAGCAAAAAACTCAGGAAAATAATCTCCTAATTCATATTTGTCAATATCTACAACACCAAAACCTTTAATACCTGGTGTGTCTATTATTCTTGCATCGAAACTTAAATCGAACATTTCCGCAAAAGTAGTAGTGTGTTTACCTTGATTATGTTGATCTGAAATTTCTTTAGTTTTTAAATTTAAAGAAGGTTCTATAGCATTTACTAATGTAGATTTACCAACACCAGAATGCCCAACAAACATAGAGGTTTTACCGGTCATCATTTCTTTAATAGTATCTACATTTTTATTTTGGGTTGATGAAACCTCAACACAACGATAACCAATAGCTTCGTAAATATCTTTTAAGTATAAAATCTCAGCTCGTTCTTCAATGGCATAAGAATCTACCTTATTAAACACCAAAATAGTATCAATTCTATAAGCTCTAGTTGCTACTAAAAAACGATCTATAAAGGTGGTAAATGTTGGCGGATTATTAATAGTAATCAATAAAAAAACCTGATCTATATTAGACGCAATAATGTGTATTTGCTTAGAAAGGTTTACAGATTTACGCACAATAAAATTATCTCTATCTATAATTTTTTTGATTACACCTGTTTCTTCATCATTCTTTTTCTCTAAATCGAACACAACTTTGTCTCCAACCGCAATTGGGTTGGTGCTTTTGATGTCTTTTATTCTGAATTTCCCTTTAATTCTACATTTGTAAAATTCTCCGTTATCAGCTTTTACTTGATACCAACTTCCAGTAGATTTATATACGATTCCTTTCATTACTACAAAGATGCTGAATTAATGTAACAAATTCAATAGTTTTTTCAATAGGCCAGTTAAAAAATAAACTAAATCTTAAAATAATTGTTAAAGTTCCCCTTATATTCGTTTTTAAATTTTAAAATTTATTATGAAAAAAATTATTTCCCTATTTGCACTTGTAATTTGTATAACAGTAACAAATGCACAAACAAAATTGTATGTACATGATGATGCTGAAACGTATGTTGAAAACACAAAAACAATAGCAATTCTTCCTTTACATGTTCAAGTTAAATTAAGACCAAAACAATTAAAAGATTTTAGTCCTGAACAAATTATTGATATGGGTAAAAATGAAGCTTTAGATATACAAAAAGCGATGCATACTTGGTTTTTAACTAGAAAAAAAAGAGGCACTTTATTAGTTGGTGTTCAAAACCCTACAAGAACAAATGCTTTATTAAAAAAGAATGGAATAGATATTCATTCATATGATGAATACCTACCAAGTGAATTAGGGAAAATATTAGGCGTAGAAGCAATAATTACTGGTACTTACGAAACTTCTAAACCAATGTCTAATGGAGCTGCAATTGGACTTGCTGTTTTAACTGGCGGAATGTTTGCTACAAATAGCGCAACTATGAATATGGATTTTACCAGCACTGTTGATGATGAATTAGTGGTTAATTACCATAAAAAAATAAAAGGAAGTCTTGGTTCTGATGCTCAAGATTTAATTAATGTTTTAATGAGAAAGGTGTCTAGAAGAATTCCGTATACAAAATAACGTAATAATTAAATATTATTATTTAGATAAAAGACTGCCTATTGGCGGTCTTTTTTGTTAGCTAAATGTTGTTTCTCCTACTTTGCTCGCGCTCGTTTGTAAAGAGTGCCAATAACATATAGAATATTAGCTTCGGTACTCGTTGCAAACGAGCACTAGCTGGGTCGAAATGACACGCCTGCAAATATTATCGTTATATTACTGTATTTAAGTCACTTAACTACACTTAAAAAGTGACAATTGTTGTAATTTATCGCATATTAAAAAAAGACCTCACAGGTTTTAAAAACCTGTGAGGTCTGAATAGCCGACTAGTAATCTTAAAGAAACTCACTTTTAGGTTCTCACTAAGCGTTAAGGATTGAGCAATTGTTTGAGCTCTTTTTTGTTTTTTTAACAAAAAAAGCGAGTGTGAAAGCCTGACCAAGCTTTTTTGCTTGGTAACGCCCAAAAAAAATACCTTCAAATTATAAAACTTGAAGGTATTTAAAATATAAAATGATAACAGATACTGAAACAAGTTCAGCATAATCTTCTTAGATTATTATCCGTTGATAATTTTTTCTTGATGAACGATAGATTCTTGGTGAATTGCTTTAAACATTTTTAAAACAAATTCTTCACTTAAACCTTTACCGCTACCTTCCATAACCATGTTTCCTAAAATCTCGTTCCAACGACGTGATTGTAAAACAGCAACGTTTTCGTCTTTCTTTAATTGACCAATTTTGTCGGCAACTTGCATTCTTTTACCTAACAACTCAATTAATTGATCGTCTACAACGTTAATTTGAGCTCTTAAGTTTTCTAAAGGTTCTCTGTAACTAACCGCTGTTTCAGTTTCTTTCTTCACTTTTAAGTCTTGCATTATTTGCTTTAAAGCATCAGGAGTAACTTGTTGCGCAGCATCAGACCAAGCGTTTTCTGGGTCAAAGTGAGTCTCAATCATTAAACCATCGAAGTTTAAATCTAAAGCTGTTTGACAAACATCAAAAATCATGTCTCTCTTACCAGTAATATGAGATGGATCGTTGATTAATGGTAAATCTGGAAATTTATTTTGAAACTCAATCGCTAATTGCCATTCTGGAGTATTTCTGTATTTAGATTTTTCATATGTAGAAAATCCTCTATGAATTGCTCCTAAGTTTTTAATTCCTGCAGTATATAATCTTTCAATACCACCTAACCATAAAGCTAAATCTGGATTTACTGGGTTTTTAACCAATACAATTTTGTCTGTTCCTGCCAAAGCATCTGCAATTTCTTGCATGATAAAAGGTGATACTGTAGAACGTGCACCAATCCATAATAAATCTACGTCATGCTCTAAAGCTAACTTTACGTGGGCTGCATTTGCAACTTCTGTACAGGTTTTCATACCTGTTTCTTCTTTTACTTTCTTTAACCAGTGTAAACCAATTTCACCAACACCTTCAAACATTCCTGGTCTTGTTCTTGGTTTCCATATTCCTGCTCTAAAATAGCTTACATCAGAATCTTTTAGTTCGTGTGCAATCTTTAAAACCTGTTCTTCGGTTTCTGCACTACAAGGCCCTGCTATTACTAGTGGATGATTTAATTTCATATCGTCCAACCATGTTCTCAATTCTTTAGTATTCTCCATTTTTCTACTTGTTTTGGCTTATTATTTTATGCCGTTTAAAATTTGTTTTATGTGATTTGTGCTCTCCATTTCGTTAAAAATTTCAGAGAAATCATCTTTTTGCATCAACTCTTTAAACTGTTGTAAATTATTGATGTATTCTTCTAATGTTTCTATTACGTTTTCTTTATTCTGTTTAAATATTGGTGTCCACATTGCTGGACTACTTTTTGCCAAACGAACTGTGGATGCAAATCCAGAACCCGCCATATCAAAAATATCGCGTTCATTTTTTGCTTTATCTATAACCGTTTTTCCTAACATAAATGAACTTATGTGAGACAAGTGCGAAACATACGCAATATGCTTGTCATGAGAAACCGGGTCCATGTAACGAATACGCATTCCAATATCCATAAAAAGCTTTAATGCTTTTTCTTGAAGCTTAAAAGTTGTCTTTTCTACTTCGCAAATAATATTGGTTTTTCCAACGTATAAGCCGGATATAGCTGCTGTTGGTCCAGAATTTTCTGTTCCGGCAATTGGATGACATGCTAAAAAATTTCTTCTTTTGGGATGATGTTCAACCACTTTACAAATTGCTTCTTTTGTGGATCCAGCGTCAAACACTAAACCGTCATCAGATATTTTATCTAAAATTGTTGGTAATAATTTTACCGTTGCATCTACCGGAATTGATATAATTACCAAGTCTGCATTTTCAATATCGTCTAAAGTTGCTTTCTTGTCAATTAGGTTCAATTCTAAAGCCTTGTTTAAGGTTTCATCTTTTCTACTAATTCCATGAATTACGGCGTCTGGATGGTTCTTTTTAATGTCGATAGCAAAACTACCGCCAATTAAACCAATACCAATCATGTATATATTCTTCATTTTGTTTCTTTTTTGCTTTTAGCTGTTTGCGCAAAGCTAGAGGCCAATAGCTTATAGCCTTGAAATTGCTTCTTTTATAATATCTGTTGTTACACATAATGAAAAACGGATATATCCTTCTCCTTGAGAGCCAAAAATGGTTCCTGGAGTAATAAAAATATCGTTATCATACAAAACAGCATCTGTTACTTCTTCAGACTTTTTTCCTTCGGGTATTTTTGCCCAAACAAACAATCCTGTAGAGTTTTTATCATAAACTGCATCCAATTTATCTGCCAATTGCCAAATTAAACTTCTACGTTCTTCGTAAATTTTATTTTGAGCTAAAAACCAGTCATCAGACAATTGTAAAGCTTCTATAGCTCCTTTTTGAATTCCGTAGAACATACCAGAATCCATATTAGATTTTACTTTTAAAACTTCGTTAATGTACGTTGCTTTTCCTAACAACATACCAACGCGCCAACCGGCCATATTAAAAGTCTTACTTAAAGAATTTAATTCTAAAGCAATGTCTTTTGCGCCTTCTACTTGTAAAATACTGATAGGTTTATCATTTAAAATAAAACTATACGGATTGTCATTTATAATTAAAATATGGTGTTTTTTACCAAAAGCAACTAATTTTTCAAATGTTTTTAAAGTTGCATTTGTACCTGTTGGCATGTGCGGATAATTGACCCACATAATTTTTACATCACTTAAATCTTGCGCTTCTAAAGCTTCAAAATCTGGTTGCCAATCTGTAGCATCACTTAAATTATAAAATAATGGTTCTGCACCTACTAACTTCGTTACTGATGTATAGGTTGGATACCCAGGATTCGGAATTAATACTTTATCGCCTTCGTTTAAAAAAGCCATAGAAATATGCATAATTCCTTCTTTACTTCCCATTAAAGGTAAAATCTCATTTTCTGGATTTGCATCTACAGAAAACTTGTTTTTATAGAATTTAGAAATGGCAGTTCTTAGTTCTGGTAAGCCCTGATACGATTGATATTTATGCGCACTAGCATCTCCCAAACTATTAGAAATTGCTTCTAAAACTTCTATTGGTGGTTGCAAATCTGGAGACCCAATTCCCATATTGATAATTGGTTTTCCTGCCGCTGCTAATCCTCTAACTTCTCTTAATTTTTTAGAGAAATAGTATTCTTGCACTGTGTCTAATCTTTTAGCTGGTTGTATCATCTCTTTTTATAATAAAGATCCTGAAATAAATTCAGGAAAGGCTATAGCCTTCCGTTTTTATAAGTTCCTAAAATCTTGAATTCTTCTGCCATTATTTCTAAAATCGCTTTCGCTTTTTCGTACTCTTTATATTCTTCAAAAGTTACATCCACAAAAAAAGAATATTTCCAAGGAGTTTCTATCACTGGTAAAGACTGTATTTTGGTTAAGTTCATTTTACAATCACTCAACACATTTAAAATTGCTGCCAGACTACCTCTTTTATGATTCAATTGAAATTTTAAAGAAGCTTTATTTACCTCTACATCAACTTCTGGCTCATCAGTTTGTACAATTACAAAACGTGTAGCGTTTTCTTTTATGGTTTGAAGTTTATCTTCAATTACTTCTAAATTAAATATTTCAGCTGCAATTTTTGGTGCAATGGCTGCAATACCTACTAAATTTTCTTTCGAAATTCTTTTGGCAACTTCTGCTGTATCTACATCTTCTACCAATTTTATATGCGGATGTTTTTTAAAAAACTCCTTGCATTGTAACAATGCCATTGGGTGCGACCAAACTTCTTTAATATCTTCTATTTTCTGACCTTTTAATGCCATTAAATGATGATGAATATTTAAATACTCTTCATCCGTTATGTGTAAATTATATTTATCAATTAAGGCGTAATTAGGAATTATAGAACCCGCAATAGTATTCTCTAAAGCCATAACACCCAAATCTGCGGTATGATCTAACAAACTGTCTACCAACTCATCAAAAGACATACATTCTTTTAATTGTATAGTGGTTCCATAAAAATTGCGTGCAACTTTATGGTGGTTTGAGCCTTCAGCTCCCTGTATAGCAATAATCTTATTCATTAATTAAAAATAATGTCAAAAAAAAAGCCTCGAAATAATTTCGAGACTTTATATGATATGAATGTTACTTAACAACATGTTACAAAGTCTCCTCTCTTACTAAAAAAGTAAAAGTAAAAATAGAAACGAGTAAAAGTGTTGTTTAACATTTGTATTCTCTTTGTTTGAAGGAACAAATCTAAAGATTAAATTGAAACAAACAAACTAAATAGCATTTTTTATAAAAAAATTGATAAATTATTAAAAACTACATAAATAAAATGGCTGCCATTATGAATTTCTTCAACTAAAAAGGAATTCGGAACAGTATTCTAAATTTTAAACCATGCTGTTACTAATTCTTTTTCTATTGGCGCTACTGTTTTATGGCTATAATCATTTTTAATTGCCTCATAAATATAGTCTTTAGACCACTCTTTAATGTTTTCTGCAAGTTCTTTTAAAGAGTTACAGATAAAATCTAGTTCTTCGGCTGTAATTGTTGGATGCACAGACAAACGCACCCAACCTGGTTTTTGGATATTACAGCCATGTAAAATTTCTTCCTTAATTCTATCGGAAGTTGCGTGGTCTACATTTAATAAAAAATGCCCATACGTTCCTGCGCAAGAACATCCTCCTCTGGTTTGTATTCCAAATCTATCATTCAATAATTTTACAACAAGGTTAAAATGATATTTTTCAAAATAGAAGGAAAAGATGCTTAATCGTTCTTTTTGGTTTGGTGCTAAAATTTTTACTTCTGGTAAACTTTCTAACGTTTTAAATACAACTTTATTAATTTCTTCTTCTCTTTTTTTGATGTTTGCAACACCCATTTTTTCTTTTAACTGAATAGAAAGTGCTATTCTAATCGTTTGTAAAAAACCTGGAGTACCACCATCTTCTCTTGTTTCTACATCATTAAAATAATCATGTTGTCCCCAAGGATTTGTATAACTAACAGTACCACCTCCTGGATTATCTGGAATGGTGTTTTTATATAGTTTTTTATTAAAAATTAAGACTCCAGAAGTTCCCGGACCTCCTAAAAATTTGTGCGGAGAAAAGAAAATGGCATCTAAATACTCTTCTTCATTTTCTGGATGCATATTTATATCAACATAAGGCGCACAACAGGCAAAATCAACAAAACACAAGCCGTTATAACTATGAATTAATTTTGCAACTTCATGATATGGAGTTTCTATACCTGTTACATTAGAGCATGATGTTATAGAAACAATTTTTATTTTTCTATGTTGATGTTTTAAAATACATTTTTCAAACTCTTCTATACACAACAATCCTTCCTTATTACACGGCACAACCTCAACATCTGCAATCGTTTCTAACCAAGATGTTTGGTTAGAGTGATGCTCCATGTGGCTAACAAAAACAATGGGTTTTAAATCTTGCGGAATGGTTGTGTAATTCTTTAAGTTTTCAGATACTTTTAAACCTAAAATACGTTGAAATTTATTGACAGCACCTGTCATTCCGGTACCTGTAGTAATTAAAACATCATGATCGGTTGCATTTACATGATGTTTAATAATGTTTCTAGCTTCATGATACGCCAATGTCATTGCCGCACCAGAAGTAGAGGTTTCTGTATGGGTATTTGCTACAAAAGGTCCAAATTGATGTAATATTTTATCTTCAATTGGTGCATATAATCTTCCACTTGCGGTCCAATCCGTATAAATTAATTTCTGTTCTCCATAAGGAGATAAAAAGGTCTGATTGATACCTACAATATTTTCTCTAAATGGATAAAAATAATGTTCTAAATCTGACTTTTCCATATTTTATTTTGATAAAATTACAACTTACAAGAGTTTCATCCTTATTTTTAATTACTGCTTTTTAAACACTTCTAATCCGCATTCTAAAAACTGTGCATACTCGTTTTCATCTGGCGTATACCCAACTGCCTGATTTAATATTTTTGTTCCATCAGCATTTAATAACACATAATAGGGTTGCGAATTAGTTTTAAAAAACTGCGTTTGAAAATTCGCCCATTTGTGTCCGTAATTATCTAGTTTTCTAGTTCCTCCATTAATACGATTCACTAAAATTTGTTCTTCTTTTGGCAGTGTTTTTTTATCATCAACATAAAGAGATATTAAAACATATTCGTTTCTTAAATAATTATCAATCTCTGGATTTGGCCAAACATGTTCTTCCATTTTTCTGCAATTTACACACGCATAACCAGTAAAATCTAAGATAATTGGTTTGTTAACTTTTTTAGCATACGCAATTCCTGTTTTTAAATCTTTAAAACAATCTAAATTATTAGGGCATTCATTCGGGTATAAAAAACTATATCCAACGGGTGGCGCTAAACCACTTAATAGCATTAGAGGAGTAAATGTTTTTGTTTCTTTATTCACCATAAATCCTGATGCTAAATAAATAACAAAAGCAGTCACTAAAACACCTCCTGCAATTCTAGAAAATGATAATTTTTTAATGGGAGAATCATGCGGAAATTTTATTTTCCCCAATAAGTATAAGGCTAAACCTGCAAAAATTATAATCCAAAGTCCTAAGAAAGGTTCTATTTTTAAAATTCCCCAATGGGCTACTAAATCTGCATTTGATAAGAATTTAAACGCTAAAGCAAATTCTAAAAACCCTAAGATTACTTTGGTTGTATTTAACCATCCACCAGATTTTGGCAAGGCATTCATCATATTCGGAAACATTGCAAACAAAGCAAAAGGTAATCCTAAGGAAACACCAAAACCTGCCATACCCGCAGTTAATTGCCATGCGCCACCATCTCCTGTTAAAGAGCCTGCTAAAAGCGACCCTAAAATTGGACCGGTACAAGAAAAAGAGACAATTGCTAAAGTTAATGCCATAAAAAAGATACCGATAATACCACCAGAACTTTCTGCCTCCGTAGTTTTTGATGTCCAACTAGACGGTAATGTTAACTCATAATATCCGAAGAAAGAAAATGCAAAAAACACAAAAACGATAAAGAAGATACTATTTAACCAAATGTTGGTAGAAATTTCATTCAAAATATCTGGATTTACAGAATCTAATAAATGAAAAGGAATACTTAAAATAATGTAAACTGCAAAAATAAAGAAGCCATATAATAAAGCTTTAGAAACTCCTTCTCCTTTATTTTTACCGTTTTTCTTTGTAAAAAAACTAACCGTTAAAGGAATCATCGGAAAAACACAAGGCGTTAGTAAGGCTAATAATCCGCCTAAAAAACCGAGTCCAAAAATACTCCATAAAGACTTTCCTCCTTTTTGTATTTCGTTAGAGTTACTACTTACTTCTGTGTCGCATTTTACAGTTGAAAAAGATACATCTTCTGTATTTATACCATACAAAAGGCTATTTGTAACTTTATTATCTACTATAGGCGTATTTACAGCATTGGTACTTTCATTTTCACCATTTAAAGAAAAAGTAAAATCCTCATCTATTTGTATGCATGCTTCTTTACAAACCTGACCGGTTAAATTTAAAGCAACCGTAGAAACATCTCTATTATTTAATTTTATTCTTTGCTTTAAAGTAGCTTTCTTATCAAAATAAGTTTCTTCTACATTAAAAATTGTACTAAATTTTTTGATAGTATCACTTTCTACAGCTTTTCCTTTTAATACATAATCATCATTTTTATTTGCTTTGGTAATGATAATCGGCAAGGAACCACCGTCTGCAGAATATTGAGAATACACATGCCAATCTTCTTCTATTTCTGCATTTATAACTAAATCATATTCATCTTCAGAAATTTTTTCTACAGATGTTTTCCATTTTATAGGATTTAAGAAACTATCTTGAGTATCAAATTTATTATTCGTTTTATTAGGGATTTCAAATATTAAATCTATTTCCGTAGGAGGTAAACATTTAGAATCGTCACAAACCATAAATTCTACAACTCCTTTAATAGTATTGATGTCTGAAGTTATTTTTACCTTTTGTTTAAATACAGCACTGTTTTCAAAAAACTTAATTTTCATTTCAAAAACAGGATCATCTATTGTATGTCCTTTTTCTTCGGATGTTTTATCTTCTAAAGAAAAATTATTTTGTGAATTATTATAGGTAAATGTTGTGGGTATTGGCCCATCTTCTGGCACATTTTGAGAATACAAATGCCATCCTTTTTCTATGGTTGCTGTAGATACTAAAATAAATTCGGTATCAGAAACTTTTTCTACAGAGGCAGACCATTTAATAGGATCTTCTATTTGAGAGAACATTCCTAAACTAATTGTTAGGAATAAAAAAATAAATATGTTTTTCATAAGGTAAAACTAATAGCTAAAAGAGTGATTAAATAAGAGATTACCTATTTTAATTTCTTTCAATCATCAAATATAAATAATTCAAGAAGACTACGTTTATTGAAACTTTAATTTTAACAAAAGAGTAGCATTTTAAATTAAATAAACGTAATTTTTAGAGGTCTTATAGGATACTGTTGTAAATAAAAAATGACTCACAATTAATAGAAAAATAAGTTTGTTATTTTTTTGTACAAAACAATTTATTTGTACATTTGCAAAGATTAAGATAGTGATATCTTGATACTCCCTACATTTTATCGACTCCCCCACAAAAAACATTTTTTTTAAAAGAAACTATGAAGGATACTACTTTTCAGGTATGTGAATTTGGGGAAATTCAACACCTATTTAAAAACAGCTTAAAAAGCTTAACAATACTTACCGTATTATTATTTGCCACTTCCTTTTCTATGAGTGCGCAAGGACCAGGACCCGACACCAATGATAATATTCAATTTTACAAGAAATTTTCTGGTGCAAACCTTACCTATAAACAAATAGGGAATAGTGAGGTTAAATACAATACAAGTGGAACAACCTATACTTGTACTAAAGGTAACGGGGCAGCTACAAGTGCTAATTTATCAATACCTGCAGATGCAGTTATACAAGCTGTATATGTACAATGGTTTGCGCTTGTTAAACATGGCAGATCTGGTTTAACATCATATAATCCTTTATCTACTACCATTCCTATTACGTTTCCTAACGGAACCACAAAAACTATAACAAAAGATAAAAGTTATAGAGAAACGGTACCATTTAGTAGTTATAACCCTATATACGAAGGTTTTTTAGCTGATATTACTACAGAAGTTTTAGCACAGCCTAATCCTTCTGGAACTTATACTGCAGATGTGATTTCAACATCTCCAAATAGTACTGTTCAATTAAGATTCAATTCAGCCTGCGCCTACTCTCAAGAAAATGTAAGAGCATGGCAAATGTTGGTAGTCTACAAATCACCAACTGATGAAACTGGGATTAATCAAGTATATGTGTATGATGGCTTAAAAGGTTTTGTATATGGAGACATTACTGTTCCTGTAACAGGTTACAAAGTATATTCGGGTGATGTAGCAGGCAGTATATCTGTAGCTTCTTTACAAGGAGATGCTTCTATAGCTGGAGAAAGCATTAAAGTTTCAGATAATGCCTTTGCAGACTTCCCTAAAGATTTCGCAAATTCAGGAGGGGTTTCAGACCCAGCTCCTGGTAATAATGCTTCTACAGGTAGCCCTTATGGAGCTTGGGATATAGATGTTGTAAATAGTAACTTTACGCCAGGTTCAACTAGTTTAAATCTACATGCAGGTTCTTGGCAAGACCTTATTATGTTAGATTTAATTGTATTAAAAATTCCAACAGGAGGTTTAGTTGTAACTAAAAAAACAACCACACCTAATGTTAATATTGGCGAAAACGGTACCTACGAAATAACTTTAACAAATGCTACCAATGTAAATTTAAAAGGAGTAACAGCTAAAGATATTCTACCAGCAGGTTTCACCTATGCATCTGGCGCTAATATTATATTAAAAGATGCTCAACAAACTTCTACAACAAAACCACAAGTTGGAGATACTACGCTTAATTGGGGGGAATTTAATATTAATGGTAAAGGAAGTGTAACCATTATCTTTGATATAGCAGTACCTGAAAACCAAAAATTAGGCACCTATCAAAACGGAGTAACAGCTAAAGTAACAACTCCAAATGATACCGTAATTACAAATTATGACTCGGGAGATTCTAATGATGAAGATATTACTGTAGGGAATCGTTGTGATGCAGCTTCTTCTGGCAACTTAGATACAGACGGAGATGGTATTAGTGATATTTGTGATTTAGATGATGACAATGATGGTATTTTAGATGTTGATGAAGATATATGTGGAAACTATGGAACCCCTCTACTTTATGAAAATTTTGGATCTAGTAATGCCACTACGAGTACACCACTATCTAATGATATAATTACAAATTATACATATAAAGAATTAAAAAATCCACGTAGTAATGATTATAGTCGTGATTTACAAGATGATCTTTACGCAGTATTTAATAACATACCTAACTCTGCAAGTTGGGCAAATGATAGATGGCAAACCGTAGGAGATCACACAAGTGGTAGCTTAACACATACAAATGACAATATGTTAATGGTAAATGCAGGTGAAACTCTTGACATTATTTATAAAAAAACAATAAAAGGTGTTACAGCAGGTGCTCTTTTAGACGTATCTTTTTGGGTATTAAATTTAGATGTTGACAATAACCTTAATGATGATCCTCTTAGAGTTTTACCAAACATACAAATAGAACTTTGGCAAAACGGAAAACTTTTAGGCCCTTCTGTAAATACAGGAAACATTGTTAGAGAAAAAGCAGGCAGTAAAGATGCATGGAAATATTACGGTACAAATGCTCCTTTAACTACATTAAATAACAGCGACATTACTGTTGTAATCAGAAACAATACAAAAGCAACATTTGGAAACGATTTAGCTATTGATGACATTATAGTAAGACAATTATGTAATACAGATTCAGACGGAGATGGCATCCCAAATCGATTAGATTTAGATTCAGACAACGATGGTATTCCAGATGTTATAGAAACTGGAGGTAAAGACGAGAATCATGATGGAATGGCAGATGGAGTTATTGGTAAAACACCATCAACTAACGGAATTCCAAGTAGTGCAGATACAGGTAACTCGCTAACATCATCAGACGGAGACGGAATACCAGACTATATAGATATTGATGCAGACAATGATGGTATACCAGATAATATAGAAGTACAAACTACAGCAGGTTATATTCCTCCAAGTGGTATTGGTACTGCCATTACAGACACCAATAATAACGGTATCGATGATGTTTACGAAGTAGGTGGTAAAGTTTTTATACCTGTAGATACCGATGGTGATAAAATACCAGATTATTTAGATGCAGATTCAGACAATGATGGTATTCTTGACATTGCAGAAAATGGAGCCCCACGGAACACACTTGCAGGAAAAGATACAGACGGTGATGGTTTAGATGATGCTTTTGATGATAATACAGACAACCCTACTATTGGTTTTACCGTAAATGATGGAGGAACAACCCCTAACAACAAAATAACATCTTTAACTACTTTAGAAAACTCTTTTGGAGATACAGATGGTAATTTTGATCCAAAGAACCCAGCTGAAGGTAATCTAGACTATAGAGATATTCCAGAAGCTGCAGACGCTATGATTACGCAAGTCTATCAATTTGGTAAAGAAAGATGGATAGAGATAACAAATATTGGTACAACTGATATTCCTGCGAATACAATAAAAATTCAATTGTATAAAGATAAAACTATTGCCGAAGTTGATGCGTTAACAATAGCAACACCAACTACTGAAGTAATAGTAGATTCTGAACTAAAAGTAGGTAAATCTATCTTGTTTAAAAACAAAAAAACTTCTGATATAACAAATTTAGGAGGTGCAACAATTATACAAAACAGCGCATTAACGGATATTAATGGAGCAAATGACATTATTACACTTTCATCTGCTATAGGAAATTATGCATGGGCAAATAGATATGATATCGTTTCTAATATTACAGACAATACTTCATTTGTTAGAATAGATAAAGTAACAGCACCTAATAAAGAATATGATGCTAAGGAATGGGTAGTATTTATAGATGACGCAATAGAGACGTATCAATCGGGATATGTCACAGCAGATAGTAATACTAAAAGACATCCTGAAGATCCATTAATCTCAGAAATAAAAAATTCCGATAAACAAGCAAATACATTGTTAGGTTTACACAGAATTAAGGAAACTACCACAAATAAGGATGGTACTTGGGATAATGGTTTTCCAGACAGATCTCGTTATGTGATAGTAGATCAAGATTACAATCATATAAACAATCGATTAAGTGCAAGAAAATTAAAGGTTGCTAAGAACAATGAATTAAGAGTAACAGATCAATTATTAGTGGTTACAAATGATATTGAATTAAATGGAGACATTCGTTTATCTGGTTCTTCTGCTCAACTAATACAAACACACACAGATGCTAGTACAGTTTCTGGTAATGGACAATTATTTGTAGATCAAAACTCAGAAGTACCTAGTTTGTATCGTTATAACTACATGAGTTCACCAGTTACAACTTTAAATACAGATACCTATACTTTAGAGTCTGTTCTTAGAGATGGTACAACAGCAAACACAGCTAAAGCGATTACTTTTGTTGGTGGATATGATGGTTCATTTACAGGAACTGGCATTTCCTTAGCAGATTATTGGGTATACACGTATGCTCCTGCTAGTGATGGAAGAGCTAATTGGTTACATAAATATAAAAATGGAACCATAAACAGAGGTGATGGATATACTTTTAAAGGACCGGGAAGAAAACAAAACTACACATTTGTTGGTACCCCTAATGATGGTGAATTTAAAACCAAAAAGATAACTAAAGGACAATCTTATTTAATAGGAAATCCCTTCCCTTCTGCCTTAAATGCAAGAAAATTTTTAGATGACAATAACGCTTTAATATCAACACTTTATTTTTGGCAACATGTAGCAGAAACAAATGCTTCTGGAACTGCTGGTCATAACTTTGGAGGTTATATTGGTGGATATGCTGCTCAGAACGTAAGTATGGCAACAGCTGTAAAAACAGGAGAAACAGGACCTGTTGACTTCACGCTTGAAGCGGAGCATGTGCCTGATGCAGATACAAATAGCCATAAACAACTCATTTCAAATATTTTAGGCACAGTAGTCTCTTTAAATAATCAAGATTATATTAAATTTTCAAATATTCCTAGAGGGGTAGAAAACTTAAAAATAAACTACGCATCAAGTTTAACTAAGAAATTTAATATAAAAATTGATAATGTAGATAAAGGAGATTTTACTTTTCCTTCTACCAATCTATTTTATAATGATGTAACATTTAATTTATGCATACCAGCAGGTAGTGATATTACTATAACCGCAACAAACGACGAGGGTGCGCTTTCTATAGATAAACTAATATTTCAAGATGATGACGGCCTTATACCTTGTGTTGCTAACTCAGGAGAAGCTGCATATGCAAGCTTATACAAAACTCCAGAACCTTATGTTGCCATCGGTCAAGGATTCTTTGTAGAAGGTATTGGTACCGGACAAATTAAATTTAACAATAGTCAAAGAGAATATAAAACAGAAGGAAATGGTACTTCTATATTCCTAAAAAGTGATCAGAAAACAGCAGTAAAAACCACGAATAGTAGCCTACCTATATTAAAATTAGGAATGAGCTACTCTAATGATGAAGGTAGAAATTTACATCGCCAAATTGGTATTTCTTTTAATCAATCTAACTCTTTTGGTTATGAAAAAGGATATGACTCTGAAATGTATGATCTAAATCCTACAGATTTCTATTGGAAGTTTCCAAATAATTCAGATAACTATGTAATTTCTGGAGTTCAAGAAATAACAAACGCATTAGAAGTGCCACTAGAAGTTATTGTAAGTGAAAACAGTATTATTACAATTGGTATTGATGAAATAAACAACATCAATCAAAATGTATATATCAAAGACAAATTAACAGGTAAAACACAGCAAATTAACAAAAAAAGTGCCGCTTATCAATTACCTAAAGGTACGTACACCGACAGATTTGTTTTAGCTTTTGAGGCCGCAGAAGGTTCAGTACTTGGTGTAGAGGAAGATATATTTGCTGGAAAAACTACTATTTATGCAGATAACGACAATAGCACTATTGTAATCTCTAAAAATCAAGAAGTAAACATTCAAAAAGTAGAATTATTCGATATACTTGGTAAAAAAATAAGTACTTGGAATATTAATGAACAAAAAGCTACATACCAATTAGACATTAAAAAACAAACTATAACAGGTGTGTATATTGTAAAAATGAATACCAATAAAGGTACCTTAAGTAAAAAAGTTGTAATTAAATAAAAAATCATCGCGTAGTTACTTCCACAGAAAACTATATAGAAAAGGTTATTAAGAGTTTTTTTTTAAAGAAATATTTTAACTCTTATTGTAATTTCTAACCATCCCCACCGGCTACCCCCCTTTTCTATATAGTTATTTTTATTAATTTGAATACGTTAATTTTCACTGATTTAACCCAAGAATCTTACTGAAGCAATACAAAGATTATTTAAGTAATTTTAAGCTATGGGAACAAAAATCTCGTACCGAACAATGGTTGTTTTTTTCTAAAAATATCGGAAACTATCTTTCAATAGACGAAACAGCATTTTCTAATGGAGATTTATATTCTATCATTACAAATAAAAATGCCAATGGAAAGAAAGGTACTTTACTTGCCATGATTAAAGACACTAAAGGAGAAGATATTATTAGAATCCTTCAAAAATGGTTATACATTATCAGAATATACTCCACTATTTTTGACCATAGAAGCACAAATACTTCTGCAGAATCTTTTATAGCTAAAATTAAAGCCTTTAGAGCACAATTTAGAGGTGTTAGAAACATCAAATTTTTCCTTTTTAGACTCTCAAATATTTATGCCTAACTTCTAAATCCCTCAACTTTTGGACTTGATCTGTTTTTTTTTGATCATAAAATAAGTGTTACCATCACATTAAGTTGTGTTATGTGCAAAAAAAAAGCTGACTTAAAAAGTCAGCTTTCTCTTATTGTACAGGCGGAGAGACTCGAACTCTCACACCTCGCGGCACTAGATCCTAAGTCTAGCGTGTCTACCAATTCCACCACGCCTGCAACTTTTCCAATATAATTGGGCTGCAAATATAAACAATCCTTGCAAACTGCAAAGCAGTTCATAATAATTTTTCTACTTTTGATGAAGAAATAAAATTATATCTTATGAATAGCATACAATCTTATATAAAAGACAACAAACAACGCTTCTTAAATGAACTCGTAGAACTCCTTAAAATCCCTTCTGTTAGTGCAGATTCGGCATATAAAAAAGATGTTTTACTAACAGCAGATTTTGTTTTAGAAAGTTTAAAAAAAGCAGGATGCGACAACGTAGAAATGTGTGAAACTCCAGGATATCCTATTATTTACGGAGAAAAAATCATCGATAAGAACTTACCAACCGTATTAGTTTACGGTCATTATGATGTACAACCGGCAGATCCAATAGAACTTTGGACCTCTCCTCCATTTGAGCCAGTCATCAAAAAAACAGAAAATCACCCAGAGGGAGCAATTTTTGCAAGAGGTGCTTGTGATGATAAAGGTCAAATGTATATGCACGTAAAAGCATTAGAATACATGACCTCTACTGGGAACTTGCCTTGTAATGTAAAATTTATGATTGAAGGTGAAGAAGAAGTCGGATCGGAAAGTTTAGCTTGGTTTGTACCAAGAAATACAGAAAAATTAGCAAATGACGTAATCTTAATTTCTGATACAGGAATGATTGCCAACGATATTCCTTCTATAACAACAGGTTTACGTGGTTTAAGTTATGTAGAAGTAGAAGTTACTGGGCCAAATAGAGATTTACATTCTGGTTTATACGGAGGAGCAGTTGCAAATCCTATCAATATTTTAACAAAAATGATTGCTTCTTTACACGATGAAAATAATCATATTACTATTCCTGGTTTTTATGATAAGGTAGAAGAATTATCTACAGAAGAAAGAGCAGAAATGGCAAAAGTACCTTTTTCTTTAGAGAAATATAAAGACGCTTTAAAAATTGATGAAGTGTACGGAGAAAAAGGTTACTCTACTAACGAGCGTAATGCTATTCGTCCAACATTAGATGTAAACGGAATTTGGGGAGGTTACACGGGTGAAGGCGCAAAAACAGTTATTGCAAGCAAAGCATTTGCTAAAATCTCTATGCGTTTAGTACCAAACCAAGATTGGAAAAACATTACAGAATTATTTAAAATACATTTTGAAAGTATTGCACCTAAATCTGTAACTGTAGTTGTAAAACCGCATCACGGAGGGCAAGGTTATGTAACTCCAACAAATAATATTGCATACCAGGCAGCTAGTAAAGCGTATGAAACTACGTTTGGTAAAACGCCAATTCCACAAAGAAGTGGAGGAAGTATACCTATTGTAGCTCTATTTGAAGAACATTTAAAAAGTAAAACAATACTAATGGGCTTTGGTTTAGATTCTGATGCAATTCATTCTCCAAACGAACATTTTGGCGTTTTCAATTACTTAAAAGGAATTGAAACAATTCCGTATTTTTATAAAAACTTTACAGAATTATCTAAATAAGACCATCTAACTAATCAGTATGGTTATTTAAACACAAAGGTTTGCGGAAAGAAAGCAAAGCATTTACTATTTATTTCTTTGAGAACTTTGCCCTTTTCTTTGCCTCTCTGCGATTATTGTAAATAATAGAATAACACTGATTAGTTGCTAAACAATAAGACTGTTATTTTTTTTTGACAAAATAATTAATTTTATGATTTTTAATCAGAAAAAAGTAACAGTTTTTTTATCCATAATTTAAAACCATAAAAAGTTTTCACCTAAATAAAACCGAATGAAATACCCCCTTTATATACTTGTCTTTTTTGTTTTAATTTGCGCATGTAAAGTAAAACCCCAAGGGTTATTAAGTGAGAAAAACAGTTTTACCCGACTAGATACTTTGAGAGGATCTATAACCCCAGAGAGAGCTTGGTGGGACTTAACTTATTATCATTTAGATATAGAAGTAAATCCAAGTAAAAAATATATTTCAGGTAAAAACACTATTAAATACACCGTTTTAAATGCTAATAATTCTATGCAAATAGATTTACAAGCGCCATTAAAAATAACCAAAGTTACACAAGATGATAAAGAATTAAAGGTAATACATGATGGTAATGCCCATTTTGTGCAGCTTATAAAAGATCAAAAAATAGGCAACTCAGAAAGCGTTGTTGTTTATTATAAAGGAAACCCAAAAGAAGCAATAAAAGCTCCTTGGGACGGTGGTTTTTCTTGGAAAAAAGATTCAAACGGAAACGATTTTGTAGCCACTTCTTGTCAAGGTGTAGGTGCAAGTCTTTGGTGGCCCTGTAAAGACCACATGTACGACGAAGTAGAAAACATGAGAATTAGCGTAACAGTTCCTTCAAACCTTATGGATGTTTCTAATGGCACCTTAGAAAGTGTAGAAGATCATGGAACTACAAAAACCTATAATTGGTTTGTAAATAATCCTATCAATAATTACGGAGTAAACGTAAATATTGGAGATTACACTCATTTTTCTGAAATTTATAAAGGTGAAAAAGGCCCTTTAAAGATGGATTATTACGTATTAAAAGACAACTTAGAAAAAGCCAAAAAACAATTTAAAGACGCTCCTAAAATGATGAAAGCGTTTGAATATTGGTTTGGACCGTATCCTTTTTATGAAGATGGCTATAAATTAGTAGAAGTACCTTATTTAGGTATGGAACATCAAAGTTCGGTAACGTATGGAAACAAGTATATGCAAGGCTATTTAGGACGAGATTTATCTGGAACTGGTTGGGGTTTAAAATTCGATTTTATCATTATTCACGAATCTGGACATGAATGGTTTGCCAACAACATTACCAATAAAGATATTGCAGACATGTGGATTCACGAAAGCTTTACCAATTACTCAGAAAGTCTTTTTGTTGAATATTATTACGGCAAAAAAGCGGCGGCAGAATATGTTATTGGTTTAAGAAAAACAATTGGTAACAAAAGTACAATTATTGGGCAATATAATGTAAACAACGAAGGTTCTGGAGACATGTATAACAAAGGTGGAAACATGTTGCACACGTTACGACAATTGGTTGATAATGACGAAAAATGGCGTTCTATTCTAAGAAAAATGAACAAAACCTTTTATCATCAAACAGTAACAACAGCGCAAATTGAAAGTTTTTTAATTACAGAAACAGGAATTAATTTAACAGCCTTTTTCAACCAATACTTAAGAGATATTAAAATTCCAACTTTAGAGTATTCTATTAAAAATAAGCAATTAAAATACCGATGGGCAAACGTAGTCGCTAACTTTAAAATGCCTTTAAAAGTAGGTGTAAATACTAAAAACCATTGGATTTATCCAACAGAGAAATGGCAAACATTAAAATTATCAAATGAAAAATCCATCTTAAAGGTAGATGTAAATTTTTATGTTTACCATAAAGAAATAGATTAAATAATTACTAACTATTTTAAAATATAAGGTTTTTGCATAAAATCTATTATCTGTTCCTTTTTTCGGAGAAAACAATCTCCCTTTTACTGAATAGAATAATGTTTCAATCCCTATTTATTAGCGCATTTATTGTAAAGATTTAGGATGTATTCAAAACCTTACATCACTTATAGTGATTAACAGGCTAAATAGTCTCTAAAATTAGACATAGTAAAGAAAAAACCAACTAAAATAAAACGTTAAATATTAAACAACTATGACGATTCTGTAACAATATATAACAAGTCTAAAAAAAAATAATTTTTAAGTTGATTAATGTATTTTTTTAAACAGAAAGTATTGTTTGTATATACAAAAAATATTGTATTTTTGTGGCTTAAATCACATTTAAAAAATTTAAAAGATGAAAAAATTAATTTTAGGGGCTTTATTTATAGGTTCTATTTTTCAATTAAGTGCACAAGAATTCAACAAATGGTCTATAGATCTTGGAGCTGGTGTACAGACAATTGTATTCCCAGGAGCTTCTGGATATGGAACACATAACCCAGATTTCTGGCAAGCGAACATAGGTGCGAGATACATGATTAATGAAAAGTTTGGTTTACGTTTAGATTTTGGTTACAACAACATTAGTGAAGATGACGGTAGTACACCTTTTAAATCTAACTACTATAGAGGTACATTAGAAGGAGTTATTAATGCTGGTAACCTTTTAAACTTTAAAAGCTGGACAAACAGTTTTAATGTTTTAGTACATGGTGGTGCAGGTATATCTAGATTATACGCTAATGAGCCAATAGATAGAAATGTAGATAAAATGTTACATGTAATGGCAGGTATTACACCACAATATAAATTGTCTAATAGAGTTTCTTTATTTTTAGACGTATCTGGTATCAGTAATTTTTACCAAAGCTATACTTTTGATGGTGCAGCTACTACTTCTAGAAATGGTATCAGTGGAGGACTTGTAAACTATTCTGTAGGTGTTAACATTGCTTTAGGTAATAAAGAGCAACATGCAGACTGGTATTACGCAGAAGTACCTGAAGTTGTATCAGCAGAAGATTTTGCTACTTTAGACAAACGTTTAAAAGGAGCTGAAAAAGAAATTACTGAATTAAAAGCTAAAGGATTAAATAAAAATAAATTAGTTACTGAATTAGACAACAGATATGCAAAAGCAGGTACTACAGGTAACATCGATTTTGCTAAGCAATTAATTGACAATGGTTATGTAAATGTTTATTTTGATGTTGACAGAGCTAACGTTCAAACTGGATCTACTAGTGCAATTAACTTCTTAAAACAATACTTACAGAACAATTCTTCTGCAAAAGCTGAATTAATTGGTTATGCTGATGAAACTGGACCAGAAGGGTACAACAAATTTTTATCTGAAAAAAGAGCTAAAACTGTATACAATATTTTAATTGATGCAGGTGTAAGCGCTAACAAATTATCTTACAAAGGTGTAGGTGAAGATACTACTGCAACTTCTAGTGCTAGACAATTAGCAAGAAGAGTAGCTATTAGAGTTCAAAAATAATAAGAGTTCGTTATTCTTTATTATAATAATAGAACAACCATCAACAATTTAATTGTTGATGGTTGTTTTTTTTATATACAAAAGTTAGTACTTCCTTTATTTTTTTTATCAAATTAATACAGAAACAAAACTTAGGATGCTAAACAACTCTTATACAAATGAATTTTATAATAGTTGAGAATCAATTTGAATTACTTTTTCTGAATATGAAATAGAAAATCTAATCATAGCCATAATTATGGTTCTATCTTATATTAAACCATCTGTTAGTGATAGAACAGAAACGAATTTAATTTATTATTTTGATATTTATTTGAAGAACTTAAGAGTCGTAATAAGAAGAAACTCTAAAATATAAGCATAAAAAAACCTCGAAATTTCGAGGTTTTTTTATGCTTTTTAATCAGCCTTAAACTAAACTTTAATGCGATTTATTAGCCAACTAGCGCGTTAGCGATTGTAGCATTTGTTTGAGCTCTTTTTTCTTTTTCAGAAAAAAAGCGAGTGCGGAAAGCGCGACCTGTAAGGGAACTCCCAACTTCTCGATACAATTTTCTTTCAGAAAATCACTCGAAATGATCTATGTTAAAAACCTACTCTTTTTCTGCCATTTTTTTAACGTAATCTGTAATAATTACAATTTGCGTTGGACCAACTTTACCTTCAATATATTTTGCGTTTTCATGATCTAAAGAAATTCTACGCACCGCAGTTCCTTGTTTAGCAACCATACTAGATCCTTTTACTTTTAAATCTTTAATTAAAACTACAGAGTCTCCTGCTTCTAAAATAGCGCCGTTTGCATCTCTGTGAATAATTTTTTCGCTATCATCTAAATGATCTCCAGATTCTTTAGCAAAACGTAAATCGTCATCTTCTAAATACATCATGTCTAACAAATCTTGCGGCCATCCTTCTGCTCTTAAACGAGACAACATTCTCCAAGCAACTACTTTTACACCTCTATATTCACTCCACATAGAGTCATTTAAACAACGCCAGTGATTTGCATCTGTTTCTTCCGGATTATCTATTTGAGTAATACAAGTTTCACAAGCAAGAATGCTTCCATCTACTCCACCACCACCAGTTATGGTTGGTTTTACATCATAAATTGATAAATTATCTTTTGATGCACATAATTCGCATTGATTTCCACTTCTGTTTTCTAAATCTTGTTGTAAACTCATAATTTTTTATTTAATTATGCAAAAGTACATTTTTATATGAAAGATGCTAATTATTACCTAAAGAAGTGTGCATTAAATTAAGAATTTGACAAAATTTTAACTAGAAGCTATTTCCTGCTTTCACTACTCGCTTTTTTTATTCCTAAAAAGGAAATAAAAAAGAGCTCAAACAAACCGCTCAAATGCGGAGCATTCAACGATTCCAGAAAAGATAAAAGCAGAGTTAATCAGGGCTAAACTTGTTTGCTAGCTTTTTGTTATTTCGAAATGAGCTTTTTTAGTGATTGAGAAATCTCATTTCATACAGATGCATAACCGCTAAATATAAAATGAGATTGCTTCGTAAACTCGCAATGACAATTAGGCTTAAAACCTTTGACACTTTGAATCTTTGAAACTTTGAAACTTTGTTACTTTGTTACTTTGTTACTTTTAAAGCCCTAAAAAACCTCTAAAGAAGTAAATTGAAACGAAGTTCCATCAAACAAACCTTTGTCTGACAATTTTAAAGATGGAATTACCAACAACGCCATAAAAGATAAACTCATGTAAGGCGCTCTTAATTTGCTACCCATTTGTTTCGCCATTTCATCTAACTCTGCATACGCTTTTCCAATAATCTCAGCTGGTTTATCAGACATTATTCCGGCAACGGGTAAAGAAACTATTTTTTCTTCAGTTGCGTTTACCGCACAAACTCCCCCTCTATTTTCTATAATAAGGTTTACAGCTTTACAAATGGCTTCGTCCGAAACTCCAACCGCTATAATATTATGAGAATCGTGCCCAACAGAACTTGCTATTGCTCCTTCTTTAATTCCAAAGTTTTTAATAAAAGCAATTGCTGGTACATCATTTTGATAACGATTAACAACTGTCATTTTTAAAATATCAGTTTCTGTGTTTGACACTAAGTTTCCATCAACAATTAAAGCATTTGCTTCAATCTGATTGGTTACTAATTCGCCATCTAAAGCTTCAATGACTCTAATTTTTTCTGATGTAGATTCAAATCTAAAATCGGAAGCTTTCTTTTTATCTGTATCAAAGTTATTCAATACTTCAAAAGGAACAGATTTCACAAAAGAAACTCCGTTTTTAGCAACCAATTCTCCATTAATATACGTTTCTAAAACCTTGAATTTCTTTAAATCTTCTACTAAAATAAAATCGGCATCGTCTCCTTTTTGTAAAAACCCAACATCTAAATTATAATGTTTTATAGGATTTATACATGCCGCTTGCAATACCTTAAATACATCGATTCCTTTAGCAACAGCTCTTTCACATAATTGATTAATGTGCCCTAACAACAAATCGTCTGGATGTTTATCGTCTGAACAAAACATCATATTCTCAAAATGTTCTGGCAATAAATCTATTAACGCTTCGAAGTTTTTGGCTGCAGAACCTTCTCTAATAATTACCTTCATGCCTTTTTGAAGTTTCTCTAAAGCTTCATCAAAAGAAAAACATTCGTGATCTGTAGAAATACCGGCTGCAATATATTTGGTAGCATCAGCGCCTCTTAAACCTGGCGCGTGACCATCAACTGGTTTGTTGTTATTTTTTGCGTGTTGAATCTTAGCTAAAACCTCAGCGTCATCAAATAAAACTCCGGGATAATTCATCATTTCTGCTAGATATTTAATATCCGGATTTTCCATCATCAATTTAATATCTTCAGAATCGATAATTGCTCCGGCACTTTCAAAAGAAGTTGCAGGCACACAACTTGGTGCTCCAAAATTAAATTTAAACGGAACTTTCTTTCCGTTTTCTATCATAAAATCGACACCTTTTACACCTAAAACATTGGCAATTTCATGCGGGTCGGAAACAGTTGCAACTGTACCATGTTTTACAGCAATTTTAGCAAATTCAGAAGGTACTAACATAGAGCTTTCTATATGAATATGCGCATCTATAAAACCGGGTAAAATATAATTTTCTTGTTGGTGATTTACTTCTCTAATTTCTAGAATCTTTCCATTTTCAACCTCAACTTCTCCCTTAAAAATTCGTTTATTTTGTATATCTACTATGTTTCCTTGTACAATCATTGCTTTCTATTTCTAAAGCAAATTTACAAAGAAAAATTACCATATCCTTTTATCATTTGTTTATCATTCTTATTTTAATCATTGAATCTAAAATAGAACTCTTTTTTTTATTCCATGAAAAATAATAAATCTATAAATGTGTTTCTTTTTAACGAGAATCTCTTAGAAAAAGAAGACAATACTGCAACTTTTAATTTCTAGTTTTATAAAACTTAATAGAAAACCTACTGAATAATAAACGCACCTTTTTGACCTGTATAATGAAAAGGAATTTTATTATTTAAACACGTCTTTTCCCAACGATTTACATCACTTTTATAATTAGAACCATCTGCAATAATTTGTGAAGGTTTTATAATCTTTATCAATCTTGTTAAATTTATTTTTGGAGAATATTGCAACACAACAATTGGTTTACGCATTCCGGAAACCATGTAAACACCCAGACTATCTATCAATAAAATGTCTTTGTTAGAAAATTGAATAAAATTTTTAAAATTGGTTTCTTTAACCTCATCAATACCTTCTGAAACGCTATACGTTTTAATACTATTTTCATTTTTAAACCTTGTACTATCTAGATTGTGCTGTAAAAAAAGCTGCTCACCTATCCTTTCTCCTATAATTGAAAATCTACTTTTATGAAATACAATTAACTCTTCTTTTACTTTATTAGTATTCGATTCTAATAGAAAAATAGTTTGTAGAGATACTATTGAAATTAAAAAGTAAACGAGTCTTTTAGACGACTTTTTCATAAAGAAATACACTCCTAAAAAGAGAAATATATACCAAAATAACATGGCAATAAACGAAATAGAAATTTCTTTAAACAAAAAGGTTTCTTGATGAGAAATCCAACTTACAAAACGATTCATCCAAGAAATAACAAACCCATAAATAGCTGCTAAAAATGGTGGTAAAATATTTAAAACCGCTGTAATAATGACTAAAATTCCACCTATTAAAACGGCTCCTAAAAAAGGAATTATCACTAAGTTAGAGGCTAAAAATAATCCTGGAAATTGTTGAAAATAATAAATACTTAAAGGTAAAATTCCTATTTGCGCAGCTATTGAAACGGTAAACAATTGCCATATTTTTTTGTCAATAAAAAATTTTGGTTTATAAGTTCCATACAACTTTGGTTGTACCCAAAGAATACCAAAAACAGCCAAATAACTAAGTTGAAAACCAACATCGAACAGAAACATGGGTTTTATCAATAATAAAAAAAGCATGGAAGAAATAAAGGAGAACTCAACTACATTTTTTCTTTGAAAAGATAACCCAATGGCTAAAAAAGTAAACATGGTTACAGCTCTAACCACAGATGCAGAAAGACCTGCGACAAAAGCAAATAGCCAAAGTAAAAAAATGATGACAATTGTTTTTATAAACTTTCCGTATTTAATTCTTTCTACAGGTTTAAATATAAAAAATAAAATCCATAAAATAACCCCAACATGCAAACCAGATACTGCCAAAATATGGATGGCTCCTGCTCTTTGATAGTCTACAATCAATTCTTTAGAGATATCTTGTCGTTGCCCTAATAACAATGCATTAATAACCGCTAATTCGTCTGGCTTAAAATGATATTTCTCTAACGCTTCTTGAATTATATTTCTAAATTTAGCTGATAATCCAAATAAAGTTGTTGTTTTAGAATTCAACTTTAAAAACTGATTTTTTGTTATAAATACCTGATGATAAACACCTTGTTTGGCTAAATAAGATTTGTAATTAAACTGATGCGGATTTAAAGGCGGAATTAACTCTTTTAAAACAGGTTTCAATAGCAACTGATCATCAACATGTAAAGAACTTATAAAACTATCTTTTTTAACATTTAAGAGAACGGTTCCTTTTGTTTTGCGATTATTAACATTAATAAGATTAGCTTCATATTTCTGATAATAATTACCAGGTTTTAATATTTTATGAATCTGTAAAATTACCGTAGCATTTTCTTCTATATGATGTTTGTAAAAAGAATCGTAATTTCTATCATCATTAATATAAACAACAGCAACTCCAATAAAAAAGAATAATATAAAAGAGACACAAGTTCTTAGTATTTTATGCTTTATCAGAAAAAAAAGCAGGATTAAAACACCTAAAAACAAGAATATTTTTAGAAAACTGAAAACCCAAAAATGCGTAAAAAATTGGAAACAAATTCCAAGAATTACAAGCACAACAAAGTGCAAGGGTATGTAATTGTACAACCTTTTCATAGCAAGTTAAAGTTACTAAAAAAAACGTTAACTACTAATTATAAGATTGTTGTTGCTTTTACGAAGGCATTTTTCCAGTATTTTTCTGACAATGCAGAAACAATTACTCCTCTAGAAGTAGTGGCATGCACAAACTTAATTTGTCTTTTTATATGAGAAACCACCAAACCAACATGATTGATATCTCCTCGTCTATTTTTTTTTGTTTTAAAGAATAATAAATCCCCTTTTTTAACTTTACTAAGAGCAATTTTCTGTCCTCTTTTCGCCATATCTCTAGAAATTCTAGGCAATTGTACGTTTTCGCTATCAAAAGCAACATACACTATTCCAGAGCAATCCATTCCTCTGTTAGTAATTCCTCCAAATTTATATCGAACACCTTTATACTCTAATGCATTAGCTACTATTCTATCTACTTTAGTTGTTGGTTTAGGTGTTTTTTTTACAACACTTTTAGTGGATGAGCAAGAACTCATTATCAATGAAAAAACCACCATTAAAAACATTACTTTTTTCAAACTAACTCTTTTTAAAATCGTTTACAATAGCTTTAGCTACTTTTTCTGAAGCTCCTTTTCCTCCCAATTTCTTTTCTAATTCAAAATACTCTAAAAACAATTTTTCTCGATATTCATCATCTAAAATCTTTGTCAATTCTATTTTTAAATTCTTCTTATTAAAATCATTCTGAATCAACTCTTTTACCACTTCTCTATCCATGATTAAATTCACCAAAGAAATAAATTTTAAGGTGATGATTCTTTTGGCTATCTGATAAGAAATATTTCCACCTTTGTAACAAACCACTTGCGGCACTTTAAATAAGGCGGTTTCTAAAGTTGCTGTACCAGACCCAACAATTGCAACATAAGAAACACTTAACAAATCATAGGTTTTATTACTGATAAAAGCCACCTTTCTGTTACCTATAATATTTTGATAGAAACTTAAATCTTGACTTGGCGCACCTGCAATTACAAACTGATACTTAGAAAAATCATCTATTAAAGACAACATTACAGACAACATTTTGGTGATTTCTTGCTTTCTACTACCCGGTAATAGTGCTATAATTGGTTTATCCGTTAAGTTGTACTCTTTTCTAAAATCAATTTCACTTACTTGTTTTCTACCTGCAATTCCATCAATTAAAGGGTGCCCAACAAACTCAACATTATAATCGTATTTTTTATAAAACTCCTTTTCAAAAGGAAGAATTACAAACATTTTATCGATATCTCTTTTAATGTCTTTTACCCTGCTTGCTCTACTTGCCCACACTTGTGGAGAAATATAATAATTAGTTTTAAAACCTTGCTCTTTTGCCCATTTTGCAACGCGTAAATTAAAGCCAGAATTATCAATCAAAATAAGGACATCTGGATTAAATTGAGCAATGTCTTTTTTACAAAACTTAATAAATCCTAGTACTTTAGAAAGGTTCATAATCACCTCAAAGAAGCCCATAAAAGCGCGCTCTTTATAATGGCTTACCAATGTTCCGCCAACATTTTGCATTAAATCTCCACCCCAAAACCGAATGTCTGCATTTGCATCTTCTTTATACAATGCTTTCATTAGGTTAGAACCATGTAAGTCGCCCGAAGCTTCACCAGCAATAATGTAATATTTCATAGTATTAAATTGTCAGGTCGAGCGCAGTCGAGACCTTAATAAAACCTCTCGACTGCGCTCGAGGAGCCATTATCTCTATTAGAAAAATTTTAAAACCAAAGTAGTTAATGCAATTAAAATAGTTGCTAACAAAACTCCTTTTGCTTTGTTATCTTGTTTCTTTTTGATAAAAATAAAGAAGACAAATAAATTAGGAATTGCTGCCAAAGACAACACTTTTCCGTATAATTCTCCTTCTTTAATTAAATCGATAGTTTCATAAAATCCGAATTTTGAAATATATTCTAAATATAAGAATATGCCTCCAAAAGTGGCAAATAACGAAACCAAGACTCCTATTAAAATATGTTTTTTTACAGTTCCCAAGCGTTTAATTTTTGAATCATGTGATGTGCCGTCATATCAAACTGAACAGGCACAACAGAAACATACCCATTTTCTAAGGCATAAAGATCTGTATCTTGGCCTTTATCTTTATTTACAAACTCACCAGAAAGCCAGTAATATTCTTTACCCATTGGATTTTTTCGTTTATCAAAAATCTCTTTCCAATACCCATTTGCTTGTCTACAAATTTTAACACCTTTTATTTCTTCTTTTTTTAATTTTGGAATATTTACGTTTAACACAATACCTTCTGGTATACCGTTTAACAAAGCATTTAATGTAATATTTTTTATATATTCTTCCGCTGGTTTAAAATCGGCATGCCATTTAAAATCTAATAAAGAAAAACCAATTGCTGGTATTCCTTCTATTCCTGCTTCTATTGCAGCACTCATAGTACCAGAGTAAATAACACTAATGGACGCATTAGAACCATGGTTAATACCAGAAACACATAAATCTGGTTTTCTATTTAAAATTTCATTCACCGCCATTTTTACACAATCTGCAGGCGTACCAGAACAAGTATATTCTAATTGCGGGCCCTCATCAACCGTAATTGCATTGCAGGTTAAAACATTATCTACCGTAATTGCGTGTCCCATTCCACTTTGTGGACTATCAGGTGCAACTACAACAACTTCACCAATTTTATTCATTATTCCAATTAAAGCTCTTAAACCAGGAGCTGTAATTCCATCATCATTTGTAAGTAAAATTAAAGGCTTGTCTTGCATCTTTTTAGTTTGATTTTCTGAATTTAAAATTCAAAATTTGAGGTAGTTTTCAATTTAAATATTGAACTTTAAATTTCGAATTATTTTAAGCAAAGATAATTGATTTTATTACGATTTCCTTTTTAACATTTTGTAAAGAATAAATTTTCTCTTTTTTATGTAATATTGTAGTATACAAAGCTGTATTTTAAAGTTAAAGAATAATAAATTAAGACAAAATGTTATTTCTGAATAGGACTTAAAACGTTCTAAAAAACAGCAAGGTAATTGCATACTCAATAATTTTGGCATTATTTTAGTAGTTTAGCAAAGCACAAGGAGTAATATCAGCATTAAAACAACGACAAAAGACAACATGAAAACTAAATATAAAATCACCACCTTTTTATTAGCAATGCTATTATTTGCAACTAGTTTACAAGCAAACGCTGCTAATATAGGCACAAAATCAGATCCTGAAAAAGATAAAATTTTAATTTATATTCTTAGAAATATCCTTACCAGAAGTCATTTTGTAGTTAAAGATATGAATGATGATTTTTCTGAATATGTATTTACCGAATTTATTGATGGCTTAGACCCAAATAAAAGATATTTTACACAACAAGACATTAAAGATTTTTCTAAATATAAATATGATATAGATAATCAACTTTTAAAAGAAGATATTTCTTTTTACAACTTGGTATATGAACGTTTTTCTAACAAGATTAAAAATGCAAAATCTTACTATGGTAGTTTATTAGAACACCCTTTTAACTTTAAGAAAAAAGAAACGATAGATGTAGATTACGAAAAAGTTCCGTTTGCTAAAAACGAAAACGAACTGATTGACTATTGGCGCAAACAACTTAAATTAAGCACTTTAATTAGAATTGAAGCTAAATTAGAAAAACAAAAAGCAGACGTACTCAAAGACAAAAACTTTAAAACTAAAAGCTTTGACGAGTTAGAAAAAGAAGCGCGTGCAGAAGTTCTTAAAAACATGGACGATTTATATGTTAGAATTGAAGAATTAGAGCATGAAGACTGGTTTTCTACTTTTTTAAACACTGTTGTTGGTGCTTTTGACCCGCATACAACGTATATGGCGCCAAGTATAAAAGAACGTTTTGACCAAGATATGTCTGGTAAATTAGAAGGAATTGGAGCTCGTTTGGTAAAAAAAGGTATTTATACAGAAATTTTTGAATTAGTCTCTGGAGGTCCTGCATGGAAAGAAGGAAACTTAGAACCTGGTGATATTATTTTAGAAGTTGCACAAGGATCTAAAGAACCTTTAGATATTGTAGGTATGCGTTTAGATGACGCCATTAAATTTATAAAAGGTAAAAAAGGTACTGAAGTGAGATTGACGGTTAAGAAAAAACTAGACGGTTCTACCAAAGTAATTTCTATTACTAGAGATGTTGTAGAACTAGAAGAAACTTTTGTAAAATCTAGCATTGTAGAAAAAGATGGTAAGAAATTCGGAATTATAGATTTACCTAAATTTTATATAGATTTTGATGAACAAAACTATAGAGACTCCGCAAAAGACATGGAGAAAGAAATTGCACGATTAAAAAGCGAAGGAGTTACTGGTTTAATTGTAGATTTAAGAAATAATGGAGGTGGTTCTTTAAAAACAGCCATTGAAATTAGCGGGTTGTTTATAAACGAAGGCCCAATTGTACAGGTAAAATATAGAGGTGAAGACCCAATCATAAAAAAAGATATTGATCCTAAAATTCAATGGGATGGTGCTGTAGTTGTCCTTGTAAATGAATTTTCTGCCTCTGCATCAGAAATTTTTGCAGCTGCAATGCAAGATTATAAAAGAGCGGTTATAATGGGTGGAAACCAAACATATGGTAAAGGAACAGTACAAAGTGTGTTACCTATTAATCAATTTACAAAATACGATAAAGATTTAGGAGCTTTAAAAATGACCATTCAAAAATTCTACAGAATTAATGGCGGTTCTACTCAAATTGAAGGTGTATATTCTGATATTGCAATGCCAGACAGATATAGTTATATGAAATTTGGTGAAAGAGATCTAGATAATGCATTAGTTTGGGACAAAGTAAAACAAGCAGATTATGTACAAACAAATTCTTATGAAAACTTTTCTGATGTAATTAATAAAAGCAAACAAAGAATTGCTGCCGATTCTAAGTTTAAGTTGATAAATGAATATGCAAAATGGTTAAAACAGAAGCAAGATGACACTTCATACTCTCTAAATTACAAACTATTTGATGAAGTAAATGTTGCGAATGAAAAAGATGCCGAAAAATTCAAATCTGTTTTTGATTATAAATCAGATTTAACTTTTAATTCTCCTACTTATGAACTTTCATTAATTAAAAAAGATACAGCATTAGCCGATAAAAGAATAGCATGGCATAAAAACCTTTCTAAAGATGTATATGTTTTTGAAGCTATAAATGTTTTAAGTGAACTAAAAATGAATCCAAAAAACGAAATAGTAAAACAATAATTACCAAATATTAAATAACTACAAGCCTGATAATATTATCTAATGTTATCAGGTTTATGGTTTAAAAAAAGAGCTAACATGAGTTTTAAAGTAACATTTCACACTAAATGGTCAGACTTTGACCCAAACAGACACATGCGCCATACAGCGTATAATGATTATGCTGCAGAAGTAAGAGTTCGGTATTTTAGAGATCAAAATTTTTCTATAGAAGAATTTACAAGACATAATATTGGTCCTATTTTATTTACCGAAGAAACCTCCTTTAGAAAAGAAATTCATTTAGGAGAAAATATCACCGTAGATTTAAAACTATCTGGTTTATCTAAAAACGGAGAACGATGGAAAATTACACATCAGGTTTTTAATGAAGCTGGCCAACTTTCCGCAGTTATAAAAGTGTATGGAGCTTGGATAGATTTAACAAAACGAAAACTAACTACGCCTCCAGAAGAAGCGAAACATTTGTTTGATATTGCAGAAAAAAGTGATGCCTTTGAAGAAATAGTTCTAACAAGAAACTAATCGTTTAAATCTTGTCATGCAGAACTTGTTTCTGCAGCTTATTTTCTTAATCAGCTATCAACTAAAATAATTTATAAAAAAAATCGTCTAAATTTCTTTAGACGATTTTTTATGTTAATCAGAATTTATTTCAGTAAACTTAGATACTGAAACAAGTTTAGTATAACAAGGATGTACTTTTTAGACAACCTTATTACCTATTGCTAATTTCTTACCAGAATAAACAATATAGCACAGTTACTAAAATACAAACGGCAATAGAACCTAAGTTAAACAACGGTGTAGTTTTAAATAAATCTGTTCCAAAATCAATCCCTTTAGGATCATCCTTCCCTTTGTTTTGAATATTACTCATTACCATAATGATAATAAGCGTTAAGACAGCTGTAATTCCCATTTGATGCATCCAAGGCTCAAATGCTGCTATTGGAATGAATTTTAAGGCTAATGCAATTGGAATAGATAAAATGGCTCCCCAAATAGCTGCATTATTCGTTGTTTTCTTATAAAACAAACCTAAGATAAATACCGCTAAAATACCTGGACTTACAATACCTGTGTATTCTTGAATAAATTGAAATGCTTGATCGATACCCCCTAAAAGTGGAGCCACAATAACAGCAATTATTAAAGCAACTGCTGCAGAAATTCTTCCCACATTTACTGTTGTTTTATCATCTGCATTTTTGTTGATATATTGCTTATAAATATCCATTGTAAAAATGGTAGATGTAGAGTTTAACATAGAAGCTAAAGAAGAAACAATTGCAGCAGCTAAAGCAGCAAAAGCAACACCTTTAAGACCTGTAGGTAAAAATTGCAACAACCAAGGATACGCTTTATCTGCTTGTCCGGCAGAAGGCATGTTTAACTGACCTACTGATCCTAAATTAGCCATAATAGACGGATCATTCACCATTACATAAGCCGCAATTCCAGGAATTACAACAATTAAAGGAATAATTAATTTTAAAAATGCAGCTAACAAAATACCTTTCTGAGATTCTTTTAAAGATTTAGCGGCTAAAGTTCTTTGAATAATATATTGATTGAAACCCCAATAATATAAGTTGGCAACCCATAAACCACCAACTAATACCCAAATACCAGGTAAGTTTACATAGTTATCATTAGATTCATCCAATATCATATGAAACTTTTCTGGTGCTGCATCCAATACTTTAGAAAAACCAGCCAACATTCCTTCTCCTCCAGAAACCGTATTTAAAGCTAAATAAGTAGTTACCAAACCACCTAACACTAAAAAGACTACTTGTATAACATCTGTCCATGCTACGGCAGATAAACCACCATATAAAGAGTATGCAGCTGCAAATAGTGCCAAACCAATAATGGCATACATCATATCTACACCCATAATGGTTTCAATAGCTAATCCTCCTAAATATAAAACAGAAGCAAGATTAACAAATATGTATAAACCTAACCAAAATACGGCTAAGATTGTTTTAAGGTTGGTAGAAAAACGTTTTTCAACAAATTCAGGAATGGTATACAATCCTTTTTCTATAAAAATAGGTAAGAAATATTTACCAACAATTATTAACGTTAAGGCTGCCATCCACTCGTAAGATGCAATTGCAATACCTAAAGCAAAACCAGAACCAGACATTCCTATAAATTGCTCTGCAGAAATATTTGCTGCAATTAAAGAAGTACCAATTGCCCACCAAGGCAAAGATTTACTTGCTAAGAAGTAATCTTCTGCATTTTTTTGGTGTCCCTTCTTATCTCGAGATACCCATAAACCTACACCTAAAATTAAAATGGCATACGCAATGAAGACTACATAGTCCCACATTTCAAATCCTGCTTTCATAATTGTTATTTTTGTTTAGTTAATTATTTAATATGTAAATATTGATTTTTTCTTTTTAAAAAATGTTTACATCCGTAAATTAAATGTCTTTTTTAGTAAAAAGATGAAACAAATAGCTTTTTTACTAACTCAAATGTTGGTTTTCTACAAATAAGACGTTTATCTGCACCTTTTAAGAGATAATTTAGAAAAAATCACGAACAAAGATGGAAAAAATAATATTATTTTCAATACTAAAATCAATAAAATATTAAAAAAAAACATACTAGACCCTACTAGTTGGTTAGTATATAAAAAAGTTATAAATTTGTTGTACTCATGATTTCTATAAAAAACAAATCTGGCATTCCTAAATACAAGCAAATAATTATTGCTATAGAAAATGCTATTTCTAATAGTTCTTTAAAAAAAGGAGATCAACTTCCATCAATTAATACATTAAAAAGCGAAAACAAGTTATCTAGAGATACCGTTTTAATGGCTTTTAATGAATTAAAAAATAGAGGCATTATAGAATCTATTGTTGGCAAAGGGTATTATGTTTTAAATGAAGACATCAATGTTCTACAAAAAATATTTTTACTTTTTGATGAATTAAATTCATTTAAAGAAGATTTATATAATTCATTTTTAAAAAATCTAGACGAAACTATTCAAGTAGATATTTTCTTTCATCATTTTAATGAAACTATTTTTCAGAAACTAATAAAAGACAATGCTGGTGCTTATAATTATTACATAATTATGCCGGCAAATTTTAGAGATACTTTTAAAACTGTTCAACTTTTACCCAAAGAAAAAGTATACATTTTAGATCAAGTACCCAAAGATCTCAAAGATTATCCATCCATATATCAAAATTTCGAAAATACTATCTATGATAATTTAAATAAAGCATTAAAATTTATTTCAAAATATAGCAAAATAAATCTTATCTTTTCAGAGCAAAAACAACCTAGAGGTATACTTAAAGGATTTACACGCTTCTGCGAACAAAACACAATACCTTTTAAAGTATTAAGTAAAGTAAAAACAGCTCCCTTAATAAAAGGAGAACTCTACGTATTGCTAGATGATATAAGCCTACTTAGAATTATCAAGAAAATGAAGAGTCAGAATATGACTTTAGTGAATGATATTGGCGTAATTTCTTATAATGACACGTTATTAAAAGAAATAGTTGAAGGAGGCATTACAACCATTACTACAGACTTTAATGAAATGGGGAAAAGATTGGCTAAAATGATTTTGAACAAAGAACAGGGAAAAATAGAAAACCCGAATAAATTAATTATTAGAAACTCAATTTAACAACACATTGTATACTATAAACCAAAACACCGAAAAAAATACTTTAGAAGTAACAAATACTGAAAACACCGTTTTTGGTAAAATTTACCTAAATAAAGGAGCTAGTTTGCAAGAATTAACCTTAGGCGGAAATGCCATCATTCAAGATTTGAATCCATTAACATACGATTCTACATTTGCATCCTCCATTTTATTTCCGTTTGCAAACAGAATTAAAGATGGAAAATATTCTTTTAACAATGAAGATTTTCAACTAGAAAAAAATCAAGAAGAAGAGCAAAATGCACTACATGGTTTTGTGTATAATAAAACTTTTAAAGTAATTGATAAAAAAGTATCCGCAGATACCGCAAAAATAACTTTAGAATATATTGAAAAAACACGAAACGCTGGTTTTCCGTATACGTATGCTATTCAAGTAACTTATACTTTTACAAACGATGGTTTAGATTTGACTCTTGCCGTTAAAAACACCGACACTAAAGTTTTTCCATTTACTTTAGGATGGCATCCCTATTTTATCAGTGATAATTTAGCGGAAAGTTCATTAAATTTTGATTGTGATCAAAAATTAATTATTGGAGATAGAAATATTACTACCGGATCAGAAGATGTAAAGTCAATGATCAATTTAGCTATTGAAAATAAACAATTAGATGATTGCTGGGGATTAAATTCTGACAAAGTTACATTTAAGACTCCTAAATATCAATTAAATTTTCAATCATCGGGTAAAGACATTTATTTACAAACATACACTCCACCAAGATTAAATACGATAGCTATTGAGCCTACAACAGGTGTTTCTAATAGCTTTAATAATAAAATTGGCTTACAAACATTAAAACCTCACGAAAAATATTCCATTGTTTGGAAAATAAACATAATTAACAATTAACTAAGCAAATTATGAGTGCAACACTAATTAAGGATGTCAAAGATACATTCATCAAAAAATTTAAAACGGAACCTTTATTAATTTTTTCTCCTGGAAGAATAAATATTATTGGAGAACACACAGATTATAATGATGGTTTTGTTTTTCCTGCAGCTGTAAATAAAGGAATTGCAGCAGCTATTCAAAAAAGTGATTCTGGCTGCTCTACAGCCATCGCTTTAGATTTAGACAGTACCATAAAATTTGAATTAGATAAAATAAAACCGTCTAAGGAAGGTAGTTGGGAAAACTATGTTTTTGGTGTTGTAGCAGAAATACAAAATAAAAACAAAGTAATTGGCGATTTTAACATTGTGTTTAAAGGAAATATTCCTGGTGGAGCTGGTATGTCTTCTTCTGCAGCTTTAGAAAATAGTGTTGTTTTTGGTTTAAATGAATTGTTTGATTTAGGGTTAACCAAACACGAAATGATTTTAATATCACAAAAAGCAGAGCATAATTATGTGGGTGTAAATTGTGGTATTATGGACCAATATGCAAGTATGTTCGGTATTAAAGACCATGCATTACATTTAGATTGTAGAACTGTAGAATCTAAGCCTTATAAAATAGATTTCGAAAATCATCAATTAATGTTGATAAACACCAACGTTAAACACAGTTTATCTGACAGTGCCTATAACGACAGACGTTCTGCTTGCGAAAGCGTTTCTGAATTATTAAACATAAAAGCTTTAAGAGACGCTACTGAAGCAGATCTAGAAACGATTGTAGACAAAGTTACGCCTGCTAATTATCAAAAGGCATTATTTGTAATTCAAGAAAATAATAGAACTATAAAAGCTGCACATGCTATTGAAAATAATGATTTAGAATTGTTAGGTTCATTAATTTACCAATCTCACGAAGGTTTATCTAACCAATACAAAGTGAGTTGTGATGAATTAGACTTTTTAGTTGCACAAGCAAAGAAAAACAAACACGTTCTTGGGGCAAGAATGATGGGTGGAGGTTTTGGTGGTTGTACCATTAATTTAATTGACAAAAGCGAAGCAAAAGCATTTGCTGAAACGGCAGCCAAAGCTTATAAAAATAAATTTAACAACGAATGTTCAGTCTATTTTATTGAACTTTCTGAAGGAACACATATCGTAAAACAATAATTACAACACAAGAAAATGAGCAATACAAATTTACAAGATTATTCGCACAAGCGATTTAATATTCTTACAGGAGAATGGGTGTTAGTTTCACCACATAGAGCTAAAAGACCTTGGCAAGGACAAAATGAAGCTGTTAATAACGAAAAAAGACCAACACATGACGATTCTTGTTATTTGTGTGCTGGAAACACTAGAATTAACGGAGAAGTAAACCCAGATTATAAAGATGTTTTTGTTTTTACAAACGATTTTGCTGCATTACAAAATGATTCGCCAACGTTTAGTGTAAACGACGGACTTTTAAAAGCACAAAGTGAAACGGGTATTTGTAAGGTAATTTGTTTTAGCCCGGATCACTCAAAAAGTTTGGCTGATATGTCTGCAACGGAAATTCAAAAGGTTGTTTTTGCATGGCAAAAAGAATTTAAAGAATTGTCTGAAAACCCTAACATTAACTACGTTCAAATATTTGAGAACAAAGGTGCAGTAATGGGTTGTAGTAATCCGCATCCTCACGGTCAAATTTGGAGTCAATCTTCTTTACCTAATGAAGTTGATAAAAAAAATACACAACAATTAAACTACTACAATAACAATAACAGTAGTTTATTGGGCGATTATTTAGCGCAAGAATTAGAAAAACAAGAACGTATTATTTTTGAAAATGATGGTTTTGTTGTTTTAGTTCCTTTCTGGGCTATTTGGCCTTTCGAAGCTATGATTGTTCCTAAAAGACCTTTGGCTAACATCTTAGAAATGACGGAAGCAGAAACGTTACAATACGGAGAAGCAATTTCTGTATTAACAAAAGCATACGATAAGATTTTTAATACTTCTTTTCCATATTCTAGCGGAATTCATCAAGCGCCAACAGATGGTAATGAAAACAAACATTGGCATTTCCACATGAGTTTTTATCCACCTTTATTAAGAAGCGCATCTGTAAAGAAATTTATGGTAGGTTACGAAATGTTTGGAACCCCACAAAGAGATATTACGGCAGAACAAGCGGTAAAAATGATCAAAGACTGTTTGTAGCATTTACAAACTTATAGAAATTTAAAAAGCTTCTCGTTATGAGAAGCTTTTTGCTTTTACCCAATAAATATGATCTCTTATACTCACAATTTTAATCAATAAATCAACGATTAAAAAAATATTTATACACAGGTTTTACTATCCTTGGCCACCTAAGAAATTTAAAAACTTCCCTCTCTAATTTAGAATCCAACTATTTTATAAATAAATATTATATGCTAATTTCAGTAAACAAGCATGAAAATTAAAAAACTACAATCTTTTAACTATAGGCCTAAAACCTATGGCATCTCTTTCTTATTAATATTTAATATATTTTTAAATACGTATACAAATTTAGAAAGGCTTTCATTTTGGGTATTCTTATTGTTTTGGCAACTAAGAACTGATACACACAAGTGGTATTCATGAGTTTTCCATTTCTTATGATTTTGAAATAAACATTAGAGCATTAGATAGATATAAATGTGTACCTTTTTTCTAAATTTGAAAAAAAATACACCTTATGAGAAATAACTTGTTTTTATGTTTGATTATATTGTTTTACAGTTTTACAAACCCATATAATTCCGACAAAGAAAATAATAAAAACAAGGATACTGCAGTAGAAAGAAACTCAGAGAAAAAGACAACTTTAAAAATTCTTACATGGAATATTCAAAACCTAGGAAGAACAAAAAATAATGAAGAGCTAAATTTTATAGCTAATACCATAAAAAACTACGATGTAATTGCTATTCAAGAAGTTGTTGCCAAAGATCCAAAAGGTGCGCAGGCAGTTGCTAAAATTGTAAGTGCGTTAAATAGATTAGGTAACAAATGGAATTACACTATAAGCAACCCAACCAAAAGTCCCTCTAGTTATATAAGCGAACGTTATGCCTACATTTGGAAAACTTCTAAATTAAGACTTGTAAAAAAAGCTACTTTAGACGTTTCTTTAGAAAACATAATTGAAAGAGAACCCTACTTAGCAAAATTTGAAATCAAAAAAAGTAACACCACTTTTTATTTCATCAATATACATGCTCGTATTTACAATAAACATCCAGAAATGGAAATAGCACATTTTAAAAAATATCCTAAAAAACTAGAAACGGACCATCTTTTTATTTTAGGCGATTTTAACTTGAATGAAAAGCATAATGTATGGAATCCACTCTACAAAATGGGCTTTAAGCCTGCCATAAAAAATACGGCAACCACCTTAAAAAAGAAATGTAAAAACGGCAACTACACAAACCATGCTATTGATAATATTTACTATAATGCCAATAAAGTTAATGCAATAAATACTGGAGTTGTAGATTTTGTAGACAATTGCAACAACTTAATAAATGCCAGAATGATTTCTGATCATTTACCAGTATTTTTAGAATTTAATATCTAGTAAGTTTATTTATAATTTAATACCAATAAACTCACTAATTTGAAGATTTCTATCATTTAGTATCCTTTTCAGTACTAATTTATTTTATATAGAAAAACAACTCCAAATGAAATAATTTAATCATTCAAATAATACTCCCCAACACTATCTCGAATAAAAAATCATAATAAATGAAGTTGTAATAAATTTATTTAAATAACAATTTATTTCTAAATCACTCTACTCTACCTCAACCCCCTTATTCAATATAATTATCGGCTTCAAAAAATGATCTAAATCATTCAAAAAACCTAAGAAACAAACAAAAAAAAACATTCCTAAAAAAAGCCTTACGAAAATCCGTAAGGCCTGGTATTAGCATTCTTTCCTTTTCAATAGGTTCTTTTTAGAACTACTTTTCAAAAGTATACTAATAAAACCATAAAATATTACGGGTTTCCGTAATCGGCTTTATTTGTTTTAATTATTTTCTTAAATCAATCCAAAATATTTAGCTATAGCCACTAAGTGTGCTGGATTATTGGCATTAAAATGTTCTTTTAAAAATCTTAATCTTTTTTCTATAGCACTCGTACTAGAAGGAGAAATCTCTTTTTCTTTTAACTTTTTACTAATATCTTCCTGAAGTAGTCCTTTAGAGAGTTCTTCAATCAAAAAGACATCGAAAGCTGTAATTTCTACTGCTTGCTTGGACTGTATTGCACTATTTAAACCGGGTGAAATATAAAACTGTTTTGACGTTGAAATTGTATGAATTGCTTTCTTTAATTCTTTTAATCCATTTCTGTTCTTCCAAACATACCCATCTATTTTTAGGTTCTTATATAAATGCTGAATTATATACGGTTTGTCCTCAATAGAAAAAACAATAATTTTTAAATCTAAAAATTCATTGCTAATTTTCTCTATCAATTCTTCTCCAGATTTTAATTCTTGTGGAGTTCCATCATTTTCAAAAGACAAATCAGAAATAATTAAATCGTAAGGCTCATTGTTTAAAGAAGCACTTTTAATTTTAGCATACGCTTCATCACAATAAGAAATAGAATCTATTTCTTGAACTCCAATTTCTTTTAATGCCATTTTAATTCCGTTATTAATAACATCAAAATCTTCTGCAACTAGAACTTTTTTAAACATTTTTATCTTTTAAAATGAAAAGTTACTTTAAAACTTATCACTAATTTAATTTCAAATTTAATTTATCATTTTATAGTTTTTATACGGGTTTCCATATTCTTAACTACTTTTTTAAAAAAAAGTCGACTATTCTAGTGATGGTTGTAAACAATCATTTTTTTCTACGACCAAGTTTTTAGAATTTAAAAATAACACTAATGAGATATTTACAATTTATTCTATTCCTTTCACTCACTTTTAATAGCTGTATTGAAGATGATATTATCGCAGACAACCAAATAGAAATATTAAGTTTTAACAATACAATCACAGAACTTGGTATAAAAAACACACATCTATACAGCACTAAATACACCAATAATATTGGAGAAGTAACAACTCCTAAAATTAATTGGGATAGCAGCAATTCTAACATTATATCTGTTTCTAACGCTGGATTACTTACAGCACTATCCATTGGAGAATCTGTAATTACAGCTTCTGTAACAAACGAAAATGGAAGTATTATTACAAACGAAAACAATATAGAAGTTATAGCTGTTGATAAAAAACTAACAATAGATAATGTTATTGAAGAAATAATTATTTCTAACACACACCAATACACTGCATCTTTTACAAATGAACTTGGAGAGATCGAAGATTTAAAAACGTCATGGAATAGCTCTAACCCCTCTATTATTACAGTTTCTAACGAGGGCTTAATTACTGCGCTTAGTGAAGGTTCAGCAACCGTTACAGCAAGTATTACAACAGCAAACGGAGAAATAATTAACACAGAAGATACCGTAACGGTAGTAAATATAAACGAACGTATAAGTATTAACAACCCAATAGAAGAGTTAAACATTAACAATACTCATCAGTATACCACAACATACACAAACAGTAGTGGAGAAACAGAGAACACTACTATAACTTGGCAAAGTTCTAACACAAACGTAATAACTGTTACTAATACGGGGTTAATAACTGCAATTGCACCGGGAGAAGCTGTTATTACTGCAACAGTAAGTTCTTCTAATAATACGCTTACAATACAAGATACAGTAACCGTTATTGGCAATACAACTCAAGAAAAAACAGGAACGTTAAAAACATCTAGCAGTTATGAACTTAAAGGAGGTTTTACTTTAAAAGAAATACCAAATACTAATGATTTAGAATTAACAATTGATGAAAACTACAAAGCATCAGACAGACTACCTGGTTTATATTTATACTTTACCAATAATATTAATACAGTAGCAAATGCTAAAGAAATAGAAAAAGTTACTGTTTTTAAAGGAGCCCATACATACATTATAAAAAATACAGGTATTAATGATTTTTCGCATTTATTATATTGGTGCAAACCCTTTGGTGTAGATGTAGGAAATGGAGAAATTAAATAAAGGAAATATGAAAAAGCATATAATTACATTACTTTTAATAGTATTAGCAAGTAACATTGGTTTTGCGCAATGGACTAAAGGAAAAGGAAAGGGATATTACAAACTTGCAGGTTGGCAATTACAGTATGATGAGCATTATACAGATACAGGAGCAAAAGACCCTAATAGAACTAGAACTTTATTTAACACTAGTTTGTATGCAGAATATGGGGTAGGTAATAAGTTTGATGTTATTGCATACGTACCGTTCTTTGCTAGCTCTTCTCAAAACAATCAAATTTCAGGAACCACAGGAGAAACTATTAGCCAAGGAGAAACTATCAATTCATTTGGAGATGTAGATTTAGGTTTTAGATATGGTTTATACAAAAAAGGAAATTGGGCTGCTGATATAAAACTAATATTAGGCTTACCAACAGGTGATAATAATGGTGGTAGCGATGGTAGTTTTCAAAACGGAGATGGAGAGTTTAATCAGATTATATCATCATCTCTAGGTTATTCTACATCTTATAAAGACAAACCTGTTTATTTAAAATCTTATTTAGGGTACAACAATAGAAGTGAAGGTTTTTCTGATGAATTTAGAACTGGCTTAGAAGCAGGAATCAATTTAATAAACAATAAGCTATGGCTTATTACAAGATTAAATGTTGTAAAATCTTTTAAAAACGGGTCGTTAAATGCTACCAATAGTAATGGAAGTATTTTTGCAAATGATATTGAATACAGTAGTTTTGGTTTTGAAACGGCTTACTATATTACTAAAAAACTAGGCGTTTCACTTGGCTTCGATTCTGCTTTTTCTGGTAGAATAATAGCCGCTAGCCCTTCTTTCTCTGGAGGAATATTCTTAGACATAAAATAATTCTACATCATTTTAAGGAATTAAGGAAAACCAAAATATCTATTTATTTTGGTTTTCCTTTTTTTAAAATAGATGCTCTATTAACACAATTATCATTGAGTAAGATAAAATTAAAAACTTTCACACTTAAATTATTTCTACCTTAAATAGGTATAATGACAATGTAATGGTTTCTTTATTCTAGTTAGAAGTATTTCAATATTTGAGCTGTTCCTAATCCTAATTCATGTGAATACCCATTGTTCTTCAACGCTGATTCAATGGCTCCAACCGTTGCGAGTAAATCATTCTTGTTTACCGACCCCATGTGTCCAATTCTAAAATAACTATTTTTTAATTGAGGCAAAAGACCTCCAGCCAGTATAACTCCTTCTTGATTTACGGCCTTTAAAAAAGAGGCTGTGTCCATTTGGTTTGGATATAAAGGCGCTGATAAGGTATTTGCAGAAACTTGTTCGTTTTTTGATAATAAGTCTAAGCCTAAAGCTTTGATTGCAGCTCGCATGGCTTTTCCTGCTCTTCTGTGTCGGTCGAAACGACTGTCTAAACCTTCCTTTAAAATGAGTTGTAAACTTTTTTCTAGAGCAATTACAAGATTAACGGCAGGTGTTCCAAAATATGAGGCTTGTCTATTTTCATAAGCTTTCATTATTGGTAACCAATTAGTCCAATCTCCATAGTAATTAGCAACAGGACTTGTTCGTTGTTCAAATGTTTGCATCGCATTTTTAGAAGCAACTAAAAGAGCAAGTCCTGGAGGAACTCCTATTGCTTTTTGGGAAGCTGTAAGTACAACATCAATTCCCCAATCTTCTTGTTTAATTTCTTCGCCCGCAACAGAGCAAACACCGTCAAGAATGGTTAATACGTTGTACTTTTTACCTAAAGCACCAATACTTTTAGCATCATTTAAAACAGCTGTTGATGTGTCAACGTGTGTAAAGGTTAAAAGTTTATAGCTTTTAGATTTTAGTTGTTGTTCTATAAGCTCTAAGGGTACAATGTTACCTACTTCAGCTTCAAGAATATCTACTTGAGCTCCATATCGTTTTAAGATTTCGGCATAACGTAAACCAAAGTAGCCTGTAGATATTACAAGTGCTTTATCACCGGTTTCTATTAGGTTTACAGCAGCCATATCCATAGCAAGCGTACCTGTTCCTGCCACTATAAATGCCTGACCAGATGGGCATTTCCAAACCTCTTTCATTAGTTTTAAACTATTGGCAAAGAGGTCTATAAAACCCGGGGAAACATGGCTAGGAGTTGGTACTGCCATACATTGCATAACTTCACTTTCAAATTCTATTGGACCAGGTATCATTAATAATTTTCTCGATTTCATCTATTGCGTTTTATAGTTTCCCAACTGTTTTATTCTGTTTTTTAACGATTTATAATCACTGAAATACTAGTAATCTACTGAGGCAGTAATTTGTCTATATTTATTACCGATTTTCTTTTCTATACTTCTAAAACTTATACAAGTTTAAACCGGTGTCCTCATCAGAATAACGATTAACGGTTCCTTCAAAACTTTCTATAACAAATTCTCCAGCTCCATTAATTTTAGCTGTAAGTAAGTGTCCTGCTAATGCTGTGTAATCACCTCGTCCAAGTGTTACATGCATGTGTATGTAATGCTTATCATTTTGTTGAGATATATTACCTGTTATGTTGGTAATTTCCATTTGTTCGGTGAAAGTTTTATCTACAAATTTTTTAGTAGCTGGATCCAAAATTCTTAATGTAGCTTCATTTACAGCTCCAAGACCAGAAATTGTTCCTGCTTTTATATCTAGCTTTTTCACAAATGCAGTGATTGCTTTTGTAATTTCAGAATGGTTTTGAATACTTACAACATACGTGTTACCAAACTGCTTGTAAGTGTAAAGTTTAGAGTTTGATTGTGAGTTTGCTAAAAAAGATACTGTAAGACAGAATACTATTAAAATTGAACGTTTCATTTTGTATAAAATTTTAAATTATAAAACTAATAAGACTCTCTTATTATATCTATTGTTAAACTATCAGCCTTATTCCCTAGTTCGGTCTTTAATAATAAAAAATGTTCTGTTTGGTTATGAAAGTCAATCGCTTCCTGTGATTTCCATACTTCCAAAATTATAACCTTTGAGCTGTTATTAATATCTTCATGTAATATATAGGAGATATTACCTTCCTCTTTCCGTGTTGCATCAGTTACGGTTTGCAACATATTTAAAACATCTTCCTTAAATCCGGGTTTTACAATAATTGTAGCTATAATTTTTAATTTGCTCATAATAAATAGTAGTAAAATTAATTTTTAAAATATACTTTCTTTTTTGATACTAGACCATTGGCCTAAAATTAAATAACTCGTATTTAATCGTTTAACTTTTTTATTTTATATAAAAACCGGTAGCGATTAGTGAAAGAAGCGTTTTATTACGTTTTGCATAGTGTTAGAAAATCGTTTTAGTTTTCCTTTTTTTATTTGTCCCTTTTCATTCGCTTTTAAAAACTCACCTGTTTCAACGTTCAAACAAGTCAACCACATGCCACCGTGTGCGAAAGTATCAATACAAATAGTATGACCAAAATCGGCTATTTCTCCATTTTTACGAGCAGTATGTCCGCAAATTACAGTTTTTCCTAGATTATAAATTACAGGGGTTTCATATTTCTTATGAAATAAATGATGCTCATTCTGTACGTCTAGATGCTTATTGCTTTCAAGGCCCGCATGAACGAAAATGAACTCTTCTATTTCCAAATATGGCAAGCAAGAATCGATAAAGTCCCAATACTTTTTATCTACGTGGTTCATCCAGTTTAGGTTATCTGCCATTTTATACGAATATAAAGTATGGAAGCCTCCATAATTTTGGACCCATTCAGCATATTTTTGTGGTGAAGATTTGGCAGCTGTCATCATTATTTCATGATTACCAAGTATAAATTCAAAGTCGAATACTTTTCTTTTTTCTAATAACCAATCCAGTACTCCCTTACTGTCAGCTCCTTTATCAACATAGTCTCCCAGAAAAACTACTTTATCTTGCTCTTTAATTATGCCTTGTTGAAAAATGGTTTTTAAAGCATTTAGACAACCATGTATGTCTCCAATTGCGTAAATAGCCATAGTTATTTGTTGTTTTATTAAAGTCTTAAGTCCATATGTTTGTTTGTGAAATCTTAGTTTTTTTTATGTCTTATTTACGACTTAAAAATAGATCTTATATAACTATTTACGACTATCAAAAACATAGTAAGTTACTTTTGATGTATTCTTCAACTTATCTTCTAACAGGAGATATAAATCTTACATAGGATAAATTTCTATTTTAAAAGATTTCCTAACTTTCGGTACTAGTTGTTTGTATCGTATCTAATTCTACTAATTTAATTTTTGAATTAGCAAAACTAATCTTGTTTCAAGCCAAACTATTTGACCTAAGTCAATAAATTGATACGAACTGTAATTTAATAGAGATCTAGTATGTTTTAATGCCGGAAATTGCAACTGTTGGTGCTAACGGTTAGTATATGAAAAGTAGACGATTTCGAGTAAGTACAAAGTTTGAGATGAGTCAAAAACCTTAAATCTACTGCCGTTTCATCTATTTTCATATACATTTAAAATTAATAAAACTCTCTTATTATATCTATCGTTAAACTATCAGCCTTTTTCCCTATTTGGGTCTTTAATATTAAAAAATGAGCTGTTTGGTTATTAATGTCGATCGCTTCCTGAGCTTGCCATTCTTCCAAAATCACAACCTTTGAGCTGATGTATATGAGATATTACCTTCCTCTTTCCGTTTCACATCGGTAACGGCTTTCAGCATATTTAAAATATCTTCCTTAAATCCAGATTTTACAATAATTGTGCTATAATTTTAATTCATTCATTATAAATAACACTAAAAAAATTCGATATACTTACTTTTATCCGTCTAAACCATTAATATCAACTTTTAATTGAGCTTGAACAGTTCTCGTTGCCTTTTTATCTATTTCATATCTTGTAGGGATGTTTGTCAATCAACAAATTGCAACTTGCAAAAACTAATCCCTATAAGGTTCTATTGTTTGTATTGTTCCATCCTCGTTATAATTAATTTCTATAACTTTTACAGAACGTAAATGTGTTACTCCTTTTGATAAACTAGAATCATGATAAAACAAATAATCTTTTCCTTCTACATTACAAACAGAATGATGAGATGTCCAACCTACAACTGGTTCTAAAATTCTACCACCATACGTAAATGGCCCATAAGGACTATCACTTATTCCATAACAAATAAAATGCGTATCGCCTGTAGAGTATGAGAAATAATATTTTCCGTTATGTTTATGTAACCATGCAGCTTCAAAAAATCGTCTATCAGTATCATTTGCTACTAATAAATCTCCATTTTCATCAACAATTTCAATTTCTTTTGGCTTTTCATCAAACTCTAATAAATCATCCGTCATTTTTGCAATATATGGCAATAATGCAGGCTCATCTCCTTCAGGAAGAAATGCTGTAGGGCTTTCTGGTTGGCTTGCATTAAACTCGCCAGTTCTCCAACGTTGCAATTGTCCCCCCCAAAGACCTCCAAAATACATAAAGCAACTTCCATCATCATCTTTAAAAACTGCTGGATCTATAGAAAAACTACCTTTAATTGCTTCTGGTTCTGCTTTAAACGGACCTGTTGGTGAGGTGCTTGTAGCCACCCCAATTCTAAAAATATCATCATGTGCTTTTGCTGGAAAAAACAAATAGTAAGTCCCATCTTTTTCATTTGCATCTGGCGCCCACATTTGTTGTTTTGCCCATGGCACATCTTTTACATGCAAAGCCAAACCATTATCTACAGCCTTACTATCTATACTATCCATAGATAATACATGATAATCTTCCATAGCAAAATGGCTACCTAAATCGTCAAAAGCTTCTCCTGCATCAATATCATGAGATGGATATATATATATCTTACCATCAAAGACATGTGCAGATGGATCTGCGGTATAAATGTGAGAAACTAATGGTTGCGAAATGGCTTTTTTATTTAATTCATCAAAATTGATGTGTTCTATACTTTTTTCTGGCATGGTATTCTTTTTTAAATTGCTCTTCTTTCTTTTAACTCTTTTTCTATTTTTAATTCCATTTTTTTATCAATTTCATAAAAATATAATAGTCCTACTCCTATTAAAAATGGAACTGCAGCATACACACTAATTAATAACTTTGTACCATTAATGGCTGCTTCACTTTGTATTTCTAAATGAGAATCATATCCATAGCCTCCTAAAATTGATGAAACTAAAGCACTACCAATACTTATACCTCCTTTTAAACCAACCATCATTGCAGAAAAAATAATAGCAGTGGCTCTTCTGTTTGTTTTCCATTCAGAATAATCAGCTACATCGGCAATCATCGTCCAAAGAATTGGAGTACCAATTCCGTAAAAAAACATGTGTAAAATCTGAGTACCAAATATGAGTCCTATAGATTCTGGTTGATAAAAATAAAAAGCAATGATAAATAAGGTTGAAATAAAGAGCGAAATACCTAAAACATTTCGTTTTCCATATTTATCTGCCAAACGTTTAGAAAGAACGATTCCTATTAACCCAACTAAAATTCCAATTCCGTTAAACACTCCTAAACCAAAAGAGGTTTCATTTTCAAATGTGGGTAATATTGATTTATATGGATCTAAAAACACTCTTAGTTTATCTTCATTTACAAAGTTTTCGAAATAATAAACATAAGAACCCCCTTTCATTGCTAATGTGATAAATATTAGAGTGGTAAGCACCAACATAATTACCCAAGGTTTATTTTTAAACAAATCTGATAAATCTTCTTTTAAACTAGATTTTTGTTCTGGCTTAGGTATTACTCTTTCTTTTGTTGTAAAAAATGTAATCATTAACATTATGGTTCCGATAATTGCCAAATAGGTCATTACAGTTTCCATACCTGCTGCTTTGTTACCATCACCTGCTTTTAAAATTAAATCGTACATAAAAACTTGTACAAAAAACTGTGCTCCTAAAACACCCACAAATCGATATGCAGATAAGCTATTACGCTCTTTCATATCTCCTGTAATAACACCACTTAAAGCAGCATACGGTAAATTATTTGCTGAGTATAATAAGAGCAATAAAGAATAGGTAATTACAGCATAAATAACCTTTCCTTGATACTCAAAATCTGGCGTAGAAAAAGCTAATAATGCAGCTAGCCCTAGAGGTATTGCAGTCCATAAAATCCAGGGTCTAAATTTACCCATTTTAGTATTTGTTCTATCTGCCAAAGCACCCACTATTGGGTTAAAACCAAACGCAGCTATAAGACCAACGGTTAAGGTTACTAATGCGGCATCTTCTGGCTTTAAGCCATAAATATCTGTATAAAAATAAGAGAGATAGGTTACTAAAGTTTGAAAAACTAAATTGGCTGCTAAATCTCCAAGAGCATAACCTACTTTTTCTTTTACTGATAATTTGTGTGAAATAGTTGTCATTTTTAGGAGGTATTAGTTTGCCTTATTTTTAAGCGCAATTACATTATTGTATACTTCTTTTGGTTTATCATCTCTTCCAAAAAGTAAAGGATAATTTGTACGTCCTTTTATTGGCCAATCATTTAACCAAGATTGCCCATCGTTAACTCCCCAAAAAGTTACACGACTAATTTTATCTTTGTGTTTTAAGAAAAGATTAAAAATATCTTCATACCGTTTTGCTATTTTTAGTTTAATGTCTTCCGTTAATCCATTTGGATAAGGATTCATTTTAGGATCATTCTCGTATCTTTCATAGCTTTGCTCTACCGCAGCTCCATCCAGTTCCCAAGGATTTGGCAGAACGGTAATGTCTAATTCTGTAAACATAACTTTTACTCCTAATTCTGAATACGCAATTATACTATTTTCAATATCTTCTAAAGATGGCCCCTCTAAACTCCAATGTGCTTGCATACCAACACCATCAATTCTAATACCTTTTGCTTGTAAATTTTTTACAATTCTAATAACTCCTTCTCTTTTTGCTGGTTTCCAAAGATTGTAATCGTTGTAAACTAGATCTGCATCTGGTGCTGCTTTTTCAGCAAGTTTAAAGGCCAATTCTAAATAACTTTCATCGCCAAAAATTTTATAAAACATAGATTCTCTTGGAGACCCATCTTCATTTAAAGCTTCATTTACAACATCCCAAGAATCAATTTTTCCTTTATATCTACCTGCAATGGTATTAATGTGTTTTGTAATGTTATTTACTAAAGTATCCTTATTTGTAATTTCATGAACCCAAGGTGCCAATTGACTATGCCAAAGCAAGGTATGACCAACGATATGCATATTATTTTTCTGACCAAAAGCAACATAAGCATCCGAGACATCGAAATTATAAGTATCTTTTTTAGGGTGAATTTGCTCCCATTTTAAATCGTTCTCTGGAGAAATCGCATTAAACTCTCTAGTTATTAAAGCTGTTTGCTCCGCATTTACTTCTTTAATCTGCCCTGTATTAAGTGCCGTACCTATTAAAAAGTCTTCTTTAAAACTATCTTTCAAAGAAGTTTTGTTTTGAGGTGTTTCTTTAACAGCTTCTTTTTTTGTCTCTTTACAGCTTAAAAAGCAAATTGATAATAAGAGTAAAGTTGTATTTATTTTATTAAACATATCTATATTGTATTTATTTGTAAATCTCTATGAATATCACTTACTGCTATTAAGTGAGTTTTTTTTTATATAAACCGACCAATAAGTAGTTTAAAAAAATAGCACTTAATATTGGTTTAAAATTAACTGTAATATGTAGATTGCTGTAAAACAAATACTGCTTTTAGTAGAACAATTCTTGCATTATAAGAATTTAATTCTATTTTAAAAGTGTTACTAAATTCTAGCAATCACTTATAAACACTAAACTTATAAATAGTTCTTGAAAAATATTTTTCTCCAGATAGTAATAAGGTTGATGGAAAATTGGTTTGATTAGGACTATTTGGAAAATGTTGCGTTTCTAAACAAAACGCGGCTCTTTTTTGATATAAAACATCGTTTTTGCCTTCTAAGTTATTTAGATGATTTCCTGAATAAAATTGTATGCCAGGTTCAGTAGTAAAAACCTCTAAACTTCTCCCAGAATTTTCATCAATTACTTTTGCTACAAAACCTGTATTCACATCATCTAAAACAAAATTATGGTCAAAACCACTACCTAAATCTATTTGTTTATGTTGTTTATTTAGAGCTTGCTTCAGTGTTTTTAATTTTCTGAAATCGAAAGGAGAATTGGCAACATTTTCTAAAATCCCTACAGGAACCATTTTATCATTTACAGGTAAATAATAATCTGCCTTTATCTGAAATAAATGATTTTCTATTGATTTATTAAAATTACCCGATAAATTAAAATAAGAATGATTTGTTAAGTTTATAACGGTTTTTGCATCTGAAACTGCAAAATATTTTATTTGTAATTCATTTTCATCGGTTAACGTATACTCTACTTTCACTTCTAAATTACCAGGAAATCCTTGATCTAAGTGTTTTGAAAAATGAGTTAATTCTAAAACGGATTCGGATATTTGTTTTGCTTGCCAAACAACTGCATGAAAACCTTTTTCACCTCCATGTAATTGGTTTTCCTCTTCATTTTTCTCTAATAAAAATTCATTATTATCTATACTAAATTTACCATTTGCAATTCTATTACCATATCGACCAATAATAGCCCCAAAAAAATGATCTGGCTTTTCTAAATAATTTTTTGCAGAATCGTAGCCTAAAACAACATCTTCAAATACACCATTTTTATCAGGAACAAATAGATTTACAACTCTACCCCCATAATTGGTTATTTGAGATACAATTCCATTTTTATTTTTTAATGTAAATAATTGAATCCCCTGTTTTTCAAAATCTTTTGAAAAATTATTAGCATCTATTAATTTTATCATTTTAGTTCAGTATTGCTTATTTTTATTTAAAACCCAGTATATGCCTCCAAAAATGTGATTTAAGAAATTTTTGTCTTTATATGATTCTGGTTTATGGCCTAAAGCTGTATAAAAAGATCTTCCTCCTTGATACTCTTGATTCCATGAGATGGGGTGTTTCTCTCCCATACCTTTTAACGGAATGTTATCATAACCCGCAGTAAAATCATAAGAAGCTTCATCAACAGTCAATAGAATATTTAGTCTCTCTAAATTTATATTTTTAAAGTTATACCATTCATCACTTCGTAGCCATTTATTTGGCAAATGCCATGTTGCTGGAAAATCATTATTTTCAACTTTTACAATTGCGGCTTGCAATTTTGGATGATTCACAAATTTCGCTCCAACAAGACCATCAAACCAAGAATTATCGTTTTTACCATCTGATGTTCCATGTATACCAACAAAGCCTCCGCCTCTTTTCATAAATACTTTTAAAGCAATCATATGTTTTGTCTTTAAAGAATCAGCATTAGCGTTCATAAATATTACTACATCATGTTTTGGTAATTTCGTTATAAGATCATTTGGTCTTTGTGTCCAATTAAACTTAAATTGATGTTCTTTTGCCATTTCTTCAAAAGCCTGAATAGCAACAGGTATGTTATTGTAATGCCAAGTATCATGTTGGGTATACAATAGAACACTAAACTGGTCTTGCGCATTTGTTTTCATCATTGTCAAGAAACTTATAGTTAATAACAGATATTTAATTGTAAAAGATTTCATCATAAAACGTTTATTTTAATAATACATATATTCCTATGCTAAACCCACAATTGTAATTCTTGGATAGGTGTAATCTTCTACTTCTGCAATTAGATATTTTAACCTTGTAGGTATCTAAACAAATAAAATAGCAATACTTGTATCATCTTTATCTGAAATAGTCAAATTTGGAGCGATTTTTAATCACCTCTTTTTCTTAAGTCTAGAATATTAGGAATTTCATCTAAAAAAACTTCCTTGCTATTTTCATTTGCTGATTCATAAATCTTTTCAATGATATACATATCACGTAACCCCATTTCACCAGGAACGATACTTTTAGTATCATTTAAAATATTTAATGCAAAAGCATCAATTTGAAGTGCTTGTTGATTTACGTTTTCAATTTCTATAGGGCCATTTGGGGTTTTACCTTCTAAACCACCATAAGTAAATGAAGGATTTAATTCTATTTCTCCTTTTTCTGTGGATGCAGTTATATAACAATAAAAATCTTCTTCATATGAAGTTTTGCACAAGGCTTTTCCTGATGGAAATGTCATTTCCCATTCTAAACTTCCTTCAATATTTTGTTTGTTAAAAAAGGTAATGTCTTTAGTTGTGTCTTTTGCCCATAAAGATGTTGGTAATTCACCAAACATATAGATCGCAGATTGTAATACATAAATTCCTAAATCCATTAAAGGTCCTCCACCAGATAAAGATTTTTGCAATCTCCATTTTTTAGGATTTTTTAAAGTAAACGCAAAACCAGCTTCAGTATTCATTTTGCCAAAAACTTTATTTTGCCCAAGTTCCATCAAATAGCCATTAATAGGATCGAAATGTAATCTGTAACCTATAGATAGTTTTACATTTTCTTTTTTACAACTAGCGATCATTCTTTGACAATCTTCCACAGAAGTTGCCATCGGTTTTTCACAAATAACATGTTTACCTGCCTTTGCTGCTCTAATAGTAAATTCTGCATGCATACTATTTGGTAAGACAATATATACGATATCTATAGCATCATTATTTACAATTTCATCAAAATTAGTATAGTTGTAAATATTTTCTTTTTTGATGTTGTATTTTTTTGCCCAAACACCTTCTTTTTCTTTGGTACCAGTAACAATTGCAGACAGATAAGAGTGCTTTGTTTCTAATAAAGCTGGTGCTAATTGTGTTGTGGAATAAGAACCCAAGCCAACTAAAGCTATGCCTAATTTTTTAGTTTTATCAGAAGTTGTACAACCTTGTAACATTTGCATTTGCAATGCAAATAGTGTTATACCTGTAGACCCCGCTAAAAGTTGTTTAATAAAAGATTTTCTTTCCAATATTTTAAGGTGTTTTATTTTTGTCAAACTTTAAAAAATTAAATTTATTATTTGACAGATTAAAATTTAGTAATTTCAATTTTAAAATTAATTATAATCGCTAAAATACTGTAAGACAAATAGTGCTTTGAGTAAAACAATTATTGCATTCGTTTTGTTATTTGAACAACTGAAAAAAAAATTCTTTAGCAAATGATTAAATACTACATAAAATTTATAAATACTTGGTAGCACTATAATTTTGCTCAAGTAATGACTTTATAGAAGAGGATTTGATTTTTATCTACTTTATAAAAACCTTTATAATCAAAGTTAATGGGTTTATTTTACAGTTTCTAAAATAGCTTTTCTAACAAGTTTAGTTTGTAAATTTCTATTATATAAAAGAGGATAATTTGTTCTGTTTGGTATTGGGTAACCATTTTTACAAGATATGCCATCATACACACCTCAAAAAGTTACTCTGTCTATTTTATGTTTGTTCTTTAAGAAAATCTCCAATAATTCCTTGTATCTATTTGCCAATTGTTTTTCTACATCTTGTGGCAAACCATTTTTATAAGGGTCAAAAAAGGTTTCAAATTCTTCTAATTAAAATTGAGATTCCATCATACTTCTGCCAATAATTTGCCCTTCTTTTGTAAGCAATGATACATCGTTTAGTATAAGAACAGTAGCGGATTAAAACGCATTAGCTTTCGTATCGAAATATACTTAAAAAAAAGAAAAACGGTTCGAGTTAAAACCTAAACCACTAGTGCTTTGATACATCGTTGGATGCCGTTTTTCATTCCAATTCTTTTACCTTCTTTTGAGAAATAATAGGTTTGCCCTTTAATGCCTGAACTAAAGTTGATGTTGCAAGAAGTCCATAAAGTAATGAAATAACTATTGTTGCTTTTGTGTTTTTAAAAATGTAAAAAGAAAGTAATGGTAGTACTTGTAAAGCGTGCATACCAATAAAGTGCGAGACTCTTAAATCTCCTACAATTTTACTCCAACCTAGAATCCACCAATTCGAATTATCATTGATAGCTCCAACACTGTGGTTCATACGAGACCCCATTAAACCTCCTTCAAATGAAAAAATAACAAAAATAAAGATTCCCAAACGAATTGACCAAACGTAATAACTCGGTAAATTTGGAAAAGACTGTGTGAAAAATAACAAGCCAATATAAGCAGTATATAGTGTAACAACTACTGCTATTAAACCCATTAACGAATATAGAAGTGAATACGTTGGTGTGCTAATATTGAAATGAGATAATAGTCCTTTTGATGCTTGAAAAATAATATATAAAAGTTCAAAACCGAACAACGTAATTACTGTCCAATTAAAAGGTGTTCCATTAAAATCTGAAAGATAATGGCAGTACCAAGCCATAGTCCAAGAATATAAGCCTATTGATACAGCAAATTTGAAAGGCTTGACCCAGGCATTTACCCCGTGAATCTGTGTCGATGTTGTTTTGGTAAGAACCATACAAATTATGGAAAGAATTAAACATAACAGGCCAAAATAAAATAAGTACTCGTTACGAAGTTTCAATTCTTTTATAAAGCTGATAATTCCTTCAATCATAGTTCTATTTTTTATTCAACCTTGTATTTTGGAACAAAAAAAATTAAACAATACAACATTGCACCATAAGTAAAAATCAAGGTAGGCATATTGGTGTTAAATCCTAAATTAAATTCAGGAATACTTAGAAGCTCTCTAAAAGAACGTGTTGCAATTAGTGACATAAAAACAATTCCATAAGCGAAAACAGAAATAATAGCTACTTTATTTTTAGTAGTTCGTATAATTCCTTTTTTTACCTCTCCTCTAAAGAAATACCAAAGTGCTCCAATCATGAATATTACTTCTATGAAAATGGCTAAATATACATTGGAAGCGTACAGACCAAGACCAGCTTCCATTGTACCCGCCCCAAACAGATGATGCATATGACCAGAAAAGAAATCTAATACAAAGTGTATAAAGACTAAAGCCATACTTACTAATCCTATTTTCGTGCTTTTAAATAATAATTTTCCAATTACAAATGCAATAGCTAACCAGAGTAATAAAGGGGCTAAATCATGACTATATAACATATCAACTGCCATATTACTTAAAGTGGCATCAAAGGCATCACTTGGGTCAGTACGTTCAAGTCCTAAATAATGAAAAGTAAACCACAATAAATCCTGTAATTGTGATATAATTAAAAAATAAAGTAATGTTCCTTTTGGGAATTTTTGTTTCGCTATTAATGCGGTAGTAAAATGACCTGCTAACATAATTTTTGTATTTTTGCTTTCAATTCGATAGCAAAAGTAATAATTACTATCGAATTAATAGTAATAATTAATTAAAGATGATAAAAGAATTTCGCTCTGGCTGTCCAATCTCTTCTGCATTAGATGTTGTAGGTGATAAATGGTCTTTGTTAATTATCCGAGATATGTTAATTAAACATAAAAAAACATTCAAAGAAATATCTGATTCAGACGAAAGGATTGCTCCAAGTATTTTGTCTGCACGATTAAAGTTATTGGAATCTTATAAATTAATATCCAAGACAAAAATACCTGAAAATAAAAAAGAGAATATTTATTTGTTAACCGAAAAAGGAATTCGATTAACTCCAATAATCGTTGAATTCAGTTTGTGGGGCGATACTAATATGCGAGAATTTAATAAAATAAACGATATAGAGGGTTTGAATTCAGATAAGTCTTATTTTATTCAATCTGTTCAAGATAGTTATAATTCTATGTTGCTTAATTTCTAATAATGTTGCTCTCAAATGGAATACAAATAGCGATTATTTTTATGAATTTGTAAGTTTAAAAGATAAATGCAACATCATATTACATGCTTTGTCATCTACCCTTATCAATACTTATATTTCGTATTTGTAATTAAATATAAAGATAACTTGCCTAATTATGTAAAAGATAAGTTATCTTTTTACCGGTATTTAGAATGATTACGATATCAATTAATCCAATTTAATACTGTTTCCAAAATAGCTTCTCTGGCCAATTTAGGTTGTATATTTCTATCATACAAAAGAGGATAATTTGTTCTATTTGGTATAGGATAGTCATTCTTCCAAGACATTCCATCATGAACACCCCAAAAAGTTACTCTGTCTATTTTATCTTTATTTTTTAAGAAAATCTCAAATATTTCTTTATATCTATTTGCCAATTGTTTTTCCACATCTTCTGGCAAACCGTTTTTATAAGGATCAAAAAAAGTTTTAAATTCTTCCAATTGAAATTGAGGTTCCATCATACTTTTTCCAATAATTTGCCCTTCTTTTGTTAAAGGCAAAACATCAACATCTAACTCCGTAATCATTACTTTTATCCCAAGTGCAGAATATGCATCAATAGCTTGCTGAATGTATTCGTTTTTAGGGAAATTAAGACCCCAGTGTGCTTGAATACCAACTCCATCTATACGAATTCCTTCTTTTTGAAGCATTTTTACCATGCGTACTATACCTTCTCTCTTTTCTGGTCGCCAAGCATTAAAATCATTATAATACAGTTCTGTATCTGGTGCATATTCACTTGCATATTTAAAGGCTAGTTTTACCATTTCATCACCGTCACCAATACTATTTACCCATATTGTTGGTCTGTATGAACCATCATTATCCATTACCTCATTTACCACATCCCAAGCTTGTACTTTTCCTGCATATCTACCTGCAACTGTTTTAATGTAGGTTCGTAACTGCTCCTTTTGCTCTTTAGGAGTATTAGCCTCTCCTTTTTTATTGGTAAAAAACCAAGCAGGTGTTTGGTTATGCCATATTAAAGTGTGTCCAACAATAAACATGTTATTTTCTTTTCCAAAAGCAACAAATTCATCTGCAGCTTTAAAATTATAAACTCCAGGAGCTGGATTTACAGATTCTGCTTTCATACAATTTTCTGGTGTAATTGTATTGAACTCCTTTTTTACAATTTGGTTTAAAACATTCTCTTTTCCAGAAACAATATCATCGTTTATTGCACTACCTAATAAAAAACGTTTTTCAAAAGCGTGTTTTAGTGCCATATCCTCGTTAGATTTAGATACAGATAAATTATTACTAGTTTCTTTTGGTGTTTTATCATTATTACATGCAGTAATTGCAAGCATTAAAATACCAATTAGCATAAAAGTGAATTTTGTTTTTTTCATAAAATTTGATTTCTAAACTATCTTAATTCCCATATCGAACACCTTGTACATTCATCTCTAAAGTATACACTGAACTCATCGCTGTTATAAAAAGTTTTTTTTGATTTTTCCCACCAAAAGTTACATTCGCAGTCCAACCCTGCGGCACTGCAATTTGTTGAATTTTTTCACTATCAACATTAAAAACTGTAACACCATCAGTTCCTGATAAATAAATATTTCCCTTATTATCTATCGTCATTCCATCAGATCCCATAGTTGTAAATAATTTTCTATTCGTTAAATTTCCGTTTTCTTGCACATCAAAAACAAAGGTTTTATTGTCTGCTTGGTCTGCTACATACAATTTTCTACCATCTTTAGAACCAATAATACCATTGGGCTGTACGTAATTATCATTAGATACAATAATAGGTTTATCTGTATTTGGGGCTAAATAATAGACTCTATTTTCTTTTTGTTGTGGCTTTTTATGAGACCACCAATCACGTTGATAATAAGGGTCTGTAAAATAAATACCTCCTGTAGCATTAACCCAAAGATCATTTGGGCCGTTAAGTTTTTTATGCTCATAGTTATCTACAAGTACAGTTACCTCTTTATTTGGTTTAATACGCCATAATTCGTTTTTTTTATCTGCGGCAGACAATAGGTTACCATTATTATCAAAATAAAGCCCATTTGAACGACCTGAGGGTTTCATATACTCAGATACTAAATTGGTTTTTGCATCCCATTTTAAAATTCTGTCATTGGGTTGGTCGGTAAAAAAAACATTCCCTTCTTTATCTGTTGCTGGCCCTTCCGTAAATTCAAAATCATTTGAAATTAAGACCAATTCTGCACCATCGCCTATAATTTGATTGCTCTTTTTGTTTTGAGCATTACATGAGGTGCATAATACTATAAAGAAAATGATATGTTTAAAACCTAAAAAGGTTTTAAACAATTTTATATTTATTTTCATTTAAATAATTTTTACTCCCTTGTATAGTTTAAGAATTTATTAATTTTAAACTCACCATCTAAAACAGTTGCTTTAAAAACATATTTACCTGCTTTGGGAATAAAAACACGTGGTGTTATAGTATTTGGGTTATTATTTTCGAACGCACAATCGGCAGGACCTTTTACTTGCTTCCATACTATTTCTGGGCTAATATCATCTTTATCCTCGTCAGTAATCACAGTTGTAATTGCAAGACTGTTATCTGTTTTTGAATACGTATAATCGATAGTAATAGTGGGTGGTGTATTTATTGCAGAAACTATAGCATTGGTGTCATTTGCAAAACGTTGCTCATCCTCGAGACCTGCTGCCCAAAGTGCAATTCGTTGTGCAAACACTCTATTATCGGAATGACTTAAACGGGTACCAGCCCCAGCATTCCAAAACAAATTACGATCAAAAACACCTATTACTCTACCTTTACCTATTTCAGCTATTGCTAAAGCTACATCGGTATTTTCATTAAATTTACCATCATTAGAATTTACAACTAACCTACCGCCTAATCCGCCTTCTTGCGCTTTCGCTAAAATTACTGCCGGTTTAGAAACACGAATAAAACTTACGCCTTCTCCCCTAAAAGCAACGCCTTTATGTTTATTTTTTTTATTAATAAAGTGATCTTGTGTATACTCATTCACCAAATAGTTTCCAGCACCATTATCAGTCAAAAAATACATACCAAATTGCTCCATTAAAGCATTGTCAGAAATTCTCCCTACTTCATTATCCACACCTACAATGCTATACTCACCACCAAATCCACTATCTGACCAAGCAATTACTCCGCCACCTTTTTTCACCCAACGCTTTAAGGCTTTAGCTTCAGCTTTGTTAAAAACTCGCTGATTTGAGCCTAAAATTAAAACATCAATCGACTTTAAAAATTCGGCATTAATTACAATTTCTTGATCGTAAACTTCGTTTACCGTAAACCCAACAGCATCTAATGCTTTTTTAAAACCACTCATTCCTAAAGCTCCTTCATCATTCAAACGCATTTGGTGAAATGGTTTTTTACTTCCCGATGGTAGCGTGCCATCCGCAGCAACATCTCCATATACATAAACAATGTTTTGTGCATCTACAGCAAGAAAACAAATTAAACTTATAGTTAATAATATTATTTTACGTTTCATATATTTATTTTTAGTGATACCTTATTAATAGTTTATTTTATTCGCATTAAAAAAGAGTTATTAAGATAACGCAATTCTACAGCTAAAGTACTAATAAGTAACCTTCGACTTATTCTTTAACTTTTTTTCCATAATAGGGTATAAATCATAGGTTGGATACATCTCTGATTTAAAAGCTTTCCATGCTGTTCTTTCAATAGCAAGGTTTACTGCTGATAATTTTGAAGCAGGCAGTTCCAAAACAACCATTTGACCAATTCCCATAACTACAAACCAATTAACTACAGAAACGCCTTCTGGTGGGAAATTTTCATAAAACCCTTGATCGGTTCTTATCTTTTCAATTTCATTTAAATTCATACTTTGATCATGTTTAAGAAAAACTGTTAATAACAACTTGTCTTCACCTTTTTCAGAACCGGTTTTTACATCAGTCGATTGCGAATAACCAATGAATTGTATTAAGAATAGCGCGAGTAATAATGAGTATTTCATATTTTATAAATTTTAGATCTATGGTGTTTTTATAAAGTTAATGCTTCTTGTTATGTTTGCTGACAAAAAGTAAGGTGGAAATTCGATTATGGAATATTATTCCTTTTTTCACCCTATTAATTGAGGATATTTTTAAAAGAATTTCATCTAAAAATGATTCATTTAAATACCCATAAGTTTCAGAATTTTTTTTGGTAAATCGGTATTATCGAAATATTCTGAGAACTCTTCTTGACCTTTACCTATAACTCTAACAGGAACCGGTGTACCAGAATGATCACCAGAACCCCATCTTATTCCTGCCTTTTTATTCAAAATGTAGGCTGCTGTTTCTGCAATGGATTTTGTCTTAGTTTTACTTAAATAATCGGCATCTGCGTTTACTTCCTTATGTCCTTTAAACTGTTTGTTGTAGGCAGATTTTAATAAGGTCAATTCTTTATCATCTAAAGACAAACCGATATCCTTGTTTCCTAAGCCAAAATCTGCCTGTACTAACTCTAAAATAGTATTGAAAGAGACTTTTGGATCTGTATTTTTAAGTTCTGTCATTTTTCTTTTAAACTCTTGAACTGAAATTATTTGGTATTTCAACAATTCAGGATTTGTGACATAATTTATCCCAGTAGATAAGGCCCCTGTTTCATGGTCTGCAGTAACTATTATTAATGTTTCATCTGGTCGTTTTTTGTAAAACTCAAAAGCTTCTTTAATAGCATCATTAAAAGCAAGTACTTCATGCACCATAGATACACCATCGTTTCCATGACACGCCCAATCAATTTTACCGCCTTCTACCATCATAAAAAAACCTTTATCATTATCAATCACTTCAATCCCTTTTTTTGTAAAATCGGCAAGAGAAAGCGCGTCTTCTTTTTTATCAATAGCCCAGTAAAATTCTCCTGTAGGATACTTTTCAGGGTTTATGGCAATTATTTTTTCATCGCCATTTTTCAGTTTATTAAATTCCTCATGAGAGTCTGCTATGGTATAGCCCTTTTTAATAGCATTTTCAAATGAATCTGGTTGATCTCCTTTTTTTCCTTTAGGATGATGGAAGCCTCCTCCTCCAAAATAATCAATATTATAATTGGGTAGCTCCATGCTAATTTCGTAATACATATTACGAGAATCTTGATGTGCATAAAAGGAAGCAGGAGTAGCGTGATCTATCATTACACTAGACAATATACCTACTTTAAAACCTGCTTTTTTTACTTTTTGAGATATGTTTTCATACGCTATTTTTTTGTCAGGCGATTTTCCTATAATACCATTAGCCGTTTTAAATCCTGTTGACATTGCTGTTGCTGCTGAACAAGAGGTAGTAACATAAGAACTAGCTGAATAATTCGTCATATTCGAATTAACCGGAAAACTACTCATTAATAGTTTTTCAGTTTTAATCTCGTTGGGTTTTGCATTTAAATACATTTCGGTTGTATAAACTTGACTTACTCCCATACCATCTCCAATAAACAGAAATACATATTTTGCATTTTGTTTCGTTTGTCCATATCCAATAGCACAAAACAAGGCCATTGAAATTATCATCATATTTTTAATCATGTCTTATTTATTTTAAATTTATTTTTTTCTTAAACAAATGGTTTTCTAGTTAGGTAGTGTTTATTGTTTGTTGAGTTTTTTTGACTAAATATTTTAAAGTAAAGATATCATTAATTGAAATTTTTTGATAAAACTAAATAGTCATATTATAAAAAATTTAATGCATTGGTTTCTGCAAATAAGTGCTAAAAAGTTTGTGAAAAACCTATTTATTAGATGTCCAGTAAATACCACCAAAAATGTGATTCAAAAAGTTTCTGTCTTTAAACGATTCTGGTTTATGACCTAAAGCCGTGTAAAAGGATCTTCCACCTTCATATTCTTGATACCATGAAATGGGATGTTCCGCTCCCATACCTTTTAACGGAATGCCATCATAACCCGCAGTAAAATCATAAGAAGCTTCATCAACATTCAATAGAATATTTAGTTTCTCTAAATTCATATTTTCAAAATTATACCACTCATCACTACGAAGCCATTTTTTTGGCAGATGCCATGTTGCCGGAAAATCACTATTCTCAACGTTTACAATTGCTGCTTGTAATTTTGGATGATTCACAAATTTTGCCCCTACAAGACCATCAAACCAAGCATTGTCGTTTTCACCATCTGCTGTTCCGTGTATGCCTACAAAGCCTCCGCCTCGTTTCATAAATGCTTTTAAAGCATCCATATGTTTTGTAGTCAAAAAATTGGCATTGGCGTTCATAAATATGACAACATCATATTCTGGTAATTTAGTTATAAGATCATCTGGTCTTTGCGTCCAATCAAACTTAAACTGATTTTCAGCTGCCATTTCCTTAAATGCTTCAACAGCAACAGGAATGGTATTGTAATGCCAAGTATCATGTTGGGTAAACAATAAAACACGAAACTGGTCTTGCGCATTGGTTTTAATCATTGTAAAGAAAAATATAGTTAATAAAAGATACTTCATTGTAAAAGGTTTCATAATCAAACGTTTATTTTAATAATTCATAATAAATATATTCCCAAGCTAAACCAACACTATACAATGGTGGAAAACTATACTCTTCTACTTCAGATAAAATGTATTGAACTCCAGCTATTTCTTGATAGTTGAAAATATCCTTGAAATCTATTTTACCACTTTCGCCTAATTCTTTATAGTCTTTTACATGCCAACTAATAAATCGTTTAGGATAGGTTTTAAAATAATGAACAGGATTTACACCGCCCACTTGCATCCAATATACATCAGATTGAAAATAGACATATTCTGGGTTGGTGTTTTGAAGAAAATAATCATAAATGGTTACACCTTCTACCTTTAGAAATTCATCAGCATGATTATGATACACAAATTTAAGTCCGTTCTCTTTACATAGTTTTCCAACTTTATCATAATAATTACAATACTCTTGAAGTTCTTTAATCGTCTTGATGCCTTTTAATTTACTATTTGAAGTAGATAGATATGCTACACCCGCTTTTTTATGGTCTTGTATCGTTTTATTCCACCATGCATATATTGCGGCATCATCATTTTTATCTTCAGGATCGAAAAAAGTCATAGAACCCAAAAATTTCATACCTGCTTTTTCAACCATAGTCTTAAACTGCGTTGGACTTTGACCGTAAAAACTACCGTTTTTATATACAAAGGTCTCCACATAGCTATACCCCATTCTGCCTAACTGAATTAAGGTTTGTTCCGGGTTTTTAAGCATTTCTTTGTGAACAGAAACGAGCTGAATACCAATATTTTTGTCTTTAGGATTGTTTTTAATATATCTGGTTTTCCATAAACTCTTTTCATTAGTATCAAACCCTTCTAATATAACATCCGTATAATTTTGAAAGTTAAAATCAACCTTCATTGTTTTATTTCCATTAAGGTCTTTGTCTTGCATCGTCCATTTTTTTTCTGAAGCAAAACTTCCTTTTCCAGTGAAAAATGCGCCTTGTGCATTATGACCTGCAGCAAAAATAGTATCAGTAACACTATCATAACCAATAATTTCTTGAAGTATCGAATTGTATTGGTTGGCGCTGTCTTTTTGTAAAACTTTAACTGTGAGCGAATGATTATTGAAATTACTCAAACTACTCATTTTTATCTCAGGAAATTTTGCAACACTATCAGTGCTCGGATTCATAGCACTTACCCACTGACCAGAATATTGTCTTAGTCTCTCTTTTTGAGAAGTAATACTGTAGTTTTCTTGAGCAAAACCGATAAATGTCATTAGAAAAATAACTAAAAATATAACCTTTTTCATCTTTACTTATTTATTATTAAGGTGAATAAATAATGGCTTCTCCATTTCTTTTTTATAAGCCTCTAATACAAATGGATTTTTTTCGATACGTGCATCTTTCCAATCATGCCATGGAAAACCATTTCTGTTAGACCAATATTCCCAATCCCAATTGATGTAGCAAAATGCTTTTATTCCTGGGGTATCATGTAACATTCTAAAAAAAGGTTTGAACCATTTTCCCCAAGAAGTTTCACCATCTAAAACACCTACAAATCGTGGAGTACACTCGCCAATCATAACGGGTCTTTTATGAATATGCGCTGCATCAAAAAAGTTTTGTAAACCAATATGATCAAATTCTTCAGGACTAAAAATATCGATACCCCACCAATCTACATATTCATCACCAGGATAGTATTCCATCAACTTATCAAGACTTATAAAATCTGCAGAGCCCCCACCTGAGCACCAAACCGTAGCCGATTTTATATTCTTTTCTTTAAATGCCTTTGAAATAGTGATGAACACTTTTTTAAAACTTTCAGGTGAATAGCCGTTCCAATCGCCTTCAAACTCATAACCAATTCTAGTAAAAGAGGGTCTGTCTAAATCTAAAAGCACTTTATAAAATGCTTGTAATTGTTTGTTATATTTTCCATCAGCGACTTCTTTATCCAAACCTGCTCCAGTATCCTTACCGCCAGTAAACCCTAAACCAATTTGAGGCATTATCCCTTTGGGCAAACTATCTAAAACCTGTTTTAAACTTTTTCCCCAACGCTCAATCCTTTTTACCGGTGAAGTTATATTAACATACGTCATATAAATTGCAGGCATTTTATCTTGTCCTACAGCATTTACATAATCGTGAAACCCATTTTTATCTTGACCAGCACCGTGATAAATTCCTTTTTCTGGTTCGTATTTAGCATTGTAATTAAAACGAGGTTTTACCTCTTGGCTAAATCCATTTTGCAAAAACAACAATAGAATAATTAAACTTAACTTACCTAAAAATAATGAACCTATTAATTTTATCATTTTTTAAAATTTTTTGTAAATAGCATTTAAAAATCAACATAAATATTAGCAATATTTGCCTTTTTTACGCACTAGTTTACAGATTACTATTAATTTATATTCTTGTTTTTAAACCAATGATAAACAGCTTTGTTTTTGCTTTTAATACCTGATGAAGTTGTGTACATTCCGTAAATAGTTCCTACAAATCCACCGGCTTGTTTGGTGCTTAAAAAACGAGCATCTACATTTTTATTTAAAACTTGCCAATCTGTATTATTTATTGAGTAGTAGAAATTGTAATATGTTCCTTTTGCTTGAATCTTAAAAGATATTTTATCGCTCTCTTTTATTGATGTAAAGGCGATTTCTTCTGTTCCGTTTTCTGTTGATTTTAATAACTGAACAACAGGCATATTATCTTTTAAGCTTTTACATAAGTAATAATAATGCGTTTCATTTTGAAAAGCAATTAAGCCTGCTTTTTCATTCTCTGAAACTGGTTTAAAAGATAGGTTTGTAGTTACCTGACCTAATAGATGTTTTTGTCTATACCCAATAAAACTTGGGTTTGATGTCCCTGAAGTAGTTTCTGGACGAGTTTTTATTGTTAATTCTCCGTTTAAAAGTGAATACCATTTTTCTTTAGGAGTTCTTAAAAAAAGCCAATCAAACGCTAAAGTATCTGTATTAAATTCATCGATAAAATCGGCGTTAACAGACTGTACATTAGCAAGAGGTTTCTTTAATGTTATTTGATAGCGATCTTTTACAACATCTCCTTCCAAATCAAAAACTGGCCAATCATTTTTCCATTTTACAGGTGCCATAAAAGTTTCTCTACCAGTGTTAAAATAATTTTTATTATAAGGTCTACATCCTAAAAAAACGCCCCACCAATTACCATTGATATCTTTAATAATATCTGCGTGACCTGTTGACGTTATTGGATTTTGTCTATTAACGTCTAAATTTCGTTGCGTTAAAATCGGGTTATTTTTATAACTTTTATAAGGACCTAAAATATTTTTACTTCTAAACACAACTTCAGAATGCTCTTCTGCGGTACCACCTTCTGCAGCCATTACATAGTAAAACCCGTTTCTATTATAAATATGCGGACCTTCAATCCAAATAGGTTTGTCTTCTGGTTTTGCTCCTTTATTTATAATTATTTTAGCTTCACCAACTGTTTTTAGATTCTTAACATCTAATTCTATAATTTTAATAGTTCTGTGCCCATCATATTCTGGTGAATTATTAGGAGGATTACTATTAAAAACAACATACGTTTTATCTTCTTTATCAAAAAACATAGATGGATCTATACCTTCTACTTTTGGCAACCAAGTTGGGTTAGACCAAGGTCCGGCAGGATCTGAAGCGGAAATAATAAAATTATTTTTACCACCAACAATCGTGTTAATAATATAAAACACTCCATTATGATAAGAAATTGCAGGAGCAAAAACGCCTTGAGAAACTTCTAAACCTTCTAAATCTAATTGTTCTGCTCTGTTTAAAGCGTTTCCTATTTGTTTCCAGTTTACTAAATCATCACTTTTAAAAACAGGTATTCCTGGAAAATAAGCAAATGTTGAATTTATAAGGTAATAACTATCATCTACTTTACAAATACTTGGATCTGGATAAAAACCCTGTAAAATTGGGTTTGAAAATGTATTTAGCTGTTTTTTAACTGCTTTAATTTGTTCTTTTTTATTTGTACAGCCAATTACGGCAATTACAAATAACATTGCTATTGCACATTTTTTCATACGATATATTTTTACTCTTTTAAACCATCTAACACACCAAAATAGGCCGGCTTTGGTTGTAAATTATCATCATATATACACGGCCAATCTTTCAAATTAAAGAAGCCTTTAATCCAAGAATCTCTATCTGTAAAATCCCAAAACGTAATTCCAAATTGTTGCTCTCTAGGTACTATCTCTTTATACATTTTAATCAAATTTTTATACTTCTCGGCTTGCGCTTGTTTCATTTCATCGGTTAAAACGCTATAATTCTGAATACCACCTAACCGTTCATCATTATGAGTATTAAAAATAATATCAACTTCAGATAGATGAATTTGCAAACCTGTTTCCGCAGCTTTTTTTAATGCAAACGCTATAATTTCGTCAGGAATATCCATTCTTATGTGCATTTGAAAACCAATACCAGAAATTGGAACTCCTTTAGATTTAAACTCATTTACCATATTTAATACGGCGTTTAACTTTACTGTATCTCTTTCAATATTAAAATCATTATAAAATAAAATAGCTTCTGGGTCTGCTTCATGAGCATATTGAAATGCTTTTTCTATATAACTTTTGCCTAGTTTTTTATACCAAAATGATTCTCTATAATTTGCTCCACTAGATTCAAAAGCTTCATTAACTACATCCCAAGCTGCTACTTTTCCTTTATATCTTCCTACGTAGGTTTTTATATACTCTTGCATAAAATCACCCAACCAAATACGATCTTTTTCACCTTTCTCCTCTACCCATTTTGGTGTAGAACTATGCCAAATTAAATTATGTCCAAATAACCTTTGATTGTGTTTTGTAGCGTACTGTAAAATAGTATCGGAAGTTTTCCAGTTATACTGATTTTCAACTGGCAAAATGGACTGCATTTTCATATCACTAGTGGCAGTAATACTGTTGAAATTTTCAATTTGTAATTTTTGAAGCTTCGCATCATTTAATAACCTATTGATATTTATTGCCGTACCAATTGGAAAAGTTGCCGCATTTTTTAAACCTATTACTTCCTTCTTTTCTTTTGAATTATTACACGCAATAACACTTGTAAAAATCACCAATATATAAGCTAGTTTTATAAGATTTTTTGTTTTCATCGTATGATATATAAAAAATTAACTGGTTATTATTCTAAAAAAAAAATCAGTTAAACTTCGCAGAAAAGTTTAACTGATTCTAAATTCAAATTACACTTAACAAATAACTTATTTATTGTAATCCTTCTAAAAAACCGAAATAAGCAGCTTTTTTATTATAATTTGAATCAAACAATAAAGGCCAATCTGCATTTCCCCAAAAATCTATCAGCCAAGATTCATTATCTCTTACTCCCCAAATTGTTAGGGCGAATTTATTTGCTAAAGGAATAGAATTGTATATTTGAACTACTTCTTTATATTTTGCTCTTTGTTCTTGAGCTCTATCATCTGTTAAAGTAGTTATATCCTTGTTTGGATTTGCTCTAATATCTAACTCAGCAAAGTGTAATTTTAAACCTCTAGATACAGTACCATCTGCCACTGCTTCAATATTAGATTTTGAAGGACCTTCATAAGAAATATGCATTTGAGCTCCAACACCATCAATTAAATCACCTAGCTCATCGACCATTTTAAACATTGCTGCTCTTTTTGTTGTACTAGAAGCCATGTTATAATCGTTATAAAAAAGCAATACATCTGGATCTGCGTCTCTTGCAAATTGAAAACATTTTTTAATATAGTCATCACCCATTTTTTGTCTAAAAACAGAATTTCTAAGTGGATGACCTGATCCATCTTCAAAAGCTTCATTTACCACATCCCAAGAACGAACTTTACCTTTGAATCTTGTTAAAGTGGTTGTAATATAATCTTTCACCATTACTTCAAATTCAGCATTGGTTCCTGCAAAATTTTCAACCCAAGAAGGTGTTGCATTGTGCCAAATTAATGCATGTCCGTGAACATTCATACCATTTGCTTGCGCAAAATCTACCATAGCATCTGCTGCACTAAAATCGTAGTTTCCTTGCGATGGATACATCACATTCATTTTCATCTCATATTCTGAAGTTATATTATTAAACTCCTTTTTTAAGATTTCTGTATGTTTTCCTCCTGCTTTTACCCAAGATGCTCTAGTGATTGTACCTACTGAAAAAGTAGTTGCAGCATCTTTTAAACTTATATTACTTGTTGAGCCACATAATCCATCTGGACAAACTCCATTTTCATCAACCCTAATTGTTTGAGTTGCTATTGTTGTAAGTCCATCGTAAATAACATAGTATTTCACAACATATTCTCCTGCATCATTATATCTCACCTCAGCAATACCTGCGTTATCACTTACAATTCCACCTCCTAAACCATAGTCCCAAAAACTTTGATATTCAACGGAACTTTCTGTAGTACTTTGTAAAACTGCTACATAAGGATCTGCTGTTGAAACTGTATAACTAAAAGAAGCTTTAACTGAAATTGGTGTTTCACCTTCAGCCCCCATGATACTCTCATCCTCTTCTGAACAAGAGAATAAGAATAGCGTTGAGATTAATAATATTATTAATTTATTTATTTTCATAAAATCTATATTTCGTTAATTAAGGTTTTACTATTATTTTTTTTCTACTTTTAAATCATCAATAATGAATGTACCTGCTGATGCACCCATATCTAAAGATATATTTGTATTTGCTTCATTCGCTACAAAAGTCCAAGTATATTTTGCCCAATCTGCAGTAATTGTATAGTCAGGTCCATATTTTGCCGTTGCATCTGGTTTTGTTGAATAACGAATTACAGCAGGGTCTCCTTTTGCCCATAAAGTAACTTCATATTCTGCATCTATTTCTGTTTCTATGGCATCACTTACAAATTGTACACTCCAAGGATCTCCAGCTGCAGAGTTTGATACTTTAACGGCTCTAGCACCTGATAAAACATCACTTGTTTCTTCAACAATAAAATCTCCTCCATTGTATTTTCCCCAATTTGTAAAATCATTACCAGAACCATCTTCAAAACCACCGTTTAAAATTAAACTAGTATCAGAAGGAAGTGCTGGTGCTGTGTCTCCTTTTACAACTTCAATAACATCTATTACAAATGTACCTGCAGATTTACCCATATCTAAAGAGATATTAGTGGCTGCTTCATTTGCAGTAATTGTCCAAGTGTATTGTTGCCATTCTGATGTTAATGTATAATCTGGCCCATATTGAGCAGATGCATCTGGTTTTGTTGAAAAACGAACTACTTCTCCATTTCCTTTACCCCAAAACGAAACAGTATATTGATCTCCTACTACTGTTTCAATAGCATCACTTACAAATTGAACACTCCAAGGATCTGCATCTGCAGAATTTGATATTGTAGCTGCTCTACCTCCAATAAGTGCATCTGTTGTAGCAAAAATATTATCGCCTCCATTATATGCGCTCCAGTTTGTAAAGTCATCGCCATCACCTTCAACTAAATATCCGTTTAATAGTAAATTTTCTGGATTTGTTACGATTACTTCCGCTACTGGTACAATTACATCAATAGTTTGAGACGTTTGTAAAGCATCTCCTACACTAACCATTGTAAGTGTTACAAATTTGCTTCCAGACTCTTTGTATTTGTATTCTACAGCACCTGCTTTATCAGCTACTTTATTTCCTGCAACTTCAAACTCCCAATAGCTATAAAACTCACCTTTATTTGGCGTTGTATTTTCAAAAGAATAAACACCTGGATTTTCAGCAGATTCTGTTACTGTAAATGTTGGTTGCGTTAATGCAGCAACATCATCATCGTTATTTGTACATGAACAAAAAGCCATGAACAAACATAATAAACCTAATATTTTATATTTTTTCATAATTGTATTTTTATTATAATTATTTTAATCCTGTAAAATAAAATTGCAAGTTGCTATAAATGCTTTCTTCCTTACAACCAAATACTCTACAATCTACTTTATAAACAACTAACTTTAAATAGTTTAATAACAGTGTGCCTTGTTACACACCATTATTAAAACTAAACTTAATTTACATGAACTCAAGTATTAAAAACCTGGGTTTTGATCTTCTGAATTAATATTAATATTTGAACTAATTTCAGCATCTGGTATTGGCCATAATTCATTTTTACCTACTTGAAAATTAGTACCTGCTAATTCAGTAGCTGCAATACCCCATCTAAGCATATCATCAAATCTTACTTGTTCTCCTGCAAGCTCTACTTTACGTTCATGAACAATAGCTTTAAATACAGCATCTTTAGATAAACTTACATCTAAATCAGCTAATCCTGCTCTTGTTCTTACTTTATTTATATAACCAATTGCTGATGCTTGAGAACCAACTTCATTTTCACATTCTGCCATCATTAATAACACATCTGAATAACGAAGTACTTTCACATTAATTCCAGATTCTCCATTTTCTGAAGGTTGTTTGTAATAATTTTGGTATTTTTTCCAAGCTGCGGGTCTAATATTACCTCCGTTTTCAGCAAAATCCGATTCAACAAACGTATTATCTCCATTGTTATAGGTGTCTCCTGCTACGTAAAAACTACCAGCAAATCTTTTATCTCCTGTTTCAAACTCAGCCACTAAATCGTCTGATGGATACACATTAAACCAATCTAAAACGCCATAATCTTGCCCTCTCTTAGTTGCATTAATTGGACCTGTACCATTAACTGGAGACCACCAGAATTGCTCAGTTCCTAAAGCGATATCGTATTCAACTTCAAAAATTGATTCTACACCATGCTCTGTTTCTTCCATAAAATTATCATAGTAATTTGTTTCAAGAGCGTAACCAGATAATTTATTAAACTCTGCTAAAGCTAAACCATAAGATTCTTGGTATAAATATACTTTTCCTAACAAAGCTTGCGCTGCTCCTTTTGTTGCTCTACCCGTAGTTTCTGCACTTTTATCATATAGATTAGTAGCCGCATATTTTAAATCGTCTATAATTAATTCAAGCACTGCAGCTTTTGTGCTTCTTGGTTGGCCTTCTACATTGTCGGTTCCATCTCCTAAATAAATAGGAACTCCTCCAAAACGATTTACTAAAAGCGAGTAATAATATGCTCTTAAAAAACGTGCTTCACCAATAAATTTTGCTTTTTTAGCTGCGGTTAATGTACCCTCTGGCAATGCATTAATTTTTTCAGAATTAGAAATTACAAAATTTGCTTTGTTAATTCCTCTAAAACATCCATCCCAATAATCTTTAATAGAAGGAAGACTTGAATCAAAAGAAAAATCTGCAAAGGTTACTTTATCTCCTTCTTGTTGTCCGTTGCCAGAATTTTCGTGAGACATGTTGTCCATCATGTAAAATACTAATCTACCATACAATCCGAATGGTTGTAAATTTGCATACGCTGCATTTACTGATGATTCTACTTGATTTTCAGTAGAGAAAAAAGTATCTGGCGATAATGTACTTGGGTTTGATAGTTCTAAATCATCTTCAGAACAAGAGTTTATTGTAAAAACTCCTAAAAACGCTATAAGTATTAATATATATTTTTTCATAATTGTTTAATTTTTAAAATGAAACTTGAACTCCTAACAAAATAGATTTAGGTTGTGGATAATTACCTCTATCAATTCCATATTCACCACCTCCAATTTCTGGATCTAAACCAGAATAATCACTTATAGTTAGTAAGTTGGTACCACTAACATACACACGTAATTTTGAAAAATATTTTTCAAACATTTCACTTGGCAACGTATACCCTAAAGAAACATTTTTTAACCTGGTGTATGATCCATCTTCTACAAAACGATCTGAAATTCCGTTATTTTGAGGTGCTCCTAAAATTCTAGGCTCTGTACCTGTTGGGTTTGCTGCAGACCATTTATTATTGTAATAAGATTGACTTACATTAAATAATCTATTTGATCCACCTACTAAATCGAATGTATTTGTATTAAAAATTTCGTTTCCTGCAACACCTGTAATGAATAGACTCATATCAAAGTTTTTATATTTAGCGTCTAAATTTAAACCATATGTTACATCTGGAAATGGATTACCAATAATAGTTCTATCATCAGAATTAATAGTTCCATCACCATTTAAATCTTTAAAACGAATATCACCTGGCTTCACAATAACTTGATTTGGGTTTGCGGTAAACACTGCATTTACCTCATCTTGATTTTGGTAAATTCCATCAGATTCTAAACCATAAAAATGAAATAATGGTTCTCCTACAATTGTACGTGTAACATCTGCTCCACCTAATTTGTACTGAGACCCTGTAATTTCATCTCTAGCTCCTAAACTTAATACTTCGTTTTTTGAAGTTCCTAAATTTAAGTTTGCAGACCAAGTAAAGTCTCCATCATAATCATTAAATCCTAATACTAATTCAAAACCTTTAGTTTCTACAGAACCAGCATTTACAGGTAAAACACCCGCATTAATACCACTTGATAATACAGTAGGTATATTAATTAATAAATTATCACTAGTATTTTGATAGTACTCTAAAGAGGCTGTAAATTTTTCATTAAATAAACCTGCGTCTAAACCAATATTTATAATTTCTTTGCTTTCCCATTGTAAATCTTGATTTGAACCTCCGTCGGCTGTTACACCAATTGCGTTTTCACCACCTATAGGATATTCAAAATTCTGAACTAGAGAAGGTGCATATGCATAATTATTAATAGCATCACTACCTACAGTACCGTAACTTCCTCTTAATTTTAAGTTACTGAAGTGAGAATCTTGCATAAAAGATTCTTTTGCAATATTCCAACCAGCAGATGCTGAGTAAAAGTTAGCCCAACGTTTGTTTGATCCAAATCTTGCTGAAGCATCACGTCTATAAGATGCAGATGCAATGTATTTACCATCATAATTGTAATTGATACGCCCTAAGTATCCAATTTTATTTAATTCTGAAGAACCTGAACTAACACTTGAGTCTTCATTAGAAATTTGATTTACTTCATCTGTAACAGCATTTCTACTACTAGCATTTAGATTTTTATTCTGACCTTGATATTTTTCAACCAATAGTAATGCTTCAATATTATGTTTATCAGCAATAGTTGTATTGTAGGTTAAACTATTATCAAATATAATTGTTTGACCACTACCTGTATTACGTGTAATTGCTGCGTAGTTTTGAGCGTGTGTTGTACTTCCTTCTACACTATCATCACTGTATGAAGGTTTAAAACTACTATTATCGTATGTGTAATAATCTAAACCTACTTGAGATTTAAAATTTAATCCATCCATAATTTCTACTTCTGCATACACATTACCTATAATTCCTAATGATTTATTTATTGCATTACCAATTGTTTGAGCTCTTACTGGGTTTACAGCATCTTGTCCATCTGCTGATGAAGAAGGCCCTTGAAAACCACCTAAGTTACTTGCATTATATACAGATAAATAAGGAGCCGATTTAATGGCGTGCTCTATAAGTGATCTACCTTCTTCATCTCTTTCTGGGTTTTGCTTTCCGAAAGAAATAGACATAGATTCTCCTACTTTAACTTTCCCAAATTTAGCACTACTATTTGCTCTAAAAGAATATCTTTCATAACCTGAATCAATTATAGTTCCTTCTTGTTTTAAATATTCACCAGAAAAAAGATGTGTTGAATTTTCTGTACCTCCAGAATAACTTAAATTATAATCTTGAATTATACCTACTCTAAAGATTTCATCTTGCCAATTTGTATTGGTTTTGTAAGTAGATAAAGGTCTATTAGGAAACACACCTAATTCACCTGCATATTTTAAATAATCTATGGTTTCTAATACATCATATCTTTGTGTTACTGTTTGAAAACCGGTATATGTATTAAAACTTAATTTTCCTTTTCCATTTTTACCTTGTTTTGTAGTAACAACCACTACACCATTAGATCCTTGTGCTCCATAGACCGCTGTAGTAGAAGCATCTTTTAATACAGAAACTGACTCTATATCATTAGGACTAATACCAGACAAGTTTCCTACAATAACACCATCAATTACATATAATGGACTATTATTACCCACTGAACCTAACCCTCTAATTAATACAGATGGTGAAGATCCTGGCGAACCACTATTAGTAATTGTAAGACCCGCTGCTCTACCTTGTAAAGCAGATTCTGCATTTGTTACTGGTAATGTAGAAATATCTTCAGACTTCACCGTAGCTATTGCACCTGTTACTGTTGTTCTACTTTGTTTTCCATAACCTACAATAACGATTTCGTCAAGACTTTCTGATGATTCCATTAGAACAACATCAATTTTTGTACTTGTACCTACAAGAACTGTTTTACCTGTCATACCAATGTAAGAAAAGACTAACTCATCTGTAGGCAAAATATTCTCAATCTTAAATAGACCGTCAAAATCTGTTTGTACACCTTTTTGTGTACCCTTTATAACTACACTAACTCCTGGTAATAATTCTCCTGTATTATCTTTCACAGAACCGCTAACGGTCTTGGATTGCGAAAACATACTCTGAGAACATATCATAACCAATGCTATGATTGCGATTTTCATTTTTATCATTTTGAGTAATTTTAATTAATTGAATTTGTTTGTTTTTACTTATTTATTGAATTTGAACTTTTGTAATTAAAACGCTATCTTCTGGTGTAACCGACTTATCTGGTTGTTTACCACCAATACTTATATTTATGATACCAGATTCTATTACTTTTTTTCCTTCTTCAGATATTCTTGCATATTTTTTAGACGGAATTTTAAATGTTACTGTTTTAGTTTCGTTCGGTTTTACAAGTACTTTCTTAAAGTCTACCAAACTTCTTATTGGATTGTTTTTAATGGTATCATTCTCATGCGTAACATAACATTGTACAACTTCTTTTCCTGAATATTTACTGTTATTTTTTACATCAACAGAAATAACGATATCCTCATTCTTTGCAATCTTATTTGATATTTTTAAATTTGAATACTCGAATTTAGCATAACTTAAACCATGACCAAAAGGAAATAGTGGTTCTCCTTTAAAGTATTTATAAGTTCTGTTTTCCATGTCGTAATTTTTAAAATCGGGAAGGTCTTTTACAGACTTATAAAAAGTGACTGGTAATTTTCCTGACGGATTATAATCACCAAAAAGAATATCTGCAATTGCATTACCACCAAATTCACCAGGATACCATGCTTCTAGAATTGCAGGAATATTTTCTGCAGTCCAATTAATAGCCAAAGCACTTCCGTTCATTAAAACAACCACTGTTGGTTTACCCAACTTCTGAATCTTTTTAACTAATTCTAATTGTGTTTTTGGTAATGTAATTATAGATCTATCTCCTTTATCAAAACCTTCTATAACTACAGGCATTTCTTCACCCTCTACTTCTGGTGATAATCCTAAACAAAGAATTACAACTTCAGATTTTTTTGCAGCTTCTATAGCTGGCAATAATAAGTCTTCATTTAATTTTGCCCAAACTAAATGTGCTTGAGGGTCTGAAAGTGTATTACTATATTCTATTCTTACTTTATAAGCTTCTTTTGCTTTTAATTTTACATCAAAATATTCTAATTTTGGTTCATAATCTGCACTGTATTCAAACTTTAAAGAATCATTGATATAAAGCTTTGCATAGCTACTTGCTTTTAAACCAATTCTATATTCTCCAGCTTCTTCTGGTACGATTTCTCCTGACCATCTTACTGAAAAATCATCAGATTTTAAATCTTTTATAGGTCTAACAGGTGTCCAAATAAAGTTTACAGTTGCATCACTTTTTGTAAATACTGGTTCTCCTTCTAAATTACTGTTGTTGTAATATTCAGCTTTAAGACCTGCACCTTTTTCATTTTTTAAAACCTCTTTAGGAATTGCTTTTAAGGTTGGCCATTCTTTTGCAATGTATGAACCTAAAGCATAATTAATAGTTGTGTTTGGCAATTTCTCTTGCAATCCTTTTAACGGTGTAATAAAGTTATTTGGTGTTCCATGATAATTACCTAACAATGCTTGTTTAGAATCTGCATTCGGACCAATTACCGCTATCGATTTAATACTCTTACTTAAAGGCAAAATATTATTGTCATTTTTTAACAACACCATAGATTCTTTGGCAATTAGTTCAGACAATTTGTAATGTTTCTCACTTGCAACAACATCATATGGTATTTTAGACCATTCAACATCCTTCTGATCATCAAACATACCTAACTTAAAACGAGCTGTAAACAATCTGATTAAAGCAACATCTAGTTGTTTTTCATCTATTAATTCTTTTAAAACTGCCTCATTTAAATTAGGGTCATAAACACTACCACAATTTAAATCTGTACCACTCATTACAGCTAAAGCACCAGCTTCTTCAGGTGTTTCTACAACTGCATGTTTATCTTCTTCCCAAAAATCATTTATTGCCCAACAGTCGGAAACTACATAACCACTAAAACCCCAATCTTCTCTTAATATTTTTTGAAGTAACATTTCACTTCCACAACAAGGTTTACCATTATATCTATTATATGCACACATTACAGAATGGACTTTAGCCTCTTTAACAGCAGCTTCAAAAGCAGGTAAATAGGTTTCGTATAAATCTTTTTTAGTTGTTACATAATTATCTTGATGTCTCGATTTTTCTGGACCACTATGAACAGCAAAATGTTTTGCAGTAGCAACAACTTTTAAATACTTTTCGTTATCACCTTGTAAACCTTTTATATAGTTTACTCCTATTCTACTTGTTAAATAAGGATCTTCTCCATACGTTTCTTGTCCTCTTCCCCAACGTGGATCTCTAAAAATATTAATGTTCGGAGTCCAGAAAGTTAGACCTTGTCCCATTCTTCTTTGTCCTTTACTAATAAATTGATGATATTTTGCTCTAGCTTCATCAGAAACAACAGTTCCCATATTAAAAATTAAGTCTGGGTTCCAGGTTGCACCCATTCCTATTGCTTGCGGAAAAACAGTTGCTTCACCAGCTCTTGCAACGCCATGCAAACATTCGTTCCACCAATTATATTCTGGCACACCTAATCTTTCTATTGCAGGTGCATCATATCTCATTTGAGATATTTTTTCTTTCAATGTCATTAAACTAATTAAATCTACTACTCTTTCTTCTGTTGATAAAGATTGATTTTGAAATTTAAATTCAGTCTCTTTTTTACTGCATGAGAAAACAAGAAATAACGAAATGAAGCAGATTTTAAATGCAACATTAGATTTTAGTTTTTCGATATTTATTTTACTTTTATTCAAGGTCATTAATTAAAGATTAAAACTAGTAACAGTATTAAAACACCTACGATTAAGATTTCTATAATGATATTTCTTATTGGATATTTTTTCTGCATAATTAACTCATACTACTATCCAAATATAGAAAGTTGTTGCACTTTTGAGTAAAAAAAAGAATGCATTAGATGTTAATTTTGGCTCTTTTTAAGGTAAAATAGTACAAATACACTATCTCTATTAGCTTTTGGTAGCTAATTTTACATTCAAGAAATAAAAAGGGAAAGAGTTATTACTTTTCTTTGATAACAACCTCGGTTGGAAGTTTTCCAAAATGTGCTTTGAAACATTTTGTAAAATAAGATGCAGAAGAGAAACCTACTTTAAAACCAACTTCGCTTATAAATGCAGAACCCGTTTCTAATATTTGATATGCTCTTTCTAATCTAATTCTTCTTAACAGTTCGTTTGGAGTTTGTCCTGTTAGAGATTTTATTTTTCTGTATGATTGACTTTTACTTAGGTTTAATTCATTAGCCAATTCCTCTACACTTAAACTAGAATTGCTAATGTTTTCTCCTATGTATGCCAAAACTTTATTAATAAACTCTTTGTCTATAGAGGTAGCATTCGTGTTCTCTTTTGCGCCACTAACTTCACTAAAGTATTTATCAAAAATTAATTTTCTACTGGTAATTAATTGATTTAGTCTTAAAGTAAGCAAACGCATATCAAATGGTTTGGTCATATAAGCATCAGAACCATGTTCTATTCCTTCAATACGATCATCAATTCTAGCCTTTGCAGTAAGCATTAATAAAGGAATATGACTTGTTTTAATATCTGTTTTAATACGTCTACAAAACTCAAAACCATCCATTTCTGGCATAATAACATCTGTTAAAATAACATCTGGAAAAGATTTTTCAGCAATCTTTAAACCTTCCACACCATTAATAGCAGATAAAACCTTGTATGTTTTACTTAATTCCGTTTTTAAATAATTTCTTAACTCTGTATTATCCTCTACAACTAAAATAGTATATTTTTTAGAGGCTATTTTTTCGATTTCTTCATTTTCTTCTGTTCCTGAAATTTTATTTTCTGGAATAAAGTTTATTTCTTTTTTAGGAAGATCTGCCTCTAATTTAAAACTCTTAATTTCATCTGCAGAAAAATGTTCTTTCCCTTTTGGTAAAATTATTCTAAACGTAGTTCCTTCATTTATTTTACTTGTTACTTCAATCTTACCTTTGTGTAAATTAACAAAACTACTAACTACTTCCAGTCCAATACCTGTACCACCATAGTAAGTTTTATTAAGACTTTCTACTTGATAAAATCTTTCAAATATTTTATCTACCTGATCTTCCTCAAGCCCTTTTCCTGTATCAGATATTACAATTTCTACTACTTTTACTGCTTTGGTTGATGAAATAAGTGGTAAAATATAGTCTTCATCATTGTCTATTAAATTTACATTAATCACTCCATTATCTGGAGTTACTTTCATTGCATTTGACAAAATATTGAAGATAATTTTTTCGAGCATATTTTGATCTGCCCATGTTTTTATCAACGACATTTCTGTATCTAAAGTCAAAAATATATTTCTATTTGCAGCTTCTTCTTTAAAGAACAGCACAATATTCTTGGTAAAATCTACCAAATTTAATTCTGATGCTCTTACTTTTAATTTATCAAATTCTAACTTTCTTAAATCCATTAGCTCATTTATAAGCCTAAATAACCTATCAGAATTTCTATAAATAGTACTATGTTTAGATTTAACTTTTTCTGGTAAGTTTAAAGTTTCATCCCTCATCATATCCTTTAAAGGATTTAAGATCAACGTTAAAGGAGTTCTAAATTCGTGAGAAATATTTGTAAAAAATTGTAACTTCTTTTTATTTAAATCCTCTTGTTGAAGTCTTTGAGTTCTCTCGTTTTTAATGAGTTCTTTTTCTTTTAACCTATTTTGTGTTATTTTATTTAAAAGGTAAACTCCTAACCCAAAAAGTAGCGCATAAATAATCAAAGCCAAGTTAGATTTCCACCAAGGTGGTAAGATTGTTATTTTTAATTCTAATGGTTTTTCGTTCCAAAGACCATCATTATTTGCTGCCTTTAATTTAAAAATGTAGTCTCCGTAATCTAAATTGGTATAAGTAGCACTTCTTTGATTGCCTACATAATTCCAAGATTTTTCTAAACCTTCTAAATAATAAGCATATTGATTTTTCTCTGGTCTTGTATAGTTAATCCCTGTATAATTTATAGTAAATACAGACTGTTTATGATTAAACTCTATACTTGGTGTTTCTGTTATGGTTTTTGTAAGTGGCGAGTTTTCTTCATTAGGAACCACGTCTTTGTTAAATATTTTTAACCCAGTTAAATATAGAGAAGGTACGCTAGAATTTGTACTTAAGTCTTTTGGGTTAAAAAAATCTACTCCTTTATAATTTCCAAAATAAAGTTTTCCTTCTTCATCTTTTAATACTGCATTAAAATTAAAATCATCAGACAACAAACCATCATTCATGGTATAATTAACAACTTCATTTGTTTTTAAATCTAGTTTTGTAATTCCCGAATTTCCACTTACCCAAATATCCCCTTTATTATCTTCAATGATACTTGCAATATTTTCTTCTTCTAGCCCAAAAGACTTATTAAACCATTTAAATTCGTCTGTTTTTTTATCATACCTACACAATCCAGCACCTCTTGTACCAATCCAAAGATAATTATCTGTACTTTCATATAAGGATAATATATGTGTTGAACTTCTTTGATTATTGTTAGAATTAGCCATTGGCTTCACAAAAGATTTTACACTTAATACGCCTTGATTATTGTTTATCTTAAAAAGGCCAATAGTTGTTCCTAACCAAATAGCACCATCACTATCTACCAATATTTTTCTAACATCACTTGTATTTATACCATATTTTGAAAATTCTTGTGAATTATGGTGTGTTAAAACATGTGTCTTTGGATTAAAACTACAAACACCTGTGTAAAAAGTCCCTATCCAAATAATACCGTCTTTATCTTCTGCAAAACTTAAAATGGCATTAGATAATAATTTTCCATTTGAGTTTTCGATATTAATATTTGTAATATTTTTAAATCCATCTTTTAAGACGTAAATCCCATTATCCCAACTTCCTGCCCAAATATTCTTTTTACTATCAATAAAAATAGTTTGAATGTGATTACTTGTAAGCCCTGAATATGTTTTATCATTAGCTTTATTGATATGGTCTATTTTAGAGGTTTTGATGTCAAAAACATCAATACCACCACCATCCATCGTTATCCATAATTTATCATTGGCATCTTTTACGATACCAGTAACTGACCCTATCTGCAAAGAATTCGGGTTATTTTCTACGCTTTCTATGTTATCGAATTTATCAAATAAATGATCACTAACAACAACACCACTATTGTAATATCCCATCCATATTCGCTGATTATTATCAACAAATAATGACCAAATTGAATTTGAACGAATACTATTTTTGTCTTTTTTATTATAGCGATAGTTTTTTATTAAAACTCCATTAGAATCCATGTGAAAAAGACCATCATTCTCAGAACCAAACAAAAAGGTTTTATCGGCTAATTCCACTAAAGATAATATGCGTTTTTCGGTTATCGGAAATTGCGAGAAACTAACAATATTATTGTCTTTAAGTTGATACTTAAAAACACCTTTTGTGTAGCTTCCTGCCCATAAATTATTATTAGTATCTACCAACAAAGTTTGAATAGGCGTATCAAAATTTAAAATAGTAGCACCCTCTATTTTTTTTGGTTTTAAAATTACAGAGTTTAGCGTATCTAGTTTTCTTAACCCTAAACTTGTACCAAGAAATATTGTACCATTTTTATTCTTTTGTATACTATTTATAGCAGGTTTACTAGCATCTTTACAAGCTATTCTTTGTATTTTATTGGTTTTTAGATTAAGCTTAAATAAACCATTTAACCTTGTGCCAATATAAAGGTTACCTCTACATTCTAATATACTCAAAACAGATATATTAGCATTCTCTAATAGACCTACAGATATTTTTTTAAACTGATCTAAATCTCTATCATAAAGATTTAAACCATCTTCTGTACCAATCCAAAGATTATTATTTTTATCTAAATAGGAAGAAAACACCAAGTCACTACTTATAGACGTTGCATCTTCTTGCTTAAATTTATAAGAAGTATAATCAAGACCATCAAACTTATACAAACCAGCCCCATTGGTTCCTATCCAAATAAAACCGTAATTATCTTGAATAATGGTATAAATACCAACTTTAGAAATCCCCTCTTTTATCGTTTCAAAATTAAAATTTTGCGTTTTATTTTGTGCCTCAATAGGTGCACAAAACAATGTGCATAAAGACAAAATAAAAGTAAGACACCATTTAAGTTGCATAATTTGGGATTTTAATTAGGACTAAAATTACTGTTTTTTGTTAGAATAAAACGATCCATTTTAAAACCATCTTCTCTCATCGAAAAGGACAAAACGTATTCACCTGTTTTATCGAAGTTTAAATAAATTGTTTTTTCCTTACCACAGTGATTGTCAGGCATTCTTTGTGCAGAAGACCAAGTCCATTTATTTTTACCATCGCACCATTGCATTCTTGCGCCACTTTCTTGCCAATTTTCATTAAAACCAACATGTACCCCATTATCTTCTGTACCTGTAGAAAGTGCATTGACCCAAATATAATATTTTCCTGGATTATTTATTATTATTTTATAAGAAATAACACCTCCAGTACCAGAAACTGGAAAGAAATTTTCACCTAAAATAAGTGTATCTTCATGTGTAACCCTTGTATCTGGTAATGCTTGGATATAGCTATTTTTATGAGCAGATTTACTATAGTTTGTTGCACTTATTTTATCATCTAAAGATCTTACAACCCAATTTCTCTTGGTGCTATTATTACTCTTATAATGATAATTTTCTGCTTCAATTTCTAACATTCCGTCTTTTTCTTCAAAAGGTTTTGTATCTGCTAATATTTTTAGCAACGAATAATCTTTAGGCGTAAAAGTGATAGAATTCCATCTCCCTCTAGACCAAGCCGTTTCATTTCCTTCAGGAATTAAACCATTGGTCACTGCTTTAGAGGTTATTTCGATGATATCATTTACATGTAAAAAAACAGCATTAACCTGATGTCTAATACTTTTAAAAGACTCAGAAACTCTAGCGTTTTTAATAGTATCTAAAGTAGTCCCATTAATTTTAATAACATATTCAGATTCTCCATCATTTTCTGCAGTGGTTACAAAAGTAAAATTATAAACACCTGTAACTCCTTTAAATTTAGCAATTGCAGTTGCAAACTTGTTTCTATTATTTTCTTCGGATGCATTAATTGCCAATACGTTGTTTGGAAAATCCTTGTAATAAGACAAACCATCCTTTTCTAATAAATCGAAATCTTGAATAGCATTTAAACTGATAATTTTTTGTTCCTTTTCTTGAGAACTTTCTTTTTCCTTTTTGGTTGATTTAATAAGTGCAACCCAATCTTTATCTTTATTTGGTGGAAAACCAATAGATTTTTCACCTCCACCTGTAATTTTTTTAACAGTACCATTTACCAATTCTCCTCCAGTTCTTGGGTTATACCATTTAATAATGTACTTTTTTGTTGAACCAAATAAATTAATTTTAGTTTCTTTTACCTCTGGTACATAAATAGCATACGTGTTATCATTTTCTGCAAAAACATAATCGTCTAAATTATCTGTTAAACCATCTGCAGCATGCATTTTATTAAAAGGTAAGTACTTATTAAAAAAGTTTAATGCATATTTTGTTTGATTCCAAACGTTTTCTCTAGACCTCCAATCTTCACAATTTAAATCGTTATGCGCAAATTTATAACCAAAATACCATTCTACTCCGGCACCACCAGCCATAAAGTTCCCCCATAAAACTTCCTTTCTAATAGCATCATGATTTGGATCATCTGCATCTGGTTTTGCTCCTGCATCCGCAGGCCCAATTTCATCTTGAGAAACCACCCAGTTTTTCCCTGTTAATTGAGATTCATTCACCCATTTTTTTGTGATATTATGAATTAAATTAGGGTTTGCTGTTTGCATAGAAGGCCCATCTAAATACTCATATCCTAATAAAGGCTCTAAATACAAATCTTGCTCTTTTGGTATAGAGTGTGTATGTAAAGCCACAAAATTATGATAAGGATCATGTGTTTTAATATACTTCGCCATTGCTTTTCTATCAGCATCGTTTTGTCCTTTTGGAGACCAATGAACAGGTCCATTTTCTTCACCTAAATTCCATGTAATTGCTAAGTGATGTGCAAATCTTGCAATTAACTCTCTGTAATATAATTTACGTTGCGTTTTTAACTCGCCAATATCTAATAGTAATTCGTTTTCTGTTTCTTGCGTAACAATATGCAACATTAAACCTAAATTATCCATGTGATCAAAGACAATTTCCCATTGATCTAGTTTACTTGTATCAAAACGAGTTCGGTCATTTTTAGTAGCCCAAGGCCAAACATCATCTCCATCTCCTTGTACATTCATTGTTAAAAAAAAGACAGAATTCATTCCTGTAGAAGCCAAATAATTGAGTGCTCCAATAATATTTTTCCCTTTTCCGTTTTGCCAAGTTGGGTCTCCTTTTGTCCAATCTTTAAAATGCGGTTGATATTTATGAGTTGCTGGTGTTTCATCAAATTCATAATATGCCAAAAAGGTTTCTGGACTATTTGCACCACCTTTTAAAAATGGTTTATTAGATTCAGAATATTGTAAATAACGTTCGTTCTTGTAAACTAATCTTCCTTCCGTTCTATTTTTACTTTCTTTGATTATAAAACTTCCAGAAGTCCCGTCAAAACCAACCGATTCTCCAGTTTTTTCATCATCATTTATGGCTATTTCATTTCCTTTTTTAAAAGAAGCTTTGTAGGTCCATTTTCCAATTTTATTGGGCATAAAACGCACCTGCCAAACAACACCTTTTTTAGAACTTGTTTCTGCAGCATTTCCGTCTGTAGCAAAAAAACCAGGAATCGTTATTTCTTCATTTCCATTTTTAAAAGTAACATTTAACCTATAATTTAAGAATGGATTGTCTTCATCGTTTTCACTAAATTCTTCATAATTAAAATGAATGGTTATTTTGTTCCATTTCTCTAATTTTCCTTCAATTTTTCCTTGAGAAAAAAAAGTGAAATTAAAAATGAGTAGTAAAAAATAGAGACTAAAGCTTCTTTTATTTATGGCCATAAAATTTTGAGTTGATAGAACTTATTAAAAGAATAAAAATACGCTTAAACATAATATATAGATAACAAAAATCGTGCATGAAGTGTTATAGATTGATCAAAAAGTACTATTGACTTAGAATGTACGAGAATTTTACTGTAATTATTATTGCATAAAAAAAAGGTAAACTCTAAATAGAATTTACCTTTTTCTCTTCTTTATAACAATAATTCCAATACTAATTTCCCTTCTTATAATCAGCTAAAAATTGTGCCAATCCACTATCTGTTAATGGATGTTTTAACAATCCTGTAATAGATGATAAAGGTCCAGTCATTACATCAGATCCTAATTTTGCACAGTTAATAACATGCATTGTATTACGTACAGAGGCTGCTAAAATTTGTGATTTAAATCCGTAGTTATCATAAATTAATCTCATTTCTGAAATTAAATTTAATCCATCTGTAGAAATATCATCCAATCTTCCTAAAAAAGGAGAAACATACGTTGCTCCTGCTTTGGCTGCTAATAATGCTTGTCCTGCAGAAAAAATAAGTGTCATGTTTGTTTTAATCCCTTTATCAGAAAAATATTTACACGCTTTTACTCCATCTGCAATCATTGGTAATTTTACTACAATTTGTGGATGTAAAGCAGCTAACTCTTCTCCTTGCTGAATCATTCCATCATACTCTGTTGCAATTACTTCTGCAGAAACATCTCCTTCTACAAGGTCACATATTTTTTTATAATGATTTAAAATATTTGCTGCTCCTGTAATTCCTTCTTTTGCCATTAAAGATGGATTGGTAGTTACACCATCTAAAACTCCTAAAGCTTCTGCTTCGGCAATATCATTCAAATTTGCGGTATCTATAAAAAATTTCATTTGTCTTTAATTTTATACTGTTTTTAAATATGCTAATACTTGTTGACTTACTTTTTCTCCGGTAAATCCAAATTTTTCGTCTAATACGGTTGCTGGCGCTGAATAGCCAAAATGGTCTAATCCAAACACTTTACCTGCATCTCCAACCAAACCCTCTAAGTTTACTGGTAAACCTGCTGTTAAGCCGAATAATGGTTTGTTTTTAGGAATAACACTTTGTTGATATTCTTTAGATTGTAATCTAAAAACTCCTTCAGAAATTACCGAAGCAATGTTTACTTTTAAGCCATTTTTAGCTTCTAAAATTTCTGCTGCAGCTACTAAAGTTGCTACTTCTGAACCATTTGCAACTAAAACAACATCTGGATTTGCTACTTCTTTTACCAAATAACCTCCTTTTTCAGAAGCTAATGCTTCTTGATATCTTGATGATGCTCCTTTTGTTGGTAAATCTTTAATTCCTTGTCTAGATAAAATTAAACCTGTTGGTGTGTTTTTATTTTCTAACGCCATTTTCCAAGCAACGCTTGTTTCTGCAGAATCTGCAGGACGTAAAGCCATGAAACTAGGATTTCCGCTATGGTTTTTCAATTTTTCTAACAATCTAATTTGCGCTTCTTGCTCTACAGGTTGATGCGTTGGTCCGTCTTCTCCAACTCTAAAAGCATCATGTGTCCACACATATTTTACACCTAATTCTTGAATTCCACTCAAACGAATTGCTGGTTTCATATAGTCTGAAAACACAAAGAAAGTTGCCACTACAGGAATAATTCCTCCGTGTAATGCAATTCCGTTTGCAATACAAGACATCGTTAATTCTGCAACACCTGCTTGTAAAAAGGATCCTGAAAAATCACCTTTTTTAAGTGCATGTGTTTTCTTTAAGAATCCATCTGTTTTGTCTGAATTTGATAAATCTGCAGAAGAAACAATCATGTTTTCTACCTTTTCTGCTAAATATCCTAAAACTCCGGAAGAAGCGGCTCTTGTTGCTAAGCCCGCTTTATGTTCAATTCCTTCAAAATCTAATTCTGGTAATTCTCCTGATAAAAAGAAATCTAATTTTGTTGCTAATTCAGGGTTTGCTTCTCTCCAAATAGAAATATCTGCTTTTTTATCTCTTGCTTCTACTATTTTTCTATCTAATAAATCTTTGTAAAAAACACTTACGTCTTCATAAATATCAAAAGGATTTTCTGGATTTGCACCTAAATGTAACAAGGTTTTTGTGTAATCTGCTCCTGTTGCTCCAATTGGCTGACCGTGTAATTCACATTCACCTTCAAAAGTTTTATCATCTGCAGTAACACAACCTTTACCCATTATTGTTTTTCCAATAATAAGTGTTGGTTTTTCTGTTTCGGCATTTGCATCTTTTAAGGCTTTTCTTATTTCATCATGGTTATGACCATCAATAGTAACAACATTCCAACCCCAAGCTTTATACTTCATCTCCGTATCTTCCGAAGTAACCTCATCTGTAGGTGTAGATAATTGAATGTCATTAGAATCATAGAACATGATAAAATTACTTAGGCCTAAATGCCCTGCAATTCTTCCTGCTCCTTGAGAAATTTCTTCTTGAACTCCACCATCAGAAATAAAACCATAAATTTTATGATCCATCCAATTTCCAAAACGTGCTTTTAAAAAGTTTGCTGCAATTGCTGCACCCACACCCATAGTATGTCCTTGTCCTAAAGGTCCTGAGGTATTTTCAATTCCTCTTTTTACATCCACTTCTGGGTGACCAGGAGTGATTGAACCCCATTGTCTAAAGTTGGCAACATCGTCTTTTTCATAGTTCCCTAAAAGATAATATTGTGCGTACATTAAGGTTGATAAATGCCCTGCATCCATAAAGAAACGATCTCTAAAAGCCCAAGTCATATCTGAAGGGTCAAAATTAAAGAATTCTGAATATAAGATGTGCATAAAATCTGCACCTCCCATTGGTCCTCCTGGATGTCCAGAATTTGCTTTTTCTACCATGGCAACACATAATGCTCTAATATTATCTGCTGATTGTTGGTCTATTTTTTTGTTCATTTTTTTCAAAATTTAATTCTATAAAAAAACCTTCCAGATTTTTAAATCTGAAAGGTTTTTTTTTATTTTAGATATATTGATTGATAATATTCTCAAACAACTCTTGTTTACCACTTTGTAATGTTAATTCTCCATTTTCTTGAGCAATGTTATATAGGTCTTTTAATTCTAATTTCCCTGCTTCAAAATCTTTTCCTTTTCCGCCATCAAAAGAGCTGTATCTTTTTTCTCTTAGTGAATTATACGAAGAAGATTGTAAAATCTTATCTGCAGTAATTAATGCTCTAGCAAATGTATCTGCTCCTCCAATATGTGCATGGAAAACATCGTCCATATCTGTTGAGTTTCTTCTGATTTTTGCATCAAAATTAACTCCACCTCCTTGTAAACCTCCTGCTTGTAAGAAAACTAGCATTGCTTCTGTTGCTTCTTGAACGTTGTTTGGAAATTGATCTGTATCCCAACCATTTTGGTAATCTCCTCTGTTTGCATCGATACTTCCTAGCATTCCTGCTTTGGCTGCAACTGCCATTTCGTGTTGCATAGTATGTTGTGCTAAAGTAGCGTGGTTTACTTCAATATTCAATTTAAAATCTTTGTCTAAACCGTATTCTTTTAAGAAACCAATTGCTGTAGCTGAATCAAAATCATATTGATGTTTCATTGGCTCCATTGGTTTTGGTTCAATAAAGAACGTTCCTTTAAAACCTTGTGCTCTTGCATAATCTCTTGCCATGGTTAAGAATTGACCCATGTGGTCTAATTCACGTCCCATATCTGTGTTTAATAAAGACATGTAACCTTCTCTTCCTCCCCAAAAAACGTAATTTTCTCCACCTAATTTAATGGTTGCATCTATCGCCAATTTTACTTGACCACCAGCTCTTGCAACAACATCAAAATCTGGATTGGTAGAAGCTCCATTCATGTAACGTGGATTTGAAAAACAGTTAGCTGTTCCCCATAATAATTTTACGCCACTTTCTGCTTTTTTTCCTTTAATGTAATCTGTAATGGTATCTAATCTTTTTTCTGATTCTGCAAAGGTTGCGCCTTCTTGCACTAAATCGGCATCATGAAAACAGAAATAATCAAAACCCATTTTGTTAATAAACTCAAAAGCGGCATCTGCTTTGTCTTTTGCTGCTTGAATTGGGTCTGCTGCCTGATCCCATGCAAAATTTTGTGTTCCTGGTCCGAAAGGATCTCCACCTTGTCCGCAGAATGTATGCCAGTATGCAATAGCGAATTTAAAATGCTCACGCATTGTTTTTCCTGCAACTACCTGATCTGGGTTGTAGTATTTAAATGCTAACGGATTGTCTGATTCTTTACCTTCGAATTGAATTTTGTTGATTCCTTTAAAATATTCTTTACTTGCCATTTTAAAATTGTTTAATTGTTTATGTGTTTAATCGTGTAATTGTATTCTATACTGCTTTTGCGTTAGGGATTGCAGTGGAAATCCTTTTTTTGAGGTACGAATAAAAAGATTGGAATGAAAAGCCCGACCTTTTTAGGGAACGCCCAAATACTATTTATTTAATACGAGTTCTAATTCTTTTTTCCAATTATTATAAGCTTCTTGATATGGTTTTTTATCTTTAAAAGGCATAAATGTCATTACGTGATCATTGTCCATAATTGCTTTTCCAAAAGCTTCAAAATCGCCTTTATGTAAATCTGCCGCTCTCGCTGCTCCAATAGCACCTGTTGTATTATAGATTTCTATTTCTTGTTCTATTAAAGTGGCCACTGTATTTGCAAAAATTTCTGAACGAAATAAGTTATCATTACCCGCTCTAATAACACTAGGTTTAATTCCGTCTGATTTTAGAATCTCCATTCCGTACACAAAAGAGAACGCAATACCTTCTAGGGCTGCTCTACATAAATGTCCTATATGGTGATTGTTAAGGTTCATGTTTACAATACGAGTCCCAATTTCTTTATTATTCAACATTCTTTCAGCTCCATTTCCAAAAGGAATTAAGCAAACACCATCTGAACCTACTGGAATTTCGGAAGCCAAATTATTCATCTCTTCATAAGAATCCACTGCCAAGTTATTTAGTAGCCATCTGTATTGAATTCCGGCTCCATTGATACACAATAATTTACCAATTCTTGGGGCTGCTCCTTTTTGATAATTTACGTGCGCAAAATTATTTACTCTTGAGCTTTCTTTGGCTGATAAACTATCGGTAACGGCATATACCACTCCTGATGTTCCTCCTGTTGCCGCAACTTCTCCAGGATTAAATACGTTTAAAGACAAGGCATTATTAGGTTGATCTCCTGCTCTATAATAAATTGGAGTTCCTGCAGCAATACCACTTTCTGCTTCTCCTTTATCATCTACTAAAGATTGAATTCCGAAGGTGTCTACAATATCTGGCACTAAAGATTTGTCAATTCCATAATATTCTAAAAGAAAATCCGCAATGGTATCGTTCTTAAAATCCCAAAAGATTCCTTCTGATAATCCTGAAATAGTAGTATTTATTTTGTTTGAAAATTTATAAGCTACATAATCTCCGGGTAACATAAATTTATGAATCTGACTGTAAATCTCCGGCTCATTTTCTTTAACCCATTTTAATTTTGATGCGGTAAAATTGGCTGGAGAGTTTAATAAATTGGAAGCACATTTTTCTTCGCCTATTTCATCAAAAGCTTTATTACCTGTTTCTACAGCTCTACTATCGCACCAAATAATACTTTTACGAAGCGGATTTCCCTTTTTATCAACCAACACCAAACCATGCATTTGATATGAAATACCGATTCCTTTTATTTGGGTTCTACTTATATTGTATTCTTTTTTCAGCTTCGTGATTGCGTTACAAATATGTAGCCACCAATCGTTTGGTTTTTGTTCTGCCCATCCATTTTTTTGAGCAAACATGCCCATTTCTTCTTTTGGTTCTTGTACAACTCCTAAACTTTTTCCTGTTACTACTTCTACTAAAGCCGCTTTTATAGAAGAACTCCCAATGTCTAATCCTAAATAATACAAACCTTCTTGTTTTAAGTTAAAAAAAATGGCTTAACACAGTTTATAATTCTGAAGCCTTTTATCGAGTAATAAAATTACTTTTAAACACAATAAGCTACTAACAAAAAACGTGCATGATGTATTATAGAATATGCAAATGTCCCTATTAATAAAGAGAAATTTCAGATTATCTCTTATAATAGACAGGAAGTAGATTAAAAAATCAGAAAAACTAAAACGATTATTTAGGTGAACTTTACACCCTTAATAATTCAATTTTCTATTGATTTTATGAGCAACGAAATGCTCTCTTATTTCATTCCTTTCAATGAAAATACTTTTAGGCTTTTCTGCTATAAATTTAGTAGATCTTTTAGCCTTCTAGATCAAGAATAAAACCTAGGGAGAATATTCTCTTGGAAAAAAAGTAATTAGATTTTGAATACAGAATTAACCGGTTATTTATTGCCCGAAGGGCTATTAGAATATTTTGATATTGTAGCAGATAATACTACCTATAATTAAACTCACTTCTATTTAGACAGTAAAAAACATAGTTCCAAAAAAATGCCACTGTTAAATAGAATTAATTAAAGTCAAAGTTCTTCGGATCAAGAATAATTGTTGGGGAGAATCTTATCTTTGGAAAAAAAGTAATTAGATTTTGAATACAGAATTAGCCCGTTATTTGTTGCCCGAAGGGCTATTAGAATATTTTGATATTGTAGCAGATATTACCACTGATAATCAAACCCACTTCTATTTAGAAGAAAAAAACATGCTTCCACAAGAATACCGTTCTGAAATAGCACAATCAAAAGGTTTCTTATCTGAAATAACCATAGAAGATTTCCCCCTTCGAGGCAAACCGGTACTACTCCATATAAAAAGAAGACGTTGGACACTTATTGATACCGGTAAAATCATAAAAAGAGATTGGAATTTAGTAGCTAAAGGCACTCGTATAACTAAGGAGTTTGCCTCTTTTTTAAAAGAACTCTCTTAATAATCATGCTGTGAGCTCTAAGCGCTTTGGAGATTACTACAGAATTAACAGTAAAACCTTACAACATCAATACAAAAACCATCTAAGTGATTTCAATGATTGGACTCAAAAAGACCACGCAGAAAATTGGTTACTATACCCAAAGAATTTAGGTAAATATTTAAGCTTAGATGAGACCTCTCTATCCAATGGTGAGCTTTATACTATTTTAACCAATAAAAATGCCAACGGTAAAAAAGGAAGTATAGTCGCTATTGTAAAGGGTACCAAAGCTCAGGATGTCATTGATGTGATTCATAAAATTTCAAGAGAAAGACAAAACATGGTTAAAGAAGTTACTGTAGATATGGCTGGAAATATGAATTTAATTGCTAAAATATGTTTCACGAAAACAGACATTGTAACTGATAGATTTCATGTTCAAAAACTAGCCTCAGAAGCGGTGCAAGAAGAACGTATTCGTTTAAGATGGGAAATCATAGATCAGGAAAATAAAGCAATATCAGAAGCTCAAAAAACAGATAAACACTATCAACCAGAACTTCTTAGAAACGGAGATACTCATAGACAGTTGCTCGCTAGAAGTAGGTATTTATTATTTAAATCCAAAACTAAGTGGACACCAAGACAAATTGAAAGAGCAGAAATACTATTTCAGTTATATCCAACCATTGAGAAAGCATATAATCTCTCACAGGGATTAAGATATATTTTTGAAACAAATTCAGATAAAAATGTAGCTAGATTAAAATTAGCACATTGGTATGATAAGGTACATAAATCAGAATTTAAATCCTTCAACACCATAGCTAAATCTATACAAATACATTATGATGCAATACTAAACTACTTTAATAATAGAAGTACAAATGCTTCTGCTGAATCTTTTAATGCTAAAATAAAGGAATTTAGAACACAATTTAGAGGTGTAAGAGATGTCAAATTCTTCCTCTATAGACTAACTAAATTATATGCATAATTTTTAACGCTCCCCAGAAATAATGTTTGATCCAAAACCTTTCTTCTGCTGTTTTACTTAAAAACTTTTTGTGTTGATGCGTCCAGTCCAATATCTTTTTTAGAGATGCTTTGAAAATAATTTAACTTAAAACCAAATGCAAGTATTTATTAGCGGCAGTAATTCAGTTTTGAAAATCAACTAATTCTGTACCTATTGTAATAAAAAAAGGCTTCACATTTCTGTGAAGCCTTGCTATACTTAGTAGCGGGAACTGGACTCGAACCAGTGACCTTCGGGTTATGAGCCCGACGAGCTACCTACTGCTCTATCCCGCGTTGTAATTTCAAAAATAACTTCTTAGCTTTTAACTTTCGACTCATAAACTCGACCCGTTATTTCCGGGTGCAAATATACGACTTATTTAAAGTACTGACCAAATTATTTTAGATCTTTTTTTTAATTATTTTTTAATACACTAAATTCTAATCAAATATAAAAAGGAATTACCTTTGCATCATGACGCATAAAGCAGGTTTTGTAAATATTATCGGAAATCCTAACGTAGGTAAATCAACATTGATGAATGCCTTAGTAGGTGAAAAATTATCTATTATCACATCTAAAGCACAGACAACGAGGCATAGAATCTTAGGAATAGTAAATGAAGACGACTTTCAAATAGTCTTTTCAGATACTCCTGGTATTCTAAAACCTGCCTACGAACTGCAATCTTCTATGATGGATTTTGTAAAATCTGCCTTCGAAGACGCAGATATACTAATCTATATGGTAGAAATTGGCGAGAAAGAATTAAAAAATGAAGCTTTCTTTAAAAGAATCATCCATAGTGAAATTCCTGTTATTTTATTATTGAATAAGATTGATAAGTCTTCGCAAGATGAAGTTGAAGAAAAAATCGAGTACTGGAGAAATAAAGTACCCAATGCAGAAGTCTTTGTAATTTCTGCACTAGAAAAATTTAATGTACCTGCAGTTTTCGAAAAAATAAAAGAATTATTGCCAGAAGGACCAGCCTTTTATCCGAAAGACCAATTAACGGACAAACCAGAACGTTTCTTTGTAAATGAAAAAATTAGAGAAAAAATTCTAATGCATTACAAAAAAGAAATTCCATATTCTGTAGAAGTAGAAACAGAAGAATTTACAGAAGAAGAAAACATTGTAAGAATTCGTTCTATTATAATGGTAGAAAGAGAAACTCAGAAAGGTATTATTATTGGTCATAAAGGATCTGCCCTAAAACGTGTTGGTGCTGAGGCAAGAAAAGATTTAGAAAAATTCTTTGAGAAAAAAGTCTTTATAGAATTGTATGTAAAAGTCAACAAAAACTGGCGTAGCGATAAAACGCAATTAAAACGATTTGGATATAATCAAAGTTAATAAAAGAACACTCCTTTATATAGCATAAAGATTGCTATTAAAATTATCATTCCCGCTACTTATATTCTACTTTAATAAGTAACGGGAATTTAAACTAATTTTTTATTGCTCAATAATAGTTATTAATAAATCGTGTAATTCTTTCATCTGACCTTTTCCGGTTTCTTTCCCTATACTTCCTAAAAAGTACAACAATAACCATATTAAAGGAAGCGCCACCAAAATTGCAATAGGAAAGATTAAACTTTCTCCTAAACGATGTTTTACATAAGCAAAAACTGCAAAACCTAAAAACAACGTTGCCACCACAAAATGGACAAACATAAAAAGAGTCCAAACTTGTGGTTTTGGACCAAATAATCCTTTTAACGTAGACGAATTTTCATCAACCTCTTCTACCTCAAAATGCAATTGAGGCGACCAAAAATGACTCTTCTTTACTGGAATATCAATAAAAACATGTCTTTCTGCTACTCTACTTCTATATATACAAGCATCACTTTTTAGATACGTTGTAATTCTTTGTAGTAATTCATCAGGATTCTCTTTTATATCAATAGAAAATCTTGGACGTAAAAAAAAATCACTATTTCTTTTTTCTTGAACATTCATTAGTTTGGTATTATTTTTTAAATGTAATCAAAAATTACGTTTTGTTAACAAATCAATCAAATTTCACCTAATAAACAACCTATTTCTTTACAAATAGACTAAAACACTAATATTTACTTATAATTAGCTTAACATTAATTTCAATATTTGGAAGCATTTTTGCACAAAAATAAAAACCAAATAATGAAAATTTTACAAAAACTTATTTTAGTAACTTTATTATCAATAATAGTAAGTTGCCAAAATAATTCAGAACCAAATTTATCACCCGTAGACACGTCTGTTAATTTTACACATAAAACGACTATAAATGTAGGTGGCGAAGGTGCTTCAGAAATTACTGCCTTTGATAAAGTATCAAAAAAACTTTTTACTGTTAATGTAGAATCGGATGAGATTTCTGTAAACAACATTAGTAATTTAAGCGCACCGATAAGAGAAACATCTATAGATTTAAGTTCTTATGGTTCTCCAAACAGTGTTGCCATTTCCGAAGGAAAATTAGCGGTTGCTGTAGAAGATCACATAAAACAAAATCCTGGAAAAGTATTAGTTTTCAGTACTGCAGATAACTCTTTATTAAACCAATATACAGTTGGTGCTTTGCCAGATATGGTTAAGTTTTCTCCTGACGGAAAAACAATTGTTTCTGCAAATGAAGGAGAGCCTAGTGATGATTACACAAACGATCCGGAAGGAAGTGTAAGTATCATTAATTTAGAAAACAATACCGTAACTACTTTAGGATTTACTAGTTTTAACAATCAAGAAGCAGCTTTAGAAAGTAAAGGATTTAGAGTTTTTGGCCCTGGCGCAGACTTGGCTAAAGACGTAGAACCAGAATATGTTGCTATCTCAGAAGATTCTAAAACCGCTTGGGTTTCGTTACAAGAAAACAACGGAATTGCAAAAATAAATCTTCAAACAAAAACCATAGAAGAAATTTATCCCTTAGGTTATAAAGATTATTCTTTAGCAAACAATTCTATAGATGCAAGTGATAAAGATGATGTTACAGAACTAAAAAACTGGCCAGTAAAAGGTATTTATATGCCAGATGCAATTGTGTCAGTAAAAATTAATGGTGCAGAGTATGTGATTTCTGCAAACGAAGGAGATTCTAGAGACTATGATGGTTTTAGCGAAGAAGTTAGAATGGATGATTTAGTTTTAGATGAAACCGTTTTTCCTGCATCTAATGATTATTTAAACAAAATAAATTTAGGTAGATTAAAAACGACTACCACTTTAGGAGATGCAAATAATGATGGTAAAGTAGAAGAATTATTTAGTTATGGAGCCCGTTCTTTTAGTATTTGGTCTGCAAACGGAAGTTTAGTATATGATAGTGGAAATAGCATTGCAACAGAAACTTTAGCCCAAACTCCAGATAGATTTAATGATGGTGATAAAAGAAGTGATGATAAAGGAGCAGAACCAGAAAGCGTAGAAGTATTAAACCTTGGCAACCAACGTTACATTTTATTTGTAGGTTTAGAAAGAAACGATCAAGTTTTAGTCTATGACATTACCAACCCAACGGCTCCTCAATTCTTACAAATCCTTTCTCATTCTGGTGATGAAGCTCCAGAAGGATTGTTAGTTATTTCTGCAGATGATAGCCCTACAGGTAAAGATTTATTAGTAGTTTCTAATGAAGATAGTGGTACTATAACTATTTTTGAAAACAACTAATTACCAATTAATTTTTAAAAAATTAAACCAGCAAAGCAATTTGCTGGTTTTTGCTGTTTTAAAGACTTTGTTTTTAGCATCTTTCTTACAACCTTAAATTGTATCTTTGCAAAAATTTTCAATAGAGATGAACAGTATTGTTGCCATTGTAGGAAGACCAAATGTAGGAAAGTCAACGCTTTTTAATAGATTGGTGCAAAGAAGAGAAGCCATTGTAGATTCTGTAAGCGGAGTTACAAGAGATAGACATTATGGAAAATCTGACTGGAATGGAAAAGAATTTTCTGTGATAGACACTGGTGGATATATTACGGGTTCTGATGATATCTTTGAAGGTGAAATTAGAAAACAAGTAAATCTTGCCATAGAAGAAGCAGATTTAATTGTTTTTGTAGTAAATGTAGAAGACGGAATTACACCTATGGATGCGGAAGTTGCGAAACTTTTACGCAAGGTTAAAAAACCAATTTTTACGGTAGTTAATAAAGTAGATAATGCAATGCGTGAACCAGACGCTATAGAATTCTATAACTTAGGTTTAGGAGAATACTATACAATTGCTTCTATTAATGGAAGTGGAACTGGAGAATTATTAGATGCGTTAGCAGAAAAAATGCCAGCTCCAGAAGAAGTAGATTTAGAAGAAGTAGCTTTACCAAGATTTGCTGTTGTTGGAAGACCTAACGCAGGAAAATCATCTTTTATAAACGCTTTAATTGGTCAAGATAGAAATATTGTAACCAATATCGCGGGTACAACAAGAGATTCAATTGATACAAAATACAATCGTTTTGGTTTCGATTTTAATTTAGTAGATACTGCCGGGATTCGTAAAAAATCTCGTGTAAAAGAAGATTTAGAATTTTATTCTGTAATGCGTGCAGTACGTACCATAGAATATTCTGATGTGATTGTTTTAGTGGTCGATGCTACTCGTGGTTTTGAAGGTCAGGATCAAAATATATTTTGGTTGGCAGAGAAAAACAGAAAAGGGATTGTTATCTTAATTAACAAATGGGATTTAGTTGAGAAAGAAACCAACACCATGCGAGATTTTGAAGCTATGGTTAGAAAACAAATTGAACCATTTACAGACGTGCCAATTGTATTTATTTCTGCTTTAACAAAACAACGTTTGTTTAAAGCAATAGAAACAGCTGTAGAAGTTTTTCAAAAAAGAAAGACTAAAATACAAACAAGTAAGTTTAATGAAACAATGTTAGAGATTATTAAAACATCTCCACCTCCTGCCATAAAAGGAAAGTTTGTTAAAATTAAATATTGTTTACAATTGCCTACACAAACACCACAATTTGTATTTTTCTGTAACCTACCGCAATATGTAAAAGATTCGTACAGACGTTTTCTTGAAAACAAATTAAGAGACATTTACGATTTTTCTGGAGTACCAATTACTATATATTTTAGACAGAAATAGAAATATACTGTAACTTTTGTTACCTTTATACGTCTAATTGATTAGTAATATTGTAATATATTTTTCTTTTATAAGGCATGAAAATTATTAAATCGAGGTTAGTTTCTGAAACTGAATTACCATTACAACTAAACGTATCTTTTAACAAGGTTTTTAATTTGTTTAAAAAGTATGCGGATATAGAATATGCAAAACATCCGTACCATAGTTCTGCTAAAGAAATGGTACAACTTATTAACAAGCATCCAGAATTAAAGGATGGTTTTTCAGACTATACTTTATTAGAAAAATATAAAGAGCAAATAGACTTACTACTAAACCCTTTATTTCCAGAACCTTTATTGTTAAATGAAATAAAAGCAGCAAGTATTCCTTTCTCTTTTACTTCTTTTAAATTTACAGATCGTTTTGAAAAAATTATTAAGAATGCAGGTGAAAATTTCGAATTAAATGTTCGTAATTTTGAGGATGGCGGTATGTATATTATGGCATGTACATTTATTTTAAGCTACGTTTATGATTTTAATGTAGATGTAAAAAGACCCTTTTATTTTGACATCCCAGACAATACAACCGGAACAATAAAATATTACAGAACTACTTTTAATGCAGATTTTTCTGAAGTTAAAGCTACAGAAAATGCACCAAAAATAACAAAACAAGATTTTAAAGAATTACTTAATAATTTTGATAATATAGACTTATGGAAAGAAAAATTCCCTCCAAATAGCTATATTTTTAAAGGCTTTGGTATTATTAGTTTGTTCGATGTTACTTCCGAAGAAATGCTTTCATCAATAAAAGCAAATCTATTAGAAGGTGGGCAAGATTTAATACCAAAACTACAAAGCAACTTAAGAGATTTTTATAGTATAAAAGATTTAAAGCTAGGCTATTCTTTTTTTGACAATATTAATACCAAAGTTTGTGAAACTAAGGTAAATAAATCTCACAGTTTAATATTAAATCATAGTTCAGAAATTAATTGTGATTCAGGTTACTTTTGCAACACAATAATGCAAAAAGTTTTTAAAAACCATGAAACTTTTATTATTTCTGATGTAGCCGATTATGGAGTAAAAACAAATCATAATCTTTTTTCTAAGAACCTTCAAGAAAATGGAATTCAGAGTATTATACTAATTCCCATCAAAGCGACAGACAATGGAGATTTAGCATTGTTAGAAATTGCATCTCCAAGAGCCTACGATTTAAACTCTGTAAACATCAATAAATTAAAGGATATTATTCCTGTTTTTGAAGCTGCTGTAAAAAGAACTTCAGAAGAGCGTCAGAATGTTTTAGAAGCTACTATCCAAGAGAACTATACCTCTATACATAGTTCTGTAAAATGGCGTTTTTATGAAGCTGCAGAAAAATACCATGCAGAAAGACAAACAAATAGAGACGCAAAATTAGATCAAATTGTGTTTAATAACGTATATCCATTGTTTGGTCAAAGTGATATTAAAGGATCTTCTATTGCTAGAAATAAAGCAATTCAAGAAGATTTAACCACGCAACTAACCTTAGCAATTACGGTACTAAAAGACGCTTGTAAAACAGAAAAATTACCCATTTATAATGAGTTAATGTTTAGAGTAGCATCTTATTTAAACGATGTGAAAAAAGGTTTAAATGCTGGTGATGAAGTAAGTATTTTAGATTTTTTAAGTAGAGAAATATACCCTGTTTTTAATCATATTAATAATATTAGTACAGAACTTTCTCAGAAAGTAAGTGTATATATGAATCGTTTAGATAAAAACCTAAAGGTGGTTTATGAGAAAAGAAAAGAGTACGAAAACAGTGTAACCCTCTTAAATGATAAATTAGCTCAGTTCTTAGACAACAAACAAAAGCAAGCACAAGAGATGTTTCCTCATTATTTTGAGCGATACAAAACAGATGGTGTAGAGTACAATATGTATATTGGACAATCTATAACAAAGAGTAAAACTTTTGACGATTTGTACCTGTACAACCTTCGTTTATGGCAATTGCAAACTACTTATGAAATGGAAAATATAGCATTTTATGAGCGTAAAAACATGAAACATGATTTACAAGTTGCATCTTTAATTCTGGTACATAGCAACGCAATGGCTATCAAATTTAGAATGGATGAAAAGCAGTTTGATGTAGATGGTGCTTACAATATTAGATACGAAATTATTAAAAAGCGAATTGACAAAGCAAACCTAAAAGGAACAAACGATCGTTTAACGGTTCCTGGAAAAATTGCCATTGTATATTCTCAAGATAAAGATGCACTAGAGTACATTAAATACATCAACTATTTACAATCTAAAAATCAGTTAGGTAAAATAGAATTTTTAGAATTAGAAGATTTGCAAGGTGCCTCCGGATTAAAAGCATTACGTGTAGAAGTTAAATATCAAAAAGATTTTAACCAAAACAAAACAATTACTTTTAATGATTTAATTAAAGAAATAGAAGCTTAATTTTAACACGATAAGACATTTTATACATTTGAAACAATTGTAATAAAACGTCTTATTTTCCATTATTTTCTGACATAAAATTAAACAATAACACTATGCTGCTTGCATTTTAAAAGAAATGGCAAATGCAATTACAGTTACTATAATACCTGTCATAAAAACAGCATACGTAATTCTTAAAATTTTATATTTTCTATTTAAAACAAGTCCTAAAAAGTATAAATCTTTCGTTAAAGAACTATACAAATACTCTCTATCTTGCATCATCTCTTGAATTCCCCATTCAAAATCGGGCAATTTCATTTGATGAAAATTTCCAAAAAACAAAAGATTTACTTTCTTATTAGCAACATCTTCTTTGGTAAACTTACCTCTTGTTACATTTGGTCTTGTCGCTAAAATAGACAATACAATAGAAACCACTGTAAAAAGAACAAATATAATAGTAGGTATAATTAAATAACTGTTAGATGGTTTATCTAATTTTGGTATTAAATTAGACATTGCTAAAGAAATAATAATAGCATTTACAGAAAGTAAAATATTGGCTTTTGTATCTGCAATATTACTTAACGTCATATGGTTTTTTAAAGCAACTCTAAACATCGTTTCCACGCCTCTTTCGGGCACTTCACTTTTATTTTTTTTAATTTTTAAAGCCTCTTTTTTCTGTTTAAACTTTACTAAATCGTCTTTTACTTTATGTTGTTTTTTTAATAATTTTGATAGATTTTTCTCTTTTCCTTTACTCCATTTTTTTAATGCATAGGCTGTATAATAACGATGTCCTTGAGTTAAAAAATCGACATTTAATGTAATCCATTTTGTATCCGAAAACTTCTTATTTTCTATATTTTCCCATTCTTTTCTTAACAACTCTAATTTGTCTTCAAAACCTTTACTGCCTAAATGAGCACAATCTGCATCCATCATAATTCGCTCTAAATCATTATCAGGTTTATACCCCATTTTAGTAGCTAATATCAGCTTAGAAATCACCCTTACCCTTTCTGCTTCAATATTTTTATCTTTTAAAAAGTGTGTAAGAATTTTCACACTTTCTTCTTCATGATTTGTAGCTCCTTTTATAAAACCAGTATCATGAAACAATGCTGCAAGTTGTAAATTCTCTTTAGAAACTTCATCAACCTCTAAGTTTTCTGCAAGCTCTATCGCATAAGCAACAACATTTTGCGTATGTGTAATATTATGATACACATAAGCAGCATCTAACTCTTTGTTTAATAAATTAAAAACGTGCTTTTCTGCAGCAACAATTAATGTTTTCATTGTAAAATTATTTTATAAATAAATAGGAAGAAATGATCATTCGTTCTGCTACTTTATCATTATTGGTCGTAAATTTATGTTTTGCTTTCAACGGCTCACAAATTAACAATTATTTGTAAGGTAACAAGTGTTTTTATGTCTAAAAAAACCGATAGCATTATAGTATTAATTTAAAAAGAAAGGAAACAAATATGCTTACTTGGAAAGAAATTATCAACTTTAGTGTAAAAGGAAATCCAACTCCAGATAAAAAAGTTGAGAAATCCGAAAAGGAATGGAGAGCTAAATTAACGGCAGAACAATTTAGAATTACAAGACAAAAAGGAACAGAAAGACCAAATTCTGGTGCTCTGTGTAGTATTTATGATGAAGGCCAATATAACTGTGTTTGTTGTAATACGCCTTTATTTGATTCTACTATAAAGTTCAATTCTAGTTCTGGATGGCCAAGTTTTACGCAACCTATTAAAGAAAATGCCATAAAATATCATAAAGATGTTTCTTTTGGTATGGTTAGAGTTGAAGTGATGTGCAATACGTGCGATGGACATTTAGGACACGTTTTTCCTGATGGTCCAGAACCAAGCGGTTTGCGCTATTGTATTAACTCTGAATCGATGGTTATTGATAAAAAATAATTTAATTTAAAAAATAATCTAAGGTCATTCTAAACGAAGAGGAATCTCACAATCATCGAGATTATTGGTATCGTCTAAATAACAAGGAACATATAAATGAATAAAAATTTACAAATAGCCACTGTAGGTGGTGGATGTTTTTGGTGTACAGAAGCTGTATTCCAAGAAGTAAAAGGCGTAGAAAAAGTGGTTTCTGGTTATGCTGGTGGCACTGCTCCGGGCAAACCTACGTATAGAGAAATTTGTTCTGGTTTAACAGGTCATGCAGAAGTTATTCAAATTACTTTTGATGCAGACATCATTTCTTACGAGGATATTTTGGTCGTTTTTATGACTACGCATGATCCTACTACAATGAACCAGCAAGGTGCAGATAGAGGAACTCAATATCGTTCTGTGATTTATTATCATGATGAAAATCAGCAAAAAATTGCAACAGAAGTGTTGAAACAAATTCAACCGTATTATACAGATACTATTGTTACTGAATTAACTGCATTACCTATATTTTATGAAGCTGAAGAAGCGCATCAAAATTATTATAGAGAAAACACACAACAAGGATACTGTAGTTTTGTAATTGAACCCAAATTGGCTAAATTGAGAAAATTACATGCCGATAAATTGAAGTGATATTATCATTTCTGCGCAAGCAGGAATCCTTTTTCAGTAAATAAAATGATAAAGCTATTTGGCACAGAAAGCTGCCATAAAACCCAATATTATAAAACATTTTTAGAAACGCGTAATTTAGATTACGCGTTTTTAGATGTAAAAAAGAATGAACTTTTTGCAGAAGAATTACGTAACTTGTATGAAAATAGAAAACTAAATTCCCCTACAATTACTATTAAGGATAAAAAATTAAGAAATCCTTCTGATAAAAATCTTTTGAAATGGATTGATACATTATGATAAAACTAAATATAAAAGAAACTTTTACCACAGAATTGCCTTCAGATTCTAATTTAGAGAACTCAAGAAGACAAGTAGAAAACGCAGCTTATTCTTTTGCTAACCCTAAGAAAACTGCAAAACCAAAAGTTTTACATGTTTCTCCTGAAATGGCTGCTGAATTAAATATTTCTGAAGAAGATTTAAAATCACAATTTTTTAAAAACATTGTTACCGGTAACGAAATTTATCCAGAAACAAAACCATTTGCTATGTGTTATGGCGGACATCAATTTGGCAATTGGGCAGGACAATTAGGCGATGGAAGAGCCATTAATTTATTTGAAGTTGAACATCAAAATAAGAACTGGAAAGTACAATTAAAAGGTGCAGGCGAAACTCCGTATTCTAGAACTGCAGATGGTTTGGCGGTTTTACGATCATCCGTAAGAGAATATTTGTGCGCAGAAGCCATGTTCCATTTAAACGTGCCAACTACAAGATCTCTGTCTCTAAGTTTATCTGGAGATCAAGTTTTACGTGATGTTTTATATGATGGAAATCCCGCGTATGAAAAAGGTGCCATTGTTTCTAGAATTGCTCCGAGTTTTTTACGTTTTGGTAGTTTTGAGATTTTTGCAGCTAGAAAAGACACCGAGAATTTAAAGAAGTTAGTTGATTATACTATCAAACATCATTTTCCGCATTTAGGAGCTACATCAAAAGAAAGTTATATCAACTTTTTTAAGGAAGTTTCTGAGCGTACTTTAAAAATGATTATCGACTGGCAACGTGTGGGTTTTGTACACGGAGTAATGAATACGGACAATATGTCTATCTTAGGTTTAACCATAGATTTTGGACCTTACGGATGGTTAGAAGGTTTCGATTTTGGCTGGACACCAAATACAACCGATAGTCAACACAAACGCTACCGTTACGGAAATCAGCCAAATATAGGTTTATGGAACTTGTATCAATTGGCAAATGCATTGTATCCGATCATTGAAGAAATAGCACCGTTAAATGCAATCTTAGAGCAATATAAAATCGATTTTGAAAAGCAATCTTTACAGATGATGAAATCGAAGTTAGGCTTGATTTCTTCCGATGAAGACGATTTAAAATTGATACAAGAATTAGAAGATACTTTGCAATTGGTAGAAACAGACATGACTATTTTCTTTAGAAATTTAAGTGATTTTACGGAGGAGAAATCAGGTTTCAAATTGATAGAAAATGCTTTTTACGATTTAGAAAATATTTCTGAAGAAGTAGAAAACAGATGGAATACTTGGTTTAAAAAATATGCTGATAGACTTGCTATAGAACGCCTTTCATCCGAAGAAAGAAAAGAACAAATGAATTTGGTAAATCCTAAATATGTGCTTAGAAATTACATGTCTCAAATGGCAATTGATGAAGCGGATAAAGGAAATTATACTTTAATTGATGAATTATTTCAACTATTAAAGAAACCATATTCAGAGCAGCCAGCAAACGAAAAATGGTTTGCAAAAAGACCAGAATGGGCGAGAAACAAAGTAGGTTGCTCTATGTTATCTTGTAGCTCTTAAAACTATATACAATTAAGACCTCACAGGTTTTAAAAACCTGTGAGGTCTCTTAAAATAATACAAATATGAAATTAGGATTAGGAACCGCAGCTTTAGGAAGACCACAATACATTAATGTCCGAACAGAAAGCTGTGACAACTCCAACTTAGCTGAATTTAGAAAACACAGTTTTTCTGTATTAGAAGAAGCGTATAATTTAGGAATTCGATATTTTGATACCGCTCCTGGTTATGGTTTGGCAGAAGAATTATTATTAGAATGGGTGCAAACTAAAAACGACAACACTATTGAAATCGCCACAAAATGGGGCTATACCTACACGGCCAATTTTGATGTTAACGCAACGGTTCATGAAGTAAAAGAACATAGTTTGTCTAAGTTAAATGAGCAATGGGATTTTTCTAAACAACTCCTGCCCTATTTAAAAGTGTATCAAATTCATTCTGCAACTTTAGAAACTGGTGTTTTAGAAAATAAAGAAGTCTTAGAATATTTAGCTTATTTAAAAAAAGAATTCAACCTAAAAATAGGATTGACCACCACAGGAACCAACCAGGTTGAAGTAATTAAAAAAGCACTGAATGTTTTGGTTGATGGAGAGCAAGTATTTGATGTATTCCAAGTAACTTATAATTTCTTAGACCAAAGTTTACAAGAAGTAATTGCCGAATTAACTCGTCAGAATAAATCGATTGTCATTAAAGAAGCTTTGGCTAATGGACGAGTTTTTAAGAATGAAAGCTATCCGAATTACAATAAAATGTATGCTACTTTAGAAAAATTAGCTAAAAAACACAACGTAGGTGTAGATGCTATTTCTCTAAAATATTGCGAGCAAACAATTCCGAAAAGTATTGTTTTAAGTGGAGCAAGAACAACAGAACAACTAAAAGAAAATCTAAAACTGAATTATTTTACCTTGTCTGCTGATGAAATTGAAGTCTTAAATACTTTAAAAGTTGATCCAGAATCTTATTGGTCAGAAAGGAAACAACTGACATGGAATTAACCAAAATTGCTTTTGGTGGTTGTTGTCATTGGTGTACAGAAGCCGTTTTTCAAACCTTAGTTGGCGTAAATAAAGTGGAACAAGGTTGGATTGCATCCACAGAAAAAAATAACACGTTTTCTGAAGCCGTTATTGTGTCTTTTAATACTGATAAAATCAATTTAAAAACATTGATAGAAATTCATTTATTCACACATAAAAGTACGAGTAATCATTCTATGAGAACAAAATACCGTTCTGCTATTTATTATTTCACACATCAACAAAAAGAAGATTGTTTAAAAATAATTAAAGAATTACAAGTCAGTTTTAAAGATAAAATAATTACAAAAGTATTAACCTTTAAAGAGTTTAAACCGAATACAGAAGAATTTCAGAATTATTACCAATCAAATCCTGATAAACCTTTTTGTCAGAATTACATCAACCCTAAGTTGACATTTTTATTACAGCAATTTTCACAAAACATAGACAAACGTAAAGTTAGTCACCTTATTCCGACTACCTAAAAAACAGAAGCATGAACACTATTAGATTAGAAATTGAAAATAAAAAAGGCTTAAAATTACAAGCGTATTTAGAATTACCTGCAAATGAAAAACCGAATCAATTTGCCATTTTTGCACATTGTTTTTCTTGCAATAGTAATTTTAATGCCGTAAAAAATATCAGTCGTTCTTTGTCTAATCATGGTTTTGGCGTTTTACGTTTCGATTTTACAGGACTAGGAAGAAGTGAAGGCGAATTTGCTGAAAGTCACTTTTCTGCCAATGTAGAAGACTTATTAGCGGTGAATGATTTTTTAGAAAAAAACTATAAAGCACCTTCTTTATTAGTCGGTCATTCTTTGGGTGGAGCAGCTGTTATTGTAGCAGCTTCAAAATTAGCAAACATAAAAGCGGTTGCCACTGTTGGCGCACCTGCAACTGTTGGGCATGTAACCCATTTATTTTCACATGGAACAGAAGAAATTCCAGAAAAAGGAGATGTTGAAGTAAAAATTGGAGGTCGTCCTTTTAAAATAAATCAAGATTTTGTAAACGATTTTGGCAAAACCGATTTACCAAAAATCATAAAAGACTTACGCAAGCCAATTTTGGTAATGCACGCTCCTTTCGATAAAGTAGTCGGAATAGAAAATGCGCATGAAATTTACCATAATGCCATGCATCCAAAGAGTTTTATAAGTTTAGACGATGCAGATCATTTATTGTCAAAACCTTCAGATAGCATTTATGTGGGTAATATGATTGGTACTTGGGTGGAGCGTTATTTTGAACCTGAAGAAAATAACATGATTTCTACGGAGGGTGAGCAATTAGTTGGTCATTTAAACTTGTTAGAAGACAATTTTACCACTTCTATTCAGACTAAAAAACACTCGTTTATTGCTGATGAACCTGCAAGTGTTGGTGGTGATGATTTTGGTCCTTCTCCGTATGACTTTTTAAGTGCAGGTTTGGCTGCTTGTACAGTAATGACCTTAAAAATGTATGCCGAACGTAAAAAATGGGATTTACAAGAGGTTTTTGTTTATATCACCTATTCTAAAAAACATAGTGACGATTTAAATATTGATGTAGAAAAACCAACTCATTTTGATCATTTAAAGAAGAAATTAAAGTTTGTTGGCAATCTAGATGATAAACAAAAGCAACGTTTAAAAGAGATTGCTGCTAAATGCCCTGTTCATAAAACCTTGTTAAGTGATATTATTATAGAAACAGAAATCGTATAACCAAAAACCACAATTTATGAGCATTCTAACAAATATTAAAAATTACTTTAACGATAAAGCGGAAGGAAATACTGCAAAAAAAGCACCTGTTGGTCTTTGCCCAAATTGTTGGGGAAAACAAGAATGGGAAGGAGAATTCTACAAGCAAAATAAAGGAAACAAATTACTAGGAGATGATCAAACCTATAATAATTTTATCAATAAAATTGTAGAAAATAATATTAGTGGCATTATTATAAATAAAGACACGTATCAGTGTGAAACTTGTAAAATTGGCTATAAATAGCAGGTTAAAATATATTACCACCGTTTTAAAAGACCTATAATCGTTAAATTTTAGCAAAAGAGTTAAAAGTTTATGATATAAGGATAATTTGAATAGAAATAGCAAGTTACATTTGCTCAACTAAAATTGTATGTAACAGTGTCTAAAAAAATAAAGAATAAAAAATATCGCTTTTTAAGAAGATTCTTGCGAGTCCTTTCAGGCTTTTTTATTTTTATTACGCTATTGATTCTAATGATTAGAAGTCCGTGGGGACAAAATATTATTGTTGATAAAGCGGTAAACTATGTTACGGGTAAAACAAACACTAAAATTACTGTAGACAAACTATTTTTAACTTTTAAAGGTGGTTTGCAATTAGATGGTTTGTATTTAGAAGACACCAAAGGAGATACGTTGGTGTATTCTAAATCTTTAGAAGCAAACCTACCTCTTTGGGGAATGATTAAAGGAGGTGCCGTTGGTGTAGATAACTTAAAATGGAATGGTTTACGTGCCAATATTATAAGAAAAGACAGTCTTTCTGGATATAACTTTCAGTTTTTAATAGATGCATTTGCATCAGAAGAACCAACTCTTGTTGTTGAAGAAACAACCTCGGAGCCTATAGATATTGTTCTTGGAAATATTGATTTATCAAATATTAATGTTGTTTTTAAAGATGATGTTCTTGGAATTGACAGTCATTTTAAAATTGGAAATCTAACTGCCAATATGGATAAAGTTGATTTGCAAAAAATGATTTTTAATGCTGATGAAATTTCACTTTCTAACACAAATATTAGACTTATTCAAAAGCCTGTAATTTCAAATACGCCAACTACAGAATCTGATTTACCAACTTTATCTGTAAACAAATTTACTTTAAACAAGGTTGAAGCTTATTTTGAAAACCCGCAAGATCAATTAATAGCAGATGTAAAGATTGCTGAGTTTTATACAGAAATCCCTGAAATTAATTTATCAAAAAACATAATTAACCTTACCACTCTTCAGCTTAAAAATTCTGATATTCTCTTAAAAACAACTTCAACGAATTCAGCTGTTACAGAAACAACAAATGTCAACAATGATTTTGTTTGGCCAGATTTTGAGGTTCAAATAGACGATATTAATATAGAAAACAACAAGATTCAGTATTTTGTAAATAATGAAAAGGTTGTTAAAAACACTTTTAATCCGAATGCGATTGTTTTAGAAAACTTGACACTAAAAGTTGCTGATATTTTCTTAAAAGACAAAAAAGCAGGTTTACAATTAAATGCATTTAATTTTGAAGAAAAATCTGGATTCAATTTAAAAGAATTCGCATTAAACACAAAACTTAGTGACAACGAATTTGAAGTTTCAGATATAAATATTCAGATTGATAAAAATAAAATCTCTGGTTTTGCAAAAGCAAATTACAAATCAATTTCGCAATTAATTTCATCACCAGAAAAAACAAATATTCAATTAAAAATACCATCGTTTAGTCTTTGGTTAGAAACTCTTTTTAAGTTTCAACCAACATTAAAAGAGAACGAATACATTAATAAACTAAGTAAAAGAAGCCTTACCGGAACTGTAAATATTGATGGTTCTTTGGCTGATGTAAACATTTCTAACACCAATATTAATTGGGGAAATTCCACAAAAATTTCTTTAGACGGAAACTTTAAAAACGTTACCGATACAGATAAATTACAACTGAACATTTCTAACTTTAAAGCAAAGACAAAACGAAATGATCTTTTACAAATTGTAGATGAAAAAGCATTAGGTATTCATTTACCGGAAGACATTTTAATAACGAGCAACATCAATGGTACTTTAAGTAATATTAGTACTAATACACAAATAAAGACATCGCAAGGTATTGCTACAATTAAAGGAATCTTTAAAAACGGAACTAAAATCAACTATACTACCGATATCCAAATTGAAAATTACAATGTTGGTACTCTTTTAATGAACCCTAAGTTTGGTGAATTAAGCATTACCCTAAACTCTAAAGGAAGTGGTAAGAATATTCAGGATTTGGACGCCACTTTAAAAACGACTATTTCTAAGTTTCAATTAGAAAACTATCCCCTTAAAGACCTAAATATAGAAGGCGAATTAAAAAACGGTAAAGGAACATTTTCTTCCAACTATAAAGATGATAATTTAAACTTAGACCTAAATGCGAATGTAAATTTAGATTCTATAAACACCAAAGCAACTGTAAATCTAAATCTAATTGGTGCAGATTTAGAGGCGCTTGGTATCATGCAGCGTAAGGTAAAGACCGGATTAAAACTTTCTTTAGATTTTAAAGGAAACGCCGAAAGTTACACGCTAAAAAGCAATATAAAAAATGGTGTGGCCGTCTATAATAATAGCACCTTTTTGGTAGGAGACTTCACTGCAAATGCCTTTGTAGACAAAGACACAACAGCTGTTTCTATCAAAAATAAGATGATTGATTTAAATTTAGAATCAAACACAGACCCACAAACTTTTAGCACCGCTTTACAACGTCATGTTGCTAGTTATTTTTATAGAAATGTTACTGTTTCTGACACTATTAAAAGCCCTGTAAATTTAAAATTAAAAGCAAAAATTTCTCAAACGCCACTTTTAAGAGATGTCTTCTTGGTTAATTTAAAAGATTTAGACACCATAAATATTGATGTGGATTTTAAAGAGAAAGAAAGAAAACTGATTGCTAATATTACGGCTCCTCACATTAATTTTAGCGATAATGAACTAGACAGTTTGGCTTTTTCTATGCATACAGATAAAGAGGATTTCAACTTTAATTTAGGATTTAAGGAAATTACCGCAGGCCCTTTAAATGTGCCAAAAACTATAATTACCGGAACCCAAAAAGACAACGAATTATCTCTTAATTTTTTAGGTTTTTATAAGGGAGAAAAATTGATGAATGTAAACACGTCCATCACTGGAAATAGCGATAAATTAAAGTTTACCATAGACAAAGACAGTTTATTATTGAATAGCAATAATTGGAAAATCCCTAAAACCAATGCCATTATTTTTGAGAATGATAAACTAACATTTTACGATTTTAAAATAAATCTTGGAAATCAATCTATAGAAATTACAGATAAAATTCCGCGTATTGCTAATGATCATATTGCCATCAATTATAAAAACTTTGAGATCAATGAAGTTTTCAATTATTTAAGTCCCGAAAAAGAAATTACAACCGGAGTTTTAAATGGCGATTTTATTTTAGAACAACCTTTTGGTGATACTGGTATTATTGCCAATCTAAGCATTAGTAAACTACAAGTTTTAAAAACAGACTTTGGTAAATTAAGTGTAGATGCAAAGTCTTTAGAAAACGGAAAATATGATTTTAACGCATCCTTAAAAGAAGGAACAGTAGATTTAGATTTAAAAGGTGACTATTTGGTAGAAAATAATGATGCTAGTTTAAATTTAGATTTACTAATTAACGATTTTAAAATGAAAGCTTTAAACACATTTTCATTAGGCGAAATTAAAGAAACTTCTGGCAGTTTTTCTGGAGATTTTAAAGTAACCGGAAAAACATCCGACCCAAAATATAAAGGAAGTTTACATTTTACAAATGCAGCTTTTAAAGTTGCCAAATTAAATGCAAAATTCAATTTAAAGGATGAAACTTTACAGGTAGATAACAGTGGTTTTAACATGTCTAATTTTACCATATTAGATGCAGAAAAAAACGCACTCGTAGTTTCTGGAGACATTAAAACCAAGAGTTTTATAAACCCTACATTTAATTTAGAGATTAAAGCAAATAAATTTAGAGTGCTAAATGCTACAAAAGAAGACAACGAATCTCTTTACGGAAAAGTATCTTTTAATGTGGATGCAAAACTAACTGGAAATTTGCAAGTCCCTAAATTAAATGCAAAATTAGTAGTTGGTTCAGATACAGATGTTACCTATGTGTTGCCATCTAGCTATACAAATATAGAAGAAAGAGATGGTGTTGTTGCTTTTGTAAATAGAGAGAATCCTGATGCCATTTTAACACAAAAAGAAGAACAAACTGCAACCATTACTGGTTTTGATGTAAAAGCATTCCTGAAAATTGATAAAAAAGCAGCCGTTAAAGTTATCATTGATAAAAATACTGGCGACAACTTTAAGGTTTCTGGTGATGGTGATTTCATCTTTCAAATGACGCCAAATGGGCGTTTGTCTTTAACAGGTGCTTATGAAGTTGCAAGCGGACACTATGAACTTAACTTATACAATGTTGTTGATAGAAAATTTGTTTTAGTTCCTGGAAGTAGAATTTCTTGGTCCGGAGATCCTTTTGATGCCAAGTTAGATATTCGTACAACGTATACTTTAAAAACCTCAGCGTCTGATTTAATGGCCTCACAAATTTCAGGGGAAGATTCATCAACAAAAAATAAGTACAAACAAGTATTGCCTTTTAATGTGTATTTAAATATTGGTGGCGAATTGTTACAACCAAAAATATCTTTTAATTTAGACATGCCAGAAGAGCAGCAGGGTGCCATTGGCGGTCAGGTTTACGAACGTGTGCAACAAGTTAATCAACAAGAAGACGAGTTAAATAAGCAAGTTTTTTCTTTACTAGTTTTAAGTAGGTTTTACCCAGATACGAGTAGTGATGGTAGTTCGGGTGGTTTTGCTACGATTGCTAGAAACAATTTAAATGATGCTGTTTCGGGGCAATTAAATGCTTTTTCTGATAAAATTCTCGGAGGTTCTGGTATCGAATTAGATTTTGGATTAAATAGTTTTACAGATTACCAAGGGGACGCGCCAACAGATAGAACGCAATTAGATGTTGCTGCTCAGAAAAAATTATTTAATGATCGTTTAACCGTAAGAGTTGGTAGCGAAGTAGACATACAAGGAAGTAGTTCTACGGAAGAGAAATCTCCATTAATTGGTAACGTGAGTTTAGAGTACAAAATTACTGAAGACGGAAGATATAGACTTAAAGGTTTTAGAAAAAGTGAATTTGAAAATGTAATAGACGGACAAATAATTGTAAACGGAATTGCCTTAATTTTCACCAAAGAATTTAATGAATTTCAACAACTTTGGAATTCTATTTTACGTTCGAAAAAGGAAAAAGAGAACACAAATAAAAAGGAAAACAAAACAGCGCCAAAAAACGAGTAACGTTGATAATTTAGAAAATAAAAAGTAACTAAATTTTGAAAGCATCCTATAAAAAATATAGCATTTTATTAGTACTATTCGTGTTTATTTACGGTTGTGGTATTAAAAATTACATACCAGAAAATAAACGTTTATACACGGGTGCTTCTATAGAAATTAAAGCAGATTCTACGGTACAGAAAATATCTGAATTACAACAAGATTTATCTTCTGTATTAAGTCAGCAACCGAATACAAAATTCCTTGGCATGCACCTGGGGTTGTATTATTTCTATAAAAATCAGCAAGAAAAAACCAACTTTCTAAATAGATGGTTGTTTAAAAAATTCGGACAAAACCCGGTCTATCAATCGGATATAAATCAGTTAGAGAATAAAGACATTTTAAGAAATAAATTAGAAAATTATGGCTTTTTCTACAGTACTATTAATTCTACATTTAAGGAAAAGGAAAAAGAAGCATCTATAATATATCGTTTAAAAATACCGAAACCTTATAAAATGGCTACTTACAAAATAGACAGTATGGTTTCGCCAATTTATGAAGAGGTAAAAAATTTAACGACCTCCTCTCCTATCAAAAACGATTCGCGCTTCGATTTGGGAAGTTTAAAATTAGAACGACAACGATTAGATACCGAATTAAAAAACAAAGGATACTATAATTTTAATTCGGAATTTCTACTTTTTGAAGCTGATACGAATAGATATAAAAGTAAAAAATTCGATTTATTTTTAAAATTAAAAGCCAACGTTCCTAAAAAAGCTACCATTCCTTATCAAATTAAAAGCATCAATGTTTATCCGAATTATAATTTAAATGATTCTACAGATGTAAAAAACAATCGTTTTCAAGAAAAAACATATCATCAGGATACAGTGTTTTTTGAACCAAAATATTTAGATGAATTTATCACTTTAAAAGAAGGTGATTTATTTAATCCATTAACTTCTAAAAATACTGCTAGAAAACTCTCTTCCATTGGTGTATATAAATTTGTAAACATACAATACAAAGAAATAACAGACTCCCTAACAAACCTAGGTAGTTTAGAAGCTAATATATTTTTATCTCCATTAACAAAACGCGCCATACGTGCAGAACTACAAGCGGTTTCTAAATCTAACAATTTTGCTGGCCCAGAGTTATCCCTTACCTATAGTAATAGAAATTTATTTAAAGGCGGTGAAACTTTAAACATTAGCACAAATATTGGTTATGAAACGCAAATATTTAGCAGTAGTTCTGGATTAACTAGTTTAGAATTGGGACTAAAAGGTGAACTCATTTTCCCTAGAGTGATCGCTCCTTTTTCTATAAATAAAGATTATTTTGATTATTCTATTCCGAAAACTAAAATGAGTTTAAGTGCCACGTATTTAAACAGAAGCGATTTGTATACACTGTTATCTGGTACAGGTCTTTTTGGGTATACTTGGAATGCAAATAAATACATCACCTACGAGTTTAATCCTATTTCGGTAAGTTATACTCGTTTATCAAATACTACCGATGCATTTCAAGAAATCTTAGACAACAACTCGTATTTAGAAAGCAGTTTTGAACAGCAATTTATAAGCGGACTTACCTTTTCTTTTACCTATAATGAAATGCTGAGTGCGGCAAAAGAGCATCAATTTTATTTACAAACTACATTAGATGTTGCTGGTAATTCTATTAGTTTGTTTGATAAAAAAACAGCTGAAACGAATACATTTTTGGGTTTAGAATATGCACAATATGCAAAAGCAGATCTAGATGTAAGGTATCATTATAATTTTGGTTCTAAAAAAGAACAAACCATTGCTTCCAGATTCTTTGCTGGCTATGGGTATGCTTACGGCAATTCTGATGTTATTCCGTTTGTAAAACAATATTATTCTGGCGGACCTTATAGTGTAAGAGCCTTTAGTACTAGGTCTCTAGGCCCTGGGACTTATGACGGTAATAATACAGATGATGATAGTTCTTTTTTTGATAAAACAGGTAATGTCCGATTAGAAGCAAATTTAGAATATCGTTTTCCCATATATTCTATTCTAAAAGGTGCTGTTTTTGCAGATGCAGGAAATGTTTGGAATACTGTTTCAAATGCCGATTTTAATGATGATGATGGTAATATTACAGATAAATTTACGTCGAACTTTATAAATGAATTAGGTATGGGTGCAGGTTTTGGTTTGCGGGTAGATGTGCAAGGTTTTGTTATCCGTTTCGATTTAGCGGCTCCTTTTCATGATCCTTCTTTAGAAGAAGGAAAACGTTGGGATTTTAGAGCAGACGAACCCGTTTTAAACTTTGCCATTGGGTATTCTTTTTAGAATCACCAAAAATAGGTTGGTTAAAAGTTTTATATTTAAATTTCCAAATTAGTTTTTATCAATGAATCACGAACTCAAAGAAATCATCAATCAAGCAGCCATCAATCAGCAAAAGGGGTTGAAAAATGTTTTGGCTACTGTAGTACATTTAAAAGGATCTTCTTACAGAAAACCAGGTGTTAGAATGTTAATTTCTGAAGATTTAAATTCTGTTGGTGCCGTAAGTGGTGGTTGTGTAGAAAAAGAAATTATACACAGAGCAAAAAGTGTTTTTGCTGATAACAAACCAAAAATGATTACCTACGATGGTAGATACAAATTAGGCTGCGAAGGCATTTTATATGTTTTAATTGAACCCTTTTTAGTTTCTGATGCGTTTCTAAATCACTTTTCTAAAGTAAATGATAACAGAGAAACTATAAAAATAGAAAGTTATTTTACAGCCGAAAATGAAGCTTTTGGTAATTTTGGTTCTGTAATAACTTTTGAGAACAAAGAACAATTTATATTTTCAGACTTCTTCAATTATCAGCAGAAAAATGAGGTTGCCATTTTTTCTCAAATAATACAACCTAGTTTTAGGTTGATTATAATTGGAGGCGAACATGATGCTGTTAAACTCTGTAAAGTAGCCGCTACCTTAGGTTGGGAAATTGATGTGATTACTTGCGTAAAAGATAGTAAACAAATAAAAGATTTTCCGGGAGCAAATTCGGTAAATGGTGATTCTCCAGAATCCATTCAGTTTAAAAATATTGAAGAAAACACGGCTATTGTAATTATGAATCATAGTTACGTGCAAGATTTAAAATATGTTATAAAATTATCTGAATACAGACCTAAATATATTGGTATTCTAGGCGCACCAAACAGAAGAGAGCGTTTGTTTAATGAGCTTTTTGAGTTTGTCCCAGATCTTTCCGACGAATTTTTAGACAACATTTACACGCCAGCAGGTTTGCATATTGGTGCACAAACTCCAGAAGAAATTGCGGTTTCTATTGTTGCCGAAATTCTATCTGTTATCAGAAAAAAAGAACCCTTTTCTTTGAGAAACCTTACAGGAAAAATCAATAATTAAGTTGATGAGAAATATTGCATTTTTAGTTTTAGCTGCTGGAAAATCATCGAGAATGAATGGTATAAAACAGCTAGAAAAAATCAATAATAAAACACTTTTAGAGCTTACTTTAGAGAAAGTACAAACCATTTCTTCTTCAACTATCTTTTGTGTTTTAGGAGCAAATGCGGATAAAATTAAATCGGAAACACCTTTAGAAAACATCCAATTTATTGAGAACACTAATTTTGAAGACGGATTAAGTTCAAGCATCATTGCGGGAATCAATTATTTTAAAGAAAAGGAGTTAAATTTTGAGGGTATTTTTATTTTACTGGCAGATCAACCAGCTATTGATGTTACCTATTTAGAAGCCATGCTTCATCTGTTTCAACAAAATAAGGATAGGATTATCGCATCTAACTATGGAGAAAAATTAGGTGTTCCTGCTATTTTTCCTAAAAAATATTTTTCAGATTTACTATTGATAAAAGGAGACAAGGGCGCAAAAGAATTCATCAATAAAAAGAAAAAAGAAGTGCTTTGCCCTAAAGAAACTACCAATTTTTTTGACATCGATACGAAAGAAGATTTGCATCGGTATAAAAATTCAATTTTAAAATAGCTATTTTCGTGCCTATGAAACTATTCAAATACTCAGTATTCACTTTACTATTCTTATTGATTTCTGCTTGCGCGACCATAAAGAAGCAAATTGCAGATAATCAACCCAATGTAATAAAAAAAGATAGTACTAAAATTGAACATACTTTTTATTTAATAGGAGATGCAGGAAACTCATCTCTTACAGAAGATTCTGCCGCTTTAAAGTATTTAAAGAATCAAATTAAAAATGCTTCAGAAAACTCTACTTTACTTTTTTTAGGAGACAATGTATATGAAACTGGAATTCCGAAGAAAAAATCAAAAAAATATCCTTTAGCAAAAAGAAGAATTGAAGCGCAGACAGATGTTGCCAAACAATTTAAAGGAAACTCAATATTTATTCCTGGAAATCATGATTGGTACCATGGTTTAGATGGCTTAAAAAGAGAAGAAAAATTAGTAGAAAAAGCATTAGGGAAATCATCTTTTTTACCGAATAATGGCTGTCCGTTAGAGAAAGTAAACATATCTGATGACATTGTTTTAATTATTGTAGACACACATTGGTACTTAACAAATTGGGACAACCACCCAACAATTAATGATGAATGTGAGATTAAAACAAGAACTAAATTCTTAGACGAGTTTGAAGGTTTGATAAAAAAAGCGCGCGGAAAAACAACTATTGTGGCACTGCATCACCCAATGTTTACAAATGGTTCTCATGGCGGAAAATATTCTTTAAAGAGCCACATGAATCCTTTACCTATTTTAGGTTCTCTAAAAAACTTAATTAGAGAAACATCTGGATTATCAAATACAGACATCCAAAATAAAAAATACAACGAACTTAGAAAACGCATTATAACATTATCTCAAGAGAATGATAAAACAATTTTTGTATCAGGTCACGATCATAATTTACAATATATTGTAGAAGACAACCTACCACAAATAGTTAGTGGTTCTGGTTCTAAAACCACACCAACAAAATTAACCGGAAATGCAAAGTTTACTTATGGAACTCAAGGTTTTACTAAATTAGACGTATATAAAGATGGTTCGTCTAACGTGCGTTTTTATAGTGTAAAAGATGATAAAGTTGTTTATGAAACGGAAGTTCTACCTGCTAATAAAAATAAAAATTTCACCACGTACCCTAAACTTACAATTACCGAAAAGAAAGCACCTATCTACACTAAAAAAGAGGTTACAAAAAATGGGGTTTACCGATTTTTATGGGGAGAGCGTTACAGAAAATATTTTGGTACAGAAGTAAATGCGCCAACTGTAGATTTAGATACCCTTTTTGGAGGATTAAGACCGGTAAGAAAAGGTGGTGGACATCAATCTAAATCGTTAAGACTAGAAGATAAAAAAGGACGCGAATACGTAATGCGTGCCTTGCGAAAAAATGCCGTTCAATATTTACAAGCCGTTGCTTTTCAAGACCAATATATAGAAGGACAATTTAATGATACGGCTACCGAAGATTTATTAAGCGATGTATTTACAGGCTCTCACCCTTACGCGCCATTTACTATTGGAAAATTGTCTGACGCTGTTGGTGTTTATCACACAAACCCTGTTTTATATTACATTCCTAAGCAGAATAGTTTAGGAAGTTTTAATAATGAATTTGGTGATGAATTGTATATGATTGAAGAACGAGCGGCTTCTGGTCATGGAGACAAAAAAAGTTTTGGTTTTGCAAACAAAATAATTAGCACAGACGACTTATTAAAGAGTTTAAGTAAAAACGAAAATCATGTTTTAGATGAAAAGGCATACATTAGAGCACGTTTGTTTGACATGCTAATTGGTGATTGGGATAGACATGAAGACCAATGGAGATGGGCCGTTTTTAAAGAAGGAAAAGAAACAATTTACAGACCAGTTCCTAGAGATAGAGACCAAGCCTTTTCAGTTTTTGCAGATGGATTTTTACTAAATATAGCCACAAGGATAATTCCAACCTTACGTTTAATGCAATCTTACGAACAAGAATTAAATAGCCCAAAATGGTTTAATTTAGAACCGTATCCTTTAGATATGGCATTAATTACAACTGCTAATAAAAGTGTTTGGGATGCACAAGTAAACTTAATAACAACACAACTTACAGATGCGGTGATAGATGATGCTTTTACTAATTTTCCGAAAGAAGTTAAAGACAAAACCATCTCTGAAATAAAAATAAAATTACAAGGTAGAAGACGAAATTTACAGAAAATTTCTGATTCTTATTTTCATCATATAAATAAATTTCAAGTTATAAAAGGAACTAATAAAGACGATTGGTTTGATATTGAAAGATTACCTAACGGAAACACAAAAGTTACAGGGTATCGTATAATAAAAGGTGAAAAAGGTACTGTTTTTCATGAACGAACTTACAACAAATCTATAACCAAAGAAATTTGGATTTATGGTTTAGATGATGAAGATACTTTTGTTGTTAAAGGAGCAGATAAAGACCTTATTAAAGTGAGAATTATTGGTGGACAAAACAATGATACTTATAGTATTTTAAATGGTAAAAAGGTGAAATTATACGACTTTAAATCAAAGAAAAACACTTTTACAACTAATAAAGGACTTAAGAAATTAACGGATCATTACGAAACCAATGTGTATGATTATAAAAAGCTAAAAAACAATCAGTTTATGATAGCACCAACATTAGGTTTCAACCCAGATGATGGGGTAAAAGTTGGGGTTTCTAATGTATACACTGTCTATGGTTTTGAGAGAAACCCATTTAGTGCACAACATATTTTAAACGCTGCTTACTACTTTGAAACCAATGGTTTTGAACTGAATTACACTAGTGAATTTGCAAACGTTTTTAAAAGTTGGAATTTAGGAGTAAAAGCACGCTTTACAAGTCCTAATTTTGCAATGAACTATTTTGGGTTAGGCAATTACACTATTGACCCAAATAAGCATAATAATGAAAAAGAAGAAGAATATAATAGAGTCCGAATAAAAGAAGTTACCGTAGGTTCTTTTGTTCATTGGAAAGGAGATTTAGACGCCAAGTTTAAAGTAGGAGTAAATTTTCAAAACTATAAAGTAGAAAAAACACCTGATAGAATTGTAAGTAAACCATTGGTTACAAACAGTACTATTTTTAACAACCAACAATTTATTAATACAGAAGCAGGTTACCAATTCGAAAACACCGATAATGCAGCATTCCCTACAATAGGAATGAACACATCATTGAAAGTAGGATATACTTCAAACTTAAACAACAGCAATAATTTCGGGTATTTAATTCCGGCTATTTCATTTAATCATAAATTAATTTCTAGCGAAAAATTAGTATTTGCAACTAAAGTAAAAGGTCATTTTAATTTTGGTGATTCTTATGAATTTTATCAAGCTGCAAGCGTTGGAGGAAATGATGGTTTAAGAGGATATAGAAATCAACGATTTACAGGCAAAAATTCTTTATATCAATCTACAGACATACGCCTACTTTTAACAAAAATTAAAACAAGTATTGTTCCTTTAAGCATTGGTATGTATGGTGGTTTTGATTACGGAACTGTTTGGGGGCAACAAAATACTACGTTTAACAACACTAAATTTAATACGTCTATTGGTGGTGGCGTTTTCTTTAATGCGGCAAATATGTTAGTTGCAAACGTGGCTGTGTTTAACAGTAATGATGGAGTAAGAGCAACCGTTAATTTAGGATTCAACTTTTAATAAATATGGATAAAATAGCATTAATTTCAGGAGCAATATTTGGATTAACAGCCGTAATATTTGGCGCATTTGGGGCTCATTTATTAAAGAAAAAATTATCAACAGACCAACTACAAAGTTTTGAAACTGGTGTAAAATACCAAATGTATCATGCCATTGTATTGCTCGTTTTAGGTTTTCAATTAAACCATAAACTTACCATTGACAACTACATCGTTTATACATTTATTATTGGAATCCTTTTATTTTCATTTTCTATTTATGGCTTGGTAATTTCATCTGCCAATAATAAAAAACTAAAATTTTTAGGTCCAATTACACCATTAGGAGGTTTATTCTTAATAATAGGTTGGGGTCTGCTAATCTATAAGTTTGTGCAATTATAACTAATTAAATAACTGCATTACAGAAATATATTAATGCTGTTATTTCTAAAAAACTATTGCTTTGGATACATTACTTTATCTAAAGCAATATCATATTTATCTACATCCTGAATGATATCGATTGGCTTAAAAAAGTTTAAACCCATTAATTTTACATCCTTTCTACAATTAGCTAAAAAACGATCATAATAACCCTTTCCGTAACCTACTCGGTAATTTTTTGTATCAGAAATTAACATGGGTACAAAAACTAAATCTAGCTCCTTTTCTAAAACTTCTTGTGCATTAATAGGTTCTGGAACGCCAAATTTATTCAGTTCTAATATGGTGTTTTCTTCTAAATAAAAATGAGATAAGGTATTGTCTTTAAAATTACATTTACTAACAACAACTCGTTTATTTTTATTTCTAAAATAGGCAATTAATGGTTTTGTATCTATTTCTTTAAACTTTTTTAAAGATAGAAATAAATGCACATTCTTAACTTTAGAGATATCCAAATCATAAACTTGTTGATAGATATTTTCTTGAAATTTCTGAATTTGATTTCCCGTTAAATCTTGGCGTTTTTGCTTATAACGAACTCTAAGGTCTTGCTTTTTCATGAATTAAAAATGTTTTAAATATATATCTTCCTAAAAAAAAGTGAAATACTTTTTATAATTTATCTACCGTGATTACGCTAAAAGTACTTGAATTAATGGTGATTTTTATATGATGTTCCTCGTTAGAAATATAAAAATTCTTTCCTTTTTTTATGTAATTTTCTAAAGGACTTTCTTCTAGTACTTTTTTGATGAGTGCCTCACTCTCCTCATTAGAAAAATTGCTTTTTAATTTTTTATTGATCCGTCCATAAACGAGTTTTGTATAGCAATGCTTTTTTACAATTTCATTTTTATTGATTATCATAAACTAGTCAGTTCTTCTTTTATTTTTTTAGTTAAACCACTCACCACCAAATCGTAAGAATGATCTATCAATTCTTTTGCCAAATCATCTGAAACATCACTAGAATTTAGTAAAACAGTATTCCAATGTTTTTTATTCATATGAAAACCTGCAGAAATACCTTCGTATTCTTCACGTAATTCTTCTGCTTTTTCTGGGTTACATTTTAAATTGACTTTAGCCTCACTTTTTTCCCAAGAAGTTAAACCTGTTAATAAAAACATTTTGTTCATCACTTTAAAAACCAACGTTACATCATCAAAAGGAAAATGTTCCGTAACTCCTTTTTTAGAAATACAATAATCTCTTAATTGTTCTATATGCATAAACTCTTTATTTTAAAATTGATATTATTACAATTTAAAAAGTATCTTTATAAACCAAATTTACAACTATTTTATATGGAGGAAAATGATTTTTTAGACAATACCAATGTAATTAAGTATTCTAGTAATACTTATGAAAAATCTGATTTTTCTGACATTTCTCAAATTAAATTAACACAAGGAACAGAAATTATAGAATGGGTAAATACCTATGGAATTCATTACGAAAACGAATGTAAAAAGGTAATTAGTCAGAATAATTTAGATGATTTTTTAATTAAATTATTGAGTGATTCAGACCATCCTAACAAAGTAATTATACTAGAAAATATCTTATTTTTAACTACACGCGTATTAATTACAACTGATAATAAGTTAGATTCTGAACAAATGATTTTTATAGTTTCGCCAGATTTTTTATGGTCTATTCAAGAAAGGTCTGGAGATTATTTTGGATGGATTCGAGAACGTCTGGAAGGTAATAAAGGTATTGTTAGAAAAAAGAATGCAGATTATTTACTCTTTTTAATCTTGGAATCTATTGTAGACAATTACCAAGACACTTATTTAGAAAATGCAGAATTAAGCTCAGACAAATTAAGTTCTTCGAATATAAAACCAACACCAGAATTTACATCATTGGTTGAAAAAAGGAAACAAGAATTATTCAATTTTAAAAAAGCAACACTTACCTTAAGAGACACTATTATAAAATTGGAAAAAGTACATATTGAAGGTTTTAACATAAAGTATTTTAGCGAATTAAAAGAACAATCCAATAATTTAATTTCTAATATAGATTTTGAACTACAAGAATTAGAAAGTAAAATAAACTTAATTTTCAGTATTCAAGGACATCGATTAAATGAGGTAATGAAAACCTTAACTATTTTATCCGTCGTTTTTATTCCTCTTACTTTTTTAGCAGGAATTTACGGAATGAACTTTGAAAATATCCCTGAGTTAAAATATGAATATAGCTACTTTATTTTATTAGCTGCAATGGTTGTAATCACCATTTTTTCTGTATGGTATTTTAAACGTAAAAAGTGGTTTTAGATTACCTTTCTTTTAAAAGGTCACAAATTACAACAATTAAGGCCATAGCACCAAATATCAACAAAAACCATTTCACCAAATTGATAGTTAAATAAATTCCAAAACCTTTACTAGAATCACTTTTCTGTAATGTATTTATAATTGAATTTATCTTATTAGAATGTTCCAATAGAAAATAGAAAACCAATGACAGTAATGACAATCCTAAAACCTTAACAAGTTTTAAATTAACTTTTTTCATTTAAAAACTTCTCAACATATATCTAAATCTACTTTATAATTTTATACAAAATTGGCTTACTTGGAGTAGCATCATTTTCAAAAGGTGCAATCATTAAATTTAATAAATACTCACCATCAGCAACATCATTTGGTACAAAAATAAATTCTGTAATGGTTGCATGCATTCTTAATTTCCCTGAAGTATTCCAAAATATGTTATGAACTTCTAATTTACCATCATCTTTTTCTTTATCTACCGAAGGCAAATCGATTAACAAATGTCTAATCCCTTTTTCTACTAAATAACTAGCCGCTTCATTAGATAAATACGCCGGATTGGTATTAAAATATCTCGTTTCTTTTTTGTCTGATAAATTTGGTAAAGTTCTAATTACAATAGCGTCTCTCTTTTTATTTCTTAACGCTGTTTTTAACTGTTTTTCAGAAATCACAAAATCACTTCCTATTTTTTCAGGAGCAACCGTAACCAATTCTGCCACAAAGAAATAATGTTTTAAATTCTGATTCACAGAATGCACTTTTTTGGTAATATGACCAACACATTCTGTATGTGTAATATGAGAATGTGGGTTAAATTGAATATTATTAAAATTAACCACTGCACCATTAGCCACACTAACTTCGTAACCATCAAAAGATGCTGGTCCTATTTTAGGGTCTTCAATTCCCCAAGCATTTATATTATTTTTTGTAACATCTATAGGAATAGAAATATCTATAGGTTCCGATACATTTATCTCTATTTTTCTTGAATTGTATTCTATAACCGCTTTCATATTTGCCTTACTTATTTCAGTAAATTTTAGTTTTTACCACAGACTCAAATATAAGTTTTTAAATTTGTTTTCTCTATTTTTAGGTTGTTCAATCTTTATATTTAACAACAATTAACAGCCCTAAAACTAGTTGACCATAAATAAATCTGAAGAAATACCATCTGATAAAAACTTTCCTTTTTCTGTGGTCCTTAAAATTCTATTTTCGATGATTAACAGTTCTTGTTCTAAATATTTTTCGGCTTGTTTTTTAAGATACCATAGATGTTTTTCTCCAAAATCCTTTTCAATCTTTTCTAAGGAAACACCCCAAATGGTTCGTAAACCTGTCATAATATACTCATTATAACCATCTGTTTTTGTTAAAGTCTCTCTTTCTATAGGAAGTGTATTTTCTTGAATAGCTTTTATATATATTGCATTATTTCTCACATTCCAACTTCGTTGGATACCATTAAAGGAATGTGCAGAAGGCCCAATACCTAAATACGATTTTCCTAACCAATAAGAAGAATTATTTTGACTAAAAAAACCTTCTTTACCAAAGTTAGACAACTCATAATGCACAAAATCTACCTTTTTTAATTCTTCTATTAAAATATGGAATTGCTCCTCTGCTTTTTCATCATCAACATTTTTAATTTTCCCTTTTTTTATCAACGTCGCTAATGCCGTTTTTGGCTCTACCGTTAACGCATAACTAGATATATGAGGAATTCCAAAACTCAATGCAGTTTGTATATTATCTCTCCATTCCTCATTTGTACAATCTGGAATTCCGTAAATTAAATCGACAGAAATATTACTAAAGTGGCGAATCGCTATAGATAGGCAGTTTTTTGCTTCCGACGAATTATGCGCACGATTCATCAGTTTTAAATCTTTCTCAAAAAAAGATTGCACTCCAATACTTAATCTATTGATGGGAGTTTTAGAAAGCTCTATTATTTTTTCTTCAGATAAATCATCTGGATTTGCCTCTAACGTAATTTCTGGATTCTCAACAACCGTATGATTTTGATAAACAGCATCAATCAATAATTGAATTTCATCTGTATTTAAAACAGAGGGCGTGCCACCACCAAAATAAATAGTTTCTATAACGGTGTTTTCTAACTCATCTTTTCTAATTTCTATCTCTTTTACAAGTGATGAAATCATATCCTCTTTCTTCTTTAAAGAAGTAGAAAAATGAAAATCGCAATAAAAACATGCTTGTTTACAAAATGGTATGTGAATGTAGATTCCTGCCAAAATAAATTATCAATTATCGGTTATCAATTATCGCAACTACTTGTTTATTCTTCTAGTTTTTAAAATAGAGAATAAAATTCTTCCTATTTCATCTGCCTTTTCAAAAAGGTCATTAAAACTGTCTATATCTAAATCTCCACTATCTTTTAACAAGTGCAACCAATATTTAGTTTCTAAACATTCTTTATAAGCAATAGACATTTTAGCCGAAAAATCTGCTTTTGAAATTGCACCATTAGCTTCAATTATATTTGCTCCTACAGAAGTTCCACTTCTTAAAATTTGTTTTGACAAAACATACTCTTTATTTTCTTTTATTAACCTTTTACTCAATTTAACAATTAATAAAGCCAAATCATAACTTTTGTTCTGTAATGGATTATTTTTCAACTTCATATTATTGATAATTGTTTATTGTTAAATGACAATTAAAAAAAATTATTTGATTTTTTTAGGATTCTGTTTCACAAAACTAGCCCAACCTGTATAATTTTTCCCTCCAACTACTTTCCCTGAATTATAGAAATGACAAACTGCAGCGGCTAAACCATCTGTTGCATCTAAGTTTTTTGGCAATGTTTTTAAGTTTAAAAGAGATTTTAACATCAAAGCAACTTGTTCTTTACTGGCACTTCCGCTTCCGGTAACCGCCATTTTTATTTTCTTTGGTAAATATTCTGTAATCGGAATTTCTCTAGATAAACCTGCTGCCATGGCAACTCCTTGCGCCCTCCCTAACTTTAACATAGACTGCACATTCTTCCCAAAAAAAGGTGCTTCAATAGCAATTTCATCTGGGTGATAAGTATCAATTAGTTCAATTGTTCGTTCAAAAATGAGTTTTAATTTCAGATAATGGTCGTCGTATTTTTTTAACATTAATTCATTCATTTGAATAAATTCCATCTTTTTACCAACAACTTTTATCAATCCAAAACCCATAATAGTGGTTCCTGGATCAATGCCTAAAATAATTTTTTCTATCGCCAAAGTGGTAGATTGTTTTTGTATACATCATCAAATATACTGATGATTATTTGTTACTTTGCAAACCATGTATAATTCGCTTTCATACAAATCTAAACAATTCTTTTGGTTGATAATAAAACTATCGATTGTAATTGGTTGCGGATATTTTATTTACACAAAACTGATTGATAATGAACAACTAAAATTTTCTGTTTTTTATGATAATTTAGTTAAAAATGAAGTTTTTTCAATCAAAAACCTCTTATTTCTGCTACTTTTTACATTTTTAAACTGGCTTTTAGAAATTATAAAATGGAAATCTCTTGTCGGTTTTGTAAAACAAATTTCATTTTTTGAGGCTACAAAGCAATCCTTAGCTTCTTTAACAACTTCTTTAATTACACCCAATAGAATTGGAGAATACGGAGCAAAAGCACTGTATTTTAACAAGAACCATAGAAAGCAAATATTAGGTTTAAATTTAGTAGGAAACTTTTATCAGATGTTTATGACCCTATTTTTTGGCTGTATAGGTTTCAGTTATTTTGTGTTTTATCATAGGATTGAAATTGATTTTTATGGTACCTTAAAAGTTTTACTCATTGGAATCAGTATAATTTCTATTCTATTTTTGGTACTAAAAAAAATAAATGTTAAGGGATTCACTTTTGATAAAGCCAGTAATTTTATCAAGAAAATTCCGTTAAATTTAAACGTAAAAGTAGGTGTTTTATCAATGCTTCGGTTTGTATTTTTCTCGCATCAGTTTTACTTTTTATTACTCATTTTTAAAGTTGATATTTCTTATATAGACGCTATTTCTGCCATTACTTCTATCTATTTAATTGCTTCTATAATACCAATGTTATCTTTATTTGATGTTGTTTTAAAAGGATCTGTAGCTATTTGGGTATTTTCTTTTTTCAATATAGAACCTCTTATCATTTTATCTACAACCACCTTAATGTGGATTTTAAATTTTGTATTACCTGCAATTATTGGCAGTTATTTTGTGTTAACTTTTAAACCTAGTTTTGCAAAATGATTTGGTTGCTCATTTTTATAGTTACTTTTTATGCTATTCTAATTGTTTGGTTGGCAGTTGGATTTAAAAAGGTTGATACATTTAAGGAAATAGTAACAGTAAATAAAACCTCATTTTCAGTAATTATTCCTTTTAGAAATGAAGTTGAAAACCTACCTATTTTATTAAAATCAATCGCAGAGTTAAACTACCCAAAAGAATTGGTAGAATTTATTTTGGTTGATGATGCTTCTACAGATAATTCGGTTGAAATAATTAATAAGTTTATACAGAAACCTCAAAGGTTTTCTGTCTTAAAAAATATAAGAACTTCTAACTCTCCAAAAAAAGACGCTATTACAACCGCAATTTCGGTCGCAAAATACAACTGGATTGTTACTACGGATGCAGATTGTATTTTACCTGAAAATTGGTTACAAAGCATAGATAGCTTTATTCAAAACACAAACCCCAAAATGGTAGTTGCTCCTGTTAATTATAAAGCTAAAAACAACTTTTTAGAGCAGTTTCAATTATTAGATTTTATGAGCATGCAAGGAACTACTATTGGTGGTTTTGGTATGGGTTTTCCTTTTTTATGTAACGGAGCAAACTTAGCTTATAAAAAAGAAGATTTTATACTACTTAATGGCTTTAATGGCAATAACAATATTGCCAGCGGAGATGATATTTTTCTATTTGAAAAGTTTATAAAAGCTGATAAAAAAAGTGTTGGTTATTTAAAATCTTCTGACGCCATTGTAACTACGTTCCCTGTAAAAACTTGGATTGACTTAATAAACCAAAGAACAAGATGGGCTGCAAAGACAGGTAATTTTAGTTCTTTAAAGGTAAAATTAATTGGTTTGTTAGTTTTACTTACCAACTTTGTTGTTGTTTATTATTTATTGTTTGGAAGCCTAAAAATGCTTTTTATTCCCTTTGTGTTAAAAATAATTATTGATTTGTTTTTATTCTTGCCAACAATTCAGTTTTTTAAGATAAAAAGTAATTTTTATAAATGGTACATTTTTGCTAGTTTTTTATATCCCTTTTTTAGCCTTCTTGTTATTTTCAAATCGCTCTTTTTTAAATATCATTGGAAAGGAAGACGTTTTAAAAAATAATTTCTATTTCAGGTAAATGAATTTAGAGTGCAAACAAGTTTAGCCCTGATTGAACCTTTCGACTTCGCTCAAGACAGGCTATTTGTTTGAGCTCTTTTTTATCCTTTTTCAGGATAAAAAAAGCGAGCAGTGAAAGCAGGAAATAGCTGCTAAAAAATTGTATCTAAAACAAAGCATTCATAATATCTTCTGCTTTAAACCAAAGGATTAAAACGAAGGCTAAAACCACAATTAAAAAAAGTCCTTTTGTTGGTTTGGTTTGCTTTTGCCTTCCAAATTTTCTTTTAAATTGCATTTGAAAATAAATTTTAAGTGGTTAGTTTTTATTGGTAATTTTTGTTGCTCTTAGCATTTCTCTTTTTCCAGGAGGTCCTGGCAAACGCTCTACAACAAACCCGACTTCTTGCATAGCTCTTCTAACACTTCCTTTTGCAGAATAGGTTACTAAAATTCCGTTTTCTTTTAGTGAGTCATACATTTTCTGAAAAATCTCTACCGTCCATAATTGCGGTTGTACACGAGCACCAAAAGCATCAAAATAAATTAAGTTAAAGGCGTCTTTATCTTCAATATCTTCAAAGAATTGTTTTCTTTTGGTTAATGAAAATGTGTCTGAAATTTGATGTTTTTCTTCCCAAGAAACGGTATGCATTTTTTTAAAGGTTTCACTTTCCTTTTCTGCCTCTAAGACAGCTATAAAATTCATTTTTTCTACTTCTTCTGGCGTAACAGGATACGCTTCTACACCAACATAATCGATGTCTTTTCTAGCTTCTAAATAGGTAATAAAACAATTTAAACCTGTACCAAAACCAATTTCTAAAATAGCAACCTTGTCTTCTGTAACTTGGCTTAATCCGCTGTTTATAAAAACATGATAGGTTTCATTAATAGACCCGTTTTTAGAATGATATTGCTCATTCCAATCTGGTAAATGAATGGTAGATGAACCATCTGAAGTTATTAAAATTTCTCTTTTCAAAATATTTAGATTGATTTTTTTATTAAAACACCATCTGCCTCAAAAGTAAATTCTTTTTTAGGTTGGGTAATTTTTGCTATTTCTTCTTTACTTTTTCCTGCATCTTCTGCATAATGCTGTAATTCTTTAACAGAAGTTTCTTGTACAAATGCTTTACCATTTAAAACCACTTCTCTTCCTTTAGCATCTAATGGCATAAAAAAACCGTAGTCTTTAAAACGTACCATAGTTTCTGCTTCTTTATCTAAAGGCAACTTCATCCAACATCCTTTCTTAGAACAAACTTCTTTAATGGTAGAACCAAATTTTACATTAATTGTATCACCAGTTTTCATGGTTTTAAATTTAGCTAGTAATTGTTCTGAACTAATTGCATTGTCTAAATCTATTTTGGTGCCAAAAGAATCATAATTAACTTCTTGTTTTTGTTCTGCTATTTTATTCGCTGGTTTTTTTCCGTCTTTACACGCCGTAAATACAAACAAAATAACTAAAAAAAATTGTATCAAATATTTCATAAATTCAAAATTAATTGTGAATTCAACAAAAGTACATATTATAATGAGCAAAAGCAATGATTAGTTATATTGTCCGATGAATATTTTATGTACATTTGTGTTTCAATTCAATTAAAATAGAATGAAATCTAATATAGAAATTCAACGTATAGAAAAATCGAAGATCGATTCTGTAGATTTTAATAATCTACCATTTGGTAGTGTATATTCTGACCACATGTTAGAATGTGATTTTATAAATGGCGAATGGCAAACACCAGTTATTAAACCATATGCTCCCATATCTTTAGATCCGTCAGCAAAGATTTTCCATTATGGACAATCCATTTTTGAAGGCATGAAAGCTTACAAAGATGCAGAAGGAAACACCATGTTATTTAGACCTTTAGAGAACTGTAAGCGTTTAAATAAATCCGCAGAACGTTTGGTCATTCCAAATATTCCAGAAGACATTTTTATGGATGGTTTAAAGAAATTATTAGAAGTTGATAATAAATGGATACCAACAAACGAAGGTAGCTCTCTATATATTAGACCTTTTATGTTTGCTTCTGGAATAGGATTTCATGCGTCACCTGCTGATGCTTACAAATTTATAATTTGTACAGCTCCTTCTGGTGCGTACTTTTCTGGTAAAGTAAAGGTTTTAATTGAAGAAAAATATGCTCGTGCAGCAAATGGAGGTGTTGGTTTTGCAAAAGCTGGAGGTAATTATGCCGCACAGTTTTACCCTACACAATTAGCTATAGACAAAGGTTATAATCAAGTAATTTGGACGGATGACAATACGCACGAATATATTGAAGAAGCTGGCGCGATGAATATTTTTATCAGAATAAATGACACTTTAATTACAAGTCCTACTAGCGATAGAATTTTAAATGGAATTACACGTAAAAGTGTTATTCAAATTGCTGAAGACATGAATATTGATGTTGAAGTTAGAAAAATTACTGTTTCTGAAGTAATTGCCGCAGCGCAAAGTGGTCGTTTAAAAGAAATGTTTGGAGCAGGAACTGCTGCTGTTATTTCTCCAATTTCTACTTTTGGTTACCAAGGTACCGATTATGATTTACCTGAATTAGAGACTTCTTTTGCAGAAACTCTAAAAAAGGCTATTACAGATATTCAAACAAACAAAGCGAAAGATCCTTACGGATGGAGAGTGATGATTTAGTAAACAGTTGGCCATTAGTACCAATTTAAACTTAAAAACAGAAAACACCAAAGCATCAATTAATTTTGATGCTTTTTTTTATCCATCAATACTACGCTTAAACTATTAATACTTCATACCAATATTTGCTTTTTCCATCTTCTTTACACGTCAAAAAAAAAGAAAATTTAGAGAGAGAAAAATTCAAAAGGAACAGGTTTTAAAGGAACAATTAAAGAGGACAATTACAAACTTTAAAACCAATTACTTAGCTTTTATATTATCAAAAAAACTAAAACTTATTTTAGTAAGATATAACAATCTTAAAATAAATCTAAAGCACTATTTGTCAATCAAATAAAATACAGTACATTTGCACTCCTTTTTTAAGGAAAATTAAATTATTAATAAACAAAAACTAATAGTGTAATTATGAACACATTAAGTTACAAAACAGTATCAGCAAACAGCGCTACCGTAAACAAGGAGTGGGTTTTAGTTGATGCAGACGGGCAAACGTTGGGTCGTCTAGCTTCTAAAGTAGCAAAGCTAATTAGAGGTAAAAACAAACCAAATTTTACTCCTCACGTAGATTGTGGAGATAACGTGGTTATCATCAACGCAGAAAAAATTGTTTTAACTGGTAACAAATGGAGAGACAAATCTTACATTCGTCACACAGGGTATCCAGGAGGACAAAGATCGTTAACTGCAACAGAAATGTTTGAGAAAGATCCTACAAGATTAATCGAAAAAGCAGTAAAAGGAATGTTACCTAAAAATATTTTAGGAGCAGCACTTTACAGAAACTTGTATGTATATGCAGGTACAGAGCACAAACACGCAGGTCAAGCACCTAAAGCTATTAACCTTAACGATCTTAAATAATGGATATAGTACATAAAATCGGTAGAAGAAAAACAGCTGTTGCTCGTATTTACCTTTCTGAAGGAACAGGAAACATTACAGTAAACAAAAAAGATTACAAAAGCTACTTTACTACTGGAACTTTACAGTATAAAGTACAACAACCTTTAATGTTAACAGAAAACTTAGAATCTTATGATATCAAAGTTAATGTTTACGGTGGTGGTGTAACAGGACAAGCAGAAGCTATTCGTTTAGCAATTACAAGAGCTTTAGTTCATATTGATGCAGAGCACAGGTTAGTATTGAAACCAGAAGGTTTATTAACTCGTGATCCAAGAATGGTTGAACGTAAGAAATTCGGTCAGAAAAAAGCACGTAAAAAATTCCAATTCTCGAAACGTTAATATTATTCAGAATTTATTCTGGACTATATTATATCGAGAACTGTTATTATATTTTAATATTAAACAGTTTAGCATCTAAATAGTTAGGACTCGAAAGACTACCTAACTATTGATTTCAAAACAGAAAGTAAACACATTTAAGAAAATGGCAAACGTAAACATTCAAGAATTATTAGATAGTGGTGTACACTTTGGACACTTAACTAGAAAATGGAACCCAAACATGGCTCCATACATTTATACAGAACGTAATGGTGTACACATCATCGATTTGTATAAAACAGCAGCAAAAATAGAAGAAACTTCAGAAGCTTTAAAAAAGATCGCTAACTCTGGACGTAAAATTTTATTTGTAGCTACTAAAAAGCAAGCAAAAGATATTGTTGCAGAAAAAGCAAAAGCAGTAAACATGCCTTTCATTACAGAAAGATGGCCAGGTGGTATGTTAACTAACTTTGTAACTATTAGAAAAGCTGTTAAGAAAATGGCTCATATTGATAGAATGAAGTTAGATGGTTCTTTTGATGCATTATCTAAAAGAGAAAAATTACAAATCAATCGTCAGAGAGAAAAATTAGAAAAGAATTTAGGTTCTATTTCTGATATGACTCGTTTACCTGGTGCATTATTTGTAGTAGATATTAAAAAAGAGCACATTGCTGTAGCAGAAGCTCAAAAATTAAGCATTCCAATTTTTGCAATGGTTGATACAAACTCTGATCCTAGATTAGTAGATTTTATCATTCCAGCAAATGATGATGCTTCTAAGTCTATAGACAAAGTATTATCTTTTGTAACTGATGCAATTGCAGAAGGTTTATCAGATAGAAAAGCAGACAAAGAGAAAGTAAAAGAAACTAAAGAAGTTGCAGCTCCAAAGGCAGAAAAAGCAGCTCCTGTAGTTGAAGAAGCGAAAGCTGAAGTTACTGAAACTCCTGCTGAAGAAAAAAAATAAGTATAACTTAAAAATATAAATAACATGGAAACAGTAAAGATTAGTGCTGCTGATGTTAAAAAATTAAGAGAAGCAACTGGAGCTGGAATGATGGACTGTAAAAAGGCATTAGTAGAGTCTGTTGGTGATTTTGATAAAGCAATTGATATTTTACGTAAAAAAGGTCAAAAAATTGCTGCAAAAAGAGCAGATAGAGAATCTAGCGAAGGTGTTGCAGTAACTAAAATCAATGCTGATAATACTGCTGGTGTAGCAATTGTATTAGCTTGTGAAACTGATTTTGTTGGTAAAAACGATGCTTTTGTAGCTTTAGGAGCTCAATTTGCTGAAATCGCATTAAACTGCGTAGATAAAGAAGCTTTTTTAGCTGCTGATTTTGGTGGAATGACTGTTGCTGATAAATTAATTGAGCAAACTG